>NZ_JQMJ01000004.1:0-2400000 GCF_000744655.1 Streptacidiphilus rugosus AM-16 | reverse complement strand
CCAGCGAAAAGGCCCACGGCGAGCATGGTGTCGGGCGGCCTGACGTGGGCGGCGGCGGAGCGGGGGTGGGCAGCGCTCGTCGGGCGTGGTGATCAGTAGCGGGTGACAATCCAAGTACGAAGGATCGCCCGCCGCGGGCCGGAAGGGCTGCGGCGAGCGGTGCCCTGTCGTCCGAGCCAGAGGGGCTGTCATGGCGCTTGTGACTACAACCCGCGCACCTGAGATCGTCGGTCTGGAGAGGGTCAAGCCACCGCGTCACCTGTGGTGGGCGGACCAGCGGGAGTCTCTGGGCTATCCGCTGATCCTGATCGGCGTGTGGTTGTTCACGACGATCGCGGTGCTCGACTACCCGACGACGTACCAGGCTCAGGAGGCCCACCTCAACGAGGTCATGGTGGGCATCGTGGCCGTCCTCAACGGAATGGGCCGCCTGCTGCGTGAGCCCACCAGAGTCAGCGACGTCATCATCGGTCTGGCGGGCGCCTGGCTGGTGATCGCGCCTTTCGCCGTGGGTTACTCCCACTACTCCGAAGCCGGCCAGGCGGCCGTCGCGGACATCGTGACCGGCGGAGTGCTGATCCTTCTGGCCGTATACAGCAGCGTGGCGCTGGTGATCTCCGAACGGGCCCTCCAGAGCGCAAAGGCGACCCCCGTGAGTCGCGAGACCAAGGAGAAGGCCAAGGCGTAGGGACAGGCGCCCGGGGGCCGCGGGCCGCGGTGAGCTGAGCCCGCGGATGGTCGCCCCGGCGTCACGTCGACGGCCGAACCGCTTCCGGCGGCTCGGCGGTCACACGGTCCTGATCCCGTCGTCGACCACGACGTCGGCCATCACCGTCACCGCCGTGGGCTCGGGCGCGTCCATCCAGGGCGCGATCCCCATCATTCTGGGTGCGAACGTCGGAACCACGGTGACGACGAGCCTGGGCGCCCCGACGGTCCATGACCTCTACAACTGGCTCGCGCTGCTGATCTTCCTCCCGATCGAGCCGATCTGGCATCCGCTGAAACACGTCAGCGGGGCGCTGGCCAATGCGCTGTACGGCACCGGCTGGATCCCCAATCCGGCCCACTTCAACTTCATCCGGGCCACCAGACCGGTGGAGCACGAGGTGATCCACGCGACCACGCACGTCAGCAGCACCCTCGGTCCGCTGTTCACCATCGTGATCGGGGCCCTGCTGATCCTGGTCGCCGTCCGCTACCTGGGAAAGCTGCCCAAACTGCTCATGGTGGGCAGGGCCCACGACATTCTGATCAAGGCCGTCCTGACAGCCGCTCGGTCGTCGTCCGAGGGGCGGGTCCCCCCGGGATACGGGATGACAGGGGACCCGCCGCTCGATCAGGGGATCAGGGTGCGATCAGGAGGTGGTGATGTCGTCGTAGTAGGTGTACGTCGGGTCGCCGGGGTAGTTGTCGTCCTTGTTGGTCAGGGTCAGCGTGTAGCTGTGGCCCGCCGTGATGGTGGCGGTCTTCAGTACCCAGCCGGAGCTGGAGACGCAGGTCTTGGCCAGGACGGTGGTGGTGGTGCCCGAGGTGTTGTCCTTCAGCGTGGCGGTGGCCCAGTCGTAGGTGACGGTGTCCGGGCAGGTCACGTTGTAGTAGAAGGACAGCTTGGTGGTGCCGGCCGGGGCGGTGAAGGTCTGCGCCGCGGTGGAGGTGTTGGACGGGGTGGTCAGGCCCAGCATCGCGCCGTAGCTGCCGCTGTGCGCCGCGCCGGCCGTCACCGCGGCGTTGCCGGTGGTGGTCCAGTTGGAGAAGCTGCCGGTCTCGAAGCCGCCGTTGAGGACGCCGTTGCCGCCACCGACCGGGTTGACGGTCCAGGTGAAGGACGTGGAGCCGGAGGCGCCGGTGCTGTCGGAGGCGGTGACGGTGACGGTGGAGCTGCCCGCCGTCGTGGGCGTGCCGGAGATCAGGCCGGAGGAGGAGACGGAGAGGCCCACCGGGAGGCCGGTGGCCGAGTAGGTCAAGGTCAGGCCGCCCGAGTCGGTGCCGCTCAGCTGCAGGGAGGCGGCCGTGCCGACGGTGCCGGTCTGGTTGCCCGGGTTGGTGACGGTCACGGTGTTGCCCGTCGAGCCGCTGCCGACCGGGAGGCCGCCGGACGCCGCGTACATCCCCACGTCGAAGGTGCTGCCGCTGGGGGCGTGGGCGATCGGGATCACCGTGACCGCGTTGCCGCCCGCGAGGACGGAGGTGGAGATGTAGTCGCCGAACATCCGTCCCTGGGAGGTGTTCGGCAGCCAGGCCAGGGTCATCGGGCCGGCCAGCTGGACGGCGGGCGTCCAGGTGGCGCCGCCGTCGGTGGAGGAGACGTAGCCCGCGTCGAGCTGGCAGGTCGTGTCCGTGCAGGAGGCGTTCGGGTAGTAGTAGTACGTCAGCCCGATCCTGGCGGTGCTGCCGGAGCTGTTCGGGTCGACGCCGATGCCGGCCGTGAAGTGGTCGGCCGTGCTGGTGACGGCGTCGATCGGCACGCGGGCCGGGGTGCTCCACGTGGTGCCGTTGGTGGAGGTCGACATGATGATGTCGTTGCTCGGGCAGCCGCTGCGGAAGCGGCAGTCGGACCAGACCGCGTAGACCTTGCCCGAGGAGTCGATCTCGGCCGACGGCAGCGGGCTCTCGCGCAGGGTGTCGCGCGGTGACAGCGTGGCGATGTCGTTGGCGGCGTCCTCGAGACCGGCCACGGTGTGGTGGGAGACGGTGGCGATCAGCACGCTGGAGCCCCAGCTGCTGCCGCCGTTGGTCGAGGTGAAGGAGCGTTCGGCGTTCGAGCTGGCCGAGGAGAACGGCACTACGACGGTGCCGTTGGGCTGGACGACGGGCTGACCGCCGAGGCCGCTGGGGCTGTCGGCCGGGCTCAGCTGGGAACCCCAGGACGCGCCGCCGTTGGTCGAGGTGCGCATGTGCTCGGCGTCGCCGGCGTTGGCGTCGTCGTATTCGGTGTAGCAGTGGCCGTAGTAGGGGCTGGCCGAGTGGTTGTCGCAGACGGTCCAGTTCTTGTCGTCGAACGTGCCGGTGGAGATCGTGACCGGGTTGCCCCAGGTGTGGCCGCCGTCGGTGGAGCGGCTCAGCTCCACGTCAACGTTGCCGCTGGGGGCGATGCCGAGCCAGGACACCATCCAGACGTTGTCCTTGACGTCGTAGGCCACCGAGGCGTCGCTGACCTGCCCGTACGGGCCGCCGGTGTTGGCGGTGGTGGCGGGCAGGAAGCCGTTGGTCCAGGTCTGGCCGCCGTCGGTCGAGGTCGTCCAGCCGATGTTGGACGCGCCGCCGCCCGAGACGCGGCCGACCTGGAAGGCGGAGACGACGGTGCTGCCGTAGCTGAAGGTGTCCGGCTCGACCTCGGTGGCGTGCTGCGCCTGGGCGTCGGAGTACGGATCGGTACTGATCTTGGTCATGCTGGGCGCGACCTGCGGCGCGTGCGGGTGGGCGGCCGCCTGGGCGTCGGCGACGAAGGCAGGCGTGGCTAACGCCAGTGCTGCTGAGAGGGCTGCGCCGAGAATCCTTGGTCCTGTTCGAGCCAGTACGGACATGTCTTCTCCTGACATGCGAAGCGGTACCGGTGGTGTCGGTGTCCCGACACACTGGACATGCGGATTCTGTTGCCACCACTGGGAGTGAGGGAAGATGCGTGCAGTGACAGGAACGTGACACCGCATCAGCCCGTCGGAGCCGCCCGGCCGGACGACGGGCAGGCGAAGGTCCAGTTCAGCCGCCTGATGGCCGCCCGGTGCCACGGGCGCAGGCTGCCGCTACTCGCCGGTGTCGCCGTCGGCGAGCTCGCGGGCGACGTCCAGATGGCCGCAGTGGCGGGCGTATTCCTGCAGGACGTAGCAGAGGATCCAGGCCAGGGTGGGCGGCGGCTTCGGGTCGCCGGGCCGGAAGCGGCCGCCGGTGCGGGCGACGTCGCCGAGGGCGCTGCGGCGGGCGATGGCCCGGGTCCTGGCGCCGCCCTCGTGCAGTGCGGCGAGCAGCGTGTCGGCCGTGTCCTCGGGTAGCACGCGCCAGTTCCCCTCGGCGTTCTCGTCGCCGTGCGGATCGGGGAGCGGCTCGGCCAGGAAGCCCCAGACCAGCCAGCGCCGCTCCATGAACACGAGGTGCTTGAGGAGTTGCAGGGGCGACCAGCCCGAGGGCAGGCGGCTGGTGCGCAGCTCGTCCTCGCCCAGCCCGCGGATCTTCCGCTCGACCGCGGCGCGGTGGAAGTCGAGGAAGCCCAGGAGCAGCAGTGCGGGGTCGGCCTCGTCGCGCTCCGGCTTGTGTACAGGGCTGCTGCTCACGACACGAGAGTGCCACGACCGGGCGGCGGAACGACGGAGGCGGGCCGCTCCCTCGGAACTCGCCGGGGGAGCGGCCCGCCGCTCGTCTCAGGCCGGGCCCGGAGCCGGAACGGCGACCGGGGCAGGCCGGGAGCAGGGCCGGGGACGCGGGATCAGCAGGTGATGGTGCCCTTGCGGATCGCGTGGCCGCCGTCGTTGGAGTCGTCCGACCAGTAGACCGGCTTGGAGCCGGACACGCACTCGTCGGCCGGGGCCGGGAAGAAGCCCTCGTTGTTGTAGTCGGGCATGCCGCTGGGGCGGTTGTAGATCGCGGTCAGCGCGAAGGCGCCGGTCGCGTCGACCTGCACGGTGCGGTGCTCGCCGTTGCAGGTGTCGTCGCAGACGACCCAGAGCCGGGAGGCCTGCGGCTCCCACTGCAGCTCCATGACGCCCGCCATGCCGCTGGAGATGGTGGCGACCTTGGTGAACGCGCCGGAGTCCTGGAGGACGTAGCCGTAGACCATGCCGCTGCCCTCGACGCCGACGAAGAAGACGCCGGCGGAGTGCGAGGCGTAGCGGGTCGGGTCGTAGGCCGCGCCGGTGGACTGGTCCTTGAAACCCGCGCCGGTCAGGTAGCTGTCCGGGACCCAGGTGACGCCCTCGAGGCCGAGGTTGGCGCCGGTCGCCGGCAGGTCAGAGGTGAGGTTCCACTCCTGGGTGGCGTTCAGCGTGGTGCCGGTGCCGCTGACGTCGTAGCGCAGCACGGAGAGGCGGCTGGTGCCGGACGAGTCGGCGTTGCGCTCGGAGGAGACGTAGACGCCGCCGGCCGAGCCCGCGCCGGTCAGCGTGACGCCCTCGTCGTCGGGGGTGCCGGTGCCGCCGGGGAAGTGCAGCGTCTTGCCGGTGGTCCAGCCGTTGGTGGTGTCCGGGGTCCAGCCGCCGGAGCCGTCGCGGACCAGCCGCCACAGCTTGCCGGAGTTCTGTGCGCCCCACATGACCGAGCCCTCCTGGTAGAGGCCGCTCAGGTCCTGGCCGAAGACGTTGGACGCGTCCGCGGTGGAGACGGTATTGCTGCCCGGCCAGGCTGCGGCGGTGATGCCGCCGCCCGAACCGGAGCCGCTGCCACAGGCGTTGGGGCCGCCGAGGGTGATCGCGGTGGCCTGGACGAAGGCGCCGGTGCCGTCGGCGCAGCGGGACCAGGACGGGTTGGAGTGGCTGGTCCAGGTGAAGCTGTCGACCAGGGTGGTGCCGTCGGCCAGGTAGAGACGCGCCGAGTCGCTGGAGCCGAGGCCGAAGGAGCTGTGCACGTCGAAGGCCACGTAGCCGTTGGCGGCGAGCGTGGTGCCCGATGCGATCTTGTACTTGGAGCTGTTGTTGTTGTCCTTCAGGATCCACCCCGAGACGTCGACGGCGGCGGTGCCCTTGTTGTACAGCTCGATCGAGTCGTTGATGCTTCCGGTGGTCACGACCTCGTTGATCCGGATGTCGTCGGTCGCGGCCGCGTGGGCCGGGTTCGCGACGAAGACGCCGGCGGCGAGCAGGGAGCCGGCGACGACGGCGAGGGGCAGGCGGAAGGTGCGGCGCCACAGTGGGGTGCGCGCTTCGGTCACGGTGTGTCCGTCCCTGGAGTTGGTGGGGGCGATCGACAATCAGGCCTGCGCGAGACTGCCCGCCACTGATCAACAACTCCGGGACGGTGGGTAAGCGTTCGGTGAACTGTGTAAGACGGCCCCTTGGTCCGGTCGCAGTTTCCGCCGGATATCGCCCAGTTGTAGTAAATAGCCGGTAAGAGTCAGGGTGCTGCGGGGTTTCCCTGCTCAGCCCCAGAACTCGTTCGAGGCCTCGACGTCCTCCAGGCACTCGTCGAGGTCGGTGACCTTGTCGCCGATGATGCGGAAGACGATCCCGCCCATCTGCTCGATCTTCTTCCCGGCCCGCTCGGCGGAGAGGCGGCTGACGGACATCGCGTGTCCGCGCCCGTCGACGAACACGTGCATCAGCTCCACGTGGACGGTCCCGTTCGACTCGGCGGCCAACTGCCCGTAGTAGTTCAGCACCGCCGACAGGCCCTTGTGGTCGCCGGACAGGTGGTGGGTTCCCGGGACGTGATGCGTCACGTCCGCGGTCATGAGTGTGCCGAGGGTTTCCATGTCGCCCTCGGAGAATGCCTGGTAACCGCGACGGATCAACGCGGCGTGCGGGTGTTCAGCCATGGCGATCGCCGCCTTCCTCGACTTGCGGGAGTGTGGCTGACGTGTATCAGCCTGCCACCGGTCGAGCGGCGGTGCCATCGGGGCCGGACCGGGATCGCAGGAAGCCGCGGTCGTGGGCGGAGACCGATCCGAGCGGGCCGGTGGCACGCAGGACGACGTCGAGGACGGAGTCGGGGTCGGCGGCGTAGCTGTGGGCGAACCAGGGCATGTTCGCCTCCACGACGGCCCAGCGGTCCACGCCGCTGTCCGGGTCCTGGACGAGGCCGACGTCCACGACGGTGGCGCTGGGAAGCGAGCCGGCACAGGCGGCGAGGAAGGAGGCGGCGAAGGCGCGGACCTCCGGCTCGTGAGGGTCGGCGCCGAGCGCGGCGACGTCGAGGCGGCCGAAGCGGGCGTAGCGGCTCGCGGTGACGAGCGCACCGTCCAGTACGAAGAGCCGGTACTCCCAGGCGAAGGTGACGACCTCGGAGACGAGGACCGGCGTGTCGGGGTCGATGCGCTCGCCGCCGGTGGGCAGCCGGCTGCCGTCGGCGTAGACGGCAGCGGGGAACTGCTTGTCGCTCGGGGGTTTGACGAACTGCGGGCGGGTCGAGCCCCAGGCGTCGGACAGGGTGGTCAGCTCGACCCGACGACCGGTGAACTCCCGTGGCAGCTCCGCGAGCCAGGCGTCGTGCGGTTCGAGCAGGGCCAGGTCGCAGCCGGGCGCGGAGGCGAGGAACCGGTCCGCGGCGAGGGGGCCGCCGTACCAGTGCAGGGTGCGCCCTGCCAGCCTCGCGGCGGTCTCCGGGGTCACCACGGCGTGGCCGAGGCCACGGCGGGCCGCGGTCTCGGCGAGCAGGGTGCTGGTGCCGGTCGGCTGCCCGGCGGTGAGCAGGACGGGCGCGTTCACGACGCGGGCCGGAACTCGTGGGACATCGAGTGCGCTCGCTTCCGGGTTGGATCGGGGATCGGTGGGGCTGGATCGGGGTTCGGTGGGGCGGGATCGGCCTACGAGTCGGACGCGCGCCTGTCGACTCGGGTTCGGCGTCGATCACGGTAGCCGGGGAGCGGCGGCGGTAACGAACGGTTTGTCGTCCGTGGGGAGCGGCCGGGGCCGGCCCCTCCCCACGTGGAGGCCGGCCCCGGCCGGGGCGGGGTGCCGGGAGCGTCCCGGTAGCGCCTTCGCGCGGCCGGGGCGGTCCGGCGGCGGTCAGCGGAGCACGTCGGTGGTCCAGGCCAGGCGGTCCGGGCCCAGGAGGGTGATCCGGTCGAGGAGGCCGTCCAGGCCGCCGACGGCGGCGAGGGCGGCGCCGCGACCGCTGACGCAGAGGTCGAGGCCGACCTTGGTCACGCAGCGGTGGCCCGCGCCGGACGCGAGGGGAGCGGCTCCCTCGATGCGCGGGGCGATCTGCCACTCGATCTCCGAGTCGGCCGGCTTCCCCGTGGTGAAGCTCGCCGTGACCCGCCAGCCGCGCCCGTCCGGGCCGGGGTCCGGGTCCGTGAGGCCGATGTCGACCAGCTGCGCCCCGGCGGGCAGCCCGGCGACGGTGAACGGCATCGGGACGGCCTGCGGCGCGGCCCCCAGCGAGAGGTGCGTGGCGATCTGGGTGACGAGGGACTTCAGGTCGACGACCGGGGTCTCCGTGGCCTGGATCCAGACGCTGCGACCGTCGGCGAGTTGCCAGCTGAGAGTGGTGTACACGGTGGTCGGCTTGAGCTTGACCCAGGTGCTCGGTTGTCCGCCGATGGTCGGACCCGGGGTCATGACGGGGTGGACCTGGGTGCCGCCCGGGGGCGGCGACGACGAGATGTCGAAGCTCGGCGCAGCGCCGTCGGCCGCCATGACGGTGGCGGTCACGTGCAGGTCGTGGTCGCCGGGGCTGAGCGCGGTGGCGGTGTAGGAGTACCCGTCGGTCTCGCGCTCGACGCTGGTCGCCCCGGACGGCAGCCAACCGAACGACAGCTGCGTCTTCATCGGATCGTCCTTGTGCACCGGCCGGTCGGCCGGCTGCGGGATCTCAACCCGCGGGGCGGCCGACCGCCCGCCGAGCGCCGCCGCACCGGCCAGCGCCGCCGCGCCCACCAGGGCGGCCGCGCCGGACACCGCCACCGCCCTGCGCACCCGCAGCCCGCGCAGGCCCCGGCGGCGGGCGAGCTCGGCGTCGAAGGTGCTGGGCGGCGCCGGCGCGTCGGCCAGTCGGTGGAGGCGGTCCGCGAGCCGCGCCTCCCAGTCGGTGGTGTCCTGCCCGAGCATCACGGCCTCCATCCTGCGTGTTCGGCAACGGAGTTGCCGGTGGGGTGGGTCGGGCCCGGGGTGTCGTGCCCGACGTCGGGTTCGCCGTCGAGGGCGCGGCGCAGGGAGTCCAGGCCGCGGGCGGCCTGGCTCTTGACGGTGCCGGAGGCACAGTTGAGCGCCTCGGCCGTCTGCTCGACGCTCAGGTCGCAGAAGTACCGCAGCACCACGACGGCCCGTTGCCGGTCCGGCAGCAGGCCCAGCGCGGCGCGCAGGTCGAGCGACGCGTCGAGATCCGAGGACTGGACCGGCGCGGCGTTCGCCGTCTCCTCCTCGGCGCGGCCGAGGAGCACCCGGGACCAGGGTGAGCGGCGCTCGGCCAGGAACGTGTTGACCAGCGTGGTGCGGGCGTACCCGTCCAGGTTCTCCACCCCGCCGAGCCGGTGCCGGCGCATGTAGAGCTTGGTCACGGTCACCTGCGTCAGGTCGTCCGCCCGGTGCCAGTCACCGGCCATCAGATACGCCAGCTTGCGCAGCCACGTCGATCTGGTGGCCACGAACTCCGCGAACTCCTCGTCGCGTCGTTCCCTGGCTCGAACTGCCATGCCTCACCTCCTGGTTCGCAGACTTGATGCCGCGACCGCCGTTTTGGTTGCATCCCGGCGCGGAGAAAGTCGGATCGGATGCCGCGGGCCGGAGGCGGCGGGGGCGGGGGCTCGGCGCAGGGCCCCTCGTCAGGGCTCGGCTCAGGGCTCGATCAGGGGTCGATCAGGGACGGACCGGGGGCTTCCCTGATTCCCCGGCCGCCTGCGCAGGAGAAGAGTGGGGAGGGCAGGGCAGGGTCCGACCTGAGGGGGCGGCATCACCATGGGTCCGCGTGTACGAGGTCCGGCCGCGGCCGTCGCGGCGGCGGCGCTCTTGCTGGGCGTGCTCGCCGTGGCCGGCTGCTCGTCGGCCGCCGGTGCGCCGACGAAGGCCTCGGCCTCCGCCGCGGCCGGTTCCGCCGTCCATCTGACGGCGTACAGCGACAACGACGGGCCCACCGAGGCGGTGGTCCTGACCGGGGCGATCGGCGACTACGGGCAGGCGGTGAGCGTCCACCCCGACGGCAGTGTCGACCCGGACCACTCCGGCCAGCTGAGCCTCCGGCTCGGGCACGGGGCCTTTCGGCTGGACATCGCCGCGATGGACAGGGCCTTCGTCGCCGCCATGGCGGAGCGCTTCCCCACGAACCGCACCACCTGCTCGGGCAGCGTCGCGGTCACGGAGCGGGTGCCGGTCGTGTCCGGCTCGGGCACCGGCGCGTACCGGAACGTCAGCGGCTCGTTCACCCTCACACTGACGCTCGACGAGGTCGACAGGGCGGGCGCGGGCAGGCCGTGCGACGGCAGCAGCGCCTTTCTGGGCCAGGCGATCGTGATAACGGGCCCGGGGTCGGTCACGTTCCCGCCCCGAGCCTGAGCCGTCGTCAGGCGGCCTGCACCGCCCGTACGGCCACGCAGAGGGTGTCCAGGCCGGCGTCCAGGTCGGCGTCGGGGATCGTCAGCGGCGGCAGCAGTTTGACCACCTCGCCCGAGGAGCCCGAGGTCTCCACGATCAGGCCCCTCCGGAACGACTCGTCGCAGACCGCGCGGGCCTGGGCCGGGTCGGGCAGGACCAGACCGTTGATCAGACCCCGGCCGCGGACGGGGAGACCGAGCGTGCCGAGGCGCAGGCGGACGTGTTCGCCGCGGGCCACCGTCTGCTTCTCCAGGTCGCGGTCCGGCCAGTAGCTCTGCAGGGCCGCGGTGGCCGTCGCGAAGGCCAGGCAGTTGCCGCGGAAGGTGCCGTTGTGCTCGCCCGGCTGCCAGACGTCGAGGTCGGGGCGGAGCAGGGTCAGCGCCATCGGCAGGCCGTACCCGCTGATGGACTTCGACAGCACGACGAGGTCGGGGACGATGCCCGCCTCCTCGAAGCTGAAGAAGCCGCCGGTGCGGCCGCAGCCCACCTGGATGTCGTCGACGATGAGCAGGATGCCCCAGCGGGCGCAGAGCTCGGCGAGCTCCTGCAGCCAGGCCGTGGTGGCCACGAGCAGGCCGCCCTCCGCCTGGACCGTCTCGACGATCACCGCCGCGGGCAGCTCGACGCCGCTGCCGCTGTCGCGGAGGTAGTGCTCCAGCAGGGAGAGCCCGGAGACGCCGTCGCCGAAGCCGCAGTACGGCAGCCGGAGCGTGTGCCCGAGCGGGACGCCCGCCGCCGCTCGCTTCGACCGATTCCCGAGGACGTGGTGGAGACGATCAACGCCACCTATGCGCGGGCGGCCCGCCGGGAGCCCTGGCGGGCGGGGGACCTGCTGCTGGTGGACAACCTGCGCACGGCGCACAGCAGGGACCCGTACGAGGGCGAGCGCGAGGTCGTGGTCGTGCTCGGCGATCCGGTCCGGCTGCCCGGTCACGTCCTGCGCGAGGACGCGGGCCCGCGGGCGAGTCGGCTCGCGGGCCGCTGACCGGCGGATCGAGTCGCGCTCCTGGCGTGGTGGTGTTACTGCTGAGGTGAAGGCTGTGCACCCACCGAAGCAGGAACGGGGTGACGACGATGGCCGGTGCCGGAGGCAGTCCGTGGCCGTTGATCCACGGGGAGCGCCGGGCTCTGCTCGGTGATCTGGAGGCGGCGGGGTCGGACCCGGAGCTGTGGCGGACACGGTCGCTGTGCACCGAGTGGAGCGTGCACCAGGTGCTCGGGCACATGCTGTCGACCGCGATGATGACCCCGACGCGGTTCCTCCGCGAGTTCGCCTCGGCAAGGTTCAAGTTCAACGACTTCTCCGCCGCCGGCGTCGCCGCGCACACCGCCGACGATCCGGCGCAGACGCTCGCCGCGTTCCGGGCGGCCCTGGACCGGACCAGCGCCCCGCCGGGGCCGGTGGAGGCGATGCTGGGCGAGGCCGTCGTGCACCCCGAGGACATCCGGCGACCCCTCGGCCTGCGGCGCGCCTACCCGGAGGAGGCGCTGGTGCGGGTCGCCGACTTCTTCAAGGGGTCGAACCTGCTGATCGGCGCCAAGAACAGGATCGCCGGGGTACGGCTGACGGCCGCCGACGCCTCCTGGACGCACGGCGACGGACCCGAGGCGAGCGGGCCGCTGCTGTCGCTGATCATGGTGATGACGGGGCGGAAGCCGCATCTGGACGACCTCACCGGCGAGGGTGTGGCACTGCTCCGCGGCAGGATCGGCTGAGGCGAAGCGGGACCGGAAGGGACCGGTGGCCCATGCGGGCGGGACAGGGGGCGCCGCAGGATCGGCGCTGTCCCGATCCTCAGGAGGCTCGCCATGCCCGCACCGACCGGCCCCACCCCGCCCAGGCTCACGAAGTTCCTCGACCCGCTCCGCATCCCGACCGTGCTCCGGCCGCGCCCGGGCGACACCCGCCCGCAGCTGACCGTCCGGCTGACCTCCGCCCGGCAGCGGCTGCACGCGCAACTGCCGCCCACGCCGCTGTGGACCTACGGGGGCGAGTTCCCCGGTCCGACGCTGGAGCTGCGCCGTGGCCGGCGGCTCCGCGTCACCTGGACCAACGAGATCGACACCCCGTTCCCCGTCGTCGAAGGGAACGTCCCCGAGAGCGCGCCGCCCGCCGAGAACGAGCCGGGCATCGATCCCGGCGGCGTCGACAAGGCCGCGGCCGGCCTGCCCGCCTGGACGGTCACGCACCTGCACGGCGCGCGGACCGGCGGCGGCAACGACGGCTGGACCGAGAACGCGGTGCTGCCGGGGGAGTCGCAGCTCTCGGAGTATCCGAACGACCAACCCGCCACCGCCCTCTGGTACCACGACCACGCGATGGGCATCACCCGCCTGAACGTCCAGGCGGGCCTCGCCGGGATGTACCTGGTCCGCGACGAGGAGGAGGACGCGCTCGGGCTGCCCGGCGGCGCGTACGAGATCCCGCTGGTGCTGTGCGACCGCAATCTCGCGCTCGGCGACGACGGCGCCTTCACCGGCGAACTGCTGCACAAGACGGCAGGGCCGCTGCCGTTCTTCGGCCCGTACACGCTGGTCAACGGGGTCATCTGGCCGTATCTGGAGGTCCGGGCCCGCTGGTACAGGTTCCGCGTGCTGAACGCCTCGAACGCCAGGACCTACCGGCTGCACCTGGTGGACGAAGGGACCGGCGAGCGGGTGCCGGACGCCGTGTGGCAGATCGGCACCGACGCCGGGCTGCTGGGCGCGCCGATCCCGCTCCCGGACGGCGGACTCGCCCTGGCCCCGGCCGAACGGGCCGACCTGCTGGTCGACTTCGGCGCGCTGGGCGCGCGCACGCTGCGGCTGGTCGACTCCGCGCCCGAGCCCTACGCGGCCGTCCCGCTCGCGGCGGGTGCGCCGGTCGGGGTTCCCCGGCCGGACCAGCGGCTGCCGGAGCCCGACGTGCTGCAGTTCCGCGTGGCCGACGAGCCGCCCGCCTCGACGTTCACGCTGCCGCCGCGACTGGCGGCGTCCTACGCCCGGCTGCACCACGACCGCCTGCCGGAACCGCACATGCACCGGATGCTGGTGCTCGCGCCGAACAGGCAGGGCAGCTTCCGGCTCTGGGAGATGGAGGAGGTGCCGCACAGCGCGCTGGCCGCCGCGACGGACGGAGTCGTGCAGACGCTGGGCGCGGACGGCGTGCTGCGCACCTACCGGCGGCTGTCGCAGGAGTTCGACGAGACGCTCAACTGGCATGTCCGGCAGGACGGCTGGGAGGTGTGGACGATCCTCAACCTGAGTGTCGCGCTGCATCCGGTGCACCTGCACCTGATCCGCTTCCAGGCTCTCGCGAGGGAGAGCTGGGACGTCTCCGGCTTCCGGCAGTCCGTCGGGGGGACGGCGCCCGGCGCGCCGGTCGGGTACCGCTCGACGCTGGAGGTCGCGCCGAGCGACCAGGGCTGGAAGGACGTGATCCAGGTGCCGCCGGGCCAACTGGTCAGGATCGGCGGTCAGTTCAGCGGATCGACCGGCCGGTACATGTACCACTGCCACCTGTTGGAGCACGAGGACGACGGCATGATGCGCCCGTTCACGGTCTCGCCCGGCCCGGTCCTCGACCTCCAGGGCGGCGGAATGCCGATGCCGATGTGAGCGCACCAGGAAGCCGGCCGCCGCAGGGACGACTGCGGCGGCCGGCTTCGGCGCGTGCGGATCAGTGGTGCGGCCGGTTGGGCCAGGTGTCCTCGTCGGGATGCGGTTCACGCGGCTCGCGGGGCTCCTCGGGCCGCGGAGTCTCGTGCTCCGGCTCCTCGGACTGCGAACGGGACGGGTGGACGGGCTCGGTCGGGACCGACATGGGAGGTCCTCCTTCAGGAACGGGGAACGGACCGTGGGACTGGTTCGACTATCGCCGCGGACGCGTCCCGTCGTCATGAGCCCGTGGTCCCGGATCGGGCCGGGACCGCTCTGCCGGGGCGGTCCGTCCGCCCCGAGGGGCGCGAGGCCCGGCCGATGCACCGCGCGGGCGCGAGAGACCACACCGTGGGGAGGCGCTGTTCGGTGAGGCCTTGCAGTTCGTCGCAGGGGGCACCCCCGGCTGATGCGACCGCGCCCCCTGGAGGCGACCGGCGGGTCAGCAGGTTCGGGGGAGCGTTGCGCGGACGACGGCGCCGTGCGGGTCGTTCGTGGCGGAGAAGGTGCCGCCGAGTTCCTCGGCGCGTTCGGCCATGGAGCGGAGGCCGACGCCGGCCGGGGAGCTGTGGGAGGGGAAGCCCGCACCGTCGTCGCTGGCCTCGACGGAGACCTGGTCCGCGGCAACCCGCAGGGACAGCCTGGCCCTGGTCGCCCCCGAGTGCCGCAGCACGTTGTGCAGGGCCTCGCCGCTGATCCGGTAGAGGGCCACCTCCACCGCGGCGGGCAGCGGAGGCAGCGGGTCGGGGTCGAGATCGACGGTGATGCGCAGCCGGCGGTCGTCCAGGCGGCTGCCCAGTTCGCGCAGGGCGCAGGTCAGGCCGACCCGGCCCAGCTCGGCCGGGGCGAGGCCGTCGGTGATCCGGCGCAGCTCGTCGATCGCGGTGCCGATGCCGGTCGAAGCGGCCCGCAGCGATGCCGCGGACGCGGAGTCCTCGGGCAGGTCGCTGCGCGCCGTGTCGACCAGCAGGCGCAGCCCGGAGAGGGTCGGGCCGAGGCCGTCGTGGAGATCGTGCCGCAGCCGCTTGCGTTCCTCCTCGCGGGCCAGCACCAGCTGCTTCCGGCTCGCCTGGAGCTCCTCGTTCAGCCGCAGCTGGGCGAGCGCGGGCCCGGACTGGTCGGCGAGGAACCGCAGCACGGTGCGGTCCTGCCGGTCCAGCGCGGCCTGGCCGGAGCGGGGCGGGGCGTGGAGTTCGCCGATCACCGCGCCCTCCGAGCTGATCGGGAAGACCTCGGCGGCCGCCCCGACCTCGCCCTGTGCGGCCAGCTCGCGCGGCCCGCCGCGGGTCGTCACCAGGACCCGCGCCCCTGGCAGGCCGAGCGCGCGGACGACCGTCGCGCAGAGCAGCGGCGGCGCCTCCGCCGGGCCTGGCGCGCGGCTGAGGCGCTCCGCGAGGTCGCGGGCCACCTGGTAGGGGCGCGCGCGGTCGCCGTAGTAGAACCGTTCCACCGCCCGGCTGACCGCGCGGGCGGTCGGTTGCAGCAGCATGCCGACGGCGAGCGCGCACAGGGACATCAGCTGCGCGCCGCCGCTGTCCGCGCCGGGCAGCAGCTTCGGCAGCGTGACGGCGAGCGCGAAGTAGCCGATGACCAGCGCGCCGACGAGGGTGAAGCCGGTCAGGGCGCGTCGGCTCGCCCGGTCAGGTTGCCAGGAGCGGTCGCGGGCGAAGGCGTAGCCGATCGCGAGCGGCCAGGCCGCCGAGACGACCGCGTAGAAGACGTCGTACCCGGTGCCCCGCCAGGGCAGGTGGTAGCCGACCAGACTGAGGACCATCCAGAACGCGTAGGGGGCCGGCACCGTCCACTGGCGCGGTCGGCGCTCAGGGGTCCGCCACCAGCGGACGGCGGCGAACGCGACGTTGACCAGGACGATCGCCGGAGCGAGCCAGACGACGCGCGGGCCGAGGGCGTCGGAGACCGCGGCGTGGAGCCGGCCCCACCAGCCGTGCCGCAGCGGGTTGTCCACGCCGTACCAGCCGTCGGTGCCCGCCACGTCGAGGTAGGCCTGCGTGGCGGACCAGAGCGCCAGAACGGCCGCCGCGGCGCGCCCCCACCGACCCGGCAGGCGTCCCTGCGGGAACCAGAGCGGCACGGCGTACATGGTGAAGACGAAGACCGCGGTGGTGACCAGCTCGACGGCGGCGCCGAGACCGGACCACGGGGCGGTTGCCCCGGCGACGGAGAGCACGAGGTGCAGGAACAGGTCCGCCGTGAGCAGGAAGCCGGAGGCCAGCAGGAGCCGGCCGAGCCCCTGCCCGGCCCGGTGGGCCAGGATGAAGAGCCCGGACAGGGCCAGGCCGAAGCCCAGCAGCAGGGAGGGCCAGTCGAGCGGGATGTCGGGGTTGCGGACCGGGTCGTCGAGGTGGGTGAGGGCCAGCAGCACCCAGCCCGCTCCGCAGAGCAGGGTGAGCCCGCAGACGCCGTAGGCTCCGCCTGGCGCGGCGCCGCCCGGGGCGGTGAGCGCCGTGGCGGCGTCGGCGGACGTGGCCGGGTCGTCGGCGGCTGCGGTCGTCGTGGTCGCTGTGCGCGCTGTTCGCATCCGGCCCTCCTCGGGGTGGCCCTGTGCCCTGTGCGGCCATGCTCGGCGGGCGCCCGTCCCGACCGCATGAGGCCCCGGTCCCGTCCCCGCCCGGGGATTCAGCCGCCGGTGTCGCCCAGTCCCATGTCGCGGGCGCGGGCGACGGCCTCGGCGCGCGTGGCCACGTTCAACTTCTCGAAGATGTGCGTCACGTGGTTGCGCACGGTCTTCTCGGCCACGAAGAGCTCACGGGCGATCCTGTGGTTGTCCAGGCCGCGGGCGACCAGGTCCAGGACTTCGGCCTCGCGGGCGGTCAGGGCGGGGAAGAGCCGGCCCGCGTCGCGCAGTCGGCTGCCGGCCAGCAGCGCGGTGATGCGCGCGGCGATGTCCGCGCCGAAGACCGCGCCGCCCGCGGCGACGGTGCGCACCGCGTGCAGCACCTCCTCCCGGCCCGCGCCCTTGACCAGGTAGCCGCGCGCGCCGGCCTGCAGCGCGGCGAGCAGGCTGCCGTCGTCGTCGGCCATCGTCAGCATCAGCACCGGCAGCTGCGGCCGGCGTGCGGCCAGCTGCCGGGTGGCGTCGAGGCCCGAGGCGTCGGGCAGGGTGAGATCCATGACGACGAGGTCGGGGTCGTGCTGCTCGACCGCGGCCGGCACCTGGCCGGCGAGCTCGGCCTCGCCGACCACCGTCACCCCGGCGTCGCTCTCCAGCGCCGCGCGCAGGCCCGCACGGAAGAGCGGATGGTCGTCCACGAGCAGGACCCGTACGACGCCGTTCCCGCGCTGCTCCGCAGCCTCTGCTGCCACCTCTTCCACGGCTCGGACACTATCAGTAGTCATTGGGTGACTGAACGTTCACTCGATTGACGGCTTCGGTCAGGTCATCAGCAGGACCGGCTTGACGACCTGCCCGGTCAGGGCGTCCTGGGCCGCCCGCTCGATCTGCTCGAAGGGGTAGCACCGCACCAGCTCGTCGACCGGCAGCCGACCCGACCGGAAGAGATCGACCAGCGCCGGGAGAAAGCGCTGCGGCAGGCTCGCGCCCTGGTTGATCCCGACGATCCGCGTGCCCCGGTCGAGCAGTTGCGGGACGTCGAGCCCGACCTCCGTCCCCTGCGGCGGCGCACCGACGACGCCGAGCATGCCGCCGATCGCGAGCGAGGCGACGGCCTGGCGCAGCGCCCTGACGTCCCCGCTGGTCTCCAGCGCGCGGTCGACGCCCCGCCGGCCCGTCAGTTCGGCGATCGCGTCCGCCGCGTCGTTGCTCCCGGCCTCGACGACGTCGGTCGCGCCCAGGCGACGGGCCAGCGCCAGGCGCGCGGGGTGGAGGTCGACGGCGATGATCCTGGTGGCGGCGGTGAGCCGTGCCGCGAGGACGGCCGACAGGCCCACCGCGCCCGCGCCGAAGACCGCGAGGCTGTCGCCCGGCTCGGGGCGCAGCACGTTCAGCACGGCCCCGGCCCCGGTCTGCACCCCGCAGCCGAACGGCGCGAGCACGGCCGCGGGCAGGTCCTCGGGCACCGGGACGACATTGCGGTCCGAGGCCAGGGCGAGCTCGGCGAAGGAGGACTGGCCGAAGAACTTGCCGTGCAGCGGCGTCCCTGCCGTGTCCCACAGCGTCGGTGAGCCGTCCAGGCGGGAGCCGCCGAAGAGGTTGAGCGCCGGCCAGTGCGCACACCGGACCGGACGTCCCACGCGGCAGGCGGGACAGTCGCCGCAGGAGTCGAAGGTGGCCAGCACCCGCTCGCCGGGCGCGGTCGCGGTCACCGCCGATCCGACCGCGACGACGGTGCCGACGCCTTCGTGTCCGAGCACGCCCGGCAGTGGGAAGGGCGTGTGCCCGGCCCGGACGCTGAGGTCGGTGTGGCAGATCCCGGCCGCCTCGGTCCGCAGCAGCACCTCGTGCGGGCGCGGGGCGTCGACGCGGACGCGTTCGAGCACGAAGGGCCGGCCGGGGGCGCGGGCGACGGCGGCGGTGACGGAGGTGGCGGTGTGCATGGTTGCTCCGGAGGGGGGTGCGTGGCGGTCCGTCAGTCCAGCAGCCCGCCGTGGCGGGCGACGCGCAGCGCCTGGGCGACGATGGTGAGGGTCGGATTGACGGCGGCGGAGGAGGGGAAGAAGCCGCCGTCGACGACGTGGAGGTTCTGCACCTGGTGGCTGCGGCAGTACGGGTCGAGCACCGAGCTCGCCCCGTCGCGCCCGGCCACGACGGTGCCGCACTGGTGGCCGGTGGCGTCCGGCCCCATCCGGTGGGCGAGCACCAGCGGGTAGCCGGCCCGCCGCAGCATCCGGCGGGCGGCGCGCAGCAGGTCGCGATGGGCGCGCAGGTTGGTGGGGGTGCGCGCGAGCACGATCCCGCCGTCCGGGGTCAGTGCCACCCGGTTGCGGGCGTCCGGCAGGTCCTCGGACATCACCCACCAGTCCAGGCTGTGCGCGGCGACGGCGGCGCGGAGCCGGTAGGGGTACCCCGTCGGCAGCATCTCCGCCTGGACCTTGCCCATGAGCTGCAGGTTGCCGAGCGGCGGACGTCCGCTGTGCGGGTCCGCGCGGTAGAAGTCGTTGACGGCCAGGGTCTTCTGGAAGACGACGGGGTTCCTGCGGCGCGGATCGACGGCCAACACCACGCTGTTGTTGTGCAGCATCAGGTTCCGGCCGACCAGACCGGACCCGTTGGCCAGACCGGCCGGGTGACCACGCCCAGTGTCGGCGGAACGCAGCAGCAGCGCCGCGGAGTTGACCGCACCCGCGCTCACCACGAAGCGTCCCGCGCCGATCGTGACCTGACGGCCGCCGCGCAGCGCGTGCGCGCGGGTCACCCGACGCCCGCCGGCGTCGGTCTCCAGACGGGTGACGTAGGTGTCCGTGAGCAGCCGGACGCCGCCGCGGCGCAGGGCCGGCCGCAGGGCGCGCGTCTCGGCGTCGTTCTTCGCGCCGACCCGGCAGGGAAAGGCGTCGCAGGTGCCGCAGCGCAGACAGGGCCGGTCCGGCCCGAGGTCGACGCCGAGCTCCAGCGGGAAGGGGTGCAGGCCCTGGGCACGCAGTCGCCGTTCGAGTTCGGCGACGTAGGGCTCGTGCGGCACGGGCGGGTGCGGGAACGCGCCCGAGCGCGGCGGCCCCGTCGGATCACCTGCGCCCTCGTCCTGCGCGCCGTGCACCCGGAACAGGCGCTCCGCCTCGGCGTAGAAGGGTTCCAGCTCCCGGTAGCCGAACGGCCAGGCCGGGGAGGTCCCTTCGGGATGCTCGACCGCCTCGAAGTCGTCCACCCGCATCCGGGGCAGGCTCGCCCCGTAGACCTTGGTGGTGCCGCCGACGTAGTAGTGCGCGGCCGAGGTGAAGCGCCGTCCGTCCGCCGTCCGCCAGGGTTCGGCGTTGTGGTAGCGCTGTTCGCCGAAGACCGCCCGCGGCGACCAGTTCTCCGGCTCGCGCGGCAGGAAGCCGCCGCGCTCCAGGACCAGGACCCGCGCGCCGCGTCCGGCCAGGGCCCAGGCGGTGGTGGCGCCGCCCGCGCCCGAGCCGATGATGACGATGTCGGCCTCGTACCGCTCCAGATCCGCCGCGACCACCGGCGGGCTGCCGGGGGCCCAGATCCCGGCGTTCACCGTCCCGCTCCGTCCGGATCGACCGGCCGGACCGGGTCGGGCGGCGGCTCGACCAACTCGAGCTGCATGCCCCAGGGGGCGGTGAGGTAGACCCAGCGGGTGCCCTCGATGGGGCCCTCGCCGACGGTGTCGACCTCGCCGAGGATCCGCACGCCGGGCCGCTCGGCCAGCCGCTTCACGGCCGCGTCGATGTCGTCGGTGCGGAAGGCGAGATGGTGCCCGCCCAGGTCGCTGTTGACCGGCAGGACCCTGCGCTGCCCCGGAACCTCGTACTCGAAGAGCTCCAACTGCAGCGCCGGTCCCAGCCGCAGCATCGCGATCCGCACGACCGCGCGCGGGTGCACGCCCAGTCGGCGGGACATCCAGTCCCCAGGATCACTCAGCGGGCCGACCCGGTAGCGGAGTTCGGCCCCCAGGGCGTCGCCGAAGAAGGCGATCGCCTGGTCCAGGTCGGGCACCGTGTAGGCGACATGATGGACGGCGGTGATCGGCTCGTTCATGACGGGACTCCCAGATCGGGTCGGCGCGGCGGGAGTTGCTCGCTCACCGCACGAGGGGTGACGGACAGGCACAGCAGCTCGGCCCCGAGCGGGCCGGCCAGGAGCCGCACCCGCTCCCCGTGGGGCGCGAGGACCAGGTCCCCCCGGTCCAGGGCCTGTCGCCCTGCCGCCGGTTCGCCGAGTGCGAGGGTGACCGGGCCGCGCAGCACGTACCAGGCGGCCTCGGTTCCCTCGCGGCCGGACAGGTCGAACGCGGCTCCGGGACCGAGGCGGACGTGGTCGACGGCCTCGGTCTCGCTGTGCAGCATGCCCCGGCGGGCCAGGCAGCGGATGCGGATGCGCTGTCGGCCGGGGCCCACCAGGGTCGTGGGCCCGGCGGTGGTCGTGACGATCACGGTTGCGCTCCTCGCTCCTGGGACGGCACCACGGCGGGCACCGCCAGCACGGCGTGGACGTACTCCAGCCCGTCCCGTCCCGCGACCAGGCAGGCGTCGCTCCCGAGCGGCAGCGTCAGCGCCGTCCCCGGCGCCAGCGGGACCCGGGCCGCCTCCGCCACGGCCAGGCCGTCGCCCTCGGTCACGAAGACCGTGTGCTCGACGCCGTCCGCGACCAGCTCGGAGTGGTGGCCCGCCCCCAGCCGGGCCACCTCGATGCGGCGCAGCGGCCCGGTCAGGACCTTCCGCGGGTCGAGCGGACCGTTGCGGCGCAGGTCTTCGACGACGGCGCTGCCGATCGGGTCGGTGTGCGGGGTCCGGGTCGGTACGGCGGTCATCTCGATCACCAGCCATTCCAGGGGTTCGGTTCCGGTGTTGCGCAGGCCGTGGCGGGTCCCGAGGCCGGTCAGCACCAGGTCGCCGGCGGCGACGGGCCGGGCCCGGCCGTCGAGGCTGATCTCGCCCCGGCCGGAGAGGAGGAGGTAGACCTCCTCGGTTCGGGTGTGCAGGTGCTCCCCACTGACGCCGCCGGGCGGCAGGCAGGCCCACTCGACGGCCTCCCAGTCACCGTCGAGCCCGGTCCGGCGGGCGAGGCAGGTCCAGTGCGTCAGCCCTGCGGCGCCGTGGACGCCGTGGACGTCGGCGGGTGCCGCGGTGGACGCCACGATGAGTCCTGGGTTCATGACGGTCCCCTTCCGCGCCGCTCAGGCGGCCTGCTGGGCGGGCGTCAGAACTCCTGCGGCCGCGCGCAGCTCGCGCGAGGCCTGCGCCAGCTCGCGTGGCGTGAGGTCGTCGACGAACACGCCCGCGCCGATGCCCGCGGGCAGCGGCAGCCGTTGGCGGCCGTCGCGGTGGCGGACGGTGTCCGTCAGCGCGTCGCGCAGCAGGTCCGGTTCGAGGAGCCGGTGCCAGACCGGGAGCCCCAGCCGTCGCATGACCGCGAGCACGCGCGCCGCCTGGTCGGCGTCGAGCAGGCCGCGACGCCGCGCGAGCAGCGTGGTGAGGGCCATGTCGACGCAGACCGCCTCGCCGTGCAGCAGCTCCGGCAGGGCCCGCATCTCCAGCGTCGGGCTGAAGGAGTGGCCGTAGTCCATGGACCGCTCCAGGGTGTGCTCCCAGAGGTTCGGCTGGAGCTCCTCGAGCATGCCCTGCACGGAACGCGCCAGGACCTCGGCGGCGGCCGGGTGCTGGAACCGGGTGGTGAGCAGGCGCTCGCCGACCTGGTCCAGCAGTTCGAACAGGCCGCGGTCCTTGATCAGGCCGATCTTGAGGATCTCGGCCAGTCCGTTGCCGATGTGCCGGGTGTCCAGGGTGGCCAGGAACGAGGGGTCGAGCAGGGTCTCGGCGGCCGGATGGTAGGTGCCGAGCCGGTTCTTGTGGCGGCCGAAGTTGACGCCCGTCTTCGCCCCGACGCCCGCGTCCACCAGCCCGATCAAGGTGGTGGGCACCCGGACGAAGGGGGTGCTGCGGCGGTAGAGGCTGCAGGCCAGGCCGACCACGTCGGTGAGCACGCCACCGCCGATCGCGAGGACGGGTTCGCCGCGCCGGGAGAGGCCGAAGCGGTCCATCTGCCCGGCGACCTCGAAGACCGGGTCCATCGTCTTGACCCGCTCGTGAGCGGGCAGGACGTGCAGCCGGTAGTCGAGGCCCTGCGCGGCGCAGTAGGCGTGGATGCGCTGTCCGTAGAGGTCGTGCACGGTGGCCTCGACCACGAGCAGCCGTCGGCGTCGGCCGCCGTCGGCGCGGCGGGCGCCCGCCTCCGCCAGCGCCGGATTGTCGGGGGAGAGGACGTCGGGGACGAAGCGTACGTCGTAGCGGACCGGGAGAGCGGTGCTCACCGTCCAGGAGGTGACCGGTGCGCCGGTGGTGAAGAGGCCGGGCCGGTGGGTGTCGGGCTGCGGAGGTATCCGGTGCTGGGGGGACACGAAGAGCTCCCTGTCGTCGACGGGTCAGCGGGCCGCTGCTGCGGTCTCGTGCCTCCCACGGTCGGCGTCCTGGTGTCCCAGGGGCACGGGAGCGGTGTCGTGGGCCGGTCCCGTTCCGGTCCCGGGGCCGGACCCGAACGGGCCGACCGGGGTCAGCAGGGACCCGGCGCAGACGTGCGGCCGGCCCAGCGCCTCCAGCAGCACCAAGGTCCCGGCCCGGTCCGGCCACACCTGCTCGGCGGTGGACAGCCCGGCCGCGGCGACCAGACGCCTGTGGGCGTCCGCGTCCGCCTCGCCGAGCAGTCCCAGGCGCCGCGCCACCCGGGCGGCGAGCAGCAGGCCCGCAGCCCGGCCTGCGCCGTAACGCAGCACCGCGCCGGGTCCCCGCCCCAGCGGGTCGTACCCGAGCACCCCGCTCTGCGCCTCGACGCAGAGCGCCACGAAGGCGGCGAGGGTGGCGGGGTCGTAGCGCCCGTCGGGGCGCAGCCGGGCGGCCACCGAGTCGTAGAAGTACGGGCAGATCGCCAGGACGTCGCGCAGCACCGGGAACAGCCCGCCGTGCTGCGGACCGTCCAGCAGGTCGGGCCGACACCAGACCAGCGCGGGCGCGCGCGGTCGTCCGGTCGCCGCGTCACCCCGCACCAGGACCGACGCGCCGCACATGGCCCCGAGCGTCGTCGGCACCAGGACCACCGGAGCCGTTCCGGCGGTGGCCAGGGCCCGTCGCAGGGTCGCCCGGCCGCCGACGGCGACGAGCACCCCGCCCGCCGGTCCGCCGGGCGCGAGCGGCTCCAAAGCCGCCGTCACCTCGCCCAGCTGACGCGCCGACACCCCCGGCCCCGCGACCAGCGCGCACCGCCTGTCCGCGGCCAGGCCCCTGACGTGCTCCGTCAGCGCGCCGGACGCCGCCGTCCCGACGCGGACGAGCACCGGATAGCGGAACGCCCCGACCTGCACCGCCCGGTCGAGCACGGCGGGCTCGACCGGGTCGCCGGATCCGGCCTCTCCGGCCGTTCGAGCCGGTACGGTGACATCGGACATGGGGTACACCCCCGGACATGGGCAGGCATCACTTCCGCCTGCCACGCTCCGGGTTCCGGCATCCCGGTCTCATGAGCCGCCCGACCCGACCGCGTCGCCGGGCCCAGGCCCTAGCCGCCCGGGCACTCAGGTGGTCAGGTGCTCAGGCCGGACGGGTCGCCGTGACCAGCAGCGCCCGGCCGAGCTTCGACTCCCGCCACTCCAGCCGTGCGTCGCCGAAGCCCGCCTGGGCCAGATCGGGGCGGAGCTCGTCGTCGAAGTGGGGCCCGGCGCTGCCGCCGTCGGGGAGGACGGCACGTTCGAGCACGCTCAGCACCAGGCGCCCGCCGGGCTTCAGCACGCGCAGCACCTCGGCCAGGGAGGCGCCGCGCGGCTGCCACAGCTGCACGCTGTTGGTGGCGCAGACCGCGTCGAAGGTCGCGTCCTCCCAGGGGAGCGCCGCCGCCGTGCCCTCGTGCAGCCCGACCCGGTCGCCGAGGCGCCGGGTGCGGCGCCCGGCGGCCGCGACCATCTCGGCGGAGGGGTCCGCGCCGGCCACCCGCACCCCCGGCGCCGCGTTCGCGAGGGCGACCAGGCCGACGCCGGGGCCGAAGCCGATCTCCAGGACGTGCTCCCCGGCCTGCGGCGCGACCGCACGGACCGTCTCCCTGATCTGCGCGGCGTTCATCACGGCCATCAGCGCGCCGATCGCCCGGCCGCCGAGTCCCTGGGGCAGTGCGAACTGCCGGTAAAGATCCATGGCGGACAGCCTGGTGCACCCAGGGCCCCGGGCGCCAGAGGTCACCGCGGTCAGCGCCCCGGCAGCTCCCTGGCCTCGGCCGGGTCGCACAGCCCGGCCGCGTGGTCGCCGTCGGCCGCGACGCGCGCGGCGACCTCGGGCGGGGTCAGCGCGAGGTCGGCGGGGGAGCCGCAGGACTCGACCTCCGCCCAGGTCAGCGGCGCGGAGACGCCGGGCACGTCGGTCCGGGTGGCGCGCAGGGTGTAGGGGGCGGAGGTGGTCTTGGAGGTGGAGTTCTGCGACCAGTCGAGAAAGACCCGGCCCGCGCGCAGCGACCTGGTCATCCGGGCCACGAGCACCTGCGGATGCGCGGCCGCCAGCCGCTCCGCGAGCGCCTTGGCGTAGGCGACGACAGCCGCCTCGGGAGTGGGCCGCAGCGGGGCGTACAGGTGCAGGCCCTTGCTGCCGGAGGTGACCGCCCAGCAGGGCAGGCCGTCGGCGGCCAGCGCCTCGCGGACCAGCAGCGCGACCGCGCAGCACTCGACCAGACCGGTGCCCTCGCCGGGGTCGAGGTCGACGACCAAGCGGTCGTGCCCGTCGCGGCCGCCGGTGACGGTCCACTGCGGGACGTGGATCTCCAGGCAGTAGAGGTTCGCGGCCGCGATCAGGCTCGGGGTGTCGTCGAGGACCAGGTGCGGGCGCGGGCCCTCCTTCGCCGCGATCTCCTCGATCCGCATCCAGCCTGGCGTGCGCGGCGGCGGGTTCTTGGCCACGAAGAGCGGGCCGCTCATCCCCTCGGGGCCGCGCAGGAAGGAGGCGGGTCGGTCGCGCAGGTGCGGCACCATCGCGTCGGCCACGCGGGCGTAGTAGTCGATCATCTCGGCCTTGGACCACGCGGGCCAGAGCACCTTGTCCAGATGGGTCAGAGTGAGCGCGCGCCCGTCGACCTGCACGGGTACTTTTCCGGGCATAACGTGTGAATACCCCGCGAAAGGTTCAGGTCATGCCTCCTCGCAGCGTCTGGACGGGCAGCATCACGTTCGGTCTGGTCGCCGTGCCGGTCAAGCTGTACCCGGCCACCGACGCCCACTCCGGTCCCGTCCTCCACCAGGTCCACCGGGAGGACGGTTCACGCATTCGGATGAAGCGGTACTGCGAGGCGGAGAACCGCGAGGTCGAGTACGGCGAGATCGCCAAGGGCTGGGAGTCGGGCGACGGCCGGGTCGTGGTCCTCACCGACGAGGACCTGGCCACGCTGCCGGTGCCGAGCAAGAAGATCATCGACGTGGTGGCCTTCCTCCCCGCCGACCGGATCGACCCGCTGCGCTGGGACAGCCCCTACTACGTCGGCCTGGGCGACAAGGCCCCCGCCAAGCCCTACGCGCTGCTGCGCGAGGCGCTGCGGGAGTCGGGTCAGGTCGCCGTCACCAAGATCACCATGCGCTCGCGCGAGTCGCTCGCGGTGCTGCGCGTCCAGGACGACCTGCTGGTGCTCCAGACGATGCGCTGGCCGGACGAGATCCGCTCCTCGGAGGGGCTGGCTCCGGACGAGGCGCCCGAACTGCGTCCGCAGGAGCTGGCGATGGCCCGCTCGCTGATGGAGACCCTCACCGAGGGCTTCGACCTGGACGAGGAGCGGGACAACTACGCCGTCGCGCTCGAGGCGCTGATCCAGGCCAAGGCGGAGGGCGCCGCCCCGGCCCCGGTGCCGGTCGCCGAGGGCGGCGCGGAGGTGATCGACCTGATGGCGGCGCTGAAGTCGAGCGTCGCGGCCGCGAAGGCGCAGCGCGGGGAGGCCGCCCACGAGGAGGCGGAGGCCGAGCCGCGCGTCGCGAAGCCGCGCAAGGCGGCCCCCGCGAAGAAGACCGCCGCCAAGAAGACGGCCAAGAAGACCGCCGCGCCCGCGAAGAAGGCCGCGCCCCGGCGCGCGTCCTGAGGTGCACGCCATGTCCCGGACCCGCACGCCGACCGCGCTCCCCCTCTACTCGCCGATGCTGGCGACCACCGCCCCACTGCCGCGCGACGAGTCGCACTGGGCGGCCGAGGTGAAGTGGGACGGCATGCGCGTCCTGGTCTACGTGCCCGGCGACGGCAGCGTCCGGATCCGCTCGCGGACCGGCGGCGACGCGAGCGAGCGCTACCCGGAGCTCGTCGCGCTCGGCGACCTCCTCGGCAGCCACGAGGTGGTGCTGGACGGTGAGGTGGTCGCCCTGGGTCTGGACGGCACACCCAGCTTCGGCGCGCTCCAGGAGCGGATGAGCCTGCGCCGCCCCGCGCAGATCCAGGTGGCCAGGCATGCGACGCCGGTGACGCTGATGGTCTTCGACCTGCTCCACCGAGACGGGCGCGACCTCACCCGGCTGCCCTACACCGCGCGCCGCACGTTGCTGCAGGAGCTCGACCTGGACCGCGACCGGGGGCCCGTGCGCACGCCGCCGTCCTGGACCGGGGACCTGCGCTCGGCGGTGGAGTGGACCGAGGCCTACGGCATCGAGGGCATCGTCGCCAAGCGCCTGGACTCCCTCTACGAACCGGGCCACCGCACGCGCGCCTGGATCAAGCACAAGCACCGGCAGACCCTCGACGTGCGGATCGGCGGCTGGCTCGCGGACGAACGCGGCGCGCTGCGCAGCGTGCTGGCCGGGGTCCCCGAGTCGCTCGGCCTGCGCTATCTGGGGGCGGTCGGCTCGGGCATCGGCGTCAACGAGGGCCGCGACCTGGCCGAGCTGCTGCGCAGCCTGGAAACCGCACGCTCACCCTTCCTCGGCACCCCGGCCGACCTCGGCCGGCCCGACTCCACCGTGCACTGGGCGACGCCGGCGCTGGCCGCCGAGGTCGAGTACCAGGAACTCACCGCCGGCGGGATGCTGCGCCAGCCGGTCTGGAAGGGCCTGCGCGAGATCACCCCGCCGGACCGGCCCACGTTCTGACGCGGCGTCGGCCTCGCGGGGGCGGCCGAAGCCTGTGCGTCGACCACCGCGCCGCTGCGTACGCGACTACTGCGGGGCGGAGACCAGGCCCGCCTCGTAGGCGAGGATGACCAGCTGCACCCGGTCCCGCGCGTCCAGCTTGGACAGGATCCGCGCGACATGGGACTTGGCCGTGGCCACCGAGATGAACAGCTCCTCGGCGATCTCGCTGTTGCTCAGCCCGCGGCCCACCAGGGTCAGCACCTCGATCTCCCGGTCGGTCACCCCGGTCAGCTTGCGGCGCGGCGCGGCGGCGGGCAGGTCGGGCCGGTTGGCGAACTCGGCGATCAGACGCCGGGTCACGCTCGGCGCGATCAGCGCCTCGCCCGCGGCGACGACGCGGATCGCGGAGAGGATCTCCTCCAGGGCCATGTCCTTGACCAGGAAGCCGCTGGCCCCGGCGCGCAGCGCGCCGTAGACGTAGTGGTCGTCGTCGAAGGTGGTCAGCATCAGGATCCTGGCCGTCTCGGGGCCGCCGGTGATCCTGCGGGCGGCCTCGATGCCGTCCATGCCGGGCATCCGGATGTCCATCACCACGACGTCCGGCTTCAGTTCGTCCACCAGGCGGATCGCCTCGTCGCCGGATCCGGCCTCGCCCACGACCCGCAGATCGGGGTTGTCGTTGATCAGGACCCGCAGTCCTGAGCGGACCAGCGGCTGGTCGTCGGCGAGGACGACGCGGATCTGCTCGGCGGTCATCGCGCCACCGCCTCCTCCGCGGCCGCGGCGGTCTCCCGGCCGTTGTCGGGGGAGCCGACCGCCACGGCGGGCGGCAGCGGGAGGCGGGCCGCGACGCGGAACCCGCCCTCGGGGCGGGGACCGGCGCTGAACTCGCCGTGCAGCAGACTGACCCGCTCGCGCATGCCGGTGATGCCGAACCCGGCCCCCGCCTGCGCCGGGTGCGGGCCGTTCCCGCCCTGCGTCCCGTGCGCGGGCGCGATGCCGCGTCCGTCGTCGACGACCTCCAAGAAAAGCTCCTCCGCTCCGTAGTCGATGGAGACCCGGCAGCTCCCGGTCCCCGCGTGGCGCACCACGTTGGTGACGGCCTCCTGCACGATGCGGTAGGCCGACAGGTCTATGTCGCCGGGCAGCGGGCGGCGCTCGCCGCGCCAGCTGAGCTCGACCCTGATGCCCGCCTGCGCCGTCGTCCCGGCCAGGCGCTCGACGTCGGACAGACCGGGGGCGGGGGCCAGCGGCGCGAGCTGGGAGCCCGGCGTGGGGTCGGCCTGGCGCAGTGCCACCAGGGTGCGGCGCAGCCCCGACAGGGTCTCCCTGCTGGTCGCCTCGATCGCCTGCAGCGCGGCCCGCGCCTCGGCCGGCTGCGAGTCGATGACCCGGCTGCCCACCCCGGCCTGGATGGCGATGATGCCGATGCTGTGCGCGACCATGTCGTGCAGCTCGCGGGCGATCCGCAGCCGCTCCTCGGTGATCGCCTGCTCGGTCGCCTGCGCGCGCGTCGCCGCGGTGAAGCTGCGCCGGGTGCGGACCGAGTTGCCGATCATCCAGGCCAGCAGGAAGACCAGCGCGACCGGCACCTGCTCCTGGCCCCGGGTGGGGTCCTGGCCGGCGAGGATCCGCCCGATGCTGTAACCGGCCATCGTGGCCAGGCACATGACCGCGGCGGGCGTGGTGACCTGGCGGCCCCGGGTCGCCGAGATCCAGCACAGCGCCAGGATGGCAGGGATCGTCTCGGACAGCGTCAGTTGGGCGTGGTAGGGCAGCACATAGGCGATGCGCAGGGCGTTCGCCAGCAGCAGCGCCAGCGCCGTGAGGGGGAAGCGCGGCAGCAGCGCCGAGCCGAGCACGACGACCGCCGTCACCCCGAGCGGACCGGACCGTTCGACGCCGTCCTGGAAGCCCATCGGCGACGGGATCGTCTGCACCGAGAAGATGATCACCAACACGGTCAGCACCGACCACCACAAGGCCGTCCACACGCGCGAGGGGACCCGGCTGAGCAGCGGAGGGCGCGGTGTGGCGTTCATACGTCGAGACTATCCGCGGGCCGGGGACGGGTCATCGACCTGCGGGACTACGCCCGTGGGCGGGTGCCGCCGCCACCCTTGCCGCCGCCGGCCCGATGCGGGTGCACGAGCGCCGGCGACACCGTGGTGAACGTGATCGAAGTCAACGAACTCACCAAGCGGTACGGAGACAGGACGGCCGTCAACGGGCTGACCTTCGAGGTCAGGCCCGGACAGGTCACCGGGTTCCTCGGCCCCAACGGCGCCGGGAAGACCACCACGCTGCGACTGGTCCTCGGCCTGGACACGCCGACCGGCGGTTCGGCCACCGTCGGCGGCGTCCGTTTCGCCGACCACCCGCGCGGCCTGCGCCACGTCGGGGCGCTGCTGGACGCCACCCACGTGCACGGCGGCCGCACCGCCGAGGCCCATCTGTGGGCGCTGGCCCGCAGCAACGGCATCGCGCCGCGGCGGGTCGGACAGGTGCTGGAGGAGGTCGGCCTGACCGAGGTCGCCCGGCGCCGGGTCGGCGGCTACTCGCTCGGCATGAAACAACGTCTGGGCATAGCGACCGCGCTGCTGGGCGATCCGCCGGTGCTGATGTTCGACGAGCCGATCAACGGGATGGACCCGGAGGGCGTGCTCTGGGTGCGCAGGCTGTTCCGCCGCCTCGCGGACGAGGGCCGCACGGTGTTCCTCTCCAGCCACCTGATGACGGAGATGGAGAACACCGCCGACCAGCTGGTCGTGATCGGCCGCGGCGAGCTCATCGCCGCCGAGCCGGTGCGCGCCTTCGCGGCCCGCAGCAAGCGGCTGACCGTGCTGGTGCGGACCCCGCAGGCGGCCGAGCTGACCGACCTGCTGACCGCCGCGGGCGCCGGGGTCCGGCCGGAGGGCTCGGCCCGCGCGGAGGCGCTGACCGTCACCGGCCTGCCGGCCGAGCGGATCGGCGCGCTGGCCTTCGACCACCGCATCATGCTCCACGAACTCGCCACCCGCACCGCCACCCTGGAGGAGGCCTTCATGGAACTGACCGCCGACCGTGTCGAGTACCTGGCAGGGCGGACCCGATGACCGTCCTCGGCTCCGTCCCGCGCACAGCCGGGTTCGTGCCCGCCGTGGAACCGCGGGCGCGCTTCTCCGACCTGGTCGTCTCCGAATGGATCAAGGCGTGGTCGCTGCGCTCCACCTGGTGGACGCTGGGGGTGACCCTGCTGGTCGCCTGGGGCTCCGCCTTCGCGGCGGCGAAGGCGGACTACGACAACATTCCCGGCTACAAGGACCTGGCCCCGCATCCGGCGTTCGCCGTCAGCGACTCGGTGCCGCAGGCCGGCTGGATGACGGTGATGATCGCGGCGGCCGCGCTCGGCGCGCTGGCGATGGCCAACGAGTACGGCACCGGCCTGATCCGCACCACGACGATCGCGGTGCCGTCCAGGGGGCCGCTGGTACTGGCGAAGGCGGTGGTGCAGACGGTGATCTGGACCGTCCTCGGCTGCGTCGCGGCGAGCGGCGGCTTCGTCATCGCCCAGTCGGTGCTGAGCGGCCGCCACGCCTCGGTGACCCTCGGCGAGGAACACGCGCTGCGCGCGCTGGTGGCCGCGGCGCTGGTGGCCCCGGTCTGCGCGCTGATCGGCCTGGGCGTCGGCACGCTGGTCCGCCACGGCGCGGCGTCCGTCGGGCTCTCCGCCTTCGGCCTGCTGATGCTTCCGGCCTTCTTCTCCCAGAACAAGCACTGGTCGGCCGACATCAACCACGCGTTCGTGCTCCCCGCCTTCCAGCGACTGGTCCAGCCCTGGGACGACGGCGACTTCCGCGCCGGCTTCCTTCGCGCCACGGTCCCCGGCTCCTGGACGGTCTACCTCCTCTGGCCGCTGGTCTCCCTGGCCCTCGCCGTCTGGGTCGTGCGCAAGCGGGACGTCTGAGCGGTCAGCAGGGCTACGCCTGCGCGGGCTCCGGAACGCCGGCCGATCCGTCCTTCGGCCGTTGCCGTACCCGGCTCCGCACGCGGCGCGGCCGGTGAGCCGCCTGGACAGCCCTTGCTCGTGCCGTCCCACGCCCCGCCGCAGCGTGTTCGCCGCTGCGGCGGGGCGCGCGCTTTTGCCGCGCCGCCCGGCCGCCTCGGTCGAAGGCCCGGCAGCGCCGCGCCCGTTGCAGGACCTGCGCACCGGTCCCGTCGAGTCCGTCCCCGCCTGGCGAAGCGTGTTCGGCGCAGGCGTCAGCGCGCCGTCGCGCTCGGGTCCTGGTAGACGGCGTCCAGGGCGAGGTAGGCGCCGCCGCGGGCCGGGGCGGTGAAGCCGAGAGTGGAGGGGAGCACCTCGCAGCCGCCGGAGTCCGCGGCCATCACCCGTCGGGCGACGCCCTCGCGGACGCGGTCGAGGAGGTAGTCCGCGAAGACGGCGAACCAGCCGCCCAGCACCACCGCGCGAGGGTTGAGGATGTCGACCAGCAGCGCGACGCCGAGGCCCAGGTCGTCGGCGATCCGGTCCAGCGCGGCCAGCGTGCGCACGTCGCCCGCGTCCGCGCGGCGGCGCAGGTCGGCCAGGCGGGACTCGACGTCGAGGGAAGGGTCGTGGACCGGGTCGTCCGGGTCCGCCGCGTGGCGCAGCAGCGCGCCCAGGCCGACCATCGTCTCCCAGCAGCCCACCCGGCCGCAGTTGCACGGACGTCCGCCCGGGTCCAGCGGCATGTGGCCGATCTCGCCCGCGAACCCCCGGGCACCGCGCATGAGTTGACCGCCGGTGATGATGCCGCCGCCGACGCCGGTCTCGCCGGTGACGTAGATCAGGTCATGGATGTCGGCCGCGGAGGCGACCAGGTACTCGGCGATCGCGCCGAGCTTCGCGTCGTTCTCCAGGTGCAGCGGCGGGGCGTTCCTGCCCAGCCTGCGCCGCAGTTCGTCGACCGCGGCGACCTCGCGCCAGCCGATGTTGGGCGCGTAGGCGACGCGGCCGGTGGTGATGTCGACGTTGCCCGGGGCCGCGAGCGCCGCGCCCACCAGGCGCGCGTCACTCGCCGCGACCGCCGCCTCCGCCTCGCGGACCAGCGCCGCCACCGCGTCCAGCACCGCCTCGGGCCCGGCGGCGCGCACGTCCAGCGGGATCCGCCGCTCGAAGGCCACGTCACCGCGGAGCGAGAGGGCGACGGCGGCCAGGTAGTCGACGTTGATCTCCAGGCCGACGCCGCAGATCGACCGTCCGTCGATCTCGACCGAGAGCCCCGGTCGGCCGACCGAGCCGTCCCGCTCGGAGCGGCCCTCGCGGACCAGCCCCAGCTCGACCAGTTCGGCGATCAGGTTGGTGATCGTCGGGCGCGGCAGCCCGGTGTCCGCGGCGATCCTGGCCCGCGAGCGCGGCCCCGAGTCGCGCAGCAACCGCAGCACCAGGCCAAGGTTGGTGCGCCGGATCGAGGCCCGGTCGCTCGGCTTGGACGGGCCGGCGATCGCCACCTCGTGCGCCGCGTTGCCGCGGAGGTCTGCCTTCACGCTCACTCCCTACCACGGGCGCCCTGTCGTTCACCGAAGTTCGCGTCAGGGTGTTGACTTCCGGCCAGTTAGTTCTGATCCTACTTTAACTAATACGACCGAACAGAACGCAAGCCCCCAAGGAACGTCTCTCCGCCCCCTCAGAATCCCTCAGGAGATTCCACGTGAGAAGTCGTCAGATACGCACCGTGGCCATGACCGCCGCCGTCGCCTTCGTCGCGGTGCTGACCGGCTGCAGCTCGGGCAGCACCGGCGCCGCGCAGAGTCCGGCCGCCGCGGCCGGACCGGTCAAGCTCGACTTCTGGGGCTGGGCGCCGGGTTACGACCAGTCCGTCGCGCTGTGGAACAAGGCGCACCCGGACATCCAGGTCACCTTCGACAAGACCCCCTCGGGCTCCAAGGGCGGCTACACCAAGATGCTGACCGCCGCGCAGGCCGGCAACGCGCCGTGCCTCGGCATGGTCGGCTACGAGACCATGCCCAGCTTCGCCGCCGCCGGCGCGCTCATGGACGTCACCTCGTACATGGCTCCGGCGCAGAGCCAGTTCGCCGCCTGGACCTGGAACCAGGTCACCATCGGCGGCAAGACCTTCGGCGCGCCGGTCGACACCGCGCCGATGGCGCTGATCTACCGCAAGGACCTGTTCGCCAAGTACGGCATCACCAAGCCGCCGGTCACCTGGGACGAGTACGCCGCCGACGCGGCCAAGGTGCACGCCGCCGACCCGAGCGTGGCGCTGGGCGACTTCGGCAACGACTCCTACAACTACGCCGGGCTCGCCTGGCAGGCCGCGGCCCCGTGGTTCGGCACCGGCGGCGGCTCCTGGCAGGTCAGCGTGAACAGCGCGGCCAACCGGAAGGTCGCGAACTTCTGGCAGGGCCTGCTCGACAGGAAGCTGCTGAAGACCGACCCCAGCTACGACCCGAGCCTATACGCGGACATGGCCTCGGGCAAGATCCTCTCCGACGTCAACGCCGTCTGGGACACACCGATCGTCGCCTCCAGCGTCAAGGGCACCAGCGGCAAGTGGGCCGTCGCGCCGATGCCGGTCTGGGACGCCAACAACCCCGTCTACGGCAATGACGGCGGCTCGGCCACCGTCGTGCTGAAGGGCTGCGCCCACCCGAAGGAGGCGGCCGAGTTCGCCACCTGGATGAGCACCGACCCCGCCAGCGTCAGCAACCTGATCAAGGTCACCGGCATCTACCCCGCCGCGACCTCCGCACTGGCCAACCCGGCGCTCTCCCAGCCCGATCCCTTCTACGGCGGCCAGGTCGTCTTCGACGTCTTCAAGGCGGAGACCCCGCACATCGACACCTCCTGGATCTGGGGCCCCACCATGACCCAGACCGCGACCGACCTGGGCGACGGCCTGGGCACCAGCGCCAAGGGCAGCACCCGGCTGACGGACGTGCTGAACACCGTGCAGTCCAAGACGGTCGCGCAGATGAAGCAGCAGGGGATGAGCGTCTCCTGATGAGCGTCTCGCGTCACGCGCGGCGGCGGGTGGGAACCGCCGCCGCGTTCCTCCTGCCCTTCGCGCTGCTCTTCGCCGTGGTCTACCTGGCGCCGATCGGCTACACGGTCTACGAGAGCCTGTTCAAGCTGCACCGCGACGGCCTCGGCCTCTCGGCGCCGACCAAGGTCTTCGCCGGGCTCGGCAACTACGCCGACGCGCTGCACGACAAGGACTTCCGGGGCTCGCTGCTGCGCGTGCTGGTGATCGGCGTGGTCCAGGTGCCGGTGATGCTCGGCGTGGCGCTGCTGCTCGCCCTGCTGCTGGACGCGAAGACCACCCTGTTCAAGCGCTTCTTCCGGCTCGCCTTCTTCCTGCCGTACGCGCTGCCGGGCGTGGTCGGCGCGCTGATGTGGTCCTACCTGGTGGCACCGGGCCTCAGCCCGATCACCGCGGCCGCGCACGGTCTCGGCCTGCACCTGGACCTGACCTCGGACGCGATGCTCGCCCCGACCATCGGCAACATGCTGACCTGGGCCTGGACCGGCTACAACATGCTGATCATCTACTCCGCGCTGCAGGCCATCCCGCCGGAACTGGCCGAGGCCGCCCGGATGGACGGCTGCTCGGCCTGGCGGATCGCCTGGCACGTGAAGATCCCGATCGTCCGGCCCGCGCTGGTGCTGACGACCGTCTTCTCCATCATCGGCACCGCGCAGCTCTACAACGAGCCGGCCGTGCTGCAGCATGTCGCGCCCAACCTGAGCAGCAGCTACACGCCCATCTTCGCCGCCTACAACGCGGTCGACGACAACAACTTCGGCTATGCGGCGACCGAGTCGGTGGTGCTGGCGGTGCTCGCCTTCGTGCTGTCCTTCGGTTTCCTCAAGCTGGTGCAGCGACGGGGAGAGGTCCTGTGACGACGCTTCAGTCCCGGCCCGCCGCAGCCGACCCGGCGACCGACTCCCCTCGTCTGCGCAGCGCGCCGGTCAATCCCGCGCGGTGGCTCACGCTCGGGGTGCTCGGGATCGCCTCGGTCTACTTCCTCGCGCCCGTGTGGTGGCTGGTCGTCTCCAGCACCAAGACCAACTCCGCACTGTTCAGCGGCAGCGGCTTCTGGTTCGGTGGGAGGTTCGCCCTGCTGGACAACCTGCACCAGGTGTTCACCCGCCAGGGCGGCATCTACCCCCGGTGGCTGCTCAACACCGCCCTCTACGCCGTCGGCGGCGCGGCGGTCAGCACCGTGATCTCCGCGCTGGCCGGCTACGCCCTCGCCAAGTACGCGTTCCGGGGGCGGGAGTTCGTCTTCAACGTGGTGCTCGCCGCGGTGCTGGTGCCCGCGCCGCTGCTGGCGATCCCGCTCTATCTGCTCTTCTCACCGGTCCACCTGGTCAACACCTACTGGGGCGTCCTCGTCCCCAGCATGGTCAGCCCGTTCGGGGTCTACCTCTCCCGGATCTACGCCGCCGCCTCCGTGCCGGACGAGCTCCTGGAGGCGGGCCGGATGGACGGCGCGGGGGAGGTGCGGATCTTCACGACCATCGCGCTGCGGCTGATGTCGCCCGCCCTGGTCACCGTCTTCCTCTTCCAGTTCGTCGGGATCTGGTCCAACTACCTGCTGCCCGCGCTGATGCTCGCCGACGACCGGCTCCAGCCGGTCACCGTCGGCCTGGTCGGCTGGCAGGCCCAGCGCGGCATCGGCGACGCGGTGCCGTTCAACGTGGTGATCACCGCGGCGGCCGTCTCGGTGATCCCGCTGGTCGTGATGTTCCTGTCGCTGCAACGGTTCTGGCGCTCCGGCCTGGTGGCCGGCAGCGTCAAGTGAAAGGGAGTGGCATGCCCGCCCGCTACCACCTCAGGTTCCAGATCCACGCCGACCCCGACCCGGCCAGGGTCGCCGCCGACGCGGCGGAGCTGGTCAGAGCCTGCGAGCAGGCCGGGGTGGACGAGGTCGTGCTGCTGACCGGCGCGGAGGAGGCCTTCGCCGGACACCTGGTCGGCGCCGAGGAGGACGCCTGGTTCGAGGCCGTCTCCCTCGCGCGGGGCGTGCTGGGCGCGGCGGGCCTGGAGGTGAGCCTCAACCCGTGGGTCACCGTCGGCCACGCCGACCGGGGCCGGCACGGGACGCTGGAGAAGCTCGGCTTCGCCCCCATGGTCTCCCCGTACGGGGAGGTCGCCGCCGCGCAGGCCTCCTTCGCCTGCCCGCACTGGCGCGAGTGGATCGTCGCCCACTACGGCCGCTTCGCCGAACTCGGCTTCCGCGTGCTGTGGCTGGAGGACGACTTCCGCTACCACAACCACGCGCCGCTGCGCTGGGGCGGCGGCTTCGAGCCGCTGATGCTGGAGCGGTTCGCGGCGCTCGCCGGCCGGGAGGTCGCCCGCGAGGAGCTGGTCGCCGCGCTCACCGCCCCCGGCGAGCCGCACCCCTGGCGGGGCCTGCTGCAACGTGTCTGGCGCGAGGCCCAGTTGGAGGTCGCGCAGGAGGTGGCGGCGGAGGTCGGCCGGCGTTCCTGCGGCCGGTCCCGGCTCGGCCTGATGAGCTCGGGGCTCGACGCCGCGTCCGTGGAGGGCCGCGACTGGGCGGCGCTCTACGCCGCCCTCGCCGTTGGCGGCCGGGCCGTCCAGCGGCCGCACTTCGCCCCTTACAGCGAGTCTCCCGGAAAGGAGTTGAGCCGCCAGATCTGGTCCCTGGAGCTGCAGCGGGCGCTGCGTCCCGCCTGGGTGACGAGCGAGCCCGAGATCGAGAACTGGCCGCACACCGCCTGGTCCAAGTCCGACACCCAGACCTGGTCCGAGCTGGTCGCCGCGCAGCTCGCCGGCTCGGACGCGCTGTTGCTCAACGTGCACCCGATGAACGGACGCCGCGCCGGGCGCTTCCCCGCCGTCACGGGGCTGCTGCGGCGTTCGCGTCCCGCACTGGACTGGGTCGCCGAGCGGTACGAGCGCGACCGTCGCACCCTCGGGGTCGGCCTCGCCTTCCGGCAGGACGCGGCCGCGCACGTGCACAGCACCGGCGACTCGCTGCACGGCTTGGCCGTCGACCCCGGACCCGTTGCCGACCTGCTGCTGCGCTACGGCGTGCCGGTCACCGCCGCGCCCGGCGCGCCGGTGCAGGCGCTGTGCGGGCAGACGGCCTGGGCCGTCGACGACGACGAGATGCTCGCCCTGCTCGGCGGCGGGCTGCTGCTGGACGGCGTGGCGGCCGAGGCGCTGACCCGGCGCGGCTTCGGCGCGCTCCTCGGCCTGGACGCCGCCGCGCTGGTCGATCGGGAGCAGCGCGACTCGCCCGACATCTACGCCGAGGAGCACGTCCTCCTCGACGACGGCGAGGCCCGCGGCGAGGTGCTGAGCGTGAACGTGCAGCCGGCCCTCGCGCGGCTGGCGCCGGGCCCCGACACGGAGGTCTGGACCGAGATCAGGACGCCGTCCGGCCTGCCGTGGGGCGCAGGCCGGACGGCGTTCCGCAACCGGCTCGGCGGGCGGGTGGCCGTCCTGGCCGCGACCTCGCCCGAGCTGCTGCCCTACGACGACGCCGGGCAGCGCCTGGTGCACCGGGCGGTGCGCTTCCTGGAGGGCGAGCGGCCCGCGCTGCCGCTGGTGACCGGCGGACCGATGCTGGTCCCGCACCTCTCCCGCTCCGGCGGGGTCACCCGCCTCGCGGTCGCCAACGGCAGCGCCGACCCCGCCCGCCCCGTCGTCCACCTCCCCGACGGACCGCCGGACGCGCGCGCCACCCTGCTCGCCCCGCTGGCGGAACCGACGCCGGTGGATCCGGGCGCGGAGCTGCCGCATCGGGGTTGGCTGGTGCTGGAGTGGTGAGCCCTAGGATCAGGACATGTCGCTGCCGCACGCCATCCTCACCGCGCTCCTGGAGAAGCCCTCGTCGGGTCTGGAGCTGACGCGGCGGTTCGACAGGTCCATCGGCTTCTTCTGGGCGGCGACCCATCAGCAGATCTACCGGGAGCTCGGCAAGCTGGAGCAGTCCGGACTGATCCGGGCCATCCCCGGCCCCCCGGCCCAGGGCCGCCGCAAGGAGTACGAGGTGCTGCCGGACGGCCGGGAGGAGCTGGCCGCCTGGGTGGCGCGCAGCGACGAGCCCCGGCCGCTGCGCGACCCGCTGGCCCTGCGGCTGCGCGCGGCGGCGATGGTCGGCGTGGGGGAGGGCCGCCTCGGCGCCGAGGTGCAGCGTCACCTGGCCCTGCACACCGCCCAGCTGGCCGCCTACCGGGCCATGGAGCAGCGGCAGTTCCCCGGCGGCCGACGGGAGTCGGTCGAGGCGAGGCTGCAGCACCTGGTGCTGCAGGCGGGCATCGAGATGGAACGCTTCTGGACCGGCTGGCTGGAGCAGGTCGAAGCGGTCGTCTCCGAGCTGGAGGCGGAGTCGTCGTGAGCGCCCTCACCTACGCCGAGGTGGGGGCGACCCGGCACGGGCGGCTGCCCGCCGGCTACGCCCATCTGCGCCATCGCACGCGCCTCGGCCACGGCGAGGCCGCGTTCCGCACGGCGGCGGAGCTGCTGATGGACTGGCGGATGCACCGGCGGATCCCGGTCGCGGTCGCGGCGAGCACGCCGCGGGCCGAGGTCGGCACGCAGGTGCGGATCACCCTGGCCGGGGTCGTCCGCGGCTCCTGCCGGGTGGTGTGGGTCGTCGACGACCCCGAGCGCCGCGGCTGGGCCTACGGCACGCTGCCCGGTCATCCCGAGTGCGGGGAGGAGGCGTTCCTGGTCTCGTGCGACGCGGGCGGTGACGTCTGGCTCGACGTCACCGCCTTCAGTCGCCCCGGCGGCCGTCTCGCCCGCGTGCTCGGCCCGCTGGTCCCGCTCTTCCAACGCGCCTACGCCCGCCGCTGCGGCCAGGTGCTCCGCGCCGCGGTACGGCGCGACCGCCGAGCCCGCCCCCGGTAGTCGCGCCCGTCGCCGTGCGACGGCTGCACACCTCCGGGGCTTCGGCGGGTGGTCCGGCCGGGACCGCTGCTCTGGACGGACGGGCGCGGGGTTTCCGGGAACCGTCGGGGCCGGACCGGCCGCTGCGTTCCTCGACGCGGCGTGACTCCGGGTGTCCGGGCTCCGGCGGGCTGACCGGCCGCGACCGGCGCTCGCGGAGGCTGCCCGCCTCGACACTCCGGGGGTTCTGGCCGGCACCGGTGGAGGGCTCCGAACGCGCCGAACCGCCCCCTCGGGGCCGCGCGGTCGGCGGGCCCGACTCACCGCGGAGCCGGGCCCGCCGGAGGCGTCACTGCTGCGGAGCCGGGCCGCGCTGGATGTGGAAGTTGAAGTCGGCGTTTCCCAGGCTGCCGTAGAGGCGGAGCCAGATCGGCAACAGCATCTCGGAGCCCCGCGCGCTGGTGATGTCGCCCAGGTCGTAGATCTCCTCGGCAGGCCAGCCGATGGCCTCCAGCAGTTCGGTGACCGACTTCTTCGCGTCCGCGTCGTCGCCGGAAACGAAGACAGAGTGGGGTCCCTGCACCGCCGACGGGTTCACCATCAGGTGGGCGCTCATCGTGTTCAGCGCCTTCACCACGCGGGCCTCGGGGAAGGCGCGCTGGATGGTCTCGGCCAGGCTGTCGGTGTTGACCGGGTCGAGTGAGGGCGGGAAACCCTGGGAGAAGTCGAGCGGGTTGGCGATGTCGATCACGATCCGGCCCGCGAGGTGCGCGGCGCCGACCGCCTCCAGCGCGGGCACGCTGCCCGCGCCCGAGGTCGCGTTGACGTAGGCCTCGGCGAAGGCGCCCGCCTCGGCGTAGGGGACCAGGCGAACGGCGGGGTGCTTGGCCAGCCAGCCGGCGATCGAGGGGTTGCCGGCCGCGTCCGCCTGCTCGCGGGCGAGGGTGGCGTCGGGGTCACGGGTGCCGATGACGACCTCGTGGCCGAGTGAGGACAGCTTTCCGGCCAGCGTGCGGCCGACGATGCCGGTGCCCAGGACGGCATAGCGCATGTGCGGAAGTCCTTTCGATGGCAAGGGCGTTTGACGCGGGTCCGCGTCGCCGGAGGTGAACCGGCGGCCCTTCAGTCGGAATCCAACCAGCAGGCCGGGCGGATCTGTTCCCCATGGCGGCGCGGATTTCCCCGTGTCGTGCCGGGTCGCCATCTGGCAGGATCTGCGCCCGTGACTCTTCCCATGACCGCGTCCACCACGTCCTACGAGGCCCGCTACGGCTGGCGGACCAGGGACGTCGTGACCGTCCTCGTCTCCCTGGCGCTGGTCGCCTTCGGCGTCCTCGCCCCCGCGGGCTCCCACGTATCGCTGATCCTGCGTCTCTTCATCGGTGTCGTCGGCGTGTTCCTGATCGGCATGACCGCCCTCATCGCCTTCAGCGGCAAGGTCGCGCTGCGCGCCGACGAGGCGGGCGTCCTGCTCGGCGGCAGCCCGCTGCGGTACGACGCGTACACCGTGCTGGTGCCGTGGTCGGACATCGTGGGCGTGGAGCTGTGGGTCCAGCGGGTCAGCCTGTGGAAGAAGCTGTACTGGGTCGGCCTGCACCGGGTGCCCGGAGCGCCGGCGCTCCCCGGCTCGGGCTCGCCGCGCGCCGCCAAGGCCTCGGCCTGGATGACGGACAAGAGCCCCGAGCTGCTCCTCGCGAGCCGGTCGGTCTCGATGTGGAAGCTCGACGGCCGCGCCTTCCTCGACACGGTGCAGCAGCTCGCGCCGCACGTGCGGATCCAGGTCGAGGACGGCTTCAAGCTCTGAGACCCGGTGCGCGCCGGTTGGACACCGGGCCGGGCGCGCAGCAAACTCGCTGGCCATGAGCACTGCGCCCAGCACCTGGACCCGGACGGCCTCGTACGTCGCGGCGATCGACATCGGCGGCACCAAGATCGCAGGCGGTCTGGTCGGCGCGGACGGCGCGCTGCACCACCAGGTGGAGCGTCCGACGAGAGCCGGCGCCGAGGACCCGGACCAGGTCTTCGCCGCCGTGGCCGAGGTGGTGGCGCTGCTGGCGGACGACCCCCGCTGGGCGGGGGTCGACCGGGTGGGCGTCGGCAGCGCCGGGCCGGTGGACATCGCGGCCGGCACGGTGAGCCCGGTCAACATCAGGGCCTGGCGCGGCTTCCCGGTCGTGGCGCGGATCCGCGGCCTGCCCCAGGTGGCCGGGCTGCCGACGGTTCTTGGCGGCGACGCGGTCGCGATGACCGCGGCCGAGCACTGGCGCGGCGCGGCCCGCGGCTTCGCGAACGCGCTCTGCGTGGTCGTCTCGACCGGCGTGGGCGCGGGCCTGGTGCTGGACGGCCGGGTGTACCCCGGCCCGACCGGCAACGCCGGGCACCTCGGCCACATCACCGTGGACCTGGACGGCGAGCCCTGCCCCTGCGGTTCGCGCGGCTGCCTGGAGCGGGTCGCGAGCGGGACCGCCATCGCCTCCTGGGCCCTGGCCCGGGGCTGGCGTCCGGCCACCGCGGGCGCGCCCGGCGACGCGACGTTCGGGGCCGCCGAGGTCGCCGCGGCCGCGCGGGCGGGCGACCCGATCGCGACCGCGGCCTTCGACCGCGCCGGCCGCGCGCTGGCGGCGGGGATCGCGGCCACGGCGACGCTGGTCGAGCTGGACGTCGCGGTCCTCGGCGGCGGCGTGCTGCGGGCCGGCGAGCTGCTGCTGGATCCCCTGCGGCGGCATCTGACCTCCTATGCGACGCTGCCCTTCACCCGGCACATCGCCGTCCGCGCGGCCGAACTGGGCACGGACGCGGGCCTGATCGGCGCGGCGGCCCTGGCGCTGGAGAGCTGACCGGGAGACGCCGCCCCGCCGACCCGCGGTCGCGGCGAACGCCCCGAGCACGCCCGCGGGCGCGGGGCGGCGTTCACCCAGCCGAAGAACCGCGGGTGCCCGTTGCCCATCGGACGCGGCAGCACCTTCGCGGCGACCCGCCGAGCAGCGCGTCCAGCCCGGCCGGCACCCGCCCCCTTCGGCGAGCGACTCGCCTCCCGGGCCCCGCCGCCGCGCCCGGAGCGAGGACCGCCTCCACCTCGCGCCCGAGGTCCACGAGCGCCGGGGTGGGGCCCTGCCGCCGCCCGACCGTCGGTGCCGCGGGCGCTGTCGTACCCGGCCGCTACAGTCGGGAGCATGGAGACACAGGCCAACTGGGTGACGGTGCCCTCACCGCTGCCCACCGGGCCGATCAGCTTCGCGGTGACGGACCGGGGCGTCGTGGGCGCCTCGTTCTGGGACGACGGCCCGCCGGGCGAGGTCTGCCCGCCGGGGGACGAGCGGGCCGCCAGGGTCGGCGCCCGGCTGGCGGAGTACTTCGCGGGCCGCCGGCGCGCGTTCGAGCTGCCGCTCGACTGGAGCGGCACGGAGGGCGTCCAGCGCCAGGTGCTGCAGACGCTGGAGCGCACGGTCGGCTTCGGGCAGACGATCACCTACGGGGAGCTCGCCGCCCGCAGCGGCGCGTTCGAGAACGAGGTGGAGCAGCACCTCGCCGCCCGCGCGGTCGGTCAGATCATGGGGTCGAACCCCTTGTTCCTACTGGTGCCCTGTCATCGTGTGGTGGCCGCGGACGGGTTGGGCGGATTCTTCGGGGGAGAGCTCGGACTGGACGTGAAGCGCTGGCTGCTGACACTGGAGGGCGTGCTGCCGCCGACGCTGGACTGGGACGGCCCAGGGTGAGCGCGAAGAGCCCGGTGAGCAGCGCGATCGCGGCCAGGACGAGGAAGACCAGCCGGTAGGCGGAGACGGGCGGGTGCCCGGCGGCGCTCGGCGCGGTGCCGAACACGAGCACGGCGGTGACGACGGCCGGGGCGAGCGCGCTGCCGGTCTGTCGGACGACGGTGCCGAGGGTCGCCGCCTGCGCGGAGTCGGCCCGGTCGAGGGTGGCGAGCGAGGCGACGGTCACGGGCATGAAGAAGCCGCCCATCGCGACGCCCAGCAGGAACATGTCCAGCCGCAGGGTCCACAGCGAGGTGTGCGCGTCGCTGCCTGCCAGCAGGAGGTTGACGCCGCCGACGCCGAGCAGGCCGACGCCGACGATGGGCCCGGGGCCGACCCGGTGGTAGAGGACGCCGACCACCTGCACGGTCAGCAGCACCCCGGCGGCCTCGACGAAGGTGGTGCTGCCGGAGGCCAGGGCGCTGCGGCCCTGCGCCTGCTGGACGAAGAGCGGCACCAGGAAGAGCGGCCCCAGCACGGGCACCATGCCGACCAGACTGAGCCAGCCGGCCTTGCGGAACATCCGGTCGGCGAAGAGCCGCAGCCGCAGCGCGGGTTGCGCGGTGCGCAGTTCGGTCCTGACGGTGAGGGCGAGCAGCACGCCGCCGACGCCGAGGGCGGAGAGCACGGGCGGGGCCGCCCAGCCCAGGTCGGGGCCGGCGCACACCCCGTACATCAGCGCGCCCAGCGCGCCGCCGCTGAGCAGCAGGCCCGGCAGGTCCAGCCGGTCGGGCCGCTGTTCGCGGTGCTCGTCGAGGAAGCAGAGCCCGAAGACGGCGGCGACCACGCCGACGGGCACGTTGACGAGGAACACCCAGCGCCAGTCGAGCGAGGTGACCAGCACGCCGCCGAGCAGCGGCGCCAGGGTCGGCGCGAGCTGCTGCGGGATGATCGTGAAGCGCGCCAGTCGCACCTGCTCACGCTGGCTGAAGGTGCGGAACAGCAGTCCCTGGGCGACGGGCGTGAGCAGTCCGGCCGCGAGACCCTGGAGCCCCCGGAAGACGATCAGCTGCGGCAGGCTCTGCGCGGCGCCGCAGAGCGCGGACGCGAGGGTGAAGACGGCCAGGGCCAGCACCAGCATCCGGCGTCCGCCGAACCGGCCGAGCAGCCAGGCGGAGGCGGGGATCATGACGCCGAGACAGACGGGATAGACCACGACGACGCCGTCGAGGGCGGCGGGGGAGAGCTGGAACCTGGCGGCGATGGAGGGGAGCGCCACGATGGTGATCGCACCGTCGACAATGACGATGAAGGCGATGGCGACGAACATGACAGGGACGATGACCCGCTGATTGCGCAGCAGGCCGACGCGGCGGGCGGTCATGGATACTGAGCATACTCACTATGAGTGTGCTCATGAAATGGGTTTCGGGTGGGCGAGGAGAGGCGCGACGTGGGTACGGACGAGGCGGGACGCGGCACGGGGCAGCGGCAACGGCACGGGAGCAGTGACGTCCTGGTGGACGAGCTCTTCGACACCACGGTCGACCTGCGGGTCTTCGTGGAGGCCAGGCTCCGGCCCCTCGGCGCCTCGGTGGCCCGCCTGCGCGCCCTGCGGATGCTCGCCCGCGAGGGCGTGCCGCTGCGGATGCGGGATCTCAGCGAACTGCTGGGCGTCGCCGCGCGCACGACGACGGCGGTGGTCGACGGCCTGGAACGGGACGGCCTGGTCGCCCGCGTCCGCCACCCCGACGACCGCCGCTCCTTCCTGCTGACCCTCACCGAAGCCGGTCGCCTCCACCACGACCAGGCCGAAGCCGCCGACGCCAAGGCCCTCGCCGACGCCACCTCCGGCCTCACCCCGGCCGAACGCGACCAACTCCGCGCCCTCCTCGCCCGCATCAGGTCGACCGTGCGCCCGACCTGACGGCGCATGCGCCTGGCGGCGGGCCGAGGGGCCGATAGGAGGGGGACCGAAAGCCCGCGCCGAACCAGGCGGGCCGATCGTCCGGCTCGCCGCCTGGCGGCAAGGCGCGCGGCCGGGCGCGAAGCGACCCGGGAAGGGCGTGCCCCGACGGCCGGGCGCAGCGCGCGCAGGGGCCATCTCGGCACGCCTGTCCGCCTGACGGCGCCTGGGGATGTGGCTCGGCAGGCGGGCGGGCCCGGGCGGCTCGGCGCGTCTCACTCGACGCGTGGCCGGCTCTCCCACCGCGCCGGCCCGTTGCTGCCTCGGACGACCGCCCGTCAGTGCTTCTTCGCGGCGGCGATGATCTTTTCGACGGTGTGGTGGAAGCGGCCCGTGCCCTGGACGCCGAAGGCCTTCTCCAGCACGGGGACCGCGTTGGCCGGGGCGCGGCCCTCGACGACGCGGTAGTGGACGTAGGCCGTCGCGCCGTGGACGCCGAGGACCTCCCACCCGCCCTTCGGGTCGGCCTGCGGCAGCACCGCGGGGTCCAGCGCGCCCGTGGTGAACAGCAGGCTGAACCGCTCGTCCGCCGCCCGGTCCATGTCGCCGAACGGCGCCCGCGCCCAGGCGTCCTCGACCTCGTCGAGGGTGTAGAGCGCGGTGGGGATCGTGAAGCCGAAGGCCTGCTCCAGTCGGGCCTCGATCCGGGCCCGCAGCGCCGCGCGCTGCTTCGCCGGGCCGGCGGGGGCGGTGAAGAAGGCGTTGCCGCTGGCGATGTAGGTGCGCACCGACTCCAGGCCGAGCCCGTCGAGCTCGGCCCGGAGCCGGGCCATCTCCACCTTCCGCTTGCCGACGTTGACGGCTCTCAGGAAGGCGACGTAGGTGATCTGATCGGCGCTCACCCGCCGATGCTAGGGCCTGCCGGGACGATCCGCCGGGAGAAGCGCGGGGTCGCCTCGCGGCCTACCAGGCGTAGTCCTCCGGCGCGGGCCGGTGGCCGGGGAAGATGGCGTCCAGCTCGGCCAGGGCGTCCGCGTCGAGGGTGAGCTCCAGCGCGGCCAGCGCGGACTCCAACTGCCCGTCCGTGCGCGGGCCGATGATCGGCGCGGTCACCGCAGGCTGGTGGAGCAGCCAGGCCAGGGCGACCGTGCCCGGCTCCGCGCCGAGCTTGTCGCAGAAGTCCTCCCAGCGCTGCAACTGGGCGATCTGCGCCTGGTCCAGGTTCTTGAGCCTGCTCGCGCCGCGCACCCCCTCCTGCCCGGCCTTGCGCAGCACCCCGCCGAGCAGGCCGCCCTGCAGCGGCGACCACGGGATGACGCCGAGCCCGTGGTGCTCCGCGGACGGCAGCACCTCCAGCTCGACCGTCCTGGCCATCAGGTTGTAGAGCGACTGCTCGGCCACCAGCCCGACGTTGTTCCTGCGGGCGGCCGCGCCCTGCGCCGTGGCGATGTGCCAGCCGGCGAAGTTGCTGCTGCCGACGTAGAGGATCTTGCCCTGCTGGACCAGGACCTCCATCGCCTGCCAGATCTCGTCCCACGGCGCGGACCGGTCCACGTGGTGCATCTGGTAGAGGTCGATGTGGTCGGTGCCCAGCCGCTTCAGGCTGGCCTCGCACGCGCGGCGGATGTTCAGTGCCGAGAGCCGGCCCGCGTTGGGCCAGTGGTCCGGCGCGCCGGCGACGGGCATCTCGCCGTAGAGCTTGGTGGCCAGCACGGTCCGCTCGCGGCGGCCGCCGCCCTGGGCGAACCAGCTGCCGATGATCTCCTCGGTGCGGCCCTTGCCCGCGGTCTGCCCGTAGACGTTGGCGGTGTCGAAGAAGTTGATGCCCTGCGCGAGGGCCGTGTCCATGATCTGGTGCGCCCCCGCCTCCTCGGTGTGCGGGCCGAAGTTCATGGTGCCCAGGCAGAGCCGGGAGACGGACAGGCCGGTGCGGCCGAGCGAGGTGTAGTCCATGGGGTCACCCTCACCCGCCCGCCCCGGCTTGTCGAGACCGCCCCGCGCGGGCGGGCCGCCGGTCGGGGCGGGCCGGGTCAGCGCACCAGGACCGTCACGGCCCCGGAGACGCGGTCCAGCCAGAGGGGACCGCTCGGGGCCCGCCGCCCGAGCAGCCGGGCGCGGAACTGCTCCGTGCCGCGCGTCGTCGCCCGCACGGTGCGGGAGTAGGACCGCCAGGGTGCCGAGGAGCAGCCCAGCGACTGCCAGTTGCCGCCGCCGACCCGCTGGTCGAGGCAGAGGTAGGTGTAGCGGACCGAGTCGTCCCCGCCGGCCGCGGTGACCTGCACGTTCTGGCCGATCCTGAGCACCTGGGTGTTCACCTGGACGTGGACGCCGGACTTCGCGTAGGCGGTCCCCGGCACGAGGACGCCGCTGAGAGCCGCGGCGCCCACGGCGAGCAGTGCGGTGGTGCGGACACGGTGTGCGAAGTTGCCGGCCATGGTGGTGGGTCCCCCGAAAACTGAGATTTTATGCAAAGCCTATGCATGCTGGGACGCGCGTGGACGCCGGGCCGTTCCCGAGGGCGGCCTTCGCGGCCGGTCCGGCGTCTCGGCTAGACTGGTCGACGATCGAAGGGGAGTAGCCCCCACCGGACCGTCGACATACTGGCAGCCCCCAGCGGGCCGCCCGGCGCCCGGGGCACGAGGCGGCGACACAACAGTCGCCGGGTCGCGCTGGTGAGACCTTCGGCCGCAGCCGTCATACCCATGCCCGCTGCCGAGCCGAAGCGTCCCCGCAGTCGTGGGCCGGAGGCCGGCGCAGATCGACACTCGAGGACGATCCTTCCGTGAACAGCATCGCCGTCGCCGGCATCACCTTCGGCATCATCTTTCTCGCCGAGCTTCCCGACAAGACGGCTCTGGCCAGCCTCGTGCTCGGCACCCGCTACCGCGCCTCCTACGTCTTCGCGGGCGTCGCCGCGGCCATGGCCGTGCAGGTCAGCCTGGCGCTGGTGGCCGGCCGCCTGCTGTCGCTGCTGCCGCACCGCGCGGTCGAGGGCGTGGTCGGGGCGCTCTTCCTGGCCGGCGCGCTGATGCTCTTCCTGCACAAGGACGAGGAGGAGGACGCCGAGGGCGGTCGCACCCCCCGGTCGAACAGCTTCTGGCGGGTCGCCGGAGCGAGCTTCCTGATGGTCGCGGTGGCCGAGTTCGGCGATCTGACCCAGATCATGACCGCGAACCTGGCGGCCAAGTACAGCGACTGGCTCGCGGTCGGCCTCGGCTCCTGGCTGGCGCTCTGCGCGGTCGGCGGGCTGGCGATCCTCGGCGGCCAGAAGCTGATGAAGCACGTGCCGCTGAAGACCATCACCCGCGTCGCGGCGCTGATCATGCTGGTCTTCGCGGGCATCAGCATCACCGGCGCGATCACCGGCTGACCAGCGGCTCGAACGCGATTCCGCCCTCTCGCACGGGCCCTCGAAGAGTAGGGTGTCGGCGCATCCGGCCGGGTATGCCCGTGCCGAGATCGGTGACAGGCAGGGGGCTGCTGTGCACGTGCTGGGATGGACGGCGCTGCTGCTGCTCGTGGGAGCCGCGGCGGCGACCGGGTACTGGTGGTGGCGCTACCCCGGCGCCGCGCGCTTCGCCTTCGGTCCCGCCTTCGCCGCCGACCGGCGGGCGCTGCGCGGGGCCCGCCGGGAGCACCGTGCGCACCGGCGTCGCCTGGACCGGCACCTCGCCTCGCACCAGGCCGGAGTGAAGACCGCGGAGCGGGAACAGCAGAAACGTATCCGCACCGCGGAGCGGGCGCTCGCCGACGCCCGCGAGCCCGGTCCCGGCGCCCGCCTCGACGCTCTCGACTCGGTGGTGCTCCACGAGCGCGTGCTGCGGATCAGGGGGAAGAGCCTCGCGCTGGGCGAGGTCACCCAGGCCGAATCGGTTCCCCAGGGGGACTTCACCGAGCTGGTGGTCCGCCTCGCCTACGGCGGGATCGAGCGCGAGGACTACCCGTCCCGGCGCGGCGGCGGGGCGAAGCGGGGCGACGAGGGCGAGGAACCGGCCGGTTCGACGGCGCCGCTGCGCAGCTACCGCACGGTCCGGTCGTTCGCCGACCGGATCACCAACGCCGCGGCGGACGAACGCCGTCGGCTGGACCAGTTGCCGCAGCAGCTCGACCGGCTCAAGCGCGAGGTCGAGGAGGCGAAGGGCGACACCGGCGCGGTGGACGAGTCCCGCGCCGGACTCGAACGGGCCCGCACCCGCGCCGACCGGGACCCGGAACTGCTGCGCTCGCGCGACGACCTGGAGGACGCCAGGGAGATCTGGCGCGAGCTCGCCGGGCGGCTCCCGCCCGAGTGAGCGGCGCGCGGCCCTGCGGCGTCAGCCGTTGCCGCCGCCCTGGCGACCGCCGTTGCCGCTCATCAGGTCGGCCATCTTGGCCTGCGAGTTCGGCCCGAACACGCCGGGCGGGTCGCCCTGCACGTCGTACCAGATCTGGAAGGTCGCGACGTCGGCGGCCGTCTGATCGTCGTAGACGCCGGTGGCGTGCAAGCCCCGGTCGATCCACAGGGACCGCAGCTCGTGCTGGAGGGTGACCACGGCCGGGCCGGTGGAGCCGGTCTGCAGGGTGCCGTCGTCCGTGCCGTTCCCGCCGTTGTCCGTGGCGCTGGAGGAGGGCGAGGGGGAGGAGGGCGCCTGGCTCGTCGGCGCCACGGGAGCGGTGTGCCGGGCGGCGGAGGCCGACGGGTGCGTGCTCGGTCGGGTGGCGCTCGGCTTCGCCGAGTGGCTCGCGGTGGTCTTCGAGGGCGCGGGCTGCGTGCTGGGCGCGGCCGTGTCCGGAGCCACGGGAGCGGCCACGCCCGGGTCGGTCGGCTGCGCGGAGGCGACCGGGCTGCCGGAGTTGGACTGGGTCAGCAGCGCGATCACGGTCCCGGCGGCCGCCAGCGCGATCGCGCCGCCCGCCAGCGCCGCGGTCTTGCTGCGCCGCTGCGCCGCGCGGCGGGCCTCGGCCCGTCCGCCACCGCGCGGACCGGCGGCGGGGCCGCCGACCGGTACGGGCAGCGGCGCGGTCGCGGGCAGCGGCATGGGCAGCAGCGAGGTCGCCTCGACGTCGTGGGCGGGGGTCCGGGGTGCGGGCACGGGCGTCGTCGCGCCGACCCGTCGCACGGGGGAGGTCTCCGTCGGGGCCACCGGCGTGGGGAGCATCGGGTCGGGCAGCGGCACCGGCAGGTGCAGCGCCGGGCCGCCGTGGGGCGGCGTGCCGAAGTCGTCGTCGGCGGCGTGGACGTAGGGGCGCACCAGGGAGGGGTCGCCGTCGATCGGCGGCAGAACCGTCGTGTCGTCGTCGCTCCCGTCGCGTGGCGGAAACCCCATCACTCCCCCTGCTCCAGAACCACCCGCGCGCACGCGTCCCGTGCGTCGATCGCGCTGATTATGCAGCATTCATGCGAACGAGCGAACAGCTGCTCGTGTACCGATCATCCGGTGGGCCGTCAGTCGCTGAAGACCCGGCCCGGCGCGTCCAGTGAGTCGTCGGCCAAAGTGCGCAGCATGGCCACGAGTTCGGCGTGCTGCTCGGGGGAGTAGCCGTCCAGCTTCTCGCCGAGCAGGGCCAGCCGTGCCTCCGACAGACGGCTGATCACCTCCTGGCCGTTCGGGGTCAGCGTCAGCACGCCGCCGGCGTCGCGCTGCACCCGGCCGGAGGCGACCATGGCGTCCAGCTTCGGGCTGATCTCCTCGGGGGCCACCTTGAGCCGGCGGCAGATCTCCTCCTGGGTGATCGGGCCGGCATGGTGCAGCCGGAAGAGCCCGTAGGCCTGCGGCACGCTGATGTCGACGCCGGAACGGTCGATCGCGCGGCCGTAGCGTTCCCAGACGTTCTCCCGGCTGGAGAGCCGGGTGATCATGCCCTCGATCTCCTCCGCGGAGGTGCGGAAGGTCGGCGGCCCGGCGGCCTCGCCCTGGCCGGCGGCTTCGCGCGTCGCGGTGCGCAGCGGAACCTCGCGCAGGAACAGCGAGAGCACGAAGGCGATCACGGCGATCCCCGCGGCCACCAGGTAGACCGTCTGCAGCGAGACCGCGAAGATGTGCAGGAAGGGCTCGACGAGCGGCTTCTGCGCCGGGGTGGCGTGCGCGACGCTGGTCGGGTCGGCCAGCACCTGCTGCACGGGGAACTGCGGGGAGAGCGTCCCGTCGTGCTGCGCGGTGGTGATCTTCGAGTTCAGCTGGTTGTTGAGCACGGTGCCGAAGATGGACGCGCCGAACGAGCCGCCGATCGACCGGAAGTAGGTGACCCCGGAGGTCGCCGTGCCCAGGTCGGCGAAGTCCGTGGAGTTCTGCACGGCGATGATCAGCACCTGCATCACCAGGCCGAGCCCGAGGCCGAGCACCAGCATGTAGAAGCCCATCACGGTCGAGCTGGTCTTCTCGTCGACCTGGGCGAGCAGCACCAGGGCCAGGCAGGTCAGCGCGGTGCCGATGATCGGATAGATCTTGTACCGGCCGGTCCTGCTGATCAGCTGTCCGGTGCCGATCGAGGTGATCAGCACGCCGGCCATCATCGGCAGCAGGCGGAGCCCGGAGACGGTGGGCGAGTTGCCGTTCACCACCTGCATGTAGAGCGGGATGTAGGACAGCGCGCCGAACATGCACAGGCCGACGACGAAGCCGATGCCCGAGCAGACCGTGAAGATCCGGTTGCGGAACAGTCGCAGTGGCAGCACCGGCTCGGGGACCCGCTGTTCGACCAGCACGAAGGCGACGATCAGGACCACCGCGCCGATCGCGCAGCCCCAGACCTGCACCGAGTTCCAGTCCCAGGTGGTGCCGCCCAGGCTGGTGATCAGCACCAGGCAGGTGGAGGCGGCGGCCAGCAGCACCGTGCCGAGGTAGTCGATCCTGGGCCTGGTCTCCGGCTTCTTCGCGTGCAGCGCGGTGGCGATGACGAACAGTGCGACGGCGCCGACCGGCAGGTTGACGTAGAAGACCCAGCGCCAGTTCAGGTTGTCGACCAGGAAGCCGCCCAGCAGCGGTCCGACCACCGAGGAGACGCCGAAGACGGCGCCGATCACGCCCTGGTACCGCCCCCGCTCGCGCGGCGGCACCACGTCGGCGATCACCGCCATGGCGAGCACCATCAGCCCGCCGCCGCCCAGGCCCTGCACGGCACGGAAGGCGATCAGCTCGGCCATGTTCCTGGACTGCCCGCAGAGGGCCGAGCCGACCAGGAAGATGACGATGCTGATGATGAAGACGTGCTTGCGGCCGAAGAGGTCGCCGAGCTTGCCCCAGAGCGGGGTGGTCGCGGTGGCGGCCAGCATGTAGGCGGTGACCACCCAGGAGAGGTGGTTGGCTCCGCCGAGGTCGCCCACGATGGTCGGCAGCGCGGTGGAGACGATCGTCTGGTCCAGCGCGGCCAGGAACATGCCCAGCATCACGCCGAGAAAGACCAGCCGGACCCGGCGGGGACTCTCCTCGGTCGGAGGACCGTCCGGACGCGCGTCTACCGCCTGCTGCTGGGACATGTCCCAGACCTACCAGCGGCCGCTCCGCGCCGCTCCCGGACCGATCCGAACGGGTGAGTCGGGCACCGTCCCCGCAGGCCGGGCTTCGGGCGAAGCCCGCCCAACCGGGGCAGAACGGGGCACAGTTCCACGCGCGTAGCCATCGCGCGTAGAACTGATCTGACCTGCGCTTATGCAAACTCACAGCGGCAATCTTCCGATTCGCCACACGGGGTTCATCCGACCGCCCCATGCTGGCCCCTGAACGCCCTTCAGAATCCGTCCCGAATCCGTCCCGAAGGATCGCAGGAGGACCGTGTCCAGAACCCGTTCCCGCGTACTGCTCGCCGCCGTCGCAGCCGGTGGAGCCGTCGCGGCAGTCGTCGTCGCACCGACAGCCGGGGCGACGCCCTCGGCCGACGTGGTCGTCAGTCAGGTCTTCGGAGGAGGCGGCAACACCGGCGCCACTCTGAAGAACGACTTCATCGAGCTGCACAACAACGGCGCCACCGCCGTGGACCTGTCCGCCTGGTCGGTCCAGTACATCTCGGCGACCCCCGGCGCGACCACCACCTGGCAGGTCACCCCGCTCACCGGCAGCATCGCCCCCGGCGGGTACTACCTGGTCCAGGAGGCGGCGGGCACGGGCGGCACCGACGCGCTGCCGACCCCGGACGCCACCGGCTCGGTCAACATGAGCGGCACCAACGGCACCGTCGCGCTGGTCACCTCGCAGACCGCGCTGGCCTGCAAGACCGCGGCCGACTGCGCCGCCGACACCACCGTGCGCGACCTGGTCGGCTACGGCACCGCCGTGGTCCACGAGGGCAGCGCCGACGCGCCGGCCCTCAGCAACACCACCGCGGCCGCCCGCGACGCGGCCTCGACGGACACGGACCAGAACGGCGCCGACTTCACCGCCGTCACCCCCGGTCCGCGCAACACCGCGACCCCCGTCACCACGCCGTCCTCCTCGGCCTCGGCCTCCGCCTCGGCGTCCGCGTCCGCGTCGGCCAGCGCCTCCCCGACGCCGACGCCCGGCCCGCTGCGGATCCACGACATCCAGGGCACCTCCTGGCTCTCGCCGTACAACGGCAAGACGGTCACCGCCGTCCCCGGCGTGGTCACCGCGCTGCGCACCAGCGGCACCAAGGGCTTCTGGATCCAGGACCCGAACCCGGACGCCGACCCGGCCACCAGCGAGGGCGTCTTCGTCTACACCGGCTCCGCCGCCCCGACGGTCGCGGTGGGCGACTCGGTGCTGGTCACCGCCAAGGTGCAGCAGTACTACCCGCTGGCGAGCGGCGACACCGCGGCCACCACCTCGAACCTCTCGCAGACCGAGCTGACCGGCCCCACCGTCACCACGCTCAGCAGCGGCAACGCGCTGCCCGCGCCGATCGTGCTGAACGCCGGCACGGTCCCCTCGGTGTACGCCCCCGACCTCGGCGGCGCCAACATCGAGACCACCCCGATCACCCCGAGCCGCTCGGTGCTGGACTACTACGAGTCCATCGAGGGCATGCGGGTCGAGATCGACGACGCGCGGGTGATCGGCCCCACCGACGCCTACGGTGAGCAGTACGTCACGGTCAAGCCGACCGAGGCGGTCAGCTACCGCGGCGGCAGCGAGCTGCTGGGCGAGAACAAGACGCCGTCCGGCCGCCTGGAGGTCGTCGCCGACGACGGCAGCAAGCCCGGCGTCAGCGTGGGCGACGCCTTCACCGGCGCGACGGTCGGCGCCATCGACTACTCGCAGTACGGCGGCTTCCTGCTGGCCGCCTCCAGCCTGGGCACGGTCCAGTCGAACGGCCTGAAGCCGGTCGTGGCCACCCCCGGCAAGGCCAGGCAGCTCTCCATCGCCACCTACAACGTGGAGAACCTGGCCCCGTCCAACGCGGACAGCAAGTTCGCGGCGCTGGCCCAGGGCATCGTGACCAACCTGGCCAAGCCGGACATCGTCGCCCTGGAGGAGATCCAGGACAACTCCGGCGCCACCGACGACGGCACCGTCGCGGCCGACCAGACCATCGGCAAGCTCACCGCCGCGATCGCCGCGGCCGGGGGCCCGCAGTACAGCTACCGCGAGATCGACCCGGTCAACGACCAGGACGGCGGCCAGCCCGGCGGCAACATCCGCGTCGTGTTCCTGTTCAACCCGGCCCGGGTCTCCTTCGTGGACCGGGGCGCGGCGGACGTCAACCGCTCGACCACCGGCACCGCCGTCACCAAGGTCGACGGCGAGCCGCAGCTGACGCTGTCGCCCGGCCGGATCGACCCGACCAACCCGGTCTGGGGCTCCAGCCGCAAGCCGCTGGTCGGCGAGTTCAGCTTCGGCGGCAAGCCGGTCTTCGTCATCGCGAACCACTTCGACGCGAAGCTGGGCGACCAGAACCAGGACGGACGCTTCCAGTTCCCTGCGCAGTCCTCGGCGCTGCAGCGCTCCGGCCAGGCCCAGGTGGTGCACGACTTCGTGCAGCAGCTCCTGAACGCCAAGAAGAGCGCGAACGTGGTGGTCGTCGGCGACCTGAACGACTACCAGTTCAGCCCGGCGCTGCACTCGCTGACCACCGGCACGGCCGACGGCACCGGCCCGTCGATCCTGACCGACCTGATCACCACGCTGCCGACCGACCAGCAGTACACCTACGTGTACGAGGGCGTCTCGCAGGTGCTGGACCACATCCTGGTCTCGCCGGGCGTGGGCGACGTGTCGTACCAGGTGGTGCACATGAACTCCGAGTACGCGAACCAGACCAGCGACCACGACCCGCAGGAGGTCCAGTTCCGGCCGTAGTGCCGGAGACGGACCGACGGAGCGGCGGCCCGCGCACCTGCGGGCCGCCGCTCCCCGTTCGCGGGGCGTCAGGCGTACCGGACGTCCAGCCGCTTGATGCCGTTGAGCCAGGGCGAGCGCAGCCGTCTCGGGTCGCCGGTGAGGCGCATGTTCGGCATGGCGTCGGCGATGGCGTTGAAGATCAGGTCGATCTCCAGCCTGGCCAGGTTCGCGCCCAGGCAGAAGTGCGGGCCGCCGCCGCCGAAGCCGAGGTGCGGGTTCGGGTCGCGCAGGACGTCGAAGACCTCGGGGCGCTCGAAGACGGACTCGTCGTTGTTGGCCGAGGCGTAGAAGATCCCGACCCGCTGGCCGGCCTTGATCTCCGTGCCGCCCAGCTCGACGTCGCGCAGGGCGGTCCGCTGGAAGGAGGTCACCGGGGTGGCCCAGCGGACGATCTCGTCGGCGGCGGTCTGCGGCCGGCGCTGCTTGTAGAGCTCCCACTGCTCGGGGTGGGTCAGCAGTGCGTGCATGCCGTGGGTGGTGGCGTTGCGGGTGGTCTCGTTGCCCGCCACCGCGAGCACCAGCACGAAGAAGCCGAACTCGTCGGAGCTGAGGTTGCCCTGGTCGGAGGCGGCCACCAGTTTGGTGACGATGTCGTCGGCCGGGCAGCCCTTGCGCTCCTCGGCCATCCCCATGGCGTACATCATCAGTTCGGCGGCGGACTCCATGCCCTGCTGCTGCGTGATGGCCAGGTCGGGGTCGTCGTAGCCGACCATGGTGTTGGTCCAGTGGAAGATCTTGCCCCGGTCCTGCTGCGGGACGCCGATCAGTTCGGCGATCGCCTGGAGCGGCAGTTCGCAGGCGACGTCGGCGACGAAGTCGCCGCTGCCCTCCTTGATCGCGGAGTGGACGATCCGTTCGGCGCGGTCGCGCAGCGCGTCCTGGAGCGCGTTGACGGCGCGCGGGGTGAAGCCGCGCTGGACGATGGAGCGGAGCCGGGTGTGCTCCGGCGGGTCCATGTTCAGCATGATCAGCCGCTGGTTGTCGATGGCGTCCCGCTGGATGCCCGGGTGGAAGCGGATGATCGCGGTGTTGGCGCTGGAGGAGAAGGTCTCCGGGTGGGTGGACACCTCCTTGACGTCCGCGTGGCGGGTGACCGCCCAGTAGCCGCCGTCGTCGAAGCCGCTGGTGCCGTCCGCCTGCGGGATCCAGCAGACCGGGGCGCTCCGGCGCAGCTCCGCGAACTCCGGGAGCGGGATCCGCTGCTGGTTCAGTTCCGGATCGGTCGGGTCGAAACCGTTGGGCAGGGCCGGGCAGGACATCTCGGGGCCTCCAGTGCTGCGCCTCTCTGACGGAGCGTCAGATCTATCCCCGACGGTAGTAACACGTTCTAGTGGATGCAAGGGCCTTGCGCGAGGGCTCTGCGGCGAATACAAAGGTCCGCAGAACTAGAACGAGTATCAGTTCTAGGCCAGTCGGGAGGGACTGCTCATGGCCGCTGAGCCCGTCATCGTCGAGGCAGTACGGACTCCGATCGGGAAGCGGGGCGGCGCGCTCGCCAACCTGCATCCCGCCTACCTGCTCGGCGAGACCTTCCGCGAACTCCTCGCGCGCACCGGCGTGCAGCCGGACGTGGTCGAGCAGATCGTCAGCGGAACGGTGACCCACGCGGGCGAGCAGTCGATGAACCCGGCGCGCAACGCCTGGCTCGCGATGGGGCTGCCCTACGAGGTCCCGGCCACCACCGTGGACTGTCAGTGCGGGTCCTCGCAGCAGGCCAACCACATGATCCACAACATGGTCGCGGCGGGCGCCATCGACGTGGGCGTGGCCTGCGGCGTCGAGTCGATGTCGCGGGTCCCGCTCGGCAGCGGCTCCGCGGGCGGGATCGGGCGCCCGTTCCCCGAGGAGTGGAACGTCGACCTGCCCAACCAGTTCGAGGCCGCCGAGCGGATCGCCCGCCACCGCGGGCTGACCCGGGCGGACGTGGACGGGCTCGGCCTGCTCTCCCAGCAGCGCGCCCAGCAGGCGTGGGCGGAGGAGCGGTTCAAGCGCGAGACCTACGCGGTGCAGGTGCCCACCACGGAGGCGGAACAGGCGGCCGGCCAGGGCATGTGGCGGCTCTTCGACCGCGACGAGGGTCTGCGCGACACCTCGCTCGACGCGCTGGCCGGACTGAAGCCGGTGATGCCGACGGCGATCCACACGGCGGGCAACTCCTCGCAGATCTCCGACGGTTCGGCCGCCGTGATGTGGGCCTCGCGGCGCGCCGCGCGGGCGCTGGGGCTCACCCCGCGCGCCCGCATCGTCGCCCAGGCGCTCGTCGGCGCGGACCCGCACTACCACCTGGACGGACCGATCGACGCGACCCGTGCGGTGCTGGGCAAGGCGGGCATGACGCTGAAGGACATCGACATCGTCGAGATCAACGAGGCGTTCGCCTCGGTGGTGCTGTCCTGGGCCCAGGTGATGAAGGCCGACATGGAGAAGGTCAACGTCAACGGCGGGGCCATCGCCCTCGGGCACCCGGTGGGCTGCACCGGCGCCCGGCTGATCACCACCGCGCTGCACGAACTGGAGCGCAGCGGCAAGGAGTTCGCCCTGGTCACCATGTGCGCGGGTGGCGCGCTGGCGACGGGGACGATCATCCAGCGGCTCTGAGCGGTCGCCCGCCCGACGCCGGCGGTCGTGAACTACGGTGTCCGCCATGAGCAGTGAAGACTGGCTGGCGGACACCCGGACGTCCTACGACACCCTCGCGGCCGCCTACGCGGACTGGGTGCGCGACCTCCTCGACGAGACGCCCCACGAACGCGCGGCCCTCGCCCTCTTCGCCGACCAGGTGCGCAGCGCCGGCGGCGGCGCGGTGGCGGACGTGGGGTGCGGGCCGGGCCGGATCACGGCCCACCTGCGGAGCCTGGGGGTGGACGCGTTCGGGATCGACCTGTCCCCGGCGATGATCGAGGTGGCCCGCCGGGACCACCCCCGCCTGCGGTTCGAGACCGGCTCGATGACCGACCTCGACGCGCACGTCGACGACGCCTCATTGGCCGGCCTGCTCGCCTGGTACTCGCTGATCCACGTCCCCGAGGAGGAGATCGGGACGGTCCTCGGCCACTTCCGCCGCGCCCTGCGGCCAGGCGCTCCGCTGCTGCTCGCCTTCCACGTCGGGGACGAGTCGGTGCTGCGCACGAAGGGCTTCGACGGCAGCCCCGTCCACGTCCACGTCCACCGGCGGCAGCCGGACCGGGTCGCGGCCCGGCTCGACGCGGCGGGCTTCACCGTCGAGGCCCAGACCACGCTGACCTCGGCGGAGAGCCCTCGCGGCGCGATGATCTTCGCGAGGCGGCGCCCCGACCCGGAGTAGGGGTGCCGGTGGGCCGTCGGCCGGAGGCGTGCTCGGCCTGGTCCCGGGCGAGACTGGGTGCCGCTCCGTCCTGCGATCGCTTCCTTTCCTCTCTCAGCTCGCCTGTCCGCGCCCTGCGCCTGCGGGTCTGATCACGACCTCGCTGCCGATGGGTACGAAGCCCACGGCCAGGAACGACCGCAGCGAGCGGGCGTTGCCCGGGGAGACGGCGGCGAAGACCGGTTCCCCGGAGGGGATCAGCGTCAGGGCGTCGCGCAGCAGGGAGCGGCCGTCGCCCTTGCCGTGGCGCGCCGCCTCCGGCAGCTCGACGCTCAACTCCGGGCGTCCGGCCAGGCCGGCGCTCAGCGTCACGAAGCCGCGTTCGTCGCCGAAGACCCGCACCTCCTCCCGCAGTTCGCGGGCGTAGCGGACGCGCGCGTGCGCGTCGTGCTCCGTCGTCACGGGCAGCGCCGCGCGCTCGCCGGGGCGGCCGGTGCCGTGGGCGACGAGGGAGGCGTCCAGGCAGCCGATCCACCCGTCGGGGCCGGCCAGCCAGCGCAGGAAGTCGGGACCGGCCGAGCCGCCGAACCCGTCCGGCCCCTGCGCCCGCACCTCCTCCGCGCTGCGCGCGGTGGCGACCACGGCGTGCCCGGTGAACGCGAACGAACAGCCCAGCCCGTTCCGCAACGGCGGCAGCACTTCCACCTCGCCGTCCACCGCGGGAAAGCGCCCGTCGGCGGCGTCGAGGAGCAGCGTGAGCAGCGCATGCGGGTCGTCGGCAAGATCGACTGGAGCCATCGCGCCAGCGTAGTCCAGAAAATCAAGCAAGCACGCTTGATTGTTTCTTGTCCCGCTGCCAGGCTGGTTCTGCCGCGCTGTGCCACGCCAGAGGTGAGGGGAGAGTCGCCGTGCCCGAAGGGCCGTTGCGGGTCGGGAACGCGTCCGGTTTCTACGGGGACCGCTTCGACGCGGTGCGCGAGATGCTGACCGGCGGGCCGCTGGACGTGCTGACCGGGGACTATCTCGCCGAGCTGACCATGCTGATCCTCGGGCGGGACCGGCTGAAGGATCCGTCGCTCGGCTATGCCAGGACGTTTCTGCGCCAGATGGAGGAGTGCCTCGGCCTCGCGCTGGACCGGCGGGTGCGGATCGTCGTGAACGCCGGCGGGCTCAACCCCGCCGGGCTCGCGGACCGGCTGCGGGAGCTCGCCGAGCGGCTCGGTCTCGGGGCCGCGCGGATCGCGCACGTGGAGGGGGACGACGTCCTCGCCACCGTCCGCGCGCAGCGGCCCGACGCGCTCGCGGCCAACGCCTACCTCGGCGGCTGGGGCATCAGCGCCTGCCTGGGCGCCGGCGCGGACGTCGTGGTCACCGGCAGGGTCACCGACGCCGCCCTGGTCAGCGGGGCCGCCGCCGCGCACTTCGGCTGGGCCGCCGACGACTGGGACCGGCTCGCCGGGGCCGTCGTCGCCGGGCACGTGCTGGAGTGCGGGACGCAGGCGACCGGGGGGAACTTCTCCTTCTTCCACGAGATCCCCGGCGGCCTCGGCCACCCCGGCTTCCCGCTCGCCGAGATCCACGCCGACGGCTCGGCCGTGATCACCAAGCACCCGGGCACCGGCGGCGCGGTGACCACGGAGACCGTCACCGCCCAGCTCCTCTACGAGACCGGCCCCGCCCGCTACGCGGGCCCCGACGTGACCGCCAGGCTCGACAGCGTGCGGCTCGCCCCCGACGGCCCGGATCGGGTGCTGATCCACGGCGTGCGCGGCGAGGCCCCGCCGCCCACCCTCAAGGTCGGCGTGAACCGTCTGGGCGGCTGGATCGGCGAGGCCCTCTTCGTGCTGACCGGGCTCGACATCGAGGAGAAGGCCGAGTTGATGAGGAGTCAACTCGACACGAGCCTCGGCAAGAGCCGTCCCGCCGAGCTCCGCTGGACGCTGGCCCGCACCGACCACTCCGACGCCGCCACCGAGGAGGAGGCCAGCGCACTGCTGCGGCTGGTCGCCCGCGACCCCGACGCCGCCCTGGTCGGCCGGGCGGTCTCCGCCGCGCCGATCGAGCTGGCGCTGGCCGGCTATCCCGGCTTCCACCTCGCCGGGATGCCGCAGAAGGGCACGCCCTACGGCATCTTCGAGGCGCTCGAGGCGGACCCGGCCGACACCCCGCACACGGCCGTGCTGCCCGACGGCACCCGCCGCGCCGTCCCGGCCGCACCCGCGTCCCTGCCGCTGGAGCCGCTGCCCGACCCCGAACTCCCGCCGCCACCCGTCCCCGGCGGTCCGACCCGCCGTGCGCCGCTCGGCCTGGTCGCGGGCGCGCGCAGCGGGGACAAGGGCGGCAACGCCAACATCGGCGTCTGGGCCCGCAGCGACGCCGGCTGGCGCTGGCTCGCGCACACCCTCACCACCGCCGCGCTGCGCGAACTCCTGCCCGAGACGGCCGGTCTGACCGTCACCCGCACGCTGCTGCCGAACCTTCGCGCGCTCAACTTCACCGTCGAGGGGATCCTCGGCGAGGGCGTCGCCTCGCGGGCCCGCTTCGACCCGCAGGCCAAGGCCCTCGGCGAGTGGCTGCGCGCCCGGCACCTCGACATCCCGGAGGCCCTGCTGTGACCGTTCTGTCCACCGGCGTCGACCCGCACGGCGCGGACTTCGCCGCGCACCGCGCGGCGATGCTGGAGAAGCTGGCCGAACTCGACACCGAGCAGGCCAAGGCCGTCGCCGGCGGCGGCCCCAAGTACGTGGACCGCCACCGGGCCCGCGGCAAGCTGCTGCCGCGCGAACGGATCGAGCTGCTGATCGACCCGGACAGCCCGTTCCTGGAACTGTCCACGCTCGCCGCCTGGGGCAGCGAGTACCCGGTCGGCGCGGGCATGGTCACCGGGATCGGGCGGATCGAGGGCACCGAGTGCCTGATCACCGCCAACGACCCGACCGTGCGCGGCGGGGCGAGCAACCCGTGGACGCTGAAGAAGGCGCTGCGCTGCCACCAGATCGCGCTGGAGAACCGGCTGCCGCTGGTCAGCCTGGTCGAGTCCGGCGGCGCCGACCTGCCCAGCCAGAAGGAGATCTTCATCCCCGGCGGGGCGATATTCCGCGACCTCACCCGCCTCTCCGCCGCCGGAATCCCGACCGTCGCCGTCGTCTTCGGCAACTCCACCGCGGGCGGCGCCTACGTCCCCGGCATGTCCGACCACGTCGTGATGATCGACGAGCGGTCCAAGGTGTTCCTCGGCGGCCCGCCGCTGGTCAAGATGGCGACGGGCGAGGAGAGCGACGACGAGTCGCTGGGCGGCGCGCGGATGCACGCCCGCGTCTCCGGCCTGGCCGACCACTTCGCCGCCGACGAGGCCGACGCGATCCACCGGGCCCGGCGGATCGTCGCCCGGCTGGAGTGGCGCAAGCAGGGGCCGGGACCGGCCACCGCCCTGGTCGAGCCGCCCAAGTACGACGAGGAGGAGCTGCTCGGCATCGTCCCCTCCGACCTGCGGCAGCCCTTCGACCCGCGGGAGGTCATCGCCCGCGTCGTGGACGGCTCCGACTTCGACGAGGTCAAGCCGCTGTACGGGCCGAGCCTGGTCACCGGCTGGGCGCGGATCCACGGCTATCCCGTCGGCATCCTGGCCAACGCGCAGGGCGTGCTGTTCAGCGCGGAGGCGCAGAAGGCGACCCAGTTCATCCAGTGGGCGAACCAGCGCGACATCCCGCTGCTCTTCCTGCACAACACCACCGGCTACATGGTCGGCCGCGAGTACGAGCAGGGCGGCATCATCAAGCACGGCGCGATGATGATCAACGCGGTCTCCAACTCCCGCGTCCCGCACCTGTCGCTGCTGATCGGCGCCTCCTACGGCGCGGGCCACTACGGGATGTGCGGCCGCGCCTACGACCCGCGCTTCCTCTTCGCCTGGCCCAGCGCCAAGTCGGCGGTGATGGGGCCGCAGCAGCTCGCCGGGGTGCTCTCGATCGTGGCCCGCGCCTCGGCCGTCGCCCGCGGTCAGGCCTACGACGAGGAGGCAGACGCCGGTCTGCGCGCCATGGTGGAGCAGCAGATCGAGGCCGAGTCGCTGCCGATGTTCCTCTCCGGCCGCCTCTACGACGACGGCGTGATCGACCCGCGCGACACCAGGACCGTCCTCGGCCTCTGCCTCTCCGCCGTCCACGGCGCGCCGATCGAGGGCGCACGCGGCGGCTACGGCGTCTTCCGGATGTGAGCGCGATGACCGTGAGCGCGATGACCAACACCCCTGCAGCCAAGAGGAACGCCGTGATCAGCTCCGTCCTGGTGGCCAACCGCGGCGAGATCGCCCGACGCGTCTTCCGCAGCTGCCGCGAGCTCGGCATCGGCACCGTGGCCGTCTTCGCCGACCCGGACGCCGACGCGCCCCACGTCCGCGAGGCCGACGCCGCCGTCCGGCTGCCGGGCGCGGCGCCCGCCGACACCTACCTGCGCACCGACCTGATCCTGGCCGCCGCCCGCGCCGCCGGGGCCGACGCGGTCCACCCCGGCTACGGCTTCCTCTCCGAGAGCGCCGAGTTCGCGAGCGCGGTACTGGACGCCGGACTGGTCTGGATCGGCCCGCCGCCCGCCGCGATCGCCGCGATGGGCGTCAAGACCCGGGCCAAGGAGCTGATGGCCGCGGCCGGCGTGCCGGTGCTGACGGCCGCCCCGCCCGAGGCGCTGACCGCGGCCGACCTGCCGCTGCTGGTCAAGGCCGCGGCCGGAGGCGGCGGTCGCGGCATGCGCGTCGTGCGGGAACTCGGCGTGCTGGAAGCGGAGCTGGCGGCTGCGCGGGCCGAGGCGCTGGCCGCGTTCGGCAGCGACGAGGTCTTCGTCGAGCCGTACGTGGAGACGGGCCGCCACGTCGAGGTGCAGCTGCTCGCCGACGCGCACGGCACGGTCTGGGCGGTCGGCGAGCGTGACTGCTCGATCCAGCGGCGGCACCAGAAGGTCGTCGAGGAGTCGCCCGCCCCGCTACTCGCCGAGGACACCCGGGACCGGCTGCACGAGGCGGCCCGGGCGGCCGCGCGGGCGATCGGCTACGTCGGGGCCGGCACGGCCGAGTTCCTGCTCGCGCCGGACGGACGCTTCTGCTTCCTTGAGATGAACACCAGGCTCCAGGTGGAGCACCCGGTCACCGAGTGCGTCACCGGCCTGGACCTGGTCCGGCTGCAGCTCCTGGTCGCCGAGGGCGGTCGGCTGCCCACGGCCGAGCCGCCCGCGCCGCGCGGGCACGCCGTGGAGGTCCGCCTCTACGCGGAGGACCCGGCCCACGACTGGCAGCCGCAGACCGGAACCCTGGAGCGGCTGGAACTCCCCGGCGTCACGGCCCGCTTCACGCCCCCGCGCGCGGGGGAGGAGGCGGGACTGAGGCTCGACGCGGGCGTCGAGGACGGCAGCGCCGTCGGCGTCCACTACGACGCGATGCTCGCCAAGGTCATCGCCTGGGCCCCGACCCGCGAGGAGGCCGCCAGGCGCCTCGCCGGCGCGCTGGCGCGGGCCCGGGTGCACGGATTGACCACCAACACGGACCTGCTGGTCCGGGTGCTGCGGCACCCCGAGTTCCTGGCCGGACGGGTCGACACCGCCTTCCTGGCGCGCCACGACCTCGCCGGGGCGGGGCCCGACAAGGACGCCGTCGCGCTCTCCGCGCTGGCCGCCGCCCTGGCGGACGCCGCGGCCTGCCGGACGCCGCTCGGCGGCGGCTGGCGCAACGTTCCGGCGCAGCCGCAGATCAAGCGGTACGCGGTGGAGGGCGTCGAGCACGAGGTCCGCTACCGCGAGACGCGCGGCGGCCTGGTCGCCGAGACCCATCCCGGCGTGGCCCTGGTCGCCTCCACGCCCGAGGCCGTGGTGCTCGAACTCGACGGCGTGCGGCGGACCTTCGAGGTCGCCCGCTACGGCGCGCTGGTCCAGGTCGACTCGCCGCTCGGCGCGGTCGCGCTCACCGCCCTGCCCCGCTTCCCCGAGCCGGAGCGGGAGACGGCCGCCGGCTCGCTGCTCGCGCCGATGCCCGGCACCGTGGTCCGCGTCGAGGCGGCGGTGGGGGACCGGGTCAGCGCCGGCCAGCCGCTGCTCTGGCTGGAGGCCATGAAGATGCAGCACCGCGTCACCGCACCGGCGGACGGCGTGGTCACCGAACTGCGCGTGGGCGTCGGCCTCCAGGTCGACACCGGCGCACTGCTCGCCGTGATCGGCGAGCTCCCGGACAGCGACGAAGACAGCAACGGCAGCACCACGACCCCGGAGGGGACCCCGCAGCCATGACGACCTCGCACACCACCTTCGACAGCACCTTCGTGGAATCCGAGGAACGCCGCGACCTGCGCGCCGCGGTGCGCGCGCTCGGCACCCGCTACGGCCTCGAGTACAGCCTCGCCTGCGGCAAGGAGCACCGGCCCGCCGACGAACTCTGGTACGAGGCGGGCAAGCTGGGCTTCCTCGGCGTCAACCTGCCCACCGAGTACGGGGGCGGCGGCGCGGGCATCCAGGAGCTCGCCCTGGTGCTGGAGGAGTTGGGCGCGGCCGGCTGCCCGCTGCTGATGCTGGTGGTCACCCCGGCGATCTGCGGCAGCATCCTGGCCCGCTTCGGCACCGACGAGCAGAAGCAGCAGTGGCTCCCCGGTTTCGCCGACGGCACCCGTCGGATGGCCTTCGCCATCACCGAGCCCGACGCCGGCTCCAACGCCCACCGGCTCACCACCACGGCCCGCCGCGACGGCTCGGACTGGCTGCTCACCGGCCGCAAGGTCTTCATCTCGGGGGTGGACGCGGCGGACGCGACCCTCGTCGTCGGGCGCACCGAGGACGCGCGCACCGGCAAGCTGAAGCCGGCGCTGTTCATCGTGCCGAGGGAGACCCCCGGCTTCGAGTACCGGCCCATCGACATGGAACTGCAGATGCCCGAGCGGCAGTTCCAGCTCTTCCTGGACGACGTCCGCCTGCCCGCCGACGCGCTGGTCGGCGACGAGGACGCGGGCCTGCTCCAGCTCTTCGCCGGGCTCAACCCGGAGCGGATCATGGCGGCGGCCTACTCGCTGGGCATGTCGCGCCTGGCTCTCGACAAGGCGGTCGACTACGCGAAGCGCCGGACGGTCTGGGACACCCCGATCGGCGCGCACCAGGGGCTGGCGCACCCGCTGGCGCAGATCAGGATCGAGCTGGAACTGGCCCGTCTGATGACGCAGAAGGCCGCCTTCCTCTACGACGCGGGCGACGACTTCGGCGCGGGCGAGGCGGCGAACATGGCCAAGTACGCGGGTGCGGAGGTGGCGGTCCGCGCCGTGGACCAGGCGGTGCAGACGCTCGGCGGCAACGGCCTGGCGAGCGAGTACGGTCTCGGTGCGCTGATCGCGGGCGTCAGGGTCGGGCGGATCGCGCCGGTCAGCCGGGAGATGATCCTCAACTTCGTCGCCCAGCACACGCTGGGGCTGCCCAAGTCGTACTAGCGGCCACGCTCCCCGCCATCCCCGCCTTCCTCGGGCGGAGGCCTGGCGCACGGCGGACGCCGAGGCCGACGCCCCGGTCGGGTCTTGCGCCGGAGCCTTCCCGTTCCGGCCGGGCCCCGAGGCCGGGGACGGTCCCGCCCGGTCGCACCGGCCCCGGCCCGTGGCCCGTCGTCGTGCGGAGCCCTCCTCCCCGAGAGCGCCCCGGCGCTCGTGCGGGAGGGGGGAAGACGCACCGTAGAGTTCGTCGCGGAAAGGAACAGCCCGTGTCGCCACAGTCCGTCGCCGCAGCTCCCGCCCCCTCCCGGGCGCCCAAGCAGGACCGCAGCCGTGCCACGCGGCAGCGGCTGCTGGAGGCGGCCGTCGACTGCCTCGCGGAGGTGGGCTGGTCCGGCAGCACGGTGGCGGTCGTCGCGGAGCGGGCCGGGGTCTCCCGGGGCGCGGCGCAGCACCACTTCCCGACCAGGGAGGACCTCTTCACCGCCGCCGTCGAGCACGTCGCGGTCCAGCGCCGCGCCGAGCTCGACGCCCGCGCGGCGGCGCTGCCCGCGCGCGGCGCGAACCGCACCCAGGCGGTGGTCGGCATGCTGGTCGACCTCTACACCGGCCCGCTGTTCCGCGCCGCGCTCCAGCTCTGGGTCGCGGTCAGCACCGACGACCAGCTCCGCCCCCGCGTCCTGGAACTCGAGTCCCGCGTGGGCCGCGAGGTCCACCGCACCGCGGTCGCCCTCCTCGGTGCGGACGAGTCCCGCCCGGGCGTCCGGGAAACCGTCCAGGCCACCCTCGACATGGCCCGCGGCCTCGGCCTCGCCGACATCCTCAGCGACGACGGAGCACGGCGCGCACGGATCGTGCGCCAGTGGTCCCGCATCCTCGACGCGGAACTCGCCGACCCGATCGGGTGAACACGACCTGACTCTCCGGTGCGGCTCGCGACGGTCCGTAAAGCTGGTCGTCGACATCGAGGGGGTGCAGCATGAGTGCTATGGCGTTCGACATCGAGCCGGCGACGGCTGAGCTCCTCCTGAACGACTTCCTCGGCCTGGAGACCCCGGAGGGCTTCAGGGCCGAGCTTGTCGAAGGGAAGATCGTCGTGTCCCCTGCTCCTGACGGGGACCACGAGGACTACATCAGCACGATCCTGGAGCAGGTGTTCCGGGATTCCCGGGTTCGGATGAGCTGCTCGGGAAACAAGGGTCTGCAGATGTCGAGTGCTGTCGTGGAACCGAAGAACCACGTGCTTCCGGACATCACGATCGCGCCGCGCGAGCTCCGCCTCTTTCGGGGTGCGCCGTCGTGGATGCCGAGCAAGGGTGTGGCGATGGTCGTCGAGGTGACGAGTACTCGCCCCACGGACGACCGCATCGTCAAGCGCCATAGCTATGCCCGCGCCTGGATCCCGCTCTACCTCGTCGTCGACCGCGAAGAGGAACGTGTGATCCTCTACAGCCAGCCGGACAAGGACGACTACTCGGTGGGGGAGTCGATCCCCTTCGGCGATCCGGTGCTGCTGCCCGAGCCCTTCGGCTTCTCGCTGGACACCAGCGACTTCCTCTGACCGCCCGTCGGCTCGAACCCTGCCGGGGCGTGGAAGGCGGCGCGGCGGGAGGCGCGGCGGAGGGAGAGGAGGACGGCGCGGCCGAGGGTGAGGCAGAGGACGGCGGTGAGGGCGCAGCGCATCAGGTCCCAGCCCATGGCCGTGGTGAGGTGGTAGAGCACGAAGCGGGCCAGGTTCGCGGCGAACGGGTCGCCGGGGACGAAGGAGATGGAGCTGCTCAGGCCCGCGATGTAGGGCCAGCCCTGGAGGTCCATGATCAGGCCGTAGAGCTCCGCCGAGACCGCGCCGTAGGCGGCCAGCAGCCACAGCTCGCGGCGGCCGCGCAGCGACGCCGGGCCGGGGAGCAGGCCCGCGCCCAGGCAGACCCAGCCCATGGCGAGCATCTGGAACGGCAGCCAGGGGCCGACGCCGCCGGTCAGCAGCGCCGAGGCGAACAGGGTGACGTTGCCGAGGACGAAGCCGAAGCCCGGCCCGAGGACCCGTCCGGCGAGCACCATCAGGAAGAAGGTCGGCTCCAACCCCGCCGTTCCCGCCCCGAGCGGGCGCAGCGCGGCGCCCGCCGCCGCGAGGACGCCCAGCAGGGCGATGGACTTCGCGTCCAGACCGGCCTGCCCGCCGGTCGCGCTGCGGCCCTCCGCGATCTGGGCGACGACCACGGCGAGCAGCAGCGGGAGCAGCGCGGCGAACAGCCAGGGCGCGTCGGTCGAGTGCGCCGCCAGCGCCGAGCGCGGGGAGGCGAGCAGCGGCCAGCCGAAGGCGACCAGGCCGAGCGCCGAGACGGTGACGAGCAGGGCGGTCGAGCGGCGGCCGAGCGGGACGGGGCGGTTCAGTTCCGGGTGCTTCATGACGGCAGGCCCAGCGCCTCGGTCACCTGGCCGACCGTCAGCCACGGGCCGGCTCCGACGATCTTCGCCACCTGCGGGGCGAAGGCGGGGGAGGAGACCACGACCTCGTCCGTCGGACCGTCGGCGACGACCTCGCCCTCGGCCAGGATCACCGTGCGGTGCGCCAGCTCCGCCGCGAGCTCCACGTCGTGGGTGGCCAGCAGCACGCCGTGGCCGGCCGCGGCGAGGTCGCGCAGGATCTCGACCAGGCGCGCCTTCGCGGCGTAGTCCAGGCCGCGCGTCGGCTCGTCCAGCAGCACCAGCCCCGGACGGGCGGTCAGCACCACGGCGAGGGCGAGGGTCAGCCGCTGGCCCTCGGAGAGATCGCGCGGGTGGAGGTCGTCCGCGATGCCGGGGAGCAGCCGCTCGACCAGGGCCCGGCAGGCGCCGTCCGCCGCGCCGCCGTCGGCGTCCGCCGCCGTGCACTCGGCCGCGACGGAGTCGCAGTACAGCAGGTCGCGCGGCTCCTGCGGGACCAGGCCGACCCGGCGCAGCAGCGCGGCGGGAGCGGTCCGGTGCGGGGTGAGGGCGCCGACGCGGACGGCGCCGCCGGTCGGGGCGTGCAGGCCGACGAGCGCGCCCAGCAGGGTGGACTTGCCCGCCCCGTTGCGGCCCATCAGTGCGGTGATCTCGCCCGCCCGGAAGGCCAGGGAGACGCTGTTGAGCGCCTGCACCTGGTCGCGGCGGACGAGCACCCGGTCGAGCGAGGCCAGCGGTTCGCCTGCCGGAAGGGGAGCCGCTGCGGGCGGCGCCGCGCCCGCCAGCCGCTCGCGCAGCTGCGCCGCCCTGCGCCGCGCGTCGCGGACCGAGAGCGGCAGCGGGCTCCAGCCCGCCGCCCGGCCCAGCGCGACGACCGGCGGGTGCACCGGTGAGAGAGCCATCACCTCGGCGGGTTCGCCGACCACCGGCGGCCGACCGCCGCCCGGCAGCAGCACGACCTGGTCCGCGTACTGCACCACGCGCTCCAGCCGGTGCTCGGCGAGCAGCACGGTGGTGCCGAGGTCGTGCACCAGCCGCTGCAACACGGCCAGCACCTCCTCCGCCGCGCCGGGGTCCAGCGCGGAGGTCGGCTCGTCCAGGACCAGCACCTTCGGATGGACCGTCAGCACCGAGCCGATCGCCACCCGCTGCTGCTGCCCGCCGGAGAGCGTCGCCGGCGGCCGGTCCCGCAGTTCGGCGAGGCCCAGCAGGTCCAGCGTCTCCTCGACCCTGCGGCGCATCACCTCGGGCGCGAGGCCCAGCGACTCCATGCCGTAGGCGAGCTCGTCCTCCACGGTGTCGGTGACGAAGTGCGCCAGCGGGTCCTGCCCGACGGTGCCGACCACGTCGGCCAGGTCACGGGGCCGGTGCGTGCGGGTGTCCCGTCCGGCCACGGTCACCCGGCCGCGCAGCACGCCGCCGGTGAAGTGCGGTACCAGCCCGCTCACCGCGCCGAGCAGCGTCGACTTGCCCGAGCCCGACGGCCCGACCAGCAGACAGAGCTCGCCCTCGGGGATCTCCAGGTCGACGCCGGACAGCGCGGGCGCGGCCGCGTCGGCGTACTGGACGGACACGTCCTCGAAGCGGATCACGTCCGGGCCTCCTTCCTGGCGGGCTGCCGCGGGGCCGGGGCGACGAAGGCCGGCAGCAGCCCGACCAGCACGACCGCCGCGGGCAGCAGCGGAAAGGCCGGTGCGGCCAGCGGCACCGGCGGGGGATTGAGAACGTCGGCATAGGCGTCGCCGCAGAGCACCATGCCGGCCGCGACGGCGGCACCCGAGCCGGCGACCAGCCAGGCGCGCAGGTCCCACCGGTCGGGGCGGTAGCGGGTGCGGACGGCGCGGCGTCCGCCGAGCAGCAGGCCGCCCGCCGCGGCGAGCACGCCGACGGCCAGCAGCGGCAGCGCCCAGGTCGCGCCGTCCGCACCGAGCAGGCCGTAGGCGGCGACGCAGCAGCCGAGCAGTCCGGCCAGCGTCAGCGCGGCCGTGGTGAGCCTGACCCGGCGCGGCACGTCGGCCTGACGGCCGAAGCCGCGGGTGTCCATCGCCGCCGCCAGGTTGACCGAGCGTTCCAGCGCGCCCTCCAGCACCGGGACGCCGATGGTCAGCAGCGCCTTGACGCCTTTCTCCGACCGGCCGCGCAGGCGCCGGGCGGCGCGCAGCCGCTGGGTGTCGGCGACCAGGTTGGGCGCGAAGGTCAGCGCCACCACCACGGCGACGCCCGCCTCGTAGAGCGCGCCGGGCAGGGAGCGCAGCAGCCGCGCCGGGTTGGCCAGCGCGTTCGCCGCGCCGACGCAGGCCAGCAGTACGGCCAGCCGCAGCGCGCCGTAGGTGGCGAAGAGCAGGCCCTCCAGGCTGACCGGCCCGCCCAGCTGCACGCCCTTCGCCCAGTCCGGCAGCGGGATCTGCGGCAGCGTGAACAGGATGTGCGTCCCTGGGATCGGCGAGCCGAGCAGGGTGAAGGCGACCACCCTGATCCCCAGCACCAGCAGCCCGATCCGCAGGAAGACCCCGTAGGAGCGGGCCCATGGCGCGTCGGTGCGGCGCGCGGCCACGACGTAGCCCGCCACGGCCGCGACGAGGAGCAGCAGCAGCGGGTTGGTGGTCCGCGAGGCGGCCGTGGCGAGCCCGAGGGCCCACAGCCACCAGGCGCCGGGATGCAGGGAGTGCTTCATGTCGTGGAGGGTCAGCCGGTCGGGGAGTCAGTTGCCGTTCGCACGGCGGCGGTTGCGCCACCACGCGGCCCCGCCCAGGGCCACGACGAGCGCCGCGCCGGCCGCCCAGCCGACGACCGGGGCGGACGAGCCGCCGGACTTCGGGGCGGCGGCCGCGGGTGGGGCGGAGCCGTTGTCGGCCACCGCCTCGCCGCAGCCCTGGGCCGGGTAGCCGGAGATCGCGCAGAGGATGCCGTTGCTGTCGTAGCGCAGCGGCGGCACGAGCTGGGCGAGCAGCTGTGCCGAACTGGCTTCGGTCGACAGGACGGCGCAGCCGGTCCGCTCGGCGGGTGCGCCGGAGTCGGTGCCGTAGTCGAGGACCACGGCGACCCGCTTCTTCCCGCTCACCGCCGGGGTCCTGGCGCAGAGCTCGGCGAAGGACGGCGTCGCGGCGCTGCGCGGCTGCACGGCGTGCGCGCTGTCCACGCTGACGCCGAAGCGCCATCCGTCGACCGATCCGTCGGCGGGGACGGCGGTGTTCGGCCCCTGCTGCTGGTAGCTCCAGCCGTTGCCGGCCCAGGACCAGAAGGACCAGTAGCGGTAGGCGGTCGCCGACGCGGGCCGGGCGAGCAGCAGCGGCAGCGCGAGCAGGGCGACGGCCAGAACGGCCGCCGCCCGTGCGGTGCGGGTGCGGATCAAGAGCGCTTGCCGCGGTTGCCGCGGGTGTAGCTGATGAACAGTCCGGCGCCGATGCTGGCGACCAGCACCACGCCGAAGATCCACCACGGCGAGCTGCCGCTGCTCTTCTTCGCGGGCGCGGCGGTCGCGGAGGCGGGGCTCGCCGGGCGCTCGCGACGCCCGGGGTCGCGGCGGGGGCCGGCCCGGTGCTCTCCAGCTGCGTCACCAGGTTGCTGGTGCCGAACTTCGTCGCGTCCACGCCGGTCGCCTGCGCCGCCAGGATCAGCAGCGAGAGGGCGCTCGGGCTGAGCGCGCCGGTCTGGTCGTGGGTCCACGCCTGGCCGTTCTGCTGCAGCCAGGTCATCGCGCCCTGCGCGTCCGAGAGCCGGCCCTGGTGGGCCAGCGCCATGACGGCCCACGAGGTGGCGGCGTAGTCGGGGCTGGGCGCGGCGCCGGCGAGCGCCTGGGTCAGGTGCTCCTGCCCGCCCTTGAGCTGTGCGGCGAGGTAGTTCGCGGCGGAGGCCGCGGAGTCGGTGCAGGCCGCGGTCGCGGCGGCGCTCGCGGTGGACGCGGCCACCGGCAGGAACGCCTGCTGGGCGCCGAGCGTGCCCTGCGCGCTGGCCAGACCGTTGGCGGCGAGCTTGCCGCTCTTGTCCGGCTGGTAGGCGAACGAGCCCTGCTGGGCCGCGGGCGCGGAGCAGCCGAGCTGGAACGCGGCCAGGCCCTGGACGGCGCTCTTGCCGTCCTTGGACACGGACGCCGGGTCGGTCTTGGCGGCGGCGAGCGCGGTGACGACCAGCGCGGTGGAGTTCGCGTCGCTGGCGGCCCCCGGGTTGTAGGACCAGCCGCCGTCCTTGTTCTGCACGTTCTTGTACCAGGCCACGGCCTTGGCCACGGCGGCGTCGTGCCCACCGAGCGCGGCCAGCGCCTGGACGGCGACGGCGGTGGCGTTGGTGTCCTCGGTGGCCGCGGTGCAGGGCTTGGCCGGGTCCGCGTTGTAGGAGGACCAGCCGCCGTCGGCGCACTGCTGCACGGTCAGCCAGTCCACGGCGGCCGCGGCCGGGGTGACGCCCTGGGTGTGCAGCGCGAGCAGGCTCAGCGACTGCCGCCAGACGCCGTCGTAGGTGGCGTCGCTCTTGCCGTAGAGCGCGGTCGGCAGCGGCGCGGGGCTCGCCGACGCGGCGAGCGCGGGGCCGGCTGCGCCGAGCAGGACGGCGGCGGAGAGTGCGACACCGCAGGCCGCCTTCGCGGCGGGGCGGACGGCGGAGAGCATGGCGGATGGAGCCTTTCGATGAGCGGTGGACGATCCGTAGCCTCGACGGTGCCGGGCCCTGACCGGGCACGGCGCGCCGCTCGCGTCCCCTGGCAGGTACTCCGGCTCTACGGTTGCGGGTCAGCGCCGGAATCCCACCGGCTTCCCCTGCTGGGACGCGGATCAAGTTGTGAGCCACACCTTAGCCTGCGTCGCGGGCGCTCCCAGAGGCCGGATCCTGTGGCCACGGTCACCCCGCGAGTGAGGCTGGGCGCGGGTGGGGCACGTCGTAGCAACGGGTGGGTGGCAACTCCCCAGGGGCGCGAGGAACTGCGCGCCTCCGGCGCGCGGGCGCGACGCCTTGGAGCAGAGGGCAGTTGCACTACCTCAGGGGCGCGAGGAGCTGCGCGACAAGCCACCCACGCAGGTGGAGCCCCGAACGTGCAGGGCCATCCGCCCCGGGGGGTTGCTCGCGCAGTTCCCCGCGCCCCTGAGGCACTGCCTGGTTGCTCGCCTGCTATCTCGCGTGGTAGCGGATCGGCTCCTCGTCGGTGACCGCTTCGGCGAGGCCCGTCTTCACCAGGCGGCGGAGGTGGGCCGCGGCCTCGGAGACCGCGAGGTGGCGGGCGAGGAAGCCGAGTTCGGACCAGGGGCGGTTCCAGTGCATGCCCTGGGCCGCCTGCCACAGGGTCAGCGGTTCGTCGCGCAGCTGGCTGTGCAGGTCGGCGAGGCGTTCCGCGTGGTGGTCCAGCAGGGTCTGCACGCGGCCCGGCGCGTCCGTGAAGCGGTACTGGTGGGCGGGGAGGATCTCCTCCGGCGCGAGCGCCGCGATCCGCTCCAGGGAGTCGAGGAAGTCGCCGAGCGGGTCCGTCGGCTCGTCCTGCGGGTTCTCCGGGTAGAGGCTCACCACCGGGCTGATCGTCGGCAGCAGGTGGTCGCCGCTCAGCAGCCGGGTTCTCGGCTTCTCGTCCAGGTAGAGGCAGACGTGTCCCGGCGTGTGGCCCGGCGTCCACATCACCCGGAGTTCGCGTCCCGGCACGCCCGCGCTCTCGCCGTGGACCAGTTCGCGGTCCGGCACCGCCGCGCCCAGCGTCGCCGGACCGTTCTCGGAGTCGCCGCCCCAGGACGCCAGCCCGTCGAGGTGCTCCTGCGGGATGCCCGCCGCCCGCATGGACCGGGCCATCCGGCCGATCCACTTCTCGGTCGGCACGTCGCGGATCGCCCGCACCACCGCCGCCTCGGCCTCGTGCATCGCGAGCCACGCCCCGGACGCCTCGCGGACGTGCGCGGAGAGGCCGTGGTGGTCGGGGTGGTGGTGGGTGATCAGCACTCCGTGGATGTCGGAGAGCGCGAAACCCGCCTGCCCGATGCCGGCGGCGAGGATCTCGCGGCCGGTCGGGTCGTCCCAGCCGGTGTCGACCAGGACCGGACCGCGCGCGCTCTCCAGCAGGTACACGAGCGTGTAGCGGAGCGGGCTGTCGGGGATCGGCACGGGAATGCTCCACACGCCGCCGCCCAAGTCCTGCACGGGCGGGAGGACCCGGTCGCGCCATGCCGCACGGTCGGGGGTGTCCTGCAGCACGGGGCCTCCTGAAATATGGAACACGTTCCTTGCGTCTTGCACCTAAGTGGGGAGGGTACTGCATGGGCATTGCCGCCTATAAGTAGAACTGGTATCAGTTCTCATGGAGTGGGACGGCCGCTTTCCGGTGTCCCGTGGGAGGAGAGATCGATGACCGACAGCGGTGGCGTCACCGAGTACGGCGAGCTCTACATCGGCGGTGCGCTGGTCGCACCGGCGGGCGGCGACGTGATCGAGGTGATCTCTCCGCACACCGAGGAGGTCATCGGACGCGTGCCGCACGCCTCCCGCGAGGACGTCGACCGGGCCGTCGCCGCCGCGCGCAGGGCCTTCGACGAGGGCCCCTGGCCCCGGATGAGCCTGGAGGAGCGGATCGAGGTCTGCACGCGGATCAAGGACGGCATCGCCGCCCGTGCCGACGAGATCGCCCGCGTCATCAGCTCCGAGAACGGCTCGCCGTACTCGTGGAGCATCCTGGCCCAGGCCTTCGGCCCGATGATGATCTGGGACGCCGCGATCGGCAACGCCCGCAAGGTGGTCCTCGAGGAGTACCGCAGCGGCGTGCTCAGCCCGATCCTGGTCCGACGCGAGCCGGTCGGCGTGGTGGCGGCGGTCGCGCCGTGGAACGTGCCGCAGTTCATCGCCGCCGCGAAGCTCGCCCCCGCGCTGCTGATGGGCTGCACGGTGGTGCTCAAGCCGTCGCCGGAGACGCCGCTCGACTCGTACCTGCTCGCCGAGATCGCCACCGAGGCCGGGCTGCCGGAGGGCGTCCTCAGCATCCTGCCCGCCGACCGCGAGGTCAGCGAGTACCTGGTCGGACACCCCGGCATCGACAAGGTCTCCTTCACCGGCTCCGTCGCGGCCGGCAAGCGCGTCATGGAGGTCGCCTCGCGCAACCTCACCCGGGTCACCCTGGAGCTGGGCGGCAAGTCCGCCGCGATCCTGCTCCCTGACGCGGATCTCGACGCCGCGGTGACCAACCTGATGGGCTCCTCCTACATGAACAACGGGCAGGCCTGCGTCGCGCTGACCCGAGTGCTGGCCCCCCGCTCCCGCTACGACGAGATCGCCGAGAAGATGGCGGCGGCCGTCAGCGCGCTGGTCGTCGGCGACCCGCTCGCGGCCGAGACCCAGATCGGCCCGCTGGTGGCCAAGCGCCAGCAGCAGCGGAACCTCGACTACATCCGGATCGGCCAGGAGGAGGGCGCGAAGGTCCTCACCGGCGGCGGGGTCCCGGCCGCGCAGCCGAAGGGCTGGTACGTGGAGCCGACGCTGCTGGGCTCGGTCGACAACCGGATGCGGGTCGCCCGCGAGGAGATCTTCGGCCCGGTGGTCTGCCTGCTGCCCTACGACGACGAGGCGGACGCGATCCGCATCGCCAACGACTCCGACTACGGCCTCTCCGGCAGTGTCTGGGCCGGCGACGCAGAGCACGGCGTGGAGATCGCCCGGCAGGTGCGGACCGGGACCTTCTCGGTCAACAGCTTCAGCCTGGACTTCAACGGCCCGTTCGGCGGCTTCAAGAACTCCGGCCTGGGCCGCGAGTTCGGTGTCGAGGGCCTGGCCGGCTTCCTTGAGGAGAAGACCATCAACCTGCCGCAGGGCTACGCCGTCCCCGGGGAGAGCTGATGGGCGACCGCTGGCGGGTCGAGGTCGACCGGGGGGTCTGCATCAGCGGCGGCTTCTGCGCGGCGAGCGCGCCGGAGGCGTTCCGGTTGGACTCGGCACGCCAGTCGCACCCGATCGAGGAGGAGATCGACGCCTCCGAGGCGGTCCTCGCCGCGGCGGAGAGCTGCCCGGTCGAGGCGATCCTCATCCAACTGGCGGAGACGGGGGACCCGGTTTTCCCCGACTAGGTTCAGTTGCACCTTCCTGGGGCCGCGAGGAACTACGCGAGCAACCACCGTGGACGGATGGCCCTGCGCGTTGAGGACCATCCGCATGTCAGTGGCTTGTCGCGCAGTTCCCCGCGCCCCTGGGGAGGTGCGACTAGCCCTCCAGAGTCAACAACTTGCAGGCCGTCTCCAGGTCGATGCGGACCTGGGCGATGGAGGCCCGGCCGGAGAGCCAGGTGACCAGCGCGGAGTGCCAGGTGTGCTCGATCACCCGCACCGCGGCCAACTGCTCGCGGGTCGGCGGGTGGTCCAGGCCCATCGCGTCCAGGATCAGCGCGCCGGTGATCCGGCTGACCTGGTCGACCTCCGCGCTCACCGAGCGGTCCGCGAAGGTGAGGGCGCGGACCATCGCCTCGGCGAGCTGCGGCTCGCGCTGGAGGCCGCGGAAGGTCCGCATCAGGGTCTCCGCCACCCGCGCGCCCGGGTCCTCGCCGACGGCGGGATGCTTGCGGGTCTGCTCCTGGAAGAGCTGCAGCTGGTCCTGCATCGTCGCCACGAGCAGGTGGACCTTGGAGGGGAAGTACCGGTAGAGCGTGCCGAGGGCCACGCCCGCCGTGTCGGCGACCTCCCGCATCTGCACGGCCTCGAAGCCGCCGCGGGAGGCCAACTGCGCGGCGGTGTGCAGGATGCGGCGGCGCCGCGCCTCCTGACGCTCGGTGAGCGGCGGTGCCGCCGGCCGCGGGCTGGTCGTCATCGAGAGCTCCTACGTACCTACCACTGGATCCCACGAATGATGGCGCAGAGGGCGTGCGTGGCGCGAATCACCCGCCCCGGCGGATTTCGAAAAGCTACGGACCGGTAATCTTCAAGCTCTCTCGCTGCCACCCCGCTGGAACGTGTTCTAGATTACCCTGACCGGGGCAGCCCGGGGAGGGCGCAGGAGAGAAGCAAGAGACCCAGGAGAGGGGTCCAGTTGACCGCGAGCCACGACGAGCCGCTGCGTATCGCCCTGCTGTCGTACAAGGGCAATCCGTTCTGCGGCGGGCAGGGCGTGTACGTCCGGCACCTGTCGCGGGAGCTCGCGCGGCTCGGGCACGACGTGCACGTGCTGGGCGGTCAGCCCTACCCGACGCTCGACTTCGACGCCGTCGACCCCGCCGGGCCGGGAAGGCTCGCCTTCGGCGAGATCGCCAGCCTGGACCTGTACCGCGACCCGGACCCGTTCCGGACGCCGGGGCTGTCCGAGTACCGCGGGCCCGTCGACGTGCTGGAGACGGCGATCATGCGCACCGGCGGCTTCCCCGAACCGCTGACCTTCAGCCTGCGCGCCCGGCGGCACCTCGCCCTGCACCGCGGCCGCTACGACGTCGTGCACGACAACCAGACCCTCGGCTACGGTCTGCTCGGCCTGGACCGGATCGGCTTCCCGCTGGTCACCACGATCCACCACCCGATCACCGTCGACCGCGCGCTCGACCTCGCCGCGGCCGGCGGCGTGCTGAAGAAGCTCTCGGTGCGTCGCTGGTACGGCTTCACCAGGATGCAGCGGCGGGTCGCGGCCAGGCTCGACTCGGTGCTGACCGTCTCCGAGAGCTCCGCCAGGGAGATCGTCGAGCACCTCGACGTCGCGCCGCAGCGAGTCCACGTCGTGCCGATCGGCGCGGACGTCGACCTGTGGTCGCCGAACCCCGCCGTCGCCGAGGTCCCCGGCCGGATCGTCACCACGGCCAGCGCCAACGTGCCGCTGAAGGGCCTGGTGCACCTGGTCGAGGCGCTCGCCAAGGTCCGCACCGAGCGCGACGCGCATCTCGTCGTCGTCGGGAAGCGGCCCGAGGGCGGGCCGGTCGCCGAGGCGATCCGCCGTCTGGACCTGGAGGGCGCGGTCGAGTTCCGCGGCGGCATCGACGACGCCGCCTTCGTGGACCTGGTCCGCAGCGCGCAGGTCGCCTGTGTGCCCTCCCTCTACGAGGGCTTCTCGCTGCCCGCCGCCGAGGCGATGGCCACCGGGACCCCGCTGGTCGCCACGACCGGCGGCGCGATCCCCGAGGTCGCCGGGCCGGACGGGGAGAGCTGCCTGGCGGTGCCGCCGGGCGACCCCGGCGCCCTGGCGCTGGCCCTCGGCCGGCTGCTGGACGAGCCGGAGCTGCGGGCCCGCATCGGCGCGGCGGGACGCGAGCGCGTGCTCACCCGCTTCACCTGGCGACGGGCCGCCGAGCTGACCGTCGAGCGCTACCGCGAGGCGATCGCCACCGGGGTCGGGCGGCACGCCCGCTCCGGCGCCGGCTGGCGTTACGTCTGACCCCACCCCCGTTCCTCCGCCTCGCCCCTTCACCGCAACCGTTAGGAGCCCCGGCCGTGCTGACCGTCGACTTCTCCCGTTTCCCGATCGCCCCCGGCGACCGGGTGCTCGACCTCGGCTGCGGCGGAGGACGCCATGCCTTCGAGGTGTACCGGCGCGGCGGCCGCGTGGTCGCCCTGGACCGGAACCCGGAGGAGATCCGCGAGGTCCGGCGCTGGTTCGCGGCGATGGAGCTGGAGGGCGAGGCCCCGGCCGGCGCCTCCGCCATCGCGGTCGAGGGCGACGCGTTGTCGCTGCCCTTCCCCGACGACAGCTTTGACAAGATCATCATCTCCGAGGTGATGGAGCACATCCCCGACGACAAGGGCGTGCTCGCCGAGATGGTGCGGGTGCTGCGTCCCGGCGGCTCGATCGCGATCACCGTGCCGCGCTGGCTGCCCGAGCAGATCTGCTGGGCGCTCTCGGACGCGTACCACGAGGTCGAGGGCGGCCACATCCGCATCTACCGGGGCGACGAGCTGCTGGAGAAGATGCGCGGAGCCGGTCTGGACCCCTACGGCACGCACCACGCCCACGCGCTGCACTCGCCGTACTGGTGGATCAAGTGCGCGGTCGGCGTCGACAACGAGAAGGCGCTGCCGGTGCGCGCCTACCACCAGCTGCTGGTCTGGGACATCGTCGGCGCCCCGGTGATCGGCAAGCTGACCCGCTGGACCGAGAAGGCGCTCAACCCCGCCATCGGCAAGAGCTTCGTCGCCTACGCGACCAAGCCGCACGGGAGCCGGGCGTGAGGACGCTGACCCTGGACGGCGTGCTCACCTCCGAGCAGGCCGCGGCGACCGTGCGCAGCATCCTCGCCGAGCAGCGCGCCGACGGCGCGATCCCGTGGTTCACCGGCGGTCACCTCGACCCCTGGGACCACGTCGAGGCGGCGATGGCGCTGGACGTCGCCGGCGAGCACGCGGCGGCCGAGGCCGCCTACCGCTGGCTGATGCGACGTCAGAACACGGACGGCTCCTGGTATGCCGCCTACCGGGAGGGCGAGCCGAGCGACCTCAACCGGGAGTCCAACTTCTGCGCCTACGTCGCGGTCGGGGCCTGGCACCACCACCTGGCGACCGGCGACGACTCCTTCCTGGAGGAGATCTGGCCGACCGTCGGCCGGGCGGTGGCCTTCGTGCTGGGGCTCGGCCGGGCGGACGGCACGGTCTCCTGGCGGCGCGAGGAGAACGGTTCGGCGCCCGACGAGGCCCTGCTGACCGGCTGCTCCAGCGTCCACCACGCGCTGCGCTGCGCGCTGGCGATCGCCGACTACCTGGAGGAGCCGCAGCCGGACTGGGAGCTGGCGGCCGGTCAGCTCGGTCACGCGGTCGCCCACCACCCCGAGCGTTTCCTCGACAAGGACCGCTACTCGATGGACTGGTACTACCCGGTCCTCGGCACGGCGCTGCGCGGCCCGGCGGCCAAGGAGCGGATCGAGCGCGAGTGGGACCGCTTCGTCGTGCCCGGGCTCGGCGTGCGCTGCGTCTCCGACCGCCCGTGGGTGACCGGTGGGGAGAGCGCGGAGCTGGCGCTGGCCCTGTGGGCGATCGGCGAGTCCACCCGCGCCGTGGAGATCCTGCAGTCCATCCAGCACCTGCGCCACGAGGACGGCGGCTACTGGACCGGCTACGTCTTCGAGGACGACGCGATCTGGCCCGAGGAGCGCACCACCTGGACGGCCGGCGCGCTGCTGCTCGCCGTGGCGGCCCTCGGCGGCGACGAGGCGACCGTCACGGTCTTCGGCGGCGACAGCCTCCCGACCGGCCTCACTGCGGACTGCTGCGCGGCGGTCCGTTAGGCCTGACGTCACCCGCGGCGGATCAGCCGGGGCCGACCACGCAGCGGCCGAGGGCTGGGGGAGGCCCTGCGGGGTGGGCCCGGCCCGGCGCGAGGACGGCCGGCCCGCCACCGCGCACGGCTCGCCCGCCCAGTCCTCCTGGACGTCGGGGCGGGTCAGCCGTCCTTGGCCGCAGAACGTCCCCCGATCGTGGGAATCCCGCTGCCTCAGCGGTCCAGCGGCGCCGCGCGCGGCGGTCGGCCGCGTGCGTGCCGGGACCTCCGGGCGGCCGAGCGGCCGTTCGGCCTGCTCGGCCCCGCCCTTGTCATGACCGCCGGATCCCGCCGGCGGAAGCCTCGGCTCAGCCGGTGTCGCGCGCGGCGGTCGACCACCCGCGCGCAGGCGCGTCCGGGCGGGCAGACGACGTTCGGCCTGCTCGGTACAGCCCTCAGCCCCGGCTGCTCCCGGCGGCCTGCGCGGCCAGCGCGGACAGGCGGTGGAGGGAGGTGTGGATGACCTCGCGTTGGGTGGCCAGGCGGGCGGACTCCGCGGCGGGGATCTCGACGTGGGCGGAGAGGAGGGTCGCGCCGTCGGGTGTGGAGCTCAGGCGCCACTCGAAGACCAGGTCGGAGACCAGGCAGGAGATCCGCACCACGCCGTCGGCGCGGCTGGCGCTGAGCAGCTGGGGCATGGGGAAGTCCGGGTAGCCCTCCGGGTAGAGGGTGTAGCCGTCCGGCGTCGTCGTGTCGACGCTGCCGACCCCGGCCCACCAGCGGGGGAAGCCGACCGGGTCGTAGAGCAGCTTCCACACCTCCTCGGGCGGGGCGGCGATGGCCAGTTCCTCGTCGAACTCCGGCACGGCGCGTCACCTCTTCCTTCGATCGTCCAGCGTGGCGAGGTCGGCGAGGACCGCCGACAACTCACGGGCGGGCTCGACCAGCGCGCTGATCGGAGGGCGGCCCAGATCGATCAGGGAGCCGGAGACCGCGTCCCCGTCGAAGTGGCCCACGCTGCGGCGCCAGGCCGCCGCCGACTCCTCCAGCCGCGCCGCGGCCGTCCGCCGGTCGCCCTCGGCGAGCGCGATCAGGCCCTGGACGTGGCTCATCCGGGCCACGAGGGTCGCGGGGAAGTCGCCGGCGGAGACCGGTTCCAGCGCCGCCTCGCGCAGTTGGGCCCGCGCGTGCTCCCACCGTCCGGCCCTGGCCAGCGTCTCGGCGAGCAGCAGCCGCGTGCGGGGACGGCTGACCGGCACCTCCTGCCGTGCCAGCGCCTCCGCGAGCTCGGTCGCGGCGGTGGCCGGATCGCCCACCGCCAGGGCCAGTTGCCCTCGGTCGTGATGGCCGAGCGCGATCAGGTCCGGCAGACCGGTGCGCGCCGCGACCTCCTCGCCCGCCGCGCAGGCGGCCCGCGCCTCGACCGGCCGGCCCAGCCTGCAGAGCACCGCCACCCGCGCCGAATGCGTGTAGACCGTGTCGCGCAGCAGGCCGTTGGGGACGACCAGCGCCAGACAGCGGTCGGTGAAGTCGAGCGCACGCTCCCAGTCGCCGGCACAGGCCGCGGCGCTGGCGGCGTTCATCAGCGAGCTGTACCCGAGCTCCGGACGGCCCGCCCGCCCGGCCGCCGCCGCGCCCGCGATAAGCGGGCCGTAGCTCTCGCTGAGCTGACCCGCCCTGATCAGCGCGTGGCCGCGTGCCAGCGCGATGTCGTGGGCGAGCAGATCGCTGGGCGTGCGGTGGCCGGTCACCTCGGAGACCTCACGCAGGATCCGTTCCACCTCCGCGGGATCTCCGGCGACGGCCTGCGCCCAGGCGAGCCCGGCCAGTGCCTGGGCCCTGGTGTCGGCGTCGGCCGCCTCGGGTGCGCGGTCGAGCAGGTCGAGCACGAGGGTGAAGCTGCGCTGCGACTCGCGCGGATGGCAGAGCCCGCCGCGCATCCAGTAGCCGCGCCGCAGCCACGCGCGCACCTGCGGCGCGCTGTTCTCGGGGGCGATCAGCTCCAGTGCCCGCTCGAAGGCCTGGTCGGACTCCGGCAGACGTCCCTGCCAGGCCTCGACCTCGGCGAGTTCCACCAGCAGGTCCGGCGCGTCGGGGACGAGCGCGAGGGACTCCCGCAGGAAGCCCGCCGCCTCCCGCAGCGCGCACACGGCGCGGGCCGCCCGGGCTGCCTCGGCGTACCGTGCGGCCGCGGCCGTCGGTTCCCCGGCCAGCCGCAGATGCCGGCCCAGCTCGGCGGCCGTCCGGGTCCGCCCCGACCGCGGCCCGGCCGACGTCTCCGAGCGGGCGGCCAGCGCCGTGGCCAACGCGGCGTGGGCCGCGGCGCGCGGGGGGCCGGGCAGGTCGGCGTAGCAGGCGTCGCGCAGCAGCGCGTGGCGGAAGCCGACGCCGGAGGCGTCAGCCTGGAGCAGCCCCGAGCTCAGGGCCTCCGTGGCCGCGGCGTCGGCGTCGGCGAGCGGAAGGGAGCGCAGTTCGGGCATGGACAGCGCGCGTCCCGCGGCCGCGACGAAGGTGACGGCCTGGCGCGCCTCGGGCGAGAGCCGGCCGAGCGCCGCGTGGACGGCTCCGCGCAGCCCCGCCGCCAGGTCGGCGTCGCGCAGCGCCGCCGCGCGGGCCGCCTCCACCGTGAGCAGCGGATTGCCGTCCGCGATCCGGGCGATCCGCGCTGCCTGGGCCTCCGTCAGTCCCGGCTGAGACAGGGCGAGTTGCCGCAGCACCCGGTCGGGGAGCGGGGCCAGTTCCACCTCGCCGCCGATGCTGCCGGAGGCGCGCAGCGCGGCCAGGACCGCGTCGAGTCTTCGGTGGCCGGGGAGCCGACGCCGGGTCAGCACCACCAGGCAGGACGACTGACCGGCCAGCCGGCGGCCCGCGTAGGCGAGCAGGTCCAGGCTGGAAGGGTCGGCCCGGTGCACGTCCTCGAGAACCAGCAGCAGCGGACCCTCCCTGGTGGCCCGCAGCAGCAGTTGCGTGCAGCGCTCCAGTTGCCGCAGGCGCTCGGCGTCGGGATCGACCCGGTGCTCCCCGTCGGCGGCGGGGTCGGCCAGGTCGGCGAGCACGTCCGCCCACAGGGCGTAGGGCACGCCTCCGGCCGGCGCGTCCGCGTAACCGGTCAGGGTCCGGACGCCGCTCGCGTCGAGCCGCCGCCGCAACTCGGTGACCAGCAGGGTCTTGCCCATGCCGCCGTCGCCCGCCAGGGCGAACACCGAGCCCCGGCCCTGTTCGGCCTGTTGCCAGGCCCGGTCAAGTGCGGCGACTTCCGCCTCGCGTCCCAGCATCGGGGCGGGTGCGGACGCGGGTGCGGACGCGGGGTGGGCGCGGGACGGTCGGCCGCACGGATGCTGCGGGCCAGCGCGGCGAGTTGCGGCCCCTCGGTCACGCCCAGCTCGCGCTCCAGCCGGCGCCGCAGGCCGGCGTGGACCGCCAGCGCCGCCGGACGGTTGCCGGACGCCGCGAGCAACTCCATCAGTGCGGCGGCGGCCTCCTCGTCGTAGGGACGCAGCGCCAGCCGTCGGCCCGCCGCGGCCAGCGCCTCGCCCAGTTCCCCGCCCTCGCCCGCGGCCTGCGCGGTCTGCGCGAGCAGGGCGGCGACCCTGACCTGGTGCTCCTCGCGGGCGTTGACCGCCCAGTCCTGATCGAAGGAGGACAGCAGCTCGCCCCGGCACAGCGCCATCGCCTCCCGCGGCCGGCCGTCCTCGGCCAGCCGTGCGAACTCCGCGAGGTCGACGGTCAGGTACTCGGCGCGCAGTCCGACGCAGGACCGGTCGGCGATCAGGTGCTCCTCCGCGGCCTCGCCCAGCGCGGCCCGCAGCGACCAGACGGTGCTGCGCAGGCTGGCCCTGGCGGCCTGCTCCGGCGCGGCGGGCCAGAAGGTCCCGGCGACGCGCCCGCGCGCGTGCGGTCCCGGCGCGAGCGCGAACCACGCCAGCAGCTCCCTCGCCCGCCCGGCGGGCAGCGCGAGGGGACGCCCGCCGAGCTCCACCGTGAGCTCGCCGAACAGCCGGATCCCCAGGCTGCCGGTCTCCACCCCTCCAGGCTAGGGCCGTCTTCAGATCCGCGTCGGATCGGCCCGGGCCGTCGGCACGGCCGGTCCGGCCCTGCTCCGGCCTCCGGCGCGGGAGGCGAACCGTGCAGGTGGGCCTGCCGGGGAGCCGTCGGATCCGCCGATCAGGACAGCAGCAGGACGCGGTCCCAGACCGGCTCGTGCGCCTCGCCGTCCGTCCCGGCGGGGTGCGGCAGCGTCGACAGCAGGGCGGCGGCCACGCCTGCGGCGCCCTCGAAGATGCCGGGGTTGTCCTCGACCGGCGGTCGGCCGTACTGCGGCCCGGCCGCGCCGCGGGGGCCGCTCAGGTGCCGGTAGCCGTAGCGGGACCGCTCGTCCCAGGCCCCGGCCAGCCGGTCGGCCAGCGCGTCGCAGCGGGCGAGCAGGGCCGGGTCGGCGGACTGGCGTCCGAGCCGCCACAGGGTCTGCAGGAAGCCGGCCTCGCCGTGGCAGACGGTGGGACCCCGCAGAGCGTCGAGACTGCCCGGCCGGGCCGACACCCCGTGCGCGCCGGCCAGCGCGAGCCGGGCCCAGTCCTGCTCGCCGGTCACTCCCGCCGCGCGCAGCAGGCTGTTGGCGATGCCGACCGTCCCGTAGCACCAGGCGGCGCCCGCCCCGGCCGTGCGGGGTGGAGCAGGAGGCGTGCGCCCGCCCCGGGCCCTGGCCCACTCGTCGTCCAGCGGAAGCCGCGGCTCCCAGTACGGCCCGTAGGCGTCCCGGTCGGCCCGCTCGGCCAGCCAGTCGCCGATCCGGCGCAGGGCAGCCGACTGTCCTGCGACGGTCACGCCCAGTTCGGCGCTGCGGGCGAGCAGTGCCAGCGGGCCCGCGATGCCGTGCGCGGTCCCGAGGTCGAGAGCGCCGCGTGGGAAGCGGGTCCGGTCCGCCTCGGTCACCTGGCGGTGGGCCGGTACCCACCAGCCGGGCGCCTGCCGGCCGTCCACCCGCACCGGTCGGCTGATCCCGACGAGGCGGGTGAGGGTGGCGCGCAGCGCGGGCTCGGCGGCGGCCCGTTCCTCGGCGTCGCCGTCGGTGACCGCGCCGAGCAGCACCCGCCCGACCCCGGCGGCCCCGGTGATGACGTCGTAGTCGGCCCAGGTGACCCCCGGTCCGGTGCCTTCGGTCGCCGCCAGGCGGCCGAGCTGCTCCGCGGCGACATGTGCCGTCAGGGTGCGGCGCAGCCCCGGGTAGTGGCCGCCGACCTTGGCGGCCGCCTGAACGGCCGTCAGCACGGCGGCCGGGCCGTGCTGCCCGCCGAACGAGGCGGTTCCTTTCAGGGCCTCGGCGGCCGCGGCCAGTCGGCCGTGCGCGGCGGGCAGCCGAGCGGGGTCGCGACGGGCCAGCTCGGCGAGGAGCAGGGCGACCCCGGCGCCGCCCTCCAGGGAGACCGCGGGCCCGGTCGGACCGGGATCGCCGTCGAGGGCGGCGGCCACCCGGTCGACCACGGCGGCGATCCGCCGGGTCCGAGCGGTCCCCACCCCGGTGGACACCGGTGCCGTGGTCACCGCTGGTGCCTCCTCCGGTCGGCGTTGCCCGTCAGGCAGGCGCGGGCCAGGGCGTGCGCGCGTTTCTCGGCCTCGGGGTCGGTGCCGAGCAGCCGGTTGCACGACATGTGCAGCAGGCTCGTCAGCACCCGGGAGTGCGGGGACCAGTCGGCGCCGCGGGCGGCGATCGCGTCCAGCTCCTCGCGATAGGCCCGCAGCTGTTCCGCCTGGTCGGCCAGGGCCCGCGTCAGCCGTCCGCCGAGCGGGTGCTCGGCCAACGCGGGCCAGCCGCCGACCGGGTCGATCAGCCGTAGCCACTGCGCCCGATGCGTCCGGAAGTCGGCGGGCGGCTGCACGCCGACCGCGCTCCCGGCCAGCCAGGCCGCGCCCGGATCCGGGTAGCGGGAGCAGGGGTCCGCCGCCGGCGGCGGGCCGAAGCCGTGCGCGACGGCGGCGAGCGCGAGCGCGGCCAGGGTGTCCTTGTCCCACGGCACCGGGCCGCTCCGGCCGTCCCGCTGCCGGGCGAGCGTCAGCAGCGCGAGGGCGGTGCGGCTGTCGGCGGCGAAGAAGCGCTCGGCGGCGGCCTGCGCCTCGGGGCCGCCGTAGCGCTCCCACTCGGGGTCGTAGCCGTCCAGGACCAGTCGCCCGACCAGGCCCTGGGCGTTCCACCGCCGGACCGCGTCGCGCAGCGGGGGCAGCAGCTCCCGCCACAGGCCGTCGGCGGGACCGTGGCAGCGCAGCCGGACGTGGTCGTCCGGGTCCCGGTAGCGGATGAAGAACCATCGGTCGATCAACGAGCGTGCCGGCTCAGGAAGTTCGGCGAGGAAGGGAGCGAGCTGCTCGACCAGGAAGGAGTCGGTCCTGCGGCCCGCGAGGTAGAGCTTCGCGTACAGCCACTCGCCGCCGGGCCCGGCGAGCCGCGGCCCGGCCGGGCGCACCGGCGTCGTGCGGGCGAGCGCGGCCGCGGCGGAGGACGCCGCGGCGGACGGCCGCCGGACGAAGGCCAGCGCCAGCTCGGAGTGGTGCGCCAGGTCCTCGGAGTCCCGCAGCCAGCCGTCGGCCCGGTCCTCGCCGCCGGGCAGCTCGACGGCGAGCAGATCGGCGTCCTTGGCGAGCGCGTCGCGCAGCAGCTCCCGATGCCGGCTCTCGGTCAGGTCCACCGGCAGCCGGTGGTCGGCGCGGGTGAGCACCAGCCGCGCCGGAACCCGCCAGCGCTCCCGCCAGCCGTGCACGGCCTCCGCCCAGCCGGCCGGGTCGAGCCGGGTGTGCCCGCGCAACTCGTCCAGGCGCCAGACGGCGGAGGCGAGCACCGTCCGGCCGTAGCGGACCCGGGGCTGGAACGGCGCGTTCGCGGCCGGTCCCCAGTCCCAGGGCGCGTGCGCGCGGTGGGCCTCGCGGCCGACCTCCAGCAGGAAGCGGGCGGCGTTCGGCGCCTGGCCGCGCAGGTCGAGGGCGTGGTGGGCGTGCGGGAGCAGCCGCCGCCCGGTGGGCAGGTGCACCAGATACAGGTGGTCGAGGGTCGCGCCGACGCCGATCTCCTCCAGCCGTACGGCCGTCGCGGCAGGGTCCGGCGGCAGCCCGACCGCCACCTCGTGCCCGGCGGTGCGCGGGCTGTTGGCGACGTTCAATGCCCGGGTGAGACGCGGCTGGAAGGAGACGGCCAGGTGCGTGGCGTCCGGCTCCTCGGGGAAGCAGAACGCGGCCAGCTCCTCGTTGACCGAACCGGCGAGCCCGGCGAAGCGGCCGTAGGTGGCGCCGGCCTCCAGGGCGCCCTGCCCGCCGTGGCCGACCAGCAGGAAGTCCCCCTCCGCCAGCGCCCGTTCGTCGGCGGCGACCAGGGTGCAGAACAGCTCGCAGGAGCGCGGGAGCAGCTCAGCGGCGGGCTCTCCAGGGGCCAGCCGGGCCACGAGCTCGTCCGTCAGCACCACCTCCCTCGCGCCGTCGCGCACCGCCTCCGCGGCGAGCCTGCCCAGCAGCAGTTGCCGTTCCCTGTCCGGCTGCGGGGCAGGGTCCGCGGTGCGGGAGGAGGCCGGCCAGGTGTAGCCGGCCGGGGAGCCGAGCCCGTGCGTGTCGTCCAGCACCTCCGGCACCGGGACGACCCGGTCCGGTCCGTAGCGTTGCAGGAAGTCCCCGTGGTAGCCGCGCAGCGGCGTCGGTACGGCCTGGGACAGCCGCCACAGCACGCCCAGCCCGCGGGCCGCCTCCTCGGCGACGGAGTGCGGCAGTCGCACCTCGGCGCCCAGCGCCAGGTCGACGTGGACCAGCCGGTCGGCGTCGGCGAGCTGACGCATCCTCTGTTCGAGCGCGGCCAGCGTCGCACCACGCTCGCCGAGCGGTGCGTCGTCGTACCGGTCGCGGTCGGCGGCGACGGCGCGCAGGGCCGCGAGCATCGGCAGCGGCCTACCGGCGGACTCCTCCGCGGCGCTCAGCACGCCGATCACCCGGCCCAGCGGGTCACCGCCGTCCAGCACCGGGCGCAGGCCGGTGATCAGGAACTCCTGCCGGACCAGCGTGGCCAGCAGGGTGGCGGCCGCGCCGGGCGCGGCGGCGGGGAAGCGCCGCTCCAGCTCGGCGGCGGCCGCGCTGCCGGTGAGGCCGGCGGCGGCGAGTTCCAGGGCGGCGGCGACCACCGGGGTCAGCCGTACCGAGACCTCGCTGCGGGCGCTGTCGCCCGCCGTGACCCCGGGGTTGGACGGCGCGGCGGTCACCAGCCGGTCACCGCGCGGGACGGTCCCGCCGTGGACGTGCAGCGTCAGGTGCGGGAGCAGCTCGCGGTCCCGTTCCAGCTGCTGGACCAGCCGCAGCAGCCAGTCCAGGTCGACGCGGGTACGGCTGTGTGCCGGGCCCGACCAGGAGACCTTGGCCGCCGGGCCCTCGGCAGCGGCGGCGAGAGCGACCGGGGCGACGCCCGCGAAGAGGCCGAAGGGGGTGCAGCGGGAGCGCAGCCGGATCTCGTAGCGCAGCACCGAGACCACGGCCCGACGCAGTTGGGCGTCGCTGCGACCGGCGGATCCGCCGGGCCGGGCGCACGCGGCCACCAGCGCCGCCAGGCTGGGGCTGGCCACCCGGAGGGCGTCCATGAAGACCCCGTCCCCGGCCGCGCCGCTCAGCAGTTCCTCACAGGCGACCCGGTCCGTGCCGGCCGTCGGGTCGTCGGCCCAGGGGGCGCGTCGGTCGCGGCCGCGGAGCGGGGCGCGCAGCAGGGCGACCGGGGCGGTGCGGAAAAGCGGCTCGGGGGCGGGCGGCATCGGCATCGGCGGCGGTCCCTCGTGGTGGTCGACGGGCAGGATCGGCGCGGGCTCCGTCGCACCGGCGCGGTGGGACGGAGCCGCTCGGGCAGCCGAGGTCAGCAGCACCACGTGGGGTAGCAGGAGGAGCAGGTGATCGAGGTGAAGCGGGCCTCGGCGGCGTCGGCGTCGTCGAGCTCGATCCGCACGTCGAGGTCGAACAGGTCCTCGACCTGGATGTCCTCGGCGGTCGGCAGCGTGGCGTTGGTCATGTCAGCCTCCTGGGTTCGTGGTCGGTGCGGTGGTTCGTGCGGGGAGAGTCTCGTGACGGGATCTGGAGCCTCGCTCAAGCCGGTCCGGCAGGGCGTTGCGGGCGCGCGCGGGGTCGGCGCGCGACGTCCCTCCGGGGCCGGGCGCAAGACTCCGCGTGGGCCGTCCGTACCCGGGCTGACCAGCGCGTTGACGGTGGATTGACGGTCGCGGAGGAGCGTCTTGGACGAGCAGACCAGGAGCGACGACCGAGAAAGGCGGAACTCGAGATGAGCACTTTGCAGACCACCCCCGCGTTCGACACCGAGGCGCTGCGCCGGGGCATCGAGGAGCGCGACGCCGCCGCCCTCCGCGCGCTGTACGCGGACGACGCCGAGGTGACCCTCGTCGACCGGCGCGACCAGCCGAGCCGCCCGCTGGAGCTGCGCGGCGCGGCCGCCATCACCGCCTACCTGGACGAGATCAGCGGGCGGGACATGGAGCACCGGCTGGAGCGCGTCGTCGTCGACGCCTCCGGCGAGCACGCCGCCTACCTGGAGGCCTGCCGCTACCCGGACAGCACCCGCGTGCTCTGCGCCAGTGTGCTGGACCTGCGCGACGGGCGGATCGTCCGGCAGACCGGCATCCAGGCCTGGGACGAGTGAGGAGAGAGCGATGAAGCAGACCGAACACCGCGACTTCGCCGCACCGGACGAGGTCCGCAGCTTCGAGAAGGGCCGTGCGGAGATTCTCAACGTGGGCGGCGGGGTCGTCGGCCGGCTGGTGCTGGAGCCCGGCTGGCACTGGGCCGAGCACGTGAAGCCGATCGCGGGCACCGAGTGGTGCGAGGCGCCGCACTTCCAGTACCAGGTCTCCGGACGGCTGGCCGTCCGCATGTCCGACGGCACCGAGTTCGAGATCGGCCCCGGCGAGGTGTCGGCGCTGCGGGCCGGCCACGACGCCTGGGTGATCGGCGACGAGGAGGTCGTCTCCGTCGACTGGATGGGGGCCGTCCACTACGCCGAGGGCGACTGAACGGCCGCCACGACCGACGGCCCCGCCCGGACGGACGGGCCGGGCCGCCGGTCGGCGGCGACATCCGCGAACGGCGGACGACGGTGCGCGGCGCCTGGGCGGAACGGGCGGTCGCCCTCCTTCCCGGGTCGGCAGATCGAGGGGCCACCGGCCTTCGGACGACCGGACGGTGAGGCCTGTGCGGGTGCTAGCGTCCGGGCCATGGGAATGGATTGGCTGACACACGACCGGTACCTGGACTCCGCCGCCGCGGACGCGCGACGGCTCGCCGAGGCCGTCGCCACCGGGGACCTCGCCGCGCCGGTGCCGAGCTGCCCGGAGTGGACGCTGCGCGATCTGGCCTTCCACCAGGGCATGGTGTTCCGCTGGATCGGCGAGATCGTGGCGCGCAAGGCGTCGCAGCGGGTGCCGTTCAAGGAGGTCCCCGACCGCGAGATGCCGGCCGGCGGTGAGGCCGCCTGGCTGCTGGCGGGCGCGGACCGCACCGTCGCACTGCTGCGCGCGACCGGACCCGATCTCCAGGTGTGGGGCTGGGCGGGCCCCGGCACCTCCCGCTGGTGGGGTCGCCGGATCGCGCACGAGACCCTGGTGCACCGCGTCGACGGGGACCTGACGCTGGGTCTGCCGCCGCAGGCCGACGCGGAGCTGGCCGCGGACAATGTCGACGAGCTGCTCGCCAACGCCGGCGATCCGACCTCGCGCGCCTTCACCGGCCGGGAGCGTCTGGCGGGGGAGGGCGACACCCTGCATCTGCACTGCACGGACGTGCCCGGCGAGTGGCAGCTGAGCCGCGCCCCCGAGGGCTTCACCGTCGCCCACGGCCACGCCAAGGCCGACGCGGCGGTGCGGGGCACCGCGCTGGACGTCATGCTCTGGCTCAACGGCCGTCTGCCGCAGGGCGCGCCGGGCCCCGAGCTGTTCGGCGAGAACCGGCTGCACGAGCTGTGGCGAGCCGGGCTCAGCCTGAACTGACGGACCGACCCCGCGGTTCAGAGCACCAGTTCGGCCAGGGTGCGCAGGGTCGCCGGGTCGCGGGAGGTGATCAGCAGGTCGGTGACCGGCGTGCCGCGCCAGGCGGCGAGCCGGTCGGCGATCCTGGCGCGCGGGCCGACCAGGCTGATCTCGTCGGCGAAGGCGGCCGGGACCGCGGCGATCGCCTCCTCCCTGCGGCCGGCCAGGAACAGCTCCTGGATCAGGCGGGCCTCCGCCTCGTAGCCCATCCTGGCCATCAGGTCCGCGTGGAAGTTCCTGGCCTGCGCGCCCATGCCGCCGATGTAGAAGCCGAGCATCGCGCGGATCGGTGCCAGGCCCTCCGCCACGTCCTCGCAGATCCGGGCGTGGACGATGGGGGCGACCATGAAGCCGTCGCGGGCGGCCGCCAACGGTTCGGCGTACAGGTCGGCGCGCTCGGGGGAGAAGTAGAGGGGGAGCCAGCCGTCGGCGATCCTGGCCGTCTGGGCGATGTTCTTCGGGCCCTCCGCGCCGAGCAGGATCGGGATGTCGGGGCGCAGCGGGTGCAGGATCGGCTTGAGCGCCTTGCCGAGTCCGGTTCCGTCCGGGCCGGCGTAGGGGAGCGGGTGGTAACGCCCGTCCAGGGTGACCGGCTTCTCGCGGCGCAGCGTCTGCCGGATGACGTCGACGTACTCGCGCACTGCGGTCAGCGGGGAGCGGGGGAACGGGCGGCCGTACCAGCCCTCGACGACCTGCGGCCCCGACAGGCCGAGCCCCAGCAGCAGTCGGCCGCCGGAGAGGTGGTCGAGCGTCATGGCGTGCATCGCCGTGGCGGTCGGCGTCCTGGCGGCCATCTGCGCGATGCCGGTGCCGAGCCTGATCCTGCTGGTGTGCGCGGCGATCCAGGTGAGCGGGGTGAACACGTCGGAGCCCCAGGACTCGGCCGTCCAGACGGAGTCGAAGCCGAGCCGCTCGGCCTCCTGGGCGAGTTCGACGAAGCCCTGGGCGGGGGCGGCGCCCCAGTAGCCGAGGACGAGACCGAGGCGCATAAGACCGGACCCCCACGCGTAGCTGACGGAGCGTCAGATTAGCGTGGGGGTCGTCGATTGTCAGCGGACGGGCGCGACCGACTCAGCCGCGCTGGATGCCCGAGGTGTCGGCGAGCAGGCCGCGCTTGCCCTCCTGGGTCTGCGTCAGCAGCGCCTCACCGCGCTGGGCGATGGCCAGGTACCAGGTGCCCGGCACCAGCTCGCCGACCGGCGTGCCCTGCGGCTCGCCCTCCGGCGCGAGCGGCCGGGCGGCGGGAACGGCGAACCAGAACGGCGCGAAGCTCGGGGCCGGCGGCTCGGCGGCGGCGGGGGGCGGCGTCCGGGATCCGAGCGGGAGCGTCGCCGGGACGGTCGGCGGCTCGTCCTGCGGTTCCGGCTTCGGCTCGGGCCGCGCCGCGGCGGCCGGAGCGGGCGTCGCGGCCGGGGTGGCCGCCGGGGCCGGGAACGGCTCCGCCGGGACCGGCTCGGGGCCGGTGAACGGCTGGCCGGGGTGCGCCTGCTGGACCGGCTGACCGCCGAAGTGCCCCAGGTGCGGGTGGCCCTGCTGCGGCGCGCCGTATCCCTGCGCGGCGGCCGAGCCCACCCCGGCCGGTGCGGGCTCGGGCAGCAGCGGCGCGGTCAGCAGCGGGACCAGCGGCCCGGCGATGGCCAGGACGGCGGTCAGCACGGCGAACACGAACGCGAGGAAGGCGCCCACCTGCGGGCTGGAGGTGGCGTCCGGGTGGCCGAACAGCGCGCCGGAGGGCGAGCCGAACAGCGCCCAGAGTGCCGACCAGGCCGAGGCCACGGTCAGCACGGTGCCCCAGGCGCGCAGCGGGATCCCGAGCACGGCCGGGGCCTTCGGCACGTTCCGGTCCACCAGCACCAGGCCCGCGCCGATGATCCCCAGGAAGAAGACGCTGGGCAGCAGTGGGAAGAGGTCCAGGCTCCACGCGTTCGTCGAGGTGCAGCCGGACGGAACCCCGCCGACGGCCGTGCACTGAACCCCGCCCGCTGCGTAGAAGGTGAGGAAGGACGAGACGAAGAGCAGCAGCGCCGATGCCGCAAGAGCGGCGTCCCCCCTGGTGACGGTTCGCAGATTCACCGAGTAAGCCCTCTCGTGAGTCGTCGAGTACGGTGCGGACGGTGGCGGGCCACCGGTCTTCTGACGGACCGATGACCTTTTGGGACCGCTTGGGACCGTATCAGCCCGACGTGTTGCTCCCGTGCAGGACGAACTGGCCGAGACCGTTGGCGATGCCCTGGGCGGCCGACTGCCGCCAGGCCGCGGAGGTGATCTTGGCCGCGTCCGCCGCGTCGCGCATGTTCGCGCACTCGATGAAGATCTTGGGCACGGAGGAGAGGTTCAGGCCGCCCAGGTCGCTGCGGACGTCGTAGCCGACGCCGCCGTTGATGTAGGTGGCGTAGTGCTCGCCGGTGGCCGAGGCGAAGGCGGCGCGGACGTCGAAGCCGAGCGTGCGCGAGGGGGCCACGATGGCGGTGTTGTTCACGCCCCCGGCGTTCACCCGGCTCGGCATGATGACGTGGAAGCCGTAGTCGGAGGGGCCGGCCCCGTCGGCGTGGATGGAGATCGCGGCGTCGGCGTGGGCCTGGTTGCCGATCGCGGCGCGCTGGGTGACGCACGGACCCCACGGCGTGTCGCCGTCCTGGGTGAAGACGACCTTCGCGCCCTCGGCCTGCAGCAGGGTGCGCACCCGCCGCGCGACGTCGAGGGTGAAGTCCGCCTCGGGATAGCCGGCGTTCGTGGAGGCGCCGGTCGTGTCGCAGGCCTTGCTGCTGTTGCCGATGAAGACGTTGCGGTTGATCTCGCTCGGGTGGTCGACGTTGTTCGGGTTGTGGCCCGGGTCGATCACGATGACCTTGCCCGCCAGCGGCTTGCCCGCGACGCCGCCCTGCGCCGCGGAGGGGGAGGGGGACGCGCTGGGCGTGCCCGAGGCGGAGACGGACGCGGAGCCCGACTTCGAGGGGGACGCCGGGGCCCCGCCGCCCGCGGCCGTCGCCGTCCCCGTGTTCTTGTTCTTCTCGCCCGCTATGGCCTGCCAGCCGAGCCAGCCCGCGAAGCAGAGCGGCACGAGCGCGGCCAGCACGAGGACCAGGGTGGTGACCCTGGTGCGCGAGGGCGTGTGCTGCTCAGATGTCATCTTTGGTCCATTGGTGCAGTTGGTACTGGCCGGCGATCGCGTTCCACTGTGCCACGAAGTTCTGCTTGTCCGTGCTGGCCTGCTGGCTCGAGGCGATGGCCGCCTGGTAGTCGCTGCCGTTCGTCGGCGCCGGGCCGGGGGCGGTGCAGCCGCTGGAGATGAGCGTGCCGGCCCAGGCCGCGAAGGAGTTGTCCGCGGACGCCGACTCCTGCTCCGCCTTGGCGAGGGACTGCATCATCGCCGCGCCGTTCGGCAGCTGCGAGACGTCGAGCCCGCCGATCTTGGTGGCCAGGCTCTGCCGGTCGCTCGCGGCGGTCCTGAAGGCGGACTGGGCGGCGCTGAGGTTCGTGCAGCCGCTCGCGTCGCTGGCCGCGGAGGCGACCTGCCTGCGGTCGGAGGAGCTCTGGGAGAGCACCGCGTCGACGGCCTGCGCCTGCGAGGTCGCCCCCGCGGTCGAGGTCTCCGACGGGGAGGCGGACGCCGAGTTCGCGGCGGAGGGCGAGGCCGGACCGGCCGGGGCGCTGCCCGCGGTCGAAGCGGTCGGGGCCCCTGCGGCGCCGGTCGACGGGGTGCTCGGGGACCGGCCCAGGCCGAGCCCCCACACCGCGCCGACCCCCAGCAGCGCGGCCACCACCACGACGAGGGTGACCAGCAGCGGGAGGTTCGACCGCTCCTGCGGCTGGGCGGGCGAGGGAGCGGCCGAGGGTGCGGCCGTGGCCTGCGGCGGGTAGCCGGGTCCGCCCGGCCGGTACGGCGGGGGATATCCGGGGACGGTCGGCGCCGCGCCGGGGCCCGGGCCCTGCGCCGGGGGCGCGGCGGGACCGTACCCGGTGGGCGGGTAGCCGACGCTCGGGGGCGTGGAAGGGGACCCGGGCGGCGCGTAGGGGGAGCCGCCCGCCGGTCCGTACCCGGGCATCGGCGCCGCGGTCGGCGCCGCCGGGGACGGCGGCGCGGTGGCGGGGCCCGTCGGCGTGGCGAAGTTCGGCACGGTGGGCGTCGGCTGCGCGGTCGGCATCCCGGCCGCCGCCGCGAAGGGCCGGACGACCGGCTGGTCGAGCTCCGTCGGCACGGGCTCCGGTCCCGCCTGCGGCGGGATCGGCCCGGCCGGAGGGCCGGACGGCCCGGCGGGCACGGGCGGAAGGACCGTCGTCCGCTCCTCGGGCGCGTCGCCCGGGGGCTCGTCCGTCTTGCGCAACGGCGTCGTCCTGGGCTCGCCGCGCCGGACCCAGCCGCCGGCCCCGTCTCTGGCCGTCGGATCCCACACCGCGGGCGCGGTGTTGTCCTGCTCGCTCACTCGCCCACCTCGTTCCGCGTGCCGATGGCGGCCACGGTATCGAAACGCGGGAGCCGAATGGAGGGATTGCCAAGGATCAAGATCCGGCCTGACGGGCACGTGTCATGCCCGCCGGAGCGGTCGGTCCGGCGGCGCCCGCGGGGCCCGTGGTCAGGCGGGTCGGAGTCGCGCGCCGGGTGGGGCGGGCCGATGCGCCGGGGCGGCGCCGGCCGCGCCGCGTCCGCGACCCGGCCCGGGCGTGGCCCGCCCGGCGACGGCCCTTGCGGGCACTGGTTCCTCCGTCGCGACTCCGGCTGACCCGAGGGCCGCTCCCACAAGGAGTCGCGGGTCGGCCGCGCCATGGCCGAGCGCGGCGACTTCGACAGGCAGGCCATCGCCGCCCGGGGTGCTCAGCCCTGTCGGCGCAGCACCCGCAGCGAGCCGGTCACCGAGATCTCCTCGAAACCCTCGGCCAGGGCCCGCAGATACACGCGGTAAGGGGCCTGCCCGCCGTCGGCCGGGTCGGGGAAGACGTCGTGCACGACCAGCAGCCCCTCGGGCGCGAGGTGGGGGACCCACCCCTCGTAGTCGCCCGTCGCGTGCTCGTCGGTGTGCCCGCCGTCGACGAAGACCAGCCCCAGCGGCGTGCCCCACAGGGCGGCGAGCTGCGGCGAACGGCCGACCAGCGCCACCACGTGCGGCTCCAGACCGGCCGCGTGCAGCGTGCGGCGGAACCTGGGCAGCGTGTCCATCAGCCCGACCTCGGGGTCGACCAGGCTGGTGTCGTGGTACTCCCAGCCGGGCTGCTGCTCCTCCGAGCCCCGGTGGTGGTCGACCGTCACGGCGACGGTGCCCGCAAGGCGTGCGGCCTCGGCCATCAGGATGGTCGACCGCCCGCAGTAGGTGCCGACCTCCAGCAGCGGCCGCCCCGTCCGCCGCGCCGCCTCCAGGGCGGCGGCGTACAGAGCCAGGCCCTCGTCCACGGGCATGAAGCCGGTGGCCGCCTCGAAGGCGGCCAGCACGCCTGCCTCCGGCCGGGCCGGGCTGATCTCTCGGGTCGCGTTCATAGCGGGTCACCTTACCGGCGGGTCACTTCGGCGGGCAGAGGGGCAGACAGGCAGACGGGGCGCGCGGGTGGGCAGAGCGCCCGTCGCAGGTGGCTGCGCGGAACGGCGTGGCGCTCCAAGCTCCCCGCGATGCGCTGAACCCCCTGGCCGAACGCCTCGGGAGAGGGCTCGGTGGGGCCGCCGGACCCTCAGCGGCGGATCAGCTCGGCGGCGATGCTCACGCCCGCCGGACGCAGCTCCGCGTCGATCGCCTCGGAGGCGGCGGGGTCGAGGACCACGGCCGGCTCGCCCTCCGGCAGGCTCCTGACGTAGGCCAGCCTCAGGTGCGCCGGCGGGTGGGTGCCGTCGAAGTCGTCGTGGCGGAGCTGCGAGGCCACGATCCGCCGGGTGCGCTCCTCGGCCGGGATCGAGCGCACGTAGGTACCGAGCTGGGTCCACAGGTCGGGCGGGGTGACCTCGGAGGCGGGCTCCGCGCCTCCGGCGGCCTCGTTCCTGCGGGACCGGCTGCGCTGTACCGGCCGCCTGGCGGCCATGGTGCGCTGCTGCACCAGCGTCTCGAAGGCGGTGCCCAGGCGGAGCGCCTCCACCAGCCCGGCCGCGCCGCCCGGTCCGGCCAGCCGCACCATGAACGAGTCGGCCAGGTACTCGGCCCGGCGGCTGCCGTGCCGGGTCAGCCAGTGCAGCAGGCGGTGGTAGAGCTCGGCCAGCACGGCCAGCAGCCGCTGGACCGTCTCCGCGACGAGCGTGAACAGCACGTCGAGGCCGCCGCGGATGCGGACCCGCACCCGACCGGGCGACGGGGTGAGGAAGTACCACCACTCGGCCAGGCTGCTCAGGGCGACGCCCAGCCAGAGACCGCGCCGGACGTCGCCGTTCACCCCGTGCCCGAACTCGTGGGCCAGCAGCGCGACCCGCTCCTGCTCGTCGAGCGAGACCCAGAGCGGCAGCCCGATCCTGAGCACCACGCGTCGGCGCAGTCCCACCCGTGCGTAGCTCGCGTTGAAGCGGCGGTCGACGACCACCAGGTCGGGGCCGCGGGTGCCGAGTTCGGCGGCGACGGCGTCCATCAGGGACCACAGCTGCGGTGCGGCTTCGCGGCTGACGGTCAGCGACTTCCGCCGCTCGGCGCGCATGCTGCCCAGGCGCGGCCGGCCGACCCAGGCGACGCCGAGCAGGGCGAGCGCGGCGATGTCGGCGGTCCAGACGTCGGCGGCGAGCAGGACCACCACGCCGCCGAGCGCGGCCAGGGTCAGCAGGTGCACCGGGAGTGCGAGCGTCCATGCGAGGACGTGCGGGAGGTCGGCCCGCCGACGCAGTCCGCCCGGACCGGAGACCGCCTCCTGGAAGAGCCGCTGCTCCAGCGACTCGTCGAGTCGGCGACGCAGGCTCCGGCCGGTCGGGGAGGGTGCGGTGCGCTGCGCGTCAGGCAACGCGTTCCAGTGACAATTCGGGCACCAGCGGGTGAATCGCGGATCCGTGGTGAGCGAACCCGAGCATTCTGGACATGCGGTGTCCTTGCTGGTCGCAGGCGTGGTCATGGCGGTAGATCATGCCCGGCGCGAGCTCGCGGGGAAAGTCGACTCCCTTGCGGGCTTCCCAGTTTCTGCAACGCGTTCTAGTCTGACGCCACGTCAGTTGCGGAGAAGGGGCGTAGATGGCCATCGGCATCAGCGAGGAGCACCGGGAACTGCGGAGTTCGGTGCGGCGCTGGCTGGAACGGGATGTGTCCGGTGTCGTGGTCAGAGGCGCGCTGACGGAGGGGCCGGGTGCGGTGGGGACCGCCCGGCCCCTGTGGTGGAAGGGGCTGGCCGGGCAGGGGATGCTCGGTCTGCACCTGCCGGAGGCGGTCGGCGGGGGCGGAGGCGGGCTGCTGGATCTGGCCGTCGTGGTGGAGGAGACCGGCCGGGCCCTGCTGCCGGGGGCCTTCCTGCCCACCGTCCTCGCCTCCGCGCTGCTCGCCGGCTCCGCCGCGCCGGGCGAACTCGCCGCCCTCGCCGAGGGAGCCTCGACAGCGGCGGTCGTCTGGGAGGGCGCCGTCACCGCGACGGGCGGGCGGATGTCCGGCCGGGCCGAGGTGGTCCTGGGCGCCGCCGAGGCGGACCTGCTGCTGGTGCGGGCCGACGCCGGAGGCGCGGGCGGCGGTGACTGGTACCTGGTCGAGGGCTCCGCCGCACGGATCACCCCGCTCGCCGCCCTGGATCTCGGCAGGGGTCTCGCGCGCGTCGAGTTCGACGACGTCGCCGCCAGGTCCGTCGACCTCGCCGAGGGCCGGGCCGACGCCGTGATCGGCACCCTGCTCGCCGCCGAGGCCTGCGGGATCGCGCGCTGGGCACTGGAGACCGCCGTCGCCCACGCCCGCGTGCGCGAGCAGTTCGGGCGGCCGATCGGCCAGTTCCAGGCGGTCAAGCACCTCTGCGCCCAGTTGCTCGTGCGCGCCGAGAAGGCCGCCGCCGCGACCTGGGCCGCCGCCCGCGAGCCCGGCCCGCTGACCGCCGCGGTCGCCGCCGCCCTCGCGCTCGAAGCCGCCTGCGCCAACGCCGAGGACTGCATCCAGATCCTCGGCGGCATCGGCTTCACCTGGGAGCACGACGCCCATCTGCGCCTGCGCCGAGCCCTGACGCTGCGCCAGCTGACGGGCGGCGAAGGGACGCTGTGGCGACGCGTCGCGCAGGCGGCGGCCGCGCAGCCGGGGGAGTGGCGGCCTGAGCTGGAACTCCCGGCCGAGGCCGAGGAGTTCCGCGCCGAGGCGCGGGCCGCGGCCGCCTCCGTGCGCGGACTCGAACCGGCCGAACAGCGTCGCCGGCTCGCGCCCGGCGGCTGGGCCGCACCGCATCTGCCGCCGCCCTACGGCCTCGGCGCCAACGCCCTGCGTCAACTCGTGGTTGAGCAGGAGCTGCGCGCGGCCGAGGTCCGGCTGCCGGACCTCACCATCGGCAACTGGGTGGTCCCCTCCCTCGCCGCCCACGGCACCGAAGCGCAGCGCGAGCGGCTGCTGATGCCCACCCTGCGCGGCGAGCTGACCTGGTGCCAGCTCTTCTCCGAGCCGGAGGCCGGCTCGGACCTGGCCGCGTTGCGCACCCGCGCGGTGCGGCAGGAGGACGGCGGTTGGCGGGTGGACGGTCAGAAGGTGTGGACCTCGAGCGCCCGCACCGCCGACTTCGGCATCCTGCTGGCCCGCACCTCCCCCGAGAAGACCAAGCACCAGGGGCTCACCTACTTCGTCGTCGACATGCGCCGCACCCCCGGCCTCGACATCCGGCCGCTGCGCGAACTCACCGGCGACGCGGTCTTCAACGAGATCTTCCTCGACGACGTCAGGCTGCCCGCCGACGCCGTGGTCGGCGCGGTGGACGAGGGCTGGCGCGTCGCCCGGCACACGCTCGGCAACGAGCGGGTCCACATGGCCGACTCCAGCCCGACCGGCCCGGCGGTGCGACGCCTGCTGACCGCGCCGGGCGCCGAGCCGTCGGCCCTGGGGCGGCTGGCCGCCGACGAACACGTGCTCACCTGCATCGACCTGCGCTCCACGCTCAGCGCGCTGGACGGCCTGGACCCGGGCGCGGGGGGCAGCGTGCGCAAGCTGGTCTCGGCCCCGCACGCGCAGCGCGTCGCCGCGTACGCGCTGGAGCTGTGCGGACCAGCGGGCGCGGTCTACGAGGGGGTCGGCAGGGAGATCGGGCACGCGCTGCTGATGTCCCGCTGCCTGACCATCGCCGGCGGCACCACCCAGGTCCAACTCAACGTCGTGGCCGAGCGCATCCTCGGCCTTCCCCGCGACCCCGCGCCGACGGATCGGGACGCAGGACCGAAGGCTCCAACGAACCTGAAGCGGAGTGACGCATGACCGAGAAGGTGTTCCTCGTCGGGGTCGGCATGACCAACTTCGAGAAACCAGGCATGAAGGACCGTCAGTCGGGCGAGTGGCAGTACTGGGAGATGGCCGAGGAGGCCGGCCGCGCGGCCCTCGCGGACGCGGGCGTCGGCTACGACCTGGTGGAGCAGGCCGCCGTCGGCTACTGCTTCCAGCAGTCCACGGCGGGGCAGCGGGCCGTCTACTCGATCGGCCTCACCGGGATCCCGGTCTACAACCTCAACAACAACTGCGCCACCGGCTCCTCGGCGCTGATGACGGCCCGCCAGTTCGTGGCCGGCGGGATCAACGACTGCGTCCTCGCGCTCGGCTTCGAGAAGATGAGCAAGGGCGCGCTCGGCGCGGGCAGCGGCGCGGACGGCTTCGCGACCAGCCCCGTGGCCCGCCACTACGGCGTCATGGCCGCGAAGCACGGCTTCGAGGCGAGTCCGCCCACCGCGCAGATCTTCGGCAACGCCGCCCGCGAGCACATGGAGCGCTACGGCACCACGGCCGAGCAGCTCGCGCTGGTCGGGGTGAAGAACCACCGCCACTCCGCGGCCAATCCGCGGGCGCAGTTCCGCGAGGAGTACACGCTCCAGGAGGTGCTGGACGCGCGGACCATCCATGCCCCGCTCACCAAGTTCCAGTGCTCGCCCACCTCCGACGGCGCGGCCGCGGCGGTCGTGGTGAGCGAGCGGTTCGTGCGCGAGCACGGACTGCAGGAGCGGGCCGTGGAGATCGTCGCCCAGGCGATGACCACGGATACCGAGGAGAGCTTCGCCTCGGGCTCCTGCATCGACGTCGTGGGCAAGCCGATGTCGCGGGAGGCGGGGCGCGCCGTCTTCGAGCGGTCGGGCCTCGGCATCGAGGACGTCGACGTGATCGAGCTGCACGACTGCTTCTCCATCAACGAACTGCTCACCTACGAGGCGCTGGGCATGTGCGCGGACGGCGAGAGCGGCAAGCTCGTGGCCGACGGCGCGACGGGCTACGGCGGCCGCTGGGTGGTCAACCCCTCCGGCGGCCTGATCTCCAAGGGCCACCCGCTGGGCGCGACCGGGCTGGCACAGACGGCCGAGCTGGTCTGGCAGCTGCGCGGCGAGGCGGAGGCGCGGCAGGTGCCCGGCGCCCGGGTGGGTCTGGCGCACAACATCGGTCTGGGCGGCGCCGCGGTGGTGACTCTTCTCCGTCGCTGAGCTGCCGCGCTGTGACTGACCGGTTCCCGGGCGTTCTCAACTCAACCGCTTTGCGCTAGAACTTGTTCTAGCTCATTTGATTGAGCACGGATCAGAATGCTCAGCCCCTCAGCCCGCGGGACCGACCGGAAGCCGAAAGTCGGAGCCCGCGAAGAGCGACCCCGGCGCGGCCGACGGTGCGGACGGCCGCGTCGGGGTCCACCAATTCCCCCATGCCCCCAGACTGACTGAGCGATCCGGCACGAACGAAAGGCTTCGCAATGCCCATCGACCCCGCAGTGGCGCTCGCCGCCCCGGCCCGGACCACCGACCTCGCCTGGGAGCAGAAGGACGTCATCCTCTACCACCTGGGCGTGGGGGCCGGCGCGCAGCGACCGGCCACCGATCCGGACGAGCTCCGCTACACCTACGAGAAGGACCTGCAGGTCCTGCCCAGCTTCGTCACCGTCGCGGGCGGCGGGCTGGCCAAGGCCGGCGCGTTCAACCAGCCGGGCCTGCAGATCAACCTCGCGCAGGTGCTCCACGGCGGCCAGCGGATCGAACTGCACCGGCCGATCCCCGCCGCCGGGCAGGCGGTGCTGACCAGTTCGCTCGCGGCGGTGTACGACAAGGGCAAGGCCGCGGTCCTGGTCATGCGCAGCGAGGCCGCCGACGCGGACGGTCCGCTCTACACCTGCGACACCGAGATCTTCGTCCGCGGTGAGGGCGGCTTCGGCGGCGAGCGCGGCGAGAGCACCCGGATCGCCCTGCCCGAACGCGCCGCCGACTTCCGGCGCGAGGTGCCGGTCCGGCACGACCAGGCGCTGCTCTACCGTCTCTCCGGCGACTGGAACCCGCTCCACGCCGACCCCGACTTCGCCAAGCTGGCCGGCTTCGACCGCCCGATCCTGCACGGCCTCTGCTCCTACGGCGTCACCCTCAAGGCCGTCGTGGACACGGTGCTGGCGGGCGACGCGTCCCGGGTCCGCAGCTACAGCACCCGCTTCGCCGGGATCTTCTTCCCCGGCGAGACGCTCCGCGTCCGCATCTGGCAGGACGGCGCCGACCGCCTGCTGGTCAGCGCGACCAGCGTCGAGCGTGACGACGCCCCCGTGCTCGCCGACACCGTCGTCACCTACCAGCCCTGATCCCGCACCTCTCCACCACCCGCACCGCAACGACCGAGGAGCCCGAAGATGCGCGCAGCGGTTCTGCACGAGACCGGCCAGGAAAAGCTGGAGGTCCACGACGGCGTCGAGATACCGGCGACCGGCCCCGGCAAGGTCCGCATCCGGATGAAGGCCGCCAGCCTGTGCCACTCCGACCTGTCCGCGATGAGCGGCGTGCTGCCGCAGCCCGCCCCCTTCGTCCCCGGCCACGAGGGCGCCGGCGAGGTCGTCGAGGTCGGCGAGGGAGTCGAGAACCTGGCCGTCGGGGACCGGGTGATCGTCTGCTGGATGCCGCCCTGCGGGGTCTGCGCCAGCTGCAGGCGCGGCGAGGGCAATCTCTGCCTGGCCGCCTTCGGCAACATGGGCACGCCCAGCTACCGCCACGACGGGCAGGACATCTTCGGTTTCTCCGCCACCGGCACCTTCGCGGAGGAGAGCGTCGTCGCGGCGGGCTGCGCGGTGAAGCTCCCGGACGACGTCCCCTACGAGGTCGCCGCGCTGATCGGCTGCGGCGTGACCACCGGCGTCGGCGCGGCCATCAACACCGCGAAGGTGACGCCGGGTTCGTCGGTCGTCGTGATCGGCTGCGGCGGCGTGGGCATCGCCGCCATCCAGGGTGCGAAGGTCGCCGGCGCGGCGCAGATCCTGGCGGTCGACCCGGTCGCCGGCCGCCGCGAGTGGGCGCTGCGGTTCGGCGCGACCGAGGCCGTCCACCCCGACGAGCTGAACGACGCCAAGAACCGGATCACCGCGGGCGAGGGCTTCGACTACGCCTTCGAGGTCGTCGGCCGCTCGGCCACGGTCCGCACCGCCTACGACGCGACCCGGCGCGGCGGCGCGGTCGTCGTGGTCGGCGCGGGCGCGATGGACGACAACGCCCAGTTCAACATGTTCGAGCTGTTCTTCAACGAGAAGCGCATCCTGCCCTCGCTGTACGGCGGCACGGACGTGCCCAAGACCTATCAGACGGTCATCGAGCTGTGGCGGGCCGGGCGGCTCGACCTCGAAGGCATGATCACGCACCACGTCAGGATCGAGTCGGTCAACGACGCGATCGAGCAGATGCGGACGGGCGAGGCCCTGCGGACCGTCATCGACCTGGGCTGAAGCCTCGTTCACTCACACAGGAGCCAACGGATGACCACCTCCCTGACCGGCCTCACCGCGATCGTCACCGGCGCGGGCCGGGGCCTCGGCCGCGCCGAAGCACTGGAACTCGCCCGCGCGGGCGCGAACGTCGTCGTCAACGACTTCGGCGCGCCCGGCCGTGACGGCAGCGGCGAGGCGTCGGCGGCGCCCGCCGACGAGACCGTGGCCGAGATCGTCGCCCTCGGCGGCCACGCCGTCGCCCACCACGGCGACGTCGCCGACCTGGCCTCGGCCGAGGCGCTGGTCGACCTGGCGGTCCAGACGTACGGGCAGCTGGACATCCTGGTCAACAACGCGGGCATCCTGCGCGACCGGATGGTCTTCTCGATGAGCGAGCAGGAGTGGGACTCCGTCATCCAGGTCCACCTCAAGGGCCACTTCGCCACCACCCGCTACGCGGCGGAACACTGGCGCAACCGCAGCAAGGCGGCAGGGGCGCCGGTGTACGGGCGCATCGTCAACACCTCCTCCGAGGCCTTCGTCGCCGGCTCGGCCGGCCAGCCGAACTACGCGGCGGCGAAGGGCGGCATCGTCGGCCTCACCACGAGCTGCGCGTCGGCGCTGGCCCGCTACGGGGTCACCTCGAACGTGATCTGCCCGAGGGCGCGGACCCGGATGACGGAGGACGTCTTCACCGGCTCGATGGGGGCGCCGGAATCGGGCATCGACCCGCTGGCCCCGGAGCACGTCTCCCCGCTGGTCGCCTACCTGGCGTCCCCGGCGGCGGCGACGGTCAACGGCCAGTGCTTCGTCGTCCACGGCGGCATGGTCGCGGTCCTGGGGGCCCCACCGGTCCTGGCGAAGTTCGACACGGCGAAGGAGAGCTTCACGCCGAGCGAGCTGGACGAGCTGATGTCCCCCTTCTACGCGGCACGCAGGCCGGGCGACGGCTTCGCCAACATGGCGGTACTCGGGCTCAAGCACGAGAACTGAGCCGCAGTTGCACCACCAGGGGCGCGAGGAACTGCGCGAACAACCACCCCGTGCGGATGGCCCTGCACATCGAGGACCATCCGCACGGGGTGGCTTGTCGCGCCCAAGCGGCGGAGCCGCATATCAGCAGAGCCTCGCGCCCCTGACGGTGCTACTCGGACCTGCGGTGACGGCCGTGGGCCGAGCCGTCCTGCGCTTCGTCCTCCGAAACGTGGCCCCGGTGGCGGCCGTGCGCGTCGTCCTCCGTGCCGTTCTCATTGATGTCGTTGAGGGCATCAGACATGAGAGTTGTCTTCTCCGTGGTGTTCGCTTCGTCCGTCAATACCGGTCAAACCCTAATGTGCCGACCCGTACCTTTCACACCGGGTGCACGCTCCGCAGGAAGCCCGCCAGCAGCTCCTGCAACAGCGGCGCGCCCTCCTCGGCCAGGACCTCGTGCCCCGCGCCGGCCGCCTCCACGTACTGGAAGTCGACGCCCTCGACCCGGCCGATGCGCAGCAACTCCTGCCGGAGCAGCCGGGACTGGGTGACGGGGACGACCTCGTCGGCGTCTCCGTGCACGATCAGCAGCTCCGCCGCCAGGCGGTGGCACAGCAGCAGGACGTCCCGCGGGCCGCGGCCGTCCCGCGGCTCCGTCGAGGCGCCCATCCGGTCCGTCAGGCCGCGGACCGCCGGGCCGGCCTCCGCATGGAGCCGCGCGCCGGAGAGGAAGGGGGAGACGGCGGCCACCCTGGCGACCCGCTCCGGTGCCGTGCCCGCGGCCAGCAGCGCGAGGAACGCGCCGTAGCTGATGCCGAGCAGGGCGACCTGGCCGAGGCCCATCGACTCGCGCTGCCCGCCGATGCTCTGCAGCAGGGTGAGCACGTCGTCCAGGTCCGGGCCGCCCCAGGCGTCCTGGACGGCCTGTGCGTGCTCGACGCCGTAGCCCGTGCTGCCGCGCTGGTTGGGGGCCACGACGGCCAGCCCCTCGGCCGCCAGCCGCTGGAGGGTGGGCTCGAACTCCATCCGCCAGGCGTCCGCGGGGCCGCCGTGCAGGGCCATGACCAGGTGCTCGGCGGTCAGCCACGAGTCGCCGCCGTAGACGACGCCCTCCAGCGGGCCGGCCGCGCCGGGCAGGGTGACCGTCTGCGCGGTCTCCCAGGGGCGGCCGTCCGGGCGCTGCGCGCTGCCGTCGAGCCGCCAGCCCGTCTCGCGCGGCTCGGGGAGCACCTGGACCACGCTGGTCAGCCCGGCCGCGCCGCCCTGCACGGGGGTGAGCGGGCGGGACGCCGCGCGCGGCATCGGTCTGGTCTCGCCGCTCAGCAGCAGGTCGACGTCGACCGAGGCCATCGCGGCGGGGCGGTCGGGGGCCGAGTACGGCATCCGCAGGCCCGCCGCCGACCAGTGGGCCACCCCGCCGAGCCGCCCCGGAGGGATCGGCAGCGGGTCGAGCGCGAGCGCGCCGGGCTCCCACAGCGCCAACGTCGACGTCGCACCCCAGTCGGCCTGGACGGCGACCCGGTTGCGGCCGGGTTCGATCGCGACGGGCCGCAGGAAGTGCCGGCCGCCGCGCAGGCACTCGGGGAAGTGCAGCGGCTCGCCCGAGCCGAGGGTGCCCCAGCCCAGCCGGTCCTCCCCGGGGGCGTCGCTGCGGACCAGGATCAGGCCGCTGCCCGGGTCGCACGCGGCGAGCCGGTCGTTGCTGCGCGGGGAGAGTTCGAGGAGCGGGCTCAGCGTGCCGCGCGCCAGATCGAGGACGACCGTCTTGACCCGGCCCGAGTTGTCGGGGAAGCGCTGCAGCTGGTCCAGGGCGAGCAGCCGCCCGCCCTCGTCCAGCCAGACGCCGCCGCCGTAGAGGCCGGGCAGTTCGGCGACGGACTGCGGGGCGGAGACGCCGTCCGCGCTGATCAGCCAGACGGTGGTGGCCGTCTCGCCGTCCGTGCCCAGCGCGACCGCGACCGGGGCGCCGGGCACGGGGGAGGGCAGCGGCAGCAGCCGCAGACCGGCGCGCTGGAGCCGGCCGGCGGAGAGATCGGCCTGCCCGTCCGTGCCGCGGACTATCAGCTCCTGCTGCGGTCCCTCGTGACGGCAGATCAGCACCCGCCCGTCGGTCAGCGGCACGAGCTGCGAGCGCAGGCTCTCCGAGCGGCGCCCGCCGGCCCCCGGACGCAGCGCCTCGGCTTCGCACGGCGAACCGGCCCCGCCCAGCCGCCAGCTCTCCACCAGCCAGCGACCGTCCGCCTCGGCGGCCAGGCAGGCGGCGTGGGAGCCGTCGGCGGAGAAGGTGAAGCTGACCCGCCGCAGGGCGGCGGGAGCCGGCCGCCCGCCCCGTTCGCCCGCCGCGCCGGGCGCGGGGACGAACGGGGACACCGGGGTGAAGGGAGGGATGCTCAGGGGGATCGCGGTCATGGCTGCACCACCGCTGCTCGGTCGGAACGACGACGGGGAGGGGAGCGCCGCGGTTCAGGGCCTGTCCGATGAGGACCTGCCGGGCCGCTCCCGTGGTCCGGGCGGCGCGCGTCGCGCGCCCCCGGCTGTGACGAAGAGGTCGGCGGGAAGGTCGGGTCGTGCAGCGGCGGCCGCCGGGCCCGGACCGCCGCGACCCCTCCACAGGCCGCCGCACTCCGGGCTGTTCCGACGACCACGGCTGCTCGGCCCGTGCGTCTTGCCCGCAGAACCGAAGCTACTTTCGGCCGTGCGGGGCTCGCACGGGATCGCGGATTCATCACTCGTACGGGTGGAGCCACGGATCGGGCCGTAACCTTCCGCGATGTCCGATCCGGGCACCCGGCCGCGATACCCTCGGACACGTGCCGAAACTCTCCGACGTCCGCCGTGCTCTCGACGAGCTGTACCCGCCCGCCTGGGCGGAGTCCTGGGACGCCGTCGGGCTGGTCTGCGGCGACCCCGAGGCCGAGGTCGACCGGGTGCTCTTCGCCGTCGACCCGGTGCAGGCCGTGGTCGACGAGGCGGTCGCCTTCGGGGCGCAGCTCCTCGTCACGCACCACCCGCTCTACCTGCGCGGCACCACGACCGTCGCGGCCGACACCTTCAAGGGCAGGGTCGTGCACACCCTGATCCGTCAGGGCGTCGGCCTGCTGGTGGCGCACACGAACGCCGACCACGCCGACCCGGGCGTCTCCGACGCCCTCGCCGAGGCCGTCGGTCTGCGGATCACCGGTCCGCTCATCGCGGACCCGACCGACCCTGCGGGCCGCCGCGGCACCGGAAGGATCGGCGAGCTGCCCGCTCCGGAGCCGCTCGCTGCCTTCGCCGCCCGCGTCGCGGCGGGCCTGCCCGCCACCGCCCAGGGCGTCCGCGTGGCGGGGGACCGGGACCGCCCGGTCCACCGCGTCGCCGTCTGCGGCGGTTCGGGGGACAGCTTCTTCGCCGCCGTCCGCGAGTCGGGCGTCGACGCCTACGTCACGGCCGACCTGCGCCACCACCCGGCCTCCGAGGCCCGCGAGGCCGCGTCCGAAGGAAGACCGGCCCTGGTCGACGCCGCCCACTGGGCCACCGAGTGGCCCTGGCTGCGCAGCGCGGAGAGCGCGCTGCTGGCCGTCTCGGAGAAGCACGGCTGGGGTCTGGAGACGCGGGTGTCCACCCACGTCACCGATCCCTGGACCACGCACGCCCCGATGCCCTTCGCGGAGCCCACCGTCTCCGCCCCCGACCAGCCCACTGCCTGAGGAGTACCCCTGAACGCCGCGCCCGCCGACCAGATCCGCCTGCTGGACCTGCAGGCACTCGACTCCCGCCTGGACCAGCTCGCCCACCGTCGGCGGACGCTTCCCGAGCACGCCGAGATCGAGCAGCGCACCGCCGACCTGGCCCAGCTCCGCTCGCTGACCGTCGCCGCCGAGACCCAGCTCAGCGACACCCAGCGCGAGCTGACCAAGGCCGAGCAGGACGTCGACCAGGTCCGCCAGCGCGCCGCGCGCAACCAGAAGCTGCTCGACTCGGGCAGCGTCAGCTCCGCCAAGGACCTGGCCAACCTCCAGCACGAGGTCGGCTCGCTGGCCAAGCGCCAGAGCGACCTCGAGGACGTGGTCCTGGAGATCATGGAGCGGGTGGAGTCGGGGCAGACCCGCGTCAGCGAGATGACCGCCCGCCGCGACGACGCCGAGAGCAGCGCCAAGGAGGCCGAGGGCCGCCGCGACGTCGCCTACGCCTCGATCGACGCCGAGGCCGAGAAGACCACCCGCGACCGGGAGACCGTCGCCGCGGTCGTCCCCGAGGACCTGCTGAAGCTCTACACCCGGCTGCGCACCCAGAACGCGGGCGTCGGTGCGGCGCGCCTGTACCAGCGCCGCTGCGAGGGCTGCCGGGTCGAGCTCAGCATCACCGACCTGGGCGCCGTGCGCGCCGCCGCGGCGGACGCCGTGGTCCGCTGCGAGAACTGCGGGCGCATCCTCGTCCGCACCTCCGAGTCGGGTCTGTGACCACCGGCTCGGGCGCCGCCGATTCCGGGGCCCCGGGCCGTCGTCTCATCGTCGAGGCCGACGGCGGGTCCCGGGGCAACCCGGGCCCGGCCGGCTACGGCGCCACGGTGCGCGACGGCGACACCGGTGAACTGCTGGCGGAGGCCGCCGAGTTCATCGGCCGGGCCACCAACAACGTCGCCGAGTACCGCGGCCTGATCGCCGGGTTGCGGGCCGCGGCGGCGATCGACCCGGCGGCCTCGGTGTCGGTGCGGATGGACTCCAAGCTCGTCGTGGAGCAGATGTCCGGCCGCTGGCAGGTCAAACACCCGGACATGAAGCCGCTCGCGGCGGAGGCCCGCTCGGTCTTCCCCGCCGGGCGGGTCACGTACGCCTGGATGCCGCGGAACCAGAACAAGCACGCCGACCGGCTGGCCAACGAGGCCATGGACGTCGGCCAGGCGGGGCGCGCCTGGGAGCCGAAGCCGCCGAAGCAGCAGCGCGCGGTGGCGGCGGACGCGGAGCCGCAGACCCTGCCGGAGGCGCCGGCGACCGCTCCCGCCGGCTGGGCGCGTCCCGCCGACATGGGCACGCCGACCACCTTCGTGCTGCTGCGCCACGGCGAGACCCCGCTCACCCCGGAGAAGCGCTTCTCCGGCAGCGGCGGGGCCGACCCCTCGCTCTCCGAGCGCGGGCGCGGCCAGGCGGCGCTCGCGGCGGCGGCGTTCGCCGCGCGCGGCAGCATCGAGGCGATCGTCAGCTCCCCGCTGGCCCGCTGCCGCGAGACGGCCCAGGCCGTCGCGGACCTGCTGGGCCTGGAGGTCCGCGTCGAGGAGGGCCTGCGCGAGGCGGACTTCGGCTCCTTCGAGGGGCTCACCTTCGCCGAGGTGAAAGAGCGTCAGCCGGAGGCGCTGGACGCGTGGTTGGCCTCGCCGAAGACGGCCCCGCCGGACGGCGAGAGCTTCGCCGCGGTCTCCCGCCGCGTGGCCGTCACCCGGGACCGCCTGCTCGCCAGGTACGCGGGCCGGACGGTGCTCGTCGTCTCCCACGTCACGCCGATCAAGACCCTGGTGCGGCTCGCCCTCGGCGCACCGGCCGAGTCGCTGTACCGCATGGAACTGGCGGCGGCCTCGGTCTCCGCGGTCCAGTACTACGCGGACGGCAACGCCTCGCTCCGCCTCTTCAACGACACCTCGCACCTGCGCTGACCCGCCGCCGAGCGGACGCGCGGGTGCCGCGACTCCCGGCCGGGCCCGGTGCAGCCGCAGCCGGAGTTCGGCGGTCCCGGGGCTGCGGTGGCCGGACCTGGGGTGCGACCACGGCGGCTCGCACCGGCCCCGGCCCCGGCCCCGCCACGGCAGCCGACCGCTGTTCCCCTTCGCCACTCCGCTCCGCGGCACGCCGCAGCGCGTCATCGCCGAGCGGACGGCGGTTCGGCCCTGGGCTCGGGCGGCGTGATCCCGGGCCTGCTCCGACCGGGTGCGGGCAGGGTGCCGGCGCAGGCCGGTTCGCCCGCCGCCCCGGGCCGGGGAGGGGCTGACGTCGAGCCTTCTCCCGGCCCCGGCCCCGACCGCGGCTCAGGCCCGGCGCTCCTGCATGGCCTTGCGGATCGCGCGGGTGGCGACCGGGGGGAGGAGGTCCTTGGCCAGTCGCTTGGCGCGGATGGAGCGGGCGGCCGAGCTCCTCGCGTGCAGGCGCGCGGCCTCGGCCTGCTGGGCCCGGATCTCGTCGTAGTAGCGGGAGTGCCGGAACTCCGGCGGCTGGAGGCCGGGCATGCTGCGCACCCGGAGCAGACGCCGGCCGCGGACGTCCTCCTGGTACACACGCATGTGGGGGTCGGCGCTCAGGTCGGCCTTCAACTGGTCCTGGTACTGCTCCGGGTCGCCCCAGGTGCCGTAGAACTTGTTGAAGGACACCGCGATCGGCCGCAGGTCCATGGTGGCCACGGCCTCCCACACCGCGGCGCTCACGCCCGGGGTGTGCTCGGAGCGGTAGTCGTCGAGCACGACCACCCCGTCCGGCGTGAGGGCGTCCCTGGCCACCGCGATGTCGCCGATGACGTGCTCGTACAGGTGCGAGGCGTCGATGTGGACGAAGCGCGCCGACTTCGGCTCGACGCGGCCGTCCGCCAGCACGAAGGTCGGCGCCTGGATGACGTCGGGGAGCTCGTCGTGGAACGCCAGGTAGTTGCCGTCGAAGGCGTCGCGGGTCAGCGTCTTGCGGTACGACGCCGCCATCTCGCCGGAGTTGGCCGCGTCCGGGGCGTCGGAGTCGAAGAGGTCGCAGATCGTGAACGTCTCCTCCTCGCGCACGTAGTCGCCCAGGAGGATGGCGCTGCGTCCCAGGTACGCGCCCATCTCGATGAGGTTTCCCGTGGTGCCGCGCTGCTTCTGCTGCTCCAGGAACCAGACGAACAGGTGCCGGTCGACCGCGAAGAACCAACCCTTCACGTCATCGAGGGTGGCGGGGTGGGTGGTTCCTTGTGCTGCGGTCATCGGAGCTCCGAGACGTCGTGGCAAGTGAGGGGAGGCCCCCGCGCTGGACGGGTGGTGATCGAGCGTATGCGGTCCTGCGTCGGCATCTCAAGGTTCCTGTGAGATCCATGTCACTGCACGGCGAATGTGCTCCGTCCGGCGACCGCGCGCACCCGCCGGCCCCGCCCGCGCAGTGCTTTGGTCATGAACATTTAACCGTCAACGTCTTCTGCCGCAGTCTACGCGCGTGGTGTCCTGGTGCGCGGTCGGCCGACCGGACTCGTCCGGATCCGCACGGGCCACCGACTCCTCGTCGACTCCCCATGGAGAAGCGTATGTCGCGCAAGGGAACCCGCCGCCTTCTCGCCGTCGCCGTCACCGCCGGAGCCACCCTTCTCGCCGACGCCCTGCCCGCCCACGCCGCCGGCTACTCGGCGTTCGCCTTCAACCTCGGCACGACCGAGCCGACCGTCTACAGCTTCATCAACTCGGCGACCAGGACGCTCGACATGACCATGTACGAGCTCAGCGACACCACCGCCGTCAACGACCTGATCGCCCGCAAGAAGGCCGGCGTCACGGTGCGGGTGATCCTGGACCGCACGAAGACCAGCGTCAACGGGTCCGCCTACTCCTCGCTCAAGGCGGCCGGGGTCGGCGTCGTCTACTCGTCGAGCTCCTACGTCTACACCCACCAGAAGACCATCACGGTGGACGGCGCGACCTCGATGATCCTCACCGGCAACCTGACCTCGAAGTACTACCCCACCAGCCGCGACTACGGCGTCGTGGACAGCGACGCCAACGACGTCGCTGCGGTGGAGAGAGTCTTCGGCGCCGACTACGCGCACACCTCGGTCACCCCGGGGGACGGAGACAACCTGCTCTGGTCGCCGACCGACTCCCGCTCCCGCCTCCTGGCCGTCGTCAACGGCGCGACCAGGACGCTGGACGTCGAGGAGGAGGAGTTCAGCGACTCCGCCGTCGTCGACGCGATCGCCGCGCGCGCCGCCGCTGGCGTGAAGGTCAGGGTCGTGCTGGAGACCCCCGGCAGCTACGCGAGCGAGGTCGCCCAGATCGACGACGCGGGCGGCACCGTGCGCGGCTACTCCTCCAGCACCGGCTTCTACATCCACGCCAAGGCCATCGTCGCGGACTACGGGCTCGCGACCCAGAAGGTCGAGGCCGGGTCGATGAACATCACCTCCAACTCGCTCGACAGCAACCGCGAGTTGGGGATCATCCTCACCGACAGCGGGGTGGCCTCGACCATCGAGACCGCGCTGAACAGCGACTACGCGGGCGGCACGCCCGCCTGACTGTGCGTCACAGCTCCGCGACGACCACGTCCAGCGCCCACGGCTTCCCCGCCGTGGGCGCGGCGGCCTCTACCGTGTACTTCAACTCCCGCAGCGCATCGACGAGTTCGGCGGGTGAGGCGGGCTCGCTCCCGGATTCGATGAGCTGGCGCAGGAGCCGGCCCTTGGTCGCCTTGTTGAAGTGGCTGACGACCGACCGCTTGGTCACCCCGTTCACGACCCGCTCGTGCAGCACCCGGACCGTCGCGGTCCGCCCGGCGACGGCGCCGGTGGGCTTCCACAGGGCGGCGTAGGCGGAGGACCGCAGATCCAGCACCAGGCCCTCGCCGGCGACCTCGGGCATGACGGCGGCCATCGGCTTGCGCCAGTACGCCCCGAGCCCGCCGAGCGGCGGCAGCTTCACGCCGCCGGAGCAGCGGTAGGGCGGGATCCGGTCGGTGAGCCGAACCGCGCCCCACAGGCCGGAGAAGACCAGGATGTCGCGCTCGGCCCGGGCGCGGGCCTCGGCGGCGAGCTCGGCCAGTCCGAGCGCGTCGTAGAGCACGCCCGTGTAGAGCTCGCCCGCGGGCAGCGCGGGGGCGGTCCGCAGCAGCGCGTTCCGCGCGAGCTCGCCGCGCAGGCCCTCGGACAGTCCGAGCACCTCCAGTGCGGCGGCCTCGTCCCCGGTGCTGACGGCGACGAGCGCGTCCAGCACCGCCTCCCGCTGCGCGCTCAGCGCGCTCAGCGCGAGCGCCTCCAGCTCAAGCGGCGTACCCACCCCGGACGCGGCCTTGCCCTCCGACGGCGGCAACAACACGAGCACAGCTCGACCCTCCTGAAACACGTCTTCCCGCGCACCACCCTATGGCCTGTCTTCGCACCCGCGTCGGATCGCCCGGGCCGGCCGGCGCGGCCGGACGGGGCGGGGCGGAGGGGTGCCCTCGTACGGGGCCGTCCGTGGATGACCCGACAACGCAGCGAGGGGGCATCTCCCTGCCGGAGGTTGGCGAGGCCGTGCACGGCGGGCCGGGCCCGGCGGGGGTGTGAGGAGAGCCCCGAGGGCCTCCGGCCCGGACCCCCGCCTCGCCGCAGCGCCGGCTGCGACGCGGCCGCAGTCGCCGAGCCGCCCGTGCCTGCGGCGAGGCGGGGGTCCGGGCCGGCTCGGCGTCGCGGTCGGACGAGTGCGCGGTGCCGGTCGTGACGGCGAGGGCGAGCCGGCTCGGAACGTGCCGACGCCGCAGGTCCCGGCGGTATGGCGGCGGATACGGAATGAGGGGACCCGCTTGTGGCGGTCGAACCGCGCCCCCCTAGCCTGGCCCGATGCACCATCGAGCCCGACTTCTCCTCGCCGCCGTCGCGGTCGCCCTGACCGCGGGCTGCGCCACCGCCGCACCGGCGCCGGCACACACCCCGACCCACGCGCCGGTCGCCGCGTCCAGCAGCGCGACGCCCGCCGCCGTCCTCGCACAGCGGCAGGCCGAGACGACTCGGATCGCGGCGGTGACGGCGGAGGTCCTCACCAAGGCCGGCTTCACCGCCGAGCAGCAGCGGGAGGCCAGGCAGCGGCCGCAGAAGCACAGCGGCTGCGGTGAGAACTACTTCTTCCTCCTGCCCGCGAAGCGCTACGCGCAGACGCCGGCGGCGATGAAGTCCGCGCTCGCCGGGGCGGGCTTCCACCGGGAGATCGCCGGCCCGAACGACATCCGGATGCTCAAGGGCGCCTGGGAGTCCTGGATCAGCACGCTGACGGTTCCCGCCGCCGGCGTCCAGGGTGACGTCGGCTTCACCGGTGACGCGCTCACCCTCACGTTCTCCATCTCCAGCGGCGACAAGGCCTGTCTCGACTGAAACGACCGCATCGGCCGAATCGCGCGTCCCGCCGGGCGTCCGCCTGGCGGGACGCGCTGCTCAGGGGGTGGGGGCACCCGGTAGCGTGGGGCTCATCATGAACGCAAAGACTGCCGCCGGCGCCGCAGCCATCGCCGATTCCCCCACCCTGCTCGTGAAGGTCTTCGGGAAGGACCGACCCGGGATCACCACAGGCCTCTTCACCACCCTCGCCGAGTACGGCGTGGACGTCGTCGACTTCGAGCAGGTCGTCACCCGGGGCCGGATCGTGCTCTGCGCCCTGGTGACCGCGCCGTCCAAGGACGGCGAGCTGCGGGCCGAGGTGCACCAGTGGGCGGAGAGCCGGAAGCTGCAGGCCGAGGTCATCTCGGGCATCGGCGACAACCGCCCGCGCGGTGAGGGACGCTCGCACGTCACGGTGCTCGGCCACCCGCTCACCGCCGCCGCGGTCGCCGCGCTCAGCGCGCGGATCACGGAGACCGGCGGGAACATCGACCGCGTCTTCCGGCTGGCCAAGTACCCGGTGACCGCCGTCGAGCTGGCCGTCTCCGGCGTGCCGACCGAGACCCTGCGCGCCGCGCTCGCGCCCGAGGCGGCGTCCCAGCGCGTCGACGTCGCGGTGGTCGCGTCGGGGCTGCAGCGCAAGGCCAAGCGGCTGGTCGTCATGGACGTCGACTCGACCCTGATCCAGGACGAGGTGATCGAGCTCTTCGCCGCCCACGCGGGCTGCGAGCCCCAGGTCGCCGAGGTCACCGCCGCCGCGATGCGCGGCGAGCTGGACTTCGCCGAGTCGCTGCGCGCCCGCGTCGCCCTGCTGGCCGGTCTGGACGCGGACGTGGTCGACAAGGTCCGCTCCGAGGTCCGGCTGACGCCGGGCGCCCGGACGCTGATCCGCACCCTCAAGCGGCTCGGCTTCCAGGTCGGGATCGTGTCCGGCGGCTTCACCCAGGTCACCGACGACCTGGCCGAGCGGCTCGGTCTGGACTTCGCCGCCGCCAACACCCTCGAGGTCGAGGACGGCCGGTTCACCGGGCGCGTCGTCGGCGACATCGTGGACCGGGCCGGCAAGGCCGCCATGCTGCGTCGCTTCGCGGCCGAGGCGGACGTTCCGCTGGAGCAGACGGTGGCCATCGGCGACGGCGCGAACGACCTCGACATGCTGAACACCGCCGGCCTCGGCGTCGCGTTCAACGCCAAGCCGGTGGTCCGCGAGGCCGCGCACACCGCGGTCAACGTGCCGTTCCTCGACACCGTGCTCTACCTGCTCGGCATCTCCCGCGAAGAGGTCGAGGACGGCGACACCTCCGAGGACACCCCTGTCAACCTGCCCGGACACGTCTGACGGAGTACGGCGCGCCGTGGAGCGCGGGACGCGTCGCGGCCGGTCACCATCGAGGGATGCAACTGCACCTGCACTTCGGAACCGGCCGCTCCGCACTGCTGTTCATGCTGCTCGCCTTCGTCGGCACCTTCGCGGTCACCCGCCTGGTCGTGCGCATGATCCGGTCGGGCCGGGGGCCCTTCGGCAACGTCGCGGTGGGCTCGGTCCATGTGCACCACCTGGTGCCCGGGATCTTCCTGATGCTGATCGCCGGGCCGGTGGAGTTCCTCGCGGCCCCGCACGGAGCCCTGCGCGACGTCCTCGCCGCCGTCTTCGGCGTCGGGGCCGCGCTGACCCTGGACGAGTACGCGCTCTGGCTGCATCTCTCGGACGTCTACTGGGCCGACGAGGGCCGCAAGTCCGTCGACACCGTCGTCGGCGTCGCCGCGCTCGGCGGCATCGGGCTGCTGGTGTCCAATCCCTTCGCCCGCCAACCGGGGGAGGGGACCTGGTTCTTCTTCACCTTCCTGCTGCTCAACTGCGCGCTGTCGGTCGTCTCGGTCCTCAAGGGACGGATCTTCCTCGGGCTGGCCGGGGTGCTGCTGCCCTTCTTCGCGCTCTGGGGGGCGATCCGGCTCGCCCACCCGGGCTCGCCCTGGTTCCGCCGCTTCTACCGCGAGGGCGGCTCGAAACGCGCCCGATCGGAGCGCCGGGCGGCCCGCCGCACGCTGAACGCCCGCTTCAAGGCCATGGTCAGCGGCCTGCCCGAACGCCGGCCCGAGCCCACCGACCGGCCCGAGCGGCCGACGCCGCCGGGCCGGTGACCACGGGGATCACGCGAAGTCGTTCGCCAGCACGTTCTCGATGTTCCGCTCCGCCAGGGCGGTGATGGTCACGAAGGGGTTCACCCCGGTACTGCCGGGCACGAGCGACCCGTCGGTGATATAGAGCCCCGGGTACTCCGGCAGCCGCCCGTACAGGTCCGTCGCCTGTCCCAGCACGCAGCCGCCCAGCGGGTGGTAGACGAAGTCGTCGCCCCAGGTCCTGTAGACGCCGAAGAGGTCGGTCCGGTAGATGGTTCCCTCGGCGGAGTTGATCCGGTCGAAGACCCGCTTCGCCGCCGCGATGGACGGCTCGGTCCAGGACGCCTGCCAGCCCAGGTCCACCCCGCCCGTCGTGCTGTTGAAGCTGAACGCGGCCCGGTTCGGGTTCTTCGTGATGGCGAGGTACAGGCTGATCCACAGCTCCGTCCCGGCCGGGAACGGCGAGATCTCCGCGAAGCAGGGGCCGGCCGGGTCGTCCCAGTTGTCGATCCCCTTCACCGGCATGCAGGCCTGCAGCGAACCCGTGGGCGCCCACAGGTAGTTGGCCCGCCCGACCATGACGTTGCCGTTGTTGCCCCAGCCCTGGCCGACTGCGTCGGGCAGGTTCGGCAGCCGACCGGTGGCGCGCATGGTCACCAGCAGTTTGCTGGTGCCCACGCTGCCGGCGCCGAAGAACACCTTCTCCGCGGTGACCGTCTTCCGTGCCACCACGTTGCCGCCGGTGTCCAGTTGCGACATCTCCACGGTGTACCCGCCGCCGACCGCGGCCGGGTACACCGCGGTGACCTGGTGCAGCGCGCTGATCGACAGCAGCCCGGTCGCGGCCGCGGCTGCCAGGTAGGTCTTGTCGAGCGACTGCTTGCCGTAGTTGTTGCCGTAGATGACCTCGCCGGCCAACGCCGAACGCGGCGCGCTCCCGGCCAGCTCGCGCTGCATGTAGGGGAAGCTGTAGACGTTCGGCACGAACACGGTGTTGAGCCCGGCGTCGTGCGCCTGGCTCGCGCCGACCCGCGCGTACTGGTAGCAGGAGGCGGAGTTGAACCAGTTCTGGTCCACACTGTTGGCCCCGAGCCCGGCGTTGGCGCGCGGGAAGTAGACGTCGTACATCGCGTCGGAGTCGACCTGCGGCAGGATCTCCTCGAAGTACGCCCGCTTCGGCACCACCGCCATCCCGCCGTTGACCAGGGAGCCGCCGCCCACGCCCCGGCCCTGGTAGACGCGGGTGTCGGCGAAGTGCTCGGAGTCCAGGACACCCGTGTAGCGGGAGATGCTCTTGTTGTATGGCGCGCCGAGGAAGTACCCGACCGGCTGGTCCGTCTCGGTGCGCAGCCAGAACGAGCGGCCGTCCGGCTTGAGCATGTTGCAGAAGACCTTGCCGTCGCTGCCCGGCGTGGTCCAGCTCCGGCCCATCTCGACCATGGCGACCGGCACTCCGGCCTGCGTCAGCCGCAGTGCGGTGACCGCCCCGCCGTAGCCGGTGCCGATCACCAGCACGGGCACCCGGTCCCCGTTGCCGAGCGCCCGCGCCGGCGTCGCCACGGCGGCGGTGAGCAGCGTCGGCGCCGCCAGCACCCCCGCGCCCGCCGCGGCCCTGGAGATGAACTGACGACGTGACAGGCCGCTTCCTGACGTGCTCGACCCGGTTCCGGACATGGCGGATCCCACCGATCATCGCTGACCCTGGCTGACGTGGTGGCGCAGACGGCGCCGCCCGAAGCAGCCCGGTCCCGGTGCGGCGACGAGGAATTTCGCCCGCGCGGGCAGAGAAGTCAAGGGAGATCGCAGGGCCCTTCGCGGAGGGCTCCGGCGTCAGTTGCCGGGCGGCAGTCCGATCGGGTTCAGCCGGGGCGGGATGCCGGCCGCCCGCAGCAGCGCGGCGGGCTCCGCGAGCAGGTCCAGCAGCGCCTCCCGTCCTGCCTCATCGAGTGGCCGCAGCAGTCGGGCCGCCAGCCGGTCCGTCGCCGCTTCGATCCGGTCCCGCTCCTCGCGCCCGCGCGCGGTGACCGCGCCCCCGGCGTCGAGCAGGCCGCGCGAGCGCAGGCGCTCGGCGGCGTCCGCCCACTCGGTCTCGGTCCAGCCCCGGTCCAGCCGGATGCCGTCCCCTGGCACCCGCCCGGTCGCGGCGGCGAGCACCAGCGCCTCGGGCGCGTCCAGGCCGTGGTCGGCCAGCGCGGACAGATGCGCATCGCCGCGGAACTCACGCAGGCAGGTGAGGAGTTGCCACAGCTGCTCGACCGGATCCGCCCGCCCGCACAGTTCGCGGTTGGCGGCGAACAGCGGCCGGGCCAGGCTCGGCGCGTCCGCCACGATCGCCGTCAGCGGGTCCGCCAGCGCGGCGGCGAGCCGGTCGGCCTGCGGCAGCACCCGGCGCAGGGCCTCGGCCGTCGACTTCGCCCGCCACTCCAGCGCCTCCCCGGGCGGGACGATCGCCCAGGCGGCGGGCAGCGCCCGGGCCACCATCCCCGGTGCGAACACCCCGAGCGCCGACCCGGCGACGGCCGGGCCCACCGGGCCCAGCGGCGCGATCCGCAGCGCGAAGTAGCCCATCCAGAAGCCCTTGAGGCCCATCGTCCGGCCCAGCCCGCGGCATGTCTCGTCGAAGTAGACGACCGCGTGCAGGGGTTCGGTCCGCAGCCACAGCTCCCTCGCGGCGGAGGCGTCGGTGCTGGTGCCGGTCCTGCGGTCCGAGGTCGTCATGGCGAGACGCTATCAGCCGCCTCCCGGCCCGCCTCGCGCGTCGAGCTCGGCGTCGAGGGCGAGCGCGGCGTCGATCAGCGCGAGATGGGTGAACGCCTGGGGGAAGTTGCCCAGTTGTTCACCGGTCGGGCCGATCTCCTCGGCGTACAGGCCGACGTGGTTGGCGTAGGTGAGCATCTTGTCGAAGGCGTAGCGGGCCTGGTCGAGCCGGCCCGCGCGGGCGAGCGCGTCGACGTAGAGGAAGCTGCACAGCGAGAAGGTGCCCTCGCTGCCGCGCAGGCCGTCCGGGGAGGCGGCCGGGTCGTAGCGGTGCACGAGGCTGTCGGTGACCAGCTCCTGGTCCATCGCGTCCAGGGTGGACAGCCAGCGCGGCTCGCGCGCGGCGACGAAACCGACCTTGGGCATCAGCAGCAGCGAGGCGTCCAGCACGTCGGTCCGGTAGTGCTGGACGAAGGCCCGGCGCTCGTCGCTCCAGCCCCGCTCCATCACCTGGAGCAGGATCGCGTCCCTGGCGGCGGTCCACCGTGCGAGGTCGGCCGGGCGGGCGAAGCGGGTGGCGATGCGGATGCCGTGGTGGAGGGCGGTCCAGCACATGACCCGGCTGTAGGTGAAGTCCTGGCGTCCGCCGCGGGTCTCCCAGATGCCCTCGTCGGGACGGTCCCAGTGGTCGCAGAGCCAGTCGAGCAGGCCCGCCATGACCATCCAGCCGTCGTGGCCGGCGAGCCCGGAGAGGTGTTCGGCCTGGGCGAGCGCGTAGACGGCCTCCCCGTAGATGTCGAGCTGCAGCTGGTCCGCCGCTCCGTTGCCGACCCGGACCGGGAACGAGCCGCGGTAGCCCTCGAGGTGGCCGAGCTCCTCCTCCGACAGCCGTGGGTCGCCGTCCACCCGGTACATGATCTGCAGCTTCTCGCCCGGCGGCGCGTCACCGGCCCTGATCCGCTCGCCGACCCAGCGTCGGAAGGCGTTCGCCTCGTCGTCGTAGCCGAGCTCGATCAGGGCGCCGACCGACAGCGAGGCGTCGCGGATCCAGGTGAAGCGGTAGTCCCAGTTGCGCTCGCCGCCGACCTGCTCGGGCAGTCCGGCGGTGGCCGCGGCGACCATGGCGCCGGTGGGGGCGTAGGTGAGCAGCTTGAGGGTGATCGCGGAGCGGTTCACCATCTGCTGCCAGCGGCCCCGGTACCGGCACCGGCCGATCCACTCCCGCCAGAAGTCCAGCGTCAGCGCGAAGGTCGCGCGGGCGGTGGCCTCGTCCATCGGCTCGGGGGCGGCGGAGCCGGCCGCGCCGGTGGTCAGCACGACGGCGGCGAGCTCGCCGTGCCGGAGCGTGAACGCGGCCGTCGCGTCGCCCTCCTCGCAGGCGAGCGGCACCGGTCCGATGCTCTCCAGCCAGGCGCTCGCCGCGGGCGCCTCGAACCTGACCCTTCCCTCCTCCAGCGTGGCCCGGTGTTCGGCCCGGCCGTAGTCGAAGCGGGGCCGGCACTCCAGCGTGAAGTCGACGCTGCCGCGGACCACACGGACCACCCGGATCAGACGGTGCCGGTCGGAGGCCCGTTCGGGGTCCTGCGGCGGCATGAAGTCGACCAGTTCCGCGATGCCGCCGAGGGTGAGGAAGCGGGTCACCAGGATCCCGGTGTCCGGCAGGTAGAGCTGCCGCACGGTGACCTCGTCCGGCTCCCCGGCCACCGTGATCGCGAAATGGCCGCCGCGGTCGTGGTCGAGCAGGGCGGCGAACATGCTGGGGGAGTCGAACCGCGGCGCGCAGAACCAGTCGACGACCCCCTCGGCGGAGATCAGCGCGGCGGTCTGCAGGTCGCCGACGATGCCGTGGTCGGCGATGGGGGGATAGCGGCGCACGAGCTTCCTCCTCTCCCTTCGCCGGCCGCACGCGAGCGCCCCGGCCTGCGGAGCCCCGGTCCGTGGAGTCCAGGCACGTCGAGCCTCCCGGCTGCGCCGCCGCGGGGCGCGTGGGACGGGCCGTTCGGGTGACGCCGGCCCCGTCGGCCGGAGAGCCGTTCAGCCGGTGGGCTCCGCGTCGGAGCCGTCGCCGGTGTCCTCCTCGACGACGCGGCCGGACCGCCGGGGGTGAGGGATGAAGCTGCGGCCGACGATGGCCCCGAGGTAGACCGAGTAGCCGACCCCGATCAGCCAGGACTGGACGACCAGCACCGTGCCCACCGTCCCGTAGGAGACCGCGTTGGTGACCAGCAGCGGGGCGAAGACCAGGCGGGAGAAGACCTGCAGCCCGGCCAGCGCGACGATGGTCGCCAGGGAGCCCGGGAGCAGCTCGCGCCAGCTCGCCCTGGAGGCGAGGAGCAGGTGCGGCAGCCACCAGAAGAGCGCGATCCCCCCGATCACGGTGGCGAGGACGCGCAGCGTCGGCTGCGCGGCGGTGTGCCGCCACGGGCTGCCGCTGAACGCCGCGAGCAGGATGTAGCCGATCAGCCCGGCGAGCCCGGTGGCCTGCCGCCAGGCGTTGTGCCAGGGCCCGGGCGAGAGCCTCCAGATCCGCTCGTAGGCGCCCTGGACCGAGGCCATCAGGGAGATGCCGAAGACGGCGAGCGAGGCGAGTCCGAAGACGGTGGTCGCGCTGAGGATCTGCCGCTGCGAGACGAACAGCCGCTGGACGGACGACGCGCCCTCGCCGGAGAGGCCGAGCGCGTCGGTGACCCAGCGGGAGATCCCGCTGCCGTGCGCGGTGGAGGCGGCGGCGATGACCACCAGCAGCGGCACCAGCGTCACGAAGAACAGCGCCGCGAACGCCATCGAGCGCTGCAGCAGTTCCACCTCGTGCCCCAGGTGCCAGGCCCGCATCGCGAAGGCGCGGAACTCCGGCCACCGAGCGGTGACCGCCGTCGCCTTCGCGCGGAGGTGAGCGCGAACGCTCACCCTGACCGACACGGCGTCCCCCTGCGGGCCGACGGCCGGGCCGCGGGCGTCGCGAGGCGAGGTCCGGGACCGGCGGCTTCCGCCCGCGCAGAGGTGCTCACCAGTCCATTCTCGGCGGAGGTGCCGTTCGCCGCCCCTCACGGCCTCAACGGTGACGGCTGAGCCCCCGCCACCGGGCGCGCCCGCCCTGGGGCGCCTTCTCGTGCTCCTCGGCGAGCTCCGCGGCGACCGGGGGGTACCCGTCCGGCTGCCGGGGAAGCTGCGGCGCGGTGAAGTAGTGCTGGTCGCGCGGACGGGTGGACTCGGGGTCGCGGGGGCGCGCGGCGGGCTCCAGATGGGGGATGTGCTTGGAGCAGTGGATGTACGCCTCGTCGACACGGACGTGGACCCAGAGTTCGGGGCGGCGGCCGGGGGCCGGGTCGACCGGCAGGTCGGGGTGGCGGCTGCGCAGCCGGGCGTCCGGGTAGAGCGCCGCGGTGCCGTTGACGTGCAGTCCGACGTGGTCGTGGGTGAAGTCCATGAACAGCATGCCGAGGTGGGGGTTCTCGGCGATGTTGCCGCTGCTGGCCATCACGCCGTTGCCGCGGTACTCGGGATAGGCCAGGGTGCGGTCGTCCAGGACCTGGACGAAGCCGGGCGGTCCCGCCCGGAAGCTCGCGTCGCACTCGCCCCCGGCGTCGGCGGTGGAGAGGAAGACCATCGGCATCCGGGCGATGAACGCGCGCATGGCCGAGGTCAGCGACGGGTGCACCTGGCGGTCGTAGAACGCGGCGGCGCGTTCCGCGGTGCCGTGCCGTTGCTGCAGCATGCGCTCGCCGGCGGAACCGAAGCGGTGGTCGGGCTCGGTCACGGAGGGGGACTCCCAGGGGTGAGGCCCGGCGGCTCCCGCCAGGGGAGCACCGGGGACGGCCGGGTCAGGCCAGGGACAGGGAGGGCAGGTCGAGCGGGTCGTGGCGGATGCGCGAGAGCGGCACGCCGGTTCTGGTGAGGGCGTCGGCCGTGGCGGTGACCATCGGGGCCGGGCCGCTGAGGTAGGCGTCGTGCCGGTACCAGGGGCCGAACTTCGCCAGCACCTGGGGCAGCGATCCGCTCAGGCCGAGGATGTCCTCGTCGGACACGGCGGCGCGGACCTGGAGCCAGTGGTTGCGCTGGGCGAAGCGGAGCATGTCGTCGAGCCCGTAGAGCTCGTCGGACGTGCGCGCGCCGATGAAGACGTCCATCCGGCGCTGCTGCTCGCTGCGGGCGCTCTCCTCCACGATGGCCCGGATCGGCGCCAGCCCGGTGCCGCCGGCGACGCACAGGATGTCGCGGCCCGACGCCGGGTCGAGGACCATGTCGCCCAGCGGAGGCCCGAGCCGGACCACGTCGCCGACGGCGGAGCGGCGGACCAACGCGTTGCTCACCCAGCCGGTGGGCACGGCGCGGACGTGGAAGGTGATCGTGCCGTCGGCCCGCGGCGCGTTGGCGGGCGAGTAGTAGCGCCACTCGCGGGGCCACCACGGGGTCTCCATGCTGACGTACTGTCCGGCGGAGTACCGGTAGGGCTGGTCGGGCAGCACCGTGATCGCGGCGATGCCGTGCCCGAACAGCTGGCGGTGCACGATCCTGGCGTTCCACACCGCAGGGCGCACCTGGGCGTCCTGGTCGGCCGCCTCCGTCATGGTCCGGGCGACGGCGGCGTAGGCACGCGTCCAGGCGCGGGCCACCTCCGGGTTCCACGCGTCCGCGGCGAACCGTTCGAGCGAGGCGAGCAGGCACTCCCCGACGGCGTCGTAGTGGGCGGTCTGCGTGCCGAACTTGCGGTGGTCGCGGCCCAGATGCGCGCAGAAGCGCTGCAGCCCCTCCGGGTCGTCGACGAGGTCGACGATGTGCAGCAGGGCGCGCAGCAGGCGTCCGCGCTGGACGTCCATGCCCGGCGGGAACATCTCCCTGACCTGGGGAAAGCGGGTGAAGAGGATCGCGTAGAAGTAGACCGCGAGATCCGCGGCCAGCGGCTCGACCACGGCCAGGCTCGCCCGGATCAGGGCGACGTCACGGCCGGTCAGGGCGCCTTCGGGAGGGCCCTGCTGGGGCGGCGGGCTCAGGATGTCGCTCTCGGGAACACCGGCCGGGGGCTCGCCTCCGGGGCGGCGGGACTGGAACCACACGGTGGAATGCTCCCGATCGCTTTGAGCCTGGCATGACACCCCCGTGATCGCCCGCCCGCGGTTCGAGTTCGTCCGGGGGCGACCCGATTCTGCTCACAGGGCGCTCGGAGTCGGCAACTCCGAATCGCGCGAATGATCGGATCGCCACAGGACGTGCACATGCGTGGTGATTCGATGCACTCTGCGCATCCGCCGTTCACACGGCGCCGCGGTCGGGGCTGTCGTGGGGCAGCAGGAGTGCCGCGGCGAGTCCGGCCAGACCGAAGGCGGCGAGCGCGATCATGGCCGCGGCGTAGCCGTTCCTGGTGAGTTCGGAGACCAGGATGGTGCCGGCCACGGCCGTGCCCAGCGAGGAGCCGAGGTTGGAGATGCAGCGGGACAGCCCGGAGATCTCGCCCTGGAGGCTGTCGGGGAAGCCGGACTGCACCACGTTGACCGACGGCGTCAGCATCGCGCCGAGGCCCAGCCCGATCAGCAGCAGGCCCGGGGTGAACGCCCACACGTCGCTGAAGGCGCGGACGAGCGTGAGCAGCAGCACGATGCCCGCGACGGTGACCACGAAGCCCGCGACGATCAGGGTGCGCTGCGCGTAGCGCCTGGCGAGGCGCTCGGCGGCCAGCGAGGTGGTCAGCAGGCCGACGGTGGCGGCGGTGAAGACGCCGCCGGTGGCGATCGCGCTGTAGCCGCGGACCACCTGGAGGTAGGCGCCCACCGTGAAGGAGGCGCCCATCAGCACCAGCCACTGGGCGTTCTGGGTGACCAGACCCAGGTTGGACACGCGGTGACGGAAGAGCTCCATGGGGAGCAGGGGCTCGCGTCCGGAGCGCTCCTGCCTCCTGATCCACCAGAAGAACGCGGCCAGCACCGCCGCACCGCCGAGCATCAGCCCCAGCATCAGCCAGGTGTTGTTGTCCGCGGCGAGGATCCCGGTCACCACCAGCACCAGCCCGACCGCGGACAGGACCGCGCCGACGCCGTCGAAGGGCTGGGTCGGGTCGGCCGGCAGCGGGTCCTCCAGCTTCCGGGTGAGCACGATGATCACGACGATCACCAGCACCTGGAAGCCGAAGTTGGCCCGCCAGCTGATCGCCGTGGTGAGCAGGCCGCCGATCAGCGGGCCCGCCGCCGCGCCGATGCCGCCGAGCGCCATGATCGCGCCGAAGGCGCGGGCCCGGGTGGCGGTGCCGACGAAGAGCAGCGTGGTCAGGATGTAGACCGGGGGGATCAGCAGCGCGGTGCCCACGCCCTCCAGGATCGAGTTGCCGAGGATCAGCACCCCGAGCCCGGGAGCGACCGCGCTGAGCAGCGCGCCCACGCCGTAGGTGGCCAGACCGACCATCAGGCACCGCTTGCGGCCGTACCGGTTGGTCAGCTTCCCGCCGGGGATCATCAACGCGGCCATCACCAGCAGGAACACGGTGATGGCGACCTGGACGCCCTGGGCGGTGGTGTCGAGGTCCGCGCTGATGTCGTTGATCATCACGTTCATGCTGGAGCCGGCGAAGCTGCAGATGAACTGGGCCAGGGCCAGCGGGATCAGCACGCGCCGCCCGGCGGCGGTGGGGAGGGAGAGGGTGCTGGTCATCCGTGCGCTCCGGCGCCGGCCCCACGCCCCGGCGCGGTGCTCTGCAGCTCGCCGACGACGCCGTGGTCCGCGTTCGGGGGGTAGAGGCTCATCGAGTGCTCCCGTGCGGGCGGAGATCTTCCCTGCCCTGTCACCGTAGGGAGCGCCGCCGCGCGGGCGAATCACCCGAGGTGGGTGACTGTCGGCGCGGCGCCGCCGCGGGCACGGCCGCTCACATCCTTCGCACAGCAGTCACCTTGAAGGGGTGATGCGGATCCGTGCCGCCCGGGGCGACGCTGGACTCACCGTTCGAGCGCAGAGCGAAGCGAAGGGAGCCGGCCCCGTGCGCTACGAGATCCGAGTCGCCGGCGTGCTGCAGGAGACCACCCGCCGTGAGGGCTTCCCCGAGTTGGAGAGCGTCGTGGTGCTGGGACAGACGGTCCTCTTCGGGGACCTGGTCGACGAGGCCCATCTCTACGGGCTGCTGAACCGCTTCCAGGCGCTCGGGCTGACCGTGACGGACGTGCGCAAGCTGCCGGAGGAGGACTGACCGCCGCCTGCGGTCAGAGGTCGTCCAGCAGGTGCAGTCGGGCGGCCTTGCGCACCGCCTCACGCCGGCTCGACGTCGCCAGTTTGCGGTTGATGCTCTTGAGATGGGTCTTCACGGTGTTCGGCGAGAGGAACAGGTCCTCGGCGATCTCCTGCGTCGACATCATCCGCGCCGCGCACGCCAGCACCGAGAGCTCGCGCTCGGTCAGCGCCTCGACGGCCGCGTCGGCCGCCCCGTCGGTGACGCCGTCGGGCCCGGGCGGACGCAGGTCGCCGGGGAGCCACAGATGGCTCTGCGCCAGCTGGGGATGACGCCGGAGCTGCGGGCGCACCCAGCTCGCGCACTCACGGAACGGGCGCCGCAGCCGCTCGGGCTGCGCCGTGGCGATGGCCTGGCGCAGCAGCCGGGTGCTGTCGTCGTCGCCGTGCGCCGAGCTCGTCTGCGCCAGCAGCAGCAGCGCCCGGGTGCGGGGCGCGGTGCCGACCTCTGGGTCGTCCCGCAGCGCCTGGAGCTGCTCGACGGTGCGCCCGTCCGTCCGGCCCGCGACGAGACGTGCCCTGGCCGCGGCGACGATCGTGCCGGGTCCGCCGTCCTGCACCTCGGCGAGGACCTCCAGGGCGGCCTCGGGGTGCCCGGCGGCCAGGTGGGCCGCGGCGGCGGTGATGGCCAGGCGTTCGCGCCCCCAGGCCGAGGGATGCCCGGCCAGCTCGTGCCGACGGGTCTCCTCCAGCAGCTCCAGGGCGGCCTCGGGATTCCCCTGGACCACGTGCAGGTCGGCCCTGACCACGCCCCGGCCGAGCGCGACCACGGGATCGGACCGGCTCTCCTGCGCGGTCTCCAGACGTGTGAGCGCCTCCTGGGCGACGCCCACCTCCTCGCGTTCCAGCGCCGCGGCGGCCAGGACCAGGTCGCCGACGCCGAACCGGCTGTCCGCCGGGAGACTGGCGCTCTCGGCCTCCTGGTCGGCGCGGCGCACCCGCTGTTCGGCCCGGCCCGGCCAGCCGCGCAGGTAGTCGATCAGCGCCAGCCGACACAGCGAGTCGTGGCGCAGCAGCGCCGTCGCCGTCGACACCGGAGCCTGTGCCGCCGCGTCCAGCGCCTGGCCGGCCTCTTCCAGGCGTCCCTCCGCGAGCAGGGCGGAGGCCAGGTCGACGTCCACGTGGGTGAGCAGCTCGGGGTGTTCGGCCAGCCGGGAGGGCGGCGCCGAGCGCTCCAGGCCGTGGGCCCGGCGGGCCGCGCTGTCGGCGATCTCGGCGGAGCCGAGCAGCCGCCCCGCCTCCGCGTGCAGGAGCGCCGCCGCCAACTGCGGACCGGCCTCCTCCGGCGGCAGCGCGGGGGCGACCCGGTCCAGGACCGTCACCGCGGTCTCGACGTCGTCGGCCGTCAGGTGCAGGGCCGCGCGCACCAGTTCGGCGGCGGGCGAGCGCGCCGACGCGGGCATCCGGGAGAACAGGTCGCGCAGCCGGCCGACCTCACGGCCGGTGAACAGCTCGCCCAGCGCCAGCTGGTCGACGACGATCTGGGCGGCGAAGTCCCAGGCGCCGCCCGCGGCGGCGTGGTCCAGTGCGGTCCGGTGCCGCTCGTGGGCGGCCAGCCAGCGTGCGGCGCGTTCGTGGAGCGCCTCGACCTGGTCGGGTGCGGTGGCGCTCAGGTGCAGCCGCAGGATGCTGGCGAACATCGGGTGCAGCCGGTACCAGTCGTCGGGCAGGGCCTCGGTGAAGGCGTTGGTCTGGTGCAGCTCGGTCAGGATGCGGCGGCCGTCGCGGCGTCCGGTGAGCGCGTCGGCCAGGTCGGGGTGGACCAGGCCCAGGATGCTGCAGCGCAGCAGGAGGTCCTGCGACTCGTGGGGCTGGACCTTCAGCACCTCGGCGAGCAGGAAGTCCGACAGCGCCGCCTGCTCGGTCTCGATCCGCTTGAGACAGGTGTCGACGTCGTCCACGTCCCTGGCGGCGAGGGCCAGCAGGCGCAGTCCTGCCGTCCACCCGGTGAGCTTCCGGTTCACCGCCTCCACCGTGGCCGGGCTGGGGCGCAGGCCGTGCCTGGCCAGCACCTCGGTGGCCTCGGGGAGCCGAAGCGCCAGGTCCGCGGTGCGGATCTCGGTCAGCAGGCCGGCGGCCCGGTAGCGGTGCAGCGGCAGCAGCGGCTCGTTCCTGCTGATCAGCACCAGCCGCAGGTGCTCCTCGGTGTGCCGGATCAGGTCGTGCAACTGGCCGGTCAGGTCGGGGTTGTTGAGCTGCTCGCACTCGTCCAGCACCAGCACGAACGGTTCCGGCCTGCTGTTGATCCACGCGGCCAGGCGCACCAGCAGGGACGGTTCGACATGCTCGGCCTGCGCGGGAACGCCGACGTCCGCGGGCAGGTCGTCGGGGGCCGCGCGGAACAGCGCCTCGCGTACGTAGGCCCAGAAGTTGCCGGGGAGGTTGTCCCCGGTCTCCAGGGTCAGCCACGCCGTGGGCCCCGGTATCCGGCCGCAGGTCAGCCAGTCGGCCACCAGCATCGTCTTGCCCGCGCCCGCGGGCCCGTTGACGAGGGTGACCGGGAGTCTGACGGCCTCGTCGAGCCTGCGGACCAGGCGGTCGCGGCGCACGAAGGCGGTCATGGGTCCCGGTGCGTGCAGCCGGGTGAGCAGGACCGGGTCGCCGTTCGGAAGTCCGGGCGCCGCGGCCGGCGGTGTCGACGGCTGCTGGGGGTCGTACATGGGTGTCACCGCCTGGAATCTGCCGCCACGGGGCGGGCGGGCGGACTGCGGCGACGCAGGCACCGGGAGCCGCCCGGGCGACCGGGCGTGACGGGGCACCGCCTTCGTGACGACGTCTTCGACGGTAGTCGAGAACCTGACCTTGGGCCATTCGGCCGGTCGGCCGACGGCGGTCCGTTCACCTGCTTCGGGTGAGCCGGGCGCGCGCCGCGGCCGGGCACCATGGCGACGATCGGCCCTTCGGGTGCACGCAGCAGCCTGCCGGAACAGGAGCACACCGTGACCGTCCCCGATCCGTCCCGGGCCCGTGCGCCCGACGCGTCCGGCCCGCCCCTCCGGCCCGCGGAGGACGCCGACTCCGAGCGCACGGACTACGCCGGCGCGGTCTACGGCTCGCTGCTGGCCGCCTCGGTGATCGCCGCCTCCGGCACGACGGGACCGCATCCCCGGCTCGCCCTGGTCCTGCTGCTGGTCGTCACCGGGCTGGTGTTCTGGATGGCGCACGCCTACGCCCGCCTGGTCGGCGAGCGGGAGATCGGGCACCCCGTCAACTGGCGTGACCTGCGGCGGGTCGGGCGCCACGAGTGGCCCATCGTCGAGGCCGCCGTGCTGCCCGCGGTGGCCGTGCTGGTCAGCCCGTGGCTGGGGACCGCCGAGACCGCCTGGCTGGCGATCGGGGTGGCCGTGGCCCAGCAGGTCGTCTGGACGACCCTGGGCGCGCGCCGCGCCGGGGCCTCGGTCCGGCAGACGGCCGTCGAGGCCGGGGTGAATCTCGCGCTCGGCCTGCTGATCGTGATCGCCAAGGTCGCCGTGGGTCACTGAGACCGGTCGCGGAGAAATCACCCCGGCCGGGTGGTGCGGCCGACGCCGGGTGCTGCCGAAGCTGAAGGTGCGACTGCGCTCGGAGCAGCCGCAGCCCCGGCGTCAGGGGCTGAAGGAACCGAAAAAGGTGGACGCCGTGAACTATCCGTTGCTGGACATCTTTCTCACCACCATGTGGTTCTTCCTGTGGGTCCTGTGGATCTTCTTGCTGGTGCGGGTGTTCATGGACCTGTTCCGGGACCCGGACATCGGCGGCTGGGGCAAGGCCGGCTGGGCCGTGTTCCTGATCCTGCTGCCCTTCCTCGGCGTCTTCGTCTATCTGATCGCCCGCGGCAAGGGCATGGCGGAGCGCCAGGCCAAGGAGATGGCGGCGGCCGAGGACGACTTCCGGGCCCGCGTGCGCGACGCGGCCAAGGACCAGCCCGGTCCCGACACCGGCGAGCAGCTCGCCCGCCTCGTCGAGCTGAAGAACCACGGCGACCTGACCGACGAGGAGTACCAGAAGGCCAAGTCCAAGGTGCTGGCCGCCTGACCCCGAACCGCCGAACCGGAGGACAACGTGACCACCGCTACCCACCACCACCCCCGCCGTGCCGCGGCCGGGGCGGCCGGAACCGAGATCGGGCGCCCGGGGCTGGTGACCTTCGCCGGGGTGCTGCTGGCGCTGCTGGGCTTCCTCAACGGGCTGGACGGCATCGCCGCCATCGCCAACTCGAAGGTCTTCGTCGGCAACGCGACCTTCGTCTTCGGTGACCTGCGCACCTGGGGCTGGGTGGTGCTGGCCCTGGCGGTGGTCCAGATCGGCGCCGCCTACGGCGTCCTGGTCGCCCGCGCCGAGTGGGCCCGGTGGACCGGCATCGTCGTGCTCTGCCTCAACGCCTTCGTGCAGATGGCCTTCATCCCCTCGTACCCGCTGTGGTCGCTCCTGATCATCGCGGTCGACGTGGTCGCCATCTACGGCCTGACCGTCTGGTCCGCCGGCAACCGCCCGGCGTCCGCGGCGGACGGCACCGGAGGCACCGGCCCGAGCGCCTGACGCCGACGACACCCGGGGCGGCCGGCTCACGTCGCCGTGGGCCGACCGCCCCGGACGGACGCGGTCGGGTTGCCGGTCCCGTGCGGCAGCCGGACCGTGGAACGAACACAGCGGGCCCCGCGTGTCCGCGGGAACCGGAAGGGCCTGGTGCCGGTCATGGCGGACAGGAAGACGGTCAGAAGGATCGCCGAGTTCATCGAGCCGCTGCGGGTGGAGCCCGGTTCCCGCGTCCGTCTCGCGCGGGACTTCGACCCCCGCTTCAAGGCCGGGATGAAGAAGCACGAGGGCGTCGAGCTGCTGCGCACCGGCGTGTCCCTGCTGGCGGAGTACCAGGCGAAGCTCGCCGCGGAGGACACCCACGGGGTGCTGCTCTGCCTGCAGGCGCTCGACGCCGGGGGCAAGGACGGCACCATCCGCCACGTCATGAGCGGGGTGAACCCGCAGGGCGTGCACGTCAGCAGCTTCAAGGTGCCCTCCAGCGAGGAGCTCGACCACGACTACCTGTGGCGCTACGCCGCGAGGCTGCCCGCCAGGGGGGACATCGCCATCTTCAACCGGTCCCACTACGAGGAGGTCCTCGTGGTGCGGGTGCACCCGGAGAACCTCGACCGGCAGATGTTGCCCGAGGAGATGCGTGGCCCCGGCCTGTGGCGACGCCGCTACCGGGCGATCAACGACTGGGAACGTCACCTCACCGACAACGGCTTCCGGGTGGTGAAGATCTTCCTGAACCTCTCCAAGGAGGAGCAGCGCAAGCGCTTCCTCAAGCGGGTCGACCTGCCGGAGAAGAACTGGAAGTTCTCCGCGGCCGACGCCAGGGAGCGCCAGTACTGGGACGACTACCAGAAGGCTTTCTCCGAGATGCTCTCGGCCACCAGCACCCCGTGGGCGCCCTGGTACGTCGTTCCCGCCGACCGCAAGTGGTTCGCCAGGATCTGCGCCGCGGCGCTGCTGGTGCACACCCTGATGGACATCGATCCGCAGTACCCCGAGGTCGACAAGAAGACCCGCAAGGCGCTGCGGGCGGCCAAGCGCGACCTGGAGGACGAGGCTCCCGAGGGCGCCGAACGGGACCCGTACGCGGCGGAGCACCGGAGTGGCGGGCATGGCTGAGCAGGCCGCCGGCGCAGCGCCGGACGTCGACGCGTCGCCCTGGTACGCCCGGACCGCGCAGGAGGTGGCCATCCGGCTGGGAACGGATCCGGCGACCGGGCTCAGCGGGGCCAGGGCGGCCGAACTGCTCGCCGCCGACGGGCCGAACGCGCTGCCCGAGGAGAAGCCGCGCCCCGACTGGCTGCGCTTTCTGGACCAGTACCGCAGCTACATGCAGATCATCCTGGTCGCGGCGGCGGTGGTCTCCCTCGCGATCAAGGAGTGGAGCACCGGCATCCTGCTGATCGCCCTGACGCTCTTCAACGCCGTCACCGGACTGCGCCAGGAGGGCAAGGCGGAGAGCGCGATGAACGCGCTCAAGTCGATGATGGAGGCGACGGCCAGGGTCCGGCGCGACGGGGTGGAGACGGAACTCCCGGCCGAGCAGCTGGTCGTGGGCGACGTCGTGCTGATCTCGGCGGGCGACGAGGTCCCCGCGGACGGCCGGATCGTGGCGGCCAACGCCCTGCAGATCGACGAGTCGGCGCTGACGGGGGAGAGCGTCCCCGCGTCGAAGGAGACGACGACGCTGACCGGCACCCGGCTCTCCCCCGGCGAGCAGGCCAACATGGCCTTCATGAACACGCCGGTCACCCACGGCAGCGGACTGCTGGTGGTGACCGCGACCGGCTCCGGCACCGAACTCGGAAAGATCTCGGGGATGTTGTCGGCCACCGAGTCGGAGCAGTCGCCGCTCACCCGTGAGCTGAACACCCTGACGCTGTGGATCGCCGCGGCGGCCGGCCTGACCATGATCGTGATGTTCGCCCTCGGCCGCAGCCGGGACCAGGCGTGGGACGCGCTCTTCGTCAGCGCCGTCTCGCTGGCGATCGCCGCGATCCCGGAGGCGCTGCCGACGGTCAGTCAGGTCATCCTCTCCGTCGGCAGCCTCAACCTGGCCAAGCGTCACGCGATCGTGAAGGAGCTGCCGTCGGTCGAGACCCTCGGCTTCACCTCCGCCATCAACTCGGACAAGACCGGCACCCTGACGATGAACCAGATGACGGTCGTCGAGGTGCTCAGTCCCACCGACCGCTACACCGTCTCCGGCACCGGCTACCGCCTGGAAGGACAGGTCCACCACGCCGCGGGCTCCTCCCGGAGCGTCGAGTCCGCCGTCCTGCCCTACCTGATCGCCAACGACGCCAAGCTGGTGGACGGCGAGGTCGTGGGCGACCCGACCGAGGGCGCGCTGCTGGTCCTCGGGCACAAGGCCGGCCTGGACATCGAGGGCAGCCGCGAGCGCTACCCCCGGCTGGCGACCCTGCCCTTCGACCCGGACTACAAACTGATGGCCAGCTTCAACCGAGCCGAGGACGCGGCCGGCCGGCCGGTGGTGCGCTGCTTCGTGAAGGGCGCCGCGCCGGCCGTCATGGGCCGGGTCACCACCGCGCTGGCGGACGGGGCCGGCGTCCCCTGGGACGCGGACCTCAGCGGCCGCGCCCAGGCGCAGACCGAGCGGATGGGCGGCGAGGGACTGCGGGTGATGGCCGCGGCCTACCGGGACCTGGACCCGGCCGACTTCGACCCGGAGGGCGACCTGCTGGCGCACGTCACCGACCTGCGCATCACCAGCCTGGTCGCGATGGTCGACCCGCCGCGCGAGGAGTCGAAGGCCGCCGTCGCCAGCGCGAAGGACGCCCACATCCGCGTCCGGATGGTCACCGGCGACGACGTCACCACCGGCGCCGCCATCGCCCGCCAGCTCGGCATCGAGGGGGAGGCGCTGCTGGGCGCCGAGTTCGCCGCGCTGTCCGAGCAGGAGCGCCTGGACCGGATCGACGCGATCGGCGTGGTCGGCCGGGTCGCCCCCGAACACAAGGTGCTGCTCGCCGAGACGCTGAAGCGGAAGGGCGACGTGGTCGCGATGACCGGCGACGGTGTCAACGACGCCCCGGCCATCAAGGCCGCCGACATCGGCATCGCCATGGGCAGCGGCACCGACGTGGCCAAGAACGCCAGCCGGATGGTCCTCGCCGACGACAACTTCGCCACCATCGTCTACGCGGTGGAGGAGGGCAGGAAGCTCTACGACAACCTCACCAAGTACATCCGCTTCGTGCTGGTGCTGCTGGTGACCTTCGTGCTGACCTTCCTCGGCGCCACCCTCTTCAACATCGCCGCCGGTGAACCCTTCACCCCGGCCCAGGTCCTGTGGGTCCACTTCGTCGTCAACGCCCCGTTCGGCTTCGCCCTGGGCTTCGACCAGGAGAGCACCGGACTGATGCGCCGGGTGCCCCGTCCGCGCGGCGAGTCCGTGCTGACCAGGCCGGTCGTCGTGACCGTCGGACTCGCCGGGCTGGCGGTGACCGTCCTGCTGCTCGCGCTGATCAAGCTGGGCCAGGTCCACTACGGCGACGAGCGCATCGGCAACTCCATCGCCTTCACCGCCTTCGCGCTCTGCCTGATCGTGGCCGCCTTCGAGTGCCGCAGCGAGCGCGAGTCGGTGCTGCGGGTCAGCACCTTCGACAGCAAGCAGATGAACCTGGCCGCCCTGGGCGAGTTCGTCCTCGCTGTCCTGGTCACCCAGATGGACGCGTTCCACCGCATCCTCGGCACCACCGACATCAACGCCCGGCAGTTCGGCTGGGCGCTCCTCGCCGCCGTGGCACTGCTGCTGGCGTGGGAGTCCGGCAAGTTCCTGGCCCGCCGTTCGGGGCGGAGAGACCTGGTGTGAAGTGACTGAGCTGGTGGTCGACGACATGCACGAGAGCCAGGAGGGCGCGGCGCTGGAGGTGGTGCGGGCGCGGCTGCACCGCGACTTCGACGGGGCCGTCGGCCCGGAGGCGGTGGACCGCGCCTGGGACGCGGCCCGCCGTCGTTTCGACGGCAGCAGGATCCGCACCTTCGTCCCGATCCTGGTGGAGCGCGTGGCGGCCGAGGTCATCAGGACGTCCGCCCCGGCCGAGGGCTGACCCCGGATCACGGGCGAGGGATCACTCCGACGCGGCGCCGTCCTCGATGCCCTTCCCGCGCGCCCAGGCGCGGTAGGCGTCCACCGCGGTGGGCAGCGTGGGAAAGATCCGGTCCGCGCCGACGGACTCGCTCAGGCCGTAGGCGTCGAGATCGTCGAGCAGGTCCTGCTTGACCCTGGCCAGGGCGAAGACGATCCCGCGCTCCTCCAGCTCCTGCCGCAGGGCGTCCACGGAGTCCAGCGCGGTGATGTCCACCTCGACGTTGGCCTCGGTGTTGAGGACGAACCAGGACACCGGTCCTGGCTCGTCCTCCACGGCGTCCAGCGCACGGTGGCGGAAGTCCTCCGCGTTGGCGAAGAACAGGGGGGAGTCGTAGCGGTAGACCAGCAGGCCGGGGACCGTCCTGGCCTGCGGGTAGTCGTCGACGTCGTGCATGCCCGCCACGCCGGGCACCTCGCCGAGCACGGCGTCGTGCGGCCGGGCGACCCGGCTGAGCAGCTCCACCACCGACAGGCCCACCGCGACCAGCACGCCGTAGAGGATGTCCAGGGCCAGCACGCCGACCAGGCAGGCGAGCGCCAGCAGCAGTTCGCCGCGGCGGAAGGACGCGAGTTTCCTGAAGCCGGCCAGGTCGATCATCCGGATCGCGGCGAACACCACCAGCGCGCCAAGCACCGCGTCGGGGGTGTCGTGCAGCAGCGGGCTGAGGAACAGCAGCACGGCGACCACGCCGAGGCCGGCCGCGAGCGTGTAGACCTGGCTCTTCGCGCCCGTCGACTCGCCGATGGCGGTCCGGCTGGCGCTGCTGCTGACCGGGAAGCCCTGGAAGAAGCCCGCCCCGATGTTCACCGCGCCGAGGGCCAGGAGTTCCTGGTTGGCGTCCAGCCGGGGCTTGTCGCCGCGCTTGGCGAAGGCACGCCCGGTGAGGATGAAGTCGGTGTAGCCGACCAGCAGGATGCCCGTCGCCGGCAGCGCCAGCCGGTGCAGCTCGCCCAGCTCCGGCAGCTTGGGGCGCGGCAGCCCGGCCGGGATGTCGCCGATCACCGCGATGCCGTGGTCCTTGAGCGAGAAGGCGGCCGAGATCGCGGTGCCCAGCACGACGGCCAGCAGCGGTCCCGGCAGTCGCGGCAGGAACTTCGCCACCAGGAGCAGGAAGAGCAGCGTGCCGATGCTGAACAGCACGGTGGGCAGGTGGGCCTCGGTGATGTCCGAGGCGAAGGACTTGAGCTGCGGGAAGAAGCCCTCCCCGCGCACGTCGATCCCGGTCAGCTTGGACAGCTGATCCACGATCATGATCAGTGCCACCCCGGCGAGATAGCCGATCAGCACCGGGCGGGAGAGCAGGTCCGCGACGAAGCCGAGCCTGGCCAGCCAGGCCACCACGCACAGCAGGCCGACCACCACGGCCAGGGTCGCCGCCAGGGCCGCGTACCGGCCGGCGTCCCCGCCGGCCAGCGGTCCGACCACGGTCGCGGTCATCAGGGCGGTCGTCGACTCGGGGCCGACCGACAGCAGCCGCGAGGAGCCGAAGAGGGCGTAGAGCACGATCGCCGGGAGGATGGCCCACAGGCCGGTGACCGGCTGCAGGCCGGCGACGCTTCCGTAGGCCATGACCTGGGGCACGAGGTAGGCCGCGACGGTCGCGCCGGCGAGCAGGTCGCCGCGCAGCCAGTCCCGCCGGTAGCGGCGGAGGGTCCCGAGCCCCGGCAGGGACGGCACCACACGTCGCCACCCGTCGGCCGAGCCGTCGACAGACATGGAGCACCTCCCGTCGCGCTCCCTCATGATGCCTCGCCAGGGGCGTCCCGGCGCTTCGACCGGCCGGGGCGCCCGGGCCCGCCGGGCTGCTCGGACACGTGCGCGCGTCACGGCTCCGCCCGGAGCGCCCGACCGCGTGCGACGCCCGGCGCCCCCGACGCAGCCGACCGGAGTTCCTGGCGCACATTTCTCTGTGGCGGGGGCCGTACCTGGGGGTCATCATCACGGTATAAGGGGAAGAAGGTGCTCCGGATGGTGTCGGTTCGTTCGCGCGCCCGGCTGCTGGCCTGGGCCGCGTTGCTGGCCGGTCTGGCGGCCGTCGTCGTGCTGGTCGCGACGACCGGGCGGGGCGGCCTGCTGATCCTGCTGCTCGGACTGTGCGGCCTGGCCGGGACGGCCGCCGGGGTGTGGCTGGTGGTGGCCCACCGGGGTGCGGCACGCTGGACCGGCGCCGTGCTCGCCCTGGCCGCGCTCGCCCTGGTCCTGGTCGCCTACACCGTCAAGGGGTTGTGGGGGGAGGCCCTGGCCGCCGTGGTCCTGTGGGGCCTCGCGGCGGTCTGCGCCCGGTCCGCGCTGCGGACGGTGCGGCCGCCGGCCGGTATGCGCGCGGTCCGCCACCTCCCGGCGAAGCACCCCGTGCTGATCATGAACCCGCGCTCCGGCGGCGGCAAGGTGGGCCGGTTCGGCCTGGTCGAGAAGGCCGAGAGGCTGGGCGCCAGGGTGCTGCTGCTGGACACCTCAGCGGGCGGACACACCGACGTCACCGAGCTCGCCCGCGGGGCCGTGGCCGGGGGCGCCGACCTGCTCGGGGTGGCGGGCGGCGACGGCACCCAGGCGCTGGTGGCCGCCGTGGCCGCCGAGCACGGGCTGCCGTTCCTGGTGCTTCCCGCAGGCACCAGGAACCACTTCGCCATGGACCTCGGCCTGGACCGCGCGGACCCCTCGCTCACCCTGGACGCGCTGACCGACGGAGAGGAACTGCTGGTCGACCTGGGGACGGTGAGCGGCCGACCGTTCGTCAACACCGTCTCCTTCGGGGTGTACGCGCAGATCGTGCAGAGCCCCGAGTACCGCGACGCCAAGACGAGCACGGCCCTCGACGCCCTGCCCGACCTGCTGCTCGGCTACTCCGGCGCGCAGCTCGACGCGCGTGCGGACGACACCCGGCTGACCGCTCCGCAGGCCCTGCTGGTGAGCAACAACCCGTACGCCGGCGCCCAGCCGCTGGGTGGCGGCGCCCGTCGGCCACGGCTCGACCTCGGCACCCTCGGCGTCGTCTCGGTGCGCGTGGCGAACGCCGCCCAGGCGGCGCAGGTGGCGGTGCTGGGCAGCCGGGCGGCCGGACTGACCGTCACGACCGCGCGGCAGGTCACCGTCGACGCGCAGGCCCCGACCATCCCGGTCGGGGTGGACGGCGAGGCGCTGAACCTGCCGACGCCGGTCACCTGCGCGGTCCGTCCCGGCGCGCTGCGGGTGGTGGTCCCCAGGCGACGCCCTGGCGTGCCCGCGGCCCCGGGCGGCCCGCTGGACTGGCGTCGTCTGCTGGCTCTGGCGCTCGGCAGCGCACTGCCCCCCTCGGACTGACAGACCCCGGCCCTAGGACTCCTCGGGGTTCGGCCCGACGGCGGCCCTCTCCCTCCGCCGTTGGCGCGCCTCGACGAACAGGCGGCCCGCCAGTCCGCCGCCGAAGAAGACGAAGCCCACCCCGATCAGCCAGCACTCGACCACGACGACGATGCCGACCGCGCCGTAGGCCTCCGCGTTGCTGACGACCATCGGGTCGAACACCAGCCACGAGAAGATCCGCAGGCCGCCCAGACCGACGATCGTCACCAGCGCTCCCGGCAGCAGCGCGAGCCAGCCGACCCGGCCGCCGAGCAGGAACCGCTGACCCCACCAGAAGAACAGCAGTCCGGACACCCCCAACAGGGCGATCCGTTCGACGGAGGCCCCGAGGCCGTGCCGGAGCAGGTCGCCGCTCTCCACGGAGAGCCCGACGTAGGCCGTCAGGGCGCCGAGCCAGACGGCTTGCCGCCACAGTCCGCGCCACGACGGGGCGGAGAGCCCCCAGATCTTCTCGTAGCCGGACTGAACGTCCGCCACGAAGCTCAGACCGAAGGCCGCCAGCAGGGCGAGGCTGACGGCACCGGCGGCCCGGGCCGCCTGGTGCTCGGTCGCGAAAAGCCGGTAGACCGGAGCGGCGGTGTTCGGGGGCAGGCTCATGCCGTCGGTCACCCACCTGGCGAACCCGTTCTCCGTGAACGGGTCGATCGCCGCCACGACGATCAGCAGCGGCGCCAGGGTGATCAGGCCCTGCGTGGCGAAGCCCATGGACCGGCGCATCAGGTCCAGTTCCGCTGCCTCACGCCACACGCGGCCCGGCCCGCTCGCACGCCACCGCTCACTCGCCGGCAATGATCTTCCTCAGGTTGTCGAGGTCCTGGGCGGAGACGCCGGAAGGCTGCAAGACCGTGTTCCACCCGTCCACGTACTCCGCCGTGTACTTGTGGCCGTGGCCGGCCGGCACCCCGGTGGAGAACGGCAGGTCGGCGGTGACCTGCCAGAAGGTCACGAACGGGATCCAGACCATGCCCTTGAGCACGTCCGCTCCCTGTGTCTCGGCGATCCAGTCGGGTTCGCTGAAGACCAGGTGCGGGCTCCACCACACGATCGGGTCGGACGGGTGCATCAGGTACAGCACCCGGGTGCCGTTCCAGGGTCGGCCGGCGGGCGGGATCCCCGCGGTCGGGTCGCTGGTGAAGCGGACCGTCCGGCCGTCCTTGTAGACCGGCTGGATCTCCGGGCTGCCGGGGTCGCGGTGGTCGCTGAACTCGCGGAACAGCGTGTTGAAGTTGGGCGGACCGACGAACAGCGTGCCCGACGTCCGGTTGGCCAGGTCGTTCTCGCCGCTGAAGGCCGTCTCGCCGCCGAAGGAGCCGAGGCTCTCCCCGGCCACGTAGAGCTTGGGCCGGGCCGCCTGCGGCAGGCGCGACCAGGCGCCGTAGACCGCGTCGAACAGATCGCGGCCGGCCTCCCTGGCCTTGGACTGGTCCACCAGGTAGGAGATCCAGGACGGGAGGTAGGAGTACTGGATCGCCACGGTCGCCGAGTCGCCGCCGGTCAGGTATTCGAAGGAGTCGACCGAGGCCGGGTCCACCCAGCCGCTCCCGGTCGTGCTCACCACCAGCAGGCTCTTGCGCTGGAAGGCGCCCGCGCGCTCCAGGTCCTGGACCGCCAGCTGCGCGCGGGCCTCGGTGTCGTCCGCGGAACCGAGCCCCGCGTAGACCCGGATCGGCTCCATGGCGGGGTGGTGGACGAAGGACGCGATGTCCGTCTCCGAGGGGCCGGTGCCGACGAAGCCGCGGCCCTGCCGTCCCAGCGTGTCCCAGGGCACCACCGAGCCCGGGCCGCCCGAGCGCAGCGCGCTGGTGGGCTGGTGCACGCCCTCGGGTGTCGCGCCGTCGCGGACCGAGAAGATGTCGTTGGCCAGGCCGACGAGCCCTTGCAGCAGCAGGCCGGTGACGACCAGGTAGGCCACGCCTGCCACCAGGATCCAGCCGACCGTCCTGGCCGCGCGCTGCCCGAACCTCCGGCCCAGCCGATCCGCCGTCCAGCGGAACACGCCCCTGATCCCGCGCGAGATCAGCAGCAGGACCCAGAACATCCCCACCGCGACCAGCGGCGAAAGGACGACCAACCAGACGTCGTACTCGCTCACGCCCATCATCTGGCGGATCAGGTACTGCCAGTACTGTCCGAGTCCGAAGAACACGACCAGCAGCACGGCCGCGCTGACGAAGAACGCCCGCCAGGCCCAGGACCGGGGCGGGCGCCTCTCCCGGTCGGCGAAGGCGCGCCAGATCGACGCCAGCAGCACTCCGATCCCGTAGCCGATGACGGCGCTGATGCCCCACACCACGCCCTGGATCACGCCGCCGCGCGGCAGCAGTGACGGGGTGAAGGACAGGCACGAGGCCACCAGCGCGCCCCAGCAGCCGGGGAGGGTGAGCGACCGGAACCACCGGTCCCCGCGCCGCTTCCTCTGCTTCTTCGGCCTCTCCGGATTGTCCGGCCCGCCGGGCCCTTCACCAGGGTCCTGGGCCTCGTCGAGCGTCTTCACCACGGCGACCCATCAGGTGATCGAACGGTGCACCTTCATGGTCGCCCGCAGTCCTGCGCGCTGCCAGCCGGACACGGGGCGCTACCGGCTCCGCGCCAGGGCGTAGGCGGCCAGGTAGCCCAGCGCGTTGGTCGCCCAGTGCAGCCCGATCGGCGCGAGCAGACTGCCGCTGCGGCGGCGCAGCTCGCAGAAGAGCACGCCCGCGGCGGAGGTGAAGAGCACCGCGCCGGCGTCGGCGACGACCGCGCCGAGCGGAGAATGGCCGAAGACCGCGGTGAGCGTCGGCTTCTGCGTGGCCAGGTGCAGTGAGGGCAGCACGTGCCAGAGCCCGAACAGCACGGAGGAGACCGCGGTCGCCGTCACCGTGCCGCGGTAGCGCCGGAGCAGCCCGTAGAGCACGCCGCGGAAGGCGTACTCCTCCAGCAGCACGGTGCCCAGCGGGACGACGACGAACACCTTCAGCGCCACCTCGCCGCCGGCGAGGTGGCCGGTCCTGGTGTCGGAGAAGAGCTCGCGGGTAAACGGCAGCAGCGCGCCGACCAGGTAGACGGAGGCGACGATGCCGATGATCGCCAGTGCCCACCGCGCGCCGCGGCCCAGGGTGTCCGGGGCCAGGCCCACGTCGTCGAGGGTCCCGCCGGCCCACCGGACGATCACGCTGAGCAGGGCGATCGCGAGGACGGCGTCCGCCAGGCCGAGGGAGGGGAGGCGTCCGTTCTCGGCAAGGTTCGCCACGACCAGTACCGCCAGGACGGACGGCAGCACGATCCCGGGGGACGCCGGACGGCTGATACGCATCAGAGCCCCAGCCTACGGCCGGTGGCAGCCTCCCGCCCTGCGACCTGGGGCGTGCCACGGACGGCGCACACCGCATGCGAAGGATCTGAACGATCCTCATGATCGGTTCCAGGCGGGCGGGAGCCCGCCGGTGATCAGGACGAGGAGGGGCCAGATGAGTGCTGCCGACGTACCGGCCGCGGACCGGGGCCGGGCCGGAGGGTCCGGGGCGGCCACCGCGGTACGGGCCACGACCGGGCCCAACAAGATCACGTGGTTGACCCTGGCCCTGATGACCACCAGTTCCGTCGCGAGCCTCCGTGCCGCGCCCACCATGGCCGTCTACGGCCTCGCCTGTGTCTTCCTGTACGTGGTGCCGGCGATCGTGTTCCTGCTGCCGACCGCGCTGGTCTCGGCGGAGCTGGCCTCGGGCTGGAGCGGCGGCGTCTACAACTGGGTGGCCCAGGGGCTGTCGAAGCCCATGGGCTTTCTCGCCGTCTGGTGTCAGTTCGCCATGACGATCTTCTACTACCCGAGCCTGCTCGCCTTCGTGGCCAGCACCATCTCCTACGCGATCAACCCGAGCCTGGCCAGCAACGGCGTCTACACGGCGATCGTCATCGTGGTCCTGTACTGGACCGGGGTGTGGGTGTCCTCCCGCGGCACGAACGCCGTCGCGGGTCTGGCCTCCGGCGGCCTGATCATCGGAACCCTGATCCCCGGCGCTCTGCTGGTCGTGCTCGGGCTCGTCTTCCTCGGGCAGGGCAACCCCTCCGCCGCGCCGATGAACGCCGCGCACCTCTTCCCCGAGTGGACCGGCGTCGCCAGCCTGGTGCTGATCGTCAACAACTTCCTCAGCTACTCCGGCATGGAGATGAACGCGGTCCACGTCAACAAGCTGCGGAATCCGGCCAAGGAGTTCCCCAGGTCGATGTTCCTGGCCATGGGCCTGGTTCTGCTGATCTTCATCCTGCCGGCCCTGGCGATCAGCTGGGTCATCCCCTCCGACCAGCTCAGCCTGACCGCCGGCGTGATGCAGGCCTTCGACGCCTTCTTCCAGTACTTCCACGTCGGCTGGCTGGTCCCGATCGTCGCCTTCGCCCTGTGCGCCGCGTCGCTCGGCGGCATGCTCACCTGGCTGGCCGGCCCGTCCAAGGGCCTGCTGCTGATCTCCCGCCAGGAGGGCTACCTGCCCCCGTTCCTGCAGCGGCTCAACAAGCACGGCGTCCAGCAGAACATCCTGGTCACCCAGGGCGCGCTCACGACCTTCATCGCCCTGCTCTACGCGCTGATCCCGAACGTCTCCAGCGTCTACTGGATCTTCTCGGTGATCACCACCCAGGTCTACCTGATCGTGTACCTGCTGATGTTCCTGGCCGCCGTCCAGCTGCGCCGCAAGCAGCCGGACCATCCTCGCGGCTACCGCGCCCCGCTGCTCACCACCCTCTGCGTGGTCGGCTTCGTCGCCTCGGCGCTGGCGATGGCGATCGGCTTCATCCCGTCCTCGCAGTTCGGCAGCGGCAACGACTGGGCCTACATCGGCATCGTCGGCGGCGGCCTCCTGCTGCTCGGAGTGGTCATTCCGTTCGGATTCCTGAAGGCACGCAAACCCAGCTGGCGGCAGCCCGGCGCGGACGCGGCCCCTGTGAACGGAGGAGCGGCGTGAGCCCCACCCGCATGTGGTCCGAGCACCGGTGGATCTACGTCGGCGCGATCGTGGTGCTGGTCGGCATGATGATCGCCGGCGTGTTCACCTACACCCAGCAGAAGGCCACCAACGACGCCACCAGCAAGGCGCACCAGCTGAACGACGCGCTGGTCGCCAAGGGCTTCCCCTCCCTGAACGTCCACAACATCACCGACGTCCTGGGCACCGACGGCGGAGCCGTCTGCAACGACCCGAACTCCGCTCTGAAGCAGGGCCTGTGGCTGGTGCAGATGGCCAACGGCTCGGGCGGCCCGGGGATGCGGCCGGTCATCGCCGACCTGCGGATCCTCCAGGCCGGCGCCGAGGTGGTCAAGGTGTACTGCCCGGACAAGCTCGACGAGTACCAGCGCAAGATCGACGACCTCAAGACTGGGAACACCGTCCGTGACTGAAACACTCGACGACCTCGCCGGCCGCGTGGCCGCCCTCATGCCGCGGGCCAAGGCCGACCTGACCGAACTGGTCTCCATGCCGTCGGTCGCCGACGCCCGCCAGTACCCGCCCGAGCACTGCCGCAGGACCGCGGAGTGGGTCGCGGCCGCCTTCACCGAGGTCGGCCTCAAGGACGTGCGCCTCGCGGAGACCCCCGACGGCAGCCACGCCGTGCTGGGCCACCGCCCGGCCCCGCCCGGCGCGCCGACCGTCATGCTCTACTGCCACTACGACGTCCAGCCCCCGCTGGACGACGCCGCCTGGCACTCCCCGCCGTTCGAGCTGACCGAGCGCGACGGCCGCTGGTACGGGCGCGGGTCGGCGGACTGCAAGGGCAACATCGTCATGCACCTCACCGCCCTGCGCGCGCTCGGCGACGACCTGCCGGTGGGGCTGAAGCTGGTGGTGGAGGGCTCGGAGGAGCAGGGCACCGGCGGTCTGGAGGCCTACGTCCCCGACCACGCGGACGAACTGCGCGCCGACGCGCTGCTCATCTGCGACACCGGCAACGCCGCGGTCGGCGTGCCGACCGCGTCGACGGTCCTGCGCGGACTGGCCAACGTCGTGGTCACCGTCTCGACACTGGCCGGGGACGTGCACTCCGGCATGTTCGGCGGTCCCGCCCCCGACGCGCTGGCTGCGCTGATCCGGATCCTCGACTCGCTGCGCGACGCCGACGGCGGGACCCGCGTCAACGGCCTGGACGACACGGGGACCTGGGCCGGCGTCGGCTACGACGAGCAGCAGTTCCGCACCGACGCCGGGGTGCTCGACGGGGTCGGGCTGATGGGCTCCGACAGCGTCGCCGACCGACTCTGGGCCCGTCCCGCGGTCACCGTGCTGGGCATCGACTGCCCGCCGGTCGTCGGCTCGGCCGCCGCGGTGCCCGCCAAGGCCAGGGCCAGGGTCAGCCTGCGGGTGCCGCCGGGCACGGACGCCGACGCGGCCGCGGCCGCCCTGACCGCACACCTCACCGCCGCCGCACCCTGGGGCGCCAAGGTCGAGGTCGAACGGGAGAGCGGCGGGTCGCCGTTCCGCGCCGCCACGGACGGTCCGGCCTACGCCGCGCTGGACCGGGCCATGCAGGAGGCCTACGGCAAGCCGATCTCCTTCCTGGGCCAGGGCGGCTCCATCCCGCTGTGCAACGTGCTGGCCGACGCGATCCCCGGAGCGGAACTGATCCTGATGGGCGTGGAGGAGCCGCGCTGCATGATCCACGCGCCGAACGAGAGCGTGGACCCGACCGAGATCGAGCGCATGGCCCTGGTGGAGGCGCTGTTCCTGCGCCACTACGCGGCGAGCGCCCGCTGACACGGAGTCCGACACCATGCCCCAGGCCTTCACCGTCCACGACTACGCCGACCGGATGGCCCGCGCGACCGAGTCCGCGACGCGGGCCGGACTCTCCGGTCTCGTCGTCACCCCCGGCCCCGACCTGCTCTACCTGACCGGCTATCAGCCGGTGGCCCTCACCGAACGCCTCACCGCGCTGGTGCTCGCGCCCGACCGGCCGCCGACCATGATCGTGCCGCGGCTGGAGCGCCCCGACGCCCAGGGCGCCACCGGCGCCCCGGCGCTGACCCTGACCGACTGGGCCGACGGCGCCGACCCCTACCAGGCGGCGGGCCCGCTGCTCGACCCCGCCGGGAGCTACGGCATCTCCGACTCGGCCTGGGCGCTCCACCTGCTCGGTCTCCAGGAGACGCTGCCGTCGACCCGCTTCCGCCCGCTCACCCGGGCGCTGCCCATGCTCAGGGCGGTCAAGGACGACGACGAGTTGGAACGTCTCGCCGCCGCCGGGGCCGCCGCGGACGAGACGTTCCGCTCGATCCTTTCGGTGCCCTTCGCCGGCCGCCGCGAGACCGAGGTCGCCGCGGACCTGACCCGGCTGCTGCTGGAGTACGGCCACAGCCAGGTCGACTTCACCGTGGTGGGCTCCGGGCCCAACGGGGCCAACCCGCACCACGAGGCGGGGGAGCGGGTGATCCGGCAGGGCGACACCGTGGTCCTCGACTTCGGCGGCCTCAAGGACGGATACGGCTCGGACACCACCCGGACCGTCCACGTCGGGGAGCAGGCGCCCGACGAGGTCAGGAAGGTCCACGAGGTGGTGCGCCGCGCCCAGCAGACCGCCTTCGAGGCCGTCCGGCCCGGCGTCGCCTGTCAGGAGATCGACCGGGTGGCCCGAGCCGTGATCACCGACGCCGGATACGGCGAGTACTTCATCCACCGCACCGGCCACGGCATCGGACTGACCACCCATGAGCCGCCCTACATGGTCGAGGGCGAGGAGCAGACGCTGGTGCCCGGCATGTGTTTCTCCATCGAGCCCGGCGTCTACCTGCCCGGTCGTTTCGGCGTCCGGATCGAGGACATCGTCACCGTCACCGACACCGGGGGCCGCCGGCTCAACAACACGCCCCACGACCTGGGCGTGGTCGCCTGAAAGCCGGTCCCGCACCTTCCGCACCGGAGGGCGATCCGATGAACGCCGAGGGCGCCGAGGTCATCACCCTCACCGTCGGCTCCCTGGGCGTGCGCGGCCTGACCACCCTGGTGGGCGGTCACCCGATCCAGGGCTTCCGTGATCTGCTCGATCTGGTCACCCTGGTGACAGTGATCGCCACCGGCATGCTGCTGGGCACCGCGGCGACGATGCCCAGGGTCCGGCGGTGACGGGCGGGCGGTCGGAACAACGGACCAAGGAGGCGGGCGATGGCAGGGACGCGGCCTGCGCCGTCCGAGGACCCGGCCGAAGACCGGGCGCGCTCGCTGCTGGCCCGGATCCGGCGCGAACCGAGCCGCATGCCGGAGGAGCTGGCGGTCTTCGCCGTGCAGCAGATGGGTCCGCGGGCCGGGGCGAGCGTGGAGCGACTGCGCAGTCGCCTCCCGGACGCCGATCCCGAGCTGCTGCGCGAACAGGTGATCGCCCACGGGGTGCGCACCTCCGTGACCGAGGGCGCCTTCGTCGGCGGGCCGTTCCTGGCCTGGATCCCGGTGGCGTTCTGTCGGGCGCTGCTGGCCCAGGCCCAGCTGCTGCTGGAGGTCGCCTGCCTGGCCGGGCGGGATCCGCGGGCCTCGGAGCGGGCGGCCGAACTGCTGGTGCTCCAGGGCGCCTACCCCGACACCGGATCCGCCGCCGCCGCGCTGGCCCGGGCGGCGGTCGCTGATGCGGCCGACGCGGCGTCGGCGGGGCACCGGGGCGGGCGGCCCGCCGGGCTGTGGCGGGTGACGATGCGGATGGCGAGCATCCTGGGCCTGCGCCAGACGGAGGCGACCCGCTCGTCGGTCTCCCGGCTGCGGCACGCCGGCCAGTGGCTGCTGCTCGGCCTCGTGATCGTGGTCGGGATGGTGGCCCCCCTGGTGTGGCTGCCGTACATGGCCGTCTCCTACCGGCGCTCGGGACGGGCGATCGCCGAGCGGGCGAGCGTCTTCTACTTCGGCGCCGAAACGGCCCTGCCGAACGAGGCGGAGGGCGGGGCCGGGGCCGACCCTGGCCTGCTGGCGGCCGTCGTGCGCGCCGTCGCCTCGCTGCTGCTGGTCGTGGCCCTGGTCGCGCTGGTCCTGCTGACCGGCGCCCGCCTGGCCGACCAGGAGTGGCCGGTGCTGGGACTCGTGCTGGCGGGATCCTCGATCGCCGTGGGCGCCGTCTGGCAACTGCGCCGCCGGGCCCGCGACCGGCGCGCGGCGTGAACGGCCCGACGGGCAGTTCCGACACGGACGGCCCAATCACCCGGCTCAGGTGATTCGCCTACGGGCCGGGGCCCGTAGCGTCGGAGGTGCGCCCGGCCTCGCCACGCCGGGTGACAGCTGCCGTGTGAAGGGAGCGTGGCATGCCTGAAGACGCTCTGATGGAGAGCGGACCCATCGACTACCTGGTGGTCGAGTTCCCTGGCAACCGGATGACGGGGGAGGGACTGCCGCTGCTGATCGATCTCGTGGACCGGGGCATCATCCGCATCCTGGACTTCGCCTTCGTGCGCAAGGACACCGACGGGACGGTCACGGCGATGGAGCTCGCCGACTTCGACGGGGACGGCACCTTGGACCTCGCCGTCTTCGAGGGCGTCTCCTCCGGACTGCTGGACGAGGGCGACCTCGGCGACGCGGCCTCCGTGCTGGAGCCCGGGAACTCGGCCGGGATCCTCATCTACGAGAACACCTGGGCGGGCCCGTTCGCCGCGGCCCTGCGCCGGGGCGGCGCCCAGGTGGTCGCCAGCGGCCGGGTGCCGATGGACGACCTGATGCGCTCGCTGGAGGCGCTCGAGGCGCTGGGCTGACGTGCGGCGCGGGTGCAGCGCGGGGAGAACCGCCTGCCGACCGGAGCCACGGAGAGCCGACCGGAACCACTGAGAGAGGAACCCGACATGCCAGGACTGCTGCGCGGGGTCGCGCGCACCGCCGTCGTCGCGGGCACGGCCACCGCCGTGTCCAACCGCGTCTCCCGCCGCCAGGCGGGCCGCTGGGCGGCGCAGGAGGCCCCCGCTCCCGAGCAGGCCTACGCGGCCCCGCCTCCGCCCCGCCGCCGCCCGCCCCGGCCGCACCCGCGCCGGCCGGGCCGCCGACCATGGACGACAAGATCTCCCAGCTGCAGGGCCTGGCGCAGCTGCGGGACCAGGGCGTGCTCACCGAGGAGGAGTTCGCCGCGCAGAAGCAGCGGATCCTCGCCACCTGAGCCTGGCCACCCGAGCCTGACCACCTGATTCCCGGGGACGGAGCGTGCGCGGATGTGCCGATGGCTGGCCTACTACGGGTCGCCGATCCTGCTCGAGGAGCTGGTCTACCGGCCGGAGGACTCGCTGATCGACCAGAGCCGGCAGGCGCGCCTGGGCGTGGAGACCCTCAACGGCGACGGCGTGGGCGTGGGCTGGTACCCCGACCCGCCCGTCTCCGCCGACGGCGCGCCCGCGCTGTACCGCTCGACGATTCCGGCCTGGAGCGACACGAACCTGAAGGACCTGGCGCACAACGTCAGTTCGCCGCTGTTCTTCGCCCACATCCGCGCCTCGACCGGGACGCCGGTGCAGCAGACCAACTGCCACCCGTTCCGGCACGGGCGGTGGCTGTGGATGCACAACGGCCTGATCAACGGCTACGCCCGACTCAAGCGCGACCTGCTGCTGGCGCTGGAGCCGGCTCGGCTGGAGGACGTCGAGGGCTCCACCGACTCGGAGCTGATGTTCCACCTGGCCCTCGGCTTCGGCCTGGAGGACGACCCGCCCATGGCGGTCGCCCGGATGATCTGCGCGGTGGAGGAGACGGCCCAGCGGCACGGTGTGGCCGACGCGATGCAGATGACGGTGGCGACGACCGACGGCGAGCGGATGTGGGTCTTCCGCTACTCCACCGAAGGCCGGTCGCGCACCCTCTTCTTCAGCACCGCCCCCGAGACCCTGAAGCGGATGTACCCGGACGACGTCAGGCTGGCCGACCTGTCGCCGGAGAGCCGCATCGTGGTCTCCGAACCGCTCAGCTCCCTCGAAGGCGCCTGGAACGAGGTGCCGGAGGGAAGCTGCGGCGTGATCCAGCCCGGCAGGGACGAGTTGACGCCGCTGCAGCCCTATCTGGACCGGGCCAGAGCCCGCAGCTGAGCCGGGCCCAGCCCGTGGCGCTCGTGCAGGACGGCGACGCCGTCGCCGTCGAGCTCGTGGTGGTGGTCGGCCCGGCCGGCCATCGCCATGACCAGCGCGAGGGTGGTGCCGGACACCTCGGGCCCGTCGCCCGCGGCGAAGGGGCCGTCGCTCGCCGTCAGCCGCAGTCCGTGGACGCGGCTCCTGGAGAGCACCGGCAGGTCGGAGCCCTGGTAGTAGGCGGCCAGTGCGCTCAGGGCCGCGACGGGGTGGTCGCGCCGGATCCCGAGCGGTCGGCGGATGTCCTCGCCGTGCACGATCGTCTCCCCGAGCATCGCCGTGACCGGGACCCCCGGCCTGGTGGTGCTGGTGAGCACCCGGCGGAAGTCCTCCAGCGTCTCGGCCGGGGTGTCGCCCATGCGCTCCGCCAGCCGCATGGCGACCTGCCGATCGAAGTCGAAGCGGCAGCGGACCACCCCGGCCAGCCACCGCACGGGATTGAGGGCGGCTCCGGCGCTCAGGTGCGCGAGGACCTCGCGGACGGTGAGCCCTTCGCAGAGGGACGGGGTGTCCCACTGCTCCGCGGTGAGCTCCGCGAGGTCGGCCGCCAGGGCGGCCCGCTCGGCGTGGATCAGCGACCAGGTGCCGCGGGTCGGATTCGGTGACGTCATTCGGGGTGCGCTCCTGTGTTCCTCTGCGGGGCCGACGGGTCAGCGGCCGACCAGGCCGACGTGGTTGCCGTCGGGATCGGTGAACACCGCGATCCGGCTGACGGGTGTGTCGGTCGGGGGCAGCACGCGGCTGCCGCCCAGCCGCTCGGCGCGGGCGAGCGCGGTGTCGACGTCGTCGACAGGGAAGTAGGCGACGAACCCCGTGTAAGGACTGTCCGTGCCCGCCTGACCGATCCCGCCCTGCGGCCGGCCGTCGACCCCGCCGACGAGAGCGTAGTCCCCGCCGATGACGTCGACCTGCCACCCGAACAGGTCCTGGTAGAAGCGTCGGGCCCGCGGGGCGTCGGGGGTGGAGATGTCGAACCAGGCGGGTGCATGCGGACGGTCGGTCGAGCTCATGAGCGGGCCTCCTCGGCGCGGTGACGTGTTCCTGGGTGAGACCGTCGGAGTGCGGCAGAATCGTCGCTCATGGGTGAGATTTCTTCGGCGAGTACCCGGCGTGATGATCCGGGCGTCCCGGACGCCGACCTCGCCCGCGCCCAGCACGGGGACGACGCCGCCTTCACCCGCCTGGTGAGCCCGCTGCGCGGAGAGCTGCGGGCCCACTGCTACCGGATGCTCGGTTCCGTGCACGACGCCGAGGACGCCGTGCAGGAGGCGCTGGTGCGCGCCTGGCGGGGCCTGGCCGGGTTCGAGGGCCGCAGCAGCCTGCGCACCTGGCTGTACACCGTGGCCACCCGGGTCTGCCTCGACCTGGTCGAGGCCCGCGGCCGCCGGGCGATGCCGGTGGACCTGGGCCCGTCGAGCGAGCACGCCGTGCTCGACCAGGCCCCGCGCACCGACGTCGCCTGGCTCGGCCCCTACCCGGACGCCGCGCTGCCGCACGCCGATCCGGCCGGTCCGGCGGCGCGCTACGAGCAGCGGGAGGCCGTCGAGCTCGCCTTCGTCGCCGCCTGTCAGCATCTGCCGGGCAACCAGCGGGCGGCGCTGCTGCTCTTCGACGTCCTCGGATTCTCGGCGGCCGAAATCGCCGCCATGATGGCCACCTCCACCACCTCGGTGAACTCCGCCCTGGCCCGCGCCCGTCGCGTCCTCGCCTCCCGGCTCCCGGCCAGGAGCCAGCAGCAGACCCTGCGCACCCTCGGCGACCCGGCCGCCCGCCGCCTGGCGGCCGACTTCGCGGGCGCGCTGGAGCGCGGCGACGCCGCGGCCCTGATCGCCCTGCTCACGGAGGACGTCACCTGGTCGATGCCGCCGCTGCCGCACTGGTACCGGGGCATCGCCGCGGTCTCCGACTTCGCGATCCAGGTCCCCATCACCCGCTGCCCCAGCTGGCGCCACAAGCTGACCACCGCGAACGGCCAGCCCGCCGTCGCCTTCTACCTCGCGGCCGACCCCGCACTCCCGCACGGCGCCTGGTCCATCGCCGTCCTGGACCTCCGTGAGGATCTCATCGCGGGGATCACCTCGTTCCTGGACCCGGACCTCTTCGGCCGCTTCGGTCTGCCCACCACGATCGGCTGAGGCTGCCCGGCGCGTCGGCGCGTCGGCGCGTCGGCGCGTCGGCCCGTCGGCCCCTCGGCCCGGGGGCTCCGTTCGGGTCAGGGCCGTCCGAGCGCCCGGTAGGTCCAGCCGCCGCGCTCCCACCGCTCCCGGTCGAGGGCGTTGCGCCCGTCGACGACGACCGGCCGGGCCACGACCGCGGCCACCGCGGCGGGGTCGAGATCGCGGAACTCCGGCCACTCCGTCAGCAGCACCACGGCGTGCGCGCCGTCGGCGGCGGCCAGGGCGTCGGTGGCGTAGCCGAGCTGCGGCTGCAGCTTCCGCGCGTTGTCCATGGCCTTCGGATCGTAGAGGCTCACCTCGGCGCCGAGTGCGTGCAGCCGCGCCGCCACGGTCAGCGCGGGCGCGTCCCTGACGTCGTCGGAGTCGGGCTTGAACGCCGCCCCCCAGACGGCGATCCGGCGGCCCGCCAGTCCGCCTCCGCACAGCTCGGTGGTGAGCTCCACGACGCGCTCGCGACGGCGCAGGTTGATCGCGTCCACTTCGTGGAGGAACCGCAGGGCGTGACCCACCCCGAGTTCCTCGGCGCGGGCCTGGAAGGCGCGGATGTCCTTGGGCAGGCAGCCGCCGCCGAAACCGACGCCAGGACCGAGGAAGCGACCGCCGATCCGGGTGTCGTAGGAGAGCGCCCTGCCGAGCTGGACCACGTCCGCGCCGGTGGCTTCGCACACCTCGGCCATGGCGTTGATGAAGGAGATCTTGGTGGCGAGGAAGGCGTTGGCGGAGACCTTGACGAGCTCGGCGGTGGCCAGGTCGGTGACCACGAAGGGCGGCTGCGGGTCGAGCGGCGCGTAGACCTCGCGCAGCGCCGCCTCGGCCTGTGGGGCCTGCGCGCTGACGCCGAGGACCAGCCGGTCCGGGTGCAGGGTGTCCGCCACGGCGAAGCCCTCGCGCAGGAACTCGGGGTTCCAGGCGAGCGTGGCACCGGCGCCGACGGGCGCGGCCGTGGCGAGGCGTTCGGCGAGCCGGGCGGCGGTGCCGACGGGCACGGTGGACTTTCCGACCACCAGGCAGGGCCGGTGCAGGTGCGGGGCCAGGGAGTCGATCGCGGCGTCGAGGTGGCTGACGTCCGCGGCGCCGCTGTCGCCGCGCTGCGGGGTTCCCACGCAGACGAAGTGGACCTCGCCGAAGGCGGCGGCCTCCTCGTAGGAGTCGGTGAACCGCAGCCGCCCCGTCTGCGTCTGCTCGGTGAGCAGGTCACCCAGGCCGGGCTCGTAGAAGGGCAGCTGACCGGCGGTCAGGGCGGTGATCCGGTCCGGGTCGATGTCCACGCCCAGCACGTCGTGTCCGATCGCCGCCATGCAGGCGGCGTGGGTGGCGCCGAGGTAGCCGGTGCCTATCACCGTGATCCGCATGTGTTTCCCTTCGAGCGCGAGAGCACGCTTGCGGGCGCGGAACTCCAGTGGGACCGCCGCACGGCTTCGGGCACCCCCGGCTCCCGCCGGGGGCGTGCGTCCGTCGCGGAGCTCGTCCTGCAAGGAGTGTGGACTATATCCCCACGCCCGGACCGCTCGGTCACGGGCCGCCCCGCGGCGGGCGTGCCGCGCCCCGACGGCGCAGCCGCCCCGCTCGGCACGGGCGTCAGGCCACGGACGAGGTCTCCAGGCTGCGGGTCGGCTCCGGCTGCGGGGGCACCGGTCGGTCCGTCGGACGACCCGGCGTCCAGCCCTTCAGGCGCATGGCCTGCTTCTCGACCAGGTGCCAGGAGAGCCAGGCGAGCACCCAGGTGACGGCGACGGCGAGCAGTGTGTAGACGATCCGTCCGCGGTGGGCGAAGCCCAGCAGGGAGAGCGTCTGCTCGACGAGGAAGCCGTAGATGTAGAGGCCGTAGGAGTGGTCGTTCCTGCGGCCGACCCAGTGCAGCTGTCGCGGGGTCCGGACGCCGGCCCAGATCAGCAGGTAGGCGAAGGCCGGGCAGCCGACCACGTAGAAGGCGCCGTAGCGCAGGGAGCCGAGGAGCAGCGCGGCGCAGGCGAGGGCGAGCAGGTCGTTGACCGGTATGCGCTCGCGGTACAGCTCCATGGTGGAGCCGAGCAGGAAGGTGAAGCCGAGGTAGATGACGAAGTGGGTGTCCATGCCGCCGAGCAGCGGCAGCTGCAGCCAGGTGTAGGGCTCGTTCGGGGCCGCGCGCAGACTGGGGGCGTCCCACAGATTCATGATCATCAAGATCCACAGGCAGCCGGCGACCAGCGGCACGGTGCGCCGGGCGCGGAGCAGGGTGCCGCCGGCGGCCAGGACGCCGATCACGATGTAGCAGAGCACCTCGTAGCGGAGCGACCACAGCGCGCCGTTGAAGTTCACGTTGAAGTTCGTGTGGTGGTGCATCCCGGTGGCGAGGACCCTCGCGATGTCGCCGCCGTCGTTCGAGACGTTCCACATCGCGGCGACGTAGTCGAGCGGATCGTGGAGGTGGAAGCCCGTCAGGGTGTGGTGCTCGTGGTGGTAGAGCACGGGGGCCAGGGCGAAGGCGGTGAACAGGACGCAGGTCCACATGCCCGGCAGGATCCGCAGGGCCCGGTGCCACGCGTAGCGGCCGACGGACAGGCGCTTGGCGCTTCCGGTGATGACGTAGCCCGAGATCACGAAGAACCCGATCACCGCCACGGTGCCCAGGTTCGTCTGGGAGCCGGAGAACCTCGTCCCCACGTCGTCCCGGTGGAAGCCGAGCGGGTTCGCGTGGGATATCACCACGGACACGGCCAGCACGAGGCGGATCAGCCCGAAGCCGTTGGCCCGCCCCTTCATCAGCCGATCCAGGCTCCCCCTGGTGGCCCACAGTCCACGGCCCATGCCGGTGTCGCGCTTGCCCATCCCCCACCCGTCTCGCGTGTTCCGAACGACCACTGGTGACACGCACGCGAGTGCGGCACCGCGAAAGCTTATTCGATCGCATGCGGTGTGTCGGACCCGATGGGCCCTGAGGCGTCCGGGCGCCGGTCGGTTCCGGCTCGCCGGTTCCGCCGTCTGGCGCGCACCCTGGGATGTGGGGACGCCGACCGAGCGGGTAGGAGCGCGTGACGGAACCGGACGGGACGCCGCTCGTCCGCCCGTCCGACCGACGACTGGAGGCCGACATGCCGGCAGCGCAGCGGCGCGGCCCGCACCCGGCGGCGGCGCGGGCAGGTGAGCGGCGTGGCTGACACCGGCGGACTTCCCGGCCCCCTGGCCGCTCTGCAGCCGCTGCTGGACCACTACGGCTATGCCTCGCTCGCGCTGCTGGTAGCGCTCGACAACATGCTGATCCCGGTCCCGGGACAGACGCTGCTGATCGTCGCGGCGGTCTACGCGGGCACCGGTCGCATGAACGTCCTGGCGGTGGCCGTCGTCGGATGGCTCGCGGCGATCGCCGGGGCCGAGATCGCGTACCTGCTCGGCCGCCGCGAGGGGACGCGGTTGATCAACCGCTTCGGACGCTACGTGCGGCTCACCCCCGAGCGGTACGCCAAGGCCGAGGACTTCTACCGGCGGCGAGGCTCCAGGGTCGTCGTGATCGCGCGCTTCATCGACGTGCTGCGCCAGACCAACGGCCTGCTGGCGGGTTCGAACGAGATGCCGCACCGCAGGTTCACGCCGTGGAACGCGCTCGGCGCTGCGGCCTGGGTCGGCGCGTGGACGGCACTCGGGTACAGCGCCGGCACGAATATCGGCCCGCTCTACCGGCAGGCGCTCCGCTACCAGTTCTTCCTGCTGGCCGCCGTGGTGCTGGTGATCGTCGGCCTGGTGCTGCGCGCCTGGTGGCGCGCACGCAAGCGGGCGCGCGAGGAGTCGTGAGGAACCGGTTCTCCTGGCGGCGCGTCGGATCGGCATGAGGACCTGGATGCGCGCTCTCGTACCCGTGTTCTGCGTCGGCGGCCTGCTCGCCGGCTGCGCCTCGTCGCCTTCGTCGCCCCCGCCGTCCCTGTCGGTCCGCCCGACCGACGTCGGGCGGACCGCCCCCGTGGTCGCGGGGAACGCGGCTGCGCAGCTGTTGGCGGATTTCCTGCCGCCGCCCGGCGCCGTGCGCCTGTCCGGAGAGCCGTCAGGCGCGCCGCGGCCGGTCGACCGACCGGCGATGAGTCCGACGGCCGACCAGTTGCAGATCGCCACCTCCTGGTGGAGCGTCACCGGGACGCCGGAGCAGGCGCAGACGTGGTTCGCCGCGCACGGCCCGGCCGGGTCGACGCCGGGCGGCTCCGCCGACGGGACCGGCGTCGGCGGTGTGGTCGCTCTGACGCGGTCCTTCACCCTCCCCGACCAGGCGGGCTATCAGGAACGCACGCTGATGATGACGGCCGTGGCCTTCCACCGGGCGACCCTGCTCCGGGTGGACGCGATGGAGGTCCACGTCGGGGTCCGCTCCGCGCACGACAGGATCCCCGCAGGCGTCGTCCGGCTCGTCGTGCGCGCGACCACGGCGGCGGCCCCGGAGAGCGTCGTCCTCCGGACCGTCACCGACGCCGGGACGATCCGCCAGGTCGCCGCCATGACCGACGCGCTCCCCCTCCTCGCACCGGGCGTGCGCAACTGCCCGAACGACCGCGGCGGCACGCTTCGACTGGACTTCTACACCGCCGCCTCCACCGCGCCCGCGGCGAGCCTGATCGCCGCCCACTCCGGCTGCCAGACCGCGACGATCACCACCACGGAGGCCTTCGCCCCGACGAACCTGAACACCGCCACCACCGACTACCAGGCCCGCGTGCTGGCACTCCTCCAGGTCACCTTCCCGGCCGGTTGACCCGCCGGTGCCGTGACGCTCGTCCGCGGAGCCCTCTCCTGGTGGATCATCGCTCGGTCGGCTGACAGACTCGCGCAGGCGACGGCGACACCGAAGGAGAGCACGTGGACGAGCAGACCAGGCCCCGGCAGGCGAGCTCCGAGGTGCGGACCCGCGACCGAGTCGGCTTCGACCGCCACGGACTGATGACCCGTCCGGGCGCCCGCATCACGCGGACCGCGCCGGGTCGCGTGTACCTCCTGCTGCCGAACCGGCCCGGGCGGTGAGCGGGGACCTCGGGCTGCCGTCCTGGGCTACCTGGTGGCAGCGCCCCTTCCCCGACGCCAACACGCTCCTGCTCCACGGGCGGCGAGCAGCTCTGGTCGACACCGGATTCGTCGGTCACGCCGAGGAGACCGCCGCCTGGGCCCACGGCCACGCCGGCGCGATCGACCTGGTCGTGAACACCCACTGGCACTCCGACCACGTCGGCGGCAACTCCCTCCTCCAGACCCACGGCGCCGCCGTCGCGGCCGGCACCCCGGAGGCCGAGGCGGTCAGGGAACGGAACGCGGGCTGCTGCGCGGCCGAGTACCTGGACCAGCCCGTCGCCCCCTACACGGTGGACGTGCCGCTGGCCGACGGCCAGGTCCTGCGGCTCGGGGACGCCGACTGGCAGGTCGTGCGGACGCCCGGTCACACCCCCGGCCACCTGGCGCTGTGGCACCCGGAAGAGCGGCTGCTGGTGGCGGGCGACGCCCTGTCCGCCTACGACGTCGGCTGGGTCAACCTCGCCCTGGACGGCCCTGACGCCGCCGCTGTCGCGCTGACCTCACTCCACAAGATCGCCGCCCTCCGCCCGCGCCTCATCCTCCCCTCCCACGGGCCGATCCTCACCGACCCGGCCACGGCCTTCTCCGCCGCCCTGCGCCGCGCCCAGCGCCTGGTCGACGACCCGGCCGGAGCCGTCTGGTACGGGGCCCGCCGCATCTTCGCCTTCGCCCTGATGATCCGTGACGGCCTCCCGTCCGCCGAGGTCGAGCCCTACCTCCACGCCCAGCCCTGGCTGACCGACGCGGCCCAGCTGCTGAACCTCACCCCCGAAGTGCTGGCTGCCGACCTGGTGCACACCATGCTGGACAGCGGCGCCGTCCTCCACCGCGACGGCCGACTCCGCGCCGCGGCCGACCACACCCCCGTCCCGGCCGAGTCCTTGCGGGTGCCCTACCCGCGCGCCTGGTCGACCCGCGAACCACACTGACGCCGGTCCCTGCCTGCGACCCCGACGTACCCGCCGAGCGGGGCGTCTACGAAAGCTCGAGGTCATCCGGAAGCAGTCGGAAGGTGCTGTGGCCGGTCACGCAGGTTCGTGCGAACCGCGTCCGGTGCCGCAGCGCGAGGGTCCCTGGCTCCGGCTGCTCGGTCTCCGTCGTGGCGGGGGCATCCTGGAAGCCGGCGAGGCGGAGGGCCGAGAGGGCGGGCAGGTTCTGTTCCGCTACGACGGCGTACAGCTCCTTGAGTCCCAGGTGCTGGTGGGCCATCTTCGCTGCGGCGGCGAAGAGGTCGGCGCCCAGATTCCTGCTGCGGAAGTGTGGTGCGAGCCATGCGTTGACCTGATCCTCGAACAGCTGCACCGCTCCGGCGTAGCGACCGTGTTCGCGATCGACGACGATCAGGTGCCGGTACTCGAGACCATCGAGGTAGTGGCGCTCGGCGCTGTTGTCGAGGTGCTGGTGCATGTGCTCACGGTTGGCGTCGTCGACGTTGAAGAACCAGTCACGGGTCTCCGCAACAGGGCCCTCTTGGTTCCAGGCAAGCCAGCGCTGGGCGCCGTCGTCATAGGCCCCGGCCATCGATCCCAGAAAGTCGAGATCGTCGACCGGTGAGCGCACGATGAGTCCTCCGACGGTCACCTCGTGCACACCATCTGTGCAGGGAGACTGCCTTCCGGGCCAGGACATCGGACGTACTCCTTCGATGGTGCGGGTGAGGCGGGGTCAACTCGCCGGACTGTCCTCCGGCCCGGGCGAGTAGGGCGGGACGGTCCATCGAAGAACGGTCGTGTCGGCGAGGGATTCGAGGGTGGCTGGGTAGACCTGTCCATAGGCACGCTCACCGTGGTGGCGGATGGAGTGGTCGCCGGGGTCCCAGCCGATACCGAGCACCGGACAGCCGCCGACCTCCGCGACACCGGCCAGCAGGGCGTGGTTCCAGCCCGCCCGGTTCAACCGGTGGTAGTCGGTGTGCGCGTCGACCGCGACCATGAGCCCTTTCCCCGGGCCGTCGCGAATCCACCCTTGGAGCCTCTCCGCGAGCGCCTCCGCCTCGGTGAGTGGCAGGTCCAGCCACCCGCGCGGACCGTATCCACTGTGGTGCTGAGGGACGCGTTCACCGCCGAACTCGGCGTGAACATCGCCCTCGTACTTGCCCCAGTAGGTGACGTCGGCCAGGCCGTCGAGGGACTCTCCGTCCAGACCTGAGAAGCCGTCCAGAGCCTGCGCGTCACCGAGCACCATCCCGCACCGGTCCACTGGCAGGTCGCCAAGCGCCAGCGGTCCGGCGCCGCGATCCTCGGGCCACGGCAGACCCAGGTCGACCTCGAGGACCGAGATCGTCGGTCCCCCGTCGAACGGCGAGGGTGAGGTCAGCGCTCGTACCGGAAGCGGTCGGTGCGCTGCGGCCTGCACGACGATCGCCTCGCCGCTCCACGGGCGGGGCCGTCCGTCGACAGGCTCGTAGAGATGGGCACCACCCGAGGCCACGGCAGCGAACGCGCGCTCGGACAGTTGCCGGCCGGTCTCGGGCCAGAAATCGATCCAGGCCGCCATGCCCAGCACGAGGACTCCTGAGGGAGCCGTCACGGCCCCGAGGTCGACATAGCTCTCGGTCACGCGCCGATTGAAGCCGCCCGAGCCTCCGTGATCAAGCCGGCCAGGAGCCTGGAGCCACTTGTCGCCTTCGGCGGTCATCATCACGGAGTGCCCACCGGCAGACACCACGTCAGGTCGTGAACGGACCGTCCTGGTGGTACTCCTCGGAGGGCACTGAGTCCCATTCGGTGTTCGCACCGTCCCGGATCACCATGAACAGCGGTCGCGATCGTAGGACCTGCCCGACCAGTTGCCCACGTACGACGACCCCGGGATCGTCCGGTCCCGCGTAGCCCTCGGGCGTGTAGCGAAGGCGAGCGTCCACTGCCTCGGCGTGTGCGATGGCCTCGCTCTCCAGTTCCGACAGATCTCTCCCGACCAGCAGGAGTCCGTCGTGAGCGACCTGGGGACCGTACGCGGCGTTGGCAGCGATGCAGAACAGCCCCACGGCTTGGCTCACATAGGCCGTGACGGCAGGTGGAGAGGGAGCCGCCCCGCGTCGGTGGACTTCGACCTTCCAAGTCGACGAGAAGATCGCGTGGTGCCGGACGCTGTCGCTCACCCTCGCCTGGCCAAGAACGTCAGCCGCCCCGACCACTTCGTGGACGGTCATACCGAACCGGAGCGGTCCCACGCCGACAGCCGGCGTATAGGTCCACTCGTCCCGGCCGGCCAATCCGAAGTCGGCTCCGGTCTTGAACGCCATCGTCGACCCTCCGGACACGCCTGAGAACGCCCTGCGCCCCTCATGGCAAGCCGGTGGACCTCCCGGGCGACGGCTTGACGCGCCCTGGGGGCGATTCAAGGGTCCGCACCCGTGCACCTTCGGCGCACACTCGCGGGGCGACTGTGCGCGCTGCAAACGCGCAGTTCAACGGCCCAAAGGGCGGACGAGTCGGCCTGTACGCCGGGTTCTGTCTCGCGGGGGCCTTGCGGCCCGCGCGGAGGCGGTCATCCATCTAGGGCGACCGTTGCCGGCCGCCTCAAGCGGTCTACCCGCTGACTCGGGCGGGCAGCCCTCAGGCGTCAGCGCAGGGCGTCCGAGGACGCCCATCTTGACCTTGCTCCAGGTGGGGTTTACCGAGCCGTCCAGGTCACCCTGGACGCTGGTGGTCTCTTACACCACCGTTTCACCCTTACCCGACGCCGAAGCGTCGGGCGGTCTGTTTTCTGTGGCACTGTCCCGCGGGTCACCCCGGGTGGCCGTTAGCCACCACCCTGCCCTGTGGAGCCCGGACGTTCCTCGGCGGGCCCCGCTAGGGACCCGACGCGACCGCCCGGCCGGCTCGTCCGCCGTGGTGACCATGGTAGCGGCAACCCGACGCCGTCCTGTCGCGGCTCACGCCGTGGCGAAGCGGACCGCGGGCTGGGACAGGTCCACCGAGGTCAGCCGCACCCGGACGGTCTCGCCCAGCGGGAGCGGGCCGCCGCCGTTGGTCAGGGGGGCGCGGACCGCGGGGTCGCGGAGTTGGACGGTGCCGCGGCCGGGGCGGCGTTCGTCCACGTCGATGACGATGCCGTCGAAGAGCTCGCCCTCGCGGCCGGTCAGCAGGGCCGCCTCGACCAGGTCGACGCAGGCGCGCTCCACCTCGTGGGCGCGGCGGTCGCCGGACTCCATCAGCGGGCTCAGTGACGGCAGCGCGGACCGGGCCCAGTCCGGCACCTCCACGCCGTTCGCCAGGGCCACGCAGACCTCGCCGGAGAAGCGGTCGACCAGCCGCCGCAGCGGCGCCGTGCAGTGGGTGTACGGGGCGGCGACGGCCGCGTGGCCGGGGTCGGCCGGGAGGGGACCGTCGAAGGCGGTGTAGCCGGCGCCGCGCAGCAGGCCCGTGCACTCGTTGAGGAAGGCCGCGTGCGCCGGGCGGCTCGGGTCGAGGGAGCGGATCAGCTGCGGGTAGGGGAGGTCCATCGGCCAGTCCACGCGCAGCGCCAGCGCGACGCGGTGCAGCCTCTCGAAGGCCGTCGGCGGTGCGCCCGGCAGGGTGCGCAGCACGCCGACGCCGCCGTCCAGCATCAGCCGGGCCGCGGCCATGCCCGTCAGCAGCGAGATCTGCGCGTTCCAGCCGTCGGCGGGCAGCGGGGCGCGGTAGCCGAGGGTGTAGCCGTCGCCGGGGATCTCCTCGACCTCCTGCTCGGGGATTGGCAGGCTGATGCCGCCCCGGGCTCGCTCGCGCTCCTCCCTGAGCGGCCCGATGACGCCGAGCAGGGCCAGGGCGGGCTCGGCCGTGCCGGTGTCGACGGCCTTCTGCACCTCGGCGTAGTTCAGCTTCGTGCGGCTGCGGACCAGGGCGCGGCGCAGCCGGGTCTCGCGCAGCTCGCCCTCCGCGTCCAGGTCGAACTGCCAGAGCAGCGCCGGCGCGTCCTGGCCGGGGAGCAGGCTGGCCGCGCCCTCGGAGAGCTGCGGCGGGTGCAGCGGGATCCGACGGTCGGGGAAGTAGAGCGTCTGCACGCGCCGCCGCGCCTCGGTGTCGATCGCCCCGCCCGGCCGCACGAACGCGGTGACGTCCGCGATCGCGTAGTGGACCCGGAAGCCGCCGCCCGGCAGCCGCTCCAGGTGCATGGCCTGGTCGAGGTCGCGCGACTCGGGCGGATCGATCGTGAACAGCGGCAGGTCGGTCGCGTCGTGGGCGGGCAGCACCGGCGCGGCGGAGACCGTCTCGACCTCGGCGAGGACCGTCGGCGACCAGCCCTCGGCGATCCCCAGCCGGGCGCGGAGCGCGGCCAGCTCGGTGTTGATCCGGGCGGTCCCGGCGGTCCGGACGCTCAGCAGTCGACGAGGCACGCGCTCCAGGGTAGTTCGGTCGGCTCGGTTGCCCCGTCGCGCGCGCCCTTCGCACCGTTACCGGTACGGGTTGCCGCCGGGTGGGTCCTGCGGGCGCGGACCGCCGGGATACGGGGGCTGCGGCGCTTGGGGCGACTGCGGGAGCCCTCCGTACGGGTCGGGGGCGGGCGGCGCGACCGGCTGCGGCGCCGGGGGAGCGGCGGGTGGCGGGACGGGCGGCGCGGCGTAGGGGTTGTGCGCGGGCGGCGGGCCGGAGCGCTGCGGCGGGGTGGCGGGCAGGCCGCCGTAGACCCCGCCCGCCTGCGACCCGGCCGGGGGCGCGACGGCCGGCCCGGACGGCGGCATGCCGGAAGGCGCGCCGGACGGTGCGCCGGGCGGCACGGCCGGCGCTTGCACGCCGGTGCCGTCGGCCTTCGCCAGGGAGACGCGCTTCGCGCCCGCGAAGGCCCGCACCAGCGCCGCGCCCACCGCTCCGAAGACCACACCCTCGACCAGTCCGAGCACCAGCGCCAGCAGCACGTTGCCGGTCACGCTCAGCCCCGCGCCGACCGCGTCGAAGCCGAACACGGACAGGTTCGCGTCGACCTTCACGTCCGCGAGCGCGAGCAGCATCGGCGTCACCACCAGCAGGGCCACGCCCAGCCGGACGCCCGCGCCGCCCAACTCCTGCGCGGCGGACTCGGTACCGGCGGCCGGTCGCGGGGTCCGGACCGCCGCCAGGACGCCGACCGCGATCAGCATCAGCACCACCGCGACCGGCAGCAGCCAGACCCGGCCGTCCAGCGAGGCCAGCGAGGAAACGGTGATCGTCTTGCCCTGGCCTCCCGCCAGGAAGGTGTCGATCGGGGCGGGCAGGAAGTGCGCCAGGGGCCCCGACGCCTTGCCGTCCATGCTGACGCCCATGCCGAGCGGGACGGCCAGGAACACGCCGTTGGGCGCGCCCAGCAGGGCACCGCCGATGGTCTTCGCGCCGCCGTTGCCGGTCAGGCCGACCACCGCGCCCGCCAGCGCGCCCACCGTGACCGCGCCGACGTAGACGGTGGTGATCGCCGAGGCGACCGGGCGCACGGTCCGCGCGAGCCCGCGCCAGGCGGCGGGGAGCGGGGCGCGGCGCGCCGCCAGGTAGGCGAAGGCGAGGACGAGCACGACCCAGAGCAGCCCCATCCCCAGCGTGGGCGCGAGGTCGGTCGTGAAGCCGACGGTGGGCTTGGTGTTGTCCCCGAGCGCCCCGCCGATCAGGTTGCCAAGGCCGCCCAGCGGGTCGTCGCCCGAGCCGCCGGAACCGGAGCCCGAGGAGCCGCCTCCCGTCAGTGAGCTCACGTTGACCGCGACCGAGCCGCTCCCGGCCCAGCCGATCACGGCCAGCAGCACCAGGAACGCCACCACCGCTCCCGCGGCGCGCGCCATCAGGTCCGCGACCGTCAGCACGGCGACCCGCCGCAGCTGCACGGTGAACAGCCAGCCCAGCACGACCGCCCCGACGACCGTCAGGCCCAGCGGCATGATCCCGATCGACCCCTGGGCCGCCGCCGCGTCAATTCCGAAGACCGACACGTCACCTGTCGGGCTGACCTTTCCGCCGACCGCCATCGCGACCAGCGCGGCCGTCAGCGGGCCGAGGCTCGCGTACTTGTCCAGGCCGAGCAGATGCACCCCGAGAGCGCCCACCACGCCCATCGCCCCGAAGGCCGAAGCCACGGCCGTGACCGAGAAGATGACGCCCCGCAGCATCGACGCGGCATCCGCGCCGCCGCCCGTTCGTCCGTCCGCCGGTAGCCCGTTCTGGTACACCGTCATCGCCCCACCTTCCAGACCGACACATGCGAACGACCGCAACGTCCGCCCCCAGGCGTCAGGTTGCCACAGTGTCACGGTCCGGCGTCATGGTGGAGGTTCCGGTTCTGCATACGGTGACCGAGCTGGAATGATTCCCCCAGGCGTTCGGCATCCCTACACTGCCCCCTGACAAGCGCGGGGCGCACTCGGGGGACTACATCGTGGGGCAGGCAACAGTGCCGCAATTGGTACTTGAACTCAATGGACAGCGAGCGACCCTGGATTCGGGCCGCAGTTACAGCATCGGACGCAACCCGCAGTCGGATTTTGCGATCAACGACGCGCGTGTCTCGTGGCAGCACGCCACCATCTCCTACGCCGGCAACGCCTGGCTGCTCCAGGACCTGGGCAGCACCAACGGCACCTACGCGGGCGGCCAGCGCACCACCCAGGTCTACCTGGGCGACGGCACGCAGGTCTCGCTGGGTAACGCGGAGTCAGGTCCCAGGCTGAGCTTCACCGGTGTGCCCAGCGCGGTCCCGGCGGCGCAGCCGGACCAGGGCGGCGCGGGCTGGGCGGACGTGCAGACGGCCCGCTTCCAGCCGGGCCAGGACGCGGGCGCGGGGATCCCCGCGCAGCAGGGCGGCTACCAGGGCGGCCAGGCGGCCGCCTACCAGGGCGGCGGTCAGCAGGGCGGCTACAGCGCGGGCGGCGGCTACCCGGCTCCCGGCGGGCAGGCCGCCCCCGAGCCGGTCTACGGCTCCCGCAACCCCACCATGGTGCGCAACCTGACGGCCGGTCTGAAGACCATCCGCATCGGCCGTGGGCTGGACAACGACCTGGTCGTCACCGACCTCTCCGTCTCGCGTCACCACGCCGAGCTGCGGCAGATGCAGGACGGCCGCTACGAGATCGTCGACCTCGAGAGCCACAACGGCACGTACCTCAACGGCCAGCCGATCTCCCGTCAGGTGCTGACCGCACAGGACATCGTCGGCGTCGGCCACTCCACCTTCCGGCTGGTCGGCGACCGGCTCGAGGAGTTCGTCGACACCGGTGAGGTCTCCTTCTCCGCCCGCCACCTCACCGTCGAGGTCGAGCACAAGGGCCAGAAGAAGATCCTGCTCAACGACGTCAGCTTCGCGGTTCCCGAGAAGTCGCTCATCGGGGTGATCGGCCCCTCCGGCTCCGGCAAGTCCACCCTGCTGCGCGCCCTGACCGGTTACCGCCCGGCCGACCGCGGCGACGTCCTCTACGACGGCCGCAACCTCTACAAGCAGTTCGCCGAGCTGCGCCAGCGCATCGGCCTGGTCCCGCAGGACGACATCCTGCACTCGCAGCTCACGGTCCGCACCGCGCTCAAGTACGCGGCCGAGCTCCGCTTCCCCGGCGACACCGAGGCGGCCGAGCGTGAGCGCCGGGTCGACGAGGTGCTCGTCGAGCTGCACCTGGAGAAGCGCGCCGACAACCGGATCACCGCCCTCTCCGGCGGACAGCGCAAGCGCGTCTCCGTCGCGCTGGAGCTGCTGACCAAGCCGTCGCTGATCTTCCTGGACGAGCCCACCTCCGGCCTGGACCCGGGCATGGACCGCGACGTCATGAAGATGCTGCGCGACCTCGCCGACGAGGGCCGCACGGTCCTGGTCGTCACCCACTCGGTGGCCGAACTCGCGCTCTGCGACCGGCTGCTGGTGATGGCCCCGGGCGGCTCGGTGGCGTACTTCGGTCCGCCGAAGGAGGCCCTGCACTTCTTCCAGTGCGAGACCTGGGCCGACGTCTTCCAGGCCTTCGAGAACCACGCCGAGCACGACTGGGGCGGCCGGTTCCGCGGCTCGGTCCACTTCCAGATGTACGCGGCCGACGTCGACGCGGTACAGGCCCAGTCCGCGCAGATACAGCAGCACCAGACGCAGCCGCCCAAGCAGCAGAGCTGGGGCTCGCAGCTGTCCACGCTGGTACGCCGCTACGTCTCGGTCATCGCGGCCGACCGCGGCTACGTCGTGCTGCTCTTCGCGCTCCCGCTCATCATGGGGGCGATGAGCGCGGCGATCCCGGCCAAGTTCGGCCTCGGTCCCTCCGATCCACCACAGGCGGGGAACCACGACGCGGCCACCGTCCTGCTGCTCCTCGCGGTCAGCGCCTCCCTCACCGGCGCGGCCAACGCGGTCCGAGAGCTGATCAAGGAACGGGTGATCTACGAGCGCGAACGCGCCGTCGGCCTCTCCCGCTCCGCCTACGTGGCCTCGAAGATCATCGTGCTGGGCGCGATCACCGCGCTGCAGTCGGTGATGGTCGCGATGATCGGCCTGCTGCCGCGCAAGCTGCCGAGCGGCGGCCTGCTGGTCTCCGGCTCGGCGCTGCCTGAGCTGGTCCTGGTCGTGATGCTGCTCGGCATCACCTCGATGACGCTCGGTCTGGTCGTCTCCGCGCTGGTCAAGACGGCCGAGAAGACCATGCCGCTGCTGGTGCTGATCGCGATCATCCAGGTCGTCTTCTGCGGTTCGCTGATCCCGGTCCACGGTCAGCCCGGTCTGGAGCAGCTCGCCTGGCTGGTCCCGTCCCGCTGGGCGGTGGCGGCCCAGGCGGCCTCGATCAACCTGCTGGGCATCCAGGGTCTCGGCTCGGACGGCAAGCCGGCCAACGACCCGCTGTGGACGCACACCGTCGCGCAGTGGGGCATCGACGCCGGTGTGCTGGTGCTGCTCGGCGTGGTCTGCAGCATCCTCATCGCGCGGCTGCTGCGCCGCCACGAGCCGGAGGTCATGCGCAGCCGCTGAGGCCGGCGGCCGACGGTCGCGCCAATTGACCGTGCACACCTGAAGAAGTGTCAGCCTGCTTTTCCAGTTCCACTGGAGCGGGGGTCGTCCGGGAGGTATCGTCTCGGCCGACCCCCGCTCCTTTTTGATTCCGGGATGAATACATGAATCCCAGCACCATGGCGCATGTCAACGGTTTCACCTACGGCGTGGTGAATCCCCTCGTGGCCTACGCGATCGCCTGCGTCGGCGCGGCGCTGGGGCTGCGCTGCACGGTGCGGGCGCTGGCGCTGCCGCCGGGGGAGCGGCGCGGCTGGCTGCTGCTCGCCGCGGCGGCGATCGGTAGCGGAATCTGGACGATGCATTTCATTGCGATGCTCGGATTCACGGTGACCGACTCGACGGTCGTCTACAACATACCGATCACGGTATTCAGTCTTCTCCTCGCGATCTTCGTCGTCGGCGTCGGTGTCTTCTATGTCGGATATCGACCCAAGGGCACGGGATCACTGCTTGTCGGAGGAATCCTGACGGGATGCGGGGTCGCCGTGATGCACTACATCGGCATGGCCGCGCTGCAGGTCCAGGGAGCCGTCTCCTACAGCCCGCTGCTGGTCGCCGCCTCCGTCGGCATCGCCGTCTTCGCGGCGACGGCGGCGCTGTGGATGACCCTCAACGTGCGGGGCCTTCCGGCCGCCCTGGGCGCGGCGCTGGTGGCCGGCGTCGCGGTGGTGGCCATGCACTACACCGCCATGCAGGCGGTGTCCGTCCGGCTCGACGGCCGCGCGGTCGGGGCCGGCGTCCCGGCCTCGCAGTTCATCCTGCCGGTGGCGGTCGGGATCATCGTCTTCCTGACGGTCAGCGGCATCGTCGTCGCGATGTCCCCGCAGGAGTCCGCGCGCGCCCGCGCCCGGGCCGAGGCCCGCACCCCCGACCGCATCCGCATCGACCTCTTCGACGGCCGCTGAGTTTCGCTCCCGCAGGCAGTTGCAGCACGCCGGGGCGCGGGTAACTGCGCGGCAAGCCATTGGCGTGCGGATGGCCCTCAACGCGCAGCGCCATCCGCACAGGGTGGCTTGTCGCGCCCACGCGCCGGAGGCGCATATCGGCGGAGCCCCGCGCCCCTGGGCAGTGCAACGTCCCAGCGCCCCAGAGCGCGCGTCAGCGCCTGAGGATCAGGTGCAGGTCGCCGAACTCGTGCCAGAGGTAGCGTTCCCGCAGCGCCGCGGCGTAGCTGCGGTCGAGCAGGCGGCGGCCGGCGACCGCCTCCAGCATCAGGAGGTGGGACGCGCGCGGCTCGTGGAAGCCGGTGAGCAGGCCGTCCACGACGTGGACGCCGCGCTCCGGTGTGATCACCAGCTCCGTCCAGCCCGCGCCCGCGCGGACCCGGCCGTCGGGGTCGGCCGACGACTCCAGCGCCCGCACCGCCGTCGTGCCCACGGCCACCACGCGCGAGCCCGCCGCCCGCGCCGAGTCGACCAGCCGGGCCGTCGCCTCGGGCACCTCGAACCACTCGGCATAGGGGGGTTCGTGGGCCTCCACCGACGCGACGCCGGTGTGCAGGGTCAGCGGGGCGATCTGGACGCCGCCGCTCACGAGGCGGGTCACCAGCTCCGCCGTGAACGGGCGCGCGGCGCTGGGCATCTCGGCCGAGCCCGCGGTGGTCGGCGGCGCGGCGAAGACGGTCTGGTACGCCGCGAGCGCACGGTCGGCGTCCGTGTAGCCGTAGCGGATCGGCCGCCCGTAGCGGGCCAGGTAGGCGAGCGGCTCCGCCGCACCGAAGCAGGCCCGCCACAACCGCGCGGGGGCCGCGTCCGCCTGGCTCTCCGTCAGCGCATCGGAGCCGCGGACCAGCGGAGCCAGCAGGTGCAGCCGGGCACCGCCGGTGAGCCTGACCGTCACCAGCGCGCCGTCGTGCACCCGCTGCCGGGTGCTGCCGCGGCCGTCGGGGGAGCGGAGCTCCACGACCCACTCGCTCTCGCTGCGCCGGGTCGAGAAGTGCACCACGACCGGTTCGCCGGTCTCGGTGACCCGGCCGTCCACGGCGGCGGGAAGCGTCGCCGAGGTGTTCACCACCAGCACGTCACCGGGCTCCAGCAGCTGCGGCAGCTCGCGGAACGCGTGGTGGGTGACGGCCAGCCCCTCCCGCCGGGCGACCAGCAGCCGCACGTCGTCCCTACCGCTGCCGCCACGCTCCTCGGGCGGCGCGCCCGCCTCCAGCTCGGCCGGCAGCTCCCAGTCGCCCAGCCGGTCCACCAGCCCCGCTTCCTCCGCGCCGTCCGCATCCGGCTCGCCGCTCGCGCCCGCTGCCGCGCCCGCCCGGTCCTGCACCCGCGTCCCGATCACCGGGTGACCTCCTGCTCCGTCGCTGCTGCCGACCGGACCGCTGCCGGGTCGTCCGGCGCGGCCAGCGCCGCGGCGAGGTAGCGGCCGCTCGGCGGCCGTTCGTCCAGCAGCGACAGCAGGCCCGGCACCGCCTCCCGCTCCGGCAGCGGCGCCTCGGCCGCGGCGGCCGCGTCCGCCGCCGCGTACATCGCGGTGTGCATCTCGCCCGGATCGACCCACCACACCCGGACCGACTCCTCCTCCTGCGCCAGCACCGCCGACCACAGGTCCAGCGCGGCCTTCGTGGAGCCGTAGCCGCCCCAGCCGGGGTAGGCCTCCACTCCCGCGTCCGAGCTGATGTTGACCAGGGCGCCGCCGGTCACCCGCAGCATCGGCAGCGCCTCCTGGGCCAACCCCAGGGGCGCGACGACGTTGACGTCGAAGGCCCGCCGCAGCTCCTCCAGTGACAGCTCCGCCACCGCGGCCAGCCCCTCGCCGCCCAGCACCCCGGCGTTGTTGACGACCAGGTCGAGACCGCCCAGGTCCCAGGCGCGGGTGAGCAGGGCGGTGCGGTGCCAGGTGTCGGTCACGTCCCCGACGACCGGATGGATCCGAGGCTGCCCGGCCGCCAGCCCGGCGAGCGCGTCCTGGCTTCGCGCGCCCGCGACGACCTCCCAGCCCCGCTCGGCCAGCGCGAGCGCCAGCGCCCGGCCCAGTCCGCGCGACGCCCCGGTCACAATGGCGACTGCCATGGCGTTTCCTCCTGTTGCCTTGCCGCGATCCGCTCCCGCGGTCCGCAGGTGGTTCCCTTACCGCCGAAGCTAGGCCTGGGCGGGTCCGGCCCGCCTCGGGCGCGGGGCCGCGCACCCCGGGTCCCTTGGTCCTAGGTCCACGGACCTGCGACCACCCGCCGGGCGCCCGATGCCCCGACGATCACGCGGCGGTACGGTGACGGCATGTCGACAGACACCTGCGGGCCCGGCTCCGGGCCCGGTGATCCCTGCCTCGGCGGCATCGAGGCGATCAGTGCCGCCGTGCTGGCGATGAGCCGGCACCTGGAGGTGCGCGAGGTGCTGCAGCGCATCGTCACCTCGGCGCGCACCCTCGTCGGCGCGGAGTACGCCGCGCTCGGGGTGCCCGACGACCACGGCGGCTTCGCCCAGTTCGTCGTCGACGGGGTCACCGAGGCCCAGTGGCGTGCGATCGGCCCGCTGCCGCGCCAGCACGGCATCCTGGCCGCGATGCTCCGCGAGCCCGACCCGACCCGCCTGGACGACGTGCGCCAGGACCCCCGGTTCGGCGGCTGGCCCGGCGCGCACCCGGACATGCACGCCTTCCTCGGCGTCCCGATCCAGGACGGCGAGGAGATCCTCGGCGCGCTCTTCCTGGCCAACCCCGACGGGCGCGAGCGCTTCTCCGCGCACGACGAGGAACTGCTGCGGATCCTCGCCGCGCACGCCGCGCTGGCCCTGGTCAACGCGCGCCTGTACGAGCGCAGTCGCGAGCTGACCCTGGTCGGCGAGCGGGCCAGGATCGCGCACGAGCTGCACGACGCGGTCTCGCAGAAGCTCTTCTCGCTGCGGCTGACCGCGCAGGCCGCCTCCGCGCTGGTCCTGCGGGACCCGGCGCGGGCACGGGCCGAGCTCGCCGAGATCTCCCGGCTCGCGGCGGAGGCGGCCGACGAACTGCGCGGCGTCGTCGTCGAACTGCGCCCGGCCGCACTGGACGAGGACGGCCTGCTGCCGACCCTGGCCTCCCAGGTCGAGGTGCTGGACCGGGCCCATGCCGCGGGCGTCACCTTCGCCCACGACCGCGTCCCCGCGCTGCCGGCCGCCCAGGAGGAGGCGGTGCTGCGCGTCGCGCAGGAGGCGCTGCACAACGCGCTGCGGCACGCGGGCGCGTCGAGCGTCGCGGTCGAACTCCGCGCCGCGTCCGGCACGTCAGGCGCGGGGCGCGGCGCGCGGCTGCGGGTGGCCGACGACGGCAAGGGCTTCGACCCTGACCGGACCCGCCGGGCGGGCCGGCATCTGGGACTGGTCTCCATGCGGGACCGTGCCGCGGGCGTCGGCGGATCGCTGCGCATCGAATCGTCCCCCGGCAAGGGGACCGTGGTGGAACTGGAGGTCCCCGGTGGGTGATGCGACGATCAAGGTCCTGCTCGTCGACGACCACCAGGTCGTCCGGCGCGGGCTGCGCACCTTCCTGGAGATCCAGCCGGACATCGAGGTCGTCGGCGAGGCCTCCGACGGCGCGGAGGGCGTCGCCGCCGCCGAGGAACTGCGGCCGGACGTGGTCCTGATGGACGTCAAGATGCCCGGCACCGACGGGATCGAGGCGCTGCGCCTGCTGAAGGAGCGCGGCAGCACGGCGAAGGTCCTGGTGGTGACGAGCTTCACCGAGCACCGCACGGTCGTCCCCGCGCTGCGCGCCGGCGCGGCGGGCTACGTCTACAAGGACGTCGACCCCGAGGCCCTGGCCGGCGCGATCCGCTCGGTGCACGCGGGCCACGTCCTGCTCCAGCCTGAACTGGCGGAGGCGCTGCTCGCCGAGGAGTCCGCGGGCCGCACCCCTCAGGGGCGCGGCGGCTCGCTGACCGAACGCGAGCAGGAGGTCCTGGGCCTGATCGCGGACGGCCGCTCCAACCGCGAGATCGCTCGGGCGCTGACCCTCTCGGAGAAGACGGTCAAGACCCACGTCTCGAACATCCTCATGAAGCTGGACCTCCAGGACCGCACACAAGCTGCGCTCTGGGCCGTCCGCAACGGGATGACCCGCTAGGCACGCTCCGCGACGGCGAGCGAGTTGCAACGTCCCAGGGGCGCGGGGAACTGCGCGGCTCTGCCGCGCGAGCGCGAGGTTCTCAGCGGTGGGTCAGTTGCAACCACGCAGGGGCGCGGGGAACTGCGCGACAAGCCACCCCAGGCGGCGAGTCCCCGAACGAGCAGGGCCGTCCGCACTGGGTGGTTTCTCGCGCAGTTCCCCGCGCCCCTGAGCACCTGCCTGGTTCCTCATCTGCCTTCGGTGACCGGTTCGTCCACCGCGGCGTTGTACGCCGCCACGCGGGCGCGGCGGGCGGCGCGTTCCAGGGGGCGCAGCGCAGCTGCCCGCGCGGCCATCTCGCCCGCGGTGACCGCCGCGCCCTCGCTCAGCGCCGCCACCGCGGTCAGCGCGGCGACCCGCCGCGCGCTCTGCAGGACCCGGACGGCCCGCGGCGGATACCCCGGCGCCAGGAGTTCCTCGACGTCGGACTCCTGCCGGGCGCGCAGGCGCCCCAGCGCGCGCTGGACCGCGGGGCCCGCGCCCGCGATGTCCAGGCGGACCAGCGACTCCGTCGCGTCCCGCATGGCCTCCACCAGCTCCCGCTCCGCGTCCCGCAGGGCGGGGACGTCCGCCGGGTAGCCGACGTTGACCGGCAGCGCGTGCCAGCTCACCGCGAGGACGCCGTCGTCCTCGTGGTCCGCGCCGTGCCACAGCGCCTCGGGGACCAGGCCCCACGGCGCGCCCACCGCCAGGACCGCCTCGCCGGTCTCCAGCGCCCGCGCGTTGAACTCCGCCGGGCCGGTCAGGCCCAGCGGATGGCCGGGCGCGGGCAGCGCCAGCCGCAGGCCCGTCGCGCCCAGTGTCCGCAGCCGTCCGAGTGCCAGCGTCAGGCCGACGCCGTCCGCGCCGGGAAGGCCCCTGACGACGTGGGCGTCGTCGTCGCCGCGCACCGCCGTCGCGGCGTCGTCGGGGGAGGCGAGCCCCGCGAACCACGCGTTTCCCCAGGCGACAAGTCGGGCGGACCGGGGCTCTTCGTACGCTTCGTGCGCTTCCGTCTGCGGCATGGGCCAAGCCTACGGAGCACACGGCAGCCTGCGTGGCGTAGGTTTGGACCGGCCCAGGGCCACCCGCCGCCCTGAGCGGGAAGAACCCTTCAATTCATTGGGGAAGGCGTACGCAATGAGCGACGTGCTGGAGCTGGTGGACGTTTCCGTGATCCGGGACGGCCGCCCGCTGGTGGAGCAGGTGTCCTGGGCCGTCGCCGAGGGCGAGCGCTGGGTCGTTCTCGGTCCGAACGGGGCCGGCAAGACCACGCTGCTCCAGGTCGCCGCGAGCTACCTCTTCCCCAGCACCGGCACCGCCGCGATCCTGGGCGACAAGCTCGGCAGCGTCGACGTCTTCGAGCTGCGCCCGCGCATCGGTCTGGCCGGCGCCGCCATGGCCGACAAGCTGCCGAAGCGGCAGACCGTGCTGGAGACGGTGCTCACCGCCGCCTACGGCATGACCGCCCACTGGCGGGAGACCTACGACCAGACCGACGAGGCCCGCGCCCGGCTGCTGCTGGACCTGCTCGGCATGGCCGAGTACACCGACCGCAAGTTCGGCACTCTTTCCGAGGGCGAGCGCAAGCGCACCCTGATCGCCCGCGCGCTGATGACCGACCCGGAGCTGCTGCTGCTCGACGAGCCGGCGGCCGGTCTCGACCTGGGCGGCCGTGAGGACCTGGTCCGCCGCCTCGGAGCCCTCGCACAGGACCCGATCGCGCCCGCGATGATCATGGTGACGCACCACGTCGAGGAGATCGCGCCCGGCTTCACCCACGTGCTGATGATCCGTCAGGGCAAGGTGCTCGCCGCCGGTCCGATGCTGGAGACGCTGACCGCCCGCAACCTCTCGCTCTGCTTCGGTCTGCCGCTCACCCTCGACCACCAGGACGGCCGTTGGGCGGCCCGCGGTCTCGAACTGCGCTGACCTGCCGGGCGCGGCCTTTTGTGGCGCTTTCCGTGTCCCCGGTCCCCGTTGACCGGGTTGTAATGATCTTTGTCTCCGTTTCCTGACGAGGAGGCAGCCGCAGAACTACCATGTCCGATGTGGAGAGTTGGGCATGGTGGCTGGCCGCGGCGGTGCTGCTGTGCATCCCCGTGATGCACACCGCGCTGATCGAGTTCGTCATGTTCGGGATCGGGGCCGGCGCGGCAGCGCTGGCCGCCGGACTGGGCGGCGGAGTCGTGCTGCAGTTCGTCGTGTTCCTCGCCACGACGGTCGCGCTCCTGCTGTTCGTCCGCCCCATCGCCAGGCGCCAACTGCGCGCCGGGCCGGGGGTTCGGCACGGCATCGACGCGCTCAGGGGAGCGGAAGCCGTGGTCCTGGAGCGGGTCGACGAGCACGACGGCCGGATCAAACTGAAGGGGGAGGTCTGGTCGGCCCGCTCGCTCGCGGTCGGTCAGGTCTTCGAACCGGGGGAGCGCGTCAGCGTCGCGGAGATCGACGGCGCGACGGCCGTGGTTCTCTGAACCCTTCCGGGGTAGTGAAGTTCACAGAGCGTCATGTCGAGGGTCTGTCGAGGGAGTCCCTGTGGAAACCGTGATCATCGTCCTGGTCGTGGTGGCGGTGTTCGTGTTCTTCGTCCTGCTGCGGACGATCCAGGTGATCCCGCAGGCCCAGGCGGCGATCGTCGAGCGCTTCGGCCGCTACACGCGCACCCTCAACGCCGGTCTCAACATCGTGGTGCCGTTCATCGACACCGTGCGCAACCGGCTCGACCTGCGCGAGCAGGTGCAGCCCTTCCCGCCGCAGCCGGTGATCACCCAGGACAACCTGGTGGTCCACATCGACACCGTCATCTACTTCCAGGTCACCGACCCGCGCGCGGCCACCTACGAGGTGCAGAGCTACCTCCAGGCGATCGAGCAGCTCACCATCACCACGCTGCGCAACATCATCGGCTCGATGGACCTGGAGTCGACCCTCACCTCCCGCGAGACCATCAACGCCGGCCTGCGCGGCGTGCTGGACGAGGCGACCGGCAAGTGGGGCATCCGGGTCAACCGCGTCGAACTGAAGGCCATCGAGCCGCCGACCTCCATCCAGGACTCGATGGAGAAGCAGATGCGCGCCGACCGTGACAAGCGCGCGGCGATCCTCCAGGCCGAGGGTGAGCGGCAGTCCGCGATCCTCAAGGCGGAGGGCCAGAAGGCCGCCGCGGTGCTGGAGGCCGAAGGTGAGGCCCAGGCGGCGGTGCTGCGCGCCGACGGTGAGGCGGCGGCCATCCGCACCGTCTTCGAGGCGATCCACTCCGGCGACGCGGACCAGAAGCTGCTCGCCTACAAGTACCTCGAGACGCTCCCGCAGATCGCCCAGGGCGACGCCAACAAGCTGTGGATCATCCCCAGCGAGGTCGGCGACGCGCTCAAGGGCGTCGGCGGCGCCTTCACCGGGATGAACCCCAAGGACGGTGCGACGGTCCCGGCGGCGAACGGCACGCCGAAGCTCGACAAGCGCACCGAACGGCCCGAGATCGATCCGGAGTAGTCGGCGGCGGGCGGCAGGCCGAGCCGTTAGCGTGCTGAGTATGAGCAACCGAGACCTTCTCAGCGACGAACAGCTCACGGCCGGCCTGCGGACCCTCCCCGAGTGGCGGCGGGAGGGCGACTCGATCGCCCGAACCGTGCAGGCCAAGGACTTTCCGGCGGCGATCCGCGTCGTCGTGGCGGTGGCGGAACAGGCCGAGGCGCTGGACCACCACCCGGACATCGACATCCGTTGGCGGACCCTGCACTTCACGCTGTCCACGCACTCGTCCGGCGGAATCACCGCGCTCGATCTGAAGCTCGCCTCCCTCATCGATGCCTCGGCCGCAGCGGAGGCATGAGATGCTGGCTCGCGCATCGGGCAGGCGGGAGTGGTACGGCAGCCATGGAACGAGAAGAGAACACAGCTAGCCGGCAGGAAGAGCAGCCGCAGTACTGGCAGCAGCCGTACGACGCCTACGGACAGCAGCAGTACGACTACTCCGGCTACGGCACGGAGCAGCAGCCCCAGCAGCAGTACTGGGCCCAGCCCGAGCAGGGCGGCGGTTACGACCCCGCGACCGCCTACGACCCCGCCGCCTACCAGCAGCAGGGCTACGAGCAGCAGTCCTACCAGCCGCAGTACCAGGCCACGGGTTACGAGCAGCAGCCGTACGCCGACCCCACCTACGGCTCCTTCCCCGAGCAGACGTCGGGCTACGAGCAGCAGCCGGGCTACGAGCAGTCGCAAGGCTACGACCAGCAGTACTACGATCCGGCCGCCTACCAGCAGCAGCAGTACTACGACCCGCAGCAGTACGCCGCCGCCTACTACGAGCAGCAGACCGCGCCGGCCGAGCAGGCGCCCTGGTCCGGGGAGCCCGGCGAGTCCGACGAGAGCGGCGCGACCGCCGTGGCCGCGGTGCCGGCCCAGCCCTCCGCGCCCGAGCAGGAGTCGACCCCGGCAGGCGCCACAGCGGTCGGACGGAGCGAGGCGGCGGGCGGAGACCGGGGCACGGGCGGAGCCGGGCTGCGCGCCCGCGTGACCGACGCCGCGATGGGCCGCGGGCCCGGAGTGAACCGGAAGAGCTACGTCACCCGCCTGGCCGTCGGCGGCGGCGCGCTCGTCGTGCTGGCCGGAGCGGCCTACTTCGTCGCCGGCAACGGCAGCGGCGGCAGCCAGCCCGGGGGCGGCGCCAAGGCGAGCCAGGCCGACATCGGCGTCAACCACACCAAGGCCTGGGCAGCCCCCGCGGACGCCGGCGCCTCGACCGGAGCCGGCGGCGCGGCCGCGGGCACGAGCAACGACGGCCTGATCGGCTCCTGGCTGCTCGCCGGCTCGGTCGTCCGCGGCGACGGCGAGGGAGTCACCGCCTACGCGGCGGCGGACGGGCACAAGCTGTGGAGCGTCGCCCCGCCCGCGGCCGGCGCGGTGCCCTGCGCGGTCTCCCCCGACGTCAACAGCGCGGGCATCGGCGCGGTGGTCTTCCAGGCCAAGCCGGGCACCGGCCAGGCCTGCAACACGCTCGTCGCCGTCGACACCGCCACCGGCGCGAGCAAGTGGAACGCCAAACTGCCCACCACCACCGGGGCGGGCGGCTTCGCCAGTTCGGTCATGGTCGACGACACCAGGGTCGTCGCCGTCACCGACTCGGCCGCGGTCGGCTACGACATGACCGGCAAGCAGTCCTGGAGCTACGCCGGGCCCGGCAAGTACTGCGCGCTGGCGGGCAACGGCGACGGCACGGCGCTGCTGCTGCAGAGCACCTGCGCCGACACCACCGTCAAGCAGCAGGCGATCTCGCTCGACCCGGGAACGGGCAAGCTGCGCTGGTGGCGAGGCCTGCCCCAGGCCGCGGCCTCCTACACGGTGCTCTCCGCCAGCCCGGCCGTGGTCAGCGTGCACATGAGCGACCCGACCAAGGACACGCTGGTGTCCTTCACCGACAAGGGCGACCCGCAGGCCGCCATCCCGGTCGCCCAGACCGGCGGCACGCTGGACTCGACCCACGGCAGCTTCGACCCGGACCCCGAGCTGTACTTCACCCCGACCACGCTCGTCGCCGCCGTCGAACCGTCCGCGCAGTCGGCCGCCGCCGCGTCCGGCCCCACGGTGATAGCGGCCTACAACCTCGTCGACGGCAAGGAGCTGTGGCGGACCACCGCGCAGGAGAAGGGCGTGGCCGCGCCGGTCGGCATCGACGGCACCACCATGATCGTCGCGACCGACGAGCGGGTGGGCCAGCCGGCCAGGCTCAGCCACTTCGACCTCACCACCGGCAAGGAGACCGTCGGCGGGACCTTCCCCCAGGGGACCGGTTCGCTGCTCGGCTCCGGCCGGGTGCTCTTCCGCGCGAGCATGGTGGTGGCGCTGCCGGAGTTCACCGGCAGCTACAACACCTCCGTCACCGCATGGAAGGCAGCAGCCAGCTGACCTCGACGCCGGACCGGACGCCGTCCGGCCGACCTGCGTCCAGCCGGTCCGCGTCCAGCGGGTCCCCGTCCTCCGGGGCGGTCGCCAGGCCCAGCGCCGCCACCAGCGCGGCGTCGGGCGTCGGCTCGAAAGGGCGGCGCAGCAGCTTCATCCCGGCCTGCTCCGGAGTCCGGTCGGCCTTGCGGTGGTTGTCCGCCGCGCAGGCCGCGACGGTGTTGAGCCAGCTGTCGGCGCCACCGCGGGACTTCGGCAGCACGTGGTCGACGGTCGTCGCGCGCCGACCGCAGTAGGCGCAGCGGAAGTTGTCCCTGGCCAGCACACCCCGCCTGGACCAGGCCGCCCGTTGTCGGAACGGCACCCTGACGTACCGCTTCAGTCTGACCACCCGTGGCATCGGTATCTCCACCGTGCTGCCGCGCATCCTGCGCTCCGGGTGGGCGTGCTCGACGACGGCCTTGTCCTGCAGTACCAGCACCACGGCTCGCTGCAGCGTCACCGCCGCCAGAGGCTCGTACGTCGCATTCAGCACCAGAGTCTTGCGCATCACAGCCACCTCCCGGCTCCCGGCCCGCCCACGGCGGACGGTGGGTCCACTGTGCGGGCGGGGCGGATGCCGGGACAACGTAATTTCGGTGGCCTGCGGATTACGGATAGGGGTTCATCCGCGGATCACGGATTCTCGTACTCCGCGATCACCTGCGCCCGACCCAGGGCGTGGAACCGCAGGTTGAAGCCGACGACGGCAGGGGAGACGTCCGCGTCCGGGCCGAGCTTCTCCTGGTCCACCGCGTAGACGGTGAAGACGTAGCGGTGCGGCCCGTCCCCGGGCGGCGGCGCGGCGCCGCCGAAGTCACGGGTGCCGTAGTCGTTGCGGACCTGCACGGCGCCGGCCGGCAGGCCCTTGAAGTCGCCCGAACCGGCTCCGGTGGGCAGCTCGGTGACATCGCCCGGGATGTCGAAGACGGACCAGTGCCAGAAGCCGCTGCCCGTCGGCGCGTCGGGATCGAAGCACGTCACCGCGAAGCTCTTGGTCTCCGTGGGGAAGCCGGACCAGCGCAGGTGCGGCGAGGTGTTCCCGTGGGCGTACACATGCGCGTCGGGCAGCACGCCGTCGGCGGCGAAGTCGTCACTGGTGACGCTGAACTCGGTGACGGGCGGGTGGAACTCATGGGGGAGCGGGCGCCGCTTGGGCTCCGACATGTCGTCAGCCTCCTTGGGGTGCACGGTCTGCGGAACGTGAGGACTCCGGCCCACGCGGCCCGAATCGGCCTGCGCGAACCTGACGATCAGCCTAGTCTCGGGCTGTGCCCGATCCAGCAGCCGTGCCGCAGGAACCACTCGAACCGGCGTTCTTCGATCGATCGGCCCCGCAGCTCGCGACCGCGCTGCTGGGGCGGGTCCTCGTCTGCACCCGCCCCGAGGGGGCCGTGTCGGTCCGGCTGACGGAGGTCGAGGCGTACACGGGCGCGGACGACCCTGCCTCGCACGCCTACCGGGGCCGCACCGTGCGCAACGCGGTGATGTTCGGCCCTCCTGGCTTCGTCTACGTCTACTTCACCTACGGCATGCACTACTGCATGAACCTGGTCGCCGGCCCCGGCACCACCGCCGGCGCGGTCCTGCTCCGGGCGGGCGAGGTCGTCGACGGCCTGGACCTCGCCCGCCGCCGGCGCCCCGCCGCGCGCAGGGACACCGAGCTCGCCCAGGGACCGGCGCGGCTCACCCAGGCCCTCGGCGTCGGCCGGGAGCAGAACGGCGAGCCGGTGGGCGGCGAGGTCTTCCGGCTGCTGCCCGGCACGCCGCCCGCGTCCCGCCTGGTCCGCGAGGGCCCGCGCACCGGGGTCGCCCAGGGCGCGGACACCCCGCTGCGCTTCTGGATCGAGGGCGAGACGACGGTCAGCCCCTACCGCCGCCACGTGCCCCGCCGCCGCCCCGCGTCCTGACCGTCGCCGCCCGTCCTACGGCTCGTTCCGCAGGATCCTGGCCTTCTCCGCCGCGAACTCCTCGTCCGTGAGCACGCCCCGCTGGTGCAGCTCGCCCAGCTCCCGCAGCTGCGACAGTCGCTCGTTCGTCGCCCCCGCGTCCGGGTGGCGGCGGTACTGCTGCGGAACGGTGTCATGCACCGGCCTCCGCTGCGACTGGTTCCGCTTGGGTCTGGTGGAAGTGGCCGAGGGGCTCGGCGCGTGCGGCAGCACCTTCTTACCCCTGCTGTCACGCTCGCCCTGGCCCAGGTCGATGGTGACCCGCTTCCGGTTGTGCGGGGCGATGGCGACCTGGACGCTCTGGCCCTCGTGCAGCCCCGAGGCGCAGATGCTGGCGAACGTCTCGTACGGCTTGCCCTCCGGCGGGGTCACCCGCAGCTGGTAGCGGTAGACCCGGCGGCCGAAGTTGCCGAGGTCCGGCTGCCCGCCCACGGTCGTGTTGGTCGCGGTCGCCTTCAGGACCACGGCGGTGCCCCGCAGTCCGCGCCTGAGCAGCCGCCGGTCGCCGCCGGCCATTCCGGCCTGCACCAGGTACATGCCGTAGCCGAAGGCTCCCCACCACAGCACGCCGACGATCAGCACATACAGAGCGATCCGCACCACCGCGGGCCCTGGGGCCTGACTCGCGACCAGGCACAGCGGCATGAATCCGGCGCTCATCACCCCGAACCAGATCCAGCAGAATGTTGCCATTTTCCCAAGAGTCACTTGAGCTCGCCTTTCTCACGGGCCAAAACCGAGTACGGTTTACCGGAGCCCGGAGGCCTGCACCAGAGGGAAGTTGGGCTTGTGACGACATTGGTGCAGCCCAGGTCGGAGCGGGTGCGAGGCGTCCGTCACAGTAGTTCGCATGTGAACAGCGAGCTCGTTTATGGTCGATGACAAACGACCCCCACCAGTCCCCGATTCCTGGAGCGCACGCACCATGGCCGGTCAGTCCAAGAAGCCCGCGGCAGCCGACCGCCGCGCCCGTATCGCCGAGCAGCAGGCGGCCGAGCGCGCCAGGGAACGCCGCAACAAGATCTTCATGGGCGTGGGCGCGGCCGTGGTGGCCGCCGGAGTCGTCGGCGGCGTGGTCCTCGCGACGTCGGGCAGCGGCACCAAGGCCACCGCCGCCTCCGGCGCCATGAACTGGGCCGCTCCGGCGGACACCGACGCCGCGGTGAAGGCCGCGGGTCTCTCGATGCTCACCGCCGAGGGCACCGCGATGCACATCCACGTGCACCTCGACGTCTGGGCCGACGGCAAGAAGGTCACCGTTCCCGCCCTGGTCGGCATCAACGAGGGCGCCCAGACGATCAGCCCGCTGCACACCCACGACGACAGCGGTGTCGTGCACATCGAGTCGCCCAAGATCCAGGACTTCACCCTCGGCCAGTTCACCACCGAGTGGAGCGTCCCGCTGAGCTCCGCCCAGCTCGGACCGCTGAAGACGGATTCCGGCCATGCGCTGAAGGTCTACGTCAACGGCAAGGAGACGAGCGGCGACCCGTCGAAGCTCGTCCTCCACGCGCACGACGAGATCGCCCTGGTCTACGGCACCCCGAGCGAGAACGCGGGCGTCCAGGTCCCCAGCAGCTACGCCTGGCCGAGCGGGCTCTGACCTTTCCCGCCCGTTCCGGCATCTGAGACCTTTCCCGGCCCCGCGTCAATGGATTGGCCAAGACGCGGGGCTTTCGGGGAGGCTGTAGCCGCACGACCGTGAGTCGAATCGACCCAGAGGAAGAGACGAGACCGTGATCGACATCGTCGACGAGCTGAAGTGGCGTGGGCTGCTCGCCCTGTCCACCGACGAGGACGCCTTGCGCAAGGCCTTCGCGGACGGCCCGGTCACCTTCTATTGCGGCTTCGACCCGACGGCGATCAGCCTGCACCTCGGGAACCTGGTGCAGATCCTGACCATGAAGCGCATCCAACTGGCCGGCAACAAGCCGCTCGGCCTGGTCGGCGGCGCCACCGGACTCATCGGGGACCCGAAGCCGAACGCCGAGCGCGTGCTGAACGACCCGGAGGTCGTCGCCGACTGGGTGAACCGCCTCCGCGGCCAGATCGAGCGCTTCCTCGACTTCGAGGGCCCGAACGCCGCCCGCATGGTCAACAACCTCGACTGGACCTCGGGGATGTCGGCCATCAACCTGCTGCGCGACGTGGGCAAGTACTTCCGGGTCAACAACATGATCGCCAAGGAGGCCGTCGCCCGACGCCTCAACTCGGACGCCGGCATCAGCTACACCGAGTTCAGCTACCAGGTCCTCCAGGGCATGGACTTCCTGGAGCTGTACCGCCGCCACGGCTGCACCCTGCAGACCGGCGGCAGCGACCAGTGGGGCAACCTCACCGCCGGCACCGACCTGATCCGCAAGGCGGAGGGCACCAGCGCCCACGCGCTCGCCACGCCGCTCATCACCAAGGCGGACGGCACGAAGTTCGGCAAGACCGAGTCCGGCACGGTCTGGCTGGACCCGGAGCTCACCACGCCGTACGCCTTCTACCAGTTCTGGCTGAACGCGGACGACCGTGACGTCTCCAAGTTCCTGCGCATCTTCAGCTTCAAGTCGCACGAGGAGATCGAGGCGCTGGAGCGGGAGACGGAGGAGGCCCCCTACAAGCGCGCCGCTCAGCGGGCGCTCGCGGAGGAGCTGACGGTCATGGTCCACGGCCAGGAGCAGCTCGACCGGGCGATCGCGGCCTCGAAGGCGCTCTTCGGCCAGGGCGAGCTCGCCGAGCTCGACGAGCGCACGCTCGCCGCGGCGGTGGCGGAGCTGCCGAGCGCGAAGGTGACCGAACTCGGGGAAATCGTCGACCTGTTCGTCGCCACCGGCCTCTCGGCCAGCCGTTCGGCCGCCCGCCGAACGGTGGGCGAGGGCGGTGCCTACGTCAACAACACCAAGGTCGAGGACGAGGCGGCGCTCGCCACGCCGGCTGACCTGCTGCACGGCCGCTGGCTGGTGCTCCGCAGGGGCAAGCGGAACCTGGCGGCGGTCGAGCTGACGGGCTGACGCCCCGTCTGACCTGCAAGTTCACCCGGAAGGCGGAGATTCTTAAGGATCTCCGCCTTTCATGTTTGACGTTGGCGAGGACAGGGGCTAACGTAGGTCGAGTCGCCTGATTCGGACAGGTACGTCGTACGGAGCGTCGCTCCGCCGCACCAGTCCAAAGTGACCAACCGTAGCTGATTCACTCTCTTGATCGATCTCGTGGCATCGGTGTCTGCCGTGCCGGAACGAGCTCTTTTTGGCGTGCGAATTAGCGTGCGGAAGCGGATTTCGCGGTCCACCGGGAAATGCGCTAACGTAGCGGATGTCGCAATCGAGCGGCCCCCACTTTTCAGCGGGGAAGCGGAAAAAGCCGAGTGGCGGGTCTGCTAAGCTGGATAACGAAGGAAGCGCCCGGAGGGCCCGGTGAGACGGGGCCAAAGGAAGCGTCCGTTCCTTGAGAACTCAACAGCGTGCCAAAAGTCAACGCCAGTTACTTTTGAGATGTTTTAAAATCAGCGAGGACGCTGTGCACGAGTCCCCCTTATTCCGGTGGGATGTCGTGCCGCTCAACGCGAATGCCCGATTACGGGAATACATTCACGGAGAGTTTGATCCTGGCTCAGGACGAACGCTGGCGGCGTGCTTAACACATGCAAGTCGAACGGTGAAGCCCTTCGGGGTGGATCAGTGGCGAACGGGTGAGTAACACGTGGGCAATCTGCCCTGCACTCTGGGACAAGCCTTGGAAACGAGGTCTAATACCGGATACGACCCTGGAGCGCATGCTCCGGGGTGGAAAGCTCCGGCGGTGCAGGATGAGCCCGCGGCCTATCAGCTTGTTGGTGGGGTGATGGCCTACCAAGGCGACGACGGGTAGCCGGCCTGAGAGGGCGACCGGCCACACTGGGACTGAGACACGGCCCAGACTCCTACGGGAGGCAGCAGTGGGGAATATTGCACAATGGGCGCAAGCCTGATGCAGCGACGCCGCGTGAGGGATGAAGGCCTTCGGGTTGTAAACCTCTTTCAGCAGGGAAGAAGCGCAAGTGACGGTACCTGCAGAAGAAGCACCGGCTAACTACGTGCCAGCAGCCGCGGTAATACGTAGGGTGCGAGCGTTGTCCGGAATTATTGGGCGTAAAGAGCTCGTAGGCGGCTTGTCGCGTCGGATGTGAAAGCCCGGGGCTTAACCCCGGGTCTGCATTCGATACGGGCAGGCTAGAGTGTGGTAGGGGAGATCGGAATTCCTGGTGTAGCGGTGAAATGCGCAGATATCAGGAGGAACACCGGTGGCGAAGGCGGATCTCTGGGCCATTACTGACGCTGAGGAGCGAAAGCGTGGGGAGCGAACAGGATTAGATACCCTGGTAGTCCACGCCGTAAACGTTGGGCACTAGGTGTGGGTCACATTCCACGTGGTCCGCGCCGCAGCTAACGCATTAAGTGCCCCGCCTGGGGAGTACGGCCGCAAGGCTAAAACTCAAAGGAATTGACGGGGGCCCGCACAAGCAGCGGAGCATGTGGCTTAATTCGACGCAACGCGAAGAACCTTACCAAGGCTTGACATACACCGGAAACGTCCAGAGATGGGCGCCCCCTTGTGGTCGGTGTACAGGTGGTGCATGGTTGTCGTCAGCTCGTGTCGTGAGATGTTGGGTTAAGTCCCGCAACGAGCGCAACCCTCGTTCTGTGTTGCCAGCGGGTTATGCCGGGGACTCACAGGAGACTGCCGGGGTCAACTCGGAGGAAGGTGGGGATGACGTCAAATCATCATGCCCCTTATGTCTTGGGCTGCACACGTGCTACAATGGCCGGTACAAAGAGCTGCGATGCCGTGAGGCGGAGCGAATCTCAAAAAGCCGGTCTCAGTTCGGATTGGGGTCTGCAACTCGACCCCATGAAGTCGGAGTTGCTAGTAATCGCAGATCAGCATTGCTGCGGTGAATACGTTCCCGGGCCTTGTACACACCGCCCGTCACGTCACGAAAGTCGGTAACACCCGAAGCCGGTGGCCTAACCCCTTGTGGGAGGGAGCTGTCGAAGGTGGGACCAGCGATTGGGACGAAGTCGTAACAAGGTAGCCGTACCGGAAGGTGCGGCTGGATCACCTCCTTTCTAAGGAGCACATAGCCGCTTGCGAGCGCATGTCTCGCACGGTTGCTCATGGGTGGAACGTTGACTATTCGGCACGCGAGATGAAGGCAAGGGCTAGTACTGCTTCGGCGTGGAACGCTCCTTCTTCTGATTCTCGCGGGTCGGGCACGTTGTTGGGTCCTGAGGGAACGGGCTGGTGACAGTCTGAACCTTCTGGTCGCTGTTTGAGAACTGCACAGTGGACGCGAGCATCTGTGGCCAAGTTTTTAAGGGCGCACGGTGGATGCCTTGGCACCAGGAACCGATGAAGGACGTGGGAGGCCGCGATAGGCCCCGGGGAGCTGTCAACCGAGCTTTGATCCGGGGGTGTCCGAATGGGGAAACCCGGCAGTCGTCATGGGCTGTCACCCGCTGCTGAACACATAGGCAGTGTGGAGGGAACGCGGGGAAGTGAAACATCTCAGTACCCGCAGGAAGAGAAAACAACCGTGATTCCGGGAGTAGTGGCGAGCGAAACCGGATGAGGCTAAACCATGGTGGTGTGAGACCCGGCAGGGGTTGCCGTCATGGGGTCGTGGGATTGTGTTTCAGTCGTCTGCCGGCGGCTGGGCGAGTCAGAAACCGAGAGTGTAGTCGAAGGACATGCGAAAGGTCCGGCGTAGAGGGTAAGACCCCCGTAGACGAAACGTTCTCGGCTCGCTTATGCAACTCCCAAGTAGCACGGGGCCCGAGAAATCCCGTGTGAATCTGGCGGGACCACCCGCTAAGCCTAAATATTCCCTGGTGACCGATAGCGGATAGTACCGTGAGGGAATGGTGAAAAGTACCGCGGGAGCGGAGTGAAATAGTACCTGAAACCGTGTGCCTACAAGCCGTGGGAGCACTTCGGTGTGACTGCGTGCCTTTTGAAGAATGAGCCTGCGAGTTTGCGGTGTGTGGCGAGGTTAACCCGTGTGGGGTAGCCGTAGCGAAAGCGAGTCCGAATAGGGCGAATGAGTCGCGCGCCCAAGACCCGAAGCGGAGTGATCTAGCCATGGGCAGGTTGAAGCGCGGGTAAGACCGTGTGGAGGACCGAACCCACCAGGGTTGAAAACCTGGGGGATGACCTGTGGTTAGGGGTGAAAGGCCAATCAAACTCCGTGATAGCTGGTTCTCCCCGAAATGCATTTAGGTGCAGCGTCGCGTGTTTCTTGCCGGAGGTAGAGCACTGGATAGGCGATGGGCCCCACCGGGTTACTGACCTTAGCCAAACTCCGAATGCCGGTAAGTGAGAGCGCGGCAGTGAGACTGTGGGGGATAAGCTCCATGGTCGAGAGGGAAACAGCCCAGAACACCGGCTAAGGCCCCTAAGCGTGTGCTAAGTGGGAAAGGATGTGGAGTCGCAGAGACAACCAGGAGGTTGGCTTAGAAGCAGCCACCCTTTAAAGAGTGCGTAATAGCTCACTGGTCAAGTGATTCCGCGCCGACAATGTAGCGGGGCTCAAGTACACCGCCGAAGCCGTGTCATTCATGCTATAGCCCCAACGGGTGCATGGATGGGTAGGGGAGCGTCGTGTGCCGGGTGAAGCCGCGGAGGAATCCAGTGGTGGACGGTTCACGAGTGAGAATGCAGGCATGAGTAGCGATACAAGAGTGGGAAACTCTTGCGCCGATTGACCAAGGGTTCCTGGGTCAAGCTGATCTGCCCAGGGTAAGTCGGGACCTAAGGCGAGGCCGACAGGCGTAGTCGATGGACAACGGGTTGATATTCCCGTACCCGCTTTGAAGCGCCAACGGCGAACCTCTGAATGCTAAGGCCGTGAAGCCGCCCCGGAGTCTTCGGACAAAGGGGAGTGGTGGAGCCGCCGGCCCAACAGGGTAGTAGCTGAGCGATGGGGTGACGCAGGAAGGTAGTCCAGCCCGGGCGGTGGTTGTCCCGGGGTAAGGGTGTAGGCCGTGTGGTAGGCAAATCCGCCACACAATAGGCTGAGACCTGATGCCGAGCCGATTGTGGTGAAGTGGATGATCCTATGCTGTCGAGAAAAGCCTCTAGCGAGTTTCATGGCGGCCCGTACCCCAAACCGACTCAGGTGGTCAGGTAGAGAATACCGAGGCGTTCGGGTGAACTATGGTTAAGGAACTCGGCAAAATGCCCCCGTAACTTCGGGAGAAGGGGGGCCACGCCTGGTGACGGCACTTGCTGCCAGAGCTGGGGGTGGCCGCAGAGACCAGCGAGAAGCGACTGTTTACTAAAAACACAGGTCCGTGCGAAGCCGTAAGGCGATGTATACGGACTGACGCCTGCCCGGTGCTGGAACGTTAAGGGGACCGGTTAGCTCCATTTCGGTGGGGCGAAGCTGAGAACTTAAGCGCCAGTAAACGGCGGTGGTAACTATAACCATCCTAAGGTAGCGAAATTCCTTGTCGGGTAAGTTCCGACCTGCACGAATGGCGTAACGACTTCTCGACTGTCTCAACCATAGGCCCGGTGAAATTGCATTACGAGTAAAGATGCTCGTTTCGCGCAGCAGGACGGAAAGACCCCGGGACCTTTACTATAGCTTGATATTGGTGTTCGGTTCGGCTTGTGTAGGATAGGTGGGAGACTTTGAAGCAGCAACGCCAGTTGTTGTGGAGTCGACGTTGAAATACCACTCTGGTCGTGCTGGATGTCTAACCTGGGTCCGTGATCCGGATCAGGGACAGTGTCTGGTGGGTAGTTTAACTGGGGCGGTTGCCTCCTAAAATGTAACGGAGGCGCCCAAAGGTTCCCTCAGCCTGGTTGGCAATCAGGTGTTGAGTGTAAGTGCACAAGGGAGCTTGACTGTGAGACCGACGGGTCGAGCAGGTGCGAAAGCAGGGACTAGTGATCCGGCGGTGGCTTGTGGAAGCGCCGTCGCTCAACGGATAAAAGGTACCCCGGGGATAACAGGCTGATCTTCCCCAAGAGTCCATATCGACGGGATGGTTTGGCACCTCGATGTCGGCTCGTCGCATCCTGGGGCTGGAGTAGGTCCCAAGGGTTGGGCTGTTCGCCCATTAAAGCGGTACGCGAGCTGGGTTTAGAACGTCGTGAGACAGTTCGGTCCCTATCCGCTGCGCGCGCAGGAGTATTGAGAAGGGCTGTCCCTAGTACGAGAGGACCGGGACGGACGAACCTCTGGTGTGCCAGTTGTCCTGCCAAGGGCATGGCTGGTTGGCTACGTTCGGGAGGGATAACCGCTGAAAGCATCTAAGCGGGAAGCCTGCTTCGAGATGAGTACTCCCACCCACTTGATGGGGTAAGGCTCCCAGTAGACGACTGGGTTGATAGGCCGGATGTGGAAGCCCTGTGAGGGGTGGAGCTGACCGGTACTAATAGGCCGAGGGCTTGTCCATAGTTGCTACGCGTCCACTGTGCTGTTCTGAGACAGCGACCCCCCAACACCTTCGGGTGAATGGGTGCGGGTTGACAGTTTCATAGTGTTTCGGTGGTCATAGCGTGAGGGAAACGCCCGGTTACATCCCGAACCCGGAAGCTAAGCCTCACAGCGCCGATGGTACTGCAGGGGGGACCCTGTGGGAGAGTAGGACGCCGCCGAACAATCTTTCAGAGCCGAGGCCCCAGCGATGTGCGGGGGCCTCGGCTCTTTTTGCATGCCCATCCCGTGAGCGGCGGCTTGTCGAGTGCGGGAGAATGAGTGACAGTGCGTTGGCTGCTTCAGCCGGCGCCGTGAAGCAGAGCAGTCCAGACAGGAGTCACCCCAATGGCATACCCCCCCAACGGACGACCGGAGCGTCGGTCGGGCGACGGCCCTCAGGGCGCTGGCGGCGCGGGCCGTCGGGACGCCCGTGACTCGCGCGACTCCCGGGGTGGTGGCTTCCGTCGGGACGACCGTCCTTCCTACGGTGACCGTGACCGCGGCCCCCGCCGCGACGACCGTCCCTCCTACGGCAGGGACCGTGACGACCGTCCCTCGGGCGGCGGCCCCCGTCGCGATGACCGTCCTTCGTACGGTGACCGTGACCGCGGCCCCCGCCGTGACGACCGGCCGTCCTTCGGTGACCGTGGCCCGCGTCGGGATGACCGTCCCTCGTACGGTGACCGTGACCGTGGCCCGCGTCGCGATGACCGGCCGTCCGGTGGTGGTGGCTTCCGCCGCGACGAGCGTCCGTCCTACGGTGACCGTGACCGTGGCCCCCGCCGCGATGACCGTCCCTCGTACGGTGACCGTGACCGTGGCCCGCGTCGCGATGACCGACCGTCCGGTGGTGGTGGCTTCCGCCGCGACGAGCGTCCGTCCTACGGCGACCGTGACCGTGGCCCGCGCCGTGACGACCGGCCGTCCTTCGGCGACCGTGGCCCGCGCCGTGACGACCGTCCCTCCTACGGCGACCGTGACCGCGGCCCCCGCCGTGACGACCGGCCGTCCTTCGGTGACCGTGGCCCGCGCCGTGACGACCGTCCCTCGTACGGTGACCGTGACCGTGGCCCGCGTCGCGATGACCGGCCGTCCGGTGGTGGTGGCTTCCGCCGCGACGAGCGTCCGTCCTACGGTGACCGTGACCGTGGCCCGCGCCGTGACGACCGTCCCTCGTACGGTGACCGTGACCGTGGCCCGCGTCGCGACGACCGTCCCTCGTACGGTGACCGTGACCGTGGCCCGCGCCGTGACGACCGTCCCTCGTACGGTGACCGTGACCGCGGCCCGCGCCGCGAGGACCGCCCTTCCTACGGCGACCGTGACCGCGGCCCCCGCCGCGACGACCGGCCGTCCTACGGCGACCGCGACCGCGGCCCCCGCCGTGACGACCGGCCTTCCTACGGCGACCGCGACCGCGGCCCCCGCCGTGACGACCGGCCTTCCTACGGCGACCGCGACCGTGGCGGGGACCGCTACGAGCGGCGTGGTGGATACGGCGGTGGCGGCGACGACCGGCGCAGTGAGCCGACGCGTCGGCTGCCGATCGACGAGGACATCACCGGCCAGGAGATCGACGCCGATGTCCGCCAGGAGCTGATGAGCCTCCCGAAGACGCTGGCCGACGACGTCGCGAAGAACCTCGTGATGGTCGCGCGCCTGCTCGACTCCGAGCCCGAGCAGGCGTACGCCTACTCCCGTGTCGCGCTGCGTCTCGCCTCCCGTGTCGCCGCTGTCCGCGAGGCGGCCGGCTTCGCGTCGTACGTGACCGAGCGCTACTCCGAGGCGCTGACGGAGTTCCGCGCGGCTCGTCGGATGACCGGGTCGGCCGACCTGTGGCCGGTGATGGCGGACTGCGAGCGCGGCCTCGGCCGCCCCGAGCGTGCGCTGGAGATGGCGGGCGCGCCGGAGGTCAAGCAGCTGGACAAGGCCGGCCAGGTCGAGATGCGCCTGGTCGCCGCCGGTGCGCGCAGCGACATGGAGCAGTTCGAGGCCGCTGTCGTGACCCTCGAGTCGCCGGAGCTCGCCTCGCACTCGGTCCAGCCGTGGACCGCGCGTCTGCGCTACGCCTACGCCGACGCGCTGCTCGCGGTGGGTCGTGAGACCGAGGCTCGCGAGTGGTTCGCGAAGGCCGTCGAGGTCGACCAGAGCGGCATGACGGACGCCGCCGAGCGTCTCGCCAAGCTGGACGGTGTCGAGTTCGTCGACGCGCTCGACGAGGACGCCGACATCTCGGACGACGACGAGGACGGCGGCGACATCTCCGGCGACCTCCGCGACGCCGACGGGGACTACGCCGAGGACGCCCACGAGGACGGCGACGACGACCTCGACGAGGACGACGCGCTCGACGAGGACGACGAGGACGACGACGAGGTCGGCAACGCCCTCGACGCCGACGAGGTCGAGGCCGAGGGCGAGGGCGAGGGCATGTTCGCCGAGGGTTCCGGCGAGGACTACTACGAGGACGACGAGGAAGAGGACGAGGAGGAGGGCTACGGCCACTCCGGCGGCGCCCAGCAGCGCTGACCCGACCACGTTCACGGATCCCGTCAGAACACGGAAAGGGCCCGCCCCGATCGAGTCGAAGCTCGATCGGGGCGGGCCCTTTCCGTATGCCCTGTTCTCGGCCTCAGCGCCTCAGCCCAGCCGCAGGTTGCGCAGCACCAGGCCGGTCGCCGGCTTGGGGCCGAAGGACGTGGACTTCCGAGGCATCGTCACGCCCTGCTCCGCGAGGCGGCGGACGACGCCCTCCTCGACCGGGTGCAGCAGCACCGCCGTGCCGCCGAGGCGGGCCGCCTCCCGCACGGCGGCGTCGGTGTCGTGCAGGTAGCCGATGTGCTCGGGGTCGTCGGGGACCCGCCAGACGTGGTCGAAGAGCACGGAGTGGAGCACGGTCGCGTCCAGCCGCCGGTACTCGTCCGGCAGGCTCAGGGGCACGGCCGCGTCGAGGGTCTTGTCGTCCGGGCCGGTGACCAGCCGGTACCGGCCGTCGCCCGCCAGCAGGAACGCGCCCTCGCCGGCCGCCTTCGCCGCAGCCAGCGCGTCGAGCGCGGCGGCCTGCGTCTCGCCCAGATCGGTCACCGTCCACGCGTCGCCGTCGGTGGCCTCCAGCCGGGCCAGGGCCTCGGTGACGGGCAGCCGATGCAGCACCCGGTGGATCGCCCGTACCCGCAGCGGGTACTGGGCCGTGTCCACGAGCAGGACCATGCCCCGGTCCCAGGGGCTCTGGGCGAGGTGGCGGTGTTCGCGCTGGAGGCGCAGGTACATCGCCCAGCGGTGGTGTCCGTCGGCGATCAGGGCGCGGCAGGTGGCCAGATCGGCGGAGACCGCCGCCAGTTGCGCCGGGTCGGTGACGGCCCACAGGCGGTGGCGGGTGCCGTCGCTCGTCGAGGTCTCGATCAGCGGTTCGCCCGCCGCGGCCTGCTCGACGACTCCGGCGGCGCGCCCGTCGCCCCGGTAGGTGAGCAGCAGCGGTTCGAGGTTGGCCTTGGTGGTGCGCATCAGGCCGACGCGGTCGGCGACGGGCCGGGGCATGACGTCCTCGTGCGGCAGCACCATGCCGGCGCGCGCGTCGCTGACCGCGAGTGCGCCGATCAGTCCCCGCTGCAGCAGGCCGCCGTCCTCGGGGGCGGTCTGCTGCTCGTAGACGTACAGCGCGGGCACCGGGTCCGCGGCGAGGACGCCTTCGCGCTGCCAGTCCCCGAGCAGGCGGGCCGCGTGCCGGTAGCCGTCCTCGGCGGTGGGCTCGGGGCGGGGCAGGATCAGCCGGACGACGTTGTGCGGATCGCTGTCCTCCAGCCGCACGCGGCCGTCCGGGTCGACGACGTCGTACGGGGGAGAGGTGACCGCCGCGAGCGAGTCGACCTGTTCGGGGTTGTACCGCAGTCCGCGGAAGGGCGAGAGCGAGAGTCCGCACGCGGCCACGCGTCCCGCGTCGCCGTAACGGGTTTCGCTCGCATCGTGTGCACTGACAGCTCTCACTCTGGGCATGTTAATCGGATGTGCGTGGTTGTTGATCGCCAGTTGGTCGGAGCACGGGAGGTCTGGGGCCGATGAGGGAGCACGGGCGACCCGACGGAGAGGTGTACGACTGGTTCCGGCGCGGCAGCGCCCTGCTGGCGCAGGGGAACGCCGGCGCGGCGGTGCAGTTGCTCAGCCACGCGGTGGAGGCGGAGCCCGAGTCGCGGGCGATCAGGGAGGCGCTGGCGCGGGCGCAGTTCGAGGCGCGGGCGTACGCGGCGGCGCTGGAGAACTTCAGAACCGTGGCGCTGGCGGATCCCTCGGACGACTACGCGCAGTTCGGCTGGGGGCTGGCCGCCGCCCGGCTGGGCGACTTCGAGGCCTCGGCCGAGCATCTGGCCCTGGCGGTGGCGATGCGTCCGACGGCGAAGCACTACCGGGCGGCGCTGCGCCAGACGCGGGCCACGCTGAAGGCGCGGGCCGGGGGCTTCGGTACGGTCGGGGGAGCACGGCCCGGTCCGGACCACGTGGACGGCCACGACGCCGTGCCAGGAGCGCAGCCGGAGCGGCAGCCGCCAGACCAGCAGGGAGAGTCACCCGATGTCCGCTGAGATGTCCGCCGAAGCCGGGACGCCCGCCGAGCAGCAGCCGCTGCACCTCGCCTACGACACGGCGCTGCTGGACCTGGACGGCGTCGTCTACGCGGGCCCGGCGGCGATCCCGCACGCCGTTCCCTCCCTCGATGCCGCGCGCGCCGCGGGCATGCACCTCGCCTACGTCACCAACAACGCCTCGCGCACGCCGCAGGCGGTCGCGGCGCACCTGACGGAGCTCGGGATCGCGGCGGAGCCGACGGACGTGATCACCTCGGCGCAGGCGGCGGCCAGGCTGGTCGCGGAGAAGCTGCCCGCCGGTGCGTCCGTCCTGGTGATCGGCGGGGAGGGGCTGGTCGAGGCGGTGCGTGAGCGCGGCCTGGTGCCGGTGCGCTCGCTGGACGAGGGTCCGGCCGCGGTGGTGCAGGGCTACGACCCGGCGATCGGCTGGCAGCAGCTCGCCGAGGCCTCCTACGCGGTGCAGCAGGGCCTGCCCTGGGTGGCCTCGAACACGGACCTGACCATCCCGACCGCGCGGGGGACCGCGCCGGGCAACGGGACGCTGGTCGCGGCGGTCCGCACGGCGACCGGCGTCGAGCCCGAGGTCGCGGGCAAGCCGCTGCCGCCGATGCACAGGGAGACGGTGATCCGCACCGGGGCGAAGCGCCCGCTGGTCGTCGGCGACCGGCTCGACACCGACATCGAGGGCGCGTTCAACGGCGGCGTGGACAGCCTGCTGGTCTTCACCGGCGTGACCCGCCCGGCCGACCTGCCCGAGGCGGAGGCCAAGTACCGCCCCACCTACCTGGCCGCGGACCTGCGCGGACTGCTGGAGGTCCCGCCCGCGCTGGAGCGGGTCGGCACGGACGCGTTCCGCTGCGGCGGTTGGACCGTCGCCCCGCGCGAGGACGGGCGGCTCGCCTTCGGCGACGAACGCGGCACCGACCCCTGTGCGGGGCTGCGCGCCCTGTGCGCGGCGACCTGGGCGGCGGCCGACGCGGGCCGTCCGGTGCCGGAGTGGCGCAAGGCACTGGCCGAGCTGGGCCTGTAGCCCGCCCGGGGGAACAGCGTCAGAGCAGGCTGCGCAGCTTGAGCAGGTCGAGGATGCTCGCCTCCACCTTCACCCGGCCGGAGCCCCAGGCCTTGGCGAAGTGGAGCGAGCCGTCGACCATCGCGACCAGGTCGTCGCCCGCGAGCGCGAGCCTGATCTGCGCCTTGGCGGCGGGCCGGCCCGGGGCCTCGACCAGCTCCTGGATCCGGCCGTCGCGGAGCCGTCCGGTGAAGGTGACGTCCAGGTCGGTGATCCAGCAGCTCAGCGAGCGGTCCAGCTGGGCGGCGGCGTGGGCGTTGCCGGAGGCCTTGCCGAGGTTCTCGCTGAAGGTGGTCAGTGCTTCGCGGCACTCGAGCGCGGTGGCCATCCGGGGCGGTGCTCCTTGCTGGGCGTGTCCGGACTGGGCCGGCGGCGGTGGGGGAACCTCCGACCGACCGTACCGCAGCGCCGGGCCACCGCGGCGGCGGTGGAGGCGGTAGCGTCGGAGCAAGGCGAGCAGTGGAGGGACGTGTGGACGAGGGCGGGATGCGCGAGATGGTTCGCGACTACGTGAAGATCGCCACGGGTGTCGCGACCGGCGTGGCGGAGGAGGTACGCGGGAAGCTGCCGCCGCAGGTCCGCGAGCTCGCGGACGAGGTGGTCGAGCGGGCCCGCGCCGAGGGCGAGAAGGCGTGGCGCCGACTGGGCGACGGCGTCGTGCAGGCGGGCGTGGTCCTCGAGTTCCTTGAGCGGCAGCTGCGCCAGCTCCAGGGCGGCGGCGGGGAGCAGACCACCGAACCCGCCCCCACCCGCGCGGAGGAGGCGTTCCCCCGTACGGAGGAACGCCCGCGCCCGGTGCGCGTCGTTGTCGACGAGGACCCCGACGCGGCCGCGGCGGCGGCGCGGCGCGCGGCAGCGGTTCCCGCGATGCGCGAGCGGACGGCGGAGCCCTCGCGGCCGGAGGCCGCGCCTGCGGCCGAGGAGCAGGCTCCCGCGAAGAAGACGGCCCCCGCGAAGAAGACGGCCCCCGCGAAGAAGACGGCCCCCGCGAAGAAGACGGCTCCCGCCAAGAAGACGGCGAAGACCGCGAAGACCGCTGCCCCGGCGAAGAAGACCCCCGCAGCGAAGAAGACCACCCCGGCGCCCAAGAAGACACCGGCGACGAAGCCTCCGGTTACCGGGACGGTGGCCGACGCGACCGCGGCGAAGACGGCCCCGCGAAGAAGCCGGCCACGAGCAAGGCCACCGTGGCCAAGGCGACCGCGACCAAGGCCGCCGCGAAGAAGACGCCCGCCAAGAAGGCCCCGGCGAAGAAGTCCACGGCCCGGCCCACGTCATCCGATGACTGATCCGACCTGGCCGGGCGCGTCCGAGCCGCGTGCCGGCGAGGGCAACGCCGACGCCGCCGATCCGTCGCGGCCGACGCCTGCCCAGATGTTCCGCGGCGCCGGGCGCCGTCCCCTGGCCGCGCCGGCGCACGCGGCTGTCGCCGCCGCATCCGGCGTCGACGATGCCGCGCCCACGGCGATGCCGTCCGCCCCGCGGCCTGCGGCCGAGGACGCCGCCCCCTCGCCTGCGGTCGGGCCCGCGCCGACGCCTGGGCCGGGGACTACGGGTCAGCCGGAGGGTGAAGCCGCACCGTCCGCCGACCAGCAGCGCCAGACCGACGCGCCGCGGCCGCCCCTCCCAGGACCCGCGCCTGCGCACGGCGCGCCCGCGCCGCTCCACGGCGGGGCCGCATTCGTCGCCGCACCGGCACCGGCCGCGCCGCACGGCGAGACAGCACCCTTTGCCGCATCGGTGCCGCCCGCCCCCGTGGCGGCGCCGCTGCACGGCGTTACGGCACCCTTCGCCGCGCCGACGCCCTCCGCGCTGCACGGCGGGAATGCACCTGTCGCTGCGCCGGTGCCCGCCGCGCCGCTGCACAGTGGGACGGCACCCGTGGCTGCGCCGACGCCCTCCACGCCTGCGCCTGGGCCGGTGCCCGCCGCGCCGCACGGCCGGCCTGCACCCGCAGCCGCGCCTACGCACACCGCGCCCGCGACGACGCACTCCGCGCCTGCGCCGGTGCCCGCAGCGCCCGCCGCCGCGCCGTTGCCGCCGGTCGTCGAGACCGGGCACGCCGCCGTCGACCGGGCGCTCGCGCGGCTGGCGGCGATCGGGGAGGTGCCCGGGGAGGCGCGGTCGGGGGTGTACGGGGAGGTGCACGAGCTGCTGCGGGATACGCTCGCGGGGTTGGAGGAACGGTCGGGGCAGGCGCCCACGCCGTTGAACGCACTGGGCAGGAGCTGAACCGTACGTGGCAGTCGCACGACGCCGTCTGGACGCCGAGTTGGTCCGTCGCAAGCTGGCACGCTCGCGCGAGCACGCCAGCGAGCTGATCGCGGCGGGGCGGGTGACCGTGGGCGGGACGGTGGCGACGAAGCCGGCCACCCAGGTCGAGACGGCCGCCGCCGTCGTCGTCGCGAAGGACGACAACGACCCCGACTACGTCTCCCGCGGCGGGCACAAGCTCGCCGGGGCGCTGGCCGCGTTCACCCCGCAGGGCCTCGCCGTTCAGGGGCGGCTCTGCCTGGACGCGGGCGCGTCCACCGGCGGGTTCACCGACGTGCTGCTGCGGGCGGGCGTGCGCCGGGTGCTGGCCGTCGACGTCGGCTACGGCCAGCTGGCGTGGTCGCTGCAGAGCGACGACCGCGTCGTGGTCATGGACCGGACCAACGTCCGCGAGCTCACCCTGGAGCAGATCGGGGACGAGGCGGTGGACCTGGTCGTCAGCGACCTCTCCTTCATCCCGCTCGGCCTGGTGCTCCCGGCGCTGGCCGCCGTGACCCGCGAGGACGGCGACCTGGTTCTGATGGTCAAGCCGCAGTTCGAGGTCGGCAAGGACCGGCTGGGCAGCGGCGGCGTGGTGCGCAGCCCGCAGCTGCGCCAGGAGATGATCGAGAAGGTGGCCGCCCAGGGCGCCGAGCTCGGTCTGGGCGTGCGGGCGGTGACGGCGAGTCCGCTGCCCGGTCCGTCCGGCAACGTCGAGTACTTCCTCTGGTTCCGGCGCGACGCGCCGCCACTGGACCCGGCCGAGGCCGCGCGCGCCGTGGCGGAGGGACCCCAGTAGTCCGCCCGAAGGCGAAGGTCCGGAATCAGACCCGGGGAGAAGCCGTGCCTGCGGGTAGGGTCGAAGTGCGTCCCTGACAGCTGTCGCCGTCACGATCGTCCACGAGGGGGAGGCGCGGTCCGGCCGAGGACGTCCGGGCCCGCGCTGGAGGAGCCCATGCCTGACCTGTCCGCCCCGTCTTCGCTCGCCCCGTCGTCGTCCGCGCCCACGGCGTCGGCCTGGCCCTCCGCCGCGCCCGGCGCGGCCGGGTCAGGCCCGGCCGAGCGCATCGTCTTCCTGCTTGCGCACACCGGCCGTGAAGCCGCGCTGCAGAGCGTCGAGTGCCTGATCGAGGGGCTGCTCAAGGAGGGCATCAAGCTCCGCGTGCTCGCCGCCGAGGCACCGGACATGGGCTTCCCTGAAGGCGTCGAGGCCGTGCCGACCGGGCCCGCCGCGGGTGAGGGCTGCGAGCTGATCCTGGTGCTGGGCGGCGACGGGACGCTGCTGCGCGGGGCGGAGCTCGCCCGTGAGTTCGGCGTGCCGATGCTCGGGGTGAACCTGGGCCGGGTCGGGTTCCTGGCCGAGGCCGAGCGGGACGACCTGCAGAAGGTCGTCGAGCGGGTGGCGGCCAGGGACTACGAGGTCGAGGAGCGGATGACGCTCGACGTCGTCGTGCGCGAGGACGGCCGCGTCATCCACACCGACTGGGCGCTGAACGAGGCCAGCGTCGAGAAGGCCTCCCGCGAACGGATGATCGAGGTGGTGACCGGCGTCGACGGGCGGCCGGTGTCCAGCTTCGGCTGCGACGGCGTGGTCTGCGCGACGCCGACCGGGTCGACGGCCTACGCCTTCTCGGCCGGCGGGCCGGTGGTCTGGCCGGAGGTGGAGGCGCTGCTGATGGTTCCGATCAGCGCGCACGCGCTGTTCGCCCGCCCGCTGGTGACCTCGCCGGACTCGGTGCTGGAGGTGCAGGTCCAGCAGCGCACGCCGCACGGCGTGCTGTGGTGTGACGGCCGCCGCACGTTCGAGCTGCCGCCGGGGGCCAGGGTCGAGGTTCGCAAGGGGCACAATCCGGTTCTGCTGGCGCGGCTGCACCGCGCGCCGTTCTCGAAGCGGCTGGTCCACAAGTTCCAACTCCCGGTCACCGGCTGGCGCGGCACCGCCGACGAGGACTGAGACCGCCCCGGTGAGGGACCCCGACGGCACCCGTCCGTGCGTGCTCGTACGGGTGCCCGAACCGCCCGGGTGAGGGTGGCTCGTCGCGGGAAGGGCCCCGGACCTCGTATCGTCAGGGGCGTGCTGGAGGAGATGCGGATACGAGCCCTGGGCGTGATTGACGACGCGGTCGTCGAGCTCGCGCCAGGGTTCAACGTCGTCACCGGTGAGACCGGGGCGGGCAAGACCATGGTGGTGACCAGCCTCGGCCTGCTGCTGGGCGGCCGCGCCGACGCGGGGCTGGTGCGCAACGGGGCCGAGCGGGCCGTCGTCGAGGGGCGGGTGGAGCTGCCGGACGGCTCCCCGGCGGCGGAGCGTGCGCTGGAGGCGGGTGCGGAGCTCGACGAGGGCGCCCTGCTGCTGAGCCGCACGGTGTCGGCCGAGGGGCGCTCACGCGCCCATGTGGGCGGTCGCACGGTGCCGGTGAGCCTGCTGCAGACGCTGGGCGAGGACCTGATCGCCGTGCACGGGCAGACCGACCAGCAGCGGCTGCTGCAGCCGGCCCGCCAGCGCGGCGCGCTGGACCGCTACGCGGGCTCCGCCGTCGCCGAGCCGCTGACCGACTACCAGACCGCCTACCGGCGGCTGCGCGAGGTCGCGGCGACGCTGGAGGAGCTGACCACCAGGGCGCGTGAGCGGGCCCAGGAGGCGGACCTGCTGCGTTTCGGCCTGGACGAGATCGCCGCGGCCGAGCCGCGCGAGAACGAGGACGAGGAGCTCGCCGCCGAGTCGGAGCGGCTCGGCCACGCCGACGCGCTCTCCTCGGCCGCCACGCTCGCCCACGGCGCGCTGGCGGGCGATCCGAGCGACCCGGACATCGTGGACGCGGGGCTGCTGGTCGCCCAGGCGAAGCGGGCGCTGGACGCGGTCCGCACGCACGACGAGCGGCTCGGCTCGCTGGCGGAGCGGGTGGGCGAGGTGTCCTACCTGCTGGCGGACATCGGGCAGGAGCTGGCCGGCTACGCCGAGGACCTGGACGCCGACCCGGTCCGGCTGGCGGCGGTCGAGGAGCGGCGTGCGGTGCTGGCGCACCTGGTGCGCAAGTACGGCGACGCGCAGGAGGGCATCGCCTCGGTCCTGGCCTGGAACGAGGAGGCGGGACGCAGGCTCTCGGAGCTGGACGGCGACGACGAGCGGATCGGTGCCCTGGAGGAGGAGCGGGAGTCGCTGACGGAGACGGTGTCCGCGCTCGCCGAGCAGCTGAGCGCCGCCCGGCACAGCGCCGCGCACACCTTCGCCGAGGCGGTGACCGCCGAGCTGACCGAGCTCGCCATGCCGCACGCACGGGTGAGTTTCGGAATCACCCGGACGGCGGATTTCGGCCCCTTCGGCGTGGACGAGGTCGAGGTGCTGCTCGCTCCGCACCCGGGCGCGCCGCCGCGTCCGATCGCCAAGGGGGCTTCCGGCGGTGAGCTCTCGCGGGTCATGCTCGCGGTCGAGGTCGTCTTCGCGGGCGCGGACCCGGTGCCGACCTACCTCTTCGACGAGGTCGACGCCGGCGTCGGCGGCAAGGCCGCGGTCGAGGTGGGCCGTCGGCTGGCCAGGCTGGCCCGCACCTCGCAGGTCGTCGTGGTGACCCACCTGCCGCAGGTGGCCGCCTTCGCCGACCGCCACCTGGTGGTCGAGAAGACGGTCGACGGCACGGTCACCCGCAGCGGCGTGAAGACGCTGACGGACGCCGAGCGGGTGCGCGAGCTGTCCCGGATGCTCGCCGGTCTGGAGGACTCCGAGCTGGGCCGGGCGCACGCCGAGGAGCTGCTGGCCGCGGCGCGCAACGGCACGGGGCGTCCTGGCGGCTGACGCAGGTCCTCTGTCAAAGTCCCTGACGAAGTGCCAAGGTGGTGCCTCCGGACGACCGGAACCCGGCCCTCCGCCCGGCCGGTCCGGACCACGACGGTCCTGACCGGCCGACCGACCGGCCGGCCTGCGCCGAGCAGCCGAGCGGCCGAGCACCCGACATCTGACACCCGACACCCCAGCGAAGAGAGACGACGCGGAACGTGGAGCACACCACCCCTGCTGTGCCGAACCCTGCCGGGTCGAACCCCGCCGGGTCGAGCGGCGAGCTCAAGGCGGTGCTGGTGCTGGCCGGCACGACCGGAGGCATCGGCGCCCATGTGCGTTCGCTGGCGGAGGGCCTGAGCGCGCACGGGGTCGAGGTCACCGTGTGCGGACCGGCCGAGACCGACGAACTGTTCGGCTTCTCCGGCGCGGGGGCCCGCTTCCATCCCGTGGAGATCACCCCGACGCCCGGCCCGCGCACCGACACCGCGGCCGTGGGCGAGCTGCGCCGCGCCTTCGCCCGCGCGTCGCTCGTCCACGCGCACGGCCTGCGGGCGGCGCTCCTCTCCGACCTCGCGCTGCGGACCGCCAGGGTGGAGATCCCGCTCGTGGTCACCTCGCACTCGGCCAACCTGGCCACCGGGGTGGAGCGCCGGCTGCTGCGGATGATGGAACGCCGGGTCGCCCGCGCCGCGGACCTGATGCTCGGGGCCTCCTCCGACCTGGTCGCCCGGGCCCGCGACCTGGGCGCGACCGACGCCAGGCTGGGCCCGGTCGTCGCCCCGCCGCTCGCCCCCGCAGCGGCCGACCGGGAGGCGACCCGGCGTCAGTTGCTGGCCGTGAAGGGGTCCAAGGAGGCGAAGGCCCAGGCGTCCGAGCGCCCGGTGGTGCTGGCCATCGGCCGACTGACCCCGCAGAAGAACTTCCAGCTGCTGCTCGACGCCGCCTCGGGCTGGCGCGGCGGCGAGGAGCCGCTGCTGGTGATCGCCGGCGCGGGGGCGGAGGAACCGGCGCTGAAGGCGCGGATCAAGTCGGAGCGGCTGCCGGCGAGGCTGCTGGGCTACCGCGAGGACGTGGCCGACCTGCTGGCCGCGGCCGACGTGGTCGTCATCTCCTCCCGCTGGGAGGCCCGCCCGATGGTCGCCCAGGAGGCGCTGAGGGCCGGTGTGCCGGTCGTGGCGACCGCGGTCGGCGGTCTGCCCGAGCTGGTCGGCGACGCGGCGGTACTGGTCCCGCCGGGGGACGCGACGGCCCTGGCCGCGGCGGTCTCCTCGCTGCTGGCCGATCCGGCCCGCCGCGCGGAACTGGCCGAGGCGGGCCCGGCCCAGGCCGAGACCTGGCCGACGGAGGCCGACACGGTGGCCCAGGTGCTCAGCGTCTACGACGAACTGACATCGCAGCGCTGATCCCCCTACGGTGGTGTCATGGACTGGACTCTTGAGGTCGTCGTGCTGCCCGTCTCCGACGTCGACCGGGCCAAGGCCTTCTACAGCGAACAACTGGGCTTCGCCGTCGACGTCGACCGCAGGATGAGCGAGAAGGTACGGGTGGTGCAGCTGACGCCGCCGGGATCCGGCTGCTCGATCACGATCGGCGAGGGCCTCACCCCGGTCGCGCCCGGCACCTACCAGGGCCTCCAGCTCTGCGTGAGCGACATCCGGGCCGCGCACTCCCAGCTGGCGGCGGGCGGCGTGGACGTCAGCGAGATCTTCCACTTCGGCGAGAACGGCCAGCAGCCCGGCCCCGGCGGGCCGTGGAACTCCTTCGTCAGCTTCAACGACCCCGACGGCAACGGCTGGGTCGTCCAGGAGGCCCCGGCCGACCGCAGCCAGCGCTGACGCACCGGCGGGTGGTCAGCCGATCCGCAGGGTCACCGAGCCGTCGGGCCGGGGCAGCACTGCGACCTGCTCCAGGGTGTCCACGGTGACCGTCGCCCCGTAGGCGGCCGTGGCCGCGCCGACGCCGACCACGCGCATGCCCGCGGCCAGGCCCGCGGCGACGCCCGCGGCGGAGTCCTCGAAGACCACGCAGTCCTCCGGGGCGAAGCCGAGCTCGGCCGCGCCCTTGAGGAAGCCCTCGGGGTCGGGCTTGCTCGCGCTGACGTCCTCGGCGGTGATCCGCACCTCCGGCAGCGCGAGCCCCGCCGCGCCCATCCGCCCGGTGGAGAGGGCCACGTCGGCGGAGGTGACCAGCGCGTGCGGGACGCCGGCCAGCGCGGCGAGGAACGCGGGCGCGCCGGGGATCGGCACGATGCCGTCCAGGTCGGCGGTCTCCTCGGCGAGCATCCTGGCGTTGTCGGCGACGTTCTCCGCCGTCGGCCGCCCGGGCAGCAGTATCGCCATGCTCTCGTGACCCTGCCGCCCGTGGACGACCTCCTCGACCCGCTCCGGCGAAAGCCCGTGGGCGGCGGCCCAGCGACCCCAGACGCGCATCACGACGGCGCCGGAGTCGACCAGCGTGCCGTCCATGTCCAGCAGCAGGGCGCGGGCGGTCAGGTCCATGGGCAGCGGCACGGCGGTCTCCCGGTCAGGCGCGAATGTTTTGTGCCGCCAGTGTACAAAATCGGGTCGGATGCGGAACGCGGAGCCCCGGGAAATCCGGACGCGCCAGGGGCCTACCGTGGGTGAGCGACGGGTCCGGTCCCCGGGCACGGTGCGGCCATGGAGGCAGGCATGCAGGGCGATTCGTTGCCGTTGGTCGACGAGCACGCGACGGTCGTCGTGGCCGAGGCCGACGCGGTCTGGCGCAGCCTCGGCGAGACGCTGGACCGCTCGTTCTCGGGAGCCCGGTCGGCGCGCTTCGCGGGCCTGGTCGGAGCGGCCGACCGCGTCGCCTCCGGTCCCCGGCCCCTCGCCGAGGGCTCGACCTTCCCCGGGTTCCGGGTGGTGGGGGCGCTGCCGGGCCGCGAGCTGGTGCTCGAGGGGCGGCACCGCTTCTCCGTGTACTCCCTGGTCTTCCGGCTCGACGAGGCAGGACCGGGCCGGGTGCGCCTGCGCGCCGAGACCCGCGCGGAGTTCCCCGGCCTGGCCGGCGGGGTCTACCGGGCGTTGGTGATCGGGACGGGCGGGCACGTGCTGCTCACCCGCCGGCTGCTCGGTGCGGTCCGTCGTCGCTGCGAGTGATCCGTCCGCCGGACCCTACAGCCCCGGCAGGCCGGCCACGGCGGTCAGCCGCAGGGCCGTGTCGATCAGCGGGACGTGGCTGAAGGCCTGCGGGAAGTTGCCGACCTGGCGCTGGAGCCGCGGATCCCACTCCTCCGCCAGCAGGCCCACGTCGTTGCGGATGCCGAGCAGCTTGTCGAACAGCTCCCGGGCCTCGCCGACCCTGCCGATCATCGCGAGGTCGTCCGCCAGCCAGAACGAGCAGGCCAGGAAGGCGCCCTCGTCGCCCGGCAGGCCGTCCACGCCCTCGTCGCCGCCGCTGGTCGGATAGCGCAGCACGAAGCCGTCGGGCGTCAGCAGCTCACGCTGGATCGCCTCGATCGTGCCGATCACGCGCTTGTCGTCCGGCGGCAGGAAGCCCACCTGCGGGATCAGCAGCAGCGACGCGTCCAGCTCCTGCGAGCCGTAGGACTGCGTGAAGGTGTTGCGCTCCTTGTCGTAGCCGTGGGCGCAGACGTCCTCGTGGATGGTGTCGCGCAGTTCGCGCCAGCGCTCCAGCGGGCCCTCGTGCGGGGTCTGCTCGATCATCCTGATGGTGCGGTCCACCGCGACCCAGGCCATGACCTTCGAGTGGACGAAGTGGCGACGCGGGCCGCGCACCTCCCAGATGCCCTCGTCCGGGTCGTTCCAGTGCTCCTCGAGCCAGGAGATCAGCCGCAGCTGCAGCATGTGGGCGTGGTCGTTGCGGGCCAGACCGGTCATGTGGGCCAGGTGCAGCGCCTCCACGACCTCGCCGTAGACGTCCAGCTGGAGCTGGTCGGCCGCGCCGTTGCCGATCCTGACCGGGGTGGAGCCCTCGTAGCCGGGCAGCCAGTCGAGCGTGGTCTCCGAGAGCTCCCGTTCGCCCGCGATCCCGTACATGATCTGCAGGTTCTCCGGGTCGCCGGCGACCGCGCGGAGCAGCCACTCGCGCCAGGCGCGGGCCTCGTCGCGGTAGCCGGTGCGCAGCAGCGAGGAGAGGGTGATCGTCGCGTCGCGCAGCCAGGTGAACCGGTAGTCCCAGTTGCGCACCCCGCCGATGTCCTCGGGCAGCGAGGTGGTCGGCGCGGCGACGATGCCGCCGGTGGGGGCGTAGGTGAGCGCCTTCAGTGTGATCAGCGAGCGGACCACGGGCTCGCGGTAGGGGCCCTGGTAGGTGCACTGGGCGACCCAGTAGCTCCAGAACTCCTCCGTGGTGGCCAGCGCGTCCTCGGGGTCGGGCAGGTCGGGGGCGCCCAGGTGGGAGGGCTGCCAGGTCAGCGCGAAGGCGATCCGCTCGCCGGCCTCCACGGTGAAGTCCGCGTAGGTGGTGAGGTTGCGGCCGTAGGTCTCGGCCACTCCGTCCAGCCAGACCGAGTCGGGGCCGGCCACCGCGACCGTACGGGTCTGTCCGTCGACCTCGACCCGGTGCACCCAGGGCACGACGCGCCCGTAGGAGAAACGCATCCGCAGCGCGGACCGCATCCGGACCCGGCCGCTGACCCCCTCGACGATCCTGATCATCTGCGGCACCGCGCCGCGCTCCGGCAGTCCACGGGGCGGCATGAAGTCGATCACCCGGACGGTCCCGCCGGTGTCCCACTCCTGTTCGAGGATCAGCGAGTCGCCCCGGTAGCGGCGGCGCGCGGCCGGAGGCGCGGGCGCGGCGGCGGTGGGCGGCAGCACCCGGAACTCGCCGGTGTCGTCGATGCCGACCGGAGCGGGGCCCGCCGACCCCGGCCCGCCCGCCGTCGCCGTGGCGGCCTCGGCCTCCGGCAGCGGCTCCGCCGGGCCGATCCGCCAGAAGCCGTGCTCGTCCGTCCCCAGCAGCCCGGCGAAGACGGCGGGGGAGTCGAACCGGGGCAGGCAGAGCCAGTCCACCGCGCCGTTCCGGCTCACCAGGGCGGCGGTCTGCATGTCACCGATGAGCGCGTAGTCCTCGATGCGGGCGGCCACGTGGTTCTCCAGTTCACGGTGAAGGACTGTGCGGGCGGTCTGTGCGGGCGGTCTGACGAAGGTGCTGTGCGAGGCGGCGGAGCGGGCTGGGAACACGATGCGGGACGGCCGTGCGGTGCGGCTCGGGGACTGCTCGAACCACGGGCGACACGCCGTCGAACCCTGCCCGGTAAGGCAGTTGGCCGCTGGGGCGGCGGTGGTCCGTGGGGCCGCGGAACCGGAAGGTGTTCGTGCAGAATACTTCGGATCATGCGTTGACCGGGAGCGGGGCAGGAAAGCGGCGCGCCGGGCAGGGGGCACCGGAGCGCAGGTGGGCGGCACGGCTGATACCCTGGTACTCCGTGGATTGGTACCGAGCCCCGCTCGGAGCCCTTCTCGATCCACCACCTCTGGCACCCCCGCTGACGGGTCGGTGCGGGTGATGACGCGACCACGGGAGCCCCCTCTTGGCACAGCCCCATTCCGGTAAGGCCGGCACGACGACCAAGCATCTCTTCGTCACCGGGGGCGTCGCCTCCTCGCTCGGCAAGGGGCTGACCGCCTCCAGCCTGGGGGCCCTGCTGAAGGCGCGCGGTCTGCGGGTCACCATGCAGAAGCTGGACCCGTACCTGAACGTCGACCCCGGCACGATGAACCCGTTCCAGCACGGCGAGGTCTTCGTCACCGACGACGGCGCGGAGACCGACCTCGACATCGGCCACTACGAGCGCTTCCTCGACACGAACCTGCACGGCAGCGCCAACGTCACGACCGGTCAGGTCTACTCGACGGTCATCGCCAAGGAGCGCCGCGGCGAGTACCTGGGCGACACCGTCCAGGTGATCCCGCACATCACCAACGAGATCAAGTCCCGGATCCGCCGCATGGCGACCGAGGACGTCGACGTCGTCATCACCGAGGTCGGCGGTACCGTCGGCGACATCGAGTCGCTGCCGTTCCTGGAGGCCGTGCGCCAGGTGCGCCACGAGGTCGGCCGGGACAACGTCTTCTTCGTGCACGTCTCGCTGCTGCCCTACATCGGCCCCTCCGGCGAGCTGAAGACCAAGCCGACCCAGCACTCCGTCGCCGCGCTGCGCAACATCGGCATCCAGCCCGACGCGATCGTGCTGCGCGCCGACCGCGAGGTCCCGCAGGCCATCAAGCGCAAGATCTCGCTGATGTGCGACGTGGACGAGGAGGCCGTGGTCGCGGCCATCGACGCCAAGTCGATCTACGACATCCCGAAGGTGCTGCACTCCGAGGGCCTGGACGCCTACGTCGTCCGCCGTCTCGGCCTGCCCTGGCGCGACGTGGACTGGACCCAGTGGGACGACCTGCTGCGCCGCGTCCACGAGCCCAAGCGCACCGTGAGGATCGCGCTGGTCGGCAAGTACATCGACCTGCCCGACGCCTACCTGTCGGTGACCGAGGCGCTGCGTCACGGCGGCTTCGCCAACCACGCCAAGGTCGAGATCAAGTGGGTCACCTCGGTGGACTGCGAGACCCCCGAGGGCGCGGCTGCGCAGCTCGGCGACGTCGACGCGATCTGCATCCCCGGCGGCTTCGGCGAGCGCGGTGTGGACGGCAAGGTCGGCGCGATCACCTACGCCCGCGAGCACGGCACCCCGCTGCTCGGTCTCTGCCTGGGCCTGCAGTGCGTCGTCATCGAGGCCGCGCGCAACCTGGCCGGACTGGCCGAGGCCAACTCCACCGAGTTCGACGCGGCCGCCCGCCACCCGGTCATCTCGACCATGGCCGAGCAGCTGGAGATCGTCGACGGCAAGGGCGACCTGGGCGGCACCATGCGCCTGGGCCTCTACCCGGCCAAGCTCGCCGAGGGCTCCATCGTCCGCGAGGTCTACGGCGGCGAGCAGTACGTCGAGGAGCGCCACCGCCACCGCTACGAGGTCAACAACTCCTACCGCGCCGAGCTGGAGAAGACCGGGCTGCAGTTCTCCGGTCTCTCGCCCAAGGGCGACCTGGTCGAGTACGTCGAGTACCCGCGCGACACGCACCCCTACCTGGTGGCCACCCAGGCCCACCCGGAGCTGAAGTCCCGTCCGACCCGCCCGCACCCGCTCTTCGCGGGCCTGGTCGCCGCGGCGATCAAGGTGCAGGACGGCGAGTAGGGTCCGGTAGTCGACCAGTAGCGAAGCTCGCCCGGGGAGGACGACGATCGTGGAGCAGCGTCAGATCTTGCAGGACACCCCCGACACGTGGGAGGTGGTGGCCGAGCGCACCTCCTTCGAGGGAAAGGTCTGGGACATCGTCTCCGACGAGGTCGTCATGCCGGACGAGCGCGCCGCGACGCGCGACTACATGAAGCACCCCGGCGCGGTCGGGGTGCTGGCCCTGGACGAGCAGGACCGGGTGCTGCTGGTGCGTCAGTACCGGCACCCGGTCCGGCACCGGCTGTGGGAGCTGCCGGCCGGCCTGCTCGACATCCCGGGCGAGAACCCGCTGCACGCCGCGCAGCGCGAGTTCTTCGAGGAGGCCCACCACAAGGCGGGCGACTGGCGGGTGCTGGTCGACATCTTCCCCACCCCTGGCGGCTCCGACGAGGCGATCCGGGTCTTCCTGGCCAGGGATCTCGCCGCGGCCGAGGGCGACCGCTACGAGGCGACCGGCGAGGAGCTCGACCTCCAGGTCGAGCGCTTCCCGCTGGACGAGGTGATCGCGATGATCCTCGCCGGGGAGCTCCACAACGGCGCGCTGGTCGCCTCCGCCACCGCGCTCAAGGCGGCCCTGTGCGGCCCGGGCCTCGACGCGCTGCGGCCCGCGGACGCGCCCTGGCCCGCGCGTCCGTTCGAGTGAGCTTGGGCTGAGGACGCGGTCACCGGTCCGAACGTGTGCCTGGCCGTGCGCCGGGTGAATTACGCTGCGTCAGAAGTCGGCACTCCGGTCGGCTTCTGACGGTCTCTGTCTGACGGTTCGGTCTGACGGACGGGAGCGGCGCGCGTGTCAGCACAGTCGGCCTTGGCCTCGTCCACGGGTGTGCCCGGCGCGCCCACGCCCTTCGTCGGCCGCCGGGCCGAGCTGGCGCTGCTGCGCGAGGAGTGGGAACGCGAGACGCCGGCCTCCGGCGCCGCGGCGACCGCGCCGCGCGTGCTGCTGGTCGCGGGCAGGCCGGGATCGGGCCGCACCGCCCTGGCGCTGCGGCTGGCCGAACAGCTGGACGGCTTCGCCACCGCGACCCGCCTCTCCCTCGCCGCGCCCCACCCCGCCCGCCGTCTGCTCGACGCGCTCGGCCTGCCCCGGCCCGCCGCGCCCGTCCCCGACGAGGCGGAGGCCGCGGCGCTCGTCGCGCTGCGCGAGCACGGCGCCGGCTCCGGGCCGCAGCTGCTCCTCCTCGACGACGTGACCGACGCGCCGCAGGTCCAGGCGCTCCTGCCGAGCGCGCCCGGCTCCCTGGTGGTGGCCGTCGCGGCCGGACCGCTCACCGCGATCCCCGGCGTCCGCCCCTGCGTGCTGGGCGGCCTGGACTACCCCGCCGCCCGCGAACTGCTGGCCGCCCTCGCCGGCGACACCCGGGTGGTCTGCGACCCGGTGGCGGCCCAGGCGCTGTCCGAGCTCGTCGCCTGCCACGCGGGCGCGCTGCGCCTGCTCGGCGGCTGGCTCGCCGCCCGCCCCCGCGCCTCCGTCTCCGACGCCCTGCGGGCCCTGCGCGAGACGCCCGCCGACGCCCTCGCCGACGCCGCCGCCGAACCCGGTCCCCCTCGCGCTGGCTCGGGCTGGCCCTGGGGCGGGCCGGTCCGCGCCGGCTCGGGCGCCGCCGCGCCGGTGCTCGGCCTGCCCGGCCAGGCGGTGCCGCCGATGCCCGCCTACCCGCCCGCCGTGCCGGCGACGCCCGCGGTGCCCGCCCCGCCGCCACCGCCGCGCGGGGCCCAGCGCAGCGACGACCCGCTGCGCCGCGCCTTCGCCCTGGTCTACGGCGGGCTCGGCGCCAATGCCCAGCTGCTGCTGCGGCTGTCCACGGTCGTGCCCGGCGGAGTATTGGACGCGCGCGGAGCCGCCGCGCTGGTCGGCAGCCCGATCGAGGCCGCGTCCGCGCTGCTGGGCTCCCTGGCCGGGCAGCAGCTGCTGCGGGACGAAGGGGAGGGCCGCTACCGCCTGCCGGAGAGCCTGCGGCCGGTGCTCACCCGCCTGCGCGACTCGGAGGACAAGCCCGCTCTGGTCGAGCTGGCCGAGGCCCGCTGGCTGGAGCGCCAGGTGCGGCTCCTCGGTACCTGCCTGACCAGGCTCGCCCCCGAGCAGGCCCCGGCCGACGCCGAGGTGCCGCCGGTGCCGCTGCGCTTCCGCAGCGCGGCCGAGGCCTGGGCCTGGCTCGACCTCGCCCTGCCGACGCTGCTGCCCGCCGTGGACGCGGGCGTCGCCAGGGGCGGCCTGGACGGACTGCTGACCCGGCTGGCCACGGTGCTCGTCCGGGCGCTGCCGGTCTGGGGCGAGGGCCGGGGGCGTTCGGTCGCCACCGAGCTGTACGGGCTGCACACGGCCGTCGAGGAGCTCGCGCGCCGCGCCGGGCAGCCGCGCCGACAGGCCGCCGCCCTGGTCAACCTGGGTGATCTGCACGCTGCCGCGGGCGAACACGCCCGCGCGATGGAGCGCTACCGGGGCGCGCTCGGCCCGGCGCGCGCCGCGCAGGACCATGTGGCCGTCGGCCGCATCCTGGAGGCCACCGCCGGCGCGTACCGGGCCTCGGGCGACCTGGTCCGCGCCGTCGACTTCTACGGTCGCGCGCTCACCCTGCGCCGCAACCGCGGCGAGCGCGCCGACGAGGCCCGCCTGCTGGGCCGGCTGGCTGCGACGCACAGCGCCCAGGGGCGTTACCAGGACGCGCTCCGTGAGTACCGCGCGGCGGTGGCGCTGTACCGCAAGCTCTCCGACGAGGCGGGCTCGGTCGGGGCGATCCTGGGCGCGGCGCGGGTCCAGGAGCTCTCCGGAGGAACCGAGGCGGCCCTGCGGACCCAGCGCGAGGCCCTGGACGCCGCGCGCCGGGTCGGCCCGCGGCTGGAGGCCCTGGTGCTGCTCCGCATGGCCGAGGCCCTCGAACGCGCCGGCGACCCGGCGGGCGCCCGCCTGCAGCGCGACCAGGCCGCTCTTCTCGGCGCCCCGGCCCCCTCCCAGCCGCCGTCCCCGCGCAGCGCACCCCGGCCTTCGGAGTGACCTCGACCATGCCGTGCAGGCGCTCGTCGTTCGCGGCCGAACGGCGGGCTCCGGCACGCCGCGGAGCCGGCTCCGGCGGGGTCGCCCGCCTCTGGTCGGGCAGGCGTATTGGCCTGGTTTCGATTGAATGTCCAGGTTGTTAAATTTCGACCGATTCGACGCCCGGTAGCCCGCGCAAGCCTACGAAACTGCCAACCAATCCGAAGCTTTTGAACACTTTGGAAGGCTGTTGCATCCGCTCGGCTTCATTACACTCGGAAGTGCCGCGCAAGCAGAGCCGCTGCGCGTGGCTCCTGTCGGCGTTCCCGCCGACGGGAGGAAACCCCATGTGCAAGGGACGTGTTCGTCGTGAAGGTCGGCATCCCCCGCGAGGTCAAGAACCACGAGTACCGCGTGGCCATCACGCCTTCTGGCGTGCACGAGCTGGTCCGCAACGGGCACGAGGTGTTCGTCGAGAACAACGCCGGTGTCGGCTCCTCCATCCCGAACGAGGAGTACACCGCCGCCGGTGCGACGATCCTCGAGACCGCTGACGAGGTCTGGGCCACGGCCGACCTCCTGCTGAAGGTCAAGGAGCCCATCGCCGAGGAGTACCACCGCCTCCGCAAGGGCCAGCTGCTCTTCACCTACCTCCACCTCGCGGCCGACCGCGCCGGCACCGACGCGCTGCTGGCCTCCGGCACCACCGCGATCGCGTACGAGACCGTCCAGCTCGCCAACGGCGCCCTGCCGCTGCTCGCCCCGATGTCCGAGGTCGCGGGCCGGCTGGCCCCGCAGGTCGGCTCCTACCACCTGATGCGTCCGACCGGCGGTCGTGGCGTCCTCCCCGGCGGCGTGCCCGGCACCCACCCGGCCAAGGCCGTCGTCATCGGCGGTGGCGTCTCCGGCTGGCACGCGGCCACCATCGCCATCGGCATGGGCTACGACGTGACCCTGCTCGACCGCGACATCAACAAGCTGCGCGAGGCCGACAAGATCTTCGGCAACAAGATCAAGGCCATCGCCTCCAACTCCTTCGAGCTGGAGAAGGCCGTCCTCGAGGCCGACCTGGTCATCGGCGCGGTCCTCATCCCGGGCGCCAAGGCCCCGAAGCTGGTCACCAACGAGCTGGTCTCCCGCATGAAGCCGGGCTCCGTGCTCGTCGACATCGCGATCGACCAGGGCGGCTGCTTCGAGGACTCGCACCCGACCACCCACGCCGAGCCGACCTTCCAGGTCCACAACTCGGTCTTCTACTGCGTGGCCAACATGCCGGGTGCGGTGCCGAACACCTCCACCTACGCGCTGACCAACGCGACCCTGCCCTACATCCTCGAGCTGGCCAACCGCGGCTGGCAGGAGGCCTGCCGCCGCGACGCCGCGCTGGCCAAGGGTCTCAACGTGCACGAGGGCCAGATCACCTACGGCGCGGTCGCCGACGCCTTCGGCCTGCCGCACGTCGAGCTGGCCGACGTCCTGGCCTGACACGCCGGCAGGCGGTGACGCGGTCACAGCCGCGCTCACAGCCGGAACCGCCCAGAAGGGCGCCGCACGATCCGTGCGGCGCCCTTCTGGCGTTGCGTCAACGCCACGCCGTTCCACGTCACCCTCGGCAGAGGAGTGAACAGGGGTGTCCCCGCAGGCCGAACGGCGGTTTCGTACAGTGCCTGAGAGCTGCGGACAGCAATTGTCATATCGACATGTTGGTTAGTGCATCACTGGTGTGCTGGTTGACGCTACTGTGTCGTTGCTAGGCTGCGGTGCGGTGAATGCCGCCCACTGGAGGGGGCAGAGCCCCGAAGCCCGGTCACAACGGCGGTCGCCAAGGAGGTAAGACGACTTGTGAATGAGTCGACAATTGCTCCCGGGAGTGGCGGCCCGCGCACTTTTGACGCACGTCAGCAGCAGCCCGGCTACCCGAGCCTGGAGTACCCGATTTCCGATCACGACGCGCTGCGCTACGCGAGCGCGCTGGACGCCCCCATCGAGCCCGGCCTGGTGCAGAGCGAGATGGCGGGCGGTCAGTTCTACGACCCCGACGCCGAGTACGAGCCGGACCCGGAGTACGCCGCCACCCTGGCCCCCGACGCCGCGCGCCAGCGCCGCGAGCGGGTGGGCCCCACGGGTCGGCCGCTTCCGTACTTCCCGATCCCCTCGCCGCTCACCGAGCACGGACCGGCGCGCATCGTCGCGATGTGCAACCAGAAGGGCGGGGTCGGCAAGACCACCTCGACCATCAACCTGGGCGCGGCGCTGGCGGAGTACGGCCGCCGCGTGCTGCTGGTCGACTTCGACCCGCAGGGCGCGCTCTCGGTCGGACTCGGCGTCAACCCGATGGAGCTGGACCTCACCGTCTACAACCTGCTCATGGAGCGGGGCCTGACGGCCGATGAGGTGCTGCTGAAGACGGCCGTGCCCGGCATGGACCTGCTGCCGAGCAACATCGACCTGTCGGCCGCCGAGGTGCAGCTGGTCAGCGAGGTGGCGCGGGAGTCGGCGCTGGCGCGGGCGCTGAAGCCGCTGCTGAACGACTACGACTACATCATCATCGACTGCCAGCCCTCCCTGGGCCTGCTGACGGTCAATGCGCTGACGGCCGCTCACAGCGTCATCGTGCCGCTGGAATGCGAGTTCTTCGCGCTGCGCGGCGTCGCGCTGCTCACCGAGACCATCGAGAAGGTCTGCGAGCGGCTCAACCCCGACCTGCGCCTGGACGGCATCCTGGCCACCATGTACGACTCGCGCACGGTGCACAGCCGCGAGGTGCTGGCGCGGGTCGTGGAGGCCTTCGGCGAGCACGTCTTCCACACCGTCATCGGCCGCACGGTCCGCTTCCCCGAGACCACGGTCGCGGGCGAGCCCATCACCACCTACGCGTCCAACTCGGTCGGCGCCGCCGCCTACCGCCAGCTCGCCAGGGAGGTGCTCGCCCGGTGCCCCGTCGAGTGAGTCTCCCGGGGGCGGACGAACTGTTCCGGACCACCGGGGGGACCGCACTCACGCCCGTGCCGCGCGCGCCGGACCAGCCGGCGGGCCCGGCGGCACCAACCGCTCCCGCCGCGTCCAACGGATCCTCCGCCGGCCCGTCGGGGGAGCAGCCGAGGCCCCAGGCGCCCGCCTCCGCGTCGGAGGAGGGCCGCCCCGCCGATCCGGCGGGGGAGCACGGCGCGGTCGCCGCACCGGCCTCCGCGCCCTCGGTGCCCGGCCCCTCGCGGGGTGAGGCCGGAGCCGCGACCAAGGCCGCCCAGGCCGCGTCCGACGCGGTCGCCCAGCCCCCGGCCGCCCGCCGCAAGCCGCGGGCCCCGCGCTCCCGGCCGACGGGACGCGAGCGGCACGAGGAGAAGATCACCGTCTACGTCTCCGCCGAGGAGCTGTTCGACCTCGAACACGCCCGGCTGGTGCTGCGCGGCGAGTACGGGCTCGCAGTGGACCGCGGCCGGATAGTGCGGGAGGCGGTGGCCGTCGTCCTGGCCGACCTGGAGCAGCGCGGCGAGGCCAGCATCCTGGTCCGGCGGCTGCGCGGGCGCTGAGGCCCGCGGCCCGGCGCAGGCGCGGCGCTCGCCCCGCCGTGGGGTGACAGGGCACGATAGGCCCCGATGCACACCCTGCCCGAACCCCAGCCGGCTCCCGAGGCCGCACCGCGGCCCGCTCCGGAAGCCCCGCCCGTGGAGGAGCCGTCCGGCGGTTTCCTGGTGCGCCTGGACAACTTCGAGGGCCCGTTCGACCTGCTGCTGAGCCTGATCGCGAAGCACAAGCTCGACGTCACCGAGGTCTCGCTGTCGAAGGTGACGGACGAGTTCATCGCGCACATCCGGGCCATGGGCCCGGACTGGGACCTGGACCAGGCGAGCGAGTTCCTGGTGGTGGCGGCGACGCTGCTGGACCTGAAGGCGGCCAGGCTGCTGCCGGTCGCGGAGCTGGAGGACGAGGAGGACCTCGCCCTGCTGGAGGCCCGCGACCTGCTCTTCGCCCGGCTGCTGCAGTACCGCGCGTACAAGAAGGTCGCGGCGCTGTTCGCGGAGCGCTGGGAGGCCGAGCAGCTGCGGCGGCCGCGCACGGTCGGCCTGGAGCCGCAGTTCGCGGAGCTGCTGCCGGAGGTGGTCATCAGCATCGGTCTCGACGCCTTCGCCAGGCTCGCGGCCAAGGCGATGGAGCCGAAGCCCAAGCCGGTCGTCTACGTGGACCACATCCACACGCCGAAGGTCTCCGTCCGCGAGCAGGCGGAGCTGATCGTCGCGCTGCTGCGGGAGCAGGGCGAGGCCCGTTTCGCCGAGCTGGCGGCGGACGCGCCGGACGTGCTGACGGTGGTGGCGCGCTTCCTCGCGCTGCTGGAGCTGTATCGGGAGAAGCTGCTCGCCTTCGACCAGCCGGAGGCGCTGGGGGAGCTCCTGGTCCGCTGGGTCGCCGACGGCGAGGTGGAGGTGGCCGCGGACCTCGGCGACGAGTTCGACGCGCCCCCGCCCCCACCGGAGGACGAGACGGCCAGAACGGGCAAGGGCAAGGAGCGCTGACATGACCGACGACCGCAACGACACCGGCCCCCGCCGCCGCCTCGGCCTCCCGGGGCAGGCCCGCCCCGGTGAACACCTGGAGACCGTCTTCCGCGACGAACTCCCCGACCCCGCCGACGCGGCCGTCCCCGGCTACCCGCTGACGCGCGCGGACGAGCCCGACGCCTTCGCGGCCCGGCCCGACCGGGCTCCGGAAGAGGACGGCGACGGCGGAACCGGCCCGGAGCACGGCGCCGAGCCCGTGTCCCCCGCCGCCGCGGCTCTGCCGTCACCCTCGCGGGAGTCGGCACTGCCGGCGCAGCCCACGGCTGCCCGCGGGCCTTCGGCACGGGTGCCCGGCGAGGTGCCGCCTTCGGAGCCCGGCCTACGGCCTCCGGCCGAGCCCGCGCCCGCGCCTGCCGCCGGGCCGGAGCCCGAGGCGCGGCCCGAGGTGCCCTTGCGGGCCGCGTTGGAGGCCGTGCTGATGGTCGTCGACGAGCCGGTCACCGTCGCGCGGCTGGCCGAGGTGCTGGAGCGGCCGAAGAAGCTCGTCGCCGAGGCGCTCGACGGGCTCGCCGCCGAGTACGACGCCCAGGAGCGGGGGTTCGAGCTGCGGTTCGTGGCCGGGGGGTGGCGGTTCTACACGCGGGCGGTGTGCGCGCCGGTCGTGGACCGGTTCGTGCTGGACGGGCAGCAGTCGCGGTTGACGCAGGCCGCGCTGGAGACGCTGGCGGTCATCGCGTACCGGCAGCCGGTGTCCCGTTCCCGGGTCTCCGCCGTGCGTGGTGTGAACTGTGACGGCGTCATGCGTACCCTGGTACAGAGAGGTCTGGTCGAGGAGTCGGGTACAGAGCCGGAGACGGGGGCGTTCCTGTACCGGACCACGCACTACTTCCTGGAACGGATGGGGCTGCGCGGCCTGGACGAGCTGCCGGAGCTGGCCCCCTTCCTCCCCGAGGCCGACGACGTGGAGGCGGACTCGCAGGAGGGCAGCGCGATTACCGAGGCGATCGCCGAGGCGGTCGCGGCGGTGGACTGACAGACGGCAGATGGACAGAAGACGGCCGGACCAGCCAGGTCGGGCGGCTCAGACGGACGAGCAGAACAGCGGACTTTTGATGCGTAGCGGTAACAACAGGAACAGCAGCGGCGGCGGCTCCGGCTCCAAGGGCCGGGGCCAGCAGGGCGGGGGCCAGCGCCGCGGCCAGGGCGCCGGCGGCGGCAAGGGCACGCCCCGCCCCGAGGAGCGCCGCTACGACCGTCCGGAGTGGGGCGGCGGCGAGAACGCCAGGCCGCGTCCCGAGCGCCGGACCGGTACCGGCGCCGGCCGCAGCGGCGGCGTCGGCCAGATCCGCCCCAAGGGCACCGCGCCCTCGCGTCCGCGCGAGCTGCAGGCCCGGGTCGAGGACGCGGTCCGCGCCCGCCACGACAAGCCCGCCAAGCCGTCCACCGGCAGCGACCTCGAGGGCGAGCGCCTGCAGAAGGTGCTGGCCCGCGCGGGCATGGGCAGCCGCCGCGCCTGCGAGGAGCTGATCGAGCAGGGCCGCGTCATGGTCAACGGCGAGGTCGTGCGCGAGCAGGGCAAGCGCGTGGACGCCGCGACGGACAAGATCGAGGTCGACGGCCTCACCGTGGCCACCCAGTCGTACCTGTTCTTCGCGCTGAACAAGCCGGCCGGCGTCGTCGCGACGATGGAGGACCCGGACGGCCGCCAGTGCCTGGGCGACTACGTGAACAACCGCGAGACGCGGCTCTTCCACGTGGGCCGGCTGGACACCGAGACCGAGGGCATCATCCTGCTCACCAACCACGGCGAGCTGGCCCACCGGCTGACCCACCCCAAGTACGGCGTGAAGAAGACCTACCTGGCCGCGATCCAGGGCCCGATCCCGCGCGACCTGGGCAAGCAGCTCGCCAAGGGCATCGAGCTCGAGGACGGCTGGGCGCGCGCGGACGGCTTCAAGGTCGTGCAGAACGTCGGCAAGAACTACCTGGTCGAGGTCACCCTCCACGAGGGCCGCAAGCACATCGTCCGCCGGATGCTGGCCGAGGCCGGCTTCCCGGTGGAGAAGCTGGTCCGCACCCAGTTCGGCCCGATCGCGCTGGGCGACCAGAAGTCCGGGTGGCTGCGCCGGCTGACCAACCCCGAGGTGGGCCAGCTGATGAAGGCCGTGGGGCTCTGACGGTCGTGACGACGACGGCCGCCGGGGGGCGGGGCCGGCTCTCGGCCGAGCGCGAGGGAGAGCTGTACGCGCACGTCATCGACCTGGTCAGGGAGGTCGGCTACGACTCGCTGACCATGGACGCGGTGGCGGCCCGCGCGCACACCTCCAAGGCGACGCTGTACCGGCAGTGGAAGGGCAAGCCGCAGCTGGTGGCCTCGGCCATGCGGCACAACAAGCCGCTGCTGCTGGACGGCATCGACACCGGGAGCCTGCGCGGCGACCTCCACGCCATGGCCGACGCGGGGACGGACATGGAGGAGGACACCGTCTTCATGAGCGCGGTGATGCACGCGGTCCAGCTCAACCCGGACCTCGGCACCGCGCTGCGGGAGATGCTGGTGGAACCGGTGCTGGTGGTCCTGCGGGAGATGCTGGCCCGCGCGGTCGACCGCGGCGAGGTGCCCGCGGGCGCGACGGCGGGGGAGTTCATCGGCCACATGCTGGTGGGCGCGCTGCCGGCCAGGAAGATCATCGAGGACCGCTTCGTCGACCCCGACTACATGAAGCGCTACATCGACGCGGTGATCCTGCCCGCCCTGTTGAACAGCTGAGACGCGAGTCACAGACGCCCATCGAAACGAGTTCGTTTCGATGGGCGTATTGTTGGCAACGAAGAGTACGAAACCGTTTCGTTCGGGATTCGGACCTTCAGTCATCAGCCCGTGCCCAGTCCAGCCGGAGACCCCATGTCGCAGACAGCCCTCGCGCGCGAAGGCGTGCGAAAGACGAGCGCCGAAGGCGCCGCCGACCGACGCCGCTGGTGGGTGCTGGCCGTCGTCGGCATCGCGCAGCTGATGGTGGTGCTCGACGGCACCATCGTGAACATCGCCCTGCCCTCGGCCCAGCTGGACCTCGGCTTCTCCAACGCCGACCGGCAGTGGATCGTCACCGCCTACGCCCTCGCCTTCGGCAGCCTGCTGCTGCTCGGCGGGCGGCTCGCCGACCTGATCGGACGCAAGATCGTCTTCCTGGTCGGGGTGGGCGGTTTCGCCGCCGCCTCCGCGCTCGCCGGCGCGGCGGGCGACTTCTCGATCCTGGTCACCGGCCGGGCGCTGCAGGGCCTCTTCGGCGCGCTGCTCGCCCCCGCCGCGCTCTCCCTGCTCAACACCACCTTCACCGACGCCAAGGAGCGCGCCAAGGCCTTCGGCATCTTCGGCGCCATCGCCGGCGCGGGAGGCGGTCTCGGCCTGCTGCTCGGCGGGCTGCTGACGGAGCACCTCGACTGGCGCTGGACCCTCTTCGTCAACCTGATCTTCGCCGCCGTGGCCCTGGCGGGCGGCGTCGCCTTCCTGCGCAAGGGCGCCCCGGCCGACCGGCCCAAGCTGGACATCCCCGGCACGCTACTGGTCTCCGCGGGCCTCTTCGGCCTGGTCTACGGCTTCTCCAACGCCGAGTCGCACACCTGGGGCTCCCCGCAGACCTGGGGCTTCCTGCTCGCCGGCGGACTGCTGCTCGCCGCGTTCACCTGGTGGCAGACCCGCACCGCGCACCCGCTGCTGCCGCTGCGGGTGCTGCTCGACCGCAACCGCGGCGCGTCCTTCCTCTCCATCGGCATCACCGGCGCGGGCATGTTCGGCGTCTTCCTCTTCCTGACCTACTACCTCCAGGAGACGCTGCACTACAGCCCGGTGCAGACCGGTCTCGGCTTCCTGCCGATGATCGGCGCGCTGATGGTCGCCGCCCAGCTCGCCACCCTGACGCTGCTGCCCCGCGTGGGCCCCAAGCCGCTGGTGCCGATCGGCATGGCACTCGCCGCGATCGGCATGGTGCTGCTCACCGGCCTCGGCCTGCACAGCTCCTACGCCACCGCGGTGCTGCCGCCGCTGCTGGTGATGGGCTTCGGCCTCGGCCTGGTCATGCCGGTCGCGATGAGCGTGGCCACCGACCGGATCGACGAGCGCGACGCCGGTGTCGCCTCGGCCGCGGTCAACACCATGCAGCAGATCGGCGGCTCGATCGGCACCGCGCTGCTGAACACCCTGGCCACCAGCGCGGGCACGAGCTACCTGGTCGGCAAGACGCCCTCGCCCGCGAACCTGGCCCAGGCGCAGTTGCACAGCTACGCCACCGCCTACTGGTGGTCGGCCGGCTTCTTCGTGGCGGGCCTGGTCCTCAGCGCCGTCCTCTACCGCCGTGGACGCATGCAGCAGGACGCGAACGCGCCCGTCGCGGTCCACATGTGACGGTGCTTCATGCGGGCCGGACGGGCGCGTGCGAGGCCGGCGGGGAGCCGGCCCCAGGCGTCAGGCCGCGGCGGCGGCCCGCTGAGCCTGCCTGACGAGAAGGCCGGCCTGCTTCACCAGCAGGTCGGCCTTCCGGTCGTCGAGGCGGCCGTGGCCGAAGGCCACGTCGTCCAGCGCGGCCGCCATCTGCGCGGCGAGCGCGTCGCGCTCGGCGCCCAGGGCGGTCAGCGTGCCCTCGTCGGCCAGGTAGGTCAGGTCACCGGCCGAGGCCGAGGAGACGCCCTTGTTCGACAGCGTCAGCGTGGCCGCGGCGAAGCTGCCCACGCCCGCGTTCAGCTGCTTGTAGGCGGCGGCGACCTGGGCGTACTGGTGGGCGTCCCGCTCCAGCGGCCGGCGCAGGGAGGAGTTCCTCAGGAACGGCGTGAGGACCACGCCGTCGCTGCGGTAGTCGTCCCGCAGGCCGGTCAGCGCGAGCATGGTCGGCCGGATGTCGGTGTGGTCCGACCAGACCCTGTCCGTCACGCCCAGGTGCTTCACGCCGACGCCAGCGATGCCGAGCCAGGTGGTGTTGATGTCGGTGGAGAAGTCGCCGTGGTTCCAGGCGAAGGCGGGGCCGAGCGCCACGCAGGCGGAGTTGCAGTTCGCCGCGCCCGCGTAGACGTAGTAGTCGGGGTCCGCGAACGAGGTGAACGTCGGCGTCCTGGCCGCGTCCCCGGTGACCATGTGGAGCAGCTTCATCTCCGTGCGGTCGGCCAGGTAGTTGTTGATCGTGTCGGTCTTCCCGCTGATCGGGTTGACCGCGGTGACCTTCGCCCAGGCCTGCTCCAACGACCGGGTGCTCGGCGCGGTCTGCGCCGGGTTGCCGTCGAGGTAGAAGTTCGGCGCGGAGTCCGCGTGGACCTTGAACGGGGTGGTGACGCCCTGCTGGGTGGCCAGCAGGCCGGTCGCGTTGGCGTTGACCTCGCCGATCTGCGCGTAGCTGCACGGGACCGTCACGCCGTCGCAGTTCGCCGGGGAGGGCGTGCCGCCGACGAAGTGGTCGTTCTCGTCCGAGGTCACCACGAAGTCGGTGTTCCTCGTGGTGATGCCGTCCTTGGCGAGCCGGCTGAAGAAGGCCGCGAACGCGTCGTCGTAGGTCTTCAGCTGGGCCACGTAGCCGGCCTCGCCGGGACCGAACGCGCCGAAGGGGGCCACGTGCCGGTCGTGCGCGTCGGAGATGTAGGCGTAGGTGACCGGGACGCCGGCCTCCTGCATCTGCGCCACGTAGCCGAGCGAGTTGGCCGCGCTCATGCCGTCGAAGCCGGGGAAGCCCGGGTTGCCCTTCGGGTCGGTGATCGGCGTGCCGCTGGTGGAGTTCACCGCCGCGGAGCCGGCGATCGCCGGGTCGACCGCCTTGGCGCCGAACAGCGCCTGGTAGCCGGTGTAGCCGCCGGGCTCGTCGGGCAGCAGGTCCGCGCTGGCACCCGCACCGGCCGAGGCGCACAGCTTCGAGTTCAGCGCGCAGTGGACGCCGATGCCCACGTAGTCGGCCTGGGCCCTGGCCTGGTCGGCCTTGGCCTCGGCGGCCTCCGCTGAGTTCGCGCCGAAGACCTTGTCGATGTCGACGGTGGTGTTCTCCAGGATGGTGTTCGCCGCGGAGACCGCGCCGAAGTCGCAGCCCGCGCGGGTGTAGGAGACCCAGGGGGCCGGGGCGTTCTTCCCGTCCTTGGTCACCATCGTGTAGGCCGGGTCGCTCGGGGTCGGCACCGAGGTGTCGGCCACGCCGTCGGTCCAGTAGGCGAAGCTGCTGGCCGAGTTGGAGCTGCCGTCCGGGTTGAAGTACCGGTAGGAGTTGGCGACGGACTGGCCGTGGCGGTCGCCGTAGACGCCGGTCAGCGAGGTCAGGATGTCGTTGCCGGTGTGGGCGATCAGCGGGGTGTGGTGGTTGGTGTCCACCACGCCGTTGCTGGTCAGGAAGGAGAGCAGATGCGGCATCTGCTCCAGGTCCGACGGCACGTTCGGGTTGTCCCTGGTGAAGTGCACGTTGTCGAACTGCAGGTAGATCACGTGCTTGAGGCCGGGGTTGGTGTCGTCCAGACGACAGCTCGACTCCGTCTTGGCCCGGGTCGGCGCGCTCTGCGCCGCCATGGCCGGAGCCGCCACGGCGGCTCCTATTCCGAGCCCGGCGGTTACCGCCAGGGCCAGCACCTTGCTCTTGCGCATCCTGCTCCCTCGTTGGTCCGACATACTGTGTATGACGCGCGTAGAACGTGACGCACCACAGTGGCACGAGGGCATCGAACGCGAAAGAGGGCCCGCAGGGACTCCTTGTTACCTGCAGGTGAATTGACGGACAATCACTCGGGCGTGGCGCTGGGTCCGGTCAGCTCCAGACCGCGAGCGAGGCCCAGCGGCCGCTCGCGTCCCGCTCGACCTCCAGCATGCCGACCACCGCGGCGCGGTTCACCGGCCCGTAGATGTGCGGGAAGGTCGCACCCTCGCCGACCTCGTCCCAGCGCACCGGCGCGTCCAGCGCGTCCTCGTCGATCAGCAGCACCATCAGCGGCCCCCGGGTGCGGGTGAATCGTGCGTTCGCGACGGCGAGGGTCTGCTCCTCGTCGCCGGAACAGTGGATGAACCCCTCCAGTGCCAGGGAGGCGGTGGCGTAGGGGCGGTCCGGATGTTCCAGCCACGCGTCGAGCGGAGTGAGGTGGAAGAGCATGTCCTGTTTGTACCTCAACCGGGCCCGTGCGAGTAGAGGGCTGCGGTGACGCGCGGGGCGTGATGGACTTGTGCCATGGCACACGACGCGGCTGTTGACCCCGCCCTTCACCCCGCCGACCGGATCGCCCTCGCCCAGGCTGCCGCGAAGTCCGCGGGGCTGGACGCCCTGCTGATCTCGCCCGGCGCGGACCTGCGCTACCTCACCGGCTACGAGGCGCTGCCCCTGGAACGGCTCACCTGCCTGGTCGCCCCCGCCGAGGGCGACCCCTTCCTCGTCGTCCCGCTGCTGGAGCAGCCCGCCGCCGAGGCCTCGCCGGTCGGCGCGCTGGACGTCGAGATCGTCCCCTGGCGCGAGACCGAGGACCCCTACGCGCTGGTCGCCGCCCGGCTGCCGCGCGGACTGGGCCGGGTCGGCCTGGACAACCACATGTTCGCGGAGAAGGTCCTCGCCTTCCGCGCCGCCCTGCCCGGGGCCGAGCAGGCGCTGGCCGGTCAGGTCCTCGGCGAGCTGCGGATGCGCAAGAGCCCCGCCGAGGTCGCCGCACTGCTGGAGGCCGCCGAGGCGATCGACCGGGTCCACTCCGCGATGGAGGAGTGGCTGCGCCCCGGCCGGACCGAGCGCGAGGTCGGCCGCGACATCGCCGACGCGATCACCGCGGCCGGCCACGCCACCGTCGACTTCGTCATCGTCGCCTCCGGGCCCAACGGTGCCAGCCCGCACGCGGAGGTCTCCGACCGGGTGATCCGCGAGGGCGAGCCCGTCGTCGTCGACATCGGCGGCACGATGCCTTCGGGGTACTGCTCCGACTCCACCCGCAACTACTGCGTCGGCCGCCCGCCCGCGCGCTACGACGCCCTGTACGAGGTGCTGCTCGCCGCACAGAAGGAGCAGTGCGACGCGGTGGCGCCGGGCGTGACCGCGGAGGCGCTGGACGCGGTCGGCCGGGACCTGATCACCGCGGCCGGCTACGGGGACTACTTCATCCACCGCACCGGCCACGGCATCGGCCTGGAGACCCACGAGGAGCCCTACATCGTCTCCGGCTCCGCCCGGCCGCTGGAGCCCGGCATGGCCTTCTCCATCGAGCCCGGCATCTACCTCCCCGGCGAGTTCGGCGCCCGGATCGAGGACATCGCCGTCTGCACCGCCGACGGCGGCGAGCGGCTCAACCTCACCAGCAGGGAGCTGCGCGTGCTGGCCCTCTGAGCCGACGCGGTGGCGTGCCGCGCGCGTCTTGCCCTGCGGACGGCTGTGTCAGCAGGCGGGCACCCGCGGTTACGGTGACGGGGCAGCGGCCCCGCCGATCGGATCGGACTGCGCCCCGAGCCGATCGGCCGCCGCGACGCCCGCCTGCACCTGGGGTCGGCGATGATGTTGTGCAGTTGTCGACGCATCCCAGATGAGGACGTACCCCGCCATGCGCACCGCCGTCGTGATCGGCACCGGACTGATCGGCACCTCCGCCGCGCTCGCGCTCACCAAGCGCGGCATAGCGGTCCACCTGCGCGACGCCGACCCCGACTCCGCCCGCACCGCGGCGTCGCTGGGCGCGGGCACGGTCGACCCGCCGGAGGGCGTCGTCGACCTGGCGGTCGTCGCGGTGCCGCCGGCCCTGGTCGGACGGGTCCTCGCGGCGGCCCAGGCGGAGGGCCTGGCCCGTCACTACACGGACGTCGCCAGCGTCAAGGAGGGCCCGCGCCAGGACGTCGTGGCACTGGGGTGCGACACCCGCGTCTACATCGGCGGCCACCCCATGTCCGGCGCCGAGCGCAGCGGCCCGCTGGCCGCCCGCGCGGACCTCTTCGAGGGCCGCACCTGGGTGCTCACGCCGATGCCGGACACCGACACCGACACCCTCAACGCGGCGCTGGAGCTGGTCGCCCTGTGTGGGGCGGTCCCTGTGGTCATGGACGCGGCGTCGCACGACCGCGCGGTCGCGCTCGTCTCGCACACCCCGCAGGTGCTGGCCTCGCTGGTGGCGGCCCGGCTGGAGCACGCCTCCGAGAACGCGGTCCGCCTGGCCGGGCCCGGCATCAGGGACACCACCAGGATCGCCGGGTCGAACCCGGCGATGTGGGTGGAGATCCTCAGCGCCAACGCGGGCGTGGTCGCCGACATCCTGGAGGAGCTGGCGGACGACCTCGGCGGCGCGGTCGCCGGCCTGCGCTCGCTCCAGACCGAGGACGAGGCGAAGCGCGGCGCGGGTGCGGAGGCCGTCGCCGACGTCCTCCGCCGCGGCAACGCGGGCCGGGCCCGCATCCCCGGCAAGCACGGGGCTCCGCCCACCCGCTACGAGGACGTGTCCGTCCTCATCGGCGACCAGCCGGGCGAACTGGCCCGCCTCTTCGCCGACGCGGGCCGCGCGGGGGTCAACATCGAGGACGTCACCATCGAGCACTCCACCGGCCAGCAGGCCGGCTTCGTCACCCTCGCCGTCGCCCCCGGCGTGGCCGCCACCCTCACCGCCGCCCTCCGCGACCGCGGCTGGAGCCTCCGGTAACACCGGCACGCTTCGCGAGGGCGGGGCACTTGCACAACCCAGGGGCGCGAGGAACTGCGCGACAAGCCACGCGCGTGCGGATGGTCCTCACCGCGCAGGGCCATCCGCAGGCCGGTGGTTGCTCGCGCAGTTCCTCGCGCCCCTGGGCACTGCATGGTTCCTCGCCGTTCTCGGGCGCAACGGAGTGCCGTGCGCGGACGGTAACCTTGGGGTAGACACCCCTGCCCTCCGCGCCCCGAAGGAATCACTGTGGACAACTCCTCTGCCCCGGTCGTCGTCGTGCTCGACGGACCCGCAGGCACCGGAAAGTCGACCGTGTCGCGGGAGATCGCGTCGCAGCTGGGTCTCAGCTTTCTCGACACCGGGGCCATGTACCGCGCCATGACCTACTGGCTGCTGAGCAACGGCGTCGAGGTCGACGACGCCGACGCGGTCGCGGTCGCGTCAGGGAAGCCGGCGATCGTGTCCGGGACGGACGCCGGTCGGCCGACCATCACCGTGGACGGCGTGGACGTCTCGACGCCCATCAGGGAGCAGCCGGTGACCGCCGCCGTCAGCGCGGTCAGCGCCGTGCCGGAGGTGCGGGCCCGGCTCGTCGAACTGCAGCGGGAGTCCGCGCTCGCCGCGCCCCGCGGCATCGTCGCCGAGGGGCGCGACATGGGCACCGTGGTCTTTCCCCGCGCCGACCTGAAGGTCTTCCTCACCGCCTCCGCCGAGACCCGCGCGGCCCGTCGCGCCGCGCAGCTCGGGGTCACCGACGAGACCGAGATAGCGGCCATCCTGGCCGACATCAACCGCCGCGACGCCGCCGACTCCAGCCGGGCCACCGCCCCGCTGCGCAAGGCCGAGGACGCCGTCGAGGTCGACACCAGCGAGATGACCCCGGACATGGTCGTCGCGTACATCATCGGGCTGGTGCACGACCGCGCCGCCGCCCGCCTGGGCTGACTCCGCCCGCCGGGCCCCGCGCCCGCCCCGAACCACCTGCCGCAGCTGAAGACGAGAGTTGGCACCGCCAGATGAGCATTGAGAACGCCGGACACGCCGGTCACGGCGAGCTGGACGACGCCGAGTACGCCGAGTTCATGGAGCTCGCCGCCGAGGAGGGCTTCGACCTCGACGAGGTCGACCTCGACGCCGTGGGCCGTCACGTGCCGCTGCCGGTGCTCGCCGTGGTGGGCCGTCCGAACGTCGGCAAGTCCACGCTGGTCAACCGCATCATCGGCCGCCGCGAGGCGGTCGTCGAGGACCGCCCCGGCGTCACCCGGGACCGGGTCCAGTACGAGGCCACCTGGAACGGGCGCCGCTTCAAGCTGGTCGACACCGGCGGCTGGGAGATCGACGCGCTGGGCCTGGAGGGCCTGGTCGCCGCGCAGGCCGAGATGGGCATCGAGAACTCCGACGCCGTGCTCTTCGTCGTGGACGCCAACGTCGGCGCGACCGACACCGACGAGGCGCTGGTCAAGCTGATCCGCCGCTCCGGCAAGCCGGTCGTGCTCTGCGCCAACAAGGTCGACGGCATCTCCGGCGAGGCCGACGCCGCCGCGCTGTGGAACCTCGGCCTGGGCGAGCCCTTCCCCGTCTCCGCCCTGCACGGCCGCGGCTCCGGCGACCTGCTCGACGCGGTCCTGGAGAAGCTGCCCGAGGCGCCCGAGCAGACCTTCGCCGCCGACCAGATCGTCGGCGGCCCGCGCCGCGTCGCGCTGATCGGCCGCCCGAACGTCGGCAAGTCCAGCCTGCTGAACCAGGTCGCCGGCGAGGACCGCGTGGTCGTGAACGAGCTGGCCGGCACCACCCGTGACCCGGTCGACGAGATGATCACGCTCGGCGGCAAGACCTGGAAGTTCATCGACACCGCCGGCATCCGCCGCCGCGTGCACCAGACCGCGGGCGCTGACTTCTACGCCTCCCTGCGGACCGGCGCCGCCCTGGAGAAGGCGGAGGTCGCGGTCATCCTGATCGACTGCAGCGAGACGCTCGCCGAGCAGGACACCCGGATCATCTCCATGGCCGTGGAGGCGGGCCGCGCCGTCGTCATCGCCTACAACAAGTGGGACCTGCTCGACGAGGAGCGCCGCTACTACCTGGAGCGCGAGATCGAGCAGGACCTGGTCCAGGTCCAGTGGGCGCCCAGGGTCAACGTCTCCGCGCGTACCGGCCGCCACATGGAGAAGCTGGTCCCGGCGATCGAGACGGCGCTGGAGGGCTGGGAGACCCGCATTCCGACCGCGCGTCTGAACGCGTTCCTCGGCGAGCTGGTCGCGGCCCACCCGCACCCGGTGCGCGGTGGCAAGCAGCCGCGCATCCTGTTCGGCACGCAGGCGGGCACCAAGCCGCCGCGCTTCGTGCTGTTCGCCTCGGGCTTCATCGAGGCGGGCTACCGGCGCTTCGTCGAGCGCCGGCTGCGCGAGGAGTTCGGCTTCGTCGGCACGCCGATCTCGATCTCCGTGCGGGTCCGCGAGAAGCGCGGCCGCAAGAAGTAGCCGACGCGGTCACGCCTCGCCGGGCGGCAGCGAGAGGAAGCTGCGGTGCCGCCCGGCCCCGGGCGGCGCGAGGTGGGGGACCTGCGGCGCGGCGAAGTCCGAGAAGTAGGGGAGCTTGAAGCCCTCCTCGCCGGTGCGGTCCCCCGGCAGGGTCCGGAAGAGGCGGCGGAACTCGCCATACAGCGCGTCGTAGATCGGCGTGTCCCGGCCCGCGTCGCGCTCGAACGCGGGCCGCATGGCCGGGATGGCCGTCGGCAGGGGCACCGCGACGGTCTCCGCGTACGCGGAGGACGGCGTCGGGGGCGGGGGCCAGGCGGCGGCGCGGCGGGGCGGGGGGAAGGTGTCAAAGGTGTGCACGTAATGGCCAACGACACAGCCTTGTTCAGGATGCGGCCCACTTGCGGTGACGAAGGGCGCTCACCCGTCACTGTGCGCTCCCACCGTCAGTTGCAACCCCTTCGGGGCGCGAGGCGCGCTGCTTGACGAACTTGCGTGCGCGACAAGCCGCCCGGCGGGGCGGGGCCCCGATCGCGCAGGGCCGTCCGCCCGTCAGTGGTTGCTCGCGCTGTTCCTCGCGCCCCCGGGTGGTGCGACTGTCTCCGTCGGCAGACGCCCGGCGTCCCGGGGCGTCTCAGGTGCCGGCGAGGGGGAGGACCGCGCCGAGGAGGAGGCCGCGGCGGGCGGCGCCGTCGAGGGCGTGGCGGAGGAGGTCCTCCCGCGGCTGGCGCCCGATGCTGCCGGCCGGGGCCGCGTACATGATGACCTCGGCCTGCTGCGAAGCAGCCGACCGCCACGCGTCGGTGACCTGCAACGGCGCGTGCGCCTGCCACCAGGCGTTCGTGCCGCCGCCCTGCGCGGGCTGGAGGACGGCGTGGAGCTGCCCCATGGCCATCAGGACCGACCAGCCGCGCAGCTGCGCCGGCGGGCGGTCCACGTCGGCGATGAGCTGGAAGCCGTGCTCCTGCAGCAGCTCCACGAACGCGTCCTCGCCCACCGTCGTGCCGGGCCGCCCGACCGGGCCCGTCGGCTCGACGACCAGCGCCGCGCGCGGCGTTCCGGGGAAGGGGCCCTGCTGGCACAGCACCAGGCCGCAGGTCACCCCGAGGACGGCGGGCGCGGTCTGGCCGCCGCCCGTCGGCATCGGGACGGGGGCGGGGGCCGGCATGGGGACGGGCTCGGCCGGCGCCGCCATCGCGGCGCTGATGCTGCGGACGGCGCCCTGCAACTGCTCCTCGGCCACCTCGACCACCTGGGACGGGATGCAACGGGAGTGGGCGAAGGCCAGGACCGCCGTCTCCTCGCCGACGAACAGCACCGTCGCCGTCGGGTCCTGCGTCACGTCGCCTGGCGCGCGGCAGGAGGTGCAGTCGTAGCGGTCGGGGGCGGTCGCCCCCTGGAGCAGGCGGTCGGCCTCGTCGTCACCGATCTCGGCACGGACCTCGTCGCTGACGTCGATCATGCGCTGCACGAATGACTCCTCGAATCGCGGGGGCCGGAGCGCGTCTGCCCGGCCGTGATGACAAACGCACCGGATGTGGTCGGGGTCACGGTTGGCGCCGCGAGGACGCGGGAAAGAGTTCGGATTCGGTCACGCGCGGGCGTCTGATGGTGACCCTCTGTCTACCGTGTGGGGCAGCTCACGAGACGGCGGACCGCCTGTTCTGTGACCGGGGTCACGAAATCGCGGCGCCGTCGCTTCGACAAAGGTCCCAATTCGGACATCTCTCTCCGGATTCCTTGATCCTTACTGCCGGTAACGGCTTCGTGAGCTGGGACTTCGCTCAGGGGTTTGAGTCTCGTGCCCCGGAGTTCCTACGGTCGTTGACGTCGGTGCAACGAGCACCACCCGGGTTCGCCCGACTCCGCACGACCCGTGCAGCGCCCCGAGGCGCAGCGCGGCGACGTGCCCGCCGCCGCACGGACAGGTCGGCGGCGAGTGGCGGAGCGAGGGCGCGGACCAGCGAGGCGCGGAGCCGTAGAGGCGCTGCGCGCCAGGTCCGCCGACCCGCCCGGGGCTGTCGAAAGGCTTTTCATGAAGTTCCGCGTTCGTACCGCCGTCGTCTCCGCCACCCTCCTCGCGGCCCCGGTCGCCGGTCTGCTCACCGCGACCAGCGCCAACGCGGCCTCGGTCTCCACCTGGGACGCGGTCGCGCAGTGCGAGTCGGGCGGCGACTGGTCGATCAACACCGGCAACGGCTTCTACGGTGGCCTGCAGTTCACCAACAGCACCTGGGCCGCCTACGGCGGCACCCAGTACGCGGCGAGCGCCGACCAGGCCACCAAGGGCCAGCAGATCGCCGTCGCCGAGCAGGTCCTGGCCTCCCAGGGCCCGGGCGCCTGGCCCGTCTGCTCCGTCCAGGCCGGCCTGAGCGCCGGTGGCGCCGCCGCCTCCGTCGACACCTCCGGCGGCAGCTCCTCCAGCGCCTCCTCCAACTCGGGCGCTGCCGACTCCTCGAACACCTCGAGCACCTCGGGCGCCTCCTCGGACAGCAGCGCGTCCTCGCAGGGCGGCAGCTCCGCCTCGCAGGACGCCACCCCGGCGCCCAGCGCCCCGGTGCAGCAGAGCACCCCCGCGCCGACCAGCAGCAACGCCTCCGGCAGCTACACCGTCAAGTCCGGTGACACCTTGAGCGAGATCGCGGCCGCCCACGGCGTCGACTGGAAGTCGCTGTACTCCGCCAACAAGGGCACCATCGGCGGCGACCCGAACCTGATCCTGCCGGGTCAGGTCCTGAACCTCGGCTGAGGATCGATCTCCTGATCGGTTCGGCCGGGCACGCGTGACTGCGTGACGACACCAGCGCGGCCCCAGCTCCGGCGGGGGCCGCGCTGTCGCGTTCCCCGAGTCCCACCACGGTTGCGACGTTCGGGTGAGCGGACGGCGTGGCGGATCATCATAAAGTCTGACCGCAGCCCGAGCCGACGTAGCGTCAGCCGCCATGGGCATAGGCAGAAAGTGTCTGATCGGTTCCGCGCTCGGCGGCTCGGCCGCGCTGCTCGGCCTGCTGCCGCCGGTCGCTGACGCGGCGTCGGACCGGGTCGGGACCTCGGTGTGGGACCGGCTCGCGATGTGCGAGAGCAGCGGCCGGTGGCACGTCAACACCGGCAACGGGTACTACGGCGGCGTCCAGATCTCCCTGGAGACCTGGAAGGAGACCGGCGGGCGGCGCTACGCGTCCCGTCCGGACCTGGCTTCCAAGGCACAGCAGATCGTCATAGCGGAGAAGATCCTCGCCTGGCAGGGCTGGGACGCCTGGCCGAGCTGCTCGCGGGACCTCGGCCTGAGCGGGCGTCCGACCGGCGGCAAGCCCCCGGTCGCCAAGCCGCCCGCCCCCAAGCCGCCCACCCCCAAGCCTCCCGTCGCGCAGCCGCCCACCGGCACGCCGCCGGTCGTGACGGTGCCCGCGACCTACACGGTCGCGTCCGGCGACAGCCTCGCCTCCATCGCCCACCGCTTTCAGCTGCAGGGCGGCTGGCCGGCCCTCTACGACCGCAACCGCGCGCTCATCGGGCCGAACCCGGACAACCTGAACGCGGGGACGGTGCTGCGGCTGCGCTGAACCCTGCCGACCAGGGAGCCCCGGGCCGACTCAGGCGGGCTCGTACGCGGACACCACCGCTCCGCGTCTCAGCTCGTAGACCAGGTCGACCGCGGCCGGTGCGGGCGGCAGCGACTGCTCCGCCAGCACCACCGTCCGGCCCGCGGCCACCAGGGCCGACAGCGCCACGTGGACGCGGGCCACGACCTCCTCGGCGAGGCCCAGGCCCAGTTCGTCCAGGAGCAGCAGCCGCGCCGGGCCGGTGAGCGCGCGGGACAGGGCCACCATGCGCTGCTCCCCGCCGGAGAGCGTGCCGGCGGTGCGCGGCAGCAGCCGGGACAGTTCGGGGAAGAGCTCCAGTGCCGCGGGCACCCCCGAGCCGCTGAGCAGTGTCAGGTTCTCGGCGACGCTGAGCGAGGGGAAGACCGCCCGCTCGGCGGGAAGCAGGGCGATCCCGAGCCGGGAGCGGCGGTAGGCGTCCAGCGCGCCGATCTCCCGCGGCCGATCCTTTCCGCCGTACCAGCGCACGCTGCCCTCGGTGAGCGGTACGACGCCCGCGAGTGCGTGCAGCAGGCTGGTGCGCCCCGAGCCGTTGCGGCCCAGCAGCACCGTCGTCGCCCCTGAGGGCACCGCCAGGTCCACCCCGTGCAGGGCCTCCAGCGGCCCGTAGCGGACCCTGGCCCCGCGCAGTTCGATCTCAAGTGCCATGCCGCACCGGCCCGCGGGTGTGGAACTCGGTCCGGCCCGCGCTCATCACGTGGACGCCGGAGGCCAGCTCGTCGATGAGTTCGCGGTCGTGCTCGACCAGCAGCAGTCCGGGGCCGTCCTCCGCCAGTGACCGCAGCAGCTCCACCAACAGCGCCGTCTCACGCCGGTCCAGGCCCGCGCCGGGCTCGTCGAGCAGCAGCACCACCGGTTCGGCCGCCAGCGCCCGGCCCAGCTCGACCAGCCGCAGCGTCCCGGTCGGCAGCCCGGCCGCCGCCTGGTCGCGCAGCGCGGCCAGACCCAGCAGCCGCAGCACCCGCTCCGCGTCCTCGGCGGACCGGCGGGCACTGCGCCCGGCCGCCTGCTCCGCGCCGACGCGGATGTTGTCCGCGACGGTGAGGCCGGGAAAGACCGCGATCTGCTGGAAGGTCCGCGCCAGGCCGAGGCGGGCGCGGGCGTGCTCGGGCAGCCGGGTGAGATCCCGCCCGCCCAGCAGCACCTGCCCGGAGTCGGGCCTGCCCGCGCCGCTGAGGCAGTCGAACAGGGTGCTCTTGCCCGCGCCGTTGGGACCGGTCAGCGCCGTGATCCGGCCCGGCGGCACGGCCAGGGTGACGCCGTCCACGACCGCCCAGCCGTCGAAGCGACGGGTCAGGTTCCGCGCCGTCAGCCGGACGCCCTCGCGCCGGGGCAGCGGGGTCGGGGCCGGCGACCGTTCGGCCGCGGCCTCGCCCGCCGGTGCGGGCAGGCGGATCCGGGCGGCCAGTTGCCGGCCCAGCGGGCTGAGCCGCGCCCCTTCCTCCGGTGCCCCGGCGAGCAATCCCCCCGCCCGGCCGTTCCGGTGCGGCCGCAACCGGGCCAGCCCGGCCAGCCCGCCCGGCGGCATCCGGCCCAGCAGCAGCGCCAGCGCGCCGATCGCCGCCGCCGACACCCCGACCACGGTCCCCGCGTCGAGCCCGACCAGCAGCGCCGCCGCGAGCACCGCGCCCACCGCGCTGTCCGCGCCGAAGACGACCACGGCGGCGAACCAGGTCAGCCCGAGCACCGGGTCGAAGGTGTTCGGGTCGAAGGCCTGCCCGCCGAGCCCCAGCAGCCCCCCGCCGAGCGCCGCCAGCGCCGCGCCGACGACGAAGGCCAGCAGCTTCAGCCTGGGCACGTTCACGCCCGCCGCCGCCGCTCCGGCCTCGTGATCGCGCATCGCGCCCAGCGCCCGTCCGAGCCGGCCCCGGCGCAGCGCCCTGACCAGCAGCAGCGCGGCCGCCAGCAGCGCCAGCTCCAGGCCGTAGAAGAAGCGGTCGTGCCCGAGCAGTCCGACCCGGTCCAGCACCACCCCGGCCGTGGCGGCGGGCTGCTGGAACACCAGCCGGCTGATCGCGGTGCCGAGCGCGAAGGTCGTCAGCGCCAGCGCGAGACCGCGTCGCCGGATCGCGGGCCAGCCCACCAGCAGGCCGAGCGGCGCGGCCACCAGGACCGCGACCAGCAGGGCGACCGGTGCGGGGAAGGCGGGCAGGCCGGGCAGCCGACCGCCCGCCAGCAGCCCGGTGAAGAGCGCGCCGAGCCCGGCGTACCCGGCCTGCCCGAGGGAGACCTGGCCGCCGTAGCCGGTCACCACCACGATCGAGAGCAGCACCAGCGCCAGCGCGGGGACCTGCAGCGCCGCCCGCAGGTCGTCGGGGCGGAAGGCGAACGGCAGCAGGAGCAGCGTCGCGCAGCCCACCTGGGCGGCGAAGGCGCGGGAGGAGCCGGGCCGGGGCGGCGGGCCCGTCAGCGCGGGCCGGTAGCCGCGGTGCTCCGACCCCGCGGCGCGCAGCGGCACCAGCAGCACGGCGGCCAGCAGCGCCAGCACGAAGAGGTTCGCCCCCACGGCCTGGAGCAGCGACTGCGGCCAGCCGCCTGGGTGGAACTGGGTCAGCTCGCTCTGCAGCACCCCGATGGCGAGCGCCGCCGCCACCGCGGCCGAGAGGCTGCGCAGGCCGGCGATGACCGCGACCGCGATCGTCTCCATCACCAGCAGCGGCAGCCCGTAGGGGTCCAGCCGCAGTCCCGGCGCGAGCACCGCGCCGGTGAGTCCCGCCGTGAACGCGCCGAAGGCCCAGCCGACCGAGGAGACCCGGTCGGCGTCCACGCCGGCGAGCTCGGCCAGCCGCCGGTTGTCGACCACCGCCCGGACCTGTGTCCCGAACGGCGTCCAGCGCCCGACCGCGGCCACCCCCGCCCCCAGCACCGCGACCACGGCCAGCACCGCCCACGGTGAGGACGGCAGCAGGTCGGGCGCGTCGCCCAGCGGCGTCGGCCCCCAGAGCAGGAACGCCGTGCCGACCAGCAGCACGAAGACGCCCAGGCACGCGACCAGCGTCTCGACCGGTCCCGCCCCACGCCGCTGCAGGTGCCGGAAGACGGCGGCGTCCAGCGCCCAGCCGATCCCGGGGGCGAGTACGAACAGGCAGGCCAGGACCGCGAGCGGACGCGGCCAGTGCCACACCACGATGGTCTGCCGCAGCGCGTAGGCGGTGATCATGGCGATCGCGCCCTGGGCGAGGTTCAGCACGCCGGTGGCCCGGAAGCAGACGACCAGGCCGATGCCGGACAGCGCGGCGGCGGCCCCGACGGTCAGGCCCGCCTGGGCGAGGTCCAGCGGGAGCGAGGCCAGCTGCGCGACCGGGGTGGCCGGGGTCACTCAGGCCCCGGCGCGGAGGGTGTCGGACCGCCCGGCTGGTCGGGGGCGCACAGCGGACACGGCCGCAGCCCCCGGTCGCGCGCCCCGGCCGGGGTCACCGGCAGGGCGTCGCCGCGACCTTCGACCAGCAGGCAGCCGGCCCGATGGTAGGTGCGCCCGTTCGGCAGATACGACAGCCGCGTCGGAACGCCGCTGCCGGCCGCCGTGGCCAGGCCGCCGCCCTGGGGGGTCCGGCCCGCCTCCTCCACCAGCAGGTCGTACAGGAGCGCGAGCTGCCGGCGCAGCTCCTCGTCCCGGCCGGAGCGCTCCCGCTCCTGCTCCCTCGCCTGCTCGGGGTCGGGCCTGGCGATCAGCACCGCGCCCGCGACGATCAGCGCCGCCCCTGGGATACTGGCCGAAGCGAGGTAAGGGAGCTGCCGTTCGGCGTAGCGCTCACCGGAGATCCCGTACCAGCCCAGTACGCAGAGCAGCGCGCCCGCTGCGCCGCAGACCCATCCGGTCCTGCCGGCTCCCCAGCTGAGCGATCTGCCCCGCGGCAGGCGCAGGCCGCGTACCCCCGGTGGCGGCTCGTTCATGGCGTCCTTCTCTCGCGGTCCCTGGCCCGGTCCCCGGCCCGAATGGTCACGTTCCCTCATCAATACCCGCAGGAGAGGGTTCCTGACGATCCCCTGGGGGCTAGCTTGGTCATCAAGAACTGATGCTAAGTCAGATTTGATGACCGAGCTGATTTCACGACAGGGCGGTGAAGGTTCATGGACACAGACCGGGAGGGCACGGCCGGTCCGCGCACCCTCGTGTTCCGGGCGGGCACGGCGGCGGCGGTTCTGCTGCTCGCAGCGGCCTGCAGCAGCAGCGCCACCACGACGTCCGCCGGCCCGAGTCCGGCGGCCCCGACCACCCAGGCGGCCACGGCCCCCGCGGCCGGCAGTCCCGCCGCCTCGGCCGTCTCCTGCAGCAGCACCGCCGCGCCGACGGTCTCCGGCAGCGGACCCGCCGACACGGCCGGCGCCGCGTCGAAGATCGCCACGAACTACGCGCAGTTCTTCGACCCGGCGACCCCGGCGGCCACGAAGATCGGCCTGCTGCAGAACGGCGCGGCCTTCGCGCCGGTCATGCAGATGTTCGGGAAGGACCCGCAGGCGGCGCAGACCACGGTCGGCGTCACCGCGGTGAACTTCACCGGCGCGACCACGGCCGACGTCACCTTCGACGTCTGCCTCACCGGCACGGTCGCCCTCCCCGGCAGCAAGGGGAAGTCCGTCCTGGAGAGCGGTACCTGGAAGGTCGGCGACGCGACCCTCTGCAGCCTGCTCCAGCTCAAGGCCGGCGCCACCAAGATCCCCGGCTGCTCCTGAGCCCGAAGGGACGCAGTCACGAAGGCACGACAGGATGAACGGGTGACGCGTCAGCACACGCAGCGCACGCAGGGCACGCTCCGCACCGCGGAGGTGGCGGGCGCCCGCGGCGTGAGGAGGGCCCTCGGGGTCGTCCTCACGCTGCTGGTGCTGCTCGCCGCCGCCACCGGACTCACCGCCTGCGGCAGCCGGCTGCCGCTCAAGGACTTCGGGACGGCCCCCGCCGCGGCCGGTCCCGCCGGCCAGGCCGGGCCGCCGATCCCGGTGGGCATCGTGACCTCCGTCAGCAGCCCGATCGGCGGCGACGCCTTCACCGGACCGCTCTACGGCGCCCAGGCCTTCTTCCGCGCGCTGAACGACGCGGGCGGCATCGGCGCGGTCGGCGGCGCGGGCGGACGCCAGGTGAAGGTCTTCACCTGCGACGACAGCGGAGCCGGCATCGGCAACCAGAGCTGCGTGCACCAGTTGGTCGACCAGGACCACGTGGTCGCCCTGGTCTCCGGCAGCGTGCTGCAGTACGCGGGGGCCTCCTACGTCAGCTCCCAGGGCGTCCCCGACATCGGCGGCATCACCATCGGCACCGCCTACGACCAGTACCCGCACCTCTACCAGATCTACGGCAGCGACGAGCCGCGCAATGGCAGGACGGTCGGCTGGAACGGCGTGATGTACCAGACCACGGAGGTCTACCGGTACTTCAAGGAGAGGCTCGGCCTCAGCCGCGCGGTCGTCGTCTCCTACAACCAGGCCGACTCGGCCCGCTACGCCGCCGAGCTGACCCAGGGTCTCAAGGCCGAGGGCTACGACGTGCTCAGCGAGACCGTCGACTTCGCGCTGCCGGACTTCGCGGCCGTCGCCGCCGGGATGAAGGCGGACCACGCGCAGCTGCTGCTCGACGCCATGGACGTGCGCGGCAACACCGGCCTGTGCCAGGCCATGGCCTCGGCGGGCGTGACGGTGTCGGCGAAGGTGACCAACGAGCAGAACTGGTCCGAGCAGGTCCGCCAGGACTACCGGCAGGTCCCCGGCTGCCGTGCGGCGCTGTGGACCACGTCGGACGCGCGCAACTACGAGGACGTCCAGTACCCCGCCGTCGCCGCCTTCCGCGCCGCCGTGCAGAAGTACTACCCGGACCGGCAGGGGCAGCTGTCCGAGTGGGAGCTGCTCGGCTGGGCCGGCGCGCAGTGGTTCACCGACGCCGCGGCCTCCTGCGGCGCGAACGTCACCCGCTCCTGCGTCGACGCCTACATGAACCGCCCCGAGCTCTACGACGCCCACGGCGTGCTGATCCCCACGGACTTCGTGCCGCGCGCGACACCGCCCAGCGGTCCGCAGCACGCCTGCCTGAACGTGGCCCGCTGGGAGGACTCGGCCCAGGGCGGCAAGGGCGGCTGGGTCACCCAGACCCCGGACATGAACGCCAACTGCTTCGCCGTGCCCGCGCTGCCGTTCCGGCCGTGAGGTCCGGTGTGGTCCGGGTGAGGCTCGGCGTCGTCCGGCGGGCACGGTCGGAACGGCCCTAGCGTCCCTGCAGTCCCTCCACGCCGGTGTGGGGGATCAGGCTGTCGTTGGAGTGCCCGCGTCCGAAGCCCTGCCCGGTGGACAGCACCTTGCGGACCGCGGCCGGGAGCGACGAGGGGTCCGGGCCCACGCCGATCAGCTGCGAGGACAGGCTCATCGGCTCAGAGGTCACCGCGCGCAGCAGGATCCTGCCCCGCACCCCCGGCGTGTCCACCCCGTCGTAGGGCGCCTTGAGCAGGTAGACCGCGCTGCTGTGCGGGGCCAGCGAGGCGGGCCCGGCGAGCACCTTCCAGTAGTCGGAGATGGTCGCCCCCGTGCTGGTCGCGAAGTGCGGGCTCACCGCCTCGTCGCTGGTGTTGCTGACGGTGACCCTGACCCGCTGCAGCAGGTCCACCAGGGCGAGCCGCCCGCTTCCCGCCGTACCGCTCATCGCGGTGACGGTCATCCGCAGCGGCGGTGGGGTGAGCACCGCGGCGCAGACGGCCACCGCGGTCGGCGCCAGCAGCAGCGGCACCAGCGCCGTCCGCACCGACCGCGAGGCCAGCCAGCCGAAGCGCGGATGCCAGGCCCGGTCGAAGTCGGCGGCGGAGACCGTCGCCGCGGCCATCACCCACAGCGGCACGGTCAGGTCGAAGTAGTCCTGCTGGGAGCGGGTCGACAGGTAGAAGACCAGCCACGGCATCACCGTCACCGCGGGGCCGAGCCTGCGCGGGAAGAGCACCAGCAGCACCATCATCGCCAGCCCGAGCAACTGCCCGGCGACACTGTAGAGATGGAGGTCGCCGCTGCCCGAGGTGAAGAACGAGGAGATGCCGACCAGGCCCTGACCTGCGGGGATCGCCTGCTGTGTCAGCGGCGTCAGCACCCCCTCCAGCCAGGCGCGCGGGCCCTGCAGCACGAAGGGGAGGTTGATCGCCAGGAAGACGCCGGCGCTGATCGCCGCGTAGCGCACCACGACGCGGGCCGCGTCACGGGCGGGCAGTTCGCCGCGCCGGATCATGAACAGGCCGATCAGCAGGAACGGCGCCAGGAACCAGGTCAGCTGGTGCAGGCAGGCCGCGATCCCGAGGCAGACCGCCTGGGTGACGCCGATCCGGCCGAGCCGCCCGCCGCGCCCGGTCCGGTGCCAGTAGGCGACCGCGACCAGCAGGAACGGCAGCTCCATGCAGCCCGGATAGCCCATCTGCGCGTAGTTGGGCAGCCAGCCGAAGCCGAAGCAGACGATCACCGCGACCGGTCGCCAGGCGACCGGCAGCAGCACGAACATCACCGCCGAGGCGACCAGCAGCATCGCCGTCGCGGCCAGCCCGGCGGGCGGATGGCTCAGGTGCAGGCCCATCGGCACGGCTGTGAACACCGGACCGAGCGGCGGGTAGTCGAGCCCGGTCGCCGAGCCGCCGTTCATCAGCGGGGTGGTCCCGACGTGGAACACCCGGAAGATCTGCGGCCACTGCGTGCCGTAGACGTGCCCGCCGTGCAGCAGCGTCCGCGCCGCCATGTGGATCAGCGAGCCCTCGTCCGTGCCGTAGTAGACGTGGCTCGACTGCACGCCGGGGACCGGCGGCCTGGCGGCGGTGACTACGTAGAAGCGGTTCAGGCACTGCAGCGCCGCCACGGTCAGCATCGACGCGTCCACCAGCGTCATGCTGCGGCGGGTGCGGACGCTGAGCGCCAGCACGGCGATCGCCAGGATCGCGCCGAAGTACAGGATCACCGCGAAGGCGTGGACCTGCTGGTTGACGATGGTGCGGTTCCAGATGTCCCGCGCGCCGATCAGCATGGACGCACAGGCCAGTACCGTCAGCATCCGGTTGACCTGCGCGGGCGGCAGCCGCAGCAGTTCCGGGGCGCTGTGCCCGGCCAGCAGCCAGCGCAGGGCACGGCGCAGGCGCTCGCCGTGCGGGCGGCGGGGAACGGCGACGACCGGTACTGCGGTGTCGTCCGGCTCGTCGTCGAGCGGCGCGGCGGGGTCACGGGACATCACAGGTGGCACGCCCGAATGGTGACACGCTGTCAGCAGCGCCGCCGGAACCGCCCTCACCCGCGCGGCCCCGGCCGCACCCTTCTGACCTGCGGATTTCCAGCGGCGGGTGCGGCCGACGGTTTTCACACGATCGGGTGAGCCCAGCGGATGGCCCGGCTGCTGACAGGGCCCGCCCTGTTCGCCCCCGCCCTGTTCGCCCCCGCCCTGTTCGCCCCTGCGCTGTTCGCCCCCGCGCCCTAGGCGTCCCTGCTGGCCTCCAGGATCGTCCGGGCCACCAGCTCGGGGTCGTCGTTCATGGGGACATGTCCGCAGCCGGGCAGCCGGACGACCTTGGCCTTGGGCAGGCGCCGCTCGGCGCGGTCGGCCTGCTTCGGCAGCAGCAGCCGGTCCCGGCTGCCCCAGCCGACGGTGACGGGGACGTCGGTCACCTCGGCGGTGAAGTTGACGTCGAGGCCCGCCCGCAGGGTGGCGGAGAAGCCCCGGGCGTCGCGCAGCGCCCGCGTCTCGGCGACGGCGTCCTCGGGGGAGCGGAGCTTCGGCCGGGCGTAGATGCTGCCGACCAGCAGGCCGCGGGTGCTCGGATTGGCGGCGAGGCGGCGGACCACGGACTCGGGCAGGGTGCGTGAGCCGAAGCGCATGTAGAGCAGCACCGCGAAGGCGTACACCTGCTCGGGCCGGTTCCAGAAACCGGCGGGAGAGAGCGCGGTGACGGAGCGGGCCAGGCCGCGGCGGCCCATCTCCAGGGCCAGCAGTCCGCCGAGCGAGTTGCCCGCCACGTGCGGACGCTCGACCCCGAGCGCGTCGCAGAGCAGTCCGAGTGACGGTACGACGGTGTCCAGGTCGTACGGGGTCCCGGGCGGCAACGGCGCGGAGGTGCCGAAGCCGGGCAGGTCGACGGCAAAGACCTCGTGCTCCTCGGCGAGCGCCGGCAGGACCGGCTCCCAGGCCTGCCAGTGGTGCCCGATTCCGTGCAGCAGGAGCAGGGGCGTGCCGCTGCCCCGGCGCTCGTACCGCACGGTGACGGTTCGTGGGCCCTGGGCGGTGTCGTGCTGGTAGGAGACCTCGGCGGGCATGGCGGCGCTCCCTGTGTGTCGCGACGGACCTTGTTGGACCTGATGTCAGTAAGAATTACCGGACGGTAGCTTCCGCGACAAGAGGGATGGCCCGGCCCGTGGGTTGACAAAATGTTGAAGTCTGGCTTCCCTTCCTCTCATGGGGAGCGAAACGTCCAGGTGGGGTGGGTCATGACGGCAGGCGTGGGGGCTGGATCGAGCGTCGGCTCGGGCGCGGCCCCGGGCCCGGGCTCGGGTGCGGGCGGGCGTCCGGGTCGGGGCGCAGATCCGGGCGCGGGTGAGTCGGCCGGTGCCGTCGCGGGTCCGGATGAGGGTGCGGATGTGGGTTCGGGCGTGGGTTCGGTCGCGGGTCCTGGCTCGGGCGCGGCGCGTCGGCAGGTGGCGCGCAGGCTCGGCGGGGAGGCGGTGGGGACCGCGCTGCTGGCGGCGACGGCGGTCGGCACGGGGGAGAAGGCCGCGGGCCTGGGCGCCACCCCCGGCATCGCCCTGCTGGCCGGCTCGCTGGCCACCGCCCTGGCGCTGGCCGTGCTGATCACGCTCCTCGCGCCCGTCTCCGGCGGCCACCTCAACCCCGTGGTCACGCTGGCCGGTTGGCGGCCCTCGCGGCGTGGCGGCGGTCCGGTCGCCGCGTATCTCGCCGCGCAGACGGCGGGCGCGCTGGGCGGCACGGTGCTGGCCGAGGCGATGTTCGGACGTCCGCTGCTCTCGCTCACGGGCGCGCGCCACGGTGGCGCCGCGCTGCTGCTCGGCGAGGCGGTGGCGACGGCCGGACTGGTCCTGGTCGTGCGCGGGCTGGTCCGCAGCGGCCGGGAGGGGCTGCTCGGCGTGCTGGTTCCGGCCTATGTCGGCGCGGGCATCTGGTTCACCTCCTCCGGCGCCTTCGCCAACCCGGCCGTCACGCTCGCCCGTGCGCTGATCGGCGGTCCGGCGGGCCTCGCGCCCGGGTCCCTTCCGGGCCTGCTGGCCGCCCAACTCCTGGGCACCGCCGCCGGTGCGGCGCTCGCCGCCTGGCTCTTCCCGGCGTCGGGCAGCGGTCTCGCGGTACCGACGGAAGCAGATGATTCCTCCGGAATCGACCAAGAAGAACGACGTGCCGAGATCAGCGTGTCCTGCTGCTGTCAGTCCCTTTTGTCGTCCTAGTCTGCGCGGCATGAGTGAGATAGCCGGCGTTCGCGCCAGGGGGAAGTCGGGGGCGGTCGCCCACACCGTCCGGACCGCGCGGACGTGCGCGGCCGAGGCACGGCCCGTGGTGCAGATCGTGTTCGTGATGCGGTTCATGACCGGCCTCCTGTTCCAACTGCCGGGCACCCTGAGCCCGTTCAGGGCGGCGCTCGGAGCCCTCGGCTGGCGCGGCGACGCCCTCGCGGGCCGCCGCACCCTCGCGGTGGTCCGCGGCGAGCGGGCCGCCCGCGTCCTCTCCGCCGCGGGCGCGGTCTGGGTCGCCCTGCGCTGCCGCCGCCCGCACGCCGCCCGTGGCCCGTACCGCGCGTTCATGGTCACGCAGTACGCCACCCATGCCGCGATGCTGACGGCGTTGGCGGTCCGGTCGGCGGAGACGGCCGCCTGAGACCGACGCCTGGCTCTGCCGCCTGAGACATCCGGGCGGCGCGACAGTCGGGCAGCCGGACGGCCGGACGGCCGGGCTGCGGTGCGGCCGGTGCGGTGGTGAACCCGAAGCGGCGCCTCCCGTTCTGACCAGCGGAGGAAGCCGGTCCGCCCTGTATCGCGAGCGGGCCGCCCCTTAGGATCGGACGGGGGCAGGACGTGAGGGGCGTCCGTGGATTCGGGGGGCGGGCAGTCGATGGGGGTGCGGTCGGTCGCGGGTCGGTTCGAGGACGAGCGACCCAGGATCGTCGAGGCCCACGAGCGCGCCCTGGCGGCGTCGGGCAGTCCGCTGCTCGCCCGCGGGCGCTGGTCCCGGGTCAGGCGCCAGGCCGAGTCCATCCTGCGCGACTGCGCGGCGGGCCTGCGCGGCCAGTCGCCGGAGCTCACCGACACGAACGCGACCGACGAGGCGTCGCGGAACAGGAATGCCGCTGATGCCGACGAGTCGTGACCGCGACACGGCCACCGTTCTCGCACCGCACTCCGCCCGGCGCGCTGACATGACCTCCGCCCCGGTCCGGAAGCCGGACTCCGCCGCACCGGGCACCGACCGCCGCCGGACCCCGGCGCCCGCGGGCCCGCTGCCCGCCGATCCTTTTCCGTCCCGCCCGCGCCTCCTGTCCCCGCGCCTCCTGTCCCGCCTCCTGTCCCGCGCCTCCTGTCCCGCGCCTCCTGTCCCCGCGCCTCCTGTCCCCGCGCCTCCGGTCCCCTGGACCGCCGTGCCGCCGCCGCGCTGCGCCGCCTGCTGCCCGCGCTCGCCGTGTACGTCGCGGTGCGCGGCCTCGGGGTGCTGCTCGTGTGCTGGTGGGGCTGGGCTCACGGCATCGCGCCGGTGACCCGGCTCGGCACCCTGTGGGACGCGGGCTGGTACGCGCGCATCGTCGACCACGGTTACGCCGCCTCCGACGGCCTGATCGGGGCCCACGGGGTCCCCTTCTCGCCGCGGGCCTTCTTCCCGCTCTACCCCGGAGTCGCCCGTCTCGTCGCGGAGGCCACCGGACTGCGCACGGCGGGCGCGCTCGTCCTCACCGCCTGGCTCGCCTCCGCGGCCGCCGCCTGCGGCATCTTCGCCGTCGCGGACCGGCTCCGGGGCCGCCGGGTCGGGCTCGCCGCGGTGGTGCTGTGGGGTGCGCTGCCGCTCGCGGCGGTGGAGTCGATGGGCTACTCGGAATCGCTCTTCACCGCCCTGTGCGCCTGGTGTCTCTACGCGCTGCTGCGGGCACGGTGGTTGACGGCCGGTCTGCTCTGTCTCCTGGCCGGTCTGGCCCGCCCCAGCGCCACCGCGCTGATCGCCGCCGTCATGGTCGCCGCCGCTCTCGAGATGCGCCGGACCCGGGCCTGGCGGTGGCGTCCGGTCCTGGCGGCCGGGCTGGCCCCGCTGGGCTGGCTGGGCTACATCGGCTACGTGAGCCTGGCGGAGGGGTCACTCGCGGGGTACTTCCGTATCCAGACGGCCTGGGGCACCCGCATCGACGGGGGCTGGAGCACGCTCTGCTGGTACGGGGACGTCTTCACGCACCTGTTCGCCGACCACGAAGCCCGGCATCATGCCTTCGGCCGACTGCCGATCGCAGTGACCGGCCTCGTGTACCTCGCCCTGCTCGTCGTCTGCCTGTGCGGGCGCGCCCCGCGGCGTCAACCGGCCGCGTTGCTCGTCTTCGGCGCGGGCATGATGACCATAGACTTCGTCAACTCCTCGCCGGTGCCGCCGATCGCACGCTTCCTGGTGCCCGCCTTCACGCTGCTCCTCCCGGCGGCGCAGTGGCTGGCCGCGCGCCCGGCCCTCGGCCGCTGGCTGCTGACGGCGGCCGCGATCGGCTCCGCCTGCTACAGCGTCAGCGTCACCTTCCACGGCGGCGCGCCCTCCTGACCCGGTGGCCCGGATCGGAAGGGCGCGCCGTGTGCGCGTCGGCGCCACGAGAACGCACCGGCGCCACGTGTACGCCTCGGCGCCCCGGGTGCGGAGCGCCGGTCGGCTCGGGTCAGTCGGTGAGGGTCTCGCCGCTCCCGGCCTTCGCGACGAGCAGCGCCGGCGGCTCGAACCGCTCCCCGTACGCCGCCGCCAACTCCCGCGCCCGCGCCGTGAACCCGGCCGGGCCGCCCTCGTAGCCGTTGATGTACTGCAGCACGCCGCCGGTCCACCCGGGGAAGCCGATGCCCAGGATGCTGCCGATGTTCGCGTCCGCCACCGAGGTCAGTACGCCCTCCTCCAGGCAGCGGACGGTGTCCAGCGCCTCGGCGAACAGCATCCGCTCCTGCATGTCCTTGAACGGGACCGCGGCCGAGCCGTCGCCCTTCGCCGAGGTGAAGTGCTCGCGCAGCCCCGGCCAGAGGCCGGCGCGCTTGCCGTCCACGTACTCGTAGAAACCCGCCCCGCCGCTGCGTCCGGGCCGGCCGAACTCGTCGAGCATCCGGTCCAGCACCGTGTCGGCCGGGTGCGGCGTCCAGGTGCGCCCCTCGGCCTCGACGGCGCGGCGCGACTCGTCGCGGATCTTGCGCGGCAGGGTCAGCGTCAGCTCGTCCATCAGCGACAGCACCTTCGCCGGGTAACCGGCCTGCGCGGCGGCCTGCTCGACCGAGGAGGGGTCGACGCCCTCGCCGACCATCGCGACACCCTCGTTGATGAACTGTCCGATGACGCGGGAGGTGAAGAAGCCGCGCGAGTCGTTGACCACGATCGGCGTCTTGTTGATCTGCCGCACCAGGTCGAAGGCGCGGGCCAGCGCCTCGTCACCGGTCCGCTCGCCCTTGATGATCTCGACCAGCGGCATCTTGTCGACCGGCGAGAAGAAGTGCAGTCCGATGAAGTCCTCGGGTCGCTTCACGCCCTCGGCGAGCTGGGTGATCGGGAGGGTGGAGGTGTTGGAGCAGAGCAGCGCGTCCGGCGCCAGCACGTCCTGGATCTCCGCGAAGACCTGGTGCTTCAACTCGGTGTTCTCGAACACCGCCTCGATGACGGCGTCGCAGCCCGCCAGGTCCGCCGGGTCGGCGGTCGGCGTGATCAGGGCGAGCAGCGCGTCGCGCTTGGCCTCGGTGGTGCGGCCGCGCGAGAGCGCCTTGTCCAGCAGGCCGGCCGAGTAGGCCTTGCCGTGCTCCGCAGCCTCCTGGCTCACGTCCTTGAGGACCACCTGGATCCCGGCCTTGGCACAGGAGTAGGCGATGCCCGCGCCCATCATGCCCGCGCCGAGCACGGCGACCTTGGCCACCGTACGGGCCGGGACGTCGGCCGGCCGGTTCGCGCCGGCGTTGACGGCCTGGAGGTCGAAGAAGAAGGCCTGGATCATGTTCTTGGCGGTCTGGCCGGTCGCCAGCTCGGTGAAGTAGCGGCCCTCGATCACGAACGCCGTGTCGATGTCGACCTGCGCCGACTCGACGGCCGTCGCCAGGATGTTGCGCGGGGCCGGGTAGGGGGCTCCCTGCAGGGTCTTCGCCAGGTTGGCGGGGAAGGCCGGGAGGTTGGCCGCGAAGGCCGGGTTGCTCGGCGTCCCGCCGGGGATCTTGTAGCCCTTCACGTCCCAGGGCTGTTGCGAACTCGGGTTCGCGTCGATGAACGCCCGAGCCTTCGCCAGCATCTCGTCGCGGTCGGCGGCGAGTTCGTGCACCAGGCCGACCTCGAGCGCCTGGGCCGGGCGGTACTGCCGGCCTTGCAGCAGCACCTTCAGCAGCGCGTCGGCGATCCCGAGCAGGCGCACCGTGCGCACCACGCCGCCACCGCCCGGCAGCAGACCGAGCGTCACCTCGGGCAGGCCGATCTTGGCCGCCGGGTTGTCGAGCGCCACGCGGTGGTGGCAGGCCAGCGCGATCTCCAGTCCGCCGCCGAGCGCCGCGCCGTTGACGGCGGCGACCACCGGGACGCCGAGGGTCTCAAGCGCGCGCAGGTTCCGCTTGATGCCCATCGAGCCCTCGAAGAACTCCTGTGCGTCCTCGGGCCGGATCGAGCTGAGCAGGCGCAGGTCGCCGCCGGCGAAGAAGGTCTTCTTGGCCGAGGTGACGATCACGCCGCGCAGTTCCCCGGCGTCCCTGAGCGTGGTCAGCCGCGCGACGGCGTCGGCGAGGGAGGCGGTGAAGGCGGGCGTCATCGTGTTGACGGCCTGGGAGGGGTCGTCGAGCACCAGGGTGACGACGCCGTCGGCGTCCTGCTCCCAGCGGATGGTGCCCGTGGGGTTGTTCGGGTCGGTGGTGCCGTGGGTCTGGCTGGTCATGTCTGTGTGTCTCCTGAATGCGGGAGCGGCGGGGGAGTCGAGGGCGCGGAACGCCGGGGCCGGACGGTCGGACGCGAGCCCGGACACGAGCCCGGACGCGCGGCCGGAGGCGCGGTCGGACGCGCGGTCAGAGGCGCTCGATGATCGTCGCGATGCCCATGCCGCCGCCGACGCACAGCGTGATCAGCCCGCGACGCAGGTCACGCCGCTCCAGCTCGTCCAGCACGGTGCCGAGCAGCATCGCGCCGGTCGCGCCCAGCGGGTGGCCGAGCGCGATCGCACCGCCGTTGACGTTGACCTTGGCGTGGTCGAAGCCGAGGTCCCGCATGAAGCGCAGGGCCACACCCGCGAACGCCTCGTTGATCTCGACCAGGTCGATGTCGTCGGGGGTCAGCCCCGCCTTGGCCAGCGCCTTGCGGGTGGCCGGCGCGGGGCCGGTCAGCATGATCGTCGGGTCCGCCCCGGACACCGCCGCGGAGACGATCCGCGCCCGCGGGGTCAATCCGTAGCGTGCGCCGATCTCCGCGTTGCCGATCGCCACCAGCGCCGCGCCGTCCACGATGCCGGAGGAGTTGCCCGCGTGGTGGACGTGGTCGATCTTCTCCACCCAGTGGTACTTCTGCAGCGCCACCGCGTCGAAGCCGCCGAGTTCGCCGATCGTCGCGAAGGACGGCTTGAGGCCGGCCAGCGACTCGACGGTGGTGCCAGGGCGGATGAACTCGTCGCGGTCCAGCACCACGATCCCGTTGCGGTCCCTGACCGGCACGACGGAGCGCTCGAAGCGCCCCTCCTTCTGCGCCTCTGCGGCCCGCGCCTGCGACTCCGCCGCGAAGGCGTCCACGTCCGTGCGCGAGTAGCCCTCGATGGTGGCGATCAGGTCCGCGCCGACGCCCTGTGGCACGAAGCCGGTCTCGAAGCTGGTCATCGGGTCCATCGCCCACGCGCCGCCGTCGCTGCCCATGGGCACTCGCGACATCGACTCCACGCCGCCCGCCAGGATCAGGTCCTCCCAGCCCGAACGGACCTTGGCGGCGGCGATGTTCACCGCCTCCAGACCGGACGCGCAGAAGCGGTTCTCCTGCACGCCGGCCACCGTCTCCGGCAGCCCGGCGGCGATGGCCGCGACCTTGGCGATGTCCGAGCCCTGATCGCCGAGCGGACTGACCACGCCGAGCACGACGTCGTCGATCGCCGCCGGGTCGAGGTCGGGGAAGCGCCGCCGCAGCTCGTGGATCAGGCCGACGACCAGGTCGATCGGCTTGGTGCCGTGCAGCGAACCGGTGGCCTTGCCTCGGCCGCGCGGGGTGCGGATCGCGTCATAGACGAATGCTTCGGTGGTCACGCTGACTGCCTGCTTTCTGGCGGGATGTGGTGCGGAGCGGGAGCGGGTCTGTTGCCCTCGTGCGGAGGGAGCTTCGGGGATCGTGTGGAGTGTGGTCGGAGTTCGCGGGGAGCCGTCTGCACCCGTCTGGAACCGTCTGACGCGGGGTGCTGTGAGTCCTGAGGAATCCTGTGGTCCTGAGGTTCTGTGGTCCTCTGGTCCTGTCGGGAGTGGCGTGGGCGGCGGCGGGGGAGTCGCCGCGGCTTCGAGCATCTCGGGCCGGGCTCGGGTCAGGAGCCGGTTCCGGTCGTGCCCTCCAGTAGCTCGGGGACGTCCCAGTCCGTGGCGACCGCGGCGCGGTGAGCGTCGGGTCGTGCGGGCGGCCGGGGCGTCGCGGTGGGCGTGCCGGAGAAGCGGGGAGCCGGGTTCGGCTGCAGCACGCCGTCGTGGCTCTCATAGCTGCCGCGCGCGGCGAGGTGCGGGTGCGCGGCGGCCTCGTGCAGGTTCAGCACCGGCGCGACGCAGGCGTCCGTGCCCTCGAACACAGCCTGCCACTGGGCGAGCGTGCGGGTCGCGAACCGCTCGCTGATCAGCGCGCGCAGTTCGTCCCAGCGCCCGAAGTCGCGCTGCCCCGGCGCGTCGGCGGGGAGTTCGAGCAGCTTGGCGAACTCGGCGTAGAACTGCGGTTCCAGGGCCCCGACGGCCATGTGACGACCGTCGGCCGTGCCGTAGACGGCGTAGAAGGGGGCGCCGCCGTCGATCATGTTGACGCCGCGCCGGTCCTGCCAGCGCCCGCCGGCCATGAACCCCCAGAGCACGGAGGTCAGGTGCGCCGCGCCGTCGACGATCGCCGCGTCGACCACTTGGCCGAGACCCGTGGCCCTCGCGTGGTGCAGGGCGGCGAGGAGCCCGACCACGAGGTAGAGCGAGCCGCCCGCGTAGTCGCCCACCAGGTTGACCGGGATGGCCGGCGCGGCGTCTGCCGAGCCGACCAGGCCGAGGACCCCGGCCGTCGCGATGTACGCGACGTCGTGTCCGGCCGCCTGGGCCAGCGGCCCTTCCTGCCCCCAGCCGGTCATTCGGCCGTAGACGAGGGCCGGGTTCCGCGCCAGGCAGTGCGCGGGCCCGACCCCGAGCCGTTCGGCGACGCCGGGCCGGAAGCCCTCGATCAGCAGGTCGGCGCGCGCCGCGAGGTCGAGGACGCGGGACGACCCCTCGGGCGACTTCAGGTCGAGGACCACGCTGCGCTTGCTGCGGTTGGTGACGTCCAGGGCGGGGTCCCCACTCAGCACCGACCCCCCGGGCCGGTCCACCCGCACGACGTCCGCGCCCAGGTCGGCCAGCAACATGGCCGCGAACGGCCCCGGTCCGAGCCCGGCCAGTTCCAGCACCCGCACCCCGGCGAGCGGACCGGACGCGGCTGCGGTGTTGTCGGGCATCGGGCCTCCACGGCGTGGGTTTGACAGGGATGCTGTCACAGTGCCGATGCTATGGAGTTGACTCGTCAGTAACAAGAGCGCACGGGCGATTCCTGCCGCGCGACCCCCTGCGGGCCCCGCGACAGGCCTCCCGTGCGCTCATCTCGTGGCCTGGACCTGCCGGCTACGACTTCCCGGCCCGGACTTCCCAGCCCGGAGTTCCTGGTTCCTGCTTCTTGGGCCCGACTCCTGGGCTCCGAAGTCCTTCGGCTCTCACTTCTCCCGGAGGTCGACCACCCGACGGATCTTGCCTACCGAGCGCTCGAGCGTCTCCGGATCCACGACGGCCACCTCGACGGTGATCCCGACGCCGTCCTTCACCCCACGGGCGATCGCCGCGGCGGCCGCCTCGCGCTCGCCGCTGCTCGCGTCCGGACGGGCTTCCACCTCGACCGCCATCCGGTCGAGCCGCCCGCTCCGGGTCAGTCGCAGCTGGAAGTGCGGCGCCACGGCGGGCGTGCGGAGCACGATCTCCTCGATCTGGGTCGGGAAGACGTTGACACCCCGCAGGATGATCATGTCGTCGCAGCGGCCGGTGATCTTCTCCATCCGGCGGAAGGACGGCCGGGCCGTCCCCGGCAGCAACCGCGTCAGGTCGCGGGTCCGGTACCGGATGATGGGCAGCGCCTGCTTGGTCAGCGAGGTGAAGACCAGTTCGCCGGTCTCGCCGTTCTCGCCCTGCGGGAGCAGCGCGTCGGTGACCGGGTCGACGATCTCGGGGTAGAAATAGTCCTCCCAGATGTGCAGCCCGTCCTTGGTCTCCACGCACTCCTGCGCCACACCGGGGCCGATCACCTCCGAGAGTCCGTAGATGTCCACGGCGTCGATGTCGAGCCGCTCTTCGATCTCCTGCCGCATCGCCTCCGTCCACGGCTCTGCGCCGAAGATCCCGACCCGGAGGGAGGTGCTGCGTGGGTCGATGCCCTGGCGCTCGAACTCGTCGAGGAGCGTCAGCATGTAGGAGGGGGTGACCATGATGATCTCGGGTCGGAAGTCCTGGATGATCTGCACCTGGCGTGCCGTCATCCCGCCGGACGCCGGAATCACCGTGCAGCCCGCGCGCTCCGCGCCGTAGTGCGCCCCGAGCCCGCCGGTGAAGAGGCCGTAGCCGTAGGAGATGTGCACCTTGTGCCCGGGCCGCCCGCCCGCCGCGCGGATCGAGCGGGCCACGACGTCCGCCCACATGTTCAGGTCGTCCTCGGTGTACCCGACGACGGTGGGCTGTCCGGTCGTCCCGCTGGACGCGTGAATCCGGCGCACCTGGTCCATCGGGACGGCGAACATCCCGAAGGGGTAGCAGGAGCGCAGGTCGGCCTTGGTCGTGAAGGGGTAGCGGGCCAGATCGTCCAGGCTGCGGCAGTCGTCGGGCGTGACGCCGGCCGCGTCGAACTTGCGGCGGTACAGCTCGACGTTGTCGTAGGCGTGCCGAAGCGTCCATCGCAGGGCCGTGAGCTGGTGCTCGCGCAGTTCGACCGGGCTCATCCGTTCCCCGGCGTCGAGGAGTTCGCTCGGCGGGCCGGCGGGGGCGGCGGCGTCGACCGGGGCGGTGCTGGACGGGGGAACGGGAACGGGCATGCGCGGGGCTCCTGCCTACCGAATGTTCGGTCGATAGTGCGTCGCGGGGAAGGCGGGTGTCAAGGAAGTGGGCATATGTCCATGAATTGAAGAACTATTCAATTCCTGCGATGGTGGCAGCTGAGGGGGCTTCGGGGGGAGACTCCGAGGAGGTCGCGGTGGACCAGAACGAACAGCTGCTGCTCAAGCAGGTCGCCGATGCTCGCGCCGCGCTGGCCGAGGCAGTCGCCGCGCAGGATCCGGTCGGGCTCTCCCGCGCGCTGGACGAGCTGGAAGAGGCCCTGCGCCAGGCTCGCGAGGGCGGCGCGGACGCGCCGTCGGACGCTGCTGTGGCTGGGACTGAATCTGGGACTGAATCCACCACCACCTCCTCATCCTCCGGCTCCACCTCAGGCTCTCCGGTGTCGGCCGGCGAGTGACGGAGGGATGATCCGGGTGCAGGTCCCGCTCTGCCAGGCGAAGGCGGACTTCTTCCGGATGCTCGGGCATCCGGTCCGCATCCGAGTCCTCGAACTCCTTCAGGACGGTCCGATGCCGGTCCGCGACCTGCTGGCCCAGATCGACGTGGAACGCTCCAACCTCTCGCAGCAACTCGCGGTGTTGCGCCGCTCCGGCCTGGTGGACTCCGTTCGCGAGGGTGACACGGTGGTCTACTCCCTGGCCGGCGCCGACGTCGCCGAACTCCTGCGCGCGGCCCGCGGCATCCTCGCGGAGTTGCAAGCCGACGACGGGCCGGAGCGCGTCCTGGCTCGGCGTTAAATCGAACAGAATGACTAACTCGTTCGTGTTCGGAAGATAGTCACGACGGGCCATGGTGGCGGGGTGGGCGGGGATTGATAATTGTTCTATGGACGCCTCGATGTTCGGGGGCGGGTGTGAAGACGGAGATGCGTCCATGGGTGAGGTGTTTTCTGCCTCGCTGGGGGACGTGTTCCGTGCGGATCCCCTGACCCCCTCAAGCTCCCGCCAGGCCCGGGCTGCGAGCACGGAGCCGCTGCGGACCCTGCCCTCTTCCTGCATGACGTTCTTGGCCGCGCTCGCGGCGGAGGACGACGACGCCCTGTGTGCGGCCGGTGCCCCGTTTCAGGCCGAGCAGCTTCTGGCGCTGGTGCGGTTCGAGGAGATGGTGGGGGCGGAGCTCGCACGTCGGGTGGCGGTGTTCGACCGCACGGGTGCGGTGGCCGCCACCCGTTCGCGGACGGCGAAGGGGTTCCTGCAGACGCACGGGCAGTTGAGTGACCGGGCGGCGAAGCAGCTCGTCGAGCGCGCCCGTCGCCTGGACACCCTGCGCACCGTCCGCACCGCCCTCACCGACGGGGAACTCTCCGCCAGCCAGGCGGAGGTCATCGCCCACGAGATCACCGACGTGGAAGACCCCCAGGCCCGGGAGCAGGCCGAAGAACTCCTGGTCGGGCAGGCCAAGACCCTGCACCTCGGTCAGTTGAAGCAGGCCGCCCGGCAGGTCCGCGCCCATCTGGTGGAGGAGCAGGAGCCGCAGGCGAAGGACGCCCCGGCGCTGTTCCGCTCCACCGCGAGGCTGTCGCAGACCGGCACGTCGGATGACCCGTTCTGGGTCCTGACCGCCGAACTGTCGGCGGTGGCGGGGGAGAAGCTGCGTGTGGCGCTGGAGGCGGCGATGGGCACCCCGGTGGAGGGGGAGACCCGGACGCATCCGGAGCGGATGGGCGACGCCCTGGAGGCGGTGGCCGACCTCGCGCTCGGGTGCGACAAGCTGCCCACCACGGGTGGTCAGCGGCCCCACTTCACCGTGATCGCGGATCTGGACGCGCTGCGGGAGGAGTGCCCCGCCCACCCCACCTTCGACGGGGACGACGACCCCGAAGGGTCCCCGGCCGACGATGATGTGTCGGGGTTGCTGCACCCGGTGGGTGTCGCCACCAGCACGCGGGGGTCCCATCTTCCGCGGTGGCAGGCCCGTAAGGAGTCCTGCGACTGCCGGCTCCGGGTGATCCTCACCAAGGGCCAGGGCAAGCCGGTTTCCATCGGCCGCGCCACCCGGACCGTGCCCGCGCACCTGCGGGACGCGGTCATCGCCCGGGACCGGCACTGCGTCTGGTCCGGCTGCACAAGGCCGCCCACCTGGTGCGAGGCCCACCACCTGACCCACTGGGCCGACGGCGGCCACACCAGCCTCGACAACCTCGCCCTGCTCTGCGGGGAACACCACACCGACCTCCACCACACCGGCTGGGAGTTGGAGATGACCAACGGCAGGCCCAGGGCGGTGCCGCCCCCGGACACACCCCCACCCCCCAACACCCGCTACCCCAACCGGTAGCCACAACCCCACAACGTGCCGATGAGCCGCCCACCCGGCGGCCCATCGGCACGCCCACGTGCGGTTACCGGACGCCCCGAGGGCGGAACTGGATGCTGATGCGGGGGCCGACGGCGCGGGCCGTCTTCGGGATGGCGTGCTCCCAGGTGCGCTGGCAGGAGCCACCCATCACGATGAGGTCGCCGTGGCCCAGTTGCTGGCGCACCGTCGTACCCGAGGCCCCCGCTTCGGGGCGTGGCCGCAGGAGCAGGGCTCGGGGTTCTCCGACCGACAGGATCGCCACCATGGTGTCCTCGGTCTTGCCGCGTCCGATGGTGTCGCCGTGCCAGGCGACGCTGTCGCGGCCGTCGCGGTAGTAGCAGAGTCCGAGGGTCGCGAAGGACTCGCCGAGTTCGGCGCCGTAGTGGGCGCTCAGCATCTCCCGGGCGTCCCTGAGCAGCGGGTCCGGGAGGCGGTCCTCCTCGTCGTAGAACGCGAGCAGGCGGGGGACGTCCACGACCCGGTCGTACATCTTGCGGCGCTCCGCATGCCACGGCACCTGCGTCGCCAGCCGTTCGAACAGCGTGTCCGCACCCGTCAGCCAGCCGGGGAGCAGGTCGATCCACGCGCCGGCGCCCAGGTCGATGCGCTCGGGGGCGAAGTGCTGGAGGGGGCGCAGTCGTACGTCTTCGGCCTCGTCGAACAGGGAGGCCTGCAGTGGTGTGGTGAGGGCCATGGGACGAGCCTACTCCTCTAATCGAACAAACAAGCGAGCAACTCGCCGAGCCAAGGTTGCTAGTTGCGTTTAGCAACCAACTATGTATAGTTGTGTTAAGCAATTAATCGGGACCTGATGATGACGAAGGAACGTGGCTGATGTCCCAGCAACCTGTGCAGGCCCGGCACGCGGCCAAGCGCCCGATCGTGGGCGACGGCGAGCCGATGAGCCATCGGCAGATCATGGAGGCCCTGACCGGCCTGCTGCTCGGACTCTTCGTCGCGATCCTGTCCTCGACGATCGTGTCGAACGCCCTGCCCACGATCATCTCCGATCTGCACGCAAGCCAGACCGCCTACACCTGGGTCATCACCGCCACGCTGCTGGCGCTCACCGTCTCGACCCCGATCTGGGGCAAGCTCGCCGACCTCGTCAGCAAGAAGCTGCTGGTCCAGCTCGGCCTGGTGATCTACGTCGTCGGTTCCTGCATCGCCGGCCTCTCCCACAGTGCGGGGATGCTCATCTCCGCCCGAGTCATCCAGGGCATCGGCGCGGGCGGGATGACCGCCCTGACGCAGACGATCATGGCGACGATGATCTCCCCGCGTGAGCGCGGCCGGTACTCCGGCTACCTCGGCGGCGTCTTCGCGCTCGGCACGATCGGTGGCCCGCTGATCGGCGGCGCGATCGTCGACACCTCCTGGCTCGGCTGGCGCTGGTGCTTCTACGTCGGGGTTCCGTTCGCCGTCGTCGCTCTGATCGTGCTGCAGAAGACCCTGAACCTGCCCGTCACGAAGCGTCGCGTCCGAGTGGACTGGCTGGGCACCACGCTGGTGACGGCAGCCGTGTCGCTGGTGCTGGTGTGGGTCTCGTTCGCGGGTGACAAGTACGCGTGGATGTCGTGGCAGACCGGCGCGATGGTCGGCGGAGCCGTGTTGCTGGGCGTTCTCTTCCTCGTCGCCGAGGCGCGGGCCGCAGAGCCGATCATCCCGATGCACCTGTTCCGCCAGCGGACCATCTCGCTCGCGGTGGTCGCGAGCCTGTTCATCGGTGTGGCGATGTACTCGACCACCACCTTCCTCAGCCAGTACTTCCAGCTGGCCCGCGACAACTCGCCGACGATGGCGGGCGTCATGACGCTCCCCATGATTCTCGGCCTGGCCGTCGTCTCGCTCGTCTCCGGGCGCGTGATCACCCGAACGGGGCGCTGGAAGGCGATCCTCGTTCTCGGCGCGCTGCTCACGGCCGCCGGACTCTTCCTGATGGGCACGGTCCGCTCGGACACGGACTACTGGCTGCTCGCGGTCTACATGTTCCTGATCGGCTCCGGGCTGGGCATGACGATGCAGAACCTGGTGCTCTCGGTGCAGAACCAGGTCCGGCGGGAGGAACTGGGCGCGGCGAGCGCCGTCGTCGCCTTCATGCGGACCCTCGGCGGCGCGGTCGGCGTCTCCGCGCTCGGGTCGATCATGTCGACCAAGGTCATTCGCTACACCGCGGACGGCCTCTCCGCGATCGGCGTGCACTCCGCCGGCAACAGCGGAAGCCTGCCGAAGCTGTCGGCGCTTCCCGTGCCGGTCCGCAGCGTGGTGGAGGCGGCCTTCGGCCACGGCGTGGCGGACGTCTTCCTCTACGGCGCGCCGTTCGCCCTGGCGGCGGTCGTGGCGATCCTCTTCGTCAAGGAGGTCCCGCTGCGCACCACGACAGGAGCGCCCATCGCGGCCTCGGCCGCGTCGTCGACGAGGCCGGTGGCGGTGGAGGCCGAAGCCACCCCGGCTCAGCTCGCCGCAGCCGACTCGGTCAGCTGACCGTTCGGTCCTCGGCCGTGCCCTTGTCCGGGCCCCGCGCGGGAAGCGGGGCCCGGACGATCGCGATCATCGCGGCGTCGTCCTGGAGCGGGCCGCTGACATAGTGGCGCAGGTCCTCGGTCAGTCGATTCAGCAGCCCCTCGGGCCCCTCCTCCGGCGGGGTCGGACGCGTCGCGAGCACCTCGATCCGCTCCATCAGCGGGTAGAACTCTCCGTCCGGATTCCGGGCCTCGATCAATCCGTCCGTGTAGAGCAGCAGCATGTCCCCCGGTTCGAACGGGAACTCGGCGAGCGGAAAGGGCTCGTCGCCCGCTCCGAGGCCCAGTCCGAGCGGGGGGCTCTGCTCGGGCACCTCCAGGGCGGTGGCCCGTCCCGCGTGCAGCAGCAGGGGATGTGGGTGCCCGCAGTTGATGAGGCGGAGAAGGGGGAGTTCGTCGAGGATGTCGACGATGGCGGCGGTCACGAACCGTTCCCCCGCGTCGGCCTCGGCGGTTCCGTTGGTGGTGGCGAGCTCGGCCAGGCCCCAGGTGACGCTGTCGTCGAGGGAGGCGGCGAGCTCGGGAAGTGGGGCTTGGCGGTGAGCGGCGGCATGAAAGGCGCCGAGCAGCAGCGCCGCGTCACCGAGGGTCGCCAGGCCTTTGCCGCGGACGTCACCGATCACGAGTCGGGTGCTCGCGTGCGTTCGGGCGGCGGCGTAGAGGTCGCCGCCGATCCGGGCGTCCCTGGTGGCGGCGTGGTAGGCGGAGGCGATGCGCAGCGGGCCGGCGCGGGTGGGGAGCGGTCGTAGCAGGACCTGCTGGGCGGCCTCGGAGACGGATTTCACCCGTTCGAGCTCGACGATGCGGCGCTCGCGGAGGTGGACGAAGACGACGACGAACGCGCCGATGGCGACCAGGGAGGCGATCTGCACCTGGAGGTTCTCGGTGGTGATCACTCCGCGCGAGATGCCGATCGCCACGAGGGTGGCGACGGCGAGCGTGCCGATGGCGGCGGTCGCGCGGGCGCTGCCGAAAGAGGCGGTGATGGCCGGCGCCACGACGAGCAGCGGGCCGAGGTGGATGTCGGCGGGGGCGATGATGTCGGTCAGGGCGATGAGCACCATCAGCGCGATGGGGAGAAGCAGCAGAACCCGACTCGTCCGCACCGGCCTCGCCTTGCGGGACGGAGCACGGTCCTGCATGGCCCCGCTCCTCTCCCGCGCTGCGGACTACCGGGTTCCATGCCACGCCACGCTGCGCCCATCCGCAACCGCTCACCGGGCGCCCCGCGCCCGCCTCCTCCACCACCACACGCCCGCGCCAACTATCCCCACCACCGCGACCGCCACCCCTCCGACGACCACCCCACCGCCCCCTCCGCCCCCGACCGGCCTCACCCCAGCCACCTGCCGCCCCTCGGGCGCCACCCCAGCAGCCGTGGCACTGACCGCTGCCTGCGGCAGCGGACCTGCGGCGGGCCCGGCAGGAATGTCGAAGGTCAGCGCCGCGTCCGGCCGGATGATCCCGTAGCCGTAGTGATCGTCATGAGCCTTCCCCGTGGGGTTCATGGCGGACTTGATCATCCGATTCACCACCTGCCCAGCGGTCAACCTCGGAAACGCCGCCCGCACGAGCGCCGCCTCCGCGGACACATACGCCGCAGCATCACTCGTCCCGTCGGAAAGCCGATACTCGGTGTCACTGTGCGCCCCCGCGGCCACGATGTTGACGCCGGGGGCAGTCAGAGTGAGCTGCGGTCCGTAGTTGGATTGGGGCCACACTTGCCCGTCGGCGTCGACTGCGCCTACGGATACGACTCCAGGGTATGCGGCCGGCCATTCCAGGCGATCTGATCCTCTATTTCCGGCACTGGCAACCAATACAACGTCGTGAGTACGCGCATAGGAAATTGCATCCGCATCTCCTTCGACTGATGCCGGGCCAGCAAAGGACATGTTGATCACCTTTGCGTCATGGTCAACAGCATATCTGATTGCGCGGGCTTCTTTGCTGTCGGCAGTAGTGCCGATGTCGATGGCAATGGGCAGGATTTGCACACCGGGCGATAGGCCAAGGATCCCATCGCTGTGCTTGTCGCCGTGGCCGTGTCCGCAGATGAGACTGGCCATGCCAGTTCCGTGACCGTATTTGTCATGGTCCTTGGGCTCTGAGTCGTTTGTCATGTAATCGAATCCGTTGGCGACCTTTCCGAATAGGTCGACATGAGAAGATCGGATGCCGCTATCGATGACAGCCACCAAAACTCCCTGGCCGTTTGAGTGGGGCCAGACCCTGTTTTGGGCGTTGAATACTCTTAGTGGCCACTGTGCATCCCGTACGGAGTCTGCCATCACGGGGTCGGATCCTGCGATGGCGATGATGATTGAACAGGGGAGGGCTACCTTGAATGCTTGCCGCCTGATGTTCAAGAGAGTTCCCAGTTTGATCGATTCCTATTCAATGACGGCGGGGTTGCAGGCGGAAGTCGGAATCCAGGTTTCTTCGGATTCCGCTAGCCAGTTAGGTCGAGGGCGACGTCGGCGCCGTAGCGAACCCATGGTTGCTGCTGGAGCAGGAACCGGGGTTCCCCCAATGGTTGCGGGAGTTGGAGTGTCGGATGCTCCTGAGCCATGCGCCGTTGACCAGTTGGAGGGGATTATTTCATTGCTCATGCTTTCGGGGGTCTCCAATTGAACCTCGGCCTGATGAGTATCGAGGGAGCGGCGTCCCGTAATCTCTAGGTTTCCCGGGAGTTTCGGGGTGTCTTTTCTGTTCGGGGTGCTGGTGCGCTCGTATGAGGGATTATAAACTTCAGGGTTGGTGGCCCGTGAGTCCGCGTTGGGATTGGCGGGCACTGCGGGCGGCGGCGCGAATGAAGCAAATTGATTCGACGCATTCGCGCTCGGCGGAAACTTCAGATCCCCGGAGGGCTCGCGGAATGAAATTGGTTGGGCGAGATCCTTTTCTCCTTCGAGTGCGGCGACCGCCCCAATGCCGCTCGTTCCCGATGGCGGGCGCTCATTGGTGCCGCTCCTCGGTTCATTTCCCATGCGACTCGCGCTAGCCATGCTCGCCCCGCCGTGATTTTCGCCCGGGGTCGTTTGCTTGCCAATCCTGCTGCTGGCGTGGACGGGCGCTGAGCTGAGTTTAGAGGCTGGTCGCTGCTGAGACTGAGGGGGAGGTGGGAAGACCCCACGGTCTGTGTCCGCCCGATATTCCACTGGACGGCCGATCATCTCGCCCGCCGCGCGGTATCGCTCCTCCAGGCGGTCCATTACCGCCGCCGCCTCCCGTTGGCGCTGCAGCATCAGGGGTGACGGTTCGCCGCAGGTGCCCGTTGCGGCGCAGGTAGCGGCTTGTTCGAGGGGGTCGGGGTCGGGGGGCATCGTGGATTGGGCGGTGCGGAGGGCGTCCGCGGCACAGGAGACGCCGGAGGAGGCGTTGAAGGCGTAGGCCGCGCCGTTGCCGAGGGAGCGGTGGAGTTCGTCGGCGCGGGAGGTGAAGGCGTCGGCGGCGGAGCCGGTCCAGTGGTCCGTGGCGGCGAGGGTGTGGTGGAGGAGGTCGTCCTGCGCCTGGCGGAGCGCGTCGTGGATCGCGGACCACCTCGACGCCACCGCGTCGAGCCCGCCCGCGTTGGCGTCGGCGATCATCGCCCGCAGGGCGCCCAGCGGCGTCCCGGCGAACGGGCCGTGGCCGCTGCTCACGCGCCGCCGGCCGAGGAGAACAGGTCCTGGCGGGTCCGCAGTTCCTGCTCCGTGTACGCCTCCGCGGCCTGCTTGGTCTGGCTGCCGTAGCGCTCGATGAAGCCCTGGAGCTCCCCGATCGTCGACTCCAGCCAGTCCCGCATCTCGTCGTGCTTGTCGGACAGGGCCGCCGCGCCGGCGAAGCCGCGACCGAGTATCCCCGTCGGGATCGCCGTGTCGTAGCGGGCGCTCGCCCGCGGGGTGTCCAAGCTGTCTGCGAGGCAGCGCAGTTGGCGGACCGTTGACTGCAGTGCATCGATGTTGACGCTGTATCCGGCTCCAGGCATGGTGGCGCGCACCCCCGTCTCGACTGAGCTGGTCGGGCAGTATCCAAGCACACTACGTGACGGAAAGTAGCCGCGCCATCACTCATTCGTGGCTGTCGGTGACCGCGCGTGTGACCGCGCACCAAACCGTGATCTGCGCTCGGGTGCGCGATGATCACGCGCTGTCCTATCGTTTGCGCCGCGTACTTTGCGCACTTTCACCAGCAGGTTTTCGCCCCAGGGAGTGGAGCAATGAGCTTCATCGAGCGCGCAGTCGAGATCGTCGAGAACGGTGTGGAGGCCGCCGGGGACGCCGCGAGCGAATACGCCGAGCACCGTCACGCGGCCAAGCTCTTTCTCAAGCTCGGCATAGCCGCCTACGCCGAGCAGCGCCTCGGTGGAACGCACGAGCCCGTCGAGCGGATCCTTCAGGCCCTGGACGGTCACGCCGCCGAGTACGGCGAGGTGGATCTGGACCACCTCAAGGCGGCGCACGAGGTGCTGGGCGACGCGTTCGTCAGTGCCCACTCGTCGGCTGACTGAGCGTCTGCACCGCAGGAGAATCCGCGAGAGGCCCCGTCGGCAGCAGCTCCCGCGGCTGCCGACGGCGCAGCGCCGCGGCGGAGAGCGTCGAGACCGCGCCGATCGCGGCCGTCGCGGCGAAGCCGAAGCGGGCGTCGCTGTGGTCGGTGACGGTCGAGACCGCCAGCATGGCGACGATGGTGGCGGCCAGCCCGCCCCCGTTCGCGAGGCCGAAGGCGCGGCCGACGTTCGCCGCGTCCACGGAGGTCATCAGCAGGTTGCGGGACGCGATGCGGGCCTGGCCGAAGACGAAGGCCCCCAGGGGGACCAGCAGTGCCAGGCCGAGTACGCCGAACAGTCCCTGCATGACCATGAGCACATTGCAGGCCAGGAACCCGGCCAGCGCGATCCGCAGATCCGGATGCCGGCGGGCCACTGTCCGGTACGCCGCCGCCGCGAAGAGGAACCCGAGGCTGCCCAGCGCGTCGATCGCGCCGAAGGTGCCCGCACCGCGATGCAGTTCGGCGAGGACGAAGGTCGGCAGCAGCGCGTTGAAGACGGTGACGACGACGCTGCCCTGGGCGTAGAGGACGATGACGCGCAGCGGTGTGCGCACAGTCGCGGTCCCGGCCACGGTCCCGGCCACGGCCACGCCCACGGGAAGAGCCGCCGCGGGAGCGGGGGCGGGGGCATGGGCGCGTCCGGCGCGGATCGCGGTGACGCAGAGGGCAGAGACCACGAAGGTCAGCGCGTTGAAGACGAGCAGGGGCTCGGCGCCCAGCGTCTGGACGGCGAGTCCGCCGACCGTCGCGGAGAGCAGCATCCCCGCCTGGGTCGCCATCTCGTAGCCCGCGTTGAAGCGACGCAGGCCGGGCTCGGCGATCCGCTCCTTGATCAGGGCCGCGGAGACGGGGAAGAAGAGCGCGGCGACCAGCGCGAGCGCGAAGTTCGCGCCGTAGACGCCGGCCGCGGTGGAACCGCCGAGGGCGAGCCAGCCGGGCAGGGCGAGGGCCAGCGCCGCGCTGCCGGTGTCGCAGGCGATCCACAGACGACGTCGGTCGAAGCGGTCCGCGAGGCGGCCGAAGAAGGGTGACAGCAGCGCCTGGGGCAGGGCCACCGCGATGAAGAGCCACCCCACCGCCGTCATCGTGTGCTGTTGGCGGATCATCAGCAGGGCGCCGGCGATGAGTTGGACATTGTTGCCGAGCGCGGTCGTGAACGCGGCGACGACGAGCAGCCGTGAGGTGGTGGTCATGGGGGAGAGAGTACGAACGGTTCACTGACATCGAGTGTCAGCAAAGTGGGGGGCGTCGAAGTTGCCCCTGGTCGAAGCCGCCCATATCGGTCGCACCGCCACGGGCGACAGCGCGGGCGCGAAGATCCACCACTTCTCCCCATAAGCCTCACCTCGTTCACCTGTCGCCCGACGCAGCTGCACTCCTAGGCTCGCCAGGTGCCGGTCAACAGATCGGCCGATCACCCAAACACCCGATCAACCGATCGAGCGCTCACCCGTACGACAGGCCCGGAAGACGCGATGAACTACTGCCACACCTGCCGACGCCATCTCAACGGCGCGCTGTGCTGCCCCGGTTGCGGGGCGCAGGCAGCGGAGCTGCCGCAGTCGGCGCCGGAGGTGCCCGCGCGGACGGTCGAGTACGCCTACGAACAGCCGGGCCCCCGCCGAGCCGCGAACCGGCGGCGGAAGGCGCGCGGTCGGGGACGGGGGCTGCTCGTGGGCGGGCTGAGCACGGCGGTACTCGCCGCCGCAGGGATCGCGGTGGCGGTCAGCACGCCCGCGTCCGTGGGTGCGCCGACAGGGAGCGGGAGCGCGGCGGACGGGTTCGGCTCGACGGCGCAGAGCAGTGCCGCGCCGACGCCGGAGACGAGCGCGCCGGTGAACAGCGTTCCCACGCACCGGGCGCATCCGACCAAGTCGCGGTCGGCGTCGGCCTCGCCGTCGGCTTCGGGCGCGGCCACGTCCAGGTCGGGCACCGGGTCGAGCACGGGTGGCGGGAGCACGGCCAGGCCGAGCAGCGCGACCGGTGGCACCGGCACCGCAGGGGGAAGCACGGGCGGCGGGACCTCGCCGTCGGCCAAGCCGACGGCGACCTCGACCTGCCACCCTGTGCTCTTCTGGTGCGGTTGATGGCCGATGTCTGCTGTACAACGCCTGAGGCCTGACGTCTGGCGCCGGGGGACCGGCCCCGGTCGGCCCGTGGCTACTTGAGCAGGCGGGAGAGGCGGCGGTCGGCGAGCGGCTTGCCGCCGGTCTGGCAGGTCGGGCAGTACTGCAGCGACGAGTCCGCGAAGGAGACCTCGCGGATGGTGTCGCCGCAGACCGGGCACGGTTCGCCGGTGCGGCCGTGGACGCGCAGCCCGCTCTTCTTCTCGGCCTTCAGGTCGCGCAGCGGCAGTCCTTCGGCGCGCTGCACCGCCTCGGTCAACGTGGTGCCGATGACCTGGTGGAGCGCGGTGACCTCCTCCTCCGAGAGGTTGGCGGCAAGCTTGAACGGGGACATCCGGGCGGCGTGCAGGATCTCGTCGGAGTAGGCGTTGCCGATGCCGGCCAGGACGCTCTGGTCCCGCAGCACGCCCTTGATCTGTCGGCGCTCGGCTGCGAGCAGGGCGGTGAAGGACTCCAGGGTGAAGTCGGGGGACAGTGGGTCGGGGCCGAGTCTGGCGATGCCGGGGACGTCCTGGGGGTTGCGGACCACGTAGACGGCGAGGTGTTTCTGGGTGCCCGCCTCGGTGATGTCGAAGCCGGCACCGGGGCCGCCCTCGGGCGGGTCGGTGAGCCGCAGCCGCAGCGCGAGCGGTCCCTTGCCCGGGCGCGGTGCATCGGTGGACATCGACTCGCTCCACCTGACCCAGCCGGCCCGGGCCAGGTGGACGACCAGATGCAGCTCGCCGGCCCGCAGGTCGAGGAACTTGCCGTGCCGTCCCGCGCCGTCGAAGATCAGGCCTTCGAGCGCCGTGACGGGCGGGTCGTAGGTCTTCAGCGCGTGCACCGCGACCGGGTACACGCGCTCGACGGTCCGGCCGACGAGATGGTCGGCCAGGAAGCGGGTCAGTGACTCGACCTCCGGCAGCTCGGGCATGCCTTCAGTCTGCCGCCGGGGCGGCGGTCCCGCCGCCCCGCCGGGCCGACGCGTGCCGGAGCGTCCTGAACCGGCCGACCCCGGCGGCCCGACGACCGGTCGCGACCGAGAACGCCATCGGCGCGAGGACGAGACAGGCGGGGGTGTAGGCGAGCAGGTTCAGCCAGTAGAAGGGGGTCTGCGGGTCGCTTCCCAGACCGGTGATCCACACGATCCCGGCCGCTCCGCGCAGACCCAGTCCGCAGGCCACCGCAAGGCTGCCCAGCGCCGCGACGCGGCCGCCGCGCCTCCGCGCCCTGGCGAGCAGCAGGGCCGATCCGGTCACCAGCATCCCGGCGATCGGCAGCAGCACCGGCGGGTCCCAGCGCACGTGGGCGTTGAGCACCGCGTGGGACAGGGAGTCGAGCGAGTGGGCGGGCCAGATGGCCCCCGTCGCCCAGTACAGGTGGATGGCGGCGTCCACCGTCAGTACGGTGGCCACGGTCAGCGCCTTGGTGCGTGTCCTCATCGGATCCTCCGTCAGTCCCGGTCGGGCGCGCGCCGCCTCGGCTGTGAGCGCGCGCTGTTGTCCGCCAGGAAGAGGCGGAGTTTCGGGCGGACGTTCCGTCGACCGCCGGGAAAGCCGGGCAGAGAAGGGATCGGGGGCGGAGAAGAGTCCGGGGCGGAGAACAGTCCAGGACGGAGAAGAGTCCGGGGCGTAGAAGAGTCCGGGGGCGGAGAACACGTGGGGGATGCGATGGAACGTCCGGGGCGGTCGGCTCCTCCTCCAGGCGTGAAGGATGACGAACTCTCCGACCTGGTGAGACGCGCCCAGGGTGGTGACACCGTGGCGATGAGCTCTCTCCTGGCCCGGCTCGCCCCCTACGCGGCCCGGGTCTGCGGCCCGATCGCGCTGGACGACGGGCCGGACGCGACGCAGGAGACCCTGATCGCGGTGTTCCGTAACCTCCGTTCGCTCAAGGATCCGGCGGCCTGCCACGGGTGGGTCCGGGCCATCGCGGTCCGCGAGTCGGTGCGGCTGGCGAAGCGTTCGGCGCGCAGCGTTCCGGTCGATCCGCGTGACCGGCTGGACGGCATCCCCAGCCGGGGCGACGTGGAGCAGGCGACGGACGTCTCCGACGTGCTGGCCAGGCTGTCCCCCGAGCACCGGGCGGTGATCGTGCTGCGCGACGTGGAGGGACTGGACGAGTCCGAGGCCGCCGAGCTGCTGGCCCTCCCGGTGGGTACCGTCAAGTCCCGGCTGCACCGGGCCCGTGACAACTTCAGAAAGGCGTGGGGCGTATGACGCCGAACTGGCCGGTGGCCGACTTCGATCCGGTACGGCGACTGCGCGTGCTCGCCGCGGGCATCTCCGGCGCGGCGGTCGCGGAGCGGGTCATCCCGGTGCCGTTCGAGCGGCTCTGGGGGATCGTCAGTGATCTGGAGCGTGAACTCGGCACCTTCGAGGTCGACATGCGCGACATCACGCTGCGCGAGGTGGACGGCGGGCTCGAAGCTCTCGCCCGTGGGCGGTTGGGCTTCCGGGCCCGCTTCGACGTGCAGTTGGAGCCGGGCTGGTGCTGGATGCAGAGCCGGTTCCTGATGATCGGCATCGCGGCGGCGCCGGCGCCGGAGGGCACCCTGGTCGCCGCGACCGGAGGCTTCCGCCTTCCGGGCCGGGCCGCGCTCTTCCCGCTCGGCGTCCGCCGGGCCAACGCGCACGCCCTGGCGCGTTTGGCCCGGCGGGTCGCCAGCCCGCCCGGCGACGGGTAGCGGGGTGGGCAGCCGGGTGCCGGTCAGCCCGGAAGCCGGGCGGCCGCTCAGCCCTCCTGGGCGAGGTAGCCGCGCTGGGTGGCGATGTGGTCGGCGACGTGGCGCGCATCGTGCCAGACGCCCCAGATGAAGCTGGATCCACGGCGGGAGAGCCAAGGCAGGCCGAGGAAGTAGACGCCGGGTTCGGCGGAGACGCCGCGTCGCTGCTTCGGCCGGCCCCTGTCGTCGAAGGCGTCGACATCGAGCCAGCCGTAGTCGGCGGCGAAGCCGGTCGCCCAGACGATCGCGGTCACGCCGGCCTCGGCCAGGTCGAGCTCCAGGCGGGGTGCGGTGACGCAGGCCGGCTCCGGGCCGAGCACGTGGGCCTGCGGCTCCTCGGGGAGGTCGAGCCCGTTGCGCTCGACGTAGGCGTCGGCCGCCCGCAGGAGTTCGAGGTACTTGGCGTCGCCGAGCGCGATGTTGGCGGCGAGGTCGGGCGCGAAGCGCAGCACGCCGTTCCGGTACGAGGTGGTCAGGCCGAGCAGTTCGATGCCGTCGGCGGCCAGCGTGCGGAAGTCCACGGTGTGGCCGCCGCGCGCGCCGCTGACCGCGATGGTGACGTGCTCGGCGCCCTGCGGGGGCGTCTCCGCGTCCCAGAGGCCGAGCACGCCGAGCCACCAGCAGAAGTCGCGGCCCCGGTACTGGCGCGGTGGACGCTCGTGGGGCCCGACGGAGAGCAGCACCCTGCGGCCCGACCGGCGCAGCTCGTCGGCGATCTGGACCCCCGAGGAGCCGGCCCCGACCACCAGCACCGCGCCCTCGGGCAGTTGGCCGGGATTGCGGTAGTCGCTGGAGTGGATCTGCACGGGGACGGCGCCGTCGGGGACGACGGGCGGGATCAGGGGGCGCTGGAACGGTCCGGTCGCGGCGACGACGAAGCGCGCGTCGATGGCGCCCGCCGAGGTCTCGACCCGGAAGCCGGGCCGGCCCGCGTGCCGACGCACCGAGGTCACCTCGACGCCGCAGCGGACCGGCGCGCCGATCTTCTCGGCGTAGGCGGCGAAGTAGTCGGCCACCTGCTCCTTCGAGGCGAAGGCGTCCGGGGCGACGTCGGGGAACTCCATGCCGGGGAAGCGGTCGTGCCACGCGGGCCCGTTCGCGACCAGGGAGTCCCAGCGCTCGGAGCGCCACCGTTCCGCGACGCGGTGCCGCTCCAGCACGATGTGCGGGATCCCGCAGGCTCCGAGGTGTTCGCTCATCGCCACGCCCGCCTGGCCCGCGCCGACGACGACGACGTCGGTCTCTTCACTCGGCATGTCAACCTCCGCTCAGGCGGCGGCACGTCCGGCGCCCGTCCGGTGTCGGGCTGACTGCGCCACCGCATGAGGAATCCTCGGCGCGGGCCTCGAATTCTGTCCAATAGAGGTTTTCGTTGTGGGAGATCTGTTTTGCAGATGTGTTCTCAGCTCTGCTGCGAGCCGGTCAGAAGTTCCTGGGCGAGGTCCATGACGGCCGTGGCGCGGGCGGTCTGGCGGACGCCGGCCATCCGGGCCAGGACCAGGTCGAGCGGCGGGTGCTCGTCGGTGAGTGCGAGCACGGCCACCTTGGCGCCGCTGTAGGTGTCCTCGGTCGCCGGACGCTGGTGCAGCACGGAGAAGCCGTGGCCGAGGGCGACCAGGGAGCGGACCGCCTCGTAGTTGTGGGAGCGGTGGCGGATCGTCGGGGTGATGCCGGTGGCGGTGACCAGGGACCAGAAGTAGTCGCGGCTGTGCGGCAGGTCGAGCAGGACGAAGGGCTCGTGGGCGAGTTCGGCCAGGTCGACGGTGCCGCGGCCGGCCAGCGGGTGGTCGGCCGCGACGACCGCGTGGGCCGGGAGGGAGGCGATGGTCTCGCGCGCGACGCCGGGCCCGAGGCCGAGGTCGTAGGTGATCGCGAAGTCGGTCCGCCCGGTGCGCAGGGCGCGGTCGAGCTCGTCGGCCTCACCCTCGATGATGTCGATCTGCAGCTGCGGGTGGCGTTCGGCCGCGGCGGCCAGCAGTCCGGGCAGGACGAAGGGGGCCAGCGTGACGAAGCAGCCCAGCCGCACCGGTCCGCTCAGCCCGCCCTCGCCGCCCCGGGCCTCGGCGGCCACGTCGAGCGCGTGGCTGAGCAGTTCCCTGGCCTGGAGCAGCAGGCGTTCGCCGGTGGGGGTGACCACCAGGCCCTTGCCCTTGCGCCGGATGAACAGCTGCACGCCGAGCTCGTGCTCCAGGTTGGAGACCGCGGTGGAGACGGCCGACTGGGCGATCAGCAGCCGCTCGGCGGCGGCGGTCATGCTGCCGGCCTCGGCGGCCACCACGAAGTACCGCAGCTGCGCCAGCGTGAACCCGACCGCTGCTGTCATGGCTGCCGCCACCTCCCGGGCGCCTCTGCGCGTCCAGCGCGCATCCGCCTGCATGCGCGCACATCTGATTTCACGATGACCCAACCCTAAAAGATCTGCTTTACCAGCGGAAGTGCCGCTTCCATAGTTTCCGTAGTGGGTGAAGCGGCCGTTCCCGCGGTCCGTGCCCACTCCCATCAGCAAGCCCAGGAGTGAGCCATGGCGTTCCACCGCATCCGGCGCTTCAACACGGCCGACACCTATCCCGAGCAGCACCTCGCCAACGACCTGGCCCAGGCCGTCGTCGCCGACGGCACCGTCTACCTGCGCGGGCAGATCGGACAGGACCTGGAGACCAGGCAGAGCGTCGGCGTCGGCGACGTGGAGGCGCAGGCGGAACAGGCGATGTCCAACATCGCCCTGCTGCTGCAGGAGTCCGGCAGCGCGCTGGACGAGATCGTCAAGATCACCGTCTATCTCACCGACATCCGCTACCGCGAGCCGGTCTACCAGGTGATGGGCCGTTGGCTGAAGGGCGTGCACTACGTCTCCACGGGCCTGGTCGTCTCCGCCCTGGCCCGCCCCGAGTGGTTGGTCGAGATCGACGCGACCGCCGTCATCCCGGCCTCGCGCCGGGCCGAGGCGGCCGGTGTCCGGCACGCCAGGGCGGCCGAGCGGGGAGAGCTGCTGTGACCTTCTCCCTCGCGGCCCGCTGTGCCCGGACCGGGCAGCTCGGGGTGGCGATCGCCTCCTCCAGCCCGGCCGTCGCCTCCCGCTGCGCCCATGTCCGCGCCGGCGTCGGGGCGGTGTGCACGCAGAACGTCACCGACCCGCGGCTCGGCCCCTGGCTGCTCGATCTGATCGCCGCGGGCTCCACCGCCCCGGACGCCGTCCGGCACACCGCCGACACCGAACCCCTGGTCGCCTGGCGCCAGTTGACGGCGGTGGGGGCGGAGGGCGGTCCGGCCGCCTTCTCGGGCGAGTACGCGCTCGGCCTCCACGCCCAGAGTGTGGGCGCGGACTGTGTCGCCGCCGGCAACATGCTGCGCGGCGAGGGCGTTCCTGACGCGATGGTCGAGGCATTCGCCGCGCATCCCGAACGCGCCCTCGCACAGCGGCTGATGGACGCGCTGGCCGCCGGAGTCGCGGCGGGCGGCGAGGAGGGGCCGGTCCACTCCGCCGGTCTTCTGGTCGCGGACGCCGTGCCGTGGCCGGTGGTGGATCTGCGGATCGACTGGACCGAGGGCGATCCCGTCGCCGAGCTCGCCGCCCTGTGGCGGCTCTGGGAGCCGGAGCAGGACGCCTACGTCCGCCGGGCGCTGGCGCCGGAGACGGCCCCCAGCTACGGCGTGCCGGGAGACCTGTGATGGCTGATCAGCAACGCTCCGGAGCCGCAACTGCGCCCGCGCCCGCCCTCGCCCAGGCGCCGACGGCCGCCCGCGGCGTGTTGACCGGGACGGTCGCCGGACTCGCCGACGAGCTGGTCGGCCTGTCGCACCGGCTGCACGCCCACCCCGAGACCGCCTGGGAGGAGGAGCAGGCGGCCCGCTGGACCGCCGAGCTGCTGGACGACCTCGGCTACGCCGTCACCCCCGGCGTCTGCGGGCTGCCCACCGCCTTCGCCGCGACGGTCGGCAGCGGCCCGCTGCATGTCGCGCTCTGCGCCGAGTACGACGCCCTGCCCGGCCTCGGGCACGCCTGCGGGCACAACGTCATCGCCGCCTCGGCGGTCGGCGCCGCCGCCGCGCTGGCCAGGGTGGCCGACGACCTCGGGCTGACCGTCACGGTCCTCGGCACCCCGGCCGAGGAGGGCGGCGGCGGCAAGATCCTGATGCTGGAGCGCGGCGCCTTCGAGGGCGTCGACGTGGCGATGATGGTCCACCCTGGACCGGTCGACGTGGCTGAGGCCGAGCCCTTCGCCGTCGCCCATCTGGGCGTCCGGTACACGGGCCGGGCCGCTCATGCGGCCGCCTATCCGGAGCAGGGCCGCAACGCGGCCGACGCGTTCACCGTGGCCCAGGTCGGCATCGGCCTGCTGCGCCAGCAACTGCCCGCGTCCACGCGGGTGCACGGGCTGGTGACCCGCGGGGGAGAGGCCCCCAACGCCATCCCCGAGCGGACCGAGGGGCGCTGGTACGTCCGCGCGGCGGACCTGGGGGAGCTGGAACGGGTCCAGGGCCGTGTCGAGGCCTGCTTCCGGGCGGGCGCGCTGGCCTCGGGGTGCGCGCTGGAGATCGAGCCGGAGTCGCCGCCGTACTCGGAGTTCCGGGGCGACGCGGAACTGCTGGCGCTCTATCGCCGCAACGCCCTGGGGCTGGGCCGCCGCTTCGCCGCCCGCGAGGATCCCGCGGCGCGGATGAACCGGGCCTCGACCGACATGGGCAACGTCTCGCGGGTCGTCCGGGCGCTCCACCCCTACATCGGCATCGGGTCGCTGCCCGCGCTCAACCACCAGCGCGAGTTCGCCGCCGCCTGCGCGAGCCGGGCCGCCGACGCGGCCTTGCTCGACGGCGCGCTGGCCCTGGCGCTGACGGCGGCGGACCTGGCGGCGGCGCAGTCCGTCCATGCCCCGTCAGCCCATGCCCCGTCCGCCCGTGTCGGGGGCGCTACAGCGCGGGACAGCCCGTGACCGCGCGGGCGTGGGCGGTGAGCAGGGCGAGGGCCGTGGCCCTGTCCAGGACCCGGTTGCGGGCGACGATGTGCAGACCGAAGCCGTCCTCCAGGGCGACCAGGGTGCGCGCCGTGTCGGCGACCGGTCCGGCCGGCGCGAACACGCCCGCCATCGCGCCGAGCTCCAGCAGCGTCGAGTAGAGCGCGACCTCGCGGGCGAAGAGCGAGCCCATCAGCGCCGCGTGGCCCGTGCTGCGGTCGGCGAGTCCGTGCAGTTCGAAGAGGAGCCGGTGCACCGCGTCGTCCGGCCCTTCGGGCAGTCCCGAGCCGAGCGCGGCGCGCATCCGGGCGACCGGGTCGCCGCCGGGCGTCTCGGTCCGTTCCTGCCGCTGCATCAGGTACCGCTCGACGGCGTCCTGGTGGACGGCCAGCACGAGGTCGTCCAGCTCCGGGTAGTAGTACAGGACCGATCCCGCCGAGACACCCGCCTCGGCGGCGATGTCCTTGATCCGGAGGCCGGCCATGCCGCGCTCCGCGATGGCCCGTCCGGCGGCGTCGATCAGCGCGACGCGGCGGGCTCCCTGGTTCTTCGGTCGTGCCATGCCAAGCATTCTCTGACACGCGCATCAAATTTTTCAACGTAGATGCCCTCCAATCATTGACGTGGGCGTATCCCATTGTTTGAATCTCGCATCAAAGAACTCGCGAGCACACCTGAGGACCCCCTCCCATGAGTGACTCCACCCCCACCCCCGCTCCCACCTCCGCCCCCGGTTCCCATGCCGACTGGCGGCGACTGGCCGCCGAGCTGGTCCCGCAGACCCGTGCCTTCGTCGGCGGCGAGCAGCGCGACGCCCGCTCCGGTGCCACCTTCACCGACACCGACCCGGCCACAGGGAAGGCGCTCGCCGAGATCGCGGCCTGCGACACGGCCGACGTCGACGACGCCGTCCGCTCGGCCCGCGCCGCCTTCGCCGACGGCCGCTGGTCGGGTCTGGCGCCCGAGGCGCGCAAGAAGCGCCTGCTGCGACTGGCCGAGCTGATCGAGCGACACGGCCCCGAGCTGGCGCTGTACGACTCGCTCGACATGGGCAAGCCCGTCGCCGAAGCCCTCACGGTCGACGTCCCCGGCGCGGCAGGCTGCTTCGCCTGGCACGCCGAGGCCGTCGACAAGCTCTACGACGAGATCGCCCCCGCCGCCCCGGGCAACCTCGCGCTGGTCCGCCGGGTGCCGCTCGGCGTGGTCGGCGCGGTCGTGCCGTGGAACTTCCCGCTCGACCTCGCCTCCTGGAAGCTGGCCCCGGCGCTGGCGGCCGGCAACAGCGTCGTGCTCAAGCCCGCCGAGCAGTCGCCGCAGTCGGCGCTGCTGCTCGCCCGGCTGGCCGTCGAGGCAGGCATCCCCGCGGGCGTGCTCAACGTCGTCCCCGGCCTCGGCGAGACGGCCGGCCGCGCGCTCGGCCTGCACCCGGACGTGGACGTGCTGGCCTTCACCGGATCCACCACGGTCGGACGCCACTTCCTGTCCTACGCGGCGCAGTCCAACGGCAAGCAGGTCTGGCTGGAGGCGGGCGGCAAGAGCCCCGACCTGGTCTTCCCCGACGCCGACCTGGACGCCGCCGCCGAGCGCGCCGCCTTCGGCTTCTGCTTCAACGCGGGACAGGTCTGCTCCGCCAACACCCGGTTGCTCGTCCATGCGGACATCGTCGAGGAGTTCACCGCCAGGGTCGCCGAACACGCCGCCGGCTACGTCCCCGGCGACCCGCTCGACCCCGCCACCCGCCTGGGCCCGCTCGTCGACGAGGCCCAGGCCCAGCGACTGCTGGACGCCGTCGACGCGGCGCGCGCGGCGGGCGGACACGTCGTCCACGGCGGAACGCGGCCCGACCGCATCGGCGCCTACCTGCACCCGACCATCGTCACCGGCCTGCCCGAGGACGCGCCGCTCGCCCGCGAGGAGCTGTTCGGACCGGTGCTGACGGTCCTTCCGTTCCGCGACGAGGCGGACGCGGTCCGGATCGCCAACGACTCGCCGTACGGTCTGGCCGCGTCCCTCTGGACCCGCGACCTCGGCCGCGCCCACCGCGTCGCCGAAGCGCTCCACGCCGGAACGGTCTCGGTCAACACCGTCGACGCGCTGAGCACCGCCACGCCCTTCGGCGGCTTCAAGCAGTCCGGCTACGGGCGCGACCTCTCGCTGCACTCCTTCGACAAGTACACCGGGCTGAAGACGACCTGGATCTCCTTCGGCTGAGCGCCCTGCACCCTGCGCCCCGCGCCTCCTTCCCCACCCCTCGTTGCGTCCCTCGCAAGAAAGGCGGCACCGCAATGAGCCGCACCCCATTGACCCCCGAGCAGCTGCGCGACGCGGACCGGGCCCGGATCATCCACCCGTACCTGCCCGGTTCCGTCTCCGAGCGCGTCGTGATGACCGGCGGCTCCGGCTGCCGCCTCACCGACGCGGACGGCCGCTCCTACCTGGACGCCACCGGCGGCCTCTGGCTCGCGCAGATCGGCCACGGCCGCGAGGAGGTGGCCCGCGCCGCCTACGAGCAGATGTCGAAGCTGGAGTACTTCACCAGTTTCTGGGAGTTCTCGAACGACCGCGCGATCGAGCTGGCCACCCGGCTGACCTCGATCGCGCCGGACGGGCTCGGCCACGTGTACTTCACCTCCGGCGGTTCGGAGGGCAACGAGGCCGCGATCAAGATGGCCCGCTACTACCACCACCGGCGCGGCGAGTCCTCCCGCACCTGGATCCTGGCCCGCGACAAGGCGTACCACGGCATCGGCTACGGGGGCGGGTCGGCGACCGGCTTCCCGGTCTACCACGAGGGCTTCGCCCCGATGATGCCGCACGTCTCCCACCTGACCCCGCCGTGGCCGTACCGCAGTGAGCTCTACGGGGGACAGGCTCGGACTCCGGAAGAGGTCACGGACTTCCTGATCGCCGAGCTGGAGCAGCGGATCGCCGAGATCGGCCCCGGCAACATCGCCGCGATGATCGGCGAACCGATCATGGGCGTCGGCGGCATGCTGGTCCCGCCGGCCGACTACTGGCCGCGGGTCCGCGAGGTGCTGGACCGCCACGGCATCCTGCTGATCCTCGACGAGGTCGTCACCGCCTACGGCCGGGTCGGAAAGTGGTTCGCCGCCCAGCACTTCGGCATCACGCCGGACATCATCGTCACCGCCAAGGGCATCACCTCCGGCTACATCCCGCTGGGCGCGCTGCTCGTCGGCGACCACGTCGCCGAGCAGCTGCTCGCCGACTTCGGCTTCCCCATGGGCTACACCTACAACGGCCACCCGGTCGCCGCCGCCGTCGCCCTGGAGAACCTGGACATCATCGAGCGCGAGGGCCTGCTCGCCCGGGCCACCGAGATCGGCGGCCATCTGCACCGCGAGCTGGAGGCGCAGCTCGGCGACCTCCCCGTGGTCGGCGAGATCCGTTCCGTCGGGATGATGCTCGCCGTCGAACTGGTCGCCGACCGGGCGACCCGCGCGCCGCTGCCGATGCTGCAGCCGCTGCTGCCGGACGTGATCCGCCGCGAGACCGGTGTCATCGTGCGCGACTGCGCGCACAGCCTGGTCCTGTCGCCGCCGCTGATCATGACGGAGACCGAGGCGAAGGAGACGGTCACCGCCATGCGCCAGGTCCTGGAGCGCGTCCGGCCCGACGGCGGACTGCGCGGCTGACCGAACCGACGCCGGGCCGTCCCGCCACCCCCACCCTCGCCGGGGCGGCCCGGACCCCTTCTTCCCTCTGCCCCCGCTTTCGTTCCTGCTCCCGCTCCTGCTCGCGTTGAACACCTCCGCCTCCCCCCACCCCCGAGGAGTTCCCGTGTTTGCCACCCCCGCAACGGACGGCCAGGTGTCCGCCGAGAGATCGGACTCCGTGCCGAACCTGCACCGCAGCCTCGGCCGTTTCGACATCATGGCCCTCGGCGTCGCCGCCGTGATCTCCGCCGACGTGATCGGCCAGATCGCCACCGGCGGCGGCGAGGCGGTCACCTGGACCGTCGTCCTCGCGCTGTTCTTCCTCGTCCCCTACGCCCTGCTGTTCGCCGAGACCGGTGCCGCGTTCCCGCAGGAGGGCGGACCCTACGTCTGGGTCAGGCTCGCCTTCGGACGGACCGCGGCCGCGCTGACGACGCTGCTCTACTGGGTCACCAACCCGGTCTGGCTGGGCGGTTCGCTGGTCTTCGCGGCCGCGCAGGCCTGGGACGGACACGTCACCCGGCTGGGCAGCGGCACCGCCGCCGACTACGTGTTCAAGCTCGCCTTCATCTGGATCTCCATCCTGACCGCCGTCGTGTCGCTGCGCCGCGGCAAATGGATCACGACCATCGGCGCGATCGCCAAGGTCGCCGTCATGCTGACGGTCACCCTCACCGCCGTCGGCTACGGCTTCCAGCACGGCTTCAAGGGCTTCACCAGCACCGGCTTCGCGCCCACCACGGGCGGCTTCCTCGCGCTCGTCCCGATCCTGCTCTTCGCCTACGTGGGCTTCGAGGCCCCGAACGCCGCCGGTGAGGAGATGCGCAACCCCCGGCGGGACGTCCCCGTCTCGATCGGCGTCTCCGGCGGCGTCGCCGCCTGCTGCTACCTGCTGCCGGTCTTCGCGATCCTGGCCGTGGTCCCGGCCGGGCAGATCACCGGCGTCGCCGGATTCCTCGACGCGGCCTCCCTGGTCTTCGGCAGCTACGGCGGCGCCGGCCATGCGCTGCTCACCGCGACCAGCGTGCTGTTCGTCTTCGTGCTGATGACCCAGGGCAGCGCCTGGATGATCGTCAGCGACCGGATGCAGGCCATGGCCGCCGCCGACGGCGGATTCTTCAGCCGGGCGCTGGGCGCGTTCCACCCGCGGCTGGGCACCCCCGTCCGGATGAACCTGGTCTCCGGCTTCACCGCGACGGCCTTCATGCTGGCGGCGACGCTGCTGGTGAACGGCAGCACGGCGGCGGTCTTCAAGGTGGTGCTCACCGTGGCCGTCACGACGCTGCTGCTGTCCTACTTCGCCGTCGTCCCTGCGCTGGGCGTGCTGCGCAGGACCCGTCCGGAGGTCGAGCGCCCGTACCGGGTGCCGTTCGGGGCCTGGGGCTTCCGGATCAGCCTCGGCCTGGTCTACGCCTGGATCGTGCTCGGATCCTGGGTCGCCCTCTTCCCCGGCGTGCTGGAGCGGGTCCTGGGCGTCTCCTACGACTTCAACGGCGACTGGGGCGTCTCCCGCACCGTCTTCGAGACCTTCACCCTCGGCACGGTGGCCGTGCTGCTCGCCGTCGGCGTGCTCGGCCGCGTCGTGGCCGCGCGCCTCGACCGCCGCGCGGGGGTGGAGTCGTGACGGCCCCGGCCGGCCCGCCGCACCGCACGGAGCACGACCTGCTCGGCGACCGCGAGGTCCCGGCCGAGGCCTACTACGGCGTGCACACCCTGCGAGCGGTGGAGAACTTCCCGCTCACCGGAACCCCGATCAGCGCCCACACCGAACTCGTCGTCGCTCTCGCCTGCGTCAAGCAGGCCGCCGCGCAGGCCAACCAGGAGCTGGGCCTGCTCGACCGGCGCCGCGCCGACGCCATCGTCCGGGCCTGCCAGGAGATCCGGGCCGGGCACCTGCACGACGAGTTCGTCGTCGACGTCATCCAGGGCGGCGCGGGCACGTCCACCAACATGAACGCCAACGAGGTCGTGGCCAACCGCGCCCTGGAACTCCTCGGCCACCCGCGGGGCGCCTATCGGCACCTGCATCCGCTGGAGCACGTCAACCTGAGCCAGAGCACCAACGACGCCTACCCGACGGCCGTCAGGATCGCCCTGCAGGCCGGTACGCGTCAGCTGTGCGCGACGCTGACCGCGCTGGCCGACGCCTTCTCGGCGAAGGCGGCCGAGTTCGCGCCGGTGCTGAAGATGGGCCGCACCCAGCTCCAGGACGCGGTGCCGATGACCCTGGGGCAGGAGTTCGGCGCCTTCGCGGTCACGATCAGGGAGGACGTCGAACGGCTCACCGAGGCGGCGGCACTGCTGCTGGAGATCAACCTCGGCGGCACGGCGATCGGCACCGGCCTCAACGCGCCCGAACGCTACCCGGCGCTGGTCTGCGCCCGGCTGCGTGAACTCACGGACCTGCCGCTCAGCACCGCCCCCGACCTGGTCGAAGCCACGTGGGACGTCGGCGCGTTCGTCCAGCTCTCCGGCGTGCTCAAGCGCGTCGCGGTCAAGCTCTCCAAGATCTGCAACGACCTGCGACTGCTCTCCTCGGGGCCGCGCACCGGCCTCGGCGAGATCTGCCTGCCGGCGGTGCAGGCGGGATCCAGCATCATGCCCGGCAAGGTCAACCCGGTCGTCCCCGAGGCGGTCAACCAGGTCGCCTTCCGCGTCATCGGCCACGACGTCACGGTCACGCTGGCCGCCGAGGCAGGCCAGCTCCAGCTCAACGCCTTCGAACCGGTCATCGCGCACAGCCTGCTGGACTCGCTCGCCCTGCTCACCAGCGCCTGCTGGACGCTGACCGAGCGCTGCGTCACCGGAATCACCGCGGACCAGGAGCGGCTGCGGGGCTATGTCGACCACTCGATCGGCACGGTGACCGCGCTCAACCCGTTCATCGGCTACACCGCCGCCACCGAGGTCGCGGCCGAGGCCCTCGCCACCGGCCGCAGCGTCCGCGCCCTGGTCCTGGAACGCGGCCTGCTCACGCAGGAACAACTGGACCGGCTGCTGCGCCCGGAGAACCTCACCGCTCCATCACACCGACCGTGACGCCGACAGGATTCGAACCTGCAACCTGCGGTCCCTCAGACCGCCGCCTCTACCCGTTGGGCCACAGCGTCGTGCGTAGCGTCGGTGCGATTCGAACGCACACTGTTCCGGTCCTGAACCGGATCCCTCTGCCGTTGGGGTACGACGCTTTACGACCACGAGACTACGAATCGAACGGTCGACGGGCCAAAGGGTTTTCCGCCGCCGCCGCCGCCGCCGGCGGCTGCCTGCCCGGAGGTACGGGCCCCGCTCAGATGGACTGCGGTTCCTTGGCGCGGGCCGCGCAGGTGGGGCAGACGCTGTCGTTGTTCCTGGGCGTCGGAGGCCATGACTCGAACGCGGCGGGGATCGGGCGCAGCCCGTTGGTGCTCTTCTCGCAGAGCGTCCACTGAGGACCGTCCGCGGCATGGAAGACGCGCCAGCGGACCGGACCGTCATCGGCCGGGGAAAGGCCCTGCTCCACCCATGTGACGACTCGCATAGCTCAACCATCGGTGCGGGGCCGCGAGACCGCATCCTGAGCTGCCGTACAGGTGAGGCGAGGGCCTCCGTCACCGCCCCGAACGCGGATGAGCGACTCCTTCGACATCGCGGTCACAGTTCATCCTCGGGGCGGACGCCGGCTGGGAGGCTCGGGGTTAGCCTCGGCGGGTGGACGACGTTCCGGGGGCACACGTGGACCTGTCCGCTCGAGCCCTGGCGCTGGCCGACCGCGCCGTGGTGCTGACGGAATCCGGGGAGGTCAGCGCGGCGGTCGCGCCTGCGCGGCAGGCGGTGGAGGCGTTCCGGGAGCTCGTCGCGAGCGGCCGTGAAGAGTTCCAGGCGAACCTTGCCGCGGCGCTGCTGAATCTCGGCGGGTGTCTGCAGCGAGCAGGGGACCGGCAGGCGGCGTTCGCTGTCCAGGAAGAGGCCGTGTCACGGTACCGGGCGCTGGCCGACGCCGACCCGGTCTCGTTCGAGCCGTCGTTGGTGGCGGCTTTGATGAATCTGGCCGTGGGGACCTCTGCCGTCGGGCTGGTCGCCGAGGCGCTCGTGCCGGCCCGGGATGCGGTCGAGGTGAGCCGTCGGCTCGCCGCAGCCGACTTCGGCCGGCGCGGGGCACAGCTGGGGACCGCCCTGTCCAACCTGGCCAAGCTGACGGCCGCGGCGGGCCTGCCGTCCGAGGCAGCCGACGCGGCCGAGGAGTCCACCCGGCTGTGGCGAGTACTGACCGACGCCGACCCGCAGGCGCACCGGCGATCGCTCGGGGTCGCCCTGGTCAACCTGGGCGGGATGCGCGCGGACATCGGACAGCAGCAGGCTGCCGCCGACGCGGCCCGTGAGGCCGTCGAGGTGTGCCGGACGGCGGCCGAGGACGATCCCGGCGCCTGCCTGCCCCATCTTGCCGGTGCCCTCGGGAACCTGGCCAACAGCCTCATCGAGAGGGGCCGGACCCAGGAAGCGCTCGCCGCCGCACGGGAGGCCGCCGACATCCTGCGATCGCTGGTCGTCGAGCACCCTGCGGCGTATCAGCCGGATTTCCTCAAGGCGCTGCGGATCCTGTCCACCTCGTACGCGCGAGCGGGACAGTACGAGGCGGCTACGGTCCCGGCGCGGGAGGCGGCCGAGGTGGCGCGGAGCCTTGTCCCGGTCGACGCGGCGACCTACCTGCCCGCCTGGGGTGCGGCGTTGGACGTCCTCGCCGCGCGCCTGGCCGATGCGGGACGCGGCGCGGACGCCGTGTCCGCCGCCCGGCAAGCCGTCGAGGCGCGGCGGAGGCTGGCCGGGACCGATCCCGTGCTGCAGCTGCCTCGTCTGGCGACGTCGCTGGAGAGTCTGTCGAGTCTTCTGACCGGGGCCGGTGACCTGGGGGCCGCCGACGAGGCAGCCCGGGAGGCCGCCGAGATCCGACGCCGCCCCGCCGTGCCCGCGCCCGCGCCCGCGAACGCCACCGCCGCCTTCGTTCCGCTGCCACTCCCGGACCTTCTGGCCACATGGATGGGTCTGGCTTCGTGGAGCGAGTCGGAGCGCTATTTCACGGCCTATCGTGACCGCTTCGAGAGCGAGGAAGTGGACGGGCTGCTGAAGGAGTTCGCGGGGAAGGACTTCCAGACGGCCGCCGTCCATCTGGCGTTGTGGTACTTGGCGCTCGCCGACGGCACGGCCGAGGCCTTCGGCTACGTGCGTGATCCCCAGGCCTTACGCCTGCGCGTGGAAAGGGCACTGGCACAGGCGGACGCCCCGGCGCTTCGGCATACCGCGTGGCTGGAGCTCTTCGTCCGAGGGGACCTCTGGCTCGGATCGGTCCACTTGTGGATCTCGACGACACTCGCCGGGACCGGGGAGGCGGACCCGCCCCTCGACCAGCTCCGGCCGAGCGCCGAGGACCTCAGCCGGGCGCTGGCCGACCTGGCCGTGCTGGTCCGTCATCACCCCCGACTCGCCGCGCTGATCGAGCCGATCCGGGCGTCTCTTCCTGGCTGAGCGCCGTCCCGGGGTCGTCGCCGGATCGTGCGAGGCCGGCCGTCTCCGCCGCCGAGCGTGCCACCACCACGTCGAAGTCGAAGGTCCCGGAGTTCTCCCAGGGTTGCGGTGCGCGCGCGGAGAGCCTGGTGAGCAGTTCTGTGACCTGGTCCATGAGTATCGCCACCTTCTGATCGCGGTCCCCGAAGATCGCGACGGCCGCCTGGAGATGGGCGTAGGCGGTGTCCGCCCACTGCGAGGTGAAGGTCCTCAGCATCCGCTGTGACATCTCGTCCGCGTCGGCACCGGCCTGCAGCAAGTCGGTCACCGAACGCCGTGCCAAGGTGAAGGCCCGCCAGTTCGCCGACCAGAGAAGGTTGTCGGAGTACCGCACACCGACGGCATCGGCTCGATCCACGCGGAACATGGTCGTGTACAGCAGGATCCGCGACAGCCGGTAGGCGAGGAACGGCAGGTGGCGTTCGTCCGACGGGGCGGCGGTGAACGCGTCGGGGAACCAGCTCAGCCGGCGATGCCGTGCGATCACGGTCAGCTCCCGGAGCTCTCGCTCCAGCGCAGGCCATTCCTGACGCTGCAGTGCCATCAGCGACAGCTGCGCGAACCGTACCGACAGGTCGAAGGCAGGTCCGGTGTCCGCCTGGATCGCGAGCCAGTCGCCGACGTCGGTGACAGCGGCCAGGAGGGCCAGGCTGTCCGGCCGGGCCGGTCCCTGCCCGCCCAGGAGGTTCAGCAGCGCAAGCCTGGGCAGGCCCGGGCCTTGGTCCTCCGCCTCCAGCGGACCCCGCGGACCGGGCTGCTCGGCCAGCACGGTGAGAAAGTGGTGGGCGGCGGCAGAGACGCCCGGAGCTCTGCGGACCTGCGCGCTGTCATCACCGTCACCGCCGTCGTCGAGGCGGTAGATGCGTCGGAGCAGCATCCGGACATACGGGCTGCCCAGGGCCCCGAGGGGCGTTCCTCCCGCTCGCAGAGCGGGGCGGAGGTCCAGACCGGAGACGATGAGCGCGCAGACCGCCAAGGCCGCCGGTCCGTCAGCCGGCCGGTCATCTGCGGGCCGGCCGGAAGGGGTTCCGGTCAGACCCGAGGCGGCCAGGAGAGGGCCGAGAAAGCGGTCGCACTGATCAGCGGTCAGCACGGGGGTGGCCGCTCTCGATTCGGAGAGCACCTGTCCACCCAGCACGTCGAGCAGGCCGTCGGTGAAACCGGGATGAGCCGGGTCGATGATGAGCCGGCTGGTCCTGGTGTATCCGGACAGCAGCGCGGTGAGTTCGGCCTTCGAGATGTCCAGGTCCACGCGTGCGAAGTCCGTGGCCATCCGCCGGGGATCGATCGTCCTGTCGGCGTCGTACGGTGCGGGGTCCAGCATGGTGGTCGCCCCGCTCAACAGGTCGATGAACAGGTTCGCCCCGCTCAGGTCCCCGTGCAGGAACCCAGAGCGGTGAACGGAGGCGAGTGTGTGGCCGACACTGACCCAGGCGTAGGCGGCAGGATCCAGTGCGACCTCGCTGAGCCGCAGGAATTCGCCCCGGCCGAAGAGACGCCGCGCGACCGGCCGACGGCGCGGACGAACCCTTCGGGGCCTCGCTCCCCTGGGTGCCGCGGCGAGGTTCTGCTCCCGAAACCGACTCTCCCACTGCGCGGCCAGTTCTCGCTCCGGACCAGTGCCGCACCGGGCGACCAGACGGCAGGCCACGGCGGCCACGTCGAGGGGATCACGACCACTGACCTCCGACCACGGCGCGTCGTCATCGAGCTGTTGGGCGAGATAGGCGTGGAACAGCCGGATCAGGTGCAGCATCGCGGTGGAGTGCTGCGGTCGAAGCCGGTCGGCGAAGTCGGCGGTCCCGGCGATGTGCTCCAGTTCCTCGCGGCTGATGAAGTCCTCCGCGTACAGCCCCAGCAGCACGGCGAGAGGATTGCCGAACAGGGATGCGGCCGGCCGGGCGGCGCTCTCTCTCAGTCCCGCGACGATGTACGTGAGCAGCGGTCTGGCGTCTTCCACGAAGAGCTCGTCGTCCAGTTGATCCTCGATGTGGTCGGCGATGCTCTCGTCCACCACGGCGTCCAGCCCGGACGAGGCCAGGACGGGCCCGATCGGTTCCTGGGCCAGGAACGCCGCACCGCACGCAAGGGCGAGCATGACGACGACCCTTCGCCGCAGTTCGGCGTGCAGGCGTAGCGGGACCCTCAGCCGGGGGGTGTCGACCTCCGCGAGCATCTCACCGGTCAGCAGCACAAGGCGTTCGTCGGAGCTCATCCGCAGCGGGTGGTCGGGGTACAGCTCCTCATGAACGCGCAGACTGTGGTGCAGCGTCTCCATGACGAACATGGGCAGATCCCTGAAGAGCTTCAACACCACCGGCTGAGCGGCGGGGTCCGCGAGCGGCACGGCGAGGTAGGCGACGCCTTCGGCGCCCTCGCCGAGGAATGCGGTCAGTACCCATTCCTGAGCGCCGGGCGCCTCGACGTCCTCGTCGAACGAGCCGAGCCTGAGCCCCGAGGTGACGGCACCGACCAGATGCTCCCTGCGCATGCCCCACCTCTAGGTCTCGATTCTGAGGACGACCGGCTGAAGCGTGTTCGCCGCCAGCGACCCGAACCCGGAGAGCGTGATCGGGTCACCCAGCAGAGCTCTCTCGAAGACCAGAAAACTGTGGGAGTCGATGTCGAGGTACTTGCGGGAGACGCTCATACGAACCTCGCCCGCTCCCACGGCTCCATGAAAGGTCACCATCGGGGCGTCGCGGGCGTCAGGGGTCAGGCGGAACTCCCCGTGAAAGAACAGCCAGGTGTCATCACCCTCGGGTAGCGGTCGGCCGAGCAACCGCAACGCCGGCTCGAAGGCCAACCTCCGCCGGTCGGCCAGGTACCGGTGCAGAAGCAGGAAGCGGCCGGCGTCCTCGCCCTCGCGACCGAGCTCGTGCTGATGCGCTCGGAACATCCGGCTCAGTTTCGACGTGCTCACATACCAGGCTGTCTCGAGCAGCCGTTCGGGGCGCGCGAACAGGACGAGGTCGTGCCGGAACCCTGCCACCGCCTCCCGCACGGGCCGTGGCCAGAGCCCGTCCGGCGCGACCGCGTCAGGGACATCGTCGCCCAGCGACCCCACCAGCCACTCCATGGTCGCTGCGACATCGGCCTGCGGTACGCCCAGGACGTCCAGACACCGCTTCACGTCGTCGACGACGAGCGCCACCACAGGGTCCTTCAGGGCAGGTTCCTCTGCGCCCCCCTCGAACGCGAACGGCGCACCCTTGGAGACCGACCCCCCGGCCGCGAAATAGGCGAGGGCGAAGTTGTGCCCGCTGTAGTCCAGAGTCGGGTGCTGTCTGCCCCGCGTCCTCCTCGGGACGATCTCGCTCGCGTACATGGCCAGATCGGTCACCCTGACGAACGCGTCCCTGCCCGCGTTGCCGACGCCCGAGAAGCCCTCGATCAGCGCGGCCGTGAAATGGCTGTAGGGCTTGGCGACGTAGGAGCGCTCGTCGCTGCGCGACGACGCGAGCAACGCCCGTCCGGTGCCCGAGGTCAGGAACCGACGCGCCTCGGGAGGCATCGGGACGGTCTTCGCGCCGAGGTCCTCGATCGGCAACTCGGTCGGGTGGCAGCAGTCGAGGATGAGCGTGATCTGAGCGCTGACCAGTCCAGCCAGCGCGCCCGTCAGCTCGGCGTCGCTGATGGCGACGTGGGTCAGGTCTTTCGGGTCGTAGTCGTGGGGCAGCAGGTAGTGCGTCTCGCCCGTGCGGATGCCGTGGCCCGAGAAATAGATCACCGAGGTGGACCGAGTGGTCGCCGTGCTCGCCAGATTCCGCAGCGCTCGGATGATCGCGGCCTTCGTGGCGTTCGGACCGAGTAGCTCGGTCACCTGCTCGGGCGGATAGGCGCAGCGTTCGGGGTCGCGCAGGATCGCTGCGATGCCTTCCCCGTCCTTCACCGTGGCGGGCAGATCCCGCCCCACGCCCACGACCACGGCGTGCCCCCGGGTGAACTCCGGCACGTCACCTCCCGCGAAGGAAGTTCAGGATTCCGGGCTCGGAGGGGGCCGGCCCGGCTGGGCTCTTCGCCCGGTCGACGGGGTTCGTCTTCGCCAGCGCCTGGATGATCAGCGGCGCGGACACGCCGATGTTCAGGACGAGGATCGCGTTCTGGGATCCCGTCCCGTACAGCACGGCCAGGAATCCCCCCACACCGACCATGACGGCTGTGATGGCCCAGTACCGCGGGCTCGTCGCGTACGCGGGCAGACTGGGCGACTCCCGAAGCCCCCACCACCTGCTGAGCTCCGCGACTGCTCCACCGCCACAGCCGATCCCGAAAATCGCCAGGAACCCAGAGACGGTCACCAGAGCACCTCCAGCACAGGGCCTCTGATTATCGCTCGCCAGGTGCCGTGACCGCATGCGTTCTCCGCAGGTAACTCCCGTGGAGTGGACGCCAGTTCATGCCGCGACGAAGGTCGGCGTTCGTCGGGACGAGGCCCGGAGGACGGCGTCGCCGCAGGCCGTGAACTCTGTGGCCTGCAGCGACGCCGTGATGCTTCTGGACAACCCCTGTTCGGAGGCCCTTTACAGATCTACAGATCTACAGGTCGAAGTAGAGCTCGAACTCGTGCGGGTGCGGGCGCAGCGCGATCGGGGCGACCTCGTTGGCGCGCTTGTAGTCGACCCAGGTCTCGATGAGGTCCTGGGTGAAGACGCCGCCGGCGAGCAGGTACTCGTGGTCCTGCTCCAGGGCCTCGAGGACGGCCGGGAGGGTGGAGGGGACCTGCGGGACCGCGTCGTGCTCCTCGGGGGCGAGCTCGTAGAGGTCCTTGTCGACCGGCTCGAGGGGCTCGATCTTGTTCTTGATGCCGTCCAGGCCGGCCAGCAGCATCGCCGAGAAGGCGAGGTACGGGTTGGAGGACGGGTCCGGCGCGCGGAACTCGATGCGCTTGGCCTTCGCGTTGGCACCCGTGATCGGGATGCGGATCGCCGCGGAGCGGTTGCGCTGCGAGTAGACCAGGTTGACGGGGGCCTCGAAGCCGGGGACCAGGCGGTGGTACGAGTTCACCGTCGGGTTGGTGAAGGCGAGCAGCGACGGCGCGTGCTTCAGCAGACCGCCGATGTAGTAGCGGGCCATGTCGGAGAGGCCCGCGTAGCCCTGCTCGTCGTAGAAGAGCGGGGCGCCGTCGGTCCACAGGGACTGGTGGCAGTGCATGCCGGAGCCGTTGTCGCCGAAGATCGGCTTCGGCATGAAGGTGGCCGTCTTGCCGTTCCGCCAGGCGACGTTCTTGATGATGTACTTGAACAGCATCAGGTCGTCGGCCGCGGCCAGCAGTGTGTTGAACCGGTAGTTGATCTCCGCCTGGCCGGCCGTGCCGACCTCGTGGTGCTGACGCTCGACCTGGAGGCCGGAGGCGGCCAGTTCGAGGGACATCTCGGCGCGCAGGTCGGCGAAGTGGTCGACCGGCGGGGCCGGGAAGTAGCCGCCCTTGAAGCGGACCTTGTAGCCGCGGTTGCCGCCCTCCTCGACCCGGCCGGTGTTCCAGGCGCCGGCCTCGGAGTCGATCTCGTAGAACGAGCGGTTGGCCTTGGTCTCGAAGCGCACGTCGTCGAAGACGTAGAACTCGGCCTCGGGGCCGAAGTACGCGGTGTCGGCGATGCCGGAGGAGGCGAGGTAGGCCTCGGCCTTCTTGGCCACGTTCCGCGGGTCACGGCTGTACTGCTCGCCGGTGATCGGGTCGTGGATGAAGAAGTTGATGTTGAGGGTGGAGTCCTTGCGGAACGGGTCCAGACGGGCCGTGCTGAGGTCCGGGATCAGGCCCATGTCGGACTCGTGGATCGCCTGGAAGCCCCGGATCGACGAACCGTCGAACATCAGCATCTCGGACGGATCAAAGGCCGAGGCGGGCACGGTGAAGTGCTGCATGACGCCCGGCAGGTCGCAGAACCTGACATCGACGAACTTGACGTCGTTGTCCGAGATGTAGCGCGACACCTCGTCGGCGTTGTTGAACATCCATCCTCCTCGGCCCCGGCAGTCGCCGGGATTGCGGGTGCGGATCGCCGGTCCCGTCCGGCGATACCGGTGCTGAAAACCATAGGAAGCGGCCGTTTCTCGGCCGTGACCCATATGTTTCGCGGATGTTAACCGCGTCTCGTCCACACTCGCACAATCCGCGTCGTTCCTGCTCGACCGGGGTGTCAGCGGGTCGGGTCGGCTTCACCCTCCGGTGAGTGGTCTAAACCTGTTGGGCGCATCGGAGTGCGGCCGTGGGGGTGGTTTCCGGACGCGGCGGAGCGCCGGGCTACTGTGGTGGCGTGGATGAGAGTCGTAAGGCCATTGGAAGCTGGATCGAGGGCCCGCGTACGGGCGCCGAGCAGATGGGCGCCGATTTCGGGTACCGGGGCAAGCGCCTGGGGCTGCCGGAGGAAGGGCCCGGCTCGATCGCCGGTACGGGCCGACGGCTGGCGGCGATCTTCATCGACTGGATGCTCTGCTACCTGGTCGCCTACGCCCTGATCGTCAACCGTGACCTGAGCAAGGTCAACATCTGGATCACCGTCCTGTTCTTCCTGGTCAGCGTGCTGACGCTGAGCACGGCCGGGGCCACGCCCGGCAAGAAGCTGCTGGGGCTCCGGGTGATCAGCCTGAGCGGGCAGCGCGCCGGGGTCGGCCAGGTCGCGCTGCGCACCTTCCTGCTGGTGCTGGCGGTGCCCGCGCTGATCTGGGACCGCGACGGCCGCGGACTGCACGACAAGGCCGTCGGGACTGTCGAGGTCCGCGTCTCCTAGCGGAGCGTGGGAAGAAGCAGCAGGGCGGGTGAAACGAAAGAGGCCCCGGTCGGTCCGTGAGGACCGGCCGGGGCCGACGTCTGTGCGGGGGTCAGCGCGCCTTTCCGGCGCCCTTGGGCATCCGCGAACCCTTGGGGAGCGGACCCTTCGGCAGCGGGGCGTTGGACATCAGGTCGCCCATCGCGCGCAGCCGGTCGTTGATCTGCGTCGCCTCGGCGCCGGAGATCGCCCGGGGAAGCTTGGCCATGTGCATCTGCAGCCTCTTGAGCGGGATCTGGCCCTCTTCGTTGCCCACGACGATGTCGATGACCGGGGCGTCGCCGACGACCTTGCTCATCTTCCGCTTCTCGGCGGCCATCATCGGCCGCAGCCGGTTCACGTTGCCCTCGCCGACCAGGACCACGCCGGGACGGCCGACGGCACGGTGCACGGCGTCCTGGTTGCGGTTGGCCGCCACGACGAGCTGGATGTTCCAGCCGCGCTTGATGTTGTTCAGCACCGCGGCCGCCGCGCCGGGCTGGCCCTCGAGCTGGCCGAAGGCCGCCTTCTCGGCGCGCCGGCCGAAGATCACCACGGCCGCCAGCAGGCCGAGCACGAAGCCCAGCACGCCCAGGTAGATCGGGTGCCCGATTGCGAAGCCGATGGCGAGAAGCACCGCGAAGGTGCCGAGCCCGACGCCGCCGACGATCAGACCGATCTTCGGGTCGACCTGCTTGGTCATGGTGTACGCCTGGCGGATCTGTGAGAGCCGCCCAGGGTTATCGGAGTTTTCCTGCCTCGCCATGTGGTTCATGGTACGGGGCCGGACCTGCCGTTGCCCAAGCCTGGTGCCGACCGATCGCCGCCTGTGTCCCAGTCGTGATGCGTGCCGGCCCTGATGCGCACCGGTCGGCGGCCTACGGCTAGTGCACGGCGCGCAGCAGGGCCCGCTCGGTCTCCTGCCGGTCCTGCGCGTGGCGGCGGTTCTCGCAGACCGCGTCCCAGGCGTTGCGCCTGGCCGTCTGCTGACCGCTGCCGAGGAGCAGCGACTCCGCCATCCGCAGGGCCGTGGTGACGTTGTGCGGGAACTGCATGGTGACCATCTCCCCTCGGGTTACCAGGCCATACTCGCCACTCCGTGTTACCGCTCCATGACCACTCGGTCAAACCCCCGTGAAAGGTGTGCGACAGACATCACAACGTCACACGCGTCACACGGTCATGGAGCGGCACCGGGCCCCGAGGTCAGAGCGCGGCGACGCCGCGGCGCTCCAGGGCCTGCCGGTAGAGGCGGCCGGCCCGGTAGGAGGAGCGGACCAGCGGGCCGGACATGACGCCGGCGAAGCCGATCTCCTCGGCCTCCTCCTGGAGCTCGACGAACTCCTGCGGCTTGACCCAGCGCTCGACGGGGTGGTGCCGGGGGGAGGGACGCAGGTACTGGGTGATGGTGATCAGCTCGCAGCCCGCCTCGTGCAGGTCGCGCAGCGCCTCGCTGACCTCCTCGCGGGTCTCGCCCATGCCGAGGATCAGGTTCGACTTGGTGACCAGGCCGTCGGCGCGGGCCTCGGTGATGACCTTGAGCGAGCGCTCGTAACGGAAGCCGGGGCGGATCCGCTTGAAGATGCGCGGCACCGTCTCGATGTTGTGCGCCAGCACCTGCGGGCGGGAGGAGAAGACCTCGGCCAGCTGCTCGGGGTCGGCGTTGAAGTCGGGGATGAGCAGCTCGACGCCGGTGCGCCCGGCGGCGCGGTCGGCCGTCACGGCGTGGATCTGGCGGACCGTCTCCGCGTAGAGCCAGGCGCCGCCGTCCTCCAGGTCGTCGCGGGCGACGCCGGTGATGGTGGCGTAGTTCAGGTCCATGGTGAGCACGGACTCGGCCACGCGGCGCGGCTCGTCGCGGTCGAACTCGGCGGGCTTGCCGGTGTCGATCTGGCAGAAGTCGCAGCGCCTGGTGCACTGGTCGCCGCCGATGAGGAAGGTGGCCTCACGGTCCTCCCAGCATTCGAAGATGTTGGGGCAGCCGGCCTCCTGGCAGACCGTGTGCAGACCCTCGCGCTTCACCAGGGACTGCAGCTCGGTGTACTCGGGGCCCATCTTCGCCCGGGTCTTGATCCACTCGGGCTTGCGCTCGATGGGGGTCTCGCTGTTGCGGACCTCCAGACGCAGCAGTTTCCTGCCGTCGGGTGCGACAGCGGACACGTGCGGCTCCCTATCTTCGAAATTCAGTGCGGACACAAGGGTACGCCCGCGGCGGACTGGTGCTTTTCGCCCCTCGGCGCTCAGCCGGCGCTCAGCCGACCGGCGCCGCGAGCGGTGCGGGCGGCGTGGACGCGCCGGCGGGGCCGAGAAGCTCGGTGAACACCTCGGCGAAGTGGTGCTGGACGACGGGGAGCGCCTCGGCGACCGTGACCTCCCGGCCCAGCTCGGTGCTGAGCGAGCCGACGCCGGCGTCGCGGATCCCGCAGGGGATGATCCGGTCGAACCAGGTCATGTCGGGGTTGCAGTTCAGGGCGAAGCCGTGCATGGTCACGCCGCGTGCGACGCGGACCCCGATGGCCGCGAGCTTGCGGTCGTCGCCGCGCTGGCCCGCGTTGGACGGGGCGTACTCGGGCCCGGCCATCCGGGGGTCGACGCCGAGCTTGGCGCCCATGCGCAGGGTGAGCGCGCCGATGTTGAGCACCTGGGAGGCGTCGACCGCGGCGTCCGGGATCTCCTGGCCCAGCACCCACACGCCGCTGCGGCCCTCGACCCGGCTGGTCCCGATGCCGAAGGCGGTGGCGGCGCGTATCAGCGCCTCCTCGAGGCGGCGCACGTAGGCGACGACGTCCATGGGCTCGGGCAGCTTGACGATCGGGTAGCCGATGAGCTGGCCGGGGCCGTGCCAGGTGATCTCGCCGCCGCGGGTGACCTCCACGACGGGGGTGCCGTCGAGCGGGCGGTCCTCGGGGCGGGTGCGACGGCCCGCGGTGTAGACCGGCGGGTGTTCGAGCAGCAGCACGGTGTCGGGGATCTCGTCCGCGACGCGCAGGGCGTGCAGGCGCAGCTGCTCGTCGAGGGCCTCCTGGTAGGGGACCGACCGCTCCCCGATGCCGAGCCGGACGAAGCGGAGCTCGCCGCCGCCGCTTTCGGTGTCGCTGCCTGGGGTGTCGCTGCTCACCGGGTCCTCGCCTCCTGGTCTCTGCTCCAGGCAACTGTACGGCCCGGTGGTTCTGTTCCCGGCTCTCTCCTCGAACGAGTGACAGATATTGAAATCTGTCAGTCCATGTCGCATACTCGGAGCATGGCACTCAAGGAACGCACTCTCGGCAGCAACGGTCCGGTCGTCTCCCAGCTCGGTCTGGGCGCGATGGGGATGTCCGATCTCTACGGCCCGGCCGACGAGGCCGAGTCCACGGCGACGATCCACGCCGCCCTCGACGCCGGCCTCACGCTCATCGACACCGGCGACTTCTACGGCATGGGCCACAACGAGCTCCTGATCCGCGACGCCCTGCGCAGCAGTGGCCGCGCTCGCGGCGAGGTCGCGATCAGCGTGAAGTTCGGCGCCCAGCGCGACTACGACGGCAACTGGATCGGCTACGACGCCCGTCCCTCCGCGGTCAAGACGGCGCTCGCCTACACCCTGCGCCGCCTCGGCACGGATTACGTGGACGTCTACCGCCCGGCCAGGCTCGACCCGAACGTCCCGATCGAGGAGACGGTCGGCGCGATCGCCGAGATGGTCCAGGCAGGTCATGTCCGGCACATCGGCCTCTCCGAGGTGGGGCCCGAGACCCTGCGGCGGGCCCGGGCCGTGCACCCGATCTCCGATCTGCAGATCGAGTACTCCCTGATCTCGCGCGGTATCGAGGCCGAGATCCTGCCGACCGCCCGCGAGCTGGGCGTCGGCGTCACGGCCTACGGCGTGCTCTCCCGTGGTCTGATCAGCGGCCACTGGCAGGCCGACCGGCAGCTCGCGGCGGGCGACTTCCGCGGCATGAGCCCGCGCTTCCAGGGCGGCAACCTGGACGCCAACCTCAAGCTCGTCGAGGCCCTGCGCGCGGTGGCCGAGGCCAAGGGTGCGACGGTGGCACAGGCGGCGATCGCCTGGGTGCTGGCCCAGGGCGAGGACATCGTCCCGCTCGTCGGCGCACGTCGGCGGGAGCGGCTGAGCGAGGCGTTGGGCGCCGCCGAGCTGGTGCTGGACGCGGCGGACCTCGAGGCCATCGAGGCCGCGGTGCCGCGCGGGGCCGCCGTGGGCGACCGGTATGTTGCTGCGCAGATGGCTCATCTGGACAGCGAGAGGTAAATGGCCGAGGCAGCACTCACCCCCGAGGACATCCTGCAGACGGCGGAGGACGTCCTGCGCCGGTTCGGCCCGGCCAAGGCCACGGTGGTGGATGTCGCCCGTGCGCTCGGGGTCAGCCACGGCACGGTCTACCGCCACTTCCCGAGCAAGGCCGCCCTGCGCGGCGCGGTGACCCGCCGCTGGCTCGACCGCGCCCACGCGGCGCTGCCAGGGATCGCCGCCGGCCCCGAGGAGCCGCCTGAGCGGCTCAGGCTCTGGCTGGCGGCGCTGTTCCGGGCCAAGCAGGAGAAGGCGCTCGCCGATCCCGAGCTGTTCGAGACCTACCAGGTGCTGGTCGGGGAGAACAGCGAGCTGATCGCGGAGCATCTGACCGACCTGGAGTCCCAGATCGCCGGGATCATCCAGGAGGGCCAGCAACAGGGTGACTTCTCCACGGGCGACCCCGAGGTGCTGGGCCATGTGGTCTTCCAGGCCACGGCGCACTACCACGATCCCGGATACGCGGGGGAGTGGTCCCGGCCCGGCGTGGACGGGGAGTTCGAGGCGGTGGTCGCCTTCGTGCTGAACGGTCTGGCCGTTGGCCGGGGGCAGGCCGGCCAGGGGTAGCGCGCCGCTCAGCCGGTCAGCAGGTGCAGGCGCAGGGCCAGCTGGAGCTCCAGGGCCCGCTCGGGTGAGCTCCAGTCCCGGCCGAGCAGGGCCTCCACCCGGTCCAGTCGCTGGACCACGGTGTTCACGTGGACGTGCAGCTCGTCCTTGGCGCGGGTGAGGCTGCCGCCGCAGGCGAAGTAGGCGTCCAGGGTGTGCACCAGCTCGGTGCCGCGCCTGGCGTCGTACTCCAGCAGCGGGCCGAGTGTCTCGCCGACGAAGCCGCGCACGTCGTGGCCCTCGCCGAGCAGCACGCCAAGGAAGCCCAGGTCGGCGGCGCAGGCTCCCTCTCCCTCCCGGCCCAGGGCACGCAGGGCGCGGAGCGTCCGCAGGGCCTCGGCGTGGGCGGCTCCCAGCGGGGCCACGCCCCCGGCCGGACCGGCGGCGCCGACGGTCACCGGCTGGGCCGTCAGCTGGGACAGCTGCGCCGCCGCGGCCGCGGCCGCCGACGAGACGGGCTCGGGGCCCGCGGGGAGCAGCAGGACGACGGTGTCGCCGTGCTCGGCGCCGATCCCGCCGCGGCCGAAGAGCAGGCGGGTGGCGGCCCCGGCGAGCTTGCCGCGCGAGGCGGCGGCGTCGGAGGGCGTGGAGGCCTGGGCGACGAGGAGCACGTGCGGGCGGCGCAGGTCGACGCCGAGCCGCAGGCCGCGCTGGACCAGCCCGGCCGGATCGCGGTCGGGGCTGTCGAGCAGGTCCGTCAGCAGCTCCCCGCGGACCCGGTTCTCCGCCTCGGCCACGGAACGGCGCAACAGCAGGAGCAGCGCCGTCACCACCCCGGCCCGCTCGAAGAGCCGCCGGTCGGCGTCCTCCAGCAGCGGACGGCCGCTCAGGACCAGGCTCCCCAGCAGCTCCTGGCCGGCCAGGACCGCGCAGACCCAGCGCCCGTCCGCCTCCACGGCCCGGCCGCTGGCCCGGGATTCGGCGACCAGGGCGTCCAGGCCGGGCGCGGCGGCCGGGGCCGAGCCGGCCAGCGGCTGGCCGTCCGGATCGAGGACGGTGATCTCGCCGTCGAGCAGTGTCGAGACCGCCTCCGCCACGGCGGTGATCTCGCCACCCCGCAGGACCAGGTCGGTGAGGCGGTCGTGGGCCTCCTCCGCCCGCTGGATCGCGGCGGCGTGCTCGCGGATCACCGCGTTGGCCTCGGCCAGGTCGGCGAGGGCCGCCCGGGTGTCGTCCAGGGCGCGGGCGGTGTCGATGGCGATGGCCGCATGGGCGGCCAGCGTGCAGAGCAGGGCGACCTCGTCCGGGGAGAAGGGCCGCGGGCTGCGGTCGGCGGCGAAGAGCACGCCGATCACCTGCTTCTCCAGCAGCAGCGGCACACCGAGGATGCCGACCAGGCCCTCGTCCAGCACGCCCGCGTCGATGTTGCGGGTGTGGTGGAACCGGCTGTCGGTGCGGTAGTCGGGGGTGGCGTAGGGGCGGGCGGTCTGCGCGACCAGTCCGCCCAGGCCCTCTCCGAGCTCCAGCCGCAGGGTCTGGAAGAGCGGTGAGACCGAACCGTCGGTGACCCGCATGTAGGTGTCGCCGGCGGTCTCGTCCGGGAGGGTGAGGTAGGCGAGTTCGGTGCCGAGCAGCAGCCTGGCCCGCCGGACGATCGCCTGGAGTACCGCGTCGAGGTCCCTGGAGGCGGCCAGGTCGGTTGCGGTCTCGAAGAGCGCGGTCAGCTGGGCCTCGCGGCGGCGGTGCTGGGCGAGCGTCCGGTGGACGCGCAGCGCCAGCGCCGCGTCTCCCGGAGCCCCTGCCCCTGCTTCGCCGAGCTCCTCGGCGGAGGCGCCCTCGGCGAGCAGCCGCAGCAGCCGTTCCGCGGCGGGCGCCCCGGCGGGGGCTGCCGAGGCCGGGGGCAGGGCCGGGGCCGGGGTCGCAGGTGGGGTGGGGTCGTCTTCGTGCGATGCGTGCATGGTGCGGGCCATCGTGGCAGGAGGAGTGGGTTGTGTCACGGGGGTCGGGTCACGGGGGCGCCCGTCGCGTGGCCGCGGGCGCCCCCGTGGGTCAGCGGGCGGCCGAGGCCGGGCTGGCGGCCCGGTCCGTGCTCGGACCGGCGTCGGTCTCCACGGCGTCCAGGGAGCTGCCGCGGGTCTCGCGGGCGAAGAGCAGCGCCACGACCGTCACGACCGCCGCCAGGGTGACGTAGACGGAGATCGGCGTCGAGTTCCCGTAGTCCTTCAGCAGCGCCACGGCGATCAGCGGCGCGGGGGCACCCGCGGCCACCGAGGCGAACTGGGCCCCGATGGAAGCGCCGGAGAAGCGCATCCGGGTCGCGAAGAGTTCGGAGAAGAACGCCGCCTGCGGCGCGTACATCGCACTGTGGAAGACCAGGCCGACGGTCACCGCCAGCACCAGCGCCGGGAACGACTTCGTGTCGAGCAGGGCGAAGAAGGCCCAGGCCCAGGCTCCGGTGCCGACCGCGCCGACGAGGTAGACCGGCTTGCGGCCGACCCGGTCCGAGAGCGCGCCGAACAGCGGGATCAGGCAGAACTGCACGGCCGAGCCGATCAGCACGGCGTTGAGTGCGGTCTGCTTCTCCAGCTTGAGGTGGTCGACGCAGTAGGCCAGCACGAAGGTGACGATCACGTAGTAGGAGATGTTCTCCGCCATGCGCGCGCCCATCGCGACCAGGATGTCCCGCCAGTGCTGCCGCAGCACCGCGATCAGCGGCGGCTGCTCGTGGCCGCCCTCGGCCGTGCGGGCCTCGGCCCGCCGCTGCGCCTCCTTGAAGAGCGGCGACTCGTCCACGCCGAGCCGGATCCACAGGCCGACACCCACCAGTACCGCGGAGAGCAGGAAGGGGATCCGCCAGCCCCAGGCGACGAAGGACGCGTCCGTCTGAACGGTCGTCATCAGCGAGAGCACACCGACCGCGAGCAGGTTGCCGAGCGGCGCGCCGCCCTGCGGCCAGGAGGCCCAGAAGCCGCGGCGCCGGGCGTCGCCGTGCTCGGAGACCAGCAGCACCGCTCCGCCCCACTCACCGCCGAGGGCGAAGCCCTGGATCAGGCGGAGCCCGGTGAGCAGGATCGGCGCGGTGACCCCGAGGGTGTTGTAGCCGGGGACGCAGCCGATCAGGGCGGTGGCGACGCCCATCATCAGCAGGCTGATCACCAGCAGCCTCTTCCGGCCGAGACGGTCGCCGAAGTGCCCGAAGACCAGCGCGCCGACGGGTCGTGCGGCGAAGCCGATGGCGTAGGTCAGGAAGGAGAGCAGGGTGCCGGTGAGCGGGTCCTCCTTCGGGAAGAAGACCTTGCCGAAGACCAGGGCCGCGGCGGACCCGTAGAGGAAGTAGTCGTACCACTCGATGGTGGTGCCGATCAGGCTGGCGCCGACGACCTTCGTGAGGCCTCTGGGGATGCGGCCGGTTGCGGCGGGAGGGCCGGAGGGAGTGCCGGGGGGCTGGGGCGCGGTGTCGGTTGCCACGACGATGGGGCCTTCCGTGAGAGGGGTGGTTCGCGGGGGAGGGGCAGGGGTCGAGCGGGGGAGGGGCTGGGCGCGGGAGGCGCAGCGGGAGCGGGTGGTGGGAGCGGGGCTATCGGGCGGTCCAGCCGCCGTCCATCGGGAGCGAGGCGCCGGTGATGCTGGCGGCCCCCGGCGAGCAGAGCCACAGGACGGCGGTGGCGACCTCGTCCGGTTCGATCAGGCGCTTGATCGCGGTGCGGTCGAGCATGATCTGGTCGATCACGTCGGCCTCGGAGATGCCGTGGGCCAGCGCCTGGTCGGCGATCTGGTCCTCGACCAGCGGGGTGCGCACATAGCCGGGGTTGACGCAGTTGCTGGTCACGCCGTGGGCCGCGCCCTCCAGGGCGACGACCTTGCTGAGGCCCTCCAGACCGTGCTTCGCGGTGACGTAGGCGGACTTGTAGGCGCTGGCCCGCAGCCCGTGCACGGACGAGATGTTGACGACGCGTCCCCATTCACCTGCGTACATGTGCGGCAGGGTGCGGCGGATGATGCGGAAGGGGGCCTCGACCATCACCCGCTGGATCAGCGTGAAGCGCTCGGGCGGAAAGTCGTGGATCGGGGCGACGTGCTGCAGGCCGGCGTTGTTGACGATGATGTCCGCGTCGTCCGGGAGCGCGTCCACGGCCTCGGGGTCGGACAGGTCCACGACGAACGCGGTGCCGCCGATCTCCTCGGCCACGGCCTTGGCCGCGTCGGCCGCCCGGTCCACGACGTACACCCCGGCGCCGGACCGGGCCAGAGCGTGCGCGCAGGCCCGGCCGATGCCACTGGCCGCGCCGGTGACCAGGGCCTTCCGTCCGTCCAGAAAGGTGCTGTGGGTGCTCTCCATGGCCGGAGACGGTAGGCGGCCCGGGCGGGCGCTCCCATGTGGGCTGTCACCACAGAGCGGGGGCGACCTGTGGCGGGCGACGCCAGGGACGGGTGCCAGGGGCTCCACGGGGCGAGGGGCGTGGGGCGGCGTCGCCCCACGCGTCGCTTCTTCCCCGGTAAGGGGGGAGGCCTTCACCCGTTCGGACGATTGTCCGCTCGGAACCGGTCACGGGAGCCGAATGCTCGCTACATTCACGCCGTTCCCCTAGGGAGCCCACGGCGTTCTCCGGCGCGGGCTCCCGGAAGGTGTGTGCCACATGCCCCAACGGCCAGTGACCGATCGACCGCCGCTCGACGCCCGCGCGGACCACCCTCTGCGGGTCGGGCCGACCCGCGTGTCGGAAACGCCACCCGTGAGCCACAGCAGCCCGGCGAACAGCAGCCCGTCGAACAGCAGCGCAGCCAACAACACTGCAGCCAACAGCGGTCCGGCGGGCGGCGGTGAGGCGGGCGCCGGCGCGGAGGGGGCACCGGCGCGGCGGGCGCCGAGCGGCTGCAGTACAACCAGCGGCTCTCGGCGCTGATCGAGGAGGCCGGCTTCTCCCATGCAGGACTGGCGCGCAGGGTCGACCAACTCGGCAGCGAGCACGGGCTCGACCTGCGCTACGACAAGACCTCCGTCACCCGCTGGCTGCGTGGTCAGCAGCCGCGCGGTGCCACGCCGGCGCTGATCGCGGAGGTCTTCACCCGGCGGCTCGGCCGTCGGCTCACCGCTCAGGATCTGGGCCTCGACGCCTGTGCCCCGGTCTACGCGGGGCTGGAGTTCGCCGAGAGCCCGGCCGAGGCGGTCGACATCGTCGCCAGCATGTGGCGCAAGGACACCGGCGCGCACAGCGAGCTCCGCCGGATCGCCTTCACCCCGGCCGGCCTGGTGGTGCCGAGCCGGGACTGGCTGATCGGCCGGACCGACGAGCGGGTCGCCAGGGAGACCCCGCAGGACTTCGGCCGGGCCGGCATCCCGCCCCAGGCCCGCCGCACCGGCCCGGCGGCGCCGGGCGCGGCCGGGCACCCTGCCGCGCCGAACGCCGGACCGGCCGCCAGGTCCGTCCCCGCCAAGGCGGGGGCCAAGGGCGCGGGCGGCGCCGGGGAGCAGGCCGGATCGCCGCGCGGGGTGCAGCGGGTCAGCCGGGGGGACGTCGCGGCGGTGCGCGCCGTGGGAGATCTGTTCCGGGCGCTGGACAACGCCTACGGCGGCGGGCACGCACGGCAGGCGCTGATCAGGTACCTGGAGAGCGAGGCCGAGCCGATGCTGCGCGGCCGGTACAGCGAGGCGATCGGGCGGGCGCTGTTCGGGGCGGTCGCGGACCTGACCCGGCTGGCCGGCTGGACCTCGTACGACATCGGCGCGCACGGGCTGGCCCAGCGCTACTTCGTGCAGTCGCTCAGGCTCGCCCAGGCGGCCAACGACCGGCTCTACGGCGGCTATGTGCTGGTGACGATGAGTCGGCAGGCGGTCTACCTCGGCCACGGCAGGGAGGCGGTGCAGCTGGCCCGCGTGGCACAGCAGGGGGTGGGCAGCACCGCGCCGACGGCCGTGCAGGCGCTGATGCACGCGGCGGAGGCGCGCGGGCACGGGCTGCTCGGCGACGCCAGGTCCTGCACCTCGGCGCTGGTGCGCGCGGAGCGGGCGCTGCAGGCCTCGCACGGAGGCGACGAACTGCCCAACTGGGCGCGGTTCTTCGACGAGGCGCAGCTCGCCGACGAGTTCGCGCACTGCTACCGCGACCTGCAGCAGTGGCGTCCCGCCGCACAGCACGCCGAGCGCTCGCTGCGGCTGCGCCCGCAGAGCTACGCGCGCAGCCGGGTCTTCTGCCGGGTCGTGCTCGCCACCTCCCGGCTGGGGCTGGGCGAGCTCGACGAGGCGTGTGCGGCGGCGACGGAGGCCCTGCGCGGGGTGACCGAGATGCGGTCGCTGCGCGCGGTGGAGTACCTGCGGGACTTCGCCCGCAGGCTGGCTCCGTATCGGGGCAACCCGTCGGTCCGGGCCTTCGAGGAGGCGGCCCGAACCGCGGGTGTCATCTGACGCAGGGGCGCAGGGGCGCAGGGGCGCAGGGACGCAGGGACCGCGGCAGCGGCCGTCAGGCGGCCAGTCCGTCGGCTGCCGCTGGTTGCCGACGGACCACGCCGAGGTCGCGGAGCAGTGCCTCCGCGGCCCGGCGGCCGGAGACGAGCGCGCCCTGGGCGGTGCTGGTGTCCCTGTGGTCGCCGCAGACGTAGAGCCCGTGCAGCACCCGCACCGGACGCCGGAACACGTGCGGAGGCGGCATCGCGGGCAGCGCGTCCACGAAGTGGCGCACCGTCAGGAACCGCCAGCCCCGGGTGTCAGCGTCGTAGAGGCGGGCCAGGGAGCGCCGCACCGCCGGTTCGGCGGGGACCGAGGCGCGGTGGCCCAGGACGGTGGAGGCGATCAACGCGCCGGTCGGCGCGTAGGAGCGGTCGACCTCGCTGAGCACCAGGGAGTGCGAGACCAGCGCGCCGGGCGTGGCGTCGAGCAGCAGCAGCGGCTCGGCCAGCGGGGAGGCGTCCGCGACGTGGTAGTACGTGGTGACCGGATGGTGCTCGGGCTGGTGCAGGCCGGGCAGGAGTTCGCCCGCGGAGCGGGCGTCGGTGGCGATCAGGACGGCGCGGCAGGCGAAGCGGCCGTGCCCGTCCGTGTCGACGCCGTCGGTGGCGACGGCGGTGGCGCGCACGCCGAGCCTGACCGTTCCGGCGGGCAGCCGCTGCGCGAGGGCGAGCGGCACGGCGCCCACGCCCTGGGCGGGCAGGCAGAGGCGGCCTCGGGCGTAGCCGCGCAGGACCAGGTCGGCGACGCGGCTGCTGGTGCGCAGCGCGGGATCGCTGAGCAGCGCGGTGAGCAGCGGGCGCAGGAAGCCGTCGACGGTGGCGGCCGGGATCCCGCGCTGGGTCAGCGCTTCTGCGGCCGTGCGTTCGGGCCGCGCCATCAGCCGGTCGACGGGCGTCCCGGCGAGCCGGGCGAGGTTGGCGCCGAGGCGGGCCTTGTCCCACGGGCGACCGATGGGGGCGCGGGCGGCGCCGAGTGCGGCGCGGGCGGTCGTGGGCGCGCCGAGCCGGTAGCGGCGTTCGCGGTTCGGACCGCTCGCCCGCTCCGCTCCCGCACCTGATCCGGGACCTTGCCCGTTCTCGTGGCCGCCGCGGCCTGCGCGCCCGGGACGGCTGCCGCCGCCGACCCGGACCATCACGTCCGGGCTGAGCGGCCGCAGTTCGAGTTCGGCGAGATCGAGCGCGCGGGCGAGTTCGGGGTAGGAGCTGTTGAGCAGGTGGGTGCCGTGGTCGAGCCGGTAACCCTCGTACTCCTGCCCGGCCATGCGGCCGCCGACGTGGTCGGCGGCCTCCAGGACCGTTACGGACAGTCCGCATGCGCTGAGTCTCCGTGCCGCGGCGAGGCCGGCGAGACCGGCTCCGACGATCACGACATCGGTGCTGCGACGGCGCGGATGCAGGGGCGTGGGGATGGCTGCTGCGGGCACGGACGGCTCCCTCCGGGTGCCAGGCTTCCGGGGCTTCCCAGTGTGATGCCCCATCAAGCAGCAGCTCAGACAACAAGGTTTGGGCCATCTTTGGCAGAGCGTCAGGTTTCGCTCACGCTGAGTGGCGAAACGGGGCGACCGTGCGCCCCCCAGTACCCCGGCGTGAGCATGCGCCCCGAGTGTGCCCCCGTACGCCCTGCCGCCGTCCCGTGAGCCGTGGCGTGAGCCGTGTCCGGCCCTGCGCCCATGACCGCCTGGTCATAGCGGAGAGTGACGAGACGGGCGAGCGCGTCGTGTGGGCCGAGCGGGGCGGAGGTGAGACACGCGCCCGCCTCGGCGCCGGTGCGGGCGGCGAGCCGGGCGAAGTGGCCGGGGCTCAACAGGTACTCGGCGACGGCGACCCGCGCGTGTCCGGCCGCGCGCAGCGAGGCGACGGCCTCGGCGGGGGTGGGACCGGCGGCGCACAGGTAGGCGGGCACGACCTCCACGGCGTCGCGCGGGCGCGATCCCGAGGGCGGGGAGCCCTCCGGTCGGGAGTCCAGCAGTCGGGAGCTCCCCAGTCGGGAGCGCAGCAGCGCGGCCATCGCCGCGGCGTCGGCGTTGGCCGCCGGGTCGGTGGATCCGGCGGCGGCCAGCACGACCGGGCCGTCGCCGGGGCGCCGGCCGGCCTCGGCGAGCCGTTCGGCGAGCGCGTCGGCCAGCAGCGGGTCCGGGCCCAGCGCGCCGGCGACGCGGGCGCGCAGCCAGGGCGCGGCGGCCAGGGCCTCGGGGATGTCGACCCGGACGTGGTAGCCCGCGCCGAGCAGCAGCGGCACCAGGACCACCTCGCCGCGCAGCGTGGCCAGGGCGTCGGGCAGCGAGGGGGAGGCGATGTCGAGGAAGCAGCGTTCGACGCGCAGCCAGGGGCGCAGCGCGCGCACCCGGGCGACCAGCGCCTCCGTCGTCGCGATGCCTTCGGCGTCCCTGGTGCCGTGGGCGACCGCCAGCAGGGTCGGTGCGGTTCGGGTCACGCCGCCGCCAGCCGGTAGCCGCGCTTGGGGACGGTGCGGACCAGATCGCTGTGCGGGCCGAGGGACTGGCGCAGCCTGGCGATCGCCGCCTCGACGGCGTGCTCGTCGGCGTCCGAGTCGGCCCAGGCGCGGCGGAGCAGTTCGGCGCGGCTGAGCACCCAGCCGGGTCTCTCCGCCAGCGCGCGCAGCAGGGTGGCGCCCTTGGGGGAGAGCCAGTAGCTCTCCTCGTCGACCAGCAGCGCGCTGCCCTGCAGCACCAGTTCACGGCCTCCCACCCGCAGTACCTGGCGGCTGCGGGAGGGGAGCGCCTCGGTCAGCGTGCGCACCAGCGCGCCGAGGCGACCGCGGTCCGGCCAGATCACCGGCAGGCCCGCCTCGACCAGCGGGCGGGCGCAGACCGGGCCGACGCAGACCGGCAGCACGTCGGAGCGCATGGCCTCGAGCACCTGCTCGTACAGCCCGTCGGCGGCGGCCGTCTCCAGGAAGGCGGTGATCGCGGGGGCGCTGGTGAACGTCAGCGCGTGGACCTCGCGGCGCACGGTCTGCTCGACCAGCCGGCGCACCAGCCCGGGGTCCTCCGGCGGCGCCCAGCGGTAGACCGGGACCGGGATCACCTCCGCGCCGCGCTCGCGCAGGGCGGCGGTGAAGGCGGTCAGCGGCAGCCCGTGCTCCTGCACCGCGACACGGCGTCCGGCGAGGGGCTGGGCCAGCATCCACACCAGCAGTTCGTCCGTCGCCTCGGTGTCGGGCGACCAGGTCTCGTCCAGGCCGCTGGCCCGCACCGCGCCGGTCGCCTTGGGGCCCCGGGTCAGCACCACCGCGTCCCGGCAGGCGGCGGACAGCTCCGCGCCGCGCCCCCAGCCGTCGGCCGCGCTCATCCAGCCGCGCCAGCCGACGCCGGTCGTCGCGACCACGTAGTCCAGCGGCGCGGTCAGGCACAGCTCGGTGGCCCGGCGCAGCGCTATGTCGTCCTCCAGCGGCAGGATCCGCAGCGAGGGCGCCTCGACGACGCGGGCTCCGCGCCGGGTCAGCAGCGCGACGAGCTCGTCGCGACGTCGCGCGGCGGTCACGCCGACGGTGAAGCCGGTCAGTGGCGCGTGCGGTGCGACGGAGTCGGCGGAGGAGGTTGCAGCAGTGCCCATGGACGCAGACTCATGCCACCGCGTTTCCTCGAGGTTGCCTGCCCATCACACTCGCGTTAGCGAAACGCCGTGTTGTGTTACGGCGCATGTCCGCGGACCCACCCCGTCCGACCTGCGGTGTGAGGGAGGCGTACCGCGCGCGCAACACGGGGGACAAGGCTGTGTAACGCCCACCGGTCAAGGTCGACGACATGACGACGACCACCGACACCCACTGCCCGTACTGCTCGCTGCAGTGCGGCATGCGGCTGGCCGGCGCCACGGCGGGCTCCGCCGCGGGCGCGGCGGCCGTTCCGGTGGCCGCGCCGTCCGTCGAGGTGCTGGAGCGGCCGGAGTTCCCGGTGAACCGCGGCGCGCTCTGCGGCAAGGGGCAGAACGCCGCCGCGCTGCTCTCCCCGGCCACCCGGCTCACCGCGCCGCTGGTGCGCGACCGCCGGGAGGGCCGACGCGGCGAACTGCGGGCCGCGAGCTGGGAGGAGGCGCTGGAGCGGGTGGCCGACGGGTTGGCCGCGATCCGGGCCGAGCACGGGGCGGATGCCGTCGGCGTCTTCGGCGGTGGCGGGCTGACCAACGAGAAGGCCTACCAGCTCGGCAAGTTCGCCAGGGTCGCGCTCGGCACCGCCAACATCGACTACAACGGCCGCTTCTGCATGTCCTCGGCCGCCGCCGCGAACAGGATCGCCTTCGGGATCGACCGCGGGCTGCCCTTCCCGCTGGAGGACATCCCGCGCACCGACTGCCTGATCCTGGTCGGCGGCAACCCGGCCGAGACCATGCCGCCCGCGCTGCGCTACTTCCGTGAACTGCGCGAGAACGGCGGCACGCTGATCGTCGTCGACCCGCGCCGCACCCGCACCGCCGAGCAGGCGGACCTGCACCTGCAGCCCCTCCCCGGCAGCGACCTCGCGCTCGCGCTCGGCCTGCTGCACCTGATCGTCGCCGACGGCATGGTCGACGTCGACTTCGTCGCCGAGCGCACCACCGGCTTCGAGGACGCGCGGGCCGCCGCGATGGCCCACTGGCCGGAGCGGGTGGAGCGGCTGACCGGCGTCCCCGCGGCACAACTGCGGCAGGCGGCCCAGCTGTTCGGCCGGGCCAGGACCGGCATGGTGCTGACCGCGCGCGGACCCGAGCAGCAGAGCAAGGGCACCGACACCGTCGGGGCCTGGATCAACCTCTGTCTGGCGTCGGGCAAGGCCGGCCGCCCGTACTCCGGCTACGGCTGCCTGACCGGGCAGGGCAACGGCCAGGGCGGGCGTGAGCACGGCCAGAAGGCCGACCAACTCCCCGGCTACCGCTCGATCGAGGACCCGGCGGCCAGGGCCCACGTGGCCGGGGTCTGGGGCGTGGACCCGGACGCGCTGCCCCGCTCGGGGCGTTCGGCCTACGAGCTGCTGGACAGCCTCGGCCGGCCGGGACCCGACGGGGTGCGCGCCCTGCTGCTCATGGGTTCGAACCCGGTGGTGTCCGCTCCGCGCGCGGCCCACATCGCCGCGCGGCTCGCCTCGCTGGACCTGCTGGTCGTCAGCGACCTGGTGCTCTCGGAGACCGCCCAGCTGGCGGACGTGGTGCTGCCGAGCGCGCAGTGGGCCGAGGAGACCGGCACGATGACCAACCTGGAGGGCAGGGTGATCCTGCGTCAGCGGGCCGTCGACGCCCCGACCGGCGTGCGCGGTGACCTCTGGCTGCTGCGCGAGCTGGCCGAACGGCTCGGGGTCAAGCACGGAACCGGGGCGAAGCCGCGCTTCGACGACGACCCGGAGACGGTCTTCGAGGAACTGCGCCGCGCCTCCGCCGGGGGACAGGCGGACTACGCGGGTATCAGCTACGACCGGATCCGTGCCGAGGACGGGGTCTTCTGGCCCTGCCCGGCCGAGGACCACCCGGGCACCCCGCGCCTCTTCCTGGACGCCTTCGCCACGCCCGACGGCCGGGCCCGCTTCGCCCCGGTGACCCACCGCCCGGCGGCGGAGGAGCCGGACGCGGACTACCCCCTCTACCTGACCACCGGCCGGGTTCTCGCGCAGTACCAGAGCGGCGCGCAGACCCGTCGGGTGGGCGCCCTCAACGCGGCGGCCCCGGGCCCCTTCGTCGAGCTGCACCCGCTGCTCGCGCGGCGGCTCAAGGTCGCCGAGGGCGACGCGCTCGTGGTCACCTCCCGCCGCGGCCGGGCCGTGGCGCCCGCCAGGCTCACCGACACGATCCGCCAGGACACCGTCTTCATGCCCTTCCACTGGGGCGGCGCGGGCCGGGCCAACACGCTCACCAACCCGGCGCTGGACCCGACCTCGAAGATGCCGGAGTTCAAGGTCTGCGCGGTACGGGTGGAGGCGGCAGGCCGGACGGAGACAGCCGAGCGCGGCACACAACCACAGCAGGTCGGGGCGAGCGCAGCGGGCGGGACCGCGGGCCGGGGGAAGGCATGAACAGGAACAGACGTCATATCGCGGTGGTCGGCGCGGGCATGGCCGCCGCCCGCTTCGCCGAGCGCTACCGCGCCCTCGGCGGGACGGCGCGGGTCACCCTCTACGGCGCCGAGTCCCGCGCCCCCTACAACCGGGTCCTGCTCGCGGACGTGCTCACCGGACGCTACGACGCCGAGGCCATCGCGCTGCCGGTCGGCGACGCGGAGCTGCGGCCCGGCAGCGAGGTGGTCGGCCTCGACCTCGGCGCCCGCACCCTGACCCTGGCCGACGGCGGCAGCGAGGCCTGGGACGAGCTGGTCCTGGCCACCGGCGCCAACCCGGTGCTGCCGCCGATCCGTGGCCTGCGCACCGCCGACGGCGGTGGGCTGCGCGAAGGGGTGCACGCGCTGCGGACCCTCGCCGACTGCGCCCGCCTGGCGGAGGACGCCACGCAGGCGAAGCGCGCCGTGGTCGTCGGCGGCGGCGTGCTGGGCGTCAGCGTCGCCCGCGCGCTGGCCGCGATCGGTCTCGGCGTCGAGATCGTCCACCAGGGGCCGCACCTGATCGAGCGCCAGCTGGACGCGCAGGCGTCGGAGGCGCTCCGTGGCGGGCTGCGCTCGCTCGGCGTGGAGGTCTACCTCGGCAACCGGGCCCGCGCGCTCACCTCGGCGGGCGCCGTCGAACTGGCCAACGGCTACCGGCTGGACACCGACCTGACCGTCCTGGCCTGCGGCGTCAGGCCGCGCACCGCACTCGCGCACGCCGCCGGGCTGAGCGTGGACGTGGGGATCGTCGTCGACGACACCCTCGCCGCCTCCGCCCCCGGGGTGTACGCCCTCGGCGACTGCACCCAGCACCGCGGCACGGTCCACGGACTGTCAGGACCGGCCTGGGAGCAGGCCGACGTGCTCGCCGCCCGGCTCTCCGGAGCCGAACCCGACGCCCGCTACACCGGCTCCCGCCCGCTGGCCAGGCTCAGCGCCGGCCCGCTGGAGTACGCGGCCTTCGGCGAGGTGGACGAGGCGGACGAGCTCGCGCACGGCGACGACCCCGACGGGGAACTGCACGTGCTGCGGCTCACCGACGCCACGCGCGGCAGCTACAAGAAGCTCGTCATGCGCGGCGACCGGCTGGTCGGCGCGATCCTCCTCGGCGACCTGGCCACCGTCGGCGACCTCACCCGCGCCTACGAGCGCGACGACCCGCTGCCCGACAGCAGCCCTCCCCTGCACCTGCTGACCTCTTATGGAGCCTCCTGATGACGGACTCTCAGCCGAACTCCCACCTGGCCGGCCGCGCGGGCCGGCTCAAGGAACTCGTCCTCGTCGGTCACGGCATGGTCGGCCAGCGTTTCCTGGAGGCCGTGGTCGAGCAGCCCGGCGCGGCGGACTGGCGGATCACGGTGCTCGCCGAGGAGCCCCGCCCCGCCTACGACCGGGTCCACCTGACCTCGTGGTTCTCCGGCACCAGTGCCGAGGAGCTGTCGCTGACCCCGTCGGGCTTCCTCGCCGAGCACGGCATCGACCTGCGCCTCGGCGACGCCGTCGCCGTCGTGGACCGCGCCGCCCAGACGCTGACCACTGTCTCCGGCAGCGTGCTGCACTACGACGCGCTGGTGCTGGCCACCGGCTCCTACCCGTTCGTGCCGCCGGTCCCCGGCCACGACGCGGCGGGCTGCCACGTCTACCGCACCATCGAGGACCTGGAGACCATCAGGGACGAGGCCGCGGCGGACAACGCCAGGATCGGCGTCGTGGTCGGCGGCGGCCTCCTCGGACTGGAGGCGGCGGGCGCGCTGACCGCGCTCGGCCTGGAGACCCACGTCGTCGAGTTCGCCCCGCGGCTGATGGCGATCCAGGTCGACGACGGCGGCGGCCGGCTGCTCAAGCGCAAGATCGAGGAGCTGGGCGTCAGCGTCCACACCGGCGCGGGCACCCAGGCCATCCTCACCGGTCCCGACGGCCGGGTGCGGGCCATGGGCCTGTCCGACGGCCGGGAGCTCCCCGCCGACCTGGTCGTCTTCTCGGCGGGCGTGCGGCCCAGGGACCAGCTGGCCAGGGAGTGCGGGCTGCCGGTCGGCGAGCGCGGCGGCATCGTCGTCGACGAGCGCTGCCGTACCCGCGACCCGCACGTCTACGCCATCGGCGAGTGCGCGCTGGCCGCCGACGGCAAGGTCTACGGCCTGGTCGCGCCCGGCTACGCGATGGCCGAGACGGCCGCCCGCTCGCTGGCGGGCGGTCCCCGTGACGCGGACGCCGACGGCTTCACCGGCGCCGACACCTCGACCAAGCTCAAGCTGCTGGGCGTCGACGTCGCCAGCTTCGGCGACGCGCACGGCGCGACCGAGGGCTCGCTGGACGTGCTCTACAGCGACAGCCGCTCCGGCATCTACAAGAAGCTGGTCATCGGCCGCGACGGGCAGCTGCTGGGCGGCGTGCTGGTCGGCGACACCGAGTCCTACGGTCTGCTGCGTCCGCTCGCCATCGGCGGCAAGCCGCTGCAGACCGCTCCCGAGCAGCTGGTGCTGCCGGCCGGCCTCGCCCCCGCCACCGGGCAGATCGCGCTGCCCGACGAGGCGGTGATCTGCTCCTGCCACAACGTCACCAAGGGCGAGATCCGCGACGCGGTGCACGAGCAGGGCTGCACCACCGTCCCCGAGGTCAAGAAGTGCACCAAGGCCGGGACCGGCTGCGGCAGCTGCGTGAAGATGCTCGGCACGATCGTCGCGGAGGAGCTGGAGGCCAGCGGCGTCACCGTCGACAAGAGCCTGTGCGAGCACTTCGCGCACACCCGCGCGGAGCTCTACGAGATCGTCAGGGTCACCGGGATCGCCAACTTCAGCGACCTGGTGGACGCCCACGGCACCGGCGAGGGCTGCGACGTCTGCAAGCCCGTGGTCGCCTCGATCCTGGCCAGCCTGGACAACGGTCACATCCTGGACGGCGAGCAGGGCGCGCTGCAGGACACCAACGACCACTTCCTGGCGAACCTCCAGCGCAACGGCTCCTACTCCGTCGTCCCGCGGATCCCCGGCGGCGAGATCACCCCGGAGGGGCTGATCACCATCGGCGAGATCGCCCGCGACTTCGGCCTCTACACGAAGATCACCGGCGGCCAGCGGATCGACCTCTTCGGCGCCAGCGTCGACCAGCTCCCGCCGATCTGGCGCCGCCTGGTCGACGCGGGCTTCGAGTCCGGGCACGCCTACGGCAAGTCGCTGCGCACGGTGAAGTCCTGCGTCGGCGAGACCTGGTGCCGCTACGGGGTGCAGGACTCGGTCGGCCTGGCCATCGAACTGGAGCTGCGCTACCGGGGGCTGCGCTCCCCGCACAAGCTCAAGTCGGCGGTCTCCGGCTGCGCCCGCGAGTGCGCCGAGGCGCAGGGCAAGGACTTCGGCATCATCGCCACCTCGTCCGGCTGGAACCTCTACATCGGCGGCAACGGCGGCATGACGCCCCGCCACGCCGACCTGCTGGCGGCCGACCTGGACCGGGAGACGCTGATCCGGACCATCGACCGGTTCCTGATGTTCTACATCCGCACCGCCGACAGGCTGGAGCGCACCTCGGTCTGGCTCGACCGGATCGAGGGCGGCCTGGACCACGTCCGCGCCGTGGTGCTGGACGACTCGCTGGGCATCTGCGCCGACCTCGACGCCATGATGGCCCGCCACATCACCGCCTACGAGGACGAGTGGGCCGCCGTGCTGGCCGACCCCGAGCGGCTGCTCCGCTTCGCCTCCTTCGTCAACGCCCCCGGCACGCCGGACCCGGCGGTGACCTTCGTCCCGGAGCGCGGCCAGATCCGCCCCGCCCGCCCCGAGGAGGACGGGCGGATCCTCTCCCCGGCGCTGGTCGCCGGCCCCCGACTGGAGGTGCGTACGGCATGAGCGGCTACGACAACGACGGTGCGGTCCACGGCACCGTGGAGATCCTCGACGGCACGGAGTGGACCCAGGTCTGCGACTTCGAGCAGTTGGTCCCCGGCCGCGGAGTGGCCGCGCTGAGCGCGGGCGGCGAGCAGGTCGCGGTCTTCCGCGACCGCGCGGGCACGCTGTACGCGGTGGACAACCGCGACCCGTTCAGCGGCGCGTACGTCCTCTCCCGCGGCATTCTCGGCAGCCGGGGCGACGCGCCGACGGTGGCCTCGCCGATGTACAAGCAGGTCTTCGACCTGCGCGACGGCCGCTGTTTGGACGAGGAGACCGCGCCCGACGGCACGCCCGCGGTGCTGCGGGTCTGGCAGGTCCGACGGGTCGGCAGGGGCGTGAACGCCTCCTCACAACTGGTCGGCGCGGGCGTGCGCGAGCCGTAGCACGGCGGAGCGGCGGGGAGGCGATGGCCGAAACCCGCCGCTCCTAGCGTCGTCCGCACCAACCCCAACTCTCCTGACAGGTGGAGCCGATGAGCACTGTCGTCGGAAGCGAAGACACGACTGCCGAGCCCGGCGCGGCGGTCGCCGCGGGCCGGGTCCGCGCCATCACGGACTGGCGTCCCGAGGACGAGGCGTTCTGGGCCGAGGCGGGCGCCAGAGTCGCCCGCAGGAACCTGGTCTTTTCGGTCCTCTCCGAGCACATCGGCTTCTCGGTGTGGAGCCTCTGGTCGGTGCTGGTGCTCTTCCTCGGCCCGAAGTACCACATCGACCCGGCCGGCAAGTTCACCCTGACCGCCCTGCCGACCGCGCTCGGCGCGCTGCTGCGGCTGCCCTACACCTTCGCGGTCGCCCGGTTCGGCGGCCGCAACTGGACCGTCTTCAGCGCCCTGCTGCTGCTCGTCCCGACGGTCCTGGCCGGCGTGGTGCTGCGGCCCGGCGTCTCGTACGGCACGTTGCTGGCGGTGGCCTGCGTGGCCGGCGTCGGCGGCGGCAACTTCGCCTCGTCGATGGCGAACATCAACGCCTTCTACCCGCAGCGGCTCAAGGGCTGGGCCCTGGGGATCAACGCGGGCGGGGGGAACATCGGGGTTCCGGTGGTCCAGCTGGTCGGCCTGCTGGTGCTGGCCACTGCGGGCGCGGCACACCCGCGACTGGTCCCGCTGGTGTACCTGCCGCTGATCGTGCTGGCGGCGCTCGGCGCGGCGCTGCGGATGGACAACCTGGCCTCGCTGAAGAACGACCGCCGGGCGCTGCGGGAGGTGCTGCGCGAGCCGCACAGCTGGGTGATGTCCCTGCTCTACATCGGCACCTTCGGCTCGTTCATCGGCTTCGGCTTCGCCTTCGGCCAGGTCCTCCAGGTGCAGTTCCACGCGGAGTTCGACACCCCGGTCAAGGCCGCGTACCTGACCTTCCTCGGCCCGCTGCTGGGGTCGCTGGTACGACCGGTCGGCGGCAGGATGGCGGACCGCTGGGGCGGCGCGAAGGTCACGCTGGCCACGTTCGCGCTGATGGCGGCGGGCGCGGGGCTGGTGCTTGCGGCTTCGCAGGCCAAGTCGCTGCCGTTGTTCCTGACGGGCTTCGTGGCGCTGTTCGTGCTGAGCGGCATCGGCAACGGCTCGACGTACAAGATGATCCCCGCGATCTTCCAGGCGAGGGCGCGGGACGCGGTGGCGGCCGGCGCGGACCCGGCGACGGCCGAGCAGGACTCCCGCAGGCTCGCCTCCGCGTTGATCGGCCTGGCGGGCGCGATCGGGGCGTTCGGCGGGGTGCTGGTGAACATGGCCTTCCGGCAGTCGTTCCTGACCAGCAAGAACGGCGACGCGGCGTATGTGGCCTTCCTGGCGGCCTACGTGGTCTGCTTCGCGGTGACGTGGGCGGTGTACCTCCGGCCTTCGGCCGGCAAGCTCCGCGGCATCTAGGCAGAACGGCCAGTTGCACCACCCGGGGGCGCGGGGCTCTGCGCGAGCAACTGCGTGCGCGACAAGCCACTGATGTGCGGATGGTCCTCAACGCGCAGGGCCATCCGCACGGGGTGGGCCCCTGAGGTCGCTGCAACTGGCTGCACTGCCTACAGCGCCGACTGGATCGCCTGGTCGATCGTCGTGTGGGCGAAGCGGAAGCCGGAGTCGAGGAGGCGGGTGGGGACACAGCGGTGGCTGCCGACGACCTCGACGGCCATCTCGCCCAGCGCCAGCTTCAGCGCGAACTCCGGGACGGCCAGCACCGCGGGGCGCCGCAGCACGCGGCCCATCGCGGCGGTGATCTCCGCGTTCGTCACGGGGACCGGCGCGGTCAGGTTGAACGCGCCGGAGAGGCCCGCCGTGTCGATCAGGTGCCGCAGCGCGGCGACCTCGTCGCGCAGCGAGATGAAGCTCCAGTACTGCTCGCCGGAGCCCAGACGCCCGCCGAGGCCCAGTTTGAACAGCGGGAAGAGCCGGTCGAACGCGCCGCCGTCGGCGCCGACCACCAGGCCGGTCCGGGAGTGGGCGACCCGGATGCCCGCGTCCGAGGCCGGGGCCGTCGCGGCCTCCCACTCGACGCAGACCCGGGCCAGGTAGTCGCCGCCGGCCGGGGCCGACTCGTCGACGACCGCGTCGCCGGTCTGGCCGTAGTAGCCGACGGCCGAGGCCGAGACCAGGACCCGCGGGGGCTTGGGGAGCCCGGCCAGGGCGTCCGCGAGGGTCGCCGTGCCGAGGACCCGGCTGTCGTGGATGCGACGCTTCTGGCGGGCCGTCCAGCGGTGCGAGGCGATGCCCTCGCCGGCCAGGTGGACCGCGGCGTCGACACCCTCCAGGCCCTTGCGGTCGATCGCCCGCAGCGGCGGGTTCCAGCGGATCTCCACACTCCCGTCGGCGCGCTCCTGCGGCTCCCGCCGGACCACCCGGACCACCTCGTGCCCGTCGTCCAGCAGCGAGCGGACCAGTGCGGAGCCGATGAGCCCGGTCGAGCCGGTGACCGCGATGCGCATGACGCCATTGAATCAGGCGGGCACGTAGGGAACGCGTAGGCTCCCGCCATGGAACACGGAGAATCCCAGCCGCTCATTCGTCCGGCCGTCGCGGGCGACGGCCACGCCGTCTACGTGCTCGACCACCGCTGCTGGTCCACCGTCTCCGACGTCAGTGAGAAGCCCGACCCGCCGACCGCGGAGAGCACCGCCTTCGCGGACGAGCGGCACCAGCCCGAGCACATGCTCGTCGCCGAGCGCACGGGACCGGCCGGGCCGGAGATCGTCGGGTGGGTCCGCCTGGTCCAGCCGATCCCGCTGCCGAGCAACGCGCACATCCGCACCATCATGGGCCTCGGCGTCGCGCCGGAGCTGCGCGGTCACGGCCTCGGGCGTCGCCTCGTCGACGCCGCGCTCGACCGCGCCAGGGAGCAGGGCGCGCACCGGGTGACCCTGCGGGTGCTCGGCGGCAACACCGTGGCCAGGGCGCTCTACGAGAAGGCGGGCTTCACCGTCACCGGGGTCCAGCCGGACGAGTTCTTCGTCGCCGGCGAGTACCGGGACGACGTGCTGATGGGCATCGCGCTGTAACAGCTGTCACCGCTGCGAACGGGGAGCGGGTGGCGGCGCGGCGGACTCTCAGCCGCCGTAGCGGTCCCACAGCTGGGGGAAGCGCTGCTCCATCACGCGTGGGTCGTCGAAGTCGAACTCGGTCCCCAGCGGGTCGTTCGTCCTTCGGCCGAGGTCGGGCACGTGCAGCCCGGTGAGCTGCTCGTAGGCGCGGTCGCCCGCGTACCCCAGCTCCTCGGCGTCGCCGTCCTCCTCGTCGTCGAACTCGGGGACGAGCACCGAGAGGTCGTCGGGGTCGGCCAGAGCGCCCTCGAAGACCTCCCTGCCCTGGCCGATCAGCCACGCGCAGAAGTACTCGAAGGCGTCCTCGCCGGCCCCGCCGAGGAGCAGGTCGGCGGCGCCCCACACGTCGGTCCGCCAGGCCCGGGTCATCCGGGCCTCGAACAGGCGCGAGAAGTCGAGCACCTCGTCGGGCGTCCGCTCGACGAGGCGTTCGACGAGCAGATCGGCGTGTTCGACCGGGTCGCCCTGGGACTCGTCCCGGGTCTCGTCGATCAGCAGCCAGAAGTCCGTCTCGTCCATCACGCCCTCCAGCATCGCCGTCCGGCGGCCCTGACGCACGCGAAACGCCGTGGGCCCCGCTCCCGAAGGGGAGCGGGGCCCACGGCGTCACCGACCGCGGCGCGGCCGGGCGGGACTACAGCCCGAGGTCGCCCTCGAACGCGCCTTCCTCCAGACGGGCCTTCAGCGTGCCCAGGAAGCGGGCCGCGTCCGCGCCGTCCACGATCCGGTGGTCGTAGGAGAGGGCCAGGTAGACCATGTCGCGCACGGCGATGGTCGTGCCCAGTTCCGGGCTCTCGATGACGACCGGACGCTTGACCGTCGCGCCGATGCCGAGGATGGCGACCGTCGGCGGCGTGAAGATCGGGGTGTCGAACAGCGCGCCGCGCGAGCCCGTGTTGGTGATGGTGAAGGTGCCGCCGGACAGCTCGTCCGGGGTGACCTTGCTGTCACGGGTGCGGGCGGCCAGGTCGGCGGTCTTCTTGGCGATGCCGGCGATGTTCAGGTCGCCCGCCTCGTGGATGACCGGGACCATCAGGCCGCGCTCGGTGTCCACCGCGATGCCGATGTTCTCGACGGCGTGGTAGGTGATGGTGCCCTCGTCGTCGTTGATCGACGCGTTGATCACCGGGTGGGCCTTGAGCGCCTCGGCCGCGGCCTTCACGAAGAAGGGCATCGGCGAGAGCTTGACGCCCTCACGGGCGGCGAAGCCGTTCTTGGCCTGCGCGCGCAGCCGCATGATGTTGGTGACGTCGACCTCGACGACCGTGGTCAGCTGGGCCGCGGTGTGCAGCGCCTTGACCATGTTGTCGGCGATGACCTTGCGCATGCGGGTCATCTTGACCGTCTGACCACGCAGCGGGGAGGCCGCGGCGATGGTCGTCGGCGCCTTCGGGGCGCCGGTCGCGGCCCCACCGACGGACGCGGCCGGGGCGGCAGCGGCGGCGCGGGCGGCCTCGGCGGCGGCCAGGACGTCCTGCTTGCGGATGCGACCGCCGACGCCGGTGCCCTTGACGGAACCGAGGTCGATGCCGTTCTCCGAGGCCAGCTTGCGGACCAGCGGCGTCACGTAGGCGTCGGACGCCTCCGCGGCGGCCGGAGCGGCGGCGACGGGGGCGGCGGCGACCGGGGCGGCCGGGGCCACCGGAGCGGGCGCGACCGGAGCCGGGGCGGCGACCGGGCCGGAGCGGCCACCGGGGCGACCGGAGCGGGCGCGACCGGGGCAGCGGGAGCCGGGGCGGCGGCCGGAGCCGGGGCGGCCGGGGCCGGAGCGGCGGCGGGGCGGCACCGGGAGCGCCGATGACGGCGAGCTTCGCGCCGACCTCGGCGGTCTCGTCCTCGCCGACGAGGATCTCCAGCAGGACACCGCCGACCGGGGCCGGGATCTCGGTGTCGACCTTGTCGGTGGAGACCTCGAGCAGCGGCTCGTCGACCTCGATGGTCTCGCCGACGGCCTTGAGCCAGCGGGTGACGGTGCCCTCGGTGACCGACTCGCCCAGCGCGGGCAGGGTCACCGGGGTGCCGGCGGCACCGCCGGCGGGGGCTGCGGCCGGGGCGGCGTCGGCGACGGGGGCCGGCGCGGCGGCGACCGGGGCGGGAGCCTCGACCGGGGCCGGGGCGGCAGCGGCGGCGGGCGCGGCGGCCGGGACCGGCGCGCCGGAGCCGTCGTCGATGATGGCCAGCTCGGCGCCGACCTCGACCGTCTCGTCCTCGCCGACCTTGATCGAGGCGAGGATGCCGGACGCGGGGGCCGGGATCTCGGTGTCGACCTTGTCGGTGGAGACCTCGAGCAGCGGCTCGTCGACCTCGACGCGCTCGCCCTCGGCCTTGAGCCAACGGGTGACGGTGCCCTCGGTCACGCTCTCGCCGAGTGCGGGCAGTGTTACTGAGACCGCCATGGTTTCAGTTGCTCCTTGTGGTGCGTACGGATGGTTGGCGTGCGACGAGGGGAGGTCAGTCGTGATTGTGCAACGGCTTGCCCGCCAGCGCGAGGTGGGCCTCGCCCAGCGCCTCGCTCTGGGTCGGGTGCGCGTGGATCAGCTGGGCCACCTCGGCGGGCAGGGCCTCCCAGTTGTAGATCAGCTGGGCCTCGCCGACCTGCTCGCCCATGCGCTCGCCGACCATGTGCACGCCGACGACCGCTCCGTCCTTGACCTGGACCAGCTTGATCTCGCCGGCGGTCTTGAGGATCTTGCTCTTGCCGTTGCCGGCCAGGTTGAACTTGGCGGTGACGACCTTGTCGTCCCCGTAGATCTCCTTGGCCTTGGCCTCGGTGATGCCCACGGAGGCGACCTCGGGGTTGCAGTAGGTCACGCGCGGGACGCCGTCGTAGTCGATCGGCACGGTCTTCAGACCGGCCAGGCGCTCGGCGACCAGGATGCCCTCGGCGAAGCCGACGTGGGCCAGCTGCAGGGTCGGGATCAGGTCGCCCACGGCGGAGATGGTCGGCACGTTGGTGCGGCAGTACTCGTCGACCAGGACGTAGCCGCGGTCCATCGCGACGCCGGCCTCCTCGTAGCCGAGACCCTGCGAGACCGGGCCGCGGCCGACGGCGACGAGCATGAGCTCGGCCTCGACGGTCTTGCCGTTCTCCAGGGTGGCGCGGACGCCGTTCTCGGTGTACTCGACGCCCGCGAAGCGCGCGCCCAGCTCGAACTTGATGCCGCGCTTGCGGAAGGCGCGCTCCAGCAGCTTGGAGGAGTTCTCGTCCTCCAGCGGGGCCAGGTGCGGCAGCGCCTCGATGATGGTGACCTGGGCGCCGAAGGACTTCCAGACCGACGCGAACTCGACGCCGATGACGCCGCCGCCGAGCACGATCGCGGACTGCGGGACGCGGTCCAGGGTGAGCGCGTGGTCCGAGGAGATGATGCGGTTGCCGTCGATGGCCAGGCCCGGCAGGGACTTCGGCACGGAGCCGGTGGCCAGCAGGATGTGGCGGCCGGTGTAGCGCTGCCCGTTCACGTCCACGGAGGTCGCGGAGGACAGGCGTCCCTCGCCCTCGACGTAGGTGATCTTGCGGCTGGCCACCAGGCCCTGCAGGCCCTTGTACAGGCCGGAGATGACGCCGTCCTTGTACGCGTGGACCGCGTTGATGTCGATGCCCTCGAAGGTGGCCTTCACGCCGAAGCCGGCGGCCTCGCGGGTCTGGTCGGCGACCTCGCCGGCGTGCAGCAGCGCCTTGGTCGGGATGCAGCCCTGGTGCAGGCAGGTGCCACCGAGCTTGTTCTTCTCGATCAGCGCGACCTGGAGGCCCAGCTGGGCCGCCCGCAGCGCCGCGGCGTATCCGCCGCTTCCGCCTCCGAGAATGACTACGTCGAAAACGGTGCTGGCGTCGTTCGCCACGTCACGTCCTCCATGCAAAGCGTGCGGGGGGTGCGGATGCTCCCGGTCGATCGCCGGCCGGGTGTGGTGCTCCCTTGTGAGGAGACCCGTCGTGCCGGAGATACATCCTCGCACTTGTTGCCTGGTGGTGATGGACCGGGCCAGGGTGTGGACAGCGCGAAACGGGTGCGGAGAGCCGGGCGGCTCGCTCGGAAATGTCTGTTTCCGCAGGTCGAGAGCCGAATTCCAGTGGCAGCAAGGGCCCCAGGTCACCGGGGTCCGCGGCCGGGGAAAAGACGGACCTCCGACTCTGTTCGCTGATGGCGAACGAAGCCGGAGGTCGGGTCACGGGTTACCCGTGCGTAGCGGTCGGAGCCGCCTCGGCGACGGGTGGAGCCGTCAGAGTTTGCCGTCGGCCGCGTGCTCGGCCAGGGCGACCAGGGTGCGCACGGCCGTGGCGGTGCCGCCCTTGGGGGTGTAGCCGAACGGGGCCGCCTCGTTGAACGCCGGACCGGCGATGTCCAGGTGCGCCCAGGTGATGCCGTCGGCGACGAACTCCTTGAGGAACAGGCCGGCGACCAGGCCGCCGCCCATCCGCTCGCCCATGTTCGCGATGTCGGCCACGGTGGAGTCCATGCCGCCGCGCAGGTGCGCGGGCAGCGGCATCGGCCAGGCCGGCTCGCCGGCGGACTCGGCCAGGGTGTGCACGGTCTCGCGGAAGGCGTCGTCGTTGGCCATCACGCCGAAGGTGCGGCTGCCCAGCGCCATCATCATGGCGCCGGTCAGGGTCGCCACGTCGACGATGGCGTCCGGCTTCTCCTCGCCGGCGCGGACGATCGCGTCGGCCAGCACCAGGCGGCCCTCGGCGTCGGTGTTGAGCACCTCGACGGTCTTGCCGCCGTACATCCGCAGCACGTCGCCGGGGCGGGTGGCGGAGCCGGAGGGCATGTTCTCGGCCAGCGCCAGCCAGCCGGTGACGTTGACCTGGAGGCCCAGGCGCGCGGCGGCGATGACGGAGGCGAAGACGGCGCCGGCGCCGGCCATGTCGCACTTCATCGTCTCGTTGTGGCCGGCCGGCTTGAGCGAGATGCCGCCCGAGTCGTAGGTGATGCCCTTGCCGACGAAGGCGAGCGAGCCCTTGGCCTTCGGGTGGGTGTAGGCGATCTTCACCAGGCGCGGCGCGCGGGCCGAGCCGCCGCCGACGCCGAGGATGCCGCCGAAGCCGCCCTTGGTCAGCGCCTTCTCGTCGAGGACCTCGATCTTGAGGCCGTGCTCCTTGGCCGCCGCGGTGGCGATCTCGGCGAAGGACTTGGGGAAGAGGTCGTTCGGCGGCTGGTTGACCAGGTCGCGGGCCCGGTTCATCTCCTCGGCCAGCACGGTGGCGCGCTCGACGGCGGCCTTGGCCGCCTTGTCGCCGCGCTTGCCGCCGACGAGGACGACCTCGGTGAGGGGGGTCTTGGCCTCGGCCTTGGCGGCGTCGCTGCGGCAGGCGGTGAAGGTGTACGCGCCGAGCAGCGCGCCCAGGGCGACGGCCTCGACGGCGTCGGCCTCGGTGGCGGGCAGCGCGAGGGCGGCCTTCTTGCTGCCGTGCAGGGTGCGCGCGGCGACACCGGCGGCCTTGCGCAGCGCCTCGGCGGCGTAGCCGCCCTCGGCCGCCTCGCCCAGGCCGACGGCCAGCACCAGCGGGGCCTTCAGCGTGGCGGCGGCCGGCACCTTGACGGCCTCGCCCTCGGCGCCGGTGGCGCCGAGGGTGGCGAGGACCTCGGCGAGCTTGCCGTCGAACGCCTCATCGACCGCCTCCGAGCCCGGAGCCAGTACCAGGCCCTTCGGGCCCTTGGCCACGGCCACGACGACGGCGTCCGCGCGCAGCGCGGCGGCCGTGGAGGTGCTCAAAGACACTGCAGTCACGGATTGCGTCCTGTTCTGTCGACTCGTAGTGGTTCGCATGTCCGGGTGCGGGGGCGCACTTCTGCCGTGGGCGCGCGTCGGCGCGTCGCGGCGGGACAGGAACCGGCTCCTGGCATGGTAGTCCGCATAATGGGCCCTCGTGCCGCCTCGGACGCCGAAATCTTGAGACAGCACCCCGCTACGGGGTGGCAGCAGCGAAAAGCGTCCAGACCAGCAACGCGGCCGTTGCCGAGGACTCCACCATCGCACCCAGGACATCTCCGGTCATTCCGCCGAAACGACGCACGCAGTGCGTCAGGAGGAGTGACGCCAGGGCGATCGCGACCACGGCGGCGACCAGGGTGCCGAGTGCGAGCGGAAGCCGGTTGCCCCCGGAGTCGGCGAGGCCGTAGGCGCCGAGCGCGAGCACCGTCACCGTCGTCAGCGCGATCAGGGCCACGTGCCGGCCGCGGACGGTCCCGGCGACCATGGCGCCGAGTCCGTCCTCACGTGCGGAGGGCACACCGTCCCGGCAGCCGAGCAGCAGCGTGGTGCGGGAGACGGCCCCGGCGAGCAGGAGGGCGAACGCGCCCTTCTCCAGCCCCAGGTCGAAGCAGCGGGCGACGGCGGCGATCTGCGCGAACAGCGTGAGCAGCAGGACCAGGACCCCGAAGGGGCCGATGTCCGAGGCCTTCATGATCTTGAGTGCGGCGGCGGGCGGGCGGCTGCTGCCCAGCCCGTCGGCCACGTCGGCCAGTCCGTCCAGATGCAGCCCCCGGGTCAGCCCGGCCAGGGCGGCGATCCCGGCCACGGCCGCCAGCAGCGACCCGCCGTCCGCCCACGCCAGGGCCGCGGCGACGCCCGCGGCGAGCGCGCCGAGCACCACCCCCACCACCGGCGCGATCGCCATCGCCCGCCCGGCGGTCGGCCGGTCCCAGCGGCTCACCCGCACCGGCAGCACCGACAGGGTCCCGAAAGCGAACCTCAGCGCCTCGAACAGTCCCAGCAACGCCGTCAGCCCTCGGCGCCGTCAGCCGAGGAGGGCTCCGTCGCGGCGGCGGATATGTGCTCGTCGGGCTTCGGCTCCTCCTCCGCCGGGGCCGGCAGCGGGAGTTCGGCGAGAAGCGCCGCCGCGGCCCGGAGCAGGGGGAGGGACATCAGTGCGCCCGCGCCCCCGCCCGCCGAGACGCGCTGGTTCTGCAGCGGGGTGACGCTCATCCGCTCGTAGGCCTTGGCCTGGGCCGGTTCGCCGGTGACCTGGCCCGCGCGCCACCACTCGGGGGCGCGGAAGGCGATCCGCTGGGCGACCAGCGCGCAGGCGGTCGAGACGACGCCGTCCAGCAGCACCGGCATGCGGCGCAGCGCGCACTGCAGCAGGAACCCGGACATGGCCGCGAAGTCCGCGCCGCCGACCGCGGCGAGCAGGTCGATCTGGTCGGCCAGCACCGGACGGGCCCGGCGCAGCGCGTCCCTGACCGCGGCGCACTTCACCATCCAGAGGCGGTCGTCGATGCCGGAGCCGCGGCCGGTGACCGCCGCCGCGTCGGTGCCGCACAGCACGCCGATCAGCACCGAGGCCACGGTCGTCGAACCGACGCCGAGATCGCCGAGGACCACCAGGTCGGTGCCGGAGTCCGCCTCCTCGTCGGCGAGGGCGATGCCGACGGCGAAGGCGCGCTCCGCCTCCTCGCGGGTCAGCGCGTTCTCGACGTCGATCCGCCCGGAGCCGCGCCGGATCCGATGGCGCGTCACCTCGGCGGGGAAGGCGGACTCGTCGGCGTCCACACCCATGTCCACCACGCGCACCTGCGCGCCGAACTGACGGGCCAGCACGCTGACCGGCGCGGTGCCGTCCAGCACGGACGCGACCCGGCGCGCGGTCGTGCCCGGCGGGAGGACGGAGACGCCGAGCGAGGCGATGCCGTGGTCGGCGGCGAAGACCAGCACCTTCGCCCGCTCGATGGGCCTGGTCGGCACCTGCGCCTGGACGGCGGCGAGCCATCCGGCCAGGTCCTGGAGCTCGCCGAGGGCGTCGCGCGGGAGGTCGAGCGCGGCGAAGCGCTCCTCCGCGGCGAGGCGGTACTCGTCGTCGGGCCGCGCCACCTGCGCGGAGAACTCGTCGAGGTCGAAGGTGCTCACGCGCCGAACGTTACCGTCACTGATCGCCCAATCGCAGCGCGCGACCGGCGACGACCAGCCTCACGTCCTCGCAGACTCCGGCGACCGCGGCGTTGAGCCGGCCGAGTTCGTCGCGGAAGCGGCGGCCGGAGGCGGTGGCGGGGACGATCCCGCTGCCGACCTCGTTGCTGACCGAGACCACCCGCCGCGGCGTCCGCCGCAGCGCGGTGACCAGCAGGCCGGTGCGCTCGCGCAGCCGCGCCTCGCCGCCGCCGTACCAGGCCTCGTCCTCCCACGCGCCGACGCGGTCCATCGCGTCGGTCAGCCACAGCGCCAGGCAGTCGACCAGGACCGGGCCGCCCGGCTCGGCCAGCAGCGGAGCCAGCTCGCAGGTCTCCAGCGTGCGCCAGCGTCCCGGCCTGCGGGCGCGGTGCAGCTCGATCCGCTCGGCCCACTCGGCGTCGCCCTCACGTCGGCCCGCGGTGGCCACGTAGGTGACGTCGTCGGCGTCGGCGAGCAGCCGTTCGGCGAGGGAGGACTTGCCCGAGCGGGCTCCGCCGAGCAGCAGGGTGCGGTGCGTCGCGGCGGCCGGCCGACGGGGGGTGAGCTCCAGGCCGAAGCGCCTGGAGCCGTCGGGTGTCCGCTCGCTGAAGATCCGCATCCGGCCATTGTGCCGTGGCCGCGCCCGGGTACGCGGCGCGGGGATTGTGGGTACTGTCCTACCCGAGAAGAGCGCAGCTGCGGAGAGGAGTCCGGCATGGTGTGGACGTGGCGGTTCGAGAAGGCCGACGGGTCGGCCGTGCCCGCGCCCAGTGGGACGGAGGAGTTCCCCACCCAGGGCGACGCGGAGACCTGGATCGGTGAGATCTGGAAGGACCTCCTCGCCGACGGTGTGGACCAGGTGGTCCTCCTGGAGGACGGTCAGAAGATCTACGGACCGATGTCCCTCCACCCCACCGAGCAGTGAGCCGACATGAGCCCGCCCCCCGACCGGAGAGGTCGGGGGGCGGGCTCGTCCGTGTCCGCGGTGCGGTTACTGCACGCGGCCCTTGGGGGAGTTCTCGGCCGTCTTCGCCGGGTCGAACTCGGCGACCGGGGCCAGGATCTCGTCCATCCGCTTGAGCAGCTCCGAGTCGAGCTTCACGCCCGCGGCCTTGACGTTCTCGGCGACCTGCTCGGGGCGGGAGGCCCCCACGATCGCGGCCGAGACGTTCGGGTTCTGCAGCACCCAGGCCACCGCCAGCTGAGCGAGGGTCAGCCCCGCGTCCGCCGCGAGCGGCTTGAGCTGCTGCACGCGCTCCAGCACGTCGTCCCGCAGCCAGCGGGAGATCATGTTGGCGCCGCCCTTGTCGTCCGTGGCCCGCGAACCGGCCGGAGGCTCGGCGCCGGGCAGGTACTTGCCCGTCAGCACGCCCTGGGCGATCGGGGACCAGACGATCTGGCCGATCCCGAGCTCCTCACAGGTCGGCACGACCTCGCCCTCGATGACCCGCCACAGCGCGGAGTACTGCGGCTGCGAGGAGACCAGCGGGATCCGCAGCTCCCTCGCCAGCGCGTGCGCGGCGCGGATCTGGTCGGCGGTCCACTCGGAGACGCCGATGTAGTGGGCCTTGCCCGCGTGGACGATGTCGGCGAAGGCGACCATCGTCTCCTCCAGCGGCGTCGCCGTGTCGAAGCGGTGGGCCTGGTAGAGGTCGACGTAGTCGGTCTGCAGACGGCGCAGCGAGCCGTCGATCGACTCCATGACGTGCTTGCGGCTCAGGCCGGTGTCGTTCTTGCCGGGGCCGGTCGGCCAGTAGACCTTGGTGAAGATCTCCAGGCCCTCGCGGCGCTGCCCCTTGAGCGCGCGGCCCAGCACGGACTCGGCGCGGGTGGCGGCGTAGACGTCCGCGGTGTCGAAGGTGGTGATCCCCGCGTCGAGTGCGGCGTGGACGCAGGCGGTGGCCGCGTCCTCCTCGACCTGGGAGCCGTGGGTGAGCCAGTTGCCGTAGGCGATCTCGCTGATGACGAGGCCGCTACGGCCCAAGTGACGAAACTCCATGGGCCCGACCCTACGCCCCCCGGAGAGGCCCTAGAGCCGGCGCGCGCCCACGAGGTGGAGCAGGGCGGCGACCCGGCGGTAGGGGTCGGTGCGGCCCGCGCGGTCCTCCGCGTCCAGCAGTTGGGCGAGCTCGGGCTCGGGCGGCACCGGGGCGTCGTCGGGGGCCTGGTCGGTGAAGACCCGAACCCCGAACCAGGCGGTGACCGGCACGTCCAGCTCGGAGAAGGTGCGGGTGAGTTCGGCGCGGCGGTCGGCGCGGGTGGGCAGGCCCAGGCGGTTGGTGTAGGCGTCGCCGCCGAAGGCGGCCAGCGCGCCCTGCCAGTCCCCGGCCAGGCCGGGCCTGAGCGCGAGCGCGTCGCCGTTGCGGACCAGCACCGAGAGCAGGCCGCCGGGAGCCAGTATCCGGGCCAGCGCGGCCAGCAGCGGCTCCGGCTGGGGCAGGTACATCAGCACGCCGTGGCAGAGCACCACGTCGAAGCTGGCCGGACCGAACCAGCGACCGCAGTCGCCGCCCTCGCCGTGCAGCAGCTGCACCCGGGCCTGGACCGCGGGGGCCTCCAGCGCGAGCGCCTGCTGCGCCGCGGCCAGCGTGCCGGGGTCCGGGTCGAGTCCGGTGACCTGGTGCCCGGCCCTGGCCAGGCGCAGCAGCTGGGTGCCCTGGCCGCAGCCCGCGTCCAGGACGCGCAGCCGGGCGTCGGGGCCGAACCGCCCGGTCAGCTGCTCGCCGAGCTGGCGGGCGACCAGTTCCTGGCGCACGACGTTGCGCAGGCCGCCGAGCTTGGCGAGCCAGGCGCGGGAGCCGGGGGCGAAGCCGACCGGGCCCGTGGGCAGGCCCGTGCCGGGGTCGTACCCACGCTGGACCGGCAGCACCATCGTCGACTCGTCCGCCCCCGGACGTGGTTCCAGGGGCGAGTACGAGTAGCCGGGGTAGCCGGGGAAGCTCTCGGTCAGGGCTTCTGCCCCCGCGCGACGGCGGGCTTCGGCAGGCGCAGGCGGCGCATCTGCATCATGCGCATCAGCGCGTAGGCGACGGCGCCCTTGGTGTTCTGGCCGGCGAAGCGCTGGGCCAGCTGCTTGCGCAGCCCGAACACCAGCCAGGCCGCCTGCAGCACGATCAGGACCATGGAGACCGGCCACAGGATGATCGAGGTCAGGATCAGCACCGGGATCTTGGTGATGCTGAGGACCAGGATGATCAGCAGGATCGGCAGGAAGAACTCGAAGACCGTCCAGCGCGAGTCGATGTAGTCGCGGACGAAGGCGCGCACCGGGCCCCGGTCGCGCGGCGGCAGGTCGCGCGGGTCGCCCTGGCCGCGCAGCGCCATCATCTGGCGCTCGCGGTCCGTCCGGCCCGAGTCGCGGGCCTTGCGCGCGGCGGCCTTGCGGTCCGGCGGCACGTAGGCGCGGCCGCGGCGGTTGGCCTCGGCCTCGCTGCGCTTGGGCGTGGGGCGGCCCTTCTTCGCCTCGGCGGTGGGCACGTCGACCGCGGCCTCGTCGTCGCGGCTCTTGTCGAGCGTCACGGCGTCGGCGGGGGCATCCTGGGAGCTTCGTCGGAACACACCGCAAGAGTACGTGGTCAGCCGGTGTATTCCCCAGCCCCTCGGGTAGAGGATCTCTCCGGGACGGACTCCGACCGGCGGCGTAGGGCCGGGGGTCGGCCAATCAGCCCCACGGATGAGGCCACAGGGGTCACGGCTGTAGCACTCTTGTTGCAGCGCGGGACGCTGCGGTGAAGGCCGCCGGACCCGTAGGCTTGGTACGAGAAACCGGCAGGTCGGAGAAGGGGGCGCGCGAAGCCCATGAGCGACGGAATCATGAAGCGGATGGGAATGATCTTCCGCGCCAAGGCCAACAAGGCCTTGGATCGTGCGGAGGATCCGCGCGAGACGCTGGACTACTCGTACCAGAAGCAGCTCGAACTGCTGCAGAAGGTGCGTCGCGGGGTCGCCGACGTGGCGACCAGCCGCAAGCGTCTTGAGCTGCAGCTTCAGCAGCTGCAGCAGCAGTCCTCGAAGCTGGAGGAGCAGGGCCGCAAGGCGCTCTCCCTCGGCCGCGAGGACCTGGCCCGGGAGGCGCTGACCCGCCGCTCCGGCATCCAGAACCAGGTGCAGGACCTGGAGGTCCAGTACCAGCAGCTGCAGGGCGAGGAGGAGAAGCTCACGCTCGCCTCCCAGCGGCTGCAGGCCAAGGTGGACGCCTTCCGTACCAAGAAGGAGACCATCAAGGCCCAGTACAGCGCCGCCCAGGCGCAGACCCAGATCGCGGAGTCCTTCTCGGGCATCTCCGAGGAGATGGGCGACGTCGGCCTGGCCATCCAGCGGGCCGAGGACAAGACCGCGCAGTTGCAGGCGCGCGCGGGCGCGATCGACGAGCTGCTGGCCAGCGGCGCGCTCGACGACCCGAGCGGCATGCGCAAGGACGACATCACGGCCGAGCTGGACCGCATGTCCGCGGGCTCGGACGTCGAGCTCGAGCTCGCCCGGATGAAGGCCGAGCTGACGGGTGGCTCCTCGGCGACCCCCGCGATCGAGCAGGGTCAGCAGGGTGCTCCGCACGACCAGCCTCACCTGGACAAGTAGGGAGACCGGCCGTGATCGTCAGGATCTTGACGGAGGGGCAGTACGAGGTGCCCGACACGCTGGTCGATCACCTCAACGAGCTGGACAACGCGGTCCTGGCCGCGCTGGACAGCGGTGACGACGAGGAGTTCAGGGTCAGCCTGGCCGCGCTCCTCGCCGCGGTGCGGGCCGGCGGATCGCCGACCCCGCACGACTTCCTGGGCTCCTCCGACGCGACGCTGCCGTACGCGGACGCGACGGCGGAAGAGGTCCGCGCCCTGCTGAAGCCGGACGGCCTCATCCCGGGCTAGGGACGACGCCGAAGGGGCGCGAGGAACTGCGCGAGCAACCACCCACTGCGGATGGCCCTGCTCGTTCGGCGAGTCACCACACAGGGTGGCTTGTCGCGCAGTTCCTCGCGCCCCTTTGTGCGCCTTGTGTGTGCCTTGCTTCCTACGGCAGGGCGAGCATCTGGTCCAGCGCCGCCTTGGCGTACTTCTCGGTGTCCGGGTCGACCGTGATCACGTTCGGGACGCGGCCGTCCGCCAGCGACTCCAGGGCCCAGACCAGGTGCGGCAGGTCGATGCGGTTCATCGTGCTGCAGAAGCAGACCGTCCGGTCCAGGAAGACGACCTCCTTGTCCGGGTGCGCCTTGGCGAGCCTGCGGACCAGGTTCAGCTCGGTGCCGATCGCCCACTTCGAACCCGGCTCGGCCGCGTCCAGCGCCTTGATGATGTACTCCGTCGAGCCCACCATGTCGGCCGCCTCGACGACCTCGTGCTTGCACTCCGGGTGCACCAGGACCGTGACGCCCGGGATCCGCTCGCGGACCTCGGCCACCGCGTCCACGCTGAAGCGTCCGTGCACCGAGCAGTGCCCGCGCCAAAGGATCATCTTCGCGTCCCGCAGCTGCTGCGCGGTCAGGCCGCCGTTCGGCTTGTGCGGGTTGTAGACCACGCAGTCGTCCAGCGAGAGGCCCATCTCGCGGACGGCCGTGTTCCGGCCGAGGTGCTGGTCCGGCAGGAAGAGCACCTTCTCGCCCTGCTCGAAGGCCCACTCCAGGGCGCGCTTCGCGTTCGAGGAGGTGCAGATCGTGCCGCCGTGGCGGCCGGTGAAGGCCTTGATGTCCGCGGAGGAGTTCATGTAGGCCACCGGGACGACGGCGTCGGCGACGCCAGCGTCGACCAGCTGGTCCCAGCACTCGGCGACCTGCTCGGCGGTGGCCATGTCGGCCATCGAGCAGCCGGCGGCCAGGTCCGGGAGGACGACCTGCTGGCGGGAGGTGGTGAGGATGTCCGCGCTCTCGGCCATGAAGTGCACGCCGCAGAAGACGATGTACTCGGCCTCGGGCCGGGCCGCCGCGTCACGGGCCAGCTTGAAGGAGTCGCCGGTCACGTCGGCGAACTGGATGACCTCGTCGCGCTGGTAGTGGTGGCCCAGGATGAAGACCTTGTCGCCCAGCTTGGCCTTGGCCGCGGCGGCGCGTGCGACCAGGTCGGGGTCGGAGGCGGCCGGGAGCTCGCCGGGGCAGTCGACGCCGCGCTCGCTGGCGGTGTCCGCCTCGCGGCCGAGGAGCAGTAGGGCCAGCGGCGTCGCGCCGGGCTCGGCGAAGGTGGCGCCCGTGGCGGGCGCGGGGGTGGTGGTCACGGGCGGGTGCCCTCCTGTGCGGCGCCGGTTGAGGGACCGTCGCCTTATCGTCTACCTGACGCTATCTATGATAGCCCGCCCCGATCACACTGGCGATGGGCGCAGAGGCAATGTGACGTACCCCGCTGTGGCCAAGGCGGCGCTACCGGGGTGCGTCGCCGACCTGCCCTATCGTCTGCGAGGGAGCGAGTCGGGCGATAGGAGAGGGTACGCGGCGATGAGCGAGCAGCCGAGCGCGGGGGTGCCTTCGGGGCAGGTCGGCGGGTCGGACGGCGGATCGGGCGGGGGTCCGGTCCGCGGTCGGCGGATGCGCCCGCGCGGGCGGGAGGAGAAGCACCGGGCGGCCACGCCGCTGGAGCTGTTCTTCGACCTCTGTTACGTGGTGGCGGTGGCCCAGGCGGGCGCGCAGCTGGCGCACGCCCTCGGCGCGGGGGAGCTGAAGCACGGGATTCTCGGCTACTTCCTCGTCTTCTTCGGCATCTGGTGGGCGTGGATGAACTTCACCTGGTTCGCCTCCGCCTACGACACCGACGACGTCCCCTACCGGATCGCCACCTTCGTGCAGATCGTCGGCGCGCTGATCCTGGCGGCCGGGGTGCCGCGGGCCTTCTCGGACTCCGACTTCAAGGTCACGGTCACCGGCTACGTCGTGATGCGGATCGCGCTGGTCGCCCAGTGGCTCAGGGCGGCGGCCGCCGCCCGCGGGCCGCACCGGTCGGTCGCGCTGCGCTACGCCCTGGGGGTGACCCTGGCGCAGGTGTACTGGGTGCTGTGGATGTTCGACGTCCCGGCGGGGGACAAGCTGTGGGGCGCGCTGCCCGGCGTCGTCATCGAGCTGACCGTCCCGATCTGGGCGGAGCGGGTCGCGCAGACCGCCTGGCACCCCGGCCACATCGCCGACCGCTACGGCTGCTTCACGCTGATCGTGCTGGGCGAGTCGGTGGCGGCCGCGACGGTCGCCGTCCAGTCGGCCGTGGACGAGCACGAGGCCTTCCGAGAACTGCTGCCGATCGCCGCGGGCGGGCTGCTGATCTGCTTCGCCGCCTGGTGGATCTACTTCGCCCGGTCGGTGGAGGAGCACCTGAACTCGAACCGGGTGGCCTTCGTCTGGGGCTACGGCCACTACCTGGTCTTCCTCTCCGCCGCCGCCATCGGGGCCGGGATCGAGGTGGCGGTCCTGCGCGCGGTGGGCAAGACCCACATCGGCGCGCACACCGCGACGCTGGCGGTCACCGTGCCGACGGCGCTCTACCTGCTCACCGTCTGGGCCCTGCACGTCCGGCACACCAAACGCGGGGCCGCGCTCTGGGTGCTGCCGGTCACCGGCGTGGCGGTGCTGGTCTCGCCGAGCGTGGTGGTGGCCGGGGTGGTCTGCGCCGCCTCGGTGGCCGCCGGGCTGCTGATCCACCGCGCGCAGCAGGGAGCCGCTGCGGCGCAGGCGTGAGCGGCGGCCGGTCCCTGAGCCCTCCGGTGTGAAAGGCTGAGCGGGTGCCAGCACCGAGATCGCCGATCAGCCCCGCCGCCGCCCTGGACGACACCGACCGTCGGGTGCTGGAGCTGCTCGGCAGGGACGGGCGGGCCTCCTACGCCGAGATCGGGCTGCTGGTGAACCTCTCCGCCACGGCGGTCAAGCGCCGGGTGGACCGGCTGCGTGAGCGGGGGGTGGTGCGCGGCTTCACCGTGGTGCTCGACCCCGGCGCGCTCGACTGGACCACGGAGGCCTTCGTCGAGGTCTTCTGCCGCGAACGCACCCCGCCGGAGGAGATCCTCTCCTCGCTGCGCCAGTTCCCCGAGGTGGTCGCCGCCTGGACGGTGACGGGAGACGCGGACGCGCTGGTCCATCTGCGCGCCGCCGACATGCGCCAGCTGGAGGCCGTGATCGAACGGATCAGGCGCGAGCCCGGTGTCCAGCGCAGCCGTAGCACGGTGGTGCTGAGCAGGCTGATCGGCTGAGTCGGGGGCGCTCCGGTCGCGGTGCAGGAATCCTGCGCGGCCGGGGTTGATCACGCAGGAAGCGTGCGTGGGCCGCAGGGTTCCGACAGGCGGGGCGGGCACCGGCCTGCCTAGGGTGGCATTGCCCCACAACCCCCTGCGCCCCGAAGGAACTGCCGTGCCCCACGCCGAGCGGATGCACCGGTACGACGCCCGCATGGTCGACCTGGTCTTCGACTACATGCGGGAGCGTCTGCAGTACGACCCGGTCCCGCTGGACCACCCGGGCGACGGCGACAAGCTCGCCGGCGCGCTGGAGGGCCTGCTCAACGACCGCGGAAACGATCCTGCGGACGTGCTGAAGCTGTACGACCACGAGCTCTCCCGTGCCGTCATCTCGGCCGACAGCCCGCGCTACCTCTCCTTCATCCCGTGCGCGCCGACCAAGGCCGCCCTGCTCTTCGACATGGTCGTCTCCTGCGCCTCGCTCCAGGGCATCTCCTGGCTGGAGGCCGCCGGTGCGATCGCCGCCGAGAACCAGGTGCTGCGGCTGATAGCGGACCAGGCCGGGCTGCCGGCCTCGGCGGGCGGCTGCTTCGTCTCCGGCGGCTCGGCGGGCAACCTGTCCGCGCTGGTCGTCGCCCGTGACGCGGCGCGCCGCCGGCTCGGCGTCGGGATCGGCGCACGGCTGCGGATCGCGGTCAGCGACCAGACCCACTCCTCGGTCACCAACACGCTGAACATCATCGGCGTGGAGAAGTTCGTCGTCCCGACGCGGGACCACCGCCTCACCGGCGAGGCGCTGCGCGCGGCCATCGCCGCGGACGAGGACCCGGGCTCGATCATCGCCGTCGTCGGCACGGCGGGGACCACCAACGCCGGCATCGTCGACGACCTCGCCGGGATCGCCGAGGTCGCCCGCGAGCACGGGCTCTGGTTCCACGTGGACGGCGCGTACGGCGGCGCCGGCCTCTTCGCGCCCTCGGTGCGGGAGAAGTACCGCGGCATCGAGCACGCGGACTCCTTCGTCGTCGACCCGCACAAGTGGCTCTTCGCGCCCTTCGACTGCGCCGCGCTGATCTACCGCGACCCGCGCCTGGCCAAGTCCGTCCACACCCAGGACGCCTCCTACCTGGACGTACTGCACACCGCCGACCACGACCAGGAGTGGAACCCGACCGACTACGCGTACCACCTGACCCGCCGGGCCCGCGGACTGCCGCTCTGGTTCTCGCTGGCGGTCCACGGCACGGACGCCTACGCGGAGGCGATCGAGACCGGCATCGCGCTGGCCCGCGACACCGCGGCGCTGATCGCGGCGGAGTACCCGGACCTGGAGGTCATCCGCGAGCCCGAGCTGTCCAGCGTCGTCTACCGCCGCAAGGGCTGGTCCGCGAAGGACTACTACACCTGGTCCGAGCGCCTGCTCGCCGACCAGATCGGCTTCGTCACCCCGACCGGCTGGGAGGGCGAGGTCGTCGCCCGCTTCGCGTTCCTGCACCCGGGCACGACGATGGAGATGGTCAGGGAGATCCTGGACACCATGGTCTGAGCGGTCTTCAGAGGTAGGCCCCCGACGGGATGTAGTGCGTCGGGGGCCTCATGCCGCGCAGCGCGAGGTAGCCGCGGTTGCTGACGGACAGTCCGGCGGCGAGGGCGACGTCCAGCGCCCAGTCCTGCTCGGCGGTGAGCGTGCGGACGTCGGCGGACTCGCCCTCGGGGATCCGGGCCAGGGCCTCGGCGAGCAGCGCGGTGGCGACCCGGCGGGAGGTGGCCGCCAGCATCATCACCCGGCCGCCCAGGCGGTAGCAGTAGCCGGAACCGCCGAGGGTGTCGGCGACGAGCAGTTCGTCACTGGTGCGCAGCAGCGCGAGATGGTCCTCGCCGTGCGCGGCGCCGCGGCTGCCGCGGTCGACGGAGTCGAGCAGCGCGAAGTGCGAGGCGTCCCCGAGATGCACGGGGATCCCGCCGGTGGCGGGCAGGTGGGTCCGGTCGACGGCCCCGGTCAGCGCCATGGTGGGGTGCAGTTTGAAGCCCGCGGCGTGGTAGCGGCGGGCGGCGCGGGCGTCCTCCGAGGCGACGACCATCCCGCGCAGACAGCCGCGGGCGTGCGCGAGCGCGTGGTCGAGCAGCAGACGGCCGGTGCCCTTGCCCTGGGCCTCCGGCCGTACGGCGAAGAGGGCGAGACCCCACAGCCCCTCCCGCTTCAGCGAGAGCGCGACGCCGAGCGGCAGGCCGTCCTCCTCGGCGAACCAGCACCCGCCCTGGTCCGCGACGGCGAGCCGCCGCGTCCGCACGTCCGCGCGTGCGCGCTCCCGATCCCCGAGCGGCGGCACGCCGAAGGCGGCTTGATAGATCTCGCGCACGGTGGCGGCGTCTGACGCGGAGTCACGTACCGGTCGCAGAATCACCCGAAGATCCTTGCACCATCCAGAGGCACGGGGAACCTTGGGCAGACGAGCAACCACGGCAGGGGCGCGAGGAACTGCGCGAACAACCACTCGGTGGGGATGGGCCCTGCGCGTTGAGGACCATCCGCGCGCGGGTGGCTTGTCGCGCAGTTCCTCGCGCCCCCTGCCGTGGTTGCACCTACTGGTCCGCGGCCAGGAGGCGGGCGGGGGCCAGGCGGGAGAGAGCGCGGATGGCGAAAGCCAGGGCCGCGCAGACGAGGGCGACGCCCGCCGCCGCGGCGAGGAGGCCGGCGGTGGTGAGGGCGACGACCCTGCCGCCGCCGAGGAGGCCGCGGCCCAGCGCCGCGAGGACGCCCAGGCCCGCGCCCGCGCCCGCCGCGCCGCCGAGCGCGGAGAGCCAGACGCCCTCCGCGAGCGTCAGCCGGGCCAGCTCGCGGGTGCTCCAGCCGCAGGCGCGCAGGACCGCGAGGTCCGCCGCGCGTTCGCGCTGGGAGAGGACCAGGACGTCGACCGCGCCCGCCGCGCCCAGCAGCAGGGAGAGGGCGACGCTCGCGTAGTCCACCGTGCGGGCCCGGGCGACCACCGCGTCGCCCAGCAGGGAGCCGGCGACCTCGCCGTGGAAGGCCAGGGTGACCCCCAGCAGCACCGTGAAGGCCGCGACGCCCAGCGCCAGCCCCGCCGCGCCCAGCACGCTGCGGCCGGGGACGCGGAGCAGGTTGCGCAGGGCCAGGCCGCGGACCGTGCGGACCGGGCGGGCCCGGCCGACCGCCGCCACCGGCGGGTCGACCGCGTCCAGCGGGCCGACCCTGGTCGCACGCCAGGCGGGCGGGAGGCCGGCCAGCAGGGCGAGCAGGACCGCCGTCGGAAGGACCAGGGCCGCCTTCGCGGCCGAGGTGTGCAGACCGAAACCGGCGGCCAGCGCGTACGCGAGGAGCGCGCCCGCCGCGCCCGCCGCCGCGCCGATCAACAGCAGTTCGCCCAGCATCAGCCGGAAGACCTCGCCCGCGCTCCACCCGAGGCAGCGCAGCGTGCCGATCTCGGTGCGGCGGGACCGGACCGAGGCGAGGGCCGCCTGGCCGAGGAAGAGCGCGCAGACCACCAGCACCAGCACGAACAGCACCGCGCTCTTCGCGTCCACGGCGGACAGGATGCGCAGCGCGACGCCCTTCGCGGTCCAGCCCTCGACCACTCGCACGCCGCCCGGCAGGACGATCGTCTGCGGCATCGGCGAGCTGCCGACGGTCACGTCCACCTCCAGCGCCGGGTAGGCGGCGCGGATCTCCGCCGCCACCGCGTTCACCCTGGCCTGCGAGGCCTTGTCGACGCCGGTGACCCCGGCGACGCGGAGCCGGATCGCGCTGACCGGCGCGTCCAGCTGGGGGCCGGGGGTGGACCGGCTGGTGGTGAAGGCCGCGATGGAGGAGAGGGTGGTGAGCAGGGTGGGTGGCTGGCTCATGTAGCCGCCCAGGTTGCGGTCGGGCAGCAGCGGCCTGCCGCCGAGCGCGGCCCGGCTCGCGGCGTCGGCGCCGGTGACGGCGGGGGACTGGTAGGTCTCCAGCGGGACGCTGCTGAGCGTGGAGAAGTTGTCCAGCCGGGCGGGGTCGTAGCGACCGACGATGTCGAGGGTCGGAGAGGGGACGACTCCGGGATCGATGGCGCAGGTGCCCTGGATGCCGCGGCAGTCGCTGGGTTGCCACGGCGTCACGGAGCGGAACTGCGGGCCGGTGTTCTCCTCGGGCGCGAGCCAGGTCCAGCCGGTGCCGTTGGGGGCGGGCTTCCAGATCGTGTAGGGCTGCGGCGGGCGGGTGGCGGCGACCAGCCCCTGCGGAGTGGCCCGGTAGCCGATCGGGCCGACGGTCCAGTAGGTGCCCGAATAGGTCCGCAGATGCGGGTCGAGCGTCAGGAAGCCGCTCGCCAGGTCCGACCGGACGCTGCCGACCGTGCTGCCCGGCAGTGCCTCGACGGTCCTGTACGCGGCGGGGGTGCCCAGCAGGGCGGGCAGCGACGCCGAGCCGCCGACGTCCACCCGCTGCACCGCGGTGTCGATCGTTCCCGCGCTCATGGCCCGGCTGCTGAGCAGGACCGGGACGGACACCACCCGCTCGTCGACGCCCGCGGTTTCCCGCGGCGTGTCGCCCTCGCGGAGCATCCGGCCGGAGGTGACGGCCGAGCCGAGGCCGATCAGGCGGCTCTCCGCGACCGGGTCCACGGCGGTGAGCAGCACCGGGTAGGCGACCGGGATCAGCAGGGTCGCCCTGCCGTGGTCGGACCGGCCGGACTCGCAGGTCAGGTGGGTGCGGTCCTGGGGGCTGAAGGGGGTCGGGCCGAGCGGCAGCACGCCCATCGGGTCGCCCTGGCTGTAGGGCGTGGCGGGGGCGCCGGTGTGGTCCCAGTTGAAGTACCAGCAGACCGCGTAGTCCTTGCCGCCGGCGTGCTGCAGTTGGACGTCGGGCCAGAGGCCGCCCACCTTCGTCGTGTCCACGAGGGCGAGCGGGTCGCGGGTCAGGTAGAGGTACTGGTCGGCCATCGGGTAGCGGCCCAGGCCCGCGCTCAGCACCGGGCGGATCCGCAGCAGCTGGTCGGCCGCACCGCTGTCGACGAAGCGGGAGAGGTCGACCGTGATCGAGCTCTCCACCTGCAGGTAGCCGATGTTGGCCACGGGCGCGGCCACGTCCACGCCGGGCAGCGTCTTGATCCGCAGGTACTGGTCCATGGTGATGCCGCCGAAGATCCCGGACAGGAAGTTGGCCTCCACCTGGCCGCGCTGCTTCTCCACGGTGCTGGTCGCCCCCGGCGGGCGGACCAGCAGGTCGTAGGCGGAGCGGGCGTTGGCGTTCACCGTGCCGACCGTCTCGGCCCGACTGGTGGTGACCGCCGAGGTCAGCAGGGTGAAGCTGGTCGCCGCGACCAGGATGCCCGCCGCCAGTGCGAGGGCCCGGCCGCGGCGGCGCAGCAGCTGGGCGAGGATCATCGCGATCACGGCCGCAGCCCTCCCAGCCGGTCGAGCACGTCTCCCGGCGGGGTGAGTTCGGTGTCGGCCGTGATCCGGCCGTCCTGGAGCCTGACGATCCGGTCGCAGGCGGCGGCGACCTCGGGGTCGTGGGTGGCCAGCACGAGGGTGGTGCCGTAGCGCTCGCGCAGCGACAGCAGCAGGTCGACGATCTCGCGGCCGATGACGCTGTCCAGGTTGCCGGTCGGCTCGTCGGCGAGCAGCAGCCGGGGCCGGCCGATCAGCGCGCGGGCGATGGCGACGCGCTGCTGCTGGCCGCCGGAGAGCTCGGCCGGCAGGGCGGAGGCGCGGGCGGCCAGGCCGACGGCCTCCAGCAGTTCGACGGCGCGGGCCCGGCGGTCGAAGTCGACCCGTCGGGGCAGCACCGGGGCCAGCACGTTGTCCAGGACGGTGAGTGCGGGCAGCAGGTGGAAGCGCTGGAAGACGAAACCCACCCGGCGGCGGTGCTCGTCCATCCGGCGGGCGGCCAGCGGCTCGCCGTCGATCTCGACCGTGCCCGAGGTCGGGGCGTCCATGCCGCCCAGCAGATGCAGCACGGTGGACTTCCCCGCGCCCGAGGGGCCGGTGAGCGCGACGGCGGCGCCGTCGCCGATCTCCAGATCCACCCCGTCCAGCGCGGTCAGTCCCGGGTAGCCGCGGGTGACCCCGCAGAGCTTCACCGGCATCCGCCCTCCCCCTTACATTGCGGCAATGTACCGGTACATTGGCACAATGCAAGGAGGTGTGTAAATGCCGCTGCACCACGCGGTTCTGGCCCTGCTGGCCGACGGTCCCAGCCACGGCTACGAGCTCAAGGGGCGGTTCGAGGAGGCCATCGGCCCGCAGTGGGGCGGCCTGAACATCGGGCACCTCTACCAGATCCTCGACCGCCTGGTCAGGGACGGCTACGTCACCCGCTCGCACGTGAGCCAGTCGGACCGGCCGGACAAGACCCGCTACACGCTCGCTCCTGCGGGCCAGGAGGAGCTGACCGGCTGGGCCACCACCCCGTGGGTGCGCACCTCGGGCTTCCGCGACGAGCTGTTCCTGAAGCTGTTCGGCGCGGCCAGGCTCGGCGAGGCGGAACTGGACGCGCTGGTCACCGCGCAGCGGCAGACCTACCTGGGCGAACTCGCCGCGCTCACCCGTTTGCGCAGGGAACACGCCGGTGACCCGATGGTGGCTCTGCTGATCGACGCGGCCGTCGCGCACACCAAGGCCGACCTGGAGATCGTCGAGTCCGCCGTCTCCCGCCTGGCGGACGCGGCCAGGGAGGCGGGCCGGGCCCGGCGGGAGGTGGCGAGCGCCTCACCCGAGAACGCGGACGGGGGAGTGATGACCGAGGCCGGGTGTGCGAGCATGGACAGTCAGGACTTGGCCCGGAATACATCCGGGGCGCCGCCGGTTTCCGCCGGTGGAAGTACGTCGTCAAACCCGGGAGTATGCAGATGACCGTCCAGGACGAGACCAGCGTCGAGAGCGGGATCATCCTCACTGATGCCGCTGCGTCCAAGGTCAAGAGCCTGCTGGAGCAGGAGGGCCGCGAAGACCTCGCGCTCCGCGTCGCGGTGCAGCCCGGCGGCTGCTCGGGCCTGCGCTACCAGCTCTTCTTCGACGAGCGCTCGCTCGACGGCGACGTGGTGGCCGACTTCGACGGCGTCAGCGTCGTCACCGACCGCATGAGCGCCCCGTACCTGACCGGCGCCACGGTCGACTTCGTCGACACGATCGAGAAGCAGGGCTTCACGATCGACAACCCGAACGCCACCGGCTCCTGCGCCTGCGGCGACTCCTTCAGCTAGTCGGACCCCGCGACAGCGGGAACGACGCGTACCGCCCCCGGCCGACGGCCGGGGGCGGTACGCGTTTCCGTGCTCAGCTGTTGCCGCTGCCGACCGGACCGTGGCTCTCCTTGCCGCCGGTCCACGGCTGCTGCTGGAGCGCCCTGCCGGTGGCGGTGTCGACGACCTGGCGACCGTCCAGCGGGCTGCCGAGGTCGACGCTCGCGTGATGCGGCGTGATCGCCATCGGGCACATCTGCCCGTTCGGGTGCCGCTGCGTGATCACGACGGTGATCAGCACCTTGCCGGCCTGCGACTGGTTGGCGGTCACGCCGTACCGGTCGCAGACCCCGGCCTCGAAGTACACGGTCAGCACCGTGCCGGCGGTGCTGTAGGCGCCGGCCGGGATCCCGGTCGGATGTCCCGTCGTCGGCGCGCCCGGCGTCGTCGTCCCCGGCGCGCCGGGGGTCGGGGTCGGCGACGGGGAGAGGATCGGACCGCCGGGCGTGACCAGCGCCGACGACGGCGTGCCGCTGGGGAGCGCGGAGTGCGAACCGGTGGCGGTGCTCGACGCGCAGCCCGACAACCCGGCGGCGCACGCGGCCGCCAGGGCGACGAACGTGGTGAGAACCCGCGTGCTGCGGCGGGGGTGGTGTCGGAACTCCACGGTGACGGCCTCCTGCTCTGTCCCTTGCTGAACGAGCATGGGACGCGGAAGGAACGTCACCGGTTCCCTCAGCCGCCGTACTCCGACATGCCGCCGATCAGCCGGGCCTCGCGCGGGCCCACCCGGAAGCCGGGACGCCGCCGCGGCGGCTGCGGGGCCTCGCTCTTCGCGTCGCCCTTCCCCTCGCTGCCGGCCAGCAGCGGCCAGAACAGACCCAGCCGCCGACCGCCCTCGACCAGACCGGCCAGGGTGTCGGGATCCGCCTCGCCGCGCAGGTACGCGGGGATGTGGATGGGGCTGCGCTCGGGCATCATCACGGCCTCCTCGGCGGCTGCGTCGCCGCCTCACAGCTCGACAGTAGATCCGTCCACGCCGCCGTTCCAGCCCTACCTCGCGGTAATCCGCCCGCGGTGGCCGGTACCGTAGAACGTCAGCAACCCCCCGTGCCGTCCCAAGGAGCCCGCCGCCGTGCGTATCGCTGTCACCGGCTCGATCGCCACCGACCACCTGATGACCTTCCCCGGCCGTTTCGCCGAGCAGTTCGTCGCCGACCAGCTGCACACGGTCTCGCTCTCCTTCCTGGTCGACACCCTGGACGTGCGGCGTGGCGGCGTCGCGCCGAACATCTGCTTCGGGATGGGCGTGCTGGGCCTGAGCCCGGTCCTGGTCGGCGCGGCCGGTGCGGACTTCTCCGAGTACCGCTCGTGGCTCGACCGCCACGGCGTGGACACCAAGTCGGTGCACATCTCCGAGACCCGCCACACGGCGCGCTTCGTCTGCACCACGGATCAGGACCACAACCAGATCGCCTCCTTCTACACCGGCGCGATGAGCGAGGCCCGCAGCATCGAGCTGCACCCGGTCGCGCAGCGCTCCGGTGGCCTCGACCTGGTCCTGATCGGCGCGGACGACCCGCAGGCGATGATCCGCCACACCGACGAGTGCCGCACCCGCGGCTACGCGTTCGCGGCGGACCCCTCGCAGCAGCTGGCCCGCCTGGACGGCGAGGACATCCGTTCGCTGGTGGACGGCGCGGCGTACCTGTTCTCGAACGAGTACGAGAAGGCACTGATCGAGACGAAGACGGGCTGGTCCGAGGAGGACGTCCTGGACCGCGTCCGTGTCCGGATCACCACGCTGGGCGCGAAGGGCGCGCGGATCGACCGCAAGGGCGAGCCGACGATCTTCGTCTCCTGCCCGGCGGAGAAGGCGAAGGTCGACCCGACCGGCGTGGGCGACGCCTTCCGCGCGGGCTTCCTGGCGGGCCTGACCTGGGGCGTCTCGCTGGAGCGCGCGGCGCAGGTGGGCGCCATGATGGCGACCCTGGTCATCGAGACCCTGGGCACCCAGGAGTACGAACTGCGCCGCGGCCACTTCGCCGAGCGCTTCGCCGCGGCCTACGGCGACCCCGCGGCGGACGAGCTCCGCGCGCACCTGCGGTAGCTCGCTGGGGGCGCGAGGAACTGCGCGAGCAACCACCCGGTGCGGACGGCCCTGCGCGCCCCGGACCATCCGCATGTCAGTGGCTTGTCGCGCGCGCAGTTGATCAAGCAGAGCCTCGCGCCCCTGGGGGGTTGCAACGTCCCAGGGTGCGTCAGGAAAGGCGGCGGACCAGGTAGGCCGTGCCCGTCGCCCCCGGGAGGTAGTCCGCGGCGGGGGCCTGGCCCTCGTACGCCTGGGAGCGCATGTGGCACCAGGCCGGGATGTCGATCGCGGCGGCCTCGTCGTCCGACAGGACGGCGATCACGCCGTCGACGGGGACCGCGGGGAACTGCCTGGCCAGTTCGATGACCGGGATCGGGCACAGCTTGCCCAGGACGTCGACCACGGTGACCTCTTTCGAGGGACTCTCCGTCGTCGCCGGCGTCAGCTGGGCCCGGACCGAGGCCACCGCCTCAGGGAGGACCGCGAGGAACTCCTCGACCTGTTCCCGCGTCGCGTCGCGGCCGAGCGAGACCCGGACGTTTCCCTCCGTCAGCGCGCCCATCGCGGCGAGGACGTGGCTCGGGGTCAGCGTGCTGGACGTGCAGGAGGAGCCGGAGGAGACCGCGAAGCCGGCCCGGTCCAGGGCGCCCAGCAGGGACTCGCCGTCCACGTACAGGCAGGAGAAGGTCAGCAGGTGCGGCAGGCGGCGCTCCGCGTCGCCCAGCACGGCCACGTCGGGGACCAGCGCGGGGACGCGGTCGCGCAGCAGGTCCACCAGGGGCCGCAGGCGCGCGTCGGCCGCCGCCGCGTCCTCGCGGGCCGCGCGCAGCGCCACCGCCGCGGCGACGATCGAGGGGACGTTGACGAAGCCGGGGACCCGGCCGCCCTCCCGCTCGTCCGCGGGGAACGGCGGACGGTAGCGGACGCCCTTGCGGACCGCGAGGACGCCGACGCCGGCCGGGCCGCCCCACTTGTGCGCGGAGGCGGCCAGTGCCGACCAGGGGCCCTCGACCCGCGACCAGGCCGCGGACTGCGCGGCGTCGACGAAGAGCGGCACGCCGGCCGCGGCGCACAGCTCGGCGGCCTCCGTCACCGGCTGGACCGTGCCGACCTCGTGGTTCGCCGACTGGAGACAGGCCAGCGCCGTGCCGGCCGTGGCGACCGCCTCCTGGAGGGCGTCCGGCCGGATCCGGCCGGAGGCGTCGACCGGGACCGAGGTCACCGCACCGCCGTCCGCCTCGTGCCGCTCCGCCGCGTGCAGCACAGACGAGTGTTCGACGGCGGAATGTACGAGATGACGCCCTTTCCGGTGATTCCCGGCGAGCAGACCCAGCACGGCGAGATGGTTCGCCTGCGTACCCGAAGCGGTGAAGCTGAGCTCGTCCGCCCTGACGCCCAGGTCGGAGGCGACGCTCTCGCGCGCGGCGTCCAGCAGCATGCGCGCGTGGCGGGCGTCCCGGTAGAGCCTGGCCGGGTCCGCCCAGCCCTCGTCGAGCGCGGAGAGCAGGGCCTGCCTGGCCAGCGGATGCAGCGGGGCGGTGGACGCGACGTCGAAGTTCGGCACCGTCCCACCGTAACCAGCGGGTCGGTGGCAGAGTGTCAGCTGTCCGCCGGGGTCGCCGAAGCACCCGTCGGCGGACCGACGGCGGCGCCCGCGCCATGCTGATCGTATTACGGGCTCATGCTCTGTCAGGAGGCGGCCCCCCGGCGTGTCGTCCGCTGCGCGGTGGCGGCGTTCATACCTGCTCTGACCTGCGATTCGTCGCGTCCGGCCGCCGTCCGGGGGGATGATCGGCGCGTTAGTGGGACCTGCCCGCGAACCTTCGATTCGGCTGGAGTAGGGTTTGGGCCGCATAAACATCCAAACCCTGCCCGTGACCACGCCATCGGGAATCCCGGAGAGATCTCCGCGGTCTCTTCGGTCGGCTGGTGAGCGGGCGAGACTTCGGGAAGGCGCTACGTGAGTCCCAACGGCTCCGACCGCTCGCCGCGGCGCTCGATGCGGCGGAAGCTGCTTTCAGCGCTGACGCTGGGCCTCGTCCTTGCCACCGCCACAGGCTGCTCGTCCAGCGACCTGCCCCGGCTTGGCCTGCCCGTGCCCAGGGATCAGCAGGGCCACACGGTCCTCTTCCTGTGGCAGAGTTCCTGGATCGCCGCCCTGGCGGTCGGGGCGCTCGTCTGGGGGCTGATCCTGTGGAGCGTCATGTTCCACCGGCGCAGCCGCACCAAGGTCGAGGTGCCGCCGCAGTTCCGCTACAACATGCCGCTCGAGGCCTTGTTCACGGTCGTTCCGCTGATCATGGTGTCGGTGTTCTTCTACTACACCGCGCGTGACGAGACGAACCTGACCAAGATCGACAAGCCGATGCACCAGATCAACGTGGTGGGCTTCCAGTGGAGCTGGGCGTTCAACTACGAGTACTCGATGCAGGCGCACCAGGACCAGACGGCGGTCAACGACAACGGCCCCGGCGCCTACGACGTCGGCACGCCCGGCCAGCCGCCCACGCTGTGGCTGCCCCAGGGTGAGTCCGTCGAGTTCGACCTGACCTCGCGCGACGTGATCCACGGTTTCTGGCCGGTCGACTTCCTCATGAAGATGGACGTCATCCCCGGTGTGGTGAACCACTTCCAGGTGACCCCGACCGTGCTCGGCACCTTCCGCGGGAAGTGCACCGAGCTCTGCGGCGTCGACCACTCGGAGATGCTGTTCAACGTCAAGGTGGTCACCCCGGCCGAGTACCAGGCCCACCTCCAGGCGCTCCGCGCCAAGGGGCAGGCCGGCAACGTTCCGTCCGGCATCACGACCACGGGAGCAGGGAACCTCCAGAAATGACCATCCTCAATGAACCCCATGGGCTCAGCGGGGGAACCGCCACCGCGAGTCGCCCGGCCAAGGGGCAGAAGGCCGGTACGTCGATCATCAAGTGGATGACGACGACCGACCACAAGACGATCGGCACCCTCTACCTGGTGACGTCGTTCGCGTTCTTCCTGGTCGGCGGCATCCTGGCGCTGACCATGCGGGCGCAGCTCGCGCAGCCGGACGGCGGCGTGCTGACGAACGAGCAGTTCAACCAGGCGTTCACGATGCACGGCACGATCATGCTGCTGATGTTCGCGACGCCGCTCTTCGCCGGCTTCACGAACTGGATCATGCCGCTCCAGATCGGTGCCCCCGACGTCGCGTTCCCGCGACTGAACATGTTCGCCTACTGGCTGTACCTGTTCGGCTCGCTGATCGCCGTCGGTGGCTTCCTCACCCCGCAGGGTGCGGCCGACTTCGGCTGGTTCGCCTACGCGCCGCTGTCGGACGCGATCCACAGCCCTGGTGTCGGCGGCGACATGTGGATCATGGGTCTGGCCCTCTCGGGCTTCGGCACCATCCTCGGCTCGGTGAACTTCATCACCACGATCCTGTGCATGCGTGCCCCCGGCATGACCATGTTCCGGATGCCGATCTTCGTGTGGAACGTGCTGCTCACCGCGGTGCTCGTGCTGCTGGCCTTCCCGGTCCTGGCGGCCGCGCTGCTGGCCCTGGAGGCCGACCGCAAGTTCGGTGCGCACGTGTTCGACCCGGCCAACGGTGGCGCCATCCTCTGGCAGCACCTGTTCTGGTTCTTCGGTCACCCCGAGGTGTACATCATCGCGCTGCCGTTCTTCGGGATCATCTCGGAGGTCGTGCCGGTCTTCTCCCGCAAGCCGATGTTCGGTTACCAGTCCCTGATCGCGGCGACCATCGCGATCGCCGGTCTGTCCGTGACCGTGTGGGCGCACCACATGTACGTCACCGGCGCGGTGCTGCTGCCGTTCTTCTCCTTCATGACGTTCCTGATCGCCGTTCCGACCGGCGTCAAGTTCTTCAACTGGATCGGCACCATGTGGCGGGGCTCGCTGAGCTTCGAGACCCCGATGCTGTGGAGCATCGGCTTCCTGGTGACCTTCGTCTTCGGTGGTCTGACGGGCGTCCTGCTCGCCTCCCCGCCGATCGACTTCCACGTCTCGGACTCGTACTTCGTCGTCGCCCACTTCCACTACGTGGTCTTCGGCACCGTCGTCTTCGCCATGTTCGCGGGCTTCCACTTCTGGTGGCCCAAGATGACCGGCAAGATGCTGGACGAGCGCCTCGGCAAGATCACCTTCTGGCTGCTGTTCGTCGGCTTCCACACCACCTTCCTGGTGCAGCACTGGCTGGGCGCCGAGGGCATGCCGCGTCGTTACGCGACGTACCTGCCCTCCGACGGCTTCACCACGCTGAACCTGATCTCGACCATCGGCTCCTTCATCCTGGGCGCGTCGATCCTGCCGTTCCTCTACAACGTCTGGAAGACCGCCAAGTACGGCAAGAAGGTCGACGTCGACGACCCGTGGGGCTACGGCCGTTCGCTCGAGTGGGCGACCTCCTGCCCGCCGCCGCGGCACAACTTCCTCACGCTGCCCCGCATCCGTTCGGAATCCCCGGCGTTCGACCTGCACCACCCGGAGATCGCGGCGCAGGACTACCTGGAGAACCACGGCGAGGTGCCGGCCCACGTTCAGGCCGCACTGGACAAGAAGGAGGCGGGTGACCGATGAGGGAGCAGGGCAAGATCTTCGCCGGCTTCGCGGTCTTCGTACTGGGCATGGCGATCTGGTACGGCCTCTGGTCCAAGGACCCGACGGGCACGACCTGCCTCTTCCTGGCCTTCGGCCTGGGTTCGTTCATCGCCTTCTACCTGCTGTTCACCGCCAAGCGCGTGGACACCGGGGCGGGCGACAACCCCAAGGCCGAGGTCTCGGACGACGCCGGCGTGCAGGGCTTCTTCAGCCCGCACAGCTGGCAGCCGCTGGCGCTGGGCCTGGGTGGCACCCTGGCCTTCCTGGGCGTCATCTTCGGCTGGTGGCTGCTGATGTTCGCCATGCCGGTGATCCTCATCGGCCTCTTCGGCTGGACCTTCGAGTACTACCGCGGTGAGAACCAGACGCAGTGACGATCCACTGCGGCTGAGCGAAGCCGAAAAGGGCCGGGTCCCGTGCGTGAGCACGGGGCCCGGCCCTTCGCCTTGTTCCGGGCCCGTCGCCCCGAGCGGAGTGGCGTCTCACTCCGATGGGTGACTGGGCGGGTGGTGATTGTCCCGGTTTCCTACGATGTGACGGGGCGTCGGAACTATCCGGGATCCTCGGAGAGGCGGAGCGGTCGGACATGAAGGCAGCACGGATCTTCCTCGTCGGCACGGCGCTGGCCGCCGGACCGCTGGCGCTGTGCGGATGCAGCGGCGGATCGGGACCCGCGCCGGTGAAGGCCGTCGACGCGAGCGGTCTGGTCCAGGTCTCCCCGGCCGGCGGCTCGGCCGTCGACCTCGCCGCGCCGGTGGTCGTCACCGCCGAGCACGGCGGGCGGCTCACGGACGTCACCGTCGTCACGGACAGCGGACGCAGGCTCGCCGGCGCCCTGGCCGCGGACGGCCGCTCCTGGCGGTCCACCGGGCCGCTGGCGGCCGGTACCCACTACACCGTCAAGGTGACCGCGGCCGACAGCGCGGGGAACGGGCGCGGCAGCGTGCAGAAGGGCTTCACCACGCTCACTCCGACCGCGACCCTCACCGCCACGCTCGCGCCCGGCGACAAGGCCGTCTACGGCGTCGGTGAGCCGATCACGGTCCAGCTCAACCACCCCGTCCACGACCCCGCGGCCCGCCAGGTCGTCGAGCGCGGTCTCAGCGTGCGCTCCACGCCCTCGGTGGTCGGCGGCTGGTACTGGGTGGACGACTCCACCCTGCACTTCCGCCCGCAGAGCTACTGGCCCGCCCACGCGACCGTCCAGGCCTCCTTCGACCTGGGCGGGGCCAAGGTGTCGAACGGCCTCTACGGCGGGACCCCGGCTTCCATCGGCTTCCGCACCGGCGACAAGCTGCTCGCGCTCACCGACGCGGGCAGCGACTACATGACCGTCTACCGCAACGGGGAGAAGATCCGGAGCATCCCGGTGACCACCGGAAAGCCCGGCTTCTCCACCCGCAACGGCATCAAGGTGGTGCTGGAGCAGGAGCAGCACGTCTTCATGGACTCCTCGACCGTCGGCATCGCCGCCAACAGCTCCAACGCCTACCACCTGGACGTCTACTGGGACACCCGGGTCACCTGGAGCGGCGAGTACGTGCACGCCGCGCCCTGGTCGGTCGGCTCCCAGGGCGTGGCCAACGTCAGCCACGGCTGCACCGGCATGAGCACCGACAACGCCGAGTGGTTCTACAACACCTTCCGGCGCGGCGACCTGGTGCAGGTGATCAACAGCGCCGGCCACGAGATGGAGCCCTTCGGCAACGGCTTCGGCGACTGGAACCTGGACTGGGCCCAGTGGCAGAAGGGCAGCGCCCTCGGCGGGCCGGTCACCACCTCGGCGGTCACGGCGGGCTCCCAGGCGCTGACGACCTCGGTCGGCTACCTGAGGCCGGCCGCCTGAGCCGTCGCGCGATCGATCCGGTCGCTTGATCGAAACTCCTGCGGTCACGCACGATCCCCGTGAGAATTGGGCGTTCGGTGTGATCGAGGGAGGGGTGCGCGGATGCGCAGCGATCTGGGTCGGCGGCTGGTGCTGCCGATCGTGCTGGTCGGAACATTCATGGCGATCCTGGACGTGGCGATCGTCAACGTGGCGATCCCGTCCATCCGCACCGGCCTGAACGCCGGATTCGGCGCGGTGGAGCTGGTGGTCTCGGCCTACACCATCGCCTACGCCTCGCTGCTGGTGACGGGCGGGCGGCTGGGGGACATCCTCGGCCGCAAGCGGATGTTCGTGGCGGGCCTGCTGGTCTTCACACTCGCCTCCGCGCTCTGCGGCGCCGCGCCCGACGTCCCGGTGCTGGTGGCCGCGCGGGTGCTGCAGGGCGTCGGCGGGGCGATGCTCTACCCGCAGGTGCTGGCGATCATCCAGACCACCTACCAGGGCGCGGAACGCGGCCGGGCGCTGGGCGTCTTCGGCGCGGTGATCGGGATCGCCTCGATCGCCGGTCAGCTGATCGGCGGCGGCCTGCTGGCGCTGGACCTCTTCGGCTGGACCTGGCGACCGGTCTTCCTGGTCAACGTGCCGATCGGGCTGCTGGCGGCGCTCGCCGCGGCGATCTGGCTGCCGGCCGACCGCAGCGAGACCGGGACCAGGCTGGACGGCGGCGGCGTCGGGCTGGTGACGGTCTTCCTGCTGCTGCTGAGCGTTCCGCTGCTGCTGGGCAGGGACCAGGGCTGGCCGCTGTGGCTGGTGCTGATGCTGGTCGCCTCGCTGCCGGTCGGCTGGGGCTTCCTGCGCTGGGAGCGGGCCGTCGCCGGGCGGGGCGGGCAGCCGTTGGTCCGGCTCGACCTGTTCCGCAACCGCGGCTTCGCCACCGGCGTGCCGATCGCGCTGATGTTCATGATGTCCTACGCGGGCTTCCTGTTCACCCTGGCCGTCTACCTGCAGACCGGGCTCGGCTTCTCCCCGCTCAGGTCCGCGCTGGTCTACACCCCGAGCGCGGTCGGCTTCTTCTGCAGCTCGCTGCTGGCGCCCCGGCTGGTCCCGGTGCTGGGCCGGCACGTGCTCGGCATCGGCTACGTGCTGGCGGCGCTCGGCCTGCTCGGCACGGCGGCGACGGCGGCCGTCGCGGGGACCTCGCTCACGGTCTGGTCGCTGGCGCCCACCATGCTGCTGACCGGCGTCGGCCAGGGCCTCGGGATGAGCCCGCTGGTCGGCACGATCCTCTCCAGCGTCGAGCCCAGGGACGCGGGCGGCGCGTCGGGCATCGTCACCACGACCATGCAGACCGCGAACGTGCTCGGCGTGGCCGTCTTCGGCCTGCTCTTCTTCACCCTGGTGGGGCATCAGGCGGCCGGGGCCGGCTATGCGACGGCCTTCGGCGAGTTGATGCCGATCAGCGCGGCGCTGCTGCTCGGTGCGGCGCTGCTGGTGCACTGGCTGCCGACGGCCCCCGGTCAGCCGGCCAACGCGCTGATCGAGCGGCTGCCGGGCTGGGCGGGCGGCTTCGCCTGGTCGATGTTCCTGGCGACCGGCGGCCGGGTGGGGGAGTCGCTCTTCGGCGAGCTGCTCGCCAGGGTCAGGAGCCAGCGGCTGGGCCGCGCCGCGCAGGCGCCGGAGCGGCTGGGCGAGTTCCTGCCGTTCCACTACCGCGAGCAGGAGGCGGGTGACGCCGCCTGGTTCGGCTACCTCCAGCGCGAGGCGCTGGCCTACGGCGACCGGCCGGTCCCGCGCGAGGCGGAACGCGAACCGGTGGTCCAGGCCCAGATCCAGGAGATCGTCCGCCGTCAGGAGGCCGGCCGGCTGCCCGCCGACCTCGATCCCGCGCTCTTCCGGCTGCTCTGCTTCGCGATGGTGAGCTACCCGTCGCTGCTGCCCCAGGTCACCCGGATGGCGACCGGACTCGCGCCGCACGATCCGGAGTTCGTGCGGCGCTGGGAGGCGTTCGTCGGGCAGATCGGCAGCACCCTGGAGTCGGCGCCTGCGCGGGACCGCTGAGCCGCGCTCAGGCGGGGGTCGGCGGAGTGGCCCCGGCGCGTCCGCGTACCGTGCGGGTCACCGCCACCACCCCCGCGAGCAGCAGGAGGAGCAGCACGCCGACGCCGGTCGGCGTCATCGGGTGGAGCAACGGCACGAGGGCCCGGAGGGCGGCCGGCAGCACGGCCGCGGCGACCGCCGGGGCCCGGAAGCCCTCGCCGCCGGAGAGCAGCAGTGCCGCGAAGAGCACCAGCACCCAGAGCAGACTCTGCGCGTTGGTGTACGCGAACCGGTACGGGTAGAGCAGCTGGACCGCCCACGGCACGAACGCCGGCAGCACCGTGCCGAGGAGCAGCCGGCGCCGGGGCCCCGAGCGGCCGAGCAGGTCCCTCGGCGCGGCGAGCAGCAGCGCCGAGGTGAGCAGGGTGCTGCCGAGCCAGGTCAGGGCCCAGGCCCAGGCGCCGTCCAGCCCGGCGGGCTCCAGGCTCATCAGGACCACCTGCGTCGTCGCGACGACCGGCGCGAGCAGGGCGAGCAGCCGGGCGGCCGTCCACCGGCCCGCCCAGACGGCGACCAGGACGGCGAGCCCGAGCGCCTGATAGGCGAAGACCGTCCACAGCTCCGCCACCTCCAGCGTCGGCCCGCCGGGCGACGTGAACGGGAATCCGGACAGGGTCCACTGCAGGAGGGAACCGGCGGCGGCGCCGGCGCCGGCGACCGCCGCGGCCAGCGGGGCCGCCTGGGCGGCCACCTGGCCGGCCTTCCGGTCCGAGCCGAGGCCGGTGCGGCGTCGGACCGCGTGACCGGCCAGGTCGAGCGCCTCGCGCAGCACGCCGAGGCGGCCGGCGTCGGCGGTGGACTCGGCGAAGATCGCGGTCAGTTCGGCCCCGTGCTCGGCGCGGTAGCCGGCCGGGTGGAGGCCCAGCGCCAGCCTGAGGGCGAGCGGGGGCTGCTGCGGGTCCGTCATGCCAGGGCTCCCTTCGCGCGCGGCGGGACGGCCGTGCGCGGCGCGCGGGCCGCGCGGCGCGCGGCCAGCCTGCGCTCGGCCTCGGCGACGACCGTGCGCAGCCGCTCCGCCTCGGCGGCCAGCGCCTGCTGTCCGGCGTCGGCGAGGGCGTAGACCTTGCGGGCACGGCCGTCCACGACCTCCTCCCGCTCGACCTGGATCAGCCCCTGCGAGAGCAGCCGTTCCAGAGCGCCGTAGAGCGTGCCGGTGCGCATGCGCACCCGGCCGCCGGAGATCGTCTCGATCTCCTGGATCAGTCCGTACCCGTGCCTCGGCTCGTCGGCCAGGGCGGTGAGGAGGAGCAACGTGGGCTCCTGCAAGGGGCGATCACTCATGTTGCCTATATATATCGGCAACCGGCATATCCTGTCGAGCGATACGTCAGTTCCCTTTCGTGGCGCCGGGGAACGCCGGAGGCCCCCTTCCCGGGCGGGAAGGGGGCCTCTACCGCTGTGGCGGCGGCTTACTGCAGTACGTGCCGGATCAGTGGTGGCCGTGGCCGCTGGTGATCTCGGCGTGCTCCTCGGCGGTCGGCTTCGGGATCTGGCCGGCCGAGCCGAAGTAGCCCTCGGACAGCTTGGCGCGGAGCTTGGCCACGCGACCGACCTTCCGCTTGACGCCGTTCTCGTCCACCGCCGGGGGCAGCTGGACGGGCGACTGCTGCTCGTGGGCGGTCAGGCGGAACAGTTCCTCCTGCGGCAGCTGCGCGTGGACCTCGATGAACTCACCGTGCGGCAGACGCTTGATCGTGCCGGTCTCGCGACCGTGCAGGATCTTGTCCCGGTCCGCACGCTGCAGGCCGAGGCACCAGCGCTTGGTCACCTGGTAGGCGATGACCGGGCCGAGGAAGAAGAGGATCCGGACGGTCCAGGTGATCGCGTTGATCGACAGGTGCAGGTGCGTGGCGAACAGGTCGTTGCCACCACCGACCAGCAGGATCAGGTACTCCGCGATCCAGGCCACACCGAGAGCGGTGCGGACCGGGGCGTTGCGCGGACGGTCCAGGATGTGGTGCTCACGCTTGTCACCGGTGATCCAGCCCTCGATGAAGGGGTAGAGCGCGATGACGATGAACATCAGACCGAAGATCACCAGCGGGATGAAGACACCCAGCTCCAGGGTGTGACCCCAGGCGCGGATCTCCCAGCCCGGCATGATGCGGATCAGGCCCTCGGAGAAGCCCATGTACCAGTCCGGCTGGGCGTCCGCGGACACCTGGTCGGGGCGGTACGGACCGTATGCCCAGATCGGGTTGACCGAGGCGATCGCCGAGACGAAGGCGATGACGCCGAACACCAGGAAGAAGAAGCCACCGGCCTTGGCCATGTAGACCGGCATCAGCGGCATGCCGACGACGTTCTTCTCGGTGCGGCCGGGGCCCGCGAACTGGGTGTGCTTGTGGTAGAAGACCAGGATCAGGTGGGCCACCAGCAGGCCCAGCATGATGCCCGGGATCAGCAGCACGTGGATCGTGAAGAAGCGCGGGATGATGTCGTTGCCGGGGAACTGACCCCCGTACAGGAACATCGCCACGTAGGTGCCGATGACCGGCGTCGACAGGATCGCGCCCTCCATGAAGCGGATACCCGTGCCGGACAGCAGGTCGTCCGGGAGGGAGTAGCCCATGAAGCCGTCGAACATGCCCAGGAAGAGCAGCAGGAAGCCGAACAGCCAGTTGATCTCACGCGGCTTGCGGAACGCGCCGGTGAAGAAGACGCGCATCATGTGCACCAGCATGGCCGCGACGAAGACGATCGCCGCCCAGTGGTGGATCTGACGGATCAGCAGGCCGCCGCGCACGTCGAAGCTGATGTTCAGCGCCGACTCGTACGCCTCGGACATCTTGATGCCCTGCAGCGGGACGTAGGAGCCGTGGTAGACGACCTCGCCCATGCTGGGGTTGAAGAAGAACGTCAGGTAGACGCCCGTCAGGATGATGATGATGAAGCTGTAGAGGCAGATCTCACCGAGCATGAAGGACCAGTGGTCCGGGAAGATCTTCCGCAGGTTGGACTTGGCCAGGTTGTAGATGCCCAGCCGGCCGTCCGCCCAGTCCGCGGCCTTCTCGCCGAGGTGCTTCTGCTCGACGCCGGCCTCGCTGTGGCCGATCTGCTCCTCGTGGGAGCCGTGCGCGCCTGCTGCGGCGTCGCTGACGTGAGTGCTCATTCGCTTCGCTCCCAGAAGCCGGGGCCGACGGGGGCGGAGAAGTCACCGAGGGCCTGCAGGTTGCCGCTGCCGTCGACGCCGATCTGCAGCTGCGGCAGCGCGTGGCCGGCCGGACCGAAGATGACGCGAGCGCCGTCCGACAGGTCGAAGGTCGACTGGTGGCACGGGCAGAGGGCGTGGTGCGTCTGCTGCTCGTAGAGGCTGATCGGGCAACCGACGTGGGTGCAGATCTTCGAGAAGGCGAGAACGCCGTCGTAGCCCCAGTCCGCGGACTTCTTGTCCTTGATGTCGCCCGGCTCCAGCCGGATCACCATGAGCGCGTCCTTGGCGATGCGGACCTGGAAGTCCTCGTCGTCCTGGCTCAGGTCCGCCGGCATCGCGAAGGTCAGCGTGCCGACCTGCACGTCCGAGGCCTTCATCGGCTCGCCGGTGTTCATGTTCTTCAGCTGCATCCCGGCCTTCCAGCCGGTGGTGTCCAGCTTCTTCTCCGGCAGCGGGCCGAGGTCGCGGAAGAGCACGACCGCGGACAGCGGGACCATCGCCATGGCGCCGATCATCGTGTTGCGGATCAGCTTGCGACGGCCGAAGCCGGACTCCTTCGAGCCCTGGCGGAAGTCCGCGAAGACCTGCTCGCGAACCTCGGGCGTGGCCTCGATCGGGTGCCGCTCGGAGATGTGCTCCTCGTCCGACATCAGCGTGCGGGCCCAGTGGACCGCGCCGGCGCCGATGGCGAACAGCGAGATGCCGAGCGAGACGCCGAGCGCGAAGTTCAGCGGCGAGACGTTGCCGACGGGCCAGATGTAGACGTGGTGCGTCGGACCCGGCTTGAAAATGACATAGCTGGCGATGAAGGCGACGGTCGCCACCATGGACAGCAGGAACCACATCGCGACCTGACGCTCGGCACGCCGGGCGGCCTTCTCGTCGATGTCGGTACGGCGGTGCTCGTGGGGCGGCAGACCGGGGTCGGCGAAGTATCCGTCCTTGCCGGCGATGGCTCCGCCGCCGTGGCCGTGGGCCTCCGGCAGGTGTTCTTCAGACATGTTGTCCTGGCTCGTCATGACTTCTTGGCCTTGGGGGTGCGGGCGGCGATCCAGATCGCGATACCGATCAGGGCGCCCAGCGCGAAGATCCAACCGAACAGACCCTCGGAGACGGGACCGATGCCGCCCAGCGACATCCCGCCGTAGCTCGGGTTGGTGTTCGAGTTCGTCGTGTGGGTGACGTACGCGACGATGTCCCGCTTCTGCTGCTCCGGCATGGTGGAGTTAGGGAATTGGGGCATGCTCTGCGGCCCGGTGAGCATGGCTTCGTAGATGTGCTTGGGGCTGACGCCGGCCAGGCTCGGGGCGTACTTCCCCTCGCTCAGCGCGCCGCCGGCGCCACCGAAGTTGTGGCACATGGCGCAGTTGGTGCGGAAGAGCTCGCCGCCCTTGGCGACGTCGCCGCCGTTGTACTGGTCGGCCGAGGGGACCGCCGGGCCCGCGCCCAGGGTGCCCACGAAGGCCGCCAGCTGGTCGATCTGGCCCTGGCTGTAGATGACCTTCTTCTTCGGCACCTGCGCGCCGGGCTGCTGCGCCGGCATGCGGCCGGTGCCGACCTGGAAGTCGACGGCCGCCTGACCGACGCCCACCAGGGTGGGTCCGTCCTTGGTGCCTTCGCCGTTCAGGCCGTGGCAGCTGGCACAGCCGACCTGGTACAGCCGCTTGCCCTCCTCGACCTGGAGGGACTGGCTGGCGTCGGCGGAGGCACTGCTGGTCGGCGCGAGCGCCGCCCACAGCCCCCCGGTGACCGCCAGGGCGAAGATGAGGACGACGAGCGCTGCCAGCGGGTGGCGCCGTCGTGCGGAGAGCTTTTTCACGGATTAACCCCGGTGTGAGGATCTGGAGCGTCTGGAGTCTGGTAGACCGTCAGGACGGTCCGACCCTGCCTACTTGATCAGATAGATGGTCGCGAAGAGGCCGATCCAGACCACGTCGACGAAGTGCCAGTAGTAGGACACGACGATCGCCGCGGTCGCCTGCTCGTGGGTGAACCTCTTGGCCGCGTACGTGCGACCGAGCACCAGCAGGAAGGCGATCAGACCACCCGTCACGTGCATCCCGTGGAAGCCGGTGGTGAGGTAGAACACCGAGCCGTAGGCGGAGGAGGACAGCGAGAGGCCGTCCTTCTTGACCAGCTCCGTGTACTCGTAGATCTGACCGCCGATGAACATCGAGCCCATGATGAAGGTCACGATGAACCAGGACCGGAGCTTCTTCACGTCGCCGCGCTCGGCGGCGAAGACACCCATCTGGCAGGTGAACGAGGAGAGCACCAGGATCGTGGTGTTCACGGAGGAGAAGGGAACGTTCAGGGCTTCGTTCTGCGAGTGCCAGAAGGCGGTACCCGTCACCGAACGAAGCGTGAAGTACATCGCGAAGAGGGCCGCGAAGAACATCAGCTCGGAACTCAGCCAGACGATGGTTCCGACACTGGTGAGGTTCGGCCGGTTGACCGAACCGTGCGCGTGCCCGGTTTCTACTGCAGTTGCTGTCGCCACGACCGACATTATGTCGGTCCCTTATTCCGCACTAACGCCGGGGGGTCTTCCTCGGTGTGTCCGAGGGGTGACGTACCCTCCGACCTCCTCGATCTTCCTTCATTCCGGCCGTCCGAGCCGCTTTCGGCGGCGTGTCGCGCTTGCGCGTCGGGGCCCGCGGAGTCCGGAAGTCCCCCGAAGTAGTGAAGCAGGTGCCGCTGACCGGAGTGGGCTGTCGTGGCGCGCGGGACGCGAGTAGCATCCGGACCGAGCACCCCGCAGTGGTCCCGATCACACTCAGCCCTCAGGGGGAGTACGAGCGATGGCACTGAACGTCCTTGTCTACAGCGACGACCGCAACACCCGCGAGCAGGTCCGCCTCGCCCTCGGCAAGCGGCCCGACGCGGAGCTGCCGGAGATCGCCTACCTCGAGTGCGCGACGGCCCCCGCGGTCGTCCGGGCGATGGACGCGCACGCCAAGGGCGCGAAGCGGATCGACCTGCTGGTGCTGGACGGCGAGGCGGTGCCGTTGGGCGGCATGGGCCTGTGCCGGCAGCTGAAGGAGGAGATCTACCAGTGCCCCTCGGTGCTGGTGCTGATCGGCCGCCCGCAGGACGCCTGGCTGGCCACCTGGAGCCACGCCGACGCCGCCGTCCCCGCGCCGGTCGACCCGGTGGCCCTCGCCGAGACGGCCTGCGCCCTGCTGCGGGCCGGCGGCGCGAAGGCCCTGGCGGGCTGAGCGAGCGGGCCGGTCGGGCTGAGAACCCCCGTCTCGGCGCGTGAGATCTTGCGTCTTGAGAGGTGTGCGCCTCGATAGGCTGGGCCGGTCCTCAGCGAACCGACCCGGCCTTCGAAAGGCGACAGCCATGGTGCACCCCGATCCTGCGTACGGCGGCGACGACCCCGCGCGGGTGCGCACCTGGCCCGACATCCTGATCCCGCTGCTCGCGGGCGAGGATCTCGCCGCGGCGGACACCGCGTGGGCGATGGACCAGATCTTCAGCGGCGAGGCGACGCCGGCGCAGGTGGCCGGGTTCATGGTCGCGATGCGGGCCAAGGGCGAGACGGTCGAGGAGATCACCGGTCTGGTCGAGGCGATGTACGCGCACGCCACGCTGATCGAGGTCCCCGGCCCGGCCGTCGACATCGTCGGCACCGGCGGCGACCGCGCCAAGACGGTGAACATCTCGACCATGTCGGCGATCGTCGCGGCGGGCGCGGGCGCGCGGGTGGCCAAGCACGGCAACCGCGCGGCGTCGAGCGCCAGCGGCGCCACGGACGTGCTGGAGAAGCTCGGCGTCAACCTGGGCCTGACCCCGCAGCGGGTCGCCGAGGTCGGCGCGCGGACGGGCATCACCTACTGCCCGGCCCCGGTCTTCCACCCCTCCATGCGGCATGCCGCGACGGCCCGCGGTGATCTGCGCATCCCCACCTTCTTCAACCTGCTGGGCCCGCTGACCAACCCGGCCCGCGTCGGCGCGAACGCGGTCGGCTGCTTCGACCGCCGCATGGCCGGCCTGATCGCCGGCGTGCTGGCCAGGCGGGGCAACTCCGCGCTGGTGTTCCGGGGTGACGACGGCCTCGACGAGTTGACGATCACGGGCACGTCGACGGTGTGGCGGGTGCGCGGCGGCGCGGTGGAGGAGTTCTCCTTCGACCCCCGCGAGGTGGGGATCGCCCTCGCCCCGATCGAGTCCCTCCGGGGCGCGGACGCGGCGTTCAACGCGGAGGTCGCCCGCCGGATCCTCAAGGGCGAACAGGGTCCGATCCGCGACGCGGTCGTCCTCAACAGCGCGTCGGCGCTGGTCGCGCTGGACCAGACGGACGCCCCGTTCATCGAGCAGCTGCGCGACGCGATGCTGCGCACCGCCGAGTCCCTCGACTCCGGCGCGGCGGAGCGCAAGCTCGCCGAGTGGGCCCGCGAGACCGCGAACGGCTAGTCGCACTCCCCTAGGGGGCGCGAGCGTCTGCAGGCGGACGACCATGCACTTCCAGGGGCGCGGGGAAGTGCGCGAACAACCACTGACGAGCGGATGGCCCTGCGCGTTGAGGACCATCCGCACAGGGTGGTTTCTCGCGCCGTTCCCCGCGCCCCTGGGGTAGTGCAACTTCTCAGATGCTGAAACGCCCGTCGCTCACCTGGTGGGCCTCTGGCATACTCCTGACCAGGTCACGAGTGACAGCACGCGGCGTCAGCCGCTGAAGCCCCGGCTCGCTGTCCGGCAACCCTCCGACCGTGGTGGGGTGCCTCCGGGTGACGACCAGGCCTGCGGCGAAAATCGCCGTCGGGCAAGCGCGGATCTCCGAGGGGTGTACCCATGTCGAAGCGAATGCGGTAGAGGCCGAAGCGCCTCCTCTTCTCCGTCACTGCCCCGCAGCAGGGGCTTCTTTGCCATACCCACGCGCACCGTGCGCGCTTCCCCGGAGGTACCGCCATGTCTGTCGTCGCCCGTAATGTCGAGGTTTGTCAGCCCCTGTCCGTCCTCGGCCGGGACGTCGAGGTGCCGCTGGTCTCCGGTGAGAAGGTCACCTACGCCGCGCTCGACTATGCCGCCAGCGCGCCCGCGCTCCAGCGGGTGTGGGACGACGTCGCCGCCTACGCGCCCTACTACGGCAGCGTCCACCGCGGGGCCGGGTACCTGTCGCAGCTGTCGACCGACCTGTTCGAGCAGAGCCGCGCCGCGGTCGCCGACTTCCTGGACCTGCGCGAGGGCGACCAGGTCGTCTTCACCCGGGCCACCACCGACTCGCTCAATCTGCTCGCCTCGGCGCTGCCCGCGGGGACCCGGGTCTTCGCCTTCGAGACCGAGCACCACGCGTCCCTGCTGCCCTGGCCCGGCCGTGGCCTCGAGGTCACCTACCTGCGCGCGCCGCGCTCGCCCGAGCAGGCCGTCGCCGCACTGGACGCCGCGCTCGCCGCCGCAGGGGAGGGGCCCAAGCTCTTCTGCGTCACCGGGGCCTCGAACGTGACCGGCGAGATCTGGCCGGTCGCCGAGCTCGCCGAGGTCTCGCACCGGCACGGCGCGCGGATCGTGCTCGACGCCGCGCAGCTGGCGCCGCACCACGCGGTGTCCGTGCGCGAGCTGGACGTGGACTGGGTGGCGTTCTCCGGTCACAAGCTCTACGCGCCGTTCGGCGCGGGCGTGCTGGCCGGGCGCGCCGACTGGCTGGACGCGGCCGACCCCTACCTCGCGGGCGGCGGCGCCAGCCGGACCGTGGCGCGGGAGGCGGACGGCTCCGTCGCCGTCGACTGGCACCAGGGGCCGGCCCGGCACGAGGCCGGCTCGCCGAACGTGATCGGCGCCTACGCCGTCGCCTCCGCCTGCCGGGCTCTGACGGAGGCGGGCTTCGAGGCGCTGCAGGCGCGCGAGCAGCAGCTGGTCGAGCGGCTGCGCGAGGGGCTGGCGGGGATCCCGCAGGTGCGGGTGCTGACGCTGTTCGGCGAGGACCACCCGCGCGTCGGCGTGCTCTCCTTCGTCGTGCAGGGCTGGAACAGCTCGCACTTCTCCGCCGCACTGTCGGCCGAGTACGGCATCGGTGTGCGCGACGGCCTGTTCTGCGCGCACCCGCTGGTCCGCACCCTGCTGGGCGGCGAGGAGGCGGCGCCGTCCGAGTGCGGCGCGCCGGAGGCGTCGCTGCCGGGGGAGCGCAGCCTGAACGCGATCCGGGTCAGCTTCGGCGCGGGGACGCCGGACGAGCACGTCGACCGCTTCCTGGCCGCGGTGCGTGAGCTGGTCAGCGAGGGCGCGCAGTGGTCCTACCGGACCGAGGGCGGCCGCTGCGTCCCTGACACCCGCCGCTGACCGGAGCGGCTCGTCAGTCGTCCAGGCCGATGGCGAACGCGGCGTCGAGGTCGTGGCTGGAGTAGGTGCGGAAGGCCACGTGGGTCTCGGTGTGGGCGACGCCGGGCACCTTGTTCAGCTGGCCGGGGATCACCTCGGCCAGCTCCTCGTGGGCGCGGACCCGCACCATCGCGATGAGGTCCCAGCCGCCGGTGACCGAGTAGACCTCGGTGACGTTGGCGAGCGCGGCGATGCTCTCGGCGATCTCCGGGATCTGGTCGACGCTGGCCTTGACGAGCACGATGGCGGTGATCACGCGGAGTCTCCTGTCGGCGGGGGCGGGCCCTGCTCATGCTAGGGCCTGTCCGACCGTCTAGCGCCGTCGCAGGCGGGAGAGGGCGGCGGTGAGGCCGAGGCCGCCGGGGCGGCGGGCGCGGTAGCGGAAGAGCAGCCAGGTGAAGGCGAGGCCGCCGGTGAAGCCGATCAGGTGGGCCGCGTAGGCGACGCCGGGCACGGCGGGGTCGGTGGCCCGGACCGAGAGCCACTGCACCGCGACCCAGAACCCGAGCACCAGCCAGGCGGGGAAGCGCAGCGGCAGGAAGAGCAGCAGGGGGATCAGGCTGGTGATCCTGGCCCGCGGATACAGGCAGAGATACGCGCCGAGGATGCCGGCGATCGCCCCCGACGCCCCCACCAGCGTCTGCGTCGCGCCGGGGCTGCCCGCCTCGACGAGCGCGTAGCCGTAGGTCGCCAGGTATCCGAGGGCGATGTAGAGGAGCAGGTAGGCCAGCGGGCCGACGCGCTCCTCCACCATCGCGCCGAAGACGTAGAGGAAGAGCATGTTGCCGGCCAGGTGCACCCAGCCGCCGTGGACGAACATCGCGGTCAGCACCGACAGCGCCGGGATCTTGGGCAGCCCGTTGTCCGCCGGGCAGCGGGGCGGCAGGTGCAGCGGGCGGGCCGCGTTGTGCAGCAGCTCCGCGGGGATGACGCCCCAGCGGTGGTAGTAGGCGGTCTGGGCGCAGGCGCGGGCGGCGCCGGAGCCGTAGAAAGGGTCCAGGCCGGAGACCGGGCCGACCAGGAAGACGACCACGCACAGCACGATCAGCGCGTAGGTCGCCACCGGCAGGTACGGCACGGGGCGGGGAACGCTTTCCGGAATTGCCAGGCTCACCATGGGCAAAGCATTCCTTGTCGGGACGAATCTGACACCCGACCGCTGGGGCGTGTGGGGGACGGTCTCCGCGCGCATCCCCGAGGCCATAGGGTTTCTCAGGTACAGAGACCGACGAGAGGATCTCGCCATGGCCGTTCCGCTTCCCACCGAGGCGACCAGGTGGCGCTGCACGCTCTGCGGCAACCTGACCCGTTTCGACGTCACCCGCTCCTCGCGGGTCGTCGAGTTCGTCCACCTGGACCTGGCCGGAGAGCCGAACGTCGAGGAGCGCGAGGTCCTGACCGAGACCGTCGAGTCGGTCCGCTGCCGCTGGTGCAACGCCGTGGACCAGATCGAGCTGGTGGACCGTCCGGGCGCGGCGGCCGAGGCGGCGGAGCAGGCCAAGCGGGCCTGAGGCCTCTGGGCGGGCTCGGGGCCCTCGGCGGGGCGCGGGGCTGATCGAACGTGGCGGAGTGACGGGCGGGGGGCGGCAGCGGGGAGAATGGCGGTCCGGGCGGTGAGGACCCCCGGAGCGGATCGGAGCGGAGCACGTGGAGCAGCGAGATCAGGCGAAGGCGCCCGAGGGGGGCGGCGACGTCGCCGTGCCCGGCGCCGCCCTGCCCGAGCCGCCCGCGCCTCCCGCCCCGCCCGCGCCTCCTGCTGCGCCCGAGTTCCCCGCCGCGCCCGAGGCCTCGGCCGGCGAGACGCTGGAGCGGCCGCTGCCGGAGGGCGTGCGCAAGCGCGTCGTCGGCATCGCCGCCGACGGCCTCAGCGGCCTGACCCCGGCCGAACTGCCGGTCAGGCTCCGGCCGTACGTCAAGTTCACCCGTGAGGCCAGGGTCAAGCGCGGGGCGACCGCCATCGCCGCCGCGCTGGAGACCGAGCCCGCCTTCCGAGCCCGGATCGCCGAGCGGGTGCGTCAGGGCCAGCCGGACCTGGTGGCCGCGCTGGAGGCGGGGGCCGTTCCCGCCGCCGCCGATCCGCAGGACGTCGCCGCCGCCGCGTACCTGCTGCGCACCGCGGGCTGGGCCAGGATCGTCGGCGAGGTCGGCGAGGAGGTGGAGCGCGCCGAGCACGAGGGGCACGCCGCCGAGTCGGCCCGACTGGCCGAGAAGCTCCAGAGCGAGCTGGCCGAACTGCGCGCGGTCGTGCGGGCGGACGCGGAGCGGGCCAAGGTCGAGCTGGAGAGCGCGAAGAAGGAGGGCGACAGCCTCCGTCGCCAGCTGCGTTCGCTGGCCGCCGACACCAAGCGGGCCGAGGCGGCGACCAGGAAGGCCAACGCGGAGCTCGACGCGCTGCGGGCGACCGGCGCGACCGAGCGCGGCGCGCAGGACAGCGAGGTGCGCCGACTCAAGCACCGTGTCGCCGAGTTGGAGGCCGCGCTGGAGGCCTCCAAGCGGGCCGCGCGGGAGGGCCGTTCCGCCGAGGAGATGCGGCTGCGGCTCCTGCTGGACACGGTCGTGCAGGGCGCGCAGGGGCTCCAGCGCGAGCTCGGCCTCGCGCCGCTCAGCGGTCGTCCGGCCGACTCGGTCGAGGCGGTCTCGCCGGTGGCCGCGTCCCCGCACGACGTCGCCCGCCGCGCGATCGAGGGCGACGACCCGGCGCTGCTCGAGCAGCTGCTCCAACTGCCGCAGGTGCACCTGCTGGTGGACGGCTACAACGTGACCAAGACCGGCTGGCCGGACATGCCGCTGGACCGCCAGCGTCAGCAACTGCTGCGCGGGCTCGGCCTGGTGGCGGTGCAGACCGGCGCCGAGGTGACCTGCGTCTTCGACGGCCAGGACCTGGACGGCCCGATCCCGATGGCGCCGCCGCCGCGCGGGGTCAGGGTGCTGTTCAGCCGGACCGGGGAGACGGCGGACGAGCTGATCCGTCGCCTGGTCCGAGCCGAGCCCGAGGGCCGGCCCGTCGTGGTGGTCTCCACGGACCGCGAAGTCGCGGACGGAGTACGCAAATCGGGCGCAAGGCCCGTTCCGTCCACGATGCTTCTCCGCCGCCTGGTCCGCACCTGAGTCCGGTGCGTGTAGGGTTCGAGCCCGGTGCCGGGCCGCGATCTTGAGGCTTTGTTAAGAGAGCGGGGTACCGGGGGAGACAACGAGGCCCGAACCTCACTATTCTCTCCACTCAACGTCCGTACTCGTGTTCTCTCTTCGTGCATGCGGGCGTTTCCGTGTGTGAAGGGATTGCATTCGTCGTGGCTTCTCACCGCCGTCCTCGCCAGGTCAGCCGTGCCCGTGTCTCCGTGCTGACCGCGGCAGCGGCGACCGTCGTGGCCATATCGGCGCAGACGGCCGCGCAGGCGGCCCCGACGATCTCGACCAAGGATGCCAAGACCCAGGTCGACGCCGACCGCAAGGCGGCCTCGGACATCACCGAGCAGTACAACACCGCGCACAGCCAGCAGCAGGCCCTGCAGGCGCGGGTGGCGATCCTGCAGGACGAGATAGCCCGGCAGCAGGCGCAGATGAACGGCGAGCTGGCCAACCTCGGGCAGATCGCCAACGCGCAGTACTCCACCGGCGAGGTGGACCCGACGCTCCAGCTGATGCTCTCCAGCGACCCGTCGACCTTCCTGCAGAAGGCCGCCTCGCAGAGCGAGCTCACCGCCAACCAGACCGGGGCACTGGAGCAGCTGGTCGCCCAGGAGGCCACCCTCAATCGGGAGAAGGCGCAGGCGGCGGCGGAGCTGGCGCAGGAGCAGACGCTGCTGCAGCAGATGAGCTCGCAGAAGTCCGCGGCGCTCGCCAAGCTCAAGCACGCGCAGTCGGTCCTCGACGCGCTCACCCCGTCCCAGCGCGCCACCGTGGGTGGCGGCTACGGTTCGACGCCCTCCGGCGGCAGCTACAACGGCACCATCGACCTGACCGGCATCTCCGCGGCCGCGCACACGGCGATGGAGGCGGCCATGAGCCGCATCGGCAAGTCGCCCTACCTCTGGGGCGGTTCCACCCCGGCCGGCTTCGACTGCTCGGGCCTGGTGATGTGGGCCTACGCCCAGGCGGGCGTCTCGCTGCCGCACTCCTCCCAGGCGGACGAGTCGGTCGGCACCGCGGTGCCGAGCCTGGCCGACGCCAAGCCCGGCGACATCATCGTGATGGAGCACGGCAACCACGTCGGCCTCTACGCCGGCAACAACATGCTGCTGAACGCCCCGGAGTACGGCTACGACGTGTCGGTCCAGCCGATGTCCTACTTCGGCGGCATTGTGGCGATCCGTCGGATCTGACGCGACGACGCCTCTGTGAGTCAGCTCACACGCGTGTGACTGGTGGGGCGCGAATGACCGATTTGACCCCCATGTCGTCGGCATCTGGTCATGATGTGACTACGCAGCGTCCCTGATCTGATGGGGCGTCGAAAGTGATGAGAGTTTTTACTGACAAGGATTTGAACCGATCACGGTTGGGTTACTAGGGTCGGTCCCCGAACCGCCGCGCAGTCGTTCGCCCAATCCGGGCGGCAGCGGAGGTTTCCGTCGAGTTCGACGACGCGGCAGGGCCGACCGCCTGAGGGCGGGGAGTCCGTACTGGGGAAGCCGTCGAGTCGGAGCCGGGGAACCATTTCCCCCCGGGGTGAATCGACGCCTGGACGGACCGGTGAGATCCCGGTCCGGTGAAGCGTCGTAGGGCTGCCTTCCTGGCCCGAACCCGTCAGCTCACCCGGTAGGCGGACGTAGGAAGAAGGAGCTCGCCTTCGTGGCGTCCCATCGTCGTCCCAAGTCTCCCAGTCGGGCGCGCATCTCCGTGCTGACCGCCGCCGCCGCCACCGCCGTCGCGGTGTCCGCCCAGAGCGCGCAGGCCGCGCCGAAGCCGACGACGGCCCAGCTCCAGGCCCAGCTCCAGCAGCTGAACACCGAGTCGGACCAGGCGATCCAGAAGTTCGATGCCGCCCAGGCCAAGCTGAAGACCCAGCAGGCCGCGGTCAACACCCTGCAGGACCAGATCGCTCGCTCCCAGTCGACGGTCAACAGCAGGCTCGACGCCCTCGGTGAGGTCGCCAGCCAGCAGTACGCCTCCGGCGCCGTCGACTCGACGGTGCAGCTCCTGCTCTCGTCGACGCCCGACGAGTACCTGGCCCAGGCCTCCTCGCTCGGTCAGATCACCGACAACCAGGCGAGCGAGATCAAGTCGCTGCAGGCCGAGCAGGGCAAGCTGGACGCGGAGAAGGCCCAGGCCGAGCAGACGCTCCAGCAGATCCAGGCCACCAACCAGCAGCTGGCCGCCAACAAGGCCGAGGTCCAGAAGAAGATCGCGCAGACGCAGGCGCTGCTCGACTCGATGACCGCCGCGCAGAAGGCCGCCCTCGCCAAGAGCACGGGCAGCGGCGCCGCGAGCCGTGACACCGGCTCCACCAGCCGTCCCAACCTCGGCAGCGCCAAGCCCGGCAGCAGCATCGAGGCCGCCGCCTTCGCCGCCGCGCAGACCCGTCTGGGCATGCCCTACGTCTGGGGCGCGACCGGTCCGACCTCGTTCGACTGCTCCGGTCTGGTGCAGTGGTCCTACGCGCAGGCCGGCTACTCGATCGGTCGCAGCACCTACGACCAGATCAACTACGGCACCCCGGTCGCCTCGGTGTCCGACCTGCAGGTGGGCGACCTGATCTTCTTCAACGGCAACTCGCACGTCGGCATCTACGCCGGCAACGGCATGGTGCTGCACGCCCCGCACACCGGCACCGTCGTCAAGTACGAGCAGCTGAGCTACATCGGCTCGATCTACGCGATGCGCCACATCTGAGCCACGCGAGCCCTTGAGGCCCCTGGCCGGCGGACTCTCCGCCGACCAGGGGCCTTCTCGTGCGTCCGGGGGCATGATCGGTCGTATGTCCTTCGACGTCGCCGTCCTCGCCTCGCACACCGGGACCAACCTGCGGGCCCTCACCGCCGCCGGACGACGGCCCACGAGCGCCTTCGGCGTCACCCTGGTCATCAGCAACAACAGCGGTTCGGGCGCGCTGGCCCACGCCCGCGCACAGGGGATCCCCTGCCTCCACCTGTCCGGCCGCACCCACCCGGACTCGGACGTCCTCGACCGGACCATGCTCGCCGCGCTGCGGGAGCACGGCATCGACCTGGTCGTCACCGCCGGATACATGAAGAAGCTCGGCCCGGCGGTCCTCGACGCCTATGCGGGCCGCATCGTCAACGTCCACCCTGCGCTCCTGCCGCGTCACGGCGGACCGGGTATGTACGGCATCCGCGTCCACGAGGCGGTCCTGGCGAGCGGCGACACCGTCTCCGGCGCCACGGTCCACCACGTCACCGCACAATACGACGAGGGCCCCGCCATCGCGCAGCAGCAGGTCCCCGTCCTGCCCGACGACACTCCCGAAACGCTCGCCGCACGCGTCCTGCGGGTCGAGCACCGGCTCCTGCCGGACACCGTCCAGGCCCTCGCGCGGGCTCACGCGAACTGACGATCCGCCGGGGAGCCGCCGCCGATCTTCACGAGTCCTGCTCCTTCGCGCAGCGCGTTCACTCGGACGGGTGTGCTGCGGTGAGTCCCTTCGGGGCGAGTCGGCCCTCGCGCAGGGTCAGGAGCCCGCTGCGACCTGCTGATTCGTTCGTTTGGTCGGGATTCGATGCCATTTTTCAGCCTCTGGGAGCTTGGACTGCTTCTGTCCCACTCGCTAGCGTCTGCGGTCGGTCAGGTCCCCGAGGAGCGGAGTGCGTGCAGGTGGCGTCCCATCGACGAGGCAAGCCCGTCGGCCCGTCCGTGCTGTCACGAGCGGCGATCACCGTCGCCGCGGCGACGGCGGCGATGCTGACGGCGTCCGGCGGGGCCGACGCGCTGCCGGGTCCGTCCGGCGGCGGGGCGGGTCCGGGAGCGGGGTCCGGCAGCCCGGAGGACGTGCGCAGGCAGGTCGACGCGCTGTACGCGCAGGCCGAGGCCGCGGGGCAGCGGGCCGACAGCGCGCAGGAGCAGGAGCGCGCGCTGCTGCACAAGGCCGCCCTGCTGCAGCAGGAGCTCGCCGAGGAGCAGGAGCGCGCCAACGTCCTCGCGGACCGGCTCGGCGCGATGGCCAGCGCCGAGTACCAGCGCGGCGGCGGCATGGACCCGGTGGTGCAGCTGCTGTTCAGCGCCCACCCGGGGGACTACCTCAGTCGCGCGGCCTCACTGGCGGAGGCGGACTCCAGGACCGGCGACGAGCTGGAGCGGCTGCACGCGGTCGAACGCGAACTCCAGCAGGGCCGGGTCGAGGCCCTGCAGCAGTACGCGGAGCTGGAGCAGCTGCGGCGCTCGATCGCGGCCGGCAAGGCGGAGGCGCAGCGCCGGCTGGGCCGGGCCCAGGCGCTGCTCGGCACCCTGACGGCCGGTCAGCGGGACCAGCTGCAGCAGCAGGAGGACGCCGCCGCGCAGCTGGCCGCCCAGGCCGCCGGGGCGGCGCTGCCGCCCGGCGAGGGGCCGGCCAGTGCGGGCGCCGCGCTGGCGCTCGCGGCGGCGCGCAGCGCGGTGGGCATGCCGTACGTCTACGGAGCGACCGGTCCGGGCGCGTTCGACTGCTCGGGTCTGATGTACTGGGCCTGGCGGCACGGCGGGGTCGCGCTGCCGCGCACGTCGCAGGAGCAGGCCTTCGCCGGGCGTCGTGTTCCGCTGTCCGAGGCCCGTCCGGGGGATCTGGTGATCTACTACGGTGATATGCACCATGTCGGCATGTATGCCGGGAACGGCATGATCATCCACGCTCCGTACCCGGGTGCCCGGGTCCGCTACGAGAGCGTCCGCGACATGCCCGCCGTCGCGGTGGTCCGCGTCTGATGGCGGTGCCGAGACCCGAGCCCGAGAGCGGACCCGCCTCACCGACGGAGCCCCGGGGCGGCCATGGGCCGACCCGGCGCCGGGTGCTCAGGTACGCCGCCGGTCTCGCGGTGCTCGGCGGGGGCGGCACCACCGCCTGGCGCGCCTGGGCGGACGCGGGGGACGACCGGCGCGAACAGCGTCTGGCGGGCGTCGTCCGCACCCTCGACCGCCGCTCGGCGGCGGTCCGGGCCCGCGACGCGGCGGCGCTGGCCGCGACCGTCGTGCCGGACCCCGGTGCGGCCGGGCTGAGACGGCGTCAGTACCAGTTGGTGGCGAACCTCGCCCGGGTGCCGCTGGCCCAGTGGACCTGGCGCGTCGTCTCCGTCGACGCCTATCCGCTGCCCGCCGCGATCGGCGGCGGCGAGCGGGTCGCGGTGCGGGCGGAGCTCGGCTACCGGTTCACCGGATTCGACGCGCAGCCGGTGACGGCGACCCAGTACCTCACCTTCGAGCGCCAGGCCGACGGCGAGTGGCTGCTCGCCTCGGACGGCGACCACCCCGGCGGCGACGTGCAGCTGTGGGACCTGGGCCCGGTGGGCGTCGTGCTCGGCCGCTACAGCATCGTGCTCGGACTGCGCGAGCAGGCGGTGCTCGCCGCGATCGGCGCGCAGGCGGACCAGGCGGTGCCCGCTGTCAGCGCCGTCTGGGGGAGTGGCTGGGGACAACGCACGGTGCTGCTCGCGCCGCGGAGTACGGCCCAGTTCGGCGCCCTGCTCGGCGCGGACCCGGCCGGCTTCACCGGCCTCGCCGCGGTGACCACCGGCGAGCTCGGCGCGGCGGACCGCGGCCGCACCGAACGGATCACGATCAACCCCGCGGCCTGGGACGGCCTGAACGCGCTCGGCCGCCAGGTGGTCACCACCCACGAGACCACACACGTCGCGACCAGGACCCAGACCGAGCGGTGGACCCCGCGCTGGCTCTCCGAGGGCGTCGCCGACTGGACCGGATTCCTCGGCACCGGCCGCACCCCGCGCGAGATCACCCCCGAGCTCGCCGCGGCGGTGGCCAGGGCCGGCGCCGCCGGGCCCGACCTGCTGGCGGCGCTGCCCGCCGACGCCGCCTTCGCCGGCACGGGCGCCGGGACCAGCCTGCAGCAGGCCTACCAGGAGGCCTGGTTCGCCTGCCGCACGGTGGTGCAGCGCTACGGTCAGCAGAAGCTGGTCGCGCTCTACGCGGCGGTCGCGGCCGACGGCGGTGGCCAGGGGGCGCAGCAGAGCCAGGACGCCGTCCTCGACCGGGCGCTGCGCGGCACGCTGGGCCTCGGTACGGCGGCCTTCACCGCGCTGTGGCGCGCAGATCTGCTGGCGGCGCTGCGACCGTAGCCGTCCGCCCCGGTGCGGCCACGGCCGACGGCCCGACCGTCGAGCGCCAGAGCCGGACGCAGGCCAGGACGGCCGCCGCCAGCAGCAGCAGGTTTCTGACGGAGATCAGCGCGGCGCCGATCGGGGTCCGGTTGACCAGATCGCCGAACATCACCGGGAACTCGAGCGTCGTCAGCGGGACCGCCGCGAGCAGCAGCCAGGCCACCGGTCGCTGGCAGCTGCCCCGCACCGAGAGGCAGACGGCCGCCACGCCGATCAGCCAGACCAGGTACTGAGGGCTGATCACCCTGCTGGTCACGGTGAACAGCAGCAGTGCCGCGAGCCCGGCGTCGGCCCCCGTGGCGGCGCTCCAGCGCTCGGCCCGCAGCCGCCACAGCCCCAGGAACCCGAGCGCCAGCGCGGTGAGCACGAGCATCAGCCGGCTCACCGCGTGCACGTGCGGTCCGAGGAACTCCAGCGAGCCGTAGTGCATCTGGGTTCGGCCGTGCCAGTGCAGGAAGAGCGAGGCGAAGTAGAAGGGCAGCGCGCCCAGCGACTCGATCTCGATGCCCCGGCTCTGCTGGAAGTCGAGGAAGGAGAAAGCACCGGTCATCGACACCGCGACGAGGAAGCAGACCGCGATCCCGGTCACCGCGCAGGAGACCCAGGCCCGCAGGCCCCGGCGCCCCGGTGCCACGCCGACCAGCAGCAGCACCGGCCACACCTTCAGCAGCGCGCCGAGGTTGGCCAGCGCCCCGGCCAGCCGCGGCCGCTCCGTCAGCGCGAGCAGCGCGACGACGCCGAACAGCGTGACCACCAGGTCGAACCGGCAGTAGACGGTCGGACCCAGCAGCGGCACGGCGACAGCCCACAGCCGCGCCCCGTCCCACCGGTCCGGCCCGCCCCCCTGGCCCTGCCGGCGGCGCAGCAGCAGGAACATCACGGCCGCGTCGCAGGCCACCACGAGGGTGAGGAACCCGGTGAAGTACGAGCCTGGCAGCCACAGCGGAACCATGATCACGGCTGCCGCCAGCGGCGGGTACTGCCAGGTCACGTCGTCCATCGGGTAGGTGCCGGTGCGCAGCACCTCCGCCCAGCCCTGGTAGATCACCTTGACGTCGCTGGTGACGTCCATGTGCGGCAGCTGGAGCACGCCGAGCACCATGAGCAGCACCAGCAGCCGACTGGACGACCAACCGGCCCAGGCCGGGAGCGTGGGCGGCGCAGGGAACGCGGACAGCGGCCTCCGCCTGCGCCGTCGGCTCTCGGGGTCGCCGTCGGCGAATGTCCGCATTGCCCTATCGTACGGATCAGCCCTCTCCGGACCGAGGAACGCGAACGCAGTGAACAAGACCCTGATCGTCACCAACGACTTCCCCCCGCGCCAGGGCGGCATCCAGACCTTCGTGCACAACATGGCGACGCGGCTGCCCGCCGACCGGGTCGTCGTCTACGCCTCCACCTGGCGCGACGGCAGCGAGGTCCGGCGCTTCGACGCGGAGCAGCCGTTCGAGGTGGTCCGCGACCGCACCACGATGCTGCTGCCGACGCCGCGGGTGACCCGGCGGGCCACGGAGCTGCTGCGGGCACACGGCTGCGGTTCGGTCTGGTTCGGCGCGGCGGCCCCGCTGGGCCTCATGGCGCCGGCGCTGCGCCGCGCGGGCGCGGAGCGGCTGCTCGGCATGACGCACGGCCACGAGGCGGCCTGGGCCCAGCTGCCGGGCTCCCGGCAGCTGCTGCGCAGGATCGGCGCGGGCACCGACACGCTCACCTATCTCGGCGAGTACACCCGCTCCCGGATCGCCTCGGCGGTCGGCCCGGCGGCGGCGTCGCGGATGGTGCAGGTCCCGCCCGGGGTGGACGAGAAGACCTTCCACCCCGGCTCCGGCGGTGCGGAGATCCGGGCCAGGCTGGGGCTGACGGACCGTCCGGTGGTGGTCTGCGTCTCCCGTCTGGTGAAGCGGAAGGGCCAGGACACGTTGATCCGCGCCTGGCCCGCGGTGCTGGCCAGGGTCCCGGACGCGGTGCTGCTCGTCGTCGGCGGCGGCCCCTACCGCGCGGACCTGGAGAAGCTGGCGGAGGCGACCGGCGTCGCCGCCTCGGTCCGCTTCACCGGCGCGGTCCCGTGGGAGGAACTGCCCGCGCACTACGGCGCGGGCGACGTCTACGCGATGCCCTGCCGGACGCGCCGCGGCGGCCTGGACGTCGAGGGCCTCGGCATCGTCTATCTGGAAGCCTCCGCGACCGGCCTCCCCGTCGTCGCCGGCGACTCCGGCGGCGCGCCGGACGCGGTCCGCGAGGGCGAGACGGGCTACGTCGTCCCCGGCCACGACCGCGGCGATCTCGCCGCCCGCCTGGTCGAACTCCTCGGCGACGACGCGCTGCGCGCACGCATGGGCGCGGCCGGCCGCCAGTGGGTCGAACAGTCCTGGCGCTGGGACCTCCTGGCGGACCGCCTGGAGAGCCTCCTGTAGTTGCACCCTCCTCAGGAGCGCGAGGAACTGCCCGCTCCGCCGCGCGGGCGTGTCACTTCGGAGCAGAGGGCCAGTTGCACCACCTCAAGGGCGCGGGGAACTGCCCGGTTCCGCCGCGTGGGCGTGTCAGTTCGGAGCAGAGGGCCAGTTGCACCCTCCTCAGGGGCGCGAGGAACTGCGCGACAAGCCACTGATGAGCGGATGGTCCTCAACGTGCAGGGCCATCCGCACAGGGCGGTTTCTCGGGCAGTTCCTCGCGCCCCTGGAGGCAGTGCCTGGTTGCTCGCGTGCATGAGCCCCGCGCCCCTGGAGGGGCGTGCTCAGCGCGTGTAGAGCGCTTCGACGTTGGCGGCGAAGTCCTTCATGACGACGCCGCGCTTCAGCTTCAGCGAAGGCGTCAGGTGGCCGGACTCCTCGGAGAAGACCGTGTCCAGGATCGCGAACTTCTTGACCGCCTCCGCGTGCGAGACCGCCGCGTTGCCGTCGTCGACGGCCGCCTGGACGGCGGCAAGCAGGTCGGTGTCGCCGGCCAGGTCGGCGACGGTGGCCGCGTCCGGCTTGCCGTGGAGCTTCTTCCAGGCGGGGAAGAACTCCGGGTCCACGGTCACCAGCGCCGCGATGAAGGGCCGGCGGTCGCCGACCACCATGCACTCGGCGATCAGCGGGTGCGCCCGGATGCGGTCCTCGATCACGGCCGGGGCGACGTTCTTGCCGCCGGCGGTGACGATGATCTCCTTCTTGCGGCCGGTGATCGAGAGGTAGCCGTCGTCGTCCAGCGCGCCCAGGTCGCCGGTGGCGAACCAGCCGTCCCGGAGCGCCTCGGCGGTCGCCTCGGGGTTCTGCCAGTAGCCGGTGAAGATCTGCGGGCCCTTCAGCAGGATCTCGCCGTCCTCGCCGATCCGGATCGAGGAGCCCGGCAGCGGCTGGCCGACGCTGCCGATCCGCGGCTCGTCGTGCGGGTTGAAGGCGGTGGCCGCGCAGGTCTCGGTCAGGCCGTAGCCCTCCAGCACGGTGAAGCCGATGCCCCGGTAGAAGTGGCCCAGCCGCTCGCCCAGCGGCGCGCCGCCGGAGATCGCGTGGGTGGCCCGCCCGCCGAGGGCGTTGCGGAGCTTGCTGTAGACCAGCGCGTCGAAGAGCTTGTGACGCAGCTTCAGGCCGAGGGAGGCGCCGGCCGCCGAGTCCAGCGCCCGGCTGTAGGCGATGGCGGTGTCCGCGGCCCGGTCGAAGATCTTGCCCTTGCCCTCGCTCTGGGCCTTGGCTCTCGCCGCGTTGAAGACCTTCTCGAAGACCCGCGGCACACCGAGGATCAGCGTCGGCCGGAAGGAGGCCAGCTCCGCGGTGACCTCCTTGATGTCCGCGACGTGACCGATGCGGATCGGCGCCATCGCGGCGGCGATCTCGGCGATCCGGCCGAGCACGTGGGCCTGCGGAAGGAAGAGCAGCACCGACGAGTGGCCGGGCCGGAACAGCGGCTCCAGACGGGTGGTCACGTTGCCGAGCTCGGCCATGAAGTTGGCGTGCGTCAGCATGCAGCCCTTGGGGCGGCCGGTGGTGCCGGAGGTGTAGACGAGGGTCGCCAGCGAGTCGGGGCCGAGCGTGGCCCGGCGCTCCTCGACGGCCGCGTCGGAGACCTCGGCGCCCGCCCGGATCAGCTCCTGCAGCCCGCCGGCCTCCAGCTGCCACAGCTGCTTGAGGTCGTGCAGCCGCTCGCGGACCTCGCCGATCACGGCCTCGTGCCGGGGCAGCTCGGCGATGCAGGCGACGGCGCCGGAGTTGCCGAGGATCCACTCGACCTGCTCGGCCGAGGAGGTCTCGTAGACCGGCACGGTAACCGCGCCGGCGCACCAGATGCCGAAGTCGAGCAGGGTCCACTCGTAGCGGGTCCGCGACATCAGGCCGACCCGGTCGCCGGGGCCGACGCCGGAGGCGATCAGGCCCTTGGCCACGGACCTGACCTCGGCCAGGAACTCGGCCGCGGTGCGGTCCTCCCAGACGCCGTCCACCTTGCGGGCGACCAGCGGCAGGTTCGGGTACTGCTCGGCGTTGCGGTGGACCAGATCGGTGAGGTTTCCGCCGCTCGGCACCTGGTAGAGCGCCGGAAGGCTGAACTCGCGCAAAGCACTGCTCCTCGATCTTCGAAGCGCCGGTCCGGTGGGGAACCGGGCGCTGTCACGGCCACGCTGCTGGACGCCAGGACGTTACTAGCGGGTAGGAGTCTGTGAACAGATGTACTCGCCAAGGTGTTCCCAGGGTCACACTCGGTCCAGAGTAGGGGCTGGCTAGGCTGGCAGTCATGCGGGTCCATGTGGTCAGTGACGTGCACGGCAACAGCGAGGCGCTGGCGCGCGCGGGGGAGGGGGCGGAGGCGCTGGTCTGCCTCGGCGACCTCATCCTCTTCCTCGACTACGCCGATCACCGGCGCGGCATCTTCCCCGATCTCTTCGGCGCGGAGAACGCGACACGGCTGGTCGGGCTGCGCACCCAGCGGCGCTTCGACGAGGCGCGCGCCCTGTCCGCGGAGCTCTGGGCGGGGATCGGCACGGACCGGCGCGAGGCGATCGAGGGAGCCGTGCGCCGCCAGTACGCGGAGCTCTTCGCCGCCTTCCCCGAGCCCACCTACGCCACCTACGGCAACGTCGACCTGCCGCTGCTGTGGCCGGAGTTCGCCCGTGCGGGCGTCACCGTGCTGGACGGCGAGAGCGTGGAGATCGGCGGACGCCGCTTCGGCTTCGTCGGCGGCGGGCTGCCCAGCCCCATGCGCACGCCGTTCGAGATCTCCGAGGAGGAGTACGCGGAGAAGGTCGCCGCGCTCGGGCGGGTCGACGTGCTCTGCACCCACATCCCGCCGGCGCTGCCGGAGCTGACCTACGACACCGTGGCGCGGCGCTTCGAGCGCGGCAGCGAGGCGGTGCTCGAGGCGATCCGGACCACCCAGCCGGACTACGCCCTCTTCGGCCATGTGCACCAACCGCTGCGGCGCCGGATGCGGATCGGTCGGACCGAGTGCGTGAACGTCGGCCACTTCAACGCGACCGGGCGGCCCTGGGTGCTCGACATCTGACGGACACGCGAGGGGCGGCCGATGCACAACTGACGCCCCTGCCGGGCCCCTCCGTCCGAACGGGTGCCCCCGGACGCGGTAGCCTCAGGGCGGGATCTCAGGGCGAGACACCGACAGCAGGCGAGAGGCGGAGGCCAGCCGATGGCGGAGCACACCAGGTCGAGCACCACGATCGACGCGACCCCGGCCCAGGTGATGGCCGTGATCGCGGACTTCGCGGCGTACCCGGTGTGGACCGGGGAGGTCAAGGAGATCGAGGTGCTGGCCGCCGACGCCGAGGGCCGCGCGGAGCAGGTCCGGCTCCTGCTGGACGCCGGCGCGATCAAGGACGAGCACGTCCTCGCCTACACCTGGGACGGCGACCGCAAGGTCAGCTGGACGCTGGTGAAGAGCCAGATGCTGAAGTCCCTCGACGGTTCGTACACCCTGGCCCCGTCCGGCGCCGGCACCGAGGTCACCTACCAACTGGCCGTGGACGTCAAGATCCCCATGCTGGGCATGATCAAGCGCAAGGCCGAGAAGGTCATCATCGACCGCGCGCTCGCCGGGCTGAAGAAGCGCGTCGAGGGCTGATGGCTCCGCGGCTCGTCCTGGTCACCGGCGCCGGCGGCGCGGGGCGCAGCACCGTCGCGGCCGCCACGGCGGCCCTGGCCGCGGAGTCGGGCGAGCGCGTCCTGCTCGTCGCGGCCGACGACCCGCACCGCGCCGTCGACGGACTGCTCGGCCACCGGCTGAGTGCGGAGCCGCTGCGCGTCGGCTTCGAGCCGGGGCTCTTCGCGCTCAAGCTCGACGAGCAGGCGGCCTTCAAGGCTGCCGGAGCCCGCCTGCTGGAGCGCGCCAAGCCGCTGTTCGACCTGCTCGGCGTGGAGCCGCTGGAGCCGGAGGAGCTGACCGCCCTGCCCGGCGCGCGCCAGCTCGCCCTGCTCGACGCCCTCCGCACGCACGGGCGCGAGGAACCCGCCGGCGGCTGGGACCTGGTCGTCGTCGACGCGCCGCCCGTGCACGAGCTGGTGCCCGCCCTGGGCCTGCCCGCGCAGCTCGACGCCTACCTGGCCCGGCTGCTGCCGGACGAACGCCAGGCCGCCCGCGCGCTGCGGCCGGTGCTGGCCGGACTCGCCGGCGTGCCGATGCCCTCGCAGTGGCTCTTCGAGGCCCGCGCCTGGGCCTCCGCCGAGTTCGCCGAGGTGCGGACCGTGCTGGAGGCGCCGGGCAGCACCCTGCGCCTGGTCGTCGCCCCGCCGCGGGGACCGCGGGCCCGTGCCGAGCTGCGCCGGATGCGCGCCGGACTGGCCCTGCATCAGCTGCCACTGGAGTCCGTGGTCGTGAACGGCGCGCAGCCGGGTGCGGAGCTCTCCGCGCTCGCCGCCGAGACGGGCGTTCCCGTCCATGTCGTGGGCGACCTCGGACGCGAACCCGAGCGGTCCGACCTGGGCGGTCTGGCAGCGCCGGCCGCCCTGGTGACCTGGACCGACAGCCGGGCCCGCGAGGCGGTCGCCTGGCAGGTGGAGGACCGGCTGGACACCCCGGACCGGGTGCTGGTCTGGCACATCCCCCTTCCCGGCGCGGAACGCGGCGACCTCGACCTGGTCCGCCGCGGCGACGAGCTCGCCCTCGGTGTCGGCCCCTACCGGCGCACCGTTCCGCTGCCCTCCGCGCTGCGCCGCTGCACGGTCGCCGGGGCCGCGCTGCGCGACGGCCTGCTGTCGGTGCGATTCGCTCCCGACCCTTCCCTGTGGCCCGCCCCGCTCAGGTAGCGTCGAAGGCAGACGAACCTCCGGGCCCATGAAGGAGATGCACGATGACCAGTGCTGACGACAGCGCCGAGCAGCGCCCGGACGCGGACGTGTGGGCGGAGGCGGTGGCCGAGCAGCAGCAGAACGAGACCGAGCCGGTCCCCTTCGTCAAGGACGAACCCGCGGTCGCCGACGAGCCGGCCGCCGCTCCGGCCGCGGAGCAGCCCGCAGGTGAGTCCGGCGACGCGAAGGGGCAGCGGCCGTCCGGCGGCCCCGAGCTGCCCTTCGGCGCCGACCTCGGCCCGCTGGTGGACGAGGTGCGGAAGTTCGCCTCGGCCGTCGGCGAGAAGGTCAGCGCGGTCGGGAACGGCGGCAGCGACCCCATGGAGGTCCTGCAGAACCTCGCGGCCCCGCTGCGGACCAAGAACCCCGCCGTCTACGGTCACCTGCTCGCGGCGGGCGGCGAGCTGATCGCCGCGTACCGCGCGGCGGTTTCAGCCTCCGAACGCCGCTGGTCCGCTCCGAAGCAGAACGGCTCGGAACACATCGACCTGGACTGATCCTCGTCGGCAGACTTGTTTACGACTTCTGAAGCCGCGAAGTGGAGGCTCAGTCACCCTGTCTTCGGCTAATGTACGCAGAGGTGTGTACCCGCCCCCCTGTGGGCGGGTACGGTACCGCCCAGCGGGGAACCACCGAAGACTGAGGGACACATGGGACTCACCATCGGCGTCGACGTCGGCGGCACCAAGATCGCAGCCGGCGTCGTGGACGAGAACGGCACGATCCTGGGGCGCACGCGCGTGCCGACGCCTGCCGATCCGCAGTGGGCCGTCGGCGCCATCGCCGACGCCGTCACGGAGTTGCGTCGCGACCACGAGATCACCGCGGTCGGCGTCGGTGCGCCCGGCTACATCGACCGCGGGCGCTCCACGGTCATCATGGCGCCCAACATCGACTGGGAGAACGAGCCGCTCAAGACCCGTATCGAGGACCTGGTCCACCTCCCCACGGTGATCGAGAACGACGCCAACGCGGCCGCGTGGGGCGAGTTCCGGTTCGGCGCGGCGGCCAGCCACCAGGACATGATCATGGTGACGGTCGGCACCGGCATCGGCGGCGGCATCGTCATCGAGGGCCGGATGCACCGTGGAAGTTTCGGCGTGGCGGGCGAGATCGGCCACCTGAACATGGTGCCGGACGGCCTCCCCTGCGGCTGCGGCTCGAAGGGCTGCTGGGAGCAGTACGCCTCCGGCCGGGCCCTGCGCCGCTACGGCCGCGAGCACGCGGCGGCCGACCCGGTGCGCGGCAAGCGCCTTCTCGAACTGAACGAGGGCGTCGCCGAGACGATCACCGGAAGCCAGATCACCCAGGCCGCGAACGAGGGCGATCCGCTGGCCCTGGACGTCTACGACGAGCTGGCCGACTGGCTCGGCCGCGGCCTGGCCGACCTGGCCTCGCTCTTCGACCCCGCGGTCTTCGTGCTCGGCGGCGGCGTCTCGGACTCGGGCCGACTGCTGCTCGACCCGGTCGCCAAGGCCTTCGAGAAGTACCTCATCGGCGGCGTGCACCGGCCCCGCGCCGAGGTCGTGCTGGCGACGATCGGTTCGGCCGCCGGCATCATCGGCGCGGCGGACCTGGCCCGCCAGGCCTAGCCCGCGCCCGACGCCCGCTCGGTTCCACGCGACGCGCCCGCACCGTGATCGGTGCGGGCGCGTCCGTCTGCTGCGACACTCGGAGGATGGACTCCCTTGCGGCGCACCAGACGTGGGACCTCCCGGCCTCGGGGCCGCAGCCGGACGGATCCGAGGTCGTCCGCGTGGTCAGCTACAACATCCGCTCGTTGCGGGACGACCGCACGGCGGTGGTGCGGGTGCTACGGGCGCTGCAGCCGGACCTGGTCTGCATCCAGGAGTCCCCGCGCTTCTGGTTCCCCCGCCCGCAGGCGGCCTGGCTGGCCCGCTCGTCGGGCCTGATGGTCCTCAGCGGCGGCAAGTCGGCCTCAGGGCCGCTCCTGCTGGGGCGCCTGCGCGCCCAGCCCCTCTCGGTCCACGACGTCTGGCTCCCGCGCACCCCGGGCCTCCACCAGCGCGGCTTCGCCACGACCGTGGTCCGGCTGGGCTCGGCCAGGCCCTTCTCGGTGACCAGTTGTCATCTGTCCCTGGACCGCGACGAGCGCTACCGGCAGTTCGAGCTGCTGGGGGAACACCTGGACGGCCTGGACGTCGCCGCGCACGTGGTCGGCGGCGACTTCAACGAACACCCGGGCGAGCGGGGTTGGGACCTGCTGGCCTCCCGCCTCCGGGACGGCTGGGCGACGCGCCCCTGGGGGAACGAGTTCAGCTCGGTACCGAACAACCCCCACCAGCGCATCGACGGCGTCTTCGCCACCCCGGACATCGAGGTCCTCGCCTGCGGCGTCCCCGCCGACGGCTTTCCCGGCCTCCGCCCCAAGGACCTGATCCTCGCCACCGACCACCTCCCGGTCGTGGCGGCCCTGCGCGTCCGGTAGACGCTCCGCCCGAGCCGGGTTCCCCTGCACACGTGCCGCGGTGGCATCGCTCCTGGGCAGGGGTTTGCCCGGGATGTCGCCCGACGGCGCCATGGCGGGGTCGCATCCCTCTTGAAAGGGACGATCCCAGGCTCCAAGGTCATCCCATGCCCCTGCTCCCGAGGGTCCTGGCGGCCGCAGCCCTGCTCGACGCCCTGACATCCTGCACGCGTCCCGCCGGTGCCGAGGCCGCTCCGGCACCGCCTGCCCCCGGGGGCCAACTGAGCTCGTGGCTGCTCAGGGTTCCACCCGAGGCGACACCCGTGACCCAGCCCCAGGGGCAGCTGAACCTGTCGGAATTCATCGACGCCTTCTACCTCCCGGCCAGTCGTCGACCGGGGCTGGCGGTGGCCGTGCGGCGTGGGTACAGGAGCGCGGCATTCCACGGGTGGTTCAACGACAACGGGACCGAGGACGACGTCTTCCTCGTGGAATTCGCGACCCCCGACGACGCGACAGGCATGTTCCGGAGCGTCGTCACGTCGTGGCGCGGTGATGCGGGCGCGTCCGTGTTCGTCGACCCGGCCGTCCACGGCTCGGGTTGGCAGAGAAGCGTGATGGACTCCGCGGGGGAGTACGGCGTCAAGGTCGCGGCCGTGGTCGGAAACGTCATGGTCGAGGTGAGGCACTACGACCCATCGGCCCCGGACCGGAAGGCAGCGACCGACCTGATCGGACGCCAGTGCGCCTTGCTGGCCCACAAACCGGCTTCCCTGGTGACCTGAGGGCTGCCCCGACCGTCCACTCGGCGGCGACGGCCCCTGTGACGCGCCTCCGGCGCGGTCAGACGACCGCGCCGTGGTTGGGGTCGTCGTCCTGGTCGTCCTCGTCGGGGTCCCTCATGCGGGCGACGAGGGTGACCACGCCGCCGGCGGCGCACATGACGCCGAGGAAGGTGGCCATGCTGGGCAGCACGGCGAAGCCGCCGAGGAGAGCCAGGACCACGCCGCCCACCAGGGCGAGCAGGGCCAGCTTCGTCGCGGGTTCGGCCGTGATCGGGGGAGGCGGCGGGGGGACGTAGTGGTCCTCGTCCGGGTCCTCCGCAGGAGACCACGCGCGGGGGTCGACCGGTGGGACCGCCTGGACCACCGGCAGGGGTCTGATCACCGGCCGGGGCCGCGCCTGGGGGGCGAAGTCGGAGAGGTCGGCGACGTCCTCCGCCTCGGGCCAGCTCCGCGCGTCCTCGGCGACCGGCTCGTCGAAGCCGGCGACCAACTCTGCGAAGAGCTCGTCGTCCGAGCGGGTGGGTTCGGGGCGCTCCGCGCCCTCGGGCTCGGCCATCGCGCTCAGCCCTTCGCCGCGGGGACGGTCAGCCGGCGCACGAAGTCCACGCTGCCGTCGAAGATCGTCTCGGCGTCGTAGTCCAGCGTCGCCACGTGCAGGCTCCGTTCGAGGAGGCGCTCCTCCACGTCCTGGCTGCCCACGCGCTCCAGCAGCATCTTGCCGCTGCTCGGCGCGACCACGTTGTCCTTCGGGCTGCGGAAGAGCAGCAGCGGCTGCTTCACCGTCGGGAGCTCGCCCTGGACGATCTTGGTGAGCTGCTTCATCGAGTGCGCCGCGTGCAGCGGGGTGCGGGTGTAGCCGCCCTCCTCGACACCGGGCTTGGCCACGTCGTTGGCGATGCCGGGGAAGCTCGGGACCAGGTGGCGCACCACCGGCAGCGCCACATGCGCCTGTCCCGGCATCACGACCAGCGGGTTCACCAGGACCAGACCGCTGAGCCTGTCGCCCTGCTGCGCGGCGAGGTGCAGCGAGAGCAGGCCGCCCATCGACAGGCCGAAGACGAAGACCTGGTCGCACTCCTCCGAGAGGCTGAGGAACTCACGCTCGATCGTCGCGTACCAGTCCGGCCAGCGGGTGGTGTTCAGGTCCTTCCAGTGCGTGCCGTGGCCCGGCAGCAGCGGCAGCGAGACGCTGTGGCCCTCCGCGGCGGCCCGCTCGGCCCAGCCTCGCATCGAGAACGGCGAGCCGGTGAAGCCGTGGCAGACCAGGATCCCCACGGGCCCCCCGTGGTGGCGGTACGGCTCGGCGCCGGGCAGCAGCGGCATCGGTGGTCCTTCCCCAGGGGATCGAACAGGCGTCTCGAACGTGCGCGGATGAACATGGCGCGCCAGTAGCGCCATCGTCCCATGTCGGCAACGCAGCCGTACAGCTTCCGTGTTCCCGGCGGGAGCGGGTCGGGCCCGGGTGGAGGGAGTTTGCGGGAAACCGGACTAAGGTTCTCGTTGGTCAGGTGAGTATGGAGGTCAGGCTTGTTCTACCGGCTGATGAAGTTGATCGTCGCCCCGCTGCTGAAGATCTTCTTCCGTCCGTGGGTCGAGGGGATGGAGAACATCCCCGACGAGGGCCCGGCCATCCTGGCCAGCAACCACCTGTCGTTCTCCGACTCCTTCTTCCTGCCCGCCCTCATCCCGAGGCGCAGGGTCACCTTCATCGCGAAGTCGGAGTACTTCACCGGGACGGGGATCAAGGGCAAGTTGACGGCGGCCTTCTTCAAGGGCGTCGGCCAGCTCCCGGTGGACCGCTCCGGCGCGCGTGGCGCGGGTGAGGCGGCGATCCAGAGCGGCATCGCGGTGATCCGCAGCGGCCAGCTCTTCGGGGTCTACCCCGAGGGGACCCGCTCGCCCGACGGCAGGCTCTACCGCGGCAAGGTCGGCGGCGTCGCCCGGATCGCCCTGGCCACCGGCGCGCCGGTGATCCCGGTGGCGATGATCGACACGGAGAAGCTGCAGCCGCCCGGCCAGGTGCTGCCCAAGTTCGGCGTGCGGCCCGGCATCCGGATCGGCCGGCCGATGGACTTCTCGCGGTACCACGGCATGGAGAACGACCGGTTCATCCTCCGGTCGGTCACCGACGAGGTGATGTACGAGATCATGCGTCTCTCCGGCCAGGAGTACGTCGACATCTACGCGACGGCGGCCAAGCGCCAGATCCAGGAAGCCAAGAAGCAGCAGAAGAAGCAGCAACAGCAGCCGTAGCGGGGGGCAGGGCGTGGGCAGGACCGACAGCGCGATACGGAAGCGGGCCGAAGGACCAGGGGGATCGTTCTCCGTCGAGCAGCCGCTGTGGATCGCCGTCAGCGCTTTCCGGCTGCTCACCGTCCTGTACGCCGTCGGCCGCTACGCCGAGCACGAACAGCACTACGTGAACCAGGTCGGCGCCTGGATCTACCTGGGCGTGCTCACGGCCTGGACGCTCGGCACCGTGAAGGTCTTCTGGTCGAAGGCCAACTGCAGCCGGCGCTGGCTGGCGGTGGATCTGGCCCTGGTCGTGCTCGGCATCCTGCTGACCCGGACCTTCGACGCGCACCGGTGGGTCGTCGGCGGGGACGTCACGCTGCCGACGATCCGTGCCGCGGGCAGCGTGCTCGGCTTCGCCGTCTACGGCGGGTGGCTGCCCGCCGCCGTCGCCGGTCTGGTGGTCGGCGTCGCGAACATCGTCGAGGCCGGCAAGCCGACCTCGACCAACGTGCACAACATCGTGCTGCTGCTGCTCGCAGGCGTCGCCATCGGCTTCGTGGTCGAGCTGGCCCGCAGGAGCGAGGAGACCCTCGCCCGCGCGCTGGAGATCCAGGCCGCCACCAGGGAGCGCGAGCGGCTGGCCCGCGACATCCACGACGGGGTGCTCCAGGTGCTGACGCTGGTCAAGCGGCGTGGCGCGGAGCTGGGCGGCGAGGCGGCCGAGATCGCCGCGCTGGCGGGCGAGCAGGAGGTCGCGCTCCGGGCGCTGATCGCCGAGGGGCTGGGGCCTGTTCCCTCCCCGAGGTCGGCCGCGGACGCCGATCCGGACGCGCCGCAAGACCTGCGGGTGCTGCTCGCCCCGCTGTCGGGGACCAGGGTCAGCGTCGCGCAGCCCGGCACGCCGGTGCTGCTGCCCGCCCGCGCGGCGGCGGAGCTGAGGGCGGCCGTCGGCGCGGCGCTGGAGAACGTCCGCCGGCACGTCGGCGAGCAGGCGCAGGCCTGGATCCTGGTCGAGGACGAGCCCGAGGCCGTCGTGGTCAGCGTGCGGGACGACGGGCCCGGGTTCGACCAGGCTCGGCTGGGCCAGGCGGAGCGCGAGGGCAGGCTCGGCGTCTCGCAGTCCATTCGCGGCCGGTTGCGGGATCTCGGCGGCACCGCCGAGATCTTCTCCGCGGCCGGGCAGGGCACCGAGGTCGAACTGCGGGTGCCGAAGACCGTTCCCGGGCAGCGAGCCCGCAACCAGAAGTACAGCCAGGAGGGGCAGCGATGACGGAGACGGCGGAGCAGCAGGCGGCTCCGATCAGGGTCATGGTCGTCGACGACCACCCCATGTGGCGCGAGGCGGTCGCGCGCGACCTCTCCGACGCGGGCTTCGACGTGGTGGCCACCGCGGGCGACGCCCGCGAGGCGGTGCAGCGCGGGCGCGCGGTCAAGCCCGGCGTGGTCGTGCTCGACCTCAACCTGCCCGACAAGCCGGGCGTCGAGGTCTGCCGCCAGCTGATGGCCGCCGAGCCCGCGCCGCGGGTCCTGGTGCTCTCCGCCAGCGGCGAGCACGGCGACGTGCTGGAGGCGGTGAAGTCCGGCGCGACGGGCTACCTGGTCAAGTCGGCCAGCCGGGACGAGCTGCTGGACGCGGTGCGCCGCACCGCCCACGGCGACGCGGTCTTCACGCCCGGCCTTGCGGGTCTGGTGCTGGGGGAGTTCCGCCGCCTGGCGGCCGAGCCGGTCCCCGCGGGTCAGTCGGAGTCGAGCGCGCCCAAGCTCACCGAGCGGGAGACCGAGGTGCTGCGGCTGGTGGCCAAGGGCCTCCCCTACAAGGCGATCGCCGACCGCCTGGTGCTCTCGCCGCGCACCGTGCAGAACCACGTCCAGAACACCCTGGGCAAGCTGCAGTTGCACAACCGGGTGGAGCTGGTGCGCTACGCGATCGAGGCGGGGCTCGACGAGGAGGGGTGAGATTCCGCCGACCGGCCCTACCGTGAAGTGACAGGCCGTCACATCTGCGGGAGGGGAACGCTCATGCGGATCGGAGTGCTCACCGGCGGTGGGGACTGCCCCGGGCTCAACGCGGTGATCCGGGGCATCGTGCGCAAGGGAACGCAGGTCTACGACTACGAGTTCACCGGCTTTCGGGACGGCTGGCGCGGACCGCTGGAGAACACGGTCACCCAGCTGGGCATCGCCGAGGTGCGCGGGATCCTGCCGCGGGGCGGCACCATCCTCGGCTCCTCGCGGACCAATCCGCTGCGCGAGGTCGACGGGGTGCGGCGGATCAAGGAGAACCTGGCCAAGCGCGAGGTCGACGCGCTGATCGCGATCGGCGGCGAGGACACCCTCGGCGTCGCCGCGGCGCTGGTCGAGGAGGGCGTGCCGGTGGTGGGCGTGCCGAAGACCATCGACAACGACCTGGCCGGCACGGACTACACCTTCGGCTTCGACACCGCGGTCGGCATCGCCACCGAGGCCGTGGACCGGCTGCACACCACGGCGGAGTCGCACCGGAGGGTGCTGGTCATCGAGGTGATGGGCCGGCACGCCGGGTGGATCGCGGTCCACTCGGGGATCGCCGGCGGCGCCAACGTGATCCTGATCCCCGAGCGGCGCTTCGACATCGGGCAGGTCTGCGCCTGGGTCGAGCAGCGCTTCCGGATCAACTACGCGCCGATCGTGGTCGTCGCCGAGGGCGCCATGCCGCTGGAGGGGCAGATGGTGCTGAAGGACCAGAGCCGGGACGCCTTCGGGCACGTCAGGCTCTCCGGGATCGGCGAGTGGCTGGCCGCGGAGATCGAGCACCGCACCGGCCAGGAGGCCCGCACCACCGTCCTCGGCCACCTCCAGCGCGGCGGCACCCCGAGCGCCTTCGACCGCTGGCTGGCCACCCGCTTCGGGCTGCACGCGGTGGACGCGGTCCACGAGGGCGCGTTCGGGCAGATGGTCGCGCTGCGCGGCACGGACATCGTCCGGGTCCCGCTGGCGGAGGCCACGGCGAGCATCAAGACGGTGTCGCCGGAGCTCTACGAGGAGTTCGACGTCTTCTTCGGGTGAGCGACTTCCTCGCAGGCGGGGTGAGCGGGTGCGGCGCGGTCCTTCACTGCTTGCGGAAGGCGGCGGTGACGGTGGCGGTGGTGCGGCCCTTGATCATGCCGAGCTTGCTCCACCCGAGGCCGAAGCGGTCGCGGTCGAAGGTGGTCCGCGCGGTGAGGGTGACCGAGTCCTGGCCGGCGTCGCTGACGGCGGCGGTGAACTGCAGCGGCTCGGTCACGCCCCGCACGGTGAGGCTCCCGGTCACCAGGACGCTGCCGTCCGCGGCCGCCTCCGCGCCGCTCACCTGGAAGGTGAGCTCCGGGTGGTTCTCGACGTCGAAGAAGTCGGCCGAGCGCAGATGCGCGTCGCGCTTGGCATGGCCGGTGTCCAGGGAGGCGGTGGCGACGGTCAGCGTGCCGGACGCCGGGCCGCCCGCGGCGGGGATCTCTCCCTCGCCGCTGACCGTGGCGAAGCGTCCCTTCACGTTGACCAGGCCCCACATCGTCTTCTGTTCGATGCGGACCTCGGAGGCGGTGGCGTCGAGCCGGTAGCGACCGGCCGGGAGCGCGGCGGTGGTGGCGGCGACGGCGGGAGTGGACATGGCGGTTTCCTTCGCTGAATAGCTATCTGGATATTTACTAGCTGGTTAGACAATAGCTGGTATTGCTAACCTGGACAAGAGCAGGTGAGGACGAGGGAGGACGGCGCGATGGCCGAGCACACGGGGGAGCGGGGCTGTCCGGACGCGGCGGATCTGGCGCTGCTGGAGCAGTGGAACACGCTGCAGTCGGGGTTCCGCAGACTCACCGACCAACTGCTCGCGGACGTCGACAGCAAGGCGGGCATCGCGCCCTCGGAGTTCCAGGTGCTCTGGTACCTGCTCACCTCGCCCGAACAGAGCGCGCCGATGAACCAGCTGGCCGCGACGCTGAACTTCACCACCGCAGGCACCACGAAGGTGGCCGACCGGCTCACCGAGGCCGGTCTGATCCGGCGTCAGACCTCGTCGGCCGACCGCAGGGTGGTGCTCGCGACCCTCACGGCGCAGGGGCAGGAGGTCGCGATGGCGGCGGCCCTCGCGCTGGCCGGGGCGCTGCGCGACCGCGTGGTCACGCCGTTGGGGCCGGACGCCTTCACCGCGCTGGCCGACCGGATGCGCGCGCTCGACCCGCATCCGCAGCGGCCCTGCCGCTGAGCGCGGGTCAGCGGCCGGGGGAGAAGGTCTGCTCGGCGACGTCCGCGATCTGCAGGACGCGCTGGGCCTGCTCCTTCGGTCCGGAGGCCCAGAGGGTGTAGGTGCGTCCGCGGGAGGTCCACAGGGCCAGATCGGAGACCCGGGCCGGGCCGCCGGCGCCGTTCCAGGTGAAGGAGCAGATCGCGACGATTCCGCCGTGCAGCAGCAGACTCGTCGGTCCGTTCGCCCGGTAGCCGGGGTAGCCCTTGGGACCCGGGCAGACCTGCGCCTGCGGGGGCACGGTGCTCACGCCGTCCTGGACGCGGATGCCGACGCGGTAGAGACCCTCCGGCTGCCCCGGCGCGAAGGGCGAGTTGTAGTAGACGCGGCTGCCGTCGGTGCTGTCCACCGAACGGTCCCAGCCGGTCGGCACCGCCAGCGTGAAGCCGCGCGGGTCGCGCACCGGGCCGAAGCCCGCGGGCGCGGTGACGGAGGCGGCGGTCGTGGCCGACGCACCGGCCGAGGCCGGGGTTCCCCCGGAGGCCGAGGGGGACGCGGTCGCGTGCGAGGCGCCCAGCCAGGCGTTCATCGCGAGCCCGCCGGCGACCGCCGCCGCGACGACGAAGAGCGCCCCGCCCGCCAGCACGGCGGGCGAGCGCCGCCGCGAAGGAGGCGGCGGCAGCGGCACGGTGGAGCCGGGTCCGCCGCGCAGGAAGCCTGCCAGCTGCGCCCGCACCAGGGCCGGGTCGGGCCGCTTCTCCGGATCGCGCTCCAGCAGCGGGAGCACCACGTGCGCCAGTGGCCGGGCCCGCTCCGGCAGGGTGATCTCGCCGTAGGCCACCGCGTGCAGCACCGCCGTCACCGAGGTCCGCTGGAACAGCGACCGCCCGTCCAGGGCCGCGACCAGCAGGGCGCCGACCGACCACAGGTCCGAGGCGAGGCCCGCCCGGTCGCCGTGGAGCCGCTCCGGCGCGGTGAACTCGGGTGAGCCGAGAAAGGCTCCCACCTCGGTCAGCGTGGCCGCGCCGTCGACCTGGGCGATGCCGAAGTCCGTCAGCACCCAGCGGTCCTTGGCCCGCTCCCAGAGCACGTTGGCCGGTTTGACGTCACGGTGCAGGATGCCCAGCTCGTGCGCGGCGCTCAACGCGTCGAGGACGGCCAGGCCGAGCCGGGCGCACTCGGCCGGCGGCAGCGGCCCCTCCGCGGCGATCCGAGCCGCGAGCGAGCCCCCGTCGACGAGCTCCATGACGATCCACGGCCGCCCGTCCTCCTCGACCACGTCGAAGACGCCGACGACGCTGCCGTGGGCGATCCTGGCCACCGCACGGGCCTCGCGCAGGGTGCGGTCGCGCTGTTCCTGGCGCTCCTCGTCGGAGAGGCCGGCGCGCAGGTGCACCTCCTTGACCGCCACCTGACGCCCCAGCAGTTCGTCCTCGGCCCGCCAGACGGTCCCCATGCCGCCGCGTCCGAGCTGCGTCAGCAGCCGATACCGCCCCGCCACCACGCGCTCCGTGCCCGACACCGTGCCCCTCCCCGTCATTCACCGTCGAGCCCGCGGCTGTGCCGTGGTCGCTCCGTCCACCCGATGGTGACCTCGTCCAGCATCCACGGACAAGGTCAACATCGGATGGACGACCCCGGCCTGCGGCGGGGATCGGCTCTCAGGCCGATTGTGGCACCAACCGGCCCAGCAGCTCGCTGACGATCGCCACGCCGTCCAGCGTCAGCACCGACTCGGGGTGGAACTGCAGGCCCGCGAAGCCGGGCCCGCGCAGCGCGTGGACGTCGCCGGTGAGCGGGTCCCGGCTCAGCTCCACGCCCCGCTCCGCGAGTTGCCGCGCCGCGGCCTCGTCCGCCCGCGCGGTGAAGGTGTTGTAGAAGCCGACCGTCTCCTCCCGGCCGAAGAAGTCGATCCGCTCCTGCGCGCCCTGGTACGGCGTGGCCTTCCGGTGCAGCGGCAGGCCCAGGGCCTCCGAGAGCAGTTGGTGGCTCAGGCAGACGGCCAGGAAACCCTGCGGGCGACCGGTCGCCACCAGGTGGGCGACCAGCGCGCGCATCGTGTTCATCTTCGGGTCGTCCGCCGCGGGGTCGCCGGGGCCGGGGCCCAGCACCAGCGGGCCCTGGTGCGCGGCGACCGCCTCCGCCAGGCCCGGCAGGTCCCAGCGGCGGACGGTGACCCGGTGGCCGAGTGAGCGCAGCAGATGCGCCAGCATCGAGGTGAAGGTGTCCTCGCAGTCGACGACCAGCGTCTCGTATGCGGCCGGTTGGGCCGACGGACGGCCGGAGGTCTGCATCCGGAGCCAGAACGGCGACAGGTTCTTCCGCCGGGCGTCCAGCGCGGACTGCACCCGGTGGTTCTCCGCCAGCACCGGGGACGCCGCCGCCCCGCCGCGCGCGGGGCGCCGCGCCGGGACCGCGCCGATGGCGGCGAGCACCCCCGCCGCCTTCGCGTGCGTCTCGGCGACCTCGGACTCCGGGTCCGAGTGCCGCACCAGCGTCGCGCCGACGCGGACCGCGAGCCGGCCGGTGGCCGGGTCGATGTCGGCGGTACGGATCAGGATGGGGGAGTCCAGGGTCTGCGCGCCCCCGGCGGTGCGGCCGATCAGGGCGAGCGCGCCGGCGTAGTAGGCACGCCCGGTCGGCTCGTGGCGGGAGATCACCCGGGTCGCGTTCTCCACCGGGCTGCCGGTCACGGTCGCCGCGAACATGGTCTCGCGCAGCACCTCCCGCACGTCCAGCGAGGTGCGGCCGCGCAGCTCGTACTCGGTGTGCGCGAGGTGGGCCATCTCCTTCAGCCGCGGGCCGAGGACCTGGCCGCCCAGATCGCCCACCGTGCACATCATCTTCAGTTCCTCGTCGACGACCATCGTGAGCTCCTCGAGCTCCTTCGGGTCGTGCAGGAAGTCCACCAGCGAGGCGAGCGAGGGGCCCTCGGCCGGATAGCGGTAGGTGCCCGAGATCGGGTTCATCACCACCGTCCCGGCCGTCTGCCGCACGTGCACCTCCGGGCTGGCCCCGACCAGCACCCGATCAGGGGTGTACACCAGGAAGGTCCAGTACGCGCCGCGCTCCTGTTCGAGCAGCCGCCGGAAGAGGGTCAGCGCGAGTGCGGGGGAGAAGTCCGCGAGCGTCCCGGTGAAGTCGCGGCGGATGACGAAGTTGGCGCCCTCGCCGCGTCCGATCTCGTCCTCGATCACCCGCCGCACGATCCCCGCGTAGCTCGCGTCGTCCACGTCGAAGCCGCCCTCGCGCAGTTCCACGGGCCGGACCGGCAGGGCCGCCCTGAGCTCGGCGAGCGGGAGCGCGTGCGACTCGCGGATCCGCATCGCCCGCAGCGGCGTGCCGTCGTCGCGGGCGTCGAAGCCGCGTTCGCGGATCTGGCGGTAGGGCACCAGCGCCAGCAGGTCGTGGGTCGGACGGCCGGGAGCGCCCTCGGGCAGCGGCAGTTCCGCCAGCGTCCCGTGGTCGCCCACCTCGCCGAAGAGCAGCTCGACGGTGTCGGGGGCGAGGCGCGGCGTGCGGCGGTGCAGCAGGGCGAACGGCTCGGCGGCCTCGATCAGACGCCGGACGAGAGAACTCGTGTCGGTCACGGTGAGCCTTCCTGGAGCGAGTCGGGTCGGTGACGGGTGTCGGTGACCGCCGCTCGGGGAGGCAGCTCGTCGCAGACGAGAACGGCCGCCCCGAGGGGCGGCCGTGGAAGTCTGCGTGGGTACGCTCGCTAGTGGGCCGCCTCGGGGACGGTCCACCACCAGCTGTAGGCGCTGTAGGAGTGCGACTGCGTGCTCACGGTGCCGAGCGTAGCGGACGCCGGGGGCGGGAGGGGCGCAAGTCCACGACCCGTCTCACTGAGCGGTCAGTTGAGGTCGATCGTTTCCGTGACGACGTAGCCTTGCTCCGTGACCGTGAATGTTGACACCCACGCCCAGGACTACTCCTGGCTGTCCCTTCCCGCGGCGCAGCAGCCTGAATGGCCGGATTCCGAGGCTCTGCGCAAGGTTCTTGCGGACCTCGCCTCGTATCCGCCGCTCGTCTTCGCGGGCGAGTGCGACCAGCTGCGTGCCCGGCTCGGGGCCGTGGCGCGCGGTGAGGCGTTCCTGCTCCAGGGCGGCGACTGCGCCGAGGCCTTCGACGGCGTCTCGGCCGACCACATCCGCAACAAGCTCAAGACGCTGCTGCAGATGGCGGTCGTGCTCACCTACGCCGCCTCGGTGCCGGTGGTCAAGGTCGGCCGGATCGCCGGCCAGTACTCCAAGCCCCGCTCCAAGAACACCGAGACCCGTGACGGGGTGACGCTGCCGGTCTACCGCGGCGACTCCGTCAACGGCTTCGAGTTCACGCCCGAGTCCCGGATCCCGGACCCGGAGCGGCTCAAGCGGATGTACAACGCCTCGGCGTCCACGCTGAACCTGGTCCGCGCGTTCACCACCGGCGGCTACGCGGACCTGCGCCAGGTCCACGCCTGGAACCAGGACTTCGTCCGCAACTCGCCCTCCGGTCAGCGCTACGAGCGTCTGGCCAAGGAGATCGACAACGCGCTCGCGTTCATGAACGCCTGCGGCGTCGATCCCGAGGAGTTCAAGACGGTCGAGTTCTACGCCTCCCACGAGGCCCTGGTCCTGGACTACGAGACGGCGCTGACCCGCACCGACTCCCGCACCGGCCACCTGTACGACGTGTCGGGCCACATGGTGTGGATCGGCGAGCGCACCCGGCAGCTGGACCACGCGCACATCGAGTTCGCGTCCAAGATCCGCAACCCGCTCGGCGTCAAGCTCGGCCCGACCACCTCGGTCGACGACGCGCTGACCCTGATCGACCGGCTGGACCCGGACCGCGAGCCCGGTCGGCTGTCCTTCATCACCCGGATGGGCGCGGGCAAGGTCCGCGACCTGCTGCCGAACCTGGTCGAGAAGGTCACCGCGTCCGGCGCGCAGGTCGCCTGGATCTGCGACCCGATGCACGGCAACACCTTCGAGGCCTCCAGCGGCCACAAGACCCGCAACTTCGACGACGTCCTGGACGAGGTCAAGGGCTTCTTCGAGGTGCACCGGGCGCTGGGCACGCACCCCGGCGGCATCCATGTGGAGCTCACCGGTGACGACGTCACCGAGTGCGTCGGCGGCGGCGACGAGGTCTTCGTCGACGACCTGCACCAGCGCTACGAGACCGCCTGCGACCCCCGTCTCAACCGCAGCCAGTCCCTCGACCTGGCCTTCCTGGTCGCGGAGATGTACCGCGGGCAGTAGGGCAGGTCGGTAGGGCAGTGTGACGAAGGCCCCCTCGGTTTCGGCCGAGGGGGCCTTTGCGTTGCCCGGAGCTCTGGGTAAGGTAAGCCTTAGCTCATTCCGAAGCCCTGGAGGACCCCGATGTACGTCTGCGTGTGCCACGCGGTCACCGAGGAGCGGGTCCGTCAGGAGATAGCCGAGGGAGCCACCACCCCGCGCCAGGTCGCCAAGGGCTGCAAGGCCGGCACCGACTGCGGCTCCTGCGTGCGCCGGATCCAGGCGCTGCTCGGCCACGAGGGCGCCCGCCCGTGCCCGACGGCCCGCCTCGCCGCAAGGCTGGGCATTCCGACCGCCGGCGGGGCCGCCGAAGCGGCCTGAGGCCCTGACCGGGCCCGACCGGGTCCTGTTTCTGCTCAGCTCTCCGGCTGCTCGATCAGCTGTGCGATGTAGAGCGGCTCGCCGAGCTGCTCCAGCAGTTCGAGCTGGGTGTCGAGGTAGTCGATGTGGTGCTCCTCGTCCTCCAGGATGTGCTCGAAGATGTTCGCCGAGGTGACGTCACCCTTGGCCCGCATCACCACGATGCCGCGCCGCAGCCGGTCGATCGCCTCGACCTCGATCTGCCGGTCCGCCTCGAACATCTCCTTGACGGTCTGGCCGATGCGCAGGTGGAAGAGGCGCTGGTAGTTGGGCAGGCCGTCGAGGAAGAGGATCCGGTCCGTGAGGATCTCGGCGTGCTTCATCTCGTCGATGGACTCCGAGCGGGTGAACTTCGCGAGCTTCGTCCAGCCGAAGTTCTCCTGCATCTTGTAGTGCAGGAAGTATTGGTTGATGGCGGTCAGCTCGGCGGTCAGCTGCTCGTTCAGGAACTCGATGACCTCGGGGTCGCCCTGCATGGCTCCGCCCTTTCTCTCCCGTTACGTCCGGTTTCGAGGCATCGTTCCACTCGCGGTCCCGCGAATCCAGCAAGGTCACCCTCAGATGTCGCGGGGCACGCCGTGGTGAGAGCCGATGCGAGCATCTGTCACCATTGAGCCATGGGTCAGTCCGAAAACGAGCAGGCAGCAGCTTCGGAGGCCCAGCAGCTCCTGCCCCCCGGGCAGCGGCTCCAACGTGGGTGGCCGGTGCTGCACTACGGACCGATCCCGCGCTTCAAACCGGCGACCTGGGAGTTCCAGATCTTCGGCGCGACCGCCGACGGCGCCAAGCACAGCTGGAACTTCGAGCAGTTCACGACGCTGCCGAGGGTCGAGGTCAGCGGCGACTTCCACTGCGTGACGCGGTTCAGCATGCTCGGCAACCGCTGGGGCGGCGTCGCCGCCGCCACCGTGCTCGACCTGGTGCCCCCGGCCCCCGAGGTCACCCACGTCATGGTCTGGGCCGAGTACGGCTTCAGCTCCAACCTCCGTCTCGCCGACTTCGCCGCCCCCACCTCGGTGTTCGCCACCCACCGCAACGACGAGCCGCTGACCGTCGAACACGGCTTCCCGGTCCGCCTGGTCGTCCCGCCGCTCTACGCCTGGAAGGGCCCCAAGTGGGTCCGCGCCGTGGAGTACATGACGGCCGACCGCCGCGGCTTCTGGGAGGAACGCGGCTACCACAACCTCGGCGACCCCTGGCGCGAGCAGCGCTACACCTACCAGGAGGAGCCCGGCGACGGCCCCGTCGCCTGAGCCGCGCATAAGCGTTTGCCCGTCGACCTGCGGTGCAGGCAGGATCACCGGATGGAACACGCCGCCGAAACGCTTCGCCATGACCGGGTCGTCCTGCGCCGTTGGCGGGCCGACGACCTGGACGCGCTCGTCGGGCTCATCGAGGGGTCGCTCGACCGGCTGCTGCCCTGGATGCCGTGGGCGGTCGGGTACACGCCCGAAAGCACCGTCGCGTACCTGGCCGACTGCGACGAGGAGTGGCGCTCCGGCGAGGCGTACAACTACGCGATCCTGGACGCCGACGCACCGGAGGACCGCCCGCTCGGCTCCTGCTCGATGATGGCGCGGATCGGTCCCGGCGGCTGGGAGATCGGCTACTGGGTGCACCGGGAGGGGTCCGGCCGGGGGCTGGTGACCATGGCCGCCGCGGCGCTGACCCGGCAGGCCTTCGCGCTGCCGGGCACCACGCACGTGGAGGTGCACCACGACGCCGACAACCACGCCAGCGGGGCGGTGCCGCGGCGGCTGGGCTTCTACGAGGCCGGGCGGAAGCCCGAGGGTGAGCGGATCACGGTCGTCTGGCGGGCCGCCAGGGAGGCCGCCGAGCAGGCGCCCTGGTGGGGAGTCAGCGCCCGAGGGTGAAGCCCGAGCCGGGCCAGGGCCCCGGGGTCTCGCCCAGCGGCTGCTCGGCCGTCTCCACGCGGACCCGCTCGAAGCCCCGCGCCTCGTAGGTGCGCAGCGCGGCCGGGCCGTCGAGCGAGCAGGTGTGCACGGTGACGCGTCGGGTCGCGGGCAGCGCGGGATGGCGGTCCGCCAGGTCCCAGGCCCGCCGCAGGCCGAGGTCGAGCAGATGGCTGCCGAGGCCGCGGCCGATGAAGGCCGGGAGCAGGCCGAAATAGAGCACCTCGACCTCGCCCTTCGGCGCCCCGGCCTCACCACGCGGCTCCAGCTGGACGTACCCGGCCGGGCTCCCGGAGACCCAGGCCACCCAGGTCTCCGCGCCCTCGACCGCGAGCGCCGTCGCCCACTGCTCGTAGCTCCAGCCCAACCGGTCGGTCCAGTGCCAGACCCCGCCGACGGCTGTGTAGAGGAACCGGGCGAACTCCGGGCCGATCGCCTCGGCGCGGACCACGGCGAGGTCGAGCCCGGCCGGCGCGGGCACCGGCTCCGCCAGCAGGGCGTCGGGCGAGGTCTGGGCGAGATGCCAGGTCGTCACCGTGGCCCGTGCGGTCGGCTGGATCATCGTCGTCCCGCTGCTCAGTACAGCCAGATGGTGACGGTGCTGCCCTGCGGGGCCTGGCTGTTCGCCGAGGGGTTCTGGCTGTGCACCGTCGGCTTGCCGAAGAGCGTGAAGCCGAGCGAGCGGACCTTGAAGCCCGCGTCCTCCAGCTTCTTCTTCGCCGCCTTCTCGCTCAGGCCGGTCACGTCGGGAACGTCGATCTGCTGCTGGCCCTTGGAGATGGTCAGCGTGACGGTGACCCCCTGCTGGGCCTGCCCGCCCGGCGGGTTCTGCGAGGCGACCGTGCCGGCGTCCTGGTCGGAGAAGACCTGGTTCGGGTCGAGCTTCACCTGGAAGCCCTTGCCCTGCAGGTCGGCCGTCGCCTGGTCGACCGACTCGCCGGTGACGTCCGGCAGGTCCACCGGCTGCGGGCCGGTGCTGACCAGCAGGTCCACCGTCGTGTTCGGGGCCACCTGCGAGCCGGCCCCCGGGCTGGAGCCGATCACGGAGCCGGCCGGGACCGTCGCGTCGCCCTGCTGCAGCTCCCTGCCGACCACCAGCCCGGCCTGCTGCAGCGCCGTCCGCGCGGCGTCGACGGACTTGCCCGCCAGCGAGGGGATCGTCGGACGCTGCGCGCCCTTGGAGACGTCGACCGTGACGTCCGCGTTCTTCCTGACCCTGGCGCCGGGGCCGGGATCGGTGCTGATCACCGAGCCCTTGGGCACGGTGGGGGAGAAGTCCTGCTTCAGGCTCACCACGAAGCCGTCGTGCTCCAGCGTCTGCACGGCCGTCGCCTGCGGCTCGCCCAGCACGCCGGGCATGCCGGTGTAGAGGCCGCCGTTGAGCGCCCAGGTCAGCCCGGCCACCAGCAGCGCCAGGACCAGCACCAGGCCCGTCGGCAGCATCCAGCGCGGCCGGCGCCCGCCGCGCTCCCGGCGCGGGACGGCGACCGGCGGCGGCTCGGGCTGCTCACGACGAGGCATCACCAGGTCCGGCGGCAGCTGCTGCAGCATCGCCGGGTCCATGATCGAGGTCCGCTCCACCGCGGGCAGTCCCGGGGGCGGCCCGGAGGGCAGCATGGTGGTGGCCGACTGTCCGTCGGCGCCGCTCTGCTGCTGCGGCAGCGGATGCGGTTCCGCGTCCAGCTGCTCCGGCGTCAGTTCGCGGCGGACGCGCTGGAGTGCGGCGAGGAGCTCGACCGCGTCGGCGGGACGCCAGGAGGCGTCCCGCGCGGTCGCGGCCGCCGTTATGGCGTCCAGCTGCGGGGCGAGGCCCGGCACCGCGGCGGACGGCGGCGGCACGTCCACGCTGAGGTGCTGGTAGATCACGTGCATCGGGTTCTCGCCGGTGTGCGGCTTCGAACCGGTCAGCATCTCGTAGAGCATCACGCCGCAGGCGTAGACGTCGGTGCGCGGGTCGGCCGCGCCGCTCTCGATCTGCTCGGGGGCCAGGTAGGAGACGGTGCCCATGACCTGCTGGCTGGTGGCCGCGGTCTGGCCGTTGACGGCGCGGACCAGCCCGAAGTCGGCCACCTTGACCCGGCCGTCCTCGGTCAGCAGCACGTTCTCCGGCTTGACGTCACGGTGGACCAGCCCGGCCCGGTGCGCGGCTCCGAGCGCGGCGAGCACCGGCTCGAGGATGTCCAGCACGGTGCGGACGCTCAGCGCGCCCCGGTCGCGCAGCAGGTCCCGCAGGGTCCAGCCGGGCACGTACTCCATGGCCAGGAAGACCGCAGGCGGGGCGGACCGGTGGTCGTCGCCCTGGTCGTAGACGCCCACGACGTTCGGGTGCGAGAGCCTGGCCACGGCCTTGGCCTCGCGGATGAACCGCTCGACGAACTCGGGGTCGGACGCGAAGCCCGGGTGCATGACCTTGAGCGCGACCACCCGGTCCAGTCGGGTGTCCACGCCCCGGTACACCGTGGCCATGCCGCCGACGGCGATCCGCTGCTCGACCCGGTACCGGTCGTCGAGCAGGCGCCCGATGAGGGGGTCGTGAAGCGTGGTGTCCATCCCACGGAGTGTACGGGGCGGGGGTGTGCCGCTCCGCACGGCGGAACCATCCGTCTCCGAAAAGTAAGGATTGGCGGCCTATGGCGCGGGTTGGGATCAGAAGGCAGGGGCCTCAGGGTCGAACGTGGCCCGGCCCTCCATCGGGGAGGACGCCTCGGCGTGGAAGCGGCGCGGGATCCTGCCCGCCCGGTACGCCAGCCGGCCCGCCTCGACCGCCCTGCGCATCGCGTCGGCCATCAGCGCCGGCTCCTGCGCGCGGGTGACCGCGGTGGCGAGCATCACGGCCGCGCAGCCCAGCTCCATGGCCAGCGCGGCGTCGGAGGCCGTGCCCGCGCCCGCGTCCAGGATGACCGGGACGTTCGCCCGCTCGACGATGAGCTGGAAGTTGTGCGGGTTGCGGATGCCCAGGCCGGAGCCGATCGGCGAGCCCAGCGGCATCACCGCGGCGCAGCCGACGTCCTCCAGCTTGCGGGCCAGCACCGGGTCGTCGTTGGTGTAGGGGAGGACCACGAAGCCGTCGTCGACCAGGGTCTCGGCGGCGTCCAGCAGCTCGATCGGGTCGGGCAGCAGGGTCCGCTCGTCGGCGATGACCTCCAGCTTGACCCAGTTCGTGCCCAGCGCCTCGCGGGAGAGGCGGGCGGTCAGCACGGCGTCCCCGGCCGTGAAGCAGCCGGCGGTGTTCGGCAGCACGGCGATGCCACAGCGCTGCAGCACCTCCAGGACGGAGCCGCGGGCGGCCGGGTTGATCCGGCGCATGGCGACGGTGGTCAGCTCGGTGCCGGAGATGCGCAGCGCGTTCTCCAGCACCTCCAGGCTCGGGGCGCCGCCGGTGCCCATGATCAGGCGGGAGGAGAAGGTGCGGTCGGCGATGGTCAGGACGTCGTCAGCCATGGCGGTCAGCCTCCCTGGACGGCGGTGAGGATCTCGACGCGGTCGGCGTCGGCGAGCGTGGTCCCGCTCCAGGCGCTGCGCGGCACGACCGCCTCGTTGACGGCGGCCGCGACCCCGCTCGGCGCGGTGCTCAGCTGGGCCACCACCTCGGCCAGGGTCGTCCCGTACGGCACGGAGCGCGGCTCGCCGTTGACGGTGAGGCGGAGGGGGGTGCTTGCGGCGGTCATCGGGAGAGCTCCAGCGGAACGGGGGTGTCGAGTCCGGCGAACCGGTCGGGGGTGAAGGGGGCCGCCTCCGGCGGCAGGCTGCCGGTGGCCAGCAGCTCCGCGATCGCGTCGCCGGTGACCGGGGTCAGCAGTACGCCGTTGCGGTAGTGGCCGGTCGCCGCGACCAGGCCGGGCAGCGCGGTCGGGCCGAGCAGCGGCGCGTTGTCGGGGGTGCCGGGCCGCAGGCCCGCGCCGGTCTCGACGAGCGGCAGCTCGGTGATGCCCGGCAGCAGCTCGTGCGCGTCCCGCAGCAGCTCGTAGACGCCGCCGGCGGTGACCGTCGTGTCGAAGCCCTGCTCCTCCGAGGTCGCGCCCAGGACCAGCTCGCCGTCCGCGCGCGGGACCACGTAGATGTGGCAGCCGCGCACGACCGCCCGGACGTTGCGGGAGAGGAACGGCATCGGCAGCGGGCCGCCCTGGAGGTTCGTCATCCGCAGCCGCAGCACCTGGCCCTTGACCGGACGCAGCGGCAGCCTGACCTCCGGCGGCAGGCCGGGCAGCTCGCCGGACCAGGAGCCGGCCGCCAGCACGGTCTGTCCGGCGGTGAGCCTGGCCCCGTCCTCGGCCAGCGCCCCGACGGCCCGGCCGTGCTCGGTCAGCAGCGTCGCCGCGCGGGAGGGGTGCAGCGTCACGCCGGCCCGGCGGCAGGCGGCGAGCAGCGCGGTGCCGAGGCGGCGGCCGTCGACCTGGTGGTCGTCGGCGACCAGCGTCCCGCCGCGCACGTCCGGCGCGAGCATCGGCTCCAGGCGGCGGCACTCGCGCCCGGTCAGCCACTCCGTGGCCAGCCCGAGCCGCTGCTGGAAGGCGTGCACCTCGCGCAGCTCGGCGCGGTCGTCGGCGTCGAGCGCGACGGCGAGCGTCCCGCAGCGGCGGTAGCCGGTGTCGAGACCGCCGGCGGCCTCGGTGAGCTCGGCGACGAAGTCGGCGTAGCGGGCGTTGGAGGAGATCCCGAGACGGAGCAGCGGCTCCTCGCCGTACTGCAGCTCGGTGACCGGCGCGAGCATCCCGGCGGCGACCTGGTTCGCGCCGTGCCCGGGATCGGGGTCGAGGACGGTGACCGTCAGGCCGCGCTGGGCCGAGCGCCAGGCCACGGCGAGGCCGATGATGCCGCCGCCGACGACCAGGACGTCACTCGCGGCCGCTTCGCGTGTGCGTGCCAAGGTTGCTGCACTCCCTTCGCCGGCATGACCCGGATCAGGTTCGGACGGTCGGAGGCGCCCCAGCCTCCCTCTCAGCCCGGTGCTCCGGGCTCCCGTGTCTACTTCTCGACCCACTCTATACAGTGGCCGAATGGCTGTTGTGATCGTCGGGGCCGGGATGGCCGGGGTGCAGACGGCGGTGGCACTGCGGGAGCAGGGCTACCAGGGCTCGCTGGTCCTGCTGGGCGCGGAGCGGCACCCGCCCTACGACCGGCCGCCGCTCTCCAAGGACGTGCTGCTGGGCCGGGCCGAGCACTCCCGCTTCGAGATCGACTTCGCGCGCCTCGGCATCGAGCTGGCCCTCGGACGGCGGGCGCTGTCGGTGGACCTGGAGGCGCGGCTGCTGAAGACGGACGCCGGAGACCTCGGCTTCGAGCAGCTGGTCCTGGCCACCGGCGCGGCCCCGATCGCGCTGCCCGGTCAGCCGGAGTCCGCGTTCCTGCTGCGCACGCACGACGACGCGGTCGCGCTGAAGGCCGCGCTGCGGCCCGGCACGCGGGTGGCGGTCGTGGGCGCGGGCTGGATCGGCGCGGAGGCGGCGACGGTCGCGCGGCAGCTGGACTGCGAGGTCACCGTGGTCGAGGCGGCCCCCTCCCCGCTGGCGGGCGCGCTCCCCGCGGAGCTGGGCGAACGCACCCGTGCCTGGTACGAGGCGGCCGGGGTGCGGCTGCTGACGGGCGCGGCGGTGAGCGGCATCGCGCCGGACGCGGTGCTGCTGACCGACGGCAGCCGGGTTCCTGCGGACGTGGTGGTCGTCGGCATCGGCGCCCGTCCCGACAACGGCTGGCTCGCCGGCTCCGGCATCGCCCTCGACGACCGCGGCGCGATCGCGACCGACGCGCGCTTGCGGGCGGGCGGAATCCCCGGCGTCTACGCGGTGGGGGACTGCGCGAGCTTCCCCTCGGCCCGCTACGGCCGCCGACTGGCGGTGCACCACTGGGACAACGCGCTCCAGGGCGCGCGGGTGGTGGCGGCCAACCTGCTGGGCGGGGAGCTTGCCTACGACCCGGTGCCGTACTTCTGGTCCGAGCAGTTCGGGCACATGGTCCAGGTCGCCGGCCACTGGGACGCGGGCGACGAGTGGGTCGCCCGCGGCGAGGACGCCGTCCTCTGGCTGCGCGAGGGGAAGCTGGTCGCCCTGCTGGCCGTGGACCGGCCCCGGGATCTGGCCCAGGGCCGCAAGCTGATCGACTCCGGCGCACGGCTCGACGTCGCCAGGGCGACGGACCCGGCGATCCCGTTGAAGTCCGCACTCTCCTGAGGTCGCACCTCTTCAAGGGGCGCCGGCGAGGCACATCTCGACAAAGGGTGAGTTGCCACACCAGGGGCGCGAGGAACTGCGCGACAAGCCACCCAGGTGGTGGGCCCTGAACGAGCAGGGCCATCCGCACACGGTCGTTGCTCGCGCAGTTCCTCGCGCCCCTGAAGCGTCGTCGTTACGCGACTCGGCGGTTGCCCGGGGCTTCGTCCTCGTTGCCGAGCGGGCGGCCCGCCATGACGGCGATCGGGGCGAGGGCCAGCGTCGGCAGGACGACGGCCAGCGCGGCCAGCGTGCTCGGCGAAGTGATCCACTCCAGCACGCAGACTCCGGCCAGGGCCACCGCGATCAGCGCATAGCGCATGCTCAGAACTCCTTCGTACGCCTGTCTGACTGCAGTATGCCTGAACCCTCCCCCCGCGCCACCGTTCCCCCTGTCCGCAGGGGCTGCGACGGCATATCGTGTTCGTGACGCCAGTCGCCATCAGGGGAGGTCGCCGCATCATGAGTCCGTTCCGAGGATCCGTTCCCTTCACCGAGGACTGGCGGCACTTCCGTCTCGGTCGCGACGAGGCGGGCGTGCTGACGGTCACCCTGGACCGGCCCGACAAGCTCAACGCGCTGACCTTCGACTCCTACGCCGACCTCCGCGACCTGCTCGCGGAGCTGCCGCAGCGCGGCGACACCCGGGCGGTCCTGCTGCGCGGGGAGGGGCGGGCCTTCTGCTCCGGCGGGGACGTCAACGAGATCATCGGCGCCACGCTCGCCATGCGTCCCGACGAGCTGCTCGACTTCACCCGGATGACCGGCCAGGTCGTCCGCGCGGTCCGGGAGTGCCCGATCCCCGTGATCGCGGCGATCCACGGCATCGCGGCCGGGGCCGGGTCGGTGCTGGCGCTCGCCGCCGACTTCCGGGTGGTCGCCCGCTCCGCGCGGTTCGCCTTCCTGTTCACCAAGGTCGGTCTGGCCGGCGCGGACATGGGCGCCGCCTACCTGCTGCCGCGCCTGGTCGGGCTGGGCCACGCCACCAAGCTGCTGATGCTCGGCGACACCATCGACGCCGCCACCGCCGACCGCTACGGCCTGGTCAGCGAGCTCGTCGAGGACGAGGAGCTCGACGCCGCCGCCGGCGCGCTCGCGCGCAGGCTCGCCGAGGGCCCGGCCTTCGCGCTGGCGCAGACCAAGGCGCTGCTCACCCAGGAGCTCGACATGAGCCTGGCCGCCTCCGTCGAGCTGGAGGCGATGACCCAGGCGCTGCTGATGAAGAGCGCCGACTACGCCGAGTTCCACGCCGCCTTCACCGGCAGGCGCCCGCCGAAGTGGCAGGGGCGGTGACAGCGCATAGCGCTGTCATTACGATGGTCGGGTAGGCGCTATGGATGTGCTCTGAGCTGACGAGGGAGGCGGCCTTGCGGATCGCGGTGATCGGCGGAGGTCCTGGCGGGCTCTACTTCGCGGCGCTCGCCAAGCGGCAGGATCCCGGCCACGAGGTGACCGTCTGGGAGCGCAACGCGGCCGGGGACACCTTCGGCTTCGGCGTCGTCCTCTCCGACGAGACCCTGGGCGGCATCGAGGAGGCCGACCCCGAGCTCTACACCGAGCTCGCGGCCGGCTTCGCCCGCTGGGACGACATCGACGTCCACCTCCCCGACGGCCGGGTCTTCACCTCCGGCGGCCACGGCTTCGCCGCCACCAGCCGCAGGCGGCTGCTGGACACCCTCCAGGCCCGCTGCCGTGCCCTCGGCGTCGACCTGCGCTTCCGCACCGAGGCCCCGCCCGCGGCCGAGCTGGCCCGGACCCACGACCTTGTCGTCGCCGCCGACGGCGTCCGCTCGCGGACCAGGACGGCGGGCGCGGAGGTCTACCGGCCGACCCTGGACACCCGCCGCTGCCGCTACATCTGGCTCGGCACCGACCTGGTCTTCGACGCCTTCCAGTTCCACGTACTGCGCACCGAGCACGGCGTCATGCAACTGCACGGATACCCCTACTCCGCCGACGGCAGCACGGTCATCGTCGAGATGCGCGAGGACGTCTGGCGACGGGCCGGGCTGGACCTGCTGGACGAGCAGCAGTCCATCGCCGCCTGCGAGAAGCTTTTCGCGGACGCGCTGGGCGGCCACGCCCTGCGCGGCAACGACTCGCGCTGGATCGCCTTCGCCACCGTGCGCAACGCGGTCTGGCACGACGGGACCACCGTGCTGCTCGGCGACGCCGCCCACACGGCCCACTTCTCGATCGGGTCCGGCACCAAGCTCGCCATGGAGGACGCGCTGGCCCTGGCGGCGAGCCTGCCCGGCGCCGCCTCCGTGTCGGAGGCGCTGACCGCCTACGAGACGGAGCGGCGCCCGGTCGTCGAGTCGACGCAGCGTGCGGCCCAGGCGAGCCTGGAGTGGTTCGAGAACCTGGACCAGTACCTGGAGCAGCCGGGCTGGCAGTTCGCCTTCAACCTGCTCACCCGCAGCCGCCGGATCACCTACGACAACCTGCGGCTGCGCGACCCGGGCTACGTCGCCGCGCTGGAGACCGAGTTCGCCGGACCGGGCGCGCCGACGGGCACGCCGCCGATGTTCACGCCCTTCAGGCTGCGCGGACTGACGCTGCGCAACCGGGTCGTGGTCTCGCCCATGGACATGTACTCCGCCGAGGACGGCCTGCCGAACGACTTCCACCTGGTCCACCTCGGCGCGCGGGCGCTCGGCGGCGCGGGCCTGGTGATGACGGAGATGGTCTGCGTCGCGCCGGAGGCGCGGATCACCCTCGGCTGCACCGGCCTCTGGTCGGACGAGCAGCAGGCCGCATGGGGCAGGATCGTGGACTTCGTCCACGGCAGCAGCGGCGCGGCGATCGGCCTCCAGCTCGGCCACGCCGGGCGGAAGGGCGCGACCCGGCTGATGTGGGAGGGCATGGACGACCCGCTGGACCAGGCGGACGCCTGGCCGGTCGTCGCCCCCTCACCGCTGGCCTACCGGCCCGGCCTCGGCCAGGTCCCGAGCGAGCTGACGCCCGCCCGGTTGGGCGAGCTGCGGGAGCAGTTCGCCGCGGCGGCACGGAGGGGCGCGGCGGCCGGCTTCGACCTGCTGGAGCTGCACTGCGCGCACGGCTACCTGCTCTCCTCCTTCCTCTCCCCGCTGACCAACCACCGGACCGACGCCTACGGCGGCTCCCTGGAGGCGCGGCTGCGCTGGCCGCTGGAGGTCTTCGACGCGATGCGGGAGGTCTGGCCGGAGGACCGCCCGATGACGGTCCGCGTCTCCGCGACGGACTGGGCGGCGGGCGGCAACGAGGTCGACGACGCGGTGGCCATCGCCGCGGCGTTCACCGCGCACGGCGCGGACGCGATCGACGTCTCCACCGGCCAGGTCGTCTCCGACGAGCGCCCCGCCTACGGCCGCTCCTACCAGACCCCCTTCGCGGACGCGATCCGCAATCGCGTGCGCGTGCCGGTGGTGGCCGTGGGCGCGGTCTCCTCCTGGGACGACGTCAACTCCCTCATCCTGGCCGGCCGCGCGGACCTCGTCGCGCTGGGGCGTCCGCACCTGTACGACCCTGCCTGGACGCTGCACGCGGCAGCGGAACAGGAATGGTCCGGCCCGGGCGTGGACTGGCCCCTCCCGTACCGCGCCGGCAGCCGCCGCCCCCAGACGGGCCGCAAGCAGTAGCAAGGGCCCGCCAGGCCACAACGGAGGGCCAGTTGCACTCACCCAGGGGCGCGGGGAACTGCGCGACAAGCCACTGACACGCGGATGGTCCTCAGCGCGCAGGGCCATCCGCACAGGGTGGTTTCTCGCGCAGTTCCCCGCGCCCCTGTTGCGGCTGATCACCGCTCGCAGGATCCGCGCCCCTGAGGCACTGCCTGGTTTCTCGCGTGCAGATGCCGCGCGCGCCTATCGGCTGACCGCTGTTCGGACGAAGTCCGTGGCCGACTGGCGGAGGCGGGAATCGAGGTCCTGGAAGACGCGGGCGGCGCGGAGGCCGGGCCAGGCGGAGGGGAGGAGTTCAGGGGGGAGGCCGGGGTCGAGATACGGGAGGCGGCGCCAGCTGTCCAGCGCGCGGAGGTGGTCGGCGAAGGCCTCGGGGAGGGCGGCGGCGCCGCGGGCGCGGTTCCACCGGGTCAGCACCGGCTCGTGGACCTCCAGGAAGTCCTCGTGGCAGCGCGCCAGCGCGGGCAGGTCCCACCAGCGGCGGACCGACTCCGTCGTCGCCTCGAAGGCGAGATGCTCGGCCCGGAAGAGATCCGTGTAGCGGTCCAGCTTCAGGCGGGTCAGGTCGTGCCGGGTCTCCTCGTAGAGATGCGCGGGCGCGATCCACACGCCCGGCGCCGCGACGCCGAAGCCGAGTCGGGCCAGCCGCGAGCGCAGCACATGCCGCTGCTGCCGTTCGCTCTCCGGCACGGAGAACAGCGCCAGCACCCAGCCGTCCGCCAGCCTCGGGGCGCGGGTCGCGTAGATGCGGCGGTCGCCGTCGGCCAGCAGCTCCCGCGCCGACTCCGACAGCGCGTACCCGGCGACGCCCCCCAGCGGCTCCGGCACCAGAAAGCCGCGCCGCTTCAGCCGGGAGACGGCCGACCGCACCGGCTGCTCGTCCACGCCGAGCGCGGCGAGCAGCCGGATCAGGTCGCCGACGGCGATCCAGCCGCCGAGGTCGCGGCCGTGCGCGCCGAAGAAGGTGACGAGCAGCGAGCCCGGCGTGTGCTCGCGTGCGGAGCCGGCGGACTCCTCCTCGGCGGTCATGCGGGTGGTCATACGGTCAACTCTAAAGATCAGTCGCCCGCAGTCGGTACCGCTGCAGCTTGCCGGTGGGGGTGCGCGGCAGCGCCTCACGGAACTCGACCTGACGCGGGTACTTGTAGGCGCTGATCGCGGACTTCACGAAGTCCTGCAGGCCCTTCGCCGTCCCCTCGTCCGCGGGGACGCCCTCCGCCAGCACCACGAAGGCCTTCACCACCTGCCCGCGCGCCTCGTCGGGAACCCCGATGACCGCCGCCTCCCGCACGTCGGGGTGGCGCAACAGGGCCTCCTCGACCTCGGGGCCCGCGATGTTGTACCCGGCCGAGATGATCATGTCGTCGGCCCGCGCCTGGTAGCGGAAGCGGCCGTCGGGGTCGCGGACGTAGGTGTCGCCGGTCAGGTTCCAGCCGTCGTGGACGTAGTCGTGCTGGCGCGGGTCGTCGAGGTAGCGACAGCCCGTCGGGCCCTGGACGGCGAGCAGACCGGGCGTGCCGTCGGGGACGTCCGCGCCGGTCGCGGCCTCCACCACGCGGGCGCGGAAGCCGGGCACGGGCAGGCCGGTGACGCCGGGTCTGGCGTCATCGTCCGCCGCGGAGATGAAGATGTGCAGCAGCTCCGTCGCCCCGATGCCGTTGATCAGCGGCAGCCCGGTGCGGTCGTGGAAGGCCTCCCAGGTCGCGGCGGGCAGGTTCTCCCCGGCCGAGACGCAGCGGCGCAGCGAGGAGAGGTCGGCCCCGTCGGCGTGGTCGAGCAGGACCCGGTAGGCGGTCGGCGCGGTGAACAGCACGCTGACCCTGTGGCGCTCGATCGCCGCGGGGAGCGCGCTGGGGGAGGGCTGTTCCAGCAACAGCGCGGACGCGCCGACCCGCATCGGGAAGATCACCAGGCCGCCCAGGCCGAAGGTGAACCCCAGCGGCGGCGTCCCGGTGAAGACGTCGTCCGGGGTCGGCCGCAGCACGTGGGCGGAGAAGGTGTCGGCGATGGCCAGCACGTCGCGGTGGAAGTGCATGCAGCCCTTGGGGCGCCCGGTGGTGCCGGAGGTGAAGGCGATCAGGGCGACGTCGTCGGCGGAGGTCGCGACGGCGGGGAAGGGGGCGTCGGACTGCTTGGCCGCAAGGGTGAGCAGGTCGTCGGGGGTGGAGCCGCCGTAGGGGACGACGGTCAGTCCTGGGGCGTCCACGGCGGTGAGCTCGTCGAGGAAGCGGGCGTCGCAGAGCGCGTGGCGGACCTCCGCGATCTCGACCATCGTGGCCAGTTCGCTGCGGCGCTGCGCGGCCAGCACCGTGACCGCCACCGCGCCCGCCTTCATGACGGCCAGCCAGCAGGCCACCAGCCAGGGCGTGGTGACGCCGCGCAGGAGCACCCGGTTGCCGGGGACGACGCCCAGGTCCTCGGTGAGCACGCGGGCGATCCTGTCGGTCTGCGCGCGCAGCTCGCCGTAGCTCCAGACCTGGCCGTCCTCCAGCCGCAGGCAGGGACGGTCGGGGCCGAGGGCGGCGATGGTGGCGTCGAGCAGTTCGGCTCCGCAGTTGAGCCGGTCGGGATAGTGCAGCTCCGGCAGGTCGAAGCGCAGCTCCGGCCACGCGTCGGCGGGCGGGAGGTGATCGCGCGCGAACGTGTCGACGTGCGCGGAGGGGAGCAGGTGCATGGCGGGTGTTTCCCCCTCACCTTGACCTTGGCAGGGACCGGGTCGGTCCGAAGTCAGGCTAGCGCGTTGGTGACGACAGTCAACCTTCCGCGATATGAATGGACCGACGGCTTCACGGCGGAGGAGGGAGCAGGCGATGACGGCGACGGCGGCATTCACGCTCGACGACGGGCAGCACCGCTTCTGCGCGGACGTCCGCGCGCTGGCGACGGAGCGGCTGCTGCCGCTGACCCACGCCCACGGCGCGGGCGGCTTCCCGCCGGATGGCACGACGCGCCCGGGTCCGCCCACGGCCACCTCCTCGGCGCCGGACGGCGTCGGCGGAGCTGGTCGCGGCGGATCCCTGCCGTCCCGCGGGGACAGGCTGCTTCCCGAGGGCCGCTCCCCTCGGGTCAACCGGCCGCTGCTGGAGGAGATGGGGAGGCTCGGCCTGCTGGCACGGCTCTTCCCCGGGGTGGGGGCCGGCGGCGCCTCCGGCTCGGAGGCCGGAGGCGGACTGCGGCAGGCGGCCGCGATGGACCTGTGCCTGCTGCGGGAGAGCCTGGCGCAGGTGTCCACCGAGGCCGAGACCGCTCTGGCGCTGCAGGGCCTCGGGGCCTACCCCGTGCTGCAGAGCGGCAGCGAGGCGCAGATCGGCCGATGGCTGCCGGAGGTCGCCGCAGGGCGGGCCGTCGCGGCGTTCGCGCTGTCGGAGCCGGGCGCGGGTTCCGACGCCGCCGCGCTGGCCCTGGAGGCGAAGGCCGAAGCGGGAGGATGGCGGCTCAGCGGCGAGAAGTGCTGGATCTCGAACGCGCCCGAGGCGGACTTCTACACGGTCTTCGCCCGGACCGGTCCCGAGGCCGGCGCACGCGGGGTCACCGCCTTCCTGGTCCCGGCCGACCGGGCGGGCCTGGGCGGCGAGCAGCTCGACATGATCTCCCCGCACCCCATCGGCAGGGTCCTCTTCGACGGAGTCAGGGTCGGCCCGGAGGACCGCCTCGGTGAGGTCGGGCACGGCTTCAGGGTCGCGATGCGCACGCTCGACCTGTTCCGCCCGAGCGTGGGCGCCTTCGCGGTCGGGATGGCGCAGGCGGCGCTCGACGCCGCGCTCGTCCACGCCGCCGAACGGGAGGCCTTCGGCGGACCGCTGCTGCAGCTCCAGTCCGTCGGACACCGACTGGCCGAGATGGCCACCCGCACCGAGGCCGCCCGGCTGCTCGTCTACGCGGCGGCCTCCGCCTACGACCGCCAGGGCGGGCGCGAGGAGCGCGGGACGGGCCTGCACGGGCCGACCGGACGCGCGGCGATGGCCAAGCTGTTCGCGACCGAGACGGCCCAGTACGTCGTCGACGCCGCCGTCCAGATCCACGGCGCGCGGGCGCTGCGGCAGGGCCACCTGCTGGAGCAGCTCTACCGGGAGGTCCGTGCGCCCCGGATCTACGAGGGCGCCTCCGAGGTGCAGCTCTCGATCATCGCGAGGGAGCTCGCCCGATGAGCGCCGGACCGAGCAGGATCTGCGTGGTCACCGGCGGCAGCAAGGGCATCGGCGCGGCTGTCGCCGCGGACCTCTCCACCGCCGGCCACCGGGTCGTCCTGGCCGCCCGCGACCCGGACGCGCTGGCGAGCGCCGCGCGGGCGCTGCCGGGGCCGAGCCTGACCGTCCCGGTGGACCTCACCGCGCCCGACGCCGCCGAGACGCTCTTCGGGCGGGTCGAGGCGGAGTGGGGCCCCGCCGAGGTGCTGGTCGCCGCCGCCGGAGCGGGCGCGTCGGCCCGGCTGACCGAGACCGGGGACGAGTTGTGGGAGCAGCAGCTCGCGCTCAACCTCACCGCCCCCTTCCGCTGCGTCCGCCGCGCGCTGCCGTCGATGCTGGGGGCGCGCTGGGGCCGGATCGTCGTGGTGACCTCGGTCGCGGCGAAGGTCGGCGCTCCGTACGTCGCCGCGTACACGGCGGCCAAGCACGGCGCGCTCGGACTGGTCCGCGCCGCCGCCGCCGAGGTGGCCGGGACCGGCGTGACCGTCAACGCGGTCTGCCCCGGCTATGTGGACACGCCGATGACGGACGCCACCGTCGCCGCGATCGTCGCCCGCACCGGACGCGACGAGGCGCAGGCCCGCGCCGCGCTGGCGCGGATGCAGCCGATCGGGCGGCTGATCCGCCCGGAGGAGGTCGCGGCCGTGGTCCGGCTGCTGCTGGAACAGGAGGCCCTGAACGGTCAGGGCCTCACCGTCGACGGAGGAGGCGTGCAGTCATGACGCTGCACCGGATCAACCCGCCCGAGCTGGCCCCACCCACCGGCTTCAGCCACGCGGTCACCGCGACCGGCGGCACCCTGGTCTTCCTGGCCGGCCAGACCGCGCTGGACCGGAGCGGCGCGATCGTCGGCGCCGACGTGGTCGAGCAGTTCGACCGCGCGCTGGCCAACCTGCTGGCCGCCCTCGCGGCGGCGGGCGGCAGCCCCGACCGGCTGGCCCGCTTGACCGTCTACGCGACCGACCCCGAGGACTACCGCGCCCACGCCGCCGACATCGGCCGCGTCTGGCGCGCCCGAGCCGGCCGGGACTACCCGGCGATGGCGCTGATCGGGGTCGTCCGGCTCTGGGACGAGCCGGCGCTGGTCGAGCTGGAGGGCATCGCCGTGCTGGACTGACCAGGGCCACGTAGGGTTTGCCGCATATGTTCGACTCCTCGTCAAACCCGCTGAACGATCCGGAGGACCAGCAGGCAGGCGGTGCGGACCGGTCGACTCCGGTGGACCAGGGCCCTCGGTTCGAGCGGTGGAGCCGGGCGACCGCCGTGCCGCTGCTGGTGCTCGGCTGCGTCTTCCTGGCGGTGATCCTCTTCCCCGTGCTGGGGGTGAACCTGAGCCGGGATCAGACGATCATCGTCTGGGTGGTCGGCGGGGTCATCTGGGGAATCTTCCTGCTCGACTACTGGATCAAGCTCTGGCTGGCCGAGTACCGCAAGGCCTTCTTCTGGGACCACATCTTCGACCTGGCCCTGCTCGTGCTCCCGATGTTCCGGCCGCTGGGCGCGCTGCGGGCGTTCGGACTCTTCGCGCTGATCGGCCGGGCGGTGCGCCGCAACCGGATCCTGCGCACGGCGTCCTACACCGGCGGGGCCTTCGTGATGCTGCTGCTGGTGGGCTCCTACACGGAGTGGCTGGCCGAGCGCCACGCGCCGGGGGCGAACATCACCACCCTCGGCGACTCGCTGTGGTGGGCGCTGGTGACGATGGCGACCGTCGGCTACGGCGACTACGTCCCGGTCACCGCGACCGGCCGGATGATCGCCTCGGTGCTGATGGTCACCGGGATCGCGACGCTGAGCGTGGTCACCGCCTCGGTCGCCAGCTGGCTGGTCCAGCTCTCCCGCCGCGAGGACGACAAGGAGGCGGCGGCGGAGGAGCGGCGCCGCCAGGTGGAGGAGTTCCGCACGCTGCTGCGCGAGGTGCAGCAGCTCAACGAGCGCCTGGCCCGGCTGGAGACCCGGTGGGACGAGCGGCAGCGCGGAGAGTCCTGAACGACCGATCCGCGCCACGGTGTCGCGGTCGTGAGTGTGCACACCGGGGGTCGGGGATGGCAGTCTGTTGACGTGAGTGAGATTGATCCCAAGATCGACGCCCTGATTCCGGCCTGGCTCTACCTCCCCGACATCGCGGAGAAGTGGGGCGTTGAGGTCACCAAGGTCCGCAACATGGTCACCGACGGCACCCTGCTGGCGGTGCGCCGCGGAGAGAACAACGCGCTGCAGGTGCCTGCGGCGTTCATCGGCGAGGACAAGCCCGTCAAGGGCGTCATCGGCCTGCTGACACTGCTGAAGGACAGCGGATTCAGCAAGGAGGAGGCCCTGCAGTGGCTCTTCACCGATGACCCGACCCTGCCGGGCACCCCGGCGCAGGCCCTGAACGAGAACCGCGGCACCGAGGTCAAGCGCCGCGCCCAGGCGATGGCCCTGTGACGGCGCCGAGAGGCGCGGTCCTGGCCGACGCCAGGCTCTACCTGTGCACGGACGCCCGGCGCGAGCAGGGCGACCTGGCCGAGTTCCTCGACGCGGTCCTGGCCGGCGGCGTGGACGTGGTCCAGCTGCGCGACAAGGGCCTGGAGGCCAAGCAGGAGCTGGCGGCGCTGGAGGTCTTCGCCGACGCGTGCCGCCGGCACGGCCGGCTGCTGTCGGTCAACGACCGGGCCGACGTCGCCTTCGGCGCCCGCCCGGACGTGCTCCACCTCGGCCAGGACGACCTGCCGGTCCCGGTGGCCCGCGCGATCCTCGGCGAGGACGTGGTCATCGGCCGCTCCTGCCACGCGGAGGCGGAGGTGGACGTCGCGCTGACCGAGCCCGGCGTCGACTACTTCTGCACCGGGCCGGTCTGGCCCACCCCGACGAAGCCGGGCCGGTTCGCGCCCGGCCTGGGCCTGGTCTCCTACGCGGCCAAGCAGGTCACGGACCGCCCGTGGTTCGCGATCGGCGGCATCGACGAGTCGAACCTCGACGAGGTCCTCGACGCCGGCGCCCGCCGCGTCGTCGTCGTCCGCGCGCTCACCCAGGCCGCCGACCCCTTCGCCGCGGCCCAGTCGCTGGCCCGACGGGTCCGCGAACGCGCCTGAAGGGGCGCGAGCAACCACCCTGTGCGGAGGGTCCTCACTGGAAAGGGCCATCCGCACGGGGTGGTTGCTCGCGCACGCAGTGAATCAAGCAGAGCCTCGCGCCCCTGAGGGTTGCCCGCGTCAGTAAGGCGTGTCGAAGCAGTAGGTCTGCGTCCACGCGGACGCGCCGTACTGGTTGGCCGCACGGAGCGCCACGCAGACCTTGTCGCCCGAGGCGGGGCCGTCCACCGTGTAGGCCGTGCCCGCGGTGGACGCGCTGTGGGACGCGCCGTTGATCGAGTACCGGACGTCGTAGCGGGTCGCGCCCGGCTTCGCGTTCCAGGTGAGCGAGAGCGGCATGTCGGCGCAGTAGCCCACGCAGGCGTTGTGGAAGTAGGCGCTGAAGCCCGCCATCGCCCCGGGCGGGGAGCCGGAAGGGGTCGGCGGGTGCGTCGGCGCGTGGGTCGGCGTGCTCGCGGAGCCGCCGCCGGCCCCGGACCCCGTCCCTGTCCCGGTGCCCGAACCCGTGTGCGTCGTGCCGGACGAGCCGCCCGTGCTCCTGCCGGAGCCGCCGCCGCTGCCGGCGGTGGGAGTGCTGTTCCCGGCCGCTCCTCCGCCCGCCGTCGCGGACGGCTGGGCGGTGGGCGACGAGGACGGGCTCGGAGAGCCGCTGCCGTCCGTGCCCGACGACGCCGACTGCCCCGCCGTCGCGCCGCCGCCCGCCGTGGGCGTTCCCGTCCCGCCGGGGCCGGGCGAGCGGCCGCCGCCCTGGGCCTGTGTGGTGCCGGGGCCGCCCCCGACGTGCAGCAGGGTCGGCGTCAGCGCGAGGCCGAGCACCACGGCGGCGGCCGCGACCATCGCCAGGACCCGGCGTCGCGGCCGCCGTTGCTCCCCCGCCGCGGGAGCGGCGACGACCGGGGTCGGGGCGCCCTCGCCTCCGTCTGGCCCGGCGAGCAGGTTGAGCGTCGCGACCGGCGCGTCGCCGCGCAGCGCGGCGACGATCTCCTCCGTGCTCGGCCGCTCCGCGGGATCCTTGGCGAGGCAGCGCGCGATCAGCGGCGCCAGTTGCGCGGGCAGGGCGTCCAGCTCGGGTTCCTCGTGGACGATGCGGTAGCCGAATCCGTAGGAGTCCGTCTGGCCGAAGGGGTGCTCGCCGGTGGCCGCGAAGGCCAGCACCAGCCCGAGCGCGAAGACGTCCGCGGCCGGCCCCACCCGGGACCGGCCGTGCAGCTGCTCCGGCGCCATGTACTGCGGGGTGCCCATGACCACGCCGGTCTGGGTCAGCGTGGTGACCGCCGCGCCGCGCGCGATGCCGAAGTCGATCAGCCTGGGGCCGTCGTCGGAGACCAGGATGTTGCCGGGCTTCACGTCGCGGTGGACCAGATGCGCGGCGTGGATCGCGGTCAGCGCCTCGGCCAGCCGCGCGCCGAGCTGCCGGACGGCGGCGGTCTCCAGCGGGCCCCGCTTGGTCACCACGGTGTGCAGGGAGGGGAAGGGTACGTACTCCGTGGCCAGCCAGGGCTGCTCCGCCTCCACGTCGTGGTCGACGACGGCCGCGATCCACGGCCCGCCCACCCGCCCGGTCGCGGCGACCTCCCGCCGGAACCGCTCCCGGAAGCCGCTGTCCTGGGCCAGCTCCTCGTTGATCACCTTCACCGCGGCGGTCACGCCGTCCTCACGGTGCCCCAGGTAGACCCGCCCCATCCCGCCGGCCCCGAGCAGCCCGATGATCCGGTACGGGCCGACCTGCTTCGGATCCCCGTCCTGCAGCGGTTTCAACGTCCCACCCCCGTGTGACCGGCCCCCTCCGGGCACGATCCAGCGGTATTGAACCATAGTCAGGTGACGTGGTGTACACCGCTGTTCATGAATCCCGCCGCGCGGTTGCCAGGCCCCGGCGGGGCAGTTGAACGGACGTCAGCAGCGCGTGGGGCCGTCGGTGCCGTGGCGGCTCAGTGCCGACGGGTCGTCGCCGCGTCGGTGAGGCGGTGGAGGACGGCGCGGGCGCGGGGGTCGGCGATGGGGGCGGCGGAGAGAGCCGCCAGGGCCTCGGCACGGAGGGCGGTGATGCGGGCCTCGACGCGGGCGGGGGCGCCGCTGCGGGTGATCACGTCGCGGAGGCGGTCGATGCCGGCGGCGTCGAGATCGGGGGAGCCGAGGTGGTCGTCGAGCAGGCGGGCGTCGGCCGGGCCGCAGGCGGCGAGGGTCTCGGCGACCAGCAGGGTGCGCTTGCCCTCGCGGAGGTCGTCGCCGGCGGGCTTTCCGGTCAGGGCGGGGTCGCCGTAGACGCCGAGCAGGTCGTCGCGGAGCTGGAAGGCCTCGCCCAGCGGGAGTCCGAAGGCCGCGTAGGCCTCGGTGAGCGCGGCCGGGGCGTCCGCCAGCAGGCCGCCGATCTGGAGCGGGCGCTGCACCGAGTACTTGGCGGACTTGTAGTGGATCACCGTCCTGGCCCGTTCCACCGGGGTCGGCTCGGACCAGGCCGCCGCCGGTTCCAGCATGTCGAGGTACTGGCCCGCCATCACCTCGGTGCGCATCAGGTCGAACAGCGGCTTCGCGCGCCGCACCGCCTCTCTGGGCAGGCCGGAGTCGCCGAACAGCGCGTCGCACCAGACCAGCAGCAGGTCGCCGACCAGTACCGCCGCCGCGCCGCCGTACTGGGCCGGGTCGCCGCGCCAGCCCTGCGTCTCGTGCAGGGACTGGAAGCGCCGGTGCACCGAGGGCAGGCCGCGCCGGGTGTCGCTGCGGTCCATCAGGTCGTCGTGGACCAGCGCGCTGGCCTGCAGCAGTTCCAGCGACGCCGCCGCGGCCACCGCGCCGGGCTCGTCGACCTCGCCGCCGGCCCCGCGCCAGCCCCAGTAGCAGAAGGCCGCCCGCAGCCGCTTGCCGCCGCTGAGCAGGAAGTCGCGCACCGTGCCGCAGACGGGGGAGAGCTGGGGCGAGATCGCCAGCAGCGTCCGCTCCTGGTCGCGGACGAAGTCCGCGAGCGCCAGGTCGACCCGCTGCCGCAGCCATTCCTCGTCCACGGGGTTGCCGACGAGCGGCGGGACGGGCTGAGCGAGTGACACCGGGGACTCCGAGCGGTACGGGGACCAAAAGCGTAACGCGCGGCGCCGCGGCCCGGGTGGCGGGGCTTGCCGGGGCGGGTGTTCCGGCCGCGACCTGCCGTCCCAAGGACTGGACAGTTGTTTCAGGATGCGTCCGGATCGCGGATAACCTTCCTTTATGGCTCTCGGAACCCCCAGCACCCGCCCTGACCGCGCGGTCTCCATTCGTGATCTTCTGGCGTCCGGGGCCAAGTCCTACTCCTTCGAGTTCATGCCCCCGCGCACGCCCGAGGCGGAGGCGGGCCTGTGGAAGGCGATCCGCAGGCTCGAGGCGCTCTCGCCGACCTTCGTCTGCGTCACCTACGGCGCAGGCGGTTCCACGCGCGGCCGCACCATCAACATCACCGGCCGGATCGCGGCGGAGACCACGCTCACCCCCGTCGCGCACCTGACGGCGGTCGACCACACCGTCGCCGAGCTGCGGAACATCCTCGGCCACTACGCCGACCAGGACGTCCGCAACGTCCTCGCGCTGCGCGGCGACCCGCCGGGCGACCCGCTGGGCGAGTGGGTGTCGCACGCCCAGGGCGTGAACTACGCGTCCGAGCTGGTCGAGCTGATCAAGGAGTCCGGCGACTTCTGCGTCGGCGTGGCGGCCTTCCCCGAGGGGCACCCGCGCTCGGACAACTGGGACGACGACATCCGCCACTTCGTGACCAAGGTCCGCGCGGGCGCCGACTACGCGATCACGCAGATGTTCTTCGACGTCGACTTCTACCTGCGCTTCCGTGACCGCGTCGCCGCGGCCGGCTGCGAGGTGCCGATCATCCCCGAGATCATGCCGGTCACCAGCGTCCGCTCGCTGCGCCGGATCCCCGAGCTCAGCACCGCCTGGTTCCCGCCCGCGCTCGCCGAGCGGATGCTGGCGCTGGAGGACGACCCGGCCGCGGTGCGCGCGGTCGGCATCGAGTACGCCACGGAGATGTGCCGCCGCCTGCTCGACGAGGGCACCCCCGGCCTGCACTTCATGACGATGAACTTCTCGACGGTGACCTCGGAGATCTACCAGAACCTCGGGCTGACTCCACAGGCCTGATCCGGCGCCCGTCCCGAACCGGTACGGTGTGCTCCACCGTTCGACGGTGCGAGAGGTGGTGGGCGAGAGGTGACCCTGTTGTATGCCGCGTTCGCGGTGGTCGCCCTGTGGCTGCTCGGCGAACTGCTGCTGCAGCGCCGCGCCCCCCTGCCCTGGCGGGCGCTCGCGCTGGCCGGATTCCTCGGACTGGTGGGCGGTGTAGCGATGGGCTCGCTGCCGCTGATCGGCGGGGGAGTCCTGGGTTTCGGCGCGGGACAGTACCTGGCCTCGCGCGCGCTCAAGGCCCCCGGCGGCCCCTACTGGTCGCTGGTCCCGCCGGAGCGGGTGCCGGTCGTCGGCCGCCTCTTCGGCGCGGCCGCCGCCGGTCCTGTCGCGGTGGCCGCGCCCGAGCCGGTGGTCGTGGGCGAGGTCAGCGCGGTGGAGTCGGTGGCGGCGGTCGAGGCGACGGCGGTGTTCCAGGCCGAGGAGTACCAGGTCGAGGGCGACAGCGTCTACTACGGCTACGGCGAGCAGGAGCAGCAGGCCGCCTACTACGGCTACGCGACCGAGCAGGGCGCCTACGTGCAGCAGCCCCAGGAGTACGCCTACGCCGAGTACTACGGGCAGTACCAGGACCCGCAGCAGGGCTATCAGCAGGCCCAGCCCGACTACCAGCAGCAGTACGCCGCCGCGTACCAGCCGCAGCCCGACCAGCAGCAGTACGCCGAGTACCAGCAGCCCTATCCGGAGTACCAGCAGCCGGTGGAGTACCCGTACCAGGCGGCCTACCCCCAGCAGCCCGAGTACGCGCAGTACCACTACCCGGAGTCGCAGCCGTAGGACGGCCCGCGCGGGGCTACGGCGTGCCGATGAGCCCGGAGACGACCGTCGCCGACATGCCGACCCTGGCCAGTCCGCCGCCGGGGTGGGTCGCGCCGCCGACATGGAAGAGGCCGGGCAGCCGGTCCGCGTTCGGCGGGGCCAGGAACGTGCCGCCCGCGCCCGCGAGGGAGGGCGGGGGGACCGAGCCGCCGGGGGTCCCGGTCTCCGCCTCGGTGTCGGCCGGGGTGCGGGCGTGGGTCCAGAGCACCTGGTCGCCCAGCTCGGGCGCGGCCGTCACGGCACGGGCGAGCAGGGCGTCGGCGTAGTCGGAGACGCGTGCGGCGTCGGTCCAGTCGACCGGTCCATGCGCGGGGACGGTCGCGGTCAGCACCGCAGTCCCGTGCCCGGCCGGGGCGAGGGTGGCGTCGTCCGGCCGGAGCAGCTGCAACGTCGGACGGGCACAGAGGCGTGGGGTGCGGCCGAAGAGCGCGTCGAGTTCGTCGGCGCGGTCCGGTGCGTGCAGCACGGTGCGGTGCGCCGTCCCCTCCGGCCTGGCGCCGCGCAGGGCGAGCAGCAGGGTGAAGCGGCCGGGCGCACCGGTGGGCTGCCGGGGCGGACGGCTGTCGACGACGGCGTCCGCATCCAGGACGCTGCCGTCGGCGAGCGCGACGCCGGTCGCCCGCTCCTCGCCGAGGACCCGCTCCACCCGTGTGCCGAAGCGCAGCTCGACCCGGCGCGCCTCGCAGCGGCGCAGCACCGCGTCGGCGAGGGCGCGCAGTCCGCCGGTGACGTACCAGACGCCGAAGCTCTGCTCCATGTAGGGCATCGAGGTCAACGAGGCGGGCGCGCGCTCCGGGTCCAGGCCGAAGCGCAGCGCGTACTCGTCGAGCAGGGCGGTCAGCCCGGGGTCGCGCAGCTCCCGCGCGGCGACCTCGCCCAGCGTCCGGGACGCGCGGGCGAGCAGGCCGCGCCGGGCCGGGGCGTAGGGGTCCCGCCGCAGTGCGGACGGGTCCTCGGGGAGCGGCTCCTCCAGCAGCGGTCGGCGGGTCGCCTCCCAGACGCCGCGTCCGCGTCGCAGCATCGCGGCCCAGCGCTCGCCCGCGTCCGCGCCGAGCGCGCCGCTGAGGGCGCTCTCGACCCTGGCGAGCGAGGCGTTGGCGAGGGCGACGCGGGTGCCGTCCGGCAGCAGGTGCACGCTGCCGGGATCGACCGGGCGCAGCTCGACCTCCTCCTCGAGACTGGTCCGCCCGGTCTTGAGCATCAGGTCGCGGTAGACGGCGGGAAGCGTCAGCAGCCCCGGGCCGGTGTCGAAGCGGAAGCCGTCGCGCCGGTGGTCGCCGACCATTCCGCCGTGGGTGTCGGCCGCTTCGCAGAGAGTCACCCTGTGGCCCACCGTGGCGAGCCGTGCCGCGGTGGCGAGCCCGCCCATGCCTGCGCCGATGACGACGATCCGTGCCATGGTCATGGATCCTATGCGCTGGTCAGCGGGCGGCTCCGCCGGGTGGGGGCGGGCCACTATGATCGGCGGCATGGCGGACTTCGAACACCACGAGCAGCTGGCTTTCCGCGCCCTGGCGGAGTCGCGCGCGTCCAGCCTGACGCACACCCGTGAGTACCACGTCCAGGTGGCCCAGGTGGAGGCGACGCTCGCGCTGGCCGCCGCGGTCGCCGCGCTGTCCCGCAAGGGCGAGCCCACCGACCGGGCCCGGTAGGGCCCGCGCGCCCGCCGGGTCCGGCCGGTCCGGCGACGCCCGCCGTGAACCGGCCCCGGCCCCGACGCGCTAGCGGACCGTGAGCCCGTCCATGATCAGGCCGATCAGCCGCTCCGGCGAGCTGCTGGGCTTGTTCATCTGCTTCGCGCTGCTGCAGGCGTAGGTGATCCCGGTGGTCAGCTGCATGATCTCGCTCACGCTGACGTCCTGACGGATGTCGCCGCTCGCCTGTGCCCGCGCGATCAGCTCCTCGGAGGTGCGGTGCAGCACTCCGGCCGTCTCCTGCTTGCGGTCGCCGGTCAGCAGCAGGGCCGAGGCCAGGCCCTTGAACTCGCCGACGTGGTCCACGAGTTTGACCAGCCACACGCGCAGCGCCTCGATCGGCTCGCCTTCCTCGGCGAGCAGGGGCCGCGCGTCCGCCGCCACCGCGTCGGTCCAGCGGGTGCAGACCGCGTCGAACAGGTCGTCGCGGGTGGGGAAGTGCCGGTAGAGGGTGCCGGGGCCGACACCCGCGCGCTTGGCGATCTCGTCGAGTGAGGTGTTCGGGCCGTTGGCGAGGAAGGACTCGGTGGCGACCTCGACCAGGCGCTCGTAGTTGCGCCGGGCGTCGGCGCGCATGGGGCGTCGCGACGGTCGGTCGGAGGCGTCCTGCGCCGCGGTTTCGGCCGTCATGACCTCATCCCTTGCTAAACGGAGACTGTCTCCGTATTGTTGTCCCTGGAACCGGAGGATATCTCCGTTTGAGTTCCCTGCCAATTCTCACCTCCCATTCTCCATGTACTCCAGGGGCGGAGCCATGTCCGAGAACACCCTCACCACTCCCGTTTCCTCCGTTGCTGTCGCCTCGTCGGCGCAGCAGAGGTCCTCGGTGCAACCACCACCACGGGCACGCCATCCGCTGGCGCTCGCGGTGATCCTCACCTGCCAGTTGATGGTGATCCTCGACGCCACCGTCGTCTCCATCGCGCTGCCTGGCATCCAGCACGCGCTCGGCTTCTCCTCGGCCGGGCTGAGCTGGGTCATGAACATCTACTCGCTGACCTTCGGCGGGCTGCTGCTGCTCGGCGGCCGGGCAGGCGACGTCTTCGGTCGACGTCGGCTGCTGGCCTCCGGCATCGCGCTCTTCACCCTCGCCTCGCTGGCCGGCGGCCTCGCCACCACGCCCACCGAGCTGCTGCTCGCCCGCGTCGCCCAGGGCGTCGGCGCGGCCGTCGCGGCGCCGAGCACGCTGGCGCTGATCGTCGCCACCTTCCAGGACGCCACCGAGCGGGCCCGTGCGATCGGTCTCTTCTCGGCCATGTCGGCCGGCGGAGCCACCGTCGGGCTGATCCTGGGCGGACTGCTGACCTCCTGGCTGAACTGGCGCTGGGTCATGTTCATCAACGTGCCCTTCGGGCTCGCCGTCACCCTGCTGGCGCCGCGCGTGATCCAGGAGCCGCCGCGTCAGGGCGGTCGCCTCGACCTGGCGGGCGCGGCGACCGCCACGGCCGGCATGGTCGCGCTGGTCTACGGCTTCATCCGGGCCGCGACGGTCGGCTGGGGCACGCCGCTGACCGTGGGCTGCTTCGCCGCGGCGGTCCTGCTGCTGGCCGGCTTCGTCCTGATCGAGCGCAGGGTCGGGCAGCCGCTGCTGCCGCTCTTCCTGCTCACCGACCGGGTGCGGGCCGGTGGCTACGCCGCGATGCTGCTGGTCGCTGCGGCGATGTTCGGGATGTTCTTCTTCATCACCCAGTACCTGCAGAACGGTCTGGGACTCTCGCCGATGCAGGCCGGCTTCGCCTTCCTGCCGCTGGCGGTGCCGATCTTCGCCGGGGCGCGGCTGGCTCCGCGCCTGGTGCCCAGGTTCGGCGCCCGGCCGTTCCTGCTCGGGGCGCCACTGCTGCTGCTCACCGGTCTGCTGCTGCTCACCAGGGTCGACGCGCACACCCACTACGCGTCCGGAATCCTGCCCTCGATGCTGTTCTTCGGGTTCGGCGCCGGCTTCACCATGGTCCCGCTGAGCCTCACGATCCTGTCCAGCGTCCGGCCGGAGATCTCCGGAGCGGCGTCCGGAACGCTGCAGACCATGCAGCAGGCGGGCGGCGCGCTCGGCACCGCCGTCGGGATCACCGCGTTCACCCGGGCCACCAGCCACCCGTCCGGCACCGGCCCGGCCGCGCAGCACGCGACGCTGGCCCACGGTGTCTCGATGGCGATGACCTGCTCGGCGGCGCTGGTGCTGGTGGCCTTCGTGGTGCTGGCCACGCTGGTCCGCCCGCCGCGTCCCGCGCGCCCGGCCCGGGCCCAGGAGCCGCTGGGCCGCTCGTAGGCTCCGCCCGGTTTCCTTCGGTGCGGCTCGGTCCGGCGTCCCTGGGACGCCGGACCGAGCCGCACGGGGACGTGGGAAGGGTGCGGGGACGGAGCGCCGCCGGGGAGATTGGGGCGCAACAGCCGTGTCCCGCCTGAATGTTCGAGCGGTCAAGGATCAGGAACCCGCCCATGACTCACCACCCTTCCCTTCCGTCCATGCCCGGACGCCGCGCCCTCCTCGGCGGCGCCCTCACGCTCGGCGCGGGGGCGCTGCTCGCGGTCGCGCTCCCGGAGAGCGCGGCCCGTGCCACAACGCCCCGTGCCGCGACCGCCCGGGCCGCCGCTGCCGGTCCGACGGTGGCGAGCACCGCCGCCTGGGGCGCACGCCCGGCAAGCGCCCCGCTCAACGTGATCGCCGGCGTCCCGGACAAGGTGATCGTGCATCACACCGCGACCGCCAACGTCACCGACTACTCCCAGGCCGCCGCGTACTCGCTGGCGCAGTCGATGCAGACGTACCAGATGGACACCGAGCACTGGATCGACACCGGACAGCACTTCACCATCAGCCGGGGCGCCTACATCATGGAGGGCCGCCACAACAGCCTGGCCACGCTGGCCTCCGGCACCCAGCACGTGGAGTCGGCCCACTGCACCTCGCAGAACACGGTGGCCATCGGCATCGAGAACGAGGGCACCTACAGCACCGTCGACCCGCGCGGCCAGCAGTACGCGGCGCTGGTGGACCTCATCTCCTACATCTGCTCGCAGTACGGCCTGCGCGCCTACCAGATCTACGGGCACCGGGACTTCAACAACACCGAGTGCCCGGGCGACCGGCTCTACGCGATGATCCCGCAGCTGCGCCGCGACGTCGCGGCGCGGATCGGCGGCGATCCGACCGGGCCCGTGTGGCCGGTGCTCGGCAGCGGCGCGTCCGGCGAGAACGTGCGGACGCTGCAGTACCTGCTGAACCAGCGCGGCGTGCCGGTCACGGTGGACGGCGCCTACGGACCCGCCACCCAGAGCGCGGTCACGACCTTCCAGAACACCACGCACGCCGCCGCGGACGGGGTGGCGGGCAACCAGACCTGGAGCCAGGCCGTGGCACCCCTGGTGCGCGGGGCCTCGGGCAAGGCGGTGATGGCGGTCCAGAGCCAGCTCGGCGCCCACGGCCTGGCCACGACGGTGGACGGCGCCTTCGGCCCCGGTACCCAGGCCGGGGTCACCTCGTTCCAGACGTCCGCGGGCCTGCCCGCCGACGGCGTGGTGGACGCCCGCACCTGGAGCAGGCTGCTCGCCTGACCCGGCACCGGGCGTGGGTCCCGGCGGAGGACGGGCGACGCCCCGGCAGCGAGCGGGCTGCCGGGGCGTCGCCTTGTCCGTACTGCTCGGTGGGCCCTCAGGCGGGCCCGCCCTCGCCCGCGGCGAAGGCCGCGAACGCGGCCGTCGTCCCGGGTCCGGCGATCCCGTCGATCGCGCCGGAGTAGCCCCAGCCGCCGTCCTTCAGCATCCGCTGGAGCGCGCTGACGGTGCCGCTGCCGACGATGCCGTCGATCTGTCCGGTGTAGCCCCAGAACTGCTGGAGGCTGCGCTGCATGGCCTTCCAGCTGTTCGTGCCCAGCTGCCCGTCGATCCCGTCGTTGTAGCCCCAGAACTCCTGGAGCCAGTGCTGGACCCGCTTGGCCTGGTCGACGGTCAGACCGAGGTTGGCCACGGTCATCGGGTGGACGAGCTGCGGGGCCACGGCCGGCCGCGGCGCGGCAAGGGCGGTGCCCGCCGAGGCGAGACCGCCGCCCGCGACGGCGGCGACGGTGGCGAGGCCGACGAGGGTCCTGGTGAAGGCGTTCGAGCGCACTGGTGATTCTCTTTCGTTCGCTGTGACTGTGCGGTGGTACGTAGGTGCGGTGCGGTGCGGTGCGAGGTGGGGGCGGGGGCGCTACGCGACGCCGTCCTGCCACCACCAGAAGCCGGAGCCGTAGTTGCCGTGCTCAACCCGGCTGTCCACGTGCTGCCAGGACACGGTGTGGGTCTCCAGGCCGGAGAAGCCGCAGGTCTCCGCGATGCGGTAGACGCTGAGGGTGGACAGACCCGAGACGGCGGTGTCCGCGGCGACGCCGTAGGTGTGCATCGAGTTGGACGCACCGCCGACCGAGGCGTTGTACGAGGTGCTGCGGAAACCCGAGTTGATGGTGACGGCGCGGTCGCCCGCCTTCTTGCGCAGCGCCTCCAGCTTGTACATGGTGCGCCGCACGTTCTCCTTGACCTCGGTGGCTCCCACGTTGCCGCCGCCGAAGCCGGAGCCGTCGTGGCTGGTGAACTCGGACCAGTTGAAATGCGCGGTGGAACCGTCGGACTTCTCCAGCGAGTTGAGCACGCCGAAGGTCTGCGGGCCGGCCACGCCGTCGGCGCTCAGCCCGTAGGCCGACTGGAACCGGCGCACCGCGGCCGCGGTGCCGGGGCCGAAGGAGCCGTCCACCGCCACATAGGTCTGCGCGGCGGAGTCCGCCGCCCAGCCGGCGACGCGGATCTGCAGTTCGGACACCGCGCTGCCGGAGGAACCCTGGGAGAGCGTCCCCGGCCACCCGTAGGCGGACGCGGAGCGGGCGAGGCCGACGTTCGCCACCAGGGCGACGCCGGTCGCCGCGAGGGCGCCGGTGCCGTAGCGCAGCAGGGTCCGGCGGTCGAGGGAGGAACTGGTCACTTCGTTCTCCTTGCTACGTCGAGCTGGATCGGTCCATGACAATGGATCAGTACCAGTTGTGCGCTTGCCAGAAACTCCACGCCGAGCAGGGGGTGCCGTAGCGGTCGTGGATGTAGTCGAGTCCCCAGTGGATCTGGGTGGCCGGGTTGGTCTGCCAGTCGGAGCCCGCGGTGGCCATCTTGGTGCCTGGCAGGGCCTGCGGGATGCCGTACGCCCCTGACGAGGGGTTGGTCGCGTACACCTTCCAGCCGCTCTCGTGGGTGTAGATCTGGTCCAGGCAGCCGAACTGGCCGCTGATGCTCCAGCCGTAGGCGCCGAACCGGTTCTGCGCGGTGATCTGCACGGTCCTGGCGACGCCGAGCGCCTGCATCGTGGCGGGACCGCTGATGCCGTCGGCGCTCAGGTGGTGCGCGCCCTGCCAGCCGGAGACCGCGCTCGCGGTGCCCGACCCGTAGGCGCCGTCGGCGGAGGCGCCCACCGCATGCTGCACCTCGATGACCTTGTTGTGCAGGGCCAGTTCGGTGCGGGCGCCGTACACGCCGTCCTCGTCCAGCCCGTTGTCGTGCTGGAACGCGCGCACGGCCGCGGTGGTCTGCGGACCGGCCACCCCGTCGACGCCGCTGCTGCTCAGATAGCCGATGCCCGCGAGATTGCGCTGCTCCCAGGTGGTGGAGTCGAGCGCGTGCGCCGACGAGGGCAGCAGGCCCACCGCCAGCCCGGCGAGCAGCGCCACGACGAAGCCGCGCACCGGAGTTGATCCCTTCCTCACTTCTCCCCCTCAGTGCCCCTCCGGCGAGGGGCGTCGCCGCAACTGTGGTTCGCCGCACGGGCGTCCCACCAGTCACAACGGTGTCCCTGGGATGTCCCGGCGCACTTGGGGCCGGAGCTCGGCGCGCAGCGGGATGCGGACGGTTCCGTGGGACGGTTCGGGCAAGTGACGACATGTCGACCGACACGGCGAAATGGATCGCTTGAGCCTTCTGGCGGATCACAAGTTAATATGTCCGTCGGCTTGATCAGCTTGACTACGGGGGCGTACATCAGGTGGCCAGTAACAAGATCGACGATGCCGTGCGCCTGGATGCGGCAGCACGGCTGACCAGGGAACTCCAGGCGCTGAAGGCGGCGTCCGGACTGAGTTTCACCAGGATCGGCGAGCGGACGCACTACGCGAAGTCGTCCTGGGAGCGCTGGGTCAACGGAAAGCAGTTCCCGCCGCGCAGCGCGGTCGAGGGGATGGTCCGGGCCTGCGGCGGGGACGCCGCCCAGGTGCTCGCGCTGTGGGACGAGGCCGACGCGGAACGTGCCGAGGGCGCGGAGGCGGTGCTGCCGGCGCCGAGACCGGGCTCCGACGCTCCGGACGGGTCGGAGGGCCCGGAGGGCTCGCACGGTCCGGACGTGGTGGCCGCCGCGGTGGACGTCACGTCCGGCGAGGCCGAAGGGCCCGAGCAGCCGGACGGGGAGTCACCGCCTGCCGCGCGTCCGGGGCGCAGGGGACTGCTTCTGGCGCTGGCCGGGTTAGTCGTCCTGTTCGCCGGGCTCGGTGTGAGCTACGCGCTCGGGGTGTTCCGCAGCAACGCACCCGTCGTCCGGCCCGAGCGGGCGACCGGGCCGGCTCCCGAGGTGACCCGCCCGGTCGTCGGTTGCCACGGTGCGACCTGCGACGGCAAGGACCCGAAGAAGATGAACTGTTCGGCCGACGCGGTGACGGTCCGCACCGGCTCGATCCCCAAGGACCTGGTGATCGAGCTGCGGTACAGCAAGACCTGCGGAGCCGCCTGGGGCCGGATCTCCGACGCGCAGGTCGGCTCCACCGTCGACGTGGACAACTCGGAGGGGGACGCCCAGGTCAACGTCGTGCACTACGACCGGGACGTCTACACCCCGCTGATCCCCGCACCGGAGAACGACTCGATGTGGGTGTGCGCGAGCCTCACCAACGCCGGCCCGCGCAGCTGCACCGATCACTTCACCCCCGCACGGGAGTCCTGAGCGCGGTTCGTTCGGCCCGGCGTTCCTGCCTGCGGCGCCAGAAGCGCCTGATCCGCGAGAGCGTGAACAGCACCAGCAGGACGCCGGCCAGCAGCAGCACCCCGGCGACGATCGCGGCGGGCACCGGATGGAAGAGGGCGAGGGTCACCAGTCCGGCGACGCCCAGATCCTCGCCGAGACTGACCACGATGTTGCTGAACGGCTCGGGGGAGGTGTTGACGCCCATCCGAACCCCGGCCTTGACCGTATGGCTCACCAGCGCGGTCCCGCCGCCCAGCGCGGCGGCGACGGTGAGCGAGGTCAGGGAGTCGTGCGCGTGGCCCGCCAGCAGCGCGGCGACCACGGCGCCGGCGACCGGCCGGATGACGGTGTGGACCAGGTCCCAGGCGGAGTCGACATAGGGGATCTTGTCCGCCACCGCCTCGATCAGGAACAGCACCGCGGCGACGATCAGGACGTCCGTCCGCTCCAGGGCGGGGGGCACGGTGGCGAGTCCGTCGTAGCGGCCGAGCAGGCCCATGATCAGGACCACGGCGTAGGCGTTGATGCCGCTCGCCCAGCCGCTGGTGAAGATGAGTGGGAGCAGTCCCACGTGAGTCCCCCGAATACGCAGATGTGTCGGTCGGGCACCAGAGTAGGGCCTCCTGCCCGGGGGCCGGTGCGAGGGACCACGGGCCCGGCCCTCGTCCCCAAGATCCCTGAGTACTTGTACTCAGGGATTGGGCCGAACGGGTTGAGTACGCGCGCGGATGGTTCCCGACCTGCGACGACGGCAAAGTAGTGGGCACCGGGAAGCGCTGGGGCCGCAGGGCCCCGGCGGCCGGGGCCCGGCACTGCACCGCCGACACGGGGCGGCGGAGCAGCTGCCCGGCCGAGGGGGGAGCACCAAGCCGGGGGGAACCGGGGGAGTACGGGGGAGTACGGGGGAACGGGGAAGGAACGGCGTTCACGCGTCGGCGGGCGAGAGCTCGTCCTCGCGTGAGCGCCGTTCCGCATTCCCGTGCCGACGCGCCGGCCCGGACGGCCGGCCCGACTCACCGGCCCGGGCGGGCCGGGAGCGAGAGGCCGGCCCGTCAGAGCAGGGTGACCTCGCTCGTCGGGGTGGCCGCGCCGACGGGCGCCGAGCCCAGCGTCGCCGCCGCGGCGGCCAGGCGGCGTACGGCCTCGCGGGAGACCTCGGCCGGTTGGGCGAAAGGGAGCCTGACGAAGCGTTCGAGCACGCCGTCCACGCCGAAGCGCGGACCTGAGCCGATCCAGACGCCGTGCCGCTGGGCCGTCGTGGCCAGCGCGCTGCCGGAGAGCCCGGGCCCGGTGCGGACCCAGAGCGAGAGCCCGCCCGAGGGCAGCCGGAAGTTCCAGTCGGGCAGGTCCGCGCGCATCGCCGCCACCAGCGCGTCCCGCTGGGCGCGGACCCGCTCGCGCTGGAAGTCCAGCACCTCGGGCAGCACCTCGGGGTCGAGCAGGCGGGCGACCGCCAGCTGCTCGACCACCGGTGAGCTGACGTCCAGGCTGGCGCGGTCCGCGGCGAGGCGGCGGACCAGTTCCGCGGTGGCCCGGATCCAGCCGATCCGCAGCCCGCCCCAGAAGGTCTTGCCCGCCGAGCCGAGGGTCACCACGCAGCCGCTGTGGTCGAACGCGGCCATCGGGCGCGGCATCGAGCCGACGAGCCCAGGGTCCAGGCAGAGCTCGGCCATCGTCTCGTCGGCGATCAGCAGCGTGCCGGTGGACCTGGCGGCGGCGACCAGCTCGCGGCGCTCCTCCTCGGACATGAGCAGGCCGCTCGGGTTGTGGAAGTCGGGGATGGTGTAGGCCAGGCGCGGCGCGGCGTCGCGCAGGGTGCGCGACCAGGCCTCCAGGTCCCAGCCCTCGCGCAGCAGCGGCACCGGCACGGCCCGGCCCCCGGCGAACCTGAACGCCTGCAGGGCGTTGGCGTAGCTGGGCGACTCGACGGCCACCCGTTCGGCGGGGCCGAGGAGCTGACGCAGCAGCAGCGAGAGGCCGCCCGCCGCGCCGCTGGTGATCATGATCTGTTCCGGTGCGGTGGGCAGGCCCCGGGCGGCGTACCGGTCGGCGACGGCCTGCCGCAGCACCTGGAGCCCGGCGGGGAAGTCGCCGTGGGTGCGGGTGTACCCGGACAGTTCGGCCACGGCGTGCGCCATGGCCTCACTGAGCCAGGGTTCGGGCGCGGACATCGCGGCGACGCCGAGGTCGATCACCCCGCCGCCGTCGGTGGGGAAGGGGGAGAGGCCGGCGACGGGCATCGGCCGCCCGGCCGGGAGCGCGGTCCAACTGCCCGCGCCGCGTCGGCTGGCCAGAAAGCCCTCGTCGCGCAGCAGCTCGTAGGCGGCGGCGACGGTGGTCCGGCTGACGCCGAGCGCGGCGGACAGCTCCCGTTCGGCGGGCAGCCGGGTCTCGACCGGCACCCGCCCGTCGAGGACCAGGGTGCGCAGCCCGCCCGCGAGGGCGCGGTAGGCGGGGCCCTGGCCCGCCCGCTGCCAGTCGCCGAGGGCGCGGTCGAGCTGCGGCGCGCCGATCGCGGCGCGGGGGGCCGGAGCCATCAGTCAGTCCACCTCTCGCGAATTGGCTATGGATTGGCAGGCCAATCAGCTCCAGGGTGTTCCTTGAACCTGCCAAATTCAAGTGCCTGTCGGAAGGGAGGGGCCGCGGTGGCCCTACAGCTCACCCGCCGTCTCGTTCAGCTCTACCTCGGCCTCGTGCTGTACGGCGTCAGCATGGCGATGCAGATCAGGGCGGCCCTGGGCCTGGATCCGTGGGACGTCTTCCACCAGGGCCTGGCCCGCCATGTGGGGCTCTCCTTCGGCACCATCACGATGATCGTCGGCGCGGCGGTGCTGCTGCTCTGGATCCCGCTGCGGCAGCGGCCGGGGCTGGGCACGGTCAGCAACGTCTTCGTCATCGGCCTTTCGGTCGACGCGGCCCTGAACCTGCTGCCGGCCCCGCACGGCCTGCCGCTCCGCGCGGCGGTGCTGGCGGGCGGCGTGGTGCTCAACGGCGTCGCCAGCGGCCTCTACATCGGCGCCCGCTTCGGCCCCGGCCCGCGCGATGGCCTGATGACCGGCTTCGTCCGCCGCAGCGGCCGCTCGGTCCGCCTGGTCAGGACCTCGATCGAGGTGACCGTGCTGACCGTCGGCTGGCTGATGGGCGGTCAGGTGGGTGTCGGCACGGTCGTGTACGCGCTGGCGATCGGCCCGCTGGTCCAGCTCTTCCTGCCGCTCTTCACTGTTCCCCATGCGAACGATTCGAGTGGGGCACGGCCGGACGGGTCCGGGGGCGATCACGCCGGACGGGTGCGCGGTGGAGCTGTAGCGCGGCTGCGCGCGGTTGACGAGCCGGACCTCGTCGCGTCCGCGCCAACCATGTCGACCACCGGGACGGTGCCCTCGAACGAGTGAGGGGCGGCGCTGAGCTGCCGGAACGAACCTTTTCGCCGGACGGGCGGTCACTGACAGTGGCCGCCCGTTCCGGCGTTGTCAGTGGTGCGGTGGAGCATGGCGAGTGAGGGGCCATGTGGGCGATACGGCGTTGACGTGGCTCCGGTCCGGCGGGTTACTCTGGAGATGTTCGAACGAGAGTTCGAACGAGGTCGGTGAAGGAGGAGGACGCGATGAGCCGAAAGCGTGCGGACCTGGTCGAGGTGCGCGGCGGTACGGGGTTGCCCACGCACTTCCTCTGGCGCGACAAGGTGTACGCGGTGCGCGAGGTGCTGGGGCACTGGAAGGAGAGCGGCGCCTGGTGGGAGGAGGCCCGTGTGGTCTCCGTTCCCGCCGTGCACACGGCCGGGCAGCCGCTCGACCGGACGGAGCGGGAGGTCTGGCGGGTCGAGGCCAGCCCCGGCCGCTGCTTCGCCCCCGGCGTCTACGACCTCAGCTTCGACCGCAACACCGACCGCTGGACCCTCACCAGTACGACGGACTGACGACAGGCTTGCCGAGCATGGGAGGGCGTACGTCATGAGGGAGACCAAGGACGCGAACCGCAGGGCGCGGGCGCAGGTGCTGCAGTTGCCGCTGCCGAGCCCGACCGGTGGGTCGGGCATGCCCTACCGCCCGGCGGAGGACATCCATCCGGTGCTGCGGAGGGCCGGTGCGCCGCCCGCCGCGGTGGATCTGCTCGCGCAGGCGCAGCGCGGCCTCGCGGAGGCGCGGGAGCTGTCGGGGCCGCTGGAGCGGTACGCGACCGCGCACCTCGCCGCGCTGCGCGCCTCCGCCGCGGTGCTCGCGCTGCGCGGGCGGCCGGAGGAGAGCCCGCGCAAGCGGAAGCGGATCCGCACCGCGTGGGAGGTCCTCCCCGAGGTCGCGCCGGAGCTGGCGGAGTGGGCGGTCTACTACGCGGCCGGCGCGGCCAAGCGCGCCGCCGCCGAGGCCGGGATCGCCTCGGCGGCGAGTGCGCGGGACGCGGACGACCTGATCCGCAACACCGCGCTGTTTTTGCGGATGGTGCAGCGCCTGGTCGCCCGCGGCGCGGTGCCCTCGGCGCGGCGGGCGGGGGACGAGGGCGAGGAGGGGATGCCCCGCACGGGGTGAGCCGGCCGGACGCGGCCGGACGGACGGACACAGCAGACGGCGGGATCGGGAGGGGCCCACAACGCCTTTGAAGGAGTCGGACACCATGAGCCCCGCGGACTCCTTCGTGCATCTGCACACGGCCTCCAGCTACTCGCTGCGCTACGGCACCGCCACACCCGCGGCCCTCGTCGAACACGCCGCCGTGCTCGGCATGGGCGCACTCGCGCTCACCGACCGGGACGGCCTCTACGGCGCGGTCCGCTTCGCCCAGGCCTGCGTCTCCGCCGGGATCCGCCCGATCCTGGGTGCCGACCTCGCCTGCGGGCCCACCGGCGCGGGTGCGGCACAGGCCCCCGCCGCCCACGCGCCCGTCCCCGCTCCCGTTCCGGACTCCGACGCCGATCTGCGGCTCGACCGCGCCGCCGCCGACGCGGCCAGGCCGCCTCGGGTCGTGGTGCTGGCGCGCGGCGGGCGACGCGGGTGGGCGGCGCTCTGCCGGCTGGTCAGCGCGGCGCACGGGGACGACATGGCGCGCCGGGGCCGGGCCGTGGTCCGGCCGGAGCAGATCGCGGACGCCGCCGACCGGCTCTACGTGCTGCTCGGCCCCGAGTCGACCGTCGGACGCGCCGTGGCCGCCGGACGGATGGCCGAGGCCAGGGCGGAGCTGCTGCGCTGGTGGGCCGTCTGCGGGGAGGCCGTCGTGGTCGAGGTGGTGCACCACCTCGCCCCGCCCGGCCACCCCGCCTCCCGCGCCGCGGCCTGGCGGCTGCTGTGTCTGGCCCAGGACGTGGGCGTGCCCACCGTGCTGACCAACGCCGTGCGCTATCCGGTTCCCGGCGACGCCCCCGTCGCCGACGTGCTGGACGCCGCCCGCCGGCTGGTCCCGCTGGAGCTGCGCTCCCGCGACCGGGTCAACGCCGAGGGGTACCTCAAGTCGGGGCCGGAGATGGCCGCCCTCGCGCACGACCTCTGCGAGACCGCCGCCGAGGCGCGCGCCCTGCTCACCCGGACCCGGCGGATCGCGGAGCAGTGCGAGCTCGACCCGCATCTGGACCTGGGCCTGAACACCATGCACCTGCCCGAGCCCAGCGTCCTCGGCACCACCCACGCGGGCGCGGTCCGCGAACTGCGGCAGCGCTGCGAGGCGGGCATCCCCGGCCGCTACGGCAGGCCGCGCCGCGAGGTCACCGACCGGCTCGAGGCGGAGCTCGCGCTGATCAACGCCCTCGGCTACGAGACCTACTTCCTCACCGTCGCCGAGGTCGTCGACCTCACCCGCGCCGCCGGCGTCCGCTGCGCGGCGCGCGGCTCGGGCGCCGGCAGCCTGGTCAACCACCTGCTCGGCATCTCCGGCGTCGACCCGCTGGAGCACGGCCTGCTGATGGAGCGTTTCCTGTCCGCCAAGCGGGTCTCGCTGCCCGACATCGACCTCGACGTCGAGTCCGCCCGCCGCACCGAGGTCTACGACCTGATCCTGGACCGCTTCGGCTCGGACCGGACCATGTGCGTGGCGATGCTGGAGACCTACCGGGTCCGTCACGCCGTCCGCGACGCGGGCGCCGCGCTGGGGCTGCCGCCACAGGAGATCGACGCGGTCGCCAAGGCCTTCCCGCACATCCGCGCCCGTGACGCCCGCGCGGCCCTGCGCGACCTTCCCGAACTGCGCCACTCCCGGCTGGAGGAGGGCGTCTTCGCCGTCCTGTTCGACCTCGTCGAGAAGCTGGACGGCCTGCCCCGCCACATCGCCCTGCACCCCAGCGGGGTGCTGCTCTCCGACGGCCTGCTGCGCGACCGCACGCCGGTGGAGCAGAGCGCCCAGGGCTATCCGATGAGTCAGTTCGACAAGGACGACGTCGAGGCGATCGGCCTGCTCAAGCTCGACGTCCTCGGGGTCAGGATGCAGTCCTCGATGGCCCACGCGGTCGCCGAGACGCAGCGGGTGCGCGGGGAGCGGGTCGACCTCGACGCGGTCCCGCTCGACGACGAGGCGACCTTCGAGCTGATCCGCTCCACCCGCACGCTCGGCTGTTTCCAGATCGAGTCGCCGGGCCAGCGCGAGCTGATCGGCAAGTTCGCCCCGGAGACCTTCGGGGATCTGATCATCGACATCTCGCTGTTCCGTCCCGGACCGGTCAAGAGCGACATGGTCACCCCCTTCCTCAACGCCCGCCACGGCTGGGCCGAGCCGGTCTTCGTCCACGACGACCTGCGGCCGATCCTCGCCGAGACCGAGGGCGTGGTCGTCTTCCACGAACAGGTCATCCGGATCATCGCCACGATGACCGGCTGCCCGCCGGACCGGGCCGACCAGGCCCGGCGGGTGCTCGGCAGCATCAAGGGCCAGCAGGAGATCGGCGACTGGTTCTGCGTCGCCGCCGACCACCGCGGCTATCCCCGGCCGGTGGTCGAGCGGGTCTGGGAGATCCTCAAGGCCTTCGCCTCCTTCGGCTTCTGCAAGGCCCACGCGGGCGCGTTCGCGCTGCCGACCTACCAGTCCGCCTGGCTGAAGGTCCATCATCCGGCCGCCTTCTACGCCGGCCTGCTCACCCACGACCCCGGCATGTACCCGAAGCGGCTGATCCTGGACGACGCGCGTCAGTTCGGCGTCCCGGTACTGCCGCCGAGCGTCAACGACTCGGTCGCCGACTACACCCTGGAGCTCACCCCCGACGGCGAGGCGCTGCGGATCGGCCTCGCCGACGTCAAGGGCATCACCGACGCCGAGCTGCAGCGGATCGTCGGCGAGCGCGAGGGCGTCCGCTACACCAGCCTGCCCGACTTCCGCCGCCGCGCCGAGCCCTCGCAGCCGACCCTGGAGAACCTGGTCCTGGCCGGTGCGCTGGACACCCTGCACCCCGAGCTGACCCGCCGTGACCTGCTGCTGCACGCCGCCACCGACCCCAAGCCCAAGGGCCCGCGCCGCCCCGGCCCCGCCCAGCTGGAGCTGGCCGACGCCGACCCCGAGGAGCAGGAGCGGCAGACCGGCCCCACGGCGCTGCCGGCGCCCACCGAGACCGAGCGCATCCGCGGCGAGATCGAGGCACTGGGCCTGGACCACAGCGCCCACCTGCTCAGCCCCTATCTCCCCTTCCTGGACGAGCTCGGCACGGTCCGCTCGCGCGAGCTGCTGTCCCAGCGCAACCGCAGCGAGATCCTGATCGCCGGGGTCAAGGTCGCCACCCAGACCCCGCCGGTGCGGACCGGCGTCCGGGTCGTCTTCGCCACCCTCGACGACGCGACCGGACCGCTCGACTTCGCCATGTTCGAGGACGCGCAGCAGCACTACGCGTCGACGGTCTTCCACTCCTGGCTGCTGCTGGTCCGCGGCGTGGTCCGCCGGACCGGCCCGCGCGGGGTCTCGCTGACGGCGACGGCCGCATGGGAGCTGACGGCCCTGCACGAGCTGTGGCAGCAGCAGGGCGTGGACGCGGTGCGCGCGGTCCTGGCGGCCAGGCCCGAGCCGACGCAGGCCCCGCCGCGCAGGGTGATGGTGCACCCGAGCGGTTTCCGGATGTCCCCCTACGCCGACCTCAAGCCGCCGGGCGTCCCGGCGGCGGAGGCCCCGCGCAAGCTGTGGCACACCAGCCCGGGGAGTCCGGGATGAGGCCCGACCAGCGGTGGGAGGCAATAGGGTGGCTCTGTTGGTCAGGAGAGTCGACCCGAGGAGCCCATCCGTGTACCCGACGCGTCCCCGCAGTGCCCTTCGGACCGCTGTGGTGTGGGAGGTCCTGCGCACGGCGTTGGACCGCCAGGCCGCGGAGCTCGGCCGCCCGGTCCTGGACGTCCTGGACACCGGCGGCGGCACCGGCAACTTCGCCGTGCCCGTCGCGAGCCTGGGCCACCGGGTCACCGTCGTCGACCCCAGCCCCGACGCCCTGTTCGCGCTCGAACGGCGCGCGGCGGAGGCCGGCGTCACCGGCCAGGTCCGCGCGATACAGGGCGACACGGACACCCTCGCCCAGCTGGTCGCCCCCGGCAGTGTGGACGCGGTGCTCTGCCACGGCGTGCTGGAGGTCGTCGACGACCCGGCGGAGTCGCTGCGCGACCTCACCGCGGTGCTGCGCCCGGGCGGCCTGGTCAGCCTGCTCGCCGCCAACCGCAACGGCGCGGTCCTGGCCCGCGCCCTCTCCGGCCACTTCGCCGAGGCGAAGGCGACCCTGGCGGGCGTCGACAAGGCGGACGCGCCGCGCCGCTTCACCGGAGCGGAGCTCCGGGCTCTGGCAGACGGGGCAGGGCTGTCCGTCCTCTCCGTCCACGGCGTCCGCATTTTCGCCGACCTGGTCCCCGGCGTCCTCGTCGACACCGAGCCGGGCGCGCTGGACGCGCTCCTCGCCCTGGAGCAGGCGGCCTCCGACGACCCGTCCTTCCACGCCGTGGCCACCCAGCTCCACCTGCTCGCGCAGGCCTAGCGGCTCCGCAGGCGAGCAACCAGGCACTGCCCAGGGGCGCGGAGCCTCTGCAGGCGAGGTGCCACCTCAGGGGCGCGGGGAACTGCGCGAGAAACCACCCTGTGCGGATGGCCCTGCACGTTCGGGGACTCACCACCTGGGGTGGCTTGTCGCGCAGTTCCCCGCGCCCCTGGTGGTGCAGCGGGCCCTCCGTTGTGACCTGTCGCGCCCGTGCGGCGGAGCCGCTGATCGGCAGAGTCCCGCGCTCCTGGTGGTGCAACGCGTTCTCTGCGCAGTCGTATGGGGCCCGTCGTGATCGTGCACGCGGATCTGGACGCGTTCTACGCCGCGGTGGAGCAGCGGCGGAGGCCGGAGCTTGCGGGGAGGGCTGTCGCGGTCGGGGGGACCGGGCCGCGGGGGGTGGTGATGTCGGCGACGTACGAGGCGCGGGCGCGGGGCGTCGCGTCCGGGCAGCCGGTCGTGCGGGCGCGGCGGCTCTGTCCCGACCTGGTCGTCGTGCCGCCCGACCTGGACGAGTACGCCTTCGTGTCCGCCGGTGTCATGGCCGCCCTGCACGCCTGCGCCCGCAGGGTCGAGCCCGTCTCGCTCGACGAGGCGTACCTCGACCTGGCCGGAGTGCCCGTGCGGCCGCGCGCCTTCGCGGAGCTGCTGCGCAGGCGGGTCCGCGACGAGCAGCGTCTCGCGCTGTCCGTCGGCGTCGGACCGAACAAGCTGATCGCCAAGCTCGCCTCCGTCGCCGCCAAGCCGGACGGCGTCAAGGTCGTGGGCCCGGCCGAGGTGGAGGGCTTCCTGCTGCCGCTGGCGGCCTCCGCCCTGCCCGGCGTGGGCCCCCGTACCGCGGAGGCGCTGACACGGTTCGGGCTGCTCACCGTCGGGGACCTCGCCGGGACGCCGCCGCAGACCCTGCGGCGGATCGTCGGCGCCGCCGCCGGCGACCAGCTCGCGCGCTTCGCCCGGGGCGAGGACCCGCGGCCGGTCGTGCCGCAGCGGGCCGAGCGGAGCCTGGGCGGGGAGCGGACCTTCCCCGCCGACGTCTCGGCCGAGCACGAGCTGATCCGGACCACGCTGCTCGGGCTGGCCCAGTCCGCCGCGGCGCGGCTGCGTGCCGGCGGCCTGGCCGGGCGCACCGTCACCGTCAAGGTGCGGTTCGCCGATCTGCGGACCGTCACCCGTTCGCGCAGCCTCCCCGAGCCGGTGGACCTCGCGCGCGACCTGTACGCGGCGGCGGTCCCGCTCTTCCAGGGGCTGGCGCCGGGGCGGGCCAGGATCCGGCTGGTCGGGCTGCGGGTGGAGGGTCTGGCGGAGGGGGCGCGGCCGCAGCAGCTCGCCCTGGGGGAGCGGGAACGCGGCTGGGCCGAGCTGGAGCGGACGGTCGACGCGGTGCAGGCCAAGTTCGGCCTCGGAGCGGTGCGTCCGGCGAGCCTGCTGGGAGGGTCGGGGCACGGTCCGCAGCCGGGTCCGGGGGCTGCCGGAAACTTCTCCACCGCTTCACCCGTTGATCGGTCACGACGGAGCGTTCACGACCGTCCCGCGGCAGGTCAGTGCGCAGGTCAGGAGAGAGGTGCCGCACATCAGGCACCACCCTCCAAAAACCCCGGTTGAACCGTATGATTCGGGTAAAGCCAGCAAGCATGACGGCCGGTCGCCCGGGGCATACACGCATCACTAGCGAGATCAAAAAACTCTGTAAGAGAATCAAGCAGTGCGGCGGGGTGGGCGCCCCGGTGGCGGTGACCCCGCCTTCGGCGGCCAGATGAGGAGGACGACGTGCCGCTCTCGGAGCACGAGCAGCGTCTGCTTGAGCAGATGGAGCGAGCGCTGTACGCCGAGGACCCGAAGTTCGCGACGGCGCTTGAGGGCAGCGGGCTGCGCACGCGGACCCGTCGGGCCGTCTACGCCTCGGCGGCGGGCTTCGTGGTGGGCGTCGGCCTGCTGATGGGAGGCCTCTTCCTGCATCAGCAGTGGGTGAGCGTCGGCGGTTTCGTGCTGATGCTCGCGGGTGCGGTCTTCGGGATCACCGCCTGGCGGCGGATCCCGCGCCTGGCCCTGGTGGATCCGCGGACCGGAGCGCCGATGCGGCGCCGGCGCAGCGGCAGTGTCGTCGACCGGATGGAGCAACGCTGGCATCGGCGTCAGGAGCAGCAGCGCGGCGGCTTCTGAGCGACGCGGACCGGCAACAGACGTACAGGAGCGGGCCCCGGAGGAGACTCCGGGGCCCGCTCCTTGTTGTGCTCGCAGCAGAAAACATGAGCATGGCTCTTGTTAAGTTACCTATGGGTACCTACGCTGAGGGGCGATCCGGGCACTCCCCGTCCACCCTCAGGAGCTCTGTGTGACCAGATCTGCCAGGTCAGCCCGCACGACCACGCTCAGAATCCGGGCCGCGTTCGCCGCCTCCGCGGTCTGCGCGCTCGTCGGCGGCATGGGCACGGTCGCCGCGCAACCAGCCGCGGCCACCGGGACCGACACCCGTCCCGCCGCCATCGTCTCGATGGGTGACAGTGCGATCTCCGGCGAGGGCGCCGGCACCGACACCAGCGACGCGTACATGGCCGGCACCGACGGTCCCAAGGACTTCTGCCACCGGCACAACCAGTCGCTGATCTTCGACACCGGCATCACCGGCGTCACCCCGATCGACCTCGCCTGTTCCGGCGCGCAGACCGGGGACCTGACCTCCGACCCGACCCTCGCCAAGATCACCGGGCCGGGCGGGGGTGACTACGGCGAGCCGAAGCAGGACGTCCAGCTGGCCCAGACCGCAGCGAACTACAACGTCAAGATGGTCGTGGTGACCATCGGCGCCAACGACGACTTCGACTTCACCGGCATCGTCGTCTCCTGCCTGACCGCGTACTTCCCGATCCCGCAGTCCAAGGGCTGCCGGGACACCATCGGCAGCGCGGCCATCACCGCCCGTGCCAAGGCGGTGCTGCCCAAGGTCGAGGCGGCGCTGACCGACATCCGGCAGACCATGCGGAACGCCGGCTACGCGGACGGCTCCTACCAGCTGGTGGTGAACTCGTACTTCACCCCGATCACCCCGGACATCCGCAGCAACACCTACGCGGCCAAGGTCGCCCAGGGCTGCCCCGGCTTCCCCGAGGACGCCGCCTGGGCCCACAACTGGGTCGTGCCGCAGCTGGACGACACCGAGCGGGCGGCCGCCGAGGCCGTGCCAGGAGTGCGGTTCCTGGACCAGCGCCGGGTCTCCTACGGGCACGAGGTCTGTGCCGAGTGGACCAGCTCGCCGTACGAGTACATCAACGGTGACGTCATCGACGTCGGCGAGCTCACCCGCAACGGCTGCGACCAGTCGATCGGCGTCGCCGGCCTGTGCACCGACGAGGTCCGGCAGTCGTACCACCCGCGCGTGGCCGGCTACAAGGCGGAGGGGGCCTGCCTCGCGGACTTCTACGACCAGCCCGCGCAGCAGGAGGCCTACTGCACCCTGGACCAGCAGGACGGCACCACGATCATGCCGTTGAACCCCGGCGTCGCCTCCTTCGGCGACATCCCCGAGGACGGCGCCTGGTACCAGCTGACCAACAAGGCCAACGGCCAGGTGCTCGACTTCTCCGGCGGCGGCAGCTACGGCGACAGCACCAACGGCCGACCGGCCATCACCTATCCCGCGGCCGGCGGACTGAACGAGTCCTTCGTCTTCGAGGTCAAGTCCGGCGGCAGCTACGAACTGGACTTCAGCGGCAACCGCGACATGTGCCTGGACGCCACCGGCGCGAGCACCGCGGCCGGCACCACGCTGGAGCAGTGGGGCTGCAACGGCGGCGGCAACCAGCACTGGGTCTTCAAGCCCGCGGGCTACGGCACCTACGAGATCGCCGACTCGCAGAACACCGGCATGGTGCTCACCCTCGGCACCGGCGCCACCGACTCGGCCGGCAACCACATCACCGTCCTGCAGCCCGACACCGGCGCCGCGGGCCAGCAGTGGCAGCTGACCAAGCTCGGCATCGTCTACCTGCACGGATAGTCACCGGCGCCCGGCACGGTCGGCCGACCGTGCCGGGCGCCGCGGCTGGAAGGGTCCTAGCGCCGGAGGCGCAGTCCGTTCCTCAGGGCCGCGGCCCCGCGTCGGGTCGTGTCCGCGATCCTGGCCCGGGTCCGCCGCCACAGGCCGCGGTAGAGCCGGGACGAGGAGGGCGGCAGCACGACCGCCCTGACCCTGGTCCGCCGGTCGGACCTGGCCGCCAGCCCGTCCCTGACCTCCCGGACGTCCTGGCGCAGCGACAGCCGCACGGAGATCTCCGGTGCGTACAGCACCTGCTCGGTGGCCAGGGCGAGCCGTCCCGCCGCCGCGCTCGGGCCGGGAGCGAGCTCGCCGAGCTCGGTGATCCTGGACGCCGTGTGCCGGGGCGTCTCGGCGGCGTCGGGCGGGATGCCCAGGTCCCAGGCGGTGTCGATCAACTCGCGCCAGGCCGCCAGCACCTGCTGCTCGGTCAGCGTGGTCGGACCGGCCCCGCCGGCCGGGCTGCGCCGCAGCCTGGTCCGGCGGGCCCGCAGCCGCCACAGCATCGGCACCAGCAGCAGGACCAGCAGCAGCCCGACCAGTGCCCAGCCGGCCAGGCCCAGCGGCGAGGTCAGCGACAGCGGGGACTGGCTGTGGTGGACTCCCAGGGAACCCTGGTCGGCGCCGCAGTCGCCGAGGTGGCGCTCCAGCGTGGTGCAGGCCAGGCTGTGCGAGGAACTGCTCGGCTGCGCCCCCGCCGTGGCGGTCGCCCCGATGGTGGGGTTGCTGGTCGCCTGCGGTGCAGCGGCGACGTAACCGGGCGCGAAGCCGATGGTCGGGGTGGGCTCGAAGCGCAGCCAGCCGACGCCGTTGAAGTACAGCTCCGGCCAGGCGTGCGCGTTCGTGGTGGAGACCAGCCAGCTGCCGTCCTGCTGCTGGCGACCGGGGGCGAAGCCGACCGCGACCCGCGAGGGGATGCCGAGGCTGCGCGCCATCGCGGCCATCGCCGAGGCGAAGTGCACGCAGAAGCCCCGCTTGCGGGCCAGGAAGTCGGCCAGCGCGTTCGGGCCGGTGCTCACCGGGACCTTGGTGTCGTAGGCGAAGCTGCCGCCGGTGAACCAGTCCTGCAGGGCCAGCGCCTTGTCGATGTCGCTGGAGGCGCCCGCGGTCACCGACCGCGCCGTCGCGGCCACCACCGGTGGCAGGTCCGGCGGCAGGGCCAGGTAGTTGTGCTTGATCTGGTCCGGGGCCGGGCCCGCGTTGCGCAGCTGTTCCTGGCTCGGGTGCAGCGCGAGGCTGTCCACCAGGTAGTCGAGGTCGGCCGCGGTCTGGTTGCTGCTGCCGCCGATGACCGTGCGGCCCTCGGGTTCCCAGCGCCAGTCGCCCTGGACCTTCAGCCCGGTCGCCGGGTACGGCATCGGCAGCCACTGCTGCACGTAGCCCAGCTGGGTCGTGATCTCGGTCCTGACCTGGGTGCGCTGCACCCAGGACGCGAGGTCCTGCGGGGTGCCGAGGGAGGCCGGCAGGCTGAGCGCCCGCTGGGTGCCGGTGCTCCAGGAGACGCCGTTGAACTGGGACAGGTCGACGATCCGCAGGTACTGGTCGCCGGGGTCGTTCGAGGTGGAGCGGTAGCTGAGCACCGGCATCGGCACGTTCTGCTGCAGGCTGACGGCGAGCGAGGCCAGCGGGTCGACGGCGGTGATGACGCCGTTGCCGTTGCCGGGGCCGCTGCCGCCCCCGCCGAAGTCGGCCACGATGCCGGTGCCCACGGAGGGCATCATCAGCGGCAGCAGCAGACCGGTGATCACCGCGAGGACCGAGATGCGGGCGCCGGAGGCGGTGAGCGGGCTGGTGCTCTCACCGGCCATGGTCCCGGCGCTGCCGTGGAAGATCCGGCCCCAGCGGGCGACCCGGTCCCGCCCCTCGGCCATGAGCAGGGTCAGGAAGCCGAAGGCGGAGAGGAGGAACCACAGCCAGATCGGCCCGTGCGGGTGGATGCCGGTGCCCACCGCGTAGAGCGTGAGCAGCGGCAGACCGGCGAGGGCGACGCGCTGGTAGGTGACCGCGACCGCGTCGACCAGCAGGCCGATACCCAGCACCGTCAGCGTCAGCAGCAGCCGAAGCCCGACCGTGGCCGGGGCCGGCGTGCTGAAGTGCGACATGTCGTCCGCGCCGGAGGCGGCGATGCTCCAGAGCCGGCTCAGCGCGCCGGGACCCGGCAGTACGTGGAAGAGCGCCACGTCGCCGGCGAAGAAGACGGTCAGCAGCAGCACCGCGACCAGCGCCTGCGCCAGCAGCACCAGCGGGCGCGGCAGCGACAGCCGCCGTGCCAGCACGCCGGTGCAGGTCAGCAGCAGGAGCAGGAAGGTCGCCCCGACGAGCCAGCTGGTCGGCTGGACCAGCGGCCACAGGCAGGTCGCCGTCAGTACCGTGGCCGCTGCGGCGGTCAGGGCGATCCGCGTGCGGGCGTTCATCTCACGATCCCCCGTCGGTCGTGCGCGTGGCGGTGCTCCGGCCGTCCGTCGTGGCGGTGGCCGGCGTCGTGGCCGGGTGGCGGGGCGGGCGGGAGCCCGCGCCCGCGCCGCCGGCGCGGCCGAGCAGCCGCCACAGCTCGGGCAGCGAGTCGCCGGACTGGGCGGGCAGCACCCGCCAGCCGGCCTCGCGCAGCAGCCGCTGGTGCCGCTCGCGCGCGTCGACCGGCTCCTCGCCGGCCGAGCCGTTCCCCGATCCGGCGCCCGCGGCGCCCGTCTGGCCGTTGCCGTGCTCGTGACCCTGGCCGGCGCCGCTCCCGTTGCCGGAGCCGCCGTTGGCCGCGCCGCCGATGCCGCGCAGCAGCGTCCAGCTGTCGGTGTCGAGCAGCAGCGCCACGGCGGAGCCCGAGCGGCGCCGCAGCCGGGACAGCTCGGCCAGCTTCTCTTCGTCCAGACTGCCCAGGATCGCCACCAGCAGGCCCTCGCCGCCCAGGCGCAGCACCTCCTCCGCCCGGGAGAGACCCGAGCCATCGGAGAACTCGACCACGGCCAGCTGGTCCAGCAGCAGACCGGCCGCCTCGGTGGCGCTGCCGCCCGCGCTCAGCGCCCCGGCGGCGGTCACCTGCTCGCCGGTGTCGGTCAGCAGCCGCACCTCGTAGCCGAGCTGCAGCAGGTGCAGCGCGATCGACGCGGCGGCGCTGACCGCCCACTCGAAGGAGGAGGCCGGGCCCGAGCCGCGGTGCCCGCGGCTGCGGGTGTCCAGCAGCACCGTGGCGTGGTGACGCAGCGGCTGCTCCTCGCGGCGCACCATCAGCTCGCCGTACTTGGCGGTGGAACGCCAGTGCACCCGGCGCAGGTCGTCGCCGTGCCGGTACTCGCGCGGCACCACGTCGTCCTCGCCGGCCAGCGCCACCGCGCGGGCCTGGCTGTCGCCGAAGCCCGCCCACTCGCCGGTCAGCTTGACCGGCGGCAGCGACTGCACCTGCGGGACGACCGTGAGCAGGTCGGAGGCGGTGAACGAGCGGGTCAGCTCGCAGAGCCCGAACGGGTCGCCCAGCCGCAGCTGCAGCGGCCCGAGCGGGTAGCGTCCGCGCAGGTCGGAGCGGACCCGGTAGGACACCTCCCGGTGTCCGCGCGGCTCGACCCTGTCCAGCACGAAGCGCGGACGCGGGCCCAGCACGTAGGGGACGCGGTCCTCCAGCATCAGCAGCCCGGTGGGCACCCGCGAGACGTTGTCGACCCGCAGGTGGACCCGTGCCTCCTGGCCGGCCGGGGTGCGCGAGGGCGACAGTCGCCGCCCGCTGGCCACCCGGTAGCGGGTGCGGACCAGCAGCGCGACGCTGAACAGCGGCAGCGCCGCCAGCAGCAGGCCGACCCGCATCAGCGCGAACTGGCCGAGCAGGTAGGAGCAGAAGACGGCGGTCAGCCCCGCGGCCAGGAAGCAGCGGCCGCGCGTCGTCAGCCCTCCCAGAGCCTGTCGCAGCGTCCCCTCCGCCCGCCGTTCGGTCGGCGGCACGGTCAGCGCCCCCGGGTGGGCTGCGGAATGGGAAGGGCGCGGACGATGTCCGCGACGACGTCCTCGGAGGTGCGCCGGCCCAGCTGGGTCTCCGCGGTCGGCAGCACACGGTGCGCCAGCACGGGGACGGCCAGGCGCTGCAGGTCGTCGGGGATGACGTAGTTGCGGCCGTCCAGGGCGGCGGCGGCGCGGGCGGCGCGCAGCAGGTGCAGCGTCGCGCGGGGCGAAGCCCCCAGACGCAGCTCGGGGGTGGTGCGGGTGGCGGCGACCAGGGCGACCGCGTAGCGGCGCAGATCCTCGGCGACGTGGACCCGGCGGACCACCTCGATCAGCTTGAGCACGTCGTCGGTGTGCGCGACCGGCTGCAGCGTCGAGATGGGGGAGGCGCCGCCGTGCACGTCGAGCATCTGCAGTTCGGCCTCGGCGCTCGGGTACCCGATGGAGATGCGGGCCATGAAACGGTCGCGCTGGGCCTCGGGCAGCGGGTAGGTGCCCTCCATCTCGATGGGGTTCTGCGTCGCGACCACCATGAACGGCGCGGGCAGCTGGTAGCTGACGCCGTCGACGGTGACCTGGCGCTCCTCCATCGACTCCAGCAGGGCGGACTGGGTCTTCGGGGAGGCGCGGTTGATCTCGTCCCCGACCACGATCTGCGCGAAGATCGCGCCGGGCTTGAACTCGAACTCCCTGCGGTTCTGCTCGAAGACGCTGGTGCCGGTGATGTCCGAGGGCAGCAGGTCGGGCGTGAACTGGATCCGTCGCACGGTGCAGTCGATGGACCGCGCGAGAGCCTTGGCGAGCATGGTCTTGCCGACGCCCGGCACGTCCTCGATCAGCAGATGGCCCTCGGCGAGCAGCACGGTGAGCGCCAGGTGCACGGCCTCGGGCTTGCCCTCCAGCACGCTCTCGACCGACGCGCGGATCCGGCCCACCACCGCGTCGAGCTCGGCCAGCGGCGTTCCGGACGGCCCGTGCGGGAGGGTCTCCGCGTGCTGGTCGACTTGCTGGTCGACACCGCTGCGATTGTCGAAGGTCGTCACCCGGCTGCTCCTCGGCCCGTCCAACCTCCCTCAGCCCTTAGCTGGGAGGTACCCCGTCCGCGGGCTCCCGTCACGTCCGGTGCGGGGCCCACCGAGACGCATTGTTCCCTGCGCGGGCGGTTTACGTCACTCGACTGGCTGACAAGGGGTGATTTGCCGTAAAGATCATGGCGCCCGCAGCGCCCCGGACCAGGTCCGGGGCGCCGCTCGCCGAGGTGTCCCCGGCGCCGTTCCCTCGGCGCCCTGCGTGGTGTCCCTACGGCTCGATCTCGCGCAGCAGACCGGTGTGGACGTCGAAGACGAATCCCCGGATGTCCTCGTGGTGCAGGAGGAAGGGGGAGGTGCGCACCCTGGCCATCGACTGGCGGACGTCCTGGTCCAGATCGGTGAAGGACTCCAGCGCCCAGGAGGGGCGGATGCCGACCTCACGCTCGAGATCCACCCGGAAGTCCTCCGTGAGGCTCAGTAGGCCGCAGCCGGTGTGGTGGATCAGGGCGATCGAGCGGGTCCCGAGTGCGCGTTGGCTGACCGTCAACGAGCGGATGGTGTCGTCGGTGACCACGCCCCCGGCGTTGCGGATGATGTGGCAGTCGCCCAGCTCCAGGCCGAGCGCGGCGTGCACGTCGAGGCGGGCGTCCATGCACGCCACCACGGCGACGCGCTGGACCGGGCGGGCGTCCATGCCGCCGTCGCGGTACTGGGTGGCGTAGTCGCGGTTGCGGGCGACGAAGCTGTCGATGATGGACTCGGGGGAGCCGTCCTCCTGGGTCGGGGACGTCTCGCCGAGGTGCGGGGCATCGGGCGTCGTGGTCATAGATATGACCGTAGTGGGAATTCCCCGGAGCGACAGGGCGGGAAAGGGGCGAAGGCGGCGCTGTGGCCCGGGGCGGGTGGCCGGCGGTCGCCCCCGCCCGGGCGGGGACTCCGCCGCCCGTGTGAACGATCGCCGCGTGGGGGGGCGCGCCCGGTCACGACGCGCGCCCCCCACGTCGAACGGAACCCTGCTGACCAGGGGTTTCCTTCGTCACCCGGACGGGGTGTCGGCCGTGCCGTTCGATTGACCCGGGTGAGCCGTGGAGTAGAGTGGCGCGACGTCGAAGGAGTGTCAGAAAAGACGCTCCGTACGTTCTTGAGCATGTATTGAGGGCCCGTACCCACCGGCCTCCACCCGCTCGGCATCCACGCGTGGCTGCCCCGCTGACGCCTCTTCCCCGGCGCCAGAGGGCTCCGCACCCGTGTGGGTACAGCCCCCCACCGGGCGAGCGGGCGGGGACCCGTCGGTGCGGGCCGCAGCAGAGAGGCCCCCGATGAGTTCCGCCGCGGACAACGCGAAGCACGTCCCGGTGATGCTCCGGCGCACCCTCGAGGTGCTGGCCCCCGCGCTGGCCGCGCCCGGCGCGGTCGTGGTCGACGCGACGCTCGGGCTCGGCGGCCACAGCGAGGCGCTGCTGCGCGAGTTCCCCGAGGCCCGCCTGGTCGCGGTCGACCGCGACCCCGAGGCGCTGCGCCTGGCGGGTGAACGGCTGGCCCCCTTCGGCGAGCGCGCGACGCTGGTGCACGCGGTCTACGACGAGATCCCCGAGGTGCTGGCCGGGCTCGGCGTCGACCGGATCCAGGGCGCCCTCTTCGACCTGGGCGTCTCCAGCATGCAGCTCGACGAGGCGGACCGCGGCTTCGCCTACGCGCAGGACGCGCCGCTGGACATGCGGATGGACCAGACGGTCGGGATCAGCGCGGCGGAGGTGCTGAACACCTACTCGCACGGCGAGCTCGCCCGCATCCTCAAGGTCTACGGCGAGGAGCGCTTCGCCGGGAAGATCGCCTCGGTGATCGTGCGGGAGCGGGACAAGGAACCGTTCGCCCGCAGCGCGCGTCTCGTGGAGTTGGTGCGCAACGCGATTCCCGCGGCGACGCGGCGGACCGGGGGCAACCCGGCGAAGCGCACCTTCCAGGCCCTGCGGATCGAGGTCAACGGGGAGTTGTCGGTGCTGGAACGGGCCATTCCCGGCGCGCTGGACGCCTTGGCGGTCGGCGGCCGGATGGTCGTGCTCTCGTACCACTCGCTGGAGGACCGGCTGGTGAAGGGGTTCTTCGCGCAGGGCGCGGCCACGACCGCCCCGCCCGGACTGCCGGTCGTGCCGGAGGAGCACCAGCCGAGACTCAAGCTGCTGACGCGCGGCGGCGCGGAGCTGCCGACCGAGGAGGAACTCGCCGAGAACCGCCGTGCCAAGCCGGTGCGGATGCGGGCGGTGGAGAGAATCAGGGAACGCGCCGGGCAGTGATCGACGTCGATGGGAGTGCGTGCAGGTGGCAGTCGGGAGGGGAGGCGCGGGTCGCTCCGCGAAGGCGGGGCGGGGGCCGTTCGCGCTGCTGGTGATGGTGCTGCTGGCCACCGGCCTGATCGCGCTGCTGATGCTGAACACGGCGCTGAGCCAGGGCGGGTTCACGGTCTCGAAGCTCCAGCGGCAGACGACGTCCCTGCAGAACGAGCGGCAGGGCCTGCAGCAGCAGATCGACGGCTGGTCCGCGCCGGACGCGCTCGCCGCGCGGGCCCGGGGCCTCGGCATGGTGCCGAGCGGCAACCCGGCCTTCCTGACGGACAACGGCAGGACCCTGGGCGCCCCCTCCCCGCTCCCCGCCGCACCGTCCCCGACGGCTTCGCCCTCGGCCTCGGCCCCCTCCTCGCCGCACCCGAGCACTCCGACGGCCATGCCCGCGACCCAGCCCTCCGGCCACTGACGGAGCCACCGAACCATGCCCCAGACCCCCCGCGACCCCCGCGACCCCCGACCCCCTCGCCCCGCCCGCCCGGGCGCTCCGCGCGGTGAGGGCAGCGGCCAGGGCGGCGCCCCAGGTTCTCCTCGCGGCGGCGCTGCACGCGGCGGCGACCAGGACGCCTACGGCGGCGGCCCGCGCAGACAGGACGGTGGCCGGGGTTCCGCCCCTGCGCCGCGCTCCGGTGCCGCGCGGGACGGGTACGGCGTGCAGCGTGGTGCTGTCGGAGGCTCGCGCGGTGAGGGTGGTCGGGGTTCTGCTGCTGGTTCCGCCGGCGGTTCCGCCTCGCGCGCTGCGCGGGGGCAGGACGGTGGCCGGGGTTCTGCCCCCGCGCCCCGCTCCGGTGCTGCGCGGGACGGGTACGGCGCCCAGCGTGGTGCTGTCGGAGGCTCGCGTTCGAGCGGCTCGTCCAGTGCCGCCGGCGGCGAGGGCGGTCGGGGTTCGGCTGCGCGTTCCGCGCGCGGCGGGGCCGCACGCGGGGGCGACCAGGACTCCTACGGTGGGGGCGGCCCGCGCGGGCAGGACGGCGGCCGGGGTTCCGCCCCGGCGCCTCGGTCCGGTGGTGCGCGGGCCGGCTACAGCTCGCGCAGCGCGGCCGGAGGCTCGCGTTCGAGCGGTCCGTCCGGTGCCGCCGGCGGCGGGGGCGGCCGGGGCTCGGCTGCACGCTCCGCCGCAGGTTCCGTTCGCGGCAGCGCTGCGCGCGGGGGTTCCGGGGGTCGGGGCTCGGGGCCCGGGCGGCGGGTGGGGGTGCGGGCGGAGGGGTACGCGCGGGCCGGAGGGGGTGTCGTGCTGCGGCTGGGGGAGCCGCGGAAGCGGCTGCGGTTGATGGTGGTCGCGCTCGGGACGGTGTTCGCGCTGTTCTTCGGGCGGCTCGTGCAGATCCAGTTCCTGGACTCCACCGCGCTCGCCGACGAGGCCAGCGCCAACCGCTACGTCACCACCCCGCTCGCGGCCCAGCGCGGCGCGATCACCGACGCCGCGGGCAACGTCCTCGCCACCACCGTCACCGCCTACGACATCACCGCCGACCCGACCATGCTCACCCCCGAGCAGCTGCACGTCACCGGCGGTCCCGCCCAGGCCGCCGCGCTGCTCGCGCCGATCCTGGGCATGGACCCGCAGGCCCTCACGGCCGCGCTGACCGCGAAGAACTCCAAGGACATGTACCGCCTGCTGATCCGTCAGCAGACCCCGCAGACCTGGAACCAGATCAGCGCCCTCAGCGCCAAGCTCGCCGACAACGCCTCCCGGGGCCACTGCCTCACCGAGAACCTGCTCGCGCAGAAGGCCGGCGACACCGGCCGCGTCGACGCCGCCTGCGCCAACCCGCTCGCCTCGGTCTTCCACACCCGCCACGACAAGCGCGTCTACCCCGACGGCGGCCTCGCCGCCAACGTGCTGGGGTTCGTCAACGCCGAGGGCGTCGGCTCCGGAGGCCTTGAGCAGCAGTACGAGAAACTGCTCAAGGGCACCGAAGGCAAGCAGGTGTACGCCCAGGCCAACGGCCGCGAGGTGCCCACGGCCGGCGGCCAGCACGAGCAGGCCCCGGTGCCGGGTTCGAGCCTGCGGCTGACGCTGGACAGCGACATCCAGTGGGAGGCGCAGAAGGCCATCTCCGACCAGGTCGCCAAGAGCCAGGCCCTCGGCGGGTACGTGATCGTGCAGGACGTGACGAACGGCAAGATCCTGGCCATGGCGTCGGCCCCCGGCTTCGACCCCAACGACCTCGCCCACGCCGACCCCGCCGCGATCGGGAACCCCGCCCTCAGCGACGCCTACGAGCCCGGCTCGGTCAGCAAGCTGATGACCATGGCGGCGGTGCTGCAGCAGAACGTCGCGACGCCGCTCACCCACGTCACCGTGCCCGGCTCGCTGCCCAGGTCCGACCGGGTCTTCCACGACGACGTCGCGCACGGCACCGAGCAGCTCACCCTCAACGGCGTGCTCGCGCAGTCCTCCAACATCGGCACCATCCTCGCCGCCGAGCATCTGGGCAGCACCCAGCAGCAGGCGAACCAGGTCCTCTACGACTACCTGACCAAGTTCGGCATCGGACAGCCCTCAGGGCTCGGGTTCCCCGGGGAGACCCAGGGCATTCTGCCCACCCCCGACAAGTGGAACGGCTCGCAGCAGTACACCATCCCCTTCGGCCAGGGCCTGGCCGTCAACGCGCTGCAGACCACCTCGGTGTACTCGACCATCGCCAACGGTGGGGTCAGGATCGCGCCGAGTCTGGTCGAGGGGACCACCGGACCCGACGGCCGGTACACGCCCGCGCCCGCGCCCGCGACCACCCGCGTGGTCAGCGCGCAGACCGCGTCCTCGCTGGCGGCGATGCTCCAGTCCGTCGTCGGCAGCGAGCTGGGGACCGGCACCAGCGCGAAGATCCCCGGCTATCTCGTCGCGGGGAAGACCGGCACGGCCAACCGGGCGACCGCCACCGGCTACAGCGGCTACACCGCCTCCTTCATCGGCTTCGCTCCCGCCGACCGGCCCAGGGTCACCGTCTCCTGCGTGATCCAGAAGCCGGTGGGCGCGCACTTCGGCGGTCAGCTGTGCGGGCCGGTCTTCAAGCAGGTCATGGAGTTCGCACTGAAGACCCTGCAGACTCCCCCCACCGGCGCGGCCCCGGCGAACCTGCCGGTGAACTGGTGACGGGCGGGGCAGGCGGTGAGCAGGACCCGAGAGGCAAGCTCGCGAGAGGTAAGGACGGCGATACCCCGATGAACGGCACGAACGGCGGCATGCACATGGTGACCGACTCCCCACTTGGCCCCGAGAGCACCGGTACGGGTAACCTCACCGCCGTGCCCCATCGTGATCAGCCCTCGCTCCGCCCCCGCACCACCGCCGGGCTTCCGCTCGCCCAGGTCGGGGCGCAGCTCGGGCTGAGCGTCGAGGGCCCCGAGGTCACGGTCACCGGGATCACCCACGACTCGCGCGCAGTCCGTCCGGGCGACGTCTACGCGGCCCTGCCGGGCGCCAACGCGCACGGCGCGGACTTCGCCGCCCAGGCCGTCGCGGCCGGCGCCGTCGCCCTGCTCACCGACGAGACCGGCGCCGAGCGCGCCGCAGACTGCGGCGTCCCGCTGCTCGTCGTGCCGCAGCCGCGCGGCAGGATCGGCGAGCTGGCCGCCGCGATCTACGGCCGCGCCGCCGAGCAGCTGCTCACCATCGGCGTCACCGGAACCAGCGGCAAGACCACCACCGCCTATCTGATCGAGGGCGCGCTGCGCGGCGCGGGCCACACGCCCGGTCTGCTCGGCACCGTCGAGATGCGGGTGGGCGAGCAGCGGATCAAGAGCGAGCGGACCACCCCCGAGGCCACCGACCTGCACGCGGTCCTCGCGATGATGCGTGAGGCGGGCGCGGACGCGGTCGCCATGGAGGTCTCCAGCCACGCCCTGGTCTTCGGCCGGGTCGACGGCGTGGTCTACGACGTCGCGGTCTTCAACAACCTGACCCCGGAGCACCTCGACTTCCACCCCGACATGGACGACTACTACCGGGCCAAGGCCGCGCTGTTCACGACGCGCCGCTCCCGTGTGGGCGTGGTCAACATCGACGACCGCTGGGGCCGCAGGCTGGCCGGCGAGGCCGAGGTGCCGGTCGTCACCTACTCCGCGGAGGGCGAGCCGACCGCCGACTGGCGCGCCGAGCAGGTCCAGCTGGGACACGCGGGTTCGCACTTCCGCGTGGTCGGCCCCGACGGCCAGGCCGCCGACGCGGCCTCGCCCCTGCCCGGACCGTTCAACGTCGCCAACGCGCTGGCCGCCATCGCCGCCGCCGTCACCGCGGGGCTGCCGCTGGAGGCGGCCGTCGCCGGGGTCGCGGCCGTGCCGGGCGTGCCGGGGCGGATGGAGCAGGTCGACGCCGGACAGCCCTACCTCGCCGTGGTCGACTACGCGCACAAGCCGGACGCCCTCCAGGGCGCGCTGCGCTCGCTGCGCGAGGTCACCAAGGGACAGGTGCACGTCGTGGTCGGCTGCGGCGGGGACCGGGACCCCTTCAAGCGCGGCCCGATGGGCGCCATCGCCGCCCGCTACGCCGACACCGCCGTGCTGACCAGCGACAACCCGCGGTCCGAGGATCCGCTGGCGATCCTCGCCGCGATGCTCGCCGGGGCCGTCGAGGTGCCGGAGACCGAGCGCGCCGCGGTGCTCGTCGAGCCCGACCGGGCCCGCGCCATCGCGGCCGCGGTGGCCAGGGCCCACGCGGGCGACTCGATCCTGGTGGCCGGCAAGGGGCATGAGGTCGGTCAGTACGCCAAGGGCGAGGTCCGGCCCTTCGACGACCGCGTCGTGCTGCGCGAAGCCATCAACGCCGGCGCCGCCGGCACCGTGACCGAACCGACCAGGGACATCGAGGAGTAGAGCCAACGTGATCCCCCTCACCCTCGCTGAGGTGGCCGAGGCCACCGGAGGGACGCTCGCCGACACGTCCGACCCCACGATCCGGGTCACCGGCCCGGTGGTGCACGACTCGCGTCTGGTCACCCCGGGTGCGCTGTTCGTCGCCGTGGCCGGCGAGCATGTCGACGGCCACGACTACGCGGCGCGCGCCGTCGCGGAGTCCGGCGCGGCCGCGGTGCTCGCGAGCCGCCCGGTCGGCGTGCCGGCCGTCGTCGTCGACGACGTGCTCGACGCCCTGGCCAGGCTCGCCCACGCGGTCACCGAGCGGCTGACCGACACCACCGTCGTGGCGCTGACCGGTTCCACCGGCAAGACCAGCACCAAGGACCTGATCGCCCAGGTGCTGCGCACCAAGGGCCGCACCGAGTACACCGAGGGCTCGTTCAACAACGAGATCGGCTTCCCGCTGACCGCGCTGAAGGCGCAGCAGGACACCGAGTTCCTGGTGCTGGAGATGGGCGCGCGCGGCAAGGGCCACATCGCCGAGCTCTGCGCGATCACCCCGCCCAGGATCGGCCTGGTCATCAACGTCGGCACCGCGCACCTGGGCGAGTTCGGCAGCCGCGAGGGCATCGCCCAGGCCAAGGGCGAGATGGTCGAGTCGCTGACCGCCGAGGGCGTCGCGGTGCTGAACGGCGACGACCCGCTGGTGCGGGCGATGGCCTCGCGGACCGTCGCGCGGGTGGTGTACTTCGGCGAGGCCGAGGACGCCGACGTGCGCGCCGCGGACGTGCGGCTGGACGCCGCCGGGCGGGCCTCGTTCACCTTGAGCACACGCTCCGGTTCCGCGCCGGTCGCCCTGCAGCTCTACGGTGAGCACCACGTCGCCAACGCCCTCGCCGCCGCCGCGGTGGCCACCGAGTGCGGCATGGACGTCGCCGACATCGCGGCAGCCCTGGGCACGGCGGGAAGCCTGTCCAAGTGGCGGATGGAGCTGACGGAGCGTTCGGACGGCGTCACCGTGATCAACGACGCCTACAACGCCAACCCCGACTCGATGCGGGCCGCCCTGCGCGCGCTCGCGGCGATCGGCGGGAGGGGCCCCCAGGGCCGCCGCACCTGGGCGGTCCTGGGGGAGATGCGGGAACTCGGCGAGGAGTCCTTCGCCGAGCACGATGCCGTGGGCCGGCTCGCGGTCCGGCTGAACATCGCGCAGCTGGTGGCGGTGGGCGGCCGGGAGGCAGCCTGCATGGAGCTGGGCGCGAGGAACGAAGGTTCGTGGGGTGAGGAATCGGTGCTGGTGCCCGACGCGGATAGCGCGATCGAGCTGCTCCGGGAGCAGGTCCGACCGGGGGACGTGGTCCTCGTGAAGGCGTCCCGTTCGGTGGGCCTGGAGAAGGTCGCCGCCGCGCTGCTGGCTGAGCCGCTGTCGGCGGGGGAGGCGAGCAGCTGATGAAGGCGATCCTCTTCGCCGCCGCGATCGGACTCTTCCTTTCGCTGGTCGGCACCCCGGTGCTGATCCGGATCCTGGCCCGCCACGGGTACGGCCAGATGATCCGCGACGACGGTCCGCAGGCCCACCACAGCAAGCGCGGCACGCCCACGATGGGTGGCATCGCGTTCATCCTCGCGACGCTGGTCGCGTACGCGATGACGCACCTGATCATGGGCAGCAAGCCCACCGCGTCCGGGCTGCTGGTGCTCTTCCTCTTCGCGGGGATGGGCCTGGTCGGCTTCCTGGACGACTACATCAAGATCGTCAAGCAGCGCTCGCTCGGTCTGCGCGCCAAGGCCAAGATGGCCGGGCAGCTGATCGTCGGCATCGTCTTCGCGGTCGGCGCGCTTCGCTTCCCCGACCACGCCGGGACCACGCCCGCCTCCACCAAGCTCTCCTTCGTGACCGACTTCGGCTGGTCGCTGGGCCCGGTGCTGTTCGCCCTCTGGGCGATCTTCATGATCCTGGCCATGTCCAACGGCGTGAACCTCACCGACGGTCTGGACGGCCTGGCCACCGGCGCCTCGGTGATGGTCTTCGGCGCCTACGTCTTCATCGGCATCTGGGAGTACGGCCAGACCTGCGGCTCCGCGCTGACCGCCGGGGCCCAGTGCTACCAGGTCCGCGACCCGCTCGACCTGGCGGTGGTCGCGGCCGGGCTGATGGGCGCCTGCTTCGGCTTCCTGTGGTGGAACACCTCGCCCGCGAAGATCTTCATGGGCGACACCGGCTCGCTGGCCCTCGGCGGCGCGCTGGCCGGCCTGGCGATCTGCTCGCACACCGAGATGCTGCTCGCCATCCTCGGCGGACTCTTCGTGCTGATCACCCTCTCCGTGATCATCCAGGTCAGCTCGTTCCGCATGACCGGCAAGCGCGTCTTCAAGATGGCGCCGCTCCAGCACCACTTCGAGCTGAAGGGCTGGTCGGAGGTCCTGATCGTGGTCCGGTTCTGGATCATCCAGGGTCTGTGCGTCGCCGTCGGCCTCGGCCTCTTCTACGCTGGCTGGGTCACGTCCTCGTGAGCGAGGGGGCCACGAACCGGGAGAGCCCCGTGAACTGGGAGAACCCCATGAACTGGGAAAAGCTGCACGTCACCGTGGCCGGCCTGGGCGTCTCCGGCGTCCCGGCGGCGAAGGTGCTGCACGGCCTCGGCGCGGTGGTCACCGTCGTCGACGGCGGCGAGGGACCGCGCCAGCAGGCGCAGGCCGAGGAGCTGCGGGCGCTCGGCGTCACCGTCCGCCTCGGCGACGGCGACTCGCTGCCGGACGACACCGAGCTCATCGTGACCGCTCCCGGCTGGCCCCCCTACTCGCCGCTGTTCCAGGCGGCGGAGAAGCTCGACATCCCCGTCTGGGGTGACGTCGAGCTCGCCTGGCGGCTGCGCCGCCCGCTCCCCGCGACCGGCGAGCCGGCCCCCTGGCTGGCGATCACCGGCACCAACGGCAAGACCACGACGGTCCGGATGCTCGCCTCGATCCTCACCGCGGCCGGCAGGCGCACGGCGGCCGTGGGCAACGTGGGCGTCTCGGTGCTGGACGCGGTGCTCGCGGACGAGCCCTACGACGTGCTGGCGGTCGAGCTCTCCAGTTACCAGCTGCACTGGGCGCCGAGCCTGCGCCCGTACTCGGCCGTGGTCCTCAACGTGGCCCCCGACCATCTCGACTGGCACGGCTCGATGGAGGCCTACACGGCCGACAAGGGCCGGATCTACGAGGGCAACGTGGTCGCCTGCGTCTACAACGTCGCCGACGAGGCGACGGAGGCGCTGGTCCGCGAGGCGGACGTGGAGGAGGGCTGCCGGGCCGTCGGCTTCACGCTGGGCGCGCCCGCGCTGGCCCAGCTGGGCGTGGTGGACGGCCTGCTGGTCGACCGCGCCTTCATCCCTGACCGCCGGCACGCGGCCGCGGAGCTGGCCTCGGTCGAGGACGTCCAGCCGAGCGCCCCGCACAACATCGCCGACGCGCTGGCCGCGGCGGCGCTGGCCCGCGCCTACGGCGTCGAACCCCGCGCCGTCCGCGACGGCCTGCGGGCCTTCCGGCCCGACGCGCACCGGATCGCCTTCGTGGCGGAGGTGGGCGGCGTGGCCTACGTGGACGACTCCAAGGCGACGAACCCGCATGCCGCGGCGGCGTCGCTGGCGGCGTACGAGTCGGTGGTCTGGATCGCCGGCGGCCTGGCCAAGGGCGCGGACATGGACGACCTGGTCTCCGCGGCGACGCCGCGGCTCCGCGCCGCGGTCCTGATGGGCGCGGACCGCGCCGTCATCCGCGCCGCGCTGGAGCGGCACGCGCCGCACGTCCCGGTCTTCGAACTCCCCGACGGCGTCACCGGCGAACCCGCGATGCGCGCGGTCGTCGACGCGGCGGGCGGCTTCGCCGAACCGGGCGACACCGTTCTGCTGGCCCCGGCCTGCGCGTCGATGGACATGTTCACCAACTACGGCGAACGCGGCGACATGTTCGCTGCCGCGGTCCACGCGCTGTAAGGCTCCGCCTTCGAACACAGGGCCAGTTGCTCCACCCTCAGGGGCGCGAGCAACTGCGCGGCTCCGCCGCGCGGGTGCGGTACCTCACTGCAAAGGGGAGTTGCAACACCCAGGGGCGCGGGGAACCTTGCGCGGCCGAGCCACTGGCGAGCAGATGGTCCTCAACGCGCAGGGCCATCCGCACGGGGTGGTTTCTCGCGCAGTTCCTCGCGCCCCCGAGGCCTTGCCTGGTTTCTCCCCTGCGCCCGCTGAGGCCTTGCCTGGTTTCTCGTCTGCGCCCGCTGAGGTGGGCAACTCGCCCGTCTGCCTCCGGGGCGGGTCAGCTCCGAGCCGGTAAGGTCTCTCGCCGACAGGCGTTACGCAGGGGAGAGGACCACCGAAGTGCCGCAGGCGAATGTCGCGACCTTCCGGTCCACCGCCCGGTTCGGGGCCGTGAAGGGGGCGTGGGAGAGGTTCCAGCGCGGGCTGGAACGGCCTTTGACGCCGTACTACCTGATCCTCGGGTCCGCCGCGCTGATCCTCGTGCTCGGGCTGGTGATGGTCTTCTCGGCGTCCCAGATCCAGGCCAGGCTCGACGGACTGCCCTTCGACTACTACTTCAAGAAGCAGCTGATCTCCATCGTCATCGGAGGCGGCCTGCTCTACCTCGCCGTACGCATGCCCGCACGGGCGCACCGCGCGCTCGCCTACCCGCTGCTGCTCGGCGTCCTCGCCCTCCTGCTCGCCGTGATGGTTCCCGGCATCGGCGTCGCCGTGAACGGCAACAGGAACTGGATCAGGCTCGGCGGCTTCTTCCAGATCCAGCCCTCCGAGTTCGCCAAGCTCGCGCTCGTCCTCTGGGCGGCCGACCTCCTCGCGCGTAAACAGCAGATGAAGACTCTCGGCGAGTGGAAGCACCTGCTCATCCCGCTCGTCCCGATGGGACTCCTGCTGCTCGCGCTCGTGCTCGCCGGCGGTGACATGGGCACCGCGATGATCATCTGCGCGCTGCTCTTCGGCCTGCTGTGGCTGGCCGGCGCGCCCACGCGCCTGTTCACCATGTCGGCGGTGCTCGCGCTGCTGGCCAGCGCCGCTCTCATCATCACCGTGCCGCACCGGCTCAACCGGCTGTCCTGCATCGGGGCGACCCACGTCGCCAAGGACGGCTCCTGTTTCCAGGCCGTGCACGGCATCTGGGCGCTCGCCTCCGGCGGGCTGTTCGGGGCCGGACTCGGCGGCAGCATCGAGAAGTGGGGCCAACTTCCGGAGCCCCACACCGACTTCATCTTCGCCGTCACGGGTGAGGAACTGGGTCTGGCGGGGACCGTGTCCGTCCTCGTTCTCTTCGCGGCACTAGGGTATGCGGGTATCCGCGTGGCCGTACGCACGAAGGAGCCGTTCATCAGGTACGCAGCGGGAGGCGCCACCACCTGGATCATGGCCCAGGCCACGATCAACATTGGTGCGGTGCTGGGACTTCTGCCCATCGCGGGCGTCCCCCTCCCGATGTTCTCCTATGGCGGGTCCGCGCTGCTGCCGACCATGTTCGCGATCGGCATGCTGCTCTGCTTCGCACGCAGCGAGCCGGGGGCGAAGGCGGCGTTCGCCGCACGGAGCAGGCGCAACAGGCGTAAGGGAAACAAGCAGGCGCGGCGCCGGTTCCTCCGGCTGCCCCACAAGGAGCGGTGAATTTCGGTGCATGTCGTACTCGCCGGCGGTGGCACCGCCGGGCATATCGAGCCCGCACTGGCATTGGCGGACGCGCTGCGGCGCAACGACCCCACGGTCGGCATCACCGCGCTGGGCACCTCGCAGGGTCTGGAGACGCGGCTGGTCCCCGAACGCGGGTACGAGCTCGCGTTGATCCCCAAGGTCGCCCTGCCGCGCAAGCCCTCCGGCGACCTGATCACCCTGCCGGGACGGCTGCGCAACACCGTCAAGGCGGTCCAGGACGTGCTGGAGCGGACCAAGGCCGACGCCGTCGTCGGCTTCGGCGGCTACGTCGCCATGTCCGCCTACTTCGCGGCCAAGCGCAGCGGCGTGCCGATCGTGATCCACGAGGCCAACGCCCGTCCCGGCGTCGCCAACAAGATCGGTTCCCGCTACACCGACTTCGTGGCCGTGGCCACCCCGGACAGCAAGTTCCGCGACGCCCGCTACATCGGCATCCCGCTGCGGCACACCATCGCCACCCTCGACCGCGGCCTGGCCCGACCGCAGGCGCGGCAGTACTTCGGCCTGGAGCAGAACCTGCCGACCCTGCTGGTCTCCGGCGGCTCCCAGGGCGCCCGGCGGCTCAACGAGACCATCCAGGCCGTCGCGCCGCGGCTGCAGCAGTACGGCGTGCAGATCCTGCACGCCGTCGGACCCAAGAACGAGGTCCCGCACAGCGACGACCTGCCGGGCATGCCGCCCTACCGGGCGGTGCCGTACATCGACCGGATGGACCTGGCCTACTCGGCCGCCGATCTGATGCTCTGCCGGGCCGGCGCCATGACCGTCGCCGAGCTGGCCGCCGTCGGCCTGCCGGGCGCCTTCGTGCCGCTGCCGATCGGCAACGGCGAGCAGCGCCTCAACGCCCAGCCCGTCGTCCGTGCGGGCGGCGGCCTGCTGGTGGACGACGCCGAGCTGACCGCGGACTGGGTGCTCTCGCAGCTGCTGCCGGTGCTGACCGACCCGCAGCGGCTGTGGCAGATGAGCCACGCCGCCGCCGAGTTCGGCCGCCGCGACGCGGACCAGCTGCTGGCTCAGATGGTCTACGAGGCGATCGAGGCCCACCGGGGGAGCGCCCGCCGTCGTGGCTGAGTACGTCGGGGTCGAGGAGGAGCGGGAGACCCCGGGGCCGGACCAGGAGCGTCCGCCCCGGCCGAAGCTCAAGCTGTCGCGGCGCGGCATCGGCGTGATCTGCGCCCTGGTCGCCGCGCTGCTGGGCACCGGCGTCTGGCTGGTCCTCTTCTCCTCGGTCTTCGACGTGCGCACGGTCAGCGTGACCGGCACCAGGGTGCTGACCGCGGATCAGGTGCTCGCCGCCGCCCGGGTCCCCCTGGGCGGCCCGCTGGAACGGCTGGACACCGACGGCGTCGCCGACCGCGTCAGGAAGGCGCTGCCGCGGGTCGACCACGTGGTCGTCAGCACCTCCTGGCCGCACGCGGTGCGGATCGCGGTCACCGAGCGCAACCCCGTCGCGGCCGTGCGCGGCACGGGCGGGTCGTACACGCTGGAGGACGCCGGGGGCGTCCGTTTCGCAACCCTGCCGAAGCCGCCGACCGGCGTGCCGGTGGTCCAACTCGAGCTCTCCGCGGCGGGAAAGGGCGCACTGCCGGAATTCCCCGAGCAGCTTCTGGTGGCCGGAGCGGTCGAGGTGGCCAAGGTGTTGCCGACCGCGATAGCGCACCGGACGACCGCGGTCGTCGTTCATTCGTACGACGACATCGAGCTGACGCTGAGCTCGGGGGCGACCGTCTACTGGGGCAGCCCCGATCAGAGCGCGCGCAAAGCCGTGGTGCTGGCGGCCCTGATGAAACAGGACGCGAAGGGATACGACGTGAGCGCACCGACCGATCCGGCGCTGCGATCCTGAGCGAACCCGAGCAGCTCCCGGGGGCCGTGGTCTTGACGGGGCGTCGGCGTAGCCCCGACTCTGGTTGACCCCCGGGTAACGGCACGGACCTTTGATCACATAGGCTCACAAGAAAAAACTGCTCGCTCGGCGTGTCCATTGAACCGACATGCCAGGAGACCTAGTGTCCTAGTGACAGTGGATAATGCAGCAGTGACATAGCATTAACTCTAAACCTCATGTTTAGGGTTCGGGTCGGGAGCGTCGGAAGCACCGCCCCTTCGGTATGAGAAGACAGATCCGAGGCGAGAGGCCTTCGACGTGGCAGCACCCCAGAACTACCTCGCAGTCATCAAGGTCGTCGGTATCGGCGGCGGCGGCGTGAACGCCATCAACCGGATGATCGAGGTCGGTCTCAAGGGCGTCGAGTTCATCGCGATCAACACCGACGCGCAGGCGCTGCTGATGAGCGACGCCGACGTGAAGCTCGACGTCGGTCGCGAACTCACCCGTGGGCTCGGCGCCGGCGCCAACCCCGAGGTCGGCCGCAAGGCAGCCGAGGACCACCGCGAGGAGATCGAGGAGGTCCTCAAGGGGGCCGACATGGTCTTCGTGACGGCCGGTGAGGGTGGCGGCACAGGCACCGGCGGCGCGCCCGTGGTGGCCAACATCGCCCGCTCGCTCGGCGCCCTGACGATCGGCGTGGTCACGCGCCCGTTCACCTTCGAGGGCCGCCGCCGCGCCAACCAGGCGGAGGACGGCATCGCGCAGCTGCGCGAGGAGGTCGACACGCTGATCGTGATCCCGAACGACCGCCTGCTGTCCATCTCGGACCGCCAGGTCAGCGTGCTGGACGCGTTCCGCTCGGCCGACCAGGTGCTGCTCTCCGGTGTCCAGGGCATCACCGACCTGATCACCACCCCGGGTCTGATCAACCTCGACTTCGCCGACGTCAAGTCGGTCATGAGCGGCGCGGGTTCGGCCCTCATGGGCATCGGCTCGGCGCGCGGCGAGGACCGGGCGAAGGCGGCGGCGGTCATGGCGATCTCCTCGCCGCTGCTGGAGGCGTCCATCGACGGCGCCCGCGGCGTGCTGCTCTCCATCTCCGGCGGCTCGGACCTCGGCCTGTTCGAGATCAACGAGTCCGCCCAGCTGGTCAGCGAGGCGGCGCACCCCGAGGCGAACATCATCTTCGGCGCGGTCATCGACGACGCGCTCGGCGACGAGGTCCGCGTCACCGTCATCGCGGCGGGCTTCGACGGCGGCCAGCCGACCCCGATCGTCCGCGAGCCGGTCGTCCGAACCGGCACCGAGCGCACGAACGCGAACGCGACCCCGGACTTCCCCCGCGCCACGGGCTCGACGGCGGCCGGCCGCAGCGTCCACACGCTGGGCAGCGTGCCGCGCGCCGAGGACACCCCGCGGCCGGCGCCCGAGCCGACCGTCCCCCCGGTCCCGCAGCAGGCGCCTCCGCGCCCGCCGTACGTCGACTCGGCGGCGGAGGAGCTGGACGTCCCGGACTTCCTCAAGTAGGAGTCGCACGACCTCCAGGGGCGCGGGGAACTGCGCGACAAGCCACCCCGGTGGTGGGTCGCCGAGCGAGCAGGGCCATCTCCTCAGGGTGGTTTCTCGCGCAGTTCCCCGCGCCCCTGTCGTGCTTCTCGTGTGCCATAAGGTGATCGCATGATCGGGCAGCGGATTGATCTCGGGTGGGGCGTGCGGGCCGCGTTCACCGACAGGTGGGGCGGGGTCAGCGTCGAGCCCTTCGCCGAGCTGAACCTCGGAGGCGCGGTCGGGGACGATCCCGCCGCCGTTCGGGAGAACCGGCGGCTCGCCGCCGCCGCTCTCGGGATCGACCCCGCCGACGTGGTCTGGATGAACCAGGTGCACGGCGCCGAAGGCTTCGTCGCCGACGGCAGGCAGGCGGACGGCGAGGCTCCGGCCGTCGACGCCGTCGCCACCCGGGTTCCGGGCCTGGCCCTGGCCGTGCTCACGGCCGACTGCACGCCGATCCTGCTCGCCGACCCCGCCGCCGGGGTCGTCGGCGCCGCGCACGTCGGACGGCCCGGACTCGCCAAGGGCGTCGCCGACACCGTTGTCGCCCTCATGCGCGAGCTGGGCGCGGAGAAGATCACCGCGGTCGTCGGGCCGAGCGTCTGCGGCCGCTGCTACGAGGTGCCGGAGGAGCTTCGCGCCGAGGTCGCCGCCGGAACGCCGGAGGCGCACGCCGAGACCGGCTGGGGCACGCCCGCACTCGACATCCCCGCCGGAGTCCGCGCGCAGCTGGCGCGGCAGGGTGTGGCGGTGCGGGAGGGGGAGGCCCACGTCTGCACCCTCGAGTCCGAGGACCATTTCTCCTATCGCCGTGCGGCGCGCACCGGTCGGTTGGCGAGCTACATCTGGCTGGGCGGCGGAGAAAAGTGACAAATCTGACATCTGCGGAGCGTCTCGCCGAACTCAGGGCGAATCTGACATCCGTCGAGGCGCGCATCGACGCCGCCTGCGCCGCCGTCGGCCGACCGCGCGACGAGGTCACGCTGGTCGTGGTCACCAAGACCTATCCCGCCTCCGACACCCGGCTCCTCGCCGAACTCGGGGTCCGCGACGTCGCCGAGAATCGGGACCAGGACGCCGCCCCGAAAGCGGCGGAATGTCGGGATCTGTCCTTGGAATGGCATTTCGTCGGGCAATTGCAGACGAACAAAGTGCGCTCCGTTCTGCGCTACGCCGACCGAGTGCATTCCGTGGACCGGCTCCGGCTCGTCTCCGCACTCTCCGCGGAAGTGGTCAAATCCGGACGTTCCGAACTGGGCTGCCTGATCCAGGTCGGACTGGAATCTGAGACCCCCGAGGGCGAGCACCGCGGCGGCGCGGCTCCCAGTGAGGTCGGAGCGCTGGCGGATGCCGTAGCAGCCGCTCCTGGCTTGCGACTTGACGGAGTGATGGCGGTGGCGCCGTTGGTCGGACCGTTCGCGGGCGACCCGCGCCGTGCCTTCGGGCGTCTGGCGGAAATCGCATCCCGTGTACGGGAGGCGCATCCTGCTGCCACGATGGTCTCTGCCGGGATGTCAGGAGACTTGGAAGAGGCCATTGCTGCCGGTGCGACACACGTGCGCGTCGGTACGGCGGTGCTGGGTGCGCGGCAGGCGCTCCGGTAACGTCACCGGTTAGAAGATCAGACCGGAGAACAAATCCGGACAATCAGGAATCTCCCCCGGCTGCGTCTGCAGGTCACCGGGGCAGACCGTGGATCGTAGAACCTCCCCGGGCCGATCCACCACAGAGCGGAGGACAGGAGTATGGCCGGCGCGATGCGCAAGATGGCGGTCTACCTCGGTCTCGTGGAGGACGATGGTTACGACGCTCAGGGTTACGACCCTGACGACGAGGACTACGGCCCCGAGCCCGAGCCGATGCGGACCGGACGCACCGAGGAGGTGCCCCGCCCCGCCGCGGCTCCCGTCGCCGCGCCGGTGGCCGCCTCGGCCGTCGTCGCCCCCATGCGTGCTCCCGAACCGCGGATCGCGCCAGTGGCGTCCATCACACCCGAACGTCGTCTTCTGGAGAAGAGCGCACCGGTGATCACGTCCAAGACCGGCTCCGACCGGGAGCCTTACCGCATCACCACGCTGCACCCGCGCACCTACAACGAAGCCCGTACCATCGGGGAACACTTCCGTGACAGCACTCCTGTGATCATGAATCTCACGGAGATGGACGACACGGACGCCAAGCGCCTCGTAGACTTCGCGGCTGGACTCGTCTTCGGGCTTCACGGCAGCATCGAGCGCGTGACGCAGAAGGTGTTCCTGCTGTCTCCTGCTAACGTCGATGTAACGGCGGAGGACAAGGCACGGATCGCCGAGGGCGGGTTCTTCAACCAGAGCTGACAGAAGTGAAGGGCGAGGGGAGACACGGTGAGCGTTGTATGGCAGGTGCTGTACATCGTGCTGATGTGTTTCTTCGTCCTGCTGCTGGCGCGCATGGTGATGGACTGGGTCCAGTTCTTCGCTCGCGACTGGCAGCCGGGACGGGCCATGGTCGTCCTGCTCGAAAGCATCTACACCGTCACGGATCCCCCTCTCAAACTCCTGCGCAGGTGGATCCATCCGGTACGGATCGGAGGCATGGCCCTCGATCTGGCCTTCATGCTGCTGATCATCATTGTGTTGATTTTGATCCAGGTCGTGGGGGCGCTGTGACCGACGCAGATGCCCGGCTGTCCGACGATCACGTTGAGGTGAAGAAATGGCATTGACCCCCGAGGACGTTCGGAACAAGCAGTTCACGACCGTCCGCCTCCGCGAAGGCTATGACGAGGACGAGGTCGATGCCTTCCTCGACGAGGTCGAAGGAGAGCTGACCCGACTCCTGCGCGAGAACGAGGACCTGCGCGCCAAGCTGGCCGCAGCGACGCGTGCCGCCGCGCAGAACCAGCAGAACATGCGCAAGGAGCTGCCGCAGGAATCGCAGCAGCACCCCCAGCAGATGCAGCAGCAGCGCCCCGGTCCGCCGGTGCCCGCCGCCATATCCGGCCCGCCGGTGCCGCAGCAGGGCATGCCGCCGCACATGCAGCAGATGGGCCACCCCGGCCCGCCGCAGCTGCCGGGCGGCCAGCCGGCGCTTCCCGGTGCCCCGCAGCTGCAGGGTGCCCCGCAGCTCCAGCAGGCGCCGCAGATGGGCGGCCCCATGGGCGGCCAGACCTTCGGTGGCGGCCTCGCCCCGATGCAGCAGCAGCCGCCGCAGATGATGCAGCCGCAGCAGCCGAACAACGACTCGGCGGCCCGCGTGCTCGCCCTGGCCCAGCAGACCGCCGACCAGGCGATCGCCGAGGCCCGTTCCGAGGCCAACAAGATCGTCGGCGAGGCCCGCAGCCGCGCCGAGGGCCTTGAGCGTGACGCCCGTGCCAAGGCGGACGCGCTGGAGCGGGACGCCCAGGAGAAGCACCGCGTCGCGATGGGCTCGCTGGAGTCGGCGCGTGCCACGCTGGAGCGCAAGGTCGAGGACCTGCGTGCGTTCGAGCGTGAGTACCGCACCCGCCTCAAGTCCTACCTGGAGACGCAGCTGCGTCAGCTGGAGTCCCAGGCGGACGACAGCCTGGCCCCGCCGCGTCAGCCCGCCACCGCCTCGCTCCCGCCGGCTGCGCCCCTGTCCCAGCAGCCGCAGATGAGCCCGGTGGGCGCGTCCCCGATGAGCTCGGGCGGCCCGTCCTTCGGCGGCGGCCAGACCTTCGGCGGCCAGCAGTCCTTCGGCGGCGGCCAGCCGCAGCCGTCCTTCGGCGGCAACGGCTTCCAGCCCTCGGGCGCCCAGCCGACGCCTCCGGCGGCGATGACGCAGCCGATGGCAGCCGTCCGTCCGCAGCCCCCGCTGCAGCAGGCCCCCCAGCCGATGCGCGGGTTCCTGATCGACCAGGACGACGAGAACTAAGGTCCCACCGACCTGAAGGAACGCCCCCGACACCGGACCTCCGGTGAAGGGGGCGTTCCTTTTGTGCAGCCAGGTTCAGTCGCAGTTCAGGGGCGCCGGGAACTGCGCGACAAGCCACCGGCGAGCAGATGGCCCGGGGCGCGAAGGGCCATCCGCACACGGTGGTTTCTCGCGCAGTTCCCCGCGCCCCCTGGGGGAGGGCAACCGGCTCGCTAGGAGAAGGTCACGACGCAGGCGACGCCCTCGACGTCGAGGGTCACGTCCGTGCCGGAGGCGATGAGCGCGGCGTCGAGGGGGGCGAGGGTGGTGCCCGCGAGGGTCGCCGTGCCCTCGAAGAGGATGGCGAGAGCCTTGCCGCGAAGCGGGGTGCGCGCCGTGACGATGATGACCTCCGCGGAGAGGGCGCCGCGGCGGGTCATCACGTTGAAGTCGACCAGGGCGCCGCCCAGCAGGCGGCAGTCCGTCGCCGCGTCGCCGGGGAAGGCGAACGGGCGGTAGCGCTCGGAGACGACCGTCTCGACGCCGTCCACGGTGAGGGCCATGCCGTCGCCGTCGACGACCGTGATGATCCGGTCCACGCCGGGGAAGGACGAGAACGGGCCGCCCGAGGCGACGTCCGCCAGGGAGACGCGCCAGTCGAAGTCGAAGCCGGCCTCGCCGGACGGCGACGACGCGACCTCGCGGGTCACGCCGCCGCCGTTCTTCCAGGGACTGGCCACGCGGTCGGCCGCGCGCAGGACCTGAATGTCCGTCACGGGAGTCAGGCCTTCCGGAGCCAGAAGGTCAGGCCCAGGGACTCGTCCGAGAAGGCCGTCGGATCCGCCCAGTCCGGCTCGCCCGCCGCAAAGTCCGTGGCGAGGACCTCGTCCGCCAGCAGCGCGCCGTGCGTGCTGAGGGCTGCCGCGGTCTCGTCCGTCGTCGCCGCGTAGCGCAGCACGATGCGGTCGGCGACCTCCAGACCGGAGTTCTTGCGGGCCTCCTGCACCTGCCGGATGGCGTCGCGGGCGACGCCCGCGAGCCGCAGCTCCGGGGTGATGTGCAGGTCGAGCGCGACCGTCGCGCCGGACTCGTTGGCCACGGCCCAGCCCTCGCGCGGGGTCTCGGTGATGATCACCTCGTCCGGCGTGAGCTCCACCGTCTCCCCGCCCATGACCACCGACGCGGTGCCCGTGGCGCGCAGCGACGCGGACAGCGCCGCCGCGTCCGCCGCCGCGACCGCCTTGGCCACGTCCTGGACGCCCTTGCCGAAGCGCTTGCCCAGCGCGCGGAAGTTCGCCTTGGCGGTGGTGTCGACGAGGGAGCCCCCGACCTCCGCCAGCGACTCGATCACGCTGACGTTGAGCTCCTCCGCGACCTGCGCCAGCAGCTCCTGCGGCAGGTCCTCGAAGCCCTGCGCCGAGACCAGCGCCCGCGACAACGGCTGGCGGGTCTTGACGCCGGAGTCCGCGCGGGTGGCGCGGCCCAGCTCGACCAGGCGGCGCACCAGCGCCATCCGGCGGGAGAGGTCGGCGTCGATCAGCGTCTCGTCCGCGACCGGCCAGGCCGCCAGGTGCACCGACTCGGGGGCGTCGGGGACGACCGGGACCACAAGGTCCTGCCAGACCCGCTCGGTGATGAACGGGACCAGCGGGGCCATCAGCCGGGTGACCGTCTCCAGCGCCTCGTGCAGGGTCGCCAGCGCGGCAGGCTCGCCCTGCCAGAAGCGGCGGCGGCCACGGCGGACGTACCAGTTGCTGAGGTCGTCGACGAAGCCGGAGAGCAGCTTGCCGGCCCGCTGGGTGTCGTACGCCTCCAGCGCCGCGTCCACCTCGCGCACCAGCGTGTTCAGCTCGCTCAGCACCCACTGGTCCAGCGCCGGGCGGTCGGCCGGGGCCGGGTCGGCCGCGGACGGCGCCCAGCCGGCCGTGCGGGCGTAGAGGGCCTGGAAGGCGACGGTGTTCCAGTAGGTCAGCAGCGTCTTGCGGACGACCTCCTGGATCGTGCCGTGGCCGACGCGCCGTGCCGACCAGGGGGAGCCGCCGGCCGCCATGAACCAGCGCACCGCGTCCGCGCCGTTGGAGTCCATCAGCTCGATCGGTTCGAGGATGTTGCCCAGGTGCTTGGACATCTTGCGGCCGTCCTCGGCCAGGATGTGGCCCAGGCAGACGACGTTCTCGTAGGAGGACTTGTCGAACACCAGCGTGCCGACCGCCATCAGCGTGTAGAACCAGCCGCGGGTCTGGTCGATGGCCTCGGAGATGAACTGCGCCGGGTAGCGCTTCTCGAACAGCTCCTGGTTCTTCAGCGGGTAGCCGTACTGCGCGAACGGCATCGAGCCCGAGTCGTACCAGGCGTCGATGACCTCGGGCACGCGGACGGCGGTCTTCCCGCAGCCCTCGGCCGGGCAGCCGAAGGTGACCGCGTCGATGAACGGCCGGTGCGGGTCGAGGCCGCTCTGGTCGGCGCCGGTCAGCTCGGAGAGCTCGGCCAGCGAACCGACGCAGGTGAGGTGGTCGTCCTCGCAGCGCCAGATCGGCAGCGGGGTGCCCCAGTAGCGGTTGCGGCTGAGCGCCCAGTCGATGTTGTTGTTCAGCCAGTCGCCGAAGCGGCCGTACTTGACCGTCTCCGGGTGCCAGTTGGTGCGCTCGTTCTCGCGCAGCAGGGCGTCCTTGACGGCCGTGGTGCGCACGTACCAGGACGGCTGTGCGTAGTAGAGCAGCGCGGTGTGGCAGCGCCAGCAGTGCGGGTAGCTGTGCTCGTAGGGGACGTGCCGGAAGAGCAGGCCGCGGTCCTTCAGGTCCGCGGTGAGCGCCTCGTCGGCCTTCTTGAAGAAGACGCCGCCGACCAGCGGCACGCCCTCCTCGAAGGTGCCGTCGGCGCGGACCGGGTTGACCATGGGCAGGCCGTAGTTCCGGCAGGTCGCGAGGTCGTCGGCGCCGAAGGCCGGGGCCTGGTGGACCAGGCCGGTGCCGTCCTCGGTGGTGACGTAGTCCGCGTTGACGACGTAGTGCGTGCCGCCCTCGACGGCCTCCACCTCGACCAGCTCGAAGGGGCGCCGGTAGGTCCAGCGCTCCATCTCGGCGCCGGTGAAGCGCTCGCCGGTCGCGGTCCAGCCCTCGCCCAGCGACTTCTCCACCAGCGGCTCGGCCACGACGACCCGCTCGGAGCCGTCGGTGGCGACCACGTAGGTCACCTCGGGGTGCGCGGCGACGGCGACGTTGGAGACCAGCGTCCACGGGGTCGTCGTCCACACCAGCAGCGACGCCTGGCCGGCCAGCGGACCGCCGGTCAGAGGGAAGCGCACGTAGACGGAGGGGTCGACGACCGTCTCGTAGCCCTGGGCCAGCTCGTGGTCGGACAGGCCGGTGCCGCAGCGCGGGCACCAGGGGGCCACGCGGAAGTCCTGGACCAGCAGGCCCTTGTCGAAGATCTGCTTGAGCGACCACCAGACGGACTGGATGTAGTCCGGGTCCATGGTGCGGTAGGCGTCGTCCAGGTCGACCCAGTAGCCCATCCGCGTGGTGAGCTCGGCGAACATGTCGGTGTGGCGGGTCACCGACTCGCGGCACTTCTCGTTGAACTCGGCGATGCCGTAGTCCTCGATGTCCTGCTTGCCGGAGAAGCCGAGCTCCTTCTCGACGGCGAGCTCGACCGGCAGGCCGTGACAGTCCCAGCCGGCCTTGCGGGCGACGTGGTAGCCCTTCATGGTCCGGTACCGCGGGAAGAGGTCCTTGAAGACGCGGGCCTCGATGTGGTGGGCGCCCGGCTTGCCGTTGCCGGTGGGCGGGCCCTCGTAGAACACCCACTCGGGACGGCCCTCGGACTGCTCCAGGCTCCGCTGGAAGATCTTGTTGTCCTGCCAGAAGGAGAGGATCTGGTGCTCGAGCGCGGGCAGGTCGACTTGGGCGGGGACGGCGCGGTACTGCGCAGACATTGCTTTCCTCCGGCGGGCGGCGTCTTCTTCGAGAAGTGCGGTCTCCGACGGAGGGACGAGACGCGACGCGTCCCGCGGTACCACCCTCCTTGGCCGTACAAGCCTCGTACGGCCCCCTCATTGGGGCAGCGGCCGGTTCTACTCGGTCCGGCCGCGCCGACGGCGCGCACAGGGCCTTTCCTCCGGCGGCTCCGGGGTGATGTTCCCGCTGCGCACACCCCCGGGCTTCCACCGTCCCCGGGTCTCTCGTGGCTGCGTGCGGCGGTACTCGTCCCCATCCACGCCTTGCTGCCGAGCAGTCTATAGGGATCGCGGCGGCGATTTCTCGTCCATTGCGAGCGACCCCCCGCGCGCCCCTGACGTGGTGACGCGCCGGTAACGAACACGGATGGCGATTATCGCGTCACGTTCTGGGCACAACTTCCTTCGTCCGTTCGTCATAGAAGGTGCGCAGCGAAGAAGTCGCTGGTGCAGGCAGGCGAGTGGAGGGGCAAACTCCGGTATGTCCCGTTGTGGTGGCATTCGCCACGCATTATCGTTCCGGCACCGAACAGAGCCGGCCAGTCATGCACGAAGGGGTCGAGGGAATGGCGGACAAGGCAAGGAGCGGGGCCGGCGGGACACGCCGCACCGGAGTGTCCGTGGGCGACCCGGGGGAGAGCATCGTGACGCGTAACAAGACCACGGCCGCCACCCGGACGCACCAGGCCACGGGCGCCCGCACGGACCCGGCCTCGCTTCCGGTCCGCCAGGGAGAGGATCCGTGGACCGCGGAGGAGGTCCGCGAGCTGCAGGCGGAGCTGACCGCCGAGGCCGCGGAGCTGCGCGCCGAGATCCAGGCGTCCGAGGCGGCCGTCAGCGGCCTGATGCGGGACTCCGGCGACGGCGCGGGCGACGACCAGGTCGACGCCGGCACCAAGAACATCTCGCGCGAGCACGAGCTGTCCCTGGCCGCCAACGCGCGCGACATGCTGGCCCAGACCGAGCGGGCGCTGCTGCGCATCGCGAGCACCGGTTTCGGCCTCTGCGAGTCCTGCGGCAAGGCCGTCGGCAAGGCCAGGGTCCAGGCCTTCCCGCGCGCCACGCTCTGCGTGGAGTGCAAGCAGAAGCAGGAACGCCGCTACTAGGCCCCGTCCCAGGACACGACCGTGCGGTCCCGGTGTCGCCCCTGGCCGCGCCGGGACCGACGCGTGCCGTACCCTCGACGGCGAAAGCCCCACTCGACACGGTCACGCGGAGCGCATCATCAGTACCCACGGTCACCACGACGCCGAGGCCGAGGCGCTCGACGCCGCTGAGTCCCTGGAGCCTGCGACGGCAGACGTACTCGACGAGGCCGCACTCGACGAGGCCGCACCGGAGGAGGCCGCACCCGTGCGCAGGAAGCGCCGGATCGGCGTGCTGCTGAGCGTCGCGCTGCTGGCCTACCTCCTCGACCTCGGCAGCAAGCTGCTGGTCGTGGCCCGGCTGGAGCACAAGGACGCGATCCGGATCGTCGGCGACTGGGTCCAGCTCGCCGTGATCCGCAACCCGGGCGCGGCCTTCGGCATGGGCGCGGCGATGACGGTCGTCTTCACGCTCATCGCGGCGACGGTCATCGTGGTCATCAGCCGGCTGGCCCGCAAGCTCTACAGCCTGCCCTGGGCGATCGCGCTGGGACTGCTGCTGGGCGGCGCCTTCGGCAACCTGACCGACCGGATCCTCCGCTCGCCCGGCCTGTTCCGCGGCGAGGTCGTCGACTTCATCTCGGTCAAGCACTTCGCCGTCTTCAACCTGGCCGACTCGGCCATCGTCTGCGGCGGCATCCTGGTCGTGCTGCTCTCCTTCCTGGGCACCAACCCGGACGGCACCGTCCAGCGCGACAGGTAACCGGCCACGACGAAGCGCCCGGCAGCCGAGCTGCCGGGCGCTTCGTCGTGTGTCCGCTCAGAGGACCTTGGAGAGGAACGCCTGGGTGCGTTCGTGCTGCGGGTTGGTCAGGACCTCGCGCGGGTGGCCGGACTCGACGACGATGCCGTCGTCCATGAAGACGAGGGAGTCGCCGACCTCGCGGGCGAAGCCCATCTCGTGGGTGACCACGATCATGGTCATGCCGTCCTCGGCGAGTTGCCGCATGACGTCGAGGACGTCGCCGACGAGTTCGGGGTCGAGGGCGGAGGTGGGCTCGTCGAAGAGCATCAGCTTGGGTTCCATCGCCAGTGCGCGGGCGATGGCGACGCGCTGCTGCTGGCCGCCGGAGAGCTGGGAGGGGTAGTTGCCGGCCTTGTCGGCCAGGCCGACCCTGGCCAGCAGTTCCATGGCGTGCTCGCGGGCGGCCGCCTTGGGGACGCCCTTGACCTGGACCGGCGCCTCGATGATGTTCTCCACCGCGGTCTTGTGCGGGAAGAGGTTGAAGCGCTGGAACACCATGCCGATGTCGCGCCGCTTGAGCGCGACCTCGCGGTCGGGCAGCTCGTGGAGCTTGCCGCCCTTCTCCTTGTAGCCGACCAGCTCGCCGTCGACGTAGAGGCGGCCGGCGTTGATCTTCTCCAGGTGGTTGATGCAGCGCAGGAAGGTCGACTTGCCCGAGCCGGACGGACCGACCAGGCAGAACACCTGCCCCTGCTGCACCTGGAGGTCGATGCCCTTGAGCACCTCGACCGGTCCGTAGGACTTGTGCACCTGCTCGGCGCGGACCATGGGTTCGATGGTCATGCCGTGCCTCCGACGCGCTTGAGGCTGAACACGTTCGTCTTGACCTTCTGCCACGGCGTGGGCGGAAGGATCCGGTTGGTGCCGCGCGAGTAGTAGCGCTCGACGTAGTACTGGCCGATCGAGAGGATCGAGGTGATCAGCAGGTACCAGAGGCTGATCGCGACCAGGGCCGGGATCTCGTAGAAGGTGCGCGAGGCGATGTCCTGGCCGGCGCGGGTCAGGTCCTCCAGCGAGATCGCCGAGACCAGCGAGGTGGTCTTCAGCATGGAGATGGTCTCGTTGCCGGCCGGCGGGATGATGACCCGCATGGCCTGCGGCAGCACGATCCGGCGCAGCGTCTGGCCGCGGTTCAGGCCCAGCGAGGACGCCGCCTCGCTCTGGCCCTCGTCGACCGACTGGATGCCCGCGCGGACGATCTCCGCGAAGTAGGCGGCCTCGTTCAGGCCGAGGGCCAGCACGGCGGCGGTGAACAGCCCGATCAGGTCGTTGTAGCTCCACGACACGAAGGTCGGACCGAACGGGATGCCGAGGCCGATCTTCGGGACCACCGCGCCGAGGAAGTTCCAGACGTAGAGCTGGACCAGGACGGGGGTGCCGCGGAAGACCCAGATGTAGATCCAGGAGACCCCGGACAGAACCGGGTTGCCCGACAGGCGCATGACGGCGAGCACGATGCCGCCGACGATGCCGATGACCATGGCCAGCACGGTCAGCAGCATCGTCCGGCCGAGGCCGGCGATCACCGTGGGGTAGGTGAAGATCTGGCCGACCACGTCCCAGTGCAGGACGCTGCTGGTGATCAGCAGGTGCGCGAACATGGCCGCGAGCACCGCGATCACGGCGATGGCCACCCAGCGGCCGGGGTGCCGGACCGCGACGGCCCGGATCTCCTCCGGGCGCCCCCGGACCGGGGGCGCGTCGTCTTGAGGAATCGTCACGATTCTCTATGCCTTACGTGGGGAGCGCGGGGAGCGGTCAGCTGGCGGCGGCGTTGATGAGGACCTTGTCCGCGGTGAGCGCGCCGGACTCGACGCCCCACTTGGTCAGGATCTGGGTGTAGGTGCCGTCGGCGATGATGTCCTTGATGGCGCCCTGGACGGCCTGGGCGAGCTGGCCGTCGCCCTTGGGGAGCGCGATGCCGTAGGGGGCGGTGTTGTAGTCCTGGCCGATCTTGATGAGCTGGCCGTTGCTCTGCTTGACGGCGTAGTCGATGACCGGGGAGTCGGCCATCATGGCCTGGTCGCGCTTGGCGATCAGGGCGGAGGTGGCGTCGGTCTGGGCGTTGAACTGGTCGCCGTTGTTGGGGACCTCGGGCTTGCCGGCCTTCTTGCAGGCGGGGTTGATGGTGTTCTTGATCTCGTCGGCCTCGGTGGTGCCGGTCTGGACGGAGACCTTGATGCCGCACAGGTCGGCGGCGTTGCCGGTGAGCTTGTCCGGGTTGCCGGTCAGCGTGGCGATGGCCTCGCCCGCGTTGTAGTACTGGACCATGTCGACCTGCTTCTCGCGGTCCTTGGTGTCGGTGAAGGAGGAGAAGCTGAGGTCGTACTTCTTGGCGGTGATGCCGACGAGGATGCTGGAGAAGTCGGCGCTCTGCCAGTTGGCCTTGAGCCCGAGCTTCTTCATGATCGCGTTGCCGAGCTCGATGTCCATGCCGACGATGTTGCCGCCGGCGTCCTTGAACTCGGAGGGCGCGTAGGTCGAGTCGGTGGCGATGGTGACGGTGCCCTTGGCCTTGAGGTCCGCGGGGACCATGGCGACCAGCGCGGCGTCCGTGCCCTCGGCGTTGACGGACTGCGTGGCGTCGGGGGCCGCACCCGAGTTGCCGCCGATCTTGGAGCTGCCGCAGCCGGTCAGGAGCAGCGAGCCGGCAGCGACGACCGCGCCGGCGGCGAGCAGGCGCTGCGAGAGGGAACGGGCCATGAGGGTTGTCCTCCTGCGGGATCATGAGCACGAGGTCACGGGCTGCACAGCGTTATGCGGCGCGCTCCCCCCTGAATTGAGACCGCATCCTCTCACCCCTGAACAGCGCTTCACGTGCACAGCTATGTCAAAATCCGATAACGGGTGATCCGACCCGTTGCGTGGGTGCGGGCCGGAGGAGGCGCCGCGGTCCGGCATACTCGTTACGGTGAGCACCGTTCCCCAGATCCGCGCCCTGCCCGTGCCCGACGGCCTCGAAGGCGAGCGCGTCGACGCCGCGATCGCCCGTATGTTCGGCTTCTCCCGCACGAAGGCGGCCGAGCTGGCCGCGGACGGCAAGGTGACCGTCGACGGCACGGCGGTGGGCAAGTCCGAGCGCGTGATGGCGGGAGCCTGGCTCGAGGTCGAGATCCCCGCGCCGCCGGCGCCGGTGCAGATCGTCGCCGAGAAGATCGACGACATGAAGATCGTCTTCGACGACGAGGACTTCGTCCTGGTCGACAAGCCGGTCGGCGTCGCCGCGCACCCCAGCCCCGGCTGGACCGGACCGACCGTGATCGGCGGCCTGGCCGGAGCGGGCTACCGGATCTCCACCTCCGGCGCGGCCGAGCGCCAGGGTGTGGTGCACCGGCTGGACGTCGGCACCTCGGGCCTGATGGTCGTCGCCAAGTCCGAGCGCGCCTACACCTCGCTCAAGCAGCAGTTCCGGGACCGTGTCCCGGAGAAGCGCTACAACGCGCTGGTCCAGGGCCACCCGGACCCGCTGTCCGGCACCGTGGACGCCCCGATCGACCGTCACCCCAGCAGCGACTGGAAGTGGGCGGTCGTCGCCGGCGGCAAGCCCTCGGTGACCCACTACGACCTGATCGAGGCCTACCGCGCCGCCTCGCTGCTGGACATCAAGCTGGAGACCGGCCGCACCCACCAGATCCGGGTCCACATGTCCGCGCTGCGCCACCCCTGCGTCGGCGACCTCACCTACGGCGCCGACCCGACGCTGGCCAAGCGCCTCGGCCTGACCCGGCAGTGGCTGCACGCCGTCTCGCTCGGCTTCGAGCACCCCGGCACCGGCGAGTGGGTCGAGTTCAGCAGCGAGTACCCGGCCGACCTGGCCCGAGCCCTGGAGATCATCAGTGCCGAAAGCTGACGCCGGTGTCGTGATCGCCGTCGCAACCGACGCCGACATGGCCGACGTGCGCGCGGTCCGGCACGAGGTCTTCGTCGTCGAGCAGGGCGTGCCGCCGGAGCTGGAGTACGACGAGCTGGACGCGACCTCCGTCCATGTGATCGCCCGCGCCGGGGACGGAGCCCCGCTGGGCACCGGGCGGCTGATCCACGGCCCGCAGGCGCTCACCCAGACCGGCCGCGAGGGGGTCGTGCTGCTGGGCCGACTCGCCGTCAGCAGGCGTGCCCGCGGCACCGGTCTCGGCGCGGCGCTGGTGCTGGCGATCGAGGAGGCGGGGCGCGCGCAAGGCGGCGCCGAACTGGAGCTGCACGCGCAGACCCAGGCGCTCGGCTTCTACGAGAAGCTGGGCTATGTCGCCTTCGGCGAGGAATACCCCGACGCGGGCATTCCGCACCGGAGTATGACGAAACGTCTGACATGATGACCATGTGGCGCAGCTGACCCTCCTGTTCACCGTCTTTCTCTGCGCCATCGTCACCACGCCGCTCGCCGAGCGGATCCGGGTTCCGCAGCCGGTGATCATGACGATCATCGGCATCGTCTTCGCGTTGCTGCCGTTCGTGCCGAACATCAGCCTGGAACCGGACCTGATCCTGCCGCTGGTGCTCCCGCCGCTGATCTACGCGGCGGCCCAGCGGTCCACCATGCGCTACTTCAAGGCGAACGTCCGCGTCATCATGCTGCTGGCCGTCGCGCTCGTGGTCGTGACCACGGCCGCGGTGGCCGGCGCGATGCACTGGATCACCCCGGCGATGCCCGTCGCCGCCGCGGTGGCGCTGGGCGCCCTGATCTCCCCACCCGACCCGATCGCGGCCGGCGCGGTCGCGGCCAGCGTCGGTCTGCCGCGCCGCCTGATGGGCATCCTGGAGACCGAGGGCCTCTTCAACGACGTCACTGCGCTGGTCGTCTACGGCCTGGCGATCGACGCCGTGGTCTCGGGGGAGTTCTCCACCCTGGAGGCGGTGCTGCGGCTGGTGCTGTCGGCGGTGCTCGCCGTCGTCTTCGGGGTCGGCATCGGCTGGCTGAGCGGCAAGGTCATCGCGCTGCTGAGCGACGCCACGCTGCAGGTGGCGCTGAGCCTGCTGGTGCCCTTCGCGGTATACGAGCTGGCCGAGAAGGCGCACGGCTCCGGGGTGCTGGCGGTGCTGGTCTGCTCGCTGTGGATCAACGACCAGGCGGTCGGCGCGGACGATGTCAGCTACCGGTTGGTCGGCTCCGCCTTCTGGGACGTGGTCGAGCTGCTCATCTCGGGGATGGCCTTCGGCCTGATCGGTCTCGAGTGGTCCAGCGTCCTGCGCGAGGTCGGCCGGGGCTGGCCGTCGATGGTCGGCGACGCGGCCCTGGTGATCGTGGTCGTGGTCGGCGTGCGCTTCCTGTGGTTGCTGCCGGGGGCGTGGTTCACCAACCGGCTCGACCGTCGGCTGGGTCGCAGGGAGGACGCGGCGCCGCTGGGCTGGCGCGAGTCGGTGGTGCTGTGGTGGTCGGGGATGCGCGGGGTGGCCTCGGTGGCGCTGGCCCTGGCCGTGCCGTTCACCGTGCACGGGGGCGCGGAGTTCCCGATGCGCAACGAGATCGTCTTCATCGCCTTCTCCGTGGTCCTCTTCACGCTGCTCTTCCAGGGCATGACGCTGCCGCTGGTGGTCCGCTGGCTCGGCCTCGGCCGCGACCAGGACGCCGAGGACCACGAGGAGCGCCGGCTCTGGTTCCGCGCGACCAAGGCCGGCCTGCTGCGTCTGAAACAGCTGGCCGCGGACGAGCAGCTGCCCGAGGACCTGGTCGAGCGGCTCAAGCAGCGCCAGACCGACCGGCTGGCCCGCAGCCGCCCCGACATCTACGACGAGCAGCAGCGCGAGGAGTGGAAGAAGCGGATCAAGGTCTTCACGACCTTCCGAAGGATCGAGGCCGACATGCTCGCCGCCTCGCGCGAGGAGATGCAGATCGCCCGGATGGAACCGGGCGCGGACCCCGAACTGGTCGACCGCGTCATCCGCCAGCTCGACCTGCGCAGCGAGCGCTGAAGCGAAAGGTGCCACCGCAGTGAGTCAGGACCCCACGATCACCCAGGGCGGATTCGTCGACGTCGAACTCGACGACGACGGGGACTCCGGCTACGCCAAGACCCTGGCGCCGCGTCATATCTCGATGATCGCCATCGGCGGCGCGATCGGCACCGGCCCTCTTCCTGGGCGCCGGGGCGAACCTGGCCAAGGCCGGCCCCTCGCTCGCCATCTCCTACGCGGTGGCGGGCCTCTTCGCCTTCTTCGTGGTGCGGGCGCTGGGGGAGCTGGTGCTGCACCGGCCCTCCTCCGGCTCGTTCGTCAGTTACGCGCGGGAGTTCCTGGGCGAGAAGGGCGCGTACGTCGCGGGCTGGATGTACGTGCTGAACTGGTCCACGACCGGCATGGCCGACATCACGGCGGTCGCGCTGTACGTGCACTACTGGGGTGCGTTCGCCGCGATCCCGCAGTGGGTGCTGGCCCTGGTCGCGCTGGCCGTGGTGCTGTCCATCAACCTGATCTCGGTGCGGCTCTTCGGCGAGATGGAGTTCTGGTTCGCCATCGTCAAGGTGGCGGCGATCGTGCTGTTCCTGGTCGTCGGGGTGGTGCTGCTGGCCTCGCAGCACCAGATCGACGGGCAGCAGCCGGGCCTGCACATGATCACCGACAACGGCGGCTGGTTCCCGCGCGGCGTGGTGCAGATGATCGTGGTGCTGCAGAGCGTCGTCTTCGCCTACGCGGCCGTCGAGATGGTCGGCGTCACGGCGGGGGAGACCGCCGAGCCGGCGAAGGTCGTGCCCAAGGCCGTCAACTCCATCATGTGGCGGATCGCCCTCTTCTACGTCGGCTCCATCGTCATGCTGGTGCTGCTGCTCCCGTGGACGGCCTACTCGGCGAGCGAGAGCCCCTTCGTGACGGTCTTCTCCAAGATCGGCCTGCCCGGCATCGGCGGGATCATGAACGCGGTGGTCCTGACCGCCGCCATGTCGAGCCTCAACTCGGGCCTCTACACCACCGGCCGCATCCTCCGCTCGCTCTCCGCGGCCGGCTCCGCTCCCGCCTTCACCGGCCGGATGAGCCGCACCCAGGTGCCCTACGGCGGCATCTTCCTCACCGCGGGCGCGGCGCTCGTCGGCGTCGGCCTCAACGCCTGGCTGCCGGGCGAGGCCTTCGAGATCGTGGTCAACATCGCGGCGCTGGGCGTGATCAGCACCTGGGTCATGATCATGGTCTGCCACATCCTCTTCGTCCGCCGCGCCGGGGCGGGCCACGTCGTCCGCCCGGCATTCCGGCTGGGTGCCTCGCCGTGGATCGAGATCGCCACGATCGGCTTCCTGGCCTTCGTCGTGATCGAGATGGGCGTCTCCGGCGGCGCCGTCGGCCGCTGGACCATCGCCCTCGTCGTCCCCATCGCCGCCGCTCTGACCCTCGGCTGGTACGGGATCCGGCGCCGGGGGTGAGACCTACTCGAAGACCGAGGTGTCCAGGTCGAAGCCGAACGGCTTGGGGAGGCCCAACGCCTGTCCGAACTCGACTTCGACACGCACGCGATAGTCCGCACCCTTCGGTTCCGTGAAGAGGGTGACCGTTGCGGTGCTCCGGTCGATCAGCAGATAGCAGGGGATCGCCGCAGCGGCGTAGCCACGGCGCTTGGCCGTGCGGTCCTTGTCGGGGCGCGTCGACGTCACTTCGTACACCAGCAGCGCCCCAGTGGGGGGAGCCCATGGGCGCGCGTGGCGGAAGGCCTCCCGCGCGCAGACCGTGCCGTCCGGAATGAACCGGCCGCCGGGAACGACGAGGCCCTTGTTGGCCAGGACGAGCACCGTGAGCTCCGAGTTCGAGATGAACTGCCGGACGACCTCGGCGCTGACAGTCTCGTGGTCGCCGTCCGGCGGCGGGGTCACAAGGATTTCCCCCTCGATCAACTCGGCGCGACAGCCTTCTGGCGCTGACTGGTCCACCTCGTGGAACATGCGGAGCAGCTCGTCCCACGAGGGCCCCGAAGTGGGCTGCTCGACGGCGGTCATCAGCGCCATGCCTTCCCCCCGGTCAGTCGGTCGGTGTGCGCTGCTTCGTGTCGGAAGCTATCGCCCCGCGCGGACAGATCGAGGTGATCGATGGTGGTCTCACCCGAAAGTGTGCCCCGCCGGGGCGGGGCTGTCCCCTTACCCCGCCGTGCGGACGCGGGGGAGCGCCTCGGGGTGCTGGTCGCGGAGCCAGGCGAGGAGGGATTCGCGGACCGCGCACTTGAGGGTGAAGGCGTCGTCCGCTGTGCGGGCCGTCATGGTCGCGCGCAGGACGATGGTGGAGGGGGTGGTGTCGAAGACCACCAGGCGCCAGTCGCGGCCGTCCCACTCCTTGCTCTCGCGCAGCAGCCGGTGGAACTCCTCCCGCAGCGCCGCGACGGGGGTCGCGTGGTCGAGGTGGAGCAGCATCGAGCCGGTGATCTTCGGGTCGGCCCTGGTCCAGTTCTCGAACGGCCGGCTGACGAAGTAGGAGACCGGAACCACCAGCCGCCGCTGGTCCCAGAGCCGGATCACCAGGTAGGAGAGGGTGATCTCCTCCACCGTGCCCTGCTGCTGCTCGACCACCACGGTGTCGCCGATCCGCACCAGGTCGCCGAAGGCGATCACCAGGCCGGCGAAGAAGTTGCCCAGCGTGCTCTGCGCCGCGATGCCGGCCACGATGCCGATCAGACCGGCCGAGGCCAGCAGCGAGGCGCCGATCGTCCGCATGCCGGGGAAGGTGAGCAGCATCGCCGCCACCGTGACCAGCGCCACCAGCGCGCTCGCCGCCCGCCGCAGCATGCCGACCTGGGTGCGCACCCGCTGCACCCGCGCGGCGTCGTCGCTCAGCGCCTCGTAGCGGGCGAAGAACGCGGCCAGCACGGCCGCCAGCACCCTGACCACCAGCCAGCCGACCGAGGCCATCAACGCCAGCAGCAGCCAGTGCTGCACGTCACCGGCGTTGCCCTTGAAGATCCGGCTCACCAGCGCGTCGGCGCGCAGCAGGCCCAGACAGACGACGAACTGGAGCGGGATGCGGCAGCGCCGCAGCAGCGACCAGAAGGCGGTCTCCGGGTGACGTGCGGAGATCCGCTGCAGCCCCTTGTCGACCAGCCAGCCGATGAGCAGCGTGGCTCCGATGGTCACCGCGAGGGCGAGCAGCTGACTGAGCAGGGTCCAGGACATATCAGACTAAGTAGCATGAAACGCTGGGCGTGAGCGACATTGGGCGCGCCCGTCCCCGGCGGTGCGAAGGCGGGATAGGGTAGTTCCTTCACACCCCGCCGCCGCCCTTGAGGGAGTTCTGTCCACCGTGGCCGACAGCTTCGTTCACCTGCATGTTCACACCGAGTTCTCGATGCTGGACGGGGCCGCGAAGAACGGCAAGATGTTCGCCGAGGTCGAGCGGCAGGGCATGCCCGCGATCGCGATGTCCGACCACGGCAACATGTTCGGCGCCTACGAGTTCTTCCAGATCGCCAAGAAGCACCCGGTCAAGCCGATCATCGGCATCGAGGCCTATGTCGCGCCCGGCAGCCGCACCCACAAGAAGCAGACCTTCTGGGGTCAGCAGGGCGGCCGGATGTCCGGCGGCGACGCCAGCGGCGAGGGCGGCAAGGACGTCTCCGGCGGTGGCCGGTACACCCACATGACGATGTGGGCCAAGAACGCCGGCGGGCTGCGGAACCTCTTCCGGCTCTCCTCGCTGGCCTCCATCGAGGGCTACTACATGAAGCCCCGGATGGACCGCGAGCTCATCGCCCAGCACGCCGAGGGCATCATCGCCACGACCGGCTGCCCCTCCGGCGAGGTGCAGACCAGGATCAGGCTCGGCCAGTACGAGGAGGCCGTCGCGGCGGCCGCCGCCTACCAGGACATCTTCGGCAGGGAGAACTACTTCCTCGAGCTGATGGACCACGGGCTCGGCATCGAGCGCGACGTCCGCGAGGACCTGCTGCGGCTGGCCAAGGATCTGAACATCCCGCTGCTGGCCACCAACGACTCGCACTACGTCACCGCGGACCAGGCCGACGCGCACGACAACCTGCTCTGCATCGGCGTCGGCAAGAACAAGGACGACCCGAACCGCTTCAAGTTCAACGGCTCCGGCTACTACCTCAAGACCTCCGAGGAGATGCGCGAGCTCTTCCGCGAGCTGCCGGAGGCGTGCGACAACACGCTCCTCGTCGAGTCGATGATCGAGCCCTACGACGAGGTCTTCGACTACGTCGACCGGATGCCGCAGTTCGACGTGCCCGAGGGTGAGACGCAGGTCAGCTACCTGCGCCAGAAGATCGGCGAGGGCCTGCAGCGCCGCTTCGGCGAGAACCCGAGCCAGGAGGTCCTGGACCGGATCGAGCTGGAGATGTCCGTCATCGACCCGATGGGCTTCTCCTCCTACTTCCTCGTGGTCGCGGACATCTGCCAGTACGCCCGCGACAACGGCATCCCGGTCGGTCCGGGCCGTGGTTCCGCGGCCGGTTCGATGATCGCCTACCTGACCGGCATCACCCAGCTCGACCCGATCGAGCACGACCTGCTGTTCGAGCGCTTCCTCAACCCCGAGCGCATCAACCCCCCGGACGTCGACATCGACTTCGACGACCGCCAGCGCGACCAGATGGTCCGCTACGTCGGCGAGAAGTACGGCGCCGCCTACACCGCGCAGGTCAACACCTTCGGCACGATCAAGGCCAAGGCCGCCGTCAAGGACTCCTCGCGCATCCTCGGCTACCCCTTCGCCATGGGCGACAAGATCACCAAGGCGATGCCGCCGGACGTGATGGGCAAGGGTGTCCCGCTCAAGGACCTCTTCAACCGCGAGCACGGGCGGTACAGCGAGGGCACGGAGATCCGGGCGCTCTACGAGAACGAGCCGGACGTCAAGAAGATCATCGACACCGGCATGGGCATCGAGGGCCTGATCCGGGGCACCGGCGTGCACGCCGCGGCCGTGATCCTCTCCTCGACCCCGCTGCTCGACCTGATCCCGCTGCACATGCGGGACAAGGACGGCACCATCATCACCGGCTTCGACTACCCGTCGTGCGAAGCCATGGGCCTGATCAAGATGGACTTCCTGGGTCTGCGGAACCTGGGCATCATCGACCACTGCATCAAGGTCATCAAGGCCAACCGCGGCGTCGACGTCGACTGCGACGAGATCCCGCTGGACGACCCGGTCACCTTCCAGCTGCTGGCCAGGGGCGACACCCTGGGCGTGTTCCAGCTCGATGGCGGCCCCATGCGCGCCCTGCTGCGGCTGATGAAGCCCACCGAGTTCGCCGACATCTCCGCCGTCTCGGCGCTGTACCGTCCGGGCCCGATGGGCATGAACTCGCACACCAACTACGCGCTGCGCAAGAACGCCCAGCAGGAGATCACCCCGATCCACCCGGAGCTGGAGGAGCCGCTCAAGGACGTCCTCGGCCCCACCTACGGCCTGATCGTCTATCAGGAGCAGGTGCAGCGCGCCGCGCAGGTGCTGGCCGGCTACAGCCTCGGTCAGGCCGACCTGCTCCGCCGCGCCATGGGCAAGAAGAAGAAGGAGGTCCTGGAGAAGGAGTTCGTCCCCTTCCACGCGGGCTGCAAGGAGCGCGGCTACTCGGACGAGGCGATCCAGGCGGTCTGGGACGTCCTGGTCCCCTTCGCCGGCTACGCCTTCAACAAGTCGCACTCCGCCGCGTACGGGCTGGTCTCCTACTGGACCGCCTACCTCAAGGCCAACTTCCCTGCCGAGTACATGGCCGCGCTGCTCACCTCCGTCGGCGACGACAAGGACAAGATGGCGATCTACCTGGCCGACGCGCGGGCCCAGGGGATCAGGGTCCTCTCGCCGGACATCAACGAGTCGGTGACCGACTTCACCGCCGTCGGCGAGGATGTCCGCTTCGGTCTGAAGGCGATCCGCAACGTCGGTGAGAACGTCATCGACTCGCTGGTGGCGACGCGGAAGTCGAAGGGCAAGTACACCTCCTTCGCGGACTTCCTCGACAAGGTCGAGCTGCCGGTCTGCAACAAGCGCGCGGTCGACTCGCTGATCAAGGCGGGTGCCTTCGACTCGCTCGACCACACCCGGCGCGGGCTGGTCGCGGTCGCGGAGAACGCGATCGACGCGGTCATCGGCCTGAAGAAGCAGGCCGCGATCGGCCAGGACGACCTGTTCGGGGCGATCGACGACGGCAGCGACAACCCGACGATCGGGCTGGACTTCACCGTCGACGAGAAGGAGTGGCCGCGCAAGCACCTGCTCTCGACCGAGCGGGAGATGCTGGGCCTGTACGTCTCCAGCCACCCGCTGGACGGCGCCGAGCACATCCTCGCGCGCAACCGCGACACCTCGATCGCCGAACTGCTGGGCTCCGGCCGGACGGAGGGCGAGGTCAAGCTCTCCGGGCTGATCACCTCGGTGGACCGGCGCATCAACAAGGCGGGCAACGCCTGGGCGCTGATCACGCTGGCCGACCGTGACGGCACGGTCGAGGTGCTGTTCTTCCCCAAGACCTACATGCTGCTGAGCGAGATGCTGGTCGAGGACAACGTCGTCGCGGTCAAGGGCCGGCTGAACGAGCGCGACGGCGCGCTGAGCATCTTCGGCTCGGAGATGCAGATGCTCGACATCTCGGCGGCGGAGCACGGCGGCAAGCCGCCGATCCAGCTGACGATCCACGAGCGGAAGATCAACGCCCAGCTGGTGGCCGAGCTCAAGCGCGCCCTCAAGGCCCACCCCGGTGACGTCCCGGTCCGCCTGCTGATGGAGGGTCACACCCGCAGCGTCCTCTTCGAACTGGGCTTCCTGGTGGACGCGGAGAACGGCTTCGCCAGCGACATCAAGGGCCTCCTGGGCGCGGGCGCCTGGGTCGCCTGAGAGGTCACGGGCCGTTCGCCCGGACCGCCTGCACGGCCTCGCTGTGCGGGCGGTCCGGGCGTCGGCTTGTTCAGCCGCGCGTGCCGGGCTGCTCCAGGTCGGCCGGCAGGGCGTCGAGGACGTTCAGCGCGCGCCAGGCCCGGGTCATCCCGGACGTCGCGGTGGCGCGGACGACGGCACGGAACTCGTCCGGCGTCGCCCCCGCGCCGAGCGCGCGGCCGACATGGGCGCGGAAGCTCTCCTGAAGGGTCTGGTAGAGCACGTCCACCGTCATGGTGGCGAACGCGCGCTCGCGGACGCTGATCCGGGACATGTCGGCGCGCATCCGCGACTGCAGGACCATGGGCGATGAAGCGGAGCAGCTCCGCGCCCGGTCGCGCCGGATCCGCAGGCGTGCGACGCGGCCCGCCGAGTCACCGCCCGACGCCTTCGACGGGACGCCCCCGGCCCCGAGGGTCACTCGCCCGCCGGGGCTCCCTGGGACGGAGTCGCGGGCAGCTCCTCCTTGGTGAAGAAGGCGGTCGCGGCCAGCAGCGTCAGCAGGGCGGCCATGGGCCAGCCGACCAGGGCCGTCTTCGCGCCGAGTTGGAGGGGGCGGGAGAAGGTGACGCCCTTCGGGACGGCCTGGGCCGCCTTGACGATGTCCTGCGTGCCCATGTGGATGCCCAGCTGCCAGGCGACCCAGCCGGCCGCCAGTCCGCCGAGCGTCAGACCGATCGGGACAGCGAGGCCCGCGCCGCCGCGCTTGTGGGTGAACCAGAAGGCCAGCGCCGCCGTCACCACGCCGAAGCAGGCACCGATGATCACGAACGTCGCGTCCGCGGCGATCTGCTGCTCGCCCTCGGGGTCGCGCAGGTAGACCGCGGAGCCGTCCGAGTACAGCGGGACCCTGGGGGCCAGCGCATGCCACAGCACGCCGAAGAGGAGCCCGGCCAGGGCCGAGCCGACGACCAGGGCCGTGCCGACGAGAAGCGCCCGCTGGATCTCCCTGGACCGGTTCGGCCGTTCGGCGGGCGCCGCCCACTCCGTCGTGGCGTCGGCGGGCAGGGGGAGCGGGCCGTGCTGCGGCCGGGGACCCTCGGGGGCGTTCGGTGCTGTCACCGGGACATGGTCGCACGTCCGTCCGGGCCACGCGCGAACGGGACCGGACCCGGTCCGGTCAGGCGCGGGTCGCGGCCCTGCGGTAGGCCCAGGTGGACAGGGCGAGGCTGAGCCCGCCGACGACCGCGCAGACGGCGAGGTCGACGCCGACCGCCGCCCAGTCGGGACGGGCGGCGAAGGTCCGGGCGAAGGCCTCGACTCCGTAGGTGGACGGCAGCAGGTCGCGGACCCAGCGGACCGCCTCCGGCATGTGACTCGCCGGCAGCACGCCGAGCAGCAGCGCCGCCGACATGCCGAGCTGGCCCAGCAGCGTGGCGATCTCCTGCCGGGGAGCCAGCAGCCCGCAGGCCGCGCCGACGCCGGCCAGCGCCGCCCCCGCGAGCGGGATCACGGCCAGCACGATCCACAGGTGCACCCACGGCAGCTGGAACATCGCGCAGCCGACCGCGGCCGTCAGCGCCGTGCCCGGCACGGTGAACGACGCGTACGCCGCCGCCGTGCCCAGCACCACCGAGGCGGCGGGGACCGGAAGCGTCGCGTAGTGGTCCAGGCCGCCGGTCGCGCGGAGCCTGCCGAAGTACTGGGCCAGCAGGTTCAGCGCCACGAAGGCGACCACCAGCACGCTGGAGCCCGCGACGACATCGCGCGCCGCCTCGGTGTCGTGCGCGCCGACGACGCCGCGCATCATGACCAGGATGCCGAGCGACTGGAAGGTCGCCACGAACATCAGCGGAATCCTGGCCACCCTGGCCCGGGAGAGCTGGGCCCGGTAGACCGCGCCCAGCGAGGGGAGCAGCGCGGCGCGCGGAGCCAGCGGGAACACCGTGCTCACTTCTCGAACCCCTCGTGTCGGCCGCCGAGCAGCAGGTAGACGTCCTCCAGGCTGGGCGTGCTGAGCGAGAAGTCGTCCAGGGCGGCGAACGCGGGCCCCGAGGTCACCTCGGCGACCAGCTCGCGCGCCTCCTCCGGGGTCGCCCGGACCGTCCAGCGGCGGCCGTTCACCGAGGCCCGGCGGGCGAGCGCCGCGACCAGCGGCAGCGCGGTGGGGGCCTCCTCGCGCCAGACGAGGTCCAGCCTGACGTCGCCGTCGACCATCGCCTTGAGGCCGCCGGGGGTGTCGCAGGCGATGACCCGCCCCTCGTCGATGACCGCGACCCGGTCCAGCACGGTCTCCGCCTCGATGACGTTGTGGGTGACCAGCAGCACCGTCGTGCCGTCCGCACGGCGGCGGCGGTCCACGGCGGACCAGACGGCACGGCGCGCGATCGGGTCCATGCCGGTGGTCGGCTCGTCCAGCACCAGTAGCGGACGCGGCCCCGCGAGCGCCGCGCCGAAGCAGGCCAGTCGGCGCTGGCCGCCGGAGAGCTTGGCCAGCGGTCGCTGCGCGATCGGGCCGAGCGCGAGCTCCTCGACGACCTCGTCGGTGGTCCGGCGGGCGGCCGCGGCCCCCAGGCCGCGCAGCCGGGCGGTGGTCTCCACGGCGAGGTGCACCGTGAGCTCGTCCAGCGCCGTCGACTCCTGGCCCAGATAGGCGAGCAGGCGTGCGGCGCGGTCCGGGTGGCGGACGATGTCGTGGCCGAGGATCTCGATGGCGCCCGCGTCCGGACGCAGCAGCCCGGTCAGCTGGCGCACCAGCGTCGACTTGCCGGCGCCGTTCGGCCCCAGCAGGCCGAAGACCTCGCCGCGGCGGATCTCCAGCGAGATGCCGGCGTTGGCCCGCACCTCGGTGGCTGCCGCGCCGCGCCCGACCCGGTACGTCTTCACGACGTCCCGTACCGAGCAGCAGAGAGTGGCGCCGGCGGCGAGCTGCGCCGTCCCTGCTGTTGCCACCGTGTTCACGTGCTCCCTCACCAGGCCTCGGACGCTGGGGTAGTCCCGGCCGCCGTAGAGCCTACGCCGCTCGCGGGCGACGATGTCGACAGGGGTGGCCGGGTCGGTCCGCCGTTCGGGGACAATGGGTGCCGGTCGAGCGGTTGGATGAGGAAGATGCGCAGAAGGTCCGTGCTCCTGTTGGTGTCGGGGGTGCTCGCGGTCGGCGGCATCGTGCTGCCCTCGATCGGCCAGCGCCAGTCCAGCGGCGACACCAGAATCCTGTCCGTGGAGGTCAACGGCGGAAAGCCGGTGGTGCTCGGCCCCACCGACCGGACCACCTTCGACTTCGCGGTGACGGCCGAGGACAAGTCGGGGATCAGGTCCGTCGACCACGTCGGCATCTGGGGCAGCAACTACGGCGTGCTCAGGCCGACCGCCACCACCTGCCAGGCGAAGTCCAAGCAGATCTCGGTCTGCCGCGGGACCGCCACGGTCGACGTGAGCCGGCGCCAGGTCTTCGACGACATGGCGGGCCGCTGGCACGTCCAGGCGACGGCCAACGCCAACGACGGCGACCGCTTCGAGTCGGACACCGCCGGCACCTTCTCGATCCAGAAGGCGGCCGCCGCGGTGATCAGCGGGGTCCTGCCGATCGCCAGGCCGGGCCAGGCGATGCAGATCGAGGGCCAGCTCACCAAGCCGGACTGGGGCAGCAGGCTCTGGGTCTACAACCCCGGCGCGGTCGTGCAGCTGCTCTTCCGCCCCGCGAACGGCTCCCCGTGGCAGAGGGTGGCGACGACGCGGACCGACAGCCACGGTTCGATGAGCGCCGAGGTGAAGGCGTCCGGCACAGGCACCTACGCCTGGTACTACGGGGGCGCCTTCTGGTCGGCGCCGACCATGAGCCAGGCCGCGCAGGTCAACGTCGCCTGATCAGCCGGGCCGCCCGATCGGGGCGAAGGCGGCGCCGGTGAGCTCGGCGAGGGCGCTCGGCGCGAGCTCGACCTCCAGCCCGCGCCGCCCCGCGGAGACGAAGACCGTCGGGTGGTCCAGCGCGGAGGCGTCGAGCACGGTGCGCAGCGCCTTCCGCTGGCCGAGCGGCGAGATGCCGCCGCGGACGTAGCCGCTGCTGCGCTCGGCCGCGGCGGGGTCGGCCATCGCGGCCCGCTTGCCGCCGACGGCGGCCGCCAGCGCCTTCAGGTCCAGCTGGCCCGCCACCGGAACGACGCCGACCACGAGCGCGCCGTCGACGTCGGCGACCAGCGTCTTGAAGACCCGCTCCGGCGCGATGCCCAGCGCCTCGGCCGCCTCGCCGCCGTAGGAGGCGGCGGCGGGGTCGTGGGCGTAGGCGTGCACCGTGTGCGGGACGCCGGCCCGGTCCAGGGCCACGGTCGCGGGCGTGCCCTGGCCGCCCTTGGTCTTCTTGGCCATCGGCGCGGTCCGCTCCCGGTTCTGGGTGGTAGGTCGTCGTCGCTCGGGGGTCTGCGGTCAGTTCGGGTTGGAGGCCTGGCGGGTCAGTTCGACGGCCGGCAGCGAGGGCAGCTTGGCCAGCACCGCGGCCTCGCGCCGCAGCAGCCGCAGCTCCGTGCGCAGCCGGTCGCTCGCGGTCTCGGCGGCCAGCAGCCGCTGCTTGTCGTGGGTGTCCAGCACGGACGCGGCCGCGACCAGGTAGGACAGGATGTTCGGGTCGTCCGGCAGCTCCTGCAGACCGGTGACCGTGGTCTCCTGGGCGCCGGCCAGCCGCTTCTGGTAGGCGCGGAAGACGCGCTCGACCCCCGCGGCGAGCACCTGCGCCTCCGGCCCGGTCTGCTCCTCCACGGGCTCGACCTCGGCCGTCAGATACGGGCCGCTCGCGTCTATGGAGAGAATCCGGAACCTGGTCGTGCCGGTGGCGAGCAGCTCGTAGCGCCCGTCGGGATGCGGCTGCAGCTGGGCGATCTCGGCGACGCAGCCCATCTCGAACAGGGCCCGCTGCGGGTCGGGTCCGAGCCCGGCCAGCGCGGGCGAGGCGGACTCCGTGCCGGTCGGGGCGACCTCGCGACCGTCGCGGATCGCCACCACGCCGAAGCGGTGCGGCTCGGGTCCGGCCGTCAGATCGGCCATCAGCCGCCGGTAGCGCTCCTCGAAGACGTGCAGGGGGAGTACCAGCCCGGGATAGAGCACTGTGCCCAGCGGGAAGAGGGGGAGCCGTTCCGTCACGTGCGCAAGATTAAGGCCTGCTGAGGGCTGCCGGTGCCCGTACCGGGTCGCGCTCGGGGCAGCTCGCCGGTACGGGCGCTGAGCGGCTGGGCGGCTGACGCCGCAGCCCCGCCACCACGCTGCCCGCTGCCGCCCCCCACGGCGACCAGGACGAGGCAAACGGGTCAGTGGCAACCCCCAGGGGGCGCGAGGAACTGTGCGAGGGACCCTCCGGGGAGGATGGCCCTGCGCGCCCCGGATGGTGCAACTGATCGTCTCAGGGTGTGTATCAGAGAGTGATATGGGAGCACGGCGTTTTCTCCCGATCACTAGACTTGACAACGTGATTTCTCGAATCGACCTCCGCAGCACCACCGACGACCCGCGCAGCGTCCTGCCGCGCGCCGAGCTCGACGTCGAGGCCGCCCTGGAGAAGGTGCGGCCGATCTGCGAGGACGTGCACCATCGTGGCGTCGAGGCGCTGATCGAGATCACGGAGCGTTTCGACGGGGTTCGACTGTCCGACATCCGCGTGCCCAAGGCTGCTGTCACCGGCGCCCTGGAGACGCTGGACCCCGCCGTCCGCGCCGCGCTGGAGGAGTCGATCCGCCGCGCCCGCCTGGTCCACCGCGAGCAGCGCCGCACCGATCACACCGTGCAGGTCGTCCCCGGCGGCACCGTGACCGAGCGGTGGGTGCCGGTCGAGCGCGTGGGCCTCTACGTGCCCGGCGGGCTCGCCGTCTACCCCTCGTCCGTGGTCATGAACGTGGTCCCCGCGCAGGAGGCGGGCGTCGCCTCGCTCGCGGTGACCTCGCCGCCGCAGAAGGAGTTCGGGGGGCTGCCGCACCCGACCATCCTGGCCGCCTGCGCGCTGCTCGGCGTGGACGAGGTCTACGCCGTGGGCGGCGCCCAGGCCGTGGCGATGTTCGCCTACGGCGCGGGCGAGTGCCGCCCGGTCAACCTGGTGACCGGCCCCGGCAACATCTGGGTCGCCGCCGCCAAGCGGCTGCTCAAGGGCCGGATCGGCATCGACGCCGAGGCCGGGCCGACCGAGATCGCCATCCTCGCCGACGCCACCGCCGACCCGCGGCACGTCGCCGCTGACATGATCAGCCAGGCCGAGCACGACCCGATGGCCGCCGCCGTCCTGGTGACCGACTCGGTCGAGCTGGCCGAGGCCGTCGAGGCCGAGCTGCCCAAGCAGGTCGAGGCGACCAAGCACAGCGAGCGGATCGCCACCGCGCTGGCCGGCCCGCAGTCCGGCATCGTGCTGGTCCGCGACGTCGAACAGGGCCTGGAGATCGTCAACGCCTACGCGGCCGAGCACCTGGAGATCCAGACCGCCGACGCCGAGGCGGTCGCCGCGCGCGTGGTCAACGCGGGCGCGGTCTTCGTCGGCCCGTTCGCCCCGGTCTCGCTGGGCGACTACGCGGCCGGTTCCAACCACGTGCTGCCGACCGGCGGCTGCGCCTGCCACTCCTCCGGACTCTCCGTCCAGTCCTTCCTGCGTGGCATCCATGTGGTGGCCTACGACCGCGACGCGCTGGCCGAGGTGGCCGGCCACGTGGTCACGCTCGCCAACGCAGAGGATCTTCCGGGCCACGGTGACGCTGTCCGTGCACGTTTTACCGAAGGCGAACTCGAACAGCGCAGCGACTGGAGTGTGCCGCAGTAATGCAGATCGACGACCTTCCCATCCGCGACGAACTCAAGGGCAAGTCGCCGTACGGCGCACCGCAGCTGGACGTGCCGGTGCTGCTCAACACCAACGAGAACCCGTACTCCCTGCCCGACGAGCTGGTCGCCCGGATCGCCGAGCGCGTCTCGGCCGCCGCGCGGAACCTCAACCGCTACCCGGACCGCGACGCGGTCGAGCTGCGCACCCGGCTCGCCGCCTACCTGACCGCGTCCACCGGACACGCCGTCGGCACCGAGCAGGTCTGGGCCGCCAACGGGTCCAACGAGATCATCCAGCAGCTGATGCAGACCTTCGGCGGCTCGGGGCGCACCGCGCTCGGCTTCTCGCCGACCTACCAGATGCACGACCTGATCTCGCGCGGCACCGGCACCCGCTGGATCGAGGGACCGCGCAACCCGGACTTCACCATCGACGAGGCGGCCGCCGTCGCCGCGCTCGACGCCGAGCGTCCGGACGTGCTCTTCCTCTGCTCGCCGAACAACCCGACCGGCACCGCGCTGACGCGCGCCGCGGTCGAGCGGCTCTACGACGCGGCGCAGGCGGTCAAGCCGACGCTGGTGATCGTCGACGAGGCCTATGTCGAGTTCTCGCACCAGCCCTCGCTGCTGCCGCTGCTCGAAGGCCGCCCGCTGATGGTGGTCACCCGGACCATGTCGAAGGCCTTCGGCGCCGCCGGGCTGCGGCTCGGCTACTTCTGCGCCGCGCCCGCCGTGGTGGACGCGGTGCAGCTGGTCAGGCTGCCGTACCACCTCTCCGCGGTGACCCAGGCGACGGCGCTGGCCGCGCTGGACTTCACCGACGTCCTGCTCGGCTACGTCGAGCGGCTCAAGGCCGAGCGGGACCGCATCGTCACCGAACTGCGCGCGATGGGCCTGGACGTCACCGAGTCCGACGCCAACTTCGTCCAGTTCGGCCGCTTCGAGGACACCCACGCGGTCTGGAGCGCGATCCTCGCCCAGGGCGTGCTGGTGCGCGACAACGGCGTGCCCGGCCGGCTCCGCGTCACGGCGGGCACCCCCGCCGAGAACGACGCCTTCCTCGACGCCGTCCGCAACGCCATCAAGGAGCTCTAGGAACATGTCCAACAGCGACCAGCACCGCATCGGCCGCGTCGAGCGCACCACCAAGGAGACCTCGGTCAAGGTCGAGATAGACCTCGACGGCACGGGGAAGACCGACATCTCCACCGGTGTCGGCTTCTACGACCACATGCTCGACCAGCTCGGCCGGCACGGCTTCTTCGACCTCACCGTGAAGACCGACGGCGACCTGCACATCGACACGCACCACACCATCGAGGACACCTCGCTGGCGCTGGGCGCCGCGTTCCGCCAGGCGCTGGGCGACAAGGTCGGCATCCGCCGCTTCGCCGACGCCTCCGTGCCGCTGGACGAGTCGCTCGCCCAGGTGACCGTCGACCTCTCCGGCCGCCCCTACCTGGTGCACACCGAGCCCGAGGGCATGGCGCCGATGATCGGCTCCTACGACACCACCATGACCCGGCACATCCTGGAGTCCTTCGTGGCCCAGGCGCAGATCGCCCTGCACGTCCACGTACCGTATGGACGCAATGCCCACCACATTGTCGAGTGCCAGTTCAAGGCGCTCGCCCGGGCGCTGCGGTACGCCAGCGAGCTGGACCCGCGCGCCGCGGGAATCATTCCCTCGACCAAGGGCGCGCTGTGAGCACGATTGCTTTTCTGCTGATCTTCATCGGACTGTTCCTCGGCGGCGGCGCCTACTCGTTCTGGAAGCAGAAGCTTCCCAAGGGCGTCGTCGTGCTGCTCGCCATCTGCGCCGTGATGAGCCTCGCCGCGGGCCTGCTCCGCATCTGACCCGGAAAGGGCGTACCCCATGACCGCCAAGAGCGTGGTCGTCCTCGACTACGGCTCCGGCAACGTCCGCTCCGCGCAGCGCGCGCTGGAGCGCGTCGGCGCGGAGGCCGTCATCACCTCCGACTTCCAGCAGGCCCTCGACGCCGACGGCCTGCTGGTGCCCGGCGTCGGGGCCTTCGCCGCCTGCATGGACGGGCTGCGGGCCGTCAGGGGCGACCGGCTGATCGGCCGCCGCCTGGCCGGCGGCCGTCCGGTGCTGGGCATCTGCGTCGGCATGCAGATCCTCTTCGCGCGCGGCGTCGAGCACGGCATCGAGACCGAGGGCTGCGACGAGTGGCCCGGCACGGTCGAGCCGCTGCGCGCGCCGGTGGTGCCGCACATGGGCTGGAACACCGTCGAGCCGGCGGAGGGCACCGTCCTCTTCGCCGACCTGCCCGAGGACGCGCGGTACTACTTCGTGCACTCCTACGGCGTCCGGCACTGGGAGCTGCCGCCGATCGAGCAGCTGCGCCCGCCGAAGGTCACCTGGGCCGAGCACGGCGAGCCCTTCGTCGCCGCGGTCGAGAACGGCCCGCTGTCCGCCACGCAGTTCCACCCCGAGAAGTCCGGCGACGCCGGCGCCGCCCTGCTGAAGAACTGGATCGCAACGCTGTGACCACTACGAACAAGCTCGTGCTGCTGCCCGCCGTGGACGTCCGCGACGGTCAGGCCGTGCGCCTGGTCAAGGGCGCGTCCGGCTCGGAGACCTCCTACGGCGAGCCGCTGGCCGCCGCGCTGGCCTGGCAGCAGGCCGGCGCCGAGTGGATCCACCTGGTCGACCTCGACGCCGCGTTCGGCACCGGCGACAACCGCGCCCTGCTGGCCGAGGTCACCGGCCGACTGGACGTCAAGGTCGAGCTCTCCGGCGGCATCCGCGACGACGAGTCGCTGCGCGCGGCGCTCGCCACCGGTTGCGCCAGGGTCAACCTCGGCACCGCCGCCCTGGAGTCCCCGGAGTGGGTCGCCAAGGTCATCGCCGAGTTCGGCGACCGCATCGCGGTCGGCCTCGACGTCGTGGGCACCACGCTGCGCGGCCGCGGCTGGACCAGCGAGGGCGGCGACCTGTACGAGGCGCTGGCCCGCCTCGACGCGGAGGGCTGCGCCCGCTACGTCGTCACCGACGTCGACAAGGACGGCACGCTCACCGGCCCCAACCTCGATCTGCTGCGCAACGTCTGCGCCGCGACCGACCGGGCGGTCGTCGCCTCGGGCGGCGTGTCCTCGCTGCAGGACCTCCGTGACATCGCGACCCTGGTGCCCCAGGGTGTGGAGGGGGCCATTGTGGGCAAGGCCCTCTACGCGCAGGCGTTCACGCTCGAAGAGGCACTGGCCGCGGTGTCCTGAGCGGAAGACCTATCGACGGAGGTCGCGGGATGAGGCAGGACCGACGGCACGTGGGCGGTTACTCCCCCTGGGAGGACCAGTTCGGCTTCGCACGTGCCGTCGCGATAGGGGACTTCGTCTTCGTCTCCGGCTGCACCGCCTGGGACGACGGCTCGGTCCGCTTCGAGGGCTCGCCCTACGAGCAGACCGTCGCCGCCTTCGGCGTCGCCCTCGACGCGATCTCCCGTTTCGGTCTCACCGCCGCGGACGTCGTCCGCACCCGGCTCTACGTCACGCACGCGCGTGACACCGACGAGGTGGGCCGGGCCCACAAGGACGTGCTCGGCGAGGTCCGGCCCGCCTGCACGATGGTCGTCATCAACGCCCTGGTCGACTCGCGGATGTCGGTCGAGGTCGAGGTGGACGCGTACAAGAAGAATTTGGAGCTCCCGACATGACCCTCGCGGTCCGTGTGATCCCCTGCCTGGACGTCGACGCCGGGCGGGTGGTGAAGGGCGTCAACTTCCAGAACCTGCGCGACGCGGGGGACCCGGTCGAGCTGGCCAAGCTCTACGACGCCCAGGGCGCCGACGAACTGACGTTCCTTGACATCACGGCCTCGTCCGGGGACCGGGAGACGACCTACGACATCGTGCGGCGCACCGCCGAGCAGGTCTTCATCCCGCTCACGGTCGGCGGCGGGGTGCGGACCGTCGAGGACGTGGACAAGCTGCTGCGCGCCGGTGCGGACAAGGTCGGCGTCAACACCGCCGCGATCGCCAGGCCTGAGCTGATCCGCGAGATCGCGCAGCGCTTCGGCCGGCAGGTGCTGGTCCTGTCGGCGGACGCCCGCCGGGTGCACGAGGGCACGGAGACCGCCTCCGGCTTCGAGGTCACCACGCACGGCGGCCGGACCGGCACCGGCATCGACGCCGTCGAGTGGGCGGTGCGCGCGGCCGAGCTCGGCGCGGGCGAGATCCTGCTCAACTCCATGGACGCGGACGGCACCAAGGACGGCTACGACCTGGAGCTGATCACCGCGGTGCGCAAGGCGGTCACCGTCCCGGTCATCGCGAGCGGTGGCGCCGGCAAGCTCGGCGACTTCGCTCCCGCCGTCGGCGCGGGGGCGGACGCGGTGCTGGCGGCCAGCGTCTTCCACTTCGGAGACCTCACGATCGCCGAGGTGAAGCAGTCGCTGCGCGAGGCGGGCCACCCCGTCCGGATCTGACGGTACGCCATCCGAACGGCTCTGTCCGGATTGCGGTGATCCCGGCGCCGTTCTGAACTGGACGCGTGCGAAAAGGAATCCTGCAGCGACTCGGTGAATGGTGCGCCCGCCACGCGATCATTGTGATCGTGGTGTGGCTGGCGGTCCTGGGCGTGCTCCATGGGCTGCAGAACAGTTTCGGCGGCACCTACTCCGACGACTTCAACCTCCCTGACAGTCAGTCGCAGAAGGGCGCCGACGTCCTCCAGGCGAACGCCCCCAGTATCGGCGGCACCAGCGCGACGGTGGTGATGCACGACGCGAAGCCGCTGACGGACTTCACCACCCAGGTGAACCAGGTGGTCGCGAACCTGCAGAAGCTGGACCACGTGATCTCGGTGCAGAACCCGCTGCCGCAGACCACCTCCTCGGGCACCACGACCCAGACCGGGGCGTTGTCCAAGGACGGCACGATCGGGTACATCACCGTCCGCTTCGACGAGAACCCGACCGCGCTGGGCAGCGACTACCTGAACGGGGTCGACGCGGCGGTCCAGCCGCTGCGCTCGGCGGGGGTCGACGTCGAGTACGGCGGACCGCTCGGCGAGGCGGCCAGGCCCCACGCGAAGGACCTGACCAGTGAGGCCATCGGCTTCGCGGTGGCGATCGTGGTCCTGGTCATCGGCTTCGGCAGCCTGATCGCGGCCGGCCTGCCGCTGGTGACCGCGCTGGTCAGCGTGATCGTCGGGCTGAGCTGCCTCAGCCTGCTGGCGGCCGCCATCGACTTCGCCAGTGTGTCGCCGACCCTCGCCACGATGATCGGGCTCGGCGTGGGCATCGACTACGCGCTGTTCCTGATCACCCGCTTCCGACAGTTGATCATGGACAGGGTGGAGCCCCACGCCGCGGCGGGCATCGCGGTCACCACCAGTGGACGCGCCGTCCTGGTCTCGGGTTGCACCGTCATCGTGGCCCTGGCCGGCCTGTACGTGTCGGGCCTGAGCTTCATCGGCCGCCTCGGCATCGCGGCCGCCGTCACGGTGGTCACCGCGGTGGCGGGCGCGCTGACCCTGGTTCCCGCGCTGGCCGGGCTGATCGGGCGGCGGATCGACCGGTTCTGTCTGAAGACCCCGGTGGCCGAGGGCGGCGCGGTGGCCGGCGAGGACGCCGGGAAGAAGGCCGAGGAGTCCGTCGACGAGCAGCACGGCTTCTGGCACCGCTACGCCAAGCGCGTCGAACGCCGCCCGCTGTGGTTCCTGGCGGCCGGGGTGGTGGTGCTCGGCATCCTGGCGATCCCGCTGTTCTCGATGCGGCTCGACCACATCGACGACGGAGCCGACCCGACCTCCTTCACCGACCGCCGCGCGTTCGACCTGATCAGCCAGGGCTTCGGTCCGGGCGCCAACGGGCCGCTCAACCTGGTCGTGGACCAGACCGACGTGCCGTCGAGTCAGCGCTCCACGCTGGCTTCGAACATGCAGAAGGCGCTGACCGGCGTGCCGAACGCGGCCAGCATCGGTCCGCTCCAGGCCACCAGCAACGGCAACGTGCTGACCGCGACCGCGCTGTCGACCGGGCGACCGCAGGACGCGGTCACCACCCACCTGTTCAACCACCTGAAGGACGTCTCGCTGCCGCAGGGCGCGAAGGGGACGGCGGCCACGACCTACGTGACCGGGGTGACCGCGGCCCAGCAGGACTTCACCGAGATCATCAGCTCCCGGCTGGCACTGATCATCGTGGTCGTGGTCTGCCTCGCCTTCCTGATCATCCTCGCGGTCTTCCGTGGCCTGCTGGTCGCGGTGAAGGCGGCCGTGCTGAACCTGTTCTCGATCGGCGCCTCCTACGGCGTGGTGGTCGCGGTCTTCCAGTGGGGATGGGGCGGTACGGCGCTGGGCGTCGCCGGCAAGGTGCCGATCGAGAGCTACGTGCCGATGATGATGTTCGCGATCATCTTCGGGTTGAGCATGGACTACGAGATCTTCCTGCTCTCCCGGGTGCACGAGGCGTGGGTCCGCACCAAACGGGCGGAGGACAGCGTCGCCTACGGTCTGGAGATCACCGCCCGGGTGATCACCTGCGCGGCGCTGATCATGTTCAGCGTCTTCGCGGCCTTCATCCTGAGCGACAACATCGTGGTGAAGATGCTCGGCCTTGGCCTCGCCGTCAGCGTCCTGGTGGACGCCACCGTCGTCCGCCTGCTGCTGGTCCCGGCCGTCATGACGCTGCTCGGTCCGCACGCCTGGTGGGCGCCCAGGTGGCTGGACCGGATGCTGCCCCACCTGGACACCGAGGGCGAGTCGGCGCTCCACGACGTGGCCGTGGAGCAGGACGCCTCCTCGCCCTCGGGTCCGCCGAAGTCCTAGGGCCCCGGCGGCGCTAGCCGATCAGCGGACCGGTGACCGGCAGGACCACCTCGCAGGGGACGGGCTGCGGGTGGGCCGGGTCCAGGGCGTTGAGGACGTCGGTCAGGGCGACGGGGTCGTAGGCGATCTCGAGGTGGTCGGACTGGTCCAGTGCGCACTGGTCCTGGACGGTGATGTCGGTGACGTTCGGCGCGGCGGGCAGCAGCGCGTTCGTGTAGGGCGTCACGACCTCGTCGTTCTTCGTCGCGATCACGGTGTAGGCGATGCCGGGGACGGTCTCCCCGCCCGCGTTGAGCGCGGTGAGGAAGGGGGAGCCGATCTCCTGCTCCACGCAGGCGTCGCAGGCCTGGGCCAGGAAGTTGTTCGCCGGCTCCAGCAGGCCCAGTTGCCGGCCCAGTTCGGTGATCCCGTCCAGGGTGGTGCCGTTGTTGCTGGGGGTGAGCGCGACGAGCTTGGCGACCTTGTCGGCGCCGCCCAGGTTCTTGATGTAGTAGCGGGGCAGCATCCCGCCCTGGGAGTGGCCCACCAGGTCGACCTTGGCCGCCCCGGTCGCGCCCAGCACCTGGTCGACGAAGCCGGAGAGCTGGGCCGCGCCGCCCTCGATGGAGCCGACGCCCTGGATCGGCGACCAGGACGCCGGGCCGCCGTAGTTGAAGGAGAAGACGCAGTAGCCGGAGTCGGCGAGCAGCGGGGCCGCGCCGCCCCAGTTGTCGTCGCCGTTCTCGAAGGTGCCGTGCACCAGGACGACCGGCTCGGGGTGGGAGGCCGAGGGCCGGCAGTTCCAGTTGTTCGCGCCGGCGGGCGAGATGCCGGGGGCGAAGAAGCCGGCGACGAATCCGGTGCTGAAGTGGTAGTCGACCGGATACCAGGCGGCGGAGGCCGGCTGCGTCGCGAACGTGACCATTCCGGCGGCCGCGGCCGCGACTCCGAGTGCTGTTCTTCTGCGCATGGGGTCCATCCTCGTCCGGGATTTCGGGTGGATTTCGGCGGTGATGCTAGGAGCGGCCCCGAAGCCGGTCAAGAAGAAAAGCAGTGTGACGGCGAATCATATGAACAACTGTCAGTAAAGGGTCGGTGATCTTGCTGAAACGCTCACCAAACCTAGCGAAACCTGCAGGTGCATCCCTATTGACCCGCCGGTAACATCGCTCCATACTGGCCGGTAGGTTGGAGGGAGTGGGCTTGAGCGGGCCTTGGAGAGCGCTGCCCAGGTCGCTGGCGATCGAACTGCGCAGGGAGCAGCAGACCATCGCGGCGGAAATCATCAGGGAGATCAGGAGCCAGGTGCCCGATTTCTCCCGGCCGCTCGCGGGGCAATTCGGTGCGGGAATTCAACACGGCGTGGAGACCGCGCTCGCGGAATTCACGGACCTGATCGCCGGTGCCGGTCAGGAGAATCCCGAACGCATGCGCGTCTATCGCGCGCTCGGTCGCGGGGAGCTCGCCGAGGGCCGCAGTCTGGACGCGCTGCAGGCCGCCTACCGGCTCGGCGCCCGCGTCGCCTGGCGGCGTTACGCCCGGGTGGCCCGCAGGGTCGGCCTGGGCACCGAACAGCTGGTCGTGCTCGCCGAGGCGATCTTCGCCCACATCGACGAGCTGGCCGCCGCCTCCGTCCAGGGCTACGCCCAGGCGCAGGCCGACGAGGCCGGCGCGCTCGGGCGCTCCCGCTCGCAGCTGGTCGCGCTGCTCGAACGCGGGGCGGAGCACACCGAACTGGACGCCGCCGCGACCCTGGCCGACTGGCCGCTGCCCTGGGAACTCTGCGCCGTCGCGCTCGCGCCGGAGCAGCCGCAGCCGGGCTCACCCCGGCCGCCCGGTGCCACCGGCTCGCGAAGACGCTGCCTGCCCGAGCTCGTGCTGGCCGAACTCGACGGCCCCACACCCTTCATGATCGTGCCCGAACCCGGGCTCTACCTGCGCGACGGTCAGGTCCGCGCCCTGCTGGAGCAGCGCCGCGGCGTCGTCGGACCGGTCGTGCCGCCCGAGCACACGGCCGACTCACTGCGCTGGGCCCGCGCCCTCCAGGCCACGCTCCCCGACGGGGCGAAGGGGCCGGTCGACTGCGAGAGCCGCTTCGCCGAGCTGCTGCTGCTGGCCGACCCGGCCCTGGTCCGCCTCATCGCGGACCGACGCCTGCGCGCGCTGGAGGGGCTCACACCCAAGCAGCGCCAGCGCCTGGCCGAGACCCTGCTCGCCTGGCTGCAGACCAACCGCGGCAGCGCGCCCGACATCGCCGCGCGCCTGGGCATCCACCCGCAGACCGCCCGTCAGCGGCTGCACCAGGTGCAGCGGCTCTTCGGCCCGGCGCTGGGCGACGCCGACGCCCGCTTCGAACTCGAGATCGCGCTCAGAGGCCGAACTTCGTCTCCATGACCTGGGCGACGGCGTCCTCCGGCCCCTCGCACTCCACCCGCGCGTGGGCCTGACGACCCATCGAGAACAGCAGCAGCTCGCCCGGCTCCCCGGTGACCGTCACCACCGGCGTCCCCTTGCGGGCCACCGCCGTCTGGCCGTCGGGGCGGCGCAGCACCAGCCCGACCGGCGAACGGCGGCCGTTGACCCTGGCCGTCGCGCTCAGCCGCTTCCACAGCGACTCGCTCAGCTCCTGGTCCAGCACCCGTGGCGACCAGTCCGCCTGGGCGCGTCGCACGTCCTCGCCGTGGACGAAGAACTCGACGGTGTTGCCCGCGTCCTCGGCCCCGGGCAGCCGGAACGGCGAGTAGGCCGGCGGCCCCGCCTTGATCGCCTCGACCAGCTCGGGATAGGGCTTGGCGAGGTACTCGGCCTGTACCCGGGCGAGCCGCGCCGCGAGCGACTTCAGCAGGAGCCCGCCCGCGGCGTCGGGTCGGCGCTCGCGCACGACCACGTGGGCGGCGAGATCCGCGGTCGTCCACCCCTCGCAGAGCGTCGGAGCGTCGGGCCCGACGCTCTCCAGCAGGTCGGCGAGGAGCAGTCGTTCACGACGTCCCAGATTCGGCATGCGGCCAAGAGTACGACGACGGGCGCGAATCAGGGAGCGCGGAAACAGCGGGGAAAGACCGGGCCGAGCCACGGCTTGCGGCCCCAGCTGAGGATCTTGCCTCGGGCGATGGCGGACCACGGCGAGCAGCGGCCCAGCGCGATCAGGAAGAAGGTGACAGGTTCGGTGACGATCGTGCAGTCGCTGCCGCCGGGGGGCGCGGCCCCCTCCGTCACGGTGACCTCTCCCCGGGTGAACGCGGCGGTCCATCGGCGGTCCAGACCGCGCAGGCCCAGGGTGTACGTGGCGGTGAGGTCCTTGGCCGCGCCCTGGTCGACCACCCGGGGCATGGCCGTCATCAGGAACGGCAGGCAGAGCTCGACCCGCCGACGGTCGACCATGTGCGGGCGGCGCAGGGCGCGGGCCAGGTCCCAGCCGTGCCCGAGCATGTGGGTGAGCAGGTAGGAGGCGAAGGTGTCGAGGTCCATCGGACCCATCGGGGTGACCGTCGGCGTGTCTCCCTGCTGCCCGTTCGCCGCGTCGACGAAGGCCGTGGCGTGCGCCACGATGCCCTGGGCCAGCACGGCGGGCGTCCGCTCGGTGAACTGGTCCAGCGAGACGGCGTTGGCGGCGGCGATCCCGCCGGGCGTGCCGTCGCCGTAGGGGCGCTCCGTGCCCGCGGCGACCTCGGCCATCAGCTGGTTGGCCAGCAGCAGGTGCGCGGCCGCCTCGCCCACGTTCCACTCGGCCCCGGGGATCGGGACCGTCGGGTCGGTCTGCGGGCCGAGCAGCGCGGCGATGTCCCTGGCGGCGCCGAGCACGGCGTCGTGCAGCTCCTGGCGCAGCTGCGGGGTGAGGGTGGTCGACGTCATGGCTGTGCAGCCTGGAGCACGCCGGCGTCCCTGTCCAGAGGGCGGCGACTGGCAGGATGGGGACATGAGCATCGTGAAGATCAACGTTCTCACCGTCCCGTCCGAGATGGCCGAGACCCTGGAGAAGCGGTTCGCCGCGCGGGCCGGCGCGGTGGAGAACTCGGACGGCTTCGAGTGGTTCGAGCTGCTGCGCCCCCTGGAGGGCACCGACCAGTACTTGGTCTACACGCGGTGGCGCAGCGAGGAGGACTTCCAGGCGTGGATGTCCGGCTCGATGCAGGCCGCGCACGGTGGCGGCGGCGGTGAGGGCGGCGCGCCGAGGCCGGCCGCGTCCGGCTCGACGCTGTGGTCCTTCGAGGTGATCCAGCAGGCTTCGCCGAAGGGCTGAGCCCGGACCGCACCCTCGACAGCGGTGCTCCGCCCGGGAGGGACGGAGCACCGCGAGGCCGTTCGGCTAGCCGAGCGTGAAGTCGTCGGCGTAGACGTTCGCCTGGCCGTACCAGCCGTGGACGAAGACGGTGACCGTGCCGCTGCTGCCGGTGGTGAAGTTCACCGTCAGCTGGTTCCAGCTGCTGCTGTTGGACCAGGTGCTGGCGCTGGCCCCGCCGGTGACGCCGACGTAGGCGTAGGGGCCCTGGACCCATCCGGTCAGCGTGTAGCTGTGGTTGGGGGCGAGGGTGACCGTCTGGTCGCACTCGCCGGTGGTGCTCGCTCCGGGCGCGACCTGGAGCGCGTGCGCGCCCGAGTGGACCGGGGTCGAGACGACCGCGCTGCCGCTCTGGCAGGTCCAGGGGCTGAGGCCGCCGGACTCGAAGCCGGCGTTGGTCAGCGATCCGCCGCCCCCGCCGCCGCCTCCGCCGCTGGTGGTGACGGTCAGCGAGAACGTCGCCGTGTGGCTGCCGGTGGCGGCGGTGCCGGTGACCGTGATCGGGTAGGTGCCCGCCGCGACCGAGGAGCCGACCGTCGCCGTCAGGGTCGAACTGCCGCCGGAGCTGACCGAGGTCGGGCTGAGCGAGACGCTGACGCCCGACGGTGCGCCGGAGGCGGCCAGGCCGACGGACTCGGCGCTGCCCGCGGTGACCGCCGTGGAGACGGTCGCGGTGGTCGAGCCGCCCTGGGCGACCGAGGCCGAGGAGGGCGCGACCGAGACCGAGAAGTCGCTGGTCCCGCCACCGCCGCCACCGCCCGAGCTGCCCTCGTACGGGACGAAGGCGTCGGTGAAGGCCAGGCTGCTCTGGCTGATCTCACTGCAGGTGGACAGCGAGTTGGCGCTGCCGCTGCACGGCTGGTCCCGGTCGATCGACCAGAAGGCGAGCCGGCCCACGCCGTGCTGCGCGGCGAAGCTCTCGACGGTCTGGGCATCGGCCAGGGTGAAGGTCGAGCCGTCGTCGTTCTTGCCGATCATCGGCGTGATGCCGAGGTTGGCGTAGGTGTAGCCGGGGTCGACGGACTGCATCTGCGCCAGGGTGGCCTGCGCGGCGGCGACCGAGCCCTGGCCCATCTCGGTGCCGGAGCCCGAGTAGTAGTCCATGGTCATGATGTTGACCACGTCGATCCTGATGCCCGCGTTCTTGGCGGCCTTGAGGATGTTCACGCCGTCGTTGGTCAGCCCGCTGGCGAGCACCGGCAGGGTCATGGAGAACTGCAGGCCGGGGTTGGTCGCCTTCAGGTCCTTCATCGCCTGCATCTGCCGTGCGGCCGAGGCGGTGTCGGCGACGGCGGCGCCCTCGACGTCGAAGTCGAGCTGGGTGACGCCGTAGTCGTTGAGGATGGCCTGGTAGCCGGCGTCGATGCTGCTCTGCGTGGAGCAGGTCCAGGCGAGCGGCTCGCCCGCGGAACCGCCCGAGGAGATGATGACCGAGGCGCCCTCGGACTTCGCCCTGGCGATCTCCGGGTCGGTGTAGGAGTCGGCGCCGATGGGGAGCGTGTCGCCCCAGATCTGGGTGCAGCCCTCGCCGAGCACGAAGGCGGCGGTGTAGGCCTTGAGGTGATGGCCGGTCACGGCCGTGTCGAGCATGCCTTCCTGGCCGTTCGACATGTCGACGTAGGGGGCGACGGAGTAGACGCTGGTGGCGGCGCTGCTGGTGGGGGCCAGAGCGACGACCGCACCGGCGGTGGCGAGGGTGAGAGCGCAGGCGGAGGCGGCAAGTCTTGCCACGTGCATGACAGTGATCCCTTCCGGGATGCCCGTCGGGCGTGGGGGATGTGGGGGCGTCCGTGCACGCTCAGGCCTGGCGTTGGTACATACCAAACAGCGTGGGGCTGTCCGCGTCAAGAGGACTAGACCAGATTGCCGCGCGCGACCCGCCTAGCGCGTGAGCGGGGCCAGGAGTTTCCTGGCGCCCAGGTAACTTCCCCCGGAGAGAGCACAGGTGACGGTGTGTCGACCGTGGGAGTAGTCCGCGAAGCTCGCGTAGAGCTCGTAGTACTGGAGCTGCTTGACGCTCTGCCTGCGGTACGCGGCCGCGTCGATCGGCTGGCAGAGCGTCAGGGCCTGGTGGATGATCGCGGGGTAGTCGGACAGCCCGTCCGGCAGCGCGGTCAGCTGGGTGACCTCGGCGTCGTGCGGGTCGGTGCAGGCGCGCTTCGTCAGCACCTTGACGCTCTTGGTGAAGGCGGGGGAGTCGAAGCAGTCGCCGGGCTGCAGCGAGATGTAGGCGAAGGTGTTCGGCAGCGACGGCGTCGGACTCGGCGTCGGCGTCGGTGTGTGCGAGGCTGCCGGGGTGGGCGACGGCGCGGCCTTCGCGGCGGCCTGCGGCGGCTTCTGCTGGAGCACCAGGACCAGCACCAGCACGACCGCCGCGATCACCGCGATCAACGTCGTCGCGAGCGCGGCCCGCGATCGCCGCAGCCTCGACCACCCCCCGGAAAACCCCATGCGTCCCAGCATGCCGTCTGTGCCGCGTACGCGACAGGGTGCGTCGTGGACTCCCCGGGAGCCGCGACGCGGCTACGGCTGCTCCGGGTAGTGGGCGAGCATCGTGCGGATCGTCGTGGCGATCTGCGCCCGCAGCTCCGGCGGGTCGAGGACCTCGACGTCGGGGCCGAGCGCGAGGAACTCCGCGCAGGCGTGGTCGAGCGACTCGATCGGGAGGACGGCGCGGGTCCAGCCGTCCGACTCCGGCCTGCCGTTCTCGGCGACCGCCCGGGCCGAGACGCCGGTCAGGCGCGCGAGGGCGACGGGGGAGAGCCGGACCGTCGCGTCACCGCGGTGCAGGCGGCTGAGGAAGTCGACCTGGTAGCGCTGCCACCAGCCGGCCAGGTCGAAGTCGGCGGGCGGACTGAAGGACTCCCCGTCCGGGTCCGCTCCCGGGCCCGCGTCGAGGACGTCGAGGATCTGGTCCACCCGGTAGGCGAAGGGACCCGGCCCCGCGACGACGTACCAGCGGCCGGCCTTCAGCACCAGGCCGTAGGGCTCCCAGCGCCGTTCGACGTCCGTCGGCTCCTTCCAGCGGCGGTAACGCACGTGCAGCACGCGGGAGTTCCACACCGCGTCGGCGACCTCCGCCAGGAACGGGGTCTCGTCCCGCTCCGCGTACCAGCCCGCCGCGTCCAAGTGGAACCGCGACTGCACTCGGCCGGCCTGCTCCGCCAGCTCGGCGGGCAGCGCCGCCCGGACCTTGCGCTGCGCGGCGGCCAGGACCGAACCCAGGCCCAACTCCGCCGCGGGTCCCGGCAGCCCGGAGAGGAACAGCGCCTCGGCCTCGTCCGGGTTGAGCCCGGTCAGCCGGGTCCGGTAGCCGTCGAGCAGGCGGTAGCCGCCGCGGTGGCCCGCGTCTCCGTAGAGGGGGATCCCGGCGCCGTGCAGCGACTCCACGTCCCGGTAGATGGTGCGGACCGACACCTCCAGCTCCTCCGCGAGCTGGGACGCGGTCAACCGGCCCCTGGCCTGGAGCAGCAGCAGGATCGAGACGAGTCGGGCGGCGCGCATGCTTGGCACAATAGGTGCCATGTCCAGCTCTCCTGCCGCTCCGGCCCTGCCGAACACCACCGCCCTCGACCCCGCCGTCGCCGCGCGCCTCAAGCGCGACGCCCACGGGCTCGTCCCGGCCATCGCCCAGCAGTACGACACCGGCGAGGTGCTGATGATGGGCTGGATGGACGACGAGGCGCTGCACCGCACCCTCACCACCGGCCGCTGCACCTACTGGAGCCGCAGCCGCGCCGAGTACTGGGTCAAGGGCGACACCTCCGGCCACCTGCAGCTGGTCAAGTCCGTGGCGCTCGACTGCGACGGCGACACCGTGCTGGTCAGGGTCGACCAGATCGGCGCGGCCTGCCACACCGGCGACCGCACCTGCTTCGACGCCGGACAGCTCCCGATCACCGGCGCCTGAGCCGCTACGCTTCGGGGACATGACCAGCGGTAGCGTCACCCCCGACCTCGACACCTTCCGCAAGCTCGCCGTGGACCGCCGGGTGATCCCGGTGACCAGGCGCCTGCTCGCCGACGGGGACACGCCCGTCGGCGTCTACCGCAAGCTCGCGGGGGAGCGGCCGAACACCTTCCTGCTGGAGAGCGCCGAGCAGGGCCGCCACTGGTCGCGGTACTCCTTCGTCGGCGTCCGCAGCAGCGCCTCGCTCACCGTCGACGCCGAGGGCAACGCCCGCTGGCTCGGCACGCCGCCCGTCGGCGTGCCGACCGAGGGCGATCCGCTCCAGGTGCTGCGCGCCACGATCGAGGCCCTGCGCGGTCCGCGCGACCTGCACCGCGGCGGCGAGCTGCCGCCGTTCACCGGCGGCCTGGTCGGCTACCTCGGCTACGACATCGTCCGCCGGCTGGAGAAGCTGCCCACCCTGGCCCCGGACGACCTCGGCCTGCCCGAGCTGACCATGCTCTTCGCCGACGACCTGGCCGTGCTCGACCACAAGGACGGCTCGGTGCTGCTGATCGCCAACGCGGTCAACCGCGACGACCGGCCCACCGGCGTCGACGCCGCCTACGCCGACGCGGTGGCCCGCCTGGACGCGATGACCGCCGACCTGGTCGAGCCCACCGAGGGCGGCGCGGCCACGCTCACCCCGGTCGCGGCCGTCGACGCCGTCTCGCCGTTCGGCGGCGCGCCCTACCGTGCGGCCGTCGAGGCGGTGAAGGAGAAGATCCGCGCGGGGGAGGCCTTCCAGGTCGTCCCCTCCCAGCGCTTCGAGGTCGACTGCCCGGCGTCCGCGCTGGACGTCTACCGGGTGTTGCGGACCACCAACCCCAGCCCGTACATGTACCTGTTCCGCTTCGGCGCCTCAGGCCCCGAGGGCAGGCCCTTCGACGTGGTCGGATCCAGCCCCGAGGCGCTGGTCAAGGTCGAGGACGGCGAGGCGATGGTGCACCCGATCGCCGGGACCAGGCCGCGCGGCGCCACGCCCGAGCACGACGCGGAGCTCGCCGCCGAACTGCTCGCCGACCCCAAGGAGCGCGCCGAGCACCTGATGCTCGTCGACCTGGGCCGCAACGACCTCGGCCGGGTCTGCGCCCCCGGCAGCGTCGAGGTTGTCGACTTCATCACCATCGAGCGGTACAGCCACGTGATGCACATCGTCTCGACCGTCACCGGCAAGGTCGCCGCCGACCGCACCGCCTTCGACGTGCTCACCGCCTGCTTCCCCGCCGGCACCCTCTCCGGCGCGCCGAAGCCGCGCGCCATGCAGATCATCGAGGAGCTGGAGCCGACCCGGCGCGGCCTCTACGGCGGCTGCGTCGGCTACTTCGACTTCGCCGGCGACTCGGACACCGCCATCGCGATCCGCACCGCGCTGCTCCGCGACGGCCGCGCCTACGTGCAGGCCGGAGCGGGCGTCGTCGCCGACTCCGACCCGGAGAGCGAGGACACCGAGTGCCGCAACAAGGCCGCGGCGGTGCTGCGCGCCATCGCGTCGGCGGCCACCCTGCGTCCGGCCGGAGCGACGGAGCAGGGCACACTGGAGCGGTGAACGCCGAACAGTCCCCAGCTTCCGTGGCCGAGCAGCCCGTCGCCGGCCGGCAGGGCGCAGCGGGCCGGCCCCGGGCCGACCGCCGCAGCCTCGCGGTGACCCTGCTGCTCTCCGTCCTCGGCGCGACGCTGCTGCTGGTCGCGGCTGGGCAGAACTGGGTCACAGGACATGTGCGGGCGCAGGGCGTGACCAGATCGCTCAGCGCCACCGGCGGGCAGGTCACCGGCCTTCCCGGCGCGCTGGCCCTGGTCGGCCTGGCCTCGGTGGTCGCGGTGTTCGCGGTGCGCGGCAGGTTCCGGGCGCTGCTCGGCGCGCTGGTCGCGCTGGCCGGTGTCGGCGCCGTCTACGCCGCCGTCGCCGCCGCGCTCGGCTCCGGCAGCCGCGCGCTGGACGAGAAGGCGGCCCGATCGGTCGGCCTGGCCGACATACAGGCCACCGGCGTGGCGCACACCCTCTGGCCGTGGCTCGCCGCGGTCGGCGGACTGCTGCTGGTCCTGGCCGGGCTGCTGACCGTGGCGAAGGGCCGCGCCTGGCCGGGCATGTCGGCCCGCTACGACGCGCCCACGCGCGGAGCGGCGAAGCCGGCGCCGCGGCGCGCCGGAGGGTCCGCGGTGACGCAGACCCCGGCAGATCTTTGGAAGGCTCTGGACCGGGGCGAGGACCCCACTGCGAGCTGACCCTCGGCAGTACGGGACAATGGACGAGATGAGCTCTCCCGCGCGGGGGAGGCCTAGAACTAGGAGCAGTAATGTCGGCTAACGCCCACGGACACACGACCGCCGCCTGGACCGGCGTCACGGTTTCCTTCATCGGCTTCATGCTGGCCGGCGTGGCGATGGTCATGCCCAGCCCGGTCCTCGTCGTCGTCGGCCTGGTGCTCGCCGCCGCCGGTGCGATCGTGGGCAAGCTGCTGTCCGCCGCGGGCTTCGGCAAGAAGTCGTCCGCGAGCACTGTCGCGCTGGCCAAGGAGTCGGCGACCTCGGGCGCCTCGGTCTGATCCCAGGCCCGATCCCTCGCCGCTCGCTCCTCGGGTTTCCGCCACGGCGGCTGTGTCCCTGCCGGGATCGCCGCCGTGCCCGCCCGAGAATCGAGCCATGACGGCCGCCGCACCAGCCCCTGCCCACGCGTCCCCCTCCCCTGCGGACGGGCCTCGCGGATCTCGCGCGCGGGGGCTTGTCGCGTCCCTGGGCCTGTTCGGCGCCACGGCGGCCGCGACGGCCTACGTCGGCGCCGTCGACCCCAACCGGCCCGGTCACTACCCGGTCTGCCCCTTCCTGCGGCTGACCGGCTGGTGGTGCCCAGGCTGCGGCGGCCTGCGCGCGGTGCACGCGCTGACGCGCGGCGACCTCACCGGCGCCCTCCACGACAACGCGCTGGGGGTCCTCCTCTGCGCGACGGCCGTCGGCGTCTGGGCCTTCTGGACGACCCGCGTCGCGGCCGGACGACCGCGCCCGACGATCCGGTTGGGCCGTCCGTGGATCTTCCTCCTGCTGGCCGTCGTCCTCGTCTTCACCGTCCTGCGCAACCTTCCCACCGGTGCGTTTCTCGCCCCGTGAGCAGCGAGGACCTGTCCGTCCAGCGAGACCGGAGCCCTCTCGATGCGGGTTCTGCGTAGTCGGACGGATACCATCGACCCGAGGTCGTCGAACACAGGAATCCGACGTGTGTCGGAAGGCAGGTGCACGAGACCGAGGCAAAGCCCGAGCAGTCCGACCCGACGAATGGGGGCCCCCGAGTGAGCGTGCTCGACGAGATCATCGCCGGAGTCCGAGAGGACCTCGCCGAGCGTCAGTCGCGGGTGTCGCTGGACGAGCTCAAGGAGCTGGCAGCGAAGGCGCCCGAGGCGAAGGACGGCGTGGCCGCGCTCGGCGGCGAGGGCGTCGCGGTCATCTGCGAGGTCAAGCGCTCCAGCCCGTCCAAGGGCGCGCTGGCCGCGATCGCGGACCCGGCCGCGCTGGCGGCGGACTACGCCGCGGGCGGCGCGGCGGCGATCTCGGTCCTGACCGAGGAGCGCCGCTTCGGCGGCTCGCTGGCCGACCTCAAGGCGGTCCGCGCGGCCGTCGACACGCCGGTGCTGCGCAAGGACTTCATCGTCACGGCCTACCAGCTGTGGGAGGCCCGCGCCTACGGCGCGGACCTGGCCCTGCTGATCGTGGCCGCGCTGGAGCAGCCCGCGCTGGTCTCGCTGATCGAGCGGGCCGAGTCGATCGGGCTCACCCCGCTGGTGGAGGTCCACGACGAGGAGGAGATCGCCCGCGCGGTCGACGCCGGCGCGCGGATCATCGGCGTGAACGCGCGGAACCTGAAGACCCTCGAGGTCGACCGCAACACGTTCGCGAACGTGGCGCATGCGATCCCGTCCGGGATCGTCAGCGTCGCGGAGTCCGGCGTCCGCGGCCCCCACGACCTCATCGCCTACGCCAACGCGGGCGCGGACGCGGTCCTCGTCGGCGAGTCCCTGGTCACCGGCCGCGACCCCAAGTCCGCCGTCGCCGACCTCGTCGCCGCGGGCGCCCACCCCGCCCTCCGGCACGGCCGGTAGTCGCCCGGGCGCGGGGCTTCTGCAGGCGGGCAACCAGGCAGTGCCTCAGGGGCGCGGGGCTTCTGCATGTGAGCGACCAGGCACGACCTCAGGGGCGCGAGGAACTGCGCGAGCAACCACCCTGGGCGGATTGCCCTGCGCACTGAGGACCGTCCGCACGCCGGTGGCTTGTCGCGCACGCAGTTGATCAAGAAGAGCCCCGCGCCCCTGAGGTCGTGCAACCGGCCCTCTGCTGTGAGGTGCCGCGTCCGCGCGGCAGGGCCGCGCAGTTCCTCGCGCCCCCCGGGGGGGGGCACCGAGTGGCCCTTTCGCCGGGCAGGAAGGGGCGCGACTGACGCTATGATCGGTCCTGTGAGCCCCGAGACCATCAAGCAGCCCGGCTACGCCGGCCTCCAGCGCGGCTGCAAGCCGCGCGGGTGCCGTGCGCCTGCCCGGCGCGTCCTGGGGCGGCGCGTGCGGTACGTCATCGGCGCGGAGCCTGGCCAGGTGCCGGGTCGGCGATGGCAGCGGGAGACGCGGGCCGCGGCGTCGCGCTGAGACCACAGGTCTCCGCGTGGGCGCGTGGCTGCGTGCACCCTGCCCACGTCAGCTCACATCCCCGAGGGAACTCCCATGTCCGACGTGACATCCTTCCCCGACGCGCGCGGTTACTTCGGCGCGTACGGCGGACGCTTCATCCCGGAGGCGCTGGTCGCCGCCGTCGAACAGGTCGCCGACGAGTACGAGAAGGCCAAGGCCGATCCCGCCTTCGCCGCCGAGCTCGCCGCCCTGCTCAAGGACTACACCGGCCGGCCCAGCCCGCTCACCGACGTCCGCCGCTTCTCCGCGGAGGCCGGCGGCGCCCGGATCCTGCTCAAGCGCGAGGATCTGAACCACACCGGCTCCCACAAGATCAACAACGTGCTCGGTCAGGCGCTGCTCACCAAGCGGATGGGCAAGACCCGCCTGATCGCCGAGACCGGCGCCGGCCAGCACGGCGTCGCCACCGCGACCGCCGCCGCGCTGTTCGGCATGGACTGCACCATCTACATGGGCGAGGTCGACACCCAGCGCCAGGCGCTGAACGTCGCCCGGATGCGCATGCTCGGCGCCGAGGTCGTGCCGGTGACGTCCGGCAGCCGGACCCTCAAGGACGCGATCAACGAGGCGTTCCGCGACTGGGTCGCCAACGTCGACTCCACGCACTACCTCTTCGGCACCGTCGCCGGGCCGCACCCCTTCCCGATGATGGTCCGCGACTTCCACCGGGTCATCGGCCAGGAGGCCAGGGTCCAGGTGCAGGAGCGGGTGGGCCGACTGCCCGACGCCGTCGTCGCCTGCGTCGGCGGCGGGTCCAACGCGATCGGGGCGTTCTACGACTTCATCCCTGACGCCGACGTGCGTCTGATTGGGATCGAGGCGGCCGGCGAGGGCGTCGAGACCCCGAAGCACGCGGCGACCCTCACCAAGGGCGACCCCGGCGTGCTGCACGGTTCCCGTACCTACGTGCTGCAGGACGAGGACGGCCAGACGATCGAGTCCCACTCGATCTCCGCCGGACTGGACTACCCGGGCGTGGGCCCCGAGCACTCCTTCCTCAAGGACGTCGGGCGGGCCGAGTACCGGCCCTGCACCGACGCGGACGCGATGGCCGCGCTGCTGCTGCTCTCGCGCACCGAGGGCATCATCCCGGCGATCGAGAGCGCCCACGCCCTCGCGGGCGCGCTGGAGCTGGGCCGCGAGCTCGGCCCGGACGCGGTGATCCTGGTCAACCTCTCCGGTCGCGGCGACAAGGACATGCACACCGCCGCCGCGTACTTCGGCCTGCTCGACGACAACAGCGCCACCGGGGGTGCCAAGTGACGAACGCCTTGCTGACCGAGACCCTCGCCGCCGCCAAGGCCGAGAACCGGGCCGCCCTGATCAGCTACCTGCCGGCCGGCTTCCCCTCCATCGAGGGCGCCGCGCAGGCCGTGCAGGCCGTGATCGACGGCGGCGCGGACATCGTCGAGATCGGACTGCCGCACAGTGACCCGGTCCTCGACGGCCCGACGATCCAGACGGCCGACGACATCGCGCTCAGGGCCGGTATCCGCACCAAGGACGTGCTGGCCACGGTCCGCGAGGTGACGGCCGCCAACCCGACCGTCCCGGTGCTGGTCATGACCTACTGGAACCCGGTCGACCGGTACGGCCAGGCCCGCTTCGCCGCCGACCTCGCGGCGGCCGGCGGGGCCGGCTGCATCCTGCCGGACCTTCCGGTCGAGGAGTCGGCCGAGTGGCTGGAGGCGGCCGCGGCCCACGGGCTGGCGACGGTCTTCGTCGTCGCGCCGTCCAGCCAGGACCACCGGCTGGCCCAGATCACCGCGAAGGGCACCGGCTTCGTCTACGCGGCGGCTGTCATGGGGGTCACCGGGACCCGCGCTCAGGTGGGCTCGATGGCCGAGGATCTGGTCGCCCGGACCCGGGCCACCACCGACCTCCCGGTCTGCGTCGGACTGGGCGTCTCCAACGCCGAGCAGGCGGCCGAGGTGGCGGCGTTCGCGGACGGTGTGATCGTCGGATCGGCGTTCGTGCAGCGCATCCTTGACGCGCTGTCGGAGGAGGCCGCCTTGGCGTCGGTCCGCGAACTGGCAGCCGAGCTCGCGCAGGGCGTGCGCAAGCGCTAGCCGGACACGTCACGGGAGGGGTGCGCACGCTGGTGCGCGCCCCTCCCGTCGTCGTGCGTACGGTCCGCCCGCACGGAGTACTCGGGCGGCCTCCTCGTTCCGGTGAGCGCGTGGCTTCGCCTCGTTCGTGATCCGGCAGGTGGCGTACGCGGGCGGCGCGCGGCGGCCCGCACGCGGGCGACGGCCCGTTCCGAGGCCCGCCATGGGGCCCGCCCTGCGCGAGGTGGTCGGGGCGCCACACCGTCCGCGTCCACTACGTCATCGCGTCCTCACTCGACGAACATCTGCCCGGACCCGGCGCGCTCTTGGCCGCGAACTCCGCCCGCGCCGCTGTCGCCCACGGCGGATTTCCGCTGCTCCACGCCCTGTTGCCGGCCGACCAGGGCCCGAGGACCTCGACGGGTTCACCCCGCGGGGACTGCCCGACCTCGTCTCCCGTGGACCGGCGCTGCGCGGGCCGGGATCCGACGCCGAGGCGCGCGCTGTACTGGAAGCCCTGGGTCGACGCGGCGCAGCACCTCCACGACGCCGCGGGGGTGCATCACGGCACGCCCTCGATGCTGCTGAACGGCAGCGAGGTGGACCTCGGCACCCGGCCCGAGCTTCTGGAGAGCCCCAGCGCACTCCGGAGCTACGTGCAGAATGCGGCGAATCGCGGAGAATGACGCATGCCAGTTCAGCAGCATAAGGCAGGATTAGTCCGTATTGATGACGGACCGGCCGCCGCAGGGAGACGAACAGCAGTGATCACCGCCTGGATCAGCACGGTCGTGCGACTGGCCCTGTCGGTGGTCTGGGCCTGGGCGGGGCTGGCCAAGGTGTCCGATCCCGAGGCGGCGGCGCAGGCGGTCCGCGTCTACCGGATCCTGCCGGAGGCGCTGGTCAAGCCGATCGGCTACGGCATGCCCTTCCTGGAGATCGCGCTCGCGCTGCTGCTGCTCGTCGGGCTCGGCACCCGGATCGCGGCGATCGTCTCCTGCGTGCTGCTGGTCGTCTACATCGGGGCCATCGCCTCGGTCTGGGCCCGTGGCATCTCGATCGACTGCGGTTGCTTCGGCGGCGGCGGCGCGGTGGCCGCCTCGCAGACCGCGTACTGGCAGGAGATCCTGCGCGACTGCGGATTCCTGGTGCTGGCGGGCTGGTTGGTCTGGCGGCCCAAGAGCCGCCTGTCGCTGGACGGCTGGCTGGCCGGGTGACCGCGCGCCGCTCTCCCACCTCTCCCCACGTTCCGAACAGAACAGAAGATTCCATGAGCCAGAAGAACGACGACGGCAAGCGCAGCGCCCGCGCCAGGATGCTGGAGGAGCGGGCGAAACAGGACGCCAAGGCGCGTAAGGTGCGCCAACTGAGCGCCATCGGTGTGGCGCTGGCCGTGATCGTGGTGGCCGTGGTGGTCGGCATCCTGATCCAGAACAACCGCTCCAGCAGTTACGACGCGGCCAAGGACGCCCCTGCGGGCGCGGTCGGCACCAACAACCTGCTGATCCCGGTCGGCGCGAGCAACGCCCCCTCCACGCTGACGGTCTACGAGGACCCGCGCTGCCCGGCCTGTGAGAGCTTCGAGACCACGATGAAGAGCACCGTCAACCAGCTGCTGTCCCAGGGCAAGATCCAGGTCCAGTACCACATCGTCTCGTTCATCGACCGACACGACGGCGGCAAGGGATCGAAGAACGGGGCCAACGCCCTCGCCTGCGCGCAGAACGCCGGTCACTTCCACAACTACCACGACGTCCTGTACGCCAACCAGCCGCAGGAGACGGACGACGCCTGGGCCGACAAGAGCGTGCTGATCGGGCTCGCCAAGCAGGTGCCGGGCCTGGACACGCCGGACTTCGAGTCCTGCGTCAACGACAACAGGTTCGGCAACTGGGTCACGGCCGTGCAGGCGGACTTCGACAAGTCCGGCTTCACCTCGACCCCGACCGTGCTGCTGAACGGCACCCCCGCCTACCCGACCTACAACAACGAGCAGATCTCGCCCGCGAACCTGGTCAAGTGGGTCGACGCGGCGAACAAGGGCAAGCAGCCCGCGAGCATCCCCCCGGCGAGCGCCGCGGCGCTGGCCTCGCCGACCGCCCACAACAACCCGGCTCCGAGCCCCAGCGGCTCCTGAGCCTGCGGCCCGCAGCGGCCCGCCCGCACCGGGCTGATCCGATCACCGGGGGCTACCTCGGCCGGATCAGCCCCGTCTGCATGGCGGCGGCGATGGCCGCGGTGCGGCTGTCGACGCCCAGCTTGTCGTAGACGTGCACGAGGTGCGTCTTCACGGTGGCCTCGCTGATGAAGAGCCGCTTGGAGATCAGACGGTTGGTCAGGCCCTCGGCGACCAGCTCCAGGATCTCCGACTCCCGCGGCGACAGCGTCGGCCTTCCGGCCCGGACCCGGCCCAGGAGCCTGGCGGCGACCGGCGGCGCGAGGACCGTCTCGCCCCGGGCGGCGGCGCGGACGGCCGCGGCCAACTCCTCGGGCGGGGCGTCCTTGAGCAGATAGCCCGTCGCCCCCGCCTCGACGGCGGAGAGGATGTCGGCGTCGGTGCTGTAGGTCGTGAGGATCAGCACGGCCGGCGGCGAGGAGAGCGCGGTGATCCTGCGGGTGGCCTCGACCCCGTGCATGCCGGAGCCCATCTGCAGGTCCATCAGCACGACGTCGGGCCGCGGCCGGCCCTCGGCGGCGAAGCGTTCGAGCACGGCCAGGGCCTCGGCCCCGTCGGCGGCCTCGCCCACCGGCTCCACCTCGGGGAGCTCCTCCAGCAGCGCGCGCATGCCCCGACGCACGACCGGGTGGTCGTCGACGAGCAGAACGGTGATCACAGCGGCTGCTCCTGGGGCGGGCGCGCCGAGCAGGCGGCGGACCCGTCGGCGGTGGTCGGACCTTCGGTGGTCGGAGCTTCGGTGGCCGGAGCTTCCGTGGCCGGTGCGACTTCGGTGGCCGACGGAGCCCCGGCGGTGGGGTGAGCGGGCGCGTCCAGCGCCGTCAGCGGAATGGCCGCTGCGACCGCCGTGCCCTCGCCGGGCGCGGATTCGATGGTGAGACTGCCGCCGAGGCCGGCGATCCGTTCGCGCATGCCGTGCAGGCCGAACCGGGGGCGGCCGGTGTTGTCGTTCGGCTCGGCCTGAGGATCGAAGCCGACCCCGTCGTCGAAGACGTCGAGGGTCACCTGGTCGTCAAGATAGGAGAGGGTGACCGCGGCACGCCCCGCACGCGCGTGGCGGCGGACGTTGGCCAGCGCTTCCTGGGTCAGCCGCAGCAGCGCCACCTCCGCCTCGACCGGGAGCGGGTAGGGCTCGCCGTCGAGGTGGAAGGCGACCTCGGGCACCGGGCCGTAGCCGGCGCTGACCCGGCGCAGCGCCTCGGAGAGCGAGGCGTCCTGCAGCGAAGGGGGCGTCAGGGCGGCGACGAAGCGGCGCGCCTCGGCGAGGTTCGCGCTCGCCGTCGCGCCGATCTCGCGCACCCGCTCGGCGGCGGCCCCGGCCTCGGGCGGCAGCGCGGACTCCGCGGTGCGGGCCAGCAGCACGATCGAGGAGAGGCCCTGGGCCAGGGTGTCGTGGATCTCCCTGGCCAGGCGCTGGCGTTCGGCGAGCACGCCCGCCTCCCGCTGGGAGGCGGCCAGTTCGTCCCTGGTGCGCACGAGATCGTCGATGAGCGCCTGACGGCGGCGGCTCTCCCGGTAGAGCCCCGCGTAGCCGTAAGCGGTGAGCACCGCCACCGCCGCGCCCGCGCACGGCCCTATCACCTTGGCCGCGGTCAGGCCGCCCGCCGTGGTGGACTGGCCGGCCACCACGACCGCGGTCAGTACCGCCACCCAGAGCAGGGCCCAGCGCGGGCGGAGCAGGTGGAGATAGAGGAAGTAGAGCGGGAACGCGACGTAACCCGCCGAGGGGGAGAGGAAGGCGAGCGCCACCCAGAGCAGGGTGACCAGGGCCAGCCACCCGAGCGTGGCCCAGCGGGGCGTGTCGGGCCGGGCGAAGCGCCCGCCCGCGGCGTAGGCCAGCCCGAGGGCGGCGCCCATCGTCCAGGCGGGAGCCCCGCCGCCGATCGAGCCGATCACCAGCAGCACGTAGAACATCGCCGGCAGGGCGATCCGCATGACCCGGAGCGCGGAGGAGCGCGCCAGGTCGTTGTCGGCGGGGGAGGTGCTGGTCACGGCATCGACCCTACGTCCCGGCGCGGACGGCCGGGCGGGCCGCGGCATCCATCGTTCGGTTGATTCGGGACCGATCGTCTCCCTGATGGAAAGCCGCCCGATTCCCGCGAGGGTGGAGCACGTCAGCCCGCATCCCGGCTCTCCAGGAGGCCGCACCGTGTTCGTCGCCCTGCGTGACATCCGCTTCGCCAAGGGGCGCTTCGCCCTGATGGGCGCGGTCGTCACGCTCATCACCACTCTCGTGGTCTTCCTCTACGGCCTCACCGGCGGCCTGGCCTCCGACGCCTCCTCCGCCGTCGCGAAGCTGCCGGCCGCGGACATCGTCTTCGCCGCCCCCGCGGGCGCGACGCCGGAGGTGTCCTTCAGCAACAGCGGAATCGGCGCGGCCCAGCAGCAGGCCTGGGCGTCGGCGCCGGGGATCGGCTCGGTGCAGCCCTTCGGAGTGGCGATGTCGCGCCTCACGGGCGGCTCGGGGGCGACGTCGGTGAGCGTCATGGGCGCACCCGCCGGGCTGATACCCCCGCTCGAGTCCGGCACGGCCCCGCAGGCCGACCAGGTCGCGGTGAGCCACAAGGTCGCCGACGCCGACGGCCTCAGGCCGGGCGACCGGGTCGCCGTCGGGGCCAAGACCCTCACCGTCTCCGGCATCACCGCCGACCGCTCCTACGGCCACGCGCCCAGCGTCTGGACGCCGGAGGCCACCTGGCAGCAGGTGACCGGCGCCCGCGAGCCCAACGCCCTCGCGGTCGACCCCGGCCGCGCGGACACCGCCGCCCTGGACCGGGCCCAGAACACGAAGACGGTCTCCCGCGACGCGGCGCTCGCCGGCATCGACGGCTTCTCCGCCGAGCAGGGCAGCCTGCAGATGATCCAGGGCTTCCTCTTCGCGGTCAGCGCCCTGGTCGTCGGGGCCTTCTTCACGGTCTGGACGGTGCAACGCCGGGCGGACATCGCCGTCCTCAAGGCGGTCGGCGCCTCCAGCGCCTACCTGGTCCGCGACGCGCTGGCCCAGGCCCTCGCGATGCTGCTCGGCGGCGCGCTCACCGGCGCGGTCATCGGCTTCGCGGGCGGCGCGCTGCTCGGCGGCACGGGCATGCCGTTCACCCTCGGCGCGGCGACGGTGGCCGTCCCGGTCCTCGTCATGGTCCTGCTGGGCCTCCTCGGCGCGGCGCTGGCCGTCCGCCGCATCACCTCCGTCGACCCGCTGACCGCGCTGGGAGCCAACCGATGAACGAGCGAAGCGAGAGAGTCACCATGGAGGCGCCCATTGGCCAGGGCCCGGCCGAGCGCAGCGAGGTGGGCGCAGGCCTGCGCCTGTCCGACATCGTCCTCACCTACCCCGACGGCGACCGCCGGCTGACCGCGCTGGACCGGGTCTCCCTCGAGGTCGACGCGGGGGAGTTCGCCGCCGTGGTGGGCCCCTCCGGCTCCGGCAAGTCCAGCCTGCTCGCCGTGGCCGCCACGCTGCTCACCCCGGACAGCGGGAGCGTGCTGGTCGGCGGCCAGGACGCCGCCGCGCTCTCCGACCGCGAGCGCACCGCGCTGCGCAGGGACCGGATCGGCATCGTCTTCCAGCAGTCCAACCTGCTCGCCTCCCTCACCGCCGTCGAGCAGCTGCTGGCCGTCGCCCACCTGCGCGGCGAGAAGCCGCGGGCCGCCGCCCCACGCGCCGAGGCGCTGTTGGCCTCGGTCGGCCTGACCGGCGGCAAGCAGCACCGGCGTCCCCACCAGCTCTCCGGCGGCGAGCGCCAGCGCGTCAACATCGCCCGCGCGCTCTTCGCCGAGCCGGCGGTGCTGCTGGTGGACGAACCCACGTCCGCACTCGACCACGAGCGCGGCGAGCAGATCGTCGGCCTGCTGGCGGCGATCACCCGCGAGCACGGTACGGCGACGGTGATGGTCACCCACGACAAGGCGCAGCTCGCCGCCGCCGACCGGGTGCTGGAGATGGTCGACGGCCGACTCCTCGAGGCCGCCTCGGCTTAGGCAAGGATCGCCTAACTATGCAGGTCAGAGCGTTGGTAAGGCAGTACTGGCTTGCTGGAAATGAATCTCCTGGGGCGTTAGTTTCCCTGGTGTGACGACGACGATGATGACCGCCCAGGACATAGCCGAGACCGCCGAGGCCTACAAGCACGACCACCGCGACGTGAACGGCGGCTGGCTGCGTCCTGCGGTCTTCGGGGCGATGGACGGCCTCGTCTCGAACTTCGCCCTGATGTCCGGCGTCGTCGGCGGCAGCGCGGGTCACAGCGTCGTGGTGCTGACCGGCCTGGCCGGCCTGGCGGCTGGCGCCTGTTCGATGGCCGCGGGCGAGTACACCTCCGTCGCGTCGCAGCGTGAGCTGGTCCAGGCGGAGCTGGAGATCGAACGACTGGAGCTCAAGCGCAACCCGCGCGAGGAGCTGGCCGAGCTCGCGCAGGTCTACGTGGAGCGCGGGGTCGAGCCCCGGCTCGCCTTCGAGGTGGCCCAGCAGCTCACGGCCGACCCGGAGCGGGCCCTGGAGGTCCACGCCCGCGAGGAGATGGGCATCGACCCCCACGACCTCCCCTCCCCGCTGGTCGCCGCGGTCTCCTCCTTCACGGCCTTCGCCCTGGGCGCGCTGCTGCCCCTGCTTCCTTACCTGCTGGGCGCGACCTCGCTGATCCCCGCGGTGATCCTCTCCGTCCTCGGCCTCTTCCTCTGCGGCGCGGTGGTCAGCAAGGTGACCGCCCGCAGTTGGTGGTTCAGCGGCCTGCGCCAGCTCACGCTCGGGGCCGCTGCGGCCGGGGTGACCTTCCTGCTCGGCCAGCTCATCGGCAGCCACGTGGGCTGATCTGGCTCGGTTGCACCCGTCTCCAGGGGCGCGAGGAACTGCGCGGGCAACAACCACTGATGAGCGGACGGCCCGCGCGATCGGGCCTCTCCCTCGCACGGTGGCTTGTCGCGCAGTTCCGCGCGCCCCTGAGGTGTGCCATGGCACTGTCGCGTGGTGTTACTCACACACCGCAATCGCACGAATGCTCTGTTTCACGAGCGGGGCGATCGGGCAGACTTGCGAGGACGTCCGAATACCCCTGACCCTGGGTGAAAGGACGTAACGGGATGTCCCCCCCTTCACAGCCCCCCACCCTGGGCTGCACGCCGCTGGCTGGTCCACATGATGGACTGAAAAATCCACTGAGTGGAATCTCGGGCATCATGTAACCTGCACGACACGCAAACGCAAAGGGCCAGCGTCGTCCCGTATGCGCATGTGAATTGACTCCATGCCAACCACGACGACGGGAGAGCCGATGCTGCCTGCGTCTTCGCACCCCGCCCCCCGCCCCTACGCGGCCTTGGCGGATGCGCGACCCGCCAAGCAGGGCCTGTACGACCCGAGCAACGAGCACGACGCCTGTGGCGTCGGTTTCGTCGCCTCACTGAGCGGAGTCGCCGAGCACCGCATCGTGGAGCAGGGACTGACCGTCCTTCGTAACCTGGAGCACCGCGGGGCCACCGGCTCCGAGCCGGACTCCGGTGACGGGGCCGGCATCCTGACCCAGATCCCGCACGCGTTCCTGAGCGCCAAGGCCGCCGAGGCCGGTTTCCAGCTCCCCGAGCAGGGCCACTACGCCGTCGGCATCGCCTTCCTCCCCGACGAGGACGCCGCCGACGCGGCGGCCGTCGCCGCCATCGAGGCCATCGCCGCGGCCGAGGGCCTGACCGTCCTCGGCTGGCGTGACGTCCCGGTCACCCCTGACCTGCTGGGCGCGACCGCCCGCTCGGTCATGCCGCGCTTCCGTCAGCTCTTCGTCACCGACGCCGAAGGCACGCGGACCGGCCTCGACCTGGACCGGGTCGCCTTCGTCGTGCGCAAGCGCGCCGAGCGCGAGAGCGGGGTCTACTTCCCCTCCCTCTCCGCCCGCACCATCGTCTACAAGGGCATGCTCACCACCGGCCAGCTGGAGCCGTTCTTCCCCGACCTGTCGGACCGCAGCTTCGCCTCGACGCTGTGTCTGGTGCACTCCCGCTTCTCCACCAACACCTTCCCGAGCTGGCCGCTCGCGCACCCCTACCGGTTCGTCGCCCACAACGGCGAGATCAACACCGTCAAGGGCAACCGCAACTGGATGACGGCCCGCGAGTCGCAGCTCGCCACGGACCTGATCCCCGGCGACCTGGACCGGATCTTCCCGATCTGCACCCCGGACCACTCCGACACGGCCTCCTTCGACGAGGTGCTGGAGCTGCTCCACCTCGGCGGCCGCTCGCTGCCGCACTCCGTGCTGATGATGATCCCGGAGGCGTGGGAGAACCACGCCACCATGGACCCGGCCCGCCGTGCCTTCTACCAGTTCCACTCCAACCTGATGGAGCCCTGGGACGGCCCGGCCTGCGTCACCTTCACCGACGGCACCCAGATCGGCGCCGTGCTCGACCGCAACGGCCTGCGCCCGGCCCGCTACTGGGTCACCGCCGACGGCCTGGTCGTGCTCGCCTCCGAGGTCGGCGTCCTCGACATCCCGCAGGAGCAGGTCGTCCGCAAGGGCCGTCTGCAGCCGGGCCGGATGTTCCTGGTGGACACCGCCGAGGGCCGCATCGTCGACGACGAGGAGATCAAGTCGGCGCTGGCCGCCGAGAACCCGTACGGCGAGTGGCTGCACGCGGGCTCCATCAAGCTCGACGCGCTGCCCGAGCGCGAGCACATCGCGCACACCCACGCCTCGGTGACGCGTCGTCAGCAGACCTTCGGCTACACCGAGGAGGAGCTGCGGGTCATCCTCGCGCCGATGGCCAAGACCGGCGGCGAGGCGCTCGGCTCGATGGGCACCGACTCGCCCATCGCCGCGCTCTCCGCCAAGCCGCGCCTGCTGTTCGACTACTTCACGCAGCTGTTCGCGCAGGTCACCAACCCGCCGCTGGACGCCATCCGCGAGGAGCTGGTCACCTCGCTCGGCTCCAACCTGGGCCCCGAGGGCAACCTGCTGCACGCCGAGGCGGCCTCCTGCCGCTCCGTCGTCGTGCCGTTCCCGGTCATCGACAACGACGAGCTCGCCAAGCTCATCCACATCAACGCGGACGGCGACCTGCCGGGCCTGAAGGCGGTCACGCTCTCCGGCCTCTACAAGGTCTCCGGCGGCGGCGCGGCCCTGGCCGGCCGGCTCGTCGAGATAGCGGCCGAGGCCGACGCGGCGATCGCCGACGGCGCCCGCCTGATCGTGCTCTCCGACCGCCACTCGGACGCCGAGCACGCGCCGATCCCCTCGCTGCTGCTCACCTCCGCGGTCCACCACCACCTGATCCGCACCAAGCAGCGGACCAAGGTCGGCCTCATCGTCGAGGCGGGGGACGTCCGCGAGGTGCACCACGTCGCGCTGCTCATCGGCTTCGGCGCCGGCGCGGTCAACCCCTACCTGGCCATGGAGTCGGTCGAGGACCTGGTCGCCCAGGGCACCTTCATCACCGGCATCGAGCCGGAGAAGGCGATCCGCAACCTGATCTACGGCCTGGGCAAGGGCGTGCTCAAGGTGATGTCCAAGATGGGCATCTCCACCGTCGCCTCCTACCGCGGCGCGCAGGTCTTCGAGGCCATCGGCCTCAGCCAGGAGCTGGTGGACGCCTACTTCGCGGGCACCACCACCAAGCTCGGCGGCATCGGCCTGGACGAGGTCGCCAAGGAGACCGCCGCCCGCCACGCCCAGGCCTACCCGGTCTCCGGCATCTCCCCGGCGCACCGCCGGCTGGAGATCGGCGGCGAGTACCAGTGGCGCCGCGAGGGCGAGCCGCACCTGTTCGACCCGGACACGGTCTTCCGCCTGCAGCACGCCACCCGCACCAAGCGCTACGACATCTTCAAGCAGTACACCTCGCGCGTGAACGAGCAGTCCGAGCGCCTGATGACGCTGCGCGGGCTCTTCAAGTTCGCCGAGGGCCGCGGACCGATCCCGATCGAGGAGGTCGAGCCGGTCAGCGAGATCGTCAAGCGCTTCTCCACCGGCGCGATGTCCTACGGCTCGATCTCGCTGGAGGCCCACGAGACCCTCGCCATCGCCATGAACCGGCTGGGCGCCAAGTCCAACACCGGTGAGGGCGGCGAGGACCCGGACCGCCTCTACGACCCGGAGCGCCGCTCCGCGATCAAGCAGGTCGCCTCCGGCCGCTTCGGCGTCACCAGCGAGTACCTGGTCAACGCGGACGACATCCAGATCAAGATGGCCCAGGGCGCCAAGCCCGGTGAGGGCGGTCAGCTGCCCGGCCACAAGGTCTACCCGTGGGTGGCCCAGACCCGGCACAGCACCCCCGGCGTCGGCCTGATCTCCCCGCCGCCGCACCACGACATCTACTCCATCGAGGACCTCGCCCAGCTCATCCACGACCTGAAGAACGCCAACCCGGTCGCCCGCATCCACGTGAAGCTGGTCTCCGAGGTCGGCGTGGGCACGGTCGCGGCGGGCGTCAGCAAGGCCCACGCGGACGTCGTGCTGGTCTCCGGCCACGACGGCGGCACCGGTGCCTCGCCGCTGACCTCGCTCAAGCACGCCGGTGGCCCCTGGGAGCTCGGCCTGGCCGAGACCCAGCAGACCCTGCTGCTCAACGGCCTGCGCGACCGCATCGTCGTGCAGACCGACGGCCAGCTGAAGACCGGCCGCGACGTCGTCATCGCCGCGCTGCTCGGCGCGGAGGAGTTCGGCTTCGCCACCGCCCCGCTGGTGGTCTCCGGCTGCATCATGATGCGCGTCTGCCACCTGGACACCTGCCCGGTCGGCGTCGCCACGCAGAACCCGGTGCTGCGCGAGCGGTTCAGCGGCAAGCCCGAGTTCGTGGTGAACTTCTTCGAGTTCATCGCCGAGGAGGTCCGCGAGATCCTCGCCGAGCTGGGCTTCCGCAGCATCCAGGAGGCCGTCGGCCACGCCGAGCTGATCGACGCCTCCGAGGCGATCGACCACTGGAAGGCCTCCGGCCTGGACATCGCCCCGCTGCTGCACGTCCCCGACACCGACTCCTCGCTCTACTGCACCACCGAGCAGGACCACGGTCTGGACAAGGCGCTCGACAACCAGCTGATCGAGCTGGCCCACGACGCGCTGGAGCTCGGCGAGTCCGTCAGGATCCAGCTGCCGGTCCGCAACGTCAACCGCACGGTCGGCACCATGCTCGGCCACGAGGTGACCAAGCGTTACCGCGGTGAGGGCCTGCCCGAGGGCACCGTCGACATCACCCTGACCGGCTCGGCCGGCCAGTCGCTGGGCGCGTTCGTGCCGCGCGGCATCACGCTGCGCCTGGAGGGCGACGCCAACGACTACGTCGGCAAGGGCCTCTCCGGCGGCGTCGTGATCGTCCGCCCGGCCCGTGACGCCTCGGCGATCGGGGCCGACGCGCAGAACCACGTGATCGCCGGCAACACCGTCGGCTACGGCGCCACCTCGGGCCGGATCCATCTGCGCGGCAAGGCCGGTGAGCGTTTCGCCGTCCGCAACTCCGGCGCCACCCTCGTCGTGGAGGGTGTGGGCGACCACGGCCTGGAGTACATGACCGGCGGTCGCGTCGTGATCCTCGGCGAGACCGGCCGCAACCTGGCGGCCGGCATGTCCGGCGGCATCGCCTACGTCCTCGACCTGCGGCCCGCCAACGTCAACGGCGGCATGGTCGGCATCGAGGCGCCCGACGCGAAGGACCGCGACTGGCTGCGCGACACCGTGCAGCAGCACTACGAGGAGACCGGCTCCACGGTGGCCGCCGAACTCCTCGCCGACTGGGGCAGCGGCGTCTCCCGCTTCTCCAAGATCATGCCCACCGACTACAAGGCAGTGCTCGCCGCCAAGGACGCCGCCGAGCGAGACGGGCTCTCCGAGTCCGAGACCACCCGCAAGATGATGGAGGCGGCAAATGGCTGACCCGAAGGGCTTCCTCACCACCCCGAAGCAGCTGGCCGAGCGCCGTCCCGTCGCCGAGCGCGTCCGTGACTGGAACGAGGTCTACGTCGAGCGCAGCCTGCTGCCCATCATCAGCAAGCAGGCCGGCCGCTGCATGGACTGCGGCATCCCGTTCTGCCACAACGGCTGCCCGCTGGGGAACCTGATCCCCGAGTGGAACGACCTGGCCTTCCGCGACGACTGGAAGGGCGCCACCGAGCGCCTGCACGCGACCAACAACTTCCCGGAGTTCACCGGTCGCCTCTGCCCGGCCCCCTGCGAGTCGGCCTGCGTGCTCGGCATCAACCAGGACGCGGTGACCATCAAGAACGTCGAGGTCACCATCATCGACAAGGCCTGGGACCACGGCGACGTCACGCCGCAGATCCCGGACCGCCTCTCCGGCAAGACCGTCGCCGTGGTCGGCTCCGGCCCCGCGGGGCTGGCCGTCGCCCAGCAGCTCACCCGGGCCGGGCACACGGTCGTGGTGTACGAGCGCGCGGACCGCGTCGGAGGCCTGCTGCGCTACGGCATCCCCGAGTTCAAGATGGAGAAGCGCCACATCAACCGCCGCGTCGAGCAGATGCGCGCGGAGGGCACCCGGTTCCGCACCGGGGTCGAGATCGGCGTCGACCTCACCGGCCGTCAGCTGCGCGACCGCTTCGACGCGGTCGTGGTGGCCGCGGGCGCGACGACGGCGCGCGACCTGAACGTGCCCGGCCGCGAGCTGGCCGGCATCCACCAGGCCATGGAGTACCTGCCGCTGGCCAACAAGGTGCAGGAGGGCGACTACGTCGACTCGCCGATCAGCGCCGCCGGCAAGCACGTCGTCGTGATCGGCGGCGGCGACACCGGAGCCGACTGCGTCGGCACCGCGCACCGCCAGGGCGCGGCCTCGGTGACCCAGCTGGAGATCATGCCGCGTCCCGGCGACGACCGCCCGGCCGGTCAGCCCTGGCCGACCATGCCGATGGTCTTCAAGGTCACCTCCGCGCACGAGGAGGGCGGCGAGCGGATCTACTCCGTGAACACCACCCACTTCAGCGGCGACGAGGACGGCAACGTCCAGCAGCTGCACCTGGTTGAGGTAGTCTTCACCGAGGGTCGTTTCGAGCCCGTCCCCGGCACCGAGCGTGCCATCCCGGCGCAGTTGGTCACCCTGGCCATGGGCTTCACCGGGACGGACGTGAAGAACGGTCTGGTCGAGCAGCTCGGTGTGGAGCTGGACCCGCGTGGCAACGTCGCCCGCGACAACCGATTCGCCACCAACGTCGATGGCGTCTTCGTGGCCGGCGACGCCGGCCGCGGACAGTCGCTGATCGTGTGGGCGATCGCCGAAGGCCGCAGCGCGGCCAAGGCCGTCGACTCCTACCTCTCGGGCCGCGCCTCGACGCTGCCCGCCCCGATCCGCCCGACGGATCGTCCGCTCACGGTGTGACGCCGACGATCTGACGGGCAACCGCGTGGCCTGCAACGGCGCCGGATCGCACGCGGCGAACCAGACGGCACCCGCCCCCTGTCCCCGACCAAGTTCGGGGGGCTGGTGCCGTTGTTCATTGCGGCGGCACACCGGGCGTCGGGACCAGCGGCAGCCCGTCGCCGACATTGAGCACCGCACGGGCCCCGAGCGGTTCGGACAGGTGGACCTGCGCCGTAGCGAGGCGGGCTTCGAGGGTGCAGGTGACGAACGTCGGCGCCGCGGGCGGATCCGTCAAACCGACCACCACGACGCTCTTCGCCTCGCTGACCAGTCCGGTCGACGGACTCTTGCCGCATCCGACGACGTAGCCGAGCGTCAGCGTGCGGCCGTCGGCGGAGATCTTCTCCAGGGACGCGCCGGTGTACCCGACGAGCCGCGGCTTCAGCGAGGGGCCGGGGGAGGCCCCGGGCAGTGAGCTCGGCAACGGGTCGGCCTTCACCGCCGCGTAGACGAACGCCCCCTGGTACCCGGCGAGCAGGAACGACCATGCAGGAACCGTCGCCTCGCCGCGGCTGGTCCGTACCCGCAGGGTGGTCGCGCTCGCGCCGGTCACGGTCAGCGAGCCGGAGCAGCCGGTGGTCGGGCACGAGCCGTTGGCGTCGGAGCGCAGCGCGGCGTCGGGGGAGAGCCCCGGGCGCGTCAGCGGCGAGCCCTTGTCGAAGCGGATCGTCTGCTGTGCGGGGGCCTTGGGCAGCGGGACGGCGAAGCGGAAGTTCCCCGCGAGGTAGGCCTCCTTGTCCGGGCCGGAGTGGAACGCGCCCGCGGGAAGGCTGAGGGTCCGGCTCAGCGGCACGTAGCCGAAGTCCCAGGCCTGCTCGGTCGGCGAGCCGTCCCAGCCACCGGCGAGGTTCGCGGCGCGGACGGGGAACGGGTCGGGGTCCGCCGCTCCTGCCGACGGGGCTCCCGTCCCGGGGGCGGTCCTGGCGGGCGGCGATTGGTCGGCCTGTGTGACGCTGGTGCTCGCGCATCCCGCGGCGGCCGTCAGGATCACGGCGGCCAGGGCTAGGGCTTTCGTCGGACGCATGTCCCTGGGACGGCCGGGCCGCCCTTCCGGTTCCCGGAAGGGCGGAGGCGTGACCCGCCCGGGGGAACCGGGCGGGTCACGCCTCCGCAGTCACCGCTGGAGTGCCTCCGTCGTTACACGGTGGCCTTGCGACGGGCCCGGCGGGACACCGCGACGCCGGTGCCGAGCGCCGCGACCGCCGCGGCGCCGAGGCTGATCGACAGCATCGTCGCGCCGTTGTCCGAGGACGCGGACGCGGCCGTCGGGGAGGCCTGGATCGCCATCGGGGTGTCGGCCTGGTCACCGTGACGGATCGGCTTGACCGAGGCGACCGAGCCGTTCGTGTTCAGCAGCACCCGGACGTTGTTCGGGTGGTTGAAGTCGAACGCGGTGGAGAGGTGACCGGCCTTCGCGTCGAAGGAGCCGTCGCCGACCCGGCCGAGCTTCCAGTTGTCCTCGATGAAGCGGGTGATCGAGGCCTGGGTGGTGAAGGTGTGCGAGACGTGGTTGGTGCGCGCGTAGGGCGAGATCACCAGCAGCGGCTGACGCGGGCCGGCGCCGCAGCGGTCGGCGTAGCCCTTGGCCGCGGCCGGACCGGCCTGGCAGGCCGTGCCGTCCGTGGTCGTGGTGGCCGAGGCCGCCGAGGTGTCCGTGGAGCCGTTGGTGGGCGCGTGGTAGACGTGGTCGTACCAGCCGTCCGAGTCGTCGTAGGCCACGACGACCGCCGTGGAGGCCCACTCCGGGGAGGACTGCAGCGCGTTGATCTCCTTGACGAGGAAGTTCTGCTCGTCGACCGGGTCGGAGTAGGCGGCGTGGCCGTCCTGGTACTCGCCGGCCTTCAGGAAGCTCACCGCGGGCAGGTCGCCCGCGGACAGCGCCGCGTCGAAGTCGGTCAGGTCGTACTCGTGGTTGGCCCGGCCGTTGTTGCCGATCTCCGAGGTGCTCGCCGGGGCGAGGTGGTGCGGGTTGGAGGTCGACTTGTAGTACTCGAACGGGTTGTGGTGCGCGCTGTAGTCGGCCACCGTGGCGCCGCCCACGTTGGTGTGCGTCGCGCCGCAGGCCGCGTAGCCGCTGGTGCCGTTGTAGGCGGTGGTCGGCCGGAAGCCGCCCTGGAACCAGCCCCAGGTGACGTTCTTGGAGTTGAGCAGGTCGCCGACGTTCTTGCCCTGCATCTCCGCCAGCGCGGAGGTGGAGGTGTGGTTGTTGTCCGCGCAGTCGTCGAACGCCGGGTCGGGGTCGGCGATGACGGTGCCGACGCCCTTGGCGTCCGGCGAGTGCACGGTGTACGTGTCGGGCGTCGCCGTCTGCACCGGGTTCTCCGTGCTGCCGGTGCCGGAGACCGAGACCACGCCGTGGGTCTGGCCGGAGACCAGGTTCAGCGCGCCGGGAGTGGACGGGCCGTACACGTCGCTGAAGGAGTTGTCGCTCAGCGTGTAGTGCTGGGCGTAGTTCCACAGCGCGGTGACGGTGTTGCCGTCGTAGTAGTCCATGGCCAGGCCGGGCGCGCCGTAGAGGCCGCCGGAGCAGGTGTCCTTGGAGGTGTACTGGACGAACTTGTCCATCGCGCCGCCGTCGGCCGCGTACTGCTCGGCGGTGTAGCCGTGGTTCTGGTCGCAGGTCATGGCCTGCTTGCCGCTGAGCCGCTGCGGCGCGTACAGGTTCGGGTTACTGGTCAGCAGGCCGGAGTTGACCAGGGTGTTCACCGACTTCGGCGTGTTCCGCGCCGCGGTGAAGGTGGTGCCGTCCGTGTTGGCGGCCTTCGGGTAGGTGCCGAAGTAGTGGTCGAAGGAGACGTTCTCCTGGAAGATCACCACGAGGTGCTTGATCGGCGTGGTGGTGTGCACCCTGCCGTGGCCCGAGCCGTGGTCGGCGCCAGCGGCCGCCCACGCCGGGGCGGTGCCCGCGGCGACGGTCAGCGCGGCCGCTCCCGCCAGCGCGGCGAAGCGTGCGCCGCGACGCGTGGTCTTCGTACTGCCGGACTTCCCGGTCATCCCGTTACCCCTCCAGTGGGACTGAACTCTCATCAGCTGCGGACCGCATCCTTCAAGCCACGGCGTACGCGCCCGGAGCGCTTGGGTGACGGGCCCGTGAACGGCGGGGGAAGCCTAGCTTCTTCGCGCGTAGATCGGCAGGAGTCGGGGAACGGCATGTCGGATACGCGTCAGGCCAACAGCCCCGCGCCGTAACGGTCGTGGGCGTCCCTGACCCCTGGGAGCGCGAAGAAGTAGCCACCGCCGAACGGGCGGACGTAGTCGACCAGCGGCTCTCCCGCGAGCCGCTTCTGGACGGTCGCGAACTGCCGCTCCAGGTCCTGCTGGAACGCGCAGAAGACCAGGCCCATGTCGAGGTTGCCGTTCGGATCGGTGCCCCGGTCGTAGTTGAAGCCGCGCCGCAGCAGCCGCTGCTGCTCCGTCCGGGGGGTGCGCGGGTTCGCCATCCGGATGTGGGAGTCCATCGGGATCACGTCACCGGTCGGATCCGCGCCGAAGTCGGGCACGTCCGTCTCCCGCTGACCGTCCAGCGGCGCGCCGGAGGTCTTCTGTCGGCCGAACATCCGCTCCTGCTCGGTGATGCCCACCCGGTCCCAGAACTCCACGAGCATCCGGATCAGCCGCACCGCCAGATACGAGCCGTTCGTCGCCCAGGCCGGCTCGCCCTGTCCCGGCCCCACCCAGACCAGCCGGTCCATCAGCCGCGCGTCGGCCGTGTCGGGGTTGGCCGTGCCGTCGCGGAAGCCCAGCAGATTGCGCGGCGTGCCGGCCGGGCGCGGCGGCGAGCTGAAGCCGTCGATCCGCCAGCGCACCTGCATCCCGCCCCGGGTGTGCCGGGCCAGGTCGCGCAGCGCGTGCGCGAGCACGTCCGTCTCGTCCGCCTCCAGCTGCAGCAGCAGATCGCCGTGGCAGACGGCGGGGTCGAGGTCGTCGTCGGGGAACGCCGGCATCGTGGAGAGTCGCAGCGGCCTGCGCGCCGCCAGCCCGAAACGCTGGTCGAACAGCGAGGCGCCCACCCCGAGCAGCGCCGTCAGCGCCCCGCCCGGCAGCTGCGGGCCCAGCACGCCCGAGTCGGAGGGCGAGGCCGAGATCCCCAGCGGCTCCGGCACGCCGCCGGTGGCGCCCCCGGTGGTCAGGAAGCGCAGCCGCTCGGTGAGCGTGCCGAACAGGTCCGCGAGCCCGGCGCGGTCGGCGGCGGTGACGTCGAAGGCCACGAAGGCCGCGCAGCGGCGCTTCGGCGTCAGGACGCCCGCCTGGCGCACTCCGTGGAAGCCGCGTGCCGCATCGCCCGCGGCGGCGGCCCGCTCCGCGCGCGACGCCGGCACGGCGGCCGCCACCGTGGCCACCGTCCCCGCCGCCAGCGCACCCGCCAGCACCGATCGCCTGCCCACCGCGCTCATGACGTCCTCCGCACATCCAGCACCGCCGCCACCGGCGCGAGCCGCTCCACCAGGTCTCCGAAGACCGCGTTCAACTTCTCCCGCTGCGCCAGGGCCAGCGACTCCAGCGGGACCCCGCCCAGCGCCCGCAGCTCCGCCTGCGCCGCGGCCATCGCCGCGTCGACGCCCGGCAGGGCGACGCGGGTCGCCAGCAGCGGGCGGACCAGGGTGAGGACCTCCGCCGTGCCGTCCAGATTCGCCTGCACGGTCGCGAGGTTGGACCCGCTGCCGTAGTCGGTCCGGCCGCTCAGCTCGAACTCGATCGCGTTCTCGACGATCTCGTGGGCGCGCACTCCCAGCACCAGCGGGTCCAGCTGCACCTTCGGCCAGCCCGCCTGCAGTCCCCTGGCGTCGGCCAGCAGCCGGGCCGCGACCGGCTCCAGGCCGGTGGTGGAACCGCCGTCGTGCCAGAGCCCGTACTCCACGGCGTGGAAGCCGGTGTCGTGCTGACGCGGCCCGTTCATCTCCTCGTCCACGTCGCCGAAGGCCCCGTAGGCGGCGCCGAGACGCTCGTAGGCGAGATGGGCGGTCAGCCAGCGCTGCCGGGAGGCCGCCACGTCCCCGCTCGCGACGGCGCTGTGCAGCGCGTCCACGGCGGCGACTAGCCCGGGCAGTTGGGCCGCGACCCAGTGCTGGTAGGCGAGCGTGGCCGGGATCAGGTCCTGCTGGGTGACCGGGACGACGGCGGGTGTCCCACCGCCTCCCGTGCTTCCCGCCGCCCTGACCGTCACGGCCGGGCCGGTCACCGCGTCGGCGTCCTGCTCCAGGCAGCGGAACGCGTACGCGCCCGGCGCGAGGTCGACGACCATCGGGCGGGAGCGGTTCGGCGAGAGCCCCTCGATCTCGCCGACCACCGCACCCGTCGCGGGCTCCAGCAGGTAGACGTCGGCGGGGGCGCGGCCCGCGTCGGTGACGTCGAAGACCTGCAGTCCCGCGGTCGGCGTGGTCCAGCCGGCCCCGCAGCCGCCGGGCGAGACGTGGATCGTCGTGTGCCGAAGCGAGGCGTAGTCGGTCGGCGTGGAGTCCGTGACAGGGGAGCGTGGTGCACCCTGCGCGCCCCCGGAGAGTTCCCACGCCGCGAGGCCCGCCAACGCGAGAACCGCCGCGGCCGTCACGACCGCCTTGCGCCGTACCTGTTCCATTGCGCCGATGCTAGGCAGCGCCCGCCGATGTTCGAAAGGGGGAGCGGAATGCGTCAACCGAGTGTTCCCCCCGGGTTCATCCGCAGGTACGTTTCGGAATGTTCAACCCGGGGTCGGTCAAAAGACATCTGACGCCCAGTTGGGGCCGCGAAGCTACCACCGGGTAGGACCTACGCTCGTTCCATGCGCCGAGCAAAAATCGTCTGTACTCTCGGGCCCGCCTCCGACAGCTACGACCAGATCAAGACTCTGGTCGTCGCCGGCATGGACGTCGCCCGCTTCAACCTCAGCCACGGCAGCTACGCCGAGCACGAGGACCGTTACCGTCGCGTCCGCAAAGCCGCGGACGAGACCGGCCGCAGCGTCGGCATCCTGGTCGACCTGCAGGGCCCCAAGATCCGTCTCGAGACCTTCGCCGAGGGCCCCGTGCTCCTCGAGCGCGGCGACGAGTTCACCATCACCACCGCCGACGTCGAGGGCGACCGCCACCGCTGCGGCACCACCTACAAGGGACTCTGCGGCGACGTCACCCCCGGCGAGCGGATCCTCGTCGACGACGGCCGGGTCTGCCTCGAAGTCGCCTCCGTCGAAGGCCAGAACGTGCACTGCACGGTGGTCGAGGGCGGCATGGTCTCCGACCACAAGGGACTCAACCTCCCCGGCGTCGCCGTCTCCGTTCCCGCGCTCAGCGACAAGGACGTCGCCGACCTGCGCTGGGGCCTCCGCATCGGCGCCGACCTGGTCGCGCTCTCCTTCGTCCGCAGCGCGGACGACATCAAGGACGTCCACCGCATCATGAGCGAGGAGGGACGCTTCGTCCCGGTCATCGCCAAGGTGGAGAAGCCCCAGGCCGTCGACAACCTCGAAGAGATCGTCGACGCGTTCGACGGCGTGATGGTCGCCCGCGGCGACCTCGGCGTCGAGATGCCGCTGGAGCAGGTCCCGCTGGTGCAGAAGCAGGCCATCAAGCTGTGCCGCCGCAACGCGAAGCCGGTCATCGTCGCGACCCAGATGCTCGACTCGATGATCAACGCCTCGCGCCCGACCCGCGCCGAGGCCTCCGACGTCGCCAACGCCGTCCTCGACGGCGCGGACGCGGTGATGCTGTCCGGCGAGACCAGCGTCGGCAAGTACCCGGTCGAGACCGTCCGCACCATGAGCCGGATCGTCTGCGCGGCCGAGGAGGAGATCATCGCGGCGGGCCTGCCGCCGCTCACCGGCGCCGGCAAGCCCCGCACCCAGGGCGGCGCCGTCGCCCGCGCCGCGGCGGAGATCGGCGACTTCCTCCACGCCCGCTACCTGGTCGCCTTCACCCAGTCCGGCGACACGGCCAAGCGGCTCTCCCGCTACCGCTCGCCGATCCCGGTGCTGGCCTTCACCTACGAGCCGGCCGTGCGCAGCCAGCTCGCGCTGAGCTGGGGCGTCGAGACGTTCCTCGGCCCCTTCGTGGAGACCACCGACGAGATGATCGAGCAGGTCGACGCCGCGCTGCTGGCCATCGGCCGCTGCGAGGTCGGCGACATCGTCGTCATCACCGCCGGCTCCCCTCCCGGCCTGGCCGGCTCCACCAACCTGGTCCGGGTCCACCACGTCGGCCAGGACGACCTGCCGCTGCCGACCAGGCGGTGACCACCCCCGGGTGAGCCACTCCCGGGTGACGGGACAACGGAAGAGCCCGGCCGGAGCGACACTGCTCCGACCGGGCTCGGTCCGTTACGGCTGCGCGAGGGTCAGTGACCGCCCGCGTCCACGACCTCGACGTCCTCGATGTTCCGCTCGATCGCGGCGGTCTTCAGCGAGGTGTTCACGGCCCAGTAGTAGATGCCGAGCGAGAAGGCCGCGATGATGCCCATGTCGACCCAGAGGCCGATGTGGCTCTCACCGCCGAAGCCGCCCTGCCAGGAGATGATCCCCAGGCCCACCAGGTAGACCGGCAGCCACTGCGCGGACTTCCAGTCCATGCGCGGCGCGTTCGGCTTGTTGGCGGAGTGCGCGTACCAGGCGTAGCCGCCGAGCAGCGCGTAGCCGAGGACGATGGCGATGCCGAGCCGCCACAGGGTCTCCCAGCCGGACCAGTAGATGATCAGGCTGGCGACGACGAACGACACCGGCGAGATGATCTGACCGAACGGCAGGCGGTAGGGGCGCTCACGGTTCGGCAGCTGCTTGCGCAGCGCGCCGTAGGCCAGCGGGGCGCCCGCGTACATCAGCACCGAGGCGGAGGTGATGAAGGAGACCAGCTGCTGCCAGCTCGGGAAGGGCAGGAAGCAGATGACGCCGACGACGAAGGAGAGGGCCAGGCCGAACCACGGCACACCCTGCTCGCCGGTCTTCTCGAAGGCCTCCGGCGCGTAGCCGTTGCGGGCCAGGCCGTAGGAGATGCGGGAGGTGGAGGTGGTGTAGATCAGGCCGGTGCCGGCCGGGGAGATCACCGCGTCCAGGAAGAGCACCTTGGCCAGCAGACCCATGCCGATCACCGAGGCGAGGCCGGCCCACGGGCCGGAGATGCCCGCGTAGGCCAGGTTGGCCCAGCCCTTGGCGAAGGAGGCGCCGGGCAGCGCGCCGATGTAGGCGACCTGCAGCAGCACGTAGATGGTGGAGCCGATCGCGACCGAGCCGAGCACCGCGCGCGGGATGTCCCTCTTCGGGTTCTTGCTCTCACCGGCCAGCTGGATCGCCTGCTCGAAGCCGAGCAGCGCGAAGATGATGCCGGAGGTGCTGATCGCGGCGAGCACGCCCTTGGCGCCGAACGGCGCGAAGCCGTGCGAGGTGAAGTTGCTCGAGTGGAAGTGCGTGAGCGCGACCGCGAAGATCGTCACCAGCGGGACGAAGATCTTCCACCAGGTGGTGGCGCTGTTGGCGTGGGCGAGCACCCGTACGCCGAGGAAGTTGATCGCCACGAAGAAGGCCATCAGGAAGACCGCCACGAGCAGACCGGAGGCGGTCAGCGTCCCGTCGGCGTTCTGGAAGCCCGAGGCGAAGGACCAGTGACCGGCGTAGCCGATCATCGCCTCGACCTCGATCGGCGCGACCGTGGCCGCCTGCAGCCAGGAGAACCAGCCGAACGACATCCCGGCGAGCCCGCCGAAGACGTAGTGCGGATACCGCGCCGTCCCGCCCGCCACGGGGAACATGCCACCGAGCTCGGCATGCACGAGCGCCAACAACACGATCGCGACGGCGCCGACGCCCCACGAGATGATGGCCGCGGGACCGGCGGCGACGACAGCGTTCTTGGCCCCGTAGAGCCAGCCGGATCCGATAATCGAACCGACTGACGCCCACATCAGGCCGATCAGGCCGACGTGTCGCTTCAGCGACCGGCCGGTGGCCGGAGGGGCGGGGAGCTTGGTAGTGGTGCTCATGCAGAGCCTCTCGAGGGTGGGGAGCTGTTGCTTGAGAGTTGCCCAAAGTTAAGCGACGTATTTATCCCATGCATAGATCCCGTTACTGAATAGATGCCTACTGGCCGGTCGTCTTTGCAGTTCGGAGGCCATCGACTGCGCTGAGCGACACCTGAGGGAAATTTGAGCATTGAACATCTCGGTCATGAATATTCACGATGTGACGCGTGTAGACCTTGGAATCTCATGGGGTCGGCAGGGCTCACTTGGGAATCGTCAGTGCTTGGGTCCGACATGCTCATCCATCAGTGCCACGGAGGCGCGGCGGGCGAGGGAGATGTTGTAAGGACTGCTCCCACGTTTTGTCACTTTCCACTCGACGCCGACCTCGTCGAGGGCGTCGGTGAAGATCCGACGGATGTCGTCGGACTTGTTCGTGAAGACGCACCGCGGGTACGCGTAGCGGCGTCCGCGGCCCGTCGCCCGGTTGGTGAACCCGCAGCCGTCGGAGTGGATCAGGCCGCGTACCAGCTCCCGCAGGTGCTCGGCGACGATGGTCCGCCGCCAGTCGGCGAGCACGATCGGGCGCAGGTGCTCGGGACCCGGACCGGCCTGGGGGAAGAGGCAGGGCCGGTGCTTGCTGTAGCCGACCACGCTCGTGCACCCGGGGCAGGCAACGCGACAGACCCTGTTCGTGGGCAGAACCTCCGTCAGGGTCCGCTCGCAGGCGTCGATCAGCCCTGTGGCATTGGGGGTGGGGTGCCCGTCGTGAAGCAGCCAGGTGCGCAGAGTCGACCGGGAGATCTCTGTGGCGCGGCTGGTCTCACTGAGTGTCAGGCCCCGAACGTGCGAGCGCTGTCGTGTGGCCGAGTCGTACATGCGCGCCAGGATTGGACCGGCGCTGCCGAGGCGTTGCCTATTCCCGGCCGACTTCGCTCATTTGCGTGAAGCGGTCCAATGATCGGAATCCTTCGAATCGAAGGTAAAGTGCCCCGGGTCGGACTCGAACCGACACTGTGTGGGTTTTGAATCCACTGCCTGCTGCCAATTGGGCTACCGGGGCCTACGGATCGAAGGCTGAGCCTCCCCCGCTGCAACTCAAAGATACCGTGTCCGGGTAGGCTCGTGCACGCACCCCCGGTAGCTATGAGGAGCATCGTGACCGTCGCCGACGAGCCGCAGGACCCGCATGTCCCGCCGACGACGACTCGAGTCGTCATCGCGGAGGACGAGGCGCTGATCCGTCTCGACCTCAAGGAGATGCTCGAGGAGGAGGGTTACACCGTCGTCGGTGAGGCCGGGGACGGGGAGACCGCCGTCAAGCTCGCGCAGGAGCTGCGGCCGGATCTGGTGATCCTGGATGTGAAGATGCCCATCCTGGACGGGCTGTCCGCCGCCGAGCAGATCCACGAGGCGCACATCGCGCCGACCCTGATGCTGACCGCGTTCTCGCAGCGCGAGCTCGTCGACCGGGCCAGGGACGCCGGGGCGATGGCCTACATCGTCAAGCCGTTCAACAAAGGGGACCTCGTCCCCGCCATCGAGATGGCCGTCTCCCGGTACAGCGAGATCCGCGCGCTGGAGCTCGAGGTCGAGGACCTCAACCAGCGGCTGGACACCCGCAAGCTGGTCGACCGGGCCAAGAGCGTGCTGCAGACGAAGTTCGGGCTCTCCGAGCCGGCCGCCTTCCGTTGGATCCAGAAGACGTCCATGGACCGCCGGATGACCATGAAGGCCGTCGCCGAGGCCGTCATCGAGGAGGGCGCCGCGCAGGACGCCAAGAAGAAGGCGGAGTAGCCGCGGCGCAGCGGCAGGAACGCGAAGAGGGGGCGGGCCCGAACGGGCCCGCCCCCTCTTCGCGTGCGGTGGTGCGGTCGTGCTCAGTCCTCGCCGAGGTAGGCCTTGCGGACCGACTCGTCGGTCAGCAGGTCCTGGCCGGTGCCGGAGAGGGAGATCTTGCCGATCTCCATCACGTGCCCCTGGTCGGCCAGCGACAGCGCGGCCTGGGCGTTCTGCTCGACCAGGAGGATCGTCGTGCCCTGGTCGCGCAGCTCGGTGATGGTCGCCATGATCTTCTGCATCATGATCGGCGACAGGCCCATGCTGGGCTCGTCCAGCATCAGCAGCTTGGGCTGCGACATCATCGCGCGGCCCATCGCCAGCATCTGCTGCTCACCGCCGGAGAGCGTGCCGGCCGCCTGCTTGCGGCGCTCTCCGAGGATCGGGAAGCGGGCGTACGCCTGCTCCACGTCCGCGTCGATGCCGGCCTGGTCCTTCCGGAGGAAGGCGCCGAGCAGCAGGTTCTCCTCGATGGTCATGCGGGCGAAGATCCGCCGGCCCTCGGGGGAGTGGGCCAGGCCAAGGCCGACGATCTTGTTGGCGGCCATGCCGTCGATCCGCTGCCCGTCGAAGTGGATCTCGCCGGAGACCGGCTTGAGCAGACCCGAGATCGTGCGCAGCGTCGTGCTCTTGCCGGCGCCGTTGGTTCCGATCAGCGAGACGACCTGGCCGGCCTCGATCGAGAAGGAGATGCCCTTGACGGCCTCGATCTTGCCGTAGGCGACGCGGAGGTCCTTGACCTCGAGCAGCGCGGTCACTGGGACTCCTCGGTGCTGGTGGTGGTGCCGGTGGTGCCGTCGCCCTCGTAGGGCGTGCCGAGGTAGGCGGCGATGACCCGCTCGTCGCTCTGCACGGTCTGCGCGTCGCCCTCGACCAGCTTCTGACCCTGGACCAGCACGGCCACCCGGTCGCAGAGGTTGAAGATGAAGCGCATGTCGTGCTCGATGACCAGGACCGCGACGCCGCGGTCGCGGATCGCGAAGACCAGCTCCTCGGTCGCGCGGGTCTCCTGCGGGTTCATGCCGGCGGTGGGCTCGTCCAGCAGCAGCAGGCCGGGGTCGCTGGCCAGGGCCCTGGCGATCTCCAGCTTGCGCTGCTCGCCGTAGGGGAGGTTGCGGGCCAGCCAGTCGCGCTTGGCGCCCAGGCCGACGAACTCCAGGAGTTCCAGGGCCTTCTCGCGGGACTCCTTCTCGGCCCGGTGGTAGCCGGGGCCGCGCAGCAGGGCCGAGATCAGGCCCTCCTTCATCCGGGTGTGCCGGCCGACCAGGACGTTCTCCAGCACCGTCATGTTGTGGAACAGGCGGATGTTCTGGAAGGTGCGGGCCATGCCGGACGCGGTGACCTTGTGCGGGGTCGGCGGAAGCACCTTGTCCCGGTAGGTCACCTTGCCCTCGGTGGGCACGTACAGCCCGGTGAGGCAGTTGAAGAAGGTGGTCTTGCCGGCCCCGTTGGGGCCGATCAGGCCGATGATCTCGCCGGTGTTGACGGTCAGGTCGACCCCGCCGACGGCGGTGAGGCCGCCGAAGCGCATCACGACGCTCTGGGCTTCCAGCAGCGGAGTGCCTGCCGGGGTGGTGAGGGTGTCGGTCATCTCGGTCACGCCCCTGCGGTGCTGAGGTGGGCGGCGGAGGGCTCGGTCTCGGCCTCGTGGAACTCCAGCTGCTGGCGCTTGCTGGCGATGATGCCCTCCGGGCGGAAGCGCATGAAGAGGATCAGCGCGGCGCCGAAGACGAGCAGCTGGTGGCTCTGCAGGAACTGCAGCTTGGACTGCAGGACGTAGAAGAGCATCGCGCCGACGAACGGCCCCGGCACGGTGCCCATGCCGCCGATGACGACGGCGGCGAGCAGGAAGGCCGAGTTGGGCGGCACGGATCCGGCGAACTGGAACGGGTCGGGCACCACGCTCAGGGTGACGTGGGCCATGACGGTGCCGGCGAGGCCGGCCAGGGTCGCGCCGAGGGCGAAGGCGAGCAGCTTGAACCGGAAGCCGTTGATGCCCATCGCCGAGGCGGCGATCTCGTCCTCGCGGATGGCGATCCAGGCGCGGCCGATGCGGGAGTCGCTGGCCCGGCTGAAGATCAGCACCACCAGCGCGGTGACCAGCAGCATCAGCTCGAAGTAGTTCGAGAACCGGCCCAGGCTGACGCCGAGCACCGAGTGCGAGGCCCCGAAGTCGAATCCGAAGATGTTGAGGTCGGGGATGTTGACGATGCCGTTCGGGCCGCCGGTGAGGTTCGGGCCCGAGACGCCGTCGAGGTTGCCGACGACGATGCGGAAGATCTCACCGAAGCCGAGGGTGACGATGGCGAGGTAGTCGCCGCGCACCCGCAGGGTCGGTGCGCCGAGGATGACGCCGAAGATGCCGGAGACCGCCGCGCCGGTCAGCGCCGCCGCCCAGAAGGGGAAGGTGACGTGGAGCGCGGAGGTGGCGGCGCCGGAGACCAGGGCCGCGGTGTAGGCGCCGACGCCGAGGAAGGCGACGTAGCCGAGGTCCAGCAGACCGGCCATGCCGACGACCACGTTGAGGCCGAGCGCGGTGGTGCCGAAGATCAGCAGGTTGACGCCGATGGTGGCGTTGACGTCGCTGGTCTGCGTGAGCGGGAAGACGGCGGCGGCGACGAAGGTGCCGATCGCCAGTGCCGCCCGCTGGCGGGCGAAGAGCTCGCCCATGCGGGTCAGCAGGCCCGTGTAGCGCAGGCCCCAGAGGGCGAAGCAGAACGCGATCATGAAGCCGGTGAAGAGCTCGCCGGAGGAGGTGTCGATGCCGTACATGAAGACGACGAGGCCCACCGCCAGGATGGCGACGATCAGCAGGATCTCGACCACGCCGGGGAGTCGGCGCAGCGGGCGCGGGGTCACTGCCTGGCCGGCGTAGTTGGCGACGATCATGAGCACCAGCGCCAGCAGGACGAGACCGGCGACGATCCAGCACAGTCCGTCAAGGCCGGTGCCGACCGGGATCGAGATCACGCCGAGGACGCCGAGGCCGGCCGCGGCCCCGACCACCTTCAGGGCCAGCTGACCGGTGACCGAGCTGTCGCCGGCCGTGCCGCGCGGCAGGGCGAGGCCGCCGACCAGGGTCACCAGCGCCGCCCCGCCGGCGATCAGACCGCCGGTCGTGAGGTTGGCCAGGCCGCCGAGCTCGAAGCTGATGGTCAGCAGGGTGTACCAGGTGGTGCAGAACGCGCCGATCGCGAGGATGAACCCGGCCGCGTCGGCGTCTCCGGAGGGGGAGAGCCAGCGCATCCCGGACGGGCGGAAGGCGGCGATCGCGAAGAGCGTCGTCAGCAGTCCGGCGGCGAGGGTGACCCACTGGAGCCCGGCCGGGTAGCCGTTGACCGTGAGGTTGTCAGGGAAGTCGGAGCTGTAGGTCCAGGCGAGGAACGCGGAGCCGGCGGTCAGCAGACCGCCCACGGCGGTGAGCGCGCGGGCCGCGGTGGCGGGCAGCGGGAGCAGCGGCCGCGCGGTGTCCTTCGTCAGGCCGTAGGTGGCCTCGGCGGTGAGCGGAAGATCGGTCATGATGTCACGCCCTGTCCGCGACGCGTTCGCCCAGCAGGCCTTGTGGCCTGAACATGAGCACGAGGATGAGTACGACGAAGGTCCACACACCGGCCCAGGTGCCGCTGCTGAACTGGCCCATGCCGGGGATGTCCTTGACGTAGATGCCGGCCAGCGACTGGACCATGCCGATCACGATGCCGCCGAGCATCGCGCCGTAGATGTTGCCGATGCCGCCGACGACCGCGGCGGTGAAGGCGTAGAGGCCGTTGAGGAAGCCGATGAACGGGTCGATCTGGCCGTAGCGGAGGCCGTGCGCGACGCCGGCGACGGCGGCGAAGGTCGCGCCGAGGGCGAAGGCGATGACGATCACCCGGTCGGTGTCGATGCCCATCAGCCTGGCGGTGTCCGGGTCCTGCGCGGTGGCCTGCATGGCGCGGCCGGTCCTGGTGCGGTTGACGAACCAGGCCAGGAAGAGCATGGAGACCAGGGCGGCGGCGACCACGAAGAAGTCGGCGGGCTGGATCAGCACCGAGCCGAGCTGCACGGCCTTGCCGGGCAGCGAGGGGAAGATCAGCGCGGACGTGGCGCCCGGGTAGTAGGCCCACACCAGTTGCTGCAGCACGATGGAGAGGCCGATCGCGGTGATCAGCGGTGCGAGTCGCGGTGCGTTGCGCAGAGGCCGGTAGGCGAAGCGCTCGGCGAGGACGGCGATGACCGTCGAACAGATGATGCCGCCGAGGAGCATGAGTGGCAGCGCGACCCACAGGGACACGCCGCTGCCGAGGTTGGTCCACACGGTCAGCGCGCCGAAGGCGCCGGTCATGAAGATCTCGCCGTGGGCGAAGTTGATGAGCTGGACGATGCCGTACACCATCGTGTAGCCGACGGCGATCAGTCCGTAGGTCGCACCGAGGAGTAGGCCGTTGGCCAGGTTTTGCGGCAGTTCGTGCACCGCCGGCCTCCGAGAGTTCGAGTGTTCGCTGGGAAAGCTTGGGCCCGCAAGGGTGGCGGGTATGGAACCGCGCGGGGGCGCTGCGGTTGCGCGCCCCCGCGCGGCGGGGTTGGTGCGGGAGCGTCAGCCGGTGAAGGAGCCGCTCTTGATGGCGACCCACTTGCCGCCCTTGACGCCGTAGACCGTCAGCTGCTTGTTGGTCGCGTCGCCGTACTGGTCGAAGGAGACCGTGCCGGTCACGCCCTGGAAGTTGACGTTGGCCATGGCGGCCTCGATCGCGGCGCGCGGGTTGCTGGGCAGCTTGCCGTTGTTGGCGTTGACCACGGCCTTGACGGCCTCGATGATCGCCCAGGCGCTGTCGTAGGAGTAGCCGCCGTAGGCCGCGTACGGGTCCTTGTAGCCGGCCGCGTTGTAGTCCGAGATGAACTTCTTGGCGGAGTCCAGGCTCTCGACCGGCGCGCCGACGGAGGTGGCGAGGTCGCCCTCGGCCTTGCCCTGGGCCAGGTCGATGTACTTCGGGTCGAACATGCCGTCGCCGCCCTCGAGCGGGATGTTGACGCCGGCGTCCTTGAGCTGCTTGGTGAGCGGGCCGGAGTCCGGGTACTCGCCGCCGAAGTAGACGAAGTCGGCGCCGGACGCCTTGATCTTCGCCACGGTGGCGGAGTAGTCGCTGGCGCCGTCCACGACGTGGTCCTGGCCCACGACGGTGCCGCCGAGCTTGGTGAACTCGTCCTTGAAGGTGCCGACCAGGCCCACGCCGTAGGCGAGCTGGTTGTCGACCAGGTAGACCTTCTTCTTGCCCAGGTCGTTGTACGCGTACGTGGCCGCGAACGGACCCTGGATGGCGTCCGTGGTGGCGGTGCGGAAGTAGGACTTGAACGGACGGACCTTGACGCCCTTGGCCCAGTCCGGGCCCTGGGTGAGCGGCACGCCGGTGTTGGCGGGCGAGACCTCGACGAGGTTGGCGTCGTTGAACACCTTCTGCATCGAGCCGGCGACACTGGAGTTCAGCGGGCCGACCACGCCGACCACGCTGGAGTCGGCGACGAGGGTGGTCGCGTTCTGCTGACCCTGCTGCGGCGACTTCTTGTCGTCCAGCGCCTCGATCTTGAAGGTGATGCCGGGGACCTCGTTGGTCTTGTTGGCGTTCTTGATCGCCAGGTCGACCGAGTTCTGGATACCGAGGCCCAGCGCGGAGAGCGAACCGGTCAGCGGAGCGTCGACACCGATGGTGACGGTGCTGCTGCTGCCGCCGCCTCCGGTGCTGCTGGCGCGGGAACCACAAGCGGTGAGGGTGAGCGTGGTGGTGGCCGCGATGGCGGTCAGCACGAGCAGGGAACGGTTGCGCACGTGAGTCCTTCCTCTGTTGCGAGGGTCGAACCGCGCGCAGGCCCCGACCTGTCGTACCGATGGCGCGGTGACTGGCGGTGACTTTAGGGCTCCACTGTGCGCCTTCGGGAGCGGTTGCGTCGGTATGTGATGCGGTTGTTATGAGCTGAGGAAGATTTGAGACTTCAGGTTCGACGGCAGGCGGCGGTCATGGCCTGGTGCAGGTCGGCGGTATATCGGTCGCCGAGTATTTCGCTTTCCGTCTGGATTGCGCGGATGTTACTGAAGGTGACGTCGATGAAGGGCATCGCGTCGTTTCCGGGAATCTTCGAGCAGTCCTGTACGACCGCGAAGAGTTGGATGAAGACGGTCTGTCCCTGTTGCACCGGGATCGGCAGCGGGGGCTCCGGGTGGAACGTCAGGCCCCGGTAGGGCTGCGTGATCTGACCGATCGTCATGGTGGCCGTGTCGCGGTTGGTGACGCCGACGACGAAGACGGTGCCGCGCGGGATCGCCACCGCCCGGGTGACGCTGCCCTGGTAGACAACCGAGGCGTAGAGGGCCGGCCAGGGGGTCGCCTGGGGCGCGCCGGGCTGAGGGGCCAGCAGATAGAGCGTCACCGCGAGCAGCACGGGCGGTGCGAGCAGGGCGGCGGCGCGGCGCGGCCGGCTCAGCCCGCTCCACCACGAGCCCACGCGGCGCTCCAGCCGGCTGCCCCCCGAGACGCTCAGCTGGGTCACCGGGGCGCTCGCCTGGTCGCCCCAGACCAGCTCGGGCTCACTGATCGCGCCGGTGTGCGCGTACTCCGCCGGACGTTCGTCCCCGGCCCGTCTTCGGTCGCTTCGCGACATCGCCCCGTGCCCCCTCCGCCCGCCGGGACTCCCGTGGACGGTCGCTTGTTGCCCGGCCGGGGGCCGGGCCAAACGCGCGCGGTCGGGTCAGAGGTCGCGCAGCATGCAGGTCAGCCGGCAGCTGGTGATCCGGCGGCCCTGGTCGTCCGTGATGGCGATCTCGTAGGTCGCCGCCGTGCGGCCGCGGAACACCGCCGTGGCCACCCCGGTGACCAGGCCGGAGGTCGCCGAGCGGTGGTGCGTCGCGTTCAGGTCCACGCCGACCGCGTAGCGGCCCGGCCCCGCGTGCAGCATCGCGCCGACCGAGCCGATCGTCTCCGCGAGCGCGGCGGACGCGCCGCCGTGGAGCAGTCCGTAGGGCTGCTGGTTGCCCTCGACCGGCATGGTGCCGACCACGCGCTCCGGAGAGGCCTCGACGACCCGGATGCCCAGCCGCTCGCCGAGGTGGCCGCCGGAGAAGGTCTCCGGGTTCACGCCCAGCTTGGCGAAGTGGTCCAGCACGTCCTGCGGGACCTTCAGCTCGGGGCCGTGCTCGGGGGTGGGGCCGGTCTGCTCGGACAAGTCGGACATGCTGCTCCTGACGCCGTCGTCGTGCGTGATCCGGTGCGATCGTACGACGCCCCGCCGCCCCACTCGTTGCGGGGATCGCGGCACGTGTCCGGGGCGGCCCGATCTGTCGGTGCCGGGCCATAGGATTTCGGGAGCAAGCAAGCAGTCGGCAGAGCGGTGGGTGGCAGGCGATGGCAGGCAGTAAGGCAGCGACGGCGGTCGGTTCGGCGGGCGCGTCCGGCGGCGCCCGGGGGCGGCTGCTGCTCATGGACGGCCATTCGATGGCCTATCGCGCCTTCTACGCCCTCCCCGAGGAGAACTTCAGCACCGCCACCGGCCAGCCGACCAACGCGGTCTACGGCTTCACCTCGATGCTCGCCAACATCCTGCGGGACGAGGCCCCGACGCACTTCGCCGTCGCCTTCGACGTCTCGCGCAAGACCTTCCGCGCCGCCATCTACCCGGACTACAAGGCCACCCGCTCCGCCTCGCCGGAGGGCTTCCGCGGCCAGGTCGAGCTGGTCGGCGAGCTGCTCGACGCCCTCAAGGTGCCACACCTGCGCTCCACCGAGTACGAGGCCGACGACATCATCGCCACCCTCGCCACCGAGGCGGCGGCCGACGGCTGGGAGGTGCTGATCCTCACCGGGGACCGCGACGCGCTGCAGCTGGTCGGCGAGCACGTCACGGTGCTCTACCCGACCAAGGGCGTCTCCGAGTTCACCCGGTACACCCCCGAGAAGGTGTTCGAGAAGTACGGCGTCACCCCGGCCCAGTACCCGGATCTGGCCGCGCTGCGCGGGGACCCGTCGGACAACCTGCCCGGCATCCCCGGCGTCGGCGAGAAGACGGCCGCCAAGTGGATCAACCAGTACGGCTCCTTCGCCGAGCTGGTCGCCCACGCCGAGGAGGTCAAGGGCAAGATCGGCGAGAAGCTCCGGGCCGGCCTGGAGGACGTCAAGCGCAACCGCGAGCTCACCGAGCTGATCCGCGACGTCGAGCTGCCGCTCGGCCTGGCCGATCTGGACCGCAGGCCCTACGACGTCCCGGCCACCACGCTGCTGCTGGACGCCCTGGAGTTCCGCAACCAGCAGCTGCGTGACCGCCTGTTCGCGGTCGACCCGGGCGCGGGCTCCGCCGGCGCCGAGACGGCCGCCGCCGCGTCCGGCCCCGGGGTCGACATCCACGGCACACTGCTGACCGCCGAGGGCGCCCTGGCGGCCTGGATCGCCGAACACGCCGCCGAGGCCCGCGTCGGCCTCGCCGCGGACTACAGCTGGTCGCTGGGCGAGGGCCACGTCAAGGCGGTGGCGCTGGCCGTCGCCGAGGGTCCCGCCGCCTGGTTCGACCCGACCGCGCTCGCCGAGGCCGACGAGCGGGCGCTGGCCGCCTGGCTCGCCGACGCCTCGCGCCCCAAGGCGCTGCACATCGCCAAGCAGGTCCAGCGCGCCTTCGCCGAGCACGGCTGGCAGGTCGCCGGCGTCGAGGGCGACAGCGCCCTCGCGGCCTACCTGGAGAAGCCGGGACGCCGCACCTTCGGCCTCGACGTGCTGGCGGAGGAGTACCTCGGCCGCACGCTCGGCTCCGCCGCGGCCGCCGACGCGGGCCAGCTCGCCTTCGGCGACGAGGCCTCCGAGGAGGACGAGGCCGCAGCCGCCGCCGAGCTGCTGATGGTCCAGGCGCGCACCGTGCTCGACCTCGGTGAGGTGCTGGAGGCCAGGCTCGCCCAGGAGAACGCGCTCGGCCTGATGCGGGATCTCGAGCTGCCGATCGCCGAGCTGCTGGCCCGGATGGAGCGCACCGGCATCGCCGCCGACCGCGAGTGGCTGACCCAGCTGGAGATCCAGTTCGGCGCCGCGGTCCAGCGGGCGGTCAAGGAGGCCCACCACGCGGTCGGCCACGAGTTCAACCTCGGCTCGCCCAAGCAGCTCCAGGAGATCCTCTTCAACGAGCTCGGCCTGCCGAAGACCAAGAAGATCAAGACCGGATACACGACCGATGCCGACGCGCTGACCTGGCTCTCCGGGCAGACCGAGCACGAGCTCCCGGTCATCCTGCTGCGCCACCGCGACCAGACCAGGCTGCGCAGCACCGTCGAGGGCCTGATCAAGACGGTCGCGGCCGGAGGCCGGATCCACACCACCTTCAACCAGATGGTGGCCGCGACGGGACGTCTCTCCTCCACCGACCCGAACCTGCAGAACATCCCGGTCCGCACCGAGGAGGGCCGGATGATCCGCCGGGCCTTCGTCGTGGGCGAGGGCTTCGAGACGCTGCTGACCGCCGACTACAGCCAGATCGAGCTCCGGGTGATGGCCCACCTCTCCGAGGACGAGGGTCTGCTGGCCGCGTTCGCCTCCGGCGAGGATCTGCACACCACGGTCGGCTCGTACGTCTTCGGCGTCGAGCCCGGCGCGGTCGACGCGGAGATGCGGCGCAAGGTGAAGGCCATGTCCTACGGGTTGGCCTACGGCCTCTCCGCCTTCGGTCTCTCGCAGCAGCTCGGCATCGAGGCCGCCGAGGCGCGCCGCCTGATGGACACCTACTTCGAGCGCTTCGGCGGCGTCAGGGACTACCTGCAGCGCGTCGTCGAGGAGGCCCGCGGCACCGGCTACACCGAGACGCTGCTGGGCCGCCGCCGGTACCTGCCGGATCTGAACAGCGACAACCGCCAGCGCCGCGAGATGGCGGAGCGGATGGCGCTCAACGCGCCGATCCAGGGTTCGGCGGCGGACATCGTCAAGATCGCCATGCTCAAGGTCGACGCGGCGCTGCGCGAGGCCGGCCTGGTCTCGCGGATGCTGCTCCAGGTGCACGACGAGATCGTGCTGGAGATCGCCCCCGGCGAGCGGGCGCAGGTCGAGGAGCTGGTCCGCCGCGAGATGGCCGGCGCGTACCCGCTGCGCGCCCCGCTGGACGTCTCCGTCGGCGCGGGCGCGAACTGGGAGGACGCGGGCCACTGATCCGGCTCCGCCGGGCCGGCCCGGCGACACCCTCGGGGGCGCGGGGAGCTGCGCGAGCGACCACTCCGGGCGGACGGCCCTGCGCGTTCGGGGCACCGTCCCGTCGGGTGGTCTCGCGCGCAGTTCCTCGCGCCCCCGAGGAGCTGCGACTGTCCTTCCGACCATGACAGGGTCCCCTGCCAGTCGTCCCGGATCGAGGAACTGACGGACCGTTCGTCCGCCTCCTTCTCCCGCCGGTGCGACCGGTGGCCGATGCGGCGGCCTGGCGGGCAGGCGGGCGGCAGAGCCCGGTAGAACCTGTTCTCATTTGTGGTCCGCGGCGCTACGGTGCGCTTCTGCCCGGACTCCCAAGGCTGTCGAGCTCCGGTGCCGAGGGGAGCTGTCCGACGTGCGTGTGCTGATGGCGGCGGTCGCGGGAGCCGTGCTGGCCGTCCTGCTCGCCCTGGTCGCCGTGCCGCTGGCGAGCCAGAACGGCCCGACCTCGGCCAAGCCGCTGCTGACCAGCGCCCCGGCTCATCCGTAGTGCGCGAGCAGCGCGTGAGGAGCGGAACAACGATGCGCCACCGTCTCAGCCTGGTCCTCGTCGCGCTCGCGGCCTTCGTCGCGGTCCTCGGCGTGATGCTGCGCGTCTGGGTCTACCCGCGCGTGGTCGCCGTGCCGGACAACCAGTACCAGGCCGTGGTGCTGGAGGCCAAGGACGCGACGCTGATCGACTACAGCCGGATGGTCGGCGTCCCGCACCAGCACGTGACGATCGTCCAGACTCTGAAGGGCGATGCCGCGGCCGCGCAGGCGGAGAAGCGTCGCACCGGCCGCAGCGTCGTCGTCTGGGACGGCCTCTCCTACGTCCTCGGCAACGACGGCAAGCGGCTCTCCGCGATCCCCGAGGTCTACGTCTTCGACGCCCGTACCCAGGAGCCGGTGCACTGCTGCGGGGAGAGCGTGGACGGCGACGCGCTCAGCCGGATCGGCGTCGAGTACAAGTTCCCCTTCGACACCCAGCCGCACGACTACCAGTACTTCGACCCGCAGACGCGGGCCTCCGCACCGATCCACTACAAGGGGAGGCAGAAGCTCGACGGGCTGACCGTCTACTACTTCGAGCAGACCATCCCGTGGACCCGCGTCCCCTTTCCCAAGGCCATGCCGGAGAACGTGGCGATCACCCCCGCCCAGATCGACGCCCTGGGCTACCAGCGCTGGTACACCACCGTGCGCAAGTTCTGGGTCGACCCGGTGACCGGCGCCCCGGTCGACGGCGAGGAGCTGCACAACGAGCAGCTGCGCTTCCCCGCCTCCTCGGGGATGGCCCCGGTCACGATCTTCTCCGGCGACGTGAAGATCCGTCCCGACTTCAGGGCGAGCGCGCTCGCCCTGGTCAAGAGCCAGCGCACGCTGGTGCTGATGCTCAGCACCTATCTCCCCTGGGGTCTGCCGACCCTGGGTGTCGTCCTGCTCGGCCTCGCCTTCGTGGCCGAGGGCCGGGCCCGGCGGCGGGCCCGGCCGCTCGGCTCAACTCCCGTCCCTGACGCAGACGAAGATCGCCGTGCCGGGGATGTGACGGCCGCGCAGGGGACTCCAGCCGCCCCACTCTGAGGTCAGTCCCTCGGGCCACTCGGGCTCGACCAGGTCGACCAGCCGGAAGCCGGCCAGGGTCAGCTCGCGCACCCGGTCGCCCATCGTGCGGTGGTGCTCGACGTAGACCGCCGCGCCGGCGTCGTCCTCCTCGACGTAGGGCGTGCGGTCGAAGTAGGAGGCGAGCGCCGTCAGTCCCTCGGGGCCGGGCTCGTCGGGGAAGGCCCAGCGGATCGGGTGGGTCACCGAGAAGACCCAGTGTCCGCCCGGACGCACCACCCGGTGCACCTCGGTCATCAGCCGCGCGGTGTCGGCGGCGAAGGGGACGGCGCCGTAGGCGGAGCAGGCCAGGTCGAAGCTGCCGTCGGCGAAGGGCAGCTCCGTCGCGTCCGCCTGGACCAGGGGGACCGGTTCGCGGTCGAGCTGCTGGTCGATCCGCAGCGAATGCTGCAACTGACGGTGCGAGAGGTCCAGTGCCACCGGCAGGGCGCCCTGCGCGGCGAGCCAGCGCGAGCACTGGGCCGCGCCGGCGCCGATCTCCAGCACCCGGCGACCGCGCAGCGAGGCCGGGTCGCCGAGCAGCCGGGCGTCGGCCTCGTCCAGGCCCTCGGGGCACCAGGTGAAGCGGGCGTCACCGAGGAAGGAGCCGTGCTCGTCCTGGTACTCGTCGGCGTTCCGGTCCCACCAGCCGCGGTTGGCGCGGCTGCTCTCGGCGGCGCCGGAATCCCTGCGGACGGCGTCCGCGTCGTCGTCGCCGGTCGCCTGCGGCAGGGGCTCGGGGGGAGTGTCATCGATCATGTCGTCGATAGCGTAGCCTTGGCGCCGTAGCAAACGAGGTGGCCGCAGGGTCTTGCGGATTGTCCCGTACGAGCGATAGACATCACTCCGTCCGGGCCCTTTCCGGCAGTGCGGCGTCCGCATTGACCGTGCACGGCTGTCCCCGTATGCTACAAGTTGCGCTGCGGGCCTGCGCGCCTCGGACGGAGCAGGTCGCGCTCGCATCTGTTGAAGACCCCACCAGTCCCGTGTTCGGGGCTCCTGGGTGTCCTTGGTGGAGCGATCACGGGTCCCCGGCGTGGTAGTACCTACGACTTCATGTCCGTACCGGAGCCCCTTTCCTAATGACGAGCAGCACCGAGGCCCCCACCACTCCCCAGGTTGCGGTCAACGACATCGGCGACGCCGAGGCCTTCCTCGCCGCGATCGACGAGACCATCAAGTACTTCAACGATGGTGACATCGTCGAAGGCACCATCGTGAAGGTTGACCGTGACGAGGTGCTCCTCGACATCGGTTACAAGACCGAGGGCGTCATCCCGTCCCGCGAGCTGTCCATCAAGCACGACGTCGACCCGCACGAGGTCGTCGCCGTCGGTGACAGCATCGAGGCCCTTGTTCTCCAGAAGGAGGACAAGGAGGGTCGTCTGATCCTGTCCAAGAAGCGCGCCCAGTACGAGCGCGCCTGGGGCACGATCGAGAAGATCAAGGACGAGGACGGCATCGTCACCGGTACCGTCATCGAGGTCGTCAAGGGTGGTCTCATCCTCGACATCGGCCTCCGTGGCTTCCTCCCCGCCTCGCTCGTCGAGATGCGTCGTGTCCGCGACCTCCAGCCGTACGTCGGCAAGGAGCTCGAGGCCAAGATCATCGAGCTGGACAAGAACCGCAACAACGTGGTCCTGTCCCGCCGTGCCTGGCTGGAGCAGACCCAGAGCGAGGTCCGTCAGACCTTCCTCACCACCCTGCAGAAGGGCCAGGTGCGCTCCGGCGTCGTCTCCTCGATCGTCAACTTCGGTGCCTTCGTGGACCTGGGTGGCGTCGACGGCCTGGTGCACGTCTCCGAGCTGTCCTGGAAGCACATCGACCACCCGTCCGAGGTTGTCGAGGTCGGCCAGGAGGTCACCGTCGAGGTTCTCGACGTGGACATGGACCGCGAGCGCGTCTCCCTGTCGCTGAAGGCGACCCAGGAGGACCCGTGGCAGCAGTTCGCCCGGACCCACCAGATCGGTCAGGTCGTCCCGGGTAAGGTCACCAAGCTGGTTCCGTTCGGTGCGTTCGTCCGCGTGGACGAGGGCATCGAGGGCCTGGTCCACATCTCCGAGCTGGCCGAGCGCCACGTCGAGATCCCGGAGCAGGTCGTCCAGGTCGGCGACGAGATCTTCGTCAAGGTCATCGACATCGACCTCGAGCGTCGTCGCATCAGCCTCTCGCTGAAGCAGGCCAACGAGTCGTTCGGCGCCGACCCGGCCTCGGTCGAGTTCGACCCGACCCTCTACGGCATGGCCGCGTCCTACGACGACCAGGGCAACTACATCTACCCCGAGGGCTTCGACCCGGAGGCCAACGACTGGCTGCCCGGTTACGAGAAGCAGCGCGAGGAGTGGGAGCGCCAGTACGCCGAGGCGCAGCAGCGCTTCGAGCAGCACCAGGCGCAGGTCATCAAGAGCCGCGAGGCCGACGCCGAGGCTGCGGCCGCCGGCGAGGGCGCGGCTGTCGAGGTCGGCGGCGGTTCGGTCTCCGGTGGCTCGTACTCCTCCAGCAGCGACGAGACCTCGGGCGCCCTGGCGACCGACGAGGCCCTCGCCGCCCTGCGCGAGAAGCTCGCGGGCGGCCAGAGCTGAGGCTCTGATCGCTGAGTAGCAGCACCTCAGGAACCCCCGTCCGGGAAACCGGGCGGGGGTTCCTGCATGTCCGGGTTTAACCGGATTTGACGAATATGGCGTAGCCCATACCGGATGGCTCTACCGATCAAGGGACAACTCGGTCACCGTGGACACAGTTGCCCTGAACGGAAGCAAGGCCTCCACATGCACCAGAAGTCCACGCGTTGCAGCGGCCCCTTCGCAGCGCTCGGAAGGTTCAGCTTCCGCCATCGGCGCTGGGTCGCGCTCGCCTGGACCGTGCTCGTGGTCCTGGGCCTCCTCTTCGGCACCAAGGTCTTCAACGTCGCCGCCCCGTCCGCCAAGGCGGCCGGCTCCGAGTCCGCCGTCGGCAGTGCGCTGCTGTCCCAGGCCGGGACGAGCAAGGACGCGCTGCAGGCCCTGGTCTCCGGCAGGTCCCCCGACGACGCGAAGGTGCGCAGCGCCGTCGCCTCCGCCGAGAAGGACCTGAGGGCCCTGCCCGGCGTCGCCTCGGTGAGCGACGTCAAGGCCGCCGACGGCTCCTCGCAGGTGCTCAGCGTCCAGCTCGGCGACGCCAAGGCGCTCGACCGGGCCACCGCCCGCCTGGACCGGATCGCCGCGGACAGCGGCGCCACCGTGAGGCTCGGCGGCAACCAGGTGCTCCAGCAGCAGGTGCAGGAGCAGACCAAGTCGGACACCGAGGGCGGCGAGATGATCGCGCTGCCGGTCACCCTCGCGGTGATGGTGCTGATCTTCGGCGGCTTCGTGGCGGCCGGCCTGCCGCTGCTCGGGGCGATCGGCTCGGTGGCCGGCGCGCTGCTGGCGCTGTTCGGCTTCACCCGGATCATGCCGATGGACACCAGCGTGCTGCCCATCACGACCGTCCTCGGCCTCGGGCTCTCCATCGACTACGCGCTCCTCATGGTCAACCGCTTCCGCGAGGAACGCAGCAAGGGCGCCACCATCGAGGCCGCCGTGGAGCGCACCAGCGCCACAGCCGGGCGGACCATCGCGTTCTCGGCGCTGACCGTCGCGGTGGCGCTCTCCGGCCTGTTCGTACTGACCAGCCCGATCTTCAGGGCCGTGGCGGCGGCCGGGGTCAGCGTCGTCGTCATCACCGTGCTCTCCGGCCTCACCCTGGTCCCGGCGATGCTGGGCTTCGCCGGGAAGCGGATCAAGCCGCCCAAGCGCGGGGTGCGGGACGACGGCCGCTTCGCGTGGGTCGTCCGCCAGGTGCAGCGCAAGGCCCTCCCGGTGGCGCTGGGCGCGGCAGCGCTGCTGGTCGCCTGCGCGGGGCCGTTCTTCGGGGCGCACGCCCAGAGCCTGGGTACGCAGGTGCTGCCGAGCAGCTTCAGCAGCCGCGAGGTCGCCGACGTGATCGCGGCGGACTACCCCCAGCTGGCCGAGCCGGACGTCACGGTCTACGTGAAGAGCGACAAGGCCGTCGCGACCGCCTACGCCGAGAAGATCGCCACCCTGGCGGACGTGCGATCGGCCCAGGTCACCGAGACCGGCGGCAGCGGCGACTCGGCCTGGTCGGCCGTCGGCGTGCGGGTGGACGGCACGGCGCAGGGCGCGACCGCCCAGCACGTCGTGGGCGAGCTGCGGGCCGACCGGGCCGGCCTGGAGACCTGGGTCACCGGCAACGCGGCGAGCGTCGTCGACTTCCGGCACGAGATCGACACCCGCGGCCCCTGGGCGCTCGGGCTGATCGTCGTGGCGACCTTCATCCTGCTGTTCCTGATGACCGGCTCGGTCGTCGTGCCGGTCAAGGCGCTGGTGATGAACCTGCTCTCGCTGGGTGCGGCGCTCGGCGTGATGACGCTGGTCTTCCAGGACGGCTGGTTCAGCGGCCTGCTCGGCTTCACGCCGACGGGCGGCCTGGAGGCGTGGATCCCGGTCCTGGTCTTCGTCTTCTCCTTCGGGCTCTCCATGGACTACGAGGTCTTCCTGCTCTCCCGGATCAAGGAACTCCACGACGAGGGCTACGCCTGCTCGCGCTCGGTGGAACTCGGCGTGCAGCGCAGCGGCCGGATCATCACCTCGGCGGCGGCGCTGATGGTGATCGTCTTCCTGGGCTTCTCGACCGGACGGATGCTCGACATCAAGGAGATCGGCCTCGCCCTGGCGGTGGCGGTGCTGGTGGACGCCACGCTGGTACGGATGCTGCTGGTGCCGGCCACGATGTCGCTGTTCGGCAAGGGCAACTGGTGGGCTCCCGCTCCGCTGCGCCGCCTCTACGCCCGCTTCGGCCTGAAGGAGCACGCCAACCTCCCGCCGCTCCCGGAGGCCGTCGGCGCGCTGCCGCTCCAGCGGTCCCAGGCCCCCGAGTCCGAGTCCCTGCCCGTCCCCGCCGCGGACCGCCGAGCGGCCTGAGCCCTGCCGCCCGGGGCGGAGTGGTGCCGGGTGAGGGGGTGCCGATAGGTTGCTGGGCATGGTGAAGGTTGGACTCACGGGCGGTATCGGCGCAGGCAAGAGCGAGGTGTCGCGGCGGCTCGCCGTGCTCGGCGCGGTGATCGTGGACGCGGACCTGATCGCGCGCGAGGTCGTCGCCCCGGGGACGCCGGGGCTCGCCGCCGTCGTGGCCGAGTTCGGCGAGGACGTGCTGGCCGCCGACGGCTCGCTGGACCGGCCGCGCCTCGGCGCCGTCGTCTTCGCCGACCCCGACAGGCTCGCGGCGCTCAACGCGATCGTGCACCCCCTGGTCCGCGACCGCTCCGCCGCGCTGGAGGCCGCCGCCGGGCCCGACGCCGTCGTCGTCAACGACGTGCCGCTGCTCGCGGAGAACAAGCTCGCGCCGCTCTACGACCTGGTGGTCGTGGTGGACGCCGCCGACGAGACCCGGCTGCGGCGGCTGGTGGACCTGCGGGGCATGACCGAGGAGGACGCGCGCGCCCGGATGGCCGCGCAGGCGAGCCGCGCCGACCGCCTCGCCGTCGCCGACCTGGTGATCGACAACGACGGCCCGCTGGACGGGCTCGAGGCGCAGGTCCGCGAGGTGTGGCGGAAGCTGCGGGACTACGCGCCCCGCCGGGGCTGATCCTCACCGATCCCGAGGGTCGGCTTCGCCCGCTCCGTGGACGATCACGGTCGCCTGTGGGGCGAGCACCGGTCCGGTCGCCTGCCCGGCCGGGAAGGCCGCGACGCGACGGCCCTCGGGCAGCGGCAGTTCGCGCGGGCCGTCGGCGAGATTGACGCCCAGCGTCAGCGCGCCCCGACGCACCGTCAGCCAGCGTGCGGCTTCGTCGAATCGGACCTCGGCCGCTCCGGTGGCCAGCCCGCGCAACCGGAGCAGCAGCCGGTACCACTCCAACAGGGCAGCGTGGTGGCCGCGTTGGGGCTCCGTCCAGTCCAGACGCGAGGCGGCGAAGGTGGACTCGGCCTGCGGATCGGGGATCTGGTCCGGTCGCCAGCCGTGCTCGGCGAACTCGCGGCGACGGCCCTCGCGGACCGCCTGCGCCAGCGCCGGGTCCTGGTGGTCCGTGAAGTACTGCCACGGCGTGGACGCGCCCCACTCCTCGCCCATGAAGAGCATCGGCGTGAAGGGCGAGAGCAGCACCAGGGCCGCGCCCGCGGCGAGCAGTTCGGGCGTGAGGGTGGCGGCGAGCCGGTCGCCCAGCGCCCGGTTGCCGATCTGGTCGTGCGTCTGGGCATAGCCGAGCAGGCGGTGCATCGGTGTGCGGAGGGCGTCCAGCGGGCGGCCGTGGGAGCGCCCGCGGAAGCTGGACCAGCTGCCGTCGTGGAAGAAGCCGCCGGTCAGGGTCTTGGCGAGGGCGGCGAGCGGGCGGGCCGCGAAGTCGGCGTAGTAGCCCTGCCTCTCGCCGGTCAGGGTGGCGTGCAGGGCGTGGTGGAAGTCGTCGCTCCACTGGCCGGCCAGTCCGGTGCCGCCCGCCTCGCGTGGCGTGATCAGGCGCGGGTCGTTCAGGTCCGACTCACCGACCAGGAAGAGCGGACGACCGCTGCGCCGGGCCAGCGCGTCGACCGCGGCGGCGAGCTGTTCCAGGAACGGCAGCGCGCGGGTGTCCACCAGGGCGTGCACCGCGTCGAGGCGCAGCCCGTCGATGCGGTAGTCGCGCAGCCAGGCCAGCGCGCTGTCGATCAGGTACGCGCGCACCTCGTCCGAGCCGGGCGCGTCCAGGTTCACCGCCGCGCCCCAGGGGGTGTGGTGCCGGTCGGTGAAGTAGGGGCCGAAGGCGGGCAGATGGTTGCCGGACGGGCCCAGGTGGTTGTGCACGACGTCGAGCACCACCCCGAGCCCGTGGCCGTGGGCCGCGTCGACGAAGCGCTTGAGCCCGTCGGGCCCGCCGTAGGGCTCGTGCACGGACCAGGGCGACACGCCGTCGTAGCCCCAGCCCTGACGGCCGGGGAACGAGCAGACCGGCATCAGTTCGACGTGGGTGACCCCGAGTTCGGCCAGGTGCGGCAGCCGGGCCAGTGCGGCGTCGAAGGTGCCCTCCGGGCTGAAGGTCCCGACGTGCAGCTCGTAGAGGACCGCGCCGTCGAAGCCGTGGCCGGGGCGTTCCGGCGTGCGCCAGGGGAAGGCGGCGTGGTCCACGAGCCGGGAGAGCCCGTCGGGACCGTCCGGCTGGCGGGGGGAGCGCGGATCGGGCCGGGTCGGGCCTCCGTCGAGCCGGAAGCCGTAGCGGCTCGCCGCCGGGTCGGCGGGCACACCGGTCTCCCACCAGCCGTCCCGGCTCGGGTCGCGCCGCATCGGGTGGACGCCGCCGTCCACCTCGACCTCGACGGTGACGGCATCCGGGGCCCAGACCGCGAAGCGATGCGGGCGGCGGTCGGGCGCTGGCGTCGGCGTCGGCATACGGTCCTTCCTACCCGGCCCGGCGACCCGGACATGCCTGAACCGGGCCGACTTCCACCGCGCGGCCTTCTGCCGCACCGTCGGTCGGCGGAGCCGGCTGCCCGCGCGGCGGAGCCGGGCCCGGGCCGGGTCGAACGCCTGCGGAGGTTTGTTGATCGACCGTTCGGGTCGTGGACGCGAAGGCTACGTCGCGGGCACGGTTCTTCCCGGCCCGTCACGACCCGGCCCGGCCGGGCCGACACCGCGGCCGGCGCCGGAGCCTGTCCCAGGGGTACCTCCCGGCCGAAGGCTGGGAGGAGGATCCTTCCGGGTGCCCGGCACGGGCCGTCTGCCGTGTTGCCGCAGCGCCCGCGTCCCTCCGGTCCGAGACCGATGCAACGCCGTGCGGCTGACCGCGCCCGACACCGCGGACCGATCCGCAGAGACCGCGGACGGGCCCTAGGTGCGGGTGAGCAGGGCGACAGGGAGGGGGTTGAGCAGGTCGGCGAGCGGGATCGCGCCGCGCAGGCCGTGGCGGCCGGTCAGGGCGTCGGACCAGGTGCCTTCGGGCAGCGGCAGCGTCTGCTCGCCCCAGCCGCCCGCGCGTTCCAGGCCGAGGGGAAGGCGGGTGACGACGGTCAGCTGCGCGTCGCCGCGCAGGAAGGCCAGGGCGTGGGGGGAAGGCGTGGTCCAGGGGGTGTAGGGCTCCTTGGGTTCCTGGAGGGAGCGCAGCCGCAGGGCCGTCCGGGTGAGCGAGGCCTTCTCGGCGGCGAGGCCGTGCGGGTCGGCGTGCGCGGGGAAGGCGACGATGCCGCGGTTGTCCGGGTCGACCAGCGTGTGCAACGGGAACTCGCTGCCCTGGTAGAGATCGGGCACGCCGGGCATGGTCAGGTGCAGCAGGGCCGCGCTCAGCGTGTTGACCCGCTCGTACGGGGCGACCCGTGCGACGAACGCCGTGATCCTGGCGGCCAGCGCCGGGGTCTCCGGCACGGCGCGGGCCAGGGCGGTGACGGCGCGTTCGTAGGAGGCGTCGGGGTCGGTCCAGTCGGTGTGCAGTTTCGCCTCGCGGACGGACTTGAGCGCCGCGGCGGTCAGCCGCTCGGCGTCGATCGGCCAGGCCGCGAACGCCGTCTGCCAGACCAGGTCCTCCGCGTCCCGGTCCTGCGGCAGCCCGCCGCCCGGCGCGAGCGCCGACCAGGCGGCGCGCTCGGCGAGCCACTCCTCCGGCAGCTCGGCCAGGACCGCGAGGCGGGCCCGGGCGTCGGCGCTGCGCTTGGTGTCATGGGTGGACAGCGCGGTCATGGTCGCGGGCCAGTCCCGCGCCAGGTCGGCGCAGTACGCGTGGAAGGCCTCCAGGCTCACCCCTGGGCGCGACGGTTCGCCGCCGACCTCGTTGAGCGAGAGCAGCGGATGGTGCCGGTAGTAGGCGGTGTCCTCGACGCCCTTGGCGGCGACCGCCGCCGCCGTCTGCGCGAAGCGGGCGCGCAGCGAGGCGGGGGAGTCGGGCGCGAGCAGCAGCGCCCGGACCAGGGCGGCCGTCCCGGTGAAGGGCCCCGGCAGCAGCGCCTCGTCCGGCCGCGCGGCGAGCGCCTCGACGTCGGCGTCGGGCAGCGGCTCGCCCGGCACCGGGTAGGGGCGGTAGCGGGGGAAGCCGGCCAGCATTCCGGCGAGTGCCGCGCGGATCGCCCAGTCCGGATGGTCGCCGAGCGCGACGTCGTCCCCGCAGGCGGTCCTGACCTCGCGGACCAGCCGGGCGACCTCGGCGTCGAGCTCGCCCTGCGGGCGCACCAGCTCGGTCCGCCCGCGTTCGGCCGCGCCGAGGGCGACCTCGGCGGGCGGGCGCAGGGCCCGCAGCACGCCCGCGCCGTCGGTCAGCACGCCGTCGATGCGGCGCAGGGCGTCATAGCCCGTCGTCCCTGCGCAGGGCCAGTCGCCGGGGAGCGTCTCGGCGCCGGTGAGGATCTTCTCCACGACGACGTGCGCGCCGCCGGTGGCCTCGCGCAGCCGGCGCAGGTAGCCGCGCGGATCGGCGAGCCCGTCCGGGTGGTCCACCCGGAAGCCGTCCAGGACGCCCTCGCGCTGCAGGCGTATCAGCAACGCGTGGGTCGCGTCGAACACCTCGGGGAGCTCGACGCGGACGGCTATCAGGTCGTTGACGGTGAAGAACCGGCGGTAGTTGAGCTCGGTGCCGGCCAGCCGCCACCAGGCGGGGCGGTACCACTGCCGGCGCAGCAGTTCGGGCAGCGGCAGGGTCTCGGTGCCGGGACGCAGTGGCAGCAGCTGCGGGCCGTGCCGGAGCACCGGCTCCTCTCCGTCGGGGCCGAGGACGCGTTCGACGCCGAAGCCGCCCGACTCCAGCACCGCGCCGAGTCGGTCGCCGAGTATCGGCAGCAGCACCCGGCCGTCCTGCGCCGCCCAGTCGATGTCGAACCAGGCGGCCCACGGCGACTGCGGTCCCTCGCGCAGCGTCCGCCACAGTGCCCGGTTCAGGTGCAGCGGCGTGGGCACCGCCATGTGGTTCGGCACGATGTCCGCGAGCAGGCCGAGGCCGTGCGCCCGGGCCCGGGCCGCCAGCTCCCGCAGCCCGGCCTCGCCGCCGAGCTCGGTGCTGATCCGGCCGTGGTCGACCACGTCGTAGCCGTGCCGCGAGCCCGGCGTCGCCTGGAGGACCGGCGAGAGGTGCAGGTGCGACACCCCGAGCCCGGCCAGGTACGGCACGGCCCGTGTCGCTTCCGCGAAGCCGAATCCTGGCTGGAGCTGGAGCCGGTAGCTGGCCGTCGGTGCCCGGTGCTCGGCAGGTGTCATACCTCCACGCCTACCCCACCCGGGGGCCGCCCACGACCCGGGCAGGGCAATCGGTCGAACCTGTGCACGACGCTCCGCGCGGCCTCCTGCGCGACGTCGCGCTCCACGACGATCCTCCTGTCAGGCGGGGCGCTGCAGCACCATCATCGACCGGTCGACCAGCCGCAGCTTCTCCCCGGCCCTGACCTTCGCGCCGGTGCCCGGGGCGATCGTCCAGGGCAGCGAGGTGTCCACCACGACCTGCCACTCCTGGCCGTGGTTGACCGGGACGACGAACTCCAGCGGCTGCGCGTCGGCGTTGAACAGCAGCAGGAAGGAGTCGTCGGTGATCGGGCCGCCCCTGCGGTCGGGCTCGGAGATCGCGTTGCCGTTGAGGAAGACCGTCAGCGACTTCGCGAAGGAGGCGCGCCAGTCCCGCGCCGCCATCTCGTCGCCCTCGTTGGTGAACCAGGCGATGTCGGTCAGCTCGTCGTGGGTGCCGGAGACCGCGCGGCCGTGGAAGAAGCGGCGGCGGCGGAAGACCGGGTGGTCGCGGCGGAGCCAGACCATGTGCCGGGTGAACTCCAGGAGTTGTCCGGCCGGGCTCTCCTCGTCGAGCCGGGGCCAGCGGACCCAGGAGACCTCGTTGTCCTGGCAGTAGGCGTTGTTGTTGCCGCCCTGGCTGCGGCCGAACTCGTCGCCGTGGGCCAGCATCGGCACGCCCTGGGAGAGCAGCAGCGTGGCGATGAAGTTGCGCTGCTGGCGCGAGCGCAGGCCGAGCACGGTCGGATCGTCCGTCTCGCCCTCGACGCCGCAGTTCCAGGAGCGGTTGAAGGACTCGCCGTCGCGGTTCTCCTCGCCGTTGGCGGCGTTGTGCTTCTGGTTGTAGGAGACCAGGTCCCGCAGGGTGAAACCGTCGTGGCAGGTGACGAAGTTGATGCTGGCGATCGGGCGGCGGCCGTCGTCCTGGTAGAGGTCGGAGGAGCCGGTGAGCCGCGAGCCGAACTCGGCCAGTGTGGCGTTCTCCCCGCGCCACAGGTCGCGCACCGTGTCGCGGTAGCGGCCGTTCCACTCCGTCCACAGCGGTGGGAAGTTGCCCACCTGGTAGCCGCCCTCGCCCAGGTCCCAGGGCTCGGCGATCAGCTTGGCCTGGGAGACGACCGGATCCTGCTGCACCAGGTCGAAGAAGGAGGAGAGCCGGTCGACCTCGTGGAACTGACGGGCGAGCGTGGCCGCCAGGTCGAAGCGGAATCCGTCGACGTGCATCTCGGTGACCCAGTAGCGCAGCGAATCCATGATCAGCTGCAGCACGTGCGGGCTGCGCATCAGCAGGCTGTTGCCCGTGCCGGTGGTGTCCTCGTAGTACCGGCGGTCCTCGGCCAGCCGGTAGTAGGAGGGGTTGTCCAGACCGCGGAAGGCGAGGGTGGGCCCCAGGTGGTTGCCCTCGGCGGTGTGGTTGTAGACGACGTCGAGAATCACCTCGATGCCGGCCGCGTGGAGCGACTTGACCATCGACTTGAAGTCCTGGACCTGCTGACCGCGGTCGCCCAGGGAGGAGTAGGCGCCGTGCGGGGCGAAGAAGCCGATGGTGTTGTAGCCCCAGTAGTTGGACAGGCCCATGTCGCTCAGGCGGTGGTCGTCGACGTACTGGTGCACCGGCATCAGCTCGATCGCGGTGACGCCGAGCTTGACCAGGTGTTCGATCACCGCCGGGTGCGCGATGCCGGCGTAGGTGCCGCGGATGTCCTCGGGGATTCCGGGATGCAGCCTGGTCAGGCCCTTGACGTGCGCCTCGTAGATCACCGTGCGGTGGTAGTCGGTGCGCGGCGGCCGGTCGTTGCCCCAGTCGAAGTACGGGTTGACCACGACGGAGGTCATCGTGTGCGGGGCGGAATCCATGTCGTTGCGGCGTTCGGGGGCGCCGAAGGGGTAGCCGTAGACGGACTCGTGCCAGTCGATCCGGCCGCTCATGGCCTTGGCGTACGGGTCGATCAGCAGTTTCGCGCTGTTGCAGCGCAGCCCCCTGGCCGGGTCGTGCGGGCCGTGCACCCGGAAGCCGTAGCGCTGGCCCGGCTGGATGCCGGGCAGGTAGGCGTGGCGGACGAAGGCGTCCGTCTCGCGGAGCTCGATCGAGGTCTCCGACCCGTCGTCGCCGAGCAGGCACAACTCGATCCGCTCCGCCGCCTCTGAGAAGACGGCGAAGTTGGTGCCCGCACCGTCGTAGGTGGCGCCCAGGGGGTACGGCTGGCCCGGCCAGACTTGCATGGTCCTCAACCAATCCTTGAGAGCGGGCGGGCGGCGGCCACGCCCGGAGCGCCCCCGGAGGGAGCTCCCAGAGGCTGATGCCCGGCCCGACTCGTCGTCATGTCCGTTCTGCATCGTGGCGTAGCACATCGGTTCCCATGACCGACTTGCCGGTTCTTCGCCCGAACGAGTGTCTGTGTCCCACGCTTGGCCTGTTCGTGTCCGGACCGTGTTCGGATGGCGGCGCTCTCCGTCCGCTGGGCCGGACCGCGCGGGCGCCCGCCCGACCGCGCGCCGCGCCGGACCGACCGGGCGGCTCGAACTGCTGCGCGGGGATCCGGAACCGAAGTACTCTTGATCGTCCGGGCTGGCCCGGACGGCCCGCATCAGGCCGCCCGGCGCGGTACCGTGTGGGCGCGGCCGACAGGGCGCGTCGTTCCGGCGCACGCCCCCAACGGCCGGGCAGGCCGGGCGTGATGACGCGGGATAGGGACGGTGAGCTCCGGAATGGTGGTCCCCGACGGGGGTTCCCCGGGGAGCGCGGCGCGGGGCGACGCCCCGACGGTGGTGGCCCGCACCGGCCTGGGCCGGACCGTCCCGCACCAGCCCGGGCCGCTGGAGCCCTCGCTGGCCTGGCCCGCCGCCGCCTGGGAGGAGGCCAGACTCCGGGTCGGCCGCGCCGGGCGCGCGTACGTCTGGCTCAACCTGGTCGAGCAGCGGCTGCGGTCCGTGGTCGCCGAGGTGCTGCGGCCGGTCTACGAGCCCGCCCACGGCGACGACTGGGTCATCGCCGCGGCCGGCCCCGCCGGCGAGGAGTGGGTGCAGCGGGCCGGAGCCGTCCGCGAGGTCAGCCGCCGCAAGGGCTACCTGCTCGACCCGGACGACGACGCCCTGGTGGTCTTCCTCACCCTGCCGCAGCTGCGCGAACTGATGGTGCAGCACTGGCCCTGCTTCGAGCCCTTCCTGGCGGACCGCAGGGAGATAGAGGTCGCCCTCGACGAGCTGGAGGTGGCCCGCCACGTCGTCTCCCGCAACCGGACCCTCTCCGAGAACGTGCTGGCCCAGGCGGAGCGCGCGGCGGCCCGTCTGCTGCTGCTGCTCGACGGCGGCCACCCGGGCGGCACCGGGGGAGTGGCGGGGCTGCGCGCCCCCGTCGACGCCGTCGAGGAGCTGATCGGCGACCGCTACGCCGACGTCATCGGCGTCCACCCGGACCGGGTCAGACTCCAGCGCGACCTGCCGGTGGAGGATCTGCTGGCGGGCGCGCGCCGGCTCGACGCCGTGGGCATCGGCCTCAGCCTGCTCTGCCAGAACTTCACCGGACGGCGCCTGATCGCGCTGGCGGACTCAGGCTGCCGGGTGCGGCTGCTCTTCCTCAACCCCGCCAGCAGTTCGCTGCGCCGCCGGGAGCGTGAACTCGGCCTGGGCCGGGGCGAACTGGGCAAGTCGGTCGAGACGAACATCATGCACGTGCGCCGGGTCCGCTCCCGGCTGCGCGACGCGGGTGCCTTCGAGATCCGCGTCTACGACGAACTGCCGCGCGTCTCCGCCTATCTGGTCGACGGCGACGGCCCTGACGGGCTGGCCGTCGTCCAGCCCTACCTGCGCCGCTCGCGCGGGATGGAGTCCCCTGTGCTGGTGCTGCGCGGCGGCTCGGGCGCGCCGATCAGCCCGGCGCGGCCGCCGGAGCCGGGCCTCTTCCAGGTCTACCAGGAGGAGTTCGAGGGCGTCTGGGCCGACTCCCGGCCGGTGTCCTGACCCCGCTGTGCCGACCCCCTGCGGGGCGTGTCAGTGCCGGACGGGATGATGGTGGTCAACGGGACGAGAGGACGCGCCTGATGAGCTGGTTGCACGACACCTTGGTCGGCTTCGACTTGGAGACCACCGGTACCGAGCCGGCCGAGTCGCGGATCGTCTCCGCGGCGCTGGTGGAGGCGAAGGGCGGCGAGCCGGTCCGGCTCAGGGAGTGGCTGGCGGACCCGGGCGTGGAGATCCCCGCGGACGCCACGGCCGTGCACGGCATCACCACCCGGCGCGCCGTCGTCGAGGGCCGCCCGGCCGTCGAGGTCGTCGCGGAGGTCGCTGCGGCGCTCGTCTCCTACTGGCGCGAGGGCGTGCCCGTCGTCGTCTACAACGCGCCGTTCGACCTCAGCCTGCTCGCGGCGGAGCTGCGCCGGCACGACCTGCCCTCGCTGGAGCGCCAGCTCGGCGGCGGGCCGGTCGGCCCGGTGGTGGATCCGCTGGTGGTGGACCGCGCCGTGGACAAGTACCGCAAGGGCTCGCGTTCGCTGGAGAACGCCTGCGCGCTGTACGGCGTCGAGCTGGCCGACGCCCACGAGGCCGGCGCGGACGCGCTGGCCGCGGTCCGCGTCGCCCTCGCGCTCGGCCAGCGCTACCCCGAGGTCGGCGGGGCGGCCCCGCAGACCCTCCACACCCGCCAGGCCGGCTGGCACGCGGCCTGGGCCGCCGACCTGGAGAGCTGGCTGCGTCGCGCGAAGGACCCGACCGCCGTGATCGACGGCGCCTGGCCGCTGCGCTGAGCACGGGACCAACGGCCGTGGAGACGACGGCGTTGGCCGCCGGAGATGTGCGTTGGGTGTTTCCGGACGCCGAGAGCCCGGGCGAGCTCCTGGCTCTCCTGGGGCAGGCGAGCACCCGGATCGAGAAGCTGGCGGAGCGTCTGGGCGTCCGTCCCGGTTGGACGGGCAGTGGCCTGGAGTTCCATCACGGACACGTCGAAGCGGAGGCTTCCCTCTTCGGTTGCGCGGAAGTGGTCGACGTCTCCTTCGTCGTCGCTCTGGACCGAGGGCGTGGCAGCGAGCCGGGCCCTGGAGTGGCCCGGCGCTGGGAGTTGGACGCGACGGTCTCGGTTCGCTGCGACCACGTGGCGGACTGCGGCACGCACACCATCGAGCGGAAGACCGCGTCCTTCGACGCCGAGCTGCATGCGGCGCGAGGCCTGGCGGAGGCGGCAGCCTGGTTGCTGGAGCGCGGCATCGCCGAGGCGCCCGATTCCTGGCGCGGGCGGTCTGTCGAGGATTGATCGAAGGCGGCTCGGGTGCGGGGCCGGCGGGGGACCGGCCGCTGGGGGATGCTTCGGGGACGGATCTCCACCCTGAGCAGGAGGCGGATCCACCCGGGGGACGAGGTCACCAGCGGCTGGGCCAGGCAAAATAATGTCCGGCAGACCTAAGGACGCCGTGAGTGGCCCCGGGGCTTCGGAACCGACTTGCCGCGCGGCTAGTGACTTTCTTAGGATGCCTCACAGGATACTTACCTGCCGCCCGGCTAGTCGGGTGGCCAGATCGCCCTGCCCACGTCCTCACCCGGGGTGGCGGTGATCCATGCCGTGGAGGGGCAATCGACATGTTTCACCGGATCGGGCGCACAGTCGTCCGACACCCCGTCTGGACGATCGTGGCCTGGGTGGTCGCCGCGGCCGCCATCCTGCTCACTGCGCCGTCGCTGCCCTCGAGCAGTGACCAGAGCTCCTTCCTTCCGAAGAGCTACGAGTCCATCCAGGCGGCCGAGGTCCAGACGAAGGCGTTCCCGAGCGCGTTCACCCCGGCTGCGGTGGTGCTGTTGCAGCGCACCGACGGGTCGGCGTTGAGCCCGGCTGACCTTGCCCAGGCCAAGCAGTTGGCTCTCGCTCTGCAGAACAAGAAGATCGACCAGGTCCAGAAGGTCGTGCCCGGGGCGCCGTCGAAGGACGGCAAGTACGACATGGTCCTGGTCCAGATGGACAGCAAGACCACCGGGCAGCCGGCACAGAACGACGCGGTCCAGAAGATCCGTGACGACCTCCCGTCCATGGTCAAGGGCACTGGACTCGACGCCAAGGTGGGTGGTCAGGCGGCCACCGCGCTGGACCAGCAGAAGGCATCGGAGAAGGGCACGGCCCTGTCCGGCCTGGGGGCGGTCCTCGTGATCATCCTGTCGATGGCGCTGATCTTCCGCTCGGTCATCTTGACCTTCCTTCCGGTGGTCACGCTCTTCCTCCTGGTCGACACGACCGCGAACGGTCTCATCGCGGACGCCACCAAGCTCTTCGGGCTCCAGTCCAACAGCTCGATCTCGCAGATCCTGCTGATCGTGTTGTTGGGTGTCGGCACCGACTACTTCCTCTTCCTGATGTTCCGCTACCGCGAACGACTGCGGATGGGGGAGGAGCCCAAGGAAGCGATGATCAACGCGGTGGGCCGCGTCGGCGAGGCCATTGCCTCCGCTGCGGGTACGGTCATCATCGCTTTCCTCGCGCTTCTGCTCTCCAGCGTCGGTTTTCTCAAGCAGATGGGGCCGGCCCTCGCGATCGCCGTGGCGGTCACGCTGCTCGCGGGCCTGACGCTCTTCCCGGCGATCTGCTCGCTCATTCCCCCGCGGGCGCTCTTCTGGGCGTCCAAGTCCTGGGGGGTCGAGCCGACCGGTTCCCGATTCGAGGCCGTCGGTCGCACGGTCGGCCGTCGCCCCGCTCTGATTGCCGCGATCACGGGCCTGCTGATGCTCGCGCTGACGCTCGGTGCCGCGGGCTTCAAGCCGACCTTCGACCTTTCCGCGGGTGCGGTGCCGAAGACGGCCGAGTCCACGATCGTCCAGAACGAGATCGCCGCTGCCTACTCGGCCGGTGCCTCCGAGCCCACGACGGTGTTCCTGGTCAGCACTGACGGTCAGAAGCTTGACCCCTCTCAGTTCCCGGCCTTTGGTCAAAAGCTCGCCGCGGCCGACGGAGTCGCCACTGTGTTGCCGCCGAAGGTCAGTGCTGACGGCTCGACGGCCGACTTCACCCTCGAGCTGAAGTACGGGGCCAATACGGACAAGGCCCTCAGTGCCATCGTGGACGTGCGCGATGCCGCGCACACGGCCGCGCCGACCGGGAGCAAGGCTCTGGTGGGCGGCATGACGTCGGTCTACAAGGACTTCAACGCCGCCATCAACCACGACTACGGGACGGTTTTCCCGGTCGCGGCCCTCCTGATCATGGTCATCCTCGGCCTCCTGCTGCGCAGCGTGGTGGCACCGTGGTACCTGATGGCGTCGGTGGCCCTCGGATTCGGTGCGACGCTCGGCTCTACGGTTCTCATCTTCCAGAACCTCAAGGGCGATGCCGGGTTGATGTTCATGCTGCCGGTCATCATGTACCTCTTCGTGGTGGCGATCGGGACCGACTACAACATCCTGATGATCGCCCGTCTCCGCGAGGAGGCGCAGGAGGGCCGCGAGCCGCGTGACGCGGCGTCGATGGCGGTCCGCCACGCGGGTCCGACGGTGGCCGCGGCGGGCTTCATCCTCGCGGCGACGTTCGCGATGCTGGCTTTCGGCGGGAACTCCTTCCTGACCGAGATGAGCTTCGCGCTCAGCTTCGGCATCTTCCTCGCCGCCTTCGTCATGGCGATGTTCTTCACGCCCTCGCTGACCGCGCTCATCGGCCACGCCGCCTGGTGGCCCGGACACGCCGACCGCAGGAAGGCGACCACCAGCCGGGTCGTCGCCGGTTCGGTCGGCCTGCGGAAGGACGACGGCGACGCCGTCGGCGAGCAGGTGGACTCCGGCCGGCGTTGATCCGACGCTGAGTCGCCGAGCAGCAGGAGGGGCCGCAGCCGGGCAGGGCTGCGGCCCCTCCTGCGCGTTTTCGCCGGTGCTAGGGTCCAGCCATGCCCGAGCTGATCCCGCCCACCGCCGCCCTGCACGCCTCCTGGCGGGAGGCCCGCGACGAGTGGCCTGCGGGCGCGCACCAGGACGGCACCGGTCTGCGGCTCGCGGGCGATCTCGACCTCGATGCTCCCGAGGGCTTCGCCGAGTGGGTCGACCGCCTGCTGCTCCAGGCCGACCGGTCCCGCCCGGTGGGCGAGGGCCGGGTGCACGCCACGCACTGGTGGATCGCCGCCGACGGCGCGTACCTCGGTGCGATCGACCTGCGCCACTACGTCAACGACTTCCTCTTCGCCGTCGGCGGCCACATCGGCTACAGCGTCCGGCCCTCCGCACGGCGCCGCGGGCTGGCGAGTTGGGCGCTGGGCGCGGCGCTGCCCGAGGCCCGTGCGCTCGGCCTGGACCGCGTCCTGGTCACCTGCGACGAGGACAACACCGCCTCCGCCGTCACCATCGAACGCAACGGCGGCGTCCTGGAAGACGTCCGGCGCACGGAACACGGCGCGAAGCGCCGCTACTGGATCGCCCTCTGACCCGGGTTCAGGCCCCGACGGCCAGCGGCAGGTGCGCGGTTGTCAGTGCCTCGTCGTAGCGTTGCCACAGCAGCTCGGCGAGGTCGGGGGACGCGCCGAGCGGGGCCGCGACGGTGGGGATGCCCGCCGTCGCGGCCTGGGCCGTGATGCGGTCGGGGAGCAGGCCGGGGGCGAGCAGGTAGGGGCGACGGCGAGGCGGCGCAGGCCCTGGGCGCGGAGGGCGGCCGCGGCGTCGGCCACGGACGGGGGCGCGGCGGAGGCGTGGGCCACGGCCACGCCGCCCCAGCCGGCCGTGCGGGCCCAGGCGGCGGCCGTCGCGCGGACCGCCGCGTTCGCGGCCGGGTCGGAGGAGCCGGCCGCCGCGAGCACGACGCCGGTGTCGGCGGAGGGGCGGACGCCCGCCTCGGCCAGTCGGCGCTCCAGCGCGCGCAGCAGCAGCGGTGAGGGCCCCAGCACCTCCGCCTGACGGACGTTCAGGCGCGGCAGCCTGGCCGCCGCCTCGCGCAGCACGCCGGGGATGTCGGTCTTGGCGTGGTAGGCCCGTGCGAGCAGCAGCGGCACCGCGACGACCGGGCCCTCACCCTCCTCGGCCAACTGCTCCAGCGCGCGCGGGATCCGGGGCGCGCAGTGGTCGAGGTAGCCGACGCGCACGTCCACGCCCGCGCGCGCCGCGCGGGTCAGCGCGGCGAGCTCGGTCATGGTCGCGGCGTGCCGCGGGTCACGGCTGCCGTGGGCGAGGAGGAGGAGCCTGGTCATCGCGTCCGCCCGTCACCGGCGAGCCGTCAGCAGGCCGCGGGACCGCAGCACGCGTCGCTCGATCGGGTTGAAGACGAGCAGCTCGATGCCGATGCCGACGACGAGGATGAGAATGATGGTGGCGAGCACACCGCTCATGTCGAGGTTCTCGCGGGAGAACTCGAGCTGCGCTCCCAGCCCCAGGCCGAGCGCGGGCGAGCTGGCGATGAGCTCGGCGGCCATCAGCGAGCGCCAGGAGAAGGCCCAGCCCTGCTTGAGCCCGGCGATGTAGCCGGGCAGCGCGGCCGGCAGCAGCACGTGCCAGATCCCGCGCAGGCCGGTGGCGCCCAGGGTCCGCCCGGCCCGCAGGTAGATCGGCTGCACCTGGTCCACGCCGGCGACCAGGCCGTTGGCGATCGAGGGCACCGCGCCGAGCAGGACGACGGCGTAGATGGTCGCGTTGCTGAGCCCGAACCAGATCACCGAGGCGGGCACCCAGGCGACGGACGGGATCGACTGCAGGCCGGACAGGATCGGCCCGATCGCGGCGCGGACCGGCTTCACCTTGGCCACCAGCAGGCCGATCGGCGTGCCGATCACGACCGAGATCACGAACCCCAGCACACCCCGTGAGAGGGAGGTCCAGATGGTCGAGAGGATGGTCCCCTGCAGCCACTGGTCGTGCAGGCTGTTCCAGACGTCGAGCGGGCTGGGCAGCAGGTCGGGACGCTTGATGTGGGCGGCGTACGCGAGCTGCCAGACCACCAGCACCAGCGCGATCGCGATCAGCGGCGGCAGCACCTTGCCGGTGAGCACCTGCCGGAAGGGAGTGCGCTCGACGGTCTCGGTCTCCAGCGCGTCCAGGCCCGCGCCGACGGACGCGGCGTCGGAGGCGGAGGCGCCGGGAGGGGCCGGCGCGGTCTTGATCAGATCAGTGCTGGACATGGCGGCGGATCTCCCCTCGGAGCTGGTCGGTGATCTCCACCGCGAGGTCGGCCACGCCCGCCGATTCGATCCGGCGCGGCTGGGGCAGGTCGATGGTCCACTCCTGGGCGATGCGCCCGGGGCGGGAGGAGAGCAGCACGACACGCTCGGCGAGCCGGACGGCCTCGCGCACGTTGTGCGTGACGAACAGGACGGAGACGCCGGTCTCGGTCCAGATCTGGATGAGCTCCTCGTGCAGCACGTCGCGGGTGATCGCGTCGAGCGCGGCGAAGGGCTCGTCCATCAGCAGCACCTTGGCGTCCTGGGCGAGCGCGCGGGCCATCGCGACGCGCTGGCGCATGCCGCCGGACAGCTCGTGCACGCGCTTGCCGTGCGCGCCGCCGAGGCGGACCAGCTCCAGCAGCCGCTGGGCCTCCGCGCGGCGCTCGCCGCGCGGCACGCCGCGCAGCCGCAGCGCCAGCTCGATGTTCTGGCCGGCGGTCAGCCACGGGAAGAGCGCGTGCTCCTGGAACATCAGCGCGGCGCGCCCGCCGGGCACCTCGATCGCGCCGCTGGTCGGACGGTCCAGTCCGGCCACCAGGTTGAGCAGGGTCGACTTGCCGCAGCCGGAGGCGCCGAGCAGGCAGACGAACTCGCCGGGGGCGACGTTCAGGCTGATGTCGTCCAGGACGACGTGGGCCGCTGCGCTGCGGCCGAAGGACTTGGTGACGTGGTCCAGCCGGACAGCGGTCTCGGTCATGAGGCCGGCTTCGGTCAGCAGGGCGGTCATGCGGTCACCTCCTGGTTCGGGCTGCGGTCGTGGGGTGGTGTCGAATTGTGGCCGGAGGCCGCTCCGGCCCGAGTGGATCGGGCATCGACGCGGAACGGAGCGGCTCCCGGAGTCATGCGGGTCCCGCGCCGGCTACTGCGCGCCGAGTCCGGCGGCGGAGACGGCCGGCTTGCCCTCGGCGGTCAGGACCTGGTTGAGCAGAGTGAGGTCGTAGATGCCGCTGAGGTCGGGCTGCTTGATGAAGCCCGCGGTCACGGCGTGCTGCGCCTCGCTCTGCAGGGTCGCGGCCAGCGGGTCGTCGGTGACGGAGAGCTCGCTCCAGGCGGCGGCGAGCACCTTGGCGCTGAGGGCCTTGCCGCTGAGCGCCTTGAGCGCGGCGTTGGCGTCCTGCTGGGCCTGGGCCGGGTTGGCGGTGATCCAGGCGTTGGTGTCGACGGACGCCTTCAGCACGGCCTTGACCACGTCCGGGTGGGCCTTGAGGAAGGACTGCGAGACGACGACGTTGGTGGAGACGAACTTGCCGTTCGGCCACAGCGACTTCTCGTCGATGAGCACCTTCGCGCCCTCGGCGACCAGCTTCGACGCGGTCGGCTCGGGCACCCACGCGCCGTCGATCTGGCCGGAGGCGTAGGCGGACGGGGTGACGCTGTTGTCGGTCCGGATGACCGAGACGTCGCCGCCGCCGGTCTTCGGGTCGACCTTGAGGCCCTTGCCGGCCAGGTAGTTGAGCAGCGCCACGTCCTGGGTGTTGCCGGCCTGCGGGGTGGCGATCTTCTTGCCCTTGAGGTCGGCCTCGCTCTTGATCGTGGCCGGGTTGACGACCAGCTCGGCGCCGCCGGAGGTGGCACCGGAGATGATCTTGAGCGCCGCGCCCTTCGACTTCACGTAGCCGTTGATCGCGGGGGAGGGGCCGATCCAGGCGATGTCGATCGCGCCGGAGTTCAGCGCCTCGATCTCGCTAGGGCCGGCGTTGAAGATCTGCGTGGCTATCTTCGTGCCGCCCAGCGCCGCCGCGAACTTGCCGTCGTAGATGCCGATCAGCGGCGTCGCGTGGGTCAGGTTGGCGAAGTAGCCGATGTGCACGGTGCCGGTCGAGAGCGCCGCGGCGCCCGAGGCCGCAGTGGAGGCGGAGCCGTTGTCAGAAGAGGTCGTGGCCGCCTTCGAGCCGTAGCCGCAGGCGCTCAGCAGCCCGGCGGCGGTCACGGCGGCGACGGCGGCGAGCGCCGCACGTCTGGTCGGAACGAAGCGGCGCGAACGGTGCGAAACGGAAGGCTGCGACATGAGAGGTGTCCTCACAGTGATGGGTGGCGGAGATCGGTCGGGCTGAGCTGCGGACGACACGGGGCGCGGGCCCCGTGTCAGCGACCCATCGGGCGACACGGGCCGATGGCTCCGCGTCCCGCCCCGAGCGCGCCGCTGCCGACGCGCCCGCCTTCCTTCGCCATGAGCGAGAAAGCCTCGCCGCCCATCGTGGTGGACCCCTTCATCGGATCAGAACGCCTCTCCGGCCATGCCGGCCGTGAGGGTGGTGCCGTCCGCCTGGTCGATCAGCAGGAACGAGCCGGTGCGGCGGTTGCTGCGGTAGTCGTCCAGGGCGATGGGCTCGGCGGTGCGGAGCACCACCCGGCCCAGGTCGTTGACGTTCAGGCTGCCCGGGTGCTCGACCTGCTCCAGGGTGTCCACGGCGATCGCGTAGGGGATGTCCTTCACGATCGCCCGCACCGTCCGGGTCGTGTGCTTGAGCAGCACCTTGTCGCCGACGCGCAGCGGGCGCTCGTTCAGGTGCGCCACGGTGGCCACGACGTCCTGCGTCGCCTGCGGGGCGGGCCCGGCCGCGATCAGGTCACCGCGCGAGATGTCGATGTCCTCGGCCAGACGCACCGTCACCGACTGCGGCGCCCAGGCGATGTCGCTCTCCTCGCCCAGCACGTCGATGCCGGCCACGGTCGTGGTGATGCCCGCGGGCAGCACGGTGACCTGGTCGCCGGTGCGCAGCACGCCCGAGGCCAGCTGACCCGCGTAGCCGCGGTAGTCCGGGTGCTCCGCCGACTGCGGGCGGATCACGTACTGGACCGGGAAGCGGGCCGGCTCGTCGCTGGGGTCGGTGCCGACCGGCACCGTCTCCAGGTGCTCCAGCAGCGTCGGGCCGCCGTACCAGTCCATGTTCGCCGACGGCTCGACGACGTTGTCCCCGGCCAGCGCCGAGATCGGCACCGCGGTCACGTCGCTCACGCCCAGCGAGGCGGCGTAGGCGCCGAACTGCTCGGCGATCGCCGCGAAGACGGGCTCCGCGTAGTCGACCAGGTCCATCTTGTTGACCGCCAGCACCAGGTGCGGCACCCGCAGCAGCGCGGCCACGGCCGCGTGGCGGCGCGTCTGCTCGACCACGCCGTTGCGGGCGTCGACCAGCACCACGGCCAGCTCGGCGGTGGAGGCGCCGGTCACCATGTTCCTGGTGTACTGCACGTGCCCGGGGGTGTCGGCCAGGATGAAGCGGCGGCGCGGGGTGGCGAAGTAGCGGTAGGCCACGTCGATGGTGATGCCCTGCTCGCGCTCGGCGCGCAGGCCATCGGTCAGCAGCGCCAGGTCGGGGGCCTCCTGGCCGCGCTTGCGCGAGGCGTGCTCGACGGCCTCCAACTGGTCGGCCAGCACGGACTTGGAGTCGTGCAGCAGCCGGCCCACCAGGGTCGACTTCCCGTCGTCGACGGAGCCCGCGGTCGCGAAGCGCAGCAGCGAGGTTGCCGCGCCCTGCTCGGTGATGGTGCTGGACATTTAGAAGTACCCCTCGCGCTTGCGGTCTTCCATGGCGGCCTCGGACATCTTGTCGTCCGCGCGGGTGGCGCCACGCTCGGTCAGGCGGCTGGCGGCGATCTCGGCGATGACGTGCTCGATGGTCACCGCGTCGGAGTCGACGGCACCGGTGCAGGACATGTCGCCCACCGTCCGGTAGCGCACCAGGCGGCGCTCGACGGTCTCGCCCTCCTTCGGGCCGCCCCACTCGCCCGCCGTCAGCCACATGCCGTTGCGCTGGAACACGTCGCGCTCGTGGGCGTAGTAGATCTCGGGGAGCTCGATCTTCTCCCGCTCGATGTACTGCCACACGTCCAGCTCGGTCCAGTTGGAGAGCGGGAAGACGCGCACGTGCTCGCCCGGCGCGTGCCGGCCGTTGTAGAGGGACCACAGCTCGGGGCGCTGGCGACGCGGGTCCCAGGCGCCGAACTCGTCGCGCAGCGAGAAGACGCGCTCCTTGGCGCGGGCCTTCTCCTCGTCCCGGCGACCGCCGCCGAAGACGGCGTCGAAGCGGTGGGACTCGATCGCGTCCAGCAGCGGCACGGTCTGCAGCGGGTTGCGGGTGCCGTCCGGGCGCTCGCGCAGCCGTCCGTTGTCGATGAACTCCTGCACCGAGGCCACGTGCAGGCGCAGCCCGTGCTCGGCCACCGTGCGGTCGCGGTACTCCAGCACCTCGGGGAAGTTGTGACCGGTGTCCACGTGCAGCAGCGCGAACGGCACCGACGCCGGAGCGAACGCCTTCAGCGCCAGGTGCAGCATGACGATGGAGTCCTTGCCGCCCGAGAAGAGGATCACCGGGTTCTCGAACTCGCCGGCCACCTCCCGGAAGATGTGGACGGACTCGGCCTCCAGCGCGTCCAGGTGCGAGAGCGCATAGGGGTTCTCGAACGCGGCGGCGTCCGGAAGAGAGATTGCGGTGGTCACGCCAGTCCCCTCTCGGTCAGCAGAGCGTGCAGGGCGGCGGCGGACTGCTCCACCGTCTGGGTGTGCGCCTCGATGCGCAGATCGGGAGAGGCCGGAGCCTCGTAGGGGTCGTCCACGCCGGTCAGCCCGGAGATCTCACCGGCCGCCTGCTTCGCGTACAGGCCCTTGACGTCCCGCTCGGAGCAGACCTCCACCGGCGTGGCCACGTGCACCTCCAGGTACGCGGTGCCCTGCTGCCCGTGGCGGGCGGCGACGGCGGCGCGGGAGTCCGCGTACGGCGCGATCACCGGGGCCAGCACCTTGACTCCGTTGGAGGCCAGCAGTTCGGCGACGAAGCCGATCCGCTGGATGTTGGTGTCGCGGTCCTCGCGGGTGAAGCCGAGGCCGCGCGAGAGGAACTCGCGGATCTCGTCGCCGTCGAGGATCTCGACCCGGTGGCCCTCGGCCCGCAGCCGCTCGGCCAGCGCCGTCGCGATCGTGGTCTTGCCAGCGCTGGGCAGGCCGGTCAGCCACACGGTGGCGCCGCAGCCCTGCACGGCGGCTGCCGTGCCGGCGGCCGGTGCGTCAACAGTGGTGGTCATGAAGGTCTGCTCCAGAGGGGAGAAGTGGGGGTGGGGTCGGGGATCAGAGGTGGATGCCGCACTCGGTCTTGCCGGCGCCGGCCCAGCGGCCGGAGCGCGCGTCCTCACCCTCCAGCACCCGGCGGGTGCAGGACTCGGGCGAGCAGCCGATGGACGCGTAGCCGTCCCAGAGCAGCGGGTTCAGCAGGATCCCGTGCTGGGCGACGTAGGCGTCCACGTCCTCCTGGGTCCAGCGGGCGATCGGAGCGATCTTGACCTTCTGCCGCTTCGGGTCCCAGGAGACCACCGGGGTGTTCGCCCTGGTGGGGGACTCGTCGCGGCGAAGGCCCGTCGCCCAGGCGTCGTAGCCGGCCAGGCCGCGGTTCAGCGGCTCGACCTTGCGCAGCGAGCAGCACAGGTCCGGGTCCCGGTCGTGGAGCCGCGGCCCGTACTGGGCGTCCTGCTCCGCCACGCTCTGACGTGGCGTCAGCGTGATCACGTTGACGGGCATGGTCGCCGCCACGGCGTCGCGGGTGCCGATCGTCTCGACGAAGTGGTAGCCGGTGTCCAGGAAGATCACGTCCACGCCGGGCAGCGCGGTCGAGGCCAGATGGGCCACCACGGCGTCCTCCATCGAGGAGGTCACCGCGAAGCGGCGGCCGAAGGTCTCGGCGGCCCAGCGCATGATCTCCTGGGCGGTGGCGTCCTCCAGCTCACGGCCGGCGGTGGTGGCCAGGGCCTCCAACTGCTCGGGCGTGTGGCGGGAGAGGGTCTCCGCGTCAGTCTCGGTGGTCATCTGAGCTACCCCCACGTGGTGTCGACGGGGCCGAAAGCAGGCCGAGGAACTTCACAGCGAACGCGCGTCGGCAGGAGGCGCATTCCCAGGCCCCGTGCCCGCCCGTCTCGCTCGGGCGCAGGTCCTCGTCCCCGCAGTAGGGGCAGTAGAACGGTGCGGCGCGCTCGCTCATGCCAGCGCCTCCTCGTCGGCCCGCGCGGTCCACTGGGCGAAGCGCTCGCCCTCCTGACGGTCCGCCAGGTAGCGGCGCAGCACCCGCTCGACGTAGTCGGGCAGCCCGTCCTTGGTGACCTTCAGGCCGCGGACCTTGCGGCCGAAACCGGCCTCCAGGCCCAGCGCGCCGCCCAGGTGCACCTGGAAGCCCTCGACCTGCTCGCCGTTCTCGTCGGTGACGAGCTGGCCCTTGAGGCCGATGTCGGCGACCTGGATCCGGGCGCAGGCGTTGGGGCAGCCGTTGATGTTGATGGTCAGCGGCTCGTCGAACTCGGGCAGCCGCGCCTCCATCTCCTCGATCAGGGTGCGGCCGCGCTCCTTGGTCTCGACGATGGCTAGCTTGCAGAACTCGATGCCGGTGCAGGCCATCGTGCCGCGGCGGAACGGGGACGGGGTGACCCGGAGGTCCAGCGCCTCGAGCCCGGCGACCAGCGAGTCGACCTGGTCCTCGCGCACGTCCAGCACGATCATCTTCTGCTCGGCGGTGGTCCGCAGCCGGTCCGAGCCGTGCTCGGCGGCCAGCTCGGCGACCTTCGCCAGCAGCGAGCCGTCCACCCGGCCGACGCGCGGGGCGAAGCCGACGTAGAAGTTGCCGTCCTTCTGCCGGTGCACGCCGACGTGGTCGCGCCAGCGGCCGATCGGCTCGGCCGGGGCCGGACCGTCGATCAGCTTGCGCAGCAGGTACTCGTCCTCCAGCACCTGACGGAACTTCTCGGCGCCCCAGTCGGCCATCAGGAACTTGAGCCGGGCCCGGTTGCGCAGGCGGCGGTAGCCGTAGTCACGGAAGATCGACAGGATGCCGATGTGGACGTCCGCGACCTCCTCGACCGGCACCCAGGCGCCCAGGCGCTCGCCCAGACGCGGGTTGGTGGAGAGCCCGCCGCCGACCCACACGTCGAAGCCGGGGCCGTGGACGGGGTGGTCCACGCCGACGAAGGCCACGTCGTTGATCTCGTGTGCCACGTCCAGCAGCGGCGAGCCGGAGATCGCCGTCTTGAACTTGCGCGGCAGGTTGGAGAATTCGGGGTTGCCGACCACCCGGCGGTGGATCTCGTCCAGCGCGGGCGTGCCGTCGACGATCTCGTCGGCGGCGATGCCGGCCACCGGCGAGCCCAGGATGGTGCGCGGGGTGTCGCCGCAGGCCTCGGTCGTGGACAGGCCGACGGCCTCCAGCTTCTGCCAGATCGCGGGCATGTCCTCGATCCGGATCCAGTGGTACTGGATGTTCTGCCGGTCGGTCAGGTCGGCGGTGCCGCGGGCGTAGGTCTGGGAGACCTCGGCGATGGCGCGCAGCTGCGCGACGGTCAGCCGGCCGCCGTCGATGCGGACGCGCAGCATGAAGTACTCGTCGTCCAGCTCGTGCGGCTCGAGGATGGCGGTCTTGCCGCCGTCGATGCCCTGCCGGCGCTGGGTGTAGAGGCCCCACCAGCGCATCCGCCCGCGCAGGTCGGAGGGGTCGATCGAGTCGAAACCGCGGTGTGCGTAGATCGTCTCGATCCGCGCCCGCACGTTGAGACCGTCGTCGTCCTTCTTGAACTGCTCGTTGGCGTTCAGCGGCGTGAAGTGCCCGACGGCCCACTGGCCCTCGCCGCGGTGGCGAGTCACCTTGCGCTTCGGCGCCGGCGTTGCGGGGGTGGCGGTCATGGTGCGTCCTTCGGGCAGTGGAACGGGGGCCTGAGCTGGGATTTCCCCGGATTCGGCACTGCGGCGCCGATCCGCACGGGGTGCGTGCGAGGCGCTGCGGCGACCTGGCCGGGGCCGACGTGGATCCGCGCGGCGTCGGGCGGAACGTCGTGGGTGCTGTCGGTGGAGCGGCAGAGGGGTATCAGGTCACCGGACAGATGGCGCTGGACATGCGGCCGAGGTCGACGTGAAGTCGACCGACCAAGGCAGTTCCGGCACCAGACATGGCAGAAGAGTCGCATGCCGAACTTTCGGCCGTCCACCACCATCCGCCATCCGGACAAAACTGTCCCGCAGGATGGGATTCTGCCGGGCTCCATTCCCGCTCCAGCCCGCCTCCCGCCGCAGGCGACGGGATCCTCTCGATCTGCGAGACGAGACCATCCACAATATGGACTTCGGGGATTTCGGGCCCCGTCGCCGTCACCGCCGCCCCGCCGCCGGCCCCCGATCGGGCCCCGAAACGGCCTCCCGGGCGTGTGGCGAGGACCACTCTCCACCAGGAGTCGACTCGGACTCCACCGAATCCGGTCGGAGTCTCCGGGGCCGATAGGTTGGCCCTGTGCAACCAGCAGGCGAATCCTCAGCCAAAGCCCGGCATCGGGCCAGGGTCGGTCGGCGCGCGACGCGACGACGCGGCGGCCGTTCCTATCGTGCCATCGCCTGGAAGCTGATCAAGGACACCACCAACACCTGCATCGAGTACCGGGTCACCGGCCTCGCCGCCGAGGTGGCCTTCTTCACGCTCATGTCCGTCCCCCCGCTGCTGCTCTGCGTCGCCGGCACGCTCGGCTACCTGAGCCAGGGCGTGATCGACAAGCTGGAGGCGGACATCCTCCGCGCCGCGGGGACCTTCCTGACCCCCGCCTCCGTGCACCAGACCGTGACCCCGCTGCTCAACAGCGTCTTCAGCGGCGGTCGGCCCGACCTGATCTCGATCGGCTTCGTGCTGGCCCTCTGGTCGGGTTCGCGGGCGCTGTACGTCTTCGTGGACAGCGTCACGATCATGTACGGCCTGGAGGACCAGCGCGGCATCGTGCACACCCGGCTGCTCTCGCTCGGCCTCTACATCGTCGCGCTGGTGGCAGGGACGGTGATCGGGCCCCTGGTGATCGCGGGCCCGGACACCCTGGTGCGCTGGTTCCCCGCAGTGACCGACCTGGTGCACGCCCTCTACTGGCCGGGCGCGATCCTGCTCTCCGTCTGCTTCATGACGACGCTCTACCACGTGGCCGTGCCGGTGCGGACGGCATGGAAGGAGGACGTGCCCGGCGCGATAGTCGCGCTGGTCGTCTTCTTCGTGTGCAGCATCTTCCTCCGCCTCTACCTGGTCCACTCGGTCGAGGGACCGACCGTCTACAGCTCGCTGGCCGCGCCGGTCGCGGTGTTGCTGTGGCTCGGTGTGACCGCACTGGCCGTGCTGATCGGCGCGGCGATGAACGCGGCGATCGACCGGATGTGGCCGACCCGCGAGACCGCGCAGGCCCGCGCGGCGAACGAGAAGGCCCGCGAGGAGGCGGCGCTCGAAGTGATACGGCGCGCCGAGGCCCGCCGCACCGCCAACCGCAACCGCGCCGCGTACCCGCCGCGGCCCGAGGACGAGGGCGAGCCCGAGGCGCCCGCCGAGTACCCCGAGCGCTGGGCGGACTTCCTGCCCCCTGAGGACGTGCGCGGCCGGATCCAGTCCAAGGGCCGACGGCGCGGCCGCTACCCCTCGCCGTTCGAGGGGCCCGGTGCCGGCGACGAGACGGGCGACGTGGGAGAGGGCGAGAGTCGGCCCCGCTGACGCGGATTGCCGGCCGCGGCCCGGAGCACAGGCGCACCGGGGCGTGGAGCACCGAGCTCAGGGTGCAGGGCGCGTCGGAAAATTCGGTGGCCCAGGGCGGCGCCGCCCACTAACGTCGCTGTCAGCCGTGAGCCGACACGGGAAGCCCAGGAGGTGAGGAAGCCGATGACCGTCTACGACACGCAGCGGACCGTCTCTCCCACCCCTCGAAGGGCCTCTCTTGTCTTCCCTGCTCCACACTTCCGCTCACCCCTTTCCTGACCCGCTCGCGTCCTACGGCTGGGACGACGCCTGGCAGCTCCGCTTCGCGTCGTACGCCGAGGAGGGCCTGGTGCCCGGCCGGGTTGCCCGCGTCGACCGCGGGCTGTGCGACGTGGTCACCGCGGACGGCGTCGTCCGCGCCGACACCGCGCTCGTCACGCCGCGCGATCCGGTGCGCATCATCTGCACCGGCGACTGGGCGGTCGTCGCCCACGGCGCCGGCGCCACCGGCGCCCATGTGCGGGCGCTGCTCCCACGCCGGACGGCCGTCGTCCGCTCCGGCGCCTCACGGCGCTCGGAGGGACAGGTGCTCGCGGCCAACGTCGACACCGTCCTGATCGCCGCCTCGCTCGCGGTCGAGCCCGACCTCGGCCGGATCGAGCGCTTCCTCGCACTGGCGTGGGAGAGCGGGGCGGCGCCGCTGGTCGTGCTCACCAAGGCCGACCTCGCACCCGACGCCGAACAGATCCGCGAGGACGTCGAAGCCGTGGCGCCGGGCGTCCCGGTCCACGCCGTCAGCGCCGCCACCGGCCGGGGCGTGGACGCGCTGGCCGCCGCCCTCGGCGGCAGCACGGTGCTGCTCGGGCAGTCCGGCGTCGGCAAGTCCACGCTTTTCAACGCGCTCGTCGGCGAGGAGGCGATGAGCGTCCGGTCGATCGGCGTGGACGGCAAGGGCCGGCACACCACCACGACCCGCGAACTGCTGCCGCTGCCCGGCGGACGCGGCGTCCTGATCGACACGCCCGGCCTGCGCGGCGTGGGCGTGATGGCGGCGGACGACGGCCTGGAAGAGGTCTTCGCCGAGATCGAGGAGTTGGCGGGGGAGTGCCGCTTCGCCGACTGCAGCCACGAGAGCGAGCCCGGCTGCGCGGTCCGGCAGGCCCTGGACGAGGGCACGCTGACCTTCCGTCGGCTCGACAGCTACCGCAAGCTCCAGCGCGAGAACCAGCGCATGGCGGCCCGCGCGGACGCCCGCGTCCGCGCCGAGCTGCGGCGCGTGTGGAAGGCGCGCGGCGGCACTGCGAGGGCGGCCAGAAGGCTGTCGTGACAAGGCTGTTGCGGTTGTTGCCGTTCTGTCGACTCCGCTCCTGCTGAGCCGGTCCGGCGGGGGTAGAAGCAGTCCGGGGGCGCGGTCCCGCGACCCCGGACTCCACAGGAGGAGACAGTGAACGCGAACGCGAACGGCCGCCGCAGAGTGCCCTGGTACGTGAGCGTCCCGATCACCTTCGCGCTGATCACCGCGCTCTTCGTCGCCGCCGGGCACTTCAACTGGCTTCCCGGACTGCCCAATCCCTTCGGCGAGAAGACGACCGATCGCAGCGGCCCCGCGGTGCTCCAGTCCGTCCAGGACATGAGCCGCTACGACGCGGCTGCGGGCAACTTCCAAGTGGTCGTCGACATCGACAAGGAGGCGACCTTCATGCCCTCCGCGGTCCTCGGCAGCCGCACCCTCTACGTCGCGGCGGGAACGGTCGACTCCTACGTCGACCTCTCCAAGGCCGCCGTCACGGTCTCCCCGGACCGCCGCACGGCCACCATCACCCTCCCGCACGCCCAACTGGCCTCGGCCGCACTGGACGCGAACCACTCCTACATCGTCGCCCAGGAGCGCGGCCTGCTCGACCGCATCGGCCAGTTCTTCACCGGCAACCCGAACGACCAGCGCATGCTGAACGTGGTCGCGGTCAACCGGATCCAGTCGGCTGCCTCGGCCAGCGGACTCACCACCAGGGCCCAGCAGAACACCACCCTGATGCTCCAGGGCCTGCTGCGTTCGCTGGGCTTCGCCACGGTCTCGGTCGCCTACCACTGACCTCGGGGACGACGCTCGTGGCCGGGCCGCCGAGACGAGCCGGCCCGGCCCGGCCCACGAGCGTCTCCGTGTGGTCCCTGGCGCACAGTCAGCACCCGTGCCGCACACTTGAGGCCATGACCGTGATCACCACCGCTGACGAGACCCTGCTGCGCCGCGCCGTCGCCATCGCCGCCCACGCGGTCACCCTGGGCGACGCCCCCTACGGCTCCCTGCTCGCCGACGCGGACGGCCGGATCCTCGTCGAGGCGCACAACACCGTCCGCCGCGACGACGACATCACCGCCCACCCGGAACTGAAGCTCGCCCGCTGGGCCGCCCGCGAACTCGACCCCGCCGCGGCCGCCGGCACCACCATGTACACGAGCTGCCAGCCCTGCGGCATGTGCACCGGCGCCATCGTCCGCTCCGGCCTCGGCCGCGTCGTCTACGCCCTGGCGACCGACCAGCTCGTCGCCCTCAACCCCTCCTCCGCCTGGCCCGTCGTCCCGCAGGAGGGACCGGCTCTCTTCGACGAGGCCCGCGTCCCGATCGAGGCCTACTACCGGCAGGGCTGAGCCCGCGGCCCGCGCCGCACCCTCGTCCTGCTGGCATGGGGTCCGCGTGCGTGGCAGTCTGCTCACCGTAGGTGACGAACGGTCGGGAAACCGGAGGTAGGGACCATGCCCGAGACGTCGCTGCCGCACCCTCAGGGTGCGGTGTGCTGGTTGGACACACTCCTGAGCAGGCAGGACGACTTGCTGCGGTTCTACCAGCCGCTGCTGGGCTGGTCCGGTGATCCGCTGCCGGAGGATCAGAACAGGTACGCCGTGCAGCAGGTCGGCGGGAAGGCCGTGGCAGGGGTGGGGCTGATGCCGCCGGACGCGCCGGTGATGCCGTGGACCGGATACTTCGCCGTGGACGACGTCGACGCGACAGTCTCGCGGATCGGGTCGTTGGGCGGACAGGTCGTCGTCGCGGGGATGGACGCTCCCGGGGTCGGGCGCTTCGGCCACGGCGCCGACCCGGCCGGTGCGGCGTTCGGACTGTGGCAGGCCGGTCCGTTCCCCGGCTTCGAGGTTCACGGAGTTCCCGGGTCCCTGTACTGGCTCGAACTGGTCACGACCGAGGGGAAGACCTCGGCGGACTTCTACGGCGCGCTGCTGGGCGCGGAGGTCGAGCAGATGGACGCGCCCGGCATGCGGTACTGGACGCTGAAGGTGGGCGGGCAGCCGCGTGCCGGAATCCTGGAGGTGGAGCAGGTGGACATCCCGCACTGGCGGCCCTACTTCCAGGTGCGCGACGTCGACGCCACCGTGGCCGCGGCCCTCTCGACCGGCGCGCGGGTGACGGAGCCGGCCGCGGACACGCCCTTCGGGCGGATGGCCGGGCTGATCGACCCGATCGGCTACGAGTTCAAGCTCGCCACCCCGCCCGACGCGTGACGCGACGGCGAACCGGCCGCGGGTGCGGGGCTGCCGCCCTGTACCCGCGGCCGGTTCGCCCATCTGCGGACGTTCGCCTCAGCAGGCGCAGGCGATGCCGGAGCGCGGCGCGGTGAGGTCGTCGATCGGGCGCTGCTCCTCACCGCGGGACGACTCGAAGGCGAAGCCCTCGCGGACCCAGTACTCGAAGCCGCCGATCATCTCCTTGACCGGGTAGCCGAGCCGGGCGAAGGCGAGCGCGGCGCGGGTGGCGCCGTTGCAGCCGGGGCCCCAGCAGTAGGTGACCACGGTGGTGGCGGGGTCGATCAGGGTGGGGGCCAGCTCGGCGATGCGGGCGGTGGGAATGTGGATCGCGCCGGGGATGTGGCCCTGGGCCCAGGCGGCGTCGCTGCGGGAGTCGACGACCACGACGCCGGTGACGCCGGAGGCGAGGTCGGAGTGGACGTCGGAGACGTCGGCCTCGAAGGAGAGGCGGGCGGCGTAGTGGGCGGCGGCGGTGGCCGGGTCGGCGGCGGGAACGCTGAGAACGGCGCTGGCGCTGGTCATCGTCGTCACGTCTTTCGGTCGAGGTCCTGGTGGGGCCCGGTCGGGCCCGGTGTCGCGGCCCGTGCTCCGGGGCGATGACCTCATTCTTGCGACCGGCGCGCACCCGCAACGAGTGGCGAGAACGCCCGCTGTCGTGAAGATCCCGCCATCCTCTGGCCGGGTACTGCCGTGTCCGATTCCCGCCAGTGACCGGTCGCGGGATGCCGCACACTGGAAGGCGTGATGATGCAAGAGGACGCCTGCTACCGGGCCGTGAGCAGCAAGGACGCTCGCCACGACGGCGTGTTCTACACCGCCGTGCGGACGACCGGCATCTACTGCCGACCCAGCTGCCCGGCCCGTACACCGAAACGCGAGAACATCACCTTCTACCCCACCGCGGCCGCCGCCCAGGGCGCCGGATTCCGGGCCTGCCGCCGCTGCCGTCCGGACGTCGCCCCCGGCTCGCCCGAGTGGAACATCAGGGCCGACCTGGTGGGCCGCGCCATGCGGCTGATCGGCGACGGAGTCGTCGACCGCGAGGGCGTCGCCGGTCTGGCCGCCAGACTGGGCTACAGCGAACGCCACCTCAGCCGCGAGCTGCACGCCGAGCTCGGCGCCGGTCCGCTGGCGATCGCCCGTTCGCAGCGCGCCCAGACCGCGCGCCTGCTGCTGCAGACGACGGATCTCAGCGTCACGGAGGTCGCCTTCGCCGCGGGATTCTCCAGCATCCGCCAGTTCAACGACACGATCCGCGAGGTCTACGCGATGACCCCGATGGAGCTGCGGGTGCGCACCGGCCGCCGACCCGTCGTGGAGGGCAGCATCCCGCTCCGGCTGGCCCACCGTCAGCCCTTCGACACGGCAGCGATCTTCGACTTCCTCGCGGTCCGCGCGGTCCCCGGTGTCGAGGAGACCACGGTCGACCCGCGGACGGGCACCCGCACCTACCGCCGGACCCTCGCGCTGCCCCACGGCCCCGCCGTCGCGGAGGTCGACGAACCCACCGCCCCGCAGGGTTGGTTGGACGCCCGGCTGCGCCTCGGCGAGCTGCGCGACCTGACCACGGGCGTCCAGCGGCTGCGCGCGCTCTTCGACCTGGACGCCGACCCCGAGGCCGTCGCCGAGGTGCTGGGAGCGGATCCGGCCCTCGGCCCGCTCGTGGCCGCACGGCCGGGCCTGCGCTCGCCCGGTCACGTCGACCCGCACGAACTCGCGGTCCGCGCGGTGCTCGGCCAGCAGGTGACGGTCGCCGCCGCGCGCACCCTCGCGGGCCGGCTGGCCGCCCGCTACGGCACGCCGCTCGCCGCGCCGAGCGGCGGCCTCACGCACCTGTTCCCGAGCGCGGCCGCGCTGGCCGACGCGGACGACGCCGACCTGGCCATGCCCGCGTCGAGGCGGCGGGCGGTCCGCGGCCTCTGCGCGGCGCTGGCGGACGGCAGCGTGCGACTGGATCCGGGCGTCGACCGCGATGCGGCGGGTGCGCAACTGCTCGCGCTGCCGGGCATCGGTCCGTGGACGGTCGGCTACATCCGGATGCGGGCCCTCGCCGACCCCGACGCCTACCTCCCGAGCGACATCGGGGTCCGCCACGGCCTGCGCGCGGCCGGTGCGGCGGAGAACGCCGACAGCGACGCCTGGCGCCCGTGGCGCTCGTACGCGGTCCACCAACTCTGGTCTGCGGCAGGTGCGTTCGAGGCGGAGAAGCGGCAGGCGAAGCAGATGACGACGACGAAGGCAGGTGTGTGATGACCCGTTACACGACGATGGACTCCCCGCTGGGCCTGCTCCAGCTCACCGCCGACGAGGAGGGACGGGTGACCTCCCTGTACGGGCCCGTCCAGAAGGGCGCGGCGGTCGCGCCCGATCCCGACTGGACCCCCGATCCGGACGGACTGGCCGCGGCGGTCGCGCAGCTGCGCGAGTACTTCGCCGGCGAGCGCAAGGAGTTCGACCTGGCGCTGGCCCCGCCCGGCAGCGAGTTCCGGCAGCGGGTGTGGCGCGCGCTGGACGACATCCCGTTCGGCGCGACCGTCACCTACAAGGAGCTCACCCAGGCGGCCGGCCTGCCGCCGACCTCGGTGCGGGCGGTGGCGGGGGCCGTCGGGGCCAATCCGCTGCTGATCATCCGCCCCTGTCATCGGGTCGTCGGCAGCAACGGCTCACTCACCGGTTTCGCCGCGGGTCTTGAGGCCAAGCAGATCCTGCTGGACCTCGAAGGCTGAGCCCCTGGCGACCCGGCCGGACGGGGGAGCGGCACGCGCCTCGGGGGCGGGGGATCAGCGGGACTCGTCCTCGCCGAGCGCCGTCGCCAGGCGTTCCAGCGCGCCGAGCGCGCCCAGGACCGCCGCGCTGTCCTCCGGCGTGAGCGCGTCGAGGGCGGAGGCGATGCGCCGTTCGTGCGCCCGCTGCCAGTCCGCCAGTTGACGGTGGCCCGCTTCGGTCAGCGCGATGCGCGCGGTCCTGCGGTCGCCGGGGTCGGCCTGCCGGTCGACGAAGCCGGCGTCCAGCATCCGGCTCACCAGGCCGCTGACGGTGTTCGGCGCGAGCCGCTGACGCGCCGCCAACTCGCCCACCCGCAAAGGGCCGGAGGCCAGCGTCTGGAGCAGTTCGACCTGCGCCATCGGCAGCGACTCCCACGGATAGTCGGTGCGGATGCTGCTGCGCAGGGCGCGGCGCAGCCGGGTGACGGCGTCGGTGAGTCGCTGCACCTGCACCGGGTCCACGGAGACGAGGTGGTCGCCGGCGGCAGCGGCATGATCGACAGGTTCTGGCATGGCGAGAAGCCTAACGGGCGACCCAGCCCTTCTCGTAGGCGTGCCAGCCCAGCTGCATCCTGGTCGTGACGCCGGTCAGCATCATCAGCCGCTGCACCCGTCGCTGCACCGTGCGCAACCCGAGGTCCAGCTGCTTGGCCACACTGGCGTCGGTCAGGCCGGCCAGCAGCAAGGAGACGATCTGCAGGTCGACGTGGTCCGGCTGGTCGGCGACGTCCTCGACCGGCAGGCCCGCGTCCGAGGAGAAGCGGACCGGGAAGGCCAGCCGCCAGCTCTGCTCGAACAGCCCGATCAGGGCCTCCAGCAGGCCGGGCGCACGCACCAGCAGCGCAGCGGGCTCTCCCGGCGACTCCAGTCGGCGCAGCGGCAGCATCGCCATCCTGCGGTCGGCGATGATCAGCTTGGTGGGCACCGAGTCCGCGACCCTGACCTGCTGACCGCGTCCGAGTGCGAGCGCCATCTGGGCCATCACCTGGCTCTCCGCCAGGCTGGCCCGCGAGAGCACCGTGCGGTGGATGACGCCGCGCGCGACGACGATGTCCTCCGCGGCGTTCTCCTCGGGCCGGACGGCGACGGGCGCGTCGGTCACCAGCGCGAGCAGCTCCTCCTCGGTCCCGAGCTGGATCTGCTCGAATCGGTGCCGCACCGCCGAGATGCCGGTGACGACCTCGACCAGATCCGCGACGCCGGACGCGGCGGCGCCGTTGCGGCGGTACTCCTCGGCGAGCAGTTCGACCATGCGCTCCGCCTCGTGCAGCTCGTGACGGCGCTGGGACAGCGCCGGGGCGAGCGCGACACCGGGCGGGGCGGCGACGTAGTGGTCCGCGACCGACGCCGAGGCGGCGGCCAGACCGGCGGCCTCCAGGTCGGCCAGCGCGTGACGGATCAGCGGGGTCGGGAGCGAGAGCCGCTCGCCGAGGTCGGCGGGGGTGGCGGCGCCGAGTGAGAGCAGGTTCCGGTAGACGAGCTCGGCGCGCTCGTTCAGTCCGACGAACTCCAGCATGCTCCGGACACCCTCCTCCCTGCTGCGATCCGGCCGGTTCCTGACGGTCCGGGCAACGACGTGATCATCATGCCTGCTTGCGGCGGTCGGGGGTAGTCGAACGGCAGCCCGATCCCTCGGCGGGATTGTCCGGATACCTTCGTTCGGTTGGCCCGGTCGTGTTCTCATTCGCCGGTTCCGCGCCGGGAACCGGCCCCGCCCGTGGACAATGGCGTCCATCCCGGAGGCACCGGACGGAGGCGGCAGCATCATGAGCGACCGACGCGACCAGAGTGTGCCGAGCCCCGGCACACGGCAGCCGGAGGACGCGTGGTGGGATGCCGTCTACGGACCGGGAGGCGTCGACTCCGCGTCGGCCGCGCGGGCAGGGACGATCGACGACTGGTTCGCCTCCGCACTGGGCGCGATGGGCGCGACCGTGCCCCCGCCCGCACCCGCCCCCGACGCCGTCCAGGACACCGCCCCCGCGGACGCCGCCGTCATCCCCGCGCAGCCCGACGACCCCACGCTCCCGCCGCCTCCGGACACCCCGCCGGTCCCGCGGACACCGGCACCGCCGCAGATCCCGCCGATTCCGCTCATCCCGCCCCGGCCCTCCCGGCCGCCCCGCGTCTCCGCGGACCCGCGCGTGGTCGCCCCCCGCCCGGAGCTCCGCACGGAGGCCGCCCGCCCCGACCGACAGTCGGAGGAGAAGGTCGCCGAGCCGAGTGCGCCGGGCCGCCCGGCCGCGGTGCCGGAGCCCGGGCCCGCCGTCCCGGCCGCTCCGGCGTCCGCCGGTCCGGACCGGGTGACAGGCCTTGACGCGGGGATGGGCCTGGATCGTGCCGCGGACCCCGAGGCCGGGGATGCGCACGCCGTGGACCGAGCAGGGCGTCCGCCCGGGCCCGGCGATGACGACCGTCCCGCCGCGCCGCCCCCGGCGCTCGGGGACGAACTGCTCGCGCCGCCGGCCCCGCCCCGCCAGGACGACGACGACCCGGACGCACCGGCGCCGACCCTGGTCGGCGAACCCCTCGCGCCACCGCCGCACGTTCCCACGCCCACGCTCCCCGACGGGGCCTCGGCGCGCTGGGGGCGGAACCGCCCGCCGGTCGGCGCACGGCTGCCGGATCCCGACGCGCTGCCGGAGGCCGATCCGGACGCACTCGCCGCGCTGGTGCCGGACACCGCGCTCGACCTCGCGCACCACGGCAGCATGACCCTGCGTGCCGCCACCGCACGCGGCGAGGAGGCGCGTGCGCTCGGCCTGCCACGCACCGACCGGCTGCTCGTGGCGCGCTTCGGCGAAGGAGGGGACGGACTGCTCGTCGTCGTCATCGCCGCAGGACCGGCCGGCGTCGAGGTCGCGCCGGCCGCCCGCATGCTGGCCGCCGCCGTCGGGCGCAGCCGCGCGGGACTGCTCGCGGACCTGCGCGAGGGCGCGCAGGAACGGCTGCGCTACGGCCTGCAGCGCCTCACCGCCCGCGCGACGCGCGAGCTCGGGGCGGGCGGCGCGCTGCACGCGCTCATCGCACCGCTGGACCCGACCAACCGACTCCGCGCCGGGTTCGGCACCGGACCGGGCGCTCTGCTCCTTCTGGGGGACGACGCCTGGTACGACGCCTACGCGGGCCGCCGTCTGACCAGCGACCCCGAGGCGACGCCGGCCGAGCCGGACCGGTTCAGGTTCCGTGCCGTCGTGCCGGAGCCGGGCGACGTACTGCTGCTCTGCTCAGAGGGTCTGGCCGCGCCGCTGCGTGCCGAGCCCGCGGTGGCGGCGCTGCTGGCCGAACACTGGTCGCTGCCGCACGCGCCGAGCGGCGTCGACTTCCTGCGCCAGGTCCAGGCCCGGGCGCAGGGACACTCGGCGGACCGCACGGCGGCCGCGATCTGGGAGGAGTAGCCGGGAAGGGGCGGGGTGACCGGCGGAGCCGGCCTCTCAGCCCTCGCGCTTCTCGAAGATCACCGTCGCGTCGCCCGGCACGGCGTCCTGCGGCTCCACGAGTGTCACCGGGTCGGTCCTGACCTCGGCCTGCGCACCGGCCTCCGACTCCGCCGACGGCGCGGCCGCCTGGTGCGGCAGCGTGGGAAGCTCCGCCTCCGCTGCCTTGGTGAGCGCCACGGTCGCCGGGTCCGCGGGGGGAGTGGCCGGAGCCGCGTCCGCGGCCGGGGCGGCGGCCTGCAGCGGGACGGTGGGAGCCTGGGGCGCCTGGACGGGCTGCTGCTGCGCTGCCGGCCATGCGGTCGTGGGCGCGTAGGGCTGGCCGGCCATCGGGGCGGGCATCGCCTGCGGCATCGCGTTGTACGGGCCGACGGGGGCGCCCGCGTACGGCGCGGCCGGGTCCACGTAGGCGGCGTAGGGGACCTGCGCCGGGGTCTGCGCCGCGTAGGGGTGGCCGACGCCGGGGCCCTGGAGGATGCGGACCTGCTGCATGGCGGTGATCTTGCGGATCATCAGGATGCCCAGCACCGAGGCGGCGACCCAGCTCAGGTCGACCAGCATGGACAGGGCGTAGGTGCCCGCCAGGTAGGAGACGGAGGGGGCACCGGCGGGGTTCCGCTCGGTGATCGTCCGCGAGGAGAAGAAGAACTGGCCGACGGCGAAGGCCAGCCACCACCAGGTCACCAGGTAGGTGCGCGGACGCCGTCCGACCGGGTCGGCGCCGAGCGGCCGTGCCGCGCGCCAGATGCCGCCGGCGACGATCCGCGGCAGGACCAGGAAGCCGAGCGGGATGAACCAGCCGCCGATCGCCCAGCCGGCCGTGAGCGGCTGACGTCCGGGGGCGAGGATCGCGGCCAGCGTGGCGGACTTGTAGAACCAGATGATGAAGACGACCCCGGTCGCGATGTTCAGCACACCGGCCAGGAAGATCACGACGCCGGCCGCGGCGGCCGCCTGGTCGACCGCGTCGCTGTTGAAGCCCGCGTCGAAGGCGGACTTCGCGACGGAGAAGCTCCAGATGTCGAGCCCGAAGGAGATGAGCGAGAAGACTCCGCTGATCGCGATCAGGATCTGTGCCGCGACCCCGATCCCGGCCGGGGCGGTCGGCGTGACCAGCACCGGCGGCGGCATGTAGGCGGCGTAGGGCTGTGCGGCGGCGTAGGGCTGGGCGGGCGGACCGGCCTGGAAGCCGCAGTTCGGACAGCGGCCGTACGCGTCGATGGCGGCGGCGGAACAGGACGGGCAGAGCACCGGAGATCCCCTTGACTGGTCCGCGTTTCTGGTGACGCGGCTGGCGGCTGATGCTATGCGACGTGGCCGAACCTCGTCCATGTGTGCGGACATCAGGTTCGGGCACGGACGATCCGCGGGCGGTCCGTCAATGGTGCGGGTCACAGCACAAGGAGTGATTCCCGGAGAAACCCCTCCACATGCCCCAGTGCGGTATCCCGATCCGCTCCGGGCAGCCCCACCACGACGGGCGTGCCGAATCCGTCCAGCAACGCGCCCAGCAGAACCGCGAAGCGTTCGGGCTCGACCGCCCGGAACTCCCCGGCGGCGATCCCCTCGCGCAGCAGCTCGACCAGATCGGCCCGCCATACGGCCTCGATCTCGACCTGGCCCGCCCGGATCTCCTCGCTCGCCTGTGAGCGACCCCACACCTCGACCCAGAGCGTCCAGCGCGGATCGCCGGCTCCGGTCGGCAGGTAGAGCGCCGCGAACGCGCGCAGCCGCTCGGTGGCCGAGGCGCCGCCGCCGAGCACCTCGCGCCGGCGCTCGCCCAGCTGGGCCTCGCTCCAGCGCAGCGTCTCCAGCAGCAGCTGGTCCTTGCTCCCGAAGTAGTACAGGAGATGGCCACCGCTCATGCCGAGCTCCTTGCCCAGCCCGGCCATGGTCAGCCCGGCCAGCCCCTGCGCGGCGATGGCCGCCATCGCCGTCGCGAAGACCTCCTCGCGCGGCCTGGCCGGCCTGCGGGCGGACACTCTGGCCACGCGCGCTCAGCCCCTCTCGTCCTGGAACGTCGTGCAACACGGTTTCGATCAGTGGATCGCCGTCGGACCGGACGGAACCGGTCCGACGGCGACGGCAGAACCTGATCCACAAGGTTGACAGGCGCACCGAGACCGAGAACACCGGGGGACACCAGCGGCGCCAGGCACCGTCACGGCGTCGTCGTCACACCCGCGGCTGCTGCTGGGTGATGCAGTGGATGCCGCCGCCGTTCGCGAAGATCTCGCGGGCGTCGACGAGCTCGACCTTGCGGTCGGGGAAGACGCGGGCGAAGACCTCGGCGGCCTGCTGGTCGCGCGGGTCGTCGAAGGCGCAGAGGACGACAGCGCCGTTGCAGAGGTAGTGGTTGATGTAGGAGTAGTCGACCGGCTCGCCGTCCTCCTCGAACAGGACGGTCGGGGCCTGGAGTTCGATGACCTCCAGGGCACGGCCCCTGGCGTCCGTGGAGGCCCGCAGCAGGGCGGCGATCTCCTTGGTCACCTCGTGGTCGGGGTGGGCCGGGTCCGGCTGGCTGTGGACGACCACGGTGCCGGGCTTGAGGAAGGCCGCCACGATATCGATGTGGCCCCGGGTGCCGAAACGCTGGTAGTCGCGGGTCAGCCCGCGCGGGACCCAGATCGCCTTGGTGGTGCCGAGGAACGCGTGGATCTCGGCCTCGACCTGCTCGCGGGTCCAGTCGCTGTTGCGGCCCTCGCCCAGCTGGACGGTGTCCGTGAGCAGCACGGTGCCCTCACCGTCGACGTGGATGCCGCCGCCCTCGTTGATCAGGCGCGAGGCGAAGCGCTGCACGCCCGTCAGCTCGATGACGCGCTCGGCGATGTGCTGGTCGTTCTCCCAGCTGGCCCACTCCTGCGCGCCCCAGCCGTTGAAGATCCAGTCGGCGGCGGCAAGGCCGCCCTTGCCGTCGGTGAGGAAGGTCGGGCCGATGTCGCGCATCCACGCGTCGTCCAGCGGGCGCTCGACGATCTCCACCTCCTCGGCCAGGTAGCCGCGCGCCGCCTCGGCCTCGCCGATGTTGACGATCAGGGTGACCGGCTCGTACCGGACGATCGTGTTGGCGACGTTGGCCCAGGCCTGACGGGCCAGGTGCAGCTCCTCGCCGGCGAAGGTCTCGTTGGAGGTCGGGAACGCCATCCAGGTGCGGTCGTGCGGAGCCCACTCGGCGGGCATGGCGTAACCGGCGGCGGCCGGCGTCTGCACGGGCTTGGCCGGCTGCGAGGACGAGTCGGACATGAACGTCATGGGGGTCGTACTCCTAGAGGAAGTAGAGGCGGCTGAGGGTGACGGTGTCGGCGGGGTGGGAGTGGAGGGGGTCTCCGTCGAGGGTGACGAGGCCGGTGGTGGGGTTGACGTCGACGGTGCCGAGGCGGTGGTTGCGGTGCATGTCCTTGGGGCCGATGCCGCGGGTGTGTTGGACGGGGACGCGGCGGCGGCGGGTGGGGAGGTGGTCGCCGTTGTGGAGGGCGGCGGTGGCGACGAAGGCGACGGAGATGTCGGCGGGGGTGGTGCCGTGGGCGCCGAATTGGGGGCCGAGGACGAGGGGTTCGCAGCGGTCGGTGGAGGCGTTGGGGTCGCCGGTGACGCCGTAGGCGGGGAAGCCGGATTTGAGGACGAGTTGGGGTTTGGCGCCGAAGTGGTCGGGGCGCCACAGGACGATGTCGGCGAGTTTCCCGGTTTCGATGGAGCCGATTTCGTGGGCGAGGCCGTGGGCGATGGCGGGGTTGATGGTGAGTTTGGCGAGGTAGCGCAGGACGCGTTCGTTGTCGTCGCCTGCTTGGGTGTCGCCGTAGCTGTCGTGGCCGTCGAGGGGGCCGAGTTCGTGTTTCATTTTTCCGGCCATGGCGAAGGTGCGGCGGACGGTTTCGCCGGCGCGGCCCATGCCTTGGGCGTCGCTGCTGGTGATGCCGATGACGCCGAGGTCGTGGAGGACGTCTTCGGCGCCCATGGTGCCGGCGCGGATGCGGTCGCGGGCCATGGCGGCGTCGCCGGGGAGGTCGGTTTTGAGGTCGTGGGCGGAGACGATCATGCCGAAGTGTTCGCCGAGGGCGTCGCGGCCGTAGGGGAGGGTGGGGTTGGTGGAGGAGCCGATGACGTTGGGGACGCCGGCCATTTTGAGGACGTTGGGGACGTGTCCGCCGCCGCAGCCTTCGATGTGGAAGGCGTGGATGGTGCGGCCTTCCAGGACGGCGAGGGTGTCCTGGACGGAGAGGCATTCGTTGAGGCCGTCGGTGTGGAGGGCGACTTGGACGTCGTGGTCTTCGGCGACGCGCAGGGCGGTGTCGAGGGCGCGGGTGTGGGCGCCCATGTCTTCGTGGACTTTGAAGCCGGAGGCGCCGCCTTCGGCGAGGGCTTCGATGAGGGGGCCGGGGTCGGAGGAGGAGCCGCGGGCGAGGAAGCCGATGTTGACGGGCCAGGCGTCGAAGGCGTTGAAGGCGTGGCGTAGGGCCCAGGGGGAGTTGACGCCGACGCCCCAGACGGGGCCGAATTCCTGGCCGATGATGGTGGTGACGCCGGAGGCGAGGGAGGCTTCCATGATGCGGGGGGAGAGGAGGTGGACGTGGGTGTCGATGGCGCCGGCGGTGGCGATGAGGCCTTCGCCGGAGATGATGGTGGTGCCGGTGCCGACGATGATGTCGATGTGGTCGAGGGTGTCGGGGTTGCCGGCGCGGCCGATGGCGTGGATGCGGCCTTCGCGGATGCCGATGCTGGTTTTGTGGATGCCTTGGACGGCGTCGATGAGGGTGACGTTGGAGATGACGAGGTCGCAGGTCTCCCTCACGGTGGTGGCTTTGAGGTGGAGGCCGTCGCGGGCGGTTTTGCCGAAGCCGGCCAGGAACTCGTCGCCGGGGTGTTGGGAGTCTGTTTCGATGCGGATGATCAGTCCGGAGTCGCCCAGCCGGATCCGGTCCCCGGCCCGCGGCCCGTGCACCGCCATGTAGTCGTGCGGGTCGATGGCGCCCCAGGGTGCGACCGGACCGGAACGCCCGTGGCAGCCCTGGGCGTCGAAAGCGCTGGCGCTCATCGGGACTCCTCCTGCTCGAAGTTGGTCAGGTAGCCGCAGGCTGTGGCCTTGGCCAGGGCGGCGTCGCGGGCGCCGGGGGCGTCGAGGGGGCCGTCGACCAGTCCGGCGAAGCCGATCACGATGCGGTCGCCGCCGATGGGCAGCAGGCCGACCTCGACGACCGCGCCCGCGTCGAAGCGGACCGAGGAGCCGGCCGGGACCGCCAGCCGCATCCCGAAGGCCGCCGCACGGTCGAACGCGAGCCGCGGATTCGCCTCGAAGAAGTGGAAGTGCGAGGTCACCGTCACCGGGACCGGGGCCGTGTTGCGCACCTGGAGCCGGACCGTGGGCTCGGCGGGCTCGTAGCCCGCGCCGTCGCCCGGCAGCGCCGCACCCGGCGCCTCCGGGCCGAGCGAGCCCGCGCCGCGGAACGGGTCGTCGATGACGCACAGCCGGGTGCCGTCCTCGAACACCGCCTCCACCTGCAAGGTGGTCACCACGTCCGCGACCCCCGGCAGGATGTCGTCCGCCGTCAGGACGGTCCGCCCGGCCTCGATCGCCTCGGCCAGCCTGCGGCCGTCACGGGCCGCCTCGCAGACCGTGTCGGCGATCAGCGCGGTCGCCTCCGGCACGTTCAGCCGGACGCCGCGGGCGCGCCGGGCGCGCGCCAACTCGGCGGCCGTGAAGATCAGCAGCCGGTCCCGTTCGGTGGGTGTCAGTCGCACGGTGCCTCACCAGTGGTTCGGATCGTTGGTTCGAAGGTTTAGAACGCCGTTCAAACTTCTCTCGCATTGAACCCCGCCGGGGCCCGCCTGTCCAGCCCCGGCCGCCCCGCAACGCACGCGAGCACCCGCCCGGACCAGCCGGAAGGGTGCTCGGATGCGGTGCTGACCTGTGCGGCTGCCCGTGCTACGCCCCCAGGACCGACGCGCGGCGGTCGAACCAGGTCAGCGTGTCGGCGATGCCCTGCTCCAGGGAGAGCTCCGGCCGCCAGCCGAGCAGCCGCTCGGCCTTCCCCGTACGGCTGAACGCGCCCGCGTTGTCACCCGGACGAGGGGGAGCGGCCTCCACCGGCAGCGGACTGCCGGTGACCGACTCGAAGGCGGCGACCAGCTCGCGGACCGTCGTGCCCTCGCCCGTGCCGAGATTGATCACCTCGTACGAGCGCGGGCCGTCCAGTGGGACCACCTCGTCGAAGCGCAGCAGGGCGGCGACGTGGGCACGGGCGAGGTCCCAGACGTGGATGTAGTCGCGGATGCCGCTGCCGTCCCTGGTCGGCCAGTCGACCCCGGTGATCCGGAACGGGATGCCCTGGGCCCGCGCCTGGATCAGCTTGCCCAGCGCGTGCGTGGGCTCCGGCGTCTGCAGGCCGGTGCGCAGGCTCGGGTCCGCGCCGATGGGGTTGAAGTAGCGCAGTGAGAGCACCCGCAGCGAGGTGGCCTCGGCGGTGTCCTTGAAGACCAGTTCGGTGACCAGCTTGGTGCGCGCGTAGGGCGAGAGCGGGTCGAGCCTGGACTCCTCGTCGACGGAGAAGTCCGCGCCGGGGGCGTAGATGGACGCCGAGGAGCTGAAGAGCAGCCGTGGGCAGCCCTTGCGCTGCAGGTGCTCGACCAGGGCGACGGTCTTGGCGACGTTCTCCCGGTAGTAGTGCAGCGGCCGGGCGACCGAGTCGGGCACGACGATCAGCGCGGCGCAGTGGATCGCCGCGCTGATATCGGGATGTTCTTCGAAGATCCGGTCGATGAGCGCGCCGTCGGCGATGTCGCCCTCGTAGAAGGGCCGCCCCTCGGCGAACTCGCGCCGGCCGGTGACCAGGCTGTCCAGCACGACCGGGACGATCCCTGCGTCGACGCAGGCGGATGCGACCGTGCTGCCGATGAAACCCGCCCCGCCGGTGATCAGAACCTTCACGGGATTTTCTTCCCCTCCGCCGACCTGAGGACGTCGCGTCGACGCCCCGAAGGTCCCGACGTTCGGGGCTTCGTGATGGTTCCGTGATCGCTCGGCAATCCTTCGGTGACCCTCCGGAGTGGAACGGGAGGGCGAGCCTCCATTGCCGCCAGGCATTTCATCGGACAGGATGAAGTCCGGAAATACACCCCAGATCGCCCGCGCACCGCTCCCATCAGGGAGAGAGCGGGCACCGCACGACTGCGCACCACGCAGGGCAGGAGAACGATGGCGCCAAGGCCGCAGCCGCCGCGGCTCCCGCAACCCGCGCACCGCCCGCCGCAGCAGAGCCAGGCGCCTGACTGGCTGGAGCCGGCGATGGCGGCCAACGGCATCGGCTCCTGGGACTGGGACATCCGATCCGACCGGCTGGTCTGCGACGACCGCGCGCTGGTGATCCTCGGGCTGGAGGAGCTCGCCGCGAGCCGTACCCCGGTCGGCGCCGCCGCCAGAGCCGCGGCCGGGCCCGACGGGGAGCCGTCGATCACCTCCGAGCAGTTCCTGGCACTGCTGCACCCGGAGGACGCACCCGTCGTGCGGCGCAGGGTCGAGCGCGCCGTCGCCGAGCTCGGCCAGTGCGGCGCCTACTACCGCACCGTCTTCCCCAGCGGAGAGATGCACGCCGTCCGCTTCCGCGGCCGGGTGCTCGCCGACGAGCGGGGCCGGCCGGCCCGTATGGTCGGCTTCGTCTGGGACGCGACCGTCGAACTGCACAAGCGCCGCCGTGCCGACCAGGCGGCGACGGTCCGCGAGGACCGTACGCTGTTCATCCGTGAGGCCGCCAAGGCCCTGTCCGAGGCCGTCACCACGGCCGACGTCGCCCGCGTCTTCACCGAACTCCCGCTGCCCGGCATCCCGCCGGACGGGCTGGTGCTGGCGGTTCTGGAGAACGGCCGGATCCAGATCCTGGCCGCCTCGGGCTACGACGGCGAGTCCCGCCCCCCGCACGACCACGTGCCGCTCGACGCCGACCACCCAGCGGCGCTCGCGCTGCGGACCCGCACACCGGTGTTCCTCGCCAGCCAGGACGAGTACCGGCAGCGGTTCCCCGTGGCCTGGCCCCCCGTGATGGGCCACCCGCGGCATGCCTGGGCCTTCCTGCCGCTGGTCGCCAGCGGCAGACCGATCGGCGTCTGCCTGGTCAGCTTCGACGAGAACCGTGCCCTCGACTACGAGGAGCGGACGCTGCTGAGCACGCTGGGCGGCATGGTCGGCCAGTCGCTGGCGCGGGCCCGGCTGCACGACGCCGAACACGAGCTGGCCGCGGGCCTGCAGCGGGTGCTGCTGCCGCGCCGGGTCCCGCCCGTGGCGGGCTTCGACACCGTCGCCCGCTACCTGCCGGCCGGCACCGGTCTGCAGATCGGCGGCGACTGGTACGACGTCGTCCCCCTCCCCAGCGGCCACGTCGGCGTCGTCATCGGCGACGTCCAGGGCCACGACGTGCACGCGGCCGGAGTCATGGGCCAGCTGCGGATCGCGCTGCGCGCCTACGCGGCGGAGGGCCACCCGCCGGCCGCGGTGATGACCCGCGCCTCGCGCTTCCTCGCGGACCTGGACACCGGGCACTTCGCCACCTGCCTGTACGCGGAGGTGAACGTCGACTACGGCGTCGTCTACGCGGTCCGGGCGGGCCACCTCAACCCGCTGGTCCGCCGGGCGGACGGCAGCGCGGCCGTCCAGCACATCGACGGCGGCCTGCCGCTGGGCGTCGATCCCGAGCAGGAGTACCCGGTCAGCCGCTTCACGCTCGACCCCGGCGAGATCCTGTTGCTCTGCACGGACGGACTGGTCGAGACGCGCCGGGTGGACCTGGACGAGGGAATGGAACGGCTGCGCCGGGTCTTCGTGGCCGGCGAGGACCGGGACCTCGGCGCACTGGCCGACCGCGTCGCCCGCGCGGCGGCGGACAGCCACGAGCGCGACGACGACATCGCCCTGCTGCTGCTGCGCTGGGAGGGCCCGGCGGACACCCGCCCGCGGGAGCAGTTGCGCCGCAGGATCGGCCAGGCCGACCTCGCGCGGATCGCGGAGGTCCGCGCCGAGCTGCGGGACGCGGTGCGCCGCTGGGGCGTGGGCGACCTCACCGACACAGTGGAATTGCTGGCCTCCGAGCTGGTCACCAACGCCCTCGTCCACACCGACCGCGACGCGATGCTCACCGCCCGCCTGTTCCGCGACGCGGACTCCGGCCAGGCCCGCCTCCGGATCGAGGTCGAGGACGAGTCCGACCAGTGGCCCAAGCGCCGGACGCCTGGCGAGCAGGCGTCCTCGGGCCGCGGCCTGATGCTGGTCGAAGCCCTCAGCGACGCGTGGGGCGTGGACCCGAACGGCAGCGGCAAGCGCATGTGGTTCGAACTGCTCTCCGACGCCGCCTGAGCCCCGTCAGGGGCGCGGGGAACTGCGCGAGCGACCACCCTGTGCGGATGGCCCTGCGCGTTGAGACCATCTGCATGTCAGTGGCTTGGCGCGCAGTTCCCCGCGCCCCTGACGGGGCAACTACCTGTCGCTGTGCAGGCAACCGTCAGCCGTAGAGCTTCTCGAGGTCCTTGAGCTTCTGTTCCAGGGAGTCCCAGGCGCTGGCGCGGGGGAGGGTGACGGTGTCGTCCTCGGCCGTCAGGTCGAAGACGCGGTCCGGGGCGGCCCCTATCGCAGGCTCCCCGGGGCCGGCGTCGCGCGCCGCAGGCGAAGGGCGGGGGAGCTGGGGCACGCGGCGGGAGCCGCCCAGCGCGCGGAGGGGCTGGGGGTGGCCGCGCTCCCGCAGGCGGGCGCGCTTGTCCTCGCGGACCTCGTCCACCGCCTCGTCCAGACTGCGGACGTTCTCCAGCAGCATCAGCGACCAGGCCGCGTACGTCTCGCGCGGTGCGCGGAGCCAGCGGACGACCCGGATCTGCGGCAGCGGCCGCGGCACCAGGCCCTGCTCGCGCAGCGCCGCCTTGCGGGTCTGCTTGAGCGCGCGGTCGAAGAGGATCGCCGCCGAGAGCGACATGCCAGCGAAGAACTGCGGAGCGCCGTGGTGGTCGATGCCGCGCGGGGCGTGGACCCAGTTGAACCAGGCCGAGGCCGCCGCGAAGAGCCAGACCAGGCTGCGGGAGCCGAGCGCCGCGTCGCCGTGGCTGGCCTCGCGCACGGCCAGGACCGAGCAGAACATCGCCGCGCCGTCCAGCCCGAAGGGCACCAGGTACTCCCAGCCCCCTGAGAGCCCGAGGTTCTGCAGGCCGAAGCCGACCAGGCCGTGGAAGGACAGCGCGCCGGCCACCGCCGCGCAGCAGAAGAGCAGCAGGTACGAGGCGGAGCCGTAGACCGTCTCCTTGCGCCGGCGGCGCTCCTCACTGCGCTCCCAGCTGTCGCCGACCCGGGCGCGGCCCAGCCGGGCGCGCAGCACGACCAGCAGGACGGCCACCACCAGCAGCATCGCCGTGAGGGCGAGGAACCACCCCAGTGTGCTGTCGCTCAATCTCATCGTCGCCCGTCTCCTCCCGCTCTCGCCCCGGCAGGCGCCCGAGGCGGATCCATCCTTACGGAGCGGGAGAGACGATCGTGTGGTTTTGGGACGGATACACCAGGACGGGTGATGATTGGCAACTGCCGTATCAGATCATCTGATTGAGTGACCGGCCTCAGTCCAGCACGAGCCAGAACGGCGTGCCCGCGAACGCCGTGACCAGGCGACGCGCCTCCGCCCGCAGCTGCGCGGCCTCCGGCGCCGGGGAGACCTCCGCCAGCGTGGCCAGTGCCGGGGCGATGCCGATCGCGAAGCCGGTCTGCTCGCGCAGGCGCAGGGACTCGGCGTAGCCGTGCCGCGCACCGGCCACGTTGCCGTCCTCCTGGGCGATCGAGGCCAGGTGCCGCCAGGTGTAGGAGAGCAGGTGCGCGTCCTGCTGCTGCTCGGCCCCCGCGTGGGCGCGGCGGTAGGCCGCGCGGCCCGCGGTCGCGTCGCCCAGCAGCGCGTGGGCGATCAGACCGCGGCGGAAGTCCAGCAGCGGGCGGGCCGGGTCGTCCGGCGGCAGCAGCGCCGAGGCGCGGCCGAGCGCGGCCTGGGCCTCGTCCAGCCGGTCGTGGACCTTCATCACCGTCGCGCCGTAGGCGAGGAAGCCGCGGGCACAGGACGTGGCCGCGCGCTGGCTGTTGTTGGTGACCAGGGCCTCGGCGGCGCGCAGCGCGGCCTCCGCGTCGTCCCAGCCGCGGCCGGTGAAGAAGGCCGCCTCGATCAGCAGCTCCGCCCGTTCGACGGCGGCGTCCGGTCCCTCGCCGAGGAGCGCCGCGGCCGGCTGCCAGCAGCCGCGTGAGCGCAGCAGCCAGACCTGCTCGTCCGTTCCCGGGCCCCAACCGGAGCCCGTCCTACCCCCTGTCGCCGGCTGCTCCGCTGTCCGCTCGGACAAGGACACGCCACCGCCCCTCACTGCAACCGTCGTCGGCCGCCATTGGTCGCCCTCGGTGACGGTCATTCAACACGCGGGCGGCGGGGCGCGCCAGATCATGGACGCGAGGAGTTGCGGACCAGCTCCCTGGCGGCGGTGTTCACCGCCTGCGGCATGCCGGTGAGATCGAGCTCGAAGAGCGCAACGAGCAACTGGTCCGCCCTGTTGCGGGCTTCGAGCGAATAACCCGCGAGAGTGAACATCGCCGGAAGCAGTTCGTCACCGTGCAGGGTGTTCAGCCAGAGGCACTCCACCGCCCGCAGATCGGCCGGTTCGGTCCAGGTGTCCACCTGGGCCACGATCGTCGGGCCGAGCAGGCAGACGCCCTCGCGGTCCTGCGAGTCGGAGACCTCCAGCTCGCCGAAGCCCAGCCATTCCAGATAGCGGGCGGCGGCCAGCACGGCGTCGTCCGAGGTCCGCACCGGATGCGGCAGGAACGGCTTGCGGGCGAGCGCCCGTGGCGGCTGGCCGGGCTGGGCGGCCTGCACCGGCGCGATCCCCTGCGCCGCGGGCCGCACCGGCTGGACCGGTGCGACCGGCGGGAGCTGCCCGCCGACCGGCTGAGGCCGCCGCGCGGTGTCCACGGGCAGTCGCACCGTCGCCCCGCAGCCGCAGGTGAACTCGGGCTGCGGCCACTGCTCGGAGCGCCCGCAGGACGGGCAGCGCATGCTGAGCCAGGAGTCCTCCCACGACCGGAAGCGCACCTGCACCGGCACTCCGCCCTGCAGCAGCGGGATCTTCAGCGCGGCGCCGCACGGGCAGGGGAACACCGGCGGTTCATACGCGTGCTCCCTGCGGCAGGAGGGACAGCGGACGGGCTTGGGTGAACCTGACATGAGGGACCGTCCACTTCTTTCGGGGGCTCCGGTCGACCGGCAGCATGGCGACCGGCTCCCGGAGTGCCGTCTCCTGAGACTACGCACGCCGTGCGCCCAGGGTTCCATGCTCCCCGATCCTTCCGGCAAGCGGAATGCGAATCGGTGTCTGTTTCCGGCCGGGACCCGATCACCGGGGGCCGCGCCGGACCGCTCTCACCCGCCGATGGCGGACATGGGGCGCTCGGGGCGGCGGAAGTCGGCGCTGTTGATGGCATGGCCGGGGCCCTTGCCGGCGATGCAGGAGCGCCAGGCGGACTCGATCGCCTCGTCGTCCGCGCCGCCGCGCAGCAGGGCGCGCAGGTCCGACTCCTCGGTGGCGAAGAGGCAGTTGCGCAGTTGTCCGTCCGCGGTGAGCCTGACCCGGTCGCAGCCGCCGCAGAAGGGTCGCGTCACGCTGGCGATCACGCCGACCACCGCGTCCGTGCCGGCGATCCGCCACTGCTCGGCGGGGGCGTTCGCGTCGCGCCCCGCGTCGGCGCGGGCCACCGGTTCCAGCGTGAAGACGCGGCCGAGCGCGGCCAGGATCTCGTCGGCCGTCACCATCCGCTCGCGGTCCCAGGCGCCCTGGGCGTCCAGCGGCATCGACTCGATGAAGCGCAGCCGGTAACCGTGCTCGACCGCCCACGCCGTGAGCTCGGTCAGCTCGTCGTCGTTGACGCCGCGCACCGGCACGGCGTTGACCTTCACCGGGTCGAGGCCGGCGCGCTTGGCCGCGGCGAGCCCGTCGAGCACGTCCGCGAGCCGGTCGCGGCGGGTGAGGGCGCGGAAGCGCTCGGGCCGCAGCGTGTCCAGGCTGACGTTGACCCGGTGCAGGCCCGCCGCGCGCAGGGCGTCCGCCTGGCGGGCGAGGCCGATGCCGTTGGTGGTCAGTGACAGCTCCGGCGCGTCAGGCAGCGAGGCGAAGCCGGCGATCAGGTCCGGCAGTCCGCGCCGCAGCAGCGGCTCGCCGCCGGTCAGCCGGAGCGAGCGGATGCCGAGCCCGGTGGTCGCGATCCGGACCAGACGCATCAGCTCCTCGTCGGTGAGCAGGTCGGGCTTGGGCAGCCAGTCCAGTCCCTCGGCCGGCATGCAGTACGTGCAGCGCAGGTTGCAGCGGTCGGTGAGGGAGACCCGCAGGTCGGTGTGGACGCGGCCGAACCGGTCCAGCAGCGGGGCGGGGTGGGTAGTGCGCGGCATCGTGCCAGTAGAACCGGGCCGGAGCGCTCCGGTCCAGCGGGTGAAGGCCCGGTGAACGCGAGGGCGCCGGGCAGGCGCCTTGTGCATTCATCCAAGGCCAGGGCCCCGGTTTCTTCGCCATGCTTGAGTCATGGACGCTCTGGGACTCCTGCTGGCGGCGGGGGGCGGTCGCCGCCTGGGCAATCGCCCCAAGGCCCTGCTGCCCTACCGCGGGCGGCCGATGGTGGAGCACGCGCTGGGCGTGCTGCGGGCCGGCGGCTGCGAGCGGATCCGGTTGGTGCTGGGCGCCGCGTCGGCGGAGGTCCTGCGGACGGCGGAGCTGGGGGACGCGGAGGTCCTGGTCAACGTGGACTGGGCGTCGGGCATGGGTTCCTCGCTGCGGCTGGGCCTCACCGGCGTGGACGCCCCCGGCGTGCTGATCGGCCTCGTGGACACCCCCGGCGTCACGCCGGAGGCGGTCTCCCGCGTGCTGCGCTCCGGCGCGGAGCTGGCCGCGGCGAGCTACGCGGGGGAGCGGGGGCATCCGGTCTACATCGGCGCGCGCTATCTCGCCGAGGCACGGGAGGGCGCGGTGGGCGACGCCGGCGCGCGTGCGCTGTTGCGTGCGCACGCGGCGGATCTGCACCTCGTCGAATGCGGCGACGTGGCCACCCCGGACGACGTCGACACCCCGGAACAGTTCGCCGCGCTTCGCCAGGGGCGCGAGGAACTGCGCGCTTCCGGCGCGCGGGTGCGCCAGGTCACCGCAGAGGGTTCGTTGCACTATCAGGGGCGCGGGGAACTGCGCGACAAGCCACCCACGGCCTGAGTCCCCGAGCGTGCAGGGCCATCCGCACCGGGTGGTTCCCCGCGCAGTTCCCCGCGCCCCTGGACGGTGCAACTGGCTCGCCGTCGCGAAGCGCGTGAACCCGCTCGCGCGCCGGAGGCGCAGATCGGGTCAGCCGCTCGAGGCCAGCGCAGTGCCGAGGCGGGTGGCGATCTCCTGCATCTCCGGGATGAGCGCGCGGGCGCCGGCGCGGGATTCCAGGGCGCGGACGCGGGCCTCGGGGCCGGAGATGGAGAGGGCGGTCGGAGTGGGCGCGCCGGGGACGACGACGGCGATGCAGCGGACGCCGATCTCCTGCTCCTGGTCGTCCACCGCGTAGCCGCTGGTCCGCGCCTCCTCGAACTGCGTGAGCAGCGCGTCGGGGGAGGTCACCGTGTGCACCGTGTGGGCCGGGAGCGGGCCGTTGCCCAGGACGGACAGGGCCTCCGTGCGCGGCAGCTGGGCGAGGAGGACCTTGCCCACGGCCGTGCAGTGCGGCTGCACCCTGCGGCCGACCTCGGTGAACATCCGCATCGAGTGCCGCGAGGGCACCTGGCCGACGTAGACGACCTCGCCGGCCTCCAGGACGGCGAGGTTCGCCGTCTCGCCCGTGGTCTCCATCAGCTCGCCGAGGAACGGCCGGGCCCAACTGCCCAGCAGTCGACCCGCCGTCTCGCCGAGACGGATCAGCCGCGGCCCCAAGGTGTAGCGTCGAGCCGTGTCCTGACGGACATATCCCTGCTGGACCAGCGTGCGGACCAGGCGGTGGATGGTCGGCATCGGCAGGCCGGACACCGTCGCCAGATCGCTCAGGGTGCTGACCCCGCCCGCCTCGGCGAGGACCTCGAGCAGCTGGAAGGCGCGCTCGACCGACTGGACGCCACCGGTGCGGTCGGCGCCCGCGGACGCAGCGTCCAGCGGGATGGAAGAGGTCACCACAACGGCCTTCCTGGCAGGGGGCGGCAAGCAAACTCAACAAAGTGTTGAATTTCTGTATCGCGGAAACTAGCCTCCACCTTACAGAAGCGAAGCGCACCGCACAGGGCGCTTTCGATCATCCGTAACTTCTGAGTCTGACGAGGAGCCCGCGCACATGGGTGCAGCACAGGAAACCGTGAGCGAACCTCCCCTCACCGGGGTCGAGGTCGTCGGTCCGGCGGTGGAACGCGGCGACGAGGTGCTGACCCCCGCCGCGCTGGCCTTCGTGGCCGACCTGCACCGCCGTTTCGGCGCGCGGCGCCGTGAGTTGCTCGCACTGCGGAAGGAGCGCCGCGCCCGGATCGCCAAGACCGGGACGCTGAACTTCCTTCCCGAGACCGCCGACGTCCGCGCCGCCGAGTGGCAGGTCGCCCCCGCCCCGCGCGCGCTGGACGACCGCCGGGTCGAGATCACCGGCCCGACCGACCGCAAGATGGCGATCAACGCCCTCAACTCCGGCGCCAAGGTCTGGCTCGCCGACTTCGAGGACGCCACCTCGCCGACCTGGCACAACGCGGTCGACGGCCAGCTGAACCTGACCGACGCCCTGGAGCGCCGGATCGACTTCACCACCCCCGAGGGCAAGTCCTACGCGCTGAGGCCCGACGCGGAGCTCGCCACCATCGTGGTCCGCCCGCGCGGCTGGCACCTGGACGAGGCGCACCTCCTCGTCGACGGCGAGCCGGTCGCCGGCGCGTTCTTCGACTTCGGCCTGTACTTCTTCCGTAACGCGGCCCGGCTGCTGGCCCGCGGCGAGCAGGACCCGAACTCCGGCCCGTACTTCTACCTGCCGAAGACCGAGAGCCACCTGGAGGCCCGCCTCTGGAACGAGGTCTTCGTGTACGCGCAGGAGGCCCTCGGCATCCCGCGCGGCACGATCCGCGCCACGGTGCTGATCGAGACGATCACCGCCGCGTTCGAGATGGAGGAGATCCTCTACGAGCTGCGCGAGCACGCGGCCGGCCTGAACGCGGGCCGCTGGGACTACCTCTTCTCCATCGTCAAGAACTTCCGTGACGCCGGTGACCACTACATCCTTCCTGACCGCAACAGCGTGGGCATGACCTCGCCGTTCATGCGCGCGTACACCCAGCTCCTGGTGCAGACGTGCCACCGGCGCGGTGCGCACGCGATCGGCGGCATGGCCGCGTTCATCCCCTCCCGCCGCGACGCCGAGGTCAACGCCGCCGCGCTGGAGAAGGTCCAGACCGACAAGGACCGCGAGGCCGCCAACGGCTTCGACGGCTCCTGGGTCGCCCACCCCGACCTGGTCCCGGTCTGCCGCGCGGCCTTCGACGCGGTCCTGGCCGACGCGCCGAACCAGAAGCAGGTCGTCCCGGCGGGCGAGGTCACCCCCGACCAGCTGCTGGACATCGCCGCGGCCGGCGGCAGCTGCACCCACGTCGGGCTGCACAACGCCGTCCAGGTCGGCGTCCGCTACATCGAGGCGTGGCTGCGCGGCCTCGGCGCGGTGGCCATCTTCAACATGATGGAGGACGCCGCCACCGCCGAGATCTCGCGCTCGCAGGTCTGGCAGTGGATCAACAACGGTGTGGTGCTGGCCGACTCCGGCGAGAAGGTCATCGCCGAACTCGTCCGCGAGCTGGTCTCCGCCGAACTGGCGGAGCTCCGCGCCGAACTGGGCGACGCCACGTTCGACGCGGGCCGCTGGAACGACGCGGCGCGCCTCTTCGAACAGGTCGCGCTGGCGGAGGACTTCGCCGACTTCCTCACGCTTCCGGGTTACGCCCTTCTGTAACCCGGTCCTGATCAGCGGCGTCTCGCGAAACCTGGGGAGGTCCTTCGCGAGGCGCCGCTTATTGCGCCCGCTCGACGAGAGCCCTGGCCTGCTCCGGATGGTCCGCCAGCCACCGGCTGAGCTCCTCCTCCACGGCTCGCCGCACGGAGGTCCGTACGGCCCCGTTGCCCAGGACGTCCCGGCAGGCGCCCTCGAGCTCGATCTGGTCCAGCTTCACCGACACCACGGCGGTCAGACCCGCGGTGACCCGCTCGGCGGCCGCGAACCGCCCGTGCGCGCGTGCGTGGGAGGTCACTGCGGCGACGACCCCGTCGCGGAATCCCTCCAGGTGGGTCCCGCCGCGAGTCGCCAGGCTGTTGGCGAAGCCTCGGATCCGCTCCTCGGGGGAGTGGGACCAGCGGAAGGCGATCTCCATCGTCCCCTCCATCTGCGGGTCGTCGCGTTCGAAGCCGATGACGTCCGAGTGGTGGACCGCTGTCCGGGCGGGCTCGTCGAGAAAGGCCACGAAGTCCCTTGCCCCGCCCGGGAACCGGAGCCGCAACGACCGCCGCTCGCCGGTCAGGGAAACATCCAGGGGTCGATTGAGGAAAGCCAGTTCCCTGAAGCGGTCGGCGAGCGTGTCGAACGAGAACTCCACCGTGTGGAAGATCTCCGGATCCGGCCGGAACGTGATGACCGTCCCGCTGTCGGCCGTCGGCCCGACCGCGGTGAGCGGGCTGACGGCGACCCCACGCGCGTACTCCCCGGTCCAACGGGTCCCGTCGAGGTGCACCTCGGCCGTGAGACGGGAGGAAAGAGCGTTGGCGACGGACGGGCCGAGGCCGAAGCGGGAGAGATGGACCTCGTGACGGCCCCTGTGGGTGGCTCGGAGGCACAGGCGGGTCAGCAGCGATGTGAGGCCGGGGCGATCGTCGTCCTCGATCGGGATGCCCGGGCCGTTGTCAGCGACACGAACGCCGCCGTCGGCCGTGAGGCGGATGTCGACACGGCCGGCCCGACCGGTCAGGGCCTCGTGCACCGCTTGGTCGGCGACCTCGAAGACCAGCTGGTGCAGTCCCCGCTCCCCGGTCGAGCCGATATACATCCCGGGCCGCCTGCGGACGGCCTCCGGCCACTCCAGCACCTTGATCTGACTGGCGTCGAACCTGACGGTCTCGTCGCTCATGATGTCCCCTCCGACAGCGTCCGGCAGAAACCGTCAGCCTAGGGGAGAATCAGAGAAGCACCAGGTCAGAGCGGGTATGTCGAGCTGGTGAGCGGGCCGGTGAGCGGCCGCCGCGCGGTGGTCGACCCCGGGCGCCACGTTCCGCCAGGGAAGCCGTGGGCGGGTCGGCCAGGACCCGTGGTGACCCGGTTTCAGGAAGCCGCGAGGGCACGGATTTCAGGAATTCTCCGCGGCCGGTGGGGCGTACAGCGACGAGCGCCGGTCGTAGAGGCCGGAGGCGAAGTAGTAGACGTTGGTGATCACGATCAGCACCACTGACGTCGCCAGGTACAGCGCCGTGCCGAGCGCCGGGACCTCGTCGACCGGGAGGGTGTAGGCCATCACCACGCGGACGGCCGAGTCCGCCAGCAGGGCGACGCCCCAGAGCACGCTGCCGACGCGCCAGACGCGGCGGAAGCCGGGCAGGCGTTCCCACAGGTCGTCCCAGTCGCCGGGGATCGCGGCGCGGCCCTTGCGGTGTTCCAGCATCGGGCGGGTGTAGTGGAAGGCGAGGGGCCGGGCGGTCCAGACGGAGCCGATGAACCAGGCGCCGGTCACCCCCGTCAGCCAGGCCTCGCGGCTCAGCAGGAAGCGTGGGCTGCCGCCGATCAGCGAGACGCCGGTGCTGAGCAGCATCAGGACCAGCATGTAGAGGGCCAGTCCGTCGACCTTGCGCGAGCGCAGCAGGGTCCACAGGCCGAGCAGGGCCGGCAGGACGGAGGCGATGACCAGGGTGAGGTAGATGCCGACGCCCATCGCGCGCAGGCCGTAGAAGAGCGCGGTCGGGACGGCGAACCCGGCCACCGCACGCAGGACCCGCAGGCTTCGGGCCGTGGTCATGGCGCGCTCCTGGTCGCGCGGTCGAAGAGTTCGGCCAACTCCTCGGCGTAGGCCTCGAGATCGAGGTCGGGTGCGGTGCGCAGCAGGAACGGCAGGCCGTCGATCGAGCGCTGGACCGTGGCCGCCATCACGAAGGTGTCGAACGGCCGGAACGCGCCGCTCTCCTGTCCCGCGCGCAGGATCCCCTGGAGGTGGCCCAGCACCTCGCGCTCCGAGTCCGCGTCGTAGCTGCTCGCGCCGGACTCGCTGCGGTAGCCGAGGAAGACCGACATCAGGGCCTGCATCTGGGCGCGGTGCGCGGCGATGTAGGCGACGACCGAGCGGATGTAGGTGGCAAGTGCGTCCCGTGCGTCGGCGCAGTCCGCCATTCGTTCGGCCATGAAGCGGCCCATGTCCGCGTAGACGTCGGCGATCAGGGCGGAGATCAGCTCGTCCTTGCCGGCGAAGTGGTACGAGATCAGCCGCGTGCTGCTGAGCCCCGCCCGCTCCGCGATCCGCGCGAAGGAGGCCTGGCCGTAGCCGAGCTCGGCGATCGTCTCGATCGTCGCGGTCAGGATCTGCGCGCGGCGGGCGTTCGCCGTGACGGATCGGGATTCGCCTTTTACTGGCATGAGTAAAAAGTACGTCGGTTGAGTAACAAGCGCAAGGGCGGCAAGCAGAAAGGGAGGCCCTGCCGGGCCTCCCTCGTCGCGCCTATCTGCAGTTGGGTCGCTTGCCGTGGTTCGCCTTGCGTCTGCGCCACGCCCGCTTACGGGTGCGTTTGGACACGGTTCACCTCCGGGGGTCGAGCACCAGCTTCCCAGTCGTCGCCCGCGAGCGCAGCGCCTCGTGCACAACTCGCGCGTCCGCCAGGGGATATGTGCCCCCGACCTGCGGCACGAGCTCGCCCTTGGCGACCAGGTCGAGCAGCTCGGCCATGGGCTGTGCGTGCAGCTCGGGGCGGCCGAGGGCGTGCATCAGCCAGAAGCCGATGACGGCCTGGGAGCGGCCCATCAGGGCGGTGGCCTGGATCGGGGTCGGGTCCTGGCGGGAGGCCAGGCCGTAGGTGACCAGGCGGCCGAACGGGGCGAGGGCCGCGAGGGAGGCGTCGAAGACGGGGCCGCCGGTCATCTCCAGGACGATGTCGACCTTCTTGCCGCCGTTCGCCTCGATCAGCCGCTCCTTGAGGCCCTCGGGGTCGCCGTCGACGGCCTCGTCCGCGCCCAGGGACAGGGCGAGGTCGCGCTTCTCCTTCGTCGAGGCCGTGGCGAGGACCCGGCCCGCGCCGAAGCGGCGGGCGAGCTGGACGGCCAGCGAGCCCGTGCCGCCGGCGGCGGCGTGGACGACGACGGACTCGCCCGGCGCGATCCGCGCCGAGGTGCGCAGCAGGTTCCAGGCCGTGAGGCCCTGGACCACCAGCGCCAGCGCGGCCGCGTCCGAGACCTCCTCGGGGACCTCCGTCGCCATGGCCTCCCAGGCGCAGGCGCGTTCGGCGTAGCCGCCGGTCGCGGTCAGGGCGACGACGCGGCGGCCGTCCTGCGCGGTGCCGACGACCTCGCCGCCGGGGATCATCGGCAGCGTGCTGCGGGAGAGGTAGGAGTCCTCGACCGCGTGGGTGTCCGCGTAGTTGACGCCCGCGCCGGTGACGTCGATCAGCAGCTGGCCCGGCTGGGGGGCCGGTTCCGGTACGTCCGCCAGGCGCAGGACCTCGGGTCCGCCGAACTCGGTGATCTGGACAGCCCTCATCGGCGCCGCTCCTTGCCTTGCCTACTCGCCAGTACGTTGCGCACAACATACCCGCTGGTATGCCCAAAGGGAACGCCGAAGCCCCGGACCCTCGCCGTGGGTCCGGGGCTCGGCTCCCCCGCGCGCGAGCGCGCCGAGGAGTCCGGGCAGCACACCGTCCCAGTGCGTGCCCGGAGTCTTGAGCGTTCAGTGCGGAAGGGAAACGGCGGGTCAGCCGCGCGAGGCGAGCTCCTTGGCCGCGTCCGCGCACGCCTTGGCGATGCGGTCCTCGTTCACCCGGGTGAGAGTGCCGTTCTCGACGACCGGCTTGCCGTTGACCAGCAGCAGCGACAGCGGCGGGAGCGCGCCCATGGTGAGGGCGGCGACCGGGTCGGCGATCGAGGAGTGCATGATGCCGTCGATCTTCCACAGTGCCAGGTCGGCCAGCTTGCCGACCTCGATCGAGCCGATCTCGGCCTGGCGGCCCAGCACTCGGGCGCCGCCCATGGTGCCCAGGCGCAGCGCCTGGCGGCCCGTCAGGGCGTCGGGGCGGCCGTGCAGTCGGTTGATCAGCAGCGCGTTGCGCAGCTCGGTGCCCAGCTCGCCGGACTCGTTGGAGGCGGTGCCGTCCACGCCGAGGCCGACCGGGACGCCGGCGGCCATCATGTCGGGCACGCGGGCGATGCCGGCCGCGAGGCGCGCGTTGGAGGAGGGGCAGTGGGCGACGCCGGTGCCGGTCTCCGCGAACTTCTTGATGTCCGAGTCGTTCATGTGGACGCAGTGCGCCATCCACACGTCCTCGCCGAGCCAGCCGACCGACTCGAAGTAGTCCGTCGGGCCCATGCCGAACAGCTCCTTGCAGAACTGCTCCTCCTCGGCCGTCTCCGAGCCGTGGGTGTGCAGCCGGACGCCCTTGCGGCGGGCGAGCTCGGCGGCCTCCTTCATCAGCTCCGTGGTCACCGAGAACGGCGAGCAGGGGGCGATGGCGACGTGCAGCATCGAGCCGAAGGAGGCGTCGTGCCACTTGTCCACGGCCGCCTCGGAGGCGATCAGGATGTCCTCGGTCTTCTCCACCGCGTGGTCCGGCGGCAGGCCGCCGTCGCTCTTGCCGCGGGACATCGAGCCGCGCAGCGCGGTGAAGCGCATGCCGAGCTCGGAGACGGCCTCGATGGAGGCGCCCAGGATGTCGCCGCCGCCCTGCGGGAAGACGTAGTGGTGGTCAGAGGCGGTGGTGCAGCCCGACTTGAGCAGCGCGGCGGCGCTGCCCTGGGAGGCGGCGTGGACGAGCTTGTCGTCGATCCGGGCCCAGGTCGGGTAGAGCGCGACCAGCCAGTCGAACAGGATGTTGTCCTGGGCCAGGCCGCGGGTGATCCACTGGTAGAAGTGGTGGTGGGTGTTGACCAGGCCGGGGGTGACCAGATGGCCCTCGGCGTTGATCCGGCGCACCACGTTGTCGAGCCAGGCGGGGGCGGGGCCCTCGCCGACGGACTCGATGATGTTGCCGGCGATCACGACGTGGCCGCGCGTGTGCTCGGTGTCCAGCGCGTCGACGGTGGCGATGGCGGCGTTCTCGATGACGATGCGCTCGACCGGGAGGTCAGTCATCTTCGTGCTCCTCGATGGCGGCTCGGGAGGCGCAGCGGTGGCGATGCCGCTGCGCTCTCGCCCTAGAAGTAGGGGTACCGCCGTCGGGTACTGCTGCCCAGGGCGGGACGACGGGAGAATCCCTGGGGTACAGCTCGTGCTCTGCTACGAGGCTACGTGGCCGGGAGGCCGTGCGTCAGGCGACCGGGATGACCGGGGTGACGCCCTCGCGGTGCACGGTGCCCTCGATGAGGCCGTACATCCTGTCCGCAGCGTAGTAGACCTCGTTGTCGTTCTCCATACCGAACGGCTCCAGATCCACCAGGAAGTGGTGCTTGTTCGGCATCTCCATGCGGACCTCGTCCACCTCGGCGCGGTTGTTCAGCACGCGGGTGCCCATGGAGTACAGGGTCTGCTGGAGCGAGTAGGAGTAGGTCTCGGCGAAGGCCTCCAGCAGGTGCTTGCGGACCTGCTGGTACGAGCGGTCCCAGTTGGGCTCCGCCTCGTTGTCGACGCCGGTGAAGCCGAACTTCCAGCGCGCGGTGACCTGGGTGGCCAGGATCCGGTCGTACGCCTCCTTGAGGGTGGTGTACTCGTCCTTGATGTAGCCCCAGAACTCCGAGTTGGTGGAGTTCATCACGGTCAGGTCCTTGAGACCGGAGATGATCTGGAAGCCGGTGCCGTCGTAGACGATCTCGGAGGTGCGCACCTCGGTGCCGCGGCGCACGAAGGAGTGGCCGACCTGCTCGCTGCCGATGAAGCGCGCGTTGTTGTCGGGTGTCGCGATGCGGTCCCAGACGTACTCCTCGACCCGGATCCGCGCCCGGTGGATCGGCGGGGTGTCGTCCACGAAGTGGCGGGCCAGGAGTATGCCGAAGTTCTCCGGCGACTGGATGCCGAACTTCTTGGCGAAGGCGAACACGGTGTTCTTGGTCGTGTCCGTGGGCAGGCAGTTCGCGTTCGAGCCGGTGAGGTGCACGTCGCTGAGGTCGCCGGAGAGGGCGACGGAGACGTTCAGGTCCCGGATCTCGTGGCGGTTGCCGTTGCGGGTGATCCGTACGACGCGGTTCTCCGCCTTGCCGTACTGGTTCTGGCCGAGCACGTGGGCCATGGTCTTAGCTCCCTCGGTAGACGGAGTACCCGAACGGGTTGAGCAGCAGGGGTACGTGGTAGTGGGCTTGGGCCGGGTCGACGTCGAAGACGATGGAGACCTCGGGGAAGAACGCTCCGCCGGTGGTGAAGCGAAGGCGCAGGACGGTGCCGGAGGCGAGATCCGGGACCGGCAGGTCCTTGCAGCGGCCGTCGGCGTCGGTGGCGGAGGCCCCGAGGGCCTTCCACTCGCCGCCGACCTGCTGGGCCAGCTCGACCGGGACGCCCTGGGCGGGCTTGCCGAGGCTGGTGTCCAGCACATGGGTGGAGATGGAGGTCATGTCGTCCTCACAGATGGAAACGGCGAGGGTGCCGGTGGGGTGCGGACCGTCAGCTCTCGTGCAGCAGACGGTCGAGGCGAATGTCGTTGATCTTGCCGAGCTCGCCCCGCACGATCTCCCGCTCGGTGGCGGCGTCGTTGGGGTAGCGCTCGCGGATCGCGGCGAACATGGTCTCCGCGGTGCGGCCGGTGGCGCAGATCAGGAAGACGTGGCCGAACTTCTCCTCGTAGGAGGCGTTCGCGGCGGCCAGGGCGTCGAGCAGCTGCTGCTCGGCGCCGGCGACGCCGGCCTGTTCGCGCTCGGAGGTGGCGTCGCCCGGCTTGGGCGTGCCGATCCTGGCGTGGCCGGCCATGGCGTCGAGCAGGTCCGCGGTGCCCAGGGCGGCCATCGCGTTGGCGTTGGCGCTGTGGAGGGCGGTCTCGTCGCGGAAGGGGCGGGCGAGCCGGACCAGCTTCGCCCAGGTGGGGCTGGAGCAGATCTCCAGGAGGAGCGTGTCCAGCTCGCCGTCCTCGACCGCGTTGACGCGGTCGAGCGTGGTGCTTGCCGGGGTGGCGGGTTGGGTCACTCGTGACCTCCAAAAGTGGTTGCCACGAGAAACGTAGGAGCCGCCACCCCTGATCGTCAACAGTTTGTTGAAGAAATCCCGGCCGTGTCGTTCACCGGCCCGATGCCCGCGGGGCCGGTCAGGACTGCTTTCCGGCCGCCTGCTGGCGGTTGAGGTAGTTGTACACGGTGAACCGGCTGACCCCGAGCGCCGCCGCCACCGTCTCCACCCCGTGCCGCACGGTGAACGCGCCCCGTTCCTCCAGCACGGCGACGACGCGCTGCTTGCCGGCCCGGTCGAGCTCGGTGAGCTCACCGCCGCCGAACTGGCGCTTCACGTCGGCCAGCAGCCGGTCCAGCGCGCTCTCCAGGCCGGGCAGGCGTACCGCGACCGCCGGTGCGCCCTCCCACTCCAGGACCACGTCGTCCGGCCGGGTGTCGCCGAGCTCCACCGCGCTCGCGCCGACGGCGTCGAGCAGCGGCTTGATGGCTATCGCCAGCGGGTGCTGCGCCTCGCTCATCCCGCTCCCTCCCCATCCGCAATCGGTTCGCCGTTCTCGCCGATGACGCTGACCTGGAGCGAGATCCGGGTGGCCCCGTGGGCCAGGGTCTCCCGCACCAGCCGGTCGATGGCGGCCAGCGTCTGCTCGGCGGTGCCCTCGGCGCTGGTGCCGAAAGGCCCGACCTCGACGCTGAGCCCGGCCTCGTCGACCACGCGCCTGGCTGTCTTCGCATGTTCCGGGAAGCCGTCCAGCTCGAACGGCTCGGTCGTGAACTCCACCTTCAATCGCACGCCCGAAGCGTAACCGCGAAACGCGGGTTGGGAACCCTCCCCTTGACAAACTGTTGAAGCGTCGTGGCATAGTTTCGGCAAGCAGAAAACATCTTCCGCATGGTGGAACCAGCGTTGCGCCGGCGGATCTCTCGGAACTGGTGATGGCATGACCGCCGCTGAGCAGAGCTGGCTGAACCAGCGCTGGACCGTCAACCTCTCGATCCTCTTCACCGAACTGCCCCTGGTGGAGCGTCCCGCCGCGGCGAAGGCCGCCGGCTTCGACGCCGCCGAGCTGTGGTGGACCCTGGACGGCCCGACCCCGCCGCAGGCCGAGCTCGACGCCCTGCGCGACGCGTTCGTGAACGCGGGCGTCCGGCTGACCGGTCTCAACTTCGACGCCGGCAACATGGCCGGCGGCGACAAGGGCCTGCTCTCGCGTCCCGCCGACTCGCAGCGCTTCCGCGACAACATCGCGGTGGCGGTCGGCCTGGCCGACTCGCTGGGCTGCACGGCGCTGAACGCGCTGTACGGCAACCGGGTGGACGGCGTACCGCTCGCCGTCCAGGACGAACTCGCCCTGGAGAACCTGGCGCTGGCCGCGCAGGCCGCGAACGGGATCGGCGCCGTGCTTCTGGTGGAGGCACTGAACGCGCCGGAGGCCCCGCAGTACGGGCTGCTCTCCTCGAAGGACGCGGTGGCGGTGGTGGACGCGGTGAACGCGGCCACCGGCCTCGGGAACACGAAGTTCCTCTGCGACCTCTACCACCTGGCCCGCAACGGCGAGGACCTGCCCGCGGTGATCTCCGAGTACGCGGACCGGATCGGCCACGTACAGGTCGCGGACGCGCCGGCCAGGAACTTCCCCGGCAGCGGCGAGCTGGACTTCCCTGCGCTTCTGGCGCAGCTGGATGCCGTTGGCTACGAAGGCTACATCGGCCTGGAGTACAAGGCCGAGGCCGGAGTGGCTTCAGCCGACTCCTTCGAGTGGCTGCCGCGCGAGCTGCGCAGCTCTTCGCTCTGACCGGCCCCACCACCAGGGGCGCGAGGAACTGCGCGCGCAACCACAACGGAACGAAGAGCGCAGAACTGTGCTTGCCCCGGCTCCCGGTGGCGCACGGCCGGTCGCGCCCACGCGGCGGAGCCGCAAGTCGGCACAGCCCCGCGCCCCTGAAGGGGCGCCTGCAACTTCCCTCTCTCAGTGAACTTCCCGGAGGAGTACTCCATGAGCACGACCCCCCGTCGTATCGCCTTCATCGGACTCGGCATCATGGGCAGCCCGATGGCTGCCAACCTGGTCAAGGCCGGACACACCGTCACCGGCTTCAACCTGGTGCAGGCGCCGATCGACCGCCTGATCGCCGATGGCGGCAAGGGCGCCGGCTCGATAGCCGAGGCCGTCAAGGACGCCGAGATCGTCATCACGATGGTGCCCGCCGACCCGCAGGTCGAGGCCGTCTACTTCGGCGCGGAGGGCGTGCTGGAGAACGCTCCGGCCGGCGCCCTGCTCGTCGACATGAGCTCGGTGACCCCGCAGATCTCGCAGCGCGTCGCCGCCGCCGCCAAGGAGAAGGGCCTGCGTTCCCTCGACGCCCCCGTCTCCGGCGGTGAGGCCGGCGCCATCGAGGGCGTGCTCTCGATCATGGTCGGTGGCGAGCGTGCCGACTTCGACGAGGCCGAGCCGGTCCTGAAGGCGCTGGGCACCACCGTCGCGCTGGTCGGCCCCTCCGGCTCCGGCCAGACGGTCAAGGTCGCCAACCAGCTCATCGTCGCCGTCAACATCCAGGCGTGCGCCGAGGCCGTGGTCTTCCTGGAGAAGTCCGGCGTGGACCTGGAGGTCGCCCTCGAGGTGCTCAACGGCGGCCTGGCCGGCTCGACCGTGCTGACCCGCAAGAAGAACAACTTCCTCAAGCGCGACTTCGCCCCGGGCTTCCGGATCGACCTGCACCACAAGGACATGGGCAACCTGCTCTCCGCGGCCCGCGCCGTCGAGGTCCCGCTGCCCACCGCCGCGCTGGTCGCCGACTTCATCACCGCGCTGCGCAACGCCGGCGACGGCGGCCTCGACCACTCCGCCCTGCTGCGCAACCTGGAGCGCCTGTCCGGAAAGGCCAACTGACATGGCACGCATGACCGCGGCGGAAGCCGCCGTTGAGATCCTCAAGCGCGAGGGTGTCACGAACATGTTCGGGCTCCCCGGTGCGGCGATCAACCCGTTCTACGCGGCGATGCGCAGCCGTGGTGGCCTCCACCACACGCTGGCCCGCCACGTCGAGGGCGCGTCCCACATGGCCGAGGGCTACACCCGGGCCAAGGCCGGCAACATCGGCGTCTGCATCGGCACCTCGGGCCCGGCCGGGACCGACATGATCACCGGTCTCTACTCCGCCAGCGCGGACTCGATCCCGATCCTCTGCATCACCGGCCAGGCTCCCGTGGCCAAGCTGCACAAGGAGGACTTCCAGGCGGTCGACATCGCGAGCATCGCGAAGCCGCTGACGAAGATGGCCGTCACCGTGCTGGAGCCCGCCCAGGTTCCCGGCGCGTTCCAGCAGGCCTTCCACCTGATGCGCTCCGGTCGTCCCGGCCCGGTCCTGATCGACCTGCCGATCGACGTCCAGATGGCCGAGATCGAGTTCGACGTCGACACCTACGAGCCGCTCCCGGTCTACAAGCCGGCCGCGACCCGTCGCCAGGTCGAGAAGGCGCTGGACCTGCTCCAGGCCTCCGAGCGTCCGCTGATCGTCGCCGGCGGCGGCATCATCAACGCCGACGCGGCCGACCTGCTGGTCGAGTTCGCCGAGCTGACCGGCGTCCCGGTCGTCCCAACCCTGATGGGCTGGGGCACCATCCCGGACGACCACCCGCTCACCGCGGGCATGGTCGGTCTGCAGACCTCGCACCGGTACGGCAACGAGACCTTCCTGCAGTCGGACTTCGTCGTCGGCATCGGCAACCGCTGGGCCAACCGCCACACCGGCAACGACACCTCGGTCTACACCGCGGGCCGCACCTTCGTGCACGTCGACATCGAGCCGACGCAGATCGGCCGCACCTTCGCCCCGGACTTCGGCATCGTGTCCGACGCCAAGGCGGCGCTGGAGCTGTTCGTCGAGGTCGCCCGCGAGCGCAAGGCCGCCTCGCTGCTCAAGGACTACAGCGCCTGGGCCGCGAGCTGCCAGGAGCGCAAGGCCACGATGCTGCGCAAGACGCACTTCGACAACGTGCCGATCAAGCCGCAGCGGGTCTACGAGGAGATGAACAAGGCGTTCGGGCGCGACGTCCGCTACGTCACCACCATCGGCCTCTCCCAGATCCAGGCCGCGCAGCTGCTGCACGTCTACAAGGACCGGCACTGGATCAACGCCGGCCAGGCGGGCCCGCTGGGCTGGACCGTCCCCGCCGCGCTCGGTGTCGCCACCGCGGTGCCGGAGGAGACCGTCGTCGCGCTCTCGGGCGACTACGACTTCCAGTTCATGATCGAAGAGCTGGCCGTCGGCGCGCAGTTCAACATCCCCTACGTCCACGTCGTGGTGAACAACGCGTACCTGGGCCTGATCCGTCAGGCGCAGCGCAACTTCGACATGGACTACTGCGTCCAGCTGTCCTTCGACAACGTCAACGCCCCGGAGCTCAACGGCTACGGCGTCGACCACGTCAAGGTCGCCGAGGGCCTGGGCTGCAAGGCGATCCGCGTCTTCGAGCCCGGCGAGATCGGCAACGCCCTGGAGCAGGCCAAGAAGCTCGCGGCCGAGTTCAAGGTCCCGGTGATCGTCGAGGTCATCCTGGAGCGGATCACGAACGTGTCGATGGCGGGCGCCGACATCGACAAGGTCAACGAGTGGGAGGAGCTCGCCACCGCTCCCGGCGACGCCCCCACCGCGCTGCTCGGCAACTGAGCGCGCTCCGCGCCCCCTCCGAGGGGCGCGGCTAATCTCCTCCCGGCGGCGTGATCCAATCCGGTCGTGCCCTCGCCGTCGGGAGGCATTCTTCAATGAGTACAAGGTCCGCGAAGGTGAGGCTGTCCATGCTGCAGAACCAGGGCCACGTGGTGATCGCGCCCGACAAGTTCAAGGGCAGCCTCACCGGGTCCGAGGCGGCCGAGCGGATCGCCGCTGGTGTCCGCCGGGCCCTGCCCGGCGTCGAGGTGCGCACGCTTCCCGTCGCCGACGGCGGCGAGGGCACGGTCCTGGCCGCGGTCGCGGCGGGCTTCACCGCCGTGCCGACCCGCGTGGACGGTCCGACCGGCGAGCCGGTCGAGGCGGTGTTCGCGGTCAGGGGGGAGACCGCGGTCATCGAGGCGGCCCAGGCCAGCGGGCTGCAGCTGCTGCCGGGCGGGGTCAAGGCCCCGCTGACGGCCGGCAGCTACGGCACCGGCCGGCTGATCCGCCGCGCGATCGACCTGGGGTGCACCAGGATCGTGCTCGGCCTCGGCGGCGTCGCCTGCACGGACGGCGGCGCGGGCCTGGCCCAGGCGCTGGGCGTCCGGCTGCTGGACGCGGCCGGGGCGGAGCTGCCGCCGGGCGGCGCGGCCCTGGCCCGCCTGGACGCGGTGGACCCCGGCCCGCTCGCGGACACCCTCTCCGGCGTCGAGTTCGTCGTCGCGAGCGACGTCGACAACCCTCTCCTCGGTGAGCGGGGCGCGCCTGCGGTCTACGGACCGCAGAAGGGCGCGACGCCCGAGGATGTCGCGGAGCTCGACGCCGCGCTGGCCCACTGGGCCGACCATGTCGCCAAGCTGACCGGCACCGACCTCCGCGACGCGCCCGGCGCGGGTGCGGCGGGCGGCCTCGGCTTCGGCGCACTGGCCCTTCTGGGGGCCTCTCTACGGCCCGGGATCGCGCTTCTGCTCGATCTGCTGGGCTTCGACCAGGCGGTGCGGGGAGCCCGTCTGGTCGTGACCGGCGAAGGCTGCCTGGACGTGCAGACCCTGCACGGCAAGGCGCCCGCCGGTGTCGCCGAGGCGGCGACCGGGGCAGGGGTCCCGGTGGCAGCCGTGGCCGGTCTGCTGGAGCTGTCCGAGACGCAGTGGCGTGCCGCAGGGTTCGTCGCCGCGCTCTCGCTCTCCGAGCTGGCCGGCCCCGGCGGAGACAGTCTCGCCCGCGCCGGGGAACTGGCGGAGCTGGCTGGGGAGCGGCTCATCGCCACCCTCCTCGGCGCGGGCTGAGGCGCGTCCCTTCGTCGGACGGGACAGTTGCACCATCCAGGGGCGCGGGGAACTGCGCGAGAAACCACGGACATGCGGACGGCCCTGCACGATCGGGGCGCCACCCGCGCGGGTGGCTTGTCGCGCAGTTCCCCGCGCCCCTGAGGCGTTGCAGCCGGCGCGCCGCTGTTGACCCGTCGCGCCCACGCGCCGGAGGCGCGGATCGGCGGAGCCCCGCGCCCCTGGGCGTTGCCCGGCTTGCCGCGCGCGGCAGCCCCGCGCCCCTGCTGGCTTCCGTATGTTCGCCTGAACCCGGCGCGTCCCAACGCTTCAACAACTCGTTGAAACAAACCGTTGACGTCTTGTTGAAGCCAGTCCTAGGCTCTCGTTAACCCAATCAGGAGGCCCAAGTTGACCAAGGTGTTCCGAGCCGGAAACGCCGTCCTTCCGGACGGCGAGCGCGCCGCCGACGTGGTCGTGAGCGAGGGTCGGATCACGGAGGTCCTGGGCTACGGCGAAGCCGCCGACGGCGAGATCGTCGACCTCGGTGGGCTCACCCTCCTGCCCGGTCTCGTCGACAGCCACGTGCACGTGAACGAGCCCGGTCGCACGGAGTGGGAAGGCTTCGCCACCGCGACCCGCGCCGCCGCGGCCGGCGGGGTGACGACCATCGTCGACATGCCGCTCAACTCGATCCCGCCGACCACCACGGTCGCGAACCTCGAGTCCAAGCAGAAGGTCGCGGAGGGCCAGCTCTACGTCGACACCGGCCTGTGGGGCGGCGCCGTACCCGACAACACCGGGGATCTCGCCGACGTCCACGCCGCCGGGGTCTTCGGGTTCAAGAGCTTCCTCGCCCCCTCGGGGGTGGACGAGTTCCCGCACCTGAACGCGGAGCAGCTGGAGCGCGCGTTCGCCGAGCAGGCGCGCATCGGGGCGCTGGCCATCATCCACGCCGAGGACCCCCGCGTCCTCGACGAGGCCCCGCACACGCCCGGCCCGGAGTACGCCGACTTCCTCGCCTCCCGGCCCGACGACGCCGAGGCCGTCGCCGTGACCGGCCTGCTGGAAGCAGCCAAGCGCACCGGCGCCCGCGTCCACATCCTGCACGTCTCCTCCGCGGCCGTACTGCCGCTGCTCCGCGCCGCGCGCGCGGACGGCGTCCAGGTGACCGCGGAGACCTGCCCGCACTACCTCACCCTCGCCGCCGAGCAGGTCCCGGCCGGCGACACCGCCTTCAAGTGCTGTCCGCCGATCCGCAGCGAGTCCAACCGCGACCAGCTCTGGGAGGCACTCGCCGCAGGCGAGTTCGCCGGGATCGTCTCGGACCACTCGCCCTCGACGCCGGACCTCAAGCACCTGCCGCGCTTCGGCGGCGACGGCGACTTCGCCGCCGCGTGGGGCGGCATCGCCTCGCTCCAGCTGGGCCTGCCGGCGATCTGGACCGAGGCGCGCCGTCGCGGTCACAGCCTCTCCGACGTGGTGCGCTGGATGTCCGCAGGGCCCGCCGCCCTCGTCGGGCTGACCACCAAGGGCGCCATCGCGCCCGGCATGGACGCCGACCTGGTGGCCTTCGATCCGGACGGGGACTTCACCGTCGACCCGGCCGGGCTGCACCACCGCAACCCCGTGACCCCTTACGCAGGCCGCTCGCTGACCGGCGTCGTGCGGACCACCTGGCTCCGTGGCGAGCCGGTGGACGTGACCGCCGCCCCGACCGGCCGACTGCTGACCCGAGGAGAAGCATGACCGACGCACAGAAGCCCGCCGCCTTCACCGAGTTGGTCAACCTCGCGGCCAGGTCGCTGGGCGCCGGCGTGATCGACGCCAACGACGAGCTGTTCGCCGAGAAGGAGAACCTGCTCGTCGCCAAGCCGGCCGAGTTCCGCCCGCACACCTTCGGGCACAAGGGCCAGATCATGGACGGCTGGGAGACCCGCCGTCGCCGCGGCGCGGACGCGTCCGAGCCGCACCCGACCGACGACGACCACGACTGGGCGATCGTCCGCCTGGGCGTCGCCGGCGTGATCCGCGGCGTGATCGTGGACACCGCGCACTTCACCGGCAACTACCCCGAGTCCGGCTCGGTCGAGGCCGCGTCCATCCCCGGCACGCCCTCGCCGGCCGAGGTCGCCGCCGCCGAGTGGGTGGAGATCGTCCCGCGCACCGCGCTCAAAGGCGACACCGCGCACGAGTTCGAGGTGTCCGTCGAGCAGCGCTTCACCCACGTCCGCCTCAACATCTGGCCGGACGGCGGCGTCGCCCGCCTCCGCGTCCACGGCGAGGTCGTCGCCGACCCGCGCGACCTCGACGGGCTGACCTTCGACCTGGCGGCGCAGGAGTTCGGCGGGGTCGCCACCGGGGCCTCCGACCGTTACTTCTCCTCCCCGCACAACCTCAACTCGCTCGGCCGCGCGGCCGTGATGGGTGAGGGCTGGGAGACCCGCCGCCGTCGCGACAAGGGCAACGACTGGGTCGAGCTCGACCTGGTCGGCGAGGGCGAGGTGCTGGCCGTCGAGGTCGACACCACCCACTTCGTCGCCAACTGCCCCGGCTGGGCCGCCGTCTCCGGGCGCGACGCCGCCACCGGCGAGTGGATCGAGCTGCTGCCGCGCACGCGCCTGCAGCCCGACACCCGCCACCGCCTGCGCGTCGAGCCGCGCGCGGCCGTCACCGCCGCGCGACTGGACGTGTTCCCCGACGGCGGCATCGCCCGGCTGCGGCTCACCGGCCGTCTGACCGAGGCCGGCCGCGCCGCGCACGCGCTGCGCTGGCTCGACGTGCTGCCGGCCGCCGAGGCCGAGCAGGCGCTCACCGAGGCCGGACTGACCGCCGCCGAGGCGCAGGCGCTCACCGCCGCCCGCCCGCTGGCCGACGCCGCCGCCGTGCGCTCCGCCGAGGCCGCGCTGACGCCGGCCGACACCCCCGACGGCGCGGAGACCTCCCGCCGCCGGGCCGCGATCTGGCGGCTGCTGGGAGTTTGACGACGGCCCTTCCAGCAGCCGCCGAACCACCAGCGCGGGGCCCCTTCCACCGTTGACCGGCTCCCGCCTCGGGCCGGGAGGCGTCCCTTCCGCCTCGGCGGCGGGGGCGCCCCGCCGCCGAACCACCACTTCTGCACCCTCTTCTTCCTCACCGACGACTTCACCCGCGAAGACAGACGTCTGAGCCGATCCGGAGTACCTCCATGTCGAAAATCCTGACCACTGAGTCCGGCGCCCCGGTCGCCGACAACCAGAACTCCGCCCAGGCCGGCATCGGCGGGCCGGTCCTGATCCAGGACCAGCAGCTGATCGAGAAGCTCGCCCGGTTCAACCGCGAGCGGATCCCGGAGCGCATCGTGCACGCCCGCGGCTCCGGCGCGCACGGCTACTTCGAGGTCACCGACGACGTCACCCCGTTCACCCGGGCGGCGTTCCTGGCCACGGTCGGCAAGCGCACCGACGTCTTCCTGCGCTTCTCCACCGTCGCCGGCAACCTCGGCGCGCCGGACGCGGTGCGCGACCCGCGCGGCTTCGCGCTGAAGTTCTACACCGAGGAGGGCAACTACGACCTCGTCGGCAACAACACCCCGGTGTTCTTCATCAAGGACCCGATCAAGTTCCCCGACTTCATCCACTCGCAGAAGCGCGACCCGTTCACGGGCGTCGGCGAGGCCGACAACGTCTGGGACTACTGGTCCTACTCGCCCGAGTCGCTGCACCAGATCACCTGGCTCTTCGGCGACCGCGGCATCCCGGCCTCGTACCGTCACATGAACGGCTACGGCTCGCACACCTACCAGTGGGTCGCCGCGGACGGCGCCGCCTACTGGGTGAAGTACCACTTCAAGACCAACCAGGGCATCCGCTGCCTGGACGCCGAGCAGGCGGCTGCCGTCGCCGGCCAGGACCCGGACAGCCACCAGCGCGACCTGCACCAGGCCATCGAGCGCGGGATCTTCCCGACCTGGACCGTCTACGTCCAGCTGATGCCGGTCGCCGAGGCGGCGGACTACCGCTTCAACCCGTTCGACCTGACCAAGGTCTGGCCGCACAGCGACTACCCGCTGCAGCGCGTCGGCCGTCTGGTGCTCAACCGCAACCCGGAGAACGTCTTCGCCGAGGTCGAGCAGGCCGCGTTCTCGCCGAACAACTTCGTGCCCGGCATCGGCCCGTCCCCGGACAAGATGCTCCAGGGCCGTCTCTTCGCCTACGCCGACGCGCACCGCTACCGCCTGGGCGTCAACCACACCCAGCTGGCGATCAACGCGCCGAAGGCCACCGAGGCGAACAACTACGGCCGCGACGGCTTCGCCGCCGTCAACGCCGCCGGCCGGGCCAAGAACTACGAGCCCAACTCGTACGACGGCCCGCGTCAGACCGACGCCGCGCTGTTCGCGCCGACCGCGGTCTCTGGCTGGACCGGCACACACGCCGCCGCCGCGCACGTGAAGGACGACGACTTCTTCCAGGCCGGCGAGCTGTTCCGACTGATGTCGGAGGGCGAGCAGGAGCGTCTGATCGCCAACCTGGCCGGCTCCATCGGCTCGGTCACCCGCGACGACGTCGTCGAGCGCGTGCTGCCGTTCTTCCACGCGGCGGACAGCGACTACGGCCGCCGTCTCGAGGCTGCCGTGAAGGCGATCCGCAACGCCGACGAGAGCTGAGTCGCGGCACTCCCGCAGTACTCCCGTCACTCTCCGACCACGCCGTCACCGTTCCGGTGGCGGCGTGGTTGCGTTGGTAGAAGAGTGTGCGCGGAGGGGGACCTTGCGCTTCCGGAGGAGAAGCATGTCCACGACCAGTGCACCGTATGCGGCCGGCACCCCTTGTTGGGTGGACCTGATGGCGAAGGACCAGCGGGCCGCGATCGACTTCTACTCAGACGTGTTCGGCTGGTCCGGTGAACCCGGCCCGGCCGAGTTCGGCGGCTACGCCATGATGATGCTGGGCGACCGCCCGGTCTGCGGGATCGGTCCCTCGATGGCGCCGCCCGGGATGCCGGAGCCGCCCCACGTCTGGACCACCTACCTGTCCAGTGACGACGCCGACGCGACCGCGGAGAAGATCAAGGCCGCGCACGGCAGCCTGATGGTCGAGCCGATGGACGTCGGCACGGTCGGCCGGATGCTGGTCGCGGTCGACCCGACGGGGGCGGTCTTCGGCGTCTGGGGCCACAAGGACTTCTTCGGCGCGGTCGCCGTGAACGAGCCGGGCGCGCTGTGCTGGAACGAGTGCAACACCCGCGACGTGCCGGGCGCCGCCGCGTTCTACGAGGCGGCCCTGGGCATCAAGGCCGTGCCGATGGAGCAGATGCCCGGCTACTTCGGCCTGGAGGTCGCGGGCCGGACCGTCGGCGGGATGCAGGACATGGGGGACAACTTCCCGGCGGGCACGCCGCCGCACTGGATGACCTGGTTCTGCGTGGACGACACCGACGCCACCGTGGACGCGGCCGTCAAGCGCGGGGCCACCGTCGTCGTCCCGCCGATGGACGCTCCGCCGGGACGGCTGGCCGGGATCATGGACCCGTGGGGAGCCGTGTTCTGCGTGCTCAAGCTGGCCGTGCAGCCGTCGTAGCACCCCGCTGGCGACCGGACCGATCGGTCATCGAACACCGCACAACCCATGCTCACCAGGCTCGCTGACGGCTAGTCTGGTGAGCATGGCTGCGCAGAACCCCAGTCCGCGGAGTTCGGTGGAACGCGCCCTGCGGCTGCTCGAGGCTGTCGACCGCAGGGGTTTCGGCGCGAGCGCCGACGAACTGGCCGAGGAGGTCCAGCTCTCGGTCGACCACGCGCGGCGGCTGCTGCGCTCGCTGGTCCGCGAGGGCTATCTGGAGCGCCTGGCCGACGGCGCGTACGTGCTCGGCGGCGCGCTGGCGATGCTGGGTCAGGCCAACCGCGAGCAGCTGGTGCAGTCGCGGCTGGTCGCCAAGCTGGCCTCGCTCCGCGACGAGCTGGGCGCGGCGGTGTACTTCAGCCGCTACACGGACGGCGAGGTCGCCGTCCAGGCGGTGGTCGACGGCCCGATGACGCCGAGCGTCCACGAGTGGGTCGACTTCCGCGCCACGGGCCACGCCAGCGCGATCGGCAAGTGTCTGCTGGCCCAACTCGACGACGACGGCCGCCGCGACCACCTCTCCCGCCACCCCGCGGCCCGCTTCACCTCCCGCACCAGCATCGACACCGGCATGCTCCTCCAACGTCTGGACCGCCACCCGACCACGATGCCGATGCTCGACCTCCAGGAGTACGCCATCGGCACGGTCTGCGCCGCCGTCCCGGTCACCGCGGGCACCGCCGTCGGCTGCCTCGCCCTCTCCCTCCCGGTCGAGGAGGCCTACCGCCTCAAGGAAGCCGCCGAAACCCTCTCCGCCAAGGCGGCCCCGGTCCTCCTGGCGCTCACGGTCTAGCGCAGCGATCAACCGGCCGCCCGGCGGGTGGGCATGCCTCCGTGGGGGCTGTTGACGACCAGTGGGACGGAGCCCTCGGCGAGGTAGAAGTGCCCGGGGAAGTAGTCGAGGTGGAGGTGGCCTCCGTCCGCGGCGGATGCGATGCCGCGCAGGTTCTCCGCGAGAACCGTCCGGCCGGCCTGGTCGCCGCTGATCAGCAGAATCCGCCGCTCGGGGTCGAGGCGAACGAGAACGCCGGGGCCGGGGGAGGTCCGGACCTCGATGCCCAGCAGGGCCACGTCGTCGTCGGGCGCGGGTGAGGCGCTGAGTCGGGCCTCGCCGGTGGCGACGGCGTCTGCCAGGCGGTGCAGTTCGTCGGCCGATCCCGTCAGATCGACTTCGGTGAACGCGGGGGCGGGGACAAGTCTCACGGCTGGCACTCCTTCACGGTCCGGTGCTCATGGTGCCCGTCCGCGGCGGCGGCGCCGACCCGCATCAGAGCAACCAAAGGTTGCGCATCGCCCGGCGGCGGTCTAACGTTAAGAGCAACCAAAGGTTGCACGACGTGGGACGAGGAGCGGTGATGGAGTACGGCAGCATCGAGCGGGAGATCCACATCGAGGCCGCGCCCGAGGTGGTCTACGAGGTCATCACCACACCCGAGCACCTGAAGGAGTGGTGGCCGGACGACGTCGAGCTCAAGGCGGTGCCCGGGGCGACCGGGTTCGTCAGTTTCGGGGAGCTGGGCTCGCCGGACGCGCAGGGGTCGCCGGTCACCGTGGTGGAGGCCGATCCGCCGCGGCGGTTCTCGTTCCGGTGGGCCTACGAGGAGGGCGAGGCCGCGCGGGTGGACAACTCCCTGCTGGTCACCTTCGACCTGGAGCCGTCCGGCGCAGGCACGCTGCTGCGATTCACGGAGGGCGGCTACCGGGAGAAGGGGTGGGAGGCGGCCGTGCTGGAGGAGACCTACCGGGACCATGCCCGTGGCTGGGACTACTTCCTGCCGCGCCTGGTGGGGCAGGTCGCCCGGGTGGTGTCGACGCCGTGACCACCGTGGTGGACGACGAGCTGTGGTCCGCGGTGGGCGACCCCATCCGCCGACGGATGCTCGACCTGCTGCTCGCCGACGGCGGCGGCACGGCGACCACGCTCAGCGATCGCCTGCCGGTGACCCGGCAGGCCGTCGCCAAGCATCTCGGCGTGCTGGGCCGGGTCGGACTGGTCCATGACACACCCTCGGGGCGCGAGCGCCGCTACGAGGTGGACGAGGCCCAGCTCGCCCGCGCGGTGGCGCAGTTGTCGTCGGTCGGTGCCGCCTGGGACGCCCGACTGCAGCGCATCAAGCGGATCGCGGAGGCGATCCAGCGCAGCCGCGAGGCCGGCCACGAAGGCTGAGCCGCGCGGGAGGAGACGAGAGGGAGAGAGATCATGGAAATCCTGCACAGGATCGGCGTCACGTCCTCGCCCGAGGAGGTCTACGCCGCACTGAGCACGGTCGACGGGCTGGCGAGCTGGTGGACCAAGGACACGGACGGCGACAGCGACGTCGGCGGCGTGCTCCGGTTCCGCTTCGTTCCCGGCGGCTTCGACATGAAGGTGCTGGAGGCCAAGCCGTCCCAGCGCGTGCTCTGGGAGGTCGTGGACGGGCCCGAGGAGTGGCTCGGCACCAAGGTGAGCTTCGACCTCAAGCAGGAGGACGAGTACACCATCGTCCTGTTCCGGCACGAGGGCTGGCGGGAGCCGGTGGAGTTCATGTACCACTGCAGCACCAAGTGGGCCACCTTCCTGATGAGCCTCAAGCGCGTGGTCGAGACCGGCAAGGGCGAGCCCGCGCCGGACGACGTCCAGATCAGCAACTGGCACTGAGCCGAGCCGCGCGCCGGATGAGCCTGCGGGCGCCGGGAGTCCCGGCGCCCGCAGGCTCGTGCACGCTAGCCGCAGGAGCTGACCACGTCCGAGGTCACGTAGCCGTGCGCGGCGCGGATCGTGTGGTCGTAGCAGGCGCCGGTGTCGGTCGTGCCGGTCCAGTGCTCGGAGTCGGTGCCGTCGGCCGCCGTGACCACGCCGCCCGTGCGGGCCAGGACGCCGGTGGCCTGGACGGAGTCGTCCGTGAAGGCCGTCCGGCGCCAGGGGGAGTCACCCTGGCGGACGCTGTCCCGCAGGATGCGGACCTGGTGGACGGTGGCGGACAGGGAGTAGTTGTCACCGTCGGTGAAGAGTGGCACGGCCGAGTCCACCGTGATCGGGTAGGACCACTGGTGCCTGGTGGCCGAGGTCCGGCCGTGTTCGCGGGTGGTGGTGACGGTGGTCGTGCCGGACTCCTGCTGGGACATGACCTGGTGCTGGCCGGCCGAGGAGACCGCGTCGGTGTTGAGGTACCCGGCGTGCTGCTCGACCGTGGTGCGGACGCGGCCGGCGGAGGTGTCCAGGTACCCGGACGTCGTCCAGTCGCGCTGGGCGCTCACCCGTACGTTCATGGTGTCGCCCGTCCCCGGGGTCTCCGTGGTGGTGACGGCGGGGGTCAGCGAGATGGTGTCCCCGGTGAGTGCGCCGGAGGTCTGCGCCGCGTGGTGGTCCGTCGTCAGGAACAGCGTGCTGTCGACGGTCCAGCCGTCGGCCGCGCCGTAGGGGGTCACCGTGAAGGTGTGCGGCTTCCCGTCCACCAGCAGCCCGGCGAAGGGCGTCAGGTCCAGGCCGTAGGGCTGGGTGACGAACTGGTCCACCGCCGGGATCGGCCGCCACAGCGTCGGCACGATGCCGCCGGAGTAGACGACGGGATACGGCTGCGCCAGACCGGCCGGGCGGCCGTCCACGGAGACCTGCACCTCGCGGTAGGGGCCGCCGCCGCAGAGGTAGTCGGGGTACTGCGCGGCGAGGTCGTCCGGCACCGAGGTGAACCACTGCTCGTCGCAGCCGCCGCCGCGGGCGTAGAGCTCCATCTGCACGCCGGTCAGGTTCCGGGGGAGCGTGACCGTCTTGGAGGACGACTGGCCCGGGTTCAGGTAGGTCCAGCCCGCGTCCGTCGTCGAAGCGGAGAGGGGGAGGACCTCGTCGGCGGTGCGGGCCGCAGGGTCGTGCCTGTCGGCCTGGTAGTAGGTGAGCGTCAGCTTCATGTGGTAGACGCCGGTGTAGGTGGAGTTGACCACGTTGCCGAGCGAGACCGCGATCGGCTGCGCCGTGCGCAGCAACGGGATGAAGGAGCTGACGTCCTTCTCCAGGCTCCAGCTGATGCCCGCCTGCGTCGGCTCCGGCGTGCTGGTGCGCAGCACCTCCGCCCCGCCGATCCACACGCCCGCCAGCCGGTCGTACTGCCGCCCCTGCACGCTGCCGGACCAGCCGAGCACGACCTTGCTCCACGGCCCCGGGCAGTCGGCCGGCGGCGTCACCGTGCCGCTCCAGGCGGGGGAGGAGATGGTGTTGCCGAAGTCGTTCTGCATGGCGGTCACCGTGCAGTGGTGCGTGGCCGGTTGGCTCACCGGCGGCAGTGCGGTGACCGGGTTCTGGTAGTTGGTCTCGATCTGCCCTCCGTCGGCATGGGCTGTTCCCGTGCCGAGCAGGGCAGCACACAGCAGGGCCGCTGTTCCGAGCACGCCCGCGATGCGCATACACTCGCCTCCCGTCGATCTTGACTGGGTGGTTCCGGTGGGACCTTGCACCGTTGTCGGTGCGCGCACAAGAGGGCGTGAAGGATGAGCTGGTGGGACGGGGTGACGGTCCGGGGCCGTCGCGAGGACGGAAGCGTCGCCGAGATCCGGATCCGGCAGGGCGCGAGGCAGACCCTGCAGATGGGCGCCGCCATCGCGTTGGTGGCTGACCTGCTGACGGTCCTCGCACCCCACGGGGAACACTTCCGCGAGTTCTTCCTGATCGCCTACCCGGTGTTCGTGCTGGTCCTCAACGGCCTGCTGGCCTTCGTCACACCGGGACTCAGACTCACCGAGCAGGCCCTCGAGTTCGGCGCTCTGGGCGGCGCCCCGATGCTCTGGCCCGCCGTGCGGGAGATCCGCACCCGCAGGTTCTGGGGCACCACCCAGATCGTCGTGGTGGCGGTCGACGGCACCGTCCGCAAGGTCAGGGGACCGGTCACGGGCTTCCCCTACGACCGCGACTTCGACCGCAAGCTCAGCACCCTGCAGACCTGGTGGGCCCTGCGTCGGGGCTGGTAGCGGGAGCGGCGGGGCCGCTACGCCCCGCCGTGCTCCTCGGCGAGCAACTGCGCCAGCAGCAGGACGGCGGCCACGGTGCCGGCCTCGGTGATCGCGCCGGAGCGCACCAGCGCGACGGCCTCCGACGCCGGTGCGCGGCGCACCGTCATCCAGCCTTCGGACGCCTCGCGGTCGGTCTCGCCCGCGGTGAGGTCCCTGGCGAGGAACAGGTGGGTCCGGGCGGGCGTGGCGGTCGGCAGCGGATGGATCACGCCGAGCGGCATCCAGTCGGCGGCGCGGCACCCGGTCTCCTCGGCCAGCTCCCGGTGGGCCGCGACGAGCGGCTCCTCCTCCGGGGCGACGCCGCCGCCGGGCAGGGTGAGCATCCGCTGTCCGGGGAGGTAGAACTGATCCTCCACCAGGACGATCCGGTCCTGGTCGTCGAGCGCGAGCACCCGCACGCTGTCCGCGACGCGGACGTGCTCGTAGAACTCCGGCGCGGCCGGGCCCGACAGCACGTCCTGGTACAGCTGGACGAACCTGCCCTCGTACACCGGCCGCCGCTCCACCAGCCGCCAGAGGTGTGGAGCGTCCGCATCAGCGTCACCAGGAGTCAGCACCCCACCAGGATGCCGCCTCCGGGCCGCCCCGAACAGACCGCGGTCTCCCACCGGCCAGGACGTCGACGTCCCGGTCCTCGCGTTGTCGACGGGCGGCGGCCGGCCCGGTCGGCGTCAGTCGTCCTCCCCGTCGGTCCACGGCCGCAGCTTCTCCGGGTTCCTGACCGCCCAGACCCTGCTGACCCTGCCGTCGGCCACCGCGAACGAGGCCACCGTCACGACGACCCCGTCGCGCCGGGCCACCAGCCCCGGCATGCCGTTGACCGAGCGTTCCAGGAGTTCCAGCCCGGGGGCCGTCTCGGCGATGGCGACCATGTACCGGGCGATCCTGGCGCCGCCCTCGACGGGGTGCAGGGCGGTGCCGACCAGGCCGCCGCCGTCGGCGGTCATCACCGCGGCCGGGTCGAGGAGGACGACGAGGGCCGGGATGTCACTGCTGCTGACCGCGCACTGCGACGAACGGCCGAACCAGCGCTTCTTCGTCACGGGAGCCGCGCCGCGCGGCGCGGCAGCCAGCCGGGCGACCTGTACGTCACCGTGGACGTCCAGCCGCACCCGGTCTTCGGCCGGCGCGGCGACAACCTGACGGCTACGGGGAGACGCTGCACGGCGTCGGGGCGCGCGTGATGTACGGGGCGGCGATGCTCTACGTGCTGGCGGCGGTGGTGGCCCGGAGGAGGGGCGGCGGTACCCGTCGGCACGTGTGGCAGGCGTCGGGCTTCCTGGTGCTCGCCTCGGTCCAGGTCGTGCTCGGCATCGCGCACGTGCCGGCTGTCCATCTGCCGCTGGGCGTCCTGATGTTCGGGCTGAGCGTGCTGGCGCCGGCCCGGCGCTGACCGCCGGCCGACCGATGCTGCCGGGCGGTCAGGCTATCCGGCGGGGCTCCTCGGCCGTGGCGCTGCGGATGTCGTGGTGGATCGGGCCGTCGTGCGCGCTGAGCGGGAGGCAGCCGCCGCCGCGGCGGTGGGCGACGATCTCGGCCGCGACCGCGACCGCGGTCTCCTCCGGGGTACGGGCGCCGAGGTCCAGGCCGATGGGGGAGCGCAGGCGGTGCAGTTCGACCTCGGTGAGGCCGATCTCGCGCAGCCGGTCCAGGCGCTCCAGGTGGGTGCGGCGCGAACCCATCGCGCCGACGAAGCCGAGGGGCATCCGCAGCGCGCGCTCCAGCAGCGGCACGTCGAACTTGGCGTCGTGGGTCAGCACGCACAGCGCGGTGCGGGAGTCCAGGCGGCCGGCCTCGGCCTCCGCGTCGAGGTAGCGGTGCGGCCAGTCGACCACCACGCGGTCGGCCCCGGGGAAGCGGCGCTCGGTGGCGAAGACGGGGCGGGCGTCGCAGACGGTGACGTCGTAGCCGAGGAACTTGCCGATCCTGGCCACCGCGCCCGCGAAGTCGATCGCCCCGAAGACGATCATGCGCGGTGCGGGCACGTAGGACTCGACGAAGAACACGGCCGCGTTCGAGGAGTTGGGGTCGCAGGGACGCCCGTCCAGGGCGAGCGTCAGCTGCCCGGTCCGGCCGGCGTCGAGCATCGCGCGGGCCTGCAGCACCGCGGAGTTCTCCAGGCCGGGGGCGGCGTGCAGGGTGCCGTGGTGGGAGTCGCCGGTCACCGCCAGCGTCGCGCCCAGCAGCTCGGTGGGGCCGCTGATGCAGCGGACCAGCGCGACCGGGGTGCCCGACTGCACGTAGGCGACGCCCGCGTCCATGCCCTCGCAGACGCCGGGGCGGACCGGCTGCACGAAGACGTCGATGATCCCGCCGCAGGTCAGGCCGACCGCGAAGGCGTCCTCGTCGCTGTAGCCGAAGCGCTGCAGCACCGGCTCGCCGCTCGCCAGCGCGTCCTGGCACAGCTCGTAGACGGCGCCCTCGACGCAGCCGCCGGACACCGAGCCGACGGCCTCGCCGTCCGCGTCCACGGCCAACGCGGCGCCCGGGTCGCGCGGGGCGCTCCCGGAGACCGAGACGACGGTGGCCACGGCGAAGGGACGTCCCGCGCTGTGCCAGCTGCTCAGCTGCTCGGCGATGTCCTGCATGGGTCGCGCTCCTTGGAATCAAGAGTAAGGCTGTGGCCGGGTCGCCCGTCGCGAGGGACGGGCGACCCGGCCGGAAGGCTCAGTGGATGCCGAGCCATTCCTTGATCGGGTGCAGGGCGAAGTAGACGAGGAAGACCACGGTCAGTCCCCACATCAGCACACCCGGCTCACGCCAGCGGCCGCGACCGGCCTTGATGGCGCAGTAGGCGATGACGCCCGCGCCGACGCCGGCGGTGATCGAGTACGTGAACGGCATCAGGGCGATGGTGAGGAAGGCCGGGATGGCCACCTCGCGGTCGTTCCACTCGATGTGGCGGGCCTGGGCCAGCATCATCGAGCCGATGACGACCAGCGCCGCCGCCGCGACCTGGCCCGGCACCATGCCGGCGATCGGGGTGAAGAAGAGCATCGCCGCGAAGACCAGGCCGGTGACGACGCTGGAGAACCCGGTCCGGGCTCCCTCGCCGACGCCGGTGGCGGACTCGATGAACACGGTCTGGCCGGACGCGCCGGACAGGCCGCCGATCACGCCGCCGGTGCCGTCGACGAACAGCGCCTTGGACAGACCCGGCATCCGGCCCTGCTCGTCGGCCAGACCGGCCTCGGTGCCGATGCCGATGATCGTCGCCATGGCGTCGAAGAAGCCCGCCAGGACCAGGGCGAAGACCGCGAAGCCGGCGCTCAGCGCGCCCATGCCGTGGCTGCCGAAGGCCCCGAAGAGGTCGATGTGCCCGAAGAGACCGAAGTCCGGCGAGGAGACCGGGTTGCCGGGGAAGGTCGGGACCGACAGACCCCAGACGGAGGCCGGGATGTTCACCACGGCGTTGAGGACGACCGAGAGGACGGTGCCGACCACGATGCCGATCAGGATGGCGCCGGGGACCTTGCGGGTCTGCAGGATGAAGATCGTCAGCAGCGTCACCGCGAAGACCAGCACCGGCCAGCCCTGGAGGTTGTCGCTGATGCCGAGCTGCAGCGGCGTGTCCGTGTGCGCGGCGTCCGGGATGCGGGACACGAAGCCGGCGTTGACCAGCCCGATCAGGGCGATGAAGAGGCCGATGCCGATGGTGATCGCGTGCTTGAGCGCCATCGGTATGCCGTTCATGATCTTCTCGCGAAGACCGGTCACGACGAGCAGCACGATGGCCGCCCCATAGATGATGCAGAGGCCCATCGCCTGTGGCCAGGTGATGTGGGGGACCATCACTGCGGCCAGCGTGTTGGACACGCTGAGTCCGGCGGCCGCGGCGAGCGGCGCGTTGCCGACGACGCCGAGGAGGATGGTCGTCACGGCCGCGGCGAGCGCGGTCGCGGTGGTGACCTGGGCATGGCTCAGATGGTTCCCGTTGACGTCCGCGACCGACAGGATGATCGGGTTGAGCAACAGGATGTAGGCCATGGCCATGAAGGTGGTCAGACCACCGCGGACCTCGCCGGCGAGGGTGGACCCTCTGGCGGAGATCTTGAAGAAGCCGTCAAGAGCGTTCTTGGGCCTCGGGTCCGACGGCAGGGTGGGGCCGCCGGGAGGGGTGACACTGGGTTCCGTGGAGATCTGGGTCACGGTTCCACTCCCAAGTTTCGAAGGGGGTTGGGGTGGAGCGGCCGGCCTGGGTGACCCTCTAGGCGGGGAAACAGGGGACGGTGCGGCGCGCTACTTTGCGGGTGCTGCTGCCGTGGTGCACGTGCCTCGGCGAAGGCGGCGTGCTGGCTGGTGCGGGGTACATCGTGAACTTTCTCTACTTGTGCTGCTGTTGTTGCTGGCCTTGCGTTTGGTGCAGCCCCGGGACGGGGCGTGGGAAGACCTGACATGGTGTGCTCCGTCCCGGGGCGGTCTGTGTGCCCTTGTCAGCTCTCGCCGGTGCCCGTCAGGTGCTCGGGCCGGACCGGAACCCGGTTCAGCGCGAGACCCGTGGCCTGGCGGATCGCTGCCACGACCGCCGGGGTGGACGAGAGGGTGGGGGCCTCGCCGACGCCGCGCAGCCCGTACGGGGCGTGCTCGTCGGCGAGTTCCAGGACCTCCACCGGCTGCGGCGGAGTGTCCAGGATGGTCGGGATGAGGTAGTCGGTGAAGGACGGGTTCCTGACCTTGCCGTCCTTGACGATGATCTCCTCCATGACGGCCAGGCCGAGGCCCTGCGTCGAACCGCCCTGGATCTGGCCGACCACGGAGAGCGGGTTCAGCGCCTTGCCCACGTCCTGGGCCGCAGCGAGCTCGACCACCTTGACCAGGCCCAGCTCCACGTCCACGTCGACCACGGCGCGGTGCGCGCAGAAGGTGTACTGGACGTGGCCGAAGCCCTGCCCGGTCTCCTTGTCGAAGGGGACGGTCGGGCGGTGGTGGTGCTCGCGGGTCAGGTCGATGACGGTGTCGCCGAGCAGGTCCACGATCGAGACCAGCACGCCGGCCGAGGCGGAGACCACCTTGCCGCCGACCAGCGACAGGTCGTTGTAGGTCCAGCCGTAGCGCTTGCGGCCCAGCGCCAGCAGCTCGTTGCGTACCGCCTCGGCGGCCAGCTTCACCGCGCCGCCGGTCATGTAGGTCTGGCGCGAGGCGGAGGTCGAACCGGCCGAGCCCACCTCGGTGTTGGCGGGGTGGATGGTGACACGTTCGACGCCCAGCTCGGTGCGGGCGATCTGGCCGTGGACGGTGACGCCGCCCTGGCCGACCTCGGCCATGGCCGTGTGCACCATGGCGACCGGCTCGCCGCCGATGACCTCCAGGCGGACCCGGGCGGTGGAGTAGTCGTCGAAGCCCTCGGAGAAGCCGACGTTCTTGATGCCGACCGCGTAGCCGACGCCGCGCACGATGCCCTCGCCGTGCGAGGTGTTGGACAGCGCACCGGGGATCTCACGGATGTCCAGGTGCGTGGTGTCCAGCGGGGCCGGCAGCGGCAGCGCCTTGACGCGGCGCAGCAGGTCCGCGACCGGGGCCGGGGAGTCGATCTCCTGGCCGGTCGGCATGATCGAGCCCTGCTCCACGGCGTTGAGCTGGCGCAGCTCCACCGGGTCCATGTCCAGCTCGGCGGCCAGCTTGTCCATCTGCGCCTCGTAGGCGAAGCAGGCCTGGACCGCGCCGAAGCCGCGCATCGCGCCGCAGGACGGGTTGTTGGAGTAGAGCGCGACCGCCAGCATGTTGACGTTCGGGATCTCGTAGGGGCCCATGCCGAGCGAGGCGGCGTTGCCGACCACGGCGGGCGAGGCCGAGGCGTAGGCGCCGCCGTCCAGCACGATCCTGGCGTCGCAGTAGACCAGCTTGCCGTCGCGGGTGGCGCCGGTCTCGTAGGTCAGCTTGGCCGGGTGGCGGTGCACGTGGCCGAAGAAGGACTCCTCGCGGGAGTACACGATCTTGACGGGCTTGCCGGTGCGCTGCGCCAGCAGGCAGGCGTGGATCTGCATGGACAGGTCCTCGCGGCCGCCGAACGCGCCCCCGACGCCCGCGAGGGTCAGCCGCACCTTGTTCTCGGGCAGGCCGAGCACCGGGGCGATCTGCTCGCGGTCCACGTGCAGCCACTGGGTGGCGATGTACAGGTCGATGCCGCCGTCCTCGGCGGGCACGGCCATGCCGGACTCCGGGCCGAGGAAGGCCTGGTCCTGCATGCCGACCACGTAGTCGCCCTTGATGACGACGTCCGCCATCGCGCGGACCTCGTCGGTCACGCCGAGGCCGGAGACGACCTTCTGCGAGTGGACGACGTTGCCGGAGGCGTGGCCCTTGTACTCGTCGGGGGTGTGCACGTACCCGTAGGTCTCCGGGTCGAGGCACTGCTCCTCGGTGGTGATGGTCGGCAGCAGCTCGTACTCGACCTTGATCTTGGCGAGCGCACGGCGGGCGGTCTCCGGGTGGTCCGCGGCGACGATGGCGATGGCCTCGCCGTGGTAGCGGATCTTGCCGGTGGCCAGCGCGGGCTGGTCCTTGATCTCCAGGCCGTAGAACTTGGAGCCGGGGATGTCGTCGTAGGTCATCACCGCGTAGACGCCGGGGTGCTTGACCGCCTCGGAGGTGTCCACGGAGAGGATCCTGGCGTGGGCGTGCGGCGAACGCAGCGCCATGCCCCAGAGCATGTCCTCGTGCCACATGTCCGAGGAGTAGGCGAACTGGCCGGTGACCTTGAGGATGCCGTCCGGGCGCAGCGGCGAGCCGCCGATGCCGTCCGGGTGGGCCGTCGTGATGTCCTGGAGGTTCTTCTCGACGCGAGGGGCGCGGGTCGTCACTGGGACACCTCCGACTTCGAGCACTTGCGGGCGGAGGCGAGGCGGACGGCGTCCATGATCTTCTCGTAGCCCGTGCAGCGGCACAGGTTGCCCGAGAGGGCCTCGCGGATGTCGTTGTCGCTCGGCTGCTCGTTGCGCTCCAGCAGGTCGTGCGTCTGCACCAGCAGGCCGGGGGTGCAGAAACCGCACTGCACGGCGCCGGCGTCGACGAAGGCCTGCTGGACGTCGTCCAGGCCGGTCTCCGGGTCGGCCAGACCCTCGACGGTGCGCACCTCACGGCCCTGCACCTGGCCGGCCGCGACCAGACAGGAACAGACCGGGGCGCCGTCGAGGTAGACCGTACAGCTGCCGCATTCGCCCTGCTCGCAGGCGTTCTTGGAGCCCGGCAGGCCCAGCCGCTCGCGGAGCATGAACAGGAGGCTCTCGCCCTCCCAGACGTCGTCCGCCTCGACCTCGCGGCCGTTGGCGTTGAAGGTCACCCTCATGCTGCGCTCCTCAGGGACTGCGTGTACTCGTTCCAGGTCCAGGTCAGGGTGCGGCGCGCCATGACCGCCAGCGCGTGGCGGCGGTAGGCGGCGGACCCGCGGACGTCGTCGATCGGCGAGGAGGCGGCGGACACCAGCTCGCCGAAGCGCTGGATGGCGGCGGGGCCGATCAGGCCGCCCGACTGCCACAGGCCGCGCTCGGCCAGCTCACCGGCCAGGAACTCCTCGGCCTCCACCGCACGGCGCGGCGTCGGGGCGGCGGAGCCGATACCGGTGCCGACCGTGCCGTTCTTGGGGTGCAGCGCGAAGCCGAAGGCGCAGACCGCGATGACCATCGCGTTGCGGGTGCCGATCTTCGAGAACTGCTGCGGACCGTCGGCCACCGGGATCCGCACCGCGCGGATCAGCTCGTCGGCCTCCAGGCTGTTGCGCTTGACCCCGACGTAGAACTCGTCGATCGGGATCAGGCGGGTGCCGCGCACCGACTGGGCCTCGACCAGGACGTCCCGACCGGCCGCCAGCAGCGCGGGGTGGGCGTCACCGGCCGGCGAGGCGCCGCCGAGGTTGCCGCCGACGCTGCCGCGGTTGCGGATCTGCGGGGAGCCGACCGTGTTGCCGGCGATGGCGAGACCGGGCAGCTGGGCACTCAGCTCCTGGGTGATCCGGGCGTAGGGCACGGCGGCGCCCAGGCGGATCACCTCGCCCTCCTGCCCCTCGTAGGCGCCGGACTCCCACTCGGTCAGCTCGCTGATCCGGTTCAAGTCCAACAGGGCGGCAGGGCGGTGGCGGTCGAAGTTGAGCTCGACCATCACATCAGTGCCGCCGGAGATCGGCAGCGCGGACGGGTTCTCAGCCTTCGCCGCGAGCGCCTCGTCCCAAGTGGCGGGCCGCAGGAACTCCATGCGGGTGACTCCTTCAGTCGGTACAGCGAGCAGTCGGTACTTCTTGGGGGTTCGTCGTGGGGAGTTTCTTCAAGGGGAGGTGTGAGCAGTACACAAGTCCCACGCCATGTGCCGTCAGTCACTGATGGCATGAAGGTGTGGTCGCGACGCCACCCGAAGGGCTGTACTTTTCTCCAACGGACGGCGAACGGGCCGGGACGTCTGGTTGACTTTCCCGAGGTGTTCTCCCCTGGAGAAATGGGTAGCCATGGCTGCCACCACTGGGCGTAGTGTCTGCCGCGTGACTCAGCTCTCGACGAACCCCTTCCTGCAGCCCAGCACGCTTCCCTACGAGCTGCCGCCCTTCGCGGAGATCGAGGAGGCCCACTACCTGCCCGCCTTCGAGGCGGGCATGGCCGAGCAGCTCGCCGAGGTCGCCGCGATCACCGCCGACCCGGCCCCGGCCGACTTCGAGAACACGCTCGTCGCACTCGAGCGCAGCGGTGCGCTGCTGCGGCGCGTGAACCTGGTGTTCTTCAACAAGACCTCCGCCGACTCCACCGCCGCGCTGCGTGAGCTGGACGCCGAGATCAGCCCGCGCCTGGCCGCGCACACCGACGCGATCCAGCTGGACCCGGCGCTCTTCGCCCGGATCGACGCCGTCCACGCGCGCAGGAGCGAGCTCGGGCTCGACCCTGAGTCCGTCCGTCTGGTCGAGCACCACCACGCCCGCTTCGTGCGCGGCGGCGCAAACCTGGACGAGGCGGGCAAGGCTCGGTTGCGTGAGCTGAACGCCGAGCTCGCCGTGCTCGGCACCACCTTCGAGCAGAACCTCTTCGCCGACACCCGGGCGGCGGCCCTGGTCCTCGACACCGCCGAGGAGCTGGCCGGCCTGCCCGAGGACGAGATCGCCGCCGCGGCCGAGAACGCGAAGGCGCTCGGGCACGACGGCAAGTACGTGCTCAGCCTGAAGAACTTCTCCAACCAGACCGAGCTGGCCGCCCTCACCGACCCGGCGCTGCGCGCCCGGCTGCTGGACGCCTCGCTGACCCGCGGCATCGGGACCAACGGCCCGCTGGCGGTCCGGATGGCCTCGCTGCGTGCCGAGCGCGCCGCGCTGCTCGGCTTCCCCTCGCACGCGGCCTGGGAGGTCGCCGACCAGACCGCGAAGACGACCGAGGCGGTCGAGTCCATGCTGGGCGGCCTGGTCGCCCCGGCGGTGGCCAACGCGGAGCGCGAGGGCGCGGCGCTGGCCGCCGCGGCGGGCGTCGACGCGATCACCGCGGCGGACTGGCAGTTCTACTCCGAGCGGGTCCGCAAGGAGCGCTACGACGTCGACGGCTCGGCGATGCGTCCGTACCTGGAGCTGGAGTCCGTGCTGCGGCGCGGCGTCTTCCACGCGGCCGAGCTGGTCTACGGGATCACCTTCACCGAACGCCCCGACCTGGTGGCCTACCACCCGGACGCCCGCGTCTTCGAGGTCAAGGAGGCCGACGGCCGCCCCGTCGGGCTCTACATCGGCGACTTCTTCGCCCGTGAGTCCAAGCGGGGCGGCGCGTGGATGAACGAGGTGGTCCTGCAGTCGCACCTGCTCGGCCAGCTCCCCGTGGTGGTCAACAACCTGAACGTCGCGAAGCCGCCGGCGGGCCAGCCGTGCCTGATGACCTGGGACGAGGTGAACACCTTCTTCCACGAGTTCGGCCACGCGCTGCACGGCCTGTTCTCCGACGTCCGTTACCCCTCGCTGGCCGGCACCGAGGTCCCGCGCGACTTCGTCGAGTACCCCTCGCAGGTCAACGAGATGTGGGCGGACTGGCCGGAGGTGCTGGCCAACTACGCCCGCCACGTCGACACGGACGAGCCGATGCCGCTCGAGCTGGTCGCGCGGATGCGCGAGGCCCAGAACTTCGGCGAGGGCTTCCGCACGGTGGAGTACCTGGCCGCGACGCTGCTGGACTGGGCCTGGCACACCACGCCGGACGGCGAGGGCGCGGGCGACGCGGAGGCCTTCGAGGCGGCGGCGCTGCGGCGGTACGGCCTGGCGGTCGACGCGATCCCGCCGCGCTACCGGACGGGCTACTTCGCGCACATCTTCGCCGGCGGCTGGTACGCGGCGGGGTACTACGGCTACATCTGGTCCGAGGTGCTGGACGCGGACACCGTGGAGTGGTTCAAGGAGTCCGACCGCCCGGTCCGCGAGAGCGGGGAGATCTTCCGCCGCGAGCTGTTGAGCCGGGGCGGCAGCGTGGACCCCATGTCCGCGTTCGCCGCGTTCCGCGGCCGCGCCCCGCAGATCCAGCCCCTCCTCACCCGCCGCGGCCTGGCCGTCTAGGCCCGCGTCGCGACGGCGGCGCAGCTGCACCCACCCAGGGGCGCGGGGCTCCGCTGATGTGCGCCTCCGGCACGTGGGCGCGGCAGGTCCGAGCAGAGGGTGAGTTGCACGCACCGAAGGGGCGCGGGGAACTGCGCGACAAGCCACCCTGGGTGGGGGGTCGCCGAGCGGGCAGGGCCATCCGCACCGGGTGGTCGCTCGCGCAGTTCCCCGCGCCCCTGAGGCGGTGCCACTGGTCCTTTCGGTCTCACCGTCTCGTCGATTCGACGCGTGTCACCTCATGTCGGGTACCGTGCAGCGGAAAACATCCCCTTTGCCGACTTCCCGGAGGTACCCGACGTGCGGATCGGCGCGCTGCTCGCTCCCACCGCACCGCCCATGCGGCTGCTCGCCGGACAGGGCGAGCTGGACCGCGTGGTCACCGGGGTGATGACGACCGATCTGCGTGATCCGAGCCGGTACCTCCACGGGGGTGAGCTCGTGCTCACCGGCATGCTCTGGCGGTACGAGCCGGAGGACTCCGAGCGGTTCGTGCGGTTCCTCGCCGCCGGCGGCGCCGCCGGGCTCGCCGCGGGGGAGGCGGAGGTCGGGCCGGTGCCGCAGGATCTCGTCGACGCGTGCGAGCGGCACCGCATGCCGCTCTTCGCCGTGGGCGAGGACATCGCGTTCGGGTCGGTCACCGAGTACGTCGTGCGGCAGGTCTCCGCCGACCGCGCCGCGGACCTCTCCGCGCTGGTCGACCGGCACCGCATGCTCGTCTCCGCCGCGGGCGGCGCCGGGCTGGACGCCGTGCTGGAGCTGCTGGGCGGGGACGTCGACCTCGACTGCTGGGTGCTCACGCCCACCGGCCGCGTCATCGCCGGGCCCGCCGCCGACCTGGACCCCTCGGAGCGCGACGCGCTGGCCCGCGCGCACCTGGACGCCCAGCGTCGCCGCAGCACGCCGTCCAGTCGGGCCAGGGTCGGCGAACGCCAGTTCTCGCTGCTGCCGGTGGCCGGCGGCGCCGCCCTCGCGCAGTGGATCCTCGTGATCGAGGGCGATGTCACCGACTGGACCGCCAAGCGGCAGCAGCTCGCCGAGAACCTGGCCAGGCTCGTCTCCGCGGAGCGCCTGCGCCGGGACGAGAGCCGGACGCTGCGCACCCGTCTCGCGGACGAGATGATCGCGCTGCTCCAGCGCGACGCCGCGCCCGACGAGCTGTTGCGCGCCTTGGAGGCCGCGCACGCGATGACCCTGACCGACGGCACCACGGCCGACCGCCCGCTCCCGGAGAGCTGGGTCGTGGTCTCCGTCGAGAGCCACGGGCTGGCCGAGGGCAGCGCCCGCGAGGCCGTGCTGGAGGCCGTCACCGGGCTGGACGACCGTGCGCTGGTCGGGGGAGGCGGGCTCGGCGCGGTCGTGCTGCTGCCGGAGCCGGCCGGGAGCCGGACCGCCGCCGAGGTGCTCGGCGACCTCTTCGCACCGCTCGACGCGGGCCTCGGGCCCGAGGGCAGGCTGACCATCGGGGTCAGCGCGCCTTCCCCCGGCGTCGGCGGGCTGCGCGGGGCGCTGGAGGAGGCGCGGCACGCGCGAAGAATCGCCTCCGCCCGCGTCGGGCGGATCTGCGTGGCCGGGCCGGAGGAACTGGCCTCGCACGTGCTGCTGCTGGCCGCCGTGCCCGACGAGGTGCGCCGCGCCTTCCGGTCCCGGCTGCTGGACCGCGTCATCGGCTACGACCTGGAGCACCAGGCGGACCTGGTCCGCACACTGGAGGCGTTCCTTCGCTACGACGGCTCCTGGACCCGCTGCGCCGCCGCCCTGCACGTGCACGTGAACACCCTGCGCTACCGGATCGGCCGGATCGAGGAGCTGACCGGCCGTGACCTGTCCAAGCTGGAGGACCGGGTGGACTTCTTCCTGGCGCTCGAACTGAGCTGAGGCGGGAGCCCGCGCCCCGGCACCCGGCCGGGTGAACGGGCGCGGCGTCGGCGTCGACGGGCCCGCAGACTGGGAATCGCTCCGACCTGCTCGGACGCGGGAGGATGGCAGGCAACCGTTCGCGGGCGGACCTCGGTATCAGGAATGGACGTCAGTTGAGCAACGAGTACGCCGAGTACGTCCGCAGGACGGCGCTGCGCCTGCCCACGGTCGGCATCGACATCGGCGGGACGAAGATCGCGGCGGGCGTGGTCGACGGCGAGGGCCGGATCCTGGAGCAGCTGCGCACCGAGACGCCGCACCGCAGCAAGAGCCCCAAGGTCGTCGAGGACGTCATCACCGAACTGGTGCTGGCGCTCGCCGACCGCCACGACGTGCACGCGGTGGGCATCGGCGCGGCCGGCTTCGTGGACGCCCAGCGGGCACGCGTGCTCTTCGCCCCGCATCTGAGCTGGCGCAACGAGCCGCTCCAGGACGCGCTCAGCGACCGCCTGCGGCTGCCGGTGGTGGTGGAGAACGACGCCAACGCCGCGGCCTGGGCCGAGTGGCGCTTCGGCGCGGGCGCGGGGGAGGAGCACCTGGTGATGGTGAACCTCGGCACCGGCATCGGCGGCGCGATCGTCCGCGGCGGGCGGCTCGAGCGCGGTCGCTACGGCATGGCAGGGGAGTTCGGCCACATGACCGTCGTGCCCGGCGGCCACCGCTGCCCCTGCGGCAACCGCGGCTGCTGGGAGCAGTACTCCTCGGGCAACGCCCTGGTCCGCGAGGCGCGGGAACTGGCCGCGGCCGAGTCGCCGGTCGCGCAGCCGCTGCTGGACCGCGTCGAGGGCGACGTCGCGGCGATCACCGGGCCGCTGGTCACCGAGGCCGCGCAGGCGGGCGACCCGTGCGCGATCGAGCTGCTGCAGGAGATCGGCCAGTGGCTCGGCCTCGGCCTGGCCAACCTGGCGGCGGCGCTGGACCCGGCACGCTTCGTGATCGGCGGCGGCGTCTCGGCGGCGGGCGAGCTCCTGCTCGGCCCGGCCAGGGACGCCTACCGGCGGAACCTGACGGGCCGTGGCTTCCGGCCGGAGGCCGAGGTGGTGGGCGCCAAGCTCGGCAACACCGCCGGCCTCGTGGGCGCGGCCGACCTGGCCCGCGGCCGGGCTCGCCGTTTCCGCACGGTGAAGCGCAGCCGGGTGGAGCGCCTGCAGCGCACCGAACGGACCGGTGTCGGCCGCCGCCGCGGTCAGTGGTGGACCCCGATCGAGCGCTGAGACGGGCGTCCCGCTGCCCGCGGCCGGGCTCGGCGCTTCGGCTCGTCAGTCCAGGCTGCCGTACTGCTCCCGGTAGGACGGGCTCAGCTCCTTCCAGCGCGCGTGCCAGTCGCAGGCCGGGCGGCCCTCCAGGTGCGCGGCCAGGTCCTCGATGTGCGCCTGCCAGCCCGCGCCGTGCGCCCAGGCTTCGGTCAGCGGCAGGCCGCGCTCCTCCACCAGCAGGCGGCAGCCGTCGCCGTCGGCGCTGATCGTGGCCTCGATGACGGTCGCATCCTGTTCGGCGAAGGCCATGGTGACCAGCAGCCGGCTGGGCGGCTCACAGACGTCCACCCGGCCGGGGCCCTCCCAGCCGCTGGTGAACTTCGCACGGAACTCCCCGTCGAGCCGGAGCTCGCCCTTGACCTCCACGATCCAGCGCGCCAGGCGCTCGGGCTCGGTGAGCGCCGACCAGAGGTCGCCGGCGTCGGTGTCGAAGCGCTGTTCGATCCTGACCACGCCCTTGCCGTCGAGCTGGTACACCGTCATGACTCGTTCCTCCGCTCTCGTTTGCCACGTGCGATCTCGGTCTGCAGGGCGTCGAACCGCTGCTCCCAGCGGGCACGGTAGGCCCCCAGCCAGGCGTCGACCTCCGCCAGCGGCTCGGGCCGCAGCCGGTAGACCCGCCGCTGGCCCTCCTGGCGCACCTCCACCAGCCCTGCCTCGCGCAGCACCCGCAGGTGCCGGGAGACCCCGGGCCGGGCGATGGGCAGCAGCTCGGCCAGCTCGCCGGCCGTGGCCTCGTCTCGCCCGAGCGCTTCCAGCAGCGTGCGCCTGCCGCCGTCCGCCAGTGCGTGCAGTACAGCGTCCATGCGGGAAATGTATCCGATCGGGTACGTAACCGTCCAGGTACACAAGCGGGCCGAAAATCCTCGCGGGGCGACGGGCGGCCGCGTCAGCGGGCGGGGTCGGGCTCCGGCTCGGCCTGGGCTGCGGCGGCGCTGGAGCCCGGGGTGCGGAGGTGTTCGACGTGGCCGACGGCCTGGTCGAGAAGGTCGGCGACATGGTCGTCGTAGAGCGAGTAGACGATCGAGCGGCCGTGCCGCTCGGCGTCGACCAGGCCGAGGTTGCGCAGCAGGCGCAGCTGGTGGGAGCAGGCGGAGCGTTCCATCCCGACGGCGTCCGCGAGGTCGGTGGCCGCGCACGGGCCTTCTTGGAGCTGGGCCAGGATCAGCAGCCGGGACGGGGTGGCGAGCGCTTGCAGCGTGGTGGCGACGGTGCTCGCGCCGACGGCGTCGAGGCGCTCGCGTGCGGTCGTACTGCGGTTCATCCCATGGCCCATGAGGTCATGATACTGAGGACGCGTGAAGAAGCATTCAACTGTTCCCGTATAGTGGGCCGAGCCGAAACCTGTCCCTCCGTTTACGGGAAGAGCAGCCCGAATGCCGACCACCCTTCTCGAACGCCCCGCTGCGCCGTCGGCCCTCGTCGCACCGCGGCGGAAGACGCGCGTGCTCGCGCTGACCGAGGCCCGGTGGGCGCTGGCCGCACTGCTGCTCTTCGCGATCGCCCTGCCGTTGCAGCTCGCCGGGGTCACCGCCTGGGCGTGGGGGCCGCTGTACGCACTGTGCTACGCGGCCGGCGGCTGGGAGCCCGGCTGGGCGGGCCTGACCGCGCTGCGGGAGAAGACCCTCGACGTCGACCTGCTGATGATCGTCGCCGCGCTCGGCGCGGCCGCGATCGGGCAGGTGCTGGACGGCGCGCTGCTGATCGTCATCTTCGCCACCTCCGGTGCGCTGGAGGCGCTGGCCACCGCCCGCACCGCCGACTCCGTGCGCGGCCTGCTGGACCTCGCCCCCAGCACCGCGACCAGGCTGCTGGACGACGGCACCGAGGCGACCGTGGCCACGGAACTCCTCACGGTCGGCGACACCGTCCTGGTGCGCCCCGGCGAGCGCGTAGGCGCCGACGGCCGCGTGCTGGACGGGGCGAGTGAGGTCGACCAGGCCACCATCACCGGCGAGCCGCTGCCCGTCGCCAAGCAGGAGGGTGACGAGGTCTTCGCCGGCACCCTGAACGGCGCCGGCGCGCTGCGGGTCCGGGTCGAGCGCGGCGCCTCGGACTCCGTCATCGCCCGGATCGTGGCCATGGTCGAGGAGGCCTCGGAGACGAAGGCGCCGACGCAGTTGTTCATCGAGAAGGTCGAGCAGCGCTACTCGCTGGGCATGGTGACGGCCACGCTGCTGGTCTTCGCGATCCCGCTCGCCTTCGGCGCGGCGCTGTCCGGCTCGTTGCTGCGGGCGATGACGTTCATGATTGTCGCCTCGCCCTGCGCCGTGGTGCTGGCGACGATGCCGCCGCTGCTCTCGGCGATCGCCAACGCCGGACGTCACGGCGTGCTGGTGAAGTCGGCCGTCGTCATGGAGCAGCTGGGCGGGACCAAGGCCGTCGCGCTGGACAAGACCGGCACCCTCACCGAGGGCACCCCGCGCGTCGCCGACCTGCGCCCGCTCGCCGGCTCCGGCCTCACCGAGGACCGGCTCCTTGCACTGACCGCCGCCGCGGAGCACCCCAGCGAGCACCCGCTCGCCCGTGCCGTCGTCGACGCCGCCCACGCCCGCGGGACGGCCCTCGCCGTCGCGGAGGAGTTCGTCTCCACGCCGGGCGTCGGCGTCACCGCCGTCGTCGAGGGCCGCAAGGTCACGGTCGGCGCCCCGGCCCGGCTGCTGGAGCGGGGCCGCGGTGCGGCGGAGACGAGTGCCGTCGCCATCGCCGACGAGCTGGAGGACGCGGGCCGCACCGCCGTCGTCGTGCTGCGCGACGGAACGCCGGTCGGCGTGCTCGGCATCGCCGACCGTCTCCGGCCGGACGCCGCCGAGACCGTCGCCCGCCTGGGCGCGCTGACCGGGCGGACGCCGATCCTGCTCACCGGCGACAACCCGCGTGCCGCGGCACGTCTGGCCGCCGAGGTCGGCATCACCGACGTCCGCGCCGGACTGCTGCCGCAGGACAAGGTCGCCGCCGTGACCGAGCAGGAGCGGGCAGGCCGTCGCACGATGGTCGTCGGCGACGGTGTCAACGACGCCCCCGCGCTGGCCGCCGCCCACACCGGCATAGCGATGGGCCGCGCGGGCTCCGACCTCGCCCTGGAGACCGCCGACGCGGTCGTGGTCCGCGACGAGCTGGCCACCGTGCCCACCGTGATCGCGCTGTCCCGCCGCGCGCGCCGGCTCGTGGTGCAGAACCTGGTCATCGCCTCGGTGTTCATCACCGGCCTGGTGGTCTGGGACCTGGTCGGGCACCTGCCGCTGCCCCTGGGTGTGCTCGGACACGAGGGCTCCACCGTGATCGTCGGCCTCAACGGCCTGCGCCTCCTCCGCGACGCCGCCTGGCGTCGAGCCGGCGCGGACACGGCGGCGGCACGCTGAGCCGTGCTTGCTACCGGGCGGCACCGCTCGCGCGCACACCACGACCGCCGGTCCGGGGCGTGATTGCTCGCGGTCCCGAGGTTCGTCCGGTCTGGGCACATCGCTCCATCAATCGATTGATTGAGAGCGCCGCCGCGCATACAGTCCCCTCCATGTCCGCAGCGCCCTCACCCGACGCCAGCCGCGAACGCATCCTCGCGGCGGCGACCACGCTCTTCGCCGAGTACGGCTACGACGGCACCAGCACCCGCAGGATCGCCGCCGAGGCCCAGCTCAACATGGCCACCGTCGCCTACCACGTGGGCGCCAAGGCCGACCTGTACCGCGAGGTCATGCGTCGCGCCCACGAGGCCGAGGCCGCGCTGCTGCGCGACGCGCTCGGCGAGTTCGCCGCCCTGGCCGGGGCCGGCGATCCGGCCGCGGCCGCGACCGGACTGGTCGACCGCTACCTCGACTTCTGTCTGGAACAGCCGCACATCCCCGCCCTGTGGATGCGTCGCTGGCTCTCCGACGCCGCCGAGATCGCCGAACTGGAGGCCGCGTACGCGCGTCCGCTGATCGACGCCGTCAGGGACACGGTCGCCGGGGCACTGCCCGGGGCACGGCCCGAGGACGTCGAGCTGACGGTGTGGACCGTGCTCTGGTCCACCCACGGTTTCTGCCGCTCGGGCATCCGCGAGCAGGTGCCGCGCTTCCGCGCCCACCTGCGCGCGCTCGTCCTTCGGGAGCTCGGGCTGTGAGCGGCGAGGTCGGTCGCGGCCGGCTGCTCGCCTTCGGCCTGGGATCGGTCGGCACCGGCGTCTTCTCCACCGTGCCGGGCCTGCTGCTGCTCTACTACATGACCGACGCCCTCGGCGTCCCCGCCGCGATCGCCGGTCTCGTCGTCGCCCTGCCCAAGCTCTGGGACGCCGTCTTCAACCCCGTCGTCGGTGCGTCCAGCGACCGCGAGGCGGTGCGCACCGGCCGCCGCGGCCGACTGCTGCTCGCGGGCGCGCTCGCGCTGCCCGGCGCGTACGCGGCGATGTTCCTCTCGCCGCTGACCGGCAGCGGCGCGGCGGTCTGGGTGACGGTCACCTTCGTCCTCGCCGCCAGCGCGTTCTCGCTCTTCCAGGTGCCCTACGTGGCCCTGCCCGCCGAGATGTCGGAGACGCCCGCGGTCCGCACGCGGATCATGGTCTGGCGGATCGTCTGCCTCACCGTGGGGATCCTGGTCGCGGGCGGGGCCGCGCCCGCCGTGGTGTCGCTCGCCGGGGGCGGACGCCACGGCTACGCCGCGATGGGGCTGGTCGTCGGGGCGGTGATGGCGGGCGTGCTGCTGGTGCCGGTGTTCGGCACCCGCTGGGTCCGGTCCCGGCCCGGGCCCGAACCGCTCGGGCTGGTCGCCGCCTTCCGCGCGGCGCGCGGCAACCGGGCCTTTTTCGCCCTGCTGGCCGCCTTCTTCGTGCAGGCGGCGGCGGTCGCGATGATGCTCGCCGCCGCGCCCTACGTCGCGGCCTACCGGCTGGGCGGCTACGGACTGACCTCCGTCCTCTTCGTCTGCCTGGTCGCGCCCAGCGCGGTCGCGGTCCCGCTGTGGGCCAGGGCAGCGGCACGCTGGGGCCGGCTGCGCTGCCTCACCGTCGCCACCTGCGGCTACGCCCTCGCCTCGGTCGCCCTGTGGCCGGCGGCCTCCGGCCCCGGCGGGGTCCCGGCGACGCTGGTGCTCTGCGCGCTGCTCGGCGTCTGCTACGCCGCGCTGCAGGTGCTGCCGCTGGCGCTGCTGCCGGACGTGGTGCACGCCGACGCGGCCCGCACCGGCCAGGTGCAGTCGGGGGCGTTCACCGGCCTCTGGACGGCGGGGGAGACGGTCGGCCTGGCCGTCGGTCCCGGCGCCTACTCGCTCGCCCTCGCCGCCACCGGCTTCGCCTCCTCGACGCTGGACCATCCCCTCGCCCAGACCGGGGCCGCCCGCACCGGCGTGCTGCTCGGCTTCAGTCTCGTTCCCGCGGCGCTGATGGCGCTCTCACTGCCCGCGCTCCGCGCCTACGGCCGGCGCCGCGCCGAGGTGTCCGCTGTGAGCCACCATCCCGGCCTCCCGGAACTCCCCGACCATCCCGATCATCCCGAATTCCCCGAACTCCCCGAAACGGAGCCCGCCCGATGACGATCGACGCCACCGCCGTGGACACCGCCGCGGCCACCGCGCACCCCGGACTGCCCGCGCGCGGGCGCAGCGCCGAGGACCTGCTGGGCGAGCTGCACGCGCTCACCGCACGCGACCTGCCGACCCGAGGCGGCCGGACCGCCGCGTACGTGTACGACACCGGCCGCCCCGAGGTCCGCGAGGCGGCCGAGCGCGCCTACCTGGCGATGATGGAGGTCAACGGACTCGACCCGACCGCCTTCCCGAGCATCGTCGCGCTGGAGCGGCAGGTCGTCGGCGCGACCGCCGCCCGGCTCGGCGGGGACGACGCCACACCGGGGATCTTCACCAGCGGCGGCACCGAGTCGATCATCCTGGCCGTCAAGGCCGCCCGCGACGCGAGGCCGGAGATCGCCGAGCCCGAGATCGTGGTGCCGGTGACCGCGCACGCCGCCTTCCACAAGGCTGGGGCCTATCTGCGGGTGAAGGTGGTCCCCGTGCCGGTCGACCCCCGCACCTTCCGCGCCGACCCGGCCGCGACGGACGCCGCGTGCACCGTGAACACGGTGCTCGTCGTGGCCTCCGCGCCCTCCTACGCGCACGGGGTGATCGACCCCGTCGCCGAGATCGCGGCGCGGGCCTCGGCGCGGGGCATCGCCTGCCATGTCGACGCCTGCGTCGGCGGCTGGCTGCTGCCCTGGCTCGCGGAGGCGGGGGCGCAGGTGCCCGCGTTCGACCTCTCGGTGCCAGGCGTCACCTCGCTCTCCTGCGACCTGCACAAGTTCGGCTACGCGCCCAAGGGCGCGTCGGTGCTGCTGTTCAGGGACGAGGCGCTGCGACTGCACGCCTACTACGCCTGCGCCGCGTGGCCCGGCTACACCGTCGTCAACTCCACCATCCAGAGCAGCAAGGGCGCGGGCCCGCTGGCCGGAGCCTGGGCGACGCTCCAGGCGGTCGGCGCGGACGGCTACCGCGAGCTCGGCCGGGCGGCACTGGCGGCGACACGAAGGCTGATCGCCGGGGTCGCCGCGATCGACGGACTGGTGGTCCTGGGCGAGCCCGAGGCGACCCTGGTGGCGATCGGTGCCGACCCCGACGCCCCCCTCGACCTGTTCGCGCTCGCCGACGAGGCCCGCGAGCGCGGCTTCTTCCTCCAGCCGCAGCTGGCGCTGGGCGGGCTCCCCGCCAACCTCCACCTGACCCTGACCGGCGTCAGCGAGGGCGGCGTCGAGGACCTGCTGGCGGTGCTGCGGGAGAGCGCGGACGCGGTCCGCGCGCTCGGCCCGGCGCAGGTACCGGCCGAGCTGGTGGCGCTGCTGGGGCAGGTGGACCTCACCGCGCTGGACAACGCGTCCTTCGCCGCGCTGCTCCCGGCGACCGGCCTGCGCCTGGACGGCCCGGCTTCGGAAGCGACGCCGACGGACGGCGGGGGCGCGGTCGGCGGCGCACGGATGGCGCCGATCAACCGGCTGCTCGACGCCCTGCCCGTGGCCACCCGCGAAGCGCTGGTGACCCGCTTCCTGTCCGCGCTCTACAGCCCGCACCTCGGGGGCTGAGCGGCGCCGGGAACGGGAGGAGCGGAGGGCGCAGGCCCTCCGCTCCGCTTGCGTCGCGCGTTCTGCTCAGCCGGCCGTCAGCAGCGGGCGCAGGACGCCGCTCTGGAGTCTGACCACCAGGGGTGGGGCGAAGCGGCGGGCCGCCCACATGACCGGCAGCGCCACGGCGACGCCGACGACCAGGCCGACGACCACGTCGTGCGGGTAGTGGGCGCCGACCCAGACGCGGGCGAAGGCCATCAGCAGCGCCATCGCCGCCGCGACGATCCCCATGGTGCGGTTGACCACCCACAGTGCCGCCGCGGCCGCCGCGGCGATCGTCGCGTGGTTGCTGGGGAAGGACCAGTCGCCCACGCCGGGGCAGGGGTCGACGGTGAACGTGTGCGGGATCGACTGGCAGGGCCTGGCCTCGGTGACCAGGCTCTTGAAGATGTCGTTCACCACGTAGGCCGCGACCACGGCCACCGGCACCGCCAGGGCGGTCGCCATCGCGGTGGCGTTGCGGGCCTGGCGGGCCTGCCACCAGCCCAGGACCATCATCAGCGCGACGAGTCCGAGGGCCACGGTGGCGTAGGACGAGATCAGGCTGTCCAGCCAGTGCGGGCTGTCCTGTGCCTGGCGGGTGATCCAGGTGTACAGGCCGCCGTCGATCGAGCGTCCGCTCATGGCCAGTTGGCCGACGCCGTTGGTGCTCAGGTTGTTCAAGGAGGTGTCCTACTCCGCGGAGGCGCTGCGCTTGCGCGAGCGCAGCAGTTCGAGGGCGATCGGGATGACGGAGATCACCACGATCAGGGCGATGATCGGCAGCAGGTACTGGTCGATGTTCGGGATGCTCGAGCCGAGGGCGTAGCCGGCCATGACGATGCCGACCGACCAGAGCAGGCCGCCGACGACCTGCCAGAGCGTGAAGGTGCGCACCGGCACGTTCAGCGCGCCCGCCATCGGGTTCAGCACGGTCCGCACGACCGGGATGAAGCGGGCCAGCACGATCGCCTTGGCGTAGCCGTACTTGGCGAGGATCTCCTCCGCGCGGGCCGCGCCCTGCAGCAGGTGCTTGTTCTTGCTCCGGGCCAGTAGGGACTTTCCGCCCTTCTGGCCGATCATGAAGCCCACCTGCGCGCCGACCAGCGCGCCGACGATCGCGCAGACGAGGACCCCGCCCAGGTTCAGGTGCACGCCGTTCTTGCTGGTGGTGCAGAGCAGACCCGCGGTGAAGAGCAGCGAGTCGCCGGGGAGGAAGAAGCCGACCAGGAGGCCGGTCTCGGCGAAGAGGATGACCGCGATGCCGAGCGCCCCGAAGGCGGCGAGCAGGGAGTTCGCATCGAGGAGGTTCACCGCGAGCTGGTTCACGGCCGAGGGGTCCGGGGCCATGGCTTGATCCTCCTGCGATAGTGGACTCTGCGTCGTTATCGTCTACATGCGTGTAGTCGTTCCGTGTCACTGTAGTGGATGGAACCTGCGATTCCGAAGGTGACGACGCGTGCGGTGGACGGAGAGTTCGATCGCCCGGCGGCGGGCGGGAGAGGCGGCGGCATGGATGGGGCGGGGCACCGGCGGCACCCGGGTGAGCTGGAGTCCGGAGTGCTGACCGTGCTGTGGGCGGCGACCGGGCCGATGACCCCGGCCGAGATCCAGCGTGCCCTCGGTGCGGAGCTGGCGCGCACGACGGTGAACACGATCCTCTCCCGGCTGCACGAGAAGGGCATGGTCGAGCGCACCCGCAGCGGCCGGGCCTTCGCCTACGCACCCGCCCGCGAGGCCCGCGACGCCCCCGGCCTTGCCGCCCGTCGGATGCGCTCGGAGCTCGAGAAGGAGCAGGACCGCGAGGCGGTGCTGGCCCGCTTCGTCTCCGGCCTCAGCGACGAGGACGAGGAGCACCTGCGGCGGCTGCTCGGCCCGTAGTGCGGCTGCTCGGCCCGTAGCGGGGTGCCGGAGGCGCCGGGTGCGTCGGCGATGATGGGGGCATGACCTTCAGTACCCGCACCTTTCAGCTGACCACCGGTCACCGCGAGGCGGCCGTCGACCTGACGGAGCGCTGCGAGAGCTTCCTCGCCGAGGTCGCGCCGGGCGCGGACGGGCTGCTCAACGTCTTCGTCCCGCACGCCACCGCCGGTGTCGCGGTGATCGAGACGGGGGCGGGGAGCGACGACGACCTGCTGGCCGCGCTCCGCACGCTGCTGCCGGCGGACGACCGGTGGCGGCACCGGCACGGCTCGCCCGGTCACGGCAGGGACCACGTGCTGCCGGGGCTGGTGGCGCCGCACGCCACGCTGCCCGTCGTCGGCGGCCGCCCGGCCCTCGGGACATGGCAGTCGATCGTGCTGATCGACACCAATGTCGACAACCCCAGCAGGACCGTCAGGCTCTCCTATCTCGGCTGACCCTCACGTCACAGCACTTGCGTCGATCTGACAAATCTTCAGTCATTCGAGGCAATCACTGGCATGCACACTTCCCAGCGTGGTTACTCACTGGTACACAAGTGTGGACGCGCGTCGACCTGTGTCCCACCCCACAGTCGTGCACCACCACGTAGCAGTGGAGGTTCCATGCGCATGCCCGGATCCGCCCTCAGACGGCTCCTCGCCGCCACCTTCGCCACCGCGGCTCTCGCCGCGGGCGCCCTCGCCGCCGCTCCCGCGGCAAACGCGTCGACCGGGGGGTACGTCGCCATGGGCGACTCCTACTCCTCCGGCGTCGGCAGCGGCAGTTACATCTCCTCCAGCGGTTCCTGCTACCGCAGCACGCTCGCCTACGGCTACCTCTGGCAGCAGTCGCACGCGCCGTCCAGCTTCGGCTTCGTCGCCTGCAGCGGGGCGACCACGACGGATGTGCTGAACAACCAGATCTCGGCGCTGAGCAGCAGCACCACCGAGGTCAGCATCACCATCGGCGGCAACGACGCGGGCTTCTCCTCGACCATGGAGACCTGCGTCCTGGACGGCACCAGCTCCTGCCTCTCCGCCGTCTCGACGGCGGAGAACTACATCAACACGCAGCTGGCGGCCCGTCTCGACGCCGTCTACTCGGCGATCAGGTCGCACGCGCCCAACGCCCACGTCGTGGTGCTGGACTACCCGCACCTCTACGCGGTCCCCGGCAGCTGCCTGTTCGGCATCAGCAACACCAGCCGCACGGCGATCAACGGCGCGGCCGACGCGCTGGCCACGGTGACCGCCAAGGAGGTCGCCAAGTACGGCTACAGCTTCGGCGACGTGCGCGGGGCGTTCTCCGGCCACGAGATCTGCTCCAGCAACTCCTGGCTGCACAGCACGACGCTGCCGATATACGAGTCCTACCACCCCACCTCCGCCGGCCAGTCCGGCGGCTACCTCCCGGTGTTCAGCGCCAACGCGTGAGTTCCGCTGCGATCATGTCGGAATGACGACTGATCACCACGGAGCCCTCGTCCACCACGTGGAGCTGTGGACGGACGACCTGGCCCTCGCCGAACGCCAGTGGGGGCCAGTGCTCGTCGCACTGGGCTGCGAGCCGTTCCAGCACTGGGACCACGGCCGTAGCTGGCGTCGCGGCGCCAGCTACGTGGTGATCGAACAGTCCCCTGCTCTCCACCCCGGAGGCCACGACCGCCTCCGGGCCGGCCTCAACCATCTCGCCCTCCGCGGTCCCAAACCCGCGCCCCTGGCCGCCGCCCTCGCCGCGGGCTGGCACCAGCGGGTCGACACGGGGACGGCCGTCCACCTCGTCGACGGCCAGGGCTTCGAGCTGGAACTCGTCTACGCCGAGGACGACGCCTGACCGTCCTCCCGGGCGACGGGGACCGCGGGCACCTCCAGGACGAAGATCAGGAAGCCCAGCTTGGGGTCGCGGAACTCGTCGGGGAACAGGTCGCGGCCGGTGGGGTCGATCTTCGGCTCGGTGAGGACGGCCAGCTGGAAGCCGGCCGCGGTGAACGCGTCGGTCATCGCATGCAGCGGCCTGCGCCAGAAGGTCATCGGGGTGGGGCGGCCCACCAGGTCGATCCAGTCGTCGGTCCAGCTGGTGGTCGCGAAGTAGCTCGGCCGGGGATCCGGCTGGAACAGGTAGTCCACGAAGGGGTGCATCACCGAGGCGATCAGCCGGCCACCGGGTCGGAGCACTCGCCGCAGCTCGGTCAGCGTCGGACCCCAGTCCTCCAGGTAGTGCAGCACCAGCGAACTGACGACATCGTCGAACGCGCCGTCGGCGAACGGCAGCGGATCGCTCAGGTCCGCGACGTGCAGGTCCGCGTCTTCGCCCAGTCGACGCCGCGCCAGCGCCACCATCCCCGCACTGGAGTCGAGGCCGCTGACCTGGGCGCCTCGGTCACGGAGCGCCGCGAACAGCGGACCCGCCCCGCACCCCGCGTCCAGGATCCGGCGACCGGCCACGTCCCCGGTGAGGGCCAGCATCGCGGGCCGCTCGATGTAGGCGTTCTCGAGGCTGCTCTCGTTCTGCGCCGCGTACGCCTCGCCGAAGCTGTCGTAGTCGTTCGCCCTTGCGGTCGGCATCCAACGGTCTCCGTCTTCTCTGCACGTCGGCGCCTCGCCCTGGCGTCGTTCTGGAGACCGACGCGGATTCCGTACGCACCGGTTCCGGGCTCGGCCCTCGGCTCAGGCATGATCGGGGCCGGTGAGACTCGGTTGCGAGGTGGCGAGGTGGCGTGACATGGGCGATTGGCGGACCGATCCGACGTCGCACTCCTGCACCCCCTTCTGCACGACCCCGATCCTGCGGTCCGCGTCCACGCCGCGTATGCGTTGGCGACAGCCGCGGACCCCGACCGCGCGGTCCGTGGCGCGTTCCGCGCCCGGCTCGGTGCGGAACAGGATCCGATGGCCCGCGCCGCGTTGGTGTTCGCCGTCGCCGAATCCACCCGCGCTCACCCGCATGCGCCGACCGCGAAATGGATCCGAGAGCGGTGGCGGGACCGAGCAGAGGCGTCCGAAGCCCGGCTGGCCGCCGCGATCGGCTGGCTCTGCCTCTCGGAGGAACCCGCCCCCGACGATCTGCGCGCCGCCGTGGACGAGCTCGCCACCGACGAGCGCGCCCGAGCGATGGGCGCACTGCCGTGGATGGCCGACGCCCGTACGTCCGGCGAGACGGGGCTGCGCCACTGCGTCCGGGTGATGCTCCATCCTGAACAAGCCGCCCCACCGGAGTACGACAACCCGTGGGCCGTGCTTCAGCACTGACGGCGATCAGCGCGCAGCCCTCGGGCCGGGGCGGCCCGCCGCTCGGGCCGCACGTTCACCGCCGGTCCCCGGACGTGCCCTAACCGAACGGCGCGGACGCCGGGGGCAGGGCGGCCGCGGAGGGGTCGGGGGAGGAGTAGAGGGCTTCGATGTCCGTGGCGCAGTGGCGGGTGATGGCGCGGCGGCGGAGTTTGAGGGAGGGGGTGAGGAGGCCCTCGCGTTCGGAGAAGTCGAGGGAGAGGATGCGGAAGGAGCGGATCGACTCCGCGCGGGAGACGGCGGTGTTGGCGGCGACGACCGCGCGTTGGAGTTCGGAGTGGATCTCCGGATCGGCCGCGGCCTGTTGGGGGGTGAGCGGTTCGCGGCCGTGGAGGGCGAGCCAGTGGGCGACGGCCTCGGCGTCGAGGGTGATCAGGGCGCCGATGAAGGGGCGGTCGTCGCCGACGAGGAGGCAGTGGGCGACCAGCGGGTGGAGTCTGACCCGGTCCTCGAGGAGGGTGGGCGCGACGCTCTTGCCGCCGCTGGTGACGATGATCTCCTTCTTCCTGCCGGTGATCCGCAGATAGCCCTGGGCGTCCAGGTGCCCGATGTCGCCGGTGGCGAGCCAGCCGCCGCGCAGCGAGCGCGCGGTGGCCTCGGGGTCGTTGTGGTAGCCGTGGAAGACCTGGCCGCCGGAGAGCCAGACCTCGCCGTCCTCGGCGATCAGCACGCTCGTGCCGGGGATCGGCTGGCCGACCGTGCCGAAGCGCGGGCGGTCCGGCGGGTTGGCGGTGGCGGCGGCGGTGGTCTCGGTCAGGCCGTAGCCCTCGATCACGGTGATGCCCGCGCCCTGGAAGAACAGCGCCTGTTCGCGGCTCATCGCCGAACCGCCGGACATGGCGTAGCGGACCCTGCCGCCCAGCACCGCGCGCACCTTCCCGTAGAGCAGCGTCTCGTAGAGCTGGTGCTGGACCCGCAGTGCCGCCGAGGGTCCCGGCCCCTCGTCGAAGGAGTGCCGCTCCTGCGCGGAGGCGTAGCGGACCGCGACCGCGTAGGCCTTCTCGAACACCGCCGCGCGGCCGGACTCCTGGGCCCGCTGCCTGGCCCGCTGCAGCAGTTTCTCGAAGATGTACGGCACCGCCAGCAGAAAGGTCGGCCGGAAGGAGGCGAGTGCGGGCAGCAGGTCGGCGGGGGCGAGGCTCGGCTCGTGGCCCAGCCGGACGCCGGCCCGGAGCGCGGCGACCTGGATCATCCGCCCGAAGACGTGCGCCAGCGGCAGGAACAGCAGCGTGGCGGGCTGGTCGCCGCCCCGGCCGCCGAACAGGGAGTCGTAGCGGGCCAGGATGTTGTCGGACTCGGCCATGAAGTTGCCGTGGGTCAGCACGCAGCCCTTGGGGCGGCCGGTGGTGCCCGAGGTGTAGATGAGGGTGGCCACCGTGTCCGCGCCGACGGCCTGGCGGTGACGCTCGATCACGTCGTCGCCCACGCCGCGTCCGGCGTAGGCGAGCTGTCGCAGCGCGCCGGCGTCGAGCTGCCAGATCATGCGCAGGTTCGGCAGGCCGTCGCAGACCGAGCCCACCGTCATCGCGTGGTCCTCGTGCTCGACGACGCAGGCGACGGCCTGCGAGTCGGCGAGGATCCAGCTCAGCTGGTCGGCCGAGGAGGTCGGGTAGACCGGGACCGACTGGGCGCCGATGGACCAGAGCGCGTAGTCCAGCACGGTCCACTCGTAGCGGGTGCGGGACATCATCGCGACCCGGTCTCCGAAGCGGATGCCCTGGTGCAGCAGTCCCTTGGCGACGGCGAGCACCTCGTCCCTGAACCGTGCCGCCGAGACGTCGACCCAGGCCGACGCGCCGCCGCCCTCGCCCTCACCCGCGCCGCTGGTGCGCCGGGCCAGGACGGCACGGTCGGGGGTGTCCTCCGCGGTGCGGTACACCGACTCGGCCAGACCTTCGGTCCGCGGCGACCTCGCCATGGCCGGGACACTGAACTCGCGCACGTACGTCGTCTCCTTCCACCCTCCGGGGCGGAGGAGACCACGGCCGCGGCGGCGGGGCACGTGGACATTGCAAGTTACCCGAGGGGAACTTGCGCGGCCAGAGCGCCTCGGGCCTTTCACAGGAGTTCCACGCGACGACCTCATGCACTGCGTACCAACGACCTGTGTTGGCAGGTGATTCGAGTGACTTGCCCGGTTTGTCGGGGGTACTTGTGTGCGAGAGAGGCAGATGGTGTGAGCGACGGTCGAACTGACGCTCTTGCTAGTAGTAGAGTCGCCGCGATTCTGCCGGGCCCTGAGAGGAATCCATGCGCTTCCGCCGCAGATCCATCCGCGCGAAGATCACCGCGCTGCTCCTGGTGCCGCTCACCGCGCTGACCGGCCTGTGGGCCTACACGTCCGTGCTCTCGGTCGGCCAGGTCTGGGGCCTGATCCAGGTCAACACGGACTACAAGTGGTTCGGGAACCCGGCCGACACCCTCTCGCGGGCCCTCCAGGACGAGCGCCGGGTCGCCGTGGCCTTCTCGGCCGTCCGGCTGAAGGTCAATCAGGCGCCGCCCCCCGCGATCGTCCAGCCGCTGCAGGCGGCCGAGGCGGCCACCGACGCGGCGGCCGCGGTGTTCCAGGCGCACGTCAAGGACCCCGGGCACCGCGGCGACCTGACCAAGGCCGAGCTCGTCACCGTGCAGGCGATCCAGGTCCAGCTCGGCGAGCTCACCGAGCAGCGCTCCGCGCTCTCCAAGCACTACCTCGACTGGTACAGCGTCTACGGCTGGTACACCACCGCCCAGGACCCGTTCTTCACGCTGCGCCTCGAACTGAGCGACATCAGCGGCGGCGACCTCTCGCGCACCGCGCAGAACCTGATCGAGCTGGTCCGGGCCAGGGAGTACATCTCGCGCGAGGACGCCCTGGAGGAGGGTGCGCACCTGCGCGGCGCCCTCAGCCAGGAGCAGTTCCAGGAGCTGCTGGCGACCGGCGCGACCGAGCAGCTGCTCTTCAAGGTTCACTACGCGCAGCTGCCCGACCCGATCGCCAACCTCTACGCGCAGTTCACCGAGAGCTCCGACTACTTCGAGCTCAACTCGCTGGAGGGCTACACCGCCGGCCTCGGCGCGATCGACGCGATCAGCCGGATGAACTACCCGCAGTGGCGCGAGACCGCCGACCGGGTGCTCGGGCAGCTCAGCACCATCAACCAGCAGGCCGCCACCCTCGCCGGCAACGAGGCGCGCGACTACGCGATCGGTGTGATCAGGGACGACGCCATCGCCGGGCTCGGCGGTCTGCTCGCGGTCGTCGCGACCGTCTTCCTCTCGCTGCGGATCGGCCGACGCCTGGTCAAGGAGCTGGTCGGGCTGCGCGACGGAGCCTTCGAGCTGGCCGGCGTCCGGCTGCCCGCGGTGATGCAGCGCCTGCGTGACGGCGAGAAGGTCGACGTCGCCGTCGAGGCCCCGCCGCTCCACTGGCCGGGAGGCGCCACGTCCGGCACGGCCACCGACGGCGCCGCGCGAGACGAGCTGGCCCAGCTCGGCCGGGCGTTCAACGCCGTGCAGCATGCGGCCGTCGAGGCCGCCGTCGAGCAGGCCGAACTGCGTCGCGGCGTCGCCGCGGTCTTCGTCAACCTGGCCCGGCGCAGCCAGTCGCTGCTGCACCGCCAGCTCTCGCTGCTCGACGAGATGGAGCGCCGCGCGGAGGAGCCGGGCGAGCTGGAGGACCTGTTCCGGCTCGACCACCTCACCACGCGCATGCGCCGCCACGCCGAGGGCCTGATCATCCTCTCCGGCGCGGCCCCCGGACGCTCCTGGCGGCGCCCCGTGCGCGTCCTGGACGTCGTCCGCGCGGGCGTCGGCGAGATCGAGGACTACGCGCGGGTGCGCGTGCACCGGATGCCGCCGGTCGCCGTCGTCGGCGCGGCCGTGTCCGACCTGGTCCACCTGCTGGCCGAACTGGTCGAGAACGCGACCGTCTTCTCGCCGCCGCACACGCAGGTGCGGATCCAGGGCGAGGAGGTCGCGAACGGCTTCGTGCTGGAGATCGACGACCGCGGACTGGGCATGAGCGAGGAGGCGCTGCTCGCGGCCAACGACAGGCTCGCGACCGGCGGCGACTTCGACCTCGGCGACACCGACCGGCTCGGCCTCTTCGTGGTCAGCCGCCTGGCGTTCCGGCACCAGATCCGGGTCTCGCTGCGCCGGTCGCCCTACGGCGGCACCACGGCCGTGGTGCTGCTGCCGCGTGAGCTGCTCACACCCGCGCAGCCGCGCCCCGGTGACGCGGACGCGGCCGGCGAGCACGTCGAGCCGGCGCAGCTAACCCGCATCCCGCGCGACCCCGGCCGCCAGGACCGGCGTCGTACCGAGGTGGTCAGGGTCGCCGTTCCCACCGGGCGCCACCGCTCCGAGCCCGCGCCCGCCGCGCAGGGCGGCCCGCGCCCGCACACCCCGGACGAGGGCCTGAGCACCGGCGGACTGCCGCGTCGCCGTCCGCAGCGGGCCCTGCCCGCCGCGCCGACGCCCGCGCTGGCGCCCTCGCCGCGGCAGGAGGTCCTCGACGAGGACATCCTGGCGGACACGCTGCTGTCCGACGTGCTGCTCGCCGAGCAGCGCGCGGCCGCCGACCGGTCCGCCGCGCAGGCGATCGGGCCGGCCACCTCGGCCACCGTGTCGAACGCGGGGGACACGCCCCCGGCGCTGCCGCGGAGGATCCGGCAGGCGAACCTCGCCCCGCAGCTGCGGCGGGTCACGGACAGCGGCTCGGCCGCCTCCGCGACGGCGCCGCGCGTCGGCGAGGGCGACGAACGCACCGAGCGCACGCCCGAGCAGGCGCGCGCCACCTTCGCCTCGTTCCAGCGCGGCCTCTCGCGCGGGCGCGAGGAACAGCGGGACCACGACCACCGGCGTGACCAGAACCACCAGCACGCGGCGACAACAGATCCGACCTCGGAGGGAACCACCCGATGACAGCCACCACGAAGCCCGCCGGAGATCTCAACTGGCTCCTGGACGACATGGTCCGTCGGGTGCCCACGATCCGTCACGCCGTCATCCTCTCCGGGGACGGCCTGGCCACCGGCGCGTCCGGGGAGCTGGCCCGTGAGGACACCGAGCACCTGGCCGCCGTCGCCTCGGGCTTCCACAGCCTGGCGAAGGGCGCCAGCCGCCACTTCGAGGTCGGCGAGGTCCGGCAGACCATGGTCGAGCTGGACCAGGCCTTCCTCTTCGTCACGGCGGCCGGCGACGGCAGCTGCCTGGCGGTGCTCAGCGAGGCGGACTCCGACGTGGGTCTGATCGCCTACGAGATGGCGTTGCTCGTCCGGCGGGTCGGTGAGCACCTCGGCACCGAGCCGCGGGCGGCGGCGTCGGCGGGGTGAGCCCGATGCGGGGGGACGGGGGCGCCCACGAGGCGGACGGATTCGACGACGGCGACTACGTGGACTTCGGCACGGACGACTACACCGACGATCCCGAACTCGCCCAGCTGGTGCGCCCGTACACGCTGACGCGCGGGCGCACCCGGCACAGCGGACCCGAGCCCTTCGACGTCGTCACCCAGATCGGCGCGGTGCCGCAGGACCCCGCCATGGCCGACGAGGACGCCCAGGACCCGGAGCACGAGGCGATCCTGGAGCTGGTCCGCCGCCGTCCGCTCTCCGTGGCGGAGATCGCGGCCGACCTCGACCTGCCGCTCGGGGTGGTCCGCATCCTCCTCGGCGACCTGCTGGCCGCCGAACTGATCCATGTCACCCGTCCCGTTCCGGCGGCGCAGCTGCCGGACGAGGCGGTTCTGCGCGAGGTCATCGCGGGCCTGCGCGCGCTCTGAACCGGGGGCCGCCGCCACGGATCGGACGGCTGCGCGCCGCCTCGGCCTGGCGTTCGGGTTTGCCCGGCCCGGTCGGGTCAATCCGCCCCGGCGATCCGTAGCGGCCAGGACCGGTGGGCAGCTTCGGCGCATGGAGCCACGGATCTGCCCGCCGCCGCCCGTCCCCTTCGTGCCTCCGGTGCGGCCGGGACTTCCCCACTCGCCGCCGCATCCGCCGCCCTTCCCGGTGCCCCCGCACTGCGCGCACGCGCATCCGCCGCGCCCCCGACCGCCGCAGCCGCCCGCACCGGTGCACCACCACCTACGCCGACAGCCGGTGCTCGCGGCGCCCACGCCGACGCCGACGGCCCACACCCACGCCGTCACGGCCGTGCCCCGTCCGCTGCCGCAGCCGACCGTCACGGCCGCCCCCGCCGCGCCCGAAGCGGCCTTCGTCTATGTCGCCATCACCATCCCCGCCCTGGTCGCCGCCGGTGCGGGCGCTTTCAACCATGTGCTGGGAAGGGGACGATGATGGATCTGGGCTTTCTCGCCGCCGCGGCCGTCGGCGCGGTGCTCGCGGTGCTCGTGCTGGCCTCGTTCGGGCGCACCGCGCGCTCGCGCGAGGGGACCTTCTCCGGCGGCGCCCTCGGCTTCCTCGGCTCCGCCTCGCTCTCCTCCTTCGTGCTGATCGCCGCGTTCCTGATCGCCGGCTCGTGGGCCAACCTCAACACCGCGCGCGGGCACACCCTCGACGAGTCGCGGGCGCTGAACGCCGCCTACACCGACGCCGACGTGCACACCCGGCCGTTGCTGCACAGCTACGTCACCTCCGTCATCGACACGGAGTGGGCCACCATGACCAGGGGCCAGGCCAGCCCGGTCTCCTGGCAGCGCCTGGACGCGGTCCGCGCCCAGGTCCAGTCCGAGCCGCCCTCCGCGGCGCGGGAACAGGAGCTGAGCGACCTCAACGGCGTCTACACGGCCCGGCAGATCCGGCTGGCCGACACCGCGGCGACCATGCCCTGGCCGCTCTACCCCGCGCTGATCTGCACCGGCCTGCTGGTGCTGCTCTACGCGCCCATCGCCGGACTCACCTTCCACCGGCGCGAGTCCGTGGCGCTCGGGCTGGTCGGAGCGGTGGTCGGCTTCGGCATCTGGATGGTGCTGCACATGACCCACCCGTACACCGGCCCGGTGCACGTGACACCGGTCGCGTACACCCAGAGCCTGGTCCGCTTCCAGCAACTGGCCGCCGCACACGTGGGAACGGCCCTTCCAGCCGCGTCCCGCTGATACGCCACTTACGGGGCCGAGCCCGTGGGCCCTATGATGCGCCCGTGAACGCAGCCGCTCCGAACCGGGACGTCGCGCCCGTCGCCATCAAGATCCTGGTCGCGGGCGGCTTCGGCGCGGGCAAGACGACCCTCGTCGGAACCGTCAGCGAGATCCGTCCGCTGCGGACGGAGGAGCGGCTGAGCGAGGCGGGCCGTCCGGTCGACGACACCGACGGGGTCGAGGCCAAGAGCACGACCACGGTCGCGATGGACTTCGGCCGTATCGACATCCGCTCCGGCCTCGCCGTCTACCTCTTCGGCACGCCGGGACAGGACCGCTTCTGGTTCGTCTGGGACGAGCTGGCCCAGGGCGCGCTCGGGGCGATCGTGCTGGCCGACACCAGGCGGCTGGAGGACTGCTTCCCCTCGGTGGACTACTTCGAGCGGCGCGGCATCCCCTTCCTGGTCGCCGTCAACTGCTTCGAGGGCGCCCAGCGCTACCCGGCGGACCAGGTGCGGGTGGCACTGGACCTCGGCGAGCACGTCCCCGTGGTCCTCTGCGACGCGCGGGAGCGGGACTCGGTCAAGCAGGTCCTGGTCGAGGTCGTCGAACTGGCACTGACCGAACGGCAGTCGGTCTACAGCTGAGCCCCGGGGTGTGCGCGGTGGGCGGCGGCGTTACGAAGCGCCCAGCACGAGCGGCTCGTTGGTGAGCGTCATCGGGCCGTCGGACAGGATCCGCAGGTAGGTGGGGCCCGAGGCGTTGGGCGCGAACGGCGCGCCCACCCGGACCAGCACGTATGCGGCGCTGCCGTGCGCGGGGACCGCCCGCGGGCCGGAGACGATCCGCCAGCCGAAGTCGAGCCAGGCGTTGTTGCTGGTGGCGAAGGAGGGGGTGAGCGCGCGGTCCGTGGTGTTGCGCAGCGTCGCCTCGATCCGGTCCAGGCCCGCCGTCGCCCGGTCGGCGCTGTGGGGTCCGCTCCCCGCGCTCGCCCGCGCGGCGACCCTGAGCGGCGGCGGGGTGGCCACCGCGGCCAGCAGCAGCACCAGCGCGGGCAGCGCGAGCAGGGCGGGCGCGGCGAGCCGGACCGGACGAGAACGCAGCACCGCGGGACGCCACTGCCAGGCCTGCGCGAGCGCGGCGCGTTCGTTGCAGCAGAGGGCGGTCAGCCACAGGGGAGCGAGCAGCACGAAGTAGGTCTCGGTGGACCTGGTCGACAGGAAGAAGGCGGGCCAGGGCAGCAGCGCGACGACGGGCGCGAGCCGGGCGGGGAAGAGCGCGAAGGCGGCCAGCGTCGCCAGCAGCAGGGCGCCGGCGGCGGCGGAGTAGAGGCCCAGCGCGCCGCTGCCGTGGGTCAGGTAGTAGCTGATGTCGACCGGACCGAGCCCCTGCGGCGAGGCGTGCTGGGTCAGCACGGTGAGCACGCCGGGCAGCCAGGCCGCGCCGTCGCGGAGCAGCAGCGGCAGGTCGACCAGCAGCAGCACACCCAGGACCAGCCCTGTGTAGCGGGCCGTGACGCCGAGTGCGGACCGCCACGCGCCGAGCTCGCCGCGACGCAGCAGCAGCACGCCGAGCAGCACGAAGACGGTGAGGAACCACGCCAGTTGGTGGGCGCTGTCGGCGACGCCCAGGCAGCAGGCGGACACCACGCCGGTCCGACCGAGCCGTCCGCCCGCGCCGATCCGGCTCCACCCGGCGAGCACGACCACGAGGAAGGGCAGGGCCAGGTAGACCGGGTAGCCGTCGCGGGCGTAGTCGAACATCCAGCTCATGCCGAAGAAGAGCAGCGTCGCCGCGGGCCGAAGCGGCGTCGGCAGCCGACGGAACATCAGCACGGCGGCGGCGACCAGCGCGAGCAGGCTCCACAGCCCGGCGACCGGCACCCAGGCCGGCGCGGGCAGCGGCCCGTGGGCGGTGAACGGCGCGGTGAGCAGCACGCTCAGCGGCGGATAGCCGAAGACGTCGGCGACCCTGCCGTCCATCAGCGGGGTCATCGGGACGTGGAACATCCTCGGCGTGCCGGGGAAGTGCACCCCGTAGACGTGGCCTCCGGCGGCGAGGGAACGCGCGGCCATGGTGACCAGCGGGCCCTCGTCGTCGTGGTACGCGGCCGCGCCCCGGCCGGTGCCGGAGGCGAGCAGGAGCCCGAGCCGCAGCACCGCCCCGCCGAGCACGAGCACGTCCAGGCGCCGCAGCGCGGCCGGCGTCCGGGCGACGCCCATCGACGCGGCCAGCACCAGCAGCGCGCCGTACAGCACGCCGAAGCCGACGGACAGGTAGACGCGGGCGACGGCCTCGTTCCTCAGGGCGGCGGGCAGCCCCTGGAACAGCGACAGCAGGGCGAGGAGGGAGAGCACCCGGTGGGCGAGGGTCGGGCTGATCGTCATGGCCTGCCCGACCGTAGCCGACCGGTGCGGCCCGGAGCGCCGAAGCCGGAGCGTGGACGCGAAAGAGTGAGCCGCGCCCCGCCGGGATTCGCTCTGGTGGACCAAAGGGGCACGGACGGACGGATCCTGAGGATTCGTCAGCAGAGGACTGGACCATTGCAACAGTTCTGTACCGGGCTGCCCAATCGTCGTGCGCAGGCCCCACAATGGTTCTTCACGGGACCGACACAGACGCGCGGTGGGGACACCAGGTGGAGACAGGAGTGACGGGCACGGCGATACGAAGGCGGCGGAGGCGGTGACGCTCGGCGCGGCGATGGTGCCGCCGAGACCCGGCCTGCGTCGCTTCCTGCGGCGACTACTCGGGCTGACGATCACCCTCGCCAGCTTCGGCGCCGTCGTCCTCGTGGGGCAGGCCTGCGGCTGGCTCACCGCCACCAACGCCCCCGCGCTCGCCGCCCGCGCGGCCGACGGCAAGGCCCAACTGCTGGCCGTGGCCCTGCGTCAGCTCCCCCCTGACGGCCGGCCCGGCGAGGCGCGCTTCGCGAGCGAGGCCGCCGCGGTGGACAGCACGCTGCTGCGCGTCGACTACCGGGGCACCGCCACGGCCGTGTTCACGTTCCGGCTGGTCGGCGAGGCGACCACGGGCCCCTTCGACGGCCGCCGCACGGTGAGCGCGGTGCGCTGCTACGCCCTCGACTGGAGCCCGCCGCGCCTCGGCAGGCCGACCCCGGTCACCTGCCCGACGCTGCCGAGGGTGGCCCCCGACGCCCTGACCGCCGGGCAGTTGGTCTCCGGCCTCACCGCGGGTGGCGCGGGCCTCCCCGCGGCCGACAACCGCCCCGGCACGACCCCGCCCCCGTACCTCGCCCTCGGCACCCGCGGCGCCTGCGCCTTCGCCGCCCGCCAACCCGACGGCACCCGCCTCGCCTGGCCCGCGCCCGTGCTTTCCCAGTGCACCACCGACGCGGCCCGCCAGGCGGCGGAGTTCACCGACTGACCCCGACCCCGCGGTTCCGGGACGGCGCGCCGACCGGTCGGGGCGGGTGATCCACAATGGCCCTGTGACCAACGGAGCGTTCGACCCCGCCCTCGCGGCCGCCCTGCGGGCGGCGGTGCGGGGTGATGTGGACTTCAGTGCGACGCAGCGGGCCGTCTACGCCTACGACGCCTCCAACTACCGTCAGGTGCCGCTCGGCGTCGTGCGGCCCGCCTCGGCGGACGACGTGCGGGCGGCGGTCGCCTTGGCGCGGGAGCACGGAGTGCCGGTGCTGGCGCGGGGCGCGGGGACGAGCATCGGCGGACAGGCCGTCAGCCCAGGGGCGTTGGTGCTCGACTTCCGCTCCGGTCTCGGCGGACTGGAGCCGGACGCCGTGGACCCCGACGCGCGGACCGCGCGGGTCCGGCCGGGGACGGTGCTGGACCGGCTCCAGGCCGCTGCCGCGCCGCACGGTCTCGTCTTCGGACCCGACCCTTCCACGCACAGCCGCTGCACCCTCGGCGGGATGATCGGGAACGACTCCTGCGGCGCCCACTCCGTCGCCTTCGGTCGGACGGCCGACAACGTCCGCTCGCTCGACCTGCTGCTGGCCGACGGCACCGAGCTCACCGTCCACGGTCCGCGCAACGCCGAGCAGCGCGCGGCGCTGCTGCGGACGCCGGGCCGGGAGGGGGAGCTGTACCGGGGCCTGCACGACCTGGTCGAGCGGAACCTGACCACCCTGCGCCGGGCTTTTCCGCAACTCCCGCGCCGGGTCTCCGGGTTCGCGCTGGACGCGCTGCTGCCCGAGCGCGGCTTCGATCTCGCCCGCGCCCTCACCGGCACCGAGGGCGGCTGCGCCGTCCTGCTGGGCGCGACCGTCGCCCTCGCGCCGCTGCCGCGCACAAGGGAGCTGGTCGTCGCCGGCTACGCGGACGAGACGGCCGCCGCGGAGGCCGTCGTCGACCTGCTGCCGCTGCGTCCGCTGACGGCCGAGGGCATGGGCGCGGACCTGGTCCGCGACCCGGCGGCCAGGGAGCGGCTGCCCGCGGGCGCGGGCTGGCTGCTGCTGGAGGCCGAGGCGGGCGACCACGCCCGTGCGCTGGCCCGCGCTGCGCGGGAGCAGGGCGCCCGGGTCGTGGTGCTCACCGACCCCGCCGAGCAGCGCGCGTTCTGGCGGATCCGCGAGGCGGCCGCAGGAACCGCCACCCGCGCGCCCGACGGTTCGGAGGCCTGGCCGGGCTGGGAGGACTCCGCGGTGCCGCCGGAGCGCCTGGGCGGCTACCTGCGCGAGCTGCGGGCGCTGACCGCCGAGCACGGTCTGCGCGGCACCCCCTACGGCCACTTCGGCGAAGGCTGCGTCCACCTGCGGCTCGACTTCCCGCTCGACGAGGAGCACGGCGGCCGGGACCACGGCGGCCGGGCGGGCGGGCGGTTCCGGGCGTTCCTCACCGAGGCCGCCGATCTCGTGGTCCGGCACGGCGGCTCGCTCTCCGGCGAACACGGCGACGGTCAGGCCCGCGCCGAGCTGCTGACCCGGATGTACCCGCCCGAGGTGATCGAGCTGTTCGGGAGCTTCAAGGCGCTGTTCGACCCCACGAACCTGCTGAACCCCGGCAACCTCGTCGACCCGCGGCCGCTCGACGCGGACCTGCGGCAGCCCGCGCTCCACCGCGAGCTGCCGTTGGCCGACGGCGCGCGGCGCTGCGTCGGCGTCGGCGCCTGCGTCGCGGACGAGCCGTCAGGGGTGATGTGCCCCAGCTACGCGGCCACACGCGACGAGCGGCACTCCACCCGGGGCCGCGCGCGCCTGCTCGCCGAGCTGCTGCGCGGCCTGACCCGCGCGGACGGTCCGATCGCCGACGGCTGGCGCTCCCGCGAGGTGCTGGACGCGCTCGACCTCTGCCTCTCCTGCAAGGGCTGCGCCCGCGACTGCCCGGTCCAGGTCGACATGGCGACCTACAAGTCCGAGTTCCTGCACCGCCACTACCGCCGACGCCCGCGGCCGCGCACGCACCTCGTGCTGGGCGGCCTGCCCCGGCTGCTGCGCCTGCTGCACGCGGTGCCCGGACTGGGGACCGCGGCGGCCCGCGCGCTGCGGATCCGGCCCCTCGCCGTGGCCGCCCGCGTCCTTGCCGGAACGGCGCCCGAGCGCCCGCTGCCGCCGATCCCCGCCCGCGCCTTCGCCCGTGACCACCGTCCGCCGTCCACCGGCGAGCCGGTGCTGCTCTGGCCGGACACCTTCGGCAACCACCTCGACCCCGGCGTGCTGCGGGCCGCCGCCGCCGTGCTGGAACGCTGCGGATTCCGGCCGGTGCTGCCCGCGGGCCCGGTCTGCTGCGGGCTGACGCAGGTGACCACCGGACGCCTCGACGCCGCGCGCCGAACCATGGCCCGCACGCTGCGCGCGCTGGGCCGCGGGGACGTGGCGGAGCTGCCCGTCGTGGTGCTGGAACCCAGCTGCGCCGCCGCCCTGCGCGAGGAACTGCCGCGGCATCTCCCTGACGACCCGGCCGCCGCCCGGCTCGCCGCCCGCGTCCGGACCTTCGCCGAGTTCCTGGACGAGCGCCGGGATCAGCTGCCCGAGTTCCCGCCGCTGCCGGACGGGCTGCGCGGCGCGCTCGCACAGACCCACTGCCACCAGCACGCGGTGCTCGGCACCGGGGCCGACGACCGGCTGGCGGCCAGACTCGGTCTCGACCTGCGCAGACTGCCCGCCTCCTGCTGCGGTCTCGCCGGGAACTTCGGCTTCGAGCCCGGCCACCACGAGGTGTCCGTCGCCGCCGCCGAGCGGGTGCTGCTGCCCGCACTCCGCGCCGAACCGGCGGCCCCGGTGCTGGCCGACGGCTTCAGCTGCCGCACCCAGATCGCCCAACTCGCGGACGGGCGAAAGGCGCTGCACCTCGCTGAGCTGCTTGACCTCGCCTTGCAGCAACCGATGCCGGGGAATTGCAAGAATGCGTAAGCAGCTTGCGTGCCGTGCACTAGCCTTGCCTGCATGACACGACGACTCGCCGAGGTCGCGCAGAAGGTCGGGGTCAGCGAGGCGACGGTCAGCCGGGTGCTCAACGGCAAGCCGGGCGTCTCGGAGGCCACCCGCACAGCTGTCCTGACCGCACTCGACGTGCTCGGCTACGAACGACCGACCCAGCTGCGCGGCGAACGCTCGCGCCTGGTCGGCCTGGTCCTGCCCGAGCTGCAGAACCCGATCTTCCCCGCCTTCGCCGAGGTGGTCGGCGGCGCGCTGGCCCAGCAGGGTTTCACGCCCGTGCTGTGCACGCAGACCGCCGGCGGCGTCTCCGAGGCCGACTACGTGGAGCTGCTCCTCCAGCAGCAGGTCTCCGGCGTGGTCTTCTTCGGCGGCATGTACGCCCAGGCCGAGTCCCCGCACGGCCACTACGAGCGGCTCGCCGAGCGCGGGCTGCCCACGGTGCTGATGAACGCGGCCATAGAGGACCTGGACTTCCCCCAGGTCAGCTGTGACGACGCGGTGGCGGTCGAGCAGGCCGTCGGACACCTGGTCTCGCTCGGCCACCGCAGGATCGGCCTGGTGCTCGGCCCGCCCGACCACGTCCCCTCGCAGCGCAAGCTCGCGGCGGCGAAGGAGGCCGCGGCCAGGGCCGGGGTGGAACTGCCCGACGAGGCGGTCGAGCACGCGCTCTTCTCGCTGGAGGGCGGCCAGGCCGCCACCACGCGGCTGCTCAAGCGCGGCGTCACCGGCGTCATCTGCGCCAGCGACCCGCTCGCGCTCGGCGCCGTCCGCGCCGCCCGCCGCCGCGGTCTCGACGTCCCGCGCGATGTCTCGGTCGTCGGCTACGACGACTCCTCCTTCATGACCTGCACCGATCCGCCGCTGACGACGATCCGCCAGCCGATCGAGGCGATGGGCCGGGCCGCCGTCGACCTGCTCGTCGGCGAGATCGCCGGCGCCCGGGTGACCCACGACGAGCTGCTCTTCGAGCCGGAGCTCGTGGTCCGGGGCTCCACCGGACCGGCGGCGCCTGCGTAGCCTTGCAGTAACGCCCGCAAGCCCCTCACCAGCCGCGTACCCGTTGTCGGGTACGCGGCTGGTGTCGTTTCCCGGCAACGTGCAGGACACGTGGAGGTAACGATCACCCCGCTTTGCAGAAAGTTGCTGCAAGGCCTTTCCAGCGAGCTTTCCTCGCTGTTACGTTCCTCCCCAAGCCCGGCGGCAGTGCGGTCGCAGGGCATCCACCCTTGAAGGAGTGCACCAATGCGTCGTGGCATTGCGGCAGCCGTACTGGCGACGGCGATAGCGGTTTCTGCAAGCGCTTGCGGTTCCAGCGGCAGCAGCGCGAGCGGCTCCGCCGCCAGCGCGGGTCCTGTCACCATCACCTGGTGGGACACCTCGGACGCCACCAACGAGGCTCCGACCTACAAGGCGCTGGTCGCCCAGTTCGAGCGGGCCAACCCGAACATCAAGGTCAACTACGTCAGCGTGCCGTTCGCCGACGCCCAGACCAAGTTCACCACCGCCGCGGCCGCCGGCAAGGGCGCGCCCGACGTCCTGCGCTCGGACGTGGGCTGGGTCGCCGGCTTCGCCCAGCAGGGCTACCTCGTCCCGCTGGACGGCACCCCCGCCGCCGCCGAGAAGGCCTCCTTCGAGCAGCAGCTCATCACCCAGGCCACGTACCAGGGCAAGCTGTACGGCATCCCCGAGGTCACCGACACCCTCGCCCTGATGTACAACAAGGCGATCTTCGCGAAGGCCGGCATCACCGCCGCGCCGACCACCTGGGACCAGCTCAAGGCCGACGCCGCCCAGATCAAGCAGAAGGCCGGCGTCGACGGCTTCGACTTCAACCCGAACTCCTACTACGCGATGCCCTTCCTCTACGGCGAGGGCACCGACATGATCGACGTCGCGAACAAGAAGCTGGAGTTCAACTCCGCCGCCGCGATCAAGGGCATCAACACGCTCAAGGACCTGATCTCCGCGCCCGGCGTCGCCAAGCTGGACACCACCGCCAACGGCTACGCCAACATCATGGACGCGTTCGAGAGCGGCAAGGTCGCCTCGATCATCCAGGGCCCGTGGGAGACCACCAACGTCTTCAAGGGCTCCTCCTTCACCGACAAGTCGAACCTCGGCATCGCCGCCGTCCCGGCCGGCTCGGCCGGCAAGGCCGGCGCCCCGATCGGTGGCCACAACCTGGTCGCCTACGCCGGTTCGGACGCCGCCCACCAGGCTGCCTCCGAGAAGCTGATCGCCTTCCTGACCTCGGCCGCCTCGCAGACCACCATCGCGACCAAGAACGCGACGCTGCCGACCCGCCAGGACGCCTACACCTCGGCCGTCACCGCCAACCCGGGCATCGCCGGCTTCCAGGCCGTCCTCTCGGCCGGCATGCCGCGCCCGGCCAACGCCCAGTACAGCTCCCTGTACGGCCCCTTCGGCACCGAGCTGACGAAGATCCTCACCGGCCAGGAGAGCGTCCAGGCGGGCATGTCCAACGTGACCGTCCAGTCGCAGAAGCTGCTCCCGGACTACGCCGCCCAGTGATCAGCCACCGGTCGGCCGTCTCCTTGAGGGTGGAGACGGCCGGCCGGTCGGCCGTCGCCCGCAGGTCCAATCGTTGAGTTGTACGTGTCTTCCTGAAGAGGTGTCAGCATGACCGTGGCCGCACCGGTGGAAACCGCTCCGCCACGCCGGGCCGAGGAGCGGCGGGCAGGACCGCTCAAGCGGATCCGGCGATCGTACGACCAGTTCTGGTACGCGTGGGCCATGTGCGCCCCGGTCGTGGTGATCCTCGCGCTGCTGGTCGGCTACCCGCTGGTCCTCGGCGTCATGTACACCTTCACCGACGCGACCAGCCTCAACGTCGGGCACACCATCGGGGTCAACCACATCCCCGACACCTTCAGCTGGGTCGGTCTGAAGACCTACCTGGACATCCTGTCCGGCCCGGACAACCAGTTCTGGCCGCACTTCTGGTGGACCATCATCTGGACCGTCAGCTGCGTCACCGTGACCGTCTCGCTCGGTCTCGGTCTGGCGGTCCTGCTCAACCGCCAGGTGCGCGGCCGCGCCTTCTACCGGCTGCTGCTGGTGCTGCCCTGGGCCGTGCCGACCTTCGTCACCATCTTCTCGTGGCGGCTGATGCTGGCCGACGACGGCGTGCTCAACTCGCTCACCGGAGCGATCGGCCTGGGCCACATCTCCTGGCTGAGCGACCCGTTCTGGCAGAAGATCGCCGCCATCGCGGTCAACACCTGGGTCGGCGTGCCGTTCATGATGCTCTCCATGCTGGGCGGCCTGCAGGCCATCCCCGCCGAGCTCTACGAGGCGGCCGAGATGGACGGGGCCAGTGCCTGGCAGCGTTTCCGCCACGTCACCCTGCCCGGCCTGCGCCCGGTCAGCAGCACCCTGGTGCTGCTGGGCATCATCTGGACGTTCAACCAGTTCAACGTCATCTTCCTGCTCTTCGGCGCGAACAACAGCGACAGCGTGCAGATCCTGGTGACCTACTCCTACAAGCTCTTCTTCGGTCAGACGCCGATGGACTACGCCCGCGCCGCCACCGTCGGCGTGCTGTGCCTGTCCATCCTGGTCGTCTTCACCGAGTTCTACCGGCGCTGGATCCGGCGCATGCAGGGAGCGCAGGCATGAGCATCATCCCCACGAAGCCCCGCGTCCGCGGCCGGCGCTCGCTGCTCGCCTCGCTCGGCCTGCACGGTGTCCTCGCCCTGGCCGCCTTCATCGCCGCCTTCCCGGTGGTCTGGGTCGTCTACATCTCGCTCGGTGCGGGCGAGTTCGACTACCAGCACCCGCAGCGCATCGCGGCCCACCCCTCGCTGTCCAACTACAGCCACGTGCTCGGGCAGACCGACTTCCTGACCTGGCTGGGCAACTCGGCGATCGTCGCCGCCGGCACCATGGTGATCGGCGTGCTGGTCTCCGCCAGCGCCGGCTACGCCGTCTCCCGGATCAGGTTCCTGGGCCGCGGCACCCTGATGTACACCTTCCTGCTGACCCAGATGTTCCCGGTCGCCGTGCTGATGGTGCCGCTGTACAAGATCCTCTCCGAGACCGGGCTGCTCGACAGCTACCTGGGCCTCATCCTGGTCTACTGCACCACCGCCGTGCCGTACTGCGCCTGGCTGCTCAAGGGCTACTTCGACACCATCCCGGTGGACATCGACGAGGCCGGGCGGATCGACGGCCTGACCCCGTTCGGCACCTTCTGGCGGCTGATCCTGCCGCTGGCCCGTCCGGGACTGGCCGTGGCCGCGTTCTACACCTTCATCACCGCGTGGGGCGAGGTCGCCTTCGCCTCCTTCTTCCTGCTCTCGCCGAACAAGCTGACGCTCGCCATCGGCATGAAGCAGTTCATCAGCCAGTACAACTCGCAGTGGAACTACCTGGCCGCGACCGGCGTGCTCATCGCCATCCCGGCGGCCGCCCTGTTCTACGTCGTCCAGAAGAACCTGGTGACCGGCCTCACCGCCGGCGGCACCAAGGGCTGACACCGGCCCGGCCCCGCGCCGCCGCACCACCCGCTCCGATCCGTCCCAGATATCGCAGTCAAGGGATCCCATGACCCAGCATCTCGTCATTCCGGACCGCTCCGCACGCATCGTCGGGGGCGATCCCCTCGCGCAGCGGAGAACCGGCTGGTGGCGCGACGCGGTGATCTACCAGGTCTACCCGCGCAGCTTCGCCGACGCGAACGGCGACGGGATGGGCGACCTCGCCGGCGTCCGCTCGCGTCTGTCCTACCTGCGCGACCTGGGTGTGGACGCGGTCTGGCTCTCCCCCTTCTACGCCTCCCCGCAGGCCGACGCCGGCTACGACGTCGCCGACTACCGCAAGGTCGACCCGATGTTCGGCGACACCGCCGACGCCGCCGGGCTGATCGAGGACGCGCACGCGCTCGGCCTGCGGGTCATCTTCGACCTGGTCCCCAACCACTGCTCGGACCAGCACGAGTGGTTCCAGCAGGCGCTGCGCGAGGGCCCGGGCTCCGCGCTGCGCAAGCGGTTCCACTTCCGGCCCGGCCGCGGCCTCTCCGGCGAACTGCCGCCCAACGACTGGGAGTCCATCTTCGGCGGCCCGGCCTGGACCCGGGTCACCGAGCCGGACGGCAGCGCGGGGGAGTGGTACCTGCACCTGTTCGCCCCCGAGCAGCCCGACTTCGACTGGGAGCACCCGGCCGTCGCCGACGAGTTCCGCTCGATCCTGCGCTTCTGGCTCGACCTCGGCGTCGACGGCTTCCGCATCGACGTCGCCCACGGTCTGGTCAAGGCCCCCGGCCTGCCCGACCTGGGCATGCACGACCAGCTCAAGCTGCTCGGCAACGACGAGATGCCCTTCTTCGACCAGGACGGCGTCCACGCGATCTACCGCTCCTGGCGGCCGATCCTGGAGGAGTACGCGGGCGACCGCATCTTCGTCGCCGAGGCGTGGACCCCGACGGTGGCCCGCACCGCCAACTACGTCCGCCCCGACGAGCTGCACCAGGCATTCAACTTCCAGTACCTGGGCACCCCCTGGAACGCCGAGGCGCTGCGCGACGTGGTCGACCAGACCCTGGACGCGATGCGTCCGGTGGGCGCGCCCGCCACCTGGGTTCTGTCCAACCACGACGTCACCCGGCACGCCACCCGCTTCGCCAACGAGCCCAGCAGCAGCACCCAGATCCGCACCCCCGGCGACCGCGAGCTCGGCCTGCGCCGCGCCCGCGCGGCGACGATGCTGATGCTGGCGCTGCCCGGCTCGGCCTACGTCTACCAGGGCGAGGAGCTCGGCCTGCCCGACGTCACCGACCTGCCGGACGAGGTCCGCCAGGACCCCTCCTTCCACCGCCAGGCCGGTCAGGACGGCTTCCGCGACGGCTGCCGGGTGCCGATCCCGTGGTCCGGCACGGCGGCCCCCTACGGCTTCGGTCCGGTCGAGGGCGGCCCCAGCTGGCTGCCCCAGCCGCAGTCCTGGGCCGAGCTGAGCGTGGAGGCGCAGACCGGCGACCCGACCTCCACGCTGGAGCTGTACCGCTCCGCGCTGGCCGTCCGGATCAAGCACCCCGCGCTCGGCGCCGGCGACAGCGTCGAGTGGCTGGACGCGCCCGCCGGGGCGCTCGCCTTCCGCCGGACCGTGGCCGGCGGGAGCGATGAGACCGGTGCGGACGGGGCAACGGGTGCCTCCGGTGCCTTCGTCTGCGTCGCCAACACCGGCTCCGTGCCCGTCCGGCTGCCCCTGCCGGGGCGGCCGATGCTCTCCTCGGGCGCGGAGCCGGTGGTGATCGAGGGACCGGAGAGACTGGCGGAGATCGCCCCGGACACCACCGTCTGGTGGACCTGCTGAGATGACCATTCCCCCTCAGGTCGCGCCGTCACCGGCCAGGCTCGCGGACATCGCGGCCCAGGCCGGTGTCAGCGAGGCCACGGTCTCGCGGGTGCTGAACGGCAAGGCGGGCGTCTCGGCCACGACCAGGCAGACGGTGCTGGCGGCGCTGGACGTGCTCGGCTACGACCGGCCGGTGAAACTGCGGCAGCGCAGCGCCGGACTGATCGGGCTGATCACGCCGGAGCTGAGCAACCCGATCTTCCCGGCGCTGGCCCAGATGATCGAGCAGGTGCTGACCCGGCACGGGTACACCCCGCTGCTGTGCACGCAGACGCCCGGCGGCTCGACCGAGGACGAGCTGGTCGACATGCTGGTCGACCGCGGCGTCACCGGCATCGTCTTCGTCTCGGGACTGCACGCCGACACCAGCGCCGACCACGAGCGCTACGCCAGGCTCGCCGGACGCGGCGTCCCCTTCGTGCTGATCGACGGGTTCAGCGAGCGCATCGACGCCTCCTTCGTCTCGCCCGACGACCGGGCCGCCATGTGGATGGCGGTGCGGCACCTCGCCGAACTCGGCCACCAGCGCGTCGGCCTGGCCGTCGGACCGGCCCGCTTCGTCCCGGTGGCCAGGAAGCTGGAGGGCTTCCACGAGGCCACCCAGGAACTGCTCGGGCTGAGCGCGGCCGAGAGCGAGGACCTGGTCCAGCACACCCTGTTCACCGTCGAGGGCGGCCACGCCGCGGGCGGCAGCCTGCTGGACAAGGGCTGCACCGCGATCGTCTGCGGCAGCGACCTGATGGCCTTCGGCGTCATCCGCGCCGCCCGTCAGCGGGGACTGAGCGTGCCGGGCGACGTCTCGGTGGTCGGCTTCGACGACTCCCCGCTGATCGCCTTCGCCGACCCGCCGCTGACGACCATTCGCAAGCCCGTCGAGGCGATGGGCGCGGCGGCGGTCGACGCGCTGCTGGAGGAGATCAACGCGGCCGAGGCGCACCGGGCCGAGTTCGTCTTCCAGCCCGAGCTGGTCGTCCGCGGTTCCACCGGCGCCAGGCCGCGGGCCTGACACGGGTGTCCTACCGCGCACTGTTCGCGCCGCGCGGCGCGGTCGGGTTCAGCCTGGCCGTGCTCGTGGCGCGGTTCCCGATGGGGATGTTCTCGCTCGCGGCCACCCTGCTGGTGACCTCGCTGCACCGCTCCTACAGCCTGGCCGGCCTCGGCGGCGCGGCCACGCTCGTCGCCGTCGCGGCGGCCGGGCCCTGGCAGGCCAGGCTGGTGGACCGCTACGGGCAGACCAGGGTGAGCGTGCCGGCGGTGCTGCTGGCGAGCCTCGGCGGCGCGGGGATCGTCGCCGCGCTGTACGGGCACGCCCCGGTCCAGGTCTACCTGCTGGCCTGCGCGGTCAGCGGCCTCGGCCCCAACACCGGCTCCCTGGCCCGCGCCCGCTGGGCCCGGCTGCACCGCGGCCGCGAGGCCGTGCTGCACACCGCCTACGCCTACGAGGGCGTCGCCGACGAGCTCTGCTACATCCTCGGCCCCATCGCCGCGATGACCCTGGCGACCGGCTTCTCCCCGCTGACCGCCTACCTGACCGCGAGCCTGCTGGCGCTGACCGGCATCCTCGCCCTGGCGACCCAACGCCGCACCGAACCGCCGCCGACGCGCCGCGCGCCGGACCCGGCCGGGGCCGGGCGGCGGGCGATCCCGCTCATCGGCGGGAGCGGCCGCCCCACCGTGGCCGGACGAGGGCTGGGCCGCCTACGGCGCGCGCGCCCCGGCGGAGTTCCGGGTGGGGCGCATCCGGCGGGCGGCGCGCTGCGGGCGGAGGGGATGCCGGCGCTGGTGGTGATGCTGGTGGCCGCGGGCGGGGTCTTCGGCACCATGGAGATCACCACGATCGGCTTCGCCCAGGCGCACGGCCACAAGGCCGCCGCCAGCCTGGTGCTCTCCTGCTACGCGTTCGGCTCCTGCCTGTCCGGTCTGGCCTTCGGGATCTGGCGGCCGCGCGGCCGTCCGGTGGTGCGGCTGCGCTGGGCGCTGGCCGCGATGGCGCTGACCCTGGCGCCGTTGCCGTTCGCCTCCTCGCTGCCGCAGCTGGCGGCGATCCTGCTGGTCGCGGGCCTGGCCACGGCGCCGACGATGTCGACCAGCATGGGCCTGGTCGGCGAGCTGGTGCCGCCGGAACAGCTGACCGAGGGCTTCACCTGGACCACCACCGGACTGCTGGTCGGCATCTCCGCCGGCACCGCGGCGGGCGGCTGGCTGGTCGACCACGCACCGCCGGGCACGGGCTACCACGTGCCCGCCGCGGCGGCGCTGCTCGCGCTCGCCTGCTCGGTCCGTCTGCGCAGCCGAGTGGGCCTGCGGCAAACGGCGGGCGAAAAGCTGTTCGTGCAATAGGCTTCGTTCCCGTGAACACAGCGCGGGCGGCGAACACAGCGCGATTGGCGGACATCGCGGCGCAGGCGGGGGTCAGCGAGGCCACCGTCTCCCGGGTGCTGAACGGGAAGCCGGGCGTCGCCGCGGCGACCCGGCAGGCGGTGCTGGCCGCGCTGGACGTGCTCGGCTACGAGCGGCCCACCCGGCTGCGGCAGCGCAGCGCCGGACTGATCGGGCTGATCACCCCGGAGCTGAGCAACCCGATCTTCCCCGCGCTGGCCCAGGTCATCGAGCAGGTGCTGACCCGCTTCGGCTACACGCCCGTCCTGTGCACCCAGACGCCCGGCGGCTCGACCGAGGACGAGCTCGTCGAGATGCTGGTCGAGCGCGGCGTCACCGGGATCGTCTTCGTCTCCGGTCTGCACGCGGACACCACGGCCGACACCGCCCGCTACGACAAGCTCCAGGGCCAGGGCGTGCCGTTCGTGATGATCAACGGCTTCAGCGAGCGCGTCAGCGCGCCGTTCATCTCGCCCGACGACCGGGCCGCGATGTGGATGGCGCTGCGCCACCTGATCGGGCTCGGGCACCGCAGGATCGGCCTGGCGGTCGGCCCGTCCCGCTTCGTGCCCGTGCTGCGCAAGGAGGAGGGCTTCGTCGCCGCCGCGCAGGACCTGCTGGGGCTGAGCGAGGAGGAGAGCCGCTCGCTGATCCAGCACTCCCTGTTCACCGTCGAGGGCGGCCAGGCCGCGGCCAACGCGCTGCTGGACAAGGGCTGCACGGCGATCGTCTGCGGCAGCGACCTGATGGCCTTCGGTGCGATCCGCGGCGCGCGGGCGCGCGGGCTGGCCGTTCCCAAGGACATCTCGGTGGTCGGCTTCGACGACTCGCCGCTGATCGCCTTCGCCGACCCGCCGCTGACGACGATCCGTCAGCCGGTCGAGTCCATGGGCGCGGCGGCGGTGAACGTGCTGCTGGAGGAGATCGGCGGCAACCCGGCGCAGCGCGGGGAGTTCGTCTTCCAGCCGGAACTGGTGGTCCGCGGTTCCACAGGGGCGCTCTCCTGATCGTCCGGGGGTAGATTGCCGCAGTGGACTCCGACTCCGTTCCCGGCTTCGTCTCCGGCGCCGCACCCGGCTCCGCACCCGGCCCAGAGACCGTGGCGACGCTGCCGCGCGGACACCACCGGCTCAGCCGGGACGAGGTCGGCGCGGCGCAGCGGGCGCGGCTGCTGACCGCCATGGTCGCGGTGGTGGCGGAGCACGGCTATGCCGCGACGACCGTCGGCGCGGTGCTCAAGCGGGCGCGGATCTCCCGGCAGACCTTCTACGAGTTCTTCGCCAACAAGGAGGACTGCTTCCTCGCCGCCTTCGACGACTCCGCCGAGGTGTTCGTCGCCAGGATCGAGGAGGCCTTCGGCTCGCCCGACGATCCGGTGGCGGTCCGGCTGGACCGGGTCATGGATGCCTACCTGGGCACGCTGGCCGCCTCGCCCGCCTCGGCGCGGGTGTTCCTGATCGAGGTCTACGGAGCCGGGTACGCGGCGGTGTCGCGCCGGTTGTCCAGCCAGGAGCGCTTCGCGATGCTCGTCGCGGACGCGATCGACGCGGGCGGCCGCCGGCGTCCGGGCCTGGACCCGAAGTTCATCGGGCGGGCGCTGATCGGCGCGGTGAGCGCGCTGGTGACGGCCCGGATCGAGGTGGGCGACGTGGCCGGACTGGCGGCGTTGCGGGGCTCGATCACCGAGCTCATCCGCGCGCTGCTGGACACCTGATCTTCCCTCAACTCCCCCTCCTGAAACGGGATCGCTTTGTGAACATCAACGTTCACTGATCTGTGTACATCAATGTTCTTTGACGCTAGTGTCGGCCTCCGGCATCACCGTCGAACCTGGGGGACATTCATGAGCTCGCTCCTGCCCACGTGGCGCTCGCGCGCGAAGGCGGCCCTGGCCGTCGCCGCGACGGCCGCCGCCACCCTGATCTCCGCGCCCGCCGCGCACGCGGATCCGGCCGGCCCGCCGGCGCTGGCGAACGGCTTCGGCCTGACCCAGGTCGCCGACCCCTCGCTGCAGAGCCAGGGCGTACCGGCGGCCACCCCGACCGACTTCACGATCACCGTGACGACGCCCCAGGTGGCCGCCGACCCCGGTACGGTCGGCCACCACATCCGGATCGTGCTGCCCGCCGACTACTACAGCAACCCGACCGCCCGCTACCCGGTGCTCTACCTGCTGCACGGTTCGCCGGGCGACCCCTGCGACTACTTCAGCGGCGCCAACTTCCCGCTGTTCGACGCGGAGAAGAGCAGCGAGGGGATGATCACCGTGATCCCCGACGGGGGCGCCCGCGGCTGGTACTCCAACTGGCGCGACCAGGGCACCGCGGCCGGTGCGCAGAACTGGGAGAACTTCGAGATCAACCAGGTCATCCCGTTCGTCGACGCGAACCTGCGCACGCTCGCGGACAAGAAGCACCGGGCGATCGCCGGGATCTCCATGGGCGGCTTCGGCGCCATGCACCTCGCCCAGCTGCACCCGGACCTCTTCGGTCAGGTGGCCTCGATGTCGGGCGACGTGGACCTGTCGGGGAACGAGATGGTGCTGCGTGAGGTCGTCCTCGCCTCGCTCACCGACGCGGCCCCGGTCACCGACTGGAGCTACTGCCGCCTCGGCCGGGACGGCTACGCACCGGGGGTCGACAGCGACGCGCTGTTCGGCTCGCCGTACCCGATCTCGTGGACCCCGCCGTACAACGACTCGCTGTGGAACGCCGCGGACCCGACGCAGCACGCGTCCGCCTTCGCGGGCATGGGGGTCTCGCTCTACGTGGGCAGCGGGGCGGTCTCCACCCGGGGCGTGGAGGAGTGGTGGCTGGAGAGCGCGACCCAGCACCTGGCCACGGCGCTCACCAACGCGGGGCAGACACCGTACTTCGTCGACTACGGCAACGGCAGCAGCTGGGGCTGCGACGGCGGCCACGACTCCGGCTGCTGGGACCGCGACCTCGCCGACCTCCTGCCGCGCCTCCGCACGGCGTTCGCCTCCTGACCCGCCGAACCCACAGCGCCCGCCCCGACCGAGGTCCGGGGCGGGCGTCGTGCGTTGCCCTGTGCGGAGGGGCCAGTTGCAAATACTCCGGCGCGCGGGCGCGGCACCTCTCAGCAAAGGGCGAGTTGCACTACCCCAGGGGCGCGGGGAACTGCGCGACAAGCCACCCACGTGCGGGTGGTCCTCAATGCGCAGGGCCGTCCGCACAGGGTGGTTCCTCGCGCAGTTCCTCGCGCCCCTGAGGTGGTGCCACTACATGTCGGCGTCGATGCCGAGCGCGGCGAGGTAGAGGCCGAGGGCGAGGCGGGCGATCGAGGGGTAGGCGCCGAGCGGCTCGGCGACCGGGCACTCGATGGCGTCGGCGACGCTCTTGAGGACGTCCGCGTTGATCTCGGGGCCCAGGAGGTACGGGGCCAGGGCCGGCTGGACGCAGCCGGTGTCGCGGAGGTGGGTGACCGCCGCCGCGACGGACTCCGCGGAGTCGAGGGAGGCCGCCACGACCGGGACCGCCAGGCGCGCGGCCAGCAGCACGCCGGTGACCTCGGCCAGCTCCAGCGCCTCCGGGCCGCCCGTGCTGGCAAGCACGATGCCGTCGGCGGAGGTGTTGATCGCGAAGAGGCGCGCGCGGTCCGCGCGGGCCAGGCCGGCCTCGCTGAGGCGGACGTGCACGGCCTCCGCCAGGAGCGGGTGCGGACCGAGCGCGTCGGTGCGGCGGACGACCTCGGCGTCGAAGCCCGAGAGCGCGGCGTCCAGCTCCGTGGACGGGCCGGGGGAGAGGGGAACCACGATCGGGGCCGCCTCGGCCTCCAGCGCGGCTCCCAGCGCGTCGGTGAGGGCCACGCAGCCGTCGGCATCCTCGCCCGCGGTCAGGTAGGCGGCCGAAACCTCGATGCCCGGCTGGTCGAGCCGGATCAGGGAGGCGACCTCCTCGGCCAGGCGGCGCGCGTCGGGCGAGGCCTGGGCCGGAAGGGCGAGCAGCAGCGCGGGGGCGCCCGCCGGCAGCTCGGGGCGCTCGGGGCGGCGATGGCGTCCGCGCGCGCGGGCGCTCGGGGTACGGACGGGCAGCGGCGTGCTGGGAGTCGCGGCAGTGCTCATGGGGGACGATCGTAGGTCATTCGTTCGTGCGTCGGCAGTCGGGATCCCCTATACCGCCGAATTGAACCGTGTGCGTGTGGGCAGCGTCACATAGGTGGTGGGGACACATGATTACTGACTGTGTGTCACGGGGGAGTTCCATGCTGTCGATCATGACGCTCATCGCTGGCACTTCGGGCAGCGCCGGTAGCCGAGAGCGACAACCATGCGCCCGGATTTGCCCGTTTCGGGCGGCCAACTCCCTGGCTTGTAAAGAAATCTGTCACCTCATGTAAACGCATGTGCACACGCATAAGCACCTGCACGTGCACGTGCACTGGCGATATCATCACCGGCAGTGAGACCGCTGCATGGTGCACCGCTCGCACGTCCCGGGGAGATACCTATGCGTCGCATCCACAACGGCATCGCCGCCACGGAGCTTGAGGGAGTGGTCTGGCAGAAGGCCCGCATGAGCAACTCGCAGGGCAACTGCGTCGAGATGGCCCGCCTGGCGGACGGGGAGGTCGCGGTGCGCAACTCCCGCTTCCCCGACGGTCCGGCCCTCATCTACACCAAGGCGGAGATCGTGGCGTTGCTGCACGGCGTCAAGGCGGGGGAGTTCGACCACCTGACGGAGTGAGCTTCGCGGGGGATTCGTAGCGGATTCGTGGCGGATCAGCGCAGCAGTGGGCGGCCCGGGAGCAACTCCCGGGCCGTCTGGTTGTCAAGACGAATGTTCAGACATTCGACTGCAGTTCGAAGACCGCCCAGACGACCTTGCCGACCGCGATCGGGTGCCAGCCCCAGGAGTGACTGAAGGACTCCACCAGATGCAGTCCGCGCCCGGACTCCGCTATCCAGTCCGCCTCGCGCGGGACGGGTCCGGCCTCGCTCGGGTCGGTCACCGCGCAGACCACCTGCGGCCGGGTGCCCTCGGGCTCGCTGCGCACCAGGCTGAGCCGGATCAGGGGGGCGGTGGGTTCGGCGCAGGCGTTCATCCGGTCGTCGATCGGGCTGGGGCCGCCGGTCCCGCGTCTACCCCAGGCGCTGCGCTGCTCGGGCACCACCGAGGGGAGTCCGTAGCGGAGCGCGTTGGTCACCAACTCGCTTGCGACCAGGGCGATGTCGTCGAAAAGCTCCCCCAGCTCCCAGCGGTTCAGGGTGAGCCTGGTGAACTCGCGCGCGGTGCGCACCGACTCGTGACGAGGCGCCAGGGCACAGCTCACCACTACTCCAGGGTCCGCGGCGACCGCCGGGCTCTGGCCCATGAAGAGCTCCTCCCATGCGGGCGCGGCCCCGGCCGATCTCGGCGTCCGGGGCGGATTCTCGGCGGATTGCCAGGGGGCGTGCAGGTGCACGCATACATGCTCCTCTTCGCATACGTCAGATGCAAGAGTGGATTCACGTGCATTAGCAGTCCCTGCAGATGCACGTGCAGATTCCAGTGCAGCGAGTAGTCTGACGATCGCACAGCGCAGTGATCGGCGGGATCCGTCCCACTGTCTTGACCAGCGCGTGTGCAAGCGGGCACGATGCGCGCCCGGACAGTGCCGCACAGTGGCAGACTGTGCACTGTTGCCAGCGGGTGGAGGTTCGACAGAATGACCACGGTTCAGCCGGGGGGCGGTTCGATGGTGCGCCGCATCCTCCTCGGCTCCCAACTGCGCCGCCTCCGCGAAGCCAAGGGCATCTCCCGCGAGGACGCCGGCTACACGATCCGTGCTTCCGAGTCGAAGATCAGTCGCATGGAGTTGGGGCGCGTCAGCTTCAAGGAGCGCGACGTGGTGGATCTGCTGAGTCTGTACGGCGTCGACGAGTCCGAGCGCGGTCAGCTGCTCACCCTCGTCCGTGAGGCGAACCAGAACGGCTGGTGGCACAGTTTCAGCGACGCGATGCCGAACTGGTTCCAGACCTACGTCGGTCTGGAGGAGTCGGCGGCTCTGATCCGCACCTACGAGGTGCAGTTCATTCCCGGCCTGCTGCAGACCGCCGACTACGCGCGCTCCATCATGGGGCTGAATCGGCCGCACATGCAGTCCGAGGAGATCGAGCACCGCGTCGACCTGCGGATGCGCCGCAAGCGCATGATCACCGACGGCGGGGGGCCGCGCCTGTGGGCGGTGATCGACGAGGCCGCGCTGCGCCGCCCCATCGGCGGACCCGCCGTGATGCGGGCCCAGGTGCAGCACCTGATCGAGATGGCCGAGCTGCCCGGCGTCGTGCTCCAGGTGATGCCGTTCCGCTTCGGCGGCCACGCGGCCGAGACGGGCGCGTTCACCATCCTGCGCTTCCCCGAGCAGGACCTGCCGGACGTCGTCTATCTCGAACAGCTCACCAGTGCACTGTATTTGGACAAGCGTGACGACGTGGACGCCTATGTCCAGGTGATGGAGCGGCTCAGCGTCGACAGCCAGACGCCCGAGCAGACCGTCGAGCTGCTGACCGGGCTGCTCAAGGAGTCCTGACCGGCTCCGCGGCCGCGCGCGGGCCGAGGCGCGGGTCCAGCCCGTAGCGGGCGAACAGGTCCCCGCGGATCAGCGTGACGGGCGACTCCGCGCCCGGCAACAGGATGCCGATGCAGGCCCCCATCAGCGCGCTGCGCAGCACCGCGTGCTCGGTGGCCGGGTCGGCCGCGCCGCGCCTGCGCAGCACCTCCTGGAGCAGCGCCCCCAGTTGCCGCTGCTCGTCGTCCTGGACGAAGCGGCCGTCGACCGGCGCGAGGATCAGCGCCAGATGGGTGCGCATCAGCGTCGATTGGTCGATGGCGAGGCCGGTGATCGTGTCGATCGCGGTGGCCAGCCAGACGTCGGGGTCGGTGCTGTGGGCCGGATCGGCCGGGTCGTCCAGCGGCCGCAGCGCGGCGGCCAGGGTCAGGTGCATGTGACGGTGCATCGCCGTCTGGAGCAGGAACCGCTTGCCGGGAAAGTAGTAGGAGACCAGGCCGCGGGCCACCTGGGCCCGCTCGGCGATGTCCGCCAGGGTGACCTGGGTGAACCCGCGTTGGTCGATCAGCTCCACGGTGGCCTGCATGATGCGCTCGCGGGACCGGGCCCGCATAACTTCGTTGACTGCCGCCCGCCGTGGTGACATGGTGCTCCTGCGTTCATTGGCCTGGCGCCAATATACGCGCGGCAGGGGTGGGGTTCGCCGACGCGGGGGATCGGCGAACCCTCTGCCCATTCGGCCCCGTTACCCGTGCAGCCGTGAGACGGCGTCGGACGTGGCCGTCTCCTCCCGCTGCGGCGCCTCCGCCGAGCGGTAGTCGGGAACGCCCCAGTTCGTCCGCCGCTTCGGGCGGCGCAGTGCGAAGAGCGTGGTGACCAGCCCGGCCGCCGAGACGCCCAGCACCACCAGCACCCCGTGGCGGTAGCCGTCCAGTTGCGCCTGGATGCTGCCCGCCCCGCCCGCGCCACCGGCGGTGACCACGGCCGTGGTGACGGCCAGCACGACGGCGCCGCCGATCTGGAACGCGGTGTTCACCAGGCCCGAGGCCAGCCCCTGCTCCTCGTCCGCCACGCCCGCCGTCGCCTGGATGTTGAGCGCGGGGAAGGTCAGCGCGAAGTGCAGCCCGAGCAGCAGCATCGTCGGCAGGATCACCGTCGGGAAGTCGCTGTGCGGGCCGATCCGCAGGAAGTTGGCGTAGGCCAGCACCGCCGCGGGGAAGCCGACCAGCAGGAGCCTGGTGGTGCCGAAGCGGTCGACGAGCCGGCCGATCCTGGTCGCCGACAGCGCGACCAGCGCGCCGGCCGGGAGGAAGGCGAGCGCCATCTGCAGGGCCGACCAGCCCAGCAGTGCCTGCAGGTAGAGCGTGGCGATGAACTGGAAGCCGACGTAGGCACCGAACATGCTCAGTCCGCTCAGGTTGGCGCGCGTCAGTGACCCCGAGCGCAGGATGCCCAGCCGCACCAGCGGGTGCGCACTGCGCAGTTCGACCGCCACGAAGGCGGCCCCGAGCGCGAGGACGGCGAGCAGCGAGAGCACGGTGCGCGCACTGGCCCAGCCGGCGCTCTGCGCCTCGGTGACGGTGAAGACGAGCAGCAGCAGCGCGGCGGTCGCGGTGACCGCGCCGGCGAGGTCGTAGCCGCCCCGACCCTGACGGGCGGGCGCCGCCTGGCGCGGGATCAGCTTCAGTCCGGCGACGAGCGCGAGCAGCGCCAGCGGGAACGGGAGCAGGAAGGTCCAGCGCCAGCCGACCTCGGTCAGCAGGCCGCTGAGCACCAGGCCCAGCGAGAAGCCGCTGGCGCCGCAGGTCGTGTAGATGCTGAGCGCCCGGTTGCGGGCCGGGCCCTCGGCGAAGGTCGTGGTGATGATGGACAGCCCGGCCGGTGCGGTGAACGCGGCGGCGGCGCCCTTGACGAAGCGGCTGGCGATCAGCAGTCCGCCGCTGGTGACCAGTCCGCCGAGCAGCGAGGCGACCGCGAAGACGGCGAGCGCGATCAGGAACACCCGGCGTCGGCCGAGCAGGTCGGCGGCCCGGCCGCCGAGCAGCAGCAGGCCGCCGTAGCCGAGCACGTAGCCGCTGACCACCCATTGGAGCGCATTGGTGCTGAGGTGCAGATCGGTGCGGATCGAGGGGAGGGCGACGCCCACCATCGAGACGTCGAGAGCGTCGAGGAAGAGCGCGGCGCAGAGGACGACGAGCGTCCCCCACAGGCGCGGAGACCATCGTTCGGAACTGCCGGCAGGTGCGGTTGCTGTGGCGGTCATGGGGATGACACTACATGCACATGCATTCAATGCAAGTAGATTTAATTCAGCTGCAATAAATTCGGCTGCATCTGCTAGCCTGGCCGCATGACAGAGGACTACGTGGAGGCCTGGCGCGGCCTGCTCTCGCGCCACGCGGCCACGGCGTGCGCGCTCGACCGCGAACTGGGCGAGCGGCACGGCCTGGGCATGAGCGAGTTCGAGGTGCTGGAGCGCCTGGTCGAGGTGCTCGGCAAGGGCGGCAAGGACGCGCTGCGGGTGCAGGACCTCGCCGCGTCGGTGCACCTGAGTCAGAGTGCGCTGTCGCGGCTGATCGCCAGGCTGGAGAAGGACGGTCTCGTCGAACGCGCGATGTGCCCGGAGGACCGGCGCGGGATCATGGTCCGGCTGACGGAGGCCGGACGGGCCCGCTATGTTGAGGCCCGTCCCACCCACCGCGCGGTGCTGGCCCAGACCCTCGGCTGAACCGCGTCCACCCGACCAGGGAGCCGCCCGGATGTCTGTCACCGTCACGCCCGTCGGCCACGTCGTCAGCGGCCGCGAGGAGATCCGCGACGACCACTGGGGCGCCGTGCAGGCGGTGATCCGGCTGGACGCCGAGCGGTACGGCCCCGAGGCCGTGGCAGGGCTCGCGGACTTCTCGCACCTGGAGGTGGTCTTCCACTTCCACCTGGTGCCCGAGCAGAAGATCGAGACCGGCGCCCGCCACCCCCGCGGCCGCGAGGACTGGCCGCTGGTCGGCATCTTCGCCCAGCGCGGCAAGAACCGGCCCAACCGGATCGGCGTCTCGCGCTGCGAACTGGTCAAGGTCGACGGCCTCGACCTGCACGTCCGCGGACTGGACGCGATCGACGGCACGCCGGTGCTCGACCTCAAGCCGTGGATGCGCGAGTTCGGCCCGCGCGGCGAGGTCCGTCAGCCCGAGTGGGCGACGGAGCTGATGGGCGAGTACTACCTGTAGGTCATCTCCCGGTCCCCCTCGCCCGCGGCCCGCAGCGCCTCCTCCAGGCAGGCGTCCGGCAGGGCGGGGTGGCGACCGATCACGACCACGCCGACCACGATGCAGACCAGCCCGAGCGTCTCGCCGGCCAGCGCGCCCGTGGTCAGCTGGAGCCGGTCCCCGAGGAAGCCGACCCCGCAGGCGATCCCGGCCAGCGGCTGGGCGGCGGTCAGCGCCGGCAGCGACATCTTCAACGGCGCGGACTCGAACGCGCTCTGCACCAGGATCAGCCCGATCACCCCGATGACCACCACGGCGTACACCTGCCAGCTGCGCAGCAGCAGGCCGAGCCCGCCGTGGTCCAGCCGCAGCCCGGCCGTTCGGGTGAGCGCGTCCTGCAGTCCGTAGAGCAGACCGGCGGCGAGGGCGAGCAGGGTCGCCTCGCGCAGCAGGGGCAGCCGCTTGGCGAGCGAGACCAGCAACAGGGCCAGTCCGGCGACGACGCCGAACACCAGCCAGTGGCGCAGCGCGCCCTTCTCGGTGCCGCCGCCGTCCGGCTGTCCGCTGAGGATGAACACACTCACCCCGACCGCGAGCAGCACCACGCCGCCCCACCCGGACGCGCCGAGCGTCTGTCTGGTGATCCGTCTGGCGAGCGCCATCGCGAACAGCAGGTTCGTCGCGAGAAGCGGCTCGACGAGCGACACCCGCCCGGCGCTGAGCGCCATCGCGCTGAGGATCTGGCCACAGATCATGAACGCGATCCCGCACAGCCATTCGCGCGAACGCATGAGGCCCAGCAGCAACCGGTACGACAGCAGCTGCGAGCGCGGCGCCCGCCGTGCTGCGTGCTGCTGCAGCACGAACCCGAGGCCGAGCAGGCAGGCAGCGCCCACGCCGAGCAGAAACACCGTCACGGGGATGCCCCCATAGTCACGAGCCGTCACCAGCCCCTCGCGGGAACTGTAGCGCGCGCGTCTGAGAATGGCCTGGGGGACGACCGTCTTCGCACCGCCCTCGGCCCGGGGCGCGGTACTTCTCACCAAGGGGTCGGCTGCACTACTTCGGGGGCGCGGGGAACTGCGCGAGAAGCCACCGGCGAGCGTATGGTCCTCAATGCGCAGGGCCATCCGCATCGGGTGGTTTCTCGCGCAGTTCCTCGCGCCCCTGGTGGTGCAACTACCGCAGGGCGGAGAGGCCCGGGGCGAAGGAGAGGGCCAAGGGGGTGAGGGCGAGGGCGAGGGCTGCGGTGGTGAGGGCGAGGCGGTAAGGGGCGCGGAGGCGCGGGGCGCCTCCGAGGAGGCGGTCGACGCGGGCCGGGATCTGCGCCAGCGGATGCGGGCACGCCGTGTCCGGGTTCAGTTCGACCAGCGCGATCGCCGTCGCCAGACGCCCGTGCCGACGGGCCGCGGAGTCGTCCGCGGCCAGTTCGACCAGGCGGCCCACCTGGTCGCGGAAGTGCGCGAAGAGCCGCACCCCGGGAAAGCCCGCCAGCAGCGCCTCCGCCGCCGACAGCAGCCAGTGGTGCCGGGCCCGGACGTGCCCCCGCTCGTGTGCCAGCAGGGCGTCCAGCTCACGGTTGCTCAGCCGTCGCAGCGCGCCCGTGGTGACGACCAGGCGCGGTGTCGGGCCCGGCAGCGACCAGGCTTTCGGTTCCTCGCTCTCGACCACGACCAACTGCTCCGAGCCGGAGTCGGAGCCCGAGCCCGGCGCGGCGGCCGCCCGCAGCTCCGGGTGCAGGTCGGGAGCCTGCCGGGACAGCTGCTGCTGCCGGTGGCGGCGGGTCGCCCGCGCGCCGGCCAGCTCGTAGGCGAGAGCCAGTGCCGTCCGCACGCCGCCGACCAGGAAGAGGAACGCCGCCGCCACCGCCCACGGGCGGGCCAGCGGGAAGCCGTATGCCGCCTCCACGCCCGCGGGGGCGCCGGTGAAGACCAGGTCCCTGACCGCCGGCCAGGCCGCCGCGCCGGTCAGCACCAACGCGCAGCCGCAGCACAGCAGGACGCCCACGACCACGCACTGCCAGGCCCACAGTGCGACCACCGGTTCCCGCGTGGCCCAGCGGGCGCGCCCCAGCAGGCGCGGGCCGAGGACGGCCAGCAACGCGCCGAGGGCGACAAGTCCGGGCAGGGCTCCCACCGCTGTGCGGTACCTCCTGAGTGGGCAGGACGGAGCGCACGCGTCACCGCGTGCGCGCTCAACCTATGCCGTCCGCTGCCCGAGCGGAATCGCTTTCCGCACGCAGTGACGCAGGACACGAACGGCCGTGCGCGGCAGGCTCAGAGCAGGGCCAGCATGGTCGCCATCGCCAGCCCCATGACGACCCGGCAGGCGTCCGGCAGCGCCGGTGCGTGCAGCAGCGAGCCGCCCGTGCGGACGCCGGGGGCCGCGGTCAGTCGCAGCCCGAAACGGACCGCGAGGAGGAGGAAGGTGAGCAGCAGCGCGCCCGTCAGCAGCGGCACCCCGTGCGTGACGCCCGGCCCGCCCATGCCCGGCATCGCGCCCATGCTGCTCCCGCCTCCGGTGCCTGCCGCGGCCGGGGCGACGCTCATGGCGAGCGCCATGTAGACCATCGCCGCGTGTCCGACCACGTGGTAGCCGTGATGCGCCCGGTGGCCGCGCGCCAGCGCCGCCGCGGCCAGGGAGGCGAGCGCGGCCGACCCGAAGACGCCGACCCACAGACCCGTAGGGGCCCGCAGCCCGGCCGCCATCGCCGCCATGCCCAGCGCCATCACCGCCTCGGTGGCGTCCGCCGCGCGGTCCGCGCGCGGGGCCGAGCGGCGCAGGCAGAAGCGGGCCGTGCAGTAGGTTCCCGTGCCCGCGCTGAGCAGGACCAGCATCCAGGTCAGCACCCCACCGTCCGGCATCATGCGCGCTCCCGACCCTCCGTGCGCCGTGTCGTACGTCGGCGAACCGACCTGCCCACTGTGACGCGGGGTGATCGTCCGGCGACAGGGCGCTCCGGGGGCGCAAAGGAGCAGAAGCGGGCCCGCCTCCTCCCTGGGGGCGACCCTGAGGCCCCGCGTACTCCCAACGAAGTACATCGGCCGTCGGCATACCCGGCAGGACTACGGATCGGGGGGCGGCCAATCATCCTGCGGGCGCTCTTCCGGCGGCTGATCGCTCAATAGCTTGGAACCTGCCGCTTGCATCTCCCATGTCCGACCGATCCGACGAGGACTCCCGACACCATGGGCCGACTGATCCGCCTTCCGCTCCAGCGCCGCAGCACCCCCGGCCGCGCGACCCCGCCCCGTGCGGTGATCGTCTCCGCGAGCGTCGGCGCGGGCCACGACGCGGTCGCCAAGGAGCTGGAGTGCCGGCTGGCCGAGGCGGGTCTGACCGTCGACCGGTACGACTTCCTCGACCTGCTGCCCGGACCGAGCGGGCGGATCTTCGTCGGCACCTACCACGCCATGCTCGAGCGCGCCCCGTGGACCTGGAAGCTGCTCTACGGCGGCCTCGACAACCAGCGGATGATGAACGGCCAGGCCATGCTGTTCAGCTGGCTGGCCGGCCGGGCCATGCGCCGCGCGCTGCCCGACGACACGCGGATCGTCGTCTCCACCTACCCGCTGGCCAGTCAGGTGCTCGGCCGGCTGCGCCGTCGCGGGAAGATCACCCAGCGGGTGCACACCTACCTGACCGACTTCTCCGTGCACCGGCTCTGGGCCGCGCCCGACGTGGACGCGCACCTCGCCGTGCACACCATCCCGGCCGAGCAGGCGGAGCAGGTCGCCTGCCGTGACGTGCACGTGGTCTCGCCGCTGGTGGACCGCCGGTTCACCCCGGTCACCAAGGCGTCGCGCGCTTCTGCCCGGCAGCGCTGGGGCCTGCCGCACGAAGGGAAGATCGCGCTGCTGGTCGGCGGCTCCTGGGGCGCCGGCGAGCTGGAGCACACCGTGGCCGACGTCGAGGCCGCCGATCCCCGGCTGACCTGCGTGGTCGTCTGCGGCCGCAACGAGGTGCTGCGCGAGCGGCTGCTCGCGGCCGGCGTGACGGCGCTCGGCTGGGTGGACGACATGCCCGGCCTGATGCACGCGGCCGACGTGCTGGTGCAGAACGCCGGCGGCATCACCGTGCTGGAGGCCGTCGCCTCCGGCGTGCCCGTCGTCACCTACCGTTCCATCCCCGGCCACGGCCTCACCAACGCCGCCGCACTGGACCAGGCGGGTGTGGCTCCCTGGGCGCGTACGCACGCCGAGTTGGCCCCGCTGCTGGACCGGGCGATACGCTCCGAATCCGCCGTCCCCGCGCGGTGGGGCGTCGACGCGGTGGAGCTGCTGCTGGAGACGGCAGGGCTGACCCACCTCACCGCAGAACTCCCCGGCGTCGTCGTTCCACTCGCCCCGATGGAGAACGCACGATGAACCGTGCCGTGAAGACCGCCGCCGGCCTGGCCGGCGGGCTGGCGCTGGCCCACGCCGCGCCGGCGCTGACCTCGATCCAGCCGCTCGAACCGCTGCGGACCAAGCTCTTCCCCGGCTACGGGGGCCAGGGCGACCCGGGCCACGTCGCCCTCAGCTTCGACGACGGGCCGGACCCGATCTCCACCCCGCGCTTCCTGCGGCTGCTGGAGAAGCGGGACGTGAAGGCGACCTTCTTCCTGCTCGGCTTCATGCTGGAGCGCGACCCCGGGCTCGGCAAGGAGATCGTCGCGGCCGGGCACGAGATCGCCGTCCACGGCTACCTGCACCGCCCGATGGTCGTCCGCACGCCGCGTGCGACCCGCGACGACCTCACCCGCGCCCGCGATCTCGTCGCGGAGGCGACCGGGGTCACCCCGCGCTGGTACCGCCCGCCGTACGGCATCGCGACGACGGCGGCGCTGACGACGGCGCGCAGCCTCGGCATGACGCCGGTCCTGTGGACCTCCTGGGGCGCGGACTGGCGCGCGGGCGCGACCGGCACCTCCGTCTACCAGACCGTCACCCGCAACCTGCGCGGCGGCGGAACGATCCTGCTGCACGACTCCGACTGCACCTCGGCCCCCGCCTCCTGGACCGCGACCCTCGCCGCGCTCCCGCGCCTGCTGGACCACTGCGAAGCCGAAGGCTGGCAGGTCGGCCCCGTCGGCGAGCACGGCCTGTAAGCCGGAGCGCGCCAGTCGTACGAGCGCGTGGCTCTGCTTGATCAACTGCGTGCGCGAGAAACCACTGAGCGGTACCCGCGGCCGGAGGCCGGGGAAGGACGGCCCTGCGTGTGCAGGGCCGTCCTCATGTCGGAGGAGGCGCCTCCTGGCCGAAGGCCGGGGGATGGCGGCGCACGCAGCCGATCAAGCGGAGCCCTGTGCCCCCGAGGTGGTGCGGTTGCCGGTCAGAGGCGGCCGGCCTCCCGCAGTCGGGCGAGGAAGCGCCGGGTGCGCTCGTGTCGGGGGTCGCCGAAGAGTTCGCCGGAGCTGCCGCGTTCGAGGACGACGCCGTCGGCGAGGAAGCAGACCTGGTCGGCCACGTCGCGGGCGAAGGCCATCTCGTGGGTGGCCAGGACCATCGTCATGCCCTGGTCCTTGAGGTCGCGGACGACCTCGAGGACCTCGGTCACCAGCTCGGGGTCCAGCGCCGCCGTGATCTCGTCGAGCAGCAGCAGGCGGGGTTCCGAGGCGATCGCGCGCACCAGGGCCACCCGCTGCTGCTGGCCGCCGGAGAGGCGGTCCGGGTACTCCTTCGCCTTGGCGGCCAGGCCCAGCCGGTCCAGCAGTTCCATCGCCCGCGCCTCGGCCGCACGCCGCGGCGTGCCGTGGACGCGGACCGGGCCGAGGGTGATGTTGTCCAGGACGTTGAGGTGCGGGAAGAGGTTGTAGGCCTGGAAAACCACGCCGATCCTGCGGCGGACCGCGTCGGCGTCGGCGCGGGGGTCGGTGATCTCCTCGCCGTCCAGCCAGATCGCGCCGTCGTCGACCTCCTCCAACAGGTTCGCGCAGCGCAGCAGCGTCGACTTGCCGGAGCCCGAGGCGCCGATGAGCACGGTGACCGAGTGCTCGGGCACCTCCAGGCTGATGTCGTCGAGGATGACGTGCTCGCCGAAGGCCTTGCGGACCGATTCCAGCCGGAGCACGACGTTGTCCGTCGCGGTCATACGGCACCTCCCTGGGCGCTCCTGGCGTCCATCCGGCGGGTCAGCCAGTCGGCGTACCGGGTCATCGGCACCGTCAGGATGACGAAGCCGAGCCCGGCCACCACCAGCGGCGTGTAGTTGAAGCTGCTCGCGACCATGATGTGCGCCGCCGCGACCGCGTCGATCGCCCCGCCGAGGTAGACCAGGCCGGTGTCCTTCTGCAGCGAGGCCATGTCGTTGACCAGCGCGGGGACCACTCGGCGGACCGCCTGCGGCAGCACCACGAAGCGCATCGTCTTCGCGTACGAGAGCCCCAGCGAGCGGGCCGCCGCCCGCTGGCTCGGGTGGACCGACTCGATGCCCGCTCGGAAGACCTCCGCCACGTAGGCGGAGTAGCTGATCACCAGCGCCGCCCCGCCGAGGATGATCGGGTCGTTGGTGACGCCCTGCAGCTGCAGCGCGGGAACCCCGAAGACGGTCAGCAGGATCAGGATGATCAGCGGGAAGCCGCGGAAGAAGTCGACGTAGGCCGTCGCCAGGATCCGCACCGGCAGGAAGACGGGCCCGCGCAGCGTCCGCGCCGCCGCGATCAGCAGCCCGAGGACGAGCACCAACGGCCCGCAGATGGCCAGCAGCTCCAGGTTCAGCACGAAGCCGTGCAGCACCGGGGAGAGCGCCTCCCGCGCGTAGTGGCCGCTGAAGAAGGTCTTCTGCGTGACCGGCCAGCCGGGCGAGCCGGTGATCACGACGTAGAGGACCGCGGCCACGGCGAGCGTGCTCGCCGTGGCGATCAGCAGCGAGCGCCGGGCCCGGGAGCGGCGGTAGGCCTCACGGGCCAGCCGCCGCTCGGAGGGGACGTAGGCGGGCGGGTCCTGCACCCGCATCGCGGGGTCCGAGGTCACTTCAGGACCGGGGCGGTGTCGGCGGCCGGCAGCCACTGCTTGGCGATCTGGTCCAGGGTGCCGTTCGCCCGCAGCGCGTCCACGGCCTGCGAGACGCAGGAGGTGAGCGCCGAGCCCTTGGACAGGACCAGGCCGAACTGCTCCGGCTTGCCGTCCGCCGTCGCCGCGCCGGACGGGAACTGGCCGACCACCTTCGCGGTCGGCACCTGGACCGAGGTGATGTAGAAGGCGGTGGGCAGGTCCACCACGATGGCGTCGATCTGGTGGTTCTTCAGCGCGGTGCTGGCCAGGTCGGTGGAGTCGAAGACGGAGGGCTGGGCGCTGGGGGCGATGACCTTCTGCACGACCGTCAGGCCGGTGGTGCCGACCTGGGCGCCTATCTTGGCGCCCTTCAGGTCGGCCACGCTCGTCGCGCCGGCGTACGTGGAGTCCTTGAGCGTGATGACGGCCTGCCGGACGTCGTAGTAGCCGGAGGAGAAGTCGACGGCCTGGCGGCGCTCCGCCGTGATGGAGACCTGGTTGATGTCGAAGTCGAACTTCTTCCGACCGGGGGCCACCACGCTGTTGAACGGCGCGACGGTCCAGGCCACCTTGCCACCCTCGTAGCCGAGCTGCTTGGCCACGGCGTAGGCGACCGCCGACTCGAAGCCCTTGCCGTTGCTGGGCTTGTTGTCGTTGAACCACGGGTCGTAGGCCGGGTCGTCGGTGCCGATCGTGAGCGTGCCCGCGGTCTGCGTGGCCAGGGCGCCCTTGGTGCAGGCCGCGGCGGCGGGGGAGCCGGAGGCGGCGGCGGTGCCGCTGCTCGACTGGGGCGCACAGCCGGCCAGGGCCAGAACGGCCGCGCCGGCCACGGCGCTGAGCAGACGAGTGGTCTTGAGCAGGGCGTTCACGGTGACTCCTGGGTGTCCGGCAAATGGCGGCAGCTTATCGATCAGTTGTCACAGCAAGGTGAAGCAGCTGCTCCGCATCCGCACCGTCTCGGATGGCGGACGGTGACCAGCGCCACGCTTCCGGTTGCGGGGTGGCCTTGTACGACAGAACCTTCTGTATATACGGTGGGATCACCACAGTTTCTTTCGTTCAGGCAGGGTTGTCATGGAAAATCTCTCGTCAAGGCTCCCCGTGGCAGACAAATCCACTGCGGATCTCGTGGCACACCCGGCCTGGCTGCGCCTCAAGACCGCCGTCGAGGCGCTCCGTCCGCTGCAGTCCAAGGACGGCTCGATCGACCTCAACGCCCGCGGCGCCGCGACCAAGGACGAGGCCGACGCGCAGCTCGCGACCGTCACCGAGGCCATCGGCGAGCTCGCCCCGCTCTTCCCGCACGACAAGGCGTACCTCGACGCCGTGGTGCTGGACCTGATGCGCTGGGCCGCCTCCGGCTACGCCGTGCCCGACTTCCTCGACTCGCTGCTGGCCTTCCAGCCCGCCGAGCAGCGCGAGGACGGCCTGGCCCACCTGGTCGTCTTCCCGATGTACACGCAGAACGGCAACCCGGACCGCAACCTCGAGGCCGTCCTGCTGCACGTCGTCTGGCCGGAGTGGCTCTCGGAGCTGGAGCGCACCCGCTACGACAACCCGATGTTCGTGCCGATCACCTTCGTCGACTTCACGGCCGGCTACGACACCAACTCCGCGGTGCTGTTCCCGGAGACCGTCGCCGTGCGCGAGGTGCCGGAACGTTTCACCTGGGGCGGCATCTTCTGCGACCGCGAGGCGGCCCGCTTCCGCGCCGTCTCCACCGCCGCGGTGAACACCCTCGGTCTGGAGATCCCCGAGGACGCCGCCGAGCTGCTGGCGTCCCAGCCGCTGGCGCAGGAGACCTTCGTGCTGTGGGACCTGGTCCACGATCGCACCCACAGCCACGGCGACCTGCCGTTCGACCCGTTCATGATCAAGCAGCGCAGCCCGTTCTGGATGTACGGCCTGGAGGAGCTCCGCTGTGACCTGACCGCGTTCAAGGCAGCGGTGGAGCTGGAGGCCGAGGGCAACGAGCACGGCCGCAACGTCCAGTACGCGATCCTCTTCGACCGGATGTTCCGCTTCCCGGTCTCCGGCGGCCGCACCCGCAACTACGACGGCCTCGGCGGCCAGCTGCTCTTCGCGTACCTGCACAAGCACGACGCGCTGCGCTGGACCGACAACAAGCTGCACATCGACTGGCAGCGCGCCCCCAAGGTCACCAACGACCTGTGCGCGGAGATCGAGAAGCTCTACCGCGACGGCATCGACCGCCCCAAGACGGCCCACTGGCTGGCCGCCTACGAGCTTGTCTCGCAGTACCTGACCCCGCACCCCGCCTCCACCTGGGCCAAGGGCGCCGACGCGCTGCCCTTCACCGAGCACACCGAGGCCAAGGCGCTCAACAAGGCGCTGTGCGACGCCGTGCTGCCGGACGAGTTCCCGCTCAGCATGTTCTTCGAGGCCCTGTCCAAGAAGCTGTCGGGTGTCATCGCCTCGACGACCGGCATCACCGGCACCACCGTCCTGGAGAATGCAGCGTGAGCACTGGCACTGAGATCGACATGAAGGGCCGCGTCGTCGCGGTCGCGGGCGCGACCGGGATCGCCGGGCGGGCCACCGTGCTGCGGCTGGCCAAGGCCGGCGCGATCGTCTCCTGCGGCGACATCGACGCACGCAAGCTGGACGAGCTGATGGACTCCGTCCGCCGCGCCGTCCCCGGCGCGATCGTGGTCGGCCAGGTCGTCGACCTGCTCGACCCGCAGGCGGCGCACGACTGGTCCGACCACATCGAGGCCGAGTTCGGCCGCGTGGACGGCCTGGTCCACCTGGTCGGCGGCTGGCGTGGCAGCAAGACCTTCGCCGACACCGACCTGGCGGACTGGGACTTCCTGCACGACATGCTGGTCCGCACCCTCCAGCACACCAGCCTGGGCTTCCAGGAGGCGCTGCTGCGCAGCGACGCGGGCCGCTTCGCGATCATCTCCGCCGCCGGCGCGCACAAGCCCACCGGAGGCAACGCCGCGTACGCGACCGCCAAGGCCGCCGCGGAGACCTGGACGCTGGCGCTCGCCGACTCGTTCAAGGAGACGTCCGCCGCGGCTGCCATCCTGGTGGTGAAGGCCCTGCTCTCCCCGGAGATGCGGGCCGAGAAGCCGAACGCCAAGTTCTCCGGGTACACCGAGACCGCCGACCTCGCCGAGCAGGTCGTCTCGCTCTGGGCCCGCCCCGCCGACGACGTGAATGGAACGCACCTGTGGCTGACGCCCCAGTGACCGAGAACACCGACAGCACCGCCCGCACCGACGCCCGGCGCAGGCACGACCCGAACGCGCGCGGCTTCGCCAGCGACAACTACGCGGGCATCCACCCCGAGGTGCTGGCCGCGTTGGCCCTGGCCAACGAGGGCCACCAGGTCGCGTACGGCGAGGACGACTACACCGCGCACCTCCAGGACGTCTTCAAGGCCCACTTCGGCGAGCGGGCCCAGGCCTACCCGGTGTTCAACGGCACCGGCGCCAACGTCGTGGCACTGCAGGCGATCCTGCCGCGCTGGGGCGCGGTGGTGGCCACCGAGACCGCCCACATCCACACGGACGAGGGCGGCGCGCCGGAGAAGATGGCCGGCATCAAGATCCACCGGGTGGCCACGCCCGACGGCAAGCTGACCCCCGAGCTGATGGACCTCCAGGCCTGGGGCTGGGGCGACGAGCACCGCGCGCAGCCGCTCGCGGTCTCGATCACCCAGAGCAGTGAGCTCGGCACCGTCTACACCCCGGACGAGATCCGCGCGATCTGCGACCACGCGCACGAGCGCGGCATGCTGGTCCACGTCGACGGCTCGCGCCTGGCCAACGCCGCCGCGGCGCTCGGCCGGCCGTTCCGTGAGTTCACCACCGACGCCGGCGTGGACGTGGTCTCCTTCGGCGGGACCAAGAACGGCCTGATGTTCGGCGAGGTCGTCCTGGTGCTCAACCCGGACGCGGTCAAGAACATCAGCTACCTGCGCAAGACCTCGATGCAGCTGGCCTCCAAGATGCGCTTCGTCTCGGTCCAGTTCGAGGCGCTGCTCACCGGCGACCTGTGGCTGCGCAACGCCGCGCACGCCAACGCGATGGCCAAGCGGCTGGAGACGGCCGTCGCCGCGGTCGAGGGCGTCACCGTGGTGCGGCCGGTCGCGGTCAACTCGGTCTTCGCGCTGCTGCCCCGCGAGGTCAGCGAGCGCCTGCAGAAGCGCTTCCGCTTCTACTTCTGGAACGAGCACACCGGCGAGGTCCGCTGGATGTGCTCCTTCGACACCACCGAGGCCGACATCGACGCCTTCGCGACGGCGATCGCCGAGGAGATGGGTCGCCGGTAGGCCACGCCTCTGTGCGGGCCGGCCGCCTTCGGGCGGCCGGCCCGTTCGTCGTCCCCGGCCCTGTGCGGCCTCCCCGCGGGCGGCTCGCATAAGCCGGCCTTGGGGTGAGGGGCGGCGAAAACGCCGTGGTGGCGGGCGGTCGTGCCGGGGCACGATGGCGGCATGCAACCGGACCAGAGCGGGACCAGCCACCTCGACGACGTCGTCGCGCGCGAGTTCGCGCCGGAGAGCGTCTACCTCAACTCCGCCTCGATGGGACTGCCGCCCGCGCGCACCGTGGCCGCGCTGCGCGAGGGCGTGACCGAGTGGGCCGCCGGATGGTCGGACCCGCCCGCCTACGACGCCCCGGTCGGCGCCGCCAGGCGCGCCTTCGCCCGGCTGGCCGGGGCGGGGGAGCGGCAGGTGGCGATCGGCTCGACGGCCTCCGAGCACGCCGCGGTGGTCGCGGCCTCGCTGCCCGCGGGCAGTCAGGTGCTCTTCGCCGAGGGTGAGTTCACCTCGGTCATGCCGGCCCTGCAACACCGCGGTGACCTCAGGGTGCGGGCGGTCCCACTGGAACGGCTGGCGGAGTCGGTCGACGCGGACACCGCACTGGTGGCCGTCAGCATCGCGCAGTCCGCCGACGGCCGGGTCGCCGACCCGGCCGAACTGCGCGCCGCGACCCGACGTCACGGCGCGCGCTTGCTGCTCGACGCCAGCCAGTCGGCGGGCTGGCTGCCGCTCCCCACCGGCGACGACCGGCCCGACTACCTGGTCTGCGCGGCCTACAAGTGGCTGCTCGCCCCGCGCGGCGCGAGCTTTTTCGCCGTCACCGAGGACGCGATGCCGACGCTGCGCGTGATCGCGCCGAGCTGGTACGCGGGCGAGGACCCCTGGACCAGCTGCTACGACGAGGTGCCGCTGGCCGCGTCCGCGCGCCGCTTCGACCGCCCGCCCGCCTGGCTGCCGTTCGTCGGCGCGGCGCAGTCGCTCTCCCTGATCGAGGAGGTCACCCCGGCGGCGATCGGCGCGCACGACCGCGCGCTGGCCGCCCGCTGCCGCGAGGGGCTGCGCGAGCTCGGTCATGCGCCGGTCGCGGCGGACTCGGCGATCGTCTCGGTGCCGGGCGTCGGCGACCTGGCCAAGGAGCTGGCCGCGGCGGGGATCAGGGTCAGCGCCCGGGCCGGAGGTCTGCGGATCGCCTTCCACCTTTACAACTCCGCCGCGGACGTCGACGCCCTGCTGGCCCGGCTTCCGGCGCGGGCCGCCTGATCGAGCCGGAGGCGTAAGGGCCTGCGGCCGGTTCGGTCCCCGCCTCCGGCCTGCGCCGCCGGGCAGGGGACCGGGGCCCGGCGGCGGGGCCGACGGTGGGGGCCGGGTTCAGGCTTGCGGCTACAGGCCGCCGGCCACGCGCAGCACGGCGCCCGTCGCGTAGCTCGCGTCGGGGGAGAAGAACCAGGCGACCGCCCCGGCGATCTCCTCGGGCTGCGCGCAGCGGCCGAGGGGGATGTTCGGGGCGCGCTTGGCCGGGCGCTCGGGGTCGGGGTGGAAGTCCGTCCAGACCGTGCCGGGCGCGACGCAGTTGACCCGGATCCCGACCGGGCCGAGCTCCTTGGCCAGCCCGACCGTCATCGCGTCCACGGCCGCCTTCGCCGCGGCGTAGTGCACGTACTCGCCGGGGCTGCCCAGGGTGGCCGCGCCGGAGGAGATGTTGACGATGGCGCCCGCCGTCCCGCTCTCCGCCATCGCCCGCACCGCGGCGCGGGCGCAGAGCAGGTAACCGGTCACGTTCACGTCGACGGACCGGCGCAGGCCCTCGGGGTCCGCGTCGGCGAGCAGACCGTAGGGGCCGGGCACCCCCGCGTTGTTGACCAGCCCGGTCACCGGGCCGAGACCGGCGGCCGGGCCCGCGGCGAGGAGGCGGTCCACGTCGTCGACGACGGTGGTGTCGGCCTGCACGGTGACACAGCGTCGGCCCGCGGCGCGCACCTTCGTGGCGACCTCGTCGGCGGCGTGCGCGTCGGAGCGGTAGCCGAGGACGAGGTCGTGCCCCTCCGCGGCGAGACGCAGCGCGATGGCCGCCCCGATACCACGGCCGGCCCCTGTGACGACGGTAACGCTCAACTCTGCCCCTCCTTCCGTCCCGGCTCTCCTCTGTACAGCACGGCTGCTGTACCGTAACAAGCATGTCGAAGCACATCACCATCCGGGTGGACGAGGAGTTCCACGCCCGGCTGGCTGCTCGGGCGGCGGCTGAGGGCACGACGATCACCGCGCTGGTCACCGAGGCGGCCAAGCGCGAGCTCGACCCGGACCGTCAGCGCTTCCTCGAGGCGGCTGCCGAGTTCAACACGTCCGAGAACTGGGCGTACTTCCAGGAACGGTTCGGCGGGAAGAAGACCGCGTGAAGGCGGATGCCGTGAAGGCCGACGAGGCCTGGGCCTGGAACGTGCTGGCGCACCACCTCCCGTCCGACCCGACGGTCTGGGACCCTTCCGGCATCAGCGCGGCGATCGCGCGCCACGCCAGCGACGTCGTCCTGGTCGCCGACGAGCCCCCGCGCGACGTCCACTGGCGTGCGGCGGCGCTGCTGCACACGCTCTCGGTGTGCCCGCCGCTGGACTCCCCGATGAACGAGTTCTACGCGGCGACCCTGACCCGCGCGTATCTGGCGATGGCGGGTGTGAAGCCCCTCCCGAACAGCTTCGCGCTGGCGGACCTGGTCGACCACGCGAAGGAACTCCGCAACGACGTCTTCGCGACGGCGGAAGCACTCCGCAAACTGACGGACTGACGGGAGCCCTGTCAGGGGCGCGGGGAACCGCGCGAGCAACCACCGGCGTGCGGATGGCCCTGCGCTCTGAGGACCATCCGCATGTCAGTGGCTTGTCGCGCAGTTCCTCGCGCCCCTGGAGAGTGCAACGGGCCCTCTGATCCGAGGGTCAGCGGGGGTCGGGGCGGTCGAGGTTCCAGTGGCGGACGGTCTGGCAGAGCCAGCCGTCGTCGGAGGTCTTCGGGATCAGGGAGAGGCGGGTGACCGTCCGCTGGCCGCCCTCGTGGTCGCCGTAGAGAAGATCGACGTTCAGCCGCTGGCGGTTCTTCACGGCGTCGGCCAGCGCCGCGAACTCGGGGTCGGCCGGGTCGCGCAGCGCGGCGTGCCAGCTGCCGTGGTCGCCGGAGGCGACGTACATGTCGAGGCCCTGACGGCGGAAGGCCTCCGCCTCCGCCGGGGCGTCGCCGCTCGGCAGGGACCAGCCGTGGACGACGCCGAGGCCGGGGCCGAGGTTCCGCAGGGACGCCGCGAGGTAGACGACCGCCTCGCCCAGCTGGGCGTGGCCGTGGCCGCCCGTCACATGCGCGTGGTGCCCGTCGTACCAGAGGAGCTTCTGCTGGGGATCGCTGACCCTGGAGGCCACCAGCACCGGCCGCAGCGAGACCTGCAGGGCCCGTTCGGCGGAGCGGGCCGCCTTCTCGGCCGAACGGATGGAGGCGAAACTGGCCGCAGCCAGCACGAGTGTTCCCGCGGCCGTCAGCACGGCCGAGGCCGTGCTCCAGTCGATCGACATCCGAACGCCCCCCACGGGTCGGACCAGCACGGACGGACTCCGGCGAATTCCGGCCGGTTGGCGGATGGACCCCGCCGCTCGGCGGTGATCTCATCAGACTGGCGGCAGCTTAGCCGTCTGGCCGAGGAGGCACACGTTCGGGTGAGATTCGGGTCGAGGACGCCCCGGAAACCCCGTGCGGCTACGCACTGGCGAGTGAATCGCGGGTGGGTCACTCCCCGTCGGATGCCCCCGGTTGAGCGATGCTGTGAGGGTTGCTTATATCCGGATCGATCGGAGCGAACCGATGCATCCGGTGCGAGCGTCCCGGTATTCGGACAACCGAACGCCAGCAGAACATAACTGACGACCACGTCGAGAAGTCGAGAAGTCGACACTGGGCCGAGCGGAAGGCAGGGAAACCATATGGGAGCGATCTCGCGCAGGAACGTACTCGCTGGGGGAGCCGCCGTCACGGCGGCGGCGTTGGGCGTCTCCGGCTGCGGCGGCTCCAGCGGCGCCACTCGACCCGGCGGCGGCGACGCCCGCGCCGGAGGTCACTCCCCCTCCACCGCACCGACCCCCACGGCGAAGCCGATCAACCTGATCGGCGACGGCTCGACCTCCGACACCGGTGCGCAGCCGAACCAGCCGGTCCCCGAGCGGCTGCAGCCGGGCCAGCGCCCGCCGCAGTTCGTCGTCTTCTCCTGGGACGGCGCGGGCGAGGACAGCAAGGAGCTCTTCTCCCACTTCCGCGGCGTCGCCAAGGAGGTCAAGGCGACGATGAGCTTCTTCCTCTCCGGCATCTACGTGCTGCCCGAGGGCAAGAAGGACCTCTACCTCCCGCCCGGCCACCGTCCCGGCGCCTCCGACATCGGCTACCTCGCGGACAACCACGTCAAGGCGACGCTGCAGCAGGTCGGCGCGGCCTGGCTGGAGGGCCACGAGATCGGCACGCACTTCAACGGCCACTTCTGCAGCCCCAGCACCGGCGTCGGCAACTGGAGCCCGGCCCAGTGGCGCAGCGAGATCGACCAGGCCGTCCAGTTCGTTACCCAGTGGAAGACGAACACCGGCTTCACCGACGTGGACCCGCTGCCGTTCGACTACCGCAAGGAGCTGATCGGCGGACGCACCCCCTGCCTGCTCGGGCAGGACCGGCTGCTGCCCACGGCCGCGGCGCTCGGCTGGAAGTACGACGCCAGCTCGCCCGGTGGCAACCAGATGTGGCCGGTCAAGCGGATGGGCCTGTGGGACTTCCCGCTCCAGTCCATCCCGTTCCCCGGGCACAGCTTCCAGGTGCTGTCGATGGACTACAACATGCTGGCCAACCAGACCGGCGGCACCCCGAACGGCGACCCGTCCCGGCGGCCCTACTGGCAGCAGCAGGCCTACGCGTCCTACATGGCCGGATTCAACCGCGCCTACACCACCAACCGCGCGCCGTTCTTCATCGGGAACCACTTCGAGAGCTGGAACGGCGGCATCTACATGAAGGCCGTCGAGCAGGCGCTGCGCGAGATCGCGGCCAAGCCCGACGTGCGGCTGGTCTCCTTCCGCCAGCTGGTGCACTGGCTGGAGGCGCAGGACCCGGCGGTGCTGACCAAACTGCGTACGCTCAACGTCGGCCAGACGCCCACGGACTGGAAGCAGTACACCTCCGCCACGCCCGTCTGACCTGCCGTTCGGTGCCGGCACCCCGCCGAACGGCGGGGTGCGGACGGCACCTCGGAGTGACGAAGCCGACGGCCCGCCGCGAGAAGCTGATACCGGTCCTGCCCCTCCTCTTACGGAGCCGTCCTTGAACTCCCGAGCCGCCGCACCGCGCGTCCAGCGCCTGAGCGCTCGCGCCGCCGTCTGGTACCTGCGGATCGTGGCCTGCCTGAACCTTCTCTGCGCCGTCTCGCTGAGCTTCCGCGACCAGGTCCGGCACCACAACCACGGCGAGTTCTACACGCCGTACCTGCTCACCGCCGGCTTCAGCTCGGCCGCCTTCGCGGTGTTCATGGCGGTCATGATGAACCGTCGCAAGCGGGCGGCGTGGATCGCCAACCTGGCCTTCTCCGGGCTGCTGCTCTTCGGCATGGCGGTGGCGCTCCAGGACCAGCGCGGCGTGAGCTCGCACCCGTTCAACTGGGTCACCTTCGGCATCCTGGTGCTCTTCGTCGCGGCGCTGCTGCTGGGCCGCGGCGAGTTCCGTGCCAAGGGCGACCCGGCCAACCCGCGGCTCGCTGCCGGCGCGCTGGTCGGCGGGGGCCTGGCGACGCTGCTGATCGGCGTCGGCCTGCTGAGCCTGACCGCCGCGGGACGCGGCGCCTCGCTGGGGGACCGCGCCGAGTACGTGCTGCTGCGCGCGATCACGCTGGGCTCGGACGGCTCGCAGTTCTTCGACGCCCCGGTGCCGCTGTCGATAGACGTCACCGTCAACGTGCTGAGCGTGGGCGTCCTGGTGCTGGTCACCTACGCGCTGTTCCGGGCGCCGAAGGGCAAGGAGTACCTGAGCCCGGAGGACGAGACGCAGCTGCGCGGCCTGCTGGCCAAGCACGGGGCGCGCGACTCGCTGGGCTACTTCGCGCTGCGCCGCGACAAGTCGGTGGTCTTCTCGCCCAGCGGCAAGGCCGCGGTGACCTACCGCGTCGTGGGCGGCGTCTCGCTGGCATCCGGCGACCCGATCGGCGACGTCGAGGCGTGGCCGGGCGCGATCGAGAAGTGGCTGGAGCAGGCCCGCGAGCACGCCTGGGTCCCGGCCGTCACCGGCGCGAGCGAGGAGGGTGGCGTCGTCTACGCCCGCCACGGTCTGGACGCGCTGGAGCTGGGCGACGAGGCGATCGTCGAGGTCGGCGAGTTCTCCCTGGAGGGCCGCTCGATGCGCGGGGTGCGCCAGGCGCACAACCGCGTCCGCCGCGCCGGCTACACCGTGGCGGTGCGCCGCCACGGCTCCATCGGCGAGGAGGAGATGGAGGCGATGCTGGTCCACGCGGACCAGTGGCGCGACGGCGCGACCGAGCGCGGCTGGTCCATGGCGCTGGGCCGGCTGGGCGACCCGGACGACGGCCAGTGCGTGATGCTGGAGTGCCGCGACGGCGAGGGCCGGCTGCGGGCGCTGCTGAGCTTCGTCCCCTGGGGCGAGCACGGCCTCTCGCTGGACCTGATGCGCCGTGACCGGGACTCCGACAACGGCCTGATGGAGTTCATGGTCATCGAGCTGATCCAGCAGGCCCGCAGCATCGGCGTGGAGCGGGTCTCGCTGAACTTCGCGGTCTTCCGTGCGGTGTTCGAGCGCGGCTCCAAGCTGGGCGCGGGACCGTTCCTGCGCGCGTGGCGCTCGGTGCTGGTCTTCTTCTCCCGCTGGTGGCAGATCGAGTCCCTCTACCGCGCGAACGCCAAGTACCGCCCACAGTGGGAGCCACGCTACGTCCTCTTCGAACGCAGCCGCGACCTCCCCCGGATCGCCCTGGCCAACGCCTGCGTCGAGGGCTTCATCGCCCAACCCCGCCTCCCCGCCCTCCTCCGCCGCAAGCGCCGCGGCGTCGCGGCCCAGCAGGAACGCGACCGCGTGCTCCAGAGCGTGGCCTGACGGCCACCGCGCCGCGGGCGCGATCCGCTCAGCGAGGGAGCCCGGGCCGTCGGCCCGGGCTCCTGTGCGTGGGCCTCGCGCTCAGCTCCGGCGCAGGGCCTGGGTGCAGGTGGTGCACTGCCAGGGGGTGAGGTTGGGCGGGTACCAGGTCGCGCCCGGGCCCTGGGGGTGGTAGCTGTGCTTCTCCATGGATGCGGTGGGCTTGCCGCAGAGGGTGAGGTCGGCCGGGTCCTCGGGGGTGTCGGGGTCGGTGAGGGCGGCGTGGACCGCGCGGAGGCCGCCGGTGACCCAGCTCTTGGCTTCCAGGTCGGGTGCGTGCTCCGTCTGCGGTTCGACCATCACGATGACGCCCATGTCTCCACGATCGGCGCGGTCGTGCCCGAGCGCATCTCGACGCCCGGAGCGGCCGGGCCCTGTCCAGGGGGAAGGCTGGGGGAGGATCTTCCCGGGCCCGGTCTGCCTGGCACGCACGCTCGCTGCGTTGTACGAGGCGTTCCGCCGCCTTGCGAGCGCACGCGCCGGACAACCCGGGCTGATCCGAGAAGACTTGCCGGACGGGGCCTACCGGGCCGGCGCGGGGAAGGTGGCGTGGACGGTGAAGCCGCCGTCGGGGGTCGGCGCGGCCGAGAGGGTGCCGCCGAGCTGCTGGGCGCGTTCGCGCAGGCCGATCAGGCCGTGGCCGCCGCTGGGGAGGAGGAGGGGCTGCGCGTCCGGGTCGGCCGGGCCGTTGGTGACGGTGACCTGGAGGGGGCCGTCCGAGGCCGCGACCTCGACGGAGACCGTCGAGCCCGGGGCGTGCTTGCGCACGTTGGTCAGCGCCTCCTGGACCGTGCGGTAGGCCGCGCGCTCCACCGGTTCAGGGAGGGTGCCGTTCAGGCCGTCGCCGCAGGCGAAGGTCGCGCTGAGGCCGGAGCCCGCGACCAGCCGGGGCAGGTCCGCCAGGGTCGGCTGCGGGGTGAGCTGCCCCGCGTCGCCGCCCGCGGCCCGCAGCACGCCGACCATCTGCCGCAGCTCCTCCAGCGTCTTCACCGAGAGCTGCCGGATCGTCCGGCCCGCCTCCCTGGACGCCTCCGGGTCGTCGGCCCGGACCTGCAGCGCGCCCGCCTGGATCGAGATCAGGCTGACCTGGTGCGACACCACGTCGTGCATCTCACGGGCCAGCCGCGCCCGCTCCGTGGACAGCACGCTCTCCGCCAGCAGCCGGCGCTCGCGCTCCTGCCCGCGGGTCAGCTCGTCCAGCCGGACGGCCAGCTCGCGGCGCGTGTTCACCAGCAGCCCGAGGGCGACCGGCGCGCCGCCGGTCAGCAGGGCGTACATCGCGGCCAGCGCGGTCGTGCGGTCCCAGGCGAGGGTGTAGTCCGCCATCGGCCACGGCACGAACTGGGTCAGGGCGACCAGCAGGGCCCCGCCGCCGACCACCCAGCGGCTCCGGTAGCGCACCGCCACCGAGTAGACCGCGATCATCGGCGCCAGCCAGATGTAGCTGAGCTGCATGCCGGGCAGGGTCGCCAGCAGGACGGGTATCGGCCAGCGCTTGCGCAGCAGCAGCGCGCCGGCGGCCAGCAGCGAGGTCGCCATCTGGGTCGCCGAGCCCAGGTCGTTGGCGAGGACCGCGTCCAGGCACGCGAGCAGCACGGGGAACGGGAGCGTCACCCAGGGGCTGAGGTACCAGGGGCGGCCCGGCCCGCTCACCGGTGGTCCCGGCCCGCGGCGGGGCCCGGCTGCGAGGAGTGGTCGCCGGCCAGCAGTCCGGCCTGGTGGGCGAAGACGGCGGCCTGCACCCGGTTCGAGGTGCCGAGCTTCGACAGGATCGCGCTGATGTGGTCCTTGACCGTGCCGGTGCTGAGGAAGAGGCGGGCCGCGATGTCCGCGTTCGACAGGCCCTCGCCGAGCAGCGCGAGGACGTCCAGCTCCCGCGTCGTCATCGTGGCCAGGCGGGCCGCCGTCTGCCGGTCGGGTCCCGAGTCCAGGTAGCCGGCGATCACCGTGTCGGTGACCGCGGGGGAGAGGATCCGGCCGCCCACGGCCAGCACCCGCACCGCGTGCATCAGCTGCTCGGGGTCGGTGTCCTTCAGCAGGAAGCCGCCCGCGCCCGAGCGCAGCGCCGTGCCGATGTACTCGTCCGTGTCGAAGGTCGTCAGCATCGCCACGGCGGGCGGCTGCGGCAGTTCCATCAGCCCGGTCAGCACCGTCAGCCCGTCCACGTCCGGCATCCGCACGTCGAGCAGCACCACCTCGGGGCGCAGCCGGGCCACCGTCTCCAGGGCGTCGCCGCCGCCGCAGGTCGCGACCACCTCGATGTCCGGGGCCGAGCTGACGATCAGGCTCAGGCCGGAGCGGACGAGCGTCTCGTCGTCGACGATGACCACGTGGATCACGGTGCGGCCCTTCTCCTTCTGCGTTCTGCGTTCTGCGGTGCGGGTCCAGCGGGTCCAGCGGGTGCTGCGGGCACTGCGGGTCCGGCTGGTGTTCGGGGCTTTTCGGACACGCCCCGGACAAGAAGCCTACGAGGCTACTCGACCGGACCGGCAGAGGCGGGAGCCCTCACGGCCGGACTTCACACCCACGCCGGGTGCGCGGCCCGCCACGCACCCGGACGGGGTCTTGCCCCGGAAGCGTCGAAGGGGAGAGGCTGCCCACGGCCACCGCGGTTCCATCGAGCGCACCGGACGAGGAGTGATCCATGGCACAGCCGCTGCGCCTGGACGGCATCGCCTACGGCGGGGACTACAACCCGGAGCAGTGGCCGGAGGAGGTCTGGGCCGAGGACGTCGCGCTGATGCGGGAGGCCGGCGTCAACCTGGTCAGCCTGGGGATCTTCTCCTGGGCCCGGCTGGAGCCGCGTCCTGGCGAGTTCGACTTCGGCTGGCTGGACCGGGTCATCGCACTGCTCCACGCCGGCGGCATCGCCGTGGACCTGGCCACCCCCACCGCCGCCCCGCCCGCCTGGTTCCAGCGCGCCCACCCGCACGTGCGCCCGGTCACCGAGGACGGCCGCACCCTCGGCTACGGCGCGCGGCAGACCTACTGCCCCAGCTCGCCGGAGTACGCCGCGGCCGCCGCCAGGATCACCCGCGAGCTCGCCGCCCGCTACGCCGGGCACCCGGCGATCGTGCTCTGGCACATCCACAACGAGTACGGCTGCCATGTCGCCCGCTGCTACTGCGAGCGCTCCGCGGCTGCGTTCTGCGACTGGCTGACGGACCGGTACAAGACCGTCGAGGCGCTGAACGAGGCCTGGGGCACCTCCTTCTGGGGCCAGCGGTACGGCGACTTCGCGGAGGTCGACGTCCCCCGTGCCGCGCCCACCGCGGTCAACCCGGCCCAGCAGCTCGACTTCCGCCGCTTCTCCTCCGACGCGCTGCTCGCCCTCTACCGCGCCGAGCGCGACATCGTCCGCGCCGCCGACCCCGACGTGCCGATCACCACCAACTTCATGGCGGGGCTCTCCGACAACCTCGACTACTGGGCCTGGGCCCGCGAGGTGGACGTCGTCGCCACCGACCACTACCTGTCGGCCGAGCGTCCCGACAACCAGATCGGCCTCGCGCTCAGCGCCGACCTGACGCGTTCGCTGGCGGGCGGCGCGCCGTGGCTGCTGATGGAGCACTCCACCTCGGCGGTGAACTGGCAGCCCCGCAACATCGCCAAGCGGCCCGGCGAGCTCGCCAGGAACAGCCTCGCGCACGTGGCGCGCGGCGCCGACGGCGTCCTCTTCTTCCAGTGGCGCGCCTCGCGGTCCGGCGCGGAGAAGTACCACTCGGCGATGCTGCCGCACGCGGGCACCGACACCCGGGTCTGGCGCGAGGTCGTGGACCTCGGCGCGCGGCTGCGCGAGCTCGCTGCGCTGCGCGGCAGCCGGGTCGACGCGCGGGTGGCCGTCGTCTGGGACTGGGAGTCCCGCTGGGCCCTGGACCTGGAGTTCCGGCCCTCGGTCGAGCTCGACTTCAGGGAGCGGATCGACGCCTACTACGAGCGGCTGTGGCGGGCCGGGGTGACCGTCGACTTCGTCCACCCCGGTGCGGACCTGAGCCGGTACCGGCTGGTCGTCGCCCCCTCGATGTACGTGACCACCGCGGCCTGGGCGGAGAACCTGCGCACCTGGGTCCGCTCCGGCGGCACCCTGCTGACCAGCTATTTCACCGGCATCGTCGACGAGAACGACGCCGTCCACCCCGGCGGGTACCCGGGCGCGCTGCGTGACGTGCTGGGCGTGCGCACGGAGGAGTTCCTGCCGCTGCGCAAGGACGAGAAGACCAGGCTGGTCGCCCCGCCCCGGATGGACGGCGCCGACGCCGCGCCGGGGACGGCCGGCCGCTGGGCCGAGGACCTCGCCCTCGACGGCGCCTCCGCCGTGCTCCAGCACGCGGACGGCCCCGCGGCGGGACGCCCGGCCGTCACCCGCCACCGCTTCGGCGACGGCACGGCCTGGTACGTCGCCACCGCACCCGATCCGGGCACGCTCGACGCCGTCCTGCGCGCCGCCCTCGCCGACGCCGGCGTGCGCACCCCCTCCGGCCTGCCCGACGGCGTCGAACGCGTGCGACGCGCCGACGCAGAGGGGCGGAGCTGGGAGGTCGTGATCAACCACACCGCCGCGGACGCCACGGTTCCGACGCCCTCGGGTCCGCTTCCGGTGCCCGCCGGAACGGTCCGGGTGCTGGCCCCGGGACCGTCCGGGTCGGTAGGTTCGCCAACGGACGACTGAGTGACGAAAGGGCAACCTGCTCACGAGGGCGACGCGTATGGTGGTCGGGTTTGCAGGCTGACGGGGTGGGAAGCGGCGAGTGAGTACAACCGAGGTGACAGTCGTCGCACAACGACGGCTGCGGGCCCTGCCGGGGCTGCCGGGGGAGCTGGGCGGCCGGGACGGCCGGATACCGGCGTGGGCGTACAGCTGGGGCGTGGCAGGGCTGTTCGCCGTGCTCTACACGCTGCTGTCGGTGCGCCGGCACGACCAGCAGCTGACGGCCGGCTTCGACCTCGGCATCTTCGAGCAGGCCGTGCGCGCCTACGCGCACCTGCAGGCGCCGATCACCCCGCTCAAGGGGGCCGGCTTCGACGTCCTCGGCGACCACTTCAGCCCCGCCGTCGCCCTGCTCGCGCCCCTCTACCGGGTCTTCCCCAGCCCGGTGACGCTGCTGGTCGCGCAGAGCGTGCTCTTCGCCCTGGCGATCGTCCCGCTGGCCGACTGGGCGCGGCGGACGCGTGGGCCGCGGGCCGCCCTGGTGGTCGGTCTGGGCGTGGGCGCGTCGTGGGGGATCGTGCAGGCGGCCGACTTCGACTTCCACGAGATCGCCTTCGCGGTGCCGCTGATCGCGTTCGCGGTGCGGGCGCTGGGGGAGGAGCGGTGGCGCGCGGCCGCGCTCTGGTCGCTGCCGCTGCTGCTGGTGAAGGAGGATCAGGGACTGACCGTCGCCGCGATCGGCGTCTACGTCGCGCTGCTCGGCCCGCGCCGCCTCGGCCTCTGGCTCACCGCAGCCGGGGCGCTCGGCACCTGTTTCGAGGTCCTCGTGCTGCTGCCCGCGCTCAACGAGCACGGCGGCTTCGACTACTGGCAGCAGGTCACCGGCGGCGGCAGCGCGACCACCGGCGGCGTGACCCAGGCGGGCGGCGACGGCTCGCTGGTCGGCCTGCTGCTGCATGTGCCCTGGCCGGGCGTCAAATGGCTCACGGTGCTGATGCTGCTCGGGCCCACGGCGTTCCTCGCGGTGCGCTCCCCGCTGACCCTGCTCTGCGCGCCGACGCTGCTGTGGCGCTTCGCCTCCGGCAACTCGCACTACTGGGGCGTCGCCTACCACTACAGCGCGGTGCTGATGCCGATCGTCTTCGGCGGCTTCGTCCACGCGCTCGGCCGCCTGCCGCTGCGGCGCCGCGTCCGCCGGGGCCTGCTGGCGGGCAGCGCGGCGGTGACGCTGGCGCTGATCCCCTTCTTCCCCCTGAGAGAGCTGGCGTTCCCCTCGGAGTGGACGACCAGCCCCCACGTCCGCGCGGCCGACGCGGTCCTCTCCGAGATCCCCGACGGCGTGACCGTCGCCGCCAGCAACCGCCTCGCGGCCCAACTGGTCCACCGCACCACGGTCACCCTGGTCTGCTCCCCCCAGACCACCCCGGGCCCGGCCTGGGTCGTCGTCGACTCCACCGACTCCAAAGCCGTCGCCCCCTGCTCCTCCGACGCCGCCGAAGCCGCCCTCGCGGGCTTCGAGGCCCAGGGCTACCAACTGATCGACACCCGGGACGGCGTCACCCTGCTGCGCCGGTGACCGGCCCCGGCCTCGGTACGCTGCCGGGGTGGCGGAGATCCGGGACGACGACAGGACGGCTGAGGTGGTGTCCGGCCGGGCGTGGGACGCGTGAAGGGCTCGCGACGCGCGGGCCCCGCCGCCGCTCGGAAGGCCGGGCGGGAGCGGGGCGGAGGGGCCACTGCGTGAGGCTCAGCCCAGGCGGCTGACCTCGGTGACGCGGAGGACGGCGCGGCCCTCCTCGTCGGAGGAGGTGAGGTCGACCTCGGCGCTGATGCCCCAGTCGTGGTCGCCGGCCGGGTCGTCGAAGATCTGGCGGACGAGCCAGGCGCCCTGGACCGAGTCCTCGTCGATGATGAGCATCTTCGGGCCGCGGGCGTCCGGGCCGGTGAAGAGGTCGTCGTGCTCGTCCCAGTACGGGTCCATCGCGTCGGCCCAGCGGTCCGCGTCCCAGCCGCCGTCCTCGGAGTCCAGCTCCGCCAGCGCGGCGTGGTGCTCCAGCGCGGCCAGTTCCACGCGGCGGAACATCGCGTTGCGGACCAGGACGCGGAAGGCGCGCTTGTTCGCGGTGACCGGGGCGGTCTTCTCGTCGAGGGACTGCTCCAGCTCCTCCTCGTCCTCCGGGTTGGCCAGCTGCTCCCACTCGTCGAGGAGCGAGGAGTCCACCTGACGGACCAGCTCGCCCAGCCAGGAGGAGAGATCGCGCAGGTCCTCCGACTTGAGGTCGTCGGGGACGGTGTGCTCCAGCGCCTTGTAGGCCCCGGCCAGGTACCGCAGGACCAGGCCCTCGGTGCGCGGGAGCTCGTAGAAGCCGACGTAGTCGACGAAGGTCATCGCCCGCTCGTAGAGGTCGCGGGCGACCGTCTTCGGGCGCAGCGGGTGGTCGCTGATCCACGGGTGGGCGCGGCGGTAGACCTCGTAGGCGTACTCGAGCTGCTCCTCCAGCGGCTTGGGGTAGCTGATGTTCTGCAGCCGCTCCATCCGCTCCTCGTACTCGATCCCGTCGCGCTTCATCTCCGCGACGGCCTCGCCGCGCGCCTTGTTCTCCTGCGCGTGCAGGATCTGCCGCGGGTCGTCCAGCGTCGACTCGACGACCGAGAGGACGTCCAGCGCGTACGACGGTGACGCCGGGTCCAGCAGTTCGAACGCGGCCAGCGCGAAGGTGGACAGCGGCTGGGTGAGTGAGAAGTCGTCCTGGAGGTCGACCGTCAGCCGGACGATGCGGCCGGTCTCGTCCGGGTGCGGAAGGCGCTCGACGACGCCGCCCGCCTCCAGCGAGCGGTAGATGGCGATCGCCTCGCGGATGTGGCGGCGGCGGGTCTTCGGGTCGTCGTCGTTGTCCGTCAGCAGGTGCCGCATCGCCTCGAAGGCGTTGCCCGGGCGGTTGATGACGGAGAGCAGCATCAGGTGGCTGACCTTGAAGCGGGAGACCAGCGGCTCCGGCGCGGCGTCGATCAGCTTGGTGAAGGTCTCCTCGCCCCAGGAGACGAAGCCCTCGGGCGCCTTCTTCCGTACGACCTTGCGCTTCTTCTTCGGGTCGTCGCCCGCCTTGGCGACGGCCCGCTCGTTCTCGATGACGTGCTCGGGCGCCTGCGCGACGACCGTCCCCACCGTGTCGAAGCCCGCGCGCCCGGCGCGGCCCGCGATCTGGTGGAACTCGCGGGCGCGCAGCATCCGCACCCGCTGGCCGTCGTACTTGCTCAGCGCGGTGAACAGCACGGTGCGGATCGGCACGTTGACGCCGACGCCGAGGGTGTCCGTCCCGCAGATCACCTTCAGCAGACCGGCCTGCGCCAGCCGCTCCACCAGGCGGCGGTACTTCGGCAGCATGCCCGCGTGGTGGATGCCGATGCCGTGGCGCACGTAGCGGGACAGGTTGCGGCCGAACTTGGTGGTGAACCGGAAGTTGCCGATCAGCGAGGCGATCGCCTCCTTCTCGGCCTTGGTGCACATGTTGATGCTCATCAGCGCCTGCGCCCGCTCCACCGCCGCGGCCTGGGTGAAGTGCACGACGTAGACGGGGGCGTTGCCGGACTTGAGCAGGTCCTCCAGCGTGTCGTGGATGGGGGTCCGCTGGTACTCGTAGAAGAGCGGGACCGGACGCGTCGCCGAGGAGACCGTGGTGGTCGGGCGGCCGGTGCGGCGCTTGAGGTCCGTCTCGAAGCGGCGCACGTCGCCCAGCGTCGCCGACATCAGCAGGAACTGCGCCTGCGGCAGCTCGATCAGCGGCACCTGCCAGGCCCAGCCGCGGTCCGGCTCGGCGTAGAAGTGGAACTCGTCCATCACGACCTGGCCGACGTCCGCCTGCGCACCGTCGCGCAGCGCGATGCTGGCCAGCACCTCCGCCGTGCAGCAGATGATCGGCGCGGTCGGGTTGACCGAGGCGTCGCCCGTCATCATGCCGACCTTCTCGGTGCCGAACATCTTGACCAGGTCGAAGAACTTCTCCGAGACCAGGGCCTTGATCGGCGCGGTGTAGAAGGTGCGCTGCCCCATCGCCAGCGCGGCGAAGTGCGCGCCCGCGGCGACCAGGGACTTCCCCGAGCCGGTCGGGGTGTTCAGGATGACGTTGTTGCCCGAGACGATCTCGATCAGCGCCTCTTCCTGAGCGGGATAGAGGGTGATCCCGCGCTCCTCGACCCAGCCGGCGAAGGCGGTGAACAGGTCGTCGGGCTGGGGCTCTGCGGGGATGAGATCAGTCAGGGTCACCGGACCATTCTGCCTGTTCCGGAGCCTGTCCCGCCGCCTCCTTCACAGCGCCCTCCCCAGGCCCTCCCCGGCCCTCTGCGCCGCCTCCCCGGCCGGGGCCGCCGAGCCGGGCGCGCGCATGCCCGCGCGGACCCGGCGGCCACCGTCCACCAGCAGGTCCGCGCCGGTCACCCAGCCCGAGTCCGGCGACAGCAGCCAGACCACGGCGCGGGCGACGTCCTCCGGCTCGCCGAGCCGGGCCAGCGGGGTGGCGGCGGCCAGGCCGGCCTCGTCCCGCTCCCAGTAGAAGCGCGCCAGCTCGGTGCGGACCAGGCCGGGGGAGACCGCGTTGACGCGCACCTGCGGCGCGAGCTCGGCGGCGAGGTGGCGGGTGAGCTGCAGCAGCGCCGCCTTGCTCGTCTCGTAGGCCGCCAGACCGGGGCCGACCCCGTGCACGCCCTCGGTGACCACGGTGACGATCGCGCCGCCGTGCTCCCGCATCCAGCCCTCCCAGGCCGCGCGGACCAGGGCCAGCGGGCCGTGGACGTTGACGGCGAAGGTCTCCGCCCAGGCGAAGGGGTCGCCCTCGACGGCCGGGCCGAGCGGCTGGTTCGCTCCCGCGTTGCAGACCACGTAGTCCAGCCGCCCGAAGCTCTCCAGCGCGAGACCGGCCCAGCGGCGCACGTCCACCGGATCCCCGGCCGAGCCTGCCGCCGCGACCAGCCGTCCTGGCGCGGGCCCGAGCTCGGCCAGCGCCTCGTCGAGACCGGCCTTCCCCCGTGCGCCGATCAGCACCGACGCCCCGGCGGCGAGCAGCTCCCTGGCCACCTCCCGCCCGATCCCGCGCGATCCGCCGGTGACCACCGCAGCTCTGCCGTCCATGTTCATGGCGTGCATTGTGCGCGGCGGGGCGCGAGGCCACCAGAACGAAGTGGGCGATTCCGAGTGCCAATTTGCTTGGCAGGTGGCAACTTTGAACTTTTCCGAGACATGCCAGGGGGCATCGTGCAGCCGATGGCTGGAAGGCACGCGAAGGACCGCGCCGAGGCGGACGCCGAACTGCGAGCGCACTGCGAGAAGTGGGGGTTCGACCCGGAGTTCGTCGGGGAGCACAAGTGGAGGCTCACGCTCGGCATCGCCTGCAACCCCGAGTTCGGTTACCCGGAGGCGATCAAAGCGCTCGAAGCGGATCGCATGGAGCTCCACAGGGACGCCGTCCGGGCGGGTCGTCTGGGACAGGTCGACGGGGACCGTCTGATCGCCACGATCGCGACCGACGGACGGTTCCACGGCTCCGCGGTTCACGGAATCCTGCAGCAGATGGCGGATGCGTACGTCGCGGGAGAGCGCGTCAACCTGGGCCTGGGCGGCCAGCCGTTCGACCCGGAGACCTACGAGGAGCTACGTGACGAGTGGACCCAGGTCGGCCGTGTGGCCGCCACGCTCGGCGGCATCTTCACGGCGTTCGCCGGCCTCGATCCGCAGGACAAGGCGCTCGAGGGCAGGGGGAACGTGGGCGCCACCCTGGAGCAGCGGCGGTACCAGGGTGACCTGCTGGCCACGATCAACGGGATCAGGTTCAACATGCACGTGAACCTCACCGGGCTGCAGTAGCCCTGAGGCGCACGGCTGTTGACGATCGGGTAGCTTTTGCTGCGAACACGTCATCCGTCTGGGGAGGGCCCTGATGACGATCGCCGACGCCGACGCGCCGCTGATCAACGACCGAGCGTTCAAGGCGGACGCGCACGCCCGTTATGCGGGGCTGCGCGTCCGCGGGCCGGTGCAGCGGGTGCGGCAGCCGAACGGGCTCGGCCTCTTCCTCGTCCTGGACCACGAGCTCGGCCGCGCCGCCCTCACCCACCCCGACCTGCTCAAGGACGCGGAGGTCGCCCGCGCCGCGCTGGACGCCGCCGGCGTCAGCTCGTACCAGGGCCGCGGCATCAACATGCTGATGGCCGACCCGCCGGACCACGCCCGCCTGCGCGGCCCGGTCGCCCGCGCGTTCACACCGCGGCGGGTCGAGGCGCTGCGGCCCCGGATCCAGGAGATCACCGACGGGCTGATCGACGCGATGGAGGCGAAGGCGGCGGCCGGGGAGCCGATCGACCTCGTCGAGGACTTCACCGCGCCGCTGCCGGTGCTGGTCATCTGCGAACTGCTGGGCGTCCCGGTGGACGCCAGGGCCGACTTCCGCAGCTGGACGCTGGCCGCGGTGTCCGGCTCCACCTCCTCCGGGCCCTCTGCCGCGCAGCAGGCGGGCGCGATCGCGCTGCACGGGTACTTCGCCGAGTTGCTCGCGGCCAAGAGCAAGGACCCCGGCGAGGACCTGCTCTCCGAGCTGATCCGGCTCAACGAGCAGGACGAGAACGCGCTCAGCGACGAGGAGCTGCTCGGCACGGCGGTGATCCTGCTGATCGCGGGCCACGAGACCACGGTCAACCTGCTGGGCAATGCGACGGTCGCGCTGCTGGACCACCCCGAGCAGGCGGCGCTGCTGCGGCAGCGCCCGGAGCTGCTGCCGGGCGCGGTGGAGGAGTTCCTGCGCTTCGACGCCCCCGTCGACCAGACGCCGTTGCGCTTCGCCGCGCGTGACCTGGAGCTGGGCGGGGTCCGGATCCCGAAGGGCAGCGTGGTCACCGTCTCGCTCAGCGCGATCGGCCGCGACCCCGCGACGGGCGCGGGCGAGGCCGCGCTGGACGTGACCCGCACGGACGGCCGGCACCTCTCCTTCGGCCACGGCATCCACTACTGCGTGGGCGCGCCGTTGGCCCGGCTGGAGGGTTCGGTCGCGCTGGGGACGCTGCTGCGGCGCGTGCCCGACCTGGCGCTCGCCGTGCCCAGTGCGGATCTGGAGTGGACCCCGAGCGGCATCATGCACGGGCCGCTGACCCTGCCGGTCGTCATCTGAACCGTTCGCTGCCGCGCGCCCCCCGAGGTGCTTGCAACTTCTGTATTACCGAAGTCTGACGCTTACCCCTTTGCCCTGGTCAGGGCGGGCGTGTGGTGATGGGATGGAGGCATGCAACGACGGGGTCGGGTGGACGCGGGCACGCCGGTCGGGCGGCGGGTGGTGCTGGGCGTGCTCGCGCTCGGTGGGGCGGGGGTGGCGTTCGGGGCGCGGATCCAGAACGGTCTCGACAGCGTGCTCGCCACGGTCAACAGCAAGGACCCGACCGGCCTGACCGGGCTGCTTCCCGGTGGGGGAGGTTTCCGGTTCTACTCCGTGGCCTCGTCGATCCCGCACCGGAGCGACACCGACTACCGGCTCACCGTCGACGGCCTGGTCGACCGCCCCGCCACGTACACGCTCGCCGACCTCAAGGCGATGCAGCAGACGCGCCTGGTCAAGGACGTCCAGTGCGTGACCGGCTGGCGGGTGCCCAACACCGAGTTCTCCGGTGTGCTGGTCCGCGACCTGCTGAAACAGGCCGGTGTGCAGCCCAAGGGCAAGGCCATCAAGCTGACCTGCTTCGACGGCGTCTACACCGAGAGCCTCACCCTGGACGAGGCCAACCGTGACGACGTGATCGTCGCCCACGAGATGAACGGCGCGCCCGTGACGAGCGCCCACGGCGGTCCGGTCCGGCTCTACGTCGCGCCGATGTACTTCTACAAGTCGGCCAAGTGGCTGTCCGGGATCACCGTGACGGAGCAGGTCGAACCCGGCTACTGGGAGCAGTACGGCTATGACGTCGAAGCCTGGGTCGGTCGCTCCAACGGGCGCGACGATGCCCCCACCTCCAACTGAGCCCCGGCTGCTGCGTCGCTTCAGCACGGCGGAGCGCTGGGTGCACCGGACGACCGCCCTGCTCATGATCGTCGCGATCGTCACCGCCGCCTTCCTCTACCTGCCGCAGCTCGCCGAGCTGGTGGGCCGCAGACGGTTGCTGGTGGTCGTGCACGAGTGGAGCGGGGTGCTGCTGCCGTTCCCGCTCGCGGTCGGGCTCTTCTTCCGCGCGGTGCGCGCGGACATGCGCAGGCTGAACCGGTTCCGGCCGGAGGACCGGGGCTGGACCTGGCGGGCGATGCGGCACGGGACGCGGACCGCGGGGCCGGCCGGCAAGTTCAACGCGGGACAGAAGATGTACGCCTCGCTCATCGCGGGCGGGACGTTGGTGATGATCGGCACCGGGTTGATCCTCTGGTTCCCGCACCTGGCCGCGCTCGACGTGCGCACCGGCGCGACCTTCGTGCACGACTGGCTGGCGCTGGTCATCGGCGTGCTGGTGCTGGGCCATCTGCGGATGGCCGTCAAGGACCCCGAGGCCAGGCGCGGTATGCGCACCGGCTGGGTGCCGCGCACCTGGGCGCGACGCGAACACACCCTGTGGGAGCGGGAGCAGACGGAGGGTGAGCAGGAGCAGGAGCAGGAGCAGGAGCAGGAGGAGGGGGAGGCGCCCCCCGACGCCTCCCGGCACTGAGCCCCACGCGGTCGGCGACCGCGCCCCGCATCCGCTCGATGTGGCGTCAAGATAGTCGATCCGGTTCCGGCCCCTGATGGCGCGGTGCACGTCCTAACCGTCGCCGCGTCGGCACGTGGAACTCGGAGGGCTTCAACGCCGTCGCGGACGAGGTGACGACGGAACAGACGGACGGCGGCACCGCCGCGATCCTCGAACGGCCGGTCGCCCAGGACGTGCCCCGCGGCCGAGGCAGGGGGCATCTCTTTTTGCCTGACCGGTCGGATGTTCTGTGCCGGTTAGGCAAAAAGGGACGAGCCCTCGGAGAGGGCCGGCCTCAGGCCTGTCGCGCGGAGGCTTCCGCCGCGTGCGCGCGGTCGATGCGGACGGAGAGGCCGTCGAGGAAGGTCGCGAGTGTCATCCGGAAGACCTCGGTGTCGTCCCGGTAGAGCTCGGTCAGCCGCTGCGCGCTCTGGTGAAGCAGGGGGAAGTCCTCTTCCGGGAGCATGCCGTACTTGACCGCCCAGGCCGCCTCGTCCTTGGCGTGGATCGCCGGGCCCAGTGCCGTGAACGCGGCGGAGTACTGCGTCATCGCCAGCGTGAGGTCCAAGAGTTGGCGGTAGCACTCGGCCGCCTCAAGGACCGGCAGGCCGGCTCGGTGGAGCACCGCGATGACCTCCTCGACGCTGCCGGTCTCCGCGGGGCTCGCGGTGGTGCGCGCGGCGGCGAGGACGGCCAGGGCCGGGCGGGCCAGGTACGCGGTGCGGACGCTGTCCGCGGTGACGGTGAGCCAGGCGCGCCAGTCCTCCGAGGGGCCGTCCGGCAGTGCCGCGCGGGCGAGTTCGATGCCCTCGTGGATCACCAGATCCGTGAGCGCGAGCACGAGTTCGTCCTTGTCGCGGAAGTGCCGGTAGACCGCCGTCGGGTCCGCGCCCAGCTCCTTGCCGAGGCGGCTGAAGGTGAGCTGGCCGCCGCCCTCCGGCGAACTGAGCCGCAGCGCGGCCTCAAGGATCGACTCCCGGGTGAGCGCGACGCGTCGCTTCGACGCCTGCTCCGCCACTTGGGCCTCCACGTGGGCCCCTCCTCATCGTTCGCCTCGTGCCGCCGGCCGACTGTCCCGCGTCGCGCTGTGGACGCCTTCACGCGGGATCGCTTCATCCGATCGTAACGGCGTGCCGCTGTCAATGGCATTGACAGGGCCGTTGTCACCAGCTTTGCTACTCCACACATCCGGCAGCGCTGCCCCCGGTTTTCCGTCCGACCCTGCTCTGGAGCGCCCGTGCACCGCGATCACCACCCCGCCGACCTGGTCTTTCTCGGCGGCCCTGTCTACACCGTCGATCCGGCCAGGTCCTGGGCCGGCGCCCTCGCGGTCCGCGAAGGCCGCATCGTCGCCGTCGGGCAGGACCACGATGTCCGTCCGCTGATCGGCCCCGGCACCGAGGTCGTCGATCTCGCCGGCAAGCTGCTGCTGCCCGGCTTCCAGGACGCGCACGTCCACCCCGTGCTGGCCGGCACCACCCTGCGCAGCTGCGACCTGCACGAGCTGCGTACCGCAGACGAATACGTCGCCGCGGTCGCCGCCTACGCCGACGCCCGCCCGGACGCCACCTGGATCACCGGCGGCGGCTGGAGCATGGAGGCGTTCCCCGGCGGCACCCCGCACCGGGACCTGCTGGACGCGATCGGCGCGGTCGGGAACCGTCCGGTGGCGCTGCCCAACCGCGACGGCCACGGCCTGTGGGCCAACAGCCGCGCACTGGAGATCGCCGGCATCGACGCGAACACCCCCGACCCGGCCGACGGCCGGATCGAGCGCGACGCCGACGGCGTCCCGACCGGCATGCTCCAAGAGGGCGCGGCCGAGCTGGTCACCCGCTGTATACCGCCCGCCTCCGACGAGGACTTCTACCAGGGCCTGCTGGCCGGGCAGGCCTACCTGCACAGCTACGGCATCACCGGCTGGCAGGACGCGGGCGTCGGGGCCACCTTCGGACCCGGCGACGTGTACGGCGCCTACATCCGCGGCGACCGCGAGGGCACGCTGACCGCTCGGGCCCGGGCCGCCCAGTGGTGGGACCGCGAGGGGGGCCTGGAGCAGCTGTCCGGCTTCCAGGACCGCCGTGCCGAGGCCGAGCGCAACGGGGAACGCTTCCGGGCGGGCACCGTCAAGATCATGCTCGACGGCGTCGCCGAGAACCACACCGCCGCCATGCTGGAGCCCTACCTGGACGGCTGCGGCTGCTCCTCGGGCAACGCGGGCATGGACTTCGTCGACCCGGAGAAGCTGGGCGGCTACGTCGCCGAACTCGACGCGGCCGGCTTCCAGGTGCACTTCCACGCGCTGGGCGACCGCGCCGTCCGCAACGCCCTCGACGCCGTCGAGGAGGCGCTGCGCCGCAACGGCGACCGCGGCAACCGGCACCATCTGGCCCACCTCCAGGTGGTCCACCCCGACGACATCGCCCGCTTCCGCACCCTCGGCGCGACCGCGAACATGCAGCCGCTCTGGGCCTGCCACGAGCCGCAGATGGACGAGCTGACCATCCCGTTCCTGGGTGAGCGCCGGGCCGGCTGGCAGTACCCCTTCGGTTCCCTGCTGCGCGCCGGCGCGATGCTGGCCGCCGGCAGCGACTGGTCGGTCTCCACCCCCGACGTCATGGCAGGCTGCCACGTCGCGGTCAACCGCACCGGCGAGGAGGACCCGAACCGGATCCTCGGCCCCGAGGAGCGGATCGACCTCGGCTCCGCCATCGCCGCGTACACCGCCGGGACGGCGCGGGTGAACCACCTCGACGAGCTCACCGGCTCGCTCCAGACCGGCAAGCTCGCCGACCTGGTCGTGCTCGACCGCAACCCCTTCGACGGACCGACCCAGGCCATCGCCGACACGCGGGTGCTGCGCACCTACGTCCAGGGCGAACTCGTCCACGCCGCCGCCGACGCCTGACCGCCGCCCCGCTACCCGAGGAGACCTCCCCGTGAACACCAGACTCCTGCGTGCCGCACTCTCCGGCACGGCCGTGGCGCTGCTCGCCACCGCCTGCGGCTCCGGCGGCGCGGCCAAGACCCCCGACGCCAAGAGCAACTTCTCCACGTCCCAGGTGACCACCGCCCCCGGCACCCAGCCGCTGTCCTCGCTCACCTGGTCCGGCGACTACCGCGCCCCCTACTCGGAGGACCCGGTCAAGACCGCGGACTACCCCGAGGAGACCATCCTCGGCAACGTCTGCGAGCCCCTGATCCGGGTCGCCGCCGACTACACGATGCACCCGGGCATCGCCAAGTCCTGGTCGCAGCCGGACTCGAAGCACGTCGTCGTCGAGCTCGACCCGCGCGCCACCTTCAGCGACGGCAAGCCGGTCACCACCGACGACGTCGTCTACAGCCTGGTCCGCAACCTCGACCCGGCCGTGGCGAGCAACTACGCCGACTCCTTCAACGACGTCGACACCGTCAAGGCCACCGGGCCGCACGAGGTGACGGTCAGTCTGACCAAGCCCGACTACATCTTCGTGCGCAACCTCGGCATCCTGGCGGCCGCCGTGGTCGAGAAGTCGTTCGCGGTCAAGGCGGGCGCCAACTTCGGCAACGCCAACGTCGGCGTCGTCTGCGCCGGCCCCTACACCGTGCAGTCCTTCGACGGCACCAACCAGATGGTGCTGAAGAAGAACGCCAACTACTGGGACCCGAGCCACGCGGGCAAGGCGGAGACGGTCACCTTCAAGTTCCTGGCCGACCCCTCCGCGCTCGCCAACGCCCTCTCCTCCGGAACGGTCCAGGGCGCGTTCGACCTGCAGTCCTCCACCATCGCCCAGTTGGGCAAGGCCGCGGCGGGCAAGCTCTACATCGGCGAGTCCGGCTCCACCACGCAGAACGTCGACCTGATCGTCTCCAGCTTCTCGGGCGGCCTGGCCGACGCCCGCACCCGGCAGGCGCTGAGCGCGGCGATCGACCGCGTCGGCATCGCCAAGGCGATCTACGGCGGCGCGGCCGACCCGCTCTACGCCGTCGCCGGCCCCGGCTTCTGGCTGAACAACCCGGCCAAGGCCACCTACCAGGCCGCTTACGACGAGCTGTCCAAGGCGCCCGACATCGCCGCCGCCACCAAGCTGGTGCAGCAGGCGGGCGCGACCGGCAAGCAGGTCAGCATCGCCTACGCGGCGGGCACCCCCTCCCAGACGCAGCTGGCCCAGGTGCTGCAGCAGACCGGCCAGGCCATCGGCCTCAAGGTCAAGCTGGTCGGCCTGCCGGACCAGCAGTACGGCAGCCTCTTCACCGACCCGAAGGCCCGCGCGTCCTACGACGGCTTCCTGACGATCAACTACATGGAGTACCCCGAGGCCGCGACCATGTACGCGAGCTACGGCACCAAGAGCGGCGTGCAGAACTTCAACGGCTACGCCAACCCCGGCGTGCAGGCCGCGCTCGACGCCGCCCAGGCGACGGACGACCCGCAGGCGCGGGCCCAGCAGGTGCTCAAGGCCCAGCAGTTGCTGAGCCAGGACCTGCCCTGGATCCCGATCGTCCAGCCGCGCGCGCTGCTCTTCCAGAGCAAGGCCGTCACCGGCGCCCCGCTGACCTTCTCCTACATGGACAACGCCTGGGTCACCGCGGTCGGGGCGCCCTGATGGGGCGGCTGCTGCTGCACCGGACGGGCGGACTGCTCACCACGCTCTTCCTGTCCAGCGTCGTCATCTTCGGCAGTCTCTACCTGGCGCCGGGCAGCCCGGAGAACGTGCTGTTCGGCAGCCGCCAGCCCACCGCCGCCGCCCGCGCGGCGGTGCGGCACCGGCTGCACCTGGACCAGCCGCTGCCGGTCCGCTACTGGGACTGGCTCACCGGGGTCCTCCACGGCGACCTCGGCACCTCGATGGTCACCGGCCAGCCGGTCGCCGACCGGATCGGCGCCGGGCTGGGCAACACCCTGCTGCTGGTGCTGATGACGATGATCCTGGTGGTCGTCGTCGGCATGGCGGCCGGCCTGGCCGCGGCGCTGCTGCCGGGACGCGTCGACGGCGCGGTCTCCATGCTCACCTCGGTCTCGGTCACCGTCCCGCCCTTCGTCGCCTCGACCCTGCTGATCTCCGTCTTCGCGGTCAAGCTCGGCTGGTTCCCGGCCTCGGGGCTGGGCGACGGACTCGGCGGCAGGATCCAGGGCCTGGCCCTGCCGGCGGTCGCCATGGCGGTGCTCTCCTGCGGCTTCCTGGCCCGCGTCACCCGCAACGCCGTGCGCGAGCAGCTGGAACGCGAGCACGTGCAGACCGCGCTGGTGCGCGGCCTGCCCCGGGCGACGGTGCTCCGCAGCCACGTGCTGCGCAACGCGCTGCCGCCGATCATCACCGCGGTCGGCCTGCTCACCGCCGGCACCTTCGCCTCGACCCTGGTGGTCGAGTCGGCCTTCGCCGTGCCCGGCATCGGGCAGCTGACCATCCAGTCGGTCGCACAGAAGGACTTCCCGGTCGTCCAGGCCGTGGCCCTGCTGCTGGTGGGCGCGTTCGTGCTGTGCAACGCGGCCAGCGACCTGATCCAGGCCCTCGTCGACCCGCGCCTGCGCGAGGCAGGGAGTACCTCATGACACACCTCTGGACCCGGGCGCGCGGCACGCTCGGCCGCTCGGGGATCGCGGCCGCGGTCTTCCTGGTCGTGGTGCTGTTCGCCGCGATCGCCGCCGCCCTCGTCGCCCCGGCCGACCCGAACCAGCAGAGCCTGCTGGACGCCTACTCCGGCCCCTCGGCCGCGCACCTGCTGGGCACCGACGGCATCGGCAGGGACATCCTGTCCCGGCTCGTCTACGGCGCGCGCACCAGCCTGCTCGGCCCGGCGCTGGTGGTCGGGGTCTCCCTGCTCGTCGGGATCCCGCTCGCGCTCGCGGCCAGCTGGTACGGCGGCTGGGTCGACGGCGTGGTGGCCAGGGTCTTCGACCTGGTCTACGCGCTGCCGGGCCTGCTGCTCGCGGTGCTGACGGTGGCCCTGTTCGGTCCCGGTCTGACCCCGGCCGTCGCCGCGCTGTCGATCGCCTACGTCCCGTTCCTGGCCCGGATCGTGCGGGCCGCGGCGCGGCAGCAGCGGGTGAGCCCCTACGTCGACGCGCTGGCGGTGCAGGGCTTCGGCGTGCTGCGGATCACCGGACGGCACATCCTGCGCAACATCGCGCCGGTGGTCGTCGGCCAGGCCGCGATCGCCTTCGGCTACGCGCTGCTCGACCTCGCCTCGCTCTCCTACCTGGGCCTGGCGGTCCAGGCGCCCGCCTCCGACTGGGGCGTGATGGTCAGCGACAGCGACGCGCTGATCAAGGGTTACTGGCTGCCCGTCATCGCCCCGGGCGTCCTGATCGTCCTCACGGTGCTCTCGCTGACCGTGCTGGGCGCCAGGATCAGCGGTGAGAAGCCGCCGGGCTACCTGCGCCGGTCCCGCCGTGCCGCTGCCGCCGTCCAGGACAAGACCACCGTGGGAGCCGCCGCATGACCGCCGCACCGACAGCAGCGGACCAGCCGCTGCTGGAACTCTCCGGCCTGACCGTCGACTTCGCGACCGAGGACGGAGGCTCGCGCACCCTGCTCGACGGCGTCGACCTCACCCTCGCGCCCGGGGAGGCGCTCGGCCTGGTAGGCGAGTCGGGCTCGGGCAAGTCGATGACGGTCCGGGCGATCACCCGGCTGCTGCCGCAGGCGGCGACGGCCTCGGGCACGATCCGCTTCGAGGGCGCCGACGTGGGCGCGATGGACGTCGGCGCGCTGCGCGGCTATCGCGACGGCGGCGTCGGCCTGGTCTTCCAGGACCCGCGGGCCCACATCAACCCGACCCGCAGGATCGGGGCCTTCCTCACCGAGGCGCTGCTCCGCAACCGTGGCCTGGGCAAGAAGGAGGCCCTGGCCCGCGCCGAGAAGGTGCTGACCGAGGTCGGCATCGACGATCCCGGCCGCCGGCTGCGCCAGTACCCGCACGAGGTCTCCGGCGGCATGCTCCAGCGGGTGATGATCGCCTCCGTGCTGCTGGCCGAGCCCCGGCTGATCCTGGCCGACGAGCCGACCACGGCGCTGGACGTCACCATCCAGCGCGAGGTCGTCGGCATCCTGGACCGGCTGCGCAGGGAACGGGGGATGGGGATGGTCTTCATCACCCACGACCTCGACCTCGCGCTCGCGGTCTGCGGCCGGGTCGCGGTGATGTACGCGGGCCGGATCGTCGAGCTGCGCTCGGCCCGGACGCTCCACGAGCGGGCCGCGCACCCCTACACGCTCGGCCTGCTGGGCTCCCGCCCGGCGATCGACGAGCGCTCGGAGCGGCTCTCGGCGATCCCCGGCCGTCCCGTCTCGGCCTTCGAGGCCGGTCCCGGCTGCGCGTTCGCGCCGCGCTGCGCGTTCGCCGCGGAGAGCTGCGAGCAGACCCCGCCGCCGCTGACCGAGTTCGACGGCGGCCTGGTCCGCTGCGCGCGGGTCGAGGAGATCCACGCGGCCCGCACGAGCGAGGAGGCCCACGCATGAACCCGGTCAGCAACGCCGTGGAGGTGCACGGCCTGAACAAGTACTTCAAGGCCCACCACGCGGTCGCCGACGTCAGCTTCACCGTCCCGGCGGGCGGCTCGCTGGGGATCGTGGGGGAGTCCGGCTCCGGCAAGACCACGATCGCCCGGATGCTCGTCGGTCTGGAGCGGGCCGGCAGCGGCAGTATCACCGTGATGGGCCGCGACCGCAGTCGCCCCGCCCGGGGAGGCGCCGAACGCAATGCCCGGGCACGGGAGTTGCAGATCGTCTTCCAGGACCCTTACACCTCGCTGGACCCGAGCCAGAGTGCGCGGGCAGCCGTCGACGAGATCCTGCGGCACCACGGCGGGCTCTCGTCCGCCGAGCGCGCGGCCCGGCTGGACGAACTGGTCGACCAGGTCGGCCTCACCGAACGCCAGGCCTCCGCCCGCCCGCGCGACCTCTCCGGCGGCCAGCGCCAACGGGTCGCCATCGCCCGCGCGTTGGCGGCCCGGCCGAAGGTCCTGGTGCTGGACGAGGCGGTCTCGGCCCTGGACGTCTCGATCCAGGCCCAGATCCTCAACCTGCTCACGGACATCCGCGCCGAGACCGGCCTCGCCTACCTGCTCATCTCCCACGACCTCGCCGTCGTCCGCCAGCTCTGCGACACGGTGCTGGTGCTGAGACGCGGCCGCGTGGTGGAACAGGGCGCCTGCGGCCCGGTCCTCGACGACCCCCGCGAGCCCTACACCCGGGCCCTCCGCGAAGCGGTCCCCGTCCCGGGCTGGCGCGTGAACGTGTAGCCCACGACGGCGGGGCCAGTCGCACCGTCAGGGGCGCGAGGAACCGCGCGCCTCCGGCGCGCGGGCGTGAAACCCTCACATCAGAGGGGAAGTTGCACCACCCCAGGGGCGCGAGGAACTGCGCGCCTCCGGCGCGCGGGCGCGGCGCCTGTGCGCCATAGGGCTGGTTGCACTATCAGGGGTGCGAGGAACTGCGCGACAATCCCCCGGCCTTCGGCCGGGAGGTACCCCCTCCCGCGTGCGGATGGTCCTCACTGAACAGGGCCATCCGCACCGGGTGGTTGCTCGCGCAGTTCCTCGCGCCCCTGGGCACTTGCCTGGTTGCTCGTGCAGGATCGGCGTGCCCCTGAGGCCCTGCCTGATCAGGCCGGTGAGATCGTGACCGTGAGCAGGGAGTCGGCAGCGCCGTGCCGGGAGGCCGTGACGTCGACCGTGCCGTAGTGGTCCGGGCCCGGCTGTCGCAGACGGATGCCCGGCGACGCCGCGCCCGTCACGGCGACCGACGCGCCACCGTCGCCGTAGACCGAGGGCGGCAGCACGATCCGGGTCGGTGCGTCGGCTCGCGAGAGCCGGAAGCGGAGGACGTACCGCCTCGTCGCCGGGTCGTAGGACTCGCTCACCGGGCTGCCCGCCAGGGCCTGGGCGTACGGGGCGAAGACCGGGGCGTCGCCCGGGTGCGGGGCGCCGTCCGGGCCCACCGGGGTGTAGCCGCCGACGCCCTTGCCCCAGTACCACATGGTCCAGCCCGCCGCGAAGCCCTGCATCGCGGCCACCTGGCGGGCGATCAGCTCGGTGTTGCCGGGCCGGTCGGCGTTCGGCGGGCCCCACTCGCCGACCAGGACCGGCATCCGGTGCGCCGCCGGGTACGCGGTGATCGCGGCGACGTAGTTCTGCACGAAGCCGTCGGCGGGGTCCCAGTCCTGGCCGTTCTCCACGGCGGTGTCGTAGAAGTGTGGCGCGTACCCGATCCTGGCGCCGCCGCGGCGCGGGTCGACGAAGCCGGGCAGCCGCGTCGGAACGCCCTCGCCGACCAGGACCGTCGGTTCTACGAAGAGCCATGAGGTGGAGTCCACCGCGCGCACCGCCGCGATCAGCCGCCGGTACATGGCCGCCAGCCGGCCCTGCTCCAGTGCCGCGGAGGCGGCGACCTGGACGGCCGGGTCGGTCGGGTCGCCGGCGATCGGGCCGCTCGGCTCGTTGAACAGGTCGTAGCCGAGCAGCGAGCGGTGGCCGCCCAGCTCGCGGGCGACCCTGGCGTAGAAGTCGGCCTGGTCGCGGCGCAGGTCGGGGTCGTCGTAGAGGTGCTGGAACGCGCGCTGGACGGCGGGCTGGAAGTAGCCGGCGAACCAGTCGTCCGGGTCGGCGACGAAGGGCAGGCCGTCGTCGCGGGTGGCCCAGACCGGCACCCCGTCGTCGCCGCCGCCGTACGCGGGGCCGAAGACGTCCTGGTGGAAGTCGACCACCACGCGCAGCCCGTAGCGGTCGGCGGCGTCCATCAGCGCGCGCAGCTTGCGGAACTGGGCCAGGTCGTACTGCCCGCGCTGCGGCTCCAGGCGCGCCCAGGTGATGTCGAGCCTGAGCAGGTCGAAGCCCTGGGCGGCGATGGCGCGGACGTCGGCGGGGGTGGTCTCGTCGTACTTGTCGATGTTGAAGCCGCGCAGCCCGAGCAGGCGGCCCCGGGCGTCGGTGAAGCCGGCGAAGGAGCCCTGCACCGAGCGGGCGGCCGCGGCCGGGGCAGAGTCCGAGGCCGGGCCCGCTGCCGAGGAGGCGTAGGCCGGGGCGGCCGCGGGCAGCGCCAGGCTGGCGGCCAGGGTGAGAAGGAGGGCGGCGGTCGAGCGGCGGCGGGCACGCAAGGGCACCTCCGGGGTCCGGGGCGAATGGGGCGGATGGCCGCCGATCATGCTCCGGTGCGCGAGCGGACGCAAGACTAATGCGAGCACTTCTCATGTTTTCTTGCGGGGTGCTGTCGGTGGAGCCCGCCATACTGACCGGCATGACCTCCTTGCTCGATCCCGCCCGCCTCCGCGCCTGGTGGGCGCACCGCCAGGGGCTCGACGGCTCGCTGCTGGGCAGCGACGCGGCCACCGTGCTGGCCCGCACCGGCTGGGCCCGCTCGGTCGGCGGCGCGGCTCCCTACCTGGGGCTCTTCGCCCGCGCCGGGCTGACCCGGGCGCAGGTCGACGCCGCCGTCGCCGCCGTGGAGATCCACGAGCTGCCGTCCGCGCGCGGCTGCACCTACGTGCTCCCCGCCGCCGACTTCGCGCTCGGGCTCACGGTCGGCGCGGGCGCGCCCGCGGGTGAGCTGGCCGCGGCCGGAAAGCACCTCCGCGTGCGCGAGGCCGAGATCGACACGCTGTGTGCGGCGGTCCTGGCGGCCTTGGAGGGGGCCGAGGGGGCGCTCGACCCGGCCGCGATCAAGGATGCCGTGGGCGGAGCCGTGCGGAACCTGGGCGAGGCGGGGAAGAAGCGCGGCCTCGGCACCACCCTCCCGCTCGCCCTCGGCCTGCTCCAGGCGAGCGGCGAGATCCGCCGCGTGCCGGTCAACGGCAGGCTCGACCAGCAGCGCTACGGCTACGTCCGCTGGCTGCGCACGCCGGTCGCCGTGGCGGAGCCCGAGGTCGAGCTCGCCCGTCGGTACTTCGACTGGGCCGGGCCGGCCACGCTCGGGCACTTCCGGTGGTTCTCGGGCTTCACCGCGGCGCGGGCCAAGGCCGCGGTCGCGCCCCTCGGCCTCGTCCCGGTCCAGGGGACGGACCTGCTGCTGCCGTCCGCTCTGGCTGACGAGTTCGCCGCCTACCGCCGCCCCGAGGAGCCGCACTACGCCCTGCTCGCCGGGATCGACGGCCTGCACCTGCTGCACCGTGCGCTGCCGCGTCTGATCGACCCGGCCGACGCCCAGCGGCCGGTGCCCGGCGCCAAGCAGGGCCGGGTCTTCGGCGGCGACGTCGACCCGCAGTGCCACCTCGTGACCGACCGCGGCCGGATCGTCGGCTTCTGGGAGTTCGACCCGGCGGCCGGCGAGATCGTGCACCAGCTCTTCGTGCCGCAGGACGCGGCGCTGAAGGAGGCGCTCGCCCGGACCGAGGCCTTCGTCCGTGACGAGCTCGGCGATGCCCGCGGCTTCAGTCTGGACTCGCCGAAGAGCCGGGCGCCGAAAATCAGGGCGATGCGCGAGGGCTGACAGCGGCCGGGCGCCGCCCTATGCTGACGCCACGTCTAACAAGGGGGCAGGCATGGAGCCGCAGTCGGCGCAGCCGCAGCAGGCCTGGCCGACCGGCAAGCCGCTCAGCCCGGTGGTCCGCTTCGCGATGGTGGTGCCGCTGACCCTCGGCGCCGCGTACGCGGCCCTGCTGCTCACGCTCGCCTCCTCGCAGACCGGGGTGCTGTTCGCCTGGACCATGTCCCCGGTCAGCGCCACCCTGATCGGCGCCGGCTACGCGGGCAGCTGCGCGATGCTCTGGCTCTGCGGTGCGCGGGCGAGGGGGTGGACGCACGCCCGGGTCAGCGTGCTCAGCTCCTCCCTCTTCATGCTCCTGATGCTCGCCGCGATCCTGCTGGAGCACGGCACGCTGCACCTGAGGGGCGGTGCGCTCGTCGCGGTGCTGGCCGCCCTCGGCTGGTTCGCCGTGCACCTGGTCGCGCCGCTGGTCGGCGCGGTCGGACTGGGCGCGCAGTGGTTCTGGACCAAGGGCGCCGAGCCTGAGCGTCCGGACCCGATGCCCTGGTGGATCGCCCTGCCGACCTTCTGCTCCGGCGCCTTCCTCGGCCTGCTGGGCCTGCTGCTCTACCTCGCCCCCGGCTGGGCGGTTCGGCACTGGCCCTGGGCGGTCAGCAGGCTGGACGTCCGGGTGCTCGCGGCCTTCGCGCTGACCTTCGGCGCGGCGATGCTGATGGCCGTGCGCGAGCGGGAGCTGCACCGGGTCCGGCACGGCATGGCGGCGCTGATCGTGACCGGCCTCCTCGGGCTGGTCGGACTGGTTCGCTACGGAGGCCGGGTCCACTGGGGCTCGCTCGGCGCTTGGGGCGTGGTCGCGGTCCTGCTGCTCCTCGTCGGCATGGGGCTCTCCGGGCTCGGTCTCTCCGTCGTCCTGCCGCAGTCGATTCCGCTCGCAGCCGACACAACCGTCACACAGGCCCCACCCGCAACGACTTCCGGTGCGGGCAACCCCGCCTGAGTAGGTGTCAGTGCCGCGGGGTACGCTCTGCAACTGGACGGACAGTTGCACACCGACCTCACGGGGCGGATAGGCTTCGCACCACGGCCCTGGTGCCTTCCAAGGGGTGGGACATGGAACAGACGCAACACCTGCGCAGTCGGCCGCGCATTCCGGCCGTCCAGTGCGGCACGGGTGCGGCGAGCCGTCGGCTCGACCGGCACCTCGCGGTGCTCGGCGCGCCCGCGCTCCCGCAGGTCGAGGTCGCCGAGGCGGTCGGCCTGATAAGGGAGCTGACGCCGCGCGGCCTCGGCACGCCCTCCGCTCCGGCGCGCCCGAACCGCTTCTCCCGCACGGTGCTCCTCGCGCCGCTGCGGCGGCTCAGCCGCTCGCTCTTCGGCAGCCGGAGCAAGTAGCCGACGGCCCGAGCAGGCCACGACGGACCGGAGCCGCTCCGGCTACTCCGCCGTGGCCTGCTTCAGCACGACCTGATACGCCTTCTCCTCGCCGCGCTCCGCGAGTCGCCACCCCACCTCGGTGCGCACCAGCTTGTCGATGTACCAGAGTCCACACTGGAGCAGTCCGCCGTCGTCCGGCAGCGGCATCGGGTTGTGACACATGGTCCTGGCCGTCGCCCGGTCGCCGTCGATCTCGACCAGCATGTTCGCCACCAGGTGCTGGGTGGCCGGGAACATCGGCAGCACCGACTCCAGGAACGCGCAGATCTCCGGCACGGTCCCGGCCGGACCGCCCATCGCGGTGTAGTCGACGACGGCGTCCTCGGTGAAGACCTCCTTGAGCGCGGCCCAGTCGCGGCTGTCGACGGCGTGCGCGTAGCGGGCGAAGAGTTCCTGGATCTCCAGGCGGTCGGAAATCTCCTGCAGCGTCAGCATGCGCGCCAGTGTGGGCGCGCGGGTCGGAGAAGAGAAGACCCGCGCGGGGCGGCGGCATCAGCTGATGATCACGCGATCAGGCTAGTGCGGGAGGCGGGTCCGCGCTGTCGCTCCTACGTTCGGAGTGGTAGGCCCGCTGCGCACGCGCTCGCGGGCGGCTCGCGACGAGAGGCACTCCCTCATGCTCACTTCCCGGCGCCCGACCATGCTCCTGCTCTGCGGCCTGACCGCGGCGACGCTCGCCGGCACGGCGGGCTGCTCCAGCAGCACGAAGAACGCCGTGTCGAACGTTGCCAGCGGCAAGGCGTCGGCGCTGGCCTCAGCGGCGAAGAGCGCCGTGGCCAGCGCGGAGGCCCGTGCGTCGAGCGCGGGCGCGAGCGCGCTGGCGAGCGTCAAGGCGAGCATCTCGGCCAAGGCGAACCCGACCTCGACCGCCATCCAGAAGCAGGTCACCCCCGGCGCGTACTGCGCGCCGGCGGGCGCGCAGGGGGTGACGAAGGTCGGCGTGGCGATGACCTGCCAGAAGGACTCCGCGGGTAAGGACCGCTGGACCTCCGCGGTGAGCCCGTCCGCGTCCGCGGTGGCGGGCCAGTTCTGCGCGACCACGGGCGCGACGGCGACGGGCGCCAACGGCGCCAAGCTCACCTGCACCGCCGGCTCCGACGGCCGCGACCGCTGGACGAAGCAGTAACGCCAAAGGCTCGGTTGCACCTCCAGGGGCGCGAGGAACTGCGCGACCGGCCACGTGCGTGCGGATGGTCCGGGGCGCGCAGGGCCATCCCCATGGGGGGCCCGCGCCCACGCACGAAGCGCCTCCATGCCGGAGTCTGGAGGAGGGACCGAGCATCAGCAGAGCCCCGTGCCCGTGGTGCTGACAGGCCGAAGGCCCGTCCCTACCCTCAAGGGCTATGGGGGAGAGAGCTGTCGGGTGGCGCTGGGGGCATCTTGCGCCGTTGTTGGTCGGGCTGCTGGTGCTGGGATGGTTCGGCTCCGCGCTGCGGTTCGTGGGGGAGCAGGACGCCCTGCTGCGGACGTACCGGCAGGCGCAGCCCTGTCCGGCCGGACAGACGGTCCCGGCGAACGGTTGCTACGCCTGGCAGTCGGCCCAGGTCACCGGGGTGCAGCCGCCCGACGGGGTGGATCCCACGACACGGGTCACTCTGACCATGGACGACGGCACATCCGCCAGGATGAACCTGTGGCACCCGCCAGCGTCCTTCGACGGCCTGGCGGTCGGGGAGCCGGTCTCCGTCGGCACGGTGCGGCAGGGCTGGCGGATGGACCTGCGGCGGGACTCCTCCGGCGCGGTGGTCCACGGGCCGGACTATCCCGGCTACTGGGACGGGGTGTTCATCGGCAACGCCCTGCTGGGAGTGGTGGCCGGGCTCCCGCTGATCCTCTGGGGTGTGTTCGGCCTGTGGCGTGGACGCAGGGCGTACCCGTGGTGGGCGCTCTGCCTGCTGCCGGCCGTCGTGCCGGTGCTGTGGGCGACCGCCGACGTGGACGAAGCCCCGCATGCCCTCGCGGCGGGCGCCTATCTGCCCACGGCCGTGACGGCCGCCGTGGGCCTGCTCGTCGGAGTGCTGCTGACCCGGTGGTCGCCCCGACTGCTCAGTGCCTGGGCGGCGCGCAGGGCTCTTCGCCCTTACCCGGAACTGTCTCCCCGCGGCGGCGCGCCACGTTGACGTCCGGCTCCGCGGACGAGGCGGATGAGGCGGTTCGGTCGGGCGGACGGCGCGAGGACCATCGCGTGCGCCGTCGACCCGCGGAGAGCCCCCCGGGGCGCAGAGCGGTCCGCAGCAGCCGGCGGATTCTCGCGCGGCTCCTCGGGTCCGTCGGCGGCCTCGGTGGGTCAGGGCCACAACCGGGTGCGGGTCCAGGCGCCCGCCGTGCCGACCGGGGCGGCGGCGCGGTACTGGAGGCGGACGTGGCCACGGCCGGGGACGCCCTGCCAGAACTCGACGGTGACCGGGCGGACGGTGAAGAGCGCATGGGCAGGGTCGACCGTCTCCGGCGCCGCCTCGACCACGGCGAGCGCTGCGGCGAAGGCGTCGGGGAGGGCGGACGGGTCGGCCAGCGGCTCGCTCTGGTGGCCGACCAGGCTCGCCGCGCGGGAGCCCGGCAGGCGGTCGAGGAAGTCCGCCGCGGCCGTCGCCGCGTCCGCGCGGACGACCGGGCCGCGGGCGCGGATCTGGCGGCCCTGCTCGCGCCAGTGGAAGCCGATCGCCGCCTGCGGCTGCCCACCCAGCTGTCGGGCCTTCGGGCTGTCCGCTCCGGTCGCGAAGGTCCAGCCCTCGGGGGTGGCGTCCCGCAGGGCCACGATCCTGAGGTCGGGGCAGCCGTCGGGGTCCACCGTGGCCAGGGACATCGCGTGCGGCTCGCTCACGCCCGCGGCGACCGCCTCCGTCAGCCAGTCGAGGAACAGCGGGAACGGCTCCTCCGGCGCGGCCTCCGCCGCGAAGCCGGGCAGCTCGCCCGCCAGCATCGGCACCCCGAAGAGCAGGTCCCGGACCGGCCCCGCGCCGCTCACGCGGCGCTCAGCGCGGCGGCGATGGCCCGGGTGAGCCGGTCCAGGTAGTCGCGGGTGACCGGGCCGCGGGTGACCAGCAGGTGCCAGTAGAGGGGACCGGCGATCAGGTCCAGCGCCAGGTCGGGGTCGGCGCCCTCGCGCAGCTCGCCGCGGGCCACCGCGCGGGCCACCAGCGCGGCGCTGGACTCCCGCTGGGCCTCGCGCAGCGCCACCGCCAGGGTGTCCGCGATGCCGGGGTTGCGGGCCGCCTCGGCCAGCAGGTCGGGCACGATCTGCGCGGCCAGCGGGTGTCGCAGGATCCGGTGCACGACCTGGACCAGCAGGCGCAGGTCCTCCACCAGCGAGCCGGTGTCCGGCAGGACGATCCCGGTGCTGACGACCTGGGAGACGACCTCGATCACCATCGGCAGCTTCGAGCGCCAGCGCCGGTAGACGGCGGTCTTCCCGACCCCCGCGCGCCGGGCCACGGCCTCGATCGACAGCCGGGCGTAGCCGGTCGTCGCGAGCTCCTCGAAGACCGCCTCGTGAATGGCTTCGGTCACATCGCCGCGCAGCAGTGCCGCCCCTGCGGGCGGGCGCTTCGCCTCGCCGCCGGCGACCGGTCGACCTGCGGGTTCGGCCACTGCGGCGGGCATCGACTGCGTTCCCATATGCTCCCCTGTCAGCACTGGTGGCTGCCGTGACTCCGGTTTCCGAGCCCCACGATACGCCAGCGTTGCGACGTAACGGTTGCGTTCCGTCGGTCGCCCCCGTTAGCGTCCTACCCAGGACGAGACGATACCGTTTCGTTCTGTCCAGTGGGGCGAAGGCTTGGGAGTAGCGTGTCCACGGTGTATGAGCAGCGGGCGGCCAGCGCAGCCGACCCGGACGCGGGGTTGACCCCCGCGGAGCTTGCCGCGAAGTACGGGTTGACCGTCAGCGGCAAGCGGCCCACGCTTCTCGGGTACTCCCGGCAGCTGTGGGCGCGTCGGCACTTCATCACCGCCTACGCGACGGCCAAGCTGACCGTGCAGTACACGTCCTCCAAGCTGGGGCAGGTCTGGCAGATCCTGACGCCGCTGCTCAACGCGGCCGTCTACTTCCTGATCTTCGGCGTGATCCTCGGCACCAGCCGCGGCATTCCGAACTTCGTCCCGTACCTGTGCACGGGTATCTTCATCTTCAACTTCACCCAGTCGGCCGTCCTGGACGGCACGCGGTCGGTCGCCGCCAACCTCGGGCTGATCCGGGCGCTGCACTTCCCGCGGGCCGCCCTGCCGCTCACGGTCACCCTGAACCAGCTCCAGCAGCTGCTGGTCTCCATGGGCGTGCTCGCCGTGATCGTTCTGGTCAGCGGCGTGCCGGTGACGGTGAACTGGCTGCTGATGATCCCGGTGCTGCTGCTCCAGGCGATCTTCAACGCCGGCCTGGCGATGTTCATGGGCCGGATCGGCGCCAAGACCACGGACATGGCCCAGCTGATGCCGTTCCTGATCCGCACCTGGATGTACATGTCCGGTGTCTTCTGGAGCATCTCCACGGTGGCGGACAAGCTGCCGCACTGGGCGGCGACGCTGCTGGAGGCGAACCCCGCGCTGATCTACATCGAGCTGATGCGCTACGCGCTCATCGACACGGTCGCGGCGAGCAGCCTGCCGCACCATGTCTGGCCGATGGCCCTAGCCTGGGCAGTGCTGGTCGGTCTTGGTGGATATGTCTTCTTCTGGAAGGCGGAGCAGGAGTACGGTCGTGGATGACCAGGAGATGATGGACGAGGTGCTGGACCCCCAGGGGCCGCCGCCCGTTCCCACCGAGAAGATCCCCACGGTGATCGTGGACAACGTCCACATCGTGTACAAGGTCTACGGAGCCGGAGCCGGCAAGGGCTCCGCGACCTCCGCGCTGTCCCGGATCGTCAACCGCAAGGCCTCCCCGGCGCTGACCGAGGTGCACGCGGTCAGGGGCATCAGCTTCACCGCCTACAAGGGCGAGGCGATCGGCCTGATCGGCTCGAACGGCAGCGGCAAGTCGACCACGCTGGCCGCCATCGCGGGCCTGCTGCCGACCGCCCAGGGCGCCATCTACACGGACGGCCAGCCCTCGCTGCTCGGCGTGAACGCGGCCCTGATGAACGACCTCACCGGCGAGCGCAACGTCGTGCTGGGCTGCCTGGCCATGGGCATGAGCTACGCCGAGGTCCGGGAGAAGTACCAGGGCATCGTCGACTTCTCCGGCATCAACGAGAAGGGCGACTTCATCTCGCTGCCGATGCGCACCTACTCCTCCGGCATGGGCGCCCGTCTCCGCTTCGCCATCTCCGCGGCGCGCAGCCACGACGTGCTGCTGATCGACGAGGCGCTGTCCACCGGTGACGCGGCCTTCCGCAAGCGCAGTGAGGACCGCATCCGCGAGCTGCGCAAGGAAGCCGGTACGGTCTTCCTGGTCTCGCACAGCAACTCCGCCATCCGGGAGGTCTGCAACCGGACCATCTGGCTGGAGCACGGCGTGATCCGCGCCGACGGCGCCACCGAGGACGTCGTCAAGGAGTACGAGGACTGGACCAAGAAGCGCTGACCTTCCAGCGCTGCCGGGCAGACCGTCCGGACACCATCCATAACGATCCGACAGCCGCCGCGACCACCCTCCGCGGCGGCTGACGGTGCGGGGACGTAGGCTGCGGGTCATAGGCTTACGAGCAAGATCCATGGGGCCGGTGCGCGGGGGCGCGGCAGCGGCGGCCGGGCACGAAGGCGTGTCCCCTGTGGGCAGCTTGTCAAGATCGGTGTAGAACGGGGGGGTGGCGGTCATGACGGTGCGTCGACAGCAGTCCGGTGAACAGATGTCCGAGGAGCAAGCGGCCGGGGAAGCCTCGGTGGGCTCCTCCGGAGCGGTGCTCGACAAGGCGGCGCGGGAGAACTTCCCCGTCGCCCCCTTCTTCCTGCCGCCGGCCATGCGCCAGGGGCTCATGACCGTCTACGGCTTCGCCCGCCTGGTCGACGACGCGGGCGACGGCGACCTGCCCGACCCGCGCGGCACCGCCGAGCTGCTCGGCGTCGAACACCCGGACGCCGAGCCCGGCACCGAGGCCGACACCGCCTTCAGGCTCGCCCTGCTCGACGCCCTCGACGCGGACGTCGACGCGGCCTTCGAGGCGGTCCTGGGCACGCCCGGCGCGACACCGCCGCGGCACCCGCTGATCGCGGCCCTGGTGCCCGTCATCGACCGGCACGGCCTGACCGTCGAGCCCTTCCGCGGTCTGATCGAGGCCAACCGGGTCGACCAGCGCGTCGCCCGCTACGAGACCTTCGACGACCTGATGGCCTACTGCGAGCTGTCCGCGAACCCGGTCGGCCGGCTGGTGCTCCAGCTCGCCGGTCTGGCCACGCCGGAGCGGCTGCGCTGGTCCGACGCCGTCTGCAGCGGGCTGCAGGTCGTCGAGCACCTGCAGGACGTCGCCGAGGACCGGGCCAGGGGGCGCGTCTACCTCCCGGCGCGGGACATGAAGCGCTTCGGCGTCACCGAGCGCGATCTCGACGCCGACCGCGCCGGGACGGCCCTGCGCGGTCTGGTCATGTTCGAGGCGGAGCGCACCCGCGCCCTGCTCGACGAGGGCGCGCCGCTGCTCGCCTCGGTGAGCGGGCGGCTCCGGCTGCTGCTCTCCGGCTTCGCGGCGGGCGGGTACGCCGCGCTCGGCGCGGTCGAGGCGGCCGGGTACGACGTCCTGGCGACGTCGCCCAAGGCCGGCAAGGGGCGGCTGCTGCGCGAGGTGGCCGGAGCCCTGCTCCCGGCCCTGCTGCTTCCCGCGAAGCAGCCCGCGCGGCGCAAGGATGAGCAGAGCAGTGCGGCACGGCGCGGCGCTGAACCGAAGAGTGATCCGAAAGGCATGAGGTGAGTCCGCAGATCAAGGGGACGGGCACGGCGGTGGAGCCGCTGTCACCACAGGTGGCAGCGGCCTACCAGTACTGCGAGGCGGTGACCGGGAGCCAGGCCAAGAACTTCTCCTACGGCATCCGACTGCTGCCCCAGGCCAAGCGCCAGGCCATGTCCGCGATCTACGCCCTGGCCCGTCGGATCGACGACATCGGCGACGGCGGCTGGTCCGACGCGCGCAAGTTCGAGGAGCTGGGCCGCACCCGCGCCCTGCTCGACGCGATCCGCGAGGGCTCGGTCGAGCCGGAGGACACCGACCCGGTCAAGGTCGCCCTCGCCCACAGCTGCGGCCTCTTCCCGATCCCGCTCGACGCCTTCGACGAGCTGATCGACGGCATGGAGATGGACGTCAGGGGAACCGAGTACGCCACCTTCGAGCAGCTGCGCCTGTACTGCCGCTGCGTGGCCGGCACCGTCGGCCGCCTCTCGCTCGCGGTCTTCGGCTGCACCGACCCCAAGCGCGGCGCCGAGTACGCCGACACGCTCGGCCTCGCCCTGCAGCTCACCAACATCCTGCGCGACGTCCGCGAGGACGCCTCCATCGGCCGGGTCTACCTGCCCTCCGAGGACCTGGCCAGGTTCGGCTGCGAGGAGGGCTTCGGCCTGACCACCCCGCCCGCCGACGCCGACTTCCGCGGACTGGTGCTGTTCGAGGCCAGGCGCGCCCAGGAGTACTTCGACGAGGGGCTGCGGCTGCTGCCGATGCTGGACCGCCGCAGCCGCGCCTGCGTCGGCGCGATGGCCGGGATCTACCGCCGGGTGCTGGAGCGGATCATCGCCGAGCCCGAGGCGGTGCTGCGCGGCCGGGTCTCGCTGCCCGGCTGGGAGAAGGCCTACGTAGCACTGTCCGGCCTGGTGGGAGGGCGTACCCCTTGAAAGGCCGTCCGTTCGTGTCGATCCCGTTTGCCCGCCCGATCCGGTGGGGAACCACTGGTCGCTGCGCTGCGTCGCGGCTGGTACGGGACCAGGAAGGGGGGTGGCTCCGGTGAGCGGCAGCGCGAGCACGCACCGGTCGGGCACACGGAGGGCGCTGGTCGTCGGCGGCGGGCTGGCCGGCATCACCGCCGCGCTTCGCCTCGCCGACGCGGGGCTCTCCGTCACCCTCGCGGAGGCCAGGCCCCGGCTCGGCGGCCTCGCCTTCTCCTTCCGGCGCGGCGCGCTGACGGTCGACAACGGCCAGCACGTCTTCCTGCGCTGCTGCACCGCCTACCGCGGTCTGCTGCAGCGCCTCGGCGTGCGCGACGAGGTCTGGATCCAGCCGCGCCTCGACGTGCCCGTGCACGACGTGAACACCGGCCGGGCCGGCAGCCTCCGCAGGGATCCGCTGCCGGTGCCGCTGCACCTGGGCCGCGGCCTGGCCGGATACCCGCACCTGAGCCTGACCGAACGCGCCGCCACCGGCCGCGCGGCGCTCGCGCTCAAGCGGCTCGACCTGGCCGACCCGGCGCTGGACCAGCGCTCCTTCGGCGACTGGCTGCGCGAGCACGGCCAGTCGGCGCGGGCCATAGAGGCGCTGTGGGACCTGGTCGGCGTCGCCACCCTGAACGCCACGGCCGACGAGTCCTCGCTGGCACTGGCCGCGATGGTCTTCAAGACCGGGCTGCTCTCCGAGCCCGGCGCCTCCGACATCGGCTTCGCCCGCGTCCCGCTGGGCCGGATCCACGACGACATGGCGCGCGCCGCGCTTGACCGCGCCGGTGTGCGGGTGCTGCTGCGCGCCCGGGCCGTCGAGGTCAAGCCCTCCGGCGACGGCGAAGGACGGCACACGGTCCAGCTGGAGGGCGAGCGGCTCGACGGCGGCGCGGAGACCTTCGCCGACCTCGACGCGCTGGTGCTGGCCGTCCCGCAGGACGCCGCGCACGCCCTGCTCCCGCCCGGCAGCCTCGACGAGCCCGACGCGCTGCTCGGCCTCGGCTACGCGCCGATCCTCAACGTCCACGTGGTCTACGACCGGCCGGTGCTCGACCAGCCGTTCCTGGCCGCGCTCGGCTCGCCGATCCAGTGGGTCTTCGACCGCACCCCGCACTCCGGGCTCCAGGGGCCCGGCCAGTACCTGGCGCTGTCCCAGTCCGCCGCGCAGGCCGAGGTCGACCTGCCGGTCTCGGTGCTGCGGCAGCGCTACGTCCCGGCCCTGGAGCGCTTGCTCCCCAGGGCCAGACACGCGGAGATCACCGAGTTCTTCGTGACCAGGGAGCGCACCGCCACCTTCGCTCCCGCCCCCGGCACCGCCCGGCTGCGCCCCGGCGCGCGGACCCGGACGCCGGGCGTGCACCTGGCCGGCTCGTGGACCGCCACCGGCTGGCCCGCAACCATGGAGAGCGCCGTGCGCAGCGGTACCGCAGCGGCCCGAAGCGTCCTGGGAGAGCTGCGATGACCGATGTCCGCACCGAAGCACCGAACCACGAACAGTCCGACGAACAGATGCGACACACCAGAGCGAACGGAGAGGGAACCAGCGTGGTAGCGCGCCCCGATCAGGCACCGACGGTGGAGGCAGTCGACGTGCTGTCCCTGCTGGATCACGGCAGGACCCTGTGCACCCCGGTGCTCAGGGAGGCGGTCTCCCGGCTCGCCCCGCCCATGGACGCGGTCTCCGCCTACCACTTCGGCTGGACCGACGCCGAGGGCCTGCCGACCAACGCCGACAGCGGCAAGGCCGTCCGCCCGGCCCTGGCGCTGCTCTCCACCCGCGCGGCCGGCGCCCCGGCCGCCGTCGGCGTCCCCGGCGGAGTCGCCGTCGAGCTGGTGCACAACTTCTCGCTGCTCCACGACGACCTGATGGACGGCGACGAGACCCGCCGTCACCGCGCCACCGTCTGGACCGTCTTCGGTCCCGCCCAGGCCATCCTGGTCGGCGACGCGATGATGGCGCTGGCCAACGAGATCCTGCTGGAGACCCCCGGCCACGGCACCGCCTCCGCGGTCGACGCCGGCCGCGCCGTGCGGCGGCTCACCACCGCCACCCGCAAGCTGATCGACGGCCAGGCGCAGGACCTCTCCTTCGAGCACCGCGACCGCGTCTCCGTCGCCGAGTGCCTGGAGATGGAGGGCAACAAGACCGGCGCGCTGCTCGCCGTCTCCGCGTCCATCGGCGCGGTGCTGGCCGGTATCGACGACGCCTCCGCCGACGCGCTGGAGCGCTACGGCTACCACCTCGGTCTCGCCTTCCAGGCCGTGGACGACCTGCTCGGCATCTGGGGCGAGACGGAGGTCACCGGCAAGCCCAACTTCGGCGACCTGCGCCAGCGCAAGAAGTCCCTCCCGGTCTCGGCCGCCCTGGCCGAGGGCAACAAGGCCTCGCTGCGCCTCGCGGAGCTGCTCGCCGACCCGGAGGGCCGCGGCCACGAGGACGAGGAACAACTCGCGGTGCGCGCGGCGCTGATCGAGGAGGCGGGCGGCCGCGCCTGGACGGCGGAGGAGGCCCGCCGTCAGCACAGCACGGCCCTGGCGGCTCTGGACGAGGTCGCCATGCCGACGGAGGTGCGGGCGCAGTTCGCCGCGCTCGCCGAGTTCGTTGTGGTCAGGGAGAGGTGACGAGATGACAGCATCCGCGGACGGCCGGCTCGACCCACAGTACGAAGCAGAGCCGGTCGCGGAGAGCACCACCACGGGGGAGCACGAGAGCACGACCGACGGCGCCGACGAGGCCGGACCGGCCGATGTCAAGGCGGTCGCCAGGAAGACGCTGGAGGCGGCCACCGCGCACCTGCTGAGCCTCCAGGACGAGGCCGGCTGGTGGAAGGGCAACCTCGAGACCAACGTCACCATGGACGCCGAGGACCTGCTGCTCCGTCAGTTCCTCGGCATCCGCACCGAGGAACAGACCAGGGCGACCGCCGACTGGATCCGTTCGCAACAGGGGGCGGACGGCACCTGGGCCACCTTCTACGGGGGGCCCTCGGAGCTGTCCACCACGGTCGAGGCCTATGTCGCGCTGAAGCTCGCGGGAGACGACCCGGAGGCGCCGCACATGAAGCGCGCCTCACGCTGGATCAGGGAGCAGGGCGGCATCGCGTCCACCCGCGTCTTCACCAGGATCTGGCTGGCGCTCTTCGGCTGGTGGCCCTGGGAGCGGCTGCCGGAGCTGCCGCCCGAGGTCATCTTCCTGCCGCGCGGCTTCCCGCTGAACATCTACTCCTTCGGCTGCTGGGCCCGCCAGACGATCGTGCCGCTCACCGTCGTCTCGGCTCACCGGCCGGTGCGCAAGGGGCCGTTCGAGCTGGAGGAACTGCACACCGACCCGGAGAAGCCCTATCCGAGCCGCCCGGTCGCGCCCGCGTACACCTGGGACGGCTTCTTCGTCCGGCTCGACAAGGCGCTGCACTACTACCACAGGATGCCGGTCAAGTCGCTGCGCCGGCTGGCGCTGCAGCAGGCCGGCCGGTGGATCGTGGAGCGCCAGGAGGCGGACGGCTGCTGGGGCGGCATCCAGCCCCCCGCGGTGTACTCGCTGATCGCCCTGCACCTGCTCGGCTACGACCTCGACCACCCGGTGATGAAGGCGGGCCTGGCGGCCTTCGACCGCTTCACCGTGCACACCGACGAGGGACACCGCTGGATCGAGGCCTGCCAGTCCCCGGTCTGGGACACCTGCCTGGCCCTCACCGCACTGGCCGACGCCGGGCTCCCGGCCGACCACGAGGCGCTGGTGCGCTCCGCGGACTGGCTGCTCGGCGAGGAGGTGCTGCGCCGCGGCGACTGGGCCGTGCAGCGGCCAGGACTGCCGGCCGGCGGCTGGGCCTTCGAGTTCGACAACGACAACTACCCGGACATCGACGACACCGCCGAGGTGGTTCTCGCGCTGCGCCGGATCGCCCACCCCGAGCCCGGCCGGATCGCCGGCGCGACCCGGCGCGGCATCGACTGGGTGCTCGGCATGCAGTCCAAGAACGGCGCCTGGGCCGCCTTCGACGTCGACAACACCAGCACCCTGCCGAACAAGCTCCCGTTCTGCGACTTCGGCGAGGTCGTCGACCCGCCCTCGGCGGACGTCACCGCGCACGTGGTGGAGATGCTCGCCGCGGACGGCAAGTCCGACGACCCGCGCACCAGGCGCGGCATCGACTGGCTGTTCAAGGAGCAGGAGGAGGACGGCTCCTGGTTCGGCCGCTGGGGCACCAACTACGTCTACGGCGTCGGCTCGGTCCTGCCCGCGCTGGTCGCGGCCGGGGTGCCGACCGACCACCGGTCGATCCGCCGCGCGGTGGCCTGGCTGGAGGAGAAGCAGAACGCCGACGGCGGCTGGGGCGAGGACATGCGCTCCTACCAGGACAAGTCCTGGGCCGGCCGGGGCACCTCGACGGCCTCGCAGACCGCCTGGGCGCTGATGGCGCTGCTCGCGGCGGGGGAGAGCGGCGAGTGCGTCGACCGCGGCGTGCGCTGGCTCGCCGAGACGCAGCTGCCCGAGGGCACGTGGGACGAGCCGGAGTTCACCGGGACGGGCTTCCCGTGGGACTTCTCGATCAACTACAACCTCTACCGGCTGGTCTTCCCGGTCACCGCGCTCGGCCGCTACCTGTACGGCACCCCGCACCTGACGCCGGGCGAGGTCGACGCGAGCGCCCACCCGGCGCTGCCGGCCCCCGCCGGCGGTCCGCAGGAGGTGCCGATCACGCGCCGGCTGCTGCCCTCCCTCGCCGGGCGGCGGTTGCGGTGAGACCCCGAACCGGCGTGCCTCTCGTGGCGTGCGCCCTCGGCATCGAGGCGCGCGCGCTGCGGGGGGCGCGGCCGGTGCGTACAGGCATGGGCCCCGAACGGGCGGAGCGCGCCATCCGTCGCGCGCTGGCCGAACGGGCGCACGCGCCGTCCGGCATCGTCTTCGCGGGCCTCGGCGCGTCCGCGGTCCCCGGAATACGCCCGGGCGACGTCGTGATCGCCACGGAGGTGCGCGACGATCGTGGGGTGGCCGCGACGGACACGGCGAGCGACTGGGCGGTGGACGCCGTCCACGGTCTCGGCCTGGCCGTGCACCGGGGCGTGCTGCACTCCAGCGACCACGTGGTCCGCGGCGCCGAGCGGGCGCGTCTCGCCGGCGCGGGCGTGACCTGCGTCGACATGGAGACGGCGGCGGCGTTCCGCGCCGCGCGTGAGCTTGTCCCCGACGGCCTCCCGCTGCTGGCCGTGCGCGTGGTCGTCGACACGCCGGAGTACGAGCTGGCCCGCCCCGCCACCCTCCTGAACGGTCCCCGCGCGCTGCGCGCGCTCAAGCAGGTCGGCCTGGTGCTCGCGACCTGGCATCCGCAATTCTGCTGACGCACTCTGCTGAGGAGTTCCGCACATGACCGCCGTCTCTCTCGGAATACCGTCCCTCCCGCCCGAACCCCTCGCGCCCCGCCGGATCAGCCGTCAGATCATGGTGGGTAATGTGCCGGTCGGCGGCGGCGCGCCGATCTCGGTGCAGTCGATGACGACGACCGTCACCTCGGATGTGAACGCGACGCTGCAGCAGATCGCGGAGCTGACCGCGTCGGGTTGTCAGATCGTGCGGGTGGCGTGTCCCTCGCAGGACGACGCGGACGCGTTGCCGATCATCGCGAGGAAGTCGCAGATCCCGGTGATCGCGGACATCCATTTCCAGCCGAAGTACGTGTTCGCGGCGATCGACGCGGGCTGCGCGGCGGTGCGGGTGAATCCGGGGAACATCCGGCAGTTCGACGACCAGGTCAAGGAGATCGCGAAGCGGGCCGGTGACGCGGGGGTGCCGATCCGGATCGGGGTGAACGCGGGTTCGCTGGACAAGCGGCTGCTGGAGAAGTACGGGCGGGCCACGCCGGACGCGCTGGTGGAGTCGGCGTTGTGGGAGTGCTCGTTGTTCGAGGAGCACGGGTTCCGTGACATCAAGATCTCGGTGAAGCACAACGACCCGGTCGTGATGATCGCGGCGTACCGGAAGCTGGCGGCGGCGTGCGACTATCCGCTGCATCTGGGGGTGACCGAGGCGGGTCCGGCGTTCCAGGGGACGATCAAGTCGGCGGTGGCGTTCGGTGCGTTGCTGGCGGAGGGGATCGGGGACACGATCCGGGTCTCGCTGTCGGCGCCGCCGGCGCAGGAGATCAAGGTCGGGAACCAGATCCTGGAGTCGCTGGGGCTGCGTCAGCGCGGTCTGGAGATTGTCTCGTGTCCGTCGTGCGGGCGGGCGCAGGTGGATGTGTACAAGCTGGCGGAGGAGGTCACCGCGGGCCTGGAGGGCATGGAGGTGCCGCTGCGGGTCGCGGTGATGGGCTGTGTGGTGAACGGTCCGGGCGAGGCGCGTGAGGCGGACCTGGGTGTCGCGTCGGGCAACGGCAAGGGGCAGATCTTCGTCAAGGGCGAGGTCATCAAGACCGTCCCCGAGTCCAAGATCGTCGAGACCCTGATCGAGGAAGCCCTCAAGCTGGCAGAAAACATGACGGAGTCCGGCGAGCCGACCGTCTCGGTGGCGAGGTAGTTGCAGCGTCCTGGGGGCGCGGGGAACTGCGCGACCAGCCACCCACCCGGGTGGCGGGCCGAACGCGCAGGGCCCTCCGCACGCCGGTGGTTCCTCGCGCAGTTCCCGGCGCCCCTGGAGCGATCGCAACGAAGGGTAGGAGCGAATGTCCCTGCTGGAGTCCATCCGCAGCCCCCGCGACCTGCGGTTGCTGCCGCCGTCGGAACTGCCTCGCCTCGCCGAGGAGATCCGTGAGTTCCTGATCGATGCCATCACCCGTTCGGGTGGTCACCTCGGACCCAATCTCGGCGTGGTCGAGCTGACGCTCGCCCTGCACCGGGTGTTCGAGTCGCCGCAGGACCGGATCCTGTTCGACACGGGCCACCAGTCCTACGTGCACAAGCTGATCACCGGTCGTCAGGACTTCGACCGCTTCAAGAACCGGGGCGGGCTCTCCGGCTACCCCTCGCGCGCCGAGTCCGAGCACGACGTGATCGAGAACTCGCACGCCTCGACCGTTCTCGGCTACGCCGACGGCCTGGCCAAGGCCAACCAGCTCAAGGGCCACGGCGACCGCCACGTCGTCGCGGTGATCGGCGACGGCGCGCTCACCGGCGGCCTCGCCTGGGAGGCGCTGAACAACATCGCCGAGGCCACCGACCGGCCCGTCATCATCGTCGTGAACGACAACGAACGCTCCTACGCGCCCACCATCGGCGGTCTGGCCAACCACCTCGCCACGCTGCGCACCACCCAGGGCTACGAGCGCTTCCTGTCCTGGGGCAAGGACGCCCTGCAGCGCACGCCCGTCGTCGGCGGGCCGATCTACGACGCGCTGCACGGCGCCAAGAAGGGCTTCAAGGACGCCACCGCACCCCAGGGCATGTTCGAGGACCTGGGCCTCAAGTACGTCGGCCCGATCGACGGCCACGACGTCCAGGCCGTGGAGTCGGCGCTGCGCCGCGCCCGCGGCTTCGGTGGGCCGGTCATCGTGCACTGCCTGACCGAGAAGGGCCGCGGGTACCGGCCCGCCGAGCTGGACGAGGCCGACCACTTCCACCAGGTCGGCGCGATCGACCCGATCACCTGCGAGCCGCTGCGGCCGACCACCGGGGTCTCCTGGACCTCCGTCTTCGGCAAGGAGATGGTCGCCGTCGGCCGCGAGCGCGCGGACGTCGTGGCGATCACCGCCGCCATGCTCGCGCCGGTCGGGCTGCAGGCCTTCTCCCGCGAGTTCCCCGACCGGACCTACGACGTCGGCATCGCCGAGCAGCACGCCGCGGTCTCCGCCGCCGGACTGGCCACCGGCGGCCTGCACCCGGTGGTCGCCGTCTACGCGACCTTCCTGAACCGCGCCTTCGACCAGGTGCTGATGGACTGTGCGCTGCACCGCTGCGGCGTCACCTTCGTGCTCGACCGGGCCGGCGTCACCGGCACCGACGGCGCCTCGCACAACGGCATGTGGGACCTGTCGATCCTCCAGGTGGTCCCCGGTCTGCGGATCGCCGCGCCGCGCGACGCGGAGCAGCTCCGCGCCGAGCTGCGCGAGGCGCTGGACGTGGCCGACGCGCCCACCGTGGTGCGGTTCCCGAAGGCCGAGGTCGGGCCGCCGATCCCGGCCGTGGAGCGGGTCGGCGGCGTGGACGTGCTGCTGCGCACCGGCCCGGCCGGGCGCGCGCCCGAGGTGCTGCTGGTCGCGGTCGGCACCATGGCCTCTGCCTGCCTGGACGCGGCCGCACTGCTGACCGCCGAGGGCCTGGGCGCCACCGTCGTGGACCCGCGCTGGGTCAAGCCCGTCGACCCGGCGCTGACCGAGCTGGCCGCCCGGCACCGCCTCGTCGTCACCGTCGAGGACAGCGGCCGGGTCGGCGGCGTCGGGGCCGCCGTCGCGCAGGCGCTGCGTGACGCCGACCTGGATCTGCCGACGCGCGAACTCGGCATTCCGCAGCGCTTCCTGGACCACGCCGCGCGGGGTGAGATCCTGGACGAGATCGGCCTGACCGGTCCCGGCATCGCCGCCCAGACCGCCGCCTTCGCCAAGGCTCTCGGCCTGGTGGCGGGCGACGCCTACATCACATCGAACAGCCTGACGTCGGACTTCGTTGGAGGGGACCAGCACCGTGGCAGCTGAGACAGAGACCGGCACGACGACGCCGGCCTTCGACCTGGAGGCGCTGCTGGCGGAGCGCGGCGCCGAGCGCTACCGCCTGCACGCCGAGTACCTGAACCACCAGCTGCCGAGGATGCTGCACACCATCGGCTTCGACAAGGTGTACGAGCACGCCAAGGGCGCCTACTTCTACGACGCCGAGGGCAACGACTACCTCGACATGCTGGCGGGTTTCGGCATCTTCGCGCTCGGACGGCACCACCCCGTGGTGCGCGGAGCGGTCACCCAGGTGATGGATCTGGAACTGGCCGACCTGACCCGCTTCGACTGCCAGCCGCTGCCAGGTCTGCTCGCGGAGAAACTGCTCTCCTACGCCCCGCACCTGGACCGGGTCTTCTTCGGCAACAGCGGCACCGAGGCCGTCGAGACGGCGCTGAAGTTCGCCCGCTACGCCACGGGCAAGCCGCGCGTCCTCTTCTGCGACCACGCCTTCCACGGACTGACCACCGGCTCGCTCTCGGTCAACGGCGAGGACGGCTTCCGCAAGGGCTTCGCGCCGCTGCTGCCGGACACCGCGATCCCGCTGGGCGATCTGGCCGCGCTGGAGCGCGAGCTGAAGAAGGGCGACGTCGCCGCGCTGATCCTCGAGCCGATCCAGGGCAAGGGCGTGCACGCCGCCCCTGACGGCTACCTGCGCGCCGCGCAGGAGCTGCTGCACAGGCACAAGGCGCTGCTCATCGCCGACGAGGTGCAGACCGGCATCGGCCGCACCGGGGACTTCTTCGCCTACCAGCACGAGGCCGGGGTCGAGCCCGACCTGGTCTGCGTCGCCAAGGCGCTGTCGGGCGGCTACGTCCCGGTCGGCGCGACACTGGGCAAGGAGTGGATCTTCGAGAAGGTGTACTCCTCGATGGACCGGGTCCTGGTCCACTCCGCCAGCTTCGGCTCGAACGCCCAGGCGATGGCGGCCGGACTGGCCACGCTGCACGTCTTCGAGCAGGAGCAGGTGGTCGCGAACGCGCGGCGGGTGGGCGACCTCTTCCGCGAGCGGCTGACGGCGCTCAAGCCGAAGTACGAGATGCTGGCCGACGTCCGCGGCCGGGGCCTGATGATCGGCATCGAGTTCGGCCGCCCGCAGTCGCTGAAGCTGCGCACCGGCTGGACCGCGCTGCAGGCGGCGAGAAAGGGCCTGTTCGCGCAGATGGTGGTCGCGCCGCTGATGCACCGGCACAGGATCCTGACCCAGGTCTCCGGCGATCACCTCGAGGTCATCAAGCTGATTCCGCCGCTCACCATCGGCGAGGCCGAGGTGGACCGTTTCGTCGACGCGTTCGTCGACATCATGGACGAGGCGCACAGCGGTACCGGACTCATGCGCGATTTCGGGAAGACCCTGATCAAGCAGGCCGTCGCGGCCCGATAAGGGGTCGGAGGGAAAAGGCTAGGAGACCACGGGAAGGGTGCGGTGCGCCCGGTGGTTGAGGTCACGCGGCGCGGGAACGGCCATCGACCTCCTCGGCTTCGGGGAGGCGGTGGCCCGCTCCAGCGCCTGCTGCTCCTCGCGCCGGGAGAGCCAGGCCGGCTCCGAGGCCCGGGAGGGCTTCCGGGTGCCGCGCCGGCGCTCGCTCCAGGCCTGTCGCAGCCGGTCGTCCGCGCTCGTGATGATCGGCTCGAAGAGCGGGAGGGCCAGCAGCACCAGCGCCCCGGCGGCCCAGCCGGCCAGGACGTCGGTCACCCAGTGGGTGCCGAGGTAGACGGTGGTCGCGCCGACGGAGAAGCCCATCCAGCCGGCCAGCACGGCGCCGGTGCGCCGCCAGCTCGTCGCCAGATAGGCCAGGATCCCCCAGGTCACCACGGCGTTCGCGGTGTGCCCCGACGGGAATATGCCGCCGCCGAGGAAGATCTCGTTGGAACCGTAGACGTGTGCGTAGTGCGGGCCCAGGCGGCCCGTGCCTATCTTGACGGCTCCGACGGACATGTTGAGCAGGACCAGGGAGACGCCGAGGACCAGCAGCGGCCGCATCGACTTGGTCCGCCAGCAGCGCCAGGCCAGCCAGATCGAGACGACGATGGCCGACGGACCGCGCTGCCCGGCGATGACGTAGTAGTTGAGGAACGTCTCCAGCGCGGGCCAGTGCTGGTAGGGCTTGAACGCCATGACCGCCCAGTCGAGTTCGACCAGGCGGGAGGTGGTGAAGACGGCGACGATCACCGTGGCGTAGACGACGGTGGTGGATGCGAAGAGGATCTTGTGGGTGCGGCTCAGCGGCCGCCAGCGCTCTCGGCCGGGCGGTTGCTCGCTGCTTCGCTGCTCCGGCCGCTCCACTCGTTCGAGCAGGGCGACCTGGCTCCTCTGGTTACGCACCCCTTCGACGTTACAGTGTTTCTCCTTCAACTCCTGCCGCGAGACCGCCTTCGTGACAACGATGTGACCTGGTGGATTGTCGGATCTGAATAAATGTCCACGGTTTATCGTCGACCGGTGTGATCTGCCTCATCTCCGCCCCCTGAACGGTTTGGCCGGGGCGGAATGCGGGAATCCGAGCGGCTTCACAATTCCTCCCGATACGACCTGCGAATTCGGCCGCATCGGGAGGTGGTGCGTGGTATGAGGCAATGCGCGGATTCAGACGAGGCCGGCGCCCAGGGTCAGCCCGCCGTCCAGCACCAGGGTCTGCCCGGTGATCCAGGTCGCCTGCTCGGAGAGCAGGAACGCGACCGCGCCGCCGATGTCGGCCGGCTCGCCCAGGCGGCCCAGCGGGTAGCTCTTGACGACCTGCTCCTCGTGCCCGGCGAACAGCGCCTCGGCGAACTTGGTGCGCACCACGGCCGGCGCGACGGCGTTCACCCGCACGTTCGGGGCCAGCTCGTAGGCCAACTGCTGGGTGAGCTGGATCATCGCCGCCTTGCTCGCCCCGTACATCCCGATGCCGGGGGCCGGGCCGAGCGCGCTGATCGAGGAGACGTTCACGATCGCCCCGCCGTGCTCGCGCATCGACGCCGCGTGGACGAGCTGGACCCAGCCGAGGGTGGCGACCAGGTTGATGTCGAGGATCTTCCGTGCGGCCTCCAGGTCCAGCTCGACCATCGAACCGAAGACCGGGTTGGTGCCGACGTTGTTGACCAGGTGGTCGATCCGCCCGAAGGCGGCGACCGCCCGCTCGACGGTCTCCGCGCGGTGGGCGGCGTCGTGGCTCTTGCCCGCGACGCCCAGTGCGACCTCGGGGCCGCCGAGCTCGGCCACGGCCGCCTCGAGGGCGGCGGCGTCCCGGCCGGTGATCACCACGCGCTCGCCGCGTGCGACGAGCGCCTGCGCCACGGCGAGGCCGATGCCCCGGCTGGCGCCGGTCACGAGCGCGACCTTGCCGGAAGCGGGGGGAGGGGTCATGAGGTGCTCCTTGCCATGGCGGGGTAGTGGATCGGGCCGTGTCGAACAGCCATGCGCCGCGCCCGCCGACCTCCGCCGGTCCGGCGGATGCGCGTGCCGGGGTCGCGGCAGGGCGGAGGTCGGCGGGAGAGGACCTAGTCCAGCGGGCCGCCGGCGACGTAGACCACCTGGCCGGAGACAAAGCCCGCGCCCTCGCTCACCAGGAACGAGACCGTGTGCGCGATGTCCTCGGGAACGCCCACCCGGTTCACCGGAATCATGCTGGCCGCGGCCGTCTTGAACTCCTCGAAGCCCATGCCGACCCGCTCCGCCGTCGCCGCGGTCATGTCCGTGGCGATGAATCCCGGGGCCACCGCGTTCGCGGTCACGCCGAACTTGCCCAGCTCCTTGGCCAGCGTCTTCGTGAAGCCCTGCAGACCCGCCTTCGCGGCCGAGTAGTTCGCCTGGCCACGGTTGCCCAGCGCCGACGAGGACGACAGGTTGACGATGCGTCCGTAACCGGCGTCGACCATGTGCTTCTGGCAGGCCTTGGACATCAGGAACGCGCCCTTCAGGTGCACGTTCATGACGGTGTCCCAGTCCGACTCGGACATCTTGAACAGCAGGTTGTCCCGCAGCACGCCGGCGTTGTTCACCAGCACGGTCGGCGCGCCCAGCTCCGCCGCGACCCGCTCGACCGCCGCGGCGACCTGCTCGCCGTTGCTGACGTCGGCGCCGACGGCGATCGCGCGGCCACCGGCGGCGGTGATCTTCTCGACGGTGTCCTTGCCGGCCGCCTCCTCCAGGTCGATCACCGCGACGGCGAAGCCGTCCGCGGCCAGACGGATCGCGGTGGCGGCGCCGATGCCGCGCGCGGCTCCGGTGACGATGGCGACGCGGTTCTGCTCGGTCATGAGGTGCCTTCTCCTGAGGGTGTGTGGGTGAGGGTTATGCGAGGTAGGGCTTGAGTTCGCGGCGCGCCAGCGACCGCTTGTGGACCTCGTCCGGTCCGTCGGCGAAGCGCAGCGTCCGCGCCTGCGCCCAGAGGTGGGCGAGCGGGAAGTCCTGGGAGATGCCGCCCGCGCCGTGGGTCTGGATCGCCTTGTCCAGGATCCACTCCACCGTCGCCGGGGTGGCGATCTTGATGGCCTGGATCTCGGTGTGCGCGCCCTTGTTGCCGACGGTGTCCATCAACCAGGCAGTCTTCAGCACCAGCAGCCGCAACTGCTCGATCCTCACCCGCGACTCGGCGATCCACTCCTGCACCACGCCCTGCTCGGCCAGCGGCTTGCCGAAGGCGTTGCGGGCGACGGCGCGGCGGCACATCAGCTCCACGGCGCGCTCGGCCATGCCGATCAGGCGCATGCAGTGGTGGATGCGGCCCGGTCCGAGGCGGGCCTGGGCGATGGCGAAGCCGAGGCCCTCGCCGGCGATGAGGTTCTCCGCCGGGACGCGGACGTCGGTGAAGACGATCTCCGCGTGGCCGCCGTGGGCGCCGTCGGTGTAGCCGAAGACCTCCATGCCGCGCTGCACGTCGACGCCCGGGGTGTCGCGCGGGACCAGGATCATGCTCTGCTGCTGGTGCTTGGGCGCGTCAGGGTCGGTGCGGCCCATCACGACGAAGATCTCGCATGCCGGGCTCATCGCCCCGGAGGACCACCACTTGCGGCCGTTGATCACGTAGCTGTCGCCGTCGCGCTCGATCCTGGTCGCGATGTTCGCGGCGTCGGAGGAGGCGACCTCGGGTTCGGTCATGCAGAAGGCGGAGCGGATCTCGCCCTCGAGGAGAGGGGTCAGCCAGCGCTTCTGCTGCTCGGGGGTGCCGAACTCGGCCAGCACCTCCATGTTGCCGGTGTCCGGCGCGGCGCAGTTCAGCGCCTCCGGCGCCAGGTGCGGGCTGCGGCCGGTGATCTCCGCCAGCGGCGCGTACTGCAGGTTGGTCAGCCCCGCGCCGTGCTCCGCGTTGGGAAGAAAGAGGTTCCACAGCCCCCGGCTGCGCGCCTCCGCCTTCAGCTCCGCCATCACGGCGGGCCGCTCCCAGATGTCCGCGGCCTCGCGCAGTTGCCGGGCGGCGACCGGCTCGGCCGGGTAGACGCACTCGTCCATGAAGGCCAGCAGGCGCTGCTGCAGCTCCAGTGTGCGCTCGTCGTAGCGGAAGTCCATCAGTCGGCCACCTTTCCCGTCAGGGTGTCCAGGGCCAGGGCGACCAGCGGCGGCACCATCGCGCCGAGGTGGGAGAAGCCCTCGCCCACCGTCTTGCCCTGGATGAAGCGGTAGTGGATGCCCTCCGCGATGACCGCCAGCTTGTACTGCGCGAAGGCGGTGTACCAGGGGAGGGGGGTGACGTCGAGGCCGGTCGTGGCGGCGTAGCGGTCGACCAGCTCGGCCATCGCGGGGAAGCCGAGCTCCGGGCTGACCGCTCCGGCGACCGGGTTGCCGGGCATGCGGCCGGCGATGTCCCAGTACACCTTCATCAGGCCGAGGTCCGCGAGCGGATCGCCGAGCGTCGCCATCTCCCAGTCCAGGACGGCGGCGATCGAGTCGTCGTCGGCCGCGATGGTGTTGTCCAGACGGTAGTCGCCGTGCACGATCGTGGCCCGCTGGCTCGCGGGGACGCCCTCGCTCAGGCGCTGCTGCAGCTCGTCCAGGCCCGGGATCTCGCGGCTGCGGGAGCCCTCGGCCTGGCGGTGCCAGCGGGAGACCTGCCGCTCCAGATAGCCCTCGGGCCGCCCGAAGTCCGCCAGGCCCACGTCCGCCGGATCCACGGCGTGCAGCTCGGCCAGCACGTCGATCAGCCGGAAGGAGAGGGCGCGGGCGCGCTCGGGGCCCAGCCCCGCGGCGTCCTCGGCGGTGCGGTAGACCGTGCCGGCGACCTCGTCCATCAGATAGAAGGGAGCGCCGAGCACCTCGTCGTCCGCGCAGAGCAGGTGCACCCGGGGGACCGGGACCGCCGTGCCCGCCAGCGCCGCGATGACGCGGTGCTCGCGGCCCATGTCGTGCGCGGTGGCGAGCACGTGTCCGAGCGGCGGGCGGCGCAGTACCCAGCGGTGCTTGCCGTCGGTGAGCCGGTAGGTCAGATTGGACTTGCCGCCGGAGATCAGCTCGGCCGTCAGCGGGCCCGTCCCGAGGCGTTCGCGAAGCCGGTCCAGATCCAGCCCGGGGGGCGTCTGAGTGCTCATGAGCGCCACCATACCGACTAGTAGGTATGTCGGCTAGAGTGGCTCGCGACACCTTGACGGCACTGCCGCCGCAGTGAAGCACCGCACCAGTAGAAGGGGAGGACGCCGATGCCCAGGGTCGACATCGCGGTCCCCGTCCAGGAGCGGCTGCTCGCCGCCGCCAGCCGCCTGTTCGCCGAGCGGGGCTTCGCGCCGACCTCGGTGCAGGACATCGTCGAGCTGGCCGGCGTCACCAAGGGCGCGATGTACCACTACTACGCCTCCAAGGACGACCTGCTCCAGCAGATCTACACCCGGCTGCTGCTGGTGCAGTCGGCGCGGCTGGCGGACATCGCGGAGGGGCCGGGCTCCGCGGCCGAGCGGCTGCGCGCCGCGGCGGCGGACGTCGTGGTGAGCACGCTGGAGCACCTGGACGACGCGATGGTCTCCTGGCGCTCGATGCACATGCTCCCGGCCGACCGTCTGGCCCAGGTGCGGGCGGACCGCCGGCGCTATCACGAGCGCTTCCGCGCGCTGATCGAGGAGGGGCAGGCCCGGGGCGACTTCCGCGACGACGTCGCGGCCGATCTGGTGACCCATCAGTTCTTCGGCGGGGTCCACCATCTGGGCAGTTGGTACCACGCGGACGGCGAGCTCGCGCCCGAGGCGATCGGCGCAGCCTTTGCCGACCTTTTGCTCCGGGGGCTGCAACCGATCTGAGTCGACCACACACGACCGGGTCGGATCACGATTGGATCGCAGCTCTCTGGGGCATGTCGCTCTGGTCTGTCTGGTTTGTATAGTGTCCGCCAGCAGCCGCAGGCTGTCCGGCCGAATTATTCCGTACACAGGACCCCCACACGGTACCTGCCCACGGTCGCGCCGATTCGAATCCGAACGCGCCCACCCACAGGGCTGCAGTGTCGGTGGAACACATCAGGACGGTCCTATGGTGCTGGGGGATATCGACATGACGGGTACGCCGATCCGCTTGTCCCAGTCGCCAGGGCAGCTGATCCGCATAGCCCAGCAGGTCCACACCCGGCTGTGGACCGAGCACGTCGGAGCCGAGCTGACCGCGCCGCAGTACGCCGCGCTGATCGCCCTGGCCCTGGAGCCGGGCGCGGACCAGCGCACGGTGGGCGAGCGCGCCTCCCTGGACAAGGCGACCATGGCCGAGATGGTCGGCCGACTGGTCCGGCGCGGCCTGGTGCTGCGCCGTCGGGACCCGGCCGACGGCCGTCGCAAGCTGCTCACCCTGTCGCCCCACGGCGAGCAGGTCATGAACGAGGCCTCGGTCGGAGTCGCCGTGGTCCAGCGCGAGCTGCTGGTCCCGCTGACCGAGTCCGAGCGCTCCGAGCTGATGATGGCGCTGGCCCGGATGGCCCGCATGGAGAACCTGGCGCTGGAGACCATGGTGGACGCCCGTCCGCTGCTGGACGCTCCGCGCGTGATCGGCTACCTGATCAGGGTCTCCCAGCAGGTCCACACCCGGCTCTGGGCGGAACTCGTCGCCGGTGAGCTCACCGCGCCCCAGCACGCCGTGCTGGACGCGCTGGCCGACGAGCCCGACATCGACCAGCGGACCGTCGGCGAGCGCACCTCGCTGGACAAGGCCACCATGGCGGAGCTGATCAGCCGCCTGGTCCGGCGCGGCCTGGTGCTGCGCCGCCGCGACCCCTCGGACGGCCGCCGCAACCTGCTGGCGCTGGCACCGGCCGGCGCGCGCCTGCTGGAGGAGGTGGCCCCGGGCGTCTCCGAGGTCCAGACCCGCCTGCTGGAGCCGCTCGACGACCTGGAGCGGGCGCGCGTCCTGCTGCTGCTCGGCGTGACCGCCAGGCTGACCGAGCGCTGACGCGGATCGCTCTCCCTGAAAGGGGGGTGCGGGGACCCGTCCCCGTACCCCCCTTTCGGCGTCTTCGGCCTGCTCCGGCCGCGCGTGGCGGCGCCGCCGAGCGGAGACTGGTGCCATGGCGAAGACCTCGGGCGGCACGAAGGAACGGAAGATCGGCGGCGTCACGGTCACGCCGCGGTTGGCGACCGGCGTGGTGCTCGCCGTCCTGGCCGTCTGGTTCATCCTGATGAACACCGCGGACGTGAAGATCCACCTGTGGGGCCTGTCCACCGTGACCATGCCGATGTGGGTGATGCTCGCGGTGATGCTGCTGGTGGGCGTGGTGCTCGGCTGGTTCGGCAGGAGGTACCGGGACAGCCGTCGGTGAGCCGCGCCGGGCGGCGACGCCCGGTGGTCGTCCTGTGGCCCGGGGTGACGTGCCTGTGAGCCGCGCCACACGGTCTTTTCTCTCTACGATGGTCGATAGTTGATCTTTTGCGGGCTTTCGCGATCGCCTCGTCCGAGCGGACGGGGCGATCGTCGCTTTCGGCGAAGAGGTGCGCCCCGGGCTTCACTCAGGCCTTACGCGATCTGCACGATCTTGGTCTCCCCGGGTGACGCGCCGCGGGCGGACGGCGGGACGTCCCGAGCGAGGCCGCCGCGAACGCCGTTCCACTACGGAGCCGGGTAGTAGAAGCCTCTTTGATCCGGCCCGAGCGGGCTTGTTATCAATGGCGATGTCGTCATTGCGGCCTTGCGATCGCAGGGTCCGCCCGCAGTCCGGCACCAGCCCGAAACCGGCGTGCCACTGGCGCCGTCCGACTCCGCAGCGCACCTGTCACGTGCTGCGGACGACGTCGGCCGGCTGCCCAGCCAACCGATTGAGAGCTTCTTCCATGCCGTCCATGCCTTCCATCAACCTGCGCAAGATCAGTCTCCGCAAGCGCGGGATCGCGATCGCCTCCTCCGTCGCCGCTGTCGGCCTCGCGGCCACCGTCGCCGTCGCCGTTCCGGGCAACTCGGCGAGCAGCTCGGTCGCCGAGCCCAACGCCAAGGCCGCCGTCGCCAGCGCGAGCGCGCAGGCCCAGCAGGAGGCCGCGGCCGCCCAGCAGGCCGCCGCCAACAAGGCCGCTGCCGCGAAGGCCGCGGCTGCCAAGGCCGCCGCCGCCAAGGCCGCCGAGCAGAAGGCCGCCGCCGCGAAGGCTGCCGCTGCCAGGGCGGCCGCGGACAAGGCCGCTGCCGCGAAGGCCGCCGAGCAGAAGGCCGCCGCCGACCGTGCCGCCGCTCAGAAGGCCGCCGCGGACAAGGCCGCTGCCGACAAGGCCGCCGCCGACCGCGCCGCCGCGGACGCGGCCGCCGCCGCCAACCGCTCGCAGCAGCGCGCCACCCTCAGTGGCAGCCCGCAGGACATCGCCGCGCAGATCGTCCCGGCGGACCAGCTGGCCTCCTTCGACCAGATCATCTCCCACGAGAGCGGCTGGGACGTCACCGCCACCAACCCCTCCTCCGGCGCCTACGGCCTCGCCCAGGCCCTCCCCGGCTCCAAGATGGCCTCGGCCGGCGCCGACTGGCAGACCAACCCGGCGACCCAGATCCGCTGGGCCCTGGACTACATGAACTCCACCTACGGCAGCCCCAACGCCGCTTGGGCCTTCTGGCAGCAGAACAGCTGGTACTGAGCCGGCCACAGCCACTCCTGGGCATCTGGTGGGCGTACGTCCGGAGCGTGAAGCCCGGGTCGTCGTGCCCCCGGATCCTCAGCCAACGCCCTGATGCTCTCCCCAGCGTCGAGCAGCACCGAGGCGTAGAAGTGCCTCAGTACAGACATCCCATTCGCGCGGCCGGCGTCTACGCCGGCCGCGCGAAGTGCTGGAGGCCAGAGGCACGTATGGGACTTGCTCCGGTCCGGTGCGGCCCCGGCCCGGGTGTCGAACAGCAGCCTGGGCGTCACCCGCGGCCCGTCCGGGGGTGCGGCAGAGCCGGCCGATCGAGGAGGGGGCCACCGCTCGGCCTGAGCCCTGCCGGCGGCATCGGCGGCACACCACGCCACACTCCTCGTGTGAGCGATACGCCCAACTACCTCGGATCGTCCCTGCCGCCCGAGGCGCAGATTCTGATGGCCGGCACGGATTGGGCCGCGCTGGATCATGCCTGCCCGGATGAGCCGGAGGCAGCTCGCACGGAGGAGATCCTGGTGCGGCTGCTGGCCGGTGACTTCGACGCTCGGCGTCGGGCGCTGCGCGACCTGTCCTCGTTGGTGCTTCACCAGAACACGGTCTACGGGTCGACTGCGGCGGCAGCGCTGGTCGTGGCGGCCGTCCTCGCGGACGTGCGCACGGAGGCTCGCGGCCTCTTCTACGCCGAGGAGCGGTGTCTGCGGGCGGAGTTGCTGGACTGGCTGGGCAGTGTCGCGGACGCGCTGGCATGGAATTCCGGTGACGAGGCTGACCTGGCAGCAGTGCGAGCGGTCCTGCCGTCACTTCTCAAGGACGTGAGCCGCTTCATGGACGAGCGTGACCCGACGGTTCGCGAGGCTGCACTGGCTGCTGCTGCCACAATGCTTCTTGATCCCGAGCTCGCCGAACAGCGCTCGCCGGTCGCCGACAGGGTCAGGAGCGAACTCGCGGCCAGCACGAGAACTCGCTACCGCGTCGAAGCACTCAGAGCTCTGGAGGCATGGGGCGAGGACATCGCCGAGCTACGCGAGCGCCACGAGGCCGCATGGCGGGCCGAATGCGCAGCAATGTCCGACGGCACCATGCCGTGGGCCGGTGACTGGAACGAGGAAGCACTCTTCTGAGCGTGCCGACCCCGATCTCCCGGATCAGTAGTCCCTGGACCAGTCTCCAAGGATCTCCCACGTCGGGGGACGCTCATCCCCGACGATCCACGTCGCCTCGGGGTACTCGCCCGTCAGGTTCGCGACGAGGAAGTCGCCGAAGCCGCCTTCGAAGCGGAACCAGTAGCCCGATCGGTTCCAGGCGATGATCGGCCACGCACCCGGGTCCGGATCGCCGGTGAGCCAGAAGAAGTGGTTCGCGGAGTAGTCGTTGCCCCAGGCGAGGAGCCCACCCTTGTCGGGATACATGGGGTACGGATTCTCGTCCGGTTCGTCCTCGTGCAGTTCGGCGAAGTAGTCGCTCATCCCGGAGGGCGCGCCCGACGCCAGGCTCGCGAATCCCCTGCGCCCGTCGCCTTCGTGAACCCGGTCCAACGTGAGGCTGGGGGTCCAGATCAGCAGCTGATCGTTGATCCGCCCACAGCCGTAGAGGTCCGCGAAATCCCGGTAGTCGTCAGGGAACTGGAAACCGACCTCCGCCGGCGCAAGGTGCCAGGGTGTGGGGGCGGGACGTATCGGCGGCGGCGTCATCATCGCCGTCAGCCGTTCGATCTGCGGATGCATCCGCACAAGCTACCTCGTCGATCGGGGCGAGCGGACGTCCCACAGACCCGCCGGACAGAGCCGGGAGGAGCGGGAAGCAAGGGGTCGTCCCGGGGCCGTGGGCGGCCCGCCTGGGCTGTCAGGAGCGCCCCGACCCGTCAGGGCCGGAATCCGCCTGCCCGCCTGATCAGGTGAATGAGCAGCATGATCGCGGCCCATGCCAGGACTCCCAGGCCGGCGATCACGCCCAGGCACGCCTCCGCGAGCGTGGCCCAGACCCCCGAGGCCGTGAACAGCAGCGCGAGCAGGCCCGGCACGGCCAACAGCGGAGAGGCGAGCAGCCACCCCATATTCCTGCGGAAGCGCTCGCCCTCCCTGATGTTGCGTCGATGCGTGCTCAGGCTCATGCGGACAGTGTCTTCGGGCCGCAGTGTGCGGTCTTGAGCAGGAGTACTCAGACATGCCGTACAGGCTGTGTCGAGAACGGTGATCCTTCGCGTCGACTCCAGCTCGGCTGGTGCCTGGCTGACGCCGGGGCACACCTGAGGCGGACGAGCCCCTTCCTGGCGGCGTCGGGAAGGGTTCTCGCGTCTCCGGGGCGGCGAGGGCCTTGTCAGCGGGCCGTCGGGCTGCCACGATCTTGCCCTCTAGTGAGATAGCGCGTCAGCAGCATCCGCTCCGCCGCCGGAGGAGGCGTCCGTGGCCGGTACTGGTCAGCCCTGGCACCGGTACTACGCGACCGGGGTGCCGCACAAGGTCAGCATTCCCAACATTCCCGTCAGCGGCCTGCTCGACGAGGCCGCGCAGCGGCACGGGCGGCGGACCGCGTTGGTGTTCCTCGGGGCACGGACGAGTTACCGGGCCCTGCAGCGCAGCGTCGAGCGCTTCGCCGGCGGGCTGGCCGGGCTCGGGGTGGGGCGCGGGGACCGGGTCGCGTTGGTGATGCCGAACTGCCCGCAGTACGTGATCGCGTTCTACGCGATCCTGCGGCTCGGCGCGATCGCCGTGCCGACCAACCCGCTCTACACCGAGTCCGAACTGGCCCACCAGCTCAAGGACTCCGGCGCCGTCGTGGCCGTGGTCTACGACGGCGCGTTCGCGCACGTCGACGCGGTCCGCAGCCGGACCGCGCTGCGGCACGTCGTGGTGGCCTCGCTCGCCGAGGCGCTGCCGAGGCGGTCCCGGCTGGCCCTGCGGCTGCCGCTGGCGAAGGCCCGCGAGCTCCGCGCCAAGCTCATCACGCCGCTGCCGCCGGGCGCGGACCAGGTGCCCTTCCCCCAGGTCGCCCGCGGCCCGCGGGTGAGCCAGGGGACGCTCGGGCCGGTCAGCCCGCGCACCGCCGTCGCCGTGCTCCAGTACACCGGCGGGACCACCGGCACGCCCAAGGGCGCCATGCTGACCCACCGCAACCTCGTCGCCAACGCGCACCAGGTCCGCGCCTGGTATCCGCAGCTGCGGCCGGGGCGCGAGACCCTGCTGGCCTGCCTGCCGATGTTCCACGTCTACGGCATGACCATGTGTCTGGGCGTCGCCGCCACCGCCGGAGCCCGTACGGTGCTGCTGCCGAACTTCGACCCCGAGCTGGTGGTCAAGACCCTGCGCCGCTGGCGGCCGACGCTGTTCCCCGGCGTGCCGCCGATGTACCAGGCGCTGATGAGGGAGGCGGAGCAGCACGGCCCCGAACTCACCCGTGCGCTGCGCTCGGTGCGGTACTGCATCTCCGGCGCGATGCGACTGGAGCCCGAGACGGTGGACCGTTTCCGGGCACTGACGGGCGGTCATCTCGTCGAGGGCTACGGCCTGTCCGAGGCCTCCCCGGTGGTGCTCGCCAACCCGCTGAACGCCAACGCCCGGCCGGGCACGGTCGGCATACCGCTGCCGGGCACCGAGGTGCGCATCGTCGCCGAGGACGACCCGGAGCGGGAGCAGCCGCACGGTGTGGCGGGGGAGTTGGTGGTGCGCGGGCCGCAGGTCTTCGGCGGCTACTGGCACGAGCGCGAGGACAGCGCCGCCATGCTGCACGACCATTGGCTCTTCACCGGCGACATCGCGGTGATGAGCCCGGACGGCTTCGTCACCGTCATCGACCGCAAGCGGGACGTCATCATCGCGTCCGGCTTCAGCATCTTCCCGACCGAGATCGAGGAGGTGCTGCTCGCGCATCCGGCGGTCGCGGACGCCGCGGTCGTGGGCGTGCCGGACGCCTACCGTGGCGAGACCGTCAAGGCCTGCGTGATCGTGAGGCCGGGCAGCCGGCTCACCGAGCGGTCGCTGATCGAGTACTGCGCCGCCCGGCTCACCGGCTACAAGGTGCCGAAGATCGTCGAGTTCAGGGTGGACCCGCTGCCCCGCAACATGCTCGGCAAGGTGCTGCGCCGAGTGCTGCGGGACGAGCATCAGGCCTGGGACGCGTCCGGCTCCGCCTCGTTCGAGACCTCGAGGGAGCCCGCGTCCGCCGGCGAGGACGTCGCCGCCGGGGGTTCGAGCGCCTCGGGCTGAGCCTCCTTGAGCGCCTCGGTCAGCGTCGGGCTCTCCTCCCAGATGGCCCGGAAGGCGGTGGCGAGCGCGGCGGCCAGCGAGGGGTGCCGGATGCACAGCGTGGTCGTCGCGCCGTCCCTGGCCACCGGGTCGGGCATGTCGCAGAGCACGGTCGAGCCGTCCGAGATGATCATCTTGAGCGGCAGGTCGTCCGCGATCCGCACCTCCTCGCCGGCCTCGACGAACAGGTGCATGACCTCGACCAGCCTGGGGTCCTCCAGCACCTCGCGGGTGTAGAGCGAGCGCACGGTCCGCCCGGCCGCGTGCAGGCGGGCGCTGGCCTCCAGGCCCGCGGTGTTCTCCGGCGGGGTGATCCACGGCGGCTTGCAGAAGCTCAGCAGCTCGCCCTCGGAGGTGGTCTGCATCCGCGCGAAGCGCTCGGCGATGTCTGCCGGGTCCCGCAGGACCTCGACGTAGTCGAGCGGGTCCGTGTGGGTGCGGCCGCTGTCGTAGGTGGGCTTGAGCTCCCGCGCGAGCTCGCTGGAGAGGCGTTCCAGGCGCCCGAGCGAGCGCCGCTGCTGCTCTATCAGCCGCTCCACTGCCGTCTCCGGGGCGACCGCCGAGTATCCGGCGACCCGGCCGGGGTGGAGCATGGCGAGCTGCCGGCGGATCAGTCCCTCCAGCACGTCGTAGACGCGCTGCCGGGGCACACCCGCCTCCCTGGCGACTTCCGCCGCGGTGAAGACGTCGCGGCGGATCAGGGCGAGGTACACCCGGGCCTCGTAGTTGGTGAGGCCGAGTTCCTCCAGGTCGGCTGCGCGTCGATCGTCCGTCTGCATGCACGCACGTTAGCGGCGAACGTGCGGGTGCTGGCAAGCGCCATCCGCGAGATGACGGGTTCCGAGCGCCAGTTGGGGGGATTTTTCCGGACAGACCGGGGTGGTCCTGCTGTCTTGTGGCACAACTTATGACTTCGCTATCTTTCTCGCGCCGGACACCACAAGCAGGGGTGTCTGTGGCAGCATTTGTCATGCCCAGGGTAATCCCGATGAGGAGCTGCGACGACGACGTGACCGCCGCCCGAGGCCGCCGTGCAGACGGTCCGGCCTCCTTACTTGCCGTAAGGCAAGCCCCGCCGATCCGGTCCGCGGGGCCATGCAGTACGGTGCGTCGCATGTCAGAGATCTCGACCGACACCCCGGTCACTCCGCCCGGTCCCGAGGCCTCGGCCGACGGCCCCAACTACCTCAGCCACAAGCAGATCATGGTCGTCATGGGCGGCCTGATGGCCGGCATGCTGCTCGCCGCTCTCGACCAGAGCATCGTCGGTACCGCCCTCCCCACGATCGTCGGCCAACTCGGCGGTCTGGACAAGCTCTCCTGGGTGGTCACCGCCTACCTGCTGACTTCGACGGCGGCCACCCCGCTCTGGGGCAAGATCTCCGACCTCTACGGCCGCCGGATCATCTTCCAGACCGCGATCGTGATCTTCCTGATCGGCTCCGCGCTGGCCGGCCTGAGCCAGAACATGGGCGAGCTGATCGGCTTCCGCGCCGTCCAGGGCATCGGCGGCGGCGGTCTGATGTCGCTCGCCTTCGCCATCATCGGCGACGTCATACCCCCGCGCGAGCGCGGCCGCTACCAGGGTCTGATGGGCGCCGTCTTCGGTCTCGCCAGCGTCGCGGGCCCGCTGCTCGGCGGCTGGTTCACCGACTCCATCGGCTGGCGCTGGATCTTCTACATCAACCTGCCGATCGGCATCGGCGCGCTGGTCGTCTGCTCCTTCGCGCTGAAGCTTCCGGTCAACCGGCGCGAGCACAGCATCGACTACCTGGGTTCGGCGCTCATCGTCACGGGCGTCACCAGCCTGCTCCTCTACCTGAACTGGGCCGGCACCAGCTACGGCTGGACGTCCTGGCAGGGTCTGCTGCTGCTGGGTGGGGCGGTGCTGCTCACCATCGGGTTCGTGCTGGCGGAGCAGCGGGCGGCCGAGCCGATCCTGCCGATGCGCCTGTTCCGTAACCCGATCTTCAGGGACGGCAACGGCTTCGGCTTCTTCGCGGGCTTCGCGATGTTCGGCGGCATCATCTACCTGCCGGTCTACCTGCAGGCCGTGAAGGGCATGTCGGCGACCGAGTCCGGCCTGGGCATGCTGCCGGCGATCGCGGGCATCATGGCGACCTCGATCACCTCGGGCCGGATCATGGCCAAGACCGGCAAGTACAAGATCTACCCGATCGTGGGCGCGCTGGTGATCATCGGCTCGCTCTTCCTGCTGAGCACGCTGAGCAACACCACGCCGTACTGGCAGGTGGCGATCTTCGCGTTCCTCTTCGGCGCGGGCCTGGGCCTGACCATGCAGACGCTGGTGACGGCGATCCAGAACTCCGTCGACTTCAGGGACATGGGCGTCGCCACCGCGTCGGCGACGTTCTTCCGGCAGATCGGCGCGTCGATCGGCACCGCGATCTTCGGCACCGTGCTGACCAGCCGGCTCGCCCACTACATGGCCCAGGAGGGCGTCAAGGGCGGCGGCAAGGCGGCGAACGTGAACAACGTCCAGGCCATCCAGCACCTGGCCGAGCCGTACAAGGAGCACGTGACGGCGGCCTTCGCGCACGCGATCGGCGACCTGTTCCTGGTCGGCATCCCGTTCATCGCGATCGCGTTCTGCTTCGGGCTGATGCTCAAGGAGAAGCCGCTCAAGTCCCTGGACGCCGCAGCGGTGGACGCGCCTCCGGCGCACTGACGGCTTCGCCGGCTAGAAGTCGAAGCCCACGTGGACGTGGTCGTGGTGGGTGTCGTCGCTGAAGAACGCGGCGCCACTCAGCTGCCACGGCCCGCCCACGTTGTAGGACCCGGCCGCCGCGGCCGCGCGCATGAACGCTTCGGTGAGCGCGCGGGGGGTGGCCGGGTCCACGACGGCGTGCCCGTCGATCCGCCAGACGTCGAAGGCCCGGCCCTTGGGGTGGTCGCTGGGCCGGTTGGTGCCGAAGACGTAGATCGGGTGGCCCGAGCGGACGACGCTGAGCTCGATGCGATGGCTGCGGGACAGGGTCAGCATCGCGTTGAGCGCGCTGTCGTGGATGTTCCCGCTGAGCACGTCCGCGTGCGCGGCGGGCGGCAGGGTGATCGCGTCCGAGGCGAGCACGGCGCGGGCGGCGGCGCCGAGCGCTGCTGCGGGGGGCCCTGGCTGCGCGGGGTGCAGCGCGGTCACCTGCCACTGCGGCTGCGCGCTGACCAGCCGCACGTCGACGGTGGTGCCGCCGGTGTCGTTCCCCGGCGTGTACTGGCGGCAGACGACCAGCACGCTGGACGAGTCGCTGAGAATCCCCCCGTACTGCGCCTCCAGCACCTGCAGAGCGGCCTCCTCGGCCCCTGACAGCAGCCCGCCCGCCTGCGCGGCGAGCGCGGGGTCGTACCCGGCCGCGGCGGCGCGCTCCCGCGCGGCGGCGAGCCCCGACCCGCCGACGGGCCAGCTCCCCAACGCCTCGATCAGGCGGACGGCGCGGAGCTTCACCTGCGGCTGGATGTCGTTGCTGCTGGGCTGCCACGCGATGACCGCGGGCAGCGCCGCGGCGGACGACGCGTGCGTCGATGGGGGTGCCGAGGGTGTGGGCGCGAGCGTGGCCGTCGGGCTCGGGCTGAGGCTGGGCGTGCCCGCGGCGGATGTGGGACTCGGCGTCGACCGCGCCCCCGCCGACCGGCTGCTGGTGCACCCGGCCACCCCGAGCACCACCCCCGCGCCGATGGCGAGCACACCCCGCCGAGTCACTTCGGTCACCCCTTCAGTCTGTACCCGCTGCCGAGGCAAGGGGGCCATTTGCACCGTCCAGGGGCGCGAGGAACTGCGCGCCTGCGGCGCGCGGGCGGGGCACTTCTCAGCAAGGGGCTGGTTGCACGGTCCAGGGGCGCGGGGAACTGCGCGACAAGCCACCCACGCGCGGATGGTCCCCAACGCGCAGGGCCATCCGCACAGGGTGGTTTCTCGCGCAGTTCCCCGCGCCCCTCAAGCGCTTGCCTGGTTCTCGCCCGCGGATGTGGCGCCTCTCGAGCGCTTGCCCGGTTCCGCGCCGGCAGAAGGCGTTACGCGGAGGCGCGGGCCATTTGGTCGAGGGCGCGGAGGAGGGCGGGGAGTTCGGGGCCGCGGCCGAGGGGGAGGAGTTCGTGGGGCTTCTCGTCGAGCAGGAGGAGGGCGATGTCCTCCGTGTGGGCGGCCATGCTCCAGCCCGGGCCGTCGGCCCGGACGATGCGGGCGCCGTCAGGGGCCGGCGCCGAGCGCACGCGGCCGGCCGGCGGCGGGTCGCTGGTGTAGCCGTGGGCCTCGTCCAGCACGCGCTGGATGTGCGCGGCGGGCTTCGCCCCCGTGCCGTCGAAGCTGGCGTGCACGGTGACCTGCTCGCGCCACTTGAGCCACTGCTTGGCCACGTCGTCCGCCGCCATACGCCGCTGCGCGGGGCCCCAGGCCTTCGGGTCCGGCGCGGTGAGCCGGATCGGCTGCTCGCCCGGAGGGTCGTGCGGGGCGGGCAGGGAGGGCGCGGCGATGGTGATGGAGAGCGGCCAGCCGGCGACGGTCTGGACGACCGTGCGCTCCGGCGCGGACAGCTCGTACGGCATGCCGCAGTCCCACGCCGCGATCGCGCAGCCGATCAGCGCCGCGTCGTCGGAGACCACGGTCCACCGCGCGCCGGCGCCGTCCTGGCCGAAGAGCAGGCCGTAGCCGTCGGTCCACGGCTCGACGTCGAGCGCCGCGCAGGCCTCCGGGTAGTCGTCCCCGAGCACGCTCGGGAACTGGGCGGGGGTCAGCAGCAGGGCTGTGAGCACGTGGAACGTGTCCAGATCGTCCGTTGCGGCCATGGAAATGCCCCCAGATCACCCGAATGTCTCCGACTGCCTCGGATTGGGCTCATGCTAGTGACGCGTCGGCGGGCATTGCTAGGGACGAAAGGGACGGGCCGCTGCGACGGACGAACGTCACAGCGGCCCGACAGCAGGCCCGGCCGCACCTCGCGCGGACCGTGGCGCGGGGTTCAGCCCGCGGTGACCGCGCGCAGGCTCTCGCGGAGCGAGCCCATGGTGGCCAGCACGGCCGTCGGCTCGTAGCCGCAGTGCGCCATGCAGTTGTCGCAGCGGGCGTCCTTGCCCCGGCCGTAGTTGTCCCACTCGGTGGTGTCCAGCAGCTCCTGGTAGGTCTCGGTGTAACCGTCGGCCATCAGGTAGCAGGGCTTCTGCCAGCCCTTGAGCGAGTAGGACGGAATGGCCCACGGAGTGCACTCGAAGTCCTGCTTCCCCTCCAGGAAGTCCAGGTAGAGCGCCGAGTGGTTGAGCCGCCACTTCTTGCGGCGGCCGTCGCCGAAGGCCTTCTTGAACAGCTGCCGGGTCTGCTCGACGCCGAGGAAGCGGTCCTGGTCGGGGGCCTTCTCGTAGGCGTAGCCGGGCGAGATCTGCATCCGGTCGACCTTCAGGTCGTCATTGAGGTAGTCGAGCACCTCGATGATGTCCTGCGGGCTGTCGTTGTTGAAGAACGTCGAGTTCGTGTAGACCTGGAATCCGGCGGCCTTGGCCTGCCTGATGGCCTCGATCGCCTGGTCGAAGACGCCGTCCTTGCTCACCGACTCGTCGTGCCGCTCGCGGAGCCCGTCGATGTGAACCATCCAGGCGAAGTTCCGGTTCGGCTTGAACTTGTGCAGGTGCTTGGGCAGCAGGACCGCGTTGGTGCAGAGCACCACGAACTTGCCGCGCTTCAGCAGTTGGCGGGTGATCTCGTCGATCTGCGGATGCATCAGCGGTTCGCCGCCGGCCAGGGAGACCATGGGCGCGCCCGCCTCCTCGACGGCCGCGACGGCCTGCTCGACAGGCATCCGCTGCTTCAGCACGCTCGCTGGGTGCTGAATCTTGCCGCAACCCGCACAGGCGAGGTTGCAGGCGAAGAGGGGTTCGACCTCCACGATGAGTGGGAACTTCTCGCGGCGGAGAAGCTTCTGCTTGAGGAGGTAGCCGCCCATCTTGACGGTCAGATTGAGTGGGAGTCCCATGATCCATGTCTCCGTTCCCCCGGGCCCCGGGTCCGTGGCCCTCCTCTAACATACAGTCTGTATGGAACAGGATGTAGGTATGTCAGCTCCTCGATCGGTGCGGAGTCGGCGCGCGGCGCACACCGCCGACACCCGGCGCGCGCTGGTGCGCGCCGCCCGCACGCTGTTCGCCGAGCGCGGCTACACGGCCACCGGGACCGAGGACATCGTCGCCGCGGCGCAGGTCACGCGCGGCGCGCTGTACCACCACTTCAAGGACAAGGCCGACCTGTTCCAGGCCGTGATGGGCGAGTGCGCCCAGGAGATGGCCGAGCGTCTGGTCGAGCAGGAGACCGCCCGCGCCGAGGCGCAGGAGGGCGACGCCTGGACGCTGCTTCGACTGGGCTTCCAGTCCTTCCTCGACGCCTGCAACGACCCGGACTTCCAGCGGATCGTGCTGGTCGAGGGCCCGGCCGTGCTCGGTCACAGCGCCTGGGACGCGCTGGTCGAGCAGCACGGCTACGTGCTGCTCGCGGAGGAGCTGACCCGGGCCATCGCCGAGGGCGGCATCGCGCCGATGCCGGTCGCGCCGCTCACCCGGATGCTGGCGGCGCTCATCTCCGAGGCGAGCCTCTACATCGCCCGTGCGGACGATCACGCCCGGGCGCGTCGCGAGGCGGGTGAGGTGCTGGATCGACTGCTGGACGGGCTCTCGAGCGCATCCGGGCCGGTGTCCGGAGGAATGTCCGGAGCTGTCTCCGATGGGCCGTCCGGGGGAACCGCTGCGGGCGGGGCGGACCTTACCGGAGCGTAACTTTCTGACCTCCGGAGTCTTCCCGAGGCTCCGCCGGTCCCCTACTCTCCTGATTGCGCCACCGATCACTGGCACAATCGGAAGGAGGATCGCGATGGGCAGCAGTGCGGCAGTGCAGCACGTGAAAGTGGCTGTCGTCGGCTCGGGCTTCGGCGGCCTGGGGGCCGCCGTGCGACTGCGCGAGGAGGGCGTCACCGACTTCGTCGTGCTCGAACGCGCCGGGTCCGTGGGCGGCACCTGGCGCGACAACAGCTATCCGGGCTGCGCCTGCGACGTGCCCTCGCATCTGTACTCGTTCTCCTTCGCGCCCAACCCCGATTGGCCGCGTACCTTCTCCGGCCAGCCGGAGATCCGGGCCTATCTGGAGCGGATCGTCGAGCGCTTCCAACTCGGCGCCCACCTGCGCTTCAACCACACGGTGAAGGGCGCCCGCTGGGACAACGCCACCGCCCGCTGGGAGATCGACACCGATCAGGGCCGCTACAGCGCCCAGGTCCTGGTGTCGGCGACCGGGCCGCTCTCGGACCCGTCGATCCCCGACATCCCCGGTCTGGCCGAGTTCCCCGGCGAGATCTTCCACTCCGCGCGCTGGAACCACGACTACGACCTGAGCGGAAAGCGCGTGGCGGTGATCGGCACCGGCGCCTCCGCGATCCAGATCGTGCCGGCCATCCAGCCCCAGGTCGGCAAGCTGGTGCTGTTCCAGCGCACGCCCCCGTGGGTGATGAACCGGATGGACCGCGACATCACCTCCGCCGAGCGCTTCGTCTACCGGCACCTCCCGGCGACCCAGCGCGCGCTGCGCGGGGCGCTCTGGCTGATCCGCGAGTACCAGGTCGGCGCCTTCGTGAAGCGCCCAGGACTGCTCCGCGCCCCCGAGGCGCTTGCCCTGGCGAACCTGCGAAGGGCCGTCAAGGACCCGGCGCTGCGGGCGAAGCTGACGCCCGACTACCGCTTCGGCTGCAAGCGCGTGCTGCTGTCCAACGCCTACTACCCGGCCCTCGCGCAGCCCAACGCCGAGGTGGTCGGCGGGCTCAGGGAGGTCAGGGGCAACACCCTGGTCTCCGCCGACGGCAGCGAGCACGAGGTCGACGCGGTGGTCCTGTCGACCGGCTTCCACGTCACCGACCTGCCGGTGGCCGAGCACATCACCGGAGCGGCCGGGACCACGCTGGCCGAGGAGTGGACCGAGGGCATGGAGGCGCTGCGGGGCACGACCGTCCGCGGTTTCCCGAACCTGGTCCTGGTCATCGGCCCGAACACCGGACTCGGCAACAGCTCGATGGTGCTGATGATCGAGTCGCAGCTCAACTACCTGGCGGACTACCTGCGCAAGCTCGACGCGAGCGGCGCCGCCGCGCTGGACGTGACCGCGTCCGCGCAGCGGCGCTGGAACGACGACGTCCAGCGGCGGATGGCCCGTACCGTCTGGAAGACCGGCGGCTGCCGCAGCTGGTACCTGGACGCGGAAGGCAACAACACCGTGCTCTGGCCCGGCACCACCGGGCACTTCCGGCGGGAGACGCGCCAGGTGGACCTGCACGAGTACGACCTGATCCACGCGCCCGTCACCGCCCCCGTGCCCGCCTGACCAGGGTCGGGCACGACCGACACGTCCGAGCACGTCTGAGAGGTTCGAGATGCCGAACAAGAGCATGGCCGGTCAGGTCGTCGTGATCACCGGGGCCGCCCGCGGCGTCGGCGCGCAGCTGGCCCGCACGGTCTCCGCCCGCGGCGCGAAGGTGGCGCTGGTCGGCCTGGAGCGGGAGCAGTTGGAGCAGGTCGCGGGGGAGTGCGGGGCGGACGCGGGCTGGTGGGAGGCGAACGTCACCGACCGGGAGGCGCTGCGTGCCACGGCCGAGGCGATCGTCGAGCGCTACGGCCGGGTCGACGTCGTGGTCGCCAATGCCGGCATCGCGACCGGCGCGCCGTTCGAGGACTCGGACCCCGACGTGTGGACCCGGGTGATCGAGGTCAACCTGGTCGGCAGCGCCAACACGGCCTGGGCCTTCCTGCCCGCGCTGACCGCCTCGCGCGGTTACCTCCTGCAGATCGCCTCGCTGGCCGCGCTCACCCCCGCGCCGCTGATGACGGCGTACTGCGCGAGCAAGAGCGGCGTCGAGGCCTTCGCCCACGCGCTGCGCCCCGAGCTGGCGCTCAAGGGCGTCAAGGTGGGGGTCGGCTACCTGAGCTGGACCGACACCGACATGGTGCGCGGCGCGGACGAGGACGCGGTGATGCGGGACATGCGGGCCGCACTGCCCTGGCCGCTCAACCGCACCTACCCGCTGGCCCCCGCGGTCGAGCGGCTCGCGGACGGCATCTCCCGCCGCTCCGTGCACGTCTACGCCCAGGCGTGGCTGCGGGCCATGCAGCCGCAGCGGCACCTGACCCCGCTGATCGTCGGCGCGGTCGGACCGATGAAGCTCCGCGCGATGGGCTCGCGGCTGGCGGAGTTCGCCGAGAAGCCGCGCGGGCTGGTCGGCCGGGGAGGCGCGGCCGACGAGGCGTCGCGTTCGGTCCGTCAGTCGTAGGTGAAGCGGACCAGCAGGCGGTGGAAGAGCTCGCGCTCCTCCGGCGTGAGGTGGTCCGTCAACCGGTCCTCGGTGCGGTCCGCGGCCTCCTGGACCTCGGCCAGCAGCACCCGTCCGGCGTCGGTCAGCACGATCAACTGGGCGCGGCGGTCGGTCGGGTGCGGTTCGCGCCGCACCAGTCCGCGCGCCTCCAGCGCGTCGATGTAACGGACCATGGCGGACTTGTCGCTGTTGACCCGCTCGACCAGCTGACGCTGGGTCTGCGGCCCCAGGTGGCCGAGGTGCATCAGCACTCCGGCCACGATGTTCTCCACGCCGAGCGGCCCCAGCTCCTCGGCGAAGACGCGGGCGGCCCGCAGGTGGGCGTGGCGCAGGGCCAGGCCGAGGGGCGGCGGGGTGCTGTCGGTCATGACTCCAATATAGGGGATGCGCAAGACAATCTCATATGAGACTATCTCTCCAGAGACGAAATTGTGCTGTCCCTGGGGGAATCGTCATGCCGCAGAACCCTGTCCCGCCCCGCTGGCCCCTGCTCGTGTTGCGCGTCTGCGCGGCCCTTGTCGCGCTGCTCGCCGCCGGGCAGCCGTTCCTGGCCGGCGGTTTTCTGCAGGGCTACTACCCGCTCCTCGACGCCCACATGATGGCCGCGATGATCCTGGCCACCGTGGTGCTGCTCGCCGTCCTCGCCGGGCTGCTGGCCTGGCGGCTCGCCGGCGGTCCGGCCAGGTTCGCCGTCACCTACGGTGTGCTGCTGGTCAGTTGCGCCGCGCAGATCTCGCTGGGCTTCGAGCGGGCGCTGCTCTTGCACATCCCGCTCGGCGTCGGCATCTTCGTGATGGCGGAGAAGTTCGCCGTGGACGTCTTCACCTTCAGGCCCGGTGCGGCGACCGCTGTCCCGAAGGCGGCGGAGACCGTCGAGGTGCAGGCATGAGCGGGCAGGGCATGCGCGGGCATGGCGTGAGCCGCCGCCGGTTCCTCGGATACGGCGCGGCCGGGGTCCTCGGGGCGGGGGCGGTCGCCGTCGGGCTGCCGCTGCTCGGCGGGATGATCCCCGGCGGCCAGCCGGGCCTGCTGCTGACCAGCAAGGTGCCGCTGCCGAAGAAGTACGCGGTGCCGCTGCCGGTCCCTCCGGTCCTGCAGCCGGTGCGGACCGACGGCACCACGGACTACTACGAGATCACCGCCCGCCCCGGGCTGGCCCGGCTGGTGCCGGGCCACGACACCGAGGTCTGGGGCTACCAGGGCGTCTTCCCCGGCCCTACCATCGAGTCCCGCTCCGGCCGCCGCACCGTGGTGACGCACCGCAACGAACTACCGCACCCGACCGTGGTCCACCTGCACGGCGGCCACACCCCGGACGACAGCGACGGCCACCCGCTCGACCTCATCGCTCCGCTGGGCGGCGGCGGTTCGGCCTCTGTTGGCAGCATGGCGGGCATGCCCGGCATGGGTTCGGCCACCGCCACGACCGAGCGCCGGTACGTCTATCCGATGCAGCAGCGCGCCGCGACGCTCTGGTACCACGACCACACCATGGGCTTCACCGGCCCGCACGTCTACCGCGGCCTGGCCGGCTTCCACCTGGTCCGCGACGACGAGGAGGCGGCGCTGCCGCTGCCGCGCGGCCCGCGCGAACTGCCGCTGATGATCGCGGACCGGGCCTTCGGCGCCGACGGCGGCTTCGCCTACCCGGCGCTGGACCCGGCCGAGGGCACCCCCGGCGTCCGGAACGCCTACATGAACGGCGTGCTGGGCGACGTCGTCCTGGTCAACGGCGCGCCCTGGCCCTTCGCCGAGGTCGACCGCGCCCGCTACCGGCTGCGCCTCCTCAACGCGTCCAACTCCCGCCGCTACCGGCTGGAGCTGGACCCGCCGCCGTCCGGCGGCCTCGGCCTGGTGCAGATCGGCTCCGACGGCGGCCTGTTGAGCTCGGCCTCGTTCCACGACTCGATCGACATCGCCCCGGCCGAGCGCTTCGACGTCCTCGTCGACTTCTCCCGCTACCCGGCGGGCAGCAGCGTCCGGCTGGTCAACCGGCTCGGCAGCGGCGGCACGGACGAGGTCATGCGGTTCGACATCGGCACCGCCAAGGTCGCGGACGACTCGGTGATCCCGATACGGCGGCCGCTGTCCCACGTCGAGCAGTTGGACCCGGCCAAGGCCGTCGCCCACCGCACCTTCGTCTTCCAGAAGTCCGAGAAGAGCTGGACCGTCAACGGACAGGACTACCGGCCCGGCCGTTCGCTGGCCGCGCCGAAGCTCGGGCAGATCGAGGTCTGGCGCTTCGTCACCGACGTGCACCACCCCGTCCACCTGCATCTGGACCCCTTCCAGGTGGTGAGCAGGAACGGCGAGCAGCCGGGCCTCTACGACGCCGGATGGAAGGACACCGTCGACGTGCTGCCCGCCCAGGGCGTGGAGGTGGCGGTCAGGTTCACCGACTACGCCGGCCGCTTCCTGCTGCACTGCCACAACCTCGAACACGAGGACATGGCGATGATGGCGGAGTTCACCACCGGCTGAGGCCGGTGGTGGACCGCGGGGCCGGAGTCAGGCGCCCTTCACGAGCGCGGCACCGGCCTCGCGGACCTCGTCGAGCAGGACCCGAAGATCCTGCTCGGTGGTCGCCGCGTTCAACAGGCAGGCCCGCACGGCCTCCCGGCCGCCCAGCACGGTCCCCGTCACGAAGGCCTCGCCGCGCTCCTGCACCGCTACCGGCAGCAGGGCGTTGACGCGGTGCAGCGTCTCCTCGTCCAGCCCGGCGGGCCGGTAGCGGAACGCCACGATCGAGGTCTCCACGGGAGCGAGCAGCTCCAGGTCGTCGGCGGCGGTGACCAGCTCCCCGAGGGTGCGGGCCAGGGCGCAGCAGCGGCTCACGTCGCGGACGATGCCCTCGCGGCCGGACGCCGCGATCGTCGCCCACACCTTGAGGGAGCGGAACGGCCTGGTCTGCTCGATGCCGTACTCGGAGAACCAGCCCAGACCCCCGGCCGCGTCGTCGCGCAGGTAGGGCGGCACCAGGCTGAAGGTCCCGCGCAGCTGCTCGGCGTCGCGGACCAGCACGCAGCCGCAGTCGACCGGCACGCCCAGCCACTTGTGCGGGTCGAGCGCCAGGGAGTCGGCCCGCTCCAGCCCCGCGTAGCGGTGCGCGGAGGCCGGGTCCAGCCGGCCGAACGCGCCGTAGGCGCCGTCGACGTGCAGCCAGAGCCCGAACTCGGCGCAGACGTCCGCGAGCGCGTCCAGATCGTCGACCGCCCCGGTGTTCACCGTCCCCGCGGAGGCGGCGACCAGGAAGGGCACCCGCCCGGCGGCCAGGTCCTCGGCGATCTCCAGGCGCAGCGCGACGGGGTCCAGGTGTCCGGCGGCGTCGGTGGCCACCGTCCTGAGGTGCCGGCTGCCCAGACCGAGCAGCTCCGCCGCCTTGCGCACGCACGAGTGCGTCTCCGCGCTGACGTAGCCCACCAGCGGCGGCAGCGCCGACAGCCCTGCCTCCCGCACGTCCACGCCGAGCCCGGCCGCGGCCCGGTTCCTGGCCGCGCCGAGCGCGACGATCGTCGCCATCGAGGCGCCCGAGGTCAGCAGCCCGCCCCCGGCCGGATGCGGAAACCCGACCAGCTCCGCGAGCCACCGCACGACGCTCCGCTCCAGGTGCACGTCCGCGTGGTCGCCCCCGGCCGAACTGGGGTTCACCGCGGTCGCGGCGAACGCCCCGAGCACGCCCGCGGGCGCGGGGGCGGCGTTCACCCAGCCGAAGAACCGCGGGTGCCCGTTGCCCATCGGATGCGGCAGCACCTTCGCGGCGACCTCGCCGAGCAGCGCGTCCAGCCCGGTTCCCTGCTCCGGCAGCGGCAGTTCGAGCAACGCCTCACGCGCCTCCGCCGACATCGGCGTCCAGACCGGACGATCGGGCAGGCCGTCGAGGTAGTCGGCGATGAGATCGGCCGCCTGACGCGCGGCGGAACGGAAGTCGGTGCTGTGGCCCATGGGGCCCACCCTAGGCCCTCCCCCCGAGATCCTTCCCGGCCCCGCCCCCGCCCGGGCGGCGCGGGCGGGTGGCGCGGGCGGGGGCTTCCAGGTGTCGTGGGCCTGGTCGGTCTTGCTGGAGGCGGCGGAGACGGCCTGCGGCTGGGGATCGTCCATGGCGTTGGCGATGGCCTGACGCGGGGCCGAGTACCGGGGTCCACGCCGACGGGCGGGGAGCGTCATTCCAAGCAGCCGACATCCGGCGTCGTTTGGCACCACGCTGCCATCGCCCGCGACGCCCTCGCCGGACACGTCCTGCACCACCTGGGCGGCCTGTCCTACTTCGAGGAGACCGTGAACCTCCTGCGCAGGAACGGCGTCACCGTCGTGCTCCAGTGAGGGGGGCGACGGACGATCCCTGACCCATTGAAGACGGCTCCTGACGTCGAGAAGGAACGGAGCCAGGCGCAGGGACGTCCAGGGCGTCGAGTGAACTCTTCGGATCCCGGGAGTGCATGGCCGCGCGGGGCGGTGTCAGTGGTGGGTGGGAGGGTCTGAGGCGGCGGAAATCCGTGGTCGTGGGTCTGTTCGAGGCCCTAGCATGAGCCGCTCCCCCGCTGTGTCCCTTCTCGTTCGCGACGCCCCGCGTTCGCCCGAACCGCTGCCGAGAGATGACTGCTGACACCCGCTCCACCGCGCACACCTTCCAGGTCGACCTGCGTGGTCTGGTCGACCTGCTCTCCCACCACCTCTACTCCAGCCCCCGCGTCTACGTCAGGGAGCTGCTGCAGAACGCGGTCGACGCCGTCACCGCCCGACGTCTCGCGGACCCGGACGCGCCCGCGGTCGTGCGGCTGCGCGCAGGGGACGGCACGCTTCGCGTCGACGACTCGGGAGTCGGCCTCACCGAGGCCGACGTGCACAGCCTGCTGGCCACCATCGGGCGCAGCTCCAAGCGGGACGGCCTGGAGTCCGCGCGGGCCGAGTTCCTGGGGCAGTTCGGCATCGGCCTGCTGGCCTGCTTCGTCGTGGCCCAGGAGATCAGGGTCGTCACCCGCTCCGCGCGGGACGCGTCCGCGCCGCCGGTCGAGTGGCTGGCGCGGGACGACGGCTCGTACACCGTGCGCACCCTGACCGACGACGCCAGGCCGGAGCCCGGCACCACCGTGGAACTGACCGCCCGTCGCGGCAGCGAGGAGTGGCTCGCGCCCGCCCGCGTGCTGGAGCTGGCCAGGGACTTCGGCTCGCTGCTGCCCTACGACGTGGCCGTGGTCGACGCCGACGGCGGCGAGCACGCGGTCACCGAGCTGCCCGCCGTCTGGGACCGACCGTTCCCGACGCCCTCCGCGCGCCGGGTCGCGCTGGCCTCGCACTGCCACACGCTGTTCGGCTTCGAGCCCCTCGACGTCATCGAGCTCGACCTGCCCGCCGCCGGGGTCCGCGGCGTCGGCTACGTGCTGCCCGCCGCCGCCAACCCCAGCCAGCGCGGCGGCCACCGGGTCTCGCTCAAGGGCATGCTGCTGACCGACCGCGCCGAGGGCCTGCTGCCCGACTGGGCCTTCTTCGTCCGCTGCGTGCTCGACACCGACGCGCTGCGGCCGACCGCCTCCCGCGAGAGCCTCTACGAGGACGAGACGCTCGCCGCCGTCCGCGACGCCCTCGGCGTCCGGGTGCGTGACTGGCTGACCGGGCTGGCGGCGGGGGATCCCGACCGCCTCGGCCGGTTCCTCCAGGTGCACCAACTCGGCGTCAAGTCCCTGGCCAGGCACGATCCCGAGCTGCTGCGGCTGATGCTGCCGTGGCTGACGGTCGAGACCACCGCGGGCCGGACCACGCTCGCCGAGCTGACCCGTGACCACCAGCAGATCCACCTCGCCGGCACGGTCGAGGAGTTCCGCCAGATCGCGCCGATCGCCCAGGCCCAGGGCATCGCGGTCGTCAACGGCGGCTACACCTACGACGCCGACGTCACCGCGCTGCTCCCCGGCATCGTGCCGGGGGTCGCCGTCAGCGATCTCGACGCCGGCGCCGTCACCGCCCGACTCGACCTGGTCGACGCCGGGGCCGAGCTCGCGCTGGCCCCCTTCCTGGCCACGGCCAGGGCCCGGCTCGAACCGCTGGGCTGCGACGTCGTGCTGCGCAGCTTCGAACCGGTCGGCGTGCCCGCGCTGTACCTCGACGACCGCGAGGCCCGCCACGAGCGCTCGCGCGCCGACGCGGAGGCGGGCGCGGACGCGCTCTGGGCGGGCATCCTGGGCGCCCTGCGCGGCAGCGCGCCCAGGGCCCAGCTGGTGCTGAACCACCACAACCCGCTGGTGCGCAGGATCGCCGGCATCGCCGAGCCCGAACTGGCCGGGGTGGCCGTCGAGTCGCTCTACGGCCAGGCGCTGCTGCTCTCCCGCCGCCCGCTCACCGCGGCGGACAGCGCGCTGCTCAACCGCTCCTTCCTCGGTCTGCTCGACTGGGCCACCCACACCCCGGCGAGCCGCCCGGAGGAGAACCGATGACCCACGACGACGAGGCGCAGCAGATCCGCGAGGCGCTGTGGGCCACCTACGACATGGACAACGGCGCGCTGCGCAACGCCCGCGCCGAGGACGTCGTGGCGCGGGCCGAGCGCACCGGCGACGTCGACCTGCTGCTGGACTGCCTGCGCGGGCTGATGTCCGCCTACGAGTTCAGCGCCGAGCGCAGCAAGATGTTCGTGCCGTTCACCCGCGCGCTCCAGCTGTGGGACGCGGACCCGAGCCAGTTCGACAAGCAGCAGGCGCACTCGCTGTTCTGGTGGTTCAAGTGGGTCACCAGCAGCATGCTCGACTACCCGGAGATCCCGCTGGCCGCGATCGAGCAGTGGCTGGTCGAGATGGAGCGCCGCTACCGGCTGGCCGGCCACGCGGCGCGCACCGTCCGCTGGGTCGAGTTCTACGTCGCCTGGCACCTGGGCGACGAGGACCGGGCCGCCGGCGCCTACGCCCAGGTGCTCGCCGCCGACCGGGACTCCATGAGCGACTGCCACGCCTGCGAGGCCGGGTCCATGGGCCTGTGGGAGTCCGAGCGGGGCGACGACAAGGGGGCGCTGGAACGCTGGGCGCCGGTGCTCTCCGGCGGGCTCTCCTGCGCGGAGGAGCCGCACCGGGTGCTGGCCAAGACGCTGCTCCCGCTGGTCCGGCTGGACCGCCTGGACGAGGCCCGCGCCAACCATCTGCGCGGCTACCGGCTGGCGCGCGGCAACGAGAGCCTGATCGCCACCGTCGGCAAGCACATCGAGTTCTGCGCGCTGACCGGCAACGAGGCGCGCGGCCTGGAGATCCTGGCCGACCACGTCCAGCACCTCGACCAGCACGCCAACCCCGACGCGCGGCTCTCGCTGCTGGAGGCGGCCGCGCTGCTGCTGGGCCGGCTCGACGCGCTCGGGCTCGGCGAGCAGCCGACCGCGGGTCCGGCCGGCCGGACCTGGACGGTCGCGGAGCTGCTCGCCCACGTCGAGGCCGAGCGCTCGGCCATCGCGGCCCGCTTCGACGCCCGCAACGGTTCCGACGCGACCTCCCGGCGCAGCCGCGAGCGGGTCGCCCAGCCGCCGTTGCTCGACCGCCTGCCGCTGGGCGCGGCCGCGCGTCGGCTGCCCCGCGTCCCCGACGCCGCCGCGCCGACCAAGGCGGCTGCGGCGACGGCTGCGGGGGCGGACGAGTCCTTCGAGGACCTGCTGACCCGGGCGCGGACCCTGCGGGACCAGGGCCATCCGGCCGGACGTCCGGCCTGGCTCGCCGTGGAGGGCGCGCTCGCGGCCCGCGGTGGGACGGACGACCTGCGGTTGCGGGCCGAGCTCGCCGCGCAGCGCGGCATCCGCGTGGCCGGCGAGGACCCGGAGGCGGCGCTCGCCGCCTTCACCGAGGCGGCGGAGCTGAGCGCCGAGGCGGACCTGATGGGGGACGCGGCCGTCCAGACCGGCCGGGCGGCCCTGGCGCTGGCCCTGCTGCACCGGCCTGACGAGGCCAGGGAGACCGCGTCCCGTGCCGTCGCCATGGCCCAGGCCGCGGGCGCGGACACCCGCCGCCGTGCCGGGGTCCAGCTGAGCCGGGCCAAGGTGCTCGGTCTGCTGGCCGGTCACGAGAACGACGACGCGGGCCGTGCGGCGGCCCGCTCCGCCGCCGAGGAGGTGCTGGCCCAGGTCGGCGCGGCCGCCGCCGAGGCCGAGGCAGAGCCCAGGCTGCATGCGATCGGGGCCGACGCCCGGCATCTGCTCGCCGGACTCGGCGCGGGGGACGCCGTGTTCCGCGCCGCCCTGCTCCGCGAGGCGGCCGACGCCTACGACGACGCCGGTCAGCCCTGGCACGCGGCCGCCCCGCTCGGCGCGCTGGCCAGGCAGCTGGCCCGCGCGGGCGAGCTCGGCCCCGCCAGGGCGACGGCGCTGACCGCGTTGGAACGCGGCGAGATCCTGGACGACGCCGAGGAGACGGGTCTGCTGCACCTGCTCGTGGCGGACCTGGCCGGACACCAGGAGGACCACGAGGAGGCGGTCCGGCACGCACTGGACGCCGCCCGCTGGCTCGACGAGGCCGGCCTCGCCGAAGGGCCGGGCGCGGCGGCACGGTTCCGGCTGGCCAAGGCCTACCAGGGTCTGGACCGCCACGCCGAGGCGGCCGAGGTGCTGCAGTCGGCGCTGCCGGACCTGCTGGCGCAGGGAGAGGGCCAGGGCGTGAGCGCGCGTCGCGCGCTGGCCGACTCGCTGGCCACGCTCGGCGAGCACGCGGCCCGCGCGGAGCAGCTGTTGGAGGCCATGGCCGTTACCTCCGGCTGGACCGACGACCGCGGCTCGCACGCGCACCTGGCCTGGGCCACCGCCGAGGCGCTGGCCGACGCCGGCCGCGTCGCGGACGCGGTGGCCGCGTACGCCGAGGCCACGCGGCTCTGGCGCGAGCTGGACGCGCCGGTGCCGGTGATCCGGACGCTGCGGGCGCGCGGCTGGCTGCTGGCCCGTGGGGAGGAGCCGGACCTGGACGCGGCGCGGGCGGCCTTCGCCGAGGCGGAGGCCGCCGCCGTGGAGGGTCTGGCGGTCCCCGGGGAGGAGGAGTGGCGGGCCGCGTTCCGCGAGGAGCTGCGCGGCGAGGCCGCCGACACCGCCCGCCAGCTGGCGAACCTGCTGCGGCAGTACGGCGCGGAGGCGGAGACGCGCGAGGAGTGCCTGGGGCTTTTCGAGCGGGCGGCGGCGGGCTTCGGCGAGCTCGGCCCCGACTTCGACCGCGGCCGCGCCACGGCCCTGCTGGGCGCGGCGGAGATCTGCGCCCACGCCGGGGAGAGCGCGCGGGCACGGGAACTGCTCGGCGAGGTGCTGGGCCTCGCCGAGTCGCACGGGGACGCGCTGAGGCAGGAGGCGCGGCGCGCACGCCGGCTGTCGGACTGGCTCGACCGCGAGGCCGAGTGACTTCGGAGGGGGATGCACCATGTTTCTCGAGATCCGCACGTACCGGCTGGTGCCGGGCACGCGTGCCGACTTCGTCCGGGCGATGCGGGAGGAGGCGATTCCGCTGCTGCGGCAGGCCGGCATCCGCGTCGTCGACTCCGGCCCCTCCCTGTCGGACGAGGACGGCCACGAGGAGGCGTACCTGATCCGCGCGTTCGCCTCCCTGGCCGAGCATCGCGACCAGGAGGCCGCGTTCTACGGCAGCGAGGCGTGGCTCAAGGGGCCTCGCGAGGCGATCGTCTCCCGCATCGAGAGTTACCACTCCGTCGTCATCGAGGCCCCGGAGTCCGCCGCCCAGGCCCTGACGGGCGCGTAAGCGCCCTTTTGGGGGCGCGAGGAACCACCCTGTGCGGATGGCCCTGCTCAATGAGGACCATCCGCGTGCGGGAGGGCGCACCTCCCGGCCGAAGGCCGGGGGATTGTCGCGCACGCAGTGAATCGAGCAGAGCCTCGCGCCCCTGACAGTGCAACGGACGCGGTGCTCTGACCTGGCGCGTCCGCGCGGCTTGGCCGCGCAGTTCCTCCCTCGAGGTGGTGCCACTTGCGCTTTGCTGAGAGGTGCCGCGCCTGCGCGCCGGGGGCGCGCAGGTCCGCGCGCCCCTGGGTGGCCGTCGGGGCGGGGTCAGGCGCGGGGTTCGCCGAGGGAGATGGTGTCGGAGGGGAGGGTGGGCCTGGGGTGGCGGGGTTCGCGGTCGCCGGCGTTCGGGGGGCCGGGTTCGCCGTTGTCGGTGCGGCGGGGGCGGACCACGCGGGAGGCGACAAAGCGCATCGGCGCGCTCAGCGCGATCGCGAGCGGGTGGCGGGTCACCCGAAAGGCGAGCTGGTTGCCGGGGCCGCCGCCGCGACCCCACGTGCGCTCCAGCGGGTAGCCGACGAAGAGCCACAGCGGGGCGACGGCCACGATGGCGAGGCTGATCGCGAAGCTCTGTCCCTGCCGCCGGACGGCCCCGTTCCGGCCCCCGTAGTTCAGCGTGCGGTCGACGCCGCCCCGTCGGCCGCGCCCCGAAGCGCGGTAGTGACCTTGCCGTTTGCCTGATCCCATGTCAGCCTCCCGTCCGCTCCAGGGTGCCCCCACTCGATCGGACCCGCAAACAACGTGCTCAACGGTTGATCGCAAGGGAGAATTGGGCGACACCGACTCAGCCGGCGGAAGGGATCAGCGTGCGCGTCGTCGCCGGGAGGAGACCGATGGGCGAGCAGGGCGACCGGCCCGCCCCGGCGCGACCGTCCTTCGCGCGCCGCGCCGCCGCGCCGCTGCTGGCGGCGGTCTGTGGCGCGCTGCCCGTGCTGATCTTCCCCGCGCCGGGGTGGTGGTGGTTCGCCTACGTCTGCCTGGTGCCGCTGATGCTGGTGCTCAGGGCCGCCCCGACCCCGCGTCGGGCGCTGCTGCTGGGCTGGTGGGGCGGGATGGGATTCCTGATCGGCGTCATGAGCTGGCTGATCCCCTCGCTCAGCGTCGCGATCGTCGCCCTGGCGGCGTTCCTCGGCGTGCTGTGGGCTCCGTGGGGGTGGCTGGTTCACCGCCTGCTGCACGGCACGCCCGATGTGGGGCGCGCGCTGGCCGCACTGGTGCTGGTGCCGACGGGCTGGCTGCTGACCGAGACGGTCCGCTCCTGGCAGTACCTCGGGGGGCCGTGGGGGCTGCTCGGCGCGAGCCAGTACCAGCAGCACTTCGCGCTGCGGCTGGCCTCGGTCGGCGGGGTCTGGCTGGACAGCCTGCTCATCGTGGCGGTCAACACCGCCGTCGTCGTGCTCGTCGCGGCCTGGGGACGCTCCGCCGTGGCCTGGCTGACGCTGGTGGGCCTCGCGCTGGGCACCTTCGCGGTGACCGCCTGGGCCCCGCAGCCCCGGCTGACCGGCCGGACCGCCGTGGTCGGCGTCGTCCAGCCGGGTCTGGCCGACGACACGATCGAGGACCGCACGGTCCGCGGGGAGCAGCTCACCGCGACACTGGGGCCGAGCCGGCCCGACCTCGTGCTCTGGGGCGAGAGCAGCGTCTCCTACGACCTGGCCGCCCGGCCCGACCTCACCACCCGGCTGGCGGCGAGCTCCGCCGCCGTCGGCGCGGACCTGCTGGTCAACGTCGACGCCGTGCGGCCCGGCAGCGGCGGGATCTACAAGAGTTCGGTGCTGGTCGGCCCGCAGGGGCCGACCGGAGCGCGCTACGACAAGATCCGGCTGGTGCCCTTCGGCGAGTACATACCGCTGCGTCCGGTGCTGGGCTGGGTCAAGAACTTCTCCAAGGCCGCCGCCGTCGACCGTCGCCGCGGTACCGGCCCGGTGGTGATGACCGTGCCGACCAGGGACGGTGGCAGCCTCGCCGTCGGCCCGCTGATCTGCTTCGAGTCGGCCTTCCCCGACATGAGCCGGGCGCTGGTCCAACGCGGTGCGCAGGTGATCCTGGTGCAGTCGGCGACGCCGACCTTCCAGCAGACCTGGGCCCCCGAGCAGCACGCCTCCCTCGCCGCGCTGCGGGCGGCCGAGACCGGGCGTCCCGTGGTGCAGGCGACACTGACCGGCGTCAGCGTCGCCTACGACCCGTCCGGGAACCGGGTGGGACAGCAGCTCGGCAAGGACGACGCGGGCGCGGTCGCCTACACCGTGCCGCTGGCCACCGGCAGCACGCTCTACGACCGCTGGGGCAACTGGGTGCCGACCGGGTCGGCGCTGACGGTGCTGCTGTGCGGCGGTGTCTGGCTGCTGCTGGCCCGGCGGGACCGCCGTCGCGACCGCCGCTGAACCCCCGGCCGAGGGGCAGGCGGTCGCCCCGACGGCCGTTCGGGCGCAGTCCTGCCCGATTTCGGGCAGGATTCTTGGTGAACCGCCTCCGAGTGCGTAGGGTCGTGCCTCGTGTCCCAGGCCAGCCACCCTCACGACGACCTGCTGCAGCACCTGCTCCGCACCACGGCGCTCGGCCCCGGCGAGGCCGCCCGCGTCATCGCGGACGTGCTCGCCTACTTCGGCGAGAGCGCCGAGGAGTACGTGCGCCGCCGCCACGGCGAGCTGCAGGCCCGCGGGCTGACCAACGACCAGATCTTCGCCCGCGTCGGCCAGGAGCTGGCGCAGCGCCGCGTGTCGGCGCCCGAGCTGTCCGCCCGGCAGCTGCGCCGCCTCGTCTACGGCTGAGGCAACGAACCAGAGGAGAGAGAGCATATGTGCGGAATCGTCGCCTACATCGGCAGCAAGGACGCGGCCCCCATCCTGCTGGAGGGGCTGGCCCGGCTGGAGTACCGGGGCTACGACTCGGCCGGTGTCGCCGTCGCCGCCAAGGGCGCGCTCAAGATGGTGAAGAAGAAGGGCCGGGTCGCCGACCTGGCGGCCGTCGTGCCGGCGCGCTTCAAGGGCGGCGCGGGCATCGGCCACACCCGCTGGGCCACCCACGGCGAGCCCAGCGACGTGAACTCGCACCCGCACCTGGACGGCGCGCAGCGCTTCGCCGTCGTGCACAACGGCATCATCGAGAACGCCGACCAGCTGCGCGCCAAGCTGCAGGCCGACGGCGTCGTCTTCGCGTCCGAGACCGACACCGAGGTGCTCGTCCACCTCATCGCCGCCGAGGCGCAGCACGAGAAGCAGCTCGAGGACGCCGTCCGCGCCGCGCTCAGCCGCATCGTGGGCACCTACGGCATCGCGGTGCTCGACGCCGAGCAGCCGGACCGGATCGTCGTCGCCCGCAACGGCAGCCCGATCGTGCTCGGCATCGGCGAGAAGGAGATGTTCGCCGCCTCCGACGTCGCCGCGCTGGTCCGCTACACCCGCCAGGTCGTCCACCTGGACGACGGCGAGCTGGCCACGGTGCGCGCCGACGGCTTCCAGACCTTCACCCAGGACGCCCACATCACCGCCAAGAAGCCCTCGACCGTGGACTGGGAGGAGGCCTCCTACGACACCGCCGGGCACGCCCACTTCCTGATCAAGGAGATCCACGAGCAGCCGGCCGCCGTCGAGCGGACCCTCTCCGGCCGCGTCGACGAGCGCTTCGCCACCGCCCACCTGGGCGGCCTCAACCTGGACGCCCGCGAGGCGCGTGCCTTCCGCCGGGTCAAGATCCTCGGCTGCGGCTCCGCCTACTACTCCGGCGAGCTGGGCGCCCAGCTGATCGAGGAGCTGGCCCGGATCCCCGCACACGCCGAGCCCGCCTCGGAGTTCCGCTACCGCAACCCGGTGATCGAGGCGGACACCCTCTACATCGCGGTCAGCCAGTCCGGCGAGACCTACGACACGCTGGCCGCCGTCCAGGAGATCAAGCGCAAGGGCGGCCGGGTCCTCGGCGTCGTGAACACCGTCGGCAGCGCCATCGCCCGCGAGTGCGACGGCGGCGTCTACCTGCACGCGGGCCCGGAGATCTCGGTCGCCTCGACCAAGGCGTTCACCTCGACGGCCGTGGCGTTCGCGCTGATCGCGCTGCACTTCGGCCGGGTCCACGACCTCTCGCCCGCCGACGGTCGCCGCATCTGCGCGGGCCTGAAGGCGCTGCCCGACCAGATCAGGGAGATCCTGGGCCAGGAGGAGCAGATCGCGAAGCTGGCCGCCGAGTACGCGCACAACGCCGGGATGATGTTCGTCGGCCGGGTGCGCGGCTGGCCGGTGGCCCGCGAGGGGGCGCAGAAGCTCAAGGAGGTCTCCTACGTCCACGCCGAGGCCTACCCGGCCAGTGAGCTCAAGCACGGCCCGCTGGCCCTGATCGGTCCCGAGCTGCCCACGGTCGCGCTGGTGCCGGACGACGAGCTGGTGGAGAAGAACCTCACCACCATGGGCGAGATCCGGGCCCGTCACGGCCGGGTGCTGATGGTCGGCCACACCGCGCCGGACCCGAAGTTCGCCGAGGACACCATCCTGATCCCGCGGAACGAGCCCGAGCTCGACCCGATCCTGCTCGGCATCCCGCTCCAGCTGCTCGCCTACTACGCGGCGGTGGCACTGGAGCGGGACGTGGACAAGCCGCGCAACCTGGCGAAGTCCGTCACCGTCGAGTAGCGCTCTGCCAGGCGCTGCCGTCGACGGCCGGGGTGGGGGAGAGGTGCGCGGTGATCACCAGCGTGCCCTCCTCCACCTGGTAGTCCAGCGGCACGCCGAGCGTGCGCAGGGTCGCGATCATGCCGGTGTTGGCCGCGGTCGTCACCGCGTAGACGGAGTCGACGCCGGCCTGCCGGGCCAGCTCGGTGAGCCGACGGACCAGGGCGCCGCCGATCCCGCGCCGCTGCCAGGCGTCCTCGACCAGCACCGCGATCTCGGCGGTGTCGTCGTCCCAGAGCAGGTGGGCGAGGGCGGCGATCCGGCCGTCCTCGGTCTCGACGGCGAGGGTCTGCCCGTGCCGGGGGTCGAGCAGATGGCCGAGGTAGCGGTCGGCGTCCCCGACCGGGCCGTGGTAGCGCTGCCGCAGGGTCTGCGGGCCGCAGCGCTCGTGCATGGCCATCGCGGCGGCGCGGTCGCCGGGCTCGGCGCGGCGGACGGCGATCTCCTGCGGCCGGTCACCGGCCAGCCGCAGGGTGTCCCTCGTGTCCGGCACACGCGGACCCAGCTGGGCGTCCAGCTCGACCAGGGCGCGGGCGCGGGCGAACTCGGTGGGGGTGAACGGCGGCTGCTCACGCGTCAGTTCCAGCACTCCGCCGACCGGGTCGCGCAGCCGCATGACGGCTCCGTCGAGCACGTCCTCCTCGATCCGCTCGCCGGGCAGGGAGCGGATCCGGCAGCGTCCGAAGAGCTGACGCAGGGCGAGCGGCAGCTCGGCGGCGTCCTGGGCGGTGCGGGTGGCCATGGTGAGCACCCGGGTCGGGACGTCGACCAGGTCGTGGGTGTCGGCGCGCTCCAGCCACACCTCGGTGCCGCCGGCGGCGACGACGGCCCGGCTCAGCTCCTGCGGGGCGAGGCCCGGCGCGGCGCGGACGACGAACTCGTCGACCGTCTCCTCGGCGAGCGGGTGCGCCTGCATGGACACGATGTTGACGGGGATGTCCGCCATTGCCCGGCAGAGGGCCGCCAGGCTGCCGGGCGCGTCGGCGACCGTCGCCCTGATCCGCCACAGCGCCACCTGCTCCGGCGGCGCGGACGAGGCCGGAGCGGTGAGCTCGCCGCCGTCGTCGCCGGACGCGGAGGTGATGGCCCCCGGTGGGGCGTGGGTATGACGATGCGTCCACCAGCTGTGCCACAGGGCCGTGGCGCCGAGCGCGAGTGCGGAGACGATCAGCAGCACCGGTCCGTCATGACCGTGCACCACGATGTTCGCGACGAGGTCCGCGACCGCGACGGCCACGAACACGGCGGAGAGTTCGACCGTGTCCCTGCGCCAACGGTGCTTGCGGGAGTGGGTGGTTGCGGACTGCGGGGTGTGAGAGCTCTTCATGTCCTCATGGTGCCGAAGCAGTGTTTCTGGACCACGAACCGATCATGACTACGAAGTAAAGTCTTGATTTGAAACGGAATGTACCGTTCGTCTGATTTGGCGCCGTGCCTGAAGCGGGAACGTGCCCGAATCGTCGGAGAATCTGAGTGATCCCACGGATGGCGCGACCGTCGTGGGCGCGGCCACCATGAGGTATGACGCCGCAGTGGCCCGTTCCGTTCCCGCCCGGCCCACCGCCGGTCTCCCGTCCCCGGCTGCTGGACCGCTGGTGGGGCCTTCCGCTGCTGGCCACGCTCGCGGCCCTGCCGCTGATCGCGCTCGCCGTCGGCGCGGCCGGGCTCTCGGCGATGGCGGCGGATCCCTGCAACGCGGCGGCCGACTGCCCGCACACCTTCGCGGCCGTCGGCCGCAGTTGGCTGCTTCTCTGTGCGGCCGCGCTGAGCTGCGGCTTCCAGTGGCTGCCCGCCTACTGGGTCGGCAGGCCGATGCGGATCCTGCTCGGCGCGCTGCCGGTGCTCCTGGCACTGGCGGCGATCGTGAACGCCTTCGCCACGCCCGTCGGCCGGTGACGTGCGTGACGCTGCGTCAACTCGGCCCGGTCCGGCCCGTCGAGGCTACGGAACCCAGGCGGGCGCGAACACCGGTGTGCCGGCCTCGTCAGGGTCGTCGTCGTCCTCGTCGTCGAAGAGACCGCACGTCTCCGTCACGACCTGACGGCTCAGCAGCCCGTGCAGGAACTCGACTGCGCCCATGGCGTGGTGCTCATAGAACCAACTGCGCGGATTCCAGGCGACGACGGTCCAGTCGTCGGGCTCTCCCACGGTGAGCCAGCAGAACCGGGCGCCGTTGTCGAGACCGGCCCAGGGCAGCAGTCCGCCGGGCTCCGGATGGAACGGGTAGGGGCACTTCTCGGGATGCTCCCGGCGGAAGGAGGCCTCCCGGCCGAGCAGGCGCTCCGCCTCCGCGCGCAGCAGGTCCCGCTCGCCGAACGGGGTCAGCGGCGCGATGAAGTCGACGAACAGGCCGTAGCCGTAGTGCGAGATCAGCGCCTTGAAGTCCGCCGGGATGCCCAGCCCCAGCGCGGCCTCGACGGCCTCCCAGTCCCCGGTCGCCCACACCGGTGCGGAGGGGGGCGGTGCCAGGCGGAGCAGGTCGTCGACGGTGATCACGACGGGGATCCTAGCGCGGGCTGCTGCTCAGCCCGGGTAGGGCTCCAGGGCGGGGCGCTTGGCGGGGCGGCCGTCGCCGCTGGAGCGGCCGGTGAGGCGGCGGCCGATCCAGGGGAGGACGTGGAGGCGGATCCAGCGCAGGTCGGCGCGGAGCCTGGTGAGCCGGGGGATCGGAGCCGCCGTAGGGAGGGGTTCGCGCCAGTCGAACGAGGGGGCGAACCCCAGTGCCTGGAGCACCGCCTCGGCGACCCGGCGGTGGCCCTCGGCGGAGAAGTGGAGCCGGTCCTCCGCCCACATCCGCGGGTCGTCGAAGGCCGGGACGTGGAAGAGGTCCACGACCGCGATGTTGTCGTGGCGGGCGGCGAAGTCGCGGACGAAGCCCTGCAGGCGCAGGATCTGCGGCATGATCCGGCCGCTGCTGCGCATCCGCCGGCTCGGGTCGACGCTGTAGAACATCACGACCTGACGGGCCTGTCCGGCGATCCGCCCGGCGAGCGCGCCCAGGGTGCGCTCGACGTGGTCGACGTCGCAGCCGGGGCGCATGACGTCGTTGAGCCCGCCGGCCAGGGTGACCAGCTCGCCGTCCAGGGCGAGGGCCGCGTCGCCCTGCTCCTCCGCGATCTGGCCGATCAGCTTGCCGCGCACCGCCAGGTTGGCGTAGCGGAACTCCCCGTCGGCCTCCTCGGCCAGCCGTGCGGCGACGCGGTCGGCCCAGCCGACGTAGTGGCCGTCCGGCGCCGTGTCGTCGCACATGCCTTCGGTGAAGGAGTCGCCGAGCGCGACCATGCTGCGGAAGCGGGGAGTCTGGTTCATAGTGCAACGATTCTAGAGGGCGCCGCGCCGCCCGCGGCACGCGGTGGCCCGCGGAGTACGGTCGGCTGTGTGCTCACCGACTACCAGCGCGACCTCCGCGACCGGCTCCTCGCCGCGCCCGTCACGGCACCGCCCGCGCCCTGGACACCGGTGCTGGACGCCAGGACCCCCATCGGCGGCCTGCTCGGCATCGGCTTCGGCGTCCACCCGGACAACGGCCACGACCTGGTCATGGTGGTGTCGTCCGACGGGCACGGTCTCTTCGACGCCGCGACCGGGGCGAAGATCGCCCGCGACCGCGATCCCGACCCCGATTCCAGCACCCTGGACGACACCCGCGACCTCAGCTGCCCCGGTCTCGGGCCGCTCTCCGGTACCCGGGTCCGGATCGCGGGCCTCTTCGGCGGAGGGCTCCACAGCACCTCGGGCGACGGATGGTCGCTCGACGTGGTGGCTCCGGAGTGGCCGCACGAGCGCGTCCTGCTCTCGACCGACGGCGGCTTCCACCGGGGCGAGCCCGGTACCGCCTGGTGGCACGTCTTCCACTCCGCCCGCTCCACCCTGCGGGCGGCCGGATTCTCGCCCTCCGGCCGCACGCTCGCCGTCGCGACCAGCAGCGACCTCAGCCTGTGGGCCAGGCCGCAGTCCGCACGCTGAAGGGTGCCTGTGAGCCCGGCGCCGAAGGGCCCACCCGCCGTTCGGCGCCGGGACGCGTTCGATCATACGACATGTGCACGACAAATACGGAATCTTCACGTGCTGTCGCCCTCATCTCCGGGCCGGGCGCGAGGTCCGTCGTGGTGAAAGCAGCCACAACATCACGCACATGCCCAGCGTGAGGACGTTGACGACCGCCTCCGTCACGCCGGCGCCGCCGCCGGTGAACCAGACGCGGTGCTCGATGTCATACAGGACGTCCATGGCGAACAGGTAAAGGCCGGCGGCGGCCGCGGCGGTCAGCCAGGGCGCCGCGGCGGCCTCACGCCGCGTCAGGCAGGCCCGGGCGGCCAGGAGCAGGCACAGCGTCAGCCAGCCGTCCGCCGCGGGGAAGGCGTTCTCGAAGTCCAGGTAGCCGCGGTCGCCGCTGCTGGCCAGGGCCCCGCGCCAGGTGAACCACACCGCCCAGTACGTGATGATCACTGCGGCCGCCGTGAGGCAGATCGCGGCGGCCCAGCGGGCGTGGCGCGGGTGCCAGCCGGAGTCCGCAACGACGGCGGTTTCCGGGAGAGTTGAGGACGGGTGCGATTCCACGGACGGCTTTCTCCTCGGTCGGAAGGACGGCGGGCGGGAGCTGCTGCGGACCGGACGGCGGCCCGCGGCGGACCGCGGGCACGCCGCCCGGACCGTCGGCCTCCTTGCCCGGCGCCCTCCTGATCCCTCCTGCTCCCGGCCGCCTCGCGGCGGCCGTGGCGTCGGGTGCGCGAGCGCCGGGCGTGCGGACGGAGACCGCCGGCGATCCGGCACATACCCGGTCGGCCGTGGCGCAGCACCCAGCACGCGCCGTGGTGCGCGCGTCGACGGGCGAGCTGCGCCCCATCGGTGTCCGGCCCGGCGACGGCCTGCCCGTCCGGGGGCTCCTGGTCGGGTCCGTCGAAGGACGTCGGACTGTGGGTGGCCGCCACCGCCAGCGCCGCGCTGGCCAGCACCAGGTTCTTGAGGATGTACTGGCCGGCGAAGCTGGGCGCGATCGGGGCGAGCTCCCACGTCTCGCGCGGGAAGAGGGCCAGGGGCAGGAACGTGCCGGTCATCTGCACCGCCATCAGCGCCACGGCGGGCCGCAGGAACCGGGAGGTCAGCAGGCCCGCCCCGATGAGGCTCTCCATGAGTCCCAGCAGGGGGAGCGAGACGTCGTGCGGCACCTGGTGGCGGGTGAGCACGTCCATGGTGCGCACCGCCAGTGCCTCGGCCGGGCTGAGGCCGGGCACGAACTTGAGCGCGCCGAACCAGAGGTAGACGATCCCGAGGGAGACCCGCAGCAGCCGCAACGCCGCCGAGGTCGGCGGGCGGGCCGGTTGCCGGATCCAGTCGCTCACTCGTCTCAGCAGTTCGCCCATTCCGGCCTACCTTCCATCGGGCCTTCCATCGAGCGGCGGACGCGGGCCGACGCGGGTCGGCGCCGGACCGGCTCCGCGGGGAGCCGGTCCGGGTCGCCCGGTCAGGTCAGCTCGATGAGCGGGAAGGCGCGGTGGCGGCGGGGCGGGACGAGGAAGTTCTGGCGGCGGGTCGCCGTCATGAAGCGTTCCAGGCCGTTGTCGCTCGCGGGGACGTTGTTGGCCTGGGCCAGGTCGAGGGAGGCCTGGTTGCGGCGCATCGTGGTGAAGAAGTCGGCGGTCGGGACGAAGGCGGTGAACTGCAGCTTGGGCTGGTTGCTGCCGTCGGGGACGTCCATCGCGTCGAAGCCGGGGCCGTCCATGCGCAGGTGCAGCGGTTTGCCGTTGCGGTCACGGGAGGAGCGCTGGAGGGTGGAGAGGTGTCCCAGTCGGTGCTCGCCGCCCGGGGTGCCCACGCCGCGGGCGCCGGCGAGCGCGTCCGAGGTGCCCTGGAAGGTGTTCTGCAGGAAGGCGGGGCCGCCGCCGTCGGTGAACTGGTCCGGATAGCCGAGGGACGGCGGCGGGGTGGAGCGGAACATGTACTGCACGCGCTCGGTGTAGTCCGCGTCGCTGCCGGGGACGCCGTTGTCGTCCACGTCGTAGAACTGCTGCAGATCCATGATGACGTGGGAGAGGTGCTGCACCGAGCCGTTGTCGAAGTAGTCGCCGGGCAGGGCGGTGGTCAACTCGGTTCCCTGGAAGGTGATCGGCGCGGCGGCGCTGCTACCGGCGGTCTGCTGGTCGACGAAGCCCATCCACATGGGCGAGTCGGGGTTGACCATGAACGCGAACACGAGCCCGTTGTCGTCGGCGACCTTGCGCGGCAGGCCCCGCTGGGCGAACATCGCCCGGCTCGAGGTGAAGGTGAGCAACCGGCTCAGCGCCGGGGAGGGCACCGGCGTCCCGGCCAGCGAGTTGCTGCCGGACAGCCAGGCGAGCACGTCCTGGATGTTGCCCGCGTTGTCGCTGCGGAAGGTGAAGAGCAGGTCGTTGCCCTCGATGACCACCGGGACGTCGAAGCGTTGCTTGGTGATGCCGGGATTGGCGGGGGAGACGTCGGTGGGTCCGGGGACGGCCTCCTCCAGCACGTAGCGGCGGACGTCGCTGATCAGCCGCGGCATGGTGACGAAGACCTGCGGTCCGGTGAGACCGCCGGGCAGGCGGCGGAAGTAGGGCAGCCCGTAGGCGACGAAGGTGAACAGCCCGGCCGGGGTGAACGGGTAGGCGGTTTCGATCGCGGCCAGTGCCTGACGCAGGGTCCGCTGGTCGGCGCGGGTGGGTGTGCGCAGCAGCCGGGCGGTGGCGAAGACGGTGTGCACCGGGCCGAACTGGACCTGCACGCCGTCGATGGTCTGGACGGGCGCGAGGTAGGAGCCGATGTCGAACTGGATGTCCGGCAGGGAGGAGGAGGCGCCGTCGGTGACGGCGAGGGGGACTCTGGTCGGGATCGTCGACGAGTGCTTGACCAGTTCCAGAGCGGCGATGGCGGCGGCGAGGCCGCCGGCGTGGAGGACCTGACGTCTGCCCGGGTGGGGCTGGCGCACCGCGGCCGAGGGAGGCAGCGGGGTGCGCGGGAACTCGTCCATGGAGGTGTCCTTCTGGGGCGCACGGACGTGGACCGGGGAGGGGTCGCGTCATGGAGGCGCGGTGCGTGCGGATGCCTGGAACATGACATGGCCGGAAGCCGCCTCGATCGGGGGCGGCATGACCTGATGCGGTGCCAGCAACGTAGTGCGAGGTCGCGGGGGCGGCAAGAGTCCCGGCCACAAATTCGTCATGCCCCGTTCATGCGGCGACCCGGCGGCGCGGGACCTCGCCGAGGAGGTCCCGCGCCGCCGGGCCGCGGTGGTGGGTTGTGGTGGTGGGAGGCGGAGAAGGAAGGGACGCGGCTCCGGACCGACCGGCTACTCCGTCCGCAGCGCCGTGGCCGTGCGGGTGCGCGCGGCCCAGGCGGCCGGGGGCAGAGCGCCGAGCGTGGCCAGCAGCAGGCCGCCGGCGACGAGCGGAAGCAGCACCGGCAGGTGGAAGACGGTCAGGTCGACGGAGGGCACGTCGGTGCCTGCCGCGCCGGCCATCGCCGGGAGGACGAGATGGTGCAGGGCGACGCCCAGCGGGACGCCGACCAGCCCCGCGGCCAGTCCGCTCGCGGCGACCGAGGTGAGCACCATGGCCACGGTCTGCCGCGGCGCCATCCCCAGGGCCTTCATGACGCCGAGGTCGCGGACGCGTTCCCGGGTGTCCAGCAGCACGGTGTTCAGCACGCCGAGCCCCGCGACGGTCACCAGCATCAGGGTCAGCAGGAAGGCCAGGGTGTCCATCGCCAGCACGACCAGGCCCGCGTGCGGGGCGTTCGGCACGGCCGACATCCCCTCCGGGGCCAGCGCCCGGTTGAGCGCGGCGAGGTACACCGTCTGATCGGTCCCCGGCCTGAGGTCGACGTCGAACTGCGTCATGTCGGGGACGTAGGCGGGGTCGAGCGAGGCGATCGAGGCTCGGTCGGTGAGCAGCGCGTCGTGGAGCGAGAGGATCTCGCCGACGATGCGGACGCTCGCCGTGCGCCCGGCGTGGGCGAGGGTGACCGTGTCGCCGACGTGGAGGCCGGTCCGGTTCAGGAAGCTCTTGGGCGCCACGGCCTGTCCCGCCCCGCGGAACCAGGAGCCGGACACCGTCTGGTAGCCGGCGAAGGACGAATCCCCCTGGTAGGCCACCACGTCGGCGCGTGCGGAACTGCCGGCCAGGATCAGCGAGGTCGGCGTGGCGCTGAACCAGGCCCGGGTGCCGGACTGCGCGCCGATCACCGTGGCGGCGGCGGTGAAGTCCGCCGGGGTGACCAGCTGGGGGTGGCCGGAGCCCGGTGCCGGGAACGGCAGGACCAGCACCGCTCCGGCGCTGTCCCGGCTGATCCCGTCCTGGACCTTGTTGAGGGAGATCGCCAGCCCCGCACCGAAGGTGACACCGACGGTGCCCAGCAGCACGGCCGCCACCGTCGTCAGCGACCGCCCCGGGCGGGCGAACGGAGCGGCCAGCCCGAGGGTGAGCGCGCGCGGCAACGGCAGCCTGGCCAGCCGGGCCTGTGCCGCGCGCCCCGTCTGGCTGCTGCGCGTACCGTGCCCGGTCGTCAGCGCCTCGACGGTCCGCAGCCGGCCGGCGCGCAGTGCGGGAGCGAAAGCGGCCCCGGCGACGGCGGCGAGCGTGCCGGCCGCGACGGCGACGTCGATCCACAGCGGGACGCCGGAAGTCACGCTCTGCAGCGCGCGGTTGGTGATCCCGAGCAGCGGAACCGCCAGCGCGTTGCCGAGGAGCAGGCCGAGCGCGGTGCCGACGGACGCGGGGATCAGCGCCTGCCCCAGATACGCGCGGACGACCTGTTCGGGGGAGAAGCCGACGGATTTGAGGATCCCGATCCGCCTCCGGCCCGAGGTCACCGCGCCGCTGACGACCACCCCGATGATCAGCACCGACATGCCGAGCCCCAGCGCGCCGAAGGCGACCAGGAACGGCACGAAGGTCGCCGAGGTCCGGTCAGCGGCCTGCCGCGCGTCCAGGTAGGAGGAGGTGCTGAGCAGTGCCCCGGCCGGCAGCGAGGCGGCGACGGCCGCCCGCGCGCTGTCGATCTCGGCACCGGTGTCGGCCTCGGCGAAGCGGTAGTCCAGCTGCAGGTCCGGCGTGACGCCCGGCGCGGTCAGCTTCCGCAGCTCCTCGGAGGAGACCCAGCCGTCGGCGCTGCGGGTCATCGATGCGGCGAGGCCCACCACGGTCAGGGTGGGACGGCCGGGCAGCGTCGGGAAGGTCATGGTGTCGCCGACCGCCAGCGGCGAGTTGCCGTCGGGCAGCACGATCTGCCCGGGGCCGGTGAGCCAGTGACCGAGGGTGACCCGCAGGTCGTCCAGCGGCCCGTCGACCGGCCTGGCCACCAGCGTGGTCGGCGGCAGCTGGTCGCCGACCGGCATGAACGCGTCCTTGCCGACGGCGGGGTGGAGCGTCAGCTCCGGGTAGGGACCTGCCGTCGCGGTGACCCCGGGCAGGTGGGCGGTGGCCGCGAGCGCGGCGTCGGCCTTCGCGCCCTCGACGCCGACCGTGAGATGCGCGCCGCGCTGCGCGGCGAAGGCCCGGTCGAACGGAGCCTGCGAGGCCACCAGCAGGCCGCCCGCCAGCAGGCAGGCCGTGACGGCCGTCATCGTGGTCAGCACCATCACCAGCGTCTGCACGCGCTTGCGGCCCACGCCCGACCTGACCACCTTGCCCAGCGCACTCATCGCTCGTCCTTTCGCGTTTCGCTTCGGTTCCGCTCCGACGGGGTCTCCCCGGTCGAGGGCCGCGGGAGGGTGGCCGCTTCGCGCGTCTCCCGCCGCGCGGCCCCCAGGCTGCGCCGCACCTCGGCCGCGCGCTCATCGCGCCACCGCCAGGGGCGCGTTGCGGACGTCGCTGTGCAGGCGGCCGTCGACGAGTTCGATGGTGCGGGTCGCGCAGGCCGCGGCCAGCGCCGTGTCGTGGGTGACCAGCAGGACGGTCTGGCCCTCGGCGTTGAGCGAGGTGAGCAGCGCGCGGACGTCGGCCGCGGACGTGCTGTCCAGGGCGCCGGTCGGCTCGTCCGCCAGCAGCAGCGGCGGACGGTTCATCAGTGCGCGGGCCACGGCCACGCGTTGGCGCTCGCCGCCGGAGGGCAGGCCGGGGTAGGTGCGCGCGTGCCGGGCGACGCCCAGTCGGTCCAGCAGCCCGGTGGCCTGAGTCCGCGCCTTCTCCCGTCCCATGCCCGCGAGTTGGGCGGGCAGCAGCACGTTGTCCAGCACATTGAGGTCGTCCAGCAGGTTGAAGAACTGGAAGACCATGCCGATCCGCTCCCGGCGGAAGCCGGCCAGCGCCGTCTCGCTCAGCGCGTGCACGGCGACGCCGCCCACCTGCACGCTGCCCCTGGACGGCCGGTCCAGTCCCGCGACCAGGTTCAGCAGCGTCGACTTGCCGCTGCCGGAACGCCCCAGCACGGCCAGGCACTCGCCCGCCTCGACCTCCAGGGAGGTCCGCCAGCGCCGGCCGCGCGGCTTCGGACAGGTCGTACGACTTGCTCACTTCGCTGAGCCGGATGATCGGCGCGGTCACGGTTCCTCCGTTGGGGCACGATGGCGGTGCTGACGGGGAACGACGCTACGAAGCCGGGAACCCCCGCCGACATGGGTCTGGGTGGCCTCAGCGGGGTGTATCCAGGTACACCCCGGACCGGGTGTCCACGCCCAGCGCGCCGCCCGGACCCTGCTGGGCAGACTGGGCGCGTCGATCCAGATCCACCGACCGTCCAGGAGGCCGACCGATGAGCTCTGTGCCGGGCCCGGAGCCGTTGCACGCACAGCCGCAGCGCCCGCCGCGCGAGGAGCGACTGCGCCGCACCCTGCTCGCCCCGTTCCGTGCGGTGTACCTGGCCGCGCTGGCGATCGGCGGCGGCACGGCGCTGCTCGCCGGTCCGGTGCTCGTGGTGGCGGCCCTGCTCGGCGCCGGGGACGGCGCGTTGGGCGGCGGGGGCGCGCACGACCACCTCTACCTGGGGCTGATCGTCGCCGTCGTGCCCGGTGTCGTGTGGGTCGCGGGCTGGGCCACCGGCGGGGGCGGACGCGCGGCGGGGGCCGCGCTGCTGCTGCCGGGAGTGCTGACCGTCGCCGCCCTGATCCTGTCCGGTGGACCGTATGCGGGCGGCGGCCACGGCAACGGCGCGGGAACCGGGCACGCCACCGGCGGGCTCGCGGTGCCGCCCCTGGCCCCGCGCCCGCCGTCGGTCCGGGATCTGGCGCCGGGCGGTCACGGCGCGGCCTGGGCGGCCGTCCTGCTGTTCCCGCTCGGGCTGCTGGCCGCCCGCTGGGTGGCCGCGGAGAACCGCCGACTGCTGGAGCGCTGGACCGGGACACCGGTGGGCTCGCCCTACCGTCCGGCGCCGGACCAGGAGTCAGGGCCGTGGGGCGCCCGGCTGAGCCGGGCGGTCCTCGCCCGGCTGACCGACCCGGCGACCTGGCGGGACACGGCCTGGACCCTGCTCGCCGGCGTGCTGGTGACGGCGGCGCTGACGCTGCTGCTGGCGGCGCCCTGGCTGCTGAACCAGCTCGGGCCCGGCAACGGCTTCTCCCACCTAGGTCCGCTCTACCTGCTGGCCTTCTGGCTCTCCCCGCTGCTGCTGCTCTGGGGTTCCCCGGTGGTGCTGACCCTGCACGCCCGCGGCGCGCGGGCCCTGCTCGGGCCGACCAGGGAGCGGCAACTGGCCGACCGCGTCGAGCACCTGGCGCTGACCCGCGCCGACACCATCGACCACGGTGCCGCGGAGCTGCGCCGGATCGAACGGGACCTGCACGACGGCGCGCAGGCGCGTCTGGTGGCCCTCGGCATGGCGCTCAACGCCGCCGAGCAGCTCTTCGACGCCGATCCGGCGGCGGCCAGGGCGCTGGTGGTCGAGGCGAAGCAGTCCTCGGCCAAGGCCCTGGGCGAGCTGCGCGACCTGGTCCGCGGCATCCATCCGCCGGTGCTGGCCGACCGCGGCCTCGCGGACGCGGTCCGGGCGCTGGTCCTGGACCTGCCGCTGCAGGTCGAGGTGAGCGGCGGCCTGGACGCACGGCCGCCCGCGGCGGTGGAGTCGGCGGCCTTCTTCGCGGTGAGCGAACTGCTGGCCAACACGGTCAAGCACGCCGAGGCGGGGCGGGTGTGGATCGAGATCGGCCATACTGGCGACATGCTGCGGATCGGCGTCACCGACGACGGCCGGGGCGGGGCCGACCCCGCCGGCGGCACCGGCCTGGCGGGCATCGAGCGGCGGCTGGCCGCCTTCGACGGCGTCCTCGCGGTCAGCAGCCCGCCGGGCGGACCCACCATCGCGAACCTGGAGATCCCTTGCGCGTCGCCATCGCCGAAGACCTCTTCCTCCTCAGGGACGGCCTGACCCGGCTGCTCGAGGCCCACGGCATGGAGGTGACCGCGGCGGTCGAGAGCGGCGACGAACTGCTGGAGGCGCTGCGCAAGGACCGGCCGGACGTCGCCGTCGTCGACGTCCGGCTGCCGCCGACCTTCACCGACGAGGGCCTCAGGGCCGCCCTGGCGGCCCGTCAGGAGCTGCCAGGTCTCCCGGTGCTGGTGCTCTCCCAGTACGTGGAGCAGCTCTACGCAAGGGAGTTGCTGGCCGACGGCAGCGGTGGCATCGGCTACCTGCTCAAGGACCGCGTCCTGGACGGCACCCAGTTCGTCGACGCGGTCCGGCGCGTGGCGGCGGGCGGGACGGCGATGGACCCTGAGGTCATCGGCCGCCTGCTCACCCACAACTCCGCCGCCGGACCGGTCGCCGCGCTGACCCCCCGGGAGCGCGAGGTGCTGGCGTTGATGGCCGAGGGCCGCTCCAACGCGGCGATCGCCCAGCAGATGGTGATCACCGAGCGGGCCGTGGCGAAGCACACCGCGTCCATCTTCGTCCGCCTGGACCTGCAGCCCTCGGACGACGACAACCGCAGGGTGCTCGCCGTGCTCGCCTACCTCAACGGCTGATCCGCCGCCGGTCCGCCGAAGGGGCCGGTCAGCCGGTGAGCACGACGAGCTGTCGCGTCGCGCGGGTCATCGCGACATAGCGGTCGACGGCCCCCGCGACGCCGGTGCCGAAGGCCTCCGGAGCGACCAGCACGACCAGGTCGAACTCCAGCCCCTTCGACAGCTCCGGGGTCAGTGAGCGCACCCGGTCCCGCTCCGTGAACCCCGGATCGCCGATGACGCAGGCCACGCCCTCGGCGTTCGCGGCCAGCCAGGCGTCCAGGACCGCGTCGCGTTCGGCGCGCGAGCCGTGGTGGACGGGAACGCCGCTGCTGCGGATCGAGATCGGCACGTTGGCGTCCGGCAGCGCGGCCCTGACGACCGGCTCGGCCTCGGCCATGACCTCCTGCGGGGTGCGGTAGTTGACCGTCAGCGAGGCCACCTCGATCCGGTCGAGACCGACCCGTTCGAGCCGATCCTGCCAGGACTCGGCGAAGCCGTGCCTGGCCTGGGCGCGGTCGCCCACGATGGTGAGACTGCGCGACGGGCAGCGCTGCAGCAGCATCTGCCACTCCGCGTCGGTGAGTTCCTGCGCCTCGTCCACCACGACGTGCGCGAACGGACCGGCCAGCCGGTCCGGGTCGGTGGCGGGCAGGGCGGAGCCGTCGACCAGGGTGTCCTGGAGGTCGCGTCCGCGCAGCATCGTCACCGCGCCCTCGCCGTCCTCGTCCGCCTCCAGGATGTCGCCGATCACGTCGGCCATCCGCGCGCGTTCGGCGGCGACCGCCGCGTCGTGGCGACGCCTGCGCAGGGCCGCCTTCGGGTCGCCGAGCCGCCGCCGCGCCGCGTCGAGCAGCGGCAGGTCGGAGCTGGTCCAGGCCTGGGCGTCGGCGCGCTGGAGCCGGCGGATCTCCTCGCGGTCCAGCCAGGGGGCGCACAGGCGCAGGTAGGCGGGGACCGTCCAGAGGTCGCCGACCACGTCGGCCGCTTCGAGCAGCGGCCAGGCGCGGTTCAGCGTCGCGGTCAGCTCCTCGTCCTGGCGCAGCGAACGCCGGAACAGCTCGGGGGAGACGGGACGGTCCTCGCGGTCCGGGTCGTCCGGATCGTCCTCGTCGAGGCCCATCCGGTCCATGAGGATCGTGACCAGCTCCTCCCAGATCTGCTCGCGCGCCTCGTTGTGCGGGGTGCCGGGGTCAGGGGCACTGAACGCGTCGGCCCAGTCCTGGGCGCTCAGCCGCAGGTCGGCCCAGTGCGTGGAGACGGTCATCCCCTCGGTCGGCGGCTCCTCGTAGATCCCGACGGCCTTCTCGATCGCCTGCACCATCCGCGCCGACGACTTGAGGCGGGCGACCTCCGGGTCCGGCTCCACCCCCGCGCCGGCGCCCTCGGCGACGAGGTCCCGCAGGGTGCAGGTCTGTACCCCCTCCTCGCCGAGGCTGGGGAGCACGTCGGCGACGTAGGCGAGGTACGGCTGGTGCGGCCCGACGAACAGCACGCCGCCGCGCCGGTGACCCAGGCGCGGGTCGGCGTAGAGCAGGTAGGCGGACCGGTGCAGCGCGACCACGGTCTTTCCGGTCCCCGGACCGCCGTCGACCACGAGCGCACCGCGCGATCCGGCGCGGATCACGGCGTCCTGGTCCGACTGGATGGTGGCGAGCACGTCCCGCATCCGCGCCGAACGGGTGCTGCCCAGACTGGCGATGAAGGCGGACTGGTCGTCCAGGGCGGCCCGTCCCTCCAGCCCGTCGGCGGTGAACACCTCGTCCCAGTAGTCGCTGATCCGTCCCCTGGTCCACCGGTAGCGGCGGCGGCTGGCCAGGCCCATGGGGTTGGCGTGCGTCGCCGCGAAGAACGGCTCGGCCGCGGGCGAACGCCAGTCCAGCAGCAGCCGGCGTCCGTCGCTGTCCGTCAGCCCGAGCCGCCCGATGTGGACGGGCCGGCCGTCCTCGGCGCCGACGAAGTGGCCCAGGCAGAGGTCGAGCCCGAAGCGCCGCAGGGCGCGCAGCCGCGCGGTCAGTCGGTGGATCTCGACGTCCCTGTCCATCGCCTCCCGGCCCTTGCCCCCTGGCGCGCGCCGCTCGGCGTCGAGCCGGCCCTCCAGTTCGGCGATCGCCTGCGCGAGGCTCTCCTCGATCGCTGCGAAGTGCGCCTCGTCCGCGGCGATGAGGGCCGGGTCGGCCTTCGGGGCGAGGTGGTCGGGCAGTTCGAAGGCGCTCGTGGCCGCGTGCGTCATGCATCTCCCCATACCGCAGTTCCGGGTCTGAGCTGCGATTTTGCGGCATGGACGGGGCCTTGCGGCAAGCCCGGGGGTGCGATATAGCTTAGAAGTGGCAAGGGATGGGTTTTCTCCCCTGCCGCTTTTCATTTGGGCGCGCGCGGTGGCCGCCCGGTCGGTGGTGGGGCGACCCTGGCAGCGTTCGGTGGGTGGGTCGTGCCGACCGCGTGATGCGCGAAGACGCGCCCTGGCCGGGCGGGGCGGGTATGTCGAGCGACTGGGCCCGGGCGCGTACCCGGCCCCGCGGCGAGGATCAGCCCGGTGCCCGCGGCGCGGGCGGGGGCGCGTCAGAGGGTGGTGGCCAGGCGGGTTCTGATCTCTGCGGCGTGCGGGTGGCCGACCGCGTCGAGGACGGCGCAGGCGTCCTGCCAGTGACGGCGGGCCAGGGAGTGGTGCCCGCGGGCGGCGTGGACCTGGCCCAGCACGTCCAGGGCGAACCCCTCGTCGGCCTGGTTGCCGGTGACCCGGTTCGTCTCGACGCCGCGTGCGGCGTAGTCGGCAGCCTCGTCCAACCGACCGAGGCGGAACAGGGCTCCCGCCATGTTCGCGACCTCCCTGCCGACCGAGTAGTCGTTGGAGGTGTCCTGATGGATGGCCAGGGCCCGTTCGTGGTGCCGGAGGGCGGTGCGGTCGTCCCCGTGCCGCTGGTGCGCGAAGGCGAGGTTGGTCAGCACGGCGCCGACCGCGTGGGTCAGTCCCATCTCCTCGAAGATGACCAGCGCCCGGTCCAGCAGCGCGATGGCTTCCGCCGGGCGGCCCATCTCGGTGTAGACGTAGCCGAGATTGATCAGACAGGATCCCTGCCCGCGCAGGTCCCCGCTCTCGACGCGGATCTCCAGCGCGCGGGCGAGGCAGTCGACCGCGTCGGTCAGCCGCCCCACTCCCTGGTAGGCGCTGGAGAGGCTGTTCAGCACCCAGGCCGTGGCCTCGCGGTCGCCCAGTCGCTCGGCGCTGACCAAGGCGTTCTCGTTGCACTCGACGCCGTCGTCCTGCCAGCTGCGCAGGCTGAACAGGTCCCACAGGACGATCGGCAGCTTCCAGCCGATCTCGTGCAGGCCGCCCTGCGTGGCCTGGGAGACGGCGGTGACCAGGTTCGGCCGCTCCGCCTCCAGCCAGCCGAGGGCCTGCTCGGAGTCGTCGAAGTCCAGCGGCTCCCACCCGGACGCGGGCGCGTCGAGCGTCACGTGACGGCGCACCGGGTTGAGACTGCGGGACGCGGCCGCGCTGCGGTGCAGGTACCAGCGGAGCAGTCGGTGCAGCGCGGCGTCCCGTTCCGCCGACGTCTCGTCCGCCTGCGCGCACTCGGCCGCGAAGAGGCGCAGCAGGTCGTGGAACCGGTAGCGGTCCCGCTCCGGGGACTGCAGCAGGTGGATGCCGAGGAGGGCGTCCAGGATCCGTCTCGCCTCGCCCACCGGCACGCCGAGCAGCGCGGCCGCTGCCGGGGTGGTGATGGACGGGGCCGCGTCGACGCTCAGCAGGCGGAAGGCCCGCGCCTGGTCGTCCGGCAGATCGTGGTAGCTGACCGCGAAGGTCGCGCGGATCGCCCGGTCCTCGACGGCGAGTTCGTCCAGCCGCAGCCGGGCGTCGGCCAGGCGCCTGGCCAGCTCGCCGACGGTCCCGCCGGGTCGGGTGCCGAGGCGGCCCGCGGCGATCCTGACGGCGAGCGGGAGGCCGGAGCAGATCCGCAGCACCTCGCGGGTGGCGTCGGGCTCGGCCGCCACGACGTCCGCGCCCACGATGTGGGTGAACAGCTCCCGCGCCTCGTCGGGGCCGAGGAAGTCGAGAGTGAGCCGGAACGCGCCGTCCAGCCCCGGCAGGGAGCTGCGGCTGGTGATCAGCACGGCGCAGGTGGCGGTGCCGGGCAGCAACGGGCGCACCTGTGCGGCGTCCCTGACGTTGTCGAGCAGCACCAGGACCCGCCGGGTGGCCAGCGTGGTCCGGTACAGCGCGCCCCGTTCCTCCAGGTCGCCCGGCACCTGTTCCGGCGGTACGCCCAGACCGCGCAGGAACCGCGCGAGCACCTCGCCGGGTTCGGCGGGCCGCCCGCCGGCCCCGTGCAGGTCGGCATGGAGCTGACCGTCGGGGAACATGGCCGCCACCCGGTGCGCGACATGGACCGCGAGCGAGGTCTTGCCGATGCCTCCGGCGCCGTCGATCGCCGAGAGCACCAGCGGCCCCCTGGCCCAGATCCCGGTGACCTTCGCCAGCTGGACCTCCAGCTGTTCGGCGGCGTGGGACCGCCCGGTGAAGTCGGGCAGGCCGGCGGGAAGCTGGGCGGGACGGGCGTGCGGGCCCACGCCCTGCGTCGGCCGGGGGCCCGGAGCCGACGCGGTCGGCTGTCCCCGCTCGGGCAGGTGCGGACCTCCGGCGAGCAACGCCTGGTGCAGTTCGCACAGTTCGGCGCCGGGTTCGATCCCCAGTTCCTCCGCGAAGATGCGACGGGCGCTCTGGAAGGCCTCCAGGGCCTCGGCGCGCCGGCCGCAGCCGTGCAGCGCGAGCATGAGCTGGGCGCGCAGTTGTTCGTCGAAGGGGTGCCCGTTCACGAGGGCCGCGATCTCGTCCACCAACTCGGCGTGGTCGCCGAGGCGCAGCCTGGCCTCCACCAGCTGGCGCTGGGCGCGGAGCCGGAGACCGCCCAGCGTGTCCACGGTCCGGTCCAGCGCGGTACCCGGTCCCACGTCGGCGAGCGGATCCCCGCGCCAGCAGGCGAGCGCCCGGCCGAGCAGGTCACGGGCGGTCGACCAGTCCTGCGTGGCCAGGGCGGCGGAGCCGCGGTGCAGCAACTGCTCGAAGCGGTGCAGGTCCAGCTCGCCCGGCCGTACCTGCAGCCGGTACCCGGGCCGGATGCTGGTGAGCCGCGCCCCCACCTCGGGGCCGAGACACTTGCGCAGCCGCACCACCATGACCTGCAGCGCCTCGCGGGGGCGGCGTGGGACCTGCTTCTCCTCCCAGACGCTGGAGACCAGGACGTCGACCGACACCACGGTGTCGGCATGGACGAGCAGCGCCGCCAGCAGGTTGCGCAGCCGTCCCTGCGGAACCGGGCAGGCCGCCCCCGCGTCGTCGCCGGCCCGCACGGTCCCGAGCAGCCCGAAGTCCATGTCCCCCCGTCCCTGTCCCCGTCCCCTTGCACCGCGTCCGTGCATGTAGGCGCGATGTAGGCGAAGTGTAGGCGGTCCGGGGAAAGCTGGTTCCGCGCTGATCACGCGAGGCGCGGCCGCGGCCTGCGGGCAGCCCACCGGGGAGGCTGTCGGCGGGCCGCGGCGGCCGACGTTCGGGCGACGACGTTCCGCGGACCCCGGACCAGCGACCCGGGGTGGGCGGAGCTCAGTCCTCGACCGTCGAGGTCACCGGGGTGCCGATCTCGACCGTGCGGCTGACGGTGCACAGGCGGTCGTGCGAGGTCTTCACGGCGCGCGGCAGGATCGCGCGGGCGCGGTCCCCGGCCTCGCCCTCGGGGAAGCTGACCGTGAAGGTGACCGCCAGGTTGGTCATCCGCTGGCCGAGCTCGTCGCTGATCTTGTCGCCGGTCACGGTCACGGTGAAGCCGGTCGGCTCCTCGTGGCGGCTCGTCGCGATGTCGGCGTCGACCGCCGTGCAGCCGCCGATCGCGGCCAGCAGCAGCTCGACGGGAGTGAAGTCGGCGTCGCCGGTGGAGCCGAAGGTGAGCTCGCCGCCGCGGACGTTCGTCGCGGTGTAGCGGCCCGCGGCGGTGCGGTCGATCCGGACGGAGCGCAGAGTGTCGTCGGTCATGGGACGACACTATGCGATCGTCCGTGACCGATCGGGGCTAGCGACCGACCTCGCGGTGCTGCGCCGCCAGGGCGACGTACCACTCGGCGTTCAGCTTGATGTGCGCGTGCTCCTCGTCCGTGAGCGGGCGGCGGACCTTGGCCGGGACGCCCGCGACCAGGGAGCCCGGCGGGACCTGGGTGCCCTGGGTGACCAGCGCGCCCGCCGCGACGAGCGAGCCGGCGCCGATCACGGCGCCGTTCAGCACCGTCGCGCCCATGCCGATCAGGCAGTCGTCCTCGACCGTGCAGCCGTGCAGCACCGCGTTGTGGCCGACCGAGACGCGCTCGCCGACGGTGACGGGGAAGCCGAAGTCGGCGTGCGCGGAACAGTTGTCCTGCACGTTGCTGTCGGCGCCGAAGGTGATCGTCTCGCAGTCGCCGCGCAGCACCGCGCCGTACCAGACGCTCGCACCGGGGGCGAGAGTCACGGCGCCCAGCACCGTGGCGTTGACGGCGACGAAGGCCTCGTCGCTGACGTCCGGGGTGCGGCCGGCGACGGCGGCGATCAGCGGGGTGCGGGGCTGGGCGTTCGGCTCGGTCATCGGTGGTGGCTCCTTGCAGCTGGTCGGATCCGTCGTGCCGGAAGAGATCCTGCCTGATGTCGCGCGGGCGATCTGTCGGACCCCCGGCATAGCCTGACGGTATGAGCCTTCCTGCCCGGATCAGCATCGTGACGCTCGGCGTCAGTGACCTGAAGCGCAGCACCGAGTTCTACCAGGCCCTCGGCTGGCAGCTCGCCAAGGCCTCCATGCCCGACACCATCGTCTGGTTCCGCACGGCCGACTCCGTGCTCGGCCTCTTCCCGACCGGCGAGCTGGCCGCGGACGCGGGCGTGCCCGACGACGGCGAGCCGACCTTCCGCGGGGTCACCCTCGCGGTCAACCTCGGCAGCCGCGCCGAGGTCGACGCGGCGATGGCTGCGGCCCTCGCCGTGGGCGCCGACCTGGTCAAGGCGCCGACCGTCGCGGAGTGGGGCGGGTACAGCGGCTACTTCGCCGACCCCGACGGCCACCTCTGGGAGCTCTGCCACAACCCGGGCTTCGAGCTGACCGAGGAAGGCCGCCTCGACCTGCCCGTCTGACGGACCGACACTTGCGGCATGGCAGCCGCGATGCACCGCTACCGATTCCTCTCCGTCTGGGAGCTCCCTGCCCCGCCGCACCTGGTCTACCGGGTGCTGGCCGACCCGCGCGCCTACCCGGTGTGGTGGCCGCAGATCCTCGAAGTGCGACAGCTGACGGACACCAGCGGGCGGATGCGATTCCGCTCGCTGCTTCCGTACGAGCTGAGCGTGACCGCGCACGAGTCGCGGCAGGACCCGGCGGCCGGCGTGCTGGAGGCGCGTCTCACCGGCGACCTCCAGGGCCTCACCCGCTGGACCGTGACCAGCAGGGACGACGGCGCGAGCGTGGCCGTCTTCCATGAGGACGTCGAGGTCAACAAGCCGCTGATGCGCGCTTTCGCCGTGCCGGGAAGACCGGCATTCCGGGCGAATCATGCCTGGATGATGCGGCATGGACACGCCGGACTCCGCCACTATCTGGGCCTTTGCCATTGGTCTTGACCAATGGTCGTGGTGCCCCTATGGTCGGGCTTACTGCAAAGTCCTTTAATAAATAAGGGCTCATAATCGCGGCCCCGCCAGCTGGCAGGGTGCACACAGTGGAGGCCAGGGTGGGGACCACAGCGACCGAGGCGGCTCCGGAGCCGAAGTACTGGCACCTGCGCACGGTGCTGGTCCGGACGATCGACGAGGAGTTCTCCACCGGCGAGGTGCTGCCCAACGAGCGTGACCTGGCCGCCCGCTTCGGCGTCGCCCGCGCGACCCTGCGCCAGGCCCTGGACCAGCTCGAACTGGAGGGCCGCCTGGTCCGCCGCCGCGGCATCGGCACGCTGATCGCCGCGCCGCGCATGGGCATCCCCGTCGTCGAGGCCTCCGGCCGCGACACCTGGCGGATCGTCGACTGCGGCCAGGCCTTCGCCTCCGCGACGGTCGCCGACGCGCTCGGCATCGAGACCGGCGCGGAGGTCCACAGCGTCCGCAGGGTGCGGATGATGGCCGGTCAGGCCGTGGGCACGGAGACGCTGTTCGTCCCGGTCGCGGTCATGCCGCACGTCCCCGGCTTCCTGGCCGAGTCGAGCCGGGCCCGCGCGATCCTGAAGCAGTTCCAGATGCTGCCGGTCGAGGGCGAGTCCCGCGCGGTCGAGCTCGGCGTGGCCGAGGAGGAGCAGGCCCGCCTCCTGGAGCGCCCCCCGGGCATCCCGGTCCTCGTCCTCACCGCCCGCTACCTCGGCGAAGAGGGCCCCCTGGCCGTCGCGGTCTCCACCTACCGCGCCGACACCTGCAAGCTCACCTTCGGCGAATCAGGCGTCGAGGTCCGCGCCGCCTCCTGACCCCCCAAGGGTCAGCCCCGCCGCCCGCCTGCGGCGGGCCTGGCCTCTCATGTGGCCCCGCGAGGCCCCAGCCGGCATGTCGGCCCCGGGTTCGCGCCTGCGGCGCACCGGACGACGACGCCGCGACCTTCGCTCGCGCGGGCCGGACGAGCCGAGTCCGCCGCCCTGGCCCGGCCGTGCGTGGGCGGAGCCGCGGCTCTGCCAACCGGCCAGGCCGGTCCGGCCGGGCGGCGCAGTGCTGCACAACGCCGCTGCCGGGAGTGCCGACGCCAGCCGCCCGCAGCGTGTCGCGGGAGATCGCGCCGTAGCGCGGCAGTGCCGCCACCGTGCCCCGGACGGGCGGCCGGACGAGCCGAGTCTGCCCGGCAGCCCGCCCGTGTGTGGACGCAGCCGACAGGCTCAGCCCTTTGCCGCGTACTCGTCGCGGGTGAGGGCGAGGACGCGGACGCGGCCGCCGTGGGAGGGGACCGTGGTTTCGCGGTCGAGGTGGAGGCCGAGTTTGGTCATCACGCGTTCCGACGCCGTGTTGTCGGGGTGGCAGATGCTGACGACGCGGTCGAGGCCGGCCTCCTCGAAGCCGAAGCGCAGCGCCGCCCGCGCGCCCTCCGTCGCGTAGCCGTGGCCCCAGTGGGCGCGGGCCAGACGCCAGCCGATCTCGACGGCGGGGAGCACCTCGGGGAGGAACGTCGGGACGGCGAAGCCGACCCAGCCGAGGAGCGTGCCGCTCTCCCGGTCCTCCGCGGCGAAGAGGCCGACGCCGCGTTCGGACCAGGAGGCACGCGTGCGCGCCAGCATCGCCGCACTGCCGGCGCGGTCGCGGACCGAGCCGTCGCCGATGTACCGCATCACCTCGGGGTCGCCGTCCATCGCCGCGAGCGCGTCCAGGTCCTCGTCCCGCCAGCCGCGCAGCAGCAGCCGCTGGGTCTTCAACTCGACTGTCACGCGCCCATCATGCGCAATCGAACGGCTACTGATCAACAGCGAACAGCTGCTGCTCCGCGTGGTCGAAGGCCAGCTTCACCGCACCGATCGCGATCGCCGCGTCGCCCAGCGCGGCGATCTGCACCTCGGGCGGACGCAGACAGAGCCGGCTGAGCTGCTCGCGCAGCGGTTCGACCACGCCGTCCAGGCCGCTGGCCCAGCCGCCGACCACGACGATCTGCGGATCGATCGCCAGCACCAGTGCCGCGACGTCGCGCACCAGCCGGGCCAGGAAGCGGTCGCGGACGTGCATCGCCGCGTGGTCGCCCTCCTGGGCCAGGCTCAGCACCCGGGCGACGGCCGCCTCGTCCAGCGGGTCCCGCAGCTTGCTGACGGAGGAGGACAGCAGCTGCGAGGGCTCGGACTCCTGCCCGAGCAGGTGCAGCGAGCCGATCTCGCCCGCCGCGCCGCCGAAACCGCGGTGCAGCCGACCGCCGATCAGCGAACCCGCCCCCGGGCTCAGCCCGGCCAGCACGAAGACGACGTCGCCCTTGCCGATCGCCGCGCCCTTCCAGTGCTCGCCGATCGCCGCCAGGTTGGCGTCGTTCTCGACCAGGACCGGGCAGCGGAACGAACGGCGCAGCTTGTTGGCCAGGTCCAGGCCGGTCCAGCCGGGCAGCGCGGTGCCGAGCTGCACGACGCCGTCCGAGTCGACCACGCCGGGGGTGCCGACGCCGACCGCCCACAGTGTGTCGCGGGAGATCCCGCCGCGGCGCAGCAGTTCCGCCACCGTGCCGCGGACCAGGGCCAGGCGCTCGTCCGCCTCGGTGGACTCGTCGATCGGCCGCCCGTACGCGCCGAGCGTGCGGCCGCGCAGGTCGGAGATGATCGCGCGGGCGCCGTGCGTGCCGATCTCGACGCCCAGCAGGTGGCCGGCCTCGGCGCGGAAGCGGAAGTGGCGGGCCGGACGGCCCCGCTGGCGCACGCTCTCGCTGTGCGGCGGACCGGCGGACGCCGGGTCGACCTCGACGACCAGGCCCGACTCGATCAGACCCTCGATGACGCCCTCGACCGTGGGCCGGGACAGGCCGGTCTCGCCGACCAGCTGGGTCAGGGTCAGCACGGCGCCGTCGCGGAGAGCACGCAGCGTCACCGCGGAGTTGATCCGCCGCAGCAGTGAGGAATCACCACCGGTGAGCTGGGGCAACGCTTGAGTCCTTCCACTGTCGATGTATGCCGGATGCTATCCGGGGCGACTCGGCAGGGGCGAGCGTCTTTGCAGCTCAATCGGGGCTTCGGTATCAAACGGCAACACTCGCGGGTGTCGCGTGCGTCCGCTCAGAGCAGCGCGTACTGGCCCTCGGGCCCTTCCTCCGACGCGCCGAACACCGACGCCGGCCGGCGCGCGGCGGGCAGGACCGGGAGCACCCCGGCGGTGTGCAGCTCCTCGCGGCCCAGCCAGGGCCCGCCGTCGGCGGCGAGGGCCTCCTGGAGCGGGCGCAGCTCGGCGAGGTGGGCGAGGGTGGAGGCGAGCTCGATCAGCTCGGTGCTGGCCCGCTGCGGCCAGGAGGTCAGCCCGAGCGCCTGCAGCGTCCCGCTGGGCGCGGTGCGGAAGGCGGTCCGTTCGGCGAACCACTCGCGCAGCGCGGGCGACCGGCCCGCGGCGGGGGAGACCGGCGCGAGCCGGCCCTCGCCGAGCAGCAGCGTCTCGGTCTCCGCGTCGTAGTCGAGCCCGTCGGGCTGCCGGTCGACGGCCTGCCGGATGAAGCTGCGGCGTCCGTCGGGCAGCCGCAGTCCGGCGCGGGCGAAGGTGTGCAGCTCGACCAGGCGATGGCCGAGGGAGACGCCCTCCTCCCAGGTCGCGACCGAGCGCGGAAGCGGGACCAGCGGGCTGCCGTCCGGACGCCGCGGCGCGTCGGGGCGGGTGGTGACGGCGGCGGCCCAGGCGAGGACGTCCTCGGCGCCGACCCGGGTCGCGAACGTGCTCGAGAGGAAGGGGAGGAGACCCGGGGTGAGATTCGGTTCCCCGCCTTCGGGCCTTCGGTGCAGCGGGTGTGCCGTGACGCGGTGGTCGACGGGCAGTTCGCCGGCGACGGTCGCGGCCGGCCCGGCTGCGTCGGCCGGGGCCGAGGCGAGGACCGGTTGCACCAGCAGGTAGCGCTGCCGCGGGCCCGCCGCGCGCCACAGTTCGGGGCGGGCCTGGTCGAGCAGGCGCTGGTCGGCCAGGAGCCAGGCCCGATCGAGGGGGCGGTGCCGGACCCTGACCAGGGGCGGTCTGGGGCCCGGCTCACGGGACAGCCGCCGGGTGCTGGCGCCGCCGGCCTGACCGGGCAGGGCGGCGACGGCGGTGTCCGGCGTGCGCGAACGTGAGGTCTCGAAGAGCTCCGCCCGCTGCGCGGGCGCGGCGGCGGCGAGCCGCCTCCACCGCTCCTCCAGCACCTCGGGATCCGCGGCCAGCACCCAGCTGCGCCCGGCCCTGATCCCGCGCACGGCCCAGGGCATCAGCTCGGCGAGCGCGGTCGGCGCAAGCTCCCCACCCGAATCGGCCACGGGGCCATCGTAGTGCCGGGGCCTCGCCGGTCACCGGAGGCCGCTCTCCTCGGGTGCCCTCAGCGGGTGGCCGTCAGCAGCAGGAAGGGCGCGGCGGTGCGCTCCCGCTCCCAGGCGCGGTCTCCGCGCAGGGCCGGGTCGGCGACGCCCTCGGTGTCGGCCAGGACCGGTGCCAGCTCCTTCACGGGGCCCTCGAAGCCGGCCTTGGCCAGCGCGGTGCGGTAGGTGTCCCGGTTCCAGTAGCGGTTCTTGATGGTGGTCCAACTGCCGTCGGTCCGCTGGACCTCGACCGGCATCAACTCGCCCGGCTCGTACCGGGCGCCGTCCTCGCCGCGCTTGAAGCCCTCGAAGACCGCGCCCGAGACCTGGTCGGGGTTGGGCACCAGGATGGTGAATCTCCCGCCGGGTCTGACCACTCTGGCGACCTCGGTGATGATCTCGCGTATCTGGTCCTCGCCGTCCACGCAGGTGAAGAGGAAACAGGCCATCGCCGAGTCCATCTCGCCGTCGGCGAGGAACGACAGGCGGCCGTCCTCGCTGAGCCGGTACTCCACGCGCTCGTGCGGGGCGTGCTCGTCGGCCAGCGCGATCATCGTGGGGGAGGTGTCCACGGCGGTGATCCGCGCGTTGCAGCGGTCCGCCAGCCACCGGGTGACCTCGCCGGGGCCGCAGCCGAGGTCGAGCAGCCGGGTGTCCGGCAGGCGGTCGAGGCCGAGGGCCAGGGGCAGGAAGGAGTAACCGAGCAGCCAGGACGCGGAGTCGTCCCAGTTGCGGTAGTCGTCCGCGATGCTCGGCTCCAAGTAGGAGATGATCTCAGTGCTTTCGGCAGTCACGCCCGTGTCTCCCTGTCGACGACGGCCCCCGTGATCTAGGAATCGGGCCGAGTGTAGTGATGCGCCTCCGCCCCGCGAAACGGATCCCTGTTGCATTCGTGCAATACAGGACCAACCGTCAAAATCCTTACGACTAAGTGAGGTTGGCGTTGTGTCTCGCAGACTGGAAATACCGGCGACGACGGGGCGGGGGCTGGTTGGGTGGGCGGATGGAACTACTTCGCACACGTCATGCCGGAGTCGACGACGTCGACGCAGTTCTCGCCTTCTGGAAGGAAGCCGCCGAGGGCACGAGCATCAGCGACGACGTCGCGGGCGTCACCCGGCTCGTCGAACGGGATCCTGAGGCCCTCATCCTGGCCGAGCACACGGGGAACGGCGGGATCGTCGGCTCCGTGATCGCGGGCTGGGACGGCTGGCGGGCCAGTCTCTACCGTCTCGCCGTCCACCCCGACCACCGCCGCCAGGGCATCTCCCGCCTCCTGCTTGACGCCGCCCACACCCGCTTCCTCGCCGCGGGCGCACGCCGCACGGACGCGATGGTCCTGGTCGACAACGAACTCGGCCAAAGCGCCTGGTCCGCCGCCGGCTACCAGCGCGAGGACCACTGGCGCCGCTGGGTCCGGCCCCTGTCCGGCTAGACGCCGTCCCGGCCCGTCGGAGGCACTGCTCGAGCGGGGACGCTCCCGGCCGCCCGCCTCCCGGCGGCCAGTCCCCGGCTCCGCCGGGACAGTGGCGGGCCAACTCGGGCATCCGGCAACACCATGGCCTGTTTCCCGCCCGCGAGACTCTGACGCCGCTGGGTTCGGCCGCTGGCCGGCTGGACGCCGCCCCCGCCCGGTCGAGGCACTGCTCTGGCGGGCTCACTCGCTCCGGGTCGCCCGCCTCCCGGCGGCCAGTCCCTGGCCCCGCCGGGACGGCGGCGGGGTAACTCGGGCCTCCGGCGCCGGCGCTGCTTCGCGGTTCGCGTCGGCGACAGCCCCGGCGCGGGGCGGATGTCAGTGGGGCGGCGTAGCGTTGAGGCATGGTCGCTCAACTGCCCCGTGGGCACCCGGAACTGAACGAACTGCGGGCCGTCGCCGCCGAGTTGATGCTTCGGCTCGATGATCTGCGGGAGCGTGCGATTCCCGCGCCGGAGGCGTGGTGGCGGGTCGCGGAGCGGCTGCAGCCGCTGTTGGACGGTGTGGAGCCGGGCCCGGAGGAGGTGGAGGAGCTCTGGGAGCTCGCTCTGGATCTGCCCCGGGCCCGACAGGCGCTACTCGTGCGCGATGGCGTCGAGGACGTTGAGCCGGGAGGCGCGTAGCGCCGGGCCGAGCGCGGCGAGCAGGCCGACCACGGCGGCGCCGATCACCACCGCGATCACCGTCGACCACGGGATCGACAGCGCCTGCAGACCCTTCGCGGCCAGCAGCCGCTGCGCCGTCAGCCCCCAGACCAGCCCGAGGCCGAGCCCCAGCAGGGCGCCGAACAGCGCGATCACTACGGCCTCCAGCCGCACCATGCGGCGCAGTTGCTTCCGCCCCAGACCGATCGCGCGCAGCAGCCCGATCTCCCTGGTCCGTTCGATGACCGACAGAGCCAGCGTGTTCACCACGCCGAGGATCGCGATGATGATGGCCAGCGCCAGCAGCCCGTAGACGAGCTGCAGCAGGAAGTCGATCTGGCCGCGGATCAGCTTCTTGTAGTCGGTCTGGTCCCGCACCTGCACCTGCGGGTCCTTGCCGAGAGCCGTCGTCAGCGCACTCTTGACCTGGGCCTTGTCCGCGCCGGGGGCGACGTTGACGAAGACCACGTCGTCCAGCACGCCCGGCAGGAAGCCGCGCAGCGTGGCCGTGCCCAGCACCGGCTCGTCGCCGAGCCCGCCCGGGTTGGGGTCGGTCACGTCGATCGCGCCCACCGTCAGCGCGCCGGTGCGGCCGTTCTGGAAGACGATCGAGATCGGGCTGCCGACCCGGAAGCCGTGTGCGTCCGCGTAGTCGGAGCCGAGCATCACCTTGCCCGGCGCCGTGCCCTGTTCGACCGTGCCGTTCCGCATCTGGATGCGGACCACCTTGTCCAGGCCGGGCCCGGTGCCCACCACGTTCGTCTTCCGCTGTGTGCCGTCGGGTGCCACCAGCGCCCCGCGCGAGGCCTGGCCCCGCACCACCAGTCCGACGCCGGGGGTGGCCTGGACGGCGTCGCCGACCTCGTTCGGGAAGGGCAGCCCGTTGGTGTTCTGCACGATCAGGTCCGCGCCGATGGTCTTGTCGATCTGGGCGTCGAAGGAGGCGGCCAGGGACGCGCCGACGACCGAGAGCGAGGCGACCAGGGCGATGCCGATCATCAACGCGGAGGCCGTCGCGCTGGTGCGGCGCGGATTGCGCAGCGCGTTGCGCTGGCTGAGCGTGCCGACCGGCCCGAAGACGCGCGGGAACCAGCCGCCGACCAGCCGGATCACAGGTCTGGCCAGCAGCGGACCGACGACCACCAGCCCGATCAGGCTGAGCAGTACACCCGCGCCGAGCAGCAGCCCGGCCACGCCAAGGTTCCTGTCCACCGCCGCTCCGCCCAGCGCCGCTGCCGCCAGAAGCATCAGCACGACTCCGGCGACCGCGCGGACGCGCAGCGGCGCGCCGCGCTCGGGAGTGTCCGCCTCCCGCAGCGCCGCCATCGGCGAGACCCGCGCCGCCCGCCGGGCCGGCAGATACGCGGAGACGGCGGTGACGACGATGCCCACGGCGTAGGCGCTCACCACGGTGGGCCAGCGGACCGCCAGTTGGCTGCCCTTGAGCACCATGCCGCCGGCCGCGATCAGTTTGATCAGGCCCAGGGCGAGGCCGACGCCCAGCAACAGCCCCAGGGTCGAACCGACGATCCCGAGCAGCACCGCCTCGACCAGCACCGAGCGGTTGACCTGCTCCCGGCTCGCGCCGAGCGCGCGCATGAGCCCGAGCTCGCGGGTGCGCTGGGCGACCAGCATGGAGAAGGTGTTGAGGATCAGCGAGATGCCCACCAGCACGGCGATGCCCGCGAAGCCCAGCAGGGCGTCCTTGATGACGGCGAGGAAGGTGCCGAGCGCCTGCGCCGAGTCCTTGGCGGTCTGCTCGGCCGTCTTCACGTCGTAGCCGCCGCCGACCGCGGCGGCGACCCGTGCCTGCAACTGCTCGTGGGTGACACCGCGGGCGGCCGTCGCGTCGATCGAGGTGAAGACGCCCTCCTGGCCCAGCAGCCGGCGCTGTGCCGTCGCGGTGTCGAAGAAGACCAGGGTGGCGCCGGGATTGGTGGTGTTGAAGGTGGCGATGCCGGTCAAGCGCACCGGGAAGCCGCCGGTCGCGGAGATGACACGCAACTGCTGGCCCAGGACGAGGTGGTGCTTGCGGACCGTGTCGGCGTCGACCAGTACCTGGCCGTCGCCGGTCGGCGCGGTGCCCGAGGTGAGGTCGACCGGGGAGTTCGGTTCTGGGCTCCAGTTGATGCCCAGGGTCGGGGCGCCGCCGATGGATCCGATGTTCTTGTTCTGCGCGTCCGTCAGCACGATGCCCGGCAGCGCGATCCGTCCGTAGGCCGACGCCACCCCGGGGACCCGCGCGACCGTGCCGGTCAGCGAGGCCGGGACGGTCGGCACCGTGCCGGAGAGGTTCTGGCCGTTCTGCCCGGCGAAGTCGTCGTGAGCGGTGACCGAGACGTCCGCCGAGGTGCTGCGGAACAGCCGGTCGAAGGTGCTGCCGATGGTGTCCGTGAACATCAGCGTGCCCGCGACGAACGCGACCGAGAGCACGACCGCCAGCAGGGAGAGCGCGAGCCTGCCCTTGTGGGCCAGGAAGCTGCGCAGTGTCGCCTTCAGCATCGCCGGCCCCCTCAGTCCGCGACCGGCGCGCTCGGTGAGCCCGGCGATCCCGGTCGGCCGTCGAAGCGCCGCATCCGTTCCAGGACGGCGTCGGCGGTGGGGGAGGCGAGCCGGTCCACGATCCGGCCGTCGGCGAGGAACAGCACCAGGTCGGCGAAGGAGGCGGCGTTCGGGTCGTGGGTGACCATCACCACCGTCTGGCCGAGCTCGTCGACGCTGCGCCGCAGGAAGCCGAGGACCTCGGCGCCCGAGCGGGAGTCGAGATTGCCGGTGGGCTCGTCGGCGAAGATCAGTTGCGGCCTGGCGGCGAGCGCCCGGGCCACCGCGACGCGCTGCTGCTGGCCGCCCGAGAGCTGCGCGGGCCGGTGACCGAGCCGGTCCCCGAGGCCGAGAGTCTTGACGACCTGCTGCAGCCACGCCTCGTCGGCCCTGCGGCCAGCGATGTCGCCGGGGAGGGTGATGTTCTCCTCCGCGGTGAGGGTGGGCAGCAGGTTGAAGGCCTGGAAGACGAAGCCGATCCGGTCGCGCCGGAGCCTGGTCAGCTGCTTGTCGCCGAGCCGGGTCAGCTCGGTGTCGCCGATCCAGACCTCGCCGGAGGTGGCCTGGTCGAGCCCGGCCAGGCAGTGCATCAGCGTGGACTTGCCGGAGCCCGACGGCCCCATGATCGCGGTGAACCGGCCGCTGTCGATCTCGACGTCGACGCGGTCCAGTGCCAGGACGGCGGTGTCGCCGCTCCCGTAGGCCTTGCTGAGCCCGACCGCCCGGGCGGCAGGCCCGAGCTCCCTCTGCGCCATGTCTCCCCCATCCGCAGAACCGGATCCCCGTCCGCGGGGCGGGGTCCGTTCCGAGCCTAGGCCTGCTCTCCGACGCCCGGCATCCGCCGCAGGGCTGACCCCGACCCTGAGCAGTCCCTGCCCCGAAAACGTCTTCGGATCCGCATATGCCGAAAACATATGATCAGAAGGTGGTCACTACCGACTGCCTTCGATCATGCGGGGCGTACACCGAGCCATAACGCCTAGGGTCCCGGACATGCCTTCTATGGACGTAGCACTCAAGGAAGCAATGGCGATCGAGGGTGCCATCGGCACCGCTCTCGTGGACTACACCAGCGGGATGGCCCTCGGCGTGCTGGGCAGCAGCCCGGAGCTCGACCTCACCGTCGCCTCGGCGGGGAACACCGAGGTCGTCCGCGCGAAGATGCGCACGCTGGAGATGTTGAACCTCCACCACGAGGGGATCGAGGACATCCTGATCACCCTCTCCAACCAGTACCACCTGATCCGCCCGCTGACCGGCAAGGGCGGCGACGGCCACTTCATCTACCTGGCGCTCGACCGGAAGCGGGCGAACCTCGCGATGGCGCGCATGCGCCTGCGGCAGATCGAGGACACGCTCATGCTCTGACGGACCACCAACCCGTGCCGGGGCGGCCCCCTGGACCAGACCCAGCCGCCCCGGGCCGTCGCCCGTCGCACCGGAGACAGGACCAGTGACCCCAGCCGAGGCCGCCACGCCGAGCTCCGCGCTGCCCGGGGCCGTGGTGCTCCGCGGCGCCTTCCCGGAGGACACGGGGCCGGTCGGTTCCGTGGCCCATGCGCTCCAGCGGGCGCTTCGGCTGCCCGGCGCCCGCGCGGTGGCCATCGGTGAGCTCGGGCGGCCCGACCCGCTCGCCTGGGCCGAACTTCCCGACGTCGACCCCGACCTCGCCCGGCGCAGCGGCCGCGCGCCGATCGTCATGGCCCGCCGTCTCGGGCAGGAGAGCGAGACTCCCGAGGAACTGGTCGTCACCGGCCTCCTCGACCTCTCCCTGCTGCGCACCGCCCCCCTGCCCGGCGGCGAATGGGCCTACATCCAACTGACTCTGGCCCGCTCCACCGCGAACCTGGCGCTCGCCGCGATGGGGCTGCGCAGCCTCGCCCTCGACCTCCCCCGACTGCTCATGGCGGAGCCGCCACGCGCGCAGACCACCGGCCGCTCCCGACTGCCGCGACGTGCACGCGGCGACGGGGACTCCCCGCGTCCGGAGCCGGCGCTGTCGGTGCCGCTGAGCACCCTGCAACTGGTCCTGGAACGGCTCCGACTGCTCTGATCCGCTGCCTGTCGACCGCGGGCTTCGGGCACCCGGCCGGGCGACCGGTCGCCGCTCGTCCGTGACCGGTTCCGATCGGGCAGGTCCGGTCGGTGCCGCACCGCGCCCACGGTGGATCGCATCCTGGGAACGGTCGCCGTCGACTGCGGTCCGCCCGAGGCCGTCGGGCCCGCGGTCCGCGACCGGTGCTGACCGTCTCGGTCCAGTGGGTACCGCACCGCGCCCACGGCCGACCGTTTCCTCGGTGCGCACACCTCCGGCGGCGGTCCGCCCGAAGCCGTCGGGCCGGTTGGCTGCGACCGATTCCGACCGTGGGGCGCCGGTCCGCGCGGTAGCGGCCCCGTTCTCGACCACGTCTTCGAACGGACGTGATCAACCTCGGTCCGCCCGGTGCCGTGCCCGGCCGCACCCGTCACGACGGTGTGCCGCATCCAGCTCTCCGAACCGGCGCGGCACGGACCGTGATCGACGCGGTCTCAGGCCTCCGGGCGGGTCCAGACGCCGCCCAGCGCGGGGGCGAGCGAGGCGCGGGCGACGGGCAGGAAGGCGTCGGCGGTGACGCCCGGACCCGCGCAGTTCTCCGGCAGCGCGCCGAGCAGCGGGGCGTCCGCGACCACCGGGAGGTCGTCGAGGTTGCAGCGCATGGCGAGGTCGGGTGCCTCCGGCCAGCCGCCGATGACCAGGCCGTGCAGCGGCACCGACCGGGCCCGCAGCGCCTCGGCCGTCAGCGCGGCGGTGTTCAGCGTGCCCAGCCCGGCCGTGACCACGACCAGCGCCTCCGCCCGGTGCCCGAGCGCGGCGAGCTCGGCGGGGACGTCGGCGAGGGTCGTGCCCGCGGCGTCGAAGCGGACCAGCAGCCCGCCCGCGCCCTCGACCAGCACCAGGTCGTGGCCTTCGGCCAGCCGGGCCGCCTCCGCGGCGGTCTGACGCGGCGTCACCGGCGGCAGTCCGCTGCGCGCGGCGGCGGTCGCCGGGGCCAGCGGCTCGGGGAAGCGGCCCAGCTCGCTGACGGTCACCTCGCCCGCCAGCCGCAGCACCTCGCTCAGGTCGCCCGGCTCGCCCGGCGCCATCCCGGTCTGCGCGGGCTTCAGCACCGCGACGCTGCGCCCCGCCGCGCGGGCGAGGGCGGCGACGGCGGCGGTGGTGACGGTCTTGCCGATCTCGGTGCCGGTGCCGGTGACGAGAAGGATGGTGCTCACGACGGTGGGGTTCTCCTGAGGTGGAAGGGGCCGGTCAGCGCGTCAGCCGGCCTGGGCCGCCGCGCGGACGCCCGCGCAGAGGGCGGCCAGGTCGGCGTCGCCGGTGACGTACGGCGGCATGGTGTAGACGAGGTCGCGGAACGGGCGCAGCCAGACGCCCTCCCGTGCGGCGGCGGCGGTCGCGGCGCGCATGTCGACCTCGTGGTCGAGCTGCACCACGCCGATCGCGCCCAGCACCCGCACCTCGCGCACGCCCGGCAGCTCGGCCGCCGGCGCCAGACCGGCGGACAGGCCGGCCGAGATCCGCTTGACCTCCTGCTGCCAGTCCTGCGCCAGCAGCAGCTCGATCGAGGCGTTCGCGACCGCCGTCGCCAGCGGGTTGCCCATGAAGGTCGGCCCGTGCGCGAGCACCGGCACCTCGCCGCGGCTGATCCCCTCGGCCACCCGGGTCGTGCAGAGTGCCGCGGCCAAGGTCAGATAGCCGCCGGTGAGCGCCTTGCCGACGCACATCACGTCCGGGGAGACGCCCGCATGGTCGGCGGCGAAGAGCGCGCCGGTGCGGCCGAAGCCGGTGGCGATCTCGTCGAAGACCAGCAGCACGTCGTGCGTGTCGCAGAGTTCGCGCAGCGCCTGGAGGTACGCGGGGGAGTGGAACCTCATCCCGCCCGCCCCCTGCACGACCGGTTCGACGATCACGGCCGCCGCCTCCCCGGCGTGACGTGACAGCAGCTCGTCCAGCTGGGCGAGGTAGGCAGGGTCCAGCGGGGCGTCGAAGCCGTCCGGCGGCGCGTCCGCGAAGATCTGGCGCGGCAGCACGCCGCTCCAGAGCTGGTGCATACCGCCCTCGGGATCGCAGACCGACATCGGGTGGAAGGTGTCGCCGTGGTAGCCGCCGCGCCAGGTCAGCAGCCGGTGCTTCTCCGGTCGGCCCTGCGAACGCCAGTACTGCAGGCACATCTTGGCGGCGACCTCGACCGAGACCGAGCCCGAGTCCGCCAGGAACACGTGCTGCAGCGGCTCCGGCGTCAGCTCGACCAGCTTCGCCGCCAGCCGGACGGCGGGCTCGTGGGTGAGCCCGCCGAACATCACGTGGCTCATCCGCCCGAGCTGCTCGCGGACCGCCTCGTCCAGCACCGGGTGGCCGTAGCCGTGGATCGCCGACCACCACGACGACATGCCGTCGATCAGCTCGTCCCTGCCCTCGACCGGCCGGGCCATCCGCAGCCGGACGCCCTTGGCCGAGGCCACGGGGTAGGGCTCGGCCGCGCCCGGCATCGCCCCGTAGGGGTGCCAGACGTGGGCACGGTCGAGCGACAGCAGTTCCTCGGTGTTCACGCGTTCGGCGGCAGGTCCGTGCCGGCGCCGCGGCGGCGGACGGCCGTGGCGGCGTGCTCGCGGTCGCGGTCGCGCGGCAGCGTGGCCTCGTCCGAGCCCTCGATGACGAAGCCCGCGTCGGCGATCATGTCGAGGTCGGCCTGTCCGGCCTGGCCCTCGCTGGTCAGGTAGTCGCCCAGGAAGATCGAGTTGGCCAGGTGCAGCGCCAGCGGCTGCAGCGTCCGCAGGTGCACCTCGCGGCCACCGGCGATGCGGACCTCCATGTCGGGAAAGCAGAACCTGACCATCGCGAGGATGCGCAGGCAGCGCTGCGGGGTGAGGTTCCACTCCTTGGCCAGCGGGGTGCCCTCGAACGGGATCAGGAAGTTGACCGGCACCGAGTCGGAGCCCAGCTCGCGCAGCGCGAAGACGACGTCGACCAGGTCGTTGTCGCTCTCGCCCATGCCCGCGATCAGACCCGAGCAGGCGGACAGGCCCGCGGCCTGCGCCTTCTGCACGGTGTCGACGCGGTCCGCGAAGTCGTGCGTGGAGCAGATGTCCTCGTAGGTGGACTCGGAGGTGTTGAGGTTGTGGTTGTAGGCGTGCACACCGGCGTCGCGCAGGCGGTCGGCCTGGCCGTCGGAGAGGAGGCCGAGGCAGGCGCAGATCTCGACCTGCTCGTTCTCCTCCTTGATCGCCGCGATGGTGTCGGCGACCCGGTCCACGTCCTTGTCCGTCGGCCCGCGTCCGCTGGCCACCAGGCAGACGCGCTTCGCGCCGCCCGCCACGCCGGCCTTCGCCGCGGCGGCGGCCTGGTCCGGCTTGAGCCAGGTGTACTTGAGGATCTCGGCCTTCGAGCCCAGTCGCTGTGAGCAGTAGGAGCAGTCCTCGGGGCAGAGGCCGCTCTTGAGGTTGACCAGGTAGTTGAGCTTCACGCGGCGACCGAAGAAGGCGCGCCGTACCCGGCCCGCGGCGGCGACGACGTCGAGCAGCTCGTCGTCGGTGGTCGCGAGGACGGCCAGTGCCTCCTCACGGGTGGGCAGTTCGCGGTCGAGCGCCTTGGTCACGAGGGTGTCGAGCAGATCCATGAGGGCGATCCTGCCCTGCCGGGATCGAGGGCCGCCAGTGCGGAACTGCATAGAACATCTCACACAGAGCTGGTCGTGTTGTCATAGATCTTCCAACTCGGGGCGGAATCGTCCCATGTCAGGGCCGCGCTCCCGGAGATCACCCCACTCGTTCGGCGGCAGGTCCGCGCCCTACACTCTGCACCATGACGACCAGCGGAGAGCCGACCCCCGCACACCGGCCGCGTCGCTCCCGCACCGTCGCGCTGCTCGGCGCGCTCGCGGTGTCCGCGGCGGTCGCGACCTGGGCGGAGGTCCACTACGCGGGCGGCGGCACCAGTACCGTGAGCGCCGCCGGCGACCTGTCCCAGGACTCCGTCGCGGCGCCGGAGGGCGCCGGTCAGTCCGAGGCGGCACCGTCCTCTTTGCTGGAGATGGCCCAGACCGTGCTGCCGGCCACGGCCGACGTGCCGGTGACCTCCACCAACCCGACCGCCCTTCAAGCGACCCGCTACGCGATCGCGACCGGGCTCAGCTGCACGGACGCGCTCGCGTCGGCGGTGCCGCGGAGCGCGACGGCCGCGTGCCAGAACTACCTGACGGCCTCGTACGTGAGCACCGACCGCAGTCTCGTCGCCTCGGTCACCGTGCTGGTCTATCCGGACGCGGCGACGGCCAAGCGGGCCAAGCCGCAGTTGTCCCCGGCCGGCTCCGCCGTCTTCCACGAGCCGGGCGACGCGCTCCCCGGCGTCACCGCGGCCGAGGCCTCGGCGCAGTCCAGGATCGAGCAGGTCGGCCGCTTCGTGACGGTCGTCCAGGCCGCCTACGCCAGTGGCGCGGTGCAGCCGACGGCGGACCTGGCCACGCCGGTCTGGTACCTGTCGGCCCAGCTGGCCGACGACGAGATCTGGAACAGCTGAGCATGATGCCGGACCAGGGCGACTCCTGCCCGCCGCCGGCCCCTGTCGAGTGCCGCCCCGCCGCGCCGGGAGAGGCCGTGGCCGCGTGCGTGCTCTGCCAGGAACCGACGGAGTACGCCGCCGACACCCCCGGCCTCCCCCTCTGCCCGCGCTGCGCCTGGCAGCAGTCCCAACGCGGTGCCTGCTCGGGCTGACGCCCGCCCGCTGCGCATCCGGCGGCTGGGACTCGGCGGTCGGCGCCGTCCGTCGGAGGGTCGGGCCCGACCGGCGGAAACCTCGGGGCCGGCCCGCGGCACCCGGTGCGGGGCCGGGGCTAGAGCGGATCGCCCAGCGGGCCGTGCTCGGTCTCGAGGGCTTCGGCCCAGTGCGCGCCCCAGTCAGGGCGGCTGCCGTCGGCGTCGGTGAAGCCGAACTCCCTGGCCAGCTCCCAGGTGGACAGGGCTCGTCCGGAACGGCGGAGCACCTGCGGGTCGGCCGCCAGTGCCACGACCGCGCGGCCGAGGAACGCGGGCGTCTCCGAGAAGGCGAAGTGTTCGTCCTGGGCCACGCCGTCGCGCCAGGTCGCCTCGGTGACCCCGAAGTGGTCCAGCACCGCCTCGGAGCGCAGGAAGCCGGGGGTCAGTGCGACGGCGGCGACGCCGTGCGGCCGCAGCTCGGCCGCCTGGCCGACGGCGAGGCGGATCACGGAGGACTTGGCGAGGTCGTAGAAGAAGGAGCCGCGGTAGCGGGCGGTGTTGCCGTCGGTCACCTCCACGACCAGACCCCGGCCCCCGTCCACCAGCAGCGGCAGCGCGTAGCGGCTGGTGACGATGTGGGTCTCGACGGCCTGGTGCAGCAGCCGCAGGCCCGTGTCGAGGTCCTGTTCCCACAGCGGGTGCTCCCAGTCGGTGAGCGGGTCTCCGCCCCAGACGCCGTTGACCAGGACGTCCAGCCGACCGCCGTGGTCCGCGCGGATCCGCTCGACCAGCGCGCGCACCTCCTCCGGGCGGGAGTGGTCGACCCGGACGGCGATCCCCACCCCGCCCGCCGCGGTGACCAGCGCGGCGGTCTCCTCCACGGTCTCCGGCCGCGCCATCTCCGACCCGCCGGAGGCGGCGCTGCTCCGTCCGGTGACGTAGACGGTCGCCCCCGCGGCCCCGAGCTCGACCGCGACCCCGCGCCCGCCGCCCCGGGTTCCTCCCGCGACGAGGGCCACCTGGCCGGCGAGCGGTCGCGTGGTGTCCGGCATGGGCGCTCCTTCGGCATTAATAAACGGACGTTCATTTATTAAAGCACGGGCGGCGCCGATGGTCCGGTCGAGAGCCCGTCGACGTTCCCTCGGGTGATCGACGTCGCAGGCCGGGCGAGTTGTCCGGGACGCCGACGACCTGGCAGGGTCGGCCCATGACGATCGCCACCGCGGACCCCTTCGCCTGGATCGACACCGCCGCCGAGACCCGGCGCAGGGCCGGTCTCGAGCGGACGCTGCGCCACCGCAGCGCCGACAGCGACCTGCTCGACCTCGCGAGCAACGACTACCTCGGCCTCACCCACGACCCGCGAGTCACCGGCGCCGCCGCGGACGCCGCGCTCCGCTGGGGCGGCGGGTCCACCGGCTCGCGACTGGTCACCGGCACGACCGAGCTGCACGGCGAGCTGGAGGCCGAGCTCGCGGACTTCTGCGGGGCCGAGGCGGCGCTCGTCTTCTCCTCCGGCTACACGGCCAACCTGGCCGCGCTCACCGCGCTGACCGGTCCCGGCGCGCTCATCGTCTCCGACGCGCTCAACCACGCCTCGCTGATCGACGGCTGCCGCCTCTCCCGCGCCAGGATCGCCCGCGCCACGCACAAGGACCCCGGCGCGTTCCGCGCCGAACTCGCCGCACGCGACGAGGAACGGGCCGTCGCCGTCAGCGACGCGGTCTTCTCCGTCGACGGCGACGCGGCGCCGCTGGCCGAACTGGCCCGCGTCTGCCGGGACCACGGCGCGGCGCTGGTCGTGGACGACGCCCACGGCCTCGGCGTGCTCGGCCCCGGCGGCGCGGGCGCGACGGCGGCGGCCGGCCTGGCCGGCGCGCCGGACGTCGTCACGACGGTGACCCTGTCGAAGTCGCTGGCCTCGCAGGGCGGCGCGGTGCTCGGCCCGCGCCGGGTGATCGACCACCTGGTCCAGGCGGCCAGGACCTTCATCTTCGACACCGGCCTGGCCCCGTCGGCGGTGGGCGCCGCGCTGGGCGCGCTGCGCGTGCTCCGCGCCGACCCGGCCCGCGCGGACCGCGCCCGCGAGGTCGCCCGCTCGCTCGCCGACGCGCTGCAGGCCGAGGGCCTGCGCGCGAGCGACCCCGACGCGGCGGTCGTCTCCGTCCGCGCCCCCTCGCCCGAGGCCGCGCTCGCCTGGTCCCTCGACGCCCGCGCCCGCGGCCTCGGCGTCGGCTGTTTCCGCCCCCCGTCCGTCCCCGACCGCGACTCCCGCCTCCGCCTCACGGCTCGCGCCGACCTGACCGACAGCCAGATCGCCTGGGCGGTCTCCGTCCTCACCGCGACCGCCCCGGCGGGCGCGCGGCGGTAGCCGGCCAACGCCTCGGCGCCCGGGGCGCTGCTTGATCAACTGGGAGCGTGACAAGCCACCCTGGGTGACGGCCGCCGAACGAGCAGGCCTGTCCGCCCGGGGTGGCTTCTCGCGCAGTTCCTCGCGCCCCCGGAGGTCGTGCAACTCACCCTTGCGGGGAGGGTTCGCGCGGGAGCGCCGGAGCGCGCAGTTCCTCGCGCCCCCGGGGGCAACTGAAACCCCTGCGGACAGGGCCCCGCCCGCGTGCCGGAGGCGCCCGGTTCCTCGCGCCTCCGGGGGAGGGCAACGTGCACAGGTAGGCGTGATGGGATGGGGCGCATGACTGCGAACATGCGCCCCATACGGTGGGGCATCCTGGCCACGGGGGCCATCGCCGGCGACTTCACCGAGGATCTCGCGCTCGTTCCCGGCGCGGAGGTGTTCGCCGTCGCCTCGCGGAGTCAGAGCTCCGCGGACGCCTTCGCCGCGCGGCACGGGATTCCGCACGCGTACGGGAGCTGGGAGGCGATGGCCAGGGACGAGCGGATCGACGTCGTCTACGTCGCCACGCCGCACAGCGCGCATCATGACGCCGCATCGCTCTGTCTGGACGCCGGTCGGGCCGTGCTCTGCGAGAAGCCGGTGACCATGAACGCCGCCGAGGCCCGCGCCCTGGTGGAACTCGCGCGCAAGCGCGGGGTGTTCCTGATGGAAGCCATGTGGATGCGCTGCAATCCGGCCATCAGGAAGGTCGTTTCGCTGGTCGCCGACGGCGCGCTCGGCCGACTCCGTACCGTGCAGGCCGATTTCGGCATCGCCGGCCCCTTCGATCCCGGTCACCGGCTGCGGGACCCCGCGCTCGGCGGCGGCGCGCTGCTGGACCTCGGGGTCTATCCGGTCAGCCTCGCGCACCTGCTGCTCGGCGCGCCGGACCAGGTGCGGGCCTGGTCCACGCGCACACCCGAGGGCGTCGACGCCAACACCGGGCTGCTGCTCGGCTATGACGGGGGCCTCGACGACGGGGCGCTCGCCGCGCTCAGCTGCGGGATCGTGGCCGGGACGCCCTGCCGGGCGTCGATCGTGGGCGAGCTCGGCCGGATCGAGCTGCCGCCGGTCTTCTTCCGGCCGGACCACTTCACGCTGTTCCGCGGCGAGGAGGACGCCGTCGGCGAGCGGTTCGATGTGCCCTACACCGGCAGGGGTTTCGTGCACGAGGCCGAAGAGGTGATGCGCTGCCTGCGCGAGGGCCTGACCGAGAGTCCGCTGATGCCGTGGCAGGCCTCGGTCGAGGTGATGGAGATCCTCGACGAGGCCCGCCGCGCGGCGTCGGTCAGTTGACGCGGCCGAACCAGACCGAGTTGGTCCAGATGCGCTCCAGCTTCACGTAGCTGCCCGTGTGCGGGGAGTGCCAGATCTCCCAGTGCCCGGCGTAGATGCCCACGTGGTAGACGTTCGAGCCGGAGTGGAAGAACACCAGGTCGCCCGGGCGCAGTTGCCTGAACGAGATGTGCTGGACGTGGTTGTACTGCGCCTGCGCGGTCCTGGGGAGCTTCCGGCCGGCGTGGCGGAAGGCGTAGTACGTCAGGCCCGAGCAGTCGAACGAGTTGGGGCCGGTCCCGCCCCAGCGGTACGGGTCGCCGTGCTTCGACTGGGCGATGCCGAGGGCCTTCTGCCCTATCGTCAGGGCGGCGGCGTGGGCCGTGGGTGCGGCCAACGCCGTTCCGCCGAGGAGGACGCCGGTGGCGGCGACGGTGGTGATCCCGGCCTTCAGCCGGTGGGCATGGGTGCGCGCAGAATCATGGGACGCAGACATGCGGGAGCCCTTCCGGAACCGCCTACGAAAGTCGTCCCTGTCGGGTTCGGGCTCCAGAAGCTGCCCGGCCGGCCGCACCATTCGTGCATTCGGCTTCACCCCAAGGAGCGGCGCTTGCCGCCACCGCTCCGTACTGCCTGGGTCTCCCGTTCTCGCCTGTCAGGTGTGTGTGAGCACCTGGCGTCCGACCGGTGGCGAGACTAGGCGTCCGGCCGGACCGCCCCGCCAGGGTGGCGAGGACTTGTTCGTTCGGCGGACAGTATTGGCACGTTTTTATGGGATCTTCACGTTCCGCCGGGCCTTTGTGATTCTTGTCACGCCGCGTTTGAGGGGCAATTCCTGGGCCTTCCGGAGTATCCGAAGAGACGTTATGAAAATCGATTTCCTGTGCCAGAAATACGGAATGACCTGCATGAACAACAAAGGCGGAAGATCTGGTTCACCCATTCGCCCCACGCCGGTCGGCGGCCTCCGTCCGGCTGGTCCGGAAACCTGGTTCCGCCGCGCGCGACACGCCGCCTAGATTGGCCGGGTGACTGACGATCATCTGCCCGACGGGGTGGGCCGGACGGCGCTCGGCGTCGCCCTGGCCCGAGCCGCCGAGAGCGCTCGCGAGGACCGCCTCTTCGACGACCCCTACGCCGCCGCCTTCCTGCGAGCCGCCGCCGCGGCCGCTCCGGCGCGGCCGCCAGGACCCCGCGAGCCGCGCCCCGCGTGGACGGCGATGGCGGCGCACCTGGTGCTGCGCACCGCCTACTTCGACGACTACCTGCGCGGCGCGGTGGGGGAGGGCGGGTGCCGGCAGGTCGTCCTGCTCGCGGCCGGCCTGGACGCGCGCGCCTTCCGGCTCGACTGGCCTGAAGGCGTACGGCTCTTCGAGCTCGACCTGCCGGACATGGTCGCCTTCAAGGAGCGGGTCCTGGCCGCGGAGGGCGCGCAGCCGCGCGTCGAGCGGCGGGTGCTGACGGCGGATCTGCGGGAGGACTGGGTCGGCGCCCTGACCGGGGCCGGCTTCGACCCCGAGCTGCCCACGGCCTGGCTGGTCGAGGGACTGCTCATCTATCTCGACGCCAAGGAGGCCGGCGCGCTGCTGCGGCGGCTCGGCGCAGCGTCCGCACCCGGCAGCCGGCTCTCCCTCGTCCATGGCAGCAGCACTCGAGGGGTCCTGCGGCAGGCCGTGGCCGACCCGGACATGTCGGCCGCGACCAGCCTGTGGCGCGGCGGCCTGGGGGAGGATTCGGCGCAGTGGCTGCGTCGGCACGGCTGGGTGGTCCACGAGATCGACCGGTCCGAACTCGCCGCCCGCTACGGGGAGGAGCGCCTCGCCCACGGGGGCGGCTTCCTGCTCGCCGAGCGGCCGCTGCCCGGCGAGCGCCCGCGCCGCCCGGCCGCGCGCCTGCTGGTGCTCGACCCCGAGGGGGCGGTCTTCCTCCAGCGGCACCACGACGCCGAGGTCGGACCGCACTGGGTGCTGCCCGGTGGCGGCCTCGACGAGGGCGAGGATCCGCTCGCGGGGGCGGTGCGCGAGACGGTCGAGGAGACCGGGTGGACCGACGTGGTCACCGGACCGGCGCTGTGGCGGTGGGAACACGACTACCACCGCGGCGACACCGGCCTGGTCCGCCAGCACGAGGTGATCTTCCTGGCCTCCGCGCCGCGCCGGGACCCGGTCGGGGATCTGACGGACTCCTTCGCCGCCGACGGGATCCTCGGCTGCCGCTGGTTCACCCCCGAGGAGCTCGCCGAGGTCCCCGAGGTGCTCTGGCCGCCGCAGCTGGTCGAGCTCCTGGCCGACCTGCGCCGTGACGGACCCCCGGCCGCGCCGATCGACCTCGGCTATGTGCCGAACGACCGGGAGCCGGACGATGTCCCCTGAGCGGGAGTTCGGGTCGGAGCGTCAGGAGGGGGACTGGGAACGCTGGGAGAGCCGGCTGCCCCGGTTCCTCCGGCCGCCCGCGTTCCTGGCGAGCGCGCTGGAGGGTCGCGAACACAGCGAGCGGGTGGTGCGCCCGCGGCTGGCGCTGATCTACTTCTGCTCGGCGCTGGTGCTGGTGCCGTGGACCGTCTTCCTGTTCCTGACGCTCCCCGGCCGGGAGCGCGCGGCCCACTGGGACGTGGCCTGGGGCGGCTTCGACGCGATACTGATCGTCGTCTTCACCGGCTGCGCGGTCCGCATCCTGCGGCTCTCGCCGCGCAGCGCCCTGGTGACGGCGGTGGCCGGCGCGCTGCTGGTCACCGACGCCTGGTTCGACGTCATGCTCTCGTCCACGGGCGGCGAGCTGGCGGCGGCGCTGCTGATGGCCCTCCTGGTGGAGCTGCCGCTGGCCGCGCTCTGCTTCCGCACCAGCTTGCGCGTCCTCTCGCTCCTGGAACAGGCCCGCCCGTACCTGCGCGACCTCGGCTTCACCGTCCAGAACGGCCGCCTCCTGCCCCCGCCCGACTGGCCCGAGCGGCCGTAGGGCCATTCCGCGGTCCCGCGTCGGGTCGGCCGTCGGGTCCGGGCGCGACGAAGACGCCAGGCGGATGACCCGACCACGCAGGGAAGGGGCGCCTCCTGGCCGAAGGCCGAGTCGAGGCCGAGTCACGTGGCCGGGGACCCGGCGGGGTTTGGCGACGTTCCCCTAGCCCGTCGTGGCCCCTGCGGCGGGCGTGGGCGGGCGGTAGCGGGGGGAGTGGGCGTAGAGGGCGGCGACGCAGGCTTCGAAGCCGGCGATGCAGAGCAGCGCAGGGCCGGGGCCGAGGCGAAGGAGGAGGGCGCCGGCCGCGCCGCCGGCGAAGAGGCCGACGATGGTGGCGATCCTGCGCGCCTTCGCCAGACGGGTGCCGGCGGGACCGGGGAAGCTGCCTGACAGGACGTCGGTGACCGCCTTGACGAGGGTCATCTGGAGCACCGTGGTCGGCATGTCGGGGATGCCTGCCTCGAGCATGACCCGCTGGCGCCAGCCCATGGCTGCGGCCAGCAGGACCACGGTCACGGCCTGTCCGCGACCGGCGAGCGGTCCCGACCCGGCGACGCCGACCGCGTAGAGGCCCGCCGCGGCCAGCAGGAACACCTCGAAGGCGAGCCCCGCGACGAACCAGCGTCGGCCGCGCCGGTCGAGCCGGGCGATGAGCGTGTGCGCCAGGGCGACCCCGGCGGCGAACGCCGCCAGGGCCTCGGCCGGGCGGGCGATCGGGGTGCCGGCGGTCTGCGCCACCCCGAAGCCGAGCAGCAGCATGTTGCCGGTCGTCAGGGCCGCGAAGGCGTGCCCGAGGCCGAGATAGGTGATCGCGTCGATCGCGCCCGCCGACAGGGTCAGGGAGAGCATGACGACGCTGATGCGGATCTCGGCCCGGTTGAGGTCGACGCTCATGCCGGTGCTCCGTACCCGGGCGTGCGCGGCGGCACGCCCGGTCCGACGTCGGATCACCCCGTCAGTGGTGCCCGGCGCTCTGGCGCGGCATCCGGGGCATCGCGAAGGCCGCCGCGCCCGCGAGGAGCAGGCAGAGGGCGACGCAGCCGAGGGTCCAGCCGGTGGCGGTGACCGTGCCGCGGGTGGCGCTCCAGGAGAAGAACGCGGTGCCCAGCGTCGCCACACCGACGGAGCCGCCGAGCTGCTGGAGGGCGTTGAGGACGCCGGAGGCGGAGCCTGACTGCTCGTCGGTGACCCCGGCCAGCGCGATGTCGAAGAGCGGTCCCATCAGCAGCCCCATGCCGAGGCCGGTGACCACCAGCGCGGGCAGCAGTTCCCAGCTGCTCACGCGCAGACCCCAGTGCGCGAAGCTCGCCCAGAGCGCCAGCGTGCCGAGAGCCATGACCAGCACGCCCGCGTGGATCACCCGGCGGCCGAAGCGTGGTCCGAGCGCCGCGCCGCTGGCGATCGCGCCGGCCACGATGCCGAGCGAGAGCGGGATCAGCGTGGCGCCCGCGTGCAGCGGGGTCCACTGCGCGCCGAGCTGGAGCGTCAGCGTGAAGGTCAGCATCAGCCCGGACATCGCGGCGGAGAAGACCGCCACCACGACCACCGAGGAAGGGAAGCCCCGGCCGCGGAAGAGCGAGGGCTCCACCAGCGGCGAGCGGTCGGCGGCGGCGAGGCGGCGCTGGAGGGCGGCGAAGAGGGCGAAGACCGGCAGCGAGGCGACCATCGAGAGGACCGTCCACAGCGGCCAGCCCAGCTCGCGGCCCTGAACCAGCGGGAAGACCAGCAGCGCGGCGGCGGCGCTGAGCAGCACGACGCCGGGCAGGTCCAGGCGGCGGGCGCCGGTGACGCCGTGGTCGGCGGGGATGACGCGGGCGCCGAGCAGTGCGGCGGCGAGGCCGAGCGGGAGGTTGATCAGGAAGACCATTCGCCAGCCGGTGCCGAGGACGTCCGCGGTGACCAGAAAGCCGCCGAGGGTCGGTCCGAGCACCGAGGAGAGACCCATCACCGGACCGAAAGCGGCGAACGCGCCACCGACCTCCGCGGCGGAGAAGACGCTGCGGATGATGCCCAGCCCCTGCGGGATCATCAGCGCGGCGAAGCCGCCCTGCAGTGCCCGGGAGCCGATCAGCATGCCGGAGTCGACCGCGCCCGCGCAGAGCGCGGAGCAGAGCGTGAAGCCGAGCGAGCCGAGGACGAACATCCGCTTGCGGCCGAAGAGGTCGCCGAGCCGCGCTCCGGTGATCAGCAGGACGGCGAAGGAGAGGGTGTAGGCGGCGCTGATCCACTGGATCTGCGCGGTGCCGCCGCCGAAGGCGCCGCGGATGGCAGGGGCGGCGACGTTGACGATCGTGGTGTCGAGCAGGTCCATGATCTCGGCGAGCAGCACGACGCCGAGGGCGACCCAGCGCAGTGGATGCCCGGCCTCGGTGGCCGGAGCGGCCTCGGGCGGAGTTCTGGTGGTGGCGGACATGGCTTCCCCCGGGGTGCGAGAATTTTACGAACGACGTTCGTAATAACGAACACTGTTCTACTCGGCGAACGCCGTTCGTGTCAACTAGGCTGTGCTCCATGACCAGCGCGCCCTCCCCCACCTGGCCGCCCGCCTTCGGCGCGGACGCCCGCAAGCCACGCCGTCGCACCCTGAGCCGCGAGCTGATCGTGGAGACGGCGCTCAAGGTCATCGACGCGGAGGGCATGGACGCGCTGAACATGCGCCGCGTCGCCCAGGAGCTCGGCACCGGCGCGGCCTCGCTCTACGCCCATGTCGCCAACAAGGACGAGCTGGTCACCCTGGTCCTGGACCGCGTCTACGCGGACATGCGCCACCCCGAGCCCGACCCGGCCCGCTGGCGCGAGCAGGTCAAGGACTTCCTGCGCCAGGCCAGGGACAACCTGGTCGCCCACCGGGACCTGGCCCGTGCGGCGATGGACGTCAACATCCCGACCACGCCCAGCGCCCTCGACTCGGCCGAGACCATGCTCGGCCTGCTCCGCGCCGGCGGCCTCTCCGACCGGCTCGCCTCCTACGCGGTGGACACGCTGAGCCTGTACGTGGTGGCGACCGCGGTCGAGGAGAGCACCCGGGGCGGTGTCCGCAGCCACGACCCCGCCGACGCGGAGGCCTACCTGGAGGGGGTCAGGGCGTTCTTCGGCTCGCTGCCGGTCGACCGCTATCCGCTGATCGTCTCCATGGTCGGGGCGCTGACCAGGAACGTGGGCGACGAGCGCTTCGAGTTCGGCCTCGACGTGCTGCTGGACGGCCTGGACGCGCAGGCCCGCCGCGGAGGGTGACCGGTCCGGTCGCGGCGTCGCTCGCGGTAACGCGGCGCCGGGAGCATCCTGGTCTCTATGGGCCGACGGCACCAGAGGCACCAGGAGGTTCGCCCATGAACGTCTACGGAATGCGCGCCGAGTACGGTCAGGAAGGCACCGTCAGGGCCTGGCACATGATGAAGGACGGGAAACTGACCGCCCTCTGCGGCCGCGATCTCGCCGAGGACGCGGCGACGCTGACCGACCACGAGTGGAGCCACACGACCGAACCGGTCTGCCACACCTGCGGCGCGCTCTACCTGCGTCAGGTCCCCTACGACAGCATGATCTCCGCCTGACCGACCTGACCCGACCCGGTCCTGCCTAGCCCGCCGAGCGCTGCTCCAGGCGGGCCAGGTAGGCGTTGTAGGCCTCCAGCTCCTGGTCGCCGTTGCGTTCCGCGGCGCGGTCCTTGCGGCGGGACTGCCGCTCCTCGGACTTGGCCCACTGGAAGGTCAGCGCGATCAGCACCACGGCCGTCGGGATCTCGCTGAACGCCCAGGCCAGGCCGCCGGCCAGGTGCTGGTCGGAGAGCGGGTCGACGCCGAGCGAGGCCGGCGGGTGGGCGAAGGTGCCGACCATCAGGCCGGAGGCCATCATGATCGCCACGCCGAAGAAGGCGTGGAACGGCATCCCGACGAAGAGCTCCAGGATCCGCATCACGTAGCCGGGGCGGTGCGGGCCCGGGTCCACGCCCATGATCGGCCAGAAGAAGACCAGGCCGACGGCGAGGAAGTGCACCATCATCGCGAAGTGGCCGAACTCCGACTTCATCAGCGTGTCGAAGATCGGCGTGAAGTAGAGCCCGTAGAGGCTGGCGATGAAGAGCGGGATGGTGAAGGCGGGGTGCGAGACCACCTTGACGTAGCGCGAGTGCAGCAGTGCCACCAGCAGCTCGCGCGGCCCGTGCGAACCCTTCGCCGCCGGGCGCAGGGCCCGCAGCGCCAGCGTGATCGGACCGCCGAGCAGCAGCAGGATCGGCGTCAGCATGGACAGCACCATGTGCTGCATCATGTGCGCGCTGAGCAGCACCATGCCGTACTGGCCCACCCCGGTGCAGGTGACCAGCACCATCGTCACCAGGCCGAGGACCCAGGCGATCGGCCGGCCCACCGGCCACTTGTCGCCGCGCCGCCAGAGCCGGACGCAGCCAGCGGCGTAGAGCACCAGCAGCACCACGCTGAGGACGAGGAAGGCCCAGTTCGCCGAGGGGTGGAAGGCCAGCGCCCGGCCGAAGGAGAAGGGGGGGAGGTCGTGCTCCATCCCCGGCATGCCCGGCATGCTGCCCATCGGCGGTCCCTGCTTCCCTCGTGGCGGTGCGCTCCTGCTACCGCACCAGGGTAGAACTGTCCGGTTTGCCCCCGGCCACCGGGTCCGCCGCAGCCGGTCAGGCCTGCGGGACCAGGGTGTTCCCGGTGCGCCGGCCGGCCAGGTAGTCGTCGACGTTGGCGACGGTGGTGTCGATGATCTGCCCGACCGCCGTGGAGGTGAAGTACGCCTGGTGCGAGGTCACCAGGACCTGGGGAAAGGTCATCAGCCGGGCGAGGACGTCGTCGGCGACACCCTCCAGCGACTTGTCGAGGAAGAACAGCCCGGTCTCCTCCTCGTACACGTCCAGGCCCACGCCGCGCAGCCGGCCCGCGCGCAGCGTCTCCACCAGCGCCTGGGTGTCGACCAGCCCGCCGCGGCTGCTGTTGACCAGGATCGCGTCCTTCTTCATCCGGCCGAGCGCGGTCTCGTCGATCAGGTGGTGCGTCTCCGCCACCAGCGGGACGTGCAGCGAGATGAGGTCGGACTCGGCGAGCAGCCGCTCCAGCGAGGTGTACTCCATGCCCAGCTGCTCGCGGCAGACCTGGTTCTCGGCCACGTCCCAGCCGAGCAGCCGGGTGCCGAAGCCGTGGGCGATCCGGGAGAAGCACTCGCCGATCTTGCCGGTGCCGACCACGCCCACGGTCAGTCCGTGGACGTCGACGCCCATCAGGCCGTCGAGCCTGAAGTCGAACTCGCGGGTGCGGTTGGCGGCCCTGATGACCCTGCGGTTGACCGCCAGCGCCAGGGTCCAGGCGAACTCGGCGACCGAGTAGGGGGAGTAGTAGGAGACCCGGGCGACGGTCAGGCCGAGCTCCGCGGCCACGTCCAGATCGATGTTGTTGAAGCCGGTGGAGCGCTGCGCGATCATCCGGGTGCCGCCCTTGGCGAGCGTGCGCAGCGTGGACGCGTCGAGCACGGCGTTCACGCTTGTGCTGACGACCTCGTGCTCGGCCGCCAGCGGTGCGGTGTCGGAGTTCAGGAAGACCTCCAGACACCGCACCGCGTGGCGGCCGGCGAACGCGGCCTCGAGCAGTGGCTTCTCGTCGGCCTGCACACCGTACGCAAGGATCTCCATGCGCCCACGCTAACCGGACATTTCGCCGCCTGCTCCCCGATGTGAGGGCGTGGCGCGGGGGTGTGTCAGATGACGGTCTCCGCCTCGGCGTAGCGCTCGGCGGGGACCGTCTTCAGGTCGGCGACGGCGTCGGCCAGCGGGACCAGGTTGATGTTGGTTCCCTGCAGCGCGGTCAGGTGGCCGAACGCGCCCTTGTGGACGGCCTCGACGGCGTGCCAGCCGAACCGGGTGGCCAGGATCCGGTCGTAGGCGGTCGGGGTGCCGCCGCGCTGGACGTGGCCGAGGATGACCGGGCGGGCCTCCTTGCCGAGCCGGTGCTCCAGCTCGCCCGACAGCTGGGTGGCCACGCCGGTGAAGCGCTCGTGGCCGTAGATGTCGATGGTGCCCTCCTGCCACGGCATGGTGCCGGGCTCCGGCTTGGCGCCCTCGGCGACCACCACGATGGCGAACTTCTTGCCGCGCTCGAAGCGCTCGCGCACGACCTCGGTCAGCTTCTCGATGTCGAAGGGACGCTCCGGCACGACGATCGCGTGCGCACCGGCGGCCATGCCCGCGTTCAGCGCGATCCATCCGGTGTGGCGGCCCATCAGCTCCACGACCATCACGCGCTGGTGCGACTCGGCGGTGGTCTTGAGCCGGTCCAGCGCCTCGGTGGCCACCGACACGGCCGTGTCGAATCCGAAGGTGACGTCGGTGCAGGCGATGTCGTTGTCGATGGTCTTGGGCACGCCGACGATCGGCAGGCCCGCGTCCGACAGCATCCGGGCCGCCTTCAGCGTGCCCTCGCCGCCGATCGGGATGATCCCGTCCAGGCCCAGCCGCTGACACATCGCCTTCGCGGCCGGCACGCCCTCGCGCAGCTTGGACGGCTGAACCCGGGTCGACCCCAGGATCGTGCCGCCCTGCGCCAGGATTCCCGACACCGACTCCAGGGTCAGTTCCTTGTAGTCCTCTTCCAGCAGACCGCGCCAGCCGTCCACGAACCCGATGATCTCGTCCCCGTGGTCCACCACGCCTCTGTGGACCACGGACCGGATCACGGCGTTCAGACCTGGGCAGTCCCCACCACTGGTCAGCACACCAATACGCATCGTTTGACTACTCCCGAGCAGAACCGGCGACCGGACGGAAATCCGAACGGGGATCCGCAGATCCGTAATTCGGACAAATCAACCCTATCGCGATGATACCGAGCAGCGGCTTCCGGTCATGCCGAGTCGGTCGCCAGGGCGGCGCCGTCGGCGCCCTGCGGGGAAGTTCACCAGAGGTGAGTAAAGGGTGGACTGGGCCGCCGGCTAGGCCGGCGCCTGGACCGCCGCGATGCGCTCCGCACGCAGCGCGTCGTACCAGGTGTTGTCCGCCGGCGGCAGTGCGCTGACGTCCAGGGCCAGTTTGATCAGCAGGTCGGCGATGAGCGGGTTGCGCGCCATCACCGGGCCGTGCAGGTAGGTGCCGAAGACGGTGTCCCGCCAGGCGCCCTCGGTGCCGTCGCCGGTGCCGTTGCCGCCGCCGACGGTGACCCGGGCCAGCGGCGAGACGCCCTGTCCCAGGTGGGTGATGCCCTGGTGGTTCTCGAAGCCGGTCATCGTCGGCAGGCCGAGACGCGGGTCGGGCTCGGCGAGGATGTCGCCGACGTTGCGCTTGCCCTCACCGCGCGTGCTCCACACGTCCAGCAGGCCGAGCCCCGGCGTCCGCTCGCCGCGGTCGTCGATGAACTCGTGGCCCATGATCTGGTAGCCCGCGCAGACGCCGAAGACGATCGCGCCGTTCTCCACGGCACGGCCCAGACCCGGGTCCTGCCGCAGCCGCTCGCCCGCGAGCCGCTGCGGACGGTCCTCGCCGCCGCCGATGAGGTAGATGTCGCCGCTGGTCGGCACCGGCTGGTCCGAGCGCACGTCGATGCGCTGCACGTCCAGACCGCGCTGCCGGGCGCGGCGCTCGACCACCAGCACGTTGCCGCGGTCGCCGTAGGTGGAGAGCAGGTCCGGGTAGATCCAGACCAGCCGAAGGGCGCTGTCACTCATGGCGGGAGGTCCTCTTCTTTCGTTCCGGACGCCGTCAGCCCTGCACGTCGCGGCGCAGCTGCTGGAACGCGGTGTAGTTGGCGATCGCCTCGATCCGGCCGGCCGGCGCGGCGGCCACGGCCTGCTGGATCGAGTCGACGACCTGGAACTGCACGCCGGCGACCTCCAGTCGCACCGCGAGGTCCAGCTTGCGCTGTCCCATCACGAAGACCGGGTGCCCGACCAGGCGCTCGTAGTCGACGTCCCAGAGCCAGGAGGTGTCGGTGCCGTCGGCGGACAGGGCGTTGACCGAGAGCACGACGGGCGCGGGCGCCGGGTCGATCAGGGTGAAGGTCTCCAGCCAGCCCGCCGGGTTCTTCGCCAGCAGCATCCGCACCTCGCGGCCGTTCACCAGCACCGACTCGTAGCGCCCGGCGACGGCCTGGACCGTCTCCATCCGCTGCAGCGCGGTCTGCGGGTGCACCCCGAAGACCGAGGCGACGGCGGCGGTGCTGGCCGCGTTGGAGAGGTTGGCCCGGCCGGGCAGCTGCAGCCGGATCGGCCACGGCGTCCCCTGCGGGTCGACCACGAACTCGCCCTGGAGCGCCCAGTGCGGCTGCGGACGGCGGAAGCCGCAGGCGGGGCAGAACCACTCCTCGTCCGGCCGCTGCATGACGCCGCCGCAGGCCGGGCAGGACCAGGCGTCCTCGCGGTAGGCCTGGCCGGCCGCGACCCAGATGACCTTGCGGCAGGAGGAGGCCGCCCAGGTGACCAGCGGGTCGTCGGCGTTGGCGATGACGACGGCCTCGGTGCCGGACAGGCCCTCGCGCCACTTCTCCGCGAGCATCCGGGTCTCGGAGGAACGGTCGAGCTGGTCGCGGGAGAGGTTGAGCAGTGCGATGGCCTTGGGGTTGGTGTCGCGGGCGACGCCGGCCAGGTACTTCTCGTCGACCTCGATCACGCCGAACTGCGCGTCCCCGCTGCCGGCCAGCGCGGAGGTGATGCCCGCCGGCATGTTCGCGCCCAGCGCGTTGGAGACGACGGGCCCGGCGGCGCGGAGCGCCTCGGCGATCAGACGGGTGGTGGTGGTCTTGCCGTTGGTGGCGGAGACCAGGATGACGTCCAGGTTCTCGGCGAGGCTGCGCAGCAGGTCCGGGTCGAGCTTGAGGGCCACGCGTCCGCCGATGACGGACCCGCTGCCGCGGCCCGCGGCGCGCGAGACGGCGGCGGCGGCCTTCCCTGCGGTGACGGCCAGCTTGGCGCGTGCGGTCAGCGAGGCCGAGGGCGCGGCCGAATCGGGGTGCGCGGACATCGGTTGCTCTCCTCCTGCGGGACGGCCCGGCGGGGCATCAGGCTGTCGTAGCCTACCGGCAGGATCGGTTCCGCCGTCGTCGGCGTCCACGTCCGCGCTTGTCACGGGCCCGGCGGCGCCCGCATAGAGTCGTCCCATGCTCTCCCGCATTCCCGGCAGCGCCGGCTCCGTGCACCCCGTCACGCCCTGGGCGAAGGCCGTGCTGCGCACCCCCTGCCGGGCCGTCGACACCTTCGATGACCAGCTCGAACGTCTTATCGAGGACATGTTCGCGACGATGTACGCGGCGGACGGGGTGGGGCTGGCGGCCAATCAGATCGGCGTCGGTCTCCGTGTCTTCGTGTACGACTGTCCGGACGACGAGGATGTCCGCCATCTGGGACATGTCGTCAACCCGGTCCTGGTCGAGGCGGACGGTGTGGTGGTCGCCGGCGAGGAGGGCTGCCTGTCCCTGCCGGGTCTGCGGGCCCAGACCCCCCGCTTCGACCGCGCGGTGGTGCGCGGCCAGGACGTCACCGGCGTGCCGCTGGAGATCGAGGGGACCGGCTTCTTCGCCCGCTGCCTCCAGCACGAGGCCGCGCATCTCGACGGCGGCGTCTTCCTCGACTCCCTCACCGGCCTCCGCCGCGCCCGCGCCCTCCGCGCCACCCGCCGCGCGGCCTGGTTCGTCGCCCCGGAGTAGGTCCACTCCGCGACGGCGGTCCGGTTGCACCACCTCAGGGGCGCGGGGAACTGGCCGAGAAACCACCCGGGGCGGATGGCCCTGCGCGTTGAGGACCATCCGCACGCCGGTGGCTTGTCGCGCAGTTCCTCGCGCCCCTGATGGTGCAACCGGACCTTGCTTGAGAGGTGTCGCGCCCGTGCGGCCGGGCCGCGCAGTTCCTCGCGCCCCTGAGGTGGTGCAACCGGCCCGTGAGGGGTGGCTCATTCGCCGTTCTTGGTGGCGGTCGGGTTCTCCGCGGCAGCGGCGAGGCGGCCCCAGAGGAGGTCGGCGAGGGTCTGGACCATGCGTTCGCGGGGGAAGGGCTGGTGTTCCAGCCACCAGTCGCCGGCCGCGAGGACCATGCCGGTGATCGCCTGGCCCCAGGCCTCGGCCACGAGGTTGCCGTCCGGGCCGAGATCCACCTGTACCGCCACCGCGTGGCTCAGCTCCGCCGCGATCGCCCGCAGCGTCGGCGCCAGCGGGCCCGCGGGGGAGAGGCTGTCCGCGGCCGGGTCGGGGTGGGCGAGGAAGCGGTAGACCTGAGGGGCGGACTCGATCGCGCCGAGGTAGGTGTCGAGGACGTTCTCCACCCGTTCGCGCCGCTCCAGCGGCGCGTCCAGCGCGGCACGGATGTGCTCCAGCAGCGCCGCGCTGTGGCGGTCGGCGAGGGCGCGGTAGAGGCCGTTCTTGTCGCCGAAGTGCCGGTAGAGGATCGGCTTGGTGATGCCCGCCTCGGCCGCGATCGCGTTCATGCTCGCGCGCGGTCCCTCCCGGCGGACCACGCGGTCCGCCGCGTCCAGCAGCTCCGCGCGCCGCTCATCCCGATCTGGGCTTTCAGGGCTTTCGGGTCTTTCCTGGGGACTGGACACGATGCCTTGACATTCCTTACTACCTAGTAACAACATGGAGCCACTAGCCTCTGTTACCGACGGTAACACCTGGCGGCTCAAGATCCGCCTCACCTCCAGCTCACATCCAGTCAGCGCGTCGCGCCCGGGGAGAATCACCATGACCGGCTTCAACCTCGCCCTCAACGACGACCAGATCGCCGTCCGCGACTGGCTGCACGGCTTCGCCCGCGATGTCATCCGACCGGCCGCCGCCGAATGGGACGAGCGGGAGGAGACGCCCTGGCCGATCCTGCAGGAGGCCTCCAAGGTCGGCATCTACTCGCTGGACTTCTTCGCCCAGCAGCAGTTCGACCCCACGGGTCTCGGCATCCCGATCGCCATGGAGGAGCTGTTCTGGGGCGACGCGGGCATCGGCCTGGCCATCGTCGGCAGCGCGCTGGCCGCCGCCGGGGTCGTCGCCAACGGAACGCCGGAGCAGGTCGGCACCTGGGCGCCGGAGATGTTCGGCACGCCCGGCGACGTCAAGCTCGCGGCCTTCTGCTCCTCCGAGCCCGACGCGGGCTCCGACGTCGCCGCGATGCGCACCCGCGCCGTCTACGACCAGGCGTCGGACGAGTGGGTCATCAACGGCACCAAGACCTGGGCCACCAACGGCGGCATCGCCAACGTCCACGTCGTCGTCGCCTCGGTCGACCCGGAGCTCGGCGCGCGCGGACAGGCGTCCTTCATCATCCCGCCGGGCACGCCGGGGCTGAGCCAGGGTCAGAAGTTCAAGAAGCACGGCATCCGCGCCTCGCACACCGCCGAGGTCGTCCTCGACAACGTCCGGGTCCCCGGCGACTGCCTGCTCGGCGGCAAGGACGCGCTGGACCACCGGATGGCCAGGGCCAAGGAGCGCGCGGCCGCCGTCGCCCGCGGCGAGCGGGTGGAGCAGGTCAAGAACGCCGCCATGGCCACCTTCGAGGCGTCGCGTCCGGCCGTCGGCGCGCAGGCGATCGGCCTGGCCCGCGCGGCGTACGAGGAGTCGCTGGAGTACGCCAAGACCCGCGAGCAGTTCGGCCGCCCGATCATCGACAACCAGGGCATCGCCTTCACGCTCGCCGACATGCGCACCCGCATCGACGCCGCCCGGCTGCTGGTCTGGCGCGCCTCGTGGATGGCGGCGAACGGCCAGCCGTTCACCGCGGCCGAGGGCTCGATGTCCAAGCTCTACGCGGGCGAGACGGCGAAGTGGGTCACCGCCCAGGCCATCCAGATCTTCGGCGGCAACGGCTTCACCCGTGAGTACCCGGTCGAGCGGATGCACCGCGACGCCGCGATCTACACCATCTTCGAGGGCACCAGCGAGATCCAGCGCCTGGTCATCGCCCGCACCCTCTCGGGCATGCCGATCCGTTGACCGGCTGACCTCACAGCTGCGGGCCCCACAGGGTCAGCAGCGGCCAGAGCGAGACCAGGAACCCGGCCAGGACCGCGTACCCGCCCACCCGGCGGGCGCGGCCCGTGCCGGTCCTGGGCGGCGGCGTGGCCCGGCTCTGCTCGGGGGCGCGGTCGAACTTCGCCAGGGCGATGAGCGTCGCCCCCGCCGCGTCGGGGCGGCGGCGGACCCGTACGTCCCAGGGGCGGGCGGGGTCGTGGTCGACCTGGACGATCCGGCCGGCCTTGAAGTCGTCCAGGTCCATGATGTTGACGACGGTCCGTGCGTGGACCCGGTACGCCGGGGCGCCCTCGGGGGCGACGGTGAGGTCCAACCGCAGGGTGAGGTCCGGCGCCTCGCCGCCCGCCTGGACCGACTCGATCCGCGCCGGGGCGGTCCGGAACGCGGCCGGGCCCTCGCCCGGCCTCCCGCGGCGCGAGCCCGCGGCCAGCAGCGCGCCGCCGACCAGGCCGGTCCACGGGGCCAGGTTCAGTCCGACGACGAACAGCACCACGCCCACGCCGGTGCCCAGCCGCAGCGCCCCGGTGAGCACCGCCCCCAGCTCGGCGCCCATCAGCGCGCACAGCACCACCCCGACCAGGAACACGGCTCCCCCTCTTCGCACGACCGCTCCCTTCGACTGCCGCGACATGCTCCCACCCCGCCGTCGCGCCGGGACAGGGCCCGCGCGAACCCGTGACACGGTCGTCGACGGCGCAGCACAGGTCTGACACAGTGGCGCGCATGTCGACCATGCTGCGGATCGGCGTACTCGGCGCCGCCGCCATCGCGCCGAGCGCGCTGATCAAACCCGCCAGGGAGAACGCGAGGGTCTCCGTGGTGGCCGTCGCGGCCAGGGACCGCGTGCGTGCCGCCGAGTTCGCCAGGCGGCACGGCGTGCCCACGGTCCACACGGACTACACCGAGCTGCTCGCCGACCCGGACGTCGACGCGGTCTACGTGCCGCTGCCCAACGGCCTGCACGCCGAATGGACCCTGAAGGCGCTCGACGCGGGCAAACACGTCCTGTGCGAGAAGCCGTTCACCGCCAACCGGGCCGAGGCCGAGCTCGTCGCGGACGCCGCCGACGCGGCACGGGCGGAGCGCGGACTGGTCGTCATGGAGGCCTTCCACTACCGCTACCACCCCCTCGCGGAGCGGATGCGGGAGATCGTCGCGAGCGGCGAGCTGGGGGAGGTCCGCCGGATCGAGACGGCCCTGTGCTTTCCGCTGCCCCGCTTCGGCGACATCCGCTACGACTACGGGCTCGCGGGCGGGGCGGCCATGGACGCGGGCTGCTACGCCGTCCACGCGGCCCGGCTGCTCGGCGGCGAGCCGCGCGTGGTCTCCGCACGGGCGCTCACCATGCGCCGTGACCCCCGCGTCGACCGGGCGATGACCGCCGAGCTGAGCTACCCCGGCGGCGCGACCGGCCGGGTGCGCGCCTCGATGTGGTCCCGCAGCCTGCTGTCCATGCGCGCCCGGGTGGTGGGCTCCGACGCCACGATGAGCGTGTTCAACTTCGTCGCCCCGCAGGTGTTCCACCGGCTGACGGTGCGTCCGCCCAAGGGCGGCCCGCGCCGCGTCGAGCGGGTCGCCGGTCCGTCCAGCTACGCCTGCCAACTGGAGGCCTTCGCCGCGGCGGTGCTGGACGGCGGCCCCGTGCTCACCCCCGCGCGTGACGCCGTGGCGACGATGGGCCTGCTCGACGACGTCTACCGGGCCGCAGGACTCCCGCTGCGAGGGGAGCGCTGACCGCTCAGGCCTCGGTCCGCAGCGCGGCGATGTGCGGCGGCAGCGCGATGCCCGGAGCCAGGTCCGGGGCGGGCACCGGCGCGCCGTAGACCGTCCGGATCGGGACGTTGCCCGCCCACAGGCCGAGCGACGCGTCCGGCCCTTCGCCGTCCTCCGGCGGGCCCGCCGCGATCTTGACCGAGGCCTCGGTGAGGTCGAGGGCCAGCAGCGTGGTGGCGGCCAGCTCCTTGCGGTTGGGCAGGCGGGCGTAGTCCCACTGTCCCGGAGCGCACTGCTCGGTCAGCACCCGCAGACCCTCCAGCTTCTCGTCGCCGTCGGCGACCCGCGGGGTGCCGAAGACCATGACGCTGCGGTAGTTCACGCCGTGCTCGAAGACGGACCTGGCCAGGCTGAGCCCGTCCACGTGGGTCACCGTGACGCAGACCTCGGCCGCCGGGTCCTGGGCCAGGCTGCGGCTGGCGACGGAGCCGTGGAAGTAGAGGGTGTCGGCGGTCGCTCCGTAGCAGGTCGGCACGGCCATCGGAGTGCCGTCCACGACCACCGCGAGGTGGCAGACGAAGCCCGCCGCCAGCACGGCGTCGAGCTCCTCCTTGCGGGTGCTGCCGTTCTCCCGCATCCGCCGATGGCGTGTCCGCTCGGTGACTGCGATTTCCGACATGGGGAGCACTCTCCTGCAACTGTATCCGTCGGATCGGACGGAGGCGGGCACGCATTTCGTACCCGTGAGCTGCACCGTAAACGAAGCGGAGGCCTCCGGGCAATGGTCTTCCGCCCCGTTCGGCCCCCGCCGCGTTCAGCCCCGCTCCGCGAAGGCGGCCGCCACCGCGTCCCGGTCCGCGCCGGAGCCGAGCAGCAGCCTCAGCAGCACGCGCGCCTTGTAGGGGTGCAGCAGGCCGCCGTCGATCAGGCCGTGGGAGAGCAGCTCGGTCTCCGAGCCGGGGGAGCGGTAGGTGCTGCGCAGGACCGAGCCGGCCCCGGTGCGGGAGGTGAGCACCACGGGCATCCGCGCCGCCAGTTCGGCCAGCGCGGGGACCAGCACGGCGGGGACGTGCCCGACCCCGAAGCCGGCGAGCACCACGGCGTCCTGACCGGCGGCGAGCGCGGTGAGGGTGTCCGGGTCGTCGTCCAGGGTCACCGTGTACAGCGCGACGCGGGCGCCGGCGGTGGGCGGCGGCAGCGGCGCGCAGCGCACGGGGGCGGTGAGCACCCGGACCCGGCCCTCGATCACGTGCCCCAGCGGGCCGGTGTCGGGCGAGACGAAGGTCGCGGTGCTGGTGCTGTGGGTCTTGCGGACCCAGCGCGCCGCGTGGATCTCGTCGTTGAACACGACCAGCGCGCCGAGCCCGCGGGCCGGAGCCGCCGCGGCCACCCGGGCGGCCGCCAGCAGGTTCGCCGGACCGTCCGGCCCGGCGAGGGTCGGATTGCGCATCGCGCCGGTCAGCACCAGCGGCGCGTCCTGCGCCCAGACCAGGTCCAGCAGGTAGGCCGTCTCCTCCAGGGTGTCGGTGCCCTGGGTGATCACCACCCCCGGTGCGCCGGCCCGCACCGCCGCCGAGGCGGACTCCGCGACGGCGAGCACCTGCGCGAAGGTGAGGCTCCCGCTGCCCACCGGCTCCAGGTCCTGTATGTCCAGCGGCTCGTCCAGGGTCTCCAGGCCGGGGACGGCGGCCGTCAGCGCGGCCCCGTCCAGCCGGGCCGCTCCGGCCATCGAGATGGTGCCACCCAGTGTGAACAGCGCGATGCCCACGGCGTCCCCTCGCTCCCGCGTGATCGTCCTTGATCACGGCGTGCACACCCTACTCACCCGATCTACCGTGGGGTGGAGCACGTGGAGGACGACCCGAGGAGGCAGTCATGCCCGGTTCCACCACTATCGGCCGCATGGAGCGGCTGGTCATGCTGAGCCATCACGACGCCGAGCGCCTCGCGGACACCATGGACCGGATGGCCGCGATGATGGCCTCGGACGGCGCCGACCGGATGACCGACGCCCAGATCGCGATGCTCAGCGGCGGCGACGCGTCGATGCGCAGCGAGTACGCGGCATGGGCCGCGGAGCTCGGCCGCTTCGTCCGCGGGCACCTCTGACCGCGCCACCCCGCAGGCTCTGTCCCATAGGAAACGGCGGCGATCCGCCGCGGCCGTGCTGCTACGCTCGGTCCATGATCTGTGCGCCGAACCAGCGAATGATGCGCCCCTCCCGGGGCTGCTGACACACGGACGCGCGCACCACGCCGCACACCCGAGGCCCCGTCACCAGGGGCCTCCTGCATGTGCGCCGCAGGCCCCTCCCGCCCACAGTCCTCCCGTCGGGGGAGAGCAGGAGCGCCTGATGAGCTACTACGTCACGACCACCATCCCGTACGTCAACGCCCGCCCGCACCTCGGCTTCGCCCTGGAGCTGGTCCAGGCCGACGTGCTCGCCCGGCACCGCCGGACCAGGGGCGGCGCGGTGCGCTTCCTGAGCGGCACGGACGAGAACTCGCTGAAGAACGTCCTCGCCGCCGAGGCCGAGGGCGTCGGCGTGCAGGAGCTGGTCGACCGCAACGCCGCCGCGTTCGCGCAGCTCGCCGGACCGCTGGCGCTCTCCTTCGACGACTTCATCCGCACCAGCCGCGACCCGCGTCACCGCGTGGGCGTCGAGTACCTGTGGCAGCGCTGCGCCGCGGCGGGGGACTTCTACCGCAAGCAGTACGTCGGCCTTTACTGCGTCGGCTGCGAGGCCTTCTACGCGGAGACCGAACTCGTCGAGGGCCGCTGTCCCGAGCACGGGACGGAGCCGCAGCAGGTCAGCGAGGAGAACTGGTTCTTCCGCCTGTCCCGCTACGAGCAGCGGCTGCGCGAGCTGATCACCGACGGCCGGCTGCGGGTCGAGCCCGCGGCGCGGCGCAACGAGGTGCTGGCGCTGATCGACTCCGGTTTGCAGGACTTCTCCGTCTCCCGCAGCCGCGCCCGCGCCCGGGGCTGGGGCATCCCGGTGCCGGGCGACGAGGACCAGGTCGTCTACGTGTGGTGGGACGCGCTGGGCAACTACGTCACCAGCCTGGGGCTCGGCGGGGAGGGCGACGACTTCGCGACCTGGTGGGCGGGCGAGGGCGAACGCGTCCACCTCGTCGGCAAGGGCGTGGTCCGGTTCCACGCCGTCTACTGGCCCGCCATGCTGCTCTCGGCGGGCCTGCCGCTGCCGACGCGGATCCTGGTGCACGACTACCTGACGGTGTCCGGCCGCAAGATCAGCAAGTCCGGCGGCGGCGCGGTCGCCGACCCCACCGACCTGGTGTCCCGCTTCGGCGCGGATGCGGTCCGCTGGTGGCTGCTGCGCGAGGTCCCGCGGGTCGGCGACGCGGATTTCACCGAGGAGCGCCTGATCGCCCGCGCGGACGCGGACCTGGCCGGCGGCTTCGGCAATCTGGTGCACCGGGTGGTCACCATGGTCCACCGCTACCGGGACGGCGTCGTCCCGACCCCCACGGTCTCCACGACGGCGACCTCCGAGCTGCGCGCGGTCTGCGCCCGCGCGGCGGGCCGGGTGGACGCGGCCCTGGACGACTTCGACTACCGCGCGGCGGCGGGCGCGGTCTGGACGCTCGTGGAGGAGGCCAACCGCTGCATCGACCGCACCCGCCCCTGGGAACTCGCCAAGTCGGAGCGGGGCGGTGCGCCCTCACCCCGACTCGACGCGGCGCTGGCCGCGCTGGTCGCGGCCTGCCGCGCCCTGGGCGACGAACTCCGCCCGTTCCTGCCGGACGCGGCCGAGCGCATCACGGAGCGCTGCACCCCGGTCGACGGCGTGCTGCCGCCCTCCCACCCGCTCTTCCCCCGCCTCGGCGTCCCCGAGAGCGCCTGACGTTCGAACGATGGGAGGTTGCACTCCCAGGTCGTGCAACTGACCCTTTGCTGTGAGGCTCCGCGCCCATCCGCGGAGCCGGGGATCGGCAGTTCCGCGGGCCCCTGGGGGAGTGCAACCGGCCCCCTGCTTGAGGCACTCAGTTGAGGGACTCCTCGAGGCCGGTCACGGCCTCGGTGAGGATGGAGGCGTCGCGGAGGATCTCGTCCGGGGTGCCGTCGGCGGAGTCGGACCAGAGTTGGTAGGCGTCGCGGACCGGGGTGAGGTCGACCTTGGTGCCGGTGCGGGCGGCGACCGCCGCGATCGTGAGTTGGTCGCGGACCACGCCCGCGAACGCCGCTGCGCCGGGGGAGGGCGCGGTCGCGGTCGGGGCGTGCGCCTCGATCAGCATCGACGTGCGGCCGATCGCCGCGACCGCCGCCCGCGCGTCGGAGAGTTGCGAGGGGCGCAGGCCCCGATGGCGGACCGGCTCGGTCGCCGCCGAGTCGTCCGCCGCCCGCAACGCCGCGCGCGCCGCGCGGTAGTCGAGCAGGGCGTCCCGCATCGCGCGGCGTGTGACGGGGCCCGGCGAGGCGAAAGCCTCCAGCGTCGCCGCCGCGTACTGTCCGGCCGCCGAGATCTGGTCCGCCAGACGGTGCGGCAGCCTGACGGTCTGCCAGGTCGGCCAGACCGCGTACGCGGCGAACGCCAGCAGCCCGCCCAGTAGCGTCATGCCCACTCGTTCCGCCGCCGTCCGCGACAGCGTCAGCCCGTCCATGGACAGCAGGAAGACGACGTAGACGGTCACCAGCGTGCTGAGCGCCATGTAGCCGGCTCGCATCGTCAGGTACGCGCCGCCCACCGCGACCACCGCCAGCGCCCCGCAGACCCACGGCGCCGGCCGCGCGGCCACCATCACCGCCGAGGCGACGCCGACGCCCACCACCGTGCCCGCCAGGCGGGCCACGCCCCGGCTGTAGGTCTGCGAGAAGTCGGGCCGCATCACCATCATGGCCGTCATCGCGGCCCAGTAGCCGTGGCCGTAGGGCAGCGCCATACCGATGCCCTCGGCCAGCGTCACCACCACCGCCACCCGCACCGCGTGCCGCAGCACCGCGGACCGCCAGGTCCAGTTGCGGCGGATCGCCACCACGGTCAGCGGCAGCAGCTCGCGGACGCCGGGGCGGGGGAGGTAGCGCGGGGAGTCGTCGTCCGGAGGGGTCTCCAGCGCGTCGTGGACCTCGGCGAGCAGGCCGATCAGGCGCAGCGCGGTGTGCCGGGCGATGCCGTGCAGGATGGGGCCGTCGTCCGGGAGCGCCAGCGCGGCGTAGGCCCGTTCGGGGATCTTCGGGGACACGCCGCTGCGGATCGTGTGGGCGGCCATGTCCAGGATGTCCGCCGCCGCGGCCAGCAGTTCTCTGGCCCGGTCGCGCTCGGGACCCTCCTCCGCCGCGCCCACACGGGGATCGGCCAGCGCGGACATCGCCGGGCGCATCCGTTCCACCAGCGGGCGGACACCGGTGAGCTCGGCGGGCCTGCTGCGGGCCTGGCCGGGCGTCACCACCGCGGCCTCGCGGGCCGCCATCAGCGGGTCGGGGTCGAAGGGCGCGAAGGGGTCGTGCCGCAGCCGGCGGGCGTAGTCGGCCATGGAGGCGCAGGCCTCGGCCAGCGCCTCGCGGTGCGCGCCCCAGCGGTTGACCGGCCAGACCAGCACGAGCAGCGCCTGGATCACGCCGCCGGCCGCGATGACGCCCGCGTGCTGCGCCGCCTGCGAGACCGACTCGGTCAGACTGACCACGACCAGCATGACGGCCACCGTCATGCTCGCCAGGATCCCCGCGGTCTGGCCGCCGACCCAGGCCAGCCCCGCGCCGAAGGACCAGAGGGCGACCACGCACAGGAAGAGCGCGGGCCACGGCGAGGCGACGTAGCCGACGAAGGTGCTGACCGCGAGCCCCAGCGCGGTCGCCAGGGCCAGCCAGGGACGGGGTCGGTAGCTGCGCTGGAAGGTGGCCATCCCGGCCATCTGCGCGCCCAGCGCCGCGGAGGTCGCCATCGCCGGACCGCTCAGCGCGAGCGCGCCGAACAGGGCGATCGCGACGCCGAGCGCTCCGCGCAGCGCGGCCAGCGGCTGGTTGGTCGCCCGCTCCACGCGCAGACCGGACCGGGAGGTGGCCTTGAGCGAGCGGTACCAGCCGTTCAGGTGCGGTTTCAGGGAGGGCGGCATCGTCTGTCAGCGTACGTGCTCCGGCCCGTCCGACGGAGCCGTCAGCCGTGTGTGCGCGGGATGCGGCGCCGCCAGGAGCGCTCGAACACGACCTCGCCCCGCTCGGTCGCGGTGACCTGGTCGTCCGTCAGGAAGTCCGCGCCGTCGGTGCGGATCTCCGAGCGGGTGCGCACCTCGACCTCCCAGCCGAGCTCCGGGCGGGCCAGGCCGACAACCCACTCGGACCGTGTCCGCGCGCTGATCGGGTCGTCCTCGCGGATCGTGTAGCGGTCCACCGCGGCCTCGCGGACGACCAGGCCGTCCGGGTAGGTGCGCGGGCCCCCGTAGCGGGGGTCGACCTCCAGCACCCACTCGCCCGCGCCGACGTCCCTGCGCACCACCCGCTCCGGGCCCAGCGTCGCCGGGTCGGCGAAGACGACGCCGAGCGGCGGGGTCTGCTCCGGCTCCTCGAAGCGGATCGGCGGGCGGCCGCGGTCGGCCGAGCCGTCGCGGACCGGCAGCTCCAGCTCGCTCGCCGCCGGGTCGACGGTGAAGCCCCGGGCGTCCGGGTGCGGCCAGACCCAGGGCCAGTAGGCCGAGGAGAGCGCCAACCGGATCCGGTGGCCGGGCGGGAACGCGTGGCCGACCCCCCAGAGCTCGAACTCGACGTCCTCGGTCGCGCCCGGGGTCCACTCCACCGTGTGCGCGCGGCCCCGGCGGCTGAGCAGGTTGAGCACGCCGCGGGTGACCAGCGTGGAGGAGCCGTCGGGGGCGACGTCGCAGAGCCGGGCGATCACCTGGCCGCGGCGGGCCGGGCAGGTCAGCCGCAGCCTGACCCTGGCGCGCCCCAGGATCTCTACCCGGTGCCCGAGGGCGGCGGTGTCGAAGCAGACCGAGCGGCCGTCCTCCTCACGCTGGTCCGGCGGCAGGTCGGCGTCGTTGCCGAAGGGGAAGAAGCGGGCCGCGTCGACGCCGGTGTGCTGCGGCGACACCACCCGGACCGGTCCCGGTTCGGGATGCTTCATCGTGCCGTCGAGTCGATATCTCGTCATGTCGATCTCGGGCGCGGGCCAGGTGTCCGCCGCGACCCAGCGGCCCTCGCGGACGGAGCAGCCGGTCGCGGGCGGCGCGGACTCGTTGATCCAGGCCCGGAGCAGCGGCTCGTCCATGACGTCGTTGTCGACGTCCCTGAGCCAGTGGTCCCACCAGCGCAGCGTCTCCTGCAGGAAGCCGATCGCCGGCCCTGGCGGCAGACCGCGGTCCGGGTACTGGTGCGACCAGGGGCCGAGGATGCCGCGCACCGGGGCGTCCAGGTGCGCGACCAGCCGCAGCACGGTGTCGCGGTACGGGTCGGCCCAGCCGCCGACGGCCAGCACCGGGGCCGTGATCGCGGAGTAGTCCTCGCAGACGCTGCCGTGCCGCCAGTAGTCGTCCCTGGCCTGGTGGGTGAGCCAGGTGTGGACGAACGGCTCGACCCGCTCCAGCCGGTCCCGCCACATCTGCCGCCAGCGGTCGCCGACGAACTCCGGGTCGGGCGGCCTGCAGACGAAGGCCAGCATGGTCGCCGCCCAGGCGTGCATGTCGACGGCGAGGACCGACCCGCCCAGGTAGTGGACGTCGTTGTCGTAGCGGTTGTCGGTGGAGCAGACGGTGACCACGGCGCGCAGTGCGGGCGGCGCGAGCGCGGCGATCTGCAGGGCGTTGAAGCCGCCCCAGGAGATCCCGAACATGCCCACCCGGCCGCTGCACCAGGGCTGCCCGGCCAGCCACTCGACCACGGCGACCCCGTCGGCCAGCTCGGTCGCGTCGTACTCGTCGCCGGGCCGGCCCTCCGAGTTGCCGTGGCCGCGGATGTCGACGCGGACCGAGGCGTAGCCGTGCCCGGCGTACCAGGGGTGCCGCTCGGCGTCGCGCGGCGCGGTCCAGTCGGTGAGCCGGTAGGGCAGGTACTCCAGCAGGGCGGGCACGGGTTCGTCGGTGACCGGCCGCCAGATCCTGGCGTGGAGGCGGACGCCGTCGGGCAGCGGGATCCAGGTGTCCTGGACGGTGGTGCGGAAGGGCAGGTCCTCGCGGTGGCGCATGGCGGGTGCGGCTCCTAGCGGACGGGGAGCAGTGCCGGGGCGCGGGTGGCTGTGTCGACAAAGCGACCCTTCGTCAGCGCCCCGCCGAGTGCCGGCACGGAGGTGCTCGCGCCCAAGGAAACCGGCCTCCCTTCGCCGCGCCCGGTGGTCCTGTCATGCTTTGAGCGCAGATGTCCGGATGGGCGGCTGGCACGAGCATAGGCGAGGCGAGGGCGCTCAGCCGCTCGGCTCGCCTTCAGCCGCTCGCCGCCTCAGCCGCCCGCCCGGGGTTCAGCCGCCCGGGCGGGGTTCAGCCGCGGGGCCTCTCGTTCCAGCTCGCGACGACCGGCCGGCCGTGCTCGGTGCTGAGTCGGCTGATGGTCCCCGTCGCCAGCTGGAAGAGCGCGCCCCCCGACGGCGGCAGCCCGAGCCGCCGCGCGGTGAACACCCGCAGGAAGTGCGCGTGCGCGACCAGCACCACGTCGCCGCCCATGCCGTTGGCCAGCGCGGCCTCGGTCTTGGCGATCACCCGGTCGGCCCGGATGCCGACCTCTTCAGGGGTCTCGCCCGGATGCCCCTCGGGCCCCGGCGCCACCCCGTCGGTCCACAGGTTCCAGTCGGGCCGGGTGCGGTGGATCTCGCGGGTGGTGACGCCCTCGTAGGCGCCGTAGTCCCACTCGTGCAGATCGGGATCGACCCGCGCGTCCAGTCCGGCCAGCTTGGCGGTGTCCTGGGCCCTGCCCATCGGGCTCACCAGGGCGAGACAGATCTTGTGCTCGCCCAACAGCGGGGCCAGCGCCCGTGCCTGGGCCTCCCCGACGGAGGTCAGCGGCTTCTCGGTCCAGCTGGTGTGCTGACCGGACAGGCTCCACTCGGTCTCGCCGTGACGCACCAGGATCAGATCGCTCATGCCGCCACGCTACCCGGCGGGCCACGCAATTCGCTCGCCCGTGCGGGCCCTGCTGCCCTAGCGTCCGGGGCGTGAGCAGCCGACTTCGCGCCTATGCCGAGCAGAACCAGTCCATCGCCGAAGCCGGTGCGTACGGCACGGCCGACGGGACCCGGGTGTCCGTCGCCGCACCGCTGGCGGCGGCGCTCGCGGGCACCCGCCTGTTCGGGCCCGACGAGCCGCTGACCCCGCCCGGGGCCGGGGGTTCGGCCGGTGGAACGGCCTTCGAGGTGACCGGCGAGGGCAGCCTGGGCGCGGCGCGCCGGCTGGTCGAGACCGGCGGCGGCCCCGTCGCGGTGCTCAACTTCGCCTCCGCGCGCAACGCCGGCGGCGGCTACCTCGGCGGGGCCCGCGCCCAGGAGGAGGACCTGTGCCGCCAGTCCCTGCTCCACCCCTGCCTGCTGCGCGCACCCGAGTACTACGCGGCGCACCGCGCCGGCGACGACCTGCTCTACAGCGACCGGGTGATCTGGTCCCCGGACGTCCCTGTCCACCGCGACGAGCGCGGCGACCTGCTCGCGGAGCCCTTCCCGGTCTCCTTCCTCACCTGCCCCGCCCCGAACGCGGGCCAGCTGCTGCGCCGCGAGCCCGACGCCGGTCCGCGCATCCGCGAGGCACTGGCGCGCCGGGCGGGCCGCGTTCTCGGCGTCGCCGCGCAGCAGGGCGCCCGGCGGCTGGTGCTGGGCGCGTGGGGGTGCGGGGTCTTCCGCAACGACCCGCGCGAGGTGGCGGCGGCTTTCGCGACGTGGCTCGCGCCGGGCGGCGCCTTCGCGGGGGTCTTCGACCGGGTCGTGTTCGGGGTGTGGGACCGCGCCCAACCCTCGGCGAACCGGGCGGCGTTCGCCGAGGTCTTCGCTGGGTGGTGAGCCGGTGATGCGGTCGGCCGAACCCGGCTCGCGCCGGGCTTCCATGAACCTCGGTCAGGCGCACGCACGGTCACAAGTCCAGGGCACAGCGGAGCGGGTGGCCCCAGCCGCGCGCCTGGATCTCTGCGAGGGTCTCGGAAGCCGGTCCCCGGGCGGCGCTGTGTCGGCCCGTGCCTTCCGACCTGGGCGAGCGAGAAAGCTTGGACCTGCCGCGGTCCGGCCTGCACCGATTTCCTCACGAGGCGCTGCTGGTCGACTTGGCTGTGGTTGATTGGGGCGCACGCTGATGGGCGTGGCCTGGATGTGGTTGCCGTGGGATGGGAGTGGGAGACGTGCGTCTGACCAAGGGCCAGAACATGCCCGTCGTTGTTGCGGGGTTGCGTCTGGAGCTGAGCCGGCGACACGACCCGCAGGGTGTGGACGCGGACGTGTCGGCGTTGCTCCTGGGCGCGAACGGCAAGGTCCGGGACGATGCGGACTTCGTTTTCTACAACCAGCCGCGCCACGCCTCCGGTGCCGTCGTACACCTGGGGAAGCAGGTGGAGGAGGCCGTCGCCGCGGATGTGGTGCTGGTCGATCTCGACCGTGTGGAGCCGGAGGCGGACCGGGTGGCCTTGTGTGCCTCGGTCGACGGAGGCACCTTCGGCCAGTTCGGCCAGATGCAGTTGCGCCTGGTGGAGCCCGCGTCCCGCACGGAGGTCGCGACGTTCGATGTCGAGGCCGGGGCCGAGACGGCGTTGGTGGTCGGTGAGCTCTACCGCCGCCAGGGCCAGTGGAAGTTCCGTGCCGTGGCTCAGGGCTACGCCAATGGACTGGCGGGACTTGCGACCGACTTCGGGATCACCGTCGAGGACGAACCCCCTCGCCGGCAGGAGCCGCCTGTCGTGACCGGTTCGGCGGTGGGGCCTTCAACCCCGGACCCGGCGGTGCGCCCCGTCCAGAGCCCGGGGGAGGAACGGCTGCCGCTGGACATACGCAAGCGTCTGTCGCTGCGGAAGGAGCAGATCACCGTCAGCCTGCGCAAGCATGGCGGCGCAGCCGAGCAGAAGGCACGGGTGATCCTGGTCCTGGACGCGTCAGGATCGATGGCGCCGCTCTACGGCAAGGGCGTCGTTGCGGATGTGGTGGAGCGGATGGCGGCCGTGGCCGCGCAGCTCGACGTCGACGGTTCCATGCAGGCGTGGACCTTTGCCAGCAACCCGGCCCGGCTGCCCGATCTCTCCCTCGGGGATCTGCCGCAGTGGATCCGGCGACATGTGCGGGTCGGCCAGATCAGCCTGTTCCGCCGCAAGAAGAAGTCCAGCCGCCTTGCTGCGGACGGACAGGTCGACATGGCGGCGGTCGGCATCCAGAACGAGGAGCAGAAGGTCATCTCCGAGGTGAGGGAGTTCGTGCGCGACAATCCGGTACCAGAGCCCACCTTCGTACTGTTCTTCTCCGACGGCGGCGTCTACCGCAATGCCGAGATCAGGAAGGAGTTGTGCGAGGCGGTCGAGGAACCGCTGTTCTGGCAGTTCATCGGTCTTGGCCGCGCCGACTACGGCGTCCTGCAGAAGCTCGACACGATGCCGGGGAGAAGAGTCGACAACGTCGGGTTCTTCGCTGTCGACGACATCGCGGGCATGTCCGACTCCGACCTCTATGACCGGCTGCTGACGGAGTTCCCCTCCTGGATCAGCGCCGCCCGCCTGGCGGGCATCGTGTCCTCGTGACGCTGCCCCGGGCGTGTCAGGTGTTCGCCGGACGAACTGCCGACACCCGAGTAGCATATGACGCGTGCTCATGACAATCGGAATGTGTGCGACGTGACGATCTTCATCAACCAGCCCGGAAGTCGGGTGAGATGAGTACAGTCATGGCCATGTCAAGCGTAGAGCTCGCTCTTAAGAACGCCATGTCCATCGAGGGCGCCATCGGCGTGGCTCTGGTCGACTACAACAGCGGCCTGGCCCTGGGCACCCTGGGCGGCGGCCCCGAAATGGATCTGAACGTCGCGGCCGCGGGTAACACCGAGGTCGTGCGGTCGAAGCTGCGCACCATGGAGATGCTCAACCTGCATCACGAGGCCATCGAGGACATCTTGATCACCCTCTCCGGCCAGTACCACCTGATCCGGCTCCTCACGAAGAAGGGCGGCGAGGGCCACTTCCTCTACCTGGCTCTGGACCGCCGCCGCGCCAATCTGGCCATGGCCCGCCTGAGGCTGCGCCAGGTGGAGGACGACCTGTCGCTGTGACCGAAGACCGCGAACCATGGGAACCTCTGTAGAGCTGTGGCGGCCCCGTTCGACGCCGGCCGCCATCCGCTCGCTCAGCGATGCTCTGGACTGCGCCCTGGCCCTCAACGGCGCGGTGAGCACCGTCATGGGCACACTGCCGGACGAGGTTTTGTCCACGCGACAGGTGTCCACCGCTCCCGCCGGCTTCGCCCTCGCCACCGCGGGGGCCGCCCTGGCCTACGCCCGTCGCAGCGACACGGCTTCCGAGGCGCCGCACGAGATCATGATCACCGGAGCGGCCCACTGTGTACTCATGCAAACGACGGTCACCCCCACGGGCCTGGTCTTCGCCCAGGTCACCCTTGAGCGCCGCCATGCCAATCCGGCGCTGGCCCAGTGGGACCTGCGGCGAATCCTCCACCGCCTCCCGGGTCTTCCACCGTCCGACAGCCTCCCCCGCCGCCCCGTCGGCGCCCACGTGACGGCCGCCGTCGCCTCGGCCGAGAGCGCGCCGCTGTCCCTGCTCCAGAGAGTCCTCGACCGGCTGCGCGCGCTTCCCTGACTCCCGCCGCCGCCTGGGCGGGTGTTCTGACGATCGACCAGGTCGGCTTCAGGGCCCGACCCGATGCACGTTGCCTTCGACCCTCCCCGAGCTCGCACGGCTCCGGCCGACGAAGGCCGGAGGCCTCGTGCGGGTGCCGGCCCCGCCCGGGCCTCCCGCGGCCTCCGGCCGTCGTGGACCTACACCGTTCGCACCTCGTGCGCGACCACCCGCCCGCCGACATCGACGACCCCGTCGGGGCGCGGCCGGGTCAGGATCTGCGAGCCGGTCCCCTGACGGATGCTCAGCGGGCGCTGCAGCTCGGCCGTGAGCACGACCGCGGCCGCGCCGGTCGCCTCGTCCTCCTCGACGCCGTCCCCGCGCCCGGGGAAGCCGCGCGTCCGCACCTCGCCGGCGGCCTCGTCCGCCCAGGCCCACGCGTAGAGCCACCCGGTACCCAGCGGCGGCACGGTGAGGGCGTCCACGTCCGCGACGCTCCCGTACCGCTGGGTCCGCCGTCCGGCGGCCCAGGCCGCCCGGCCGCGGATCCAGCCGAACTCCCCTTCCTGCCACGCCGGGACGTCCCCGGCCTCCGGCCGCAGGGTCTCCGCCGCGAACCCCTCCCTGCGCAGCAGCCACGCCGTCCCGACCAGGGGATGCCCGGCGAAGAGCAGGCGCGCGCCGGGCGTGTAGATGTCGACCCTTCCCTCCCCGGCGTCGTCGACGAACACCGTCTCCGAGAAGCCGAGCTCCCTGGCGAGCCCCTGCCGCTCGCTGCGCTCGCGATACGCGGCCCCGTCCAGCACCACCCCGAGCAGATTCCCTGCGCTGCCACCAGGGCCGCAGAAGACCCGGAGAACATGAAGATCACTCATGGGCCCATCCAAGCACCGGTTCGCCCGCGCACCTGAGCCGCTCGGTCGTCGGCCGAGCAGGGCAGTCAGGCGGACTCGGCTGCCCGACAGGCGGCAGGCCCGACCGGCGCGGTCCGGCCTGCCCGCTTCGCCCTGCTGCGCCGCTCGTCCGGCGTCCTCGCCGGAACGGCCCTCACACCCCTGGCCGGCCTGGCGCTGCCGGCGCTGCGCCCCGCGGGTGGCCGCCGAGTGCGAACGGCTAGCGCCGCAGGCGGGCGGCGAGGAGGGCGACGTCGTCCTCGGCCCGGACGGCGGCGAGGCCGGTGAGGGCGGTGTCGAGGAGGCGCTCCAGCGGGGCGTCGGGGTCGAGGTCGAGGGCGGCCAGGGATTCGAGGGAGAGTTCGATGTCCTCGCCGCGGCGTTCCACCAGGCCGTCGGTGTAGAGCAGCAGGACCGAGCCGGGCGACAGCGTCAGCGTCGTGCCGCGGTAGTGGCCGACGCCCGCGCCGAGCGGTGGATCGCCGGGAAGCTCGACGAACTGCGCGCCCAGGCCGCGCCGCAGCAGCAGCGGCGGCAGGTGGCCCGCGCCCGCCAGGGTCAGCGTGCCCGCGGTCGGGTCGATCTCGGCGACCACGCAGGTGGCGACCCGGTCCAGGCCCAGGGCCTCGACCGTGCGCTGGGCCTCGCTGAGGATCTTCTCCGGACCCCAGCCCTGGAACGCGAGCGCCCGCATCAGCGAGCGGTATTCGCCCATCGTGGCCGCCGCCTCCAGGCCGTGGCCCATCACGTCGCCGACGACCAGCAGGGTCCGGCCGCCCGGCAGCGCCATCGAGTCGAACCAGTCACCGCCGACCTCGGCCGTCTTGCCGGCGGGCAGGTACCGGCCCGCGCACTCCACGTCGCCGTGCGGACGGGTCCGCTCCGACAGCAGGGCGCGCTGCAGCACCAGCGCCGTCTCGTGTTCGTGCGCGTAACGCTGCGCGTTGTTGATGCTGTTGGCCGCGCGCCTGGCCAGCTCCTCGACCAGGTCCACGTCCTCCTGCGAGAACGGCGGCGACCCGCCCGCCCGGACCAGGTTGACCACGCCGATCACGCCCTCGCGCACCGCCAGCGGCACGCACAGCGCCGAGTGCATGCCCAGCCTGCGGTAGCGGGCGACCCGGTCGGCGTCCGGGGCGTCCGCGGCCAGCTGGTCGTCGGCGGGCAGGTTGGAGACGACGGGCCGCTGCTCGGCCAGGCAGCGCGCCGCGGCGGAGGAGGGCTGCGGGCTGTGCGTGGAACCGGTCGCGCCGAACTCGCGGCCCGCCTTGACCAGCGTCGGCGTCGTGCTCATCGCCAGCCGTCGCAGCCGCGGCCCGTCGCCGGGCCGCTCCGGCCGCTCACCGCCCTCGACCATGTCGACCACCGCGATGTCGGTCAGCCGCGGGACCAACAGCCGGGTCAGCTCCTTGCAGGTCAGCTGGACGTCCAGGGTGGTGCCGATCCGGGTCGCGGCCTCGTCCAGGAGCGCCAGCCTGGTGCGGGCCCGGTCCAGGGCGCGGCGGATCCGGCGGTCCTCGGTGATCTCCAGAACCATGCCCACGACGCCCAGCACCTCGCCGGCCGGGGTCTCGAGCCGGTTGTACGCGTTGTGCCACCAGCGCAGCTCGCCGGAGGGGTCGGCCGCGGTGGTGCCCTCGACCGTGTGGTGGCGCGGCACCCCGTCCGCCATGACGGCCCGCAGCTCGGCCTCGGCCGCCTCGACGTTGATGCCGGGCACCACCTCGGCGATCCTGCGACCGACGTGCAGCTCCGCGGCCACGCCGTTGACCTGCGCCAGGGCCTCGTTCACGTAGGTGTAGCGCAGCTCGGTGTCCAGCACGGCGACGCCCACGATCGCCCGGTCAAGGATCTGCCGCAGCAGCCGCAGATCGCCGGCGGGTCCGGCGACGGCTTCGTCCACCGGCCCCGGCCGCGAGTTCGCCTCGCCCATACGCAGATCGTCCCATCCCCGTCGCAGCCCCGCCGGGCGGCGATGCCACCCGGCGGGCACGGCTGCCTTCCGCTGGACACGAAAATGCAGAAACGCCGACCCGGATGAAACCGGGTCGGCGATTCCGATGCGTGCGCGAGGGGGGACTTGAACCCCCACGCCCCGAAGGGCACTAGCACCTCAAGCTAGCGCGTCTGCCATTCCGCCACCCGCGCATCGGACTCTGTCCGCTCTGGCCTGTCGGCCTCGCTGACGAGGTAAACCATAGCAAAGATCAGCGGGGGTTCCGAACCACGTTTCCCGGCCGACTGCGGCAGCCCTGCCGACCGCGTTCGGGCCGGGGACCTGCGCCGATGCGCGGCGCTCTTGGGCGGCGGCGCACGGCCGGGGGAGGATGGGCCGGGGCCGCGGGCCGGGAGTCGCCGGAGGCGGGCCGACGTGACGTGGGAGAGAGGCTGAGCAGCGTGAGCGAGACAGTGGGCGTCAACCCGACCGGGGGCTCCGGCGAGGGCTTCGGCGAGGCGGAGGTCGCCGACCTGTGCCGGGACCTGATCCGGATCGACACCAGCAACTACGGCGACGGCTCGGGCCCCGGCGAGCGCGCCGCCGCCGAGTACGTCGCCGAGAAGCTCGCCGAGTTCGGTCTGGAGCCGCAGATCATCGAGTCGGACAAGGGCCGCGCGAGCACGATCGCCAGGATCGCCGGGGAGGACTCCTCCCGCCCGGCGCTGCTGATCCACGGCCACACGGACGTGGTCCCGGCCAACGCCGCCGACTGGACCCACCATCCCTTCGCCGGCGAGATCGCCGACGGGATGGTCTGGGGGCGCGGCGCGGTCGACATGAAGGACATGGACGCGATGACGCTCGCCGTCGTCCGCGACCGGCTGCGCAGCGGGCGCAGGCCCCCGCGCGACATCGTGCTCGCCTTCCTCGCCGACGAGGAGGCGGGCGGCGTCTACGGGGCGCACCACCTGGTCGACAGGCACCGGGGGCTGTTCGACGGGGTCAGCGAGGCCATCGGCGAGGTCGGCGGCTTCTCCTTCACCGTGGACGAGAACCTGCGGCTCTACCTGGTGGAGACCGCGGAGAAGGGCATGCACTGGATGCGGCTCACCGTGGACGGCACCGCAGGCCACGGCTCGATGACCAACAAGGACAACGCCATCACCGAGCTGTGCGAGGCGGTGGCCAGGCTCGGCCGGCACCAGTTCCCGGTGCGGATCACCAAGAGCGTGCGGCACTTCCTCGACGAGCTCTCCGACGCCCTGGGCGTCGAGCTGGACCCGGAGGACATGGACACCACGCTGGAGCGGCTCGGCGGCATCGCCAAGCTGATCGGCGCCACACTGCGCAACACCGCGCAGCCGACGATGCTCGGCGCCGGCTACAAGGTCAACGTCATCCCCGGCCAGGCCACCGCGCACGTGGACGGACGCTTCCTGCCCGGCTACGAGGAGGAGTTCCTGGCCGAACTGGACTCCGTGCTGGGTCCGCGCGTGCGGCGCGAGGACGTGCACACCGACAAGGCGCTGGAGACCGACTTCGACGGCCCGCTGGTGGCCGCGATGCAGGCGGCCCTGAAGGCCGAGGACCCGATCGCCCGGGCGGTGCCGTACACGCTGTCCGGAGGCACGGACGCGAAGGCCTTCTCGGAGCTCGGCATCCGCTGCTTCGGCTTCGCACCGCTGAAGCTGCCGGCCGACCTGGATTTCGCCGGGATGTTCCACGGGGTGGACGAGCGTGTTCCGGTCGACGCGCTGAAGTTCGGCGTGCGGGTGCTCGACCGCTTCATCGATCAGTGCTGAATCCACCCGTGCTGAATCCACCCGTGCTGCATCGAGCAGCGCTGATTCCTGACCTTCGCATGGGCGTGCGTATTTCTCACCCCAAAGGGTGAGAGTTTCTGCGGCGTCGTACCCCATTTGCCGCAGCCTCGTTCACCCATATGCAGCTCGGCATACGAGCTGTTCCATGGATGAAGGAGGAGACCATGCAGGTCAAGAAGATCGTCGCCGTCGTCGCCACCGCCGGTGGTCTGGCCCTGGCCGGCGCGGGTGTCGCCAGTGCCCACAGTGGTGCGCAGGCCGAGGGCGCCGCCTGGGGTTCCCCGGGTGTGCTGTCCGGCAACGTGATCCAGGTTCCGGTGCACGTCCCGGTGAACGTCTGCGGCAACACCATCAGCGTCATCGGCCTGCTGAACCCGGCGTTCGGCAACCACTGCGAGAACAACTGAGCCTGTCCCGGATGAGTCCGGACGACTGAGCGAATCACGGCCCCGGGAGAGCTTTCCTCCCGGGGTCGTGGCATTCCACGACTCAACCGTGCCTCACGCTCCTCGCTCTCGTTGGAGTGGTGTACGGGGACACAGGATCACTACGCAGGAATGACAGACTGAGGGCAGGGCAAAACCATGCGACAAGCTGCCAAACGCGGTTTGCTCACGGTCATGGCGACCGGGAGCGTCTTGGCTTCCACAGCGGGGTATGCGGCGGGGCTCGCCTACGCCGATTCGGGGGCGGACGGAACCGCGAGCGATTCCCCCGGCGTGGCCTCCGGCAATGCGGTTCAGGTGCCCGTCTCGGTGCCCGTGAACGCCTGCGGGAACACGGTCAACGTGGTCGGGGTGCTGAACCCCGCCTACGGGAACCACTGCGGCAACGACTCCCGCCGCAGCGGCGGGGGCGGCGGCACCGCCCAGGGCGGTGCGCACGACTCCCCGGGCGTCGGCTCGGGCAATGCGGTGCAGGTCCCGGTCGACGTGCCGGTGAACCTCTGCGGCAACTCGGTGAACGCTCCCGGCGCGGTGAACCCCGCCTTCGGCAACGGGTGCGCGAACCACAGCGGGTCCGGCTCGGTCTCGGGGGGCACGACGGGCGGCGGCATCCCGACGCCGAGGCCGTCCCACACCTGCGGCTGCCACGGCGGCACGGGCGGCGAGCAGCCCCCGCCGCCGCAGACCACGCCGTCCCAGTCGCCGTCGGTGTCGCCGACCGGCGGACACCACAGCCCGCCGCCGAACGGTTCGACGGGCGGGAGCTCCGGGGGCCAGGTGCTCGCCGAGACCGGTGGCGGCAACGAGGCGCTGGTGCTGGCACCGGTCGGCGCGCTCGTCACCGCCGGTGGCGTGCTGCTCTATCGCCGGACGCGTCGACCGGCCAAGTAGCCGGCAGGTCGGCCGGTCAGCAGGTCGGCCGGCCGTCAGCTGTCCAGGTAGGCGCTCAGCGGACTGCGCACCTGACGGATGATCCGTCGCTTGAGCGTGATCTTGCGCCGTCCGTCCGGGTAGAGGCGGAGTCGGTCCAGTTCCCAGTGACCGTACTCCGCCTGCTCGGTGAGCAGGGCGCGCGCCTCGTTCCGGGAGACGGTGCGCGGCAGCAGCAGCGAGCGGAACTCGTACTCGGACTGGCGAACGATCTTGCCAGAGGGTGGGGTCAAGACTCTCCTCCCGCGGATGAACACAGGTAAGCCTACGGCCGCGCCGGGCCGCGCAGAAAGGCTGCCCAGACGTTGGCCACGGCAACCGGACCGTCCTGCTCACGTGATCGATTTGCTACCAGCCCGATAACACCCGTGCGCGGGGTGCCCACGAGCGGATAGCGTTCGACGCATGTCTGATGTCGTGCGCCCCACGGAAACCCAGGTCGCCCAGGTACGCAGCGCCGCTGACGCGGTGAAGGCCGCGATCGACGCGCATCTTGCCGCCGTCGAAGCGAGAGCCGGTGCGGGTGATCCGTCGGTCGCCGAGTCCTACGAGGCGCTGGCCGACGCCGCGGAGGTCTACGACGAGCTCCTCGACGAGATCTACGACGAGTTCACCCCCTTCGAGGTGCCCCACCCGGGCGACGGCGGGCTGCCCGACACCGTCGAGCCCGAGGCCGTCAGCGTGCTGGTCCGCCGTGACTACGCCGTCGCCGACGCCCGCCGGCTGCGCGAGTCCGTCGGCGGCCCCACCGTCGCCGCGGCCCTGCGCGCGCTCTTCGGCGACTACGAGCCCGACCGGATCGCCCGCCACGCGGCCGACTTCGGCCTGGAGGAGGGCGACTCCACGCTCTGGGTCGTCGCCGCGGACCAGGGCGAGCCCGGCTCCTGGCTGGGCGAGCCGTTCGACGCCGCGGAGCCCGAGCTGCTGATCGCCCGCTTCGACGTCGTCGAGGAGTACGAGGAGGACGACGAGACCGAGGACGTCGACGAGGCCGAGGTCGGGGTCCTGGACCCGAGCTGATGACCAGGGGTGCCCGTTCGAAAGTCGATGGAACGCCGCTTCGGCGCTCTGTTACCGTCCTGCTGCCGGCCGCGGGACTCCGGTGCGACTTCCGGAACCTGCCTCTGAAGCAATGATTCGCAGCTCGTGCCCCCATTCCCCGGCCGGCAACCAGGGTTCGGGGGCTATTCGGCGCGGGGGCGGCGGTCATGGAGACGTACGGCGATCTGATCGCGGCCGAGGACGTGCTGCTCTTCGTCAACGCGGCGATCACCGGGACGGGCCAGCGGGAGTTCCGCAGCACCTCGGCCGAGCAGCGTTTCTCCCTTGACTTCCTGCACGCGTACATGCTCGGCAACTACCGCGAGCTGTACGCGCGTGTGCTGGCGCTCGACATCAACGACCACAATGCCGCCCTGATCATCCGTCGGCTGCTGGAGACCGCCGCCGAGGCCACCCCCGCGCAGCGGCGCGACGAGGGACGGCTGATCGCGGGCCGGTTGGCGCTGCTCCCGCCGCAGCGCGTCTACGGGCTGTTCCGGGCGCTGCGCCGCGCCGGGGTGAACAACCGCCGCACCCGCGCCGTTCTGCGCGACTGGCTCGCTGCCCGCCCCGACCTGGCCCTGGACGCGGTCAAGTACCGCAGCGGGCTCAAGCAGGCCCTGCGGCACGCGCACCTGTCGGTCGGCGAGGAGGAGTTGGGCGACTTCCTGTTCGCCCCGCACAGCCGTCGCGGCTACGACGCGCCGCTGCTGGACGCCTGGCGGCGTGCCCACTACGAGCAGGGCGCCCTCTACGAGCTCCCGTACACGGTCGCCGAGGGCTTCGCGGCCAAGCACGGGATCCCGCGCGGGGTCTTCCTGACGCGCATCGCGCCCCGGATGACCCGCCTGGAGACCCTGCGCCTGCAGTCGGCGGGCGGCGCGCCCGCCGACCTGACCGGCATGCCGCTGACCCGGCTCGCCGCCTACGTGCTGTCGCTGCCGTTGGACCAGCGGTCCGAGCGCCGGGCCGAACTCACGGCGGCCCTGCGCGCCGCCGCCGCGCGGGCGGTCGGCCGTCGCAGGGGGAGCTGGGGCAGGGTCGCGGCCGTGCTCGACGACAGCTTCTCCGCGTACGGCTCGGGCGAGAAGCGCCGCCGCCCGCTGGCGGTCGCCCTGGCCTCCCACTACCTGCTCGGCGCGCTGGCGGGGGAGTACACCGGCCTGTGGACCTCGGGGCGGACCGACCCGCTGCTCGCCCACCCCTACGGCGTCACGCCGCTGGGGCACCGGATCATGGACGCCCTGGAGTGGGGCCCCTCCCGCCTGGTGATCGTCTCCGACGGCTGGGACAACGCCCCGCCCGGCCTCGCGGCCGAGGTGCTGCGGCTCTGGCGCACCAGGCTCGACCCTGACCGGCGGACCGCCGTGGTGCACCTCAACCCGGTCTACGACGCCGTCGACTTCGACGTCCGACGCCTCGCCGCGGGCGTCCCCACGGCGGGCATCCGCGACGCCGAGGACCTGCCGGCCCTGGTCGAGCTGGCCCAGTTCGCCGAGGGCCGCACCGGACTCGCGGAACTCACCGCCTACCTCGACGGCCGGGCGGCCGACCTCGGAAGGGAGCAGACGTGAGGACGCTCGACCTGACCGGCCTGGAGACCCGTCCGGCCCAGGTCTGGGGCGCGGTGCGGCTGGTGCCGCTGGTGCGCCGCGAGCCCGTCGTGGACCTGCGGTTGCACCGGCAGATCTATCCGGAGGCGAGGCCGGCCGTGGCGGAGCTCGGTGGCGGGCACGCGTACGTCTCCTACATCCCGCACGGCTTCGTGGCGCGGTGGACCGAGGACGGCGGCCAGGCGGTCGCGTACGGCACGCAGTTGGCCGCGGGCGGGCCGGGCGCGGCCGCGTCGCCGGGCGAGCAGGTCAGGCCCGTCGCGGCGATGCGTCTGCGGGTCCACCGGCGGATGGTGCGGCGCGAGGCCAGGGACCGGCTCCGGTTCCTGCCGTTGCACCTCGCTCTGGAGGGGTACCTCGCGCTGCACTTCGGCGGTCCGACGATCGCCTGGGCGGAGTGGTCGGAGCGGGCACTGCGGCAGGGGCTGTCGCCGCGCGTCGAGCAGGCCTACGCGGGCGCGGAGGTCGCCGGCCTCGCCGACGCGCTGCGGGTCTTCGAGATCCACCCCGGCCAGTGCGGGGTCATGGTCTACCTCGCCGACGCGCTCGCCGCGGCCTTCGTGCTGCCGCACCCGGCCGACTACCGGGCCCTGCACCAGACCCTGGTGGAGGACCTCTACGGCGACGTCATCCACCACTACGCGACGCTGATGCCGCCGGTCGCGGACTTCCGCGCGAGCATCGCGGACGCGGGTGTCCGCACCCTCGCGGACCTGCGCCGGGCGGCGGCCGAGCAGGAGCGGGGCTGGGCCGACTTCCACGACACGGTGATGGCGCGCGGGCTGCTGGCCGAGCAGCACTACACCTGGCAGCGCGTCCACCGGATGGGCCGGTTCACGCTCTCCCGCTTCCTCCCCGGCTTCCGCCGCGGGGAGGAGAACCACATCGGAGAGACGATCACCGACGAGAACGGCCGCGTCGTGTACCTGAAGACCTTCCGCCTCTCGGAGAACCAGATCCGCCGCGGCCACCTGCTGAGCAGGCTCGCCGCCCACGGCTGGCGCATCTCCGACACCGCCGCCGAGCTGGGCGTCAGCGAGGCGGCCCTGGGCCTGCGCCTTGAGGCGGCCGGCTTCGGCCACCTCCTCCGCCAGGACATCCTCGACGCCTACCGCCGCGCCGCGCGCGGCCCCGCCCGCGCCTGACCCGCGTGCCGCGGCGTGCGGGCGGCGTGCGGGCGGCGATGTGGCCGGCCGCCGCCCGAAAGCCAGGAGCACGCAGGCGGTCCGAGGTGCCACGTTTCGCGGGCCGGGCTCCAGCCCGTGGCGTGCGCGCGGCGGCGGGAGTTCGCGGCAGGCTCGCCCGCGGTCTCCTACTCGCCCATCAGGATCGCGCGCAGGCGCGTCGTGCGGGGGCGGGCGGGGTGGGTGGTGAGGAGTTGGGGGAGGGCCGGGCCGAGGGCGTTGACCAGGGAGAGGTGGCGTTCGCCGCGGCCGCAGGCGGTGTAGAGCCACTGGCGGCTCAGCTCCGCGCCCGCCTCGGCGGGGACGAGCACCACGATTCCGGGCCAGCGCCGCCCCGCCGCCTGGTGGGCCGTCAAGGCCCAGCCGTGGCGCAGTTCGCCGATCGACTCGCGGGGGACGACCGAGGTCTCCTGCTTCTCGCCGAAGGCGATCTCCAGGCCCTCGGGGACCGCGGCCCGCACCACGCCCTCGCGCAGGGACCCCGGCGTCGCGGCGTGGACGACCGCGTCCCCCGCGTCGAAGCCGCCGAACTGGCCGGGACCGGGGTTGAGCCGCTGCTTGAGCGCCGCGTTGACCGCGCGCGTGCCCGTCGGACCGGCGTGGCCGGGGACCAGCACGCGGACCTGCCCGGACGGGATGCCCAGCGCGCGGGGGATGGAGTCGCCCACCAGCTGGACGGCGCGGTGCACCGCCTCGGCCGCGTCGCGGGCCTGGACCAGCACGACCTCCTTCTCCGGCGCGTCGACGGGCTCGAACTCGCCGATCCCGATGCCGGAGACCAGCTCGCCGATCGGGCCGAAGTCGGGCTGGCGGGAGGCCACGACCGGACCCGGCTTGGCCGCCAGCAGGTCGGCGAAGACCCGGCCGGGGCCCGGCGACCACAGCTCGCCCGGATCGCCGCTCAGCACCAGCCGTGCGCCGTCGGCCAGCGACTCGACCAACGTCGCCGCGAGCTCGACGTCGAGCACCGGGGCGTCGCAGACGATCAGCAGATCCAGGGCGAGTGTGCCGTCCTCCTGGCGCGGGGCACCGGCCAGCAGCGCGGCGAGCGGCTGCGCTTCGGCGCCGAGCCGCCGCGCGCTGTCCGCGTGTGCGGCGGCCAGCGCGGCGCGCAGGCCGAGCCGACGCGCGGCGTCGAGCAGCGCGACCGGCTCGCTGCGGGCGGTCTCGCCGCCGGTGTGCAGGACCAGCGGCGCGTCGGCGACGGCGCGGATCAGCGCGGCGGCGGAGGAGTTGGGGGCCGCCTCGGCGACCTCGTCCCAGCTCGGCCGCTCGACGACGGGCGCGTCCTCCGCCTCGTCCGCCTCGACCTCGACGTCGGCGTCGGCGTCCGGGCCGCCCGCCGCCGCGTCCCGGCCGGGGAAGGTGGCGGTCAGGCGCATGAAGCCGTCGGCCGCGCTCTCCTCCGCCAGGGCCAGCCGGTCCAGCGCCAGCAGCACCCGGCCGGCCGCGGCCTCCTCGGACTCGTCCTCGTCGTCCCCCTCCTCCTGGAAGGTCATCACCCGGCCTTCGGTGAGCACCGCGACCAGCGCCTCGTCCGGATCGGGCACGCCCTCCCGGCCGAGACCGGCGCGGATCTCGCTCAGCTCGACCGCCGTGTGCCCGTGCAGCGCCGCGCGCTCCAGCAGCCACTGGACCAGGGCGTTGGCCCGTCGGGCGTCGCCGGGGGCGGCCTCCTGGCCGAGCAGGCCGCGGGCGAACGCGTCCGCGTTGGCCGGCTGCACGCCCGGCAGGGCCAGCACGGCCCACGGGTCCGCCCGCAGGCCCTCGGCCGCGCGCTCGCCGAGCGCGGCGACGAGCGGGCCCGCGAGCTGCGCGGGCGCGCCTCCTTCGGTCAGCACGGCCGCCGCGTCGGCGACCGCGTCGCGCGCCTGCGCGTCGACGTCCTGCGCCTGGCCGTCAGCCAGGCGGATCGCCTCGGCGAGCTGCGCGGTGACGGTGCTCGCGGTGACCTCGCTCGCGGTCTCACTCATCGGTCGCGGCCCTTCGGGTGGAACGGGGTGGATCGGGACGGATCCCTGTCTGTCCCCCGAACGCTATCGGTCGCCACCGACAGAACCCGCAGCGCTTCGCCCCGGCGCGGCCCGAGGCCAGTACGCGGCCCGCGGCTCAGTACAGGGCGGTCCAGTTCTGGTCCGGGTACACGTGCACCGGCGCGGAGATGTCGTCGAGCGCCGCCCGGATCTCCTCCGGCAGGCTCAGCGACTCCACCGCGAGCGCGGCCTGGAGCTGGGAGGCGGTCCGCGCCCCGACCACGGGCGCGGTGACGCCCGGCCGGTCGCGCACCCACGCCAGCGCCACCTGCAGCGGCGTGCTGGCGAGCCCGTCGGCCGCGGTGGCGACCGCGTCGACGATGCGGCGGCCCCGCTCGTCCAGGTAGGGGTGGACGAACGCGCCGAAGGAGGGCGAGGCCCCGCGCGAGTCCGGCGGCAGCCCGTGCCGGTACTTGGCCGTCAGCACGCCGCGCCCGAGCGGCGAGGAGGCCAGCACCCCGATCCCCGCGTCCAGCGCGGCGGGCAGCACCTCGCGCTCTATGCCGCGCTGGAGCAGGGAGTACTCCATCTGCGTCCCGGCCAGCGGCGTCCGCCCGGGCACGGCGTGCTGCCAGGTGGCGGCCTTGGCCAGCTGCCAGCCGCAGTAGTTGCTGACGCCCGCGTACCTGGCCCGGCCGCTGCTGACCGCGAGGTCCAGCGCGTGCAGGGTCTCCTCCAGGGGGGTGTCCGGGTCGTACGCGTGCACCTGCCACAGGTCGACGTAGTCCGTGCCGAGCCGGCTCAGCGACGCGTCCAGGGCACGCAGCAGGTGGCCGCGCGAGCCGTCGAAGCGGCGGTCCCGGTCGGGCACGCTGCCCGCCTTGGTCGCGATGACCAGCTCGCTGCGCGGTACGAGCGTGTCCATCAGCTGGGAGAGGAGGTACTCCGCGCCGCCGTCGGCGTAGACGTCGGCGGTGTCGACCAGGGTGCCGCCGGCGTCGACGAAGGCCTTGAGCTGGTCGGCGGCGTCGTGCTCGTCCACGTCCCTGCCCCAGGTCATGGTGCCCAGGCCGATGCGGGACACGCGCAGACCGGTGCGGCCCAGATGACGCTGTTGCACGGGCGGCAGCCTTCCGTGGTGGTCGGGAACGCCTTGGTGGCGGCGGGGTGAGCCTACGCGGATCGGGGTGGCCCGGGGGGCATCGGGGACCACCCGTACGGCCGCGTGTCCGTGCGGCCGCACAGGTGCTACTGGCTAGTAGCATCGGGTGGGCGCGAGGGCTAGAGTCGGGCCAGACTTTCACCAAGGAGGCACCACCGTGCGACTCGGGATCAACCTCGGCTACTGGGGGCTCGGCAACGACGCCGACAACATCGCCGTCGCGCAGGAGGCCGACCGCCTCGGCTACGCGGTCTGCTGGGCGGCGGAGGCCTACGGCTCCGACGCGGCGACGGTCCTCGCCTACGTGGCGGCGAAGACCGAGCGCATCGACGTCGGTTCGGCGATCTTCCAGATCCCCGCCCGTACGCCGACCATGACGGCGATGACGGCGGCCACCCTGGACACCCTCTCCGGCGGCCGCTTCCGGCTCGGCCTCGGCGTCTCGGGACCGCAGGTCTCCGAGGGCTGGTACGGCGTCAAGTTCGACAAGCCGCTGGCCCGCACCCGCGAGTACGTGGACATCATCCGCAAGGCCATGTCCCGCGAGCGGGTCACCCACGACGGCGCGAACTGGACCCTCCCGCTGCCCGGCGGCCCCGGCAAGGCGCTGAAGCTGACCATCCACCCGGTCCGCGAGCACATCCCGCTCTACATCGCCGCCATCGGCCCGAAGAACCTCGAACTGACCGGCGAGATCGCCGACGGCTGGCTGGGCATCTTCTTCGCCCCCGAGCAGGCCGAGCTCTCCCTCGCCCCCGTCCGCACCGGCCGCGAGAAGGTGGGCCTGACCATGGACGGCTTCGACGTGGCCCCCAACGTCCCGATCGCCGTCGCCGCGAGCGACAGCGAGACGGACCTGGCCGCGGCGGCGGACATCTTCCGCCACTACACGGCGTTGTACGTCGGCGGCATGGGCAGCAAGGAGCAGAACTTCTACAACCGCATCGCCTGCCGCATGGGTTACGAGGCCGAGGCGGAGGAGGTCCAGAAGCTCTACCTCTCCGGCGACAAGATGGGCGCCGCCGCTGCGATCCCGCAGCAGCTCATCGACTCCACCACCCTCGTCGGCACCCGCGCCCGCATCGCCGACCGCCTGACCGCCTACGCCGAGGCCGGCGTCACCACGGTCAACCTCGCCCCGGGCGGCTTCACCCTGGACGAGCGCATCCTCGCCCTGCGCACGGCGGCCGAGGCCGTGGAACTGGCCGGCCTGGCCTGAGCGCGAGCGGCGAATCCGGGTACGTCTGACGCTGCGTCCGCAATCACCACGGTGATCGCGGACGCAGGAGACCACGGAACCGGTTCGCGGGTGCCGCCGTCAGGATGGTGAGGTGGCTCGGTGGGTGGAGGAGCGACTGAACGCCCATGTCACCTCCCTGATGGACGCGCCGGGCTGAGCCGAGGCGGTCCGGCGCGCGGCCATGCCACCGCTCAGCGGGTGAACAGGCGCCATGGGACCGGGCCGCGGTGCAGGATGTGCGGCACGTCTCCCCAGGGGAGCGCGGGCTCGTCGGGAGCGAGGGTGCGCAGCCGGGTGAGGGCCCGGGCGGTCACCTCGGAGACGGCGCGCAGGGTGGCCGTGGTCAGGGGGAGGTAGTCGTCCGGCTCGCCGGGGTCCGCCGTGCGCGCGCCGCGGGTCACCCGCATCAGTCGCACGCAGCACTGCTCCGGGTCCAGTCGGGACGCGTCGAGCGTCCACATCGGCACCGGCGAGACCGCGCGGCCGGAAGCGCGCATCGCCTCGAAGAGCAGGGCCGAGTCGACCGGGGAGAGGAAGACGACGTCCCGCCAGGCGCAGTCCAGGGGCGGCACGTGCTCGTCCAGACGGTGCTCCCGGCCCCGGTACTTGAGCAACTGCCGTGCGTACAGGTCGGGATGGCGGTCCTTCAGGGCGGAGAGCGGCAGCAGCTCGGCCCCGCGGGGGTGCTCGACCGCGGTGTGGAACAGCGTCCCGCGCGCCCGGGGCGCGGGGGGCCGGCCGGGCGCGGGCACGGACGTGACGGTGTTCGGCATGGTCGAGGTTGTCACATCTCGCGGCCTCGGCGTCAGCCGGCGGCTGAGCAGCGCGATCAGACGGCGGTGGGTGTCGCGGTCGGGCGCGTCCTGTCCTCCACCCGGGCCGCGGTCGTGGCCGCGGTGGTGCGGTGGGTGCGTTCGATGGCCTGGCCCCAGTAGGTTCCGGCGATCATGAGCACGGCGCCCAGGGTCGCCCACACGGTGAGCCGTTCGCCGCCGAGGCTGACCCCGATCGCGACGGCCCAGACCGGTTCGGTGCCCAGCAGCAGGCTGGCCCGGCTGGCGGAGGTGCGCTGCACGGCCCAGGTCTGGGCCAGGAAGGCGAACACGCTGCAGAACAGCGCGAGATAGATCAGCTGCGACCATGTGGCGGCGCCGCTGTGGACCAGGTCGGGCCCGTGGGTGAGCGCGGGTGCAAGGAACAGGGCCGAGCCGACGACGGTCTGGGCGGTGGTCAGGTGGAGCGGGTCCATGGGCCGGCGGGCGGTGACCCGTCCGACGAGCGCCACGTGTCCGGCCCGGACGACCGCGGCGGCGAGCATCAGGGCGTCTCCGAGCCGGAGCGCGTGCAGACCGGTGCCGGCGGTGAGCAGCCCCACGGCCAGGACGCACACGCCGGCGGCGAGGAAGAACGTCCCTGGGAGTCTGCGGCTGCCCGCGGTCCGGTCCAGCAGGGGTGTCAGCACGATGGTCAGACTGATGATCAGCCCGGCGTTCGCGGCGCTGGTGTGCGCGACCCCGTAGGTCTCCAGCGCCAGAACGGCCGCCTGGGTGACCCCCAGCAGCGATCCGGCGCGGACCTCCGCCCGGGTCCAGCCGCCTCGGGTGCGGGAGCGGAAGGCGACCAGGGCTCCGCATGCGAGCGCTGAGATCGCGTACCGGGCGAACAGCACGGCGGTCACCGGCAGTGTGCCGGTGGCGGTCTTGGCGGCCAGGTAGCTGGAACCCCAGACCAGTGCGATCAGGAAGAGCACGGCATCGGTACGGCGGGCAACGGGCATGCCCTTACGCTGCACCACCAGCACGTTGAAGACCACCACCAACTACTTAAGCAAAGCTGTAGCAGTCCTACACTGTGCGCATGGACGAGCGGCAACTTCAGATCCTGCGGGAGCTCGGAGAGCTGGGCAGTGTCAGTGCCGTCGCCGACGCCCTGCACGTGACGCCCTCCGCGATCTCCCAGCAGTTGCGACTGCTGCAGCGCTCGATCCCCGTTCCGATCACCGAGCGCGCCGGGCGTCGGGTCGTGCTGACCGAAGCCGGGCAGGTCCTGGCTCGCGCGGCCATCGAGGTGGAGACGGCGCTGGCCCGGGCACGGCACGCGGTCTCCGACTTCGCCGAGCAGCCCGAGGGCGACGTCTCGCTGTCGGCGTTCCACAGCGCGGCCTCGGCGTTCTTCCCGCTGCTGCTGCGCGGTCTGTCCGGGCCCGGTCTCCCGCGACTGGCCCTCGCCGACGAGGACGTCGCCCAGGACCGTTTTCCCTCCCTCACCCGGGACTACGACCTCGTGCTCGCCCATCGCCTCGACCACGGCCCGCCCTGGCCGGGTACCGTCACCGCAAGCACGCTGCTGCGGGAGCCGCTCGACGTCGCCCTGCCGACCGGCCACCCGCTGGCCTCCAAGCCGGTGCTGCTGCCGCAGGACGTGGCCGACCAGCCGTGGATCACCGTCCACGACGGCTTCCCGCTCATGTCCAGCATCGAGGCCGTCGCCAGTGTCGCCAACCGCCGTCTCCACATCGCCCACCGCATCAACGAGTTCGCCGTGGTCGCGGAGGTCGTGGCCGCGGGCGGCGGCCTGGCGCTGATGCCGCGCTGGACGACCCGCGCGCATCCGAACCTCGTCCTGCGGCCGCTGGCGTCGGTCCACGCCCGGCGCCACATCGACGTCCTCCACCGCCCGGAACGCACCGCACGCCGGGCCGTCCGCACCGTCCTGGCCGAACTGCACCGCGCCGCCGCGGAGATCCGGGGCCAGGGCACCCACCCGCCTCAGCCCGACGCCCCCACCTCCGCCACTTCGTGAGGAGGCCGCCGCGGCATCTCACTGCAGGACGACGAGCGCGGCACCCCACTGGGCGGTCGTGCTGCCGACGAGGGTGCAGGGTCCGGGGGCCCGGACGAGCTGGTATCCGGTGGTGAGCTTGTACGAGGACAACTTGACGAGGGGAAGGGCCGTCCAGCCCGGGTGAAGCACCGGGGTGTTGCCGCTGTTGGAGCCGACCGCGCCGACGAGCAGCTGTCCGGGACGGCAGGCGGGTGGCGCGGTGAGACCGAAGGCGGTGCCGCCGGACTCGCCGTGGCCGGTGACGTGGGCGACGGCGTCGTGAACGTCGCGGTACTCGTCGACGGTGACGTGGTACTTGCTCGCGGTGATGTAGGTGACCAGGAGATGGTGGTCGGTGGAGAGGGCGGCGACGTCGAAGGCGGCGAGGACGACGACGCGGTGGTGGCGCGTGTCGAACACGTCCGCCACGGGCTTGTACTGGTTGCCGCGGCTGTCCGTGACGGTCAGGGGTGCCGGGCAGGTGGAGGTCAGCATGATCGACACGATGAGCGCGTCGCCCGCGGTCACGTTCTGCGTGATCGGGACGGTGGTGTCGGTGCCGGTGATGATCTGTGCCTCCGAGGCGGCGCGGCCCACCCAGGCCGGCGAGGGCGACGGCCTGTCGGCTCCGGCCGCGGGTGCGGGCGCGGCGGCGGGCGTCGTGGCCTGGAGGGTGTAGGCGGCGGGCGCCATCTGGACGCCGTCGTCGCTGATCGCGTTCCGGCAGTCCGCGGCGGTGCGGATCGGTCCGCCGGAGGTCCTGGCGGCGGAGGCGGGGCCGCCGGTGGCGTAGCCGACGGCGAAGGCTCCGATGAGGACACCGGCCAGCAGGGCCGCGCCGTGGGTCGCCAACCGGGCGGCCGGCCAGGAACGGCGGTGGCCGGCGACCGCCGGCGGTGCGAAGGGTCCGGGTGCGGGCAGCTCGACCGGTTGCTCGACAGGGTGCTCAACGACTGGCTCAACGGCTTGGTCGACCCGGTGTGCCTCCTCGTGCGTGTGACTGCTCGCCGCCGCCCACGACCGACGCCAGTCGGCCTCCTCGCCCCCGCAGGCCTTGACGAACTCGCGGACCACGGGCCAGCTGGGCAGCCGTCGGCCGGTCACCGCCTCGTGCAGGGCGGAATGCGACACCGCGCCCGACGCCCTGGCCATCGTCCGATAGGACGGGCTGCCGGCCTCCACCCGCAGCTGCCGCAGCCGGTGGAGGAAGTCCGCGACGACATCACCCTGCTTCATGGCCCACCCCGTTCGACGCACGCGGACGGGGAAGCCCACCCCGCCCTGTCGTGTCCATGCCTGTCAGGTTGTACAGGAAGGACATGGGTCGGCGTGCCCGAACGCCTCAAGTCGCCGCGCGCACTGCGCCGCAGCTCAAGGGCCTGCCGCGACCGCGCTGCCGGGGGCGTCGGCGTCCGGATCCGTCCTCCGGCGTCCGGTGGACGCCGGAGGGCCTTTCGGACGCCCCCTGGCTACGGATGAATGAGCGCCGACAGGCCGACCCGGTCCAGCCGGGTCCGGCCCCGGCGCAGCCAGCGACCGCGCCGGTGAACGCCTCCACCCGTCGGGGGAGGCGAACTCACGGTTCACGAAGGGGTACACATGATCCGGAAGCGCATGGGCGTCATCGCCGCCACGGCGGCGCTCGCCGCCGTGTTCGGCACCGGCTCGGCCCACGCCCTCAACACCACGGCGTACTCGTTCTCCTCAGCGTCCGGGCACTGCGAGATGGACATCAGCTGGTACTACAACAACGGGTGGGAGCAGGAGTACACCCTCCGCGAGACCAGCGGTGAGAAGAGCAACGGCGGCTGCACCGCGTGGTTCAACACCAGCGACAAGGGCGTCGTGGGCAGGACCTCGGTCGGGACGCTGGGGCACAGCCAGTACTCGACCTACGACGGCCCGAACGTCTACGTGACCCCCTACGTGTCCGACTACGCGGGCACCACGCACGGCGACACGCGCTGACGGCATGCCGCGGGCCCCGGGTCGTGATCGACCCGGGGCCCGTTGCCGTGCCGGTCAGCCCCTGGCGGCGACCTTCCACAGGACGCCGTCCGGGTCCGTGAAATAGCCGCTGTATCCGCCCCAGGCGGCCTCCGCCGCCGGCTTGCTCACGGTGCCGCCGGAGCGGGCGGCCTCCGCGAGGGCCGCGTCGACCTCGTCGGCGGAGGCGACGACGCGCGAGAGGGTGAAGCCGCGGAAGCCGCGGGTGTCGGGGGAGAGCGCGCCGTCGTCCGCGAGGGCGTCCCAGCGGTACAGGGACAGGAACGAGGAGGCGCCGTCCGAGGTGAAGCTCACGAACTTGCCGTAGGCCTTGTTGACCGGGAAGCCGAGGCCCTCGGCGTAGAACTGCTGGGTCTGCTTGACGTCCTGGGCGCCGAGGGTGACCGCGGTCTCCTTCGCGCGCATCGTCACCGCCTCGTCCGCCGGGGGCGCCGTCCGGCGGCGCAGCAGTGCCGGGCCGTTGTTGGAGCTGACCTTCCAGAGGAAGCCGTCGGGGTCGGTGAAGTGCCCGGTGTACCCGCCCCAGACGGCGCGCTTCGCCGGCTTGGCGACCTTGGCGCCGGCGCGCACCGCCCCCGCGATGACCGCGTCGACGTCGTCGGCGGTCTCGACGATGTACGAGAGCATGAGCCCGGGGAAGCCGTCACCGTCCGCGCTCACGCCCGCGTCCTCCGCGAGCGCCTCCCGCCGGTAGAGCGCCAGGGTGGACGATCCCTCGCCCAGACCTAGGGCGACGAACTCGCCCGCGTCGTTGAGGACCGGGCAGCCGAGCCCCTCGACGTAGAAGCGCTTCGCCTCGGTGATGTCCGAAACTCCGAGGGTGATGGTGCTGACCTGCTGAGTCATGGCGATTCGTCTTTCTGATGGCTTTCGGCTGTGCCGGCCGTTTTCCTGCCGACACAGCCATGACGAAGCCCGACCCGGAAATGTGACCGGGTCGCTCGGACGAGTGCCAGGACGAGCGCCGGAGGGCGTCCAGCCACCGGGGAGGCGGGTCAGGCTTGTCGGCCCGGAGTCGGGGGTCGGTGGCGAAGGCGAGCTTGCCGACCGGTCCAGGAGGGCCACAGCATCCCGTAGCAGGTGTGACCTGGTTCACATCGGCTGCCTGTCACGTCCGCCGCGGGTCGGTTGTCCCATGGGCGTCACCGGTACGGAAGCCGGTGCCGGACTGGGGAGATCGAGATGGGCAAGGGACAGCGCATCGTCGTCATCGGCGCCGGGTACACGGGGATGTTCTGCGCGATCCGGCTGGCGCGGCGCACGCGGGGGACCGGGGTGGAGATCACGTTGGTGAACCCTTCGGGCCGGTTCGTGGAGCGGCTGCGGATGCATCAGCTCGCCGTCGGGCAGGAGTTGGCCGAGCACCGGATTCCCGAGCTGCTCGCAGGGACCGGCGTCGCGTTCGTCCAGGGAAGCGTCACCGGCATCGACCCGGAGGCAAGGAGCGTCACCGTCGAGGGCGCCGGGGCGGCACTCGGTTACGACACGCTGGTCTACGCGCTCGGGAGCTCGACCGACACCGGGCAGGTGCCCGGGGCCGAGGCCCACGCGTACACGCTCAACAGCCCGGAGATCGCGGGCCGGTTCGCCGCGCGGCTCCGGGAGGTCGCCGCGGCCGGCGGGGCGGTGACCGTCTGCGGGGGTGGGCTGACCGGGATCGAGGCGGTCACGGAGATCGCCGAGAGCCACCCCGGAGCGAGGGTCACCCTGATCAGCACGGAGGAGCCCGGCGCCATGATGGGCGCCAGGGCGCGCGCGTACCTCCACCGCGCGCTGGACCGGCTCGGGGTGCGGGTGGAGACCGGAGCCCGCGTCAGCAAGGTGCTGCCGGACGCGGTCGAGCTCGCCGACGGTCGGCTCGTCGCCTCCGACCTGTGCCTGTGGACCGCCGGGGTCAGGGTGTCGCCGCTGGCCGCCGAGGCCGGGATCGCGACGGACGAGCGCGGGCTCGTCGAGGTCGACGCCACGCTGCGGTCGGTGTCCCACCCGGACGTCCACGCCATCGGCGACGCCGCGGCCGTCCGGCTGGGCTGGGGGCGGCTGCACGGCACCTGCCAGAGCGGTCTGCCCACCGCCCAGTACACCGCCGACGCCATCGCCGCGCTCGTGCGTGGCAAGGCGGTGAAGCCCTTCCGCTTCGGCTACTACCACCAGCCGGTCAGCCTCGGCCGCCGGGACGCGGTGATCCAGTTCACCCGGGCCGACGAGACGCCGCGTCGGCTGCACCTCGCCGGCCGGATCGCCGTCGCCTACAAGGAGACGGTCAGCGGCAGCCCGCTGCTGACCTACCGGCTGAGCAGGCGCATGAACGTCACCACCCTCGTGTCCAAGGGCGGCCGTGCCACGCGCTGACCGCGGGGGGCGGCCCTCGGCGGGGCCGCCCTCAGTGGGATCCGGCCACCGGAGCCGAGGCCGAGGCCGAGGCGGGGACCGGGAGCGGGGAGGTTCCGTAGTCGAGCATCCGCTGGTCGTACGCGCGCTGGTGTTCCCTGATCGCGTCCGTGTTGTCCACCGCCCAGGCCTGTAAGCGGCCGAACGGCTCCCGCAGTGACTCCCCGAGCCGGGTGAGGGAGTACTCGACGCCGACGGGGGAGGTGGGCAGCACCCGGCGCACGATCATTCCGTTGCGTTCCAGACGGCGCAGGGTCTGGGTCAGCACCCGCTGGGTAACCCCGTCCAGGTGACGTCTGATTTCGTTGAAGCGCTTGGGTTCGTCCAGAAAGCCCAGGACGGGCATCGACCACTTGTCGGCGATCTGGTCCAGGATCGGGCGGCTCGGGTCCTCGTTGCACTTCTGGGCGCCGTGGACGGTGGCGCCGGCCTCGAAAGCGGCCATAGTGTCCCCCCTCACGTTCGGGGTGCACGGTGGCGCGTACACCCGAAACATGAGCATGACACATTGGCGTGAAACATAGCGACATATTGTGTCAATCTTGGTAAATCTCCTTTCATGGTTGATCGATGGCCGATCAGCCGAGCGCCCGTGACATGAACCCCCTGACGCCGACGAGCGCGGCCAGCAGCAGCGCCAGGAGCAGCACCAGGACGTCGATCCACAGGGCGATCGCCGCCTGGCCCGGCAGCGTCGCGGCCCGCAGCCCCTCGCTCACATATGTCAGCGGGTTGACCGCGGAGACGACCTGGAACCAGCCGACGCGGCCCAGCGAGGACCACGGGTACTGGACGGACCCGGTGAACGTCACCGGAGCGAGCACCAGCGCGAAGGTGACGCTGATCCGGTCGGGCGCGATGACCGTGCCCAGGACCAGTCCGATGCCCGCACCGGTGGCCGAGCCGAGCGCGAGGACGAGCAGCACCGCGGGCCACGCGTCGGGCGCCCAGCCCGAGGTGCCCAGCACGAGAAAGCCGATGGGGGCCATGACCAACCCGGCGAAGAGACCGCACAGCGTTCCGAAGACCAGCTTGGCCACGGCCACCAGCGGGCCCGGCAGCGGTGCGAGCAGCCGGTCCTCGATCTCGCCGGACCAGGAGAAGTCCATGATCAGCGGCATCGCGGTGTTCTGCAGCGAGACCAGCAGGGCGTTGAGTGCCATCACCCCGGGCAGTAGCGTGGCGCCGAAGTCGCCCCTGGTGTAGCCGGCTTCGCCCAGGACCTTGCCGAAGACGAAGAAGAGCAGCAGCGGTTGGACCACGACCTGCACCAGGAACGCGGTGGGCCGCCGCGTCGTGGTGAACACGTCGCGCCACAGCACCGCGAGGAAGGTCCGCAGGACGGAGCCGAGGTCGTGGCGCGGTCGTGGGGCGGTTTCGGCCAGGGTGGTCACGGTCACCGCAGCTCCCTTCCGGTCAGCGAGATGAAGACGTCCCGCAGGCTGGGCCTGGCCACCGACAGGTCGACGAGCTCCGCGCCCGCCCCCCGGTCCACGACGGTCCGCAGCACGTCGGGCAGGAGCGCGGAGGGGTCCTTCTCGGTGCGCACCCGGAAGCGGCCCGCGGCCGCGTCGTGCTCGACGGCCTCGACGCCGGGCAGCTCCGCCAGCGCGGCCACCACGGCCGTGGCCGCGTCGGATGCGACGTGTGCCTGCGCGAGGATCGTCGCGCCGCCGGGCAGCGCCCCGGTGAGCGCGCGCGGCGTGTCCAGGGCCAGCAGCCGGCCGTGGTCGACGATGCCGATCCGGTCGGACAGGCTCTCGGCCTCGTCCATGTCGTGCGTGGTGAGCACCACGGTGACCCCTCGGTCCCGCAGCTCCCTGATCCGCTCGTGCAGGAAGAGCCGTGACTGCGGGTCGAGACCGGTCGACGGCTCGTCCAGGAACAGGACCTCCGGCGCGTGCATCAACGCCCGTGCGATCACCACCCGTTGGGCCTGGCCGCCGGAGAGCCGCTCGACCCGCCGGCCCGCGGCGTCGGCCAGCCCCATCAGGTCCAGCAGCTCCGCCGCGCGCCGTGTCCGCTCCTCGCGGCCCACACCGTGGTAGCGGGCGTGGAAGAGCAGGTTCTGCCGCACGTCCAGCGACCGGTCCAGGTTCTGCCGCTGCGGGACGACGGCGAGCAGGCGTTTCGCCTCGGCCGGGCGGGCCACCACGTCCGTGCCGAGGACCAGGCAGCGGCCCGAGGTCGGCAGGATCCGTGTGGTCAGCACGCCCACGGTGGTGGACTTCCCGGCCCCGTTCGGGCCGAGCAGGCCGAAGACCTCGCCCCTGGCGACGGTGAAGCTCAGACCGTCGACGGCGGGCGGCGCCTGCGGGTGGTAGTGCTTGACCAGGTCGGTGACGGTGACGGCGTCGTGCATCGTGTGCTCCCCTCTCCTGCGGTCCGGCTGGGCGGCGGTGCGGGACTAGAGACGACCGCCGCTGTCGACGAAACCGATCAGGTCCTGGATCCGGTCCAGCGCGGTCACTCCGTTCACGTCCTCGACGGCGCGGGAGACCACGTGGCAGACCAGGTTGCGTTCCAGCTCACCGAGGCCGATCCGGTACATGTTCAGGTACAGCCAGTTGAGGACGATCCGGTACTGCTGGAAGGCGTCCCAGCCGCCGAGCTGGTCGGCCGCCCCCCGGTGGCCGCCGAGCGTCCGGTGGAAGGCGCTCCGCTCGGACCAGGCGCTCCAGCTCGAGCCCCAGGCCTCGGGCTCGCCGTTCGCGTCCGAGTTCAGTGCCAGCCCGCCGGCGGCGATCAGCTTCGCGGCCCGGTTGCGGTAGCGCAGCAGGATGTCCAGCAGACCGCCGAAGCGCAGCACCTCGTGGTGGTCGGCGGCCCCGGTCACGGTGACCACCCGCTGCCTGAACCGCTCCGCGTTGGCCTCGTAGACCCGGTCGAAGCGTTCGCGCAGCGCGTCCGGGTTCTTGGCCAGGAAGGCGTCCGCGTGCCCCCGGTAGGAGAGGTAGCCGTAGGTCACCGGCGGCAGGAAGCGGTGCGCCGCCGCGAGGAACAGGTCCACCGCGAGCGCCATCCGGGAACCGCCGCCGCGGATCCAGTCCAGGATCGCGAAGACGGTGTCGTTGGTGTCCACGTAGTAGTCGGCCAGCAGGTCGGCCGCCGCCGTGCCGCCGAGGACGGCCAGGCGCCGGTCGAAGGGCTCGAACTCGAGCGAGTTGTCCGCCGCCCACGGGGTCAACGGGCCCTGCTCGCGCTCGATCACGGCAAGCCGCCGGTGCTCCTCCAGTGCGGCCCGCTCGTCGAGGACCGTCGTGGAGGGGTGCGCCCGCAGGTATCCGCCGAGGATGTCCGCGGCCGCCGGGGCCACCAGCGCGTCGAAGGTCTCCGCGCTCGCCTGGACCGGGATCCGCACGTGCGGCCCGCGCCGCCAGTGCGGCTGGAACCAGACGCGCGGGACCGCGGGGGAGACCGCGTGCAGGAACGGGCGCACCGCGTCGAGCAGCAGGTCCGTCCGGTCGCTGTCGTGGTGGTGGACGTTCACGCTGCGCCAGGTGGGCTCGGTCGTCATCGTCCGTCTCCTCGACAGTCCGTCAGGCAGTCCAGCTCGATCAGGTATTCGGTCACGCGGGGCAGGCCCTCCTGGTCGGTGAGCGCGGTCTCGGGCTCCGGCAGGACCTCGGTGAGCACCGCCGCCCCGGCAGGATCGGCCGCCAGCCTTTCGAAGGCCAGTACCAGGTGCGGCGAACCGATGTCCACGAGCAGCGGTTTCCTGGCGCGGTCGCGCGCGAGCGAGGCGGCCGGGCCGATTCCCGCGGGCAGGACCGAGGCGAAGAACCGGGGCGGGACGCCGTGTTCGGCGAGCCAGGCGGTGAGCCGCAGCAGGAAGTCCGCGTCGGACCCGCCGGCCGGGCGGCGCGGCACTGCCCCCGGCCGGGCCACCCAGGCCGCCCGCCGGAGCACCACCCGCCCGACGGCGAGGCGCGGCGCGTGCAGGACCCTGGCGGGGCCGTCGTCCCGGCCCGCGGCCGCGTCGTGCCGCAGCGGCTGGTCCGGCCGGAGCAGCAGCGGGTTCTCGCCGAAGGCCTCCACCAGCAGCGCCATCACGGGCGGGAGTTGACGCTCGAAGGAGAGCCCGCCGTGGACCGGGCGGAGGACCGCCTCCTCGTCGAGCAGGACCGGCAGCCCGTCCGCGCCGACGCCGACCCGCAGCCGGGCGGGCGGCGGGTAGTCCAGGCGGTCGGGCAGGACGAGCTCGCGCTGGTTCAGCGAGGTCGCGAGCGTCTGGGCGAACTCGGCGTACCCGGCGCCGGCCGGACGCACCGCCTCGACCGGGAGCGGCTCCTCGCCCGCGGCGCGCAGCAACCGGCGCAGCTGGGACCGGCCGCGGCCGAAACCGGAGTTGACCGCGTTGACGACCAGCCGGTCGCCGTCCCCCTGGGCGTAGACCGCGACCGAGCCCGCCGGGCGGATCCAGGGAGGGAGCTCGTCCAGGACCCGGGCGAGTCGCCGCCGGTCGGACAGCGCGCCGCGGACGTCCGCGATCAGGCCGACCAGTCGGCGCACCGCGGGGACCGGGCTCGCGGCCAGGACCTCGGTCAGCCCGGTCGGGGCGAAGGCGACGGCGGCCGGGTGCAGCCGCGTCGCCTCGCCGCCGTCGCGGACCAGTTCGGCGTAGAAGCGGTCGAACGGCACCCGCGCCCCGGCTCCGAAGCGCTCGGCGACGAAGGCGGCGACCGCCAGCCTGAACGGCAGCGTGTGGTCGAAGACGGCCAGTGTCCGGCAGGCGAGGGCGAGATCGTCCAGGGCGTCCTGCCAGAACGGAAGACCCGCCTCGACGACCACGCCGGGGACGACCGACTGCTCGGTCACCACGTCCCGCAGCCGGCCGGTGACGCCGAACGGTGCGAGGCGGTCCGCCAGCGCGGGACCGAGCGCGATCCGCCCGGCCCCGTCGGCGTCCGCGTACGCGCGCAGCGCCTCCCCGACCGGCGCCAGCGCGGGCGCGTGGCGCGCCAGCTGTCCGAGCGGGTCGGGACCGTGCTCGTCGAGGCCGGTCGTGGCCAGCAGCACGCCCGCGGTCAGCAGTGACCGCAGGTAGCCTTCGGCCCGGTCCGGCGGCGCGGGCAGGCTCGCGGTGAGCCCGGCGAGGGTCGGCGAGGCGGCCGCGGCCCGCAGGCAGTGCCGCAGCGCCGGCGTCAGCGGCAGGCTGAGCAGCTCCTCCCGCGGCGGCGGGCCGAGGAACCGGACGGCGTCGGACTCCACCCGCGCGCTCGGGTTGACCCGGATCCGGATCCCGGCGGCCCCGGTCAGCTGCTCGGCCTGCGGCGCGAGGGCGGCGAGGTCGAGCTCGACGACCGAGCGGGCCGGTGCGGTCGCGGTCCAGCGCAGCGCCGGGCCCTCGGGGACGAAGCGGCCCAGGCCGCTGGCGGTGAAGGTGCTGAACGGGCTGGTCTTGACGGCGGCCCGGGTGACGTAGACGGCGAGCCGGGTCAGCTCCGAACGGCCGGGCCTGCGCCGCACCGCCTCCCGGAGGGTCGGGCTGGCATGGGCGAGGCCCTGGTCGAAGCGGGGGAGGGCGGCGATCTCCCGCAGTGCCGCGGCCGCGGCCTGTTCCGCCTCGGCCAGCAGCGCGGGCAGCTCCGCCCGCTCGGCCCGGCGCCGGCCCACCCCGCTCCCGAACGCGGCCAGCTCGGCCGCCAGTTCGTCGCCGAGGGCGGCGGCGACCAGCGGATCGGCCAGCAGCCTGGCCGGGTCCCGCAGTTGGTGCACCGCGCGGCGCAGCGCCACCAGCTTCGGCTTGGCGGCCGGGTCGCCGAGCACCCCGATCACCGTGTGGCAGCGGTCGGACAGGTCGGCGGCGCGGGCCGTCAGTTCGGCGTCGCCGCGGGCCCCGGCCAGCAGGGCGTCGCGCAGCCGCTTGTCGGCCAGTCGCTCGATCACGGTGGCCGGCAGGCCCGCGACCCTGACTCCGAAGGTGGCGGCGACGGTGGGGTGGCGGCCGCTCATGGGAACGGGTGGGGGTGCGGGTTGAGGTCGGCCTCGGTGAGCGGGCGCGGCGCGTGGCCGAGCCGGTACGGCACCTCCCGCAGCCGGGGCAGGCCGGTGGTCCGCCGGTTACGGTGACCGAAGGTCATCGGCAGCGCCCCTGGCGCGATCACCTTGACGCAGTGCAGCCCTGCGGCCCGGTGCAGTGCCGAGGTCTGGTCGACGACCACCACGTCCATGCCGCCGGCGAGCATCCGGTCGACCGCCTCGGTCAGGTCGTCGCGCAGGTCGGTGTGGACCGGCCAGGGGCTGCGGCCCGCGCGGTCCCAGCCGACGGTGCGGTCGGGGCCGGAGAGCAGGAAGGCGAAGCGGTCGAAGGCCTCCGGGGTGGCGCTGCACAGCGAGTGGTCGGTCATCACCCGCACCAGTTCGGGGTCGGCCGCCATCCGCCGGGCCCGCTCGGCCTCGCCCGGGTAGCGGGCGATCTCCTGCTCGACGATCGGCGCGAGCTCGCCCAGCGCGCTGAGCACGGCCGCCGCCGGGGCAAGGCCAGATCCGCTGGTGCAGACGACCCGGGGCCGCGCCGCGTCGCCGGCGAGGTCCTGGGCCAGCACCCAGAAGGCGGGGATCTCCTCGGTCAGCGTCGTGTCGAAGACCCGCACCCGGTAGCCGGTGCGCTCCAGGCGTTCGACGACCAGCCCGATCCGCGGATCCGGCGCGCGGGTCAGGTCGAGCTCGGGCACCGGCATCCGGGCGTACCAGGTCAGCAGGAACGCGTCCCTTTCGACGATCTCCAGGATGCCGTGCAGGATCGCCTCCTCCAGGCAGCCGCCGAGCGCGCAGCCGTTGGAGATCTCGAAGGTGAAGGGCTTGTCCGCCTTCGCCCCCGGCTGCCAACGGGTCCGGTAGTAGGCGTGGCTCTCCGGCACCAGCACCGGGCGGGACCGGCCGAACGACCACCCCCAGACCCAGGAGACCACCGCGTCCTCGGTGAAGGGCTGGTGGACGCCGTCGGGGTCGGGGTGGCGCTCGGGCGGGAACAGGCCGAAGGACCGCGGGTCGACGGCGTCGTCCCCGAGTTCGGCGTAGCTGCCGCGCACGGCGGTCCGCCGCCCCCAGGGCCACTGGCCGCCGAGGCGTTCCAGCGCCTCCGCGATCGAGGTGGTCCGGCAGGAGGCGTAGTCGGAGCCGCGTCCCCAGCCGGCCTCGCCCCGGTAGCCGTACTCCGCCAGGACCGCCTCGGCCAGCGGGAACCTGGCGTCCCGCATGCCGTTGGGCGGGGCGACCACGCCGGTCTCCGCGTCGACGTAACGACGCGTCAGCTCGACCTCGGACAGCGCGCCGACCCGGGTGGCCCCCGGCCTCGGCTTGGGCCGCGAGCGCGGCGCGAACGCGGCGAGCGCGGCGCTGTCGCGCGGCAGCGAGCCGCAGACCCGGCACAGCGGGTCGGGCAGAAAGGTGTGCCGGGCCAGCGAGAGGTCGCGCAGCCCCAGGTACCAGCAGCAGTCGGCGGCCGCGCCGGTGTGCAGCAGTTCGCCCACGGCGTCGGCGGCGAAGGAGGAGAGCCAGAGCGAGGGCCGCCCGGCGATCCGCTCGTCCTTGCGCAGGTCGGCGGTCCAGCGGTCACGGCGCGGTGCGGCGGCCCGCCAGGTCGACAGGCACCAGGCGCAGCCCGGCTCGCCCGGCCGGACGACCGGGCCGACCACCACCCGGTCGAGCTCGGTCCACACCGGCAGCCACGGCTCGCCCCGGCCGTGGGCGTCGGCCCAGTCGTCGGTGCGCCACCCGTCGTGCGCCACCACCAGCAGCGGCGGCGGGCGCAGTGCGATGGCGTCGGCCAGCAGGCCGTCGCCGAGTACCGTCTCGCTCACGCGCGGCTCCCCCTCACCACGTCAGCCGGAACTCGGGGCGCGGCCCGGCCGGGTGTTCGGTGCCCAGCTGGGCCATCAGCAGCGTGCGCCGGCGTCCCTCCAGGCCGAACCACTGGTCCAGCAGGTGGGTCAGCACGTCGTTGTGGATCCGGCTCGCCACGTCGACCGCGGCGGCGGCCAGGCAGGCGCGGTGCAGCGCGGCGCCCGCGGCGGCCTGCTGGAGCCGGTACCAGCGGGCGCCGAACCTCGCCTCGGCGGCCTCCGCGTCGCCGACCGGCAGCAGCCAGAGGTTCCCGGTGCGCGCGCCCTGCTGGGTGAGCGCGGCCAGGGCCGCCTCGCGCAGCCGCTGCCGGGGATCGCCCTCGGCCACCAGCTCCAGCTGGTGCTCCTCGGGGAGGTAGCGGTAGGCCCCGGACGGCACGCCGGTGACGTCCGCGACGACGCAGTAGAACTCGACCAGGTTCTCCGGAAGGTCCCAACGCGCCTGCTGCCCGTAGGCGGTGAGGACGGCGGCCAGCGCGCCGGGCGACATCGGGTCGCCGTTGAAGCCGCGCATGGCGGCGTGCCGGGTCTGGGTCCCGGCCCGCAGGTCGGGCGTGGCGAGCGGCAGACTGATCCGCTTGCCGTCCCCCGCGGGGGCCGGCAGCGGCTCGGGACGGGGACGGCTCTGCTCCAGCACGGCCGCGTGCGCGCCGTGGGCCTTCGGGAAGGCCGCGAGCGAGGGGCCGCGGACGGCACGAGGCGTCGGCGGGACCAACTCGACCAGGGCGTGCACGCCCTCCTCGCGCGGGTCGAGGCCCAGCAGTTCGGTGAGGTCGGCGTCGGGGAAGCAGAGCCTGGCGGTGGCCCCCTGCCCGTCCGTGACCGCGAGCGCCTGCGCCACCTGGATCCCGGCCTCCAGGCAGGCGAGCCGGTAGTGCATCTCGCCGTACTTCGCGGCCAGCCGCCAGAACACGTTGGTGTGCACGAGCACCGTGGCGGCGGGCCGCGCGGACACCTGGGCGAGGTAGTCGCCCGAGCGCAGCCGCACCAGGTCGTGCCGGGCCGGGTCGTAGTAGTGGACCCCGGTCGGCACACCGGAGTCCGGCCCGGCGATCACGTACCACTCGGCGCTGTAGCGGGCGCCGCCCGACGGCGTCGGACGCCTGGTCACCAGCCACTGCAGCGGGTCGTCGTCAGGGATGGCCTCGAAGCTGTCGGTGAAGGGCAGCATGTCCAGCGGGGTCAGCCACTGTGCCCGGGTGATGCCGCCGAGCTCGGCGAGCAGCCGGCCGAGCCGGTGCCCGGCCCGCTCCGGCGGCCAGGGCAGCGGATGCCGCGGCGCACCGGGGTAGCTCTTGACCACGCGGGGCGGGAACGCCTTCGGGTCGGCCACCTCGGTGGGGGTGTGGACGTCCTCCTGGTAGCGCGTGACCTGGTCGCTCACGGTCACACCGCACACAGGTCGAACGCGGTCCTGGTCAGCAGCAGCCGCAGGTGGGACTCCTGGGCCAGGCTGATGCCGAGGCGGTTGCACATCAGGTGCGCGCAGCGCTCCACGATCAGCTGCGGCACCAGGTGGTTGATGTGGTCGAGCACCTCCGCCGGGGCCTCGAAGCCCGGATAGGCGTCGAGCCGCCCCAGCAGTTCCAGCTCGACCAGGGTGTCGTTGAGGTCCCTGGTGCTCGCCAGCCAACTGCTCGCCACCGAGCCGTCGGGCAGCGCCACGCCCCGGGTGGAGGCCCACACCGACTCCAGGGTGGAGCGCAGCTGGGCCTTGTTGGCGTCGAAGTGCCGCTCGAACTCCGGCGTGCCGATCAACTGCCCCGCCTGACCGCCGCTCTCCACCATGAACCGCGCCTGGTAGGCGAGTTCGGGAAGGATGCCGGTGAACAGCGTGCGGTTGGAGGCCAGCACGGCGAAGGCGTCCATGGCGCGCTGTCCCGGCTTGCGGCCGCGCGCGATCAGCTCCACCGCCAGCGCGCTGGTCGCCATCAGTTGCCGTTCGACCGCCTCGAGCGAGCGGCCCGAGCCGAACACCTCGGTCTCCGGCACGTAGTCGACGAACGCGAGCGAGTTGTCCGGGTGCAGCTCCGGGTCGTATTCGGCCATCCGCTCCAGCGCGGCCAGGCCGGGGGCGGTGTCGGCGTACTCCTGCGGTGTCATCGAGGACTCCGACGGCGAGGTGCGGAAGAACTCCGCGGCCGTCTCCTCGATCACGGCCCGGACCCGGTCCGCCTGTTCGGGGGCGGTGAGCACCCGCAGCCGGACGTGCGGACCGCCCTCCCAGTAGCGCAGGAAGAAGAAGCCCTCGGCCTGGCCGGCCAGGCGCAGCCGCTCCACGGCAGGCCGGACCACCCCGACGACGACGGCGTCCTGGTCGCCGTGGAAGAAGAGGTGGGCGCTGACCCAGGTCCGGGCGGGCGCCTCGGGCTTCTCCGGCATGGCGGCCATGGCCGGTGCGCCGGGAGCGGCGGGCGCGGCAGAGATGTCAGACATAGGTGACTCCGGGCTCGTTGAGTTCCACGATGTACTCGGCGACGCGCTCGCCGCGGATCCGGCCGGGGTCCGGCGCCATCTCGCTGATCTGCACGATCGCGTTCGGCTCGGCGAGCCGGCGTTCCAACCCGAGCAGCAGCAGCATGCTCGCGAAGTCCACGTAGTTGGGCTTGATGTCGTTGCCGGGCCCCTGCCCCTTGCCGCCCTGGGCCAGGGTGGCCGGGTCGAGCACGGTGACGAAGCACCGCTCCGGAATGCCGTGCTCGGCCAGCCATGCGGCGGTCCGCAGCATCCATGCCGCGTCGGTGGCGGCGTCGGCGCGGCGGGGCAGCCGGTCCGCGCGGGTCAGCCACATGGCGCGGCGCAGCACCACCTTCCCCACCATCAGCCGGGGCAGATGGCGCACGCCGTCGTCGGCGCGCGGGTCCGAGGTCATCCGCAGTTCGGTGTGGGCGCCGAACCAGGTGTTGGACTCGCCGAAGGCCTCGACCATGAACCGTGCCGTGGGTGGCAGCAGCCGGTCGCCGAGACCGGGGTGGACCGGGCAGATCCGTCGGCCGAGCCGCCGCGAGACCAGGTGCAGCAGGCCGTCGCCGCCGTGCCGCACGTACAGGTCGTTGACCGGCAGCAGCTCGCCGGGCTCGCGCAGGCTGCGGACGCCCGGGTAGTCGACGACCAGGCCGACGCCCGGCTTCCTGACGTTGACCGCGGACCTCGCCACGGCCTCGAACTCGGCGAACAGCAGATCGTCGCGGCCCGCGGCCAGTCCGGGCTCGGCGGGCGCGTCGGCGCGCAGGTCGAGGCCGTCGAGGATCTGCCGCACCCGGTTGCGACCGCGCCCGAAACCGCAGGTGACGGTGTTGACCACCAGCTCTGGGCCCTGCTCGGCGTCGGCGAGCTGACAGTAGACGGCGACGGAGGTGGGGGTGCGCACCCAGCTCGGCCAGCCCTTGGCCAGCCTGCGCACCTCCTCGGGGTCGACCCTGACCACCCCGTCCCGGTCCGGCGCGCGCTCGCCCAGCAGCCGTTTGGCCTCGGCGCGCAGCCGCCGCAGCTCGCGCAGCGGGTCCTCGGCGTCGTCCGGTCCGGCGTCCGGCCCGGCGTCCGCGGGGCTCTGCTGCCGGGCGAGGACGTCACGGTAGAACACCAGCAGCGGCACCTCGGCACGAGCCGGATAGCGGTCCTGGAAGAGCCGGCTCAGGGTCAGCTTGGCGGGCAGGTCGGGTCCGACCAGCCCGAGCAGGGTGCGGACCGCGTCCAGGTCGTCCAGCAGTGGCCGCCACCGCTCCGACCCCAGTACCGCGGCGGTGCCGGGGTGGACCGCGTTCTCGTAGAAGCTGTACCGGGCGAACTCCTTGGCCAGCCCGGGACTGGTCAGATGGGCGTGGTCGCCCGCCTCGCGCAGCGCCGTGTCCAGGCCGCGGACCACGGCGTCGCGGACGGCGACCCGGTCGCCCGGGGAGGCGATGGTGGGGTACTCCGACAGCGCCTCCTGCACCCCGTGCAGCGTCCGGTCCAGCCGCTCCAGCCCGGGCTGCCCCAACTGGCGCAGCCAGGACCGCAGTTCGGCGACCGGGTCGGCGGTCTGGTCGGCCAGCGGCGGAACCAGCTCCAGCACGCCCAGCGTCACCAGACGGCGCAGGAACACGTCGGCCTGGCGGGCGTCGGTGGCCTGCGCCTGCAGGGCGCCGCGCAGGTCGTCCAGCGTGGTCCCTTCCGTGGTCACCTCCAGCACCCGGCGCAGCGTCGGAGACAGCGCGAGGCTGTGGACGTGCTCGACCGGGCGGCGGCCGAGGAAGACCAGGGTGTCGTCGGACACCGTGACGCTCGGATTGATCCGGATCAGACAGCCGCCGACGACCTCGGGCCGCTCGCTCACCGCGCGGGCGATCCGGTGCAGCGAGCCGATGCTGACCTCCGTCCCTGTCGCCGCGGCGAACCGGCCCTCGGCCGGTCGGCCGGACAGCTCGACGAGCTCCCCCGACCGGCTCCAGGCGGCCAGTCCGCTGCTGGTGAAGGTCGAGTAGGGGCTGGTCTTCGCGGCGGAGCGGGCCAGGTACTGGGCCAGCCGCAGGATGTTCTGGCGTTGCGGCGCGCGTCCGGCGGCCAGCCACTTGTGCAGCGCCAGGAACATGTCGGGATTCGCGTGCACCAGCCCCAGCTGGAAGTCGGGCAGCCGCGCCGCGTCGCGCAGCGCGAGGCAGCTCGCCGTCCAGTCCTGTTCCAGCTGCTGCGGCAACTCCGTCTGCAGCCGGTCGCGTTCGGCGAGCAGCGCGGACCACTGCCGCAACGGGGCGGCGAGCTCGGCGGGCAGGTCCGCCAGCCTGGCGGGATCGACCCGACGGCCTCGGTGCACGGCCCGGCGCACCGCGACCAGCCCGGCCTTCGGTTCGCCGTCGCCCGCGGCGCCGATCGCCGAGTGCAGCAGGTCCGACAGCGCGCCGCTCGCCGCGGCGATCTCCCCCGTGAGCCGCACCAGTCGCCCGGCGAGGTCCCAGCTCCGCGCACAGCGCAGGCCTTCGAGCACGGCGACCGGGCTTCCGGCGAACCTGACCACGGCCGCCGGCCCCAGCCCGTACAGCGCCGCTCCCGGCTCTGCCTCTCGCAGACTCTCCATCACTCCACCGCCTCCGGCTCGACGGGCACGATCACTCGTCCGCCCGGTCCCGTCCTGGCCAGCAGGATCTGGAAGACCGGGGTGTGGCGCCGCTCGGTCAGACCGAGGGCCGCGCGGACCCCCTCGGCGTGGTACGCGTTGACGACGCGGCCGGACATGCCCTGGGCCGCCGCGGCCACGCAGACGCGGTGCGCGAGCAGCCCGGCCTCCTGGTTGATCACGCGGTAGCCGCGGTCGCCGAAGGTGTCGAAGGCCCAGTCGCGGTCCGCGACCAGGTGGACGATCGCGTTCAGGTGCGTGAAGACCGGCCCGGGGATGGTGACGCGCTCGATCGCGGTGACGGGGTCCTGCTCGACGCCGTCCGCGCGCACCACCGGGTGCAGCGCGCCGCTCGCGTGGTCGAGCCGGTAGGCCCCGGCCGGGATGCCGGTGAGCTCGCCGACGGTCAGGTAGACCTCCAGCGGGGCGGGCGCCCCGGGCGGGACCGAGTCGGTGACGACCCCGGCCCTGATCCCGGCCAGCCGTGTCCACAGGTCGACGCCGTCGACCTCCGAGGCCAGCGGACGGAAGATCCCCGGCCCGGAGTCTCTGGCCCGCAGCACCTCGGCCAGGCCCGGCCCGCGGAGCTCGGTCGCGGGCAGCGGACGCGCGGCCGCGCCGGAGTCGGCGGGCACGGCCGGTTCGGCCGTCGCGAAAGTCGCGGTGTCGGTGCGCAGGGAGGCCCGGTTGACCTCGGTCAGCGTGGGGCAGGCCTGCGCGACGCGCAGCCCGCTCGGGACGACCTGCGGCTCGATCGCCTCGATGGTCGCCGCCAGCGCCGTCGCCGTCTCCGCGACCGGCCGACGCGAGGGCCAGGCGTCGGCGTCGGTCGGGGCCCCGGAGAGGTGCAGCGGCAGCACCAGCAGCGGGGGCTCCTCGTCGCCGTCGAGTCCGAGCAGCCTGCCGACCGGCTCGTCCAGGAACTGATGGTGCGTCCGCACCCGCAGGCCCATGGCGCCGGCCACCAGGTCCAGGTTCCCGGCCAGCAGCCCGGCCTCCTGCGTGCACAGCCGGTAGGCGTAGTCCCGGTAGATGTAGGCGGTCTTGGCGAAGAGACCGGACAGCACGAACACGGCCTCGGGCGTCGGACCGGCCGTCCCCGTCGCCCGCGTGAGGAGTTCGCGGTGGTCGCCCTCCCGCAGCTGCACCAGCGCGTGGTGCGGGGCGTCGTAGTGGTACACGCCCTCGGGCAGGCAGAGGTAGAGCTGGACCCCGAACAGGCAGCGGGCCGAGGCGACCATCCGGTGGTAGGGCCAGGTCCCGTTGGTGTCGAACTCCTGCCGGGAGATGCCGTAGCCGTAGTGGAGCAGCGTCGACAGCGCCCGCTCGTCCAGGGCGTCGACCGGGTCGAGGCCGGACGGGATCCTGGTCGTCAGCGGACGGCGCGGCCGCCCCCGGTAGATCTTGAACTTCAGCGGCTCGTCAGGGTTGCCGTACTCGGACTGCCTGGTCTCCATCGCCTCGGCGAGGTCCTCCAGGCTGACCCGCCAGAAGTCCCTGCCGGCGCCGCCGCCGAGGCCGCCGCCGCGCCCGGTCACGGGAACGGGTGCGGATGCGGATTGCGCACCCGCTCCAGCCGGGGCAGACCGGTCACCCGCCGGGCCGTGTGGCCGAAGGTCATCGGCACCGAGCCCGGTGCGATCACCTTGACGCATGTGAAGCCTCCCGAAGCCTGTTCCGTTGAGGTGGTGTCGACGGCGACGACGTCCATGCCCGCGGCCGCGAAGCGGCGTACCGCCTCGTCCAGGTCCGCGCCGATCTCGGCGTTGCGCGGCCAGTGCCACCGCGCGAGCCCCTGTTCCCAGGTCGAGGCGGGCGGGTCGTCCAGCAGGAACCCGTACCGGTCGAAGCTGTCGGGATCGGCCGCGCACAGCAGGTGGTCCGCCATCGAGACCACCTCGTCCGGATGCCCGGCCAGATGCCGGGCCCGGTCGCGCCAGCCGGGGTCGAGCGCCAACAGGGTCACGTACTCGACGGTCTGGCTGAGCTCGTGCAGCGCGGCCAGGATCGCCTCGGCCGGCTGCAGCCCGCTGCCGCCGGTCGAGACGGCCCTGGGCCGCCCGGTGCCGGTGACGTCCTCGGCGAACGTCCAGAAGGAGGGGATGCCGTGCTCCTGGGTGCTGTCGAAGATCCGCACCCGGTAGCCCTGCCGCTCGATCCTCTCGGCCACCAGCGGGATCCTGCGATCGGGCACGGAGGCCGGATAGAGCACGGGCAGCGGGGCGCCGCCGTACCAGGTCCGGAGGAACGCGTCGCGTTCGGCGACCTCGAGGACGCCGTGCAGCACCGCCTCCTCGTAACAGCCGCCCAGCGCGCAGCCGCTGGAGATCTCGCAGGCGAAGGAGGCCTCCCCGCCGTGCCTCGGAAGCCGGTAGTAGACGAAGCTCTCCGGGACCAGCACCGGACGCCCCCGGCCGAACGACCAGCCCCACACCCAGTTCGCCATCGCGTCCTCGGTGAACTCCCGGTAGGGGAAGCCGGGCGCGCGGTACCGCTCGGCCGGGTACAGGCCGAGGGTGCGGGGGTCGACCGCGTCGGCGGCGAGCTCCGACCACGACGCGCGCACACCGGTGCGCCTCGTCGGCGTGTAGGCCGCGAGGCGCTCCAGCGACTCGGCCACCGCGACGGCCCGCGCGGACGCGAAGTCGCGGGTGCGGCCGTAACCGGACGCCTCGGTGGCGACGCCGGGCACCGCCAGCACGGCCTCGGTGAAGGGGAACGCGTGATGGGTGTAGGAGGTGACGGAGGGGATCAGGCCGCTTCGCCGGTCCACGTAGACCGCTTCGAGAGCGGCCCGGTCCAGCGCCCGGATGCGGCTCGACCCGTCGGACAGCTTGGTCCTGGCCTGCCGGCTGATCCGTGCGCCCTGCTCGGTGTCGGGGAGGACGGTCGAACAGGTCCGGCAGTGCGGGTCGGTGAGGTAGGAGTGCCGCGACAGCGCGAGCGTGGCGGCGTCGACGATCCGGTAGCGCTGCTCCTGCGGCTCGGTCGCGGTCAGTTGGGCCACCGTGTCCGCGAGGAAGCTCGGCAGTCCGTGGCGTGGCGCCGCCGACGGTTCGGCGACCGGCCCGGCGGCGGGGTCGTCGCCCGCCGCCGCGGTACGCCTGGTGCGCAGGCAGTCCGGGCAGCCGGGCGGCCACGGTCCGACGATCACCTGATGGGGTTCGAGCAGCACCTGGGGCTGGTCAGCCATGGACGACCGCGGCCTGCGCCACGAACGGACACAGCGCGGCGACGGCCGGATCGTGGTCCAGCGGCACCGCGACCACGCGGCCGCCGTCGCGGGTCAGCCGCGCCACGACCTCGTCCAGGGACACCGGGGTCGGCCACGCGCCCGCCCCACGCGGCTCGCCGCGCAGCTCCGCGGGCAGCTGGGGCACCGGCTCCGGCGCGTAGCCGGGCTGGTCGGCGCTGCGGGACTGGTAGGCGAGCAGCGTCTGCTCGAGACCCCGTTCCAGCGCCGTCCCGGGTTCGAGTCCGCTCGCGCAGGCGACGGTGCCGTGCGCGGTGGTGAACGCGAAGGTGGGCAGGCCGAGCAACCCGGACAGGTCGTAGACCTCGAACCGCTCGTCGACGATCTCCAGCAGTTTGCGGTAGCGCTCGCCGCGGCCGGTCAGCTCGGCGCCGTCCAGGTCCAGCCGGGGGAGCGGCTCGGTCGCGGCGGCGAGGGCCGGGCCGACGCCCGCGCCGGCCGCGGCGACGACCGCGGCGCTCACGGCCTCGGCCCAGTCGCCGCCGGACGCGGGGCTCCGCGCCGGGAGGACCGCCGCGGCCTCGACCTCGACCGGCTCACCGGTCAGCACGTCCGCGCCGTGCAGTCGGTCGCCCCTGCGGGGGTCGGCCGTCACGGCCGCATAGCGTTCGAACGCTCGCCGCACCGCGCGCTGACGCGACTCGACGACGCTCTCGCCGCAGCCGTGCACGGGGAACGGTCCGCCGGCCAGCCCGACCGGGTCGGAGACCACGACCTCGCTGACGAACAGCGGCAGTTGCTCGTAGTCGCGCTCGGTGATCTCCGCGAACACGCCGGTCCTGACGTCGACGCAGTCCACGGCGCGGCGGCCGAGCTCCTCGTCGTCGACGGGCGGCGCGGCGGCGAGCCGGGCCAGTCGGGCCGGGTCGTCGGGGAGCGCGGGCAGCGCCAGCGGGTGCGGCAGGAAGGCGTGGGTCGCCGTCTCCAGGGTCTCCAGGTCGAACCTGACCAGGCGGTCGGCCGCCTGACCCTGGTCGATGCCGGTCAGGTGCCGGAAGGCGGCGAAGCAGAGCTGGTTGGCGACCAGGGCGACCGTCGGGCCGCGCAGGAACTCGCTCGGCGCCTGCTCGGGGTGGTCGCGCAGGTCCGCGCCCGCGAGCTCGGGCGCCAGCGCGCGCAGCCGGCGCCAGGCCGACTCCCAGGCCGTGGCGTCGCCGTCCTTGGCGATCACCGGGCCGATCCACGCCTCGTCGCCGACCGCCACGGCCTGGGCGAAGGCGGCGCCCGCGGCGCGGGCGACCCCGGGCAGCCGCAGGGCGCGCCCGATCATCGGCCGGTCGGCGACGTGCAGCAGCATGTCGCCGCCGGCCACCAGCCGGTCGTCGGCGGTCTCGACCCAGGTGAGCTCCTGCTGCGGGTCCCTGGCACGGGCCGCGGTCAGGTGCTCGGCCACGCGCTCGCGGTCGAAGGGCGACTCGGCGAACGGCGCGACAGGTGCGGTGCGCACGCCGGCGCGCAGCTGCGCGTTGGTCAGCGCCTGGAGCAGCGGTCCCGCGCCGGCCAGCACCACGGCGGCCTCGCGGTAGTGCTCGAAGCGCAGCTCCGGCGAGTCGACGAAGTACTCGACGAAGGCGATGTTGGCCGCGTAGGTCGTGGCCAGTTCGGCGGTCAGCGTGTGCGGGCGGTCCTCCAGCACGTTCTTGACGTAGCCCTTGCCGAGCAGCAGCAGGGTCAGCTTGGCCAGCGCGGCGCGGTTCTGCTCCGGCACGCCGGCGCACAGTTCGCCGAGCGTCCTGGTGCCGTCGAGCATCGGCGCGATCCGCTGGATCCACTCGTAGGTCGAGGCGCCCTTGAGCATCGACCCGCCCAGATTGCTGCGGATGTACGCGCCCTCGGGCACGCGCATGACGTAGACGTCCCCACGCAGGCGCGGCCGGATCCGCTCGACATTTACTTCCATGACCACCGCTTCTTCAGGCATGACTGATGACCGGTCAGGAGGAGGACCAAGAGCCACCCGGTCCTCGTTCGATCGCACGCACCGGCTAGAGCACAGGCGCCGGAAAGTTCAGCACCCTGATCAGGTGCAGGAGCAGCACGGGCAGCAGCAGCAGCAGCTGCTGGCGCCGCCGGAAGCGGACAGCTCCGTGAGGCCGTAACCGGCCGTCACCGACGCGGGAACCACCTCGCCCAGGTCGACGAGCTCGAAGGCGCCGTCGTCCAGCACCAGGTCCTCGAATCCCTCCATGTCTCTACACCTCCTCCCCTTCTCGCTGTGACGTGCGGTGGGAACACCGGCACCCTGAATCAGGTGCAGGAGCAGCACGGGCAGCAGCAGCAACAGCTGCTCTGGCCGCCGGAAGCCGACAGCTCGGTCAGGCCGTAGCCGGCCGTCACCGACGCGGGAACCACCTCGCCCAGGTCGACGAGCTCGAAGGCGCCGTCGTCCAGCACCAGGTCCTCGAATCCCTCCATGTCTTCACACCCCCTCTCGCGTTCCGGGTGACGAGTCGTCACAGTGATTTCACTTCGGGCAGCACCTTGTTGCAGAAGAGCTCCAAGGTCTGCCCAGCCTCGGTGAGCGGCATCGCGCCGAAGTCGATCTGCCAGAGGATCTGGTCGACGCCGCCGATGTGGTCGTTGAAGGCGCGGATCCGGTCGATGACGGTGGCCGGGGAGCCGACGATCGCGCCGCCCTCGCGGTAGAGCTTGGCCGGCTGGAGGCCGCGCAGCATCCAGCCGAAGCCGGAGTAACCCTGATAGGCCGAGGACTCCCTGCGGTCCCAGGCGTTCACCGCCAGCGCCCACACGTCCAGGTAGCGCCGCAGGTAGGTCTCGGCGATCTCCTCGGCCTGCGCGTCGGTGTCGGCGACCACCAGCGGCAGGCTGGCCGTGACCCGGGGACGCAGTGCGGTGCCGCCGTGCGCGGCCTCGAACGCCTCCCGGTAGAGGGTGAGGTGGCCGCGGAACTCGTGCGGCGAGATCAGGGGTGTGATCAGCAGCCCCATGCCCTCGGTGCCCAGCCAGGAGAAGCTCTCCGGGGTGCGGACCGCCGCCCCCCAGACCGGCGGATGCGGCTGCTGGGTGGGCCGCGGCAGTCCGGTGACGTCGCGGTAGGAGAAGAACGGCGTGTCCTCGGTGACCTTCTCCTCGGTCCAGATGCGCAGCACCGCGCGGATGGTCTCCCTGAAGCGGTCGGTGCTCTCCTCCATCGCGAGGCCCAGCGCGTCGAACTCGTCGGGCAGATAGGCCCGGGCGAAGCCGACGTCGAGCCGGCCGCCGCTGATCGCGTCCACCTGCGCGGCCTCGGCGGCCAGTTGGATCGGATGGTGGAAGACCGGCAGCACACAGCCGGTCATCAGCCGCACCGAGCTCGTCCTGGCGGCCACGGCGGAGAGGAATCCCAGCGGGCTCGGGCAGTACCCGCCGTAGTAATGCAGATAGTGCTCGGTCATCTTGACGGAATCAAGACCACCGAGTTCCGCTTGCACCGACAATTCCAGCGCGTCGCTGAAATAGTCCTGCGGAGATTTGGTCTCCGGCGTGCAGTCAGGAAGAAGAGAAAGCCCGAAGCGCACCGATACCACTCCTTGAACCGGATATCCGGGATATCCGCGAGATCGACGTCTGCGGTGGTCATCCACACGGTCCGAGGCCTCTGTGAGCGCGGAGCCGGGGGGTCTTTCCTGGCCGACGCTACAGGGGGCCACCGAAGTCGTCAATATCCGACAGGCGGGCCGCTCCCGGGGCAAAGTATTCAATTCGGCGGTCGGTATCACCGGGGATACTTACGGTTCGAAGGAAGCGTTATTGACTGCGTCGGCCCGCGCTGCGACCGTGTGTGCCTGTTGCCGACTGCACGGATTGGGAGCCATGACCTCCACCTGGCCGGCCGTGGCCGCAGTGAAGAAGAAAACGGTTCAGCTCGTCGAGTTCACCGCGATGCACGGTGTCCGCTACAGCGTCACCCTCGGCTATCTCAAGGCCACCGCGGTCGCCGACCCGGAGCTCGACGAAGCCTGCGACTTCCGCATCAGCGTGCGCGAGCAGAGCGGCGGCGAGCAGGCCATGGACGAGCTGCTCGACTCCTGGGACGACGAGCCGTTCGCCGTCGCGCTTACCGTGTTCTTCTGGAACCGGGCCCAGTCCCTGGAGCTGGCCCGCCGGGTGAAGCTGCGCTGGCCCGACTGCCGCGTCGTCCTCGGCGGCAACGACGTGAGCTACCAGCAGGATCCGCTGTTCGCCGAGGCTCCCTGGGTGGACGTGCTGGTCCACGGCGAGGGCGAACTGCGGTTCCGCGACCTGATCGGTTGCTTCCTGGCCGAGGGCGACCTCGCCGCGATCCCCGGCATCAGCTACTGGTCCGAGGGCGCCGTCGTCACCAACGCGGACGCGGACCGGATCACCGACCTCGAGCAGGTCGTCTCGCCGATCCTCTCCCCGGTCTACTCCGACGCGGAGATCACCGGCTCGTCGATGATCGTCTACGAGACCAACCGCGGCTGCCCCTACAAGTGCGCCTTCTGCTACTGGGGCGGCGCCACCAACTCCAAGGTGCGCCAGTTCGACCTGGACCGGATCTTCGCCGAACTCGACCGGCTGGTACGGCTGATGCCGACCGACGCCACCCTCTTCATCGCGGACGCGAACTTCGGGATCATCGCCAGGGACCGGCAGATCGCCGAGCACATCGTGGAGCTCACCCGGCGCCACGACAAGCGGCTGATCATCAGCACCAACTGGGCGAAGAACGGCAACGACCGCATCGTGGAGATCGCCGGCATGCTCCACGCCGCCGAACTCACCGGCGCGATCACGCTGTCCGCGCAGTCCTTCGACCCGGACGTGCTGAAGATCGCCAACCGGGCCAACATCCGCACCGACCACTACCGGCGGCTGCTCTCCCGCTTCCGCGCGCTGGACGTGCCCACCTACACCGACCTGATCTGGGGCCTGCCGGGGGAGACCCACGAGTCCTATCTGGCCGGGGCCGAGGAGGTGCTGACGGCGGGCGGCTCGCCGGTGATCTATCCGCTGCTGCTGCTCAACAACACCGAGTACTCGCGCGAGTCCTTCCAGGACAAGCACAAACTGACCACCCGGTGGATGCCGGCCGACATCACCAACCCCGAACTCGTCGCCGAGGTCGTCGTCGCGCACGACACCATGACGACCGAGGAGTGGGTCGACGGCATGGCGTTCCGCGTCTCCATGACACTGTTCCAGAAGATCCTGCTCCGCTGCGCGCTCCGCGTGCTGCACATGACCACCGGTGTGCGCATGGTCGAACTCTGCGACCAGCTCTGGTCGTTCCTGCTGGAGGACTGCGCCGACCCGTTCCTGCGCGCGGTGGCCCGCAACGTCGCCGCCGGCTACCGGGAGCCGGGGGACGTGGACATGGCGCTGCTGCGGACCGTGATCGGCGACCGGGTCGTGGTGCCGGAGGAGGTGCACTTCCAGGCCCTGCTGTGCCGGGCCGCGGGCACCGAACGCGCCGCGAGGAACCTGCTCACCGACGCCGTCGACCGGCTCTGCGCCCGGCTGACCGCCGCCGGCCACGAGATCGACCGCGCGCTGGTCGACGGCGCCCTCAGCCTGGACCTCGCGGCGACGACGATTCTCCGCGCCAGCATGCGCGGCGAGCTGCACGAGGCGGAGTTCGCCGTGCCCCGGCGGGCCTGGGACCTGCTGGTCGACGCCGGCGACGTCCCCTCCAGCCTGGACGCCGACGGCCGGGGCGCCACCGTGCGCGGCACGGTCTGGGCCCCGCCGCGCTGGGTCCACTACCCGATCAGCGTCTACTCCCTCTCCATCTGGCACGGCACCGGCCGCCCGCTCCACGACCTGCTCTTCGCGCTGTCCTGACCCGCCGTCGCGCACCTCGCCCCGCCCCCGGGCCGGTCACCAGGGACCGAGTCGATGCCCGCGCGCCCCTGGCCCTGGTAGACGGAGGCGAGGCTCTGGGCCGAGCGCCTGGGGCCGATCCTCGCCGTGGTCCGGCCGGGCGCCGTGACCGGACCGAGGACGTCACCATGCGTCCGCCTGACGGTCGGGCCAGGTACGGGCTGCGCCGGGGGTTCGCCGCGCCGCGGGCCCGGTCGAGTACGCCAGGCCGCAGCGTTACAGCCAGCCGCGCGACAGCGCCGTGCGGGCCGCCTCGGTGCGGTTGCGGGCGCCCAGTTTGGCCATCGCGGTGGAGAGGTAGTTGCGGACGGTGCCCTCGGCCAGGAAGAGGCGGGCTGCGATCTCCGTGTTGCTGGCCCCGTCGGCGACCGCGCGCAGCAGTTCGCGTTCCCTGTCGGTGAGCGGGTCGGCCGAGTCCCAGGCGGCCACCGCGAGTTCCGGCGCGACCACCCGCTCGCCCGCGTGCACCCGGCGCAGGGCCGCGGCCAGTTCGCCGATCGGGGCGTCCTTGAGGACGTAGCCCGCCACGCCGGCGTCGACCGCGCGGCGCAGGTAGCCGCTGCGGGCGAAGGTGGTCACGATCAGCACCCGGGCCGGGTCGCCGGTGCGGCTCAGTTCGGCGGCCAGGTCGAGACCGGTGCGGCCGGGCATCTCGATGTCGGTCACCAGCACGTCGGGGCGGTGCGCGCGCACCGCCGTCAGCGCGTCGTCGCCGTTGGTCGCCGTCGCCACCACCGTGATGTCGGGCTGCAGGTCCAGCAGGGCGGCGAACGCGCCCAGCACCATGCCCTGGTCCTCGGCCAGCACCACGCGGATCACCCGGCCACCGCCCGGATCGGCACGGTGATCGTCAGCGTCGTGCCGGCCGCGCCGGTGCGCTGGACCGCGCCGCCGAGCTTGGCGATCCGCTCGCGCATCCCGGTCAGCCCGGTGCCCTCGGGGGCCGTGCCGCCGATCCCGTCGTCCGCGACCACCAAGCGCACCCGCCCGCCGTCCGCGTCCAGTCCGATCCGGCAGTGGGTGGCCCGGGCGTGCCGGGCCACGTTGGTCACGGCCTCGCGCATCGCCAGGCCCAGCGCGTGCTCGACCGAGGCGACCAGCGGCGGGTCGGCGTCGAGGTCCACCCGCAGGGTCACCCCCGTCCCCGCCAACGCCCGCCGCGCCGCTTCCAGTTCGTCGCGGACGGTGGTGCGTCGCCAGCCGGTGACGGTGCTGCGCACCGCCGCGAGCGCGTCGCGGGCGTTGCGTTCGATCTCCTCGGCCTCGGCCCTGGCGCGCTCCGCGTCGACCGGCACCAGCTCCTTGGTCAGCTGGGCGCGCATCACCACGGCGGTCAGCGAGTGCCCGAGCAGGTCGTGCAGGTCGCGCGCGATCCGCTCGCGCTCGGCGAGGGTGGCCAGCAGCTCCACCTGGGCGGTGCGCAGCCGCTGGTTCTCCCACTCCTGCCGCCGGTCGCGCTGCCGCAGTTCGAGCAGCCCGATCACCCAGATCAGCACGGTCGCCGACGCGAAACCCCACAGTCGGTAGGGCATCGGCACCCGTGAGACCGCGGCCGCGGCGCTGTCCAGGACCGTCAGCGCCGCGAACCACAGCCGCGCCTCGCGCCAGGAAAGGGTGTCGCCCACCACGGCCGCCGCGTAGACGAAGAGCACGCTCGCGTTGGTGTTGAACGGGGTGGCCGCCGTGCCGACGGCCGCCATCGGCACGATCGCCGTCCACAGATGCCGCGCGTCGGGACCGCGCAGCAGCTTCACCGCGTACAGCACCGCCGTGGCGGCGCACACCCCCACGGCCAGCGGCCACTCCCACCACGCCGGACGGGGGGAGAAGTACGGCTGCGCGGGCACGAACAGCAGATAGCCGAGGTAGACCCAGTCCCAGGTCCGCAGTCTGGCGGCCAGGCGGCTCATATCCGGGCGTGCCGGTAGGCCAGCATCGCCAGCCCGAGCGCCGCCGCCGTCGTCACCAGCAGGGCGAAGACGTGGATCAGCACACTGCCGGAGCTCAGCTGCGCGAGACCGAGCTGGGCCAGGTGGTAGGTGGGCAGGAACCTGGCGATCTGACGGACCGTCCTGGGCAGGAACTGGAGCGGGATCCACAGGCCCGACAGTACCGCCAGTGGGAAGAGCATCGCGTTGAGCAGTGCGATCGTCGCGTTGGTGCGGAACCGCAGTCCCACCGCCACGCTTGCGAGCGTGAACGGCACGGTGCCGAGCAGAAGTACCACCGCCACGCGCGCCAGCTGCCAGGCCGAGGCGTGCAGCGTGCCGAAGGCCGCGGCCGTCACGCCCATCAGCACCAGCACGCCCACGGCGTAGAGCAGCGCGGCCGTGGCCTTGGCCGCCAGGCTGACGCCGATCGGCACCGCGGAGACCCGCTTCATCCGCAGCCAGCCGAGGTCGCGGTCCTGCGCGACGCCGATCCCCGGTTGCAGCGCCGCCACCGTGATCACGCCGTAGGTGCCGAAGGTCGCCACCATGGCCGTGCCGGCCGAGATGCCCTGGGTGGTCTTCTGCCCGTAGAGCAGGTTGAACAGCACGAAGAAGCCGACCGGCATCAGGATGCTGAAGAACAGCGAGGTGGGCTCGCGCACGATCGCCCGCAGCTCGTCCCTGAGCTCCACTCCGAAGACCCGTGCCGTCAGCCCGCTCACAGTGCCGCCTCCGCCTCGTCCGTCAGCGCGAGCACGGCTTCCTCCAGGCCCGCGTCCTGCACCCGCAGTTCCGACACCTGCTCGTCCCTGGCCAGCAGCGCCCGCAGCAGGTCCTCGGGCGAGCGGGTCTGAATCCGCGTCAGCCCGTGCTCGGCGGTGACCGAGAGCACCCCCGGCAGGCTCTCCAGCTCCCGCCGGTCCAGGCGGGTGCTGACGGTGACCGTCCGGTCGGGCAGGCGGGACACCAGCTCCTCGGGCGGCGCGTCGGCCAGGATCCGGCCGCGGTCGAGCACGACCACGCGGTCCGCGACCGCGGCCGACTCCTCGATCAGGTGGGTGGTCACCAGCACCGCGGCGCCCTGTGCCCTGCGCCGCTCCAGGATCTTCCAGAAGTGCCGCCTGGCCGAGGTGTCCAGGCCCACGGTCGGCTCGTCGAGCACCAGCAGGGCCGGCTCGGTGACCAGCGCCATGGCCAGCTGCACGCGTTGCTTCTGGCCGCCGGACAGCTTCGGCACCCGGCGGCCGCGCAGCTCGGCCAGGCCGAGCTCGGCCAGCACCGGGGCGGCCGCCGAGGCCCGCAGGCCGCCGCGTACCGCGGCGCCGGTCACCAGCTCGCCGACGGTCAGCGTGTTGGGGAAACCGAGCGTCTGCTGCGCCACGCCCAGCCGTCGCCGGGTCGCCGCGCGGCGCGGGTCACCGCCGAGCACCCGCACCGTGCCCTGCTGCGGGGCCAGCAGCCCGACGCTCAGCGCCACCAGCGTCGACTTGCCCGCGCCGTTCGGCCCGAGCAGCGCGACGCACTCCCCGGGGTCGCCCCGCAGGCCGACCCCGTCCAGCGCGAGCGTCTCCCCGTACCGGTACCGCAGCCCTTCGGCGGTCAGCACCGCCTGTGTCGTCCCCATGGTCGCCACCCTCCCCTCGTGAGCGCCCTCGCGGGTAGTGATGCCCCGTCACCGGCGCCTGATGACAAATGTCAACGGCGCCGGTGCGGACTCAGCCCGCCGCGGGGGACAGGTCGGGGATCACGGCGGGGTCGATCGCGCCGGTGCGCTCGCGTTGCGGGAACGCCCCCACGGGTACTCGCGCGAGCTCCTTCGCCGTGGCGAAGTCGACCACGGAGACCTCGCCCGCCTTGCTCAGGGAGACGAAGCACAGGGTGCCGTCGGCGCTGCTGGTGGCCCAGTAGGGCAGGCTGCCGGTCGGGTAGTCGACGGTGCCCACCGTCGATCCGTCGCCGGCGGCGACGATCGCCGTGTAGTCGTCGATGGTGCCCGCGTCGCACACGCGTGAGGCGTCACCGGAGAGGGCGAGCCCGTGGTGCGCCGAGTTCTGCGGGTAGGAGTCGGGGCTCAGCGCCGAGCCCGCGGCGCTGTAGGGCATCTGGACCGTCCGCACCTGGCGGCCGGTCGCCAGGTCGAACTGGGCGAAGCCGTTGAGGTAGGACAGGTCGGTGAACATCGTGCGGCCGTCCGGCTCGATGATGTTGGGGCGGATGCCGTGCGGGAACAGCCAGGTCTGCACCACCTGGAGGGTGCGCGCGTCGACCTTGGTGAGCTGGAACGTGCCCTTGGCCCACTCCAGGGACTTCGGCAGCGAGGTCACGCCGATGCTGGAGTTGTAGATGTAGCGGCCGTCCGCGCTGTAGTCGTTCTGGTGCGGGTAGGTGCCGGTCGGGAACGAGCCGACGACGGAGCCGTTCGCCGTGTCCAGCACCTCCGCCTTCTGCGCGGTGGTGGCGGAGACGACGTAGCGGGTGCCGTCCGGGGAGAGCGCGGCGTGGTCGGCCTTGAAGCCGTCGAGCCTGGTGCGCCACAGTTGCGCGCCGGTCGCGAGGTCGTACCCGGCCACGTCGTCGAGGTTGCCCCGGGAGACGTACAACCGGCGTCCGTCGGGGGACAGTTGCGCGTCGTCCACCCAACGGTTGCCGCCCTCGACCGAGGTGACGGTCTGGAATCCGGCCCACTGGATCGGGTCCATCGCGGCGATGCGCTGCTGCGCGTCGGCCGTGACGTTCAGTGAGCCCAGAACGGCGAAGGTGTGGGCGTCGACGAAGCTGACGGTGCCCGCCTGGCTGTTGCCCACGACGATCACGTCCCGCAGCCCGTCCGCCACCGCCGTGGCGGCGGGTGCGGCCCCGGCCGGCGGCCCGGTCAGTGCCGCGCCGAGCAGGATCGCGCCGGCCGTGACCACGACCGCGCTGCGTAAGGTGCGAGCGCCCCGCATGTGCCCTCCTGGGTTGAGGTGTCCGGATCAAGCTACTCGACAGTAAGTACTCGGGGGCGAACAGCCAAGGCCCGTGCCGCGGGGAATTCGGGCCACCCGGACGGCGCGCGGTCGCGGGCGCCGTCGATCGCGGTCACGCTTGCAGGAGAGCACGCTGTCAGGAAGGTGGCAGTCATGACCACGATGCCCGAGGCGCGGCAGGAGCAGTCGCGCGGCAGCAACGGAACCATCCCCGGACCCTCCCTCTTCGCCGGGATCGTCCTGCTGGTGAGCGGGCCGCTGAGCATTCTGGTGGGCGTGACCGGGATCGCGCGCGACCACCTGTTCTCCGTGGCCGGGTACGCCTACAGCTTCAGCCTGACCTCCTGGGGCTGGATCCACCTGGTGGTCGGCGTCATCCTGGTCGTCGCCGGCGTGGGAGTGCTGGGGGGCCGGAGCTGGGGCCGCCTGATGGGTGTGACGATGGCCGCCATCAGTCTGGGCACCCAGTTCATGTACCTGCCCCACTACCCGGCGTGGGCGATCAGCGTGATGGTGCTGGACGTGCTGATCCTGTGGGCGTTGACCAGGTTCAACGCCTGAGGTCGGATCCGGTCGCTCCCGCGGCTCGCCTCGGCGCCTACCGGTCCCGCAGGGTCAGCGAGGGGGCCACGCCGTAGGCCTGCCGGTACGCGGCGGCGAAGCGGCCCTGGTGGAGGAAGCCCCAGCGCAGGGCGACGGCGGTCACCGTCGTCCGCTGGGGGTTCGACGAGGCGAGTTCCTCGTGGGCGCGGGCCAGCCGGACCCGGCGCAGGTAGGCCAGCGGCGTGGTGTCGGCGTGGCGGCGGAAGGCGTACTGGAGGGCCCGGGGCGTCACGCAGGCCGCCGCCGCGATGTCGGCGAGGGAGATGTCGCGGTGCGCGTTGTCGTCGATGAAGGCCTCGGCGCGGCGCAGCGTGCCGTACCCGGCGTCCAGGGAGTCGGTCCTGGTCGGCGGGGTCTGCGAGGTGTTCGGCAGGGTCGTGAGCACGACCGCGGCCAGGTGCTGGAGCGCGGTGGACACCACCAGCTCCGACGCGGACGCGTCGAAGTCGGTCAGCACCTGGTCCCTGAGGTAGCCGACGGCGGAGGTGAGCCGCCGGCCGGCGGCGGGCGTCACCGCGCGGGCGTCGGTGAGGTCGACCCGGGCCCCGTGGGATCCGCCGCGGGCGACCCGGTCCAACAGGGCCGGGTCGAGCATGGTCACGGTGTAGCGCGCGGAGCGGACCACGCCCCGGTAGGGCCGGTCGGGCGGGGCCACCAGGAAGGTCTCGCCCGGTCCGAACACCTCCTCCCGGCCCTCGGAGCGGTCGACCAGGGAGCCGGACTCGACGGTGACCAGGGCCACCTTCCCCAGACAGCCCGCGTCGTAGCCCATGTCGTAGCCGAGGGAGAGCTGGTCCACACTCACGGTGGGCAGCGCCTGCCGGCTCACCCTGGCCCGGGTGTCGTCCGTCTCCCGGCCGCTGATCCGCATCGTGGTGTACGCCGACGAGAGGAAGGCCTCGGTGGCCTCCAGACTGCTGCTCTCGAACAACGACTGCTCCATCACCACATCTCATCAGATCCCGCGCCCTCCCGTCGGGGAAAGGCCGTGCTGATCACGGCAGCGGGCGGCCCTGGGCCTCGTCGATCCCGCCGTGCTGCGCCAGCGCGGTGCGCAGCAGGCGCTGCAGGGGCTCCAGGATCTGCTCGGCCGCGGCGAGCCGCGCGGCGTCGTCGGCGACGGTCGGCACGGTGCCGCAGGGGAGGGCGGGGTGCGGCTGGACCAGCGGGTCCAGAGCGGCGCAGACGGCGGCGACCAGCTGACGCAGCCCGCCCTCGGTCCGCAGCGCGGCGGTGGCGATCTCCCCGAGCGCTTCGCGCATCAGGGCCTCCGGCTGCCCCGCTCCGCTGCCGCGCTGCTCGGGCGTGAGCCGGGCCAGGGCGTCGAGCGGGCGCAGGATCTGCTGGGCGGCCTCGACACCGCTGGGGTACATGTGCCAGCAGCCCGCCGCCAGTTCCAGTTCGGCCCGGCGGAGCGCGGCGCGGGCGGTGGCGATGGCCGAGGTCTCCCCGAAGGGTGCCGGGGAAAGCTGGGAAGGCATGGAGGGGACCGCCTGTCACGTTCGGCTCCCGGGTCGGGAGTCGTCGTCCAAGGCTGCGCCACGAGAGGATCTTGGACAGCCCCGTGAGCGAAGCGTCGGCCTGTCCGCGAAACGAAACGCGCCCGGCGCGGATGTTGCGGCCCCGCAGCTCGAGCGTCCCGAAGCCGGCCGAAGGCCGGATGGGCCGGGCGGGACCCGTTGGAGATCACCGGCCCGGGCGCCTCGGTGTTTTCGCAGACCAGGGCCGTGATCCCACTTGTCATCGGACTCCCGGGCGTGCGAGCATCCACGCTCGTTCGGGTGACGTGTGCGGGCGAATCAGGTCGGGTGTCGGTGGTGGCGAGTCTCGGACGGGCGATCGGCTGTGCGGCGGCGTGGTCGCTCTTCGGCCTGGGCGGGGCGACTCTGCTCGCCGGCTGCGGAGCCGACGACCAGGGAGCCGTCACGGGCGTATCGGTGACGGTGAGCAACGACACGGCCGTCCTCATCCACGTGTTCGGCTGCGCGGCGTGCACCAGCCAGGGGCTGGGCGTCGTCGCGAACCCCGACAACACGCCGAGCAGCCCGGGCGCGGGCGCCTCCGTCGGCTGGACCGAAACGCGCACCTGGCCGGTGACCTACACGGTCACCGTGCGCGGCGTCGGCACCACCTGCCCCACGGTGACCAGCCCGACGCCCGACCTCCGGCTCGTCTCGGTCACCTACGCCGTCTCGGACGACGGCACCTGCATGGTGCTGGACAAGGGAGTCACCCCCTGACCCCGGATGGCCACAGCCCTGTCCCCCCGGCACCGGCCGCCAAGGCGGCCGGTGCCGGGGGGACTGGTGGCGCGTCAGGGGTGGGTCAGGCGAGGACGGGCTTCCACCACTGCTGGGACTGGAAGTTCTTCTGCCACAGCTGCGCCGGTGCTCCGTTGCCGGGGATGGTGGCGTTGCGGTCCAGCACGGTGTTGAGGTTGTTGTTGAACCGCAGGTTGTACATGGCGAGGTCGCCGGAGCGGAAGAACCAGTCCTGCTGCGTGGAGCCGTTGCACTGCCACAGCTGGACCTTGGTGCCGTTGTTGCCGGCGCCGTTGGTGTCCGCGTCCAGGCACATTCCCGGGAACCTGACGCTCTCGAGGCTGCCGTCGCTGTAGGAGTACCACTCCTGCTGCGTGGAGCCGTTGCAGGCCCAGGCCTGGACCCTGGTGCCGTTGCCGCCGTTGGTGGCGTCCGCGTCGAGGCACTGCCCGTGCGTCACCGTGTAGAGGCTGTCGATCACGACGACGCCCTGGAGCACCGCCGACGGCGTCACGGCGCTCGTCGCGCCGCGGAGGAGCTCGGTGTGGGCGCCGTCGGCCAGCTGACCCGCCGTGAGCCCGCCCGCGGGCATGGACGCCTGCGCCGAGGCGATGTGCGGCGTGGCGTGGGTGGTGGCGGCGGTCGCGGTGTTCGCGGCGCCGAGGGCCGTGCCGCCGGCGAGCGCGAGCGCTGCGACCGCCGTGGCGACGGTGCGGCGCGTCGTGGTTGCCTTCGTTCCGTACAAGGCTCTCTCCCTGTTCCGTGTGGCCGAAGCATGAGCGTCGGCGCTGGACGTGCCGCTCGACCGGTCCGGTACGAAGCGACACGTCCAGGCTGTGCCGGGGAGAGGACGGAGTCCCGGTTCCCGTACGAACCCGTACGGCTACCCGGTCGGGGAGGTGAGCCGGTGGTGGACGTCCGCGGCGTGGGGGTGGCCGATGGAGTCGAGGATCACGTATGCCTCACGCCAGTACCGGTGGGCCAGCGGCCCTTGCCCCCGCGCGGCGTGGACCTGGCCCAGGGCGTCCAGGGCGTGGCCCTCGTCGGTCGAGTTGCCGGTGTCACGGGTCACCTCGACGGCGCGTCGTGCCTGGTCGGCCGCCTCGTCGAGGCTGCCGAGCTGGAACAGGGCGACCGAGAGATTGGTGAGCGTCTTGCCGACGGCGAAGCGGTCGGGGGTCCGCAGGTTGATCGCGAGCGCCCGCCGATGGTGCCCGACAGCGGCGGGGTGGTCGCCCAGCTGCTGAAGCGCCAGGCCGAGGTTGGTGTGCGCCGCGGCCTCACCCGCCGGGTGGCCGAGGCCCTGGAAGATGCGCACGGCTCGTTCCAGCACGTCGGCGGCTTCCGCCGCCCTGCCCATCTCCGTGTACACGTACCCGAGGTTGATCAGACAGGAGCCCTGCCCCTGAAGGTCGCCCAGCCCGCTGCGGATCGTCAGCGCGCGGTCCAGGCAGTCCGCCGCCTCGCCGAGCCGCAGCGCCTCCCGGTAGGCGCTGGAGAGGCTGACGAGCACCCAGGCTTCGGCCGCGCGGTCCTGCAGCGCTTCCGCGCCGGCCAGTGCGCTCTCGTAGCACCGGATACCGTCCTGCTGCCACAGCCGCTTGTGGAACAGGTCCCACATGGTGATCGGCAGTTTCCAGGCGATCTCGTAACAACCGGTCCGTGCCGCCTGCGCGACCGCGAAGCCCAGGTTCGTGCGCTCCGCCTCGAACCAGGCCAGTGCCGCGTCGAAGTCGTCGAAGTCCAGTGGGCGCCACCCAGGACCCGGCTCCTCCACGATGACATGACGGCGCGACGGGTTCATGCGCCGGGACGCCGCCGCGCTGGTGTGCAGGTGCCAGCGCAGCTGCCGGTGCATGGCCGCGTCCCGTGCGGCCGGAGTCTCGTCTCTCTGGGCGCACTCGGCCGCGAAGAGCCGGAGAAGGTCGTGGAACACGTACCGTCCCGGCGTCGAGGACTGCAGGAGATGGATGTCGACCAGCGCGTCCAGGAGCCGCCGCGTGACGTCCGCGGGCAGGGCGAGCAGCGCGGCCGCAGCCGGGACCGTGAACGACGGGCAGTCGCTGACCGTCAGCAGCCGGAACGCCCGGGCCTGGTCCTCGGGCAGTCCCCGGTAGCTGACCGAGAAGGTCGTCCGGATCGCCCGGTCCTCGACCGTGAGCTCGTCCAGCCGTGACCGCTCGTCGGCCAGGCGTCGGGCCAGCTCGCCTACGCTGGGGTGGAGCCCGGTCGCCAGTCGGCTCGCGGCGATCCTGACGGCCAGCGGCAGGCCCGCGCAGATCTCCAGCAGGGACTGCACGGCGTCCGGTTCCGCGGAGACGACAGGGTGGCCGACGATGTTCGTGAACAGCTCCGACGACTCGTCAGGGCCGAGGGCGCCGAGAGTGATCCGGAGCGCGCCGTCCAGGCCGGGGAGGGCGCTTCGGCTGGTCACCAGGACCCGGCTCGGTCCCGCGCCGGGAAGCAGCGGGCGCACCTGCGCCGCGTCCCTGACGTTGTCCAGGAGGATCAGCACCCGCCGCTGGGCGAGCAGGCTGCGGTACAGGGCCGCGCGCTCGTCGGGATCGACGGGGATGCGAGCCGGTGCGACGCCGAGCGACCGGAGGAAGCGGGCGAGGACGTCGTGGGGAGCCGTCGGCACGGCTTCGGTGCCGTGGAAGTCGGCCTGGAGCTGTCCGTCGGGAAACCCCCGGAGCACCCGATGGGCGACATGAACGGCAAGCGTGGTCTTGCCCATCCCGCCCGCGCCGCTGATCGCCGAGAGGACCACCGGGGCGGCCGGCCCGGACGGGGGCGTCCCGAGGGCGGCGACCAGTTCTTCCGCCTCGCTCACGCGTCCGGTGAAGTCGGTGAGATCCGCCGACAGTTCGGCCGGCGCCCCGTCCACGGCGCGCCTCCTCCGCTCGGCTCCCGCCGGGGCCTGCGTCCTGGCGTCGCGGTGCACCCGGAGGCAGCTCTCCCGCCAGCGGTCGACCGCGGCTTCGTCCTCGCCGAGGGCCCCGACGATCGCGACCACCAGATCCAGGTCGAGACGCCGCCGCTCGGGCCTGAACGCGTCCACGAGCGTGTTGGGCGACATCACCCGCGGCGGCCGCATCCGTGGCCCGACCCTTTTGGCCAGCGCCCGGTAGGACGGCATCCCCGCCGACACACGCAGTTCCCCCAACGCGCCGATGAACTCGGCCAGATCCGCGGCTCGGTCCGGATCCGGAACCGTTCCGTGCTGCTCACCCACGACGCCCCCCATGAAGTCGTGTTCCTGCTGGACTGTGGTGCAGGCGGTGTACGGACTCGTACGGGAAACGAGACTCGTCCGGCCGCCCCGGGCAGTCTGGTCGTGCTGTTCCGTGCAGGGCCAGCCCCGGCGGCGAAGCGTCCGGGGAGTGTCCGGCCAACGTCCTCCCGATCTGACAGTACACGGACGGCATGCGATCGCGGCGAACATGGGGATGCGCCGCGCGCGGACCGGCGGCACGCCGCGGCCCCGGAGCGTGGTGGCTCCGGGGCCGCGGCGCCGCGTCAGGCGGTGATCAGGCCGGGGTCGGAGAGGCCGGGTGCGCCGGTCTCGACGTGACCGGCCAGGCGGCGGACGAAGTCCGCCTGCCCGGACTGGGTGACGGTGACGTCGTACCAGTTGCGGCAGCCGCCGAGGTCCAGCGACCGGGTCACCGTCGCGCCCTTGGCCACGGTGACGGTCACCGGGGAACCGGCGTAGGCGTTGGTCACGGTGAGGACCGCGCTCGCCGTGCCCGCGTTGGTGAACGTCAGGTCGAGGTTGCCGGTGGCGGCGTTGTGGCGCGCGGTGACCTCGGGTCCGGCCGTCCTGCCGGGGTTGCGGAAGCGGCGCAGGAACCCGTTGGGGCCGTGGACGGTCAGGTCGGTGACGCCCTTGGAGTACTTGGTGTTCCAGGTGTCGCCGATGCTCTTGCCCGCCTCTGCGGTGTAGCTCCACGGGCCGTCGGTCCGGTTCGCCGCGGTGACCAGGAACTGTGCGCCCGCGTTCGCGCCGCCGCTGAAGGTGAGCGCGAAGGTGGCCGCCGAGGTGTTCGCCGCGCCGTCGACGAAGGGCGCGTAGCGCAGCGGCCGGGTGGGCTTGGCGCCCGTCTCCTGGACCGGCATCGTGCCGGTGGCCGGCGGCGTGGGCACGTAGTCGGCGTGACGGTTGTGGTCCGGCGGCAGGTAGCCGGTGGTGGAGGGCAGCGTCGCCGGGGCGGGGTTGGCGGCGGTGAAGTCGAAGGCGGAGGTGAGGTCGCCGCAGACGGCGCGCCGCCAGGGGGAGATGTGCGGCTCGGCCACGCCGAAGCGCTGCTCGATGAAGCGGATGATCGAGGTGTGGTCGAAGGTCTCCGAGCAGGTGTAGCCGCCGGTGCTCCAGGGGGAGACGACCAGCATCGGGACGCGGGGTCCGAGCCCGTAGGGGCCCGCGGCGTAGCTGCTGTTGCCGGCGAACCAGTCGGCGGTGGTGGAGACGGTGGACAGGCCCTGCGCGGCGCCGGAGGGCGGGAACGGCGGGACGACGTGGTCGAAGAAGCCGTCGTTCTCGTCGTAGGTGATGAACAGTGCCGTGTTGGCCCAGACCGCGGGGTTCGAGGTGAGCGCGTCCAGCACCTGCGAGATGTACCAGGCGCCGTAGTTGGCGGGCCAGTTGGGGTGCTCGGTGTAGGCCTCGGGGGCGACGATCCAGGAGACCTGCGGCAGCGTGCCCGCCGCGACGTCGGCCCCCAGCCGGTCGAACAGACCGTCGCCCGCGGCGGCGTTCGTGCCGGTGCGGGCCTTCTCGTAGAGCGCGCTGCCCGGCTGGGCGTTGCGGTAGTTGTCGAAGTAGAGCAGCGAGTTGTCGCCGTAGTTGCCGCGGTAGGCGTCGCTGATCCAGCCCCAGGAGCCGGCGGCGTCCAGGCCGTCGCCGATGTCCTGGTAGATCTTCCAGCTGACGCCCGCGGACTCCAGCCGCTCGGGGTAGGTGGTCCAGCTGTACCCGGCCTCCTGGTTGCCGAGGACCGGGCCGCCGCCGGTCCCGTCGTTGCCGGTGTAGCCGGTCCACATGTAGTAGCGGTTGGGGTCGGTCGAGGTCATCAGCGAGCAGTGGTAGGCGTCGCACAGGGTGAAGGCGTCGGCGAGCGCGTAGTGGAAGGGGATGTCCTGGCGGGTCAGGTAGGCCATGCTGGTGGCCGTCTTGGCGGGGATCCACTTGTCGTACTTGCCGTTGTCGAAGGCCTGGTGGGTGCCGGCCCAGTCGTGGTTGAGGTCCTGGACGAACTGCAGGCCGAGGTTGTCGACCTGCGGCCGGAACGGCAGGGTCTCCTTGTTGCTGCTGTTGGTCTGGTGCCACACCGACTTGCCGCTGGGCAGCGTGACCGGCCGGGGGTCGCCGAAGCCGCGGACGCCCTTCATCGAGCCGAAGTAGTGGTCGAAGGAGCGGTTCTCCTGCATCAGCACGACGATGTGCTGCACGTCCTGGATGCTGCCGGTGGTGCCCTGCGGGGCGATGGCGGCGGCCCGCGCGATGCTCTGCGAGAGCGCGGAGAAGGCCACGGTGGCGCCGGACAGCTGGAGGAAACGGCGGCGGCTGAGCTCGGTCATGGGCGGGCCTCACACGTCGGGGGCGGGGGCTTTCGGGTTGCGGACCAGGACAACTTGTCTGGACAACTTCGCGATGTCGCGCCGGTGGTCGGCGGACCTCGGGACGGCGAACGTGTCGTGACGGAGCGATGCGCGCAGGGGTCGTTTGGTGAGCGGCCGGTGGCATCTTGTAGGGTTCCTCCCGAATCATCCAGAGGGGTGGAGGGACCGGCCCTACGAAGCCCCGGCAACTCCCCGGTCGATCCCGCGCGCGAACCGCGCGCGGGGACGTCAGGGATCAGTGCCAACTCCGGCCTGTCGCCAACGTGGCGCGGGAAAGATGAGGAGACACGGTGCTTCCAGTGCTGTCCTTCGCCCGGGCGCTTCCCCGCCCGGTGCACCCGCGTACCCGTTCTCGGGCCGGCGCAGGCAACAGATCTGCCGCTCACCGGATTTGAGACTGGAGTACCCCACCCATGGAGAACACGAGCGGCGTCGGCGTGCTCGACAAGCTCAGCCTGATCCTCGGCGCCCTGGAGTCGGGCCCGAACAGCCTGGCCGGACTGGTCGCGGCGACCGGCCTGGCGCGGCCCACCGCCCACCGTCTGGCCGTCGCGCTCGAACGCCACCGCCTGGTCGCCAGGGACCTCGAGGGCCGGTTCGTGCTCGGCCCGCGGCTCGGCGAGCTGTCGGCAGCCGCCGGTGAGGACGGCCTGCTGGCCGCCGCCGGTGGGGTGCTGACCCGGCTGCGCGACGTCACCGGCGAGAGCGCCCAGCTCTACCGGCGGCAGGGCGAGGCCCGCATCTGCGTCGCCGCAGCGGAACGGCTGTCCGGTCTCCGCGACACCGTCCCGGTCGGGGTCACCCTGCCCATGCAGGTCGGCTCCGCGGCCCAGATCCTGCTCGCCTGGGAGGAACCCGAGCGTCTCCACCGCGGTCTGCGCGGCGCACGGTTCACCGCCACCGCGCTGAGCGGGGTGCGGCGGCGCGGCTGGGCCCAGTCGGTCGGCGAACGCGAGCCCCAGGTCGCCTCCGTCTCCGCACCGGTCCGCGGCCCGGCCAACCGGGTCGTGGCCGCCGTCACCGTCTCCGGGCCGATCGAGCGGCTCACCCGGCACCCCGGCGCGCACTTCGCGCAGCCCGTGGTCGAGGCGGCCGCCCGGCTCAGCAAGGCCCTGGCCTGCCTGCCGCCTGGTGGGGCAACCGGCTGATTCGGTGACGTGCCGCGCGCGTGCCCCCGGCCGGACGGGCGGGGCCCGGGTGACAGTACCCTCATGCGTCGACGTCGTCGGACCCTGCTGGTCGCCACCCTGCTCGCCTGCCTGGGGGCGGGAGCGGGCGCCGCGGGCGGTGGCACCCCGCCGGTGCCGTCCCCGCCGGTGCGGAGGTCTCCCAGGACGGCGCCGTCCGCAGCGGTGCGACGCCGCTGCGGGACACGCGGGTCACGCTCCTCGAGGCGGGCACGCGCTCCGGGGAGCGCCCGAAGGAGCTGGCGCACGCCTGCAGCGGACCGCAAGGCCGCTTCCACCTGGTCTACCGTCAGCCCCGCGACCCGGCCGCGGTGCTGTACCTGACCGCCGACGGGCGGCCGGGGCTGCGCCTCGCCGCCGCGCTCGGCGGTCCGGCCGGCACCGACGTCGTGGTGAACGAGCGCACCACCGTCGCGGCCGCGTACGCCTTCGCGCAGTTCACCCGCGGCGGCGAGGTCGCCGGAAGCAGCCCAGGACTGCCGAACGCCGCCGCGATCTCCCACAACCTGGCCGACGTCCGCACCGGCGGGATCGCGCCGCTGCTGGCCGCCCCGCCCAACGGGCGGCAGACCTCGACCCTGGCCGCCTTCGACACCCTCGCCGACCTGCTCGCGTCCTGCGCCCGCGGCCGCGGTTGCGACGCACTGCTGCGGCTCGCCCGGCCGCCCGGACAGCCGAAGCCGGGCGACAGCTTCCAGGCCGCCGCCGACATCGCCCGCGCACCGTGGAACCGGGTCGCCGCGCTCTTCGCCCTGGCCCGCACCGCGCCCGTCTACCGGCCCGCACTCGACGCGGCCCCCGACGCCTGGACGCTGGCCCTGCGCTACGCCGGGAACGGCCACGAGATCAACGGGCCGGGCAACATCGCCTTCGACGCCGCGGGGAACGCCTGGGTCAGCAACAACTACCCCTTCGTGCTCGACCCCCTCACCCCTGTCTGCGGCGGCCGTACCGTGCTCGCGCTCACCCCGACCGGGGGCGACCTGCCGGGCGCGCCCTACCGCGGCGGCGGCCTCTACGGGGCCGGATTCGGCATCGCGGTGGACCGGAGCGGACACGCCTGGGTCTCCAACTTCGGCTTCCAGGGCCGTGGCTGCACCGTCGACCCGAGCCCGCACTACCACTCCGTGTCCGAGTTCGCCCCGGACGGAAGGGCACTGTCCCCGGCGACCGGATGGCGGTTCGGCGGGATCAGCCAGCCGCAGGGCACCGTCGCCGACCGCTCGGGGAACATCTGGATCGCGAACTGCGGCAACCGCAGCGTCACCCGCGTTCCCGACGGGCACGCCGCCTCGGCCCGCAACCTCGCCCTCGGCGGCACCGGGCTGGTCAAGCCCTTCGACATCGCCGTCGACCCGAAGGGACGGGCCTGGGTCACCGGCAACGGCAGCGACAACGTGGTCGAACTGGCCCCCGACGGCCGACCGCTGCGCACCGTCACCCCGCCCGGCCTGCACCGGCCCCTGGGCATCGCCGCCGATCAGGAGGGCGACCTCTGGGTCGCGGACGACCAGGTCCTGCCGGTGCCCTGCGAGGGCGGCACCACGGCGGACTTCGCGGCGGCGCTGAACGCCGCCCCGCCGGCCGGAGCGCGTCCCGGGATGGTGATGATCCGCCCCGACGGCACGGCCCTGCCCGCCCCCTTCACCAACGGAGGGCTGGTGCTCCCGTGGGGCGTCGCGATCGACGGGGACGACCACGTCTGGGTCGCGAACTTCGGCGGCCACCGACTCGCCGAGCTCTGCGGCGTCCGGGTCGGCGCCTGCCCGCCCGGCTACCGGACCGGGCAGCCGATCTCCCCGGCCGCCACCGGCTACACCAGCGACGGCCTGGTCAGGAACACCGGCCTGCAGATCGACCCGTCCGGCAACGTGTGGCTGGCCAACAACTGGCGCACCGTCCCGGTGCAGACCAATCCCGGCGGCCACGAGCTGGTGGTCCTGGTCGGGGCCGCGGCGCCGGTGCGGACCCCGCTCGCCGGCCCGCCGCAGCGCCCCTGACAGTGGGGTCTGCGACGATCGTCCCCAGGGAGCGAGGTCCGAGGTCGGGAGGTCGGGGTGACGGGCGTCTCCGGATTCGCCGCGCGGACCGGCCACGAGCGGCCCGAGGAGCTGACCGCCGACCGGCCGGCCCAGGTCGCGCAGGCCTGGGAGTCGCTGCGGCAGATCCGCCGGATCACGCAGGCGGAGGAGCCCGAGCTGCCCGCGCCCTGGGAGCGGAACCGCCCCGTCCAGGCGGTGGGTCTCGCCCTGGAGGCGATGGGCGTCGACTTCGCCGGGGTCGACGGCCAGGGCACGGTGGTGGCGAGCGGGGTCCGGCTCAGCGAGGAGCGTCAGGGGGTCGTCCGGGCGGAGTGGGTGAGCCGGCGCGGCGAGCGCCCGGCCGACGCCGGCGAGGCCCGGCTCGGGGAGGCCGCCGAGGCCGCCGGACGCGCCGGGTGGGACGCCCTGCTCTACCGGGCGGGCCGATCCCGTTACCTGCTGATCGAACCGGGACGCGCGACCTGAGCCGCCGCCGGGGCGGCGTCAGGGATGCATCCTGGCGCCCTTGAGCACCCGGTCGACCACGTTCCTCGGGCCGTGCACGGCCAGTCCGACGATGTCCAGTCGGTCGCGCGGCACCGCGCGCACCGCGGCGCGGTTGTCGTCGTCGTTGCCGGTCGCGAACAGGTCCGCGGTGAAGACCGCCCGGGGCAGGTCGCGACCGAGGATGCGCCCGTGGGCGGCGGTCATCGTCTCCTTGGAGCCCTCGAGGACCAGCACCGGCTGACGGAACATCGGCAGGTAGGGCGTTCCGTCGGCGTCCGCGTACGGCCCGCCGATCAGCTCGGGCAGCGCCGCCGCGATCCCGCTGACCAGGAAGGCGGTCACGTTGAGGCGCTGCCAGGGCAGCAGGTCGTCGCGGAGCAGCACAGCGATCTTGGTGTCGAAGTCCATACTCCGAAGTCTGTTCGCGGACCGGGGCAACGGTCTTGTACGTTCTTTGCATGGTCGCCGCCGAGGAGGTCACCGCCTGGCATCCCGAGGTGCCGGGCATCGCCGAGGTCTTCCACGCGCACTTCGTCCAGCACCGCTACCCGATGCACGCCCACGCCACCTGGACGCTGCTGATCGTCGACGACGGCGCGGTCCGCTACGACCTGGACCGCCACGAACGCGGTGCGCCGAGCGACCGCGTCAGCCTGCTGCCGCCCCAGGTGCCGCACAACGGCCGGGCCGCGACCGCGCTCGGCTTCCGCAAGCGGGTGCTGTACCTGGAGCCGGAGGCGCTGGGCGCGGATCTGATCGGCGCCGCCGTGGACACCCCCACGCTGGACGACCCGCTGCTGCGCCGCCGGGTGCACCGGCTGCACCACGCGCTGCGGTTCCCCGGGGAGGAGTTGGAGGCCGAGAGCCGGCTGGCGCTGATCTGCGGCCGGCTGCGTGGGCATCTGCTGCGCCGCACGGGCCCCGAGCCGACGCCGCCGCGTGACCGCGGCGTCGCCCACCGGCTGCGGGAGCTGATCGACGCCCGCGTCGTCGAGGGCGTGTCCCTGGAGCAGGCGGCGGCGGAGCTGTACGCCGGCCCCGCGCACCTGGTCCGGGCCTTCACCCGGGAGTTCGGCATGGCCCCGCACCAGTACCTGACCTCACGCCGGGTGGACCTGGCCCGCGCGCTGCTGCTGGACGGCCTCCCCGCGGGCTCCGTCTCCACCGAGGCCGGCTTCTACGATCAGTCGCACCTGACCCGCCACTTCCGCCGGATCGTCGGCGTCAGCCCCGGCCGCTTCGCGCGGCGTTCCCCCCTCCCGGCAAGGAGCCACGATGTCCGATGAGCGCCCGCCGTTCCCGCCCTTCACCAGGGAGACCGCGATCGAGAAGGTGCGCCGGGCCGAGGACGGCTGGAACAGCCGCGACCCGGAGAAGGTCGCCCTCGCCTACACGGCGGACTCGCGCTGGCGCAATCGCGCCGAGTTCGTCACCGGCCGCCAGGAGATCGTCGGGTTCCTGACCCGCAAGTGGGCGCGGGAGCTGGACTACCGGCTGATCAAGGAACTGTGGGCGTTCGAGGACAACCGCATCGCCGTCAGGTTCGCCTACGAGTGGCACGACGACTCCGGCACCTGGTTCCGCTCCTACGGCAACGAGAACTGGGAGTTCGACGAGCGCGGACTGATGCGCACCCGCCACGCGTCCATCAACGACCTGCCGATCGACGCCTCCGAGCGCCTCTACCACTGGCCGCCGGGCCGCCGGCCCGACGACCACCCGTCGCTGTCCGACCTGGGCCTGTAGGCCATGGGGGAGCAGACGACGGCCGGCGAGTTCGACGGGCACGAGCGGCGGATGTGGGCCGGGGCGGCCGACGCGTACGCGGGGAGCTTCGCGGCCCTGTGCGGGGCGACGGCCGGGGCGCTGCTGGACGCGGCCGAGGTACGGGCCGGGACGCGGGTGCTGGACGTCGGCACCGGACCGGGCACGGTCGCCGCGGCCGCGCTGGCCCTCGGGGCCGAGGTCGTCGCGGTGGACGCCGAACCGGGCATGGTGGCCCTGGCCGCCGCCAACGCCCCCGGCGCGCAGGTCCGGCACGCGGTGCTCCCCGCGCTGCCGTTCCCCGACGACGCGTTCGACGCCGCGGTGGCCAACTTCGTGGTCAACCACGTGGAGGACCCGCGGGCGGCGCTGAGGGAGCTGCGCCGGGTGGTCCGCCCAGGGGGCCGGGTCGCGGTGACGATCTGGCACGGCACGGAGAACTCGGCGATGTCGCTGTTCGGCCTGGCCCTGGACGAAGCCGGCGTGCGGCGCCCCGCCCGCCCGACGCTCCCGGTGGACTTCGCGCGCACCGCCGAGGGCCTGCGCGGTCTGCTGGAGCAGGCCGGATGGGCCGAGGCGGTCGGCCGCGAGCTCGCCTGGACCCACCGCGAGCACCCCGAGGTCTGGTGGTCGGGACCGGCCGGCGGGGTGGCCGGCATCGGCATGACGGTCACCGGGCAGCCCCCCGCGACGGTCGCCCGGATCAAGTCCGCCTACGACCGCCTGGCCGCCGAGCGCGTGGCCGGGGACGGCCTGATCGACATTCCCGCCCTGGCGCTGCTCGCGTCCGGCCGGCGTCAGGAGACGAGGTGACGAACGCCGCCGTGCCCGAGGAACTGCTCGCCGTGGCCGCAGCCGTGCTGCCCGGGGAGGACCTGCGCCGTGCCGCGCTGGAGGGCGGCGGCTCCCACCACGTGGTGCTGTTGCCCGGTGTCGCGGTCGTGCGCGTCGCCAGGAACCCGACCGCGGTCGCCGCGCTGCCCCGCCGGACCGAGCTGCTGCGCCGCCTGGCCGAGGCGGATCTCCCGTTCGCCGTGCCGGTCCCGCTGACCGAGGTGGTGCAGGCCGAGGGACGCACCGCCGTCGCGCTCTCCTGGCTGGAGGGCCGGCCCGCCGGACGGCGCGAGGGCGGCGAGCCGAAGGAACTGGCCAAGCTGCTGGACGCGCTGCGGGAGGTGGACTGCCGGGACCTTCAGGGCCTGCTCGGCGCGCCGCACGAGTACGCGGGCGGCGAGCGCTGGGCCGAGTTGATGGAGCAGCAGGTCGTGCCCCGGCTGCCCGCAGCCTGGCAGGCGGAGGCCCGCCGCCGCGTCCAGGACGCGCTGGACCTCCCCGCCGTCCCGCCCTCCCTCGTCCACGGCGACCTGGCCGGCGCCAACGTGCACTGGGGCGAGGACGGCCGTCTGCTCGGCGTGCTGGACTGGGACCTGGCCCAGCCCTTCGACCCCGCCGTCGACGCCGCCTGTCTGAGCTGGCACGGCTGGCACCAGGTCGCCGCGGCCGTGGACAGGACCACGCTGCACCGCGCCTGGACCTGGTACCGGACCTTCGGCCTGGAGCAGGTCCCGTTCGCGCTGCTCAACGACGAGCCGGAGGAGGTCGTCGAACGGCGCAGCGCCGCGGCGGCGGCCTGGCTGGAACGCACCGCGGCCATGGAATCGCCGCTGGCCTGACGGGCGCTCAGTCGCTGTGCAGGGCGGTGCGGACCTCGTCCGCGAGGTCGGGGGCGGGCCCCGGGTCGGTGTCGACGACGAGCCGGTGGATCGTGCCGGTGAACGGGTGCGGGGGCCGGTAGCCCGCCTCGACCGGCAGGCCGCGGTCGTGGCCGACGCAGAGCCCGGTGCCGCCGTGCTGGAAGGCGATCGGGAAGTCGCCACCCAGTGACGTGGTCGCGACCACCGCGCCGTCGTGCAGCAGCGCAAAGGTCCGCGCCCCGGCGTCGAAGCGCACCCCGACCGTGGCAGGCCCCGGCGGCAGCGGTTCCGGCGCCTGGACCCGGTCCAGGTCCCCGGCGCGGGAACAGGCGAAGACCAGGCGTCCGTCGGCCACGCGCAGGACGAAGCCGCCGATCAGGTCGCCCAGCGCGCACACCACGCCGTCCGCGCCGCCGGGCGGGACCTCCACGTCGGCGGTGAGGGTGAAGCCGCCGAACAGCAGTGGCAGCGACTCGTCGTGGACCGGGCCCCCGCCGCGGCGGTAGACGGCACGCCGGGGGATCCCGTACGCGGGCATGAGGAGCGCGGCGACGCGGTTCTGCAGCGTGTCGTCCAGCGGCAGTACCTGGTTGCGGCGTGCCTCGTCGAACCAGAGGCCTTCCAACTCGGCGATGACGTCGGGGTGTTCGGCCGAGACGTCGCGGGCCTCGGCGAAGTCCTCGTCCAGCAGGAACAGCGACCAGTGGTCGGTGGCGAAGTCCCTGCTGCCCAGCAGCAGGCGCTCCTCGTCCTGGACGCCCCGGGAGACGTGGTCGGTGGTGGCCTTCCAGCCGTCGTGGATGATCGAGCGGGAGCCGAGCATCTCGAAGTACTGGGTTCGGCGCGGGTCCGGCGCGTCGGGGTCGTCGAACACGGGGAGCAGACTGCGGCCGTCCATCGGCTGCTGGACCACGCCGTCCACGACCTCGGGCACCGGGACGCCGCAGGCCTCGAGCACGGTCGGCATCAGGTCGACCACATGGGTCAGCTGCTGCCGGATCCCGCCGCGCGCGGTGATGCGGCGGGGCCAGTGGACGATCAGCGGCGCGCGGGTGCCGCCGAGCCAGGTGTAGCGCTTCCACAGCCGTAGCGGGGTGTTGCCGGCCCAGGCCCAGCCCCAGGCGTAGTGGGGATAGGTGTCGGGTCCGCCCCACCCGTCGAGCTCGGCGAGATTGCGCTCGGTGGTGTCCTCCATGCGGGAGGAGAACCGGTGCTCGTTGGGCGTGCCGAGCTGCCCTCCCTCGGCGCTGGCGCCGTTGTCGGAGAGGAACAGCACCAGCGTGTCGTCCAGGCGGCCGATCTCGCGCAGGAAGTCCAGCAGCCGCCCGATCTGGGCGTCGGTGTGGGTGAGGAAGCCCGCGTACACCTCCTGCATCCGGGCGAAGACGCGGCGCTCGTCGGCGGAGAGGGCGCGCCAGTCGGGGATCCACGGCGGCCGCGGCGGCAGCTCGGTGCCCTCCGGCACCACGCCGGAAGCGATCTGACGGGCGAACACCTCCTCGCGCCAGCGCTCCCAGCCCTGGTCGAAACGGCCGCGGTAGGGAGCGACCCACTCCGGGGCGACGTGGTGCGGCGAGTGCATCGCGCCGAAGGGCAGGTAGAGGAAGAACGGCTTGCCGGGGGCGGCCTGGGTCTGGTCCAGGATCATCCGCCGCGCGGTGTCCACCAGGTCCTCGCTGAGGTGGTAGCCCTCGTCCGGGCCGCGCGGCGGCTCGGTGTGGTGGTTGTCGCGGACCAGCGAGGGCGCCCAGTGGTTGGCGTCGCCCTGGAGGAAGCCGTAGAAGCGCTCGAAGCCGTAGCCGAGCGGCCAGCGGTCGAAGGGGCCGGCGGCCGACCGCTCCCAGCGCGGCGTCAGATGCCATTTGCCGACGGCCATCGTGGAGTACCCGGCGTCGCGCAGGATCCGGGGCAGCGGCGCCGCCGAGCGGGGGACCCGGGCGTTGTAGCCGGGGAACGCGAGCGGCAGGTCGACCAGGAAGCCCATGCCGACGGCGTGGTGGTTGCGGCCGGTCAGCAGGCTCGCGCGGCTGGGCGAGCACATCGCGGTCACGTGGAAGCGGTTGAAGCGCAGGCCGTCGGCGGCGAGCCGGTCGATGTGTGGGGTGGCGATGTCCGAGCCGAAGGCGCCGGACTGGGCGAAGCCGAGATCGTCGAGCAGGATCACGACCACGTTGGGGGCGTCGGCGGCGGGGCGCGGATCGTCCGGGTGGCTGCGGACGGCCTCGGTCAGCTCACGAGGGGTGGCAGGGCGCGACATGGGGGCGAGTAAAGCACGTGCTTTACGATGGGTCCATGTCCACTCGCCTCCAACTTCTGCGCAGTGCCGAGCGGTTGTTCGCCGTGCACGGCATCGCCGAGGTCTCGCTGCGGCAGATCGGCGCGGACGCGGGGCAGCGCAACACCGCCGCCGCGCACTACCACTTCGGCGACAAGCAGACCCTGCTGCGGGAGGTCCTGCGCGCTCGCCTCGACACCGTCGACGCGCGACGCCGTGAACTGCTGGCGGCGGTGCCCGCGGAGCCGGGCGACGACGTGCGGCCGCTGGTGGAGGCCCTGGTGCTGCCCCTCGCCGCGCAGGCCGTCGAGCCCGGCAGCCACTACGTCCGGTTCCTGGACCGCCTCTTCGCCCATCTGGACCACGAGGTGACCGCCCTGGCCCGGATCGGCGGCTTCGAACAGGCCTTCGCCACCGCCAGGATCGTCGTGGAACGCCTGCCGCGGCTGACCGGGCCTCTGGCCGCCGCCCGCGCCCGATGGGCCGGGCGACTGATCATCTCCGCCCTCGCCGACCTGGAGGCCGAGCAGCAGACCGCCCCGGGCGACCCCGAGCCGTACACCACCTGTCTGGTCGACGCCGTCACCGGCCTGCTGACCCGCTAGGGTGCCAGCCCTGACCGTGCGTCGAACCGCCTGGGGGGAACCAGACATGACCGAAGCTCCGACCGACGCCGTCCCCGTCGACGTCCCTGCCGACGGCGACGCCGACGGTGCGGCCGACCGGGAGGCCGTGGAACGCGAGCGGGCCGAACTGCGGGAGTTCATCCAGGGGTTGAGCGCCGACGACATCAAGTCGGGGAACTGGTTCACGGAGCTCCTCGCGCACGCGCTGAACTCCTACACGAAGAAGGTCGACTGGCAGTACTTCCAGGAGCGGTACGAGGGCGTTCCCGCGGACGCCGTGGTCGAGCAGCGGATCAGGATGGCGTCCCGGTACGCCGCGCTGGAGGGCGGCCTCTCCGCCGGGGCCTACACGGCGGCCGTCGTCGCCACCCTCGGCAGCCTCGGCGGCGCCTCGCCGGCGACCGTCCCGGCCGCGATCGTCACGATGATGGTCGACGTCGCCTTCGTCACCCGGCTCCAGCTGCGCCTGGCCTACGACATCGCGGTCCTCTACCGGGTCCCGCTGGACCTCTCCGACCCGGACGACATGTGGAAGCTCATCCGGGTGGCCTTCACGATCAAGAGCGGCGAGATGGTCAGGGAGGGCGTGGTCAAGGCGGTCCCTGCGCTGGTCCGGCCGTTGATCAAGCGCTTCTACTCCAAGGCGGTGCTGAACGCCGCCAAGGGTCTTCCGTTCGTCGGGAAGTTCCTCCTCCAGCGCAATGTCATCAAGATCGGTATCCCGTTGGTCGGCGTCCCCCTCGCGGTGGTGCTGAACCGCTACACGACGCTGCTCGCCGGACGGCACGCGCAGGCCGTCTTCCGGAACGAGGCGCGGGTGATCGAGCTCGCGGAGGGACTGAGCAGGGCGAGCCTGCACCCCCGGTCGATGCTCTGGGTCGCCTGGCTGGTGATCAGGGCGGACGACGGGATCGCGGACGAGGAGGCGCTGTTGATGCGGCACCTGGTGAGGCTGGTCCGGAGCGATCACCAGGTGGTCGACGCCGAACTCGCCCAGCTCGTCGACATCGACCCCGCCGAGGTGTGGCGACGCCTGGACGCCGAGCCGGGCGATCTGAGCGACCTCCTCGACGCGGCCGGCCGGGTCGCCGCCGTGGACGGAGCCGTCAGCGCGGCCGAGAAGGCCGTCATCGCCGAGCTGCGCGAGCGGTGCCGCCGCGGCTGACGCCGCGGCTCAGGCGTGGGCTCAGGCGTGGGGGAGGGTGAGCCAGACGGTCTTGCCGTCCTGGTTGGCGCGGGAGCCCCATGAGGTGGCGAGCGCGTCGACCAGGCGCAGGCCGCGCCCGGAGCCCTCGTCGCTGCGGGCGCGGCGCGCCCGGGGCGGGACCGGGCTGCCGTCGGTGACCTCCAGGCCGAGCTCGCCGTCGGCCACCCGCAGTCTGAGCCTGATCGGCCCGCAGGCGTGCCTGACGGCGTTGGTGACCAGCTCGGAGGCGAGCAGGGTCACCTGGTCCGCCTGGTCGCCGGTGCACGGCAGGTCGGCGAGCACCGTGCGCAGGAACCGCCGGGCCGCCGCCGGGGCGCCCACGTCGGCGGGGAGGTCGGAGGAGACGGCGGTGCGGGCCGGTCCGGGGACGCGGGCCAGCAGCAGGGTGACGTCGTCGTCGTTGTCGCCCGGCGCGGGGAGCATGGTGGCGAGGATGTCGTCGGCGACCTGTTCCAGGTCCCGCGCCGACGGCAGGAACTTCTCCAGGGTCAGCGCGAGGCCGTCGATCTCCGCCTGCAGGTCGCCGTCCGGGGTCTCGACCAGGCCGTCGGTGTAGAGGGCCAGCACCGAGCCCGCGGCGACCGGCAGCGTGGTCTGCTGATGCGGCACCTCGCCGACCCCGAGGGGAACGCTGACGGGCACCGGCAGGACCTGGGCGCGACCGCCGGGCTCCAGCAGCAGCACCGGCAGGTGGCCGGCCGAACAGAGCGTCAGCTCCTGCGCGTCGGTGTCCAGGACCAGGTAGCAGCAGGTGACCAGCTGGTCGGGGAGCTCCTCCACGACCGCGTCGAGCGCCTGCATCAGCTGCCAGGGTGGCATCCCGGTCTTGGCCAGCGCGTGGGCGGCGCTGCGCAGTTGGCCCATCACGGCGGCGGCCTCCAGGCCGCGGCCCATCACGTCGCCGATCAGCACGCCCACGCGGCCGACGCCGAGCGGCACCAGGTCGAACCAGTCGCCGCCGACCCCGGTGCCGCGTCCGCCCGGCAGCCAGCGGGCGGCGGTCAGCACCTCGGGCACCGGCGGCGGCGAGCCCATCAGCGAGCGCTGCAGGGTCAGGGCGACCTCGCGCTGCTCCTCGTACAGGCGGGCCAGCACCGCCTGTTCGGCCTTCCGCTCGCTCACGTCGCGGATGGCGGCGGACAGCAGCGTGCCCTCGCTGGTCTCCAGCGGGCTGAGGCTGATCTCGACGGGGAACTCGACGCCGTCCTTGCGCAGCCCGAATAGATCGAGTCCGGCCCCCATGGGCCGGACCCTGCGGTCGGCGACGTAGGCGCTGCGATGGCCCACATGTGCGTGGCGGAATCGCTGCGGCACCAGCAACTCCACGGACTGGCCCAGAAGTTCCGCGCGCCGATAGCCGAAGAGCGCCTCGGTCTGCGCGTTGACCAGGACGATGACTCCCTCCCGGTCGCAGATGACCATGGCGTCGGGCGCCGCCTCCAGCAGTGCCCGAAAGGTCTTCTCGCGTGTTGTTCGCACTCGCCGCCGCCTTAGTCGCTCCCGCTCCCGCCCGAGGACCTGTCATTTGAGCAGGCAGCGGAACGACATATGCCTGTTTGCTGATTATCCGTCGAATCCGACGGAACCTGCCCGTTTCTGATCGACACTCTCTGTCATCCGTCCTGGTCAGTGGCGGGTCGTCACGCAGGAATCACCAATCGTCACGAAGCACTTGACGCGTGATCCCCCACAAGGGTGAAATTGGGCCGCCGGAATAGGCGGGCATATTCACCCGGCCAGTCCTCTGCATGCGGCAGGCCTCTTCGGCGTGCCAGTTTTTCTGCATCCTCATTCCCGTCAGGGTAAATCTGATCGAAAATGATAGGTAGATGTCCGAGCGAGATCGAGTGATCTGCGAATTACCCGGCGGCGTCGCCGTCGCGCTCAGCCGGCAGAGTCAACTCGGGGTCAACGGCTCCCTGTTGGTGGCCGGGGATCCGGGCGGTGCGGTGCATCTGGAGGGCGGCAGAGTCGTCGGGGTGGAGAGCCCGGGAGCGCCCAGCGTCGAGGGGCTGCTGCTGCGCTCGGGCCGGGTGCTCGAAACCTCCTGGGTGGCCGCGCAGCAGGCCGGTGCGGCGCACGGCGACATCGCGTTCGAACTGGTCCGGCGCGGGCTGGTCGGGGCCGTCGAGTTGCAGGCGGTCTGCCTGCTGGCGCTCTACGACGCGACCTACGCCATCGCCGCGGGCGAGGTGGAGCAGTGCGCCTGGGCCCCGGGAGGCCCGCCGCCGCGCTGCTGGACCCGGACCGTGACCGCGGTCGACGCCGAGGTGCTGCGCATGGAGGCGGAACGGCGGCTCGCCGCCTTCGCCCGCTCGTCCGCCCCCCTCAGTCCGGGGCGCGACCGGCTCTCTGCGGTGGACTACGGACAGCCGCAGGTCCGCCGCCCCGACGGACTGAGAGCGGACATCCTCCGCCTCGCCGACGGTCGGCGCACCGCCCGTGACATCGCCTTCCAGGTCGGCCGCGGGGTCTACCCGGTCATGGTGGAGGCGGTCAGGCTGCTCGCCCAGGGGATGCTCCGCATCGAACCGCCCGCCCAGGAGCACTCCGGCGTCCGCGCCCTGCTGGCGCCCCGCCGCTCGGCGCCCAACGCGCCGGCCCCCGACGGGCCGCTGCGCCTGCCGCGCCGCCACGCCCGTGCGAGCGGGACATGAGGGCGGGCCTTCACCGCAAGGGAGCGGCAGTGAGCGGGGATGCAGTGAGCAGGGACACGCTGAGCAGGGACGCGGCGGGCAGGGAAGCGATGGCCGGCGAACTGAGGCTGCTGCGGGAGCGGACGGCCGGGGTGACCGACACCGCCGTCGCGGCCGTCGACGGGCTGCTGGTGGCCGCCGACGCCGTCCCCGAGCGGGACCTGGAGACGCTGGCCGCGCTGGGAGCCACCACCCTGGGCCTGGCCCGACGCACCGCGGCGATGACCGGACGCGGCGCGCTGCGCCGCGCCGTCATCCACTGCAGCGGCGGGTGCGCCGTCGTCTACGCGATCGGCGACACCGCGCTGTTGCTGGTGCTGGGCGACGAGGGTCTCGACCTCGAACGGCTGCATCTGGAGAGCGGCGCGCTGATCGCGCGGATGGAGCAGGTCCTGCACGGCTCCGGGAAATGACCGAAGGAAACCGACCCATGGGGAAAGTCATGAATGCTTCGTCCAGCATGTCCGACCGTGTCAACGAACTCGTGAAGCACCTGCGCGAGGATGTCCCCGACTGCCTCGCGGCCGGTGTGATCGACCTGTCGACCGGAATGCTGATCACCGTCGAGACCGTCGACACGCACCCGGCGGAGGTGCTCGACCTGCTGGCCGCCGCGACCTTCGAACTGTTCCAGGGCCGCAACGTGGTGATGATCGAGAACATCTTCAAGGAGCGGCGCGGGGTCAGCACCGACCGGCACTACTTCCAGGAGATCCTGGTCAACAGCGACAACCTGGCCCACCTGTTCATCCGGATGCAGAGCGAGGACGACCTGGTGTCGGTCGTGGTCTGCCGCAAGACCGTGAACGTCGGCATGCTGTTCGCGCAGACCCGGCGGGTCATCAAGGAGCACGGCCCGCTCTGACGCGCCGTCTCATGCGAGCGGGGGCCCGGCCGCGACCAGCACGGCGTTGATGTGGGCGCCGGCCAGGGCCCCCGCCGCGGCCGAGGCGCCGACCTGGGCGGTCGGATCGGTGGCGTTGCCGGCCACCCACACGCCGGGCACCTCGGTGCTGCCGGCCGTGCCGGAGACGAAGCGGCGGCCCATGCCGTCGGGCAGGTTCTCCATCGGCAGCCCCAGCCCCTCGAGGCCCTCGGTGCGGGCCCGCATCCGGGTGGCCACCGCCAGCACGCGGCGTGCCACGACCCGCCCGTCCGTCAGCCGCACGCCCGCGACGCCGCCGTCCGCGGCGGGGACGACCTCCTCGACCGGCGTGTCGACGACGCGGACGCCGCGGGCCGCGAAGCGCGCCCTGGTCTCCCGGTCGGGCTCGGTGCCGCAGCTGAAGTAGACCAGGTCGTCGGAGAGCTGGCGGAACAACAGGGCGTGGTGGACCGAGGCGGGGCCGACGGCGAGGACGCCGATGGGCTGGTCCCGCACCTCCCAGCCGTGGCAGTACGGGCAGTGGACCACACTGCGGCCCCAGTGCCGGGCCAGGCCGGGGATGTCGGGGAGCACGTCCCGCAGCCCGGTGGCCACCAGCACCCGGCGCGCGGAGACCGCCCGGCCGTCGGCCAGGGCCACGGTGAATCGCAGGTCCCCGTCGGCGGCCGGCGCGGCCGGCGCGCTCGCGGCGACCTCGCCGCGGACGACCAAGCCGCCGTAGCCGCGCACCTGCGCCCGGCCGCGCGCCAGGATCTCCGCGGGCGGGGTGCCGTCCAGGCCGATGAGTCCGTGCATCGCCGCGGCGGGCGCGTTGCGGGGAGTCCCGCTGTCGATGACGACGACACTGCGCCGCGAGCGCGCGAGCATCAGCGCACCGTTGAGACCGGCGGCGCCGCCGCCGATCACCACGGCGTCGACGGTCCCGCCGGGCAGCTCGTCGCTCGCGTAGGTTCCGATACCGGCAGCCATGCCGTGACCCCGATCGTTCGAAGCGTTCATGCTCCCGACGCTAACCGCGCCTTGCGAGAAGCGCATACCATCTTGCGTATGGAGCAAGAAGACGCCGATCTGGACAGCCTGGTGCGCAAGCGCGTCCGTGCCCTGCGGGTCGCCCAGGGCTGGTCACTGGAGGAACTGGCCACGCGCGCCAGGCTCAGCCAGTCGACGCTCTCCCGGATCGAGAACGGGCAGCGTCGTCTCGCACTGGACCAGTTGGTCACCCTCGCCCGCGCCTTGGACACCTCGCTGGACCAGCTGGTGGAGACCGCCTCCGACGACGTGGTCAGCAGCCCGGTGATCGACGCCGTGCACCGGATGAAGCGCTGGTCCGTCAGGAGCGACCCGGGGGTGACGGTGGTGCGGCAGCGCTTCACCGAACCTCCGCCGGACAACCCCGCGCGCCTGCGGGCGCATCCTGGCCGTGAGTGGCTCGTCGTGCTGTCCGGCACCGCGATCCTGCTGCTGGGCAACCGGCGGTACCGCGTGGAGACCGACCAGGCCGCCGAGTTCCCCACGATGCTGCCCCACGCCGTCGGCGCCGAGGGCGGCCCCTGCGAGATCCTCGGCATCTTCGACCGTGACGCCAGGCGCGGGCATCAGCGCGAGGGCTGACCATCTCGTCATATTGACGATATCTGCCCCGGGGCTCTACGGTGCCACTGCGCGCGCGCACCGCCGAGCGCCGACAGCAGGGCCGAGACCAGGGGGGCCGCCATGGCCGACATCGTCAGACGACCGTTCGTCAGCCACTTCCGTGGCAGCCCGACCGACCACGTGGTGCACCTGCGGCGCGGCCGGATGGTGCATCAGGGGCCTGGTCAGGCCTTCTGGTTCCGGCCGCTCACCGCGGTGCTCGCCGAGGTGCCGATCGACGACCGCGAACTGCCGCTGCTCTTCCACACCCGCACCTCGGACTTCCAGGACGTCACCGTCCAGGCCAGCGTCACCTACCGGTTCACCGACCCGGGGCTGGCGACCACCCGACTGGACTTCGCCATCGACCCGGCCAGCGGCCGTTGGCGCGGCGCGCCGCTGGAGCAGGTGGCGACGCTGCTGACAGAGCTGGCCCAGCAGCAGGCGATCGGGCTGGTGGCGACCCTCGACCTGAACGCCGCCCTGGCCACCGGAACCGCCGCGATCCAGGCCAGGATCAGCGAGGGCCTGGCCGCCGACAGCAGGCTGGCGGAGACCGGCATCGGCGTCGTCGGCGTCCGGGTCGTCGCGGTCAAGCCCGAGGCCGAGGTCGAGCGGGCATTGCGCACCCCCGCGAGGGAGCTCATCGCCCAGGAGGCGGACCGGGCCGGCTTCGAGCGCCGCGCCCTGGCCGTCGAGCGGGAGCGCGCCATCAGCGAGAACGAGCTGCAGAGCCGCATCGAACTGGCCATCCGCGAGGAGCAGTTGGTCACCCAGCAGGGCGCCAACGAGCGGCGTCGCGCCCAGGAGGCGGCGGAGGCCGCGAGGATCGCCACCGAGGCCGAGGCGGAGCGCACCCGGACCACGCGTGACGCCGAGGCGGCGGGCATCCGCGCGGTCGGCGCGGCGGAGGCCGAGACGGAGGCGGCCAGGTTCGCCACCTACGCCGGCGTCGAACCGCGTCTGCTGCTGGCCCTGGCCCTGCGCGAACTGGCCGGCCAACTGCCGGAGATCGGCACCGTCAACCTCACCCCTGACCTGGTGACGAGCGCGCTGGCGCGCCTGGCCGGGCCGAACGGGGGCTGAGATGGCGACGGCCCCCCGGGCGGTCCTGGTCCACCGGCGGACCGAACGCGAGACGATCGTCGCCGAGCAGGGCACCTGGGGCCAGGCGGAGTTCGTCCAGGGGATGCGCGGGGTCTCCCTGGACGAGGTGCAGCAGCGGCACGACCGGTTCACCGAGGCGATGCACCTCGCCTCGGCGGCCGTGCCGAAGCACTGGCGGCGCGGCAGCGTGCTCCGCGACGACCTCGACCGGTTCCTCTTCGAGCCGGACGACGTGGTCGTGGTCATCGGTCAGGACGGGCTGGTCGCCAACACCGCCAAGTACCTGGACGGGCAGCCGGTGATCGGGGTCAACCCCGATCCACGGGCGGGCTGGGGCGTGCTGGTCCGGCACGCCGCGCGCGACCTGGCCGCGCTGCTGCCCGCGGTGGCCGAGGGGCGCGCCCGCACCGAGCAGCGCACCATGGTGTCCGCGGCGACGGGGGAGGGCGACCGGCTCATCGCGCTCAACGAGGTGTACCTGGGCCACCGCAGCCACCAGTCGGCCCGCTACCGGCTCTCGCTCCCCGACGGCCGCTCGGAACGCCAGTCCTCCTCCGGCCTGCTGGTCGGCACCGGCACCGGCGCGACCGGCTGGTGCCTGTCCGCCGCCCGCCAGCGCGTCGCGCCGCCGACCCTGCCGGGCCCGACCGACCCCGCACTCAGCTGGTTCGTCCGCGAGGCCTGGCCCTCCCCGGTCACCGGCGCGGACCTGACGGCGGGGTTGCTGGACTCCGGAGCCGGGCTCGAACTGCGGGTCGAGAGCGAGGGCCTGGTGGTGTTCGGCGACGGCATCGAGGCGGACTGCCTGGCCCTGGAGTGGGGCCAGACCGTCCGCATCGGCGCGGCGGACCGCCGCCTCGCGCTGGTCGTGTGACAGCCGCCGATCAGGCCTGCACCGGCTGCGGGGCCAGGCGCTCGAGGCCCTTGCGGTCGTAGTAGCGGGTCATCCCGAAGCCGAACAGCAGGGCGAGGGCGGTGCCGACGGCGATCATGATCCAGGCGCGGGACAGACCCGCGTCCGCGCGGGCGTCGAAGTAGAGGATGGCCCGGACCCCGTCGCTGAGCTGCCGCATCGGCTCGAAGACCGACAGGAAGCGGTAGAAGCCGGGGACGGCCTGCAGCGGCACCGTCGCGCCGGAGGAGGGCAGCCCCAGCACGATGAAGACGAACATGGACACCAGCTGGCCGATCCCGCCGAAGGCGGCGTTGATCGCCTGGACGCCCAGGCCGACCGCGAGCGAGGCGCAGTAGGAGTAGAGCCACAGCAGCGGCAGGTGCGAGGCGTCCATGTCCAGGATGCCGATGGTCGCAGCCATCACCAGGCTGACGCTGAGCACGGTGATGGCCGCGGTCATCACCATCTTCAGCAGCAGGGTCTGGGTGCGGTCGATCGGCACGGTGGGAAACCGGGTGTGCCAGGGGCCGATCTCGCTGTCCGCGTAGCCGAGCGCGGTGTCCACACCGGTACTGATGATGTTGCCGCCGAGAAAGCCCGCCAGTACGAGCAGCAGCGTGTAGTAGAAGGCGCTCAGGCCGAGTCCGCTGTGGGCGCCGATCGGGTGTCCCACCTGGGTGACCACGTTCACCGGGTCGGCGAGCAGCAGTCTCGTCGTGGAGTCGGCCTGTCCGGCGGCCGCGGTGAGCCGCCGGCCGATGGTCTGCGAGGCCTGGTGCGCGGCCAGGGTGGTGATCTGGGAGGCCAGCGAGGAGCCGAGGCTGCCCTTGCCGGGGTTGGTCAGCACCGTCAGCGTGGGGCGGACCGTGGCGCGGGCGGTGGTCAGCGCGGCCACGGATGCGGTGAAGTCGGCCGGGATGACCAGGGCGCCGTAGACCTTGCCCGAGTCGAGCTGGTCCTGGGCCTCGGCCCGGGTCAGCGTGCGCCATTCGGCCTTGCCGCTGGTGTCGGCGGTGACGGCCGCGGTGATCTGCGCGCCCAGGTTCTGCTGCTGTCCGGGGAGCGGACGTCCCTGGTCGCCGTCGACGATCGCGATGGGCAGGGCGTGCAGGTCGTGGTTGGGGTTCACGATGCCGCCCATGTAGAGGAGCGACAGCAGCAGGGCGAGCAGACCGGTCAGGATCGTGGGCATCAGCCACAGCTTGGGGCTGCGCAGCAGCGCCGTCGCGCGGGCCTGGGGTGCGGCGTCGGGCATGGTTCTCCGTGGCTTCCTGGGCGGCGTGGACGGCGCCTGGTCGGTGGGGCACCTACCTGACTACCGCCTCGGCCGCCCGGGAGCCGGAACGACGGCGATGACACGCGACCCGTTCAGCGCAGCGCGGCGACCGCCTCGTCGAGCTCGGCCCGGGTGATCAGCCGTTCGTGGGTCCCTGCCCGGGTGCAGGCGAAGGCCCCCGACGCGGAGCCGGCCAGGACCGCCGCCTCGACATCGCCGCCGCGCAGCCAGACGTCGACGAAGGCGGTGACGAAGGCGTCGCCCGCGCCGTTGCTGTCGACGACCGGACCGGGCGGGGCGACCGCCGGACGGTGCACGGCCTCGGGCCGCTCGCGGGTGGCCGTCCAGCAGCCGTTCGCGCCGTCGGTGGCCACGGCGACGCGGGCCCGGCCCCGGGTCAGGATCCGCCGCAGCACGTCGGGGGCGCGGTCGCCGACCGTGGCGGCGCTCATGAAGACCAGGTCCGAGCCGTAGGCGTAGTTCTCGGCCCAGGCGGCGTGGCCGTCCCAGGCGTGGACGTCGGTGGACAGCGTGGCCGGCGACCGCTGGATCTCGCCGAGCAGGTCCCGGCAGATTCCCAGGCCGGAGACGTGGACATGGGCGGCGCGGGCCAGCCGCGGACGGCAGAAGTCGGCGGGCAGCCGGACGTCCTCCGGATGGCGGCCGTCGTAGAAGGAGAAGCGACGGCCCTGGCGGTCCACGAGGTTGACGCTGCGCGGGGTCCCTGCGGGCGCGGGGAGCCAGGCGAAGTCCAGCCCTGCGGCACGGTAGCGGGCCCGGACCAGCTCGCCCTGCTCGTCCTCGCCGATCAGGTCGAGGAAGGCGGTCGACCGCCCCAGCACGTGGAACCCGAGGGCCACCCCGGTCCCGGTGTGGGCGACGTAGTCCCTGATGGCCGGTACGGCGACGGAGTCGCCTGCCGGGACGGTGAGTTCGTCGACCCGGACGATGGTGTCGACGCCCGAGCCGCCGAGCACGAGAATCTCCTGACCGGTGGTCACGCTGCCCCTCCCTCGCTCTCTCCTGCAAGTTTCGGAAAGATCTTGCAGGAGCGGGGCGCCGCTGTCCACTGCCCGCGGAATGAGCGTCGGGTGGTTTCGCGTTGCACCCCATGTCACGTCGGATGACACGGAACGAGGAGGATCTGGTGGCCGGAGAGACGCAGACAGCCGTACTCGCGGGCGGTTGCTTCTGGGGGATGCAGGACCTCATCCGCCGGCAGCCCGGCGTGGTGAGCACCCGGGTCGGCTATGCGGGTGGCGACGTGCCGAACGCGACGTACCGCAACCACGGGACGCACGCGGAGTCGATCGAGATCACCTTCGACCCGGCGGTGACCGACTTCCGCACGGTGCTGGAGTTCTTCTTCCAGATCCACGACCCGAGCACCAGGAACCGCCAGGGCAACGACGTCGGCACGAGCTACCGCTCCGCGATCTTCTACCAGGACGACGAGCAGAAGCGGATCGCCGAGGACACCATCGCCGACGTGGATGCCTCAGGCCTCTGGCCTGGCAAGGTCGTCACCGAGGTCGCCCCGGCCGGGCCCTTCTGGGAGGCCGAGCCGGAGCACCAGGACTACCTGGAGCGCTACCCCAACGGCTACACCTGCCACTTCATCCGCCCCGGATGGAAGCTGCCGCGCCGCGCGCAGGCCTGATTCTCATCGGACGTTCAGATAGGGGTCCCGCCCGGCGTGGGTATCACCCGGGCAGACCCGGGCGGCGAGCCCGGCCCTCTGGACGAGGCGAATGACGATGCGACCGTACGGACACGGCGGAGCCGGCCATCACGGCGGCTGGTTCTGGATCTTCCCGGGCATCACGATGATTCTCTTCTGGGTGCTGCTGGTCATCGTGATCGTGTTGCTCTGGCGCGTGGTGACCGGCCGCACGCGGGGCCGCTGGGCGGCCAAGGCGGGCGGCGCGATGCCACCGCCGCAGGCTCCGCCCAGCGCGGAACAGCTGCTCGCGGAGCGGCTGGCCCGCGGTGAGATCGAAGTCGACGACTACCACCGCCGCCTCGCCGCCCTCCGCGGCGGCGCCCCACCCGCGGCTCCGCCGGCGTAGCCGGCAGGCCGCGCGCGGCTTTGCTGAGGTGCGCCTCTGCTGCGGCGGACGCGAGCCTTTGAGCAAAGGGCGGATTGCACTGTCCAGGGGCGCGAGGCTCTGCTTGATCAACTGCGTGCGCGACAAGCCATCGATGAGCAGATAGTCCTCGACGCGCAGGGCCATCCGCACGGGTGGGTTCTCGCGCAGTTCCTCGCGCCCTCAGGCACTGCCTGGTCTCGCGGGCAGAACCTCGCGCCCCTGACAGTTGCGACTACCGCAGCGCTGCCAGCGCCGCGGCGTAGTCCGGCTCGCGCATCTGGTCGGCGACGTACTCGACGTGGCGGAGCCTGTCGTCGGGGCCGATGACGAAGACGGCGCGTTGGAGGAGGCGCCACTCCTTGATGAGCACCCCGTAGTCGCGGCCGAAGGCCTCGTCCCGGTGCGCGGAGAGCAGCACGTGACCGGCGTCCTCCGCCTGCCGCCAGCGGTCCAGGGCGAAGGGCAGGTCCATGCTCACGGTGTAGACCCGCACCCGGCCGTCGTCGACCGGCAGCGAGCGCTCCCAGGATCTGGTCTCCACCTGGCAGACCGGTGTGTCGATCGAGTTGATCACGTTCAGCAGCCGGGTGGTACCGGCCGAGTCCGCCAGGCTGACCCCGCGGATCGCGCCGTCCGACGCGTCCATCAGGTCCAGCAGGAACGCCGGCGCGGCGTCCCCCACCTTCAGCCGGTCGCCGAGGACCGTCAGGTGCTCGTCCAGCTCGAAGGCCTCGCCCGTTCGCTCCGTCATGAGGGAAGCGTCCCACGGTTGTGGTCGCCGGTGCTGCCGTCGAGCAGTTCCCGCAGGATGTCCGCGTGTCCGGCGTGGCGCGCGGTCTCCTCGATCATGTGGACCAGGACCCACCGCAGCGAGACCGGGGATCCGGCCCAGGAGGTGCCCATGGCGTCCAGCTCGGTCGTCTCGATCACCGCGTTGGAGGCCGCGCGGGCGCGGTCGTAGAAGGCGATCACGTCCGCGGTGGACTCGCCCTCCGCCGCCCGCAGATCCGCGTTCTCGTCCTCCTCGTCGAAGGGGAGCTCCTCCGTCTCGACCCCGAAGGTCTGGCAGAACCAGCCGTACTCCACCGCGGCCAGGTGCTTGACCAGCCCCAGCAGGTTCGTGCCCGAGGGCACCATGGGGCGGCGCAGCGCCTCGTCGTCCAGACCCTCCAGCTTCCACAGCACCGCGTCGCGGTGGCGCTCCATGCTGCGCAGCAGGATGGCCTTCTCGTCGCGGGGGGCGACATGCGTGTGCGGGACGTTCGGCGTCGTCGTCATGGGCCGAACGTAGCAGCGGCCACCGACAGCCCGCGCCCGATCGGGCCCTGATCTACGCTGGGATCCATGCCCACCCTGCTGCTCGTCCGCCATGGCCGTTCCACCGCCAACTCCTCGGGGATCCTGGCGGGCTGGAGCCCCGGCGTGTCGCTGGACGAGCACGGGGAGCAACAGGCCAAGGACCTGGCCGAGCGGCTGGCCGGACTGCCGCTGAGCGTCGTGCTCTCCAGCCCGCTGGACCGCTGCCGGCAGACCGTCGCGCCGCTGCTCGCCGCCCGCCCCGGCCAGGCGCTGCGGCTCGACGAGCGGCTCGGCGAGTGCCGCTACGGCGACTGGACCGGCCGCCCGCTGGCCGAGCTCGCGAAGGAGCCGCTCTGGGCGACGGTGCAGGCACAGCCCTCCGCGGTGACCTTCCCCGGCCCCGAGGGCGAGTCGATGCGCGAACTCAGCCACCGCGCGGTGGACAGCATCCGCGAGTGGGACGCCGAGGTCGAGCGCGAGCACGGCCATGACGCGCTCTGGCTGGCCTGCAGCCACGGCGACGTGATCAAGGCGATCGTGGCCGACGCGCTCGGGCTGCACCTGGACCTCTTCCAGCGCATCTCGGTCGAGCCGGCCTCGGTCACCGCCATCCGCTACACCCCGACCCGCCCCTACCTGCTCCGGCTCGGCGACACGGGCGACCTCGGCGGTTTCGCCCCGCATCCGCGCAAGGAGGGCGACGACGCCGTGGTCGGGGGCGACACCGGAACCCGCTGACCTGTAGGTAGGGTGGAACACCACGACAGTCAGCCCGTCAAGCCCGCGTCAGCCTCTCGATCCCGTGGAGCCAGCATCGTGCCCCGCCAGGTGTTCTTCTACGACCCTCCCGAGCGCTTCGTGGCCGGTACGGTCGGCGAGCCGGGCCAGCGCGCCTTCTACCTGCAGGCCAGCGCCCGCGGCCGGATCACCACCGTGCTGCTGGAGAAGGGTCAGGTCGCCGCGCTCGCCGAGCGGGTCGACGAGCTGCTCGACGAGGTCGTGCGGCGCAGCGGCGGCAGCACCACGGTGCCCGCGCTCGCGCCCCCGGAGATGATGGACAGCGCGCCGCTCGACCAGCCGGTCGAGGAGGAGTTCCGCGTCGGCACCATGGCTCTGGCCTGGGACGAATCGGTGCAGCTGCTGGTGGTCGAGGCGCAGGCCGTGGTCGAGGGCGAGGAGGAGGGCGAGGAGACCGAGCTCTTCGAGGACGAGGAGAACGGCCCCTCGCTGCTGCGGGTCCGCCTCAGCGGCGCGATGGCCCGCGTCTTCGCCAAGCGCGCGCTCGACCTGGTCTCGGCCGGCCGCCCGCCGTGCCCGTTCTGCAGCCTGCCGCTGGACCCGGAGGGCCACGTGTGCCCGCGCCAGAACGGTTACCGGCGCTGAGCGCGCCCGTGCCGGTCCCCGAGGCCGACGCCGCCGCGAGCGCGGCGCTCGCCGCCGACCCCGCGACCGCGCTCCCGCTGCTGCGGGACGGCGAGCTGACCGTCCACGGCCGGCTGACGGAAGCCTCCAACGCGGCCTTCTACTGCACGGTCGAGGCGGACGGCCGCAGTGCCGTCTGCGTCTACAAGCCGGTGCGGGGCGAGCGCCCGCTGTGGGACTTCCCCGACGGCACCCTGGCCGGCCGGGAGACCGCCGCCTACCTGGTCTCCGCGGCCAGCGGCTGGCACCTGATCCCGCCGACGGTGCTGCGTGAGGGGCCGTTCGGCCAGGGCATGTGCCAGATATGGATCGAGGAGGACCCGGACGCGCCCGAGCTGCTCAGCCTGCAGCCCGGCGACACGCCCGAGCCCGGCTGGCACGCCATCGGGCTGGCCGAGGTCGGTCCTGGCCGTACCGCGCTCTTCGTCCACGCCGACGACCCGCGCCTGCGCCGCCTCGCCGTCCTGGACGCCGTCCTGAACAACGCCGACCGCAAGGGCGGCCACTTCCTCTCCGCCGCGGACGGCCGCCTCTACGGCATCGACCACGGGGTGACCTTCGCCGTCCAGGGGAAGCTGCGCACCCTCCTGTGGGGCTGGGCCGGCGAGCCCCTGGACGAGGAGGCCACGGCCGTCCTCACCCGTCTCCGCGCCGACCTCGACGACGCCCCTGGCTCCCTCGGCGCCTCCCTGGCCCCGCTCCTGACGCCGCGGGAGATCGCCGCGACCCGCACCCGCGTGTACCTCCTCCTCAAGGAGGGCCACCACCCGCTTCCCTCCCAGGAGTGGCCCTCGGTGCCCTGGCCGCCGATCTAGTGCGCCAACGTCTCTCGCTCCACCTTTGAGCCGTCTCCCTCCATCGGGGCTGCCTCCCCGGAGGGCGCGAATCCGTGCCGCCGGTAGACGCGTTCGACTACGCCGCCTCGAAGAGGTCGTCGATCACGCCGCCTCCACGGGCCTCGGGGCGGACGAAGACTCCGACGATGCGTGCCCGGCCGTGGGGGCAGGACAGGAGCGATTCCCCGGACAGGGCCTGGCGCCGCATCAGGCGACGTGCGCCAGATCGGTGGCGTGGGGAGCGGCATAATCCGTGGGCCGGCCGAGGCGCATCTGCGACCATCACCGGATGGGTGCGTTGGACGGGGTGGCGGCCAGGGTCGCCGGTGGAGCCGTGGTCGAATTCCGGCCGAGCGGGTCTTCGATGGTCCCGCTGATACGCAGTAGGCAGCTGGTGGTCGTCGCCCCGGTCGACCCGTCGAAGCTCGAGCTCGGCGACATCGTCCTCGCCCGCGTCGCCGGATCCGTGTACCTGCACCTGGTGTCGTCCCTTGACCCGACCAGGAGACGGGTGCAGATCAGCAACAACCGGGGCCGGGTCAACGGCTGGACGAGCCACGACCGCGTCTTCGGCATCTGCGTCGCGGTGGACGGGGTCTCCCGGGCCGGTGCCGCGGCCAAGACTCAGGCCGCTCCCGAAAGCCGGTCCTGAACTGTGAGAAAGCACCGCGCAAGCTTCCTGGGGTTCCGCCGCTGTCCGCGCAGCCTCCCAGCGGCTACGCGGAGCCGTTTCCTCCGGCGGGTCGGGCGGTGAAGACTGGTTCCGCACACCGTTCCTGAGGGGGGATCATGAAGTACTTCGCGAGGATGCGACGCAGCACGGCCGTGGTGGCGCTGGCGGTGCTGGCCGTCGGCGTGGCGGTCGGGGTCGGGCAGGCGATCGGCGGCAGCTGAGCGCGCGGGGCTCAGCAGGCCAGCATCTTCTGGATCGCCTGGCGGGAGACGCCCAACTCGCGGGCGATGTCGGCCTGGGAGACGCCCCGGGCCAGCAGGCTCTGCATCAGGTCGCGCCGCTGGACGGCGAACTGGCGGGCCAGGCGGGTGTGGTGGATCGCCTGGGCCCGCGCCTCCCTGATCTGCTCGATGGTCGACCGGTACCCGGGTACGTCGCTCTCGGCTGTCATGGCTCCCATTCGACAACCCCTGATTGACGCTGTCAACCCCTGGTTGTCACCACCCTGCCCCAGGCGTGGGCCATCGCCGACCAGACCGTGCGCAGCTGCGCCTCGGCGGCCCGGACCGTGGTGACCGCCGCGTCGGGATCGCCGCCCGCCGCGCGGACGGCGGGGCCGTCCGAGAGCGACCAGTCGGAGACCTGGGCCGAGAGCACCTCCGGATGGAACTGCACGCCCCACGCCGCCCTGCCCAGCCTGAACGCCTGGTGCAGGCAGTCGTCGCCGGTCAGCAGCGGCACCCCGCCAGCCGGCAGGGCGACGATGTCGTCCCAGTGCCACTGCGCGGCGCGCGCGCCCTCGGGCACCGCGTCGAACAGCGGATCGCCCCAGGCGCCGGGCAACCGCCGCAGCGGGACCGCGCCGACCTCGGGGGCGGCGGTGCGCGGGGCGACCTTCCCGCCCAGGGCGGCCGCGACGATCTGCCCGCCCAGACAGATCCCCAGCAGCGGGACCTCGTCCGCCACCGCCTCGCGCACCAGCGTGCGCACCGCCGGCAGCCAGGGCGCGGCGACGTCGTCCTCGCAGTTCGGCGCGCCGCCGAGGACCAGCAGGCCCGCGTGGGCGGCCAGTGAGGCGGGCAGGGCCTCGCCCGCCCAGGCGTGGCGCAGGTCGAGCCCGAAGCCGTCCGCCGCCAGCGCCGCGCCGACCAGGCCAGGGCCGGTGCCGTCCTCGTGCTGCACGACCAGGATGGTGTCCGTCACGGGCGACCGCCTCAAAGATCCGTACGATCCGCCGCGGGAGGGCGCGCTGGTGGGCCATTTCCCTGGCGGAGACCGTCCCAAGCGTTTCGGGCGCCCGCGCGTCCGCCCCCGCCGGGACGACGCTCCGGGCACAATGTCGTTAGCGGATCGAATGATCAGCCGGTTAGAGTCGGGCTATGCATGCTTGGCCCGCCTCCGAGGTTCCCCTGCTTCCCGGCACGGGGCACCCCCTGCGCATTCACGACACCGCGAGCGGCGGTCTGCAGACGACGCACCCCGGGCCGACCGCCCGGCTCTACGTCTGCGGGATCACGCCGTACGACGCCACCCACCTCGGCCACGCCGCCACCTACAACGCCTTCGACCTGGTGCAGCGCATCTGGTTGGACGCGGGCCACCAGGTTGTCTACGTGCAGAACGTCACCGATGTCGACGACCCGCTGCTCGAACGCGCCGTGGCCACCGGCGAGGACTGGGTGGCGCTGGCCGAGCGCGAGACCGCGCTGTTCCGCGAGGACATGACGGCACTTCGGATGCTGCCGCCCGCCCACTACATCGGCGCGGTCGAGTCGATCCCGCTGATCGTCCCGCTGGTCCAGGACCTGCTGGCCAAGGGCGCCGCCTACGAGCTCGACGGTGACATCTACTTCTCGGTCGCCTCCGACCCGCACTTCGGCGAGGTCTCCGGCTACGACGCCGAGCAGATGCTGCGCTTCTTCGGCGAGCGCGGCGGTGACCCGGAGCGTCCGGGCAAGAAGAACCGGCTCGACCCGGTGCTCTGGCTCGCGGCCCGCCCCGGCGAACCCGCCTGGGACACCGAGCTCGGCCACGGCCGGCCCGGCTGGCACATCGAGTGCGTCGCCATCGCGCTGCAGTACCTGGGCATGAGCTTCGACCTCCAGGGCGGCGGCAGCGACCTCGTCTTCCCGCACCACGAGATGGGCGCCTCGCACGCCCACGTCGCCACCGACAGCCACCCCTACGCCCGCCACTACATGCACGCCGGCATGGTCGCGCTCAACGGCGAGAAGATGTCCAAGTCCCGCGGCAACCTCGTCTTCGTCTCCGCGCTGCGGCGCGAGGGCGTGGACCCGGCGGCCATCCGGCTGGCGCTGCTCGCCCACCACTACCGCAGCGACTGGGAGTGGACCGAGGCCGACCTGCACACCGCGCAGCAGCGCCTGGCCCGCTGGCGTGCCGCGGTCTCCCGGCCCGACGGCCCCGACGCGGCCGAGCTGCTCGCCCAGGTGCGGGCGGCGCTCGCCGAGGACCTCGACACGCCGAGCGCGCTCGCGGCGGTCGACGCCTGGGCGGCCCGGCAGGAGGCCGAGGGCGGCGAGGACACCGGCGCCCCGGGCCTCGTCTCCCGCACGGTCGACGCCCTGATGGGCGTCGCGCTGTAGCCACACCGGCCCACAGGCCCGGCGGAGGCCGGATCTGTCACGGATTCCGTGACAGATCCGGCCTCCGCCCGTTCCGGGACTGCTGCCGGTCCGGCGCGGGGTAGGTGCGGCCCTTCCAGGCCGCGCCGCGGCCGCGCCAGTGCTGGACGGCGGAGTCCACCGTCATCAGCAGGTAGAGCGCGGCGGTGAACGGCAGCAGCAGCGCCTCCCAGGCCGGACGGCCGTAGTAGGCCAGCATCGGCCGGAAGGTCGCGGCCATCAGCAGCCAGGCGGCGAACGCGGGCGCGGCGACGCCGGGCGTGGCCAGGACCAGGCCGGTCAGCAGCAGGACCGGCGGCACCAGGTACACCAGCGTCAGCCCGAGCACCGTGCCGATCAGCAACAGCACGTTGTGCCGCAGCTGCGCGTAGGCGCTGCGGGAGACCATCCGCCACAGCTGCGCCAGCTCCGGATAGGGGCGGACGCTGTCCACGCGGTCGGCGAGGCCCAGCCAGGTGCGTCCGCCGCCGCGCTTCACCAGCCGGGCCAGGTTCACGTCGTCGATCACCGCGCCCCTGATCGCGGCCACGCCGCCCACCCGGGCCAGCGCCTCGCGGCGCACCAGCGTGCAGCCGCCGGCCGCGGCGGCGGTCCGCGAACCCGGCTTGTTGCTCCAGCGGAAGGGGTAGAGCTGGGCGAAGAAGTAGACGAAGGCCGGGACGATCAGCTGTTCCCAGCGGGTCCGCACGCTGAGCCTGGCCATCTGCGAGACCAGGTCGTAGCCCCCGTCGGAGCCGCCCTCTGCGGAGGCCACCAGCGCGTCGAGCGAGTCCGGGGTGTGCGCGATGTCCGCGTCGGTGAGCAGCAGGTACTCCACGTCCCCGGCGATCTCCACGCCGTGGCGCAGCGCCCACAGCTTGCCGGTCCACCCCGCGGGCGGCTCGCCCGGCGAGGTCACCGTCAGCGGCAGCAGCGCGTCCGGCCGCCCGCCGAGCTCCCTGGCCAGGTCGCCGGTCCCGTCGGTGCTGCCGTCGTCGACCAGGATCACCCGGGCGTCGCCCGCGTAGCGCTGGGCCAGCAGCGAGGGGAGGCTCTCCGGCAGCACCTCGGCCTCGTCGCGGGCCGGCACCACGATCGCCACCGAAGGCCGCGGGGTCCCTTCGTCCGCGCCGCGCGGCGGCAGCCGCAGGTCGGTGCGCCAGAAGTCGCCCTGGCAGAAGGTCAGCCACAGCCAGGCCAGCAGGGACACGCAGGCGATCAAGCTCAGCACGGTCACCCGCGCGAGTATGCCGCACCCGGCCCCGAGGCGGGGTCAGGCCGACCGACGGAACCGAACAGCTTCGCGCGAGCTCCACAGCGTCTCCGTGATCTGCCGCCTCGGCGCGTCAGGCGCCTCGGCGCCTCCAGGCCGCGCCGGTCTGTCAGGCGAGGCGCAGTTCGGCGGCCACCTGGCCGTAGAACAGCTCGCCGGTCGGGCGGAAGCCCAGGCGCTGGTAGAAGTACTCCGGGCCGTGCCGGCCGGGGAGCCACAGCACGCTGACCCGTCGCTCGCCCCGGCTGCGGGCCTCGGCGCATATCGCGGCGACCGCGAAGCGGCCGTAGCCGCGGCCCTGGTACTCGGCGGCGATGTTCAGCCGCCAGACGCCGCAGCGGAACGCCTCCACGGGGCTGCGGGGATCGAAGCTGCCCATCACGAAGCCGACCAGCAGATCGCGGTCGAAGACCAGCCGGGGCCAGGCGTGGGAACCGTGGGCGTACGCCTCGGCGAGCGAGCGTGCCACCGGGGCGACGAAGGCGCTCTGTTCGGGGCGCACCGTCAGACCGCAGGCGGCGTCCACGTTCGCGGCCGTGACCTGCTCCAGCCGCAACCAGGGTGAGTCGGGCGTCATGGCGGCACGATACGGATCCGGGCGCGCGGGCGACAGATCCGTGGGCCATGTGTTCGGCCACACGTAGACTGCGCCCCGTGAAGATCGCACTGATGGATTCCGGGATCGGCCTGCTCCCCGCGGCCGCCGCGCTGCGGGCGCTGCGCCCCGACGCCGACCTCGTGGTCTCGCAGGACCCCGACGGCATGCCGTGGGGCCCGCGGACGCCCGAGGACATCACGGCGCACGCGCTCGCGGTCGCCAGGGCGGCGGCGGAGCAGAAGCCGGACGCGCTGGTCGTCGCCTGCAACACCGCCTCCGTGCACGCGCTGGAGGCGATCCGCGCGGAGCTGGAGCCGGACATCCCGGTGATCGGCACGGTGCCGGCGATCAAGCCCGCCGCGGCGTCCGGCGGCAGCGTCGCGATCTGGGCCACCCCGGCGACCACCGGCAGCGCCTACCAGCGCGGCCTGATCCGCGACTTCGCTGGCGGCGCGGAGGTCACCGAGATCCCCTGCCCCGGACTGGCCGACGCCGTCGAGTACGCCAGGCCGGACGAGATCGCCACCAGCGTCGCCGCGGCCGCCGCGCTCACCCCGGAGGGGACCCGCGCGCTGGTCCTCGGCTGCACCCACTACGAACTGGTCGCCGCCGAGATCCGCGCCGCGCTGGCGGACGCCTGCCCGGACCTGGTCTTCTTCGGCTCCGCCCGGGCCGTCGCCGAGCAGGCGCTGCGCCGGGCCCGGCCGCTGCGCGAGCGGGGCGAGGGCAGCCTCACGGTGCTGCGCAGCGGGCGCGAGGAGGCGCTGCCCGCGGCGGCGCTGGCCTACCCCGAGGGCCGGGGGCTGCTCGGCCTCAGCGGCTGAGCGCGGGCAGGCGGCGTCCGGCGCGGGCGCCGGAGGGGGACCAGGCGGCCAGGGCCGCGTCCAGGCGGGTGCGGGTGGTGCGGGCGTCGACCCGGAGGCGGCTGACGCAGAGCAGGTCCGGCAGACCGCCGCGCGGATCGACCAGCAGGCCGTCGTTGAGGAAGGCGCTGCGGTAGCCCAGCTCGCGCAGCAGGGCGACCGCGCGCAGGTCGTGCACGTCGTCCGGGTAGGCGAAGGAGCTGACGGGGCCGCCCGTCAGCTTGGTGAGGCGGTCGTGCGCGCCGGAGATCTCCTCGCGCAGCGCGTAGTCGTCGCAGCGGTCCAGGCGGGCGTGGTCGAGACCGTGGCTGCCGATGGCCATGCCCGCGTCCAGCAGGGACGCCAGATCGGCGCTGGTCGGCTGCGGGGCGGACGGCGCGCGGTGGCGTGCGGTGACTCTGAGCTCGGCCAGGGTGCGGCGGCGGTCGGGATCCGGCATGGCGGCCAGCGCCGCCGCGACCGAACCGCCGGCGCGGCCGGACAGGCAGCGTGCCCAGCCGCCCTCGCCGACCAGGTACTCGGCCTCGTCCCACCAGTAGGGCTGGTCCGTGTCGACCAGGCCCGCGACGACGAAGACCAGCGCCGGCACCGCGCGCTCGGCCAGCAGCGGCAGGGCCTTGGCGACGACGTCGCGGTGTCCGTGCTCGAAGGTGATCAGCACGCTGTGCGGGGGGAGCGGCGCGCCGCCCGTCATCGCCCGCTCGACCTGGGCCACCGAGACCGGGTTGGCCGTGCGCTGCAGCCGTTCGAGCTGCGCGGCGAAGACCGTTCGGTCGGGGATGTCGCGGAAGGTCAGCACCGCGAGCCTGCGGGAGGTGCGGGCACGCAGCAGCGGCACCGTGGTGGCGAGGGTCGGCTGTCGCACGGGCTTCCTTTCGGTCGCGGCACCGGACACAAGGAAGACACCCGCCTCGACGTGAAGGTTGTACGCGGTCCGAGTTTTTTGCGGACAGTTTTCCGTGAGGTGTCGGGACGGCCCAGAATGTCCGCATGAGCGAGCAGTGGACCGATCGTCCGGACGACGAGTCGAACAGTACCCCCATCGTCAGGAAGGTCGACCTGGGCACCGCCCGTCTGCTCCCCGACCTGGACCGGCCGCGCGGCTGGCTGCTCACCATGGACGGCACACCGCAGTCCTACGTCGACCTGGACGACCCGCTCCACCTGGAGTTCGAGTACACGCAGCGGCTGGCCCATGTGGTGGACCTGTGCGCGGAACCCGGCGTTCCGGTGGACGCGCTGCACCTCGGCGGCGGCGCGCTCACCCTGCCCCGCTATCTCGCCGCGACCCGTCCCGGCTCGCGGCAGCGGGTCGCCGAGCTGGACGCGGCACTGATCGACCTGGTGCGGGAGCGGCTGCCCTGGGACGCCGGCCTCGCGCTGGAGGTGGAGGCGGCCGACGCGCGCGAGGCACTGGGGCGCGCGCCCGCGGCCGGGGCCGATCTCGTCGTCGCCGACGTCTTCGGCGGACACACCATCCCCGCGGCGCTGACCTCGTTCGAGTTCGTCCACGCGGTCCGCCGGGCGCTGCGTCCCGGCGGGCTCTACGCCGCGAACCTGGCCGACGGCGCGCCGCTCGACTTCGTCCGCGGACAGCTGGCCACCGTCGGCGCGGTCTTCCCCGAGCGGGCCCTGGTGGCCGAGGCGTCGGTGCTGCGCGGGCGGCGCTACGGGAATCTGGTGCTGGTCGCCTCGGCGGCTCCGCTGCCGCTCGAGGCGCTCACCCGGCGGACCGCCGGGGACCCGTTCCCCGCCCGGGTGGTGGCGGGGGAACGGCTGACGGCCTTCGCCTCGGGCGCGGACCCGGTCACCGACGCGACGGCCGTCCCCTCCCCGCCGCCGCCGGACGGCGCGTTCGCGGTCTGAGCGGCCTGGCGCCGCCGCGGCTCAGGAGAGCACGCGCGCGAGGGCGAAGCCGTCGTAGCCCTTGGTGCTGACGGTCTGGATCGCGGTGCCCGACAGACGCGGCTCACTGGCGATCAGTTCCAGCGCCCCGCGGGTGCCCTGGATGGCCTCGTTGCCGTTCGGGTCGAGCACGGCGCCGTCGCGGACCACGTTGTCCACGACGATCAGCGCACCGGGCCGGGCCAGCCGCAGCGCCCAGCGGACGTACTGCGGGTTGTTCTCCTTGTCAGCGTCGACGAACACCAGGTCGAAGGGCTCGCGGCCCTCCAACTCCAGTTGCGGCAGCGTGTCCAGGGCCTTGCCGATGCGGATCTCGACCAGGTCGGCGAGGCCCGCGGCGGCGATGTTGGCGGCGGCCACCTCGGCGTGGCGGGGGTCGTACTCCAGGGTGACCACCCGTCCGCCCTCGGCGAGGCCGCGGGCGAGGCAGATCGTCGAGTAGCCGCCCAGGGTGCCGATCTCCAGGATCCGGCGCGCGCCCTGGATCTGGGCGAGCAGGTTCAGCAGCCGGCCGGCGGGCTGGGACACCTCGATCTTCGGGAGTCCGGCGGCCTCGCTGGCCTTGAGCGCGTTCTCGAGTGCCGGGTCCCGCAGGCCCAGTGTGGCGGTCAGGTAGTCGTCGACAGCTGTCCAGGTCTCTTGGGTGCTCATGACTGCCAACCTAACCGCTCGGAGGCTGCGGACGAGGGCATTTCGGTGCTCGCCGGGGCGGTCGCCGCGCTGGTTAGCATGGCTCCATGCGCCTCATCGGAGAGATCGACCCCACCCGTCCGCTGCTCGTCCTCGCCGTCGCCGAGGAGGCGGCCCACCTGACCACCGACCTGCCGGTGCTGCTCACCGGCATGGGCAAGGTGAACGCGGCGACCGCGGTCGCGACGGTCCTGGCGCGGGGTCCGCGTCCGACCGCGGTGGTGAACCTGGGCACGGCGGGGGCGCTCAAGTCCGGTTTCGCGGGGACGACGCACGAGGTGAGCGCGGTCATCCAGCACGATCTGGCCTCCGAGGTCCTGGCCTCGCTGACCGGCGTCACCTACGGTGCGCCGATCGGTCTGACCGGGCGCGGGCCCGTGCTCGCCACCGGCGACCTCTTCGTGGCGGAGGAGTCGGCCAGGGCGCGTCTCGCCGAACAGGCGGACCTGGTGGACATGGAGGGCTACGCGGTGGCCCAGGCGGTGCGTCAGACGGGGCTGCCGGTACGGCTGGTGAAGCATGTCAGCGACGACGCGGGCGAGGGGGCGGCGCAGGCCTGGCGCGAGTCGGTCGACGGCTGCGCGGTGGAGCTGGCGCGCTGGGTGCGCGAGAACCTCTGACGCGTCACGCGTCGCGCGTCACGCCGGGGTGATGCGGAAGACGGGGAAGCCGGGGGCCACGCGGTCCAGTTCCTCGGCGGGGGAGTCGGCGGTGAGGTCGCCGAAGAAGTAGCCGACCTCCCAGGCCCAGCGGCGCAGGTAGGCGCGCAGGATCAGCGGCTTGTCGGTGTCGGCGAGCTCGACGGCGGTGAAGCTCTCCGCCTTCCGGCCGAGCCGGAGTTCGCCGCCGCCGACGGCGCGCATGTTGCGGACCCACTGGGTGTGGCCGCGCGGTGCGACCAGGTAGCGCTCGCCGTCGACGGTGAGCAGGTTGACCGGGGTGGTGCGCCACTCGCCGCTCTTGCGGCCGCGGACGGCCAGGACGCGGGAGTCGAGCACGCTGATGCCGCGGTAGGTCAGCCAGATCATGGCGCGGCGGGTGAGGCGGTCGATCGCGATCATCATGCGGCCCTGCGGCTTGACGAGGCGGGGGGCGGTGGCGGGGACGGCAGCGGCCGCGGCGGCGGTGGTGGCGCTCATGGTGGACTCCTCGGAGTGAGAGATCGGAGTTCTGCTTCGAGAGCAGTGCTCTCGTTTGCCTGGTACGACTATGGCGCGTGCGCTGTGCGCTGTCAAGAGCAGTGCTCTCGTTTTGGTGCGGCGCCCCACTATGGGGGCGATGCTCTCGTTTGTGGCATGCTTGGGCCATGCCACCTGTGATCCGAACCGCCCGGGAGCGAGCCCGTGAGGAGCTGACTCTCGAGATCAAGAAGGAGGCCCGCCGCCAGCTCGCCGAGGAGGGCGCCCAGCGCCTCTCCCTGCGCGCCGTCGCCCGCGAGCTCGGCATGGCCTCCTCCGCGCTGTACCGCTACTTCCCGAGCCGTGACGACCTGCTCACGGCGTTGATCGTCGACGCCTACAACGCGGTCGGCGAGCGCGCCGAACAGGCTGTCGCCGCCTGCCCGGCCGACGCCACCCGCGACCGCTGGCGCGCCCTGTGCTCCAGCGTCCGGACCTGGGCCAAGGAGCACCCGCACGAGTACGCCCTGCTCTATGGCACCCCGGTCCCCGGCTACGCCGCCCCCGCGGAGACGGTCGGGCCGGCGGCCAGGGTGGCGCTCGCGCTGATCTCCGTGCTCCGCTCCGGCGCCGGCGAGGCGCGACCCACCGCCCCGGTCCGCCCGCTGCGCGGCGTGCTGGCCGAGCAGATCGCCGCCGTGGTCTCGGCCTGGGCGCCCGAGGTCGGCGCCGGTCTGCTGACCCGCGGCCTGGCGGCCTGGGCCCAGCTCTTCGGAATGATCAGCTTCGAGCTGTTCGGTCACCTGGTCGGCACCCTCGAACCGGCGGACGAGTTCTTCGCGCACACCGTGGAGGAGATGGCCGACGCGCTCGGGATGGCGTAGCGCGCCGCACCCCGGGATGCGGTGACCCGACCCCCAGCTGATCATCGGGAATGTGACTGAGCCTCTGACCGGGTCCGACCGGAACGTCGAGCGACGCAACGGCACGTCGACGGGCAACGCCGCACCCTCGGGCACCGCGTGGCTCAACCTCGCCGTGGCCACGCTCGGCTTCGCCCTGAACTTCTGGGCCTGGAACCTGATCGCCCCGCTAGCCGGCAGCTTCGACAGCAAGCTGCACATGACCTCGTTCGCGCAGTCCGTGCTGGTCGCGGTGCCGGTGCTGGTCGGCTCGATCGGGCGGGTGCCGGTGGGGGCGCTGACCGACCGTTACGGCGCGCGGCTGATGTTCCCGTTGGTGAGCGCGTTGACCATCGTGCCGGTGCTGCTGCTGATCCCGGCCAAGGGGTCCTATCCGGCGCTGATCGCCGTCGGGTTCTTCCTGGGCCTGGGCGGCACGACCTTCGCCATCGGCGTCCCGCTCGTCAACTCCTGGTTCGCGCCCGCCCGTCGGGGCGCGGCGCTGGGCGTCTTCGGCATGGGCACCGGCGGCGTCGCGCTCTCCGGCTACTTCACGCCCAGGCTCTACCACCACGGGCAGAGCCTGCCCTTCGTCCTCCTCGCGATCGCCCTCGGCGCCTACGCCCTGCTCGCCGCCGCCCTGCTGCGGGACCGGCCCGACCGGCCGGTGCCCTCGGCCCCGCTGACCGCCCGCCTCGGCAAGGCCGCGCGGCTCCGGGTCACCTGGGAGCTGTCCGCGCTCTACGCCCTCGCCTTCGGCGGGGTCGTCGCGTTCGGCGTCTATCTGCCCACCTACCTGAAGACCTGGTACGGGCTCAGCGCCACCGACGCGGGCACCAAAGCGGCGGGCTTCGCGGTCGTCACCGTCATCTTCCGCCCCATCGGCGGATGGCTGGCGGACCGGATCCACCCCGCCGTCGTCACCGCCTGGGCGCTCGGCGCCGTCGCGCTGCTCGCGGTCGTCCAGGCCTTCGAGCCGCCGCTGACCCCGGGCGCGACGATCTGCCTGCTGCTGACCGCGGCCGGCCTCGGTGCGGCCAGCGGCTCGGTGTTCACCCTGGTGTCCCGGGTGACACCGCAGGCCCAGATCGGCAGCGTCACCGGCATCGTCGGCGCGATGGGCGGCCTCGGCGGCTTCGTCCCGCCGCTGGTGATGGGCGCGGTCTACAACGCCAAGCAGTCCTACGCCATCGGCTTCATGCTCCTCTCCGACCTCGCCCTCGCCGGATGCGTCTACGCCTACGGCCGCATGCGCGGCCTGGGCCCCGGCGCCTCGGACTAGGGCCTGTTTGGAGTCGTGATCACGTGGCGGGGTCGAGACTGCGCATCCAGATGATGGATCCGCGGAGTTGAAGCCCCGCCATGTAGCTCTCGGGCGTCTTGTCGTAGCGGGTTGCCAAGCCTCGCCAAGCCCGGATCTTGTTGATGCAGCGCTCCACCGTGTTGCGGTCCTTGTACTGGTCGGCGTCGTGCGAGACCGGTCGCCCGCCGGCGCTTCCGCGCTTCTTGCGGTTCGCCGCCTGGTCAGCCTTTTCCGGGATCACTGCCTTGATACCGCGTCTGCGCAGGTAGGCCCGGTTGGCCCGCGACGAATACGCCTTATCGGCGGCCACCGCATCGGGTCTGGTCCGCGGACGACCGACGGGCCCGCACACCCTGATCCCCTCCAAAACGGCAACGAACCGAGGGCTGTCAGCGGCCTGCCCGGGCGTCAGCACGAAGGCCAACGGGCGACAGCGCAGGTCTGCCGCAAGATGAACCTTGCTGGTCAGTCCGCCACGAGAACGCCCGAGCGCCGCTGCCTTGAGTCGGGCACGGCGGCGCCGACGTAACTTCCGGCGCTCAGCCCGCTTCGTCTCCAGCTCTGCTGATGTCGTGGTCACCGGGGCGGTTTGCCCGGTTTCCGATGCCCCTTTTCCTCCGCTGCGGCCTCTTCCAACGCCGCCAGCACCTCGGGGTCGACCACCATCCCCGCCGCGTCGTGATGCGCGCGAGCCACGGTCGAATCCACGCTGACCAGCGACATGTCCGCCTGACCGCGCCGAGCGGCCTCCGTGATCATCGCCTCCATCAGCGCGGCGAACACACCCGCGTCACGCCACTGGGCGAAGCGGTCGTAGACCGTCTGCCAAGCACCGAACTCAGTCGGCATCTCCCGCCACTGGCCACCGCTGCGGAACTTCCAGATGACGCCCTCGAACTGGTCACGAAGCCGCTGCGGATACGGGCCGAACCGGCCGATGGGCAGGAACGGCTCGACCAACTCCCACTCGCTGTCGCTCAGTTCGCGTCGCGTCACAGGAGCGTTCTACCAGCCCGGCCCAGCTCGCGAGGGCGAACCGGGCAAGACTGATCACAACTCCAGACAGGCCCTAGTACTCCAGCAGGACTTTGCTATCTGACCTGGGGCGATGCAGGCGGAGTGGAGTGTAGTCAGGGTGCCAGGCGTCAGGGGCGGCTTCGTGTGGGCTGCCCCTCGATCGTGTGACTGCGCCGTCGGTAGTGGCTGCGGCGGGGCAGCCTCTCGATGTGATCACCGAGACCGTCGCCGAGACGTGGGACCGCGAACTGGACGAACTCTTCTTGACCGTGGGACACCGCTTCCGTCGCGTCGAAGCGCGGCGCCGGATGCGGGACTACGTGCGCGGCCTGCTGGCTCCAGTCGCCAGGAAGAACAGCTGGCAGCTGGCCGAGCAGGCCGGTCACCGCACCCCCGACGGCTTGCAGCATCTGCTCGCCGGGGCCGCGTGGGACCCGGACGAGATCCGCGATGACCTGCAGGCATTTGTCGCCGAGCGGTTGGGCGAGCCTGACGGGGTACTGATCCTCGACGACACCGGCTTCGTGAAGAAGGGCACCACCTCCGCCGGGGTGCAGCGCCAGTACTCCGGCACCGCCGGCCGGACCGAGAACTGCCAGATCGGAGTGTTCGCCGCCTATGCCTCCGTCCGGGGCCGGGCCCTGGTCGACCGTGAGCTCTACCTGCCCAAGTCATGGACCGAAGACCGCGATCGCTGCCGTGCGGCGAGGATCCCCGACGAGCGGGAGTTCTGCACCAAGGGCGAGCTGGCGAAGCGGCTGGTGCTGCGGGCGCTGGGCTCCGATCTGCCCATCGCCTGGGTCACCGCGGACTCGGCCTATGGGCAGGAGGGACGCTTCCGCCGGCTGCTGGAGGAATCCGGTGTCGGCTACGTCCTGGCGGTGCCCAAGTCCCAGTTCAGCCTGGGCGGTCCCCGCATCGACTGGCTGTTCGCGCAGGCCCCGGACGAGGCCTGGGAGCGGATGTCGTGCGGTGACGGCGCCAAGGGCCCGCGCGTCTACGACTGGGCGGCGATCCGGCTGCGGGCCGTGGCGGAGTACGACTACCAGGGCGAGGTCCTGGTCCGAGCACGCTGGGCGATGGCCCGCCGCAGCATCGCCAAGCCGGACGAGATCGCCTACTACCTCGCCTACGCGCCGCCGGAGACCACCGTGACGGAGTTGGTGCGGATCGCGGGGATGCGGTGGGCGATCGAGGAGTGCTTCCAGGCCGCGAAGAACGAATGCGGTCTGGATCAGTACGAAGTCCGCCGTTACACCGGCTGGATGCGGCACATCACGCTCGCCATGCTCGCGCACGCGTTCTTGGCCGCGATGGCGGCCGCCGCGGCGTCAAAAGGGGCTGCAGAAACGGTTCCGGCACCCTGGTCGACCTCACCGTGGCGGAGATCCGCAGGCTCCTGGCAGTTGGCGGCGGCGGTGGCCCGTGTCCGCCACGGCGCTCGCCCCGCACTCACGCGCTGAGCTGGTCCGCCTGGCGTCGACGACGCCAGGCCGTCGCCCGCCGCAGCCACTACCGACGGCGCAGTCACACGATCGAGGGGCAGCCCACACGAAGCCGCCCCTGACGCCTGGCACCCTGACTACACTCCACTCCGCCTGCATCGCCCCAGGTCAGATAGCAAAGTCCTGCTGGAGTACTAGGCCCGGCCGGCCCTACGGGCGCGCCGCGCCCAGGCCGAGCAGCAGGCCTGCGCCGACGGCGACAGCGGGTGCGCCGAGCACGGGAGTGACCGAGGCGAGGACGGCCAGCGAGGTGAGCGCGCCCGCCGCGCTGAGCGCGGCGGGGGTCGGCCGGGGGGAGCGAGCCAGGGCCCACAGCGTCCAGGCGAAGGCGCAGCCCAGCAGCGCCACCCCGGGCCAGCCCTGCTCGGCGGCCGCCTGCAGCGCCGCCGAAGACGCGTTGCCGCTCCCGAAGTCGCCCGGTCCGACGCCGCGCAGCGGCTGCTCGCCGAGGTCGGTCAGGGCCTCCCGCCACAGCGTCAGCCGGTCAGCGGGTACGGGGGCGCCGCCCGCGCCGGTGCGGGCCAGCACCACCGTCGTCCCGACGGCCGCCAGGGCGCAGATCGCCAGCAGCGCCGAGGCGCGGGCCCGTCCGTGCGTCCGGTGCACGGATCCGGCCACCAGCAGGGTGCCCCCGCAGGCCAGCGCGCCCACGAGGGAGTACGTGAGCAGCGACTCGGCGGCCAGGACCAGCGCCAGCGCCCCGCAGGCCCGCGGCAGCACCCGGCCGGTCGCCGAGTAGCCCGCACAGCAGGCCGCGCCGACGGAGAGCGCGAGCAGCGCGGCCTGCGCGTCCTCGCCCAGCACGGGTCGTCCGAAGGCCGGCACGAACACGGCGACGCCGACGGCGGGCGCCAGCAGACCGGTCACCGGCAGCGAGGCCCCGGCGATGCGGCCCATGGCGTAGCCGGTGGTGACGGCCAGCAGCCCGAGCAGCACGCCTTCGGGGCGGGCCTGGCGCCCCTCGGCGCTGAGGACGGTCCAGGCGGCGCAGGCGGCCAGCAGCAGCAGGCCGACCATGTCGCAGCGCGCGCCGTCCCGGGAGGGCACGGCGGTGTCGTCCGACATCGGCGTCCCCCGCTCGCCCGTCCCCCACCTGCCGGTCCGGTCCACCGTAGACCCGGACTTGGCCGGATGTCACCGGTCGGGACCCCGCATAGTGTGGTCCCCATGCCCATCCCTGACTTCGTCCGCGACCTGCGCAGCCACATCGGGACCCGCCCCCTCTGGATGAGCGGGATCAACGCGGTGATCCTCGACGACGACGGCCGCGTCCTGCTCACCCGCCGCGCCGACAGCGGCCGTTGGGCCCTGCTCGGCGGCATCGTCGAACCGGGGGAGGAACCGGCCGACACCGTGGTGCGGGAGGCCTGGGAGGAGGCGGGCGTCCATGTCGTCCCCGAACGACTGGTCAGCGTCTCCGTCGACCCCCCGATCGTCCACGCCAACGGCGACCACGCGCAGTACCTGGCCCTGACCTTCCGCTGCCGCCTGACCGGCGGCGAGGCCAGGGTCAACGACGACGAGTCGCTGGAGGTGGGTTGGTTCCCACCGGAGCACCTGCCCGCCGGCCTGCGTCCGTTCGAGCTGGAACGGCTGGAGCAGGCGCTGACGGACGAGGAACGGACCTGGTTCGCGCTCTCGGCGGGCGACGTGACCGGCGGAGCGGACGGGGGCTCAGCTGAGGGGTGAGCCGTGCGGGTGGGGGTGGTCGGGGCGCTTGCGGACCCGGTAGGCGTCCTCGGCGGCCTCGACCACGGCGGCCAGGTCACCGCCCGCGGCGGCGGTGGCCACGGCGGGGACCGCGCCCTCCACGATCGGGGCGTCGCAGAACCGGATCGGAAAGGGAAGCGTCAACTCCTCGGCCCGGTCCAGGAGGGCGAGCACGGAACGTGCCGTGTCGGGGAGGTCGCAGAGCACCGCGACCCCGACTCCCTGGTCCACCTGGCGCGCGGCGGCGACCACCCCCTCCGCCGCCGGGCCGACCGCCGCCACGGGGGCGGGGTCGCCGGTGGGCAGCAGCCGGACGCTGAAGTCCAGCGTCGCCTGGGCGAGGGTGCGGCTGCGGCAGACCAGCACGATGCCGACCCGGTCGTGGTCGGGCAGCGGCAGCACCCGCAGCGGCGCGCGGGCCGGTGCGCGCACCGGCGTCCGCAGCGGGACCACGTCGGCTTTCTCATCCACGTCGGATCTCCACCTCCGCGCCCAGGGTAGGCACCGGCGCCCCCCATGCCGCCGGGGACACGCGACTCTCAGGTCACCTCCGTGGTGATCGCGACGATCGGAGTCGCAGCAGCAGCGCCCACCCGGCGGCAGGTGAGTCCGATACCGTGCAGTCCGGCGGAGGAGCGGAGGGTGGGGAACGGATGGCGGTGGCGGCGCAGGACGCGGACCGGCGGCTTGTGGTGGCCGTGGCTACGGGCGACGTCGACGCGGTACGCGCGTGCCTGAACGAGGGCGCAGACCCGAACGCACCCGGCCCCGACGGCCTGCCGGTGCTCTGCGCGGCTGTGGCCGGATTCGACCACGAGACCGCCGAGGCCCTGACGGAAGGCGGCGCCGACCCGGACCGTGTGCTGCCGGACGGGACGACACCACTCCTGCACGCCGTGGACCGCGGCTCCCCGGCGCTGGTCCGAGCCGTGCTTGGCGAGGACCCCCGGCTGCGGATCGCCGAGGTGGAGCGGAGGCGGCTGCTCGACCTGGCGCGGCACTGGCACGAGACCGGCGCGTCCGAGGAACTGCGCCGCCGCACCGGGGCCGTGGGGCCGGCCACCCGACGAGCGATCGAGGAGCAGTACACGGACATCGAAGAGGTCTCGCTCGGCGGGCTCACCGTGCGGGCGGGCCACAGCGGCGTGCTCAGCGCGCTGGAGCAGGCGTTCGGCGTGCTGCCGCCGGTAGCGGAACTGCTGGCCCGGGCTGCCGTGCATCCGGACGAGACCCACGCCAACTGGTCGGCGGCGGCCTGGGCCCTGGCCCACCGACGGGGCCCCGAGGACTGGTCCGCCCTGGCCGACCTGCGTCACGACCCGGCCCCCGTCCACCGCCGTCTTCTCGCCGACGTCCTGCGGACCCGGAACTTCCTGGCGAGCTTGGACGACAGCCTGGACGCCGGGCCGGACTTCGAGCTGCTGGCCGCCTGGGCACTCGACGAGCCGAACGGCGAGGTGCTTGCCAGGGTGCTCGATGCCTGCACCGCAGGGGAGTACTCCGGCTGGGAGGCGGTCGGCCTCCGGTACGTCGACCATCCCGACCCCCGAGTGCGCCGCGAGGTGCCGTACTGCCTGAGCCGCTACCAGACGCCGCGGACCGAGGCCGGCACGGCCGCCCTGCTGGTCCTCGCGCGCGACCCGGCCGCCGAGGTCCGGCGGGTCGTCGCCGACGTTTTCGCCGCTCCGGGGCGCGAGCTCGGCTCCGGTCCCAGGGAGACCCTGCTCGCGCTGCTCCAGGACTCCGACCCCGGCGTCCGCGCCGCCGCCGCTGCCTCCCTCGCCGGCTCTGCAGACCGGACGCCCGTCACCGTCGAGGCCCTCGCCGCGCTGCTGGACGAGCACGACCAGGGGCTGCGACTGGAGGCCGCCTTCGGCCTCGCGTGGCGCGACGACCCGCGCACCGACCAGGCCTACGCCCGCGTCGGCCCGCTCGGCCCCGGGTTCGACCACGACCACCGGATCTCCGCCTACTTTCACTATCAGCGGCGCAACCGTCCGAACCAGGACTGACGGTGTGAAAGGCGGGGCGGACGGCGGAGCACCCTGGCGGACCGTCCCGTTCGACCACCGCGATCCGGCAGCACGGGGCCCCACGACGCCCGGGAATGTGCTGACCCTGTGTGCCGTCACCACCTCGCCCAGCACCGTGCGGGCCGGACGGTCGACGCACGACGGGGCCCCGGCACCGCCATCTGCATGGCGCCGGCGGGCCTCCGCTACACCGACTGAGCCACCGCCCGGCGCAGCTCCGTGAGCAGCTCGGGGCCGGACCAGGTCCGTGCCGCGTCCTGCTCCGCCTCGTGCACCAGGGCCGCCAGGCGCGCGCACGCGGGCGCGTCGCGGCCGTGGCGCCGGGCCAGCGCGACGATCTCGCCCTGCAGCGAGTCGACCTCCGTCGGCCGGCCGCGCTGGAGGTCCTCCCACATGGACGAGCGGGCCTTCTCGTCGATCGCCAGCATCTTCGCCGCCGCCCGGGTGAAGACCGCGTCCGGCAGGCGCAGCAGCACCGGCGTCAGCGTCGGCCGTACCGCGCCGAGCTGGGCCGGGCGCACGCCCGCCGCGCGGAAGGCGGCCAGCGCCTCGGTCTGGCACAGGGCCAGGCAGCCGCGGTAGGAGCGGTCGCTGAGCTGGGCCCGCAGCGGCAGTCCGGAGAGGGCGTTGACGGCGTTGTTCAGGTTCATCAGCAGCTTGGCGTACTGCACCTCGCGCATGTCGCCCCGCGCCTGCACCGACAGCCCCGCCGCCGTGAGCGCGGCGACGAGCGGCGCGCCCGCCGGGGCGTCGTCCAGCATCAGCGCGCCGCCGGTGCCCTGGTGGAAGGAGCCGGGCTCGGTCTGCAGCACGTTGTAGGGGACCATGCCGGTGAGCACCGTCTGCTCCGGCAGTTCCTCGCGCAGCGCCTCGGCGTTGTGCAGACCGTTCTGGAAGCTGACCACGACCGTCCCCGGCGCGAGGTGCGGCGCCAGCTGCCTGGCCGCCTCCCGCGTCCCGTCGGACTTCACGGTCACCAGCACCACGTCCGCCTCCGCGGCGGCCGACGCGTCGGTGGCGAGCGTCAGTTCCGCGGCCGGCACCGCGACCTCGGCGCGCCGACCGCTCGTCAGGGTCAGTCCGCGCTCCGCCACCGCCGCCATCGCCGCCGCCCGGCCGACCAGGACCACCTCGACGTCCTCGCGCGCGGCCAGATGCCCGCCCAGGTGGCAGCCGATGCTGCCCGCGCCCATCACCGCGACCCGCAGCTTTGCCATCGCTACACCGCCTCCGCCGCCGCGCGCCCGGCCGCCCGGCCGGAGAAGAGGCAGCCGCCGAGGAAGGTGCCCTCCAGGGCGCGGTAGCCGTGCATGCCGCCGCCGCCGAAGCCGGCCACCTCGCCCGCCGCGTACAGGCCGGGCACCGCCGCGCCGTCGGGGCCCAGCACCCGGCTGGACAGGTCGGTCTGCAGTCCGCCGAGGGTCTTCCTGGTCAGCACGTGCAGCTTGACGGCGATCAGCGGACCCGCCTTCGGGTCCAGCAGCCGGTGCGGCTTGGCGACGCGGATCAGCTTGTCGCCCCGGTAGGCCCGCGCCGACCGGAGCGCCGCGATCTGCAGGTCCTTGGTGAACGCGTTGTCGACCTCCCGGTCCCTGGCGACGACCTGGCGCTCCACGTCCGCGAAGGAGAGCAGCGGCTCGTCGGTGAGCCGGTTCATCGCGGTGACCAGCTCCGGCAGCGTGTCGGCGACGACGAAGTCCGAGCCCTGCCGCTTGAACGCCTCGACCGGCGCGGGCGCGCCGCCGCCCAGCCGGGCGGCGAGGACCTTCCGCAGCTCCTTGCTGGTCAGATCGGGGTTCTGCTCGGACCCCGAGAGGGCGAACTCCTTCTCGATGATCTTCTGGGTGAGCACGAACCAGGAGTGGTCGTGGCCGGTCGTGCGCAGGTACTCCAGGGTGCCCAGGGTGTCGAAGCCGGGGAAGAGCGGCACCGGAAGCCGCTTGCCGGTGGCGTCGAGCCAGAGCGAGGAGGGGCCCGGCAGGATCCGGATGCCGTGACCCGGCCAGATGGGGGCGTAGTTGGTGATGCCCTCGACGTAGTGCCACATCCGGTCGCGGTTGACCAGCCGTGCGCCGGCCGCCTCGCTGATGCCGAGCATCCGGCCGTCGACGTAGGCGGGGACGCCGGTGAGCATGTGCGCGGGCGGGGTGCCGAGCCGGTCCGGCCAGTTGGCCCGGACCAGGTCGTGGTTGGCGCCGATCCCGCCGGAGGTGACGATCACCGCCTGGGCGCGGTACTCGAACTCGCCGACCGCCTCCCGGTCGGACGCCTCGCCGCGCGCGGTGGCGCTGGGCGCGAGGACGGTGCCGCGCACGCCGTCGACCCCGTTCGCGCCGGTCAGCAGTTCGTCGACCTGGTGCCGGAAGGCGAAGGTCACCAGTCCGCTCGCCGCCGCCCGGGTGACCCGCTGGGCGAAGGGCTCGACGATGCCGGGGCCGGTGCCCCAGGTGATGTGGAAGCGGGGCACCGAGTTGCCGTGCCCGAGCGCGTCGTAGCCGCCGCGCTCGGCCCAGCCGACCACGGGGAAGAGCTTGACGCCGCGCTCGCGCAGCCAGGCGCGCTTCTCGCCGGCCGCGAACTCGACATAGGCGCGGGCCCAGCGGCGGCCCCAGGAGTCCTCGTCCTCGCGGTCGAAGCCGGCGGTGCCCTCCCAGTCCTGCCAGGCGAGCTCGAAGGAGTCCCGTACGCCCATCCGGCGCTGTTCGGGGGAGTCGACCAGGAAGAGTCCTCCGAAGGACCAGAAGGCCTGGCCGCCGAGGTTGGCCTGGTTCTCCTGGTCGACCAGCAGCACCCGGCGCCCGGCGGCGACCAGTTCGCAGGTGGCGGTCAGTCCGGCGAGGCCGGCCCCGACGACGATGACGTCCGCGTCCACGGCTGTGACTCCTCCTGGCGGGTGCACTTGGCTACTGCCGAGTATCTCGGGCGGGTGAGTGCACCTTACCGGCGCTGCGGCGCCCTGACTCTTCCGAGTTTGTGAAACACGTTCTAGTCTGCACAGCGACGGCACCGGACCCGCCGCCGGACTTGCAGAGGGAGAGCGTCGTGCACCTGGACTACACGCCGGAGCAGCAGCGGCTCCGCGCCGAACTGCGCGCCTACTTCACCCGGTTGATGCCGCCGGAGGCGCACGGCCGCCTCAACGACCCGCGTCAGCAGAAGAAGTTCTACCGCGAGACCAACCGCCGCCTCGGCGCGGACGGGTGGCTCGGCGTGGGCTGGCCGGTCGAGTACGGCGGGCGCGGCATGAGCGCGTTCGAGCAGTTCATCTTCTTCGACGAGGCCGCCCAGGCCGGGGTGCCGCTGCCGATCATGGCGCTGAACACGGTCGGACCCTCGATCATGAAGTTCGGCACCCCCGAGCAGAAGGCCTTCTTCCTGCCGAAGATCCTGTCCGGCGAGATCGACATCGCCATCGGCTACTCCGAGCCCGACGCCGGCACGGACCTCGCCGCGCTGAAGACCCGGGCCGTCCTCGACGGCGACGCCTACGTCGTCAACGGCCAGAAGATCTGGACCACCAACGGCGACACCGCCGACTGGGTCTGGCTCGCCACCCGCACCGACCCGGACGCGCCCCCGCACAAGGGCATCACCATGCTGATGGTCGACACCACCGACCCCGGCTACTCCACCACCATCATCCGCACCCTGGCCGGCCACGACACCACCGCCAGCTACTACCAGGACATCCGGGTCCCGGTCGGCATGCGCGTGGGCGAGGAGAACTCCGGCTGGCGGCTGATCACCAACCAGCTCAACCACGAGCGGGTCACCCTCGCCGCGCACGCCACCATGGCCAACCGCGCCCTCGCCGAGGTCCAGCAGTGGGCCAGGGAGACCGAACTCGCCCACGGTAAGCGCGTCATCGACCTGCCCTGGGTACGCCAGCGGCTCTCCCGCACCCACAGCCGCCTCGACGCGGTCAAGCTGCTCAACTGGCAGATGGTCGACGCCGTCCAGCGCAACGTGCTGACCCCGCAGGACGCCTCCGCCGTCAAGGTCTACGGCAGCGAGGCGCGCCGCGACGCCTACGCCTGGCTGCTCGAGGTCGTCGGCGCGGCCGGCCCGCTCAAGGAGGGCTCCGCGGGCGAGGTGCTGCGCAGCAACCTGGAGCGCGGCTACCGCAGCGCGGTCATCTTCACCTTCGGCGGCGGCAACAACGAGATCCAGCGCGAGATCATCAGCTGGATCGGCCTCGGCATGCCCCGCGTCCGCCGCTGACCCTTGGTGGCGAAGCCGATGGCTGCCACCGCCGTGATCACCCCGCGCCGGCATCTGCTGGGGAAGCCTTCCCTGGCGGTGCCGGGCCGACCTGCAACCTTCCGACCGCACGGCAACGGCCGGCCGGCCCGCGCGTACCCACTGTCGCCCGGCGGCCGCTCTAGGATGCGAGGCATGGACAAGGTCACGCCGCCGCGGGTGGGCGGCACGCCGATGACGGAGCGGCCGACCCGCTGGCAGGAGGCGGGGGCGAGCGGGAACTTCGGCAAGAGGTTCGCGGAGCTCATCGCCGCGGGCAAGGACGTCGACGGCGAGGCCCGCCTCGCCGACACGCTCCTGCCCCGTGGCGGCCGGGTGCTCGACGCCGGCGCCGGCATGGGCCGGGTGACCGCGGCGCTCCTGTCGCGAGGGCACGACGTGCTCGCGATCGAGCCCGACGGGGCACTGGTCCGCCAGGCCCGGGAGACCTACCCCGGACTGCCGGTCGAGGAGCGGGACATCCTTGACCTCCGCCCCGGGGACGGTCCCTTCGACCTGGTCGTCTGCGTGGGCAACGTGATCGTCTACCTGGCCGAGGGCACAGAGCGGACCGCGTTGGCGGCGATGCGCGACGTGCTGGGTGAGAACGGCCGCATGCTGGTCGGCTTCCACCTCCAGGACCCGCCGCCGCACGCCCGCCTCTACGCGGCGGCGGAGTTCGAAGCGGATCTGGACGCCGTCGGACTCCACGTCGACCTCAGGGCGGGCAGCTACGAACTGCACCCCGCGAACGACACCTACGGTGTCTGGATCCTGAGCCGCGCCCGGGGGTAGAGGGACCCGCGCCCTGGACCGGGCACCACAGGCGGCTCCGGTGCGCAGCGGTGGGCGCCCGCAACGCGTGCAGGGGACGTCGAGGGCTACGTGCGGCGCTCGCCTCTCAGGCGTCGTACGAGCGGATGGCGCAGTGTGCCCTCGAGAAGATCCGCCACGCCGGCGTGTGCCTGGCTGCGGCGATGATCCGTCAACTGGACGCGGTCCAGGATTATTGAGTGCCCGCCCGATCCCGGCAGTACCGTCGCCGCGGGTTTCCGGGACTCGTGATGTCACCCGTGGCAGCAGCCGGGCCGACCGGCCGGCCGGGGACCACGCGCGTGGGGGCGGCCACGCAGCGCTGACCCGACCCCGGCCGGTCGAGTCGGTCGGCGTCGGTGGGTGAGCGCGACACCGTGGGGCGCGCCCGCCCAACTCCATTGCGCGGCGACCCCGTCCGCGACGGAAGCCGCCTTGATGCCGCTCTGACGCCGAAGGCCTGGTCCTTGACGCTCCCTTGACCCCGTCCTGATCGGACGGTTCGAAGGCGGCGGAGACTGGGAAGGAGGCGCGGCGACAGGCGGGCGGAAGGTGAGCCATGGGTGGTCCGGGTGCGATCGTGACTGCGGCGTTCCTGGGGATCGGCGGGTTCGCCGCCTATCTCAGCGGAGTGTCCGGCCTCGGTGAGGTGCGGCGGCTGCGGCGGGACGGACGGCGCGTGCGGGCGCTGGTGCGGACACGCCCGGGCTCCACCCGGCCGCTGCTGCAGTTCACCACCGAGGACGAGCGCGAGCAGGTGATGGAGGTCTTCGGGCCCTCCGGTCTTCAGGACGGGACAGACATCTGGCTGCGCTACGACCCGGCCGATCCGCGCGAGGTGCTCGTGGAGGAGCACGAGGGGCGACGACGCGAGCGGTTCTTCGTCGTCCTCGGCGTCACTGCGGTGCTCGCCGCGCTTGTGGTGCTCACCATACCCGGCTGAGCTGGGAGAACGTCCCGCGTCAAGACGCTGTCAGAGTTTCGGCCGGGAGCGCCAAGGCGGCGTCAGGACGGCGGCCAGGGGCGATCCGGCGGGGTAGTTTCTGCAACGGGAACGGTTTTGGGGGAGAGCTCTGTGGGGGAGCGCAGGGCCGGTTCCGGCTCCTCCTCCGGTCCAGCCTTGCAGGGCGGACGACCGGTCCAGGTGGGAGAGCACGAGAGGGGCGCGCGGCCCGAGGACCCGTCGCGGGAGGATCTCGCCGAAGAAACCAAAGTCGGCGGTGCCCAGGCGCAGTCGGAGCCGGCAGACGGTGGCGTCGCTGCCGCGCCGGACCGCGCGGGAGATCAGCGCGCCGCGCTGGTTGTGCAGCGGCCAGGTCCACCAGTGCTCCGGCTCGACCTCGGGGATCAGCACCGTGATCCGGTCGTAGGCGGGGTAGCCCCGAGCTCAGGGCTGGTAGCGGTACCCCAGCCCCGGTTCGGTCACCAGGTGCCGCGGGTGCGACGGATCGGGTTCGAGCTTGCGGCGCAGGCCGGTGAAGTAGACCCGGAGATAGTTGTTGTTCTTCTCGTACCCGGGGCCCCAGACGCTGGTCAGCAGTTGACCGGCGGTCACGAGTCGGCCGGGTTGCTGGAGAAGGACGATGAGGATCTTCCACTCGGTGGGAGTGAGCCGCAGCAGAGCGGGCTCCGTCCCGTCGTCGGAGGTACGTCGGATGGTGTGCGTGAGCAGGTCGACGGTCCACGATCCGATGACGCTGGTGAGGGTTTCCGTGCCCTCGGCCGTCGGGCGGCGCAGCGCCGCCCGCAGTCGGGCCAGCAGTTCGTTCATGGCGAACGGCTTGGTGACGTAGTCGTCGGCGCCCGCGTCGAGCGCGGCCACCTTCTCCGAGGAGTCGGAGCGCCCGGACAGCACGATCACCGGAACGCTGGACCAGCTGCGGACCCGTTCGAGCACCTTGACGCCGTCCATGTCGGGCAGCCCGAGATCGAGAATGATCGCATCAGGCATGGCCCGGGTGGCTTCCCGGATGGCCTCGGCGCCGTCGGCAGCGGTGCTCACGGCGTACTTCCGGGCCTGAAGGTTGATCTTCAGTGCCCGCAGCATCTGCGGTTCGTCGTCGACGACCAGGACCTGGGTCACGTCAGTTCCTCTCGGTCAGAGTGGGGACGGCCTGGTGGTGTTCGCCCGTTTCGGGCACCTCGTCCTCCTCGTCGAGGAGGTGGGCGGGGAGGGTGAGGACCATGGTCAGTCCGCCGCCGGGGGTGTCCTCCGGGGTGAGGGTGCCGCCCATCGCCTCGGTCAGACCGCGGGCGAGGGCCAGACCGAGGCCGACGCCGTTGGTGTTGTCGGTGTCGCCCAGCCGCTGGAAGGGTTGGAACACCCGGTCCCGAGCACCCTCGGGAATGCCTGGACCGCGGTCCACGACGCGGACCTGGACGCCGTCTCCCAGCACGCTGGCGGAGACCAGCAGCGGCGAGCCTGGTGCGTGCCGCACCGCGTTCGCCACCAGGTTGGCCAGCACCCGCTCCAGCAGCGGCCCGTCCGCGTGGACCGGCGGGACCTCGTCCAGCCCGCGCACCTCCACGGGAGCCGTCGGAGCGGGCAGGGAGGCGACGGCGGCGGACCAGACGTCCTCCAGCGCGGTCGGGCCGAGATCGAGGGTGAGCGCGCCGGCCTGGAGACGGCTCATGTCGAGGAGGTTCTCCACCAGCGAGGACAGCCGGCCCAGTGACTCCTCGGCCGCGAACAGCAGGTCGGCCCGCTGGTCGGCGGTGAACTCGACGTCGTCGCTGCGCAGCGACGACACCGAGGCGAGCGCGACGGCCAGGGGCGTGCGCAGGTCGTGGCTGACGGCGGCGAGCAACGCGGTGCGCAGCCGGTCGGCGGCCTTGACGGGTTCGACCTCCGCCGCCACCTCGGCCAGCCGGTCGCGTTCCAGGGCGACCTGGACGTGCGCGGCGAAGGCGGCCAGCACCCGCCGGTCCGAGGCGGGCAGCGGGCGGCCGCGCAGGACGAGCGCCGCGTCGCCGCCGACGGGCATGATCTCTTCACCGACCCGAGCCTGCGGGACGCCGTCGACCAGGTCCACGCTGACCATCCCGAACGTCTCGCGCAGCCGGTCCAGCAGCGCAGGCACCGCTTGGTCCCCGCGCAGGACGCTGCCGGCGAGCGCGGAGAGGGTCTCGGCCTCGGCGGTGGCCCGGGCGGCGCGCTGCGCGAGTTTCCTGGCGGTGTCCACGATTCCCGCGACCACCATCGCGACGGTCGCGAACACCGCGAGCGCCAGCACGTTGTTGGGGGAGGCGATGGTGAACTCGTGGATGGGCGGGATGAAGTAGTAGTTGAGCAGGAGTGAGGCCACCACCGAGGCCACCAGGGCCGAAGCCATGCCCCCGAGCAGCGAGATGCCCACGACGAGGGCGAGGAAGAGCAGGGTGTCGCTGGTCAGGTTGATCGCGTCGCGGGTCTGCGCGAGCACCAGGGTGAGCAGCGGCGGCAGGATCAGGCCGCTGATCAGGCCCGCCCAGCGCCGTGGCGTAGAACGTCCCTCGGTGGTGGGGTGCCGGGTCTTCGCCACGAAGGGGAGCCGACTGCGGCCGGCGTTCTCGTGGGTGACCATGTGGACGTCGATGTCGCCGGAGAGCTCGATCGTGGCTTCGCCGATGCCGCGCCCCGCGGTGAGCGCCCGCCGCAGGGCGCCGCGCCGGCTGGTGCCGAGGACGAGCTGGGTGGCGTTGGAGGCGCGGGCGAAGTCGAGCAGCGCGGTGGGGATGTCGTCGCCGACGACGGAGTGGTAGCTGCCGCCCAGCGATTCGACCAGCCGGCGCTGGGAGAGCAGGGCGGCCGGGTCGGCGTCGGCGAGGCCGTCGCTGCGGGCGACGTGGACGGCCAGCAGCGCGTCGCTGCCGGCCCGGTCCGCGATCCTGGCGGCGCGGCGGATCAGCGTCTCGCCCTCGGGGCCGCCGGTCAGGGCGACGACCACGGTCTCGCGGGTCTCCCAGACCTTGGAGATCTCGTGCTCGGCCCGGTAGCGGCGCAGGCCCTCGTCGACGCGCCCGGCCAGCCAGAGCAGCGCCAGCTCCCGCAGTGCGGTGAGGTTGCCGACGCGGAAGTAGTTCGACAGCGCGGCGTCGACCTTCTCGGCGGCGTAGACGTTGCCGTGCGCCATCCGGCGGCGCAGCCCCTCCGGGGCCATGTCGACCAGCTCGATCTGGTCCGCCCGGCGCACCACCTCGTCCGGCACGGTCTCCCGCTGCGGCACCCCGGTGATCTTCCGGACGACGTCGTTGAGCGACTCCAGATGCTGCACGTTGACCGTGGTGAGCACGTCGATGCCCGCCGCGAGGAGCTCCTCGACGTCCTGCCAGCGCTTGGCATGGCGACCGCCGGGAATGTTGGTGTGCGCCAGCTCGTCGACGACGGCGACCTGCGGGCGGCGGGCGATGACGGCGTCCGTGTCGAGCTCCTCGAACGCGGTGCCCCGGTACTCCCGGCTGAGCCGGGGCACCACCTCCAGGCCGTCCAGGATCTCCTCGGTGTGGCGTCGGCCGTGGCACTCGACGAAGGCGACGACCACGTCGGCGCCGCGCTCGGCCCGGCGGTGCGCCTCGTCCAGCATCTTGTAGGTCTTGCCGACACCGGGCGCGGAGCCCAGAAAGACTTTCAGCACGCCTCGGCCCCGGCCGCCGCCGTTGAGGCGGGGTGCGGACCGGGGGGCTTGCGATGCCACGACAGTGTCTCCGTTCCCGGACCGCCGTGCGACGGGACGGCTCACGAGTGTTGTTGCGCCTGGTCAGCCGCCTACGGCGGCTCGGTCAAGGAAACCCCGTGAGGGCATGCCGCGGCGCCTCTCTTAACGCCTTCCATGCGGCCGGGCAACGATCCTTCACGTGCTCTTAACGCAGGGCGGGAGCCCGGTCAACGGCGGAACTCGGCGAGGCGCGGACGGACGCCCAGGAGGCAGAGCAGCAGGATCAGCGCGGCTGCCGCCGCCAGCAGCGGGACGCGGGTCGAGAGTTCACCGCGGGCCTGGTCGATGCTGTGGTCGAAGGCGGTGGTGTTGATGCTGATGACCTGCTGGAGTGCGGTGTCCTGTGCGGCGAAGGCGGCGTTGGAGGCGCCAGGGGCGTAGCTGGTGCCGTAGGCGATCGCGTCGTGCAGCCGGCCCCGGCCGGCCAGGGCGCGGATCGTGCGGTCGTCACGCTCGTAGAGCTGGTAGGCGGCCAGAGTGCGCTCCGCCGCGGCGCGTTCGCCGGGGAAGGTGACGTTGTGGAACTCGGCGCCCAGGAAGCCGCCGAAGCGGATGTCACCGTGGTTCCCGTGGTAGGCGGTCACAGCGTCGGCGAGCCGGGCGTCGTAGTCCGGCAGTGACGTGCCGGGAAGAGCCGCGATCAGCTGGCTCTCGGTCTCGAACGCGTCCTGGTACTGGGCGGCGCGGCCTGAGTCGAGCAGGTATCGGCTCTCGTCGGCATTGGCGTCGTAGGCGTCGGCTCGAGCGCGGGACAGCGCCACCACCGAGTCGAAGGCGTCGCGTCGCGCCGCCCGCAGGTCCTCGCGCTGGCTGGTGCACAGGCTGCCGGCCAGGGCGAGAAAGAGGACGGCCAGAAGCGTCGCCGCGGCCAGGGCCGGGTTGACGCGCCGCCGGAACCGGGCGCTGAGCCAGACCTGGAGTCCGATCAGCGCCGCGAGCAGGGCCGCCCCCAGCGTGAGCAGCCACCACAGCCCGGTGCCGAGCGCGGAGCGCTCCGCGTCGTAGCTGCGGTTGTAGGCGTCGTTGTTGGCGGTGACCAGGCGGTCGGCGGCAGGGAGCAGGGTGCCCCGCATCAGGTCGGTGGCCTGACGGTAGTCCGTCAGCGCGTCCGGGCTCGGCTGTCCCGCGGGGCGGTGCCCCGCGTCGTTGAGGGCCAGCGCGCGGCCGTCGAGGTCCTGGTAGCGGCCCATGCCGTCGAGCACGTCGGCGAGCGCACGCTGCACCGATGGGCTGCCCGCGGCGGCCAGGGTGGCCTGCTGCAGGTCCCGGTCGGCGGCGGTGCGGTCGGCACTGAAGGCCTTGAGCGCGTCGGCGCGGTTGGCGGCCAGGGCGGGGTCGGCGCCGAACATGATCAGGTTGGCGCTCTGCGCGTCCAGGTCGGTCAGGGCCTGGTAGAGCCCCGTGGCGTCCAGCACCTGCGGAGCCTGCTGCGATCCCACCGCGGTCCAGGTGGACTGCGCACCGACGGCGACGCTCAGGCCGAGCAGACCGAGGACGACGGTGAGCAGCAGGCACAACGCCGTGCCCTGGCGCAGGCGGGCGGGCACCGAGGCACGCGGCCGCCACGACCTGCCGGAGTGTCGCACGCTCCGGCGCGGGCCCGCTTCCTCCGGGTCCGTGCCGCGCAGTGGGCGCTCGCCCTGGGTGGGGGTCGCGTGCGTCCCCTCGCTGAGAACGGCCATTCCGAGCACTGTCCTTCCGCGAGGCGCGAGCACGCGACCCCGTCCCCTTATTCCGAGCCGTTGCGGGCTTGTGGACGATCACTCTGCTCGGTCCGTCGGCTTCACGGCAGCGTCCCTGATGCTGTCCTGACGCGCCGCCGGCAAATCTTGACGCTTCCTTAGCCACCGCGCTGAGCTGGGCGGATGTCCGAGGCGGGAAACCTGCGGAGTCGGCGGGCGGTAGGTCGCGACCGCGTGAGGAGGACGCCGGCACCCCTCACCACGGGCGGCTCGGCGGCGGCCGGAGGTCTCGCTCAGGTCACGGTGGTCACCGTCCGGCGTCGGTGGCGCTAAGACCGCGCTCAGGTTCCCGGCGGCGGCGCATGGAGCCCGTCAAGGAGTCGCAACGTCCCTGCTCGGATGCGCTTACCTAGCCCGTGCCGCCACGGCGGCACCGGTCGGGAGGCTTTCCCTGGCCGGGTCGAAGCTCTCGTTCGTCTGGGGTGCGATTCCCATGCAGGACCTGTTTTTCGTGGGGGTGACGGTCGTCGTGTTCGCGATCCTCGCCCTGATCGTCAAGGGGGTTGAGCGGCTGTGAGTGCCGACAACGTCATCGGGCTGATCGTCGCGATCGCCCTGATCGCCTACCTCGTCGCGGCTCTGATCCGTCCGGAGAAGTTCTAGTGAACCCAACTGTTGCCGGCCTGCTGCAGGCCCTCGCCCTGGTGGGGGCGCTGGCTCTGTCCTACCGCCCGCTGGGCGACTACATGGCCTATGAGCTCACCACGCGCAAGCACCTGCGGGTCGAGCGCGGCATCTACAAGCTGATCGGCGTCGACGGCGAGGCGGAGCAGACCTGGGCGGCGTATCTCCGCTCGGTGCTGGCCTTCTCCTTCGTCTCGGTGATCGTCCTCTATGCCCTGCAGCGCCTGCAGGACCATCTGTGGCTGTCGCTGGGCTTCCCCGCGGTCTCGCCTTCGATGGCGTGGAACACGGCGGCGTCGTTCGTGACCAACACGAACTGGCAGTCGTACTCGGGTGAGGCCACGATGGGCCACCTGGTGCAGATGGCCGGTCTCGCGGTGCAGAACTTCCTGTCGGCGGCGGTCGGCATCTGTGTCGTCACGGCGTTGATCCGCGGCTTCATCCGCCACAAGACCGACCGGCTCGGGAACTTCTGGGTCGACCTGACCCGGCTCACGTTGCGTGTGCTGCTGCCGATCTCGATCGTCTTCGCGCTGGTCCTGGTCGCCGGCGGCGTCGTGGAGAACCTCCACATGGCGCAGACCGTCCACACCCTCAGCGGTTCCGCGCAGTCGATTCCCGGCGGTCCGGTGGCCTCGCAGGAGGTCATCAAGGAGCTGGGCACCAACGGCGGCGGCTTCTACAACGCCAACTCCGCGCACCCCTTCGAGAACCCGAACCCGTTCACCAACTGGCTGGAGATCTACCTGCTGCTGGTGATCTCGTTCGCGCTGTGCCGGACCTTCGGCACCATGGTGAAGTCGCAGAAGCAGGGCTACGCGATCGTCTCGGTCATGGGCCTGTACTGGATGGCCTCCGCCGCGCTGATCACGTTCTTCGAGAGCCGGCATTCCGGCGCCGCCGCGCAGATCGCCGGTGCGGCGATGGAGGGCAAGGAGGTCCGCTTCGGTATTCCGGGCAGCTCCCTGTTCGCCGCCTCGACGACGCTGACGTCCACGGGTGCGGTCAACTCGATGCACGACTCGTTCACCCCGCTCGGCGGCGGGACCGCGATCCTGAACATGATGTTCGGCGAGATCGCGCCCGGCGGCACCGGTTCCGGCCTGTACGGCATCCTCGTCCTGGCGATCGTGACCGTGTTCGTCGCGGGCCTGATGGTCGGCCGTACTCCGGAGTACCTGGGCAAGAAGCTGGGCGCGCGGGAGATGAAGTTCGCCTCCCTCTACATCCTGGCCACCCCGACGGTCGTCCTGGTCGGCACCGGCCTGGCGATGTCGCTCAAGGCAGGTCACGGCGGCGGCATGGCCAACACCGGCCCGCACGGCTTCTCCGAAGTGCTCTACGCCTTCACCTCCGCCGCCAACAACAACGGCTCGGCCTTCGCCGGCATCACGGTGACCAGTAACCACTGGCAGGAGGCACTGGGCCTGGCGATGCTGTTCGGCCGCTTCCTGCCCATGGTGTTCGTGCTGGCGCTGGCGGGCTCGCTGGCCAGGCAGCAGCTCACGCCGGAGACGACCGGCACCCTCAAGACCCACAGCCCCTTGTTCGTCGGCATGCTCTCGGGCGTGATCCTCATCGTCGTCGGGCTCACCTACTTCCCGGCCCTCGCGCTCGGGCCGCTCGCGGAGGGCCTCCACTGATGTCCACTCCTACCATCAACTCCCCGGCGCAGGCGCCGGAGACCCCCCAGGTCGAGCAGTCGGCAGAACGCCGCATCGGCGGCGGTCTGCTGGACCCCAGGCAACTGCTGAAGTCCTTTCCCGACGCTTGCAGGAAGCTCGATCCCCGGGTGATGTTCAAGAACCCGGTCATGTTCGTGGTCGAGGTCGGCTCGGTGCTGACCACGGTCTCCGCGATAGAGAAGCCCTCGGTCTTCGCCTGGGTGATCACCGTGTGGCTGTGGCTCACGGTCGTGTTCGCCAACCTGGCGGAGGCCGTGGCCGAGGGCCGCGGCAAGGCGCAGGCGGACACGCTGCGCAAGACCCGCACGGACACGATGGCCCGCCGGGTGCGCGGCGACTGGGCGCCGGGTGCCACCGGCGTGCAGGAGGAGGAGGTCTCGGCGACCCAGCTCACGCTCGGCGACTTCGTCGTGGTCGAGGCCGGTCAGGTGATCCCCGGCGACGGCGATGTGGTCGAGGGCGTCGCGAGCGTCGACGAGTCGGCGATCACGGGTGAGTCCGCTCCGGTGATCCGTGAGTCGGGCGGTGACCGCAGTGCGGTGACGGGTGGCACGAAGGTGCTGTCCGACCGGATCGTCGTGAAGATCACCTCGGAGCCCGGCAAGACCTTCATCGACCGCATGATCGCCCTGGTCGAGGGTGCGGCCCGGCAGAAGACCCCGAACGAGATCGCCCTCAACATCCTGCTGGCGTCCCTGACGATCGTCTTCCTGCTCGCCGTGGTGACGCTGCAGCCGATGGCGAAGTACGCGGGCGCCGAGCAGACCATCATCGTGCTGGTCTCGCTGCTCGTGGCTCTCATTCCGACCACGATCGGCGCCCTGCTCTCGGCGATCGGCATCGCGGGCATGGACCGGCTGGTGCAGCGCAACGTGCTGGCCATGTCCGGGCGTGCGGTCGAGGCCGCTGGTGACGTCTCCACGCTGCTGCTGGACAAGACGGGCACGATCACCTTCGGCAACCGCCAGGCCGCCGAGTTCGTCGCCGTCGGCGGCGCCGACCAGGACCAGCTCGCGAATGCCGCGCAGCTCTCGTCCCTGGCGGACGAGACGCCCGAGGGCCGCTCCATCGTCGTGCTGGCGAAGGAGAAGTACGGCCTGCGCGAGCGGGCGCAGGGCGAGTTGGCGCACGCCACCTGGATCGAGTTCACCGCCCAGACCCGTATGTCCGGCGTGGACGTGGACGGCACCTCGACCCGCAAGGGCGCGGCGGCCGCCGTCGCCAACTGGGTCAAGGAGAACGGTGGCGAGAGCGACAACGAGCTCGACGTGGCCGTGGAGCGGATCTCCAACCTGGGCGGCACCCCGCTGGTGGTCGCCGAGAGGAAGGGCGACGCGCCGGCCCGCGTGCTCGGGGTGATCTACCTCAAGGACGTCGTCAAGCCCGGCATCCGCGAGCGTTTCGCGGAGATGCGGGCGATGGGCATCAAGACCGTCATGATCACGGGTGACAACCCGCTGACGGCCGCCGCCATCGCGGAGGAGGCGGGCGTGGACGACTTCCTCGCGGAGGCCACGCCCGAGGACAAGATGGCGCTCATCAAGAAGGAGCAGGAGGGCGGCCGGCTCGTCGCCATGACCGGTGACGGCACCAACGACGCCCCCGCGCTCGCGCAGGCGGACGTCGGGGTGGCGATGAACACCGGCACCTCGGCCGCCAAGGAGGCCGGAAACATGGTGGACCTGGACTCCAACCCGACCAAGCTGATCGAGATCGTCGAGATCGGCAAGCAGCTCCTGATCACCCGAGGCGCGCTGACCACCTTCTCCATCGCCAACGACGTCGCCAAGTACTTCGCGATCATCCCCGCGATGTTCGCGAGCGTGTACCCGGGCCTGCGGCACCTCAACATCATGGGCCTGCACAGCCCGATGTCGGCGATCACCTCCGCGATCATCTTCAACGCCCTGATCATCATCGGGCTCATCCCGCTCGCCCTGCGCGGCGTGCGCTACAAGCCCTCCTCCTCCCAGTCGCTGCTCCGCCGCAACCTGGGCGTCTACGGCATCGGCGGCCTGATCCTGCCCTTCGTCGGGATCAAGCTGATCGACCTCGTCGTGATGTACATCCCCGGCCTGCACTGACCAGAAGTGATGTGACCAACCATGGCTAAGCCCTTTCCGACCTCGGTGCGGAACCACCTCACCGGTCTGCGCATCCTGCTGATCTTCACCGTGCTGTGCGGCCTCGCCTACCCGCTGGCGATCACCGGGATCTCGCAGGTGGCCTTCTCGAAGCAGGCCAACGGCTCGCTGCTCAAGGACGCCCACGGAAACCTCGTCGGCTCCTCGCTCATCGGGCAGAACTTCACGATCGTGTCCAAGGACGGCAAGACGCAGTCGCCGGACCCCAAGCTGTTCCAGTCCCGGCCCTCTGCGGCCGGCGCCGACGGCTACGACCCGACGGCTTCGGCCGGCACCAACCAAGGCACCAACTCGGCCACCCTGGTGACGAACTACACCCAGCTCAAGTCCGACATCGCCAAGTTCAACGGCGTGGCGGAGAGCGCGGTCCCGGCCGATGCGATCACCTCGTCCGGCTCCGGTCTGGACCCGGACATCAGCCCCGCCTACGCCGCCGTCCAGGTGGACCGCGTCGCCCAGGCCCGCGGCCTGAGTGCCGACAAGGTCCGGGCACTGGTGAAGCAGTACACCCAGGACCGCACCCTCGGCTTCCTCGGCGAGCCCCGGGTGAACGTCCTCGAGCTCAACCTCGCGCTGACGCAGCTCAGCTGAGACCAGGTCCGGCCGCACGGGACTCCCGTGCGGCCGGACCGCACTCTTCGCCATTCGCAAGGGAGTTCGCGTGTCAGTGCGATGGAACGGTCCGTCGCCGCCGTCGCCACTGGGACGGCTCAAGGTCTTCCTCGGCTCCGCGCCGGGTGTCGGCAAGACATACCGGATGCTGGACGAGGCGCACCGTCGCCTCAGCCGCGGCCAGGACGTGGTGATCGGCTACGTCGAGTGCCACCGACGCCCCCGCACCGAGGCCCTGCTGGCGGACATCGAGGCCGTCCCGCGTCTCGAACGCGACTACCGCGGCGTCGGGTTCACCGAGATGGACGTGGACGCCGTCATCGCCCGCCGCCCCGAGGTCGCACTGGTGGACGAGCTGGCGCACACCAACGTTCCCGGTGGTCGCCATGCCAAGCGCTGGCAGGACGTCGAGGAGCTCCTCGCGGCGGGCATCGACGTGCTGGCGGCCGTGAACGTGCAGCATCTGGAGTCGTTGAACGACGTCGTCGAGAAGATCACCGGGGTGCCGCAGCGGGAGACCGTGCCGGACGAGGTGGTGCGCCGGGCGGACCAGATCGAGCTGGTCGACATGGCCCCGGAGGGGCTGCGCCGCCGGATGGCGCACGGCAACGTCTACGCCGCGGAGAAGGTCGACGCGGCGCTGTCGAACTACTTCCGCGTCGGCAACCTCACCGCACTGCGGGAGCTGGCGCTGCTCTGGCTGGCCGGGCGCGTCGACGAGGGGCTGCAGCGTTACCGGGCCGAGCACGAGATCTCCAAGGTCTGGGAGACCCGCGAGCGGGTGGTCGTCGCCCTGACCGGTGGCCCCGAGGGCGAGACGCTGATCCGCCGCGCCGCCAGGATCGCGGACCGGGCCGGCAGCGACGCGCTGCTGGCCGTCCACGTCGCCCGCAGCGACGGCCTCGCCGACGCCGACCCGGCCGCCCTGCTCTCCCAGCGCCGGCTGGTCGAATCGCTGGGCGGCAGCTACCACTCCGTCGTCGGCGACGACATCCCCACCGCGCTGCTCGACTTCGCCCGCGCCTCCAACGCCACCCAGCTCGTCCTCGGGACCTCCCGGCGCGGCGCTCTGCGGCGCGCCCTGTCCGGGCGCGGCATCGGCGAGACCATCGTCGAGCTCTCCGGCGACATCGACGTCCACATGGTCACCCACGAGGCCGCAGGGCGGGGGCGCAGGCTCGCACTGCCCGGCGCACTGCACTCCCGGGCCCGTCGCATCGCCGGGCCGGTCTCGGGACTGGTGCTGCCCACCGCGCTGACCGGCATCCTCATCCTGCTGCGCGGCTCGGTCAACCTGACCAGTGACGCCCTGCTCTACCTGGCCGTCGTGGTCGGGGTGGCGCTGCTCGGCGGCATCACCTCCGCGCTGCTGGCCTCCCTGGTCGCCTCGCTGCTCCTGATCTACTACATCGTCCCGCCGATCGACGAACTCACCGTCAGCGATCCCAACAACGTGCTGGCCCTGGTGGTCTTCGTCCTGATCGGGGTCACGGTGGCAGCCGTGGTGGACACCGGCACCCGCTTCTCGCGCCGCGCGGCGCGGGCGACAGCCGAGGCCGAGACCCTCTCCGCGCTGGCCGGCAACGTGCTGCGCGGCGAGCACGCCATGCCCGCGCTGCTCGAACGCCTGCGGGAGACGTTCGGCATGGACGCCGTCGAGCTCCACCACGACGGGGCGGTGACCACCACCGAGGGCGCCCGGCCAGCCGCTGACGGCGCGGCGGAGACGGAGGCGCAGACCGCCCTGGAGGAGATCGCGATCGAGCCCGGCACGGTGCTCGTGCTGCGCGGCCGACCGCTCCCCGCGGCCGATCGACGTGTCCTGGCCGCTTTCACGGCGCACGTCGCGGGTGCGGTCGAACGCGCCCGGCTGGCCGAGGCCGCCGCCGAGGTGGAGCCTGTCAGAGCCGCCGACCGGCTGCGTGCCGCACTGCTCGCCGCCGTCAGCCACGACCTGCGCACCCCGCTCGCCGTCGCACTCGCCTCCGTCACCTCACTGCGCAGCCACGACGTCGAGTTCACCGCGAACGATCGCGACGAACTGCTCGGCACCGCACAGAGTTCGCTGCTGCGGCTCAACACCCTGGTGGACAACCTGCTCGACATGAGCAGGTTGCAGGCCGGAGCGCTCACGCTGCACCTGCAACCCGTCGGCGTGGCCGACGCGATGCGCGCCGCCCTCGACTCCCTGACCGAGGAGCACCCGGCCGTGGACCGCCGCGGCTTGGACGCCGTGCCGCCGGTGCTGGTCGACCCGCCCCTGCTGGAGCGGGTGCTGGCCAATCTGACCGCCAATGCCCTGCGGCACGGAGGCGGCCGTTCCGTGCTGGTCACGGCGGGGGAGTTGGCCGGCCGCGTCGAGATCCGGATCGTCGACCGCGGCACCGGGGTCCGCGAGGCGGACAGAGAGCGCATCTTCCAGCCGTTCCAACGGCTGGGCGACACCGACAACACCACCGGGGTCGGCCTCGGCCTCGCCCTGTCGAGGGGCTTGACCGAGGCCATGGGCGGCACGCTCACCCCCGAGGACACCCCCGGCGGCGGACTGACCATGGTCCTCGACCTGCCCGTCGCCCTCGACCACCATCCGGTGAGGAACGGAACGGCACCAGCGTGACCCGAATCCTGATCGTCGACGACGAGTCGCAGATGCTGAAGGCACTTCAGATCAACCTGCAGGCACGGAAGTACCAGGTGGCCGTCGCCCTGGACGGCAGACAGGCGTTACTCGAGGCCACACGGACGCCGCCGGAGGCGATCATCCTGGATCTGGGCCTGCCGCACATCGACGGTGTCCAGGTGATCCAGGCACTGCGGGTGTGGAGCGACGTGCCGGTGATCGTGCTGTCCGGGCGCTCCGACTTCGCCCAGAAGATCGCCGCTCTGGACGCCGGCGCGGACGACTACGTCACCAAGCCGTTCGCCATGAACGAGCTGCTCGCCCGACTGCGGGCCGCGCTGCGCCGGCCCACTCGTACCGAAGCTCTCGCCCCGAGGGTCGTGATCGGTGAGTTCACCGTGGACGTCGGCAGCGCCCAGGTGCTCTCCGCCGGCGGCGCGTCCGCGGTGCGGCTCACCCCGACCGAGTGGCGCATCCTCGGAGTGCTGCTGGCGCACCCGGGCAAGCTGGTCACAGGCCACCAGATCCTGCAACAGGTGTGGGGGCCGGGCCACGAGCAGAAGACCAACTACCTGCGGGTGTACTTCGCCGGGCTCCGCCGCAAGCTGGAGCCGGACCCGGCCCACCCGCGTCACCTGCTCACCGAGCCGGGCATGGGGTACCGCTTCGAGCCGTGACCCGCCGCCGCGGTTACCTGGCCGGGTCGTAGGTGTAGCCGACGCCGCGGACCGTGACGATCTGTTCGCGGTAGCCCGGTCCGAGCTTGCGGCGAACCCGGGTGACGTGGACATCGACGGTGCGGCCGTCTCCGAAGGCCGGTACGCCCCAGACGCTCTCCAGCAGCCGGCCCCGGGTGAAGACGCGCAGCGGGTGATCGAGCAACTGGGCCAGCAGGTCGAACTCCACCTTGGTGAGGTGCAAGGGCCGGCCGCCGGCACGTGCGGTGCGTCGCTCGCGGTCCACCGCGAGCGCGGTCGGGTCCGGCGGCGTGACCGGCCGCGGAAGCGGCGGGGGTCCGGAGGGCAGGGTGAGCGGCAGGGCTCGGATGCCAGGGCGCTGGCAGTGCCGCGCCGCACGCGGGTAGCTGACCGACACGTGGGTAGTCCTTTCGTCGTCCGGGACGGACCACGATCAGTCAACACCCGGGGGAACAGCCAGGTCAGCGCCTGCGGACCGGTCCTGACGGCGCTCATATGCGAACGAGTCGGCTCTTGACGTCGCCTTGGCGTCGCGGTCGTGGCCGCGGGCAGGCGCTAAGCCGGGATCAAGAACGGCATCGCGGACATATCGTTGGCGTCAGGGTTGGGCCCCGGCACTTGCGGCCGGACCTCGCCGGGGCTGGGATGGTCGGCATGGACTTCCTCGTCAGCAGCCACGTCCGCGCGGTTCCCGCGCCGGGCTGCGCAGCCGCGCCGGCGCGGCACGACGACCGTCCGCCTCATCGCGCGCAGCGCGACTGAACCGCCGTACTCCCGCGCAACTCCGCGTCGCCCGCACCCTTCGCCTCGTCGGCCGGGTGCGGCGGCACTGCGCATGCCGTCCCGTCAGAACCACGCCTTCTAAGGATCACTGTGTCCACTGCCATGTCCGGATACCCCTTCGCCGACCGCACCGCCCTGGTCACCGGGGCCACCAACGGGCTCGGTCTGCAGACCGCGCTGCGCCTGGCCCGCGGCGGAGCCCGCGTCATCGTGCACGGGCAGACCGCGCAGAACACCGACACCGCCGCGGCGGCGCTGGTCGAACTGGGCGCGCCCACCGGCCGTCTGGAGCAGGCCGTCGCCGACTTCCGCCACTTCGACGCGGTCCGCGCGCTCGCGGACCGGCTGGCCGAGGAGCACCGGCGGATCGACCTGCTCGTGCTCAACGCGGGAATCTCCGCGCCCGAGCGGCGCACCCTCACCGACGAGGGGAACGAGCTGGCCTTCCAGGTCAACTACCTCGCTCCCTACCTGCTGACCCGACTGCTGGAGCGACCGCTGGCCCGGGGCACCGACACGCGCATCGTCGCGTTGGGCTCGACCCTGCACCGCACCGCCAACATCGACTGGACCGACCTGACCCGCGCCAAGCGCTACTCGCGGATCGCCGCCTACGGTCAGTCCAAGCTGGCGCTGACGACGTTCGTCACCGCGCTGGCCCAGTGGCTGCCCGCAGGCCACACCGCGCTGACCGTCCACCCGGGCGTGGCCGAGACCGCCACCCGTCCCCTCTACGGCACGACCGGCCGTCCGGCAGGCGAGGTCGCCGAGACGGTCGTGCACCTGTGCGACCCGGGTGCGGAGGTCGTCAACGGCGGCTACTACGAGCGCGACTCCGTCACCGCAGCCGGGCCGCAGGTCAGCGACAAGCGCTCGGTGGACCGCCTGCTCAAGCTCAGCGAGAGGCTCACCTCCGAGCTCGTGCCCGTCCCGTGACGGTGTACCACCCCGACTTCCGACCACCCGCACAGAACCCGAGGGACCCGACCATGTCCAAGCGCGCCCGCAGGAAGCACGACCGCCGCAAGAAGGCCGGCAATCACGGCAAACGCGACGGTTCCTGACCGGACGTCGACCCTCCGCCCTGCTCGCCGACCGGGGGACCGGGGGGCGGGGCCGGATTGCCTACGAGCTTGTGGGGTGACGGATCGGGGCTGATCCGGTCGCCTGAGCCGGGAGCCACGCACCAGCGGAGCGATTCATGGCCGACGTGGTCTACGTCGCCGTCACGGTGTCGGTCTTCGGCGCGCTCGCGCTGATCGCCCGTGGGGTGATGCGCCTGTGAGCCCCAGCCTGCATCTGGCCCTGGCACGCGGGTACGCCGAGGCGATGGGCCTGACGCTGGAGGCCGAGGACAGCCCGGGCGGCGGCCTGACCATGGTGCTGGTCCTCCCCGTCCGATCCGCGGGCTGATCGACGTCAGCCCGGCGGTACAGTCCCCGGCGCGCCCAGCGGCGTACCAGGATCCGGTCCGCCGCGAGCACACCCAGCAGCGCGGCCGTCAACTCCGGGCACCGGCCCGTGCGGTTCGGCGTCAGTGCGGCGCGCGGTCCCGTGGCGTCGGGGAACCCGTCGGCGGGCTGGGCTCGTGCGGGGGGCTCGGGACGCGGTGTCGCTGCCGCCACGGCAGCGAGCCGAGCAGTTCCGGGGCCGGGACCGTCAGTACCCGGCAGTGAGCCCGGCCCACGCACCGCCGGGCCGTCCCGCCGTGGACCAGGCGCGCGAACGCGCCGCGCGCTCCCGCGCCGACGACCAGCAGGTCGTCCGCCCCGTCGGCCAACTCGACGAGGGACTCCGCGGCGTCGCCGCGGATCACCACCAGCTCCACCGGCAGGTCCGTCGGCACTCCGCCCAGCGCCTCGTCGAAGCTGTTGCGCAACGGCCACTCGGCGGTGTCCTCCCAGATCCGCAGCAGCGGGGGGCAGGGCGCGCGCCGGTAGCCCAGCTCACCGCCCGGAGGCGTCCAGGCCAGTACGGCGCTCAGCCGGGACCCGGCCTTGCGGGCCTCGGTCACGGCCACACGCAGGGCCTGCAGGCTGGTCGGTGTTCCGCTGACTCCGACGACGACGCGCCCCGAGTGGGACATGGCGAACTCACTACTCCTGTGACGGGGGAAGGGCGGCCCGGAGGACCGTCACCGGCTATTCCAACGCAGGAACGGGGCAGGTCCCGACCGTTTTGACGTCGCGTGTACGGCGCGGCCCGCAGCCTTGACGCGCTCTTACGACCGATGTGACGACGGCCACTGAGGTCCTCTGGATCGCCGGGCGGGGTGCGGGGTTGCGGTCCTGGCGGACGCCGCGTCAAGGCTGCGTCAGGGTTCACGCGTCAGCCGCCAAGGGAGCGTCAGGAGCGCTCCGCCCCGTCGGCGGGCGGGGATACCTTGGTCGACCGGGGGACCGGCTCGGAACCTCGTGGGGAGCTGACGGGCCGGGACGCTTTCCGGTGACGGCGAGGGGCCGCAGGGCACCCCGACCGTCCCTTGGTGGGAGAGCAGCCGCAGGGGCACGTGGACGGGAACGGCCACGTGCCCTTAGCCGGCGAAGACCCTGCGGGCGCCGTAGACGGCTGCGCCCAGCGCGAGCACCACCGCGCCCCACAGCACGGAGACCGCGGGCAGGGCGAGCGCCAGGACCACGCACCCCGCCGCTCCCGCGAGGGGCGCCAGCCGCGGTGGGCGTCCCTCCTCGGGGGTGAGGGTCCAGGCGGAGGCGTTCGCGATGGCGTAGTAGGCCAGCACGCCGAAGGAGGAGAAGCCGATCGCGCCGCGTACGTCCGCGAAGGCGGACAGGACCGCGACCACCGCGCCGACGGCCAGTTCGGCGCGGTGCGGGACGGCGTAGCGGGGGTGCACGGCGGCGAGGGCGTGGGGGAGATGCCGGTCGCGGGCCATGGCCAGCGTGGTGCGGGAGACGCCGAGGATCAGCGCGAGCAGTGACCCGAGAGCGGCCACCGCCGCCCCGGCGCGCACGAACGGGACCAGGCCGGGCACGCCCGCCGCGCGGACGGCGTCGGCCAGTGGGGCGGCGCTGTGGCCCAGTTGTTCCGGCCCGAGCACCGCGAGTGCGGCGAGTGCGACGGCGGTGTAGACGACCAGGGTGATGCCCAGGGCGATCGAGATGGCCCGGGGGATGGTGCGCGCGGGCTCGCGGACCTCCTCGCCGAGGGTCGCGATGCGCGCGTAGCCCGCGAAGGCGAAGAACAGCAGCCCGGCGGCCTGCAGCACGCCGTGCCAACCCGCGCCGGCGCCGACGGCCCAGTGGCCGGTGTCGGCGGCGGTGCTGCTCAGGCAGGCGGTGACGACGGCGGCCAGCACGGCCAGGACCACGGCGACGATGACACGCGTGAGCCAGGCGGCCTTCTGCAGGCCGACGTAGTCGACCGCGGTCAGCGCCACGACCGCGGCCACCGCCACGGCGTGTGCCTGGGCGGGCCACAGGTAGGAACCGACGGTGAGCGCCATCGCCGCGCACGACGCGGTCTTGCCGACCACGAAGCCCCAGCCGGCCAGATAGCCCCAGAACTCGCCGAGACGCTCACGGCCGTAGACGTAGGTGCCGCCGGACTGCGGGTAACGGGCGGCCAGGCGAGCCGAGGAGGTGGCGTTGCAGTAGGCCACGACGGCGGCCAGCGCCAGGCCCAGCAGCAGACCGGACCCCGCCGCCGAGGCGGCCGGGGCCAGTGCGGCGAAGACGCCCGCGCCGATCATCGACCCGAGCCCGACCACGGTCGCGTCGAAGACGCCCAGGTTCCGCTGCAGTTCCGCCGGTCCGGTGGTGGGCGCCGAGGTGCTCATGACCTGCCTTCTCGGGGACGACTTGCGATACCGGCGCACGATATCCGTGCGAGGTGTTCCCTGGGCCGGACGGCCGACCGCACGGCTATCTTCCTCTCATGATCGAGGGGACGATATCCACGGCACTGATGCGCCGCTGCCTGGAGGGGCTGGGCGCGGCGGGTGTCAGTCCGGTGCGGTATGCCGGACTGACGGGCCTGGAGACGGAGACGCTGGCGGACGACCTGGCCAGGGTGCCGACCTCGACCGGAGCCGTTGTCTGGGAGCACCTCGTGGTGGCCGCCCGCGACACCTGCCTGACCGGGCGGCTGATCGCGCACGCGCCGGTCGGCAGCCTCGGCGTCTGGGATCACCTCTTCACCTCCGGCGCCACCGTCCTCGACGGCGCGCGGGACGCCGCGCGGTACTTCCGGTCGGTCACCGACCCCGACATCGACGTGCTCGAGGTCGTGGAGAACGGCAGTCAGGCGACCCTGCGGTTCAGCTGTGCGACGGCGGAGCCCGACGTGGTGGCCGCGGTGCGGGAGTTCGCGATGATGCTGTTCCTGGACCGGGTCAGGGAGGCGAGGCGGGAGCTCGTCGTCCCGGTCCACGTCGGGCTGGCCCATCGTGCGCCGCGCGACCACGGGTCGCTGATCCGGCTGCTCGGCACCCGCAACGTCGAGTTCGGGGCGGCGACCAACTCCATCACCTTCCTCGCCGACGACGCGGCGACACCGCTGTCCGGCTTCCGTCCCGGGCTGCCCGAAGTGCTGCGCCGGCACGCGGACATGACGCTGGCCGCGACCAGGCCCGTGCTCGGCTGGCGGGACAGGTTCCGCGCGGCGATCCTCTCGGCGGACCGGGCCGAGACGCCGACCGTGGAGGCGACGGCCCGACGTCTGGCGCTCAGCCCGCGCACCCTCCAGCGCCGGCTGCACGAGAGCGGCACCACCTTCCGTCAGGAACTGGAGGAGGTGCGGGAGCAGCGCGCCATGCGGCTGTTCGAGGAGACCGACCTCAGCCTGCAGTCGATCGCCACCAGGGTCGGCTACCGCGACGCCCGGACGCTGCGCCGCGCGGTCCACCGCTGGCACGGCCAGGCCCCCTCCGCCGTTCGCCGCGAGTCGCCGACCTGATCGGCGTGGCGGTCCGCTCGGACGACCGGGTGGCGCATGGCGCGAATGGCCCGCTTCCTGGCGCGCCGAGGCGGTCGTGGCCCGCTCGGGCGCCCATAGGTTCGGTGACGAGCCGCCTCGACCGACTGCCAGACCCGTCCGGGCGGCGCTCCAGGTCCGACCACCACGAAGGGCGAACGCCATGACCTCTGACATCTCGACGACCGACACGCCGACCGCCGACACCCCTGTCGTCCCGCCGGTCCGTCTCGACACCGGCGCGCTGGCCCCGCACATCGACAAGGCGATGGCCCACCTCGACAACGTCTCCCGCAAGACCACCCTGGAGCCGGTGCTGCTGGACCTGGTCCGCCTGCGGGCCTCCCAGCTCAACGGCTGCGCCTACTGCGTCGACACCCACGCCACGGACCTGCGCGAGGCCGGGCAGGACGAGCGGCGGGTGAGCGGGGTGGCGGTCTGGCGGGAGATGCCCTTCTTCACCGCCCGCGAGCGCGCGGCGCTGGAGCTGACCGAGGCCGGAACGCGGCTCACCGAAGGGCCCGTCACCGACGAGGTCTTCGGACGGGCGGCAGACCAATTCGGCGAGACGGAGCTGGCCGAACTGATCTGGACGATCACCGTGATCAACGCCTGGAACCGGCTGGGCGCGATCGCCCGCCCCTGGCCGGTCGGCTGAGACGCCACCGCGTCAGGCGGTCGCCAGCCCGGGTTCGCGGCGGGCGAGGGTGTCGGAGACCTTCGCCGTCGCGACCAGGGAGGCGGCCAGGGTCAGCACCAGGACCAGGCCCAGGGCGAGGATGCCGCCGGTCGCCGTCGGGGCGGGGCTGTCGGGGGCGGCCTCGCTGCGGGCGGAGCCGCTGAGGAAGGGGAGCACGCCGAGGACCGCCGCGCCCAGGGCGACCTCGACCCAGACGACGCGGGGGAAGTGCCGCAGGGTCAGGTGCAGCAGGGTGGAGGTCGCGTCGGCGCGGCGGGCGCGGGCGATCCGCGGCATGAGCCAGAACTGGTTGAAGCCGCCGGCGGTGATCATGCCCAGCACGAGCGTGATCTTGACGAGCAGGAAGACTCCGTAGGTCGTGGTCCACAGCTGCGGGACCGAGCCGACGGACTTCCAGGTCAGCCAGAGTCCCGAGATCGTGACTGCGCCCACGCAGATCAGCGCCACCAGTCCGAAGCGCCGCCACAGGTCCGCCCAGAGCACGCCCGCGCCGTCGCCGAGCCGGCGCCCGGCCGTGGCCAGCGCGGCGAGCAGGGCCAGACCGCCGACCCACACCGTGCCGCTGACGATGTGCACCTGCACCAGCAGGGTGTCGAGCAGGTCGTCGAGGTCCGCGAAGGCCTTCGTCGGGACGGCGCCGACCAGGGTCGTCGCGACGGAGAGCGGCAGGGCGATAAGCGCGAGGGTGTCGACGCGGCGCCCGGCGCGAGGGGCGAACAGGGAGATCAGCACGGCGGCGGTCGCGACCAGGACGAGGTTCTGCACCAGGGTGATCGTCCCCTGCGCCACCCAGGCGCCGTGCTTGGCCGGGGCGTTGAGGTAGTCCGCGATCCTGGCCGGCGCCAGGGCCGAGCCGAAGGGCATGCCCTTGCCCGCGCGCGCCACCCGGGCGGCGAGCTGGAAGTAGCCGGCCACCAGCAGGACGACTCCGGACCAGGCGAGGAAGCGGGCCGCGCGGCGGCGCAGCGTGTCGACGTCCGCGGCGTCGCCGACTCCGGAGCGCAGAGCCGGGCGCACGGCGGCCGCGTAGGTGAGGGTGGCGCCGATGGCCCCGCAGAGACCCAGGAAGTAGCCGGACTTGGTGAGCACGCGCCACAGGGGCGGGGGCGAGTAGCCGGCGGCGGCGAGAAGAGAGGCAGGGAGGCTCATAAGGTAAGGCTAACCTAAGTTGATGTTGGCTTGTCCACCCCGTCGACTTGTCCACGGCAGCGGGGAGCACCGCGCATACTGTGGGGGTGGAGGAGAACACGCTGGTCCAGGGTCGGTACCGGCTGCTGCGTCGGATCGGTCGGGGCGGCGCCGGAGAGGTCTGGCGCGCCGAGGACGAGGCGCTCGGGCGGCTGGTCGCGGTCAAGTGCCTGATGCCGGAGGGCCGTCAGAGCAGCGGTGAGCTGGTGCGCGAGCGGTTCCGCCGCGAGGCGCGGCTCGCTGCGGGGTTGCAGCACGCCGGGATCACCGTGGTGCACGACTTCGGCGAGTGGTCGGGCATCCTCTTCCTGGTCATGGAACTCCTCGACGGCGAGGACCTGGGCCGGCTGCTGGACGCCGCCCGCAGCCGCAGGCTGCGGCCCTCCGAGGCGATCGGGATCGCCCGGCAGATAGCGACCGCGCTCGTCTACACGCACGAGCGCGGGGTGATCCACCGTGATCTCAAGCCGGGCAATCTCATCCGCACCGCCGACGGCACGGTGAAGATCTGCGACTTCGGCATCGCCCGCCTCGGGACCGACCAGGACTGCACCGCGCGGCTCGGCGGCAGTACCTTCGCCGTGGGCACGCCCTACTACATGTCGCCGGAGCAGATCGAGGGCACCGGGGTCGACGAGCGCAGCGACCTCTACTCCTTCGGCTGCGTCCTCTACGAACTGCTGCTCGGTCACCCGCCCTTCCATCAGGGCGATCCGCTGGTCGTGCTGCTCGACCACCGCGACACCGCGCCGCCGCCGCCGCGCGCCGAGCGGCCGGAGATCCCCGAGTCGCTGGAGCGACTGGTGCTCGACCTGCTGGCCAAGGATCCTGACGACCGGCCGGCGAGTGCGGGCGAGGTGCTCCGGCGGCTGGAGGAGGCCGCCGCCGAGGCGCCCCCGGCGCGGGGCGCGCTGCCGTCGTGGGCGCGGGGGATAGGGCCGGTTCCGGTCTCGCTGATCCGGGTGGTGCCGGAGCCGCCGGCCCTCGCCGCGCTGACCCGCCGCTGGCCCTGAGATTCCGCGGGGCGCTCCCCGGGGGCGCCACCCCAGTTATCTGACGCTGTGTCAGAAAATCTCTTCCGCTCTCCTGCTCCGTGCGCCATGCTGCCCCCAGCAGCATGAGTCCGCAGCTTTTGGGAGCAGCGATGAGAACCCGACTCAGCGACCAACTCGGTATCGAGCACGCCGTGTTCGGCTTCACGCCGTTCCCCGCCGTGGCGGCCGCGATCACCCGGGCCGGCGGCATGGGCGTCCTCGGCGCGGTCCGCTACGGCGAGGCCGAGGCGCTGGCGAAGGACCTGGACTGGATGGACGCCCAGTGTGGCGGCCTGCCCTACGGCGTCGACGTGGTGATGCCCGCCAAGAAGGTCGAGGGCGTCACCGTCGAGCAGGTCGAGGCCATGATCCCCGAAGGCCACCGGGCCTTCGTGCGGGAGCAGTTGGCCAGGCACGGCGTGCCCGAGCTGCCCGAGGGGGAGCGCGGCGGCTGGCGGATCACCGGCTGGATGGAGGAGGTCGCCCGGTCCCATGTGGACGTGGCGCTCGAACACCCGATCAAGCTGCTGGCCAGCGCGCTGGGCTCGCCGCCCGCCGACGTGATCGCGCGCGCCCACGAGGCCGGGGTGCTGGTCGCCGCCCTCGCCGGGAGCGCCCGGCACGCGCGGCGGCACGCCGAGGCCGGCATCGACGTCATCGTCGCCCAGGGCCACGAGGCGGGCGGCCATACCGGCGAGATCGGCACCATGGTACTGGTCCCCGAGATCGTCGCCGCCGTCGACCCGCTGCCGGTCCTCGCCGCGGGCGGGATCGGCACCGGGGCGCAGGTGGCCGCCGGGCTGGCGCTCGGTGCGCAGGGCGCGTGGCTCGGCTCGGTCTGGCTGACCGTCAGCGAGTCCGACCTGACCTCGCCGGTGCTGCGGCAGAAGCTGCTGGCCGCGGGGAGCGGCGACACCGTCCGCTCGCGCTCGCTGACCGGCAAGCCGGCCCGCCAGCTGCGCACAGAGTGGACCGAGGCCTGGGACGGCGCGGAGAGTCCCGGCACGCTGCCGATGCCGCTGCAGGGCCTGCTGGTCGCCGACGCGCTCAGCCGGATCCAGTCCTACGAGACCCCGGAACTGATCGGCACTCCGGTCGGCCAGATCGTCGGCCAGATGAACGAGGTCCGGCCCGTCGCCGCCGTGATGGACGAGCTGACCCGCGGCTTCGAGCGGGCCGTGGCCCGGCTCGGCCGCATCGCCGCCAACGTCTCCGACGCCCCAGCGAAGGGTGAGTGACCCCCATGACCACGCCCCTGCCCGGATTCTGGGCGCAGGCCCAGAGCGACCCCGAGCGCACCGTCATGCACGCGCCCGACGGCGGGGCCTGGACCGCCGGCCGGCTGCTGGCCGCGGCGAACCGCATGGTCCACGGCCTGCGGGAGGCCGGCCTGGACGTCGGCGACTCGTTCGCCGTCGTGCTGCCCAACGGGATCGAGCTGTTCACCGCCTATCTGGCCGCCTCGCAGGCCGGCTTCTACCTGGTCCCGGTCAACCACCACCTGGTCGGCCCCGAGATCGGCTGGATCGTGGCCGACAGCGGGGCGAAGGTGCTGATCGCGCACGAGCGCTTCGCCGAGGCGGCGACCGCCGCGGCCGACGAGGCGGGGCTGCCCAAGGAGCGCCGCTACGCGGTCGGAGAGCTGCCCGGCTTCCGCCCCTACGCCGAGCTGCTGGACGGCCGGAGCGAGGCTATGCCCGAGGGCCGGACCACCGGCTGGGTGATGAACTACACCTCGGGCACCACCGGGCGGCCACGCGGCATCCGCCGTCCGCTGATCGGCAAGCCGCCGGAGGAGACCTCGCTCGGCGGTTTCCTCGGCATCTTCGGCATCCGACCGGGCGACGGTCACGTGCACCTGGTCTGCTCCCCGCTCTACCACACCGCCGTGCTGCAGTTCGCGGCCGCCTCGCTGCACCTGGGCCACGAGGTGGTACTGATGGACCGCTGGACGCCGGAGGAGATGCTGCGGCTGATCGACCGCCACCGGGCCACCCACACCCATATGGTGCCCACCCAGTTCCACCGGCTGCTCGCGCTGCCGGGCGAGGTCAGGGCGCGCTACGACGTCAGCTCGATGCGCCACGCGATCCACGGGGCGGCACCCTGCCCCGACCACGTGAAGCGTTCCATGATCGACTGGTGGGGCGAGTGCGTCGAGGAGTACTACGCGGCCAGCGAGGGCGGCGGCACGTTCGCGACCGCGCGGGAGTGGCTGGAGCGGCCGGGGACGGTGGGCAAGGCCTGGCCGATCAGCGAGATCGCGGTCTTCGACGACGCGGGCGAGCCGGTGCCTTCCGGCGAACTCGGCACCGTCTACCTGAAGATGATGACCGGCGGCTTCACCTACCACAAGGACGAGGCGAAGACGCGGGCCAACCGGATCGGCGACTTCTTCACCGTCGGCGACCTGGGACTGCTGGACGCGGACGGCTACCTCTACCTGCGGGACCGCAAGATCGACATGATCATCTCGGGCGGGGTCAACATCTACCCGGCCGAGATCGAGTCCGCGCTGCTCACCCACCCCGCGGTGGCCGACGCGGCGGCGTTCGGGATCCCGCACGAGGACTGGGGCGAGGAGGTCAAGGCGGTCGTCGAGCCCGCCCCCGGCCACGAGCCGGGCCCCGAGCTCGCCGCCGACATCCTGGCGCACTGCGAACGGCAGCTGGCCACCTACAAGCGCCCCCGCTCGGTCGACTTCGTCCGTGAGCTGCCGCGCGACCCCAACGGCAAGCTCTACAAACGACGCCTGCGCGACCCGTACTGGGAGGGCCGCACCCGCCAGGTCTGAGCCGCCGAAGCACCGCGGACCGGCCCTGTCCCATGGGGGACGGGGCCGTTTCGCGCATCCCGCCTCCGCTCCGCGCCGGTGACCCGTCAATCAGCCAGGAGCATCGACGGATCGCTGAACAGGTGGGGCCGCGGACAGCGCCACCCGCGGGGAGCGGACCCGCCCGGCCGTCGACCGAACGACCTCTGCGCGACGCCGCCGCCGACCTGGTGGCCCTGATGGCCGAGATCGCCACCAGACGCGCACGGGGAGAGCGACCGTGACCGTCCCGCCACCGAGCCCGACGTCACCCGCGGGCCCCTGGCCGGATCCTGCTGTCCGCCGACGCGCCTGAGGACCCGCTCGACGGGTCCTGCCCCTGACGGGCCGTCGGCGGGTTAGGGTGCGATCATGCGCTACATCATCGTGGGGGCGGGCGCCGTGGGCGGCGCGATCGGCGGGCGGCTGGCCCAGAGCGGGCGGGAGGTCGCCCTGGTGGCGCGCGGCGCGCATCTGGATGCGCTCCGTACGGAGGGGCTGCGGCTGATCACGCCGCAGGGCAGTGAACTGCTGCGGATCCCGTCCTACGCCCACCACGAGGACCTCGGTCCGCTGCGCCGGGACGACGTGCTGGTGCTGGCGGTCAAGTCGCAGGACGCCGAGAGCGTGCTGCGCGACTGGGCGAACGCCGCCGTGAGCGGTGGCGGCACCGCGGGCGAGACGCTCACCGTCGTCTGCGCGCAGAACGGCGTCGCCAACGAGCGGGTCGCGCTGCGGTACTTCGCGAACGTCGTCGGCATGTGCGTCTGGCTGCCGTCGACGCACCTGCAGCCCGGCACCGTCATCGCGCACTGCGCGCCGCAGAGCGGGATCCTCACCCTCGGCCGCTACCCGCGGGGCGGCGACGACGCGGACGCCGTCCTCGCCGCCGTCGCCGCGGACCTGGTCGGGGCGCACTTCGACGCGCCCGTCGTTCCGGACGTGATGCGCTGGAAGTACGGCAAACTGCTGAACAACCTGGCCAACGCGCTGGAGGCGCTCGTCGGGCGGGAGCAGATCGAGAAGGCCGAGGATCTGTGGGACGCCGGGCGGGCGGAGGGCGTGGCCGTGCTCGACGCGGCCGGGATCGCCTACTCGACGGAGGAGGAGCGGAGGGCCGTCCAGGGCGAGCGGATGCAGGTCGCGCCGATCGCCGACGTGCCCCGGGCCGGCGGCTCGACGTGGCAGAGCCTGCGCCGCGGCGGCAGCGTGGAGGCGGACTACCTCAACGGGGAGATCGCCCTGCTCGGTCGTGAGCACGGGGTGCCCACGCCGGTCAACGACCTGATGCGGCGTGAGGTGACGCGCCTGGCGCAGGAGGGCCTGCAGCCGGGCAGCGCCACCCCGGAGGAACTCCGCGCTCAGCTGGCCGAAGGCGCCGGGTCGGCCACCCGGTAGACCGTGCCGTCCGCGGACCTGGTCAGGAAGCCGTTCTCGACCAGGTAGCGGCGGAGCGCGGCGCAGTCGTCCCAGTACTGCTTGAGCGCGATGTTGACCTCGGGCTCGCCGTAGGAGACGCCGGGCTCGAAGACGCGCGCGGTCAGATGCGCCAGCAGCGCCAGACGGCGGGCCGGGCGGACCGGGATCTCGGTCAGCCGCCCGTCGCGGAAGAACACGGCCAGCTCGGCCCCCGCGCCGCCCTCGGCCGCCGCGGGGGAGCGCAGCGCGTCGGCGAACGCGCCCGACCGGGCGACCAGGCGTCCGTCCGCGCCCGCCTCGACCAGCCCGGCCTGCTGCAGCCTGGCGGCGTGCGGGGCGACGGCGGCCGGGTCGGCGCCCTCCGGACCGGCCAGGACGACGGTCGCGTAGGCGCGCAGACGGTCCTGGTCGGAGAGCGCGGAGGCGAGCGGGGCGAGCAGCGAGATATCAGGCATGGGCAGCAGGCTAGGGAGAGCCCGCTCGCCCGCGCCATCGAATTCCGGCGCAGGGCCCGGTGGGACCCGGCTGCTGGATTCGGGCGGTCCACCGGTGCATGATCATGAACAGTTCGGAGAGGAGCGGGGCATGATGCGCACGGAGGGATCGCCGGTGGAGGCCACGGGGCTGGAGCGGGCGGCCGGGATGTTCGAGCGGCAGGCGGACGGGTGCGCCGAACTCGGCTCGAGCCTCTACGCGGCGCTGCTGCGGCGCGCCGCCGAGGACGTCCGGGCGGGCGGGCCCTGTGCCGCGGCCGTCGCCGGCTACGAGCGGGCCCCCGGTCCCGACGCGATCGCGCTGCGGCTGCTGGGTGGCGTGCACGCCCTGGTGCTCACCGGACGGGCCCCCGAGTTGGCCGCCCACTACCCCTCCGCGGGCGGGAGCTGGCAGCCGGACCTGCTGGACGCCTGCTGGACGGCGTTCCGCGAGGCGGTGGCCGCCGAACTGCCCTGGGTCAGGGACTGGATGACCCGCCCGCCGCAGACCAACGAGGTCGGCCGGGCCAACCTGCTCATCACCGGCCTGCTGCGGGCCGGCACACTCGCGTCAGGCTCCCCGCTGCCGGTCCGGCTCTTCGAGCTGGGATCCAGCGCCGGACTCAACCTGCGGCCCGAGCTCTTCCGCTACACCGCCCCCGGCTACGCCTGGGGCGACCCGGACTCGCCGGTCCATCTGGAGGACGCCTGGCGGGGAGCGGTGCCGACGTGGCTCGCCGAGGCGGCGCAGCAGCGGCCCACGCTCCAGGTCGTCGAGCGCCGCGGTTGCGACCTGACTCCGATCGACCCGCTGACCGACGACGGCGCGCTGGCGCTGCGCGCCTACGTCTGGGCGGACCAGCCCGCCCGCTTCGCCCGGCTGAGCGGTGCCCTCCGGCTGGCGTCGGAGCGTCCGGCCGGCGTGGAGCGGCTGGGCGCGGCGCAGTTCCTGCGCGGCGTGAGCGTGCGGGAGGGGACGCTGACGGTGGTCTGGCACTCGATCATGAAGCAGTACGTGCCTGCGGCGGAGTGGGCCGAGGTGGAGACGGAGCTGGAGCGCCTGGCGGCGGAGAGCGGCCCGGAAGCGCCCTTCGCGCACGTGGCGTTCGAGCCGGAGCGGGTGGGCCGCAGCTTCCCGTTCCGCGCCTCCGTGCGCGTGGGGCGGCAGGAACGGCAGGTGCTCGCCGAGGCGTATCCCCACGGCCTCCCCGCCTGGGCGATGTAGGGAGGGGCAGGTAGGGGTGCACCCACCCCGGACGTGGGCCCCGCTCCATCGCGCCCGCCCCCGGGCTCGTCGCCCCATGATCCGTGGGGTCGCACGGGGCGGCCGGGCCGCCGGGCGCGGTCCCGCTGCACCTGGTCGGCCGCTCGCGCCCGGACCCCGTGGCCGGTCACGGGCACGGGCGCGAGCCGATGGTCTCGGTCCGGTACCCGGCGCGGGACGTCCACGGGTACCCGCGGGCTCGTGGACCACTCCCGCGGTGCTGCGGGGCGCCGTCGGAGGACTCCGGCCTCTCCGCCGACGTCGCGATCCGGTCAGCCTCCGGTGGAGGCGGCCCCGAACATCGGCAGGCACGGGGCCAGACCGCTGATCGACACCTCGACCTGCGCGCGCGCCTTCCAGCGCTCGCGCGTCAGCCGGAGCCGCCTGGAGGTGACGGGCACGCCGCGCACCACGTGGCGTGAGACGCCGTCGGGTTCGTAGCCGTGCTTCTGCGAAACGGCGAAGGACGAGGCGTTGTCCTCAAGTGCCCCCGACGTCGCCTGCACCGCCCCCAGGCCGGCGAAGCCGAGGTGCAGCACGGCGGCCCGCATCTCGGTGCCGATGCCCTGCCCCTGGAAGCGCCTGCCGAGCCAGGAGCCCGTGTCGATCTCGCGCAGCACGGCGAAGCGGCGGCCCGCGACGGTCTGCAGGCCGGCGACCCGGCCGTCCACGAAGACCGCGAGATTCAGCGCCCAGTCGTCCGGGGTCCAGTTCCCCCGGCACAGCCAGTGGTGCTGGACCACGGAGCGGGCCCGTTCGGCTGGCGGAAGGTCGGTCCAGGGCACGAGGAACGGCATCCGGTCGGGTTCGTGGACACCCCCGGCGGCGAGCTCGGCCAACTCGGCCAGCTCGTCGTCGTCGGGGAGGCGCAGTTCCAGACGGGGGGTGGTCACGCGCAGGCCCAGCAGCGGCCAGTGGTCGATCAGCATGGTGCATTGTCGAAGACGGCGGCGGGGCGCGGCATCCGGATTTACGGCACCCGAGCCTGTGTCAGTCGGCGGTCAGGATCTCCACGCCGTGCGCCGAGAGCCGGTCGAGGACCGGGTGGTCGGGGGCGGCGTCGGTGATCAGGCCGCTGATGTCCGCCCAGGGCAGGACACGGAAGGGGGAGGCGGCGCCGATCTTCTCGGACGAGGCGAGGATGTAGGTGTCCGCGGCGCGGGCGGCGAGGGCGCGTTTCATCGCGGCCTCCTCGGCGTCGCCGGTGGTCAGTCCGGCGTCCGGGTGGACGCCGGTGACGCCGAGGAAGCAGAGATCGGCCGAGACGTTCTGGGCGGCCTCGACTGCGGCTGCGCCGCAGGTGACCACCGAGTGTTTGAACAGCCGCCCGCCCAGCAGGAAGACCTCGGCCTGCGGGTGGTCGACCAGCGCGACCGCGATCGTCGGGCTGTGGGTGATGACGGTGCAGGCCAGGTCCGACGGAAGGGCGTGGGCGAGGGCGAGGGCTGTGGTGCCGCCGTCCAGGATCAGGGCGCTGCCGGGGCGCAGCAGCGCTGCGGCGGTTGCGGCGACCCGGCGTTTGCCGTCGGGGGTGACCGTCTGCCTGGTGCCGAAGTCGGCGACGGCGGGGGATGCGGGCAGGGCTCCGCCGTAGACCCGCTGGCAGAGCCCCTCGGCGGCGAGGTCGCGCAGGTCGCGCCGCACGCTGTCCTCGGAGATGCCCAGGTCGGCGGCCACGCCCTTGGCGACGATCTTGCCCTCGCGGGCGAGCAGACCCAGCAGGTGGTCGCGCCTCTCGGCAGCCAGCATCCGCGTTCTCTCCTGTTCTTGCACGTTGTTGCATGTATCGTAGCGTGTCATGACCGACAAGCCCCTGCGCGTTCCCGGCATCGACGTTCCCGACCACCGCGGCCGCACCGGCCTCGACCGGGCCGGGCGTGGGCTGGACCGCAACTCCGGCGTCCGGGTCCGCGACGTGGAGCTCACCTCGCAGGGCTGGCACGTCCTGCGCCGCACCACCCTCGACTACCGGCGCCGCGACGGACGCTGGGTGACCCAGCAGCGCGAGACCTACGACCGGGGGAACGGCGCGGTCGTGCTGCCCTACGACGTGGAACGCGGCTGCGTGCTGCTGATCCGTCAGTTCCGGTACCCGGCCTACGTCAACGACCACCCCGACGGCATGCTCGTCGAGGCCGCCGCCGGGCTGCTCGACGGCGACGATCCGGCCGCCGCCATCCGGCGAGAGAGCGCCGAGGAGCTCGGAGTCACGCTCGGCGAGCTCACCCATGTCCTCGACGCCTACATGAGCCCGGGCTCCGTCACCGAGCGCCTGCACTTCTACGCCGCGCCCTACACTCCGGGTGACCGGACCGGGGACGGCGGCGGACTCGAGGAGGACGGCGAGGACATCGAGGTGCTCGAACTCCCCTTCGCCGAGGCCCTCGCCATGGTCAGGGACGGACGCATCACCGACGGCAAGACCGTCCTGCTGCTGCAGTGGGCCGCCCTCGACGGGCCCTTCGCGCGGTAGCGCCCGCCCGGGAGGCGTCCCGGAGCCCCCTTGCCGTGGTGCCGAATCGCCCGACAGCGGGCGGCAGGAGGTCGCCCTGCCGTCCGGCGGCCGACCGCGCCGGATGCCCCGGCTGATCCGGAGAGTTCCTACCTAGCGGGCCTCGCCGCTGGGCTTGCGTATGCGGTCGACCAGGCCGAGGACCTCCTCGGCGGAGGGCCAGCGGGCGGCACCGAGGCGCTTGGGCTCCTCGGGCGAGACCTCCTCGGCGGTGACGGGCTCGCTCCAGTGACGCAGGGCGTCGGCCTCCTGGGAGCACTCCGCGCTGAGGCGGGCCAGCTCGTCGTCCGCGAAGCGGTGCTGGCGGTCCTGCACGGCCCAGCGCAGCTCCTCTGCGGCGTGCGTGATCCGCCCGGCGCGCTCGCGCAGCTCGGGCAGCTTCGCGTCGACCCTGGCGGCGTCCGGTTCGTGTTCCAGCACCCTGAGCTGGCCGTCCAGGTCCGCGGCGAGCTCGTCCAGGCGCTTGAGCAGCGCCAGCGACTCGCCGACCTGCGCGTCCTGCGCGGCGGCCGCGTCCAGGGCCTGGCGGGTGCCCGCCAGGGAGTTGCGCAGCCGCAGTCGCACGGACGCGATCCGGCCGGGCGCGCCCGGATTGGTGTAGGCACGCGCCTTCAGGGCGACGTTCTCCGCCTTGGCGCTCACGGCACGGGCGGCCCGCACCGCGCCCAGGACGACCAGGGTGCCGAGCACCAGCACGATGCACCCGACCAGCGCGATCAGGATCCCCACAGCCTCCATCGTCCGCCTGCCTCCCTCACCTGCACCCCCGGACCGAGAACTCCACGGTAGCCCCTGGCGCGGACGGGGGCGGGTCCGAACGGAGGGAGCTGGGGGATCACTGGGGGAGAACCCTGAGGGAGGTCAGGGGCGCCCGCAGGTCAGCGGCCTGTACGGGCCGGTCGGGGAGAGTTCGCGGTCAGGAGTGCTCCGCGACCTCCTTGGCCCAGCGCATGTCCGGCTTGCCGGTGGGCGTGCGCTCGATGGCGGGGACGAGGTGCAGCCGGCGCGGCACCTTGTAGCGGGCCACATGGCCGCGGCAGTGCTCCTGGAGCGCGTCCAGGGTGAGCTCCGCGGAGCCGTCGCGCTGGTGGACCAGGGCGACCACGGTCTCTCCCCAGCGTTCGTCGGGTGCGCCGACCACCACCGTGTCGTAGACGGCCGGGTGCGCCTTGATCGCCGACTCCACCTCCTCCGGGAAGATCTTCTCGCCGCCGGAGTTGATGCACGACGAGCCGCGTCCCAGCAGGGTGATCCGCCCGTCCTCCTCCCGCCGGGCCCAGTCCCCGGGGACCGAGTAGCGGGTGCCGTCGGGGGCGGTGCGGAACACCTCGGCGCTCTTGACCGGGTCGCCGAGGTAGCGCAGCGGGATGTTGCCCCGTCGGGCGAGCTTGCCGATGACGCCGGCGGGCAGGGGGTTGAGGTCGTCGTCGACCACCTCGGAGTCGCCGATCGCGTTCGTGGTCACGGTGCCCTGGCCGCCCTCGTCGCCGGCCCGCCACTGGCTCACTCCGCCCGCGCCGCCCTCGGAGGAGCCGATCGCGTCGCTCAGGTAGAGGTTCGGCAGGAGCTCCAGATAGCGCTTCTTGACCGGGGCGGAGAACAGTGCCGCACTGCTGACCAGGCCGAACATCGAGCTCAGGTCGTAGTCGGCGCCGGGCGCGTCCAGGGCCTCGACGAGCGGTCGGCCCATCGCGTCCCCGGTGATCATGACGACGTTGACCTTCTCGCTCCCCACCAGCTCCCAGATCCGCCGGGCCTCGAAGCGGTCGACGAGCACCGCCCGGTTGCCACGGAACAGCTGCTGCATCAGCGCCCACTGGGTCGCGCCGTGCATCAGCGGCGCGATCGGGAGAAAGGTGATGGGATTGTCGTAGCCGGTGGTGACGATCTCCTCCGGCGTGGCCATCCGGTGCCCGTTGGTCACGTCGATGCCGCCGCCCAGGGCGAAGAAGACGTCCTCCTGCCGCCAGACCACGCCCTTGGGCAGACCGGTGGTGCCGCCGGTGAAGAGCAGGTAGTGGTCGTCGGGGGAGCGCGGCGCGAAGTCGCGCTGCGGGCCGCCGGAGGCGAGCGCCTTCTCGTACGGCACGGCCTGCAGGCCGGAGGCCGGGCTGCCGTCGTCGATGACGATCAGGTGCCGCAGGCCGGGCAGGCCGGGCAGGATCTCGGCGACGCGGTCGGCCCAGTGCTCCTGGTAGATCAGCGCGGTGGGCTCGGCCATCCCCAGCAGGTAGCTCAACTCATCCGTGACATAACGGTAGTTGACGTTGACACAGACCGCGCGGATCTTGCAGATCGCGAGCAGGGACTCCACCCACTCCGCACAGTTCAGCGCATAGACGGCGATCCGGTCGCCCGGTCCGAGGCCGGTCTCCTGGAGGTGGTGGGCCAGCCGGTTGGCCCGCTCGTCCAGTTCGGCGAAGCTGCGCCGGTGCACGGCGGCGCCGTCGGCGGAGGCGCAGCTGATCGCCTCCCGTGCGGGGAAGTGGTCAACCGCTTGCTCGAACAGATCGGCCAGGTTGAATTCCATGGCCGGAGAGTAGGAGCGGCACCTTGAGAACTCCAGGCCTCCGGCATCTTGAACATTCCTGGAACTTGTTCTTGGAACTGCACTTGAAAACCCGTCAGCAAGACTGCAACCTGTTCTAGATCTGAACCGGAATCGGTGGGCGAGGCTGCGGAGGCTGCTCCATGGCGGGCACAGAACATCTGATCATCGAACGGCAGGGCGCGACGCTCGTACTGACGCTGAACCGCCCTGAGGCCAAGAACGCGTTCTCGATACCGATGCTCGTCGGATTGCACGACGCCTGGATCGAGGCGGACGCGGACGACGAGGTGAGGTCGATCGTTCTCACCGGTGCGGGCGGGGCGTTCTGTGCCGGAATGGATCTCAAAGCGCTGGCCGGCGGGGGATTCGACCAGGACGATCCCTACCGCGCGCGGCTCGCCGCCGACCCGGACCTGCACTGGAAGGCGATGCTGCGGCACCACCGCCCGCGCAAGCCCGTCATCGCCGCCGTCGAGGGCGTCTGCGTCGCCGGCGGCACCGAGGTGCTGCAGGCCACGGACATCCGCGTCGCCGCCGAGTCCGCCAGCTTCGGGCTCTTCGAGGTCCGGCGCGGCCTCTTCCCCGTCGGCGGCTCCACGGTCCGGCTGACCCGCCAGATCGCGCACACCCACGCCCTGGAGATGCTGCTCACCGGCCGCCGCTACAGCGCCGCCGAGGCGCGCGACATCGGCCTGGTGGGGAGTGTGGTCCCGGACGGCACCGCGCTCAAGCGGGCCCTCGAGCTGGCCGAGGCCGTGAACGAGGCGGCGCCGCTCGCCGTCGAGGCGGTCAAGCACTCCGTCTACGAGACGGCCGCGCTGAGCGAGGAGGACGGGCTCAAGCGCGAGCTGGAGATCGGCTGGCCGATCTTCGCCACCGAGGACGCCAAGGAAGGCCCCCGCGCCTTCGCCGAGAAGCGCGCCCCCGTCTACCGCCGCCGCTAGCGCCCGTCCGGCGGACCGGAAGCCCCGTCGGCCGCCGAGCGGACCGGGGCCGACCGACAGGGCACCCGTCATCACCTCATCCGACCCCCACCCCCCACCCCAAGGACGCCGCCATGCCTCCCGAGGTGCTCAGCGCACCGCTCGTCGTCGAGTTCCCTTTCACCCGCTCCACCGGACCCGTGCTCGGAGCCTTCCTCACCGGGCTGCGCGAACGCGTCGTGCTCGGCGTCCGGGCCGGGGACGGGCGGGTGATCTGCCCGCCCGCCGAGTACGACCCGGTCACCGCCGAGGAGTTGACCGACCTGGTCCCGCTCGGACAGCTCGGCACCGTCACCACCTGGGCCTGGAACGACCGCCCCCGGCCCTACCAGCCGCTGGACACCCCCTTCGCCTGGGTGCTGGTCCGCCTCGACGGCGCCGACACCGCGCTGCTGCACGCGCTCGACGCGCCGCGCCACAGTGTGCGCAGCGGCATGCGGGTCGCGATCCGCTGGGCCGAGGAGCGCACCGGCGCCATCACCGACATCGCCTGCTTCGTGCCGGCGCCGACCGCGGAGGCCTCCGCCGCATGAGCTCAGTCGCCGAACTCCTGGCGGGCATACCGGAACTGGCGGGCGTCGAACCCGTCACCAGGGTCACGCTCCCGGCCCGCCTGGACTACACCCACTCCCCGGGCGCCGCGCAGACCCGCTTCCTGACCGCGCTGCCCGAGAAACGCCTGCTCGCCGAGCGATGCCCGCAGTGCACCCGCGTGTACGTGCCGCCCCGCGGCGCCTGCCCGACCTGCGGGATCGCCACCACGGAGCAGCTGGAACTGCCGCACACCGGCACCGTCACCACCTTCTGCATCGTCAACATCGCCGCCAAGGGCCTCGACCTCGAGGTGCCCTACTGCTACGCCTACGTGCTGATCGACGGCGCGCACGTCGGGCTGCACGCGCGGATCGGCGAGATCCCGTACGCCGAGGTCCACATCGGCCAGCGGGTCGAGGCCGTGTGGAACGAGGCGAAGCTCGGCCCGACCCTGGCCTCCATCAGCCACTTCCGTCCCACCGGAGAGCCCGACGCGGACCCTGAGTCCTACCGGAGGTGGATGTGACCCGCGACATCGCCGTCGTCGCCTTCGCGCAGACGAGCCACACCCGCCGCACCGACCAGCTCAGCGAGGTCGAGCTGGTGATGCCGGTGATCCACGACGTGCTCAAGCAGACCGGTCTGGCGGCCAACCGGATCGGCTTCACCTGCTCCGGCAGCAGCGACTACCTGGCCGGCCGCGCCTTCTCCTTCACCATGGCGCTCGACGGCGTCGGGGCCTGGCCGCCGATCTCCGAGTCGCACGTGGAGATGGACGGCGCCTGGGCGCTCTACGAGGCCTGGGTGAAACTGCGGACCGGCGAGGCCGACACGGCCCTGGTCTACTCCTACGGCAAGTCCTCGCCGGGCAGCGTCCGTGACGTGCTCACCCGGCAGCTGGACCCCTACACCCTCGCGCCGCTCTGGCCCGACTCGGTCGCGCTCGCCGCGCTCCAGGCCCGGGCGCTGATCGACTCCGGGCTCACCGACGAGGCCGCGCTCGCGGAGACCGCGGTGCGCAGCCGCCGCGACGCCGCCGGCAACCCGCACGCCCAACTGCGCGGCAGCGCCGACGCGGCCGAACTCCTGCGCGGGCCCTACGAGGTCGAGCCGCTGCGCCGGCACGACTGCCCGCCGATCAGCGACGGCGCCGCGGCCGTGGTCCTCGCGGCCGGCGACGCCGCCCGCGCGCTGCACGCCAACCCCGCCTGGATCCGCGGCATCGACCACCGGATCGAGGCGCACCAGCCGGGCGTGCGCGACCTCACCGAGTCCCCGTCCACCCGGACCGCCGCCGTCGCGGCCGGAGCCTTCGACGCTCCGCTGGACGCGGCGGAACTGCACGCGCCGTTCACCTCGCAGGAGATCGTGCTCCGCCGCGCGCTGGACCTGAACGACGCGGTGCCGGTCAACCTCTCCGGCGGCGCGCTGGCCGCCAACCCGGTGATGGCCGCGGGCCTCATCAGGATCGGCGAGGCCGCCGCCCTGATCCACGACGGCCGTGCGCGGCGCGTGCTGGCCCACGCCACGTCGGGTCCCTGCCTGCAGCAGAACCTGGTCGCCGTGCTGGAAGGAGAGGCGCGATGAGCGCCTGGGCCACCGGTCCTGAGCAGGGCCGAATCGGAGCGCGAAAGGACACGGCATGAGCGCGCAGCGCAACAGGCGACCCGTCGCCGTCGTCGGGATCGGCCAGACCAAGCACGTCGCCGCACGCCACGACGTCTCCATCGCCGGCCTGCTGCGCGAGGCCGCCGTGCGGGCGCTCGCCGACGCCGAGCTGAGCTGGGCCGACATCGACGCCGTCGTCATCGGCAAGGCGCCCGACTTCTTCGAGGGCGTGATGATGCCGGAGCTCTACCTGGCCGACGCGCTCGGGGCGGTCGGCAAGCCCATGCTGCGGGTGCACACCGCCGGTTCCGTGGGCGGATCGACGGCGCTGGTCGCCGCCAACCTGGTCGCGGCGGGCGTGCACGGCACCGTGCTGACGGTGGCGTTCGAGAAGCAGTCGGAGTCCAACGCCATGTGGGGACTCTCGCTGCCGGTCCCGTTCCAGCAGCCGCTGACCGCCGGCGCGGGCGGCTTCTTCGCGCCGCACGTGCGCGCCTACATGCGGCGGACCGGTGCACCTGACACCGTCGGCTCGCTGGTGGCGTTCAAGGACCGCCACAACGCGCTGAAGAACCCCTATGCGCATCTCCACGAGCACGACCTGACGCTGGAGAAGGTGCAGACCTCGCCGATGCTGTGGGACCCGATCCGCTACTCGGAGACCTGTCCCTCCTCCGACGGCGCGTGCGCGCTGGTGCTCACCGGGGAGCGCGGCGCCGCCCGCGCGCCGCGGCGACCGGCGTGGGTGCACGGCGGGGCGATGCGCAGCGAGCCGACCATCTTCGCGGGCAAGGACTACGTCAGTCCGCAGGCCGGCCGTGACTGCGCCGCGGACGTCTACCGGCAGGCGGGGATCACCGACCCGCGGCGGCAGATCGACGTCGCGGAGATCTACGTCCCCTTCTCCTGGTACGAACCGATGTGGCTGGAGAACCTCGGCTTCGCCGAGGAGGGCGAGGGCTGGAAGCTGGTCGAGGCGGGGGTCACCGAGATCGACGGCGACCTGCCGGTCAACCCCTCGGGCGGGGTGCTCTCCTCCAACCCCATCGGCGCCTCCGGCATGATCCGCTTCGCCGAGGCGGCGATGCAGGTGCGCGGCCAGGCCGGCGAGCACCAGATCGACGGCGCCCGCCGCGCGCTCGGCCACGCGTACGGAGGGGGCGCGCAGTTCTTCTCCATGTGGCTCGTCGGCGACGAGAAGCCGGAGCACTGAACCGCCCCCGCTGTCACCCCGATCCGCCCGTCCTCACCCGCACGGGCGGATCGTGTCGAAGGCCTCCACCCAGGCGTGTCGCGGAGATTACAGTGGGATCAACTGACGGCGGGAGGAGCACGACGTGACGAGCGACGCATTCTTCGACGAATCCGCGGGGGCCGGGGTTCTCACTCAGCGGGGTCCATTCGAGAGTGGCGTTGACGGAAGCAAACCCCCTCTCGATCTGAGCGGCGCCGAGTGGCTGTCCAGCAGCCAGGGCGTGGGCGACGTGCAGATCGCCTTCGTGGACGGATTCATCGCCATGCGCGACGGACGGAGCCCCGAGGGCCCGTCGCTGATCTTCACCCCGGCCGAGTGGAACGCCTTCGTACTCGGCGCCCGCGACGGCGAGTTCGACCTGACCTGATCCGGCCGACCTCTCCGGGCCGGATCACCCGACGAGGCGCGCCGCGTTGCCGCCGAGGACCAGGGCGAGCACCGCCCTGTCGTCCACGGCGGCCTCGACGGTGCGGCGCGCCGCGACGACGTCACCGTAGGGCGTATTGGAGCCGAAGAGGCAGCGTTCCGGCAGCTCGCGCACCGCGGCCCGGACCGCGAACACCTGCAGCGCGCTGGACAGCTCGATGTGCAGGTTGGGCGTCTGCAGGGCCAGGTCGACGAGCTCCAGCCAGTTGAACCCGCCCAGCGCGCCCACGACGAGCGGCACGGTGCGGTACCGCGCGGCCAGCGCGGCGTAGGTGCGCAGGTCCTCGACGGTGTTCGGGGCGAAGCCGTGCACCAGGACGGGCACGCCACCGTGGTCGGCGCTGACCGCGAGTGCCGGCTCGATGAGCTCGGCCCGGCCGGGGGCGGGCGTCAGCTCGCCGATCCCCACGATGCCGGGTCGGGCGAGCGCGGAGTCGAGCCAGGCGGCCGTCGTCCGCTCGGCGTCGACCCCCAGGCGGGCGCTCGCGAGACCGACGGCCTCCTGCGGGTGTGCGTCCAGAGCGGCGCAGAGCTCCGCCATCGCCGCGCGGAACTCCTCCTCCGCGGCCGCCTCGCCGCCGACCACCCCGACCAGCCGGGCGAACTCGGCACGCAGGCCGTCCAGTGTCGTCGGCGCCTCGGGATGGACGCGGGTGGACTGCAGCACCGTGCGCGTCACCCCCGCCCGCCGTGCACGAGCCAGCTGAGCGGGGACGTCGACGGTGACGTGCGCGTGAAAGTCGATGATCATTCCGTCACGCTAAACTTTGACACCGGTGTGAAGGTCAAGGCGGCGGCGGGGGATCGGGACAGTCATGCGCGTCGGCGAGCTCGCCCGACGGACCGGGGTCAGCCCCAGGGCGCTGCGGCACTACGACCAGAACGGGCTGCTGCCCTCGCAACGGCTGGCGAACGGCTACCGTGACTTCCCCGAGCCCACCGTCGAACGGGTCCGCAGGATCAGGCAGTTGCTGGAGATCGGGCTCGACCTCGACGATGTCGCCCGGCTGCTCCCGTGCTTCGCCGAGGACGGGAAGCTGACGCCGTGCGAGCGCGCGCGGCAACGGCTGCACGCCCAGATCACCGACATCGACGCCAGGATGGCATCGCTGCGCGCCACCCGTCGCATGCTGGCCGACGAGCTCGCCCGGCTCTGACCCCTCCGGCTCCGGCGGCCGGTTCATCGGCTCGTTCGTGGCCGGAGGACGTGGGCGACGGCGGTGTGGTGGAAGTGCTCGGCCCAGCCCAGGGGGGTGGCGTCGAACCGGGCGTCGCGGATGTCCGGGTCGGCGCCCAGGTCGAGCAGGAGGTTCGCGCCGGTCACGTCGTCGGCGGCCGCCGCCTGGTGCAGCGCGGTCTCCCACGGCTGGTCGAGCGGGATGTCGCCGCGGCCCAGCGCGTTGACGTCGAATCCGAGCGCCACCAGCAGTGGCACGGCGCGCCAGGCTCCGCGGGCCGCCGCCCAGACGACCAGCCCTGGTCGCTGCCGGCGCGCGGCGTCGGCGTGCGCGCGCAAGCGTTCGACGCCGGCCCGATCGCCGGCCAGGGCCGCCGCGACGAGTGCGTCGACGTCGTCCGCCGGTGACCAGGGAGCGCCGTGCGCGGCCAGGTACCCGAGCACCTCGGTGCTGCCGCACAGCGCGGCCAGGCGTGCCGGTGTGCTGCCGTCCCAGACGCGCCGGTGCGCCGGGCGATCGTCGCGGAACCTGAAGGCGGCACGCAGGTCGGCGCGCTCGGCCAGCAGACCCACCCGCCCGACGAGATCGTGGGAGACCGCCCACCAGAGTTGATCGGCGATCAGGTCGGCGGGGGAGGCGATCGCGTTCCCCAGCCGTGCCCGCCACGGGCCGCCGTCGCCGTGCCCGAGGCCGTGGTCGATCAGCAGCCGCAGGTGGTCGTCGGCGGACCCGAACTGGCGGTTGTACAAGGCCTGGGCGTCGTTGGGATCGGCGCCGGCGGCCAGCAGGGTGCGGGCCAGAGCGGCGGCTCGCGGATGGGCCGGCTGCCCGCCCTCGCCGCCGCCCAGGGCTCCGGCCAGCGCGGTGAAGGGCGAGGTCAGACCGTGCCACAGATAGCCGGCGTTCGGGTCGGCGCCGTGGTCGAGCAGCATGCCGGCGGTCCGGGCGACGGCGTCCGCGCTGACGGAGGGATCGTGCCGGGCGTACGCCAGGTACAGGAGCGGCTCCCACGCGAACGGGCCGCCCTCCGCGGCGGCCGCCGACGGATCCGCGGCGAGCAGGCCGGCGAGCGCGTCGCCGTCGGCCGCGGCCGCCGCCACGTGCACCGAGGCAGTGGCGAGGTCGGGGTGGGCGGCGAGCAGTGCCGCGGCCCGCCGCCAGCGGGCCGGGTCGTCGTCGTGGCCGTACCGGAGACAGGCCAGCAGCAGGAACTCGTCGGCGCGGGAGATCGCCGCGTCCACCTGGTCGGGGACCCTGCGGTACTGCCGGATGGTCTGGACGTGCCGCTTGAGCGCGGCCCAGGAAGGGAACCCGTGGTGGCGGGCGACGACCAGCTGCGCACCGGCCAGTGACGGCGGGTGCGGCCCGTCCGGGTGGTGAGCGCCCACCAGGGCCAGCGCGTCCGGGGCGCCGGACCTGGCGTGGTCGCGAAGATCCTTGGCCTGTTTGCGCAGTTGCTCGAAGCTCGGGTCGTCGGGAAGACGCACGGTCGCCACGGCGACCTCCTTCCAGGGCCCGCGGTCCGCTGCGCCGGGCTGAAAGGAGGGAGGGCGATGCCGATGCCGCAACGCACAGCCGGGTGGGCTCGGCCCTGTCCGCGGACGGGTGGCGCCCCGGAGCGCCACCGGAAGTCTAGAGCCTCGGCACCCGCTGTGGGGGAACCGAAAAAGGCGCCGCGCCGACCACCCCCACGGGGTCGACGCGGCGCCCAGCCCGCTCTCGCTCGCCCCCACGCGGTGCGGAGCGGGCCCGCCGACCCGGCCGGTCAGGGCAGGGCAGGCGAGTACTTCGGTTTCTTCCGGGTTACGGGGTCCAGGTTCGCAGAACGCGCAGCCGGTCCGCAGGCTCACCAGTGATCCCGAGCGATCCCAGTGGGTCGTCCGACGGCCGCTGCGGGCTCACCGAGGCGTCAACGGCTCGGGGGGCAGGCGCGGAAACACGCAGCGGAAGCCACCCGTAGCAGGTCGATATGACCCCTGCTCACCAGATGCGGCGATCTCTGCATGTCGCCGACCGTAATCGGAACGTGATCGCCGCGTCAACCTGCGTCTCGGGGCCGGACCCGAACCGGCCCCCTGGCACGCGTTCGCGACCTCGGCGGACACGTACGATTGCCCCATGGCTTTTCTTCGCCGCCGCTCCGGCACACCCGCAGGCCCGGACTTCGACATTCTCGCCATGGACCCGAGCGACTGGCCCGGCGACTTCGGCGCCGCGCTGCTCAGTGATCCGGAGGACGGCAGCTGCCACGGAGTGGTGCTGCGTTACGACCTGATGGGCGGGCGGGGCCCCTCGATGATGATCGGCAACCTGCGTCCGGGTTCGCCGGCCAGGGAGCCCGAGGACGGCGTGCCGCTCGAGGTGCGGCAGATGCTGGCGGCCATCGGCAACGACGAGCCGGTCGGCGTCCTCGACAGCGAGGACTTCCCGGTCATGCTGGACGACGCGCTGCTGATCGTGAAGAAGGTCAAGCTGAGCGAGAGCCGGCTCGCCTGTGTCCAGTTCGGTCGCAGCGACGACGTCCAGGTGACCGTGGTGACCTGGGACCGGCCGGTCAGCGAGGATCTCTACCGGCTGCTGAAGCCCCTGCCCGCGGACATGTTCCAGATCTGATCGGGTCCGCGGATGTCGCTGAACGAAGCCATGGCGCGGCTGCCGCGCGTCGTCGACCTGCTCGCCGCGCGGGCCGACGAGCACGACCGTGAGGCGGCCTTCCCCTACCGGGGAGTGGAGGCGCTGCACGAGGCCGGTCTGCTGACGCTGACCGTCGGCACGGAACACGGCGGCGTGGGCGCGGGGGTGGCGGACACGGTCCGGCTGCTCGCGGCGCTCGGCGGTGGCGACCCCTCGGTCGCGCTGCTCGCCGCGGACACCCTGCTCACCCATGCCGCCCAGGCGCGGGCCGCCCGCTGGCCCGCCGCCGCGTACAAGTCCCTGCTCGCCGACTCCCGGCGCGGTCCGGCGCTGGTCGGCTCGCTGCGCGCCGCCGAGGGCGGGGCGGGGGTGACGGCCTCGCGCGGCTCGGAGGGATGGCTGCTGACCGGCCGTGAGCAGGCGGTTCCCGGTGCCGAGGCACTGGCCTGGATGACGGTCGAGGCGCGGCTCGAAGACACGGCGGAGGAGCGGGCGACCTTCCTGGTGCCGGGGGACAGCCCGGGAGTCGCCGTCGAACCGGGCTGGGAGCAGCTCGGACTGCGCGCCGGTGCGGTGCAGGACGTGCACTTCGAGAAGGTGCAGGCGCAGGACGCCCACCGGCTCGCCTCGCCCACCCCCCGTGACGAGGCCTGCCGTCGGCTGGCGATCGCCGCGGTCTGTCTGGGCATCGGCGGCGGCGCGCACACCTGGCTGGCCAGGAACGGCAGGGGGCTGCCGGCCTCGGAGCTCGGCCGGGTGGCGCTCGAACTCGCGGAGGCGGAGGAGCTGTTGAACGGCATCGCCGGCGGCCTCGACGCGGACCTGGCGGGCGCGGACCGGCGAGCCGCCTGGCTCGCTCCCGGCATCGCGCAGCGTGGCCTCTCCGTCGTGCAGCGGGTCGTCGCCCTCTCCGGGGCCACGGGTCTCAGCCGCGTCGTCCCGCTCGAACGTCATCTGCGCGACGCGGTCAGCGTCAGGGCCCTGCTGCCCCGCGAGGACGTCGTCCTCCACGAGGCGGGCTCCTCACCCCTCTGACCGGAAGCTGGGGCCGGTCCTCGAACCCTCAGGGCGGAGGGGCGTCCTCGTACGGGACCGTACGTGGATGACCCGGTGGCGCAGCCAGGGGTGCCTCCCGGCCGGTGGCCGGGGGAGACCTTGTCAGGCGGCCAGGAAGGGGTGCGAGGACAGGCCCCCTAGCGAGTGCCGACCGCGGCGCGGACGGCACGTCGGGCCAGCCCGGCGTCCTCGTGCAGGCGGCGGATCAGGATCCGCTGCTCCTCGCCCGCACCTGGCACGTCGTGGCGGCGGATCTCGCGCATCAGCACCAGGATCAGGTTGACCAGGAAGGCGTCCCTGGGCAGCGTGCCCGAGGCCTGCGCGACCTGGCTGAGCTGGCGGCGCGCCCCGGTGTCCCCGGCCATGACGGCCCAGAGGAGTGCGAGGTCGTAGCCGGGCAGGTACCAGCCGGTCTGCTCCCAGTCGACCAGGACCGGACCCGAGGGCGCGAGCAGCACGTTGGTCAGCAGCGCGTCGCCGTGGCAGAACTGCCAGGGCTGGTGGGTCAGGCCGTGCAGCAGCTGCTGGAGATCCCCGGCGTCGCGGTCGGTGAGCAGGCCCAGCGCGTGGTAGCGCGCGATCTCCTTGGGGTAGTCGAGCGGGCGGTCGAAGACCCCCGTCGGAGGACGCCACAGGTTGAGCGCGCGGACCGCGCCGAGGATCGCGCGGACCTCGCCCGGCGTGGGGGTGTCGGAGGGGTGGCGCTCGCGGGCGGCGGGACGACCGGGGACGCGCTCCATCAGCAGGACGCAGCGGTCCGCGTCGGCGGCGACCAGCTTGGGCAGCCGGGCCGGCGGACGGTGACGGACGAAGGCGCGGTAGGCGGCGACCTCGCGGTGGAACTGCTCGGTCCCCTCAAGATCCTCGCCAGGGCGCGCCAGGGCCTTCGCCACCACCGGCGTGCGGCCCGCCGTGCCCGCGATCAGCACGTGGCGGCCGTCGCGGAGCAGCTGGCGCGGCACGAAGGCGGGAGATATCCGCGCGATGTGGGCCAGCGCGGCGCGGACCTGCGGGGAGCGCTCGGCGGGATTCTCCGGCCGGGCCGCGACGCCCGGACGGGCCGGGGCGGGCATCGGCCGACGCAGCTGCTGGGCGGCGTGGGGGCCGCTCATCTCGCGGGGGCGCGGGTCGAGGCCCAGCGCGGGCCGGCGCCGCAGCGGGCCGGTGGGGGACGGCTGCTGCGGTCGGGACACCGGGGCGGGGGAGAGAGCCTGTGAGTACATGGGGTGGGTCCTGGTCCCTTCGTGTGTCCGGTGGCGGGCTGCCGCCGGCGGGCCTGGTCGGCCTGCCGCTGCTCGGGGTGGCGCGCGGCTCGTGACGGGCCGGGGCCCGGATGGCACACCCTGGGGAGTTGTGCCTCCCGGGCGAGTCCTGGCGCGTGGCGATCCGCACGCCACCCCTCGCGCCACCCCTGCCCCTGGGCTGTTCCCCGACTCTCGGACCGGCGATGGACCAGGTTGGGGTGGCGCAGCTCTACAACACACCGAGGCACAGATAGCGGGACAGCTAGCGGACCCTGGCGAACCCTGGCGAATGCTCGCCTGGCACATGACGGGTGGTTAGCCTCGAAAGTGCCGAGGAACCTGGGGGCTTGACGTGAACCGAGGACCGAACACCCGATTCGCCGATCTGTTCGCCCTGACGGGCTGGTCGAAAGGCGAGTTGGCGCGGATGGTCAACCGCCGTGGGGCGGCGGCCGGACAGCAGCAGCTGTCGACCGACACCTCGCGGGTGCGCCGTTGGATGGAGCGCGGGGAGATTCCCCGCGATCCCGTCCCGCGCATCCTGGCGGCTCTCTTCAGCGAGCAGCTCGGCCGAGTAGTCACGCCAGAGGACCTCGGCTTCCAACGGGAACGGCACAGTGGGCCCGGCGCGCGACGAGGCGCGCCGGACAGCTCCAGACCGGCGCCAGGGCAGACAGCCGCGGTCCTCACCGAGTTCACGGGAATGGACCTGATGCTCAATCGACGCGGACTGATGGGCGCGAGCACCGCCCTCGCGGCGGGCGCCGCCATCGCCAACCCCCTGTACGACTGGATGCGGTCCCCGGCCGCGCCACCGCCCCCGGCCGGCTCGTCGGCCGCCGCGGTGCGCAGCCCCTCGGCCCTGCCGGCGCTCGACTTCTACGAGGCCGGCCCCGTGGGCGAGGACGAGGTGAGCGCGCTGGAGGAGTCGGTGGAGGTCTTCCGCCGGTGGGACGCCTCCCGCGGCGGAGGACTGCAGCGCAAGGCGGTGGTAGGCCAGCTCAACGAGGTCGGCGGCATGCTGACCTACGATCACCCCGACTACCTGGAGCGCCGCCTGTGGGGCGTGGCGGCGAACCTGGCCGTGCTGGCCGGGTGGATGTCCCACGACGTGGGGCTGGAGCCGACGGCGCAGAAGTACTTCGTCATGGCCGTGCACGCCGCCCGTGAGGCGGAGGACAAGCCGCGGGCGAGCGAGGCGCTGGCGCGCGCCGCCCGTCAGATGGTCCACCTGGGCCGCGCCGGCGACGCCCTGGACCTGATGCGGGTCGCCGAGGCCGGCGCGGGCGGCGGCACCCTGCCGCGCACGCGCGCCATGCTGCGCACGGTGGAGGCCTGGGCGCACGCGTCACTGGGCCACAGCCAGGCCACCCGGCGCACCCTGGGCGAGGCGGAGGACCTCTTCGCCCAGGACACCGGTGAGCCGGGGCCGAGCTGGCTGCAGTTCTTCGACCTGGCCGACCTGCACGGCATGCAGGCGCTGACCTACCGCACCCTGGCCGACCACGACCCCACGGCGGCGCCCCTGGCGCAGCGGCACGCCCTGCTGGCGCTGGAGCTGCGCGAGGGGGGCCACGACAGGTCCAAGCTGTTCGACCACATCTCGATGGCCTCCGCCTGCTACCTGGCCAACAAGCCGGACGAGGCGCAGCGCTACGCGCAGCTCGCGCTCAGCGCGACCGGGGAGATGTCCTCGCACCGCACCTGGGACCGGCTGCGGCAGATGTACCGCCTGACAGCGCGTTACGAGAGACTGCCGGCCGTTTCCGAGCTGCGCTCGGAGATCAGCAGGGCGATGCCGCGCAAGGCTCGCCCGCAGATCATCTGACAGGGCCGCGCGCCAGCTTGGCGCGGCGTGGCGCTGCGTGGCCGTTCAGGCCGCGGCGCGGCCGAGGTCGCGGAGGGCGAGCCAGACGGCGTGGACGCCGCCGTCGTCGGCGAGCTGTGGGGCGCCGACGCAGTGGACGGTGCGGACGGAGCCGTCCTCGAACTGGAGCCGGAACTCGGCGTCGATCGGCTTGCCGTCGACCAGGGCGGCGGTGAGCAGGCCGGAGACCGTGCGGCGGTCCTCCGGGTGCAGCGCGCTGGGCAGCTGGTCGAGGGTCAGCGGGCCCTCCTGCGGTGCGCGCGCGAAGATCCGGTACATCTCGGCGGACCAGGCGACCCTGTCGTTCGTGAGATCCCATTCGGCGTCGCCGAGCAGGGCGACGCCGTCGCCCGGCGTCGCGGCGCCCGTCAGGGCCTCGACGACGCGCGCGAGCTCCTCGAGATGGGAGCGGGCATGCCCCAGAAGCGCTCGCTCGCTCCGGTCCCTGGTCGCGCCGAAGGCGGCGTCCAGCTGCTCGCGCAGGGCCTGGAGCTGCTGGGGCAGTGACGGGGGAGGTAGCTGGGGGTGCATGGCGTCCCACGGTTTTCTCGGGGTGACCGGTGACCGTTACGACTCTTGCACAGAGCGTGGCGACGGGGGGTGGCTTTTTCGAAAGTAGGGCAAGTTTTGCCTTTGGCATATGCCTCAGACGGCCGGTCCCGGCGCGGTCCGGTCCCGTTCCTCCACCTCTCCGGCCCGTCGCCGACCCCATGTCGGAGGGGCGGCGGATGCGCGGGGAGCTGGGCGGACGGTAGGATTCCGTGCTTCCGGCTGGCGGCCTCTCGACAGCCGGTGCCAGAATTCCCCCGCGGCCACCGTCGCGGACCCGAACCACCCCCGTACGCGGGCAGGACCGACCAGGTCCACCGCCCCGCGTACTGAAATTCCATTGCCACCAGGACCGCCGCAACGGATGCTGACCTCATGTTCGAGCCCGCGATAGCGCCCAGCGCCTCCCTTCTCGGCCTGCTTCAGCGGGGCCGAGGGGACGGCACCCTGCACGCTCTGGCGGCCGAGCGTCTCGACGCGCTCGCCGCCCTGGAGGAGTGCGTCACCAGAGACCCCCGCCGCAACTGGCAGGTGGAGAACCGCTCCCTCTACTACGCGCGCCTCTACATGGAGCTGGAGGCGCCGCTCTCCGGGCTCGAGGCGCACCTCTTCGACGCGTGGGACTCGCTCGACGACAGCGAGTCGCGCACCGGCCTGACCCTGGCCGTGCTCGGTCGCCTCGCCGGCTACGGCCGCCGGGACGCGCTGCAACTGCTGCGGCGCTACACGGCCGAGGGCAGCAACTGGGCCTGGGCCTTGGACGAGTTGGCCGTGCGGGAGACCGACGAGGGCCTGCGTTCGCTCGCCGAACCGGTGCTGGCGCGCTTCCCGCAGGGCCCCGAGGGGGACGCGGAACTGCGCGCCGCCGTGCGGGACGCCTACGAGCCCAGGCCCTGGCACCTCTGGGCGGCCGAGCACCCGCGGGTCGCCGCGGCGACCGAGCGCGCGCCCTTCGACCTGTGGCAGCGCCAGATGGAACGCCCGCAGACGCCGGAGTGGAGCACCACCGCCGTCCTGGCCTGGGCCGACGCGGACCCCGCCGCCGACGGACCCGCCCTGGTCCGCAAGGCCGCCGCGGCGGCCCGGCTGCTCGGCGCGGTGGCCGGTCCCGCGGACCTCCCGCTGCTGCGGACCACGGCCCGCGAGGGCCGTCCCGCCGCGCGCTGTGCCGCGCTGCGCCACCTGGCCGAGGCCGAGGACGAGTCCCTGCCGGGCCTGATGGAGCTCGCCGTCGAGGACGGCTCGGAGCCCGTGGCCGACTTCGCGCTGGACACCCTGGGCCGGATGCGCGGCGAGCGCATTCTCGCGCACGCGCGCGCCTGGGCCGGCCGCCACCAAGGCGGACGCCTGTCGGAGGCCGCGGCCCGGCTGCTCGCCTGCGCCGGCGGCCCCGAGGACGCCCCCCACGTCGTCGCCGCCCTGCACCGCGAGGTCTCCGCCACCGGTACGGACAGCGAGCTGCTCTTCCCGCTGGTCGAGGGCGTCGGCCGGCTGGAGGCCGTGCAGGCGGTGTCGGTCCTGCGCCACATCTACGCCGAGACCGTCTGCTCCCAGCTCCGCCAGAGCGCGGCCAGGGGCCTGGCCGTCGTCGACCCCTATTTCGCGACGGGCGCCGCGGTCGAATGCCTCTGGGACTGCGAGGAGGCGACCCGCGAGCTGGCCGCCCGCCACGTCCTGACCAAGGGCGACGTACGCGTCCTCGACCGCCTGCGCCGCATGGCGGCCGACCCGGGCGAAGAAGCCGAGGTCCACGCTGCGGTCCGCGGCCGCCTCAGCGCGGGTTGACCGCCCGCCGCTCCTGAGGCGCGCCACCGCGGCCCGAAGCGGCGCTGCGGTCGGCCGGGGCTGCGGAGATCTGTGCGGCCCGCGACAGCCCGCGACAGAGGCCTCGCGCCCCGGGCCGCTGCGTCCTGAGCGGCCACGCGGCCGGACCTTGAGGTGTGGTGCCCGGGCCCCAGCGACCGACACGGCCTCCCACGGCATTCGGTTTTGGCGGCACCCACCCCCCGGTGGACGGCCACGTCCGGAGGCGCGCAGGCCAGCGGCCCCAGGAGCACTTTTGCCCCCACGGTCTTCGGCCGGGCGGCACCCGCCCCTGGGCTGGGCGGCGCGGCCGCTTCGGCCAGGGTGCGGGTCTCTGCGGGCTGGGCCCGCGAGCTGTGGTGGTGACGGGCAACGGCGGTTGTCGCCCTCCACAGCCTCCGGCCGGGAGCGGGCCTGCGTGGGGCCCGTCGCGGCGGACGGGAGCGCCTGCCAGGGGGCGTCTCGAACGCGTGTGCACGAGGATTCGTGCGGCGTTCGCCGTTCGGTCAGATCGACGTGCCTCCCTGCACGCTCCGGCTCGGAATAACGCTGACATGCGTGTCGTCCTCGTCACCGAGTCCTTTCCTCCCGACATCAACGGCGTCGCCCACTCCGTGCTCAGGACCGCCGAGCACCTGGTGCGTCGCGGACACCACCCCCTCGTCATCGCTCCCGCTCCCGCCACGCCGCCGGCCGGGGCCGACCCCTGCCCGGTGGTCAGGGTGCCCGCGATGCCGCTGCCCGGTTACCCGCAGGTGCGGATCGCGCTGCCCAGCAGGAAGCTGGAGCAGCTGATCGCCGCGCACCGCCCCGACGTGGTCCACCTGGCGAGCCCGTTCCTGCTCGGAGCACGCGGCATGGTCGCCGCCGAGCGGCTCGGGCTGCCCGCCGTCGCCGTCTACCAGACCGACATCGCGGGCTACGCCCGCGCCTACCGGGCCGGCAGTTCGCTGGGCGAGGCGGCGGCCTGGCGGCGGCTGCGCGCCGTGCACTGCGCCGCCGACCGGACGCTGGCCCCGTCCACCCCCGCCGCGCAGGACCTCACCGCGCACGGCATCCCGCGCGTCCACCTGTGGCGGCGCGGCGTCGACTCGGTGCGGTTCCACCCGCGCCACCGCGACCAGGCGCTCCGGCGCGAACTCGCCCCCGGAGGCGAGGTGCTCGTCGGATACGTGGGCCGGCTGGCGCCGGAGAAGCGCGTCGACGTTCTGGCGCAGACCCTCGCCGTGCCCGGGGTCCGGGTCGTCGTCATCGGCGACGGGCCGAGCGAGGTCTCGCTGCGGGCGGCCCTGCCCGGAGCGCTCTTCCTCGGGCGGCGGACCGGGGACGAGCTCGCCTCGCTCTACGCCTCGCTGGACGTGTTCGCCCACACCGGGCCCATGGAGACCTTCTGCCAGACCATCCAGGAGGCCATGGCGAGCGGCATCCCGGTGGTCGGACCGGCGGTCGGCGGACCGCTGGACCTGATCGGCCACCACCGCACCGGCCTGCTGGTGCGGCCCCGCGACGGCGACGCGCTGGCCCGTGCCGTCGCGGAGCTGGCCGCCGACCCCGAGCGACGCGCCCGCTACGGCGCGGCGGGGCGGGCCGAGGTGGAGTCGCGCACCTGGCAGTCGGTCGGCGACGAGCTGATCGAGCACTACGGGCAGGTCGTCGGGCGCTCCGCCCGGGTCCTCGACGTCGCGGCGTAGAGGCGGAGGGCGGTCATGGCACTTCGCATCGTGCGACTCGCGAACTTCGTCACCCCCACCTCCGGCGGGCTGCGCACCGCGCTGCGGCGGCTCGGGGCGGGCTACCTCGCGGCCGGGCACCGGCCCGTGCTCGTCGTCCCCGGGCCCGCGGCGGCCGACGAGGAGACCGAGCAGGGACGCGTGATCACCCTGCCCGGTCCGGTGGTTCCCGGCACCGGCGGCTACCGGGTGCTGCGCGACCGGCGGCTGGTCGCCGCGACGCTGGAGCGGCTGCGCCCGGACCGGCTCGAGGTCTCCGACCGGACGACCCTGCGCTGGACCGGCGGTTGGGCGCGCGACCACGGCGTGCCGGCCGCGATGGTCTCGCACGAGAGCCTGGACGGCGTGCTCCGGGTCTGGGGCCTGCCCGAGCCGGTGGCGCGGCGCGCGGCCGACGCACTGAACACCCGCAGCGCGCGGGCCTTCTCCCGGATCATCTGCACGACCGACTGGGCGGCGGCCGAGTTCCACAGGCTCGGCGTCGCCGGGGGTGACCTGCGCCTCGCGCCGCTCGGGGTAGACCTGAGACTGCGTCACCCGCACTGCCACGACGAGGCGCTCCGGGGCGAGCTGGCCCGGCCAGGGGAGCTGCTGCTGGTGCTCTGCTCCCGGCTCTCGCCGGAGAAGCGACCTGAGCGGGCCCTCGACGCGCTCGCCGAGCTGCTCCTGCGGGGTGTGCCCGCCCGCCTGGTCGTCGCCGGCGAGGGACCGCTCAGGTCGCGGCTGGAGGCCAGGATCGGCAGGGAAGGCCTGCCGGCCCGGCTGCTCGGGCACGTCTCCTCGCCGGAACGGCTGTCGGCCCTGCTCGCCACCGCCGACGTCGCCCTGGCTCCCGGGCCGGTGGAGACCTTCGGCCTGGCCGCCCTGGAGGCACTGGCCTGCGGCACTCCCGTGGTGGCCAGCGCCTCCTCCGCGCTGCCCGCCGTCCTCGGCGACGCGGGCCTGGCCGCGGCGGACTCCGGCGCGGCGTTCGGGAACGCCGTCCTGCGCCTCCTGGCCCGGCCCGAGCCGCTGCGCCGCGCGACGGCCCGGGCCCGCGCCGAACAGTTCGGCTGGGACGCTGCGGTCGCCGCCTTCCTCGCCGCGCACGACATGGGCCCCGTTCCGGCGACGGTCGGAGCGACCCGGCAGGAGAACCGTGCCGAGGCCCCGCGGCCCGTCGACGAACCCGGCGCGGCGCCGCGGCCACGGTCCGGCCGTCCGCGCGTGCTCGTCCCCGATCCGCTCGCCATGCCGCCTCAGCAAGGAGCTCCGCGATGACCCAGCTCCGTATCTCCGCGCTCGGCGACTCCCTGACCGAGGGCCTGGGCGATCCCTTCGACGGCGGCTGGCGCGGTTGGGCCGCGCTGCTCGCGGGCGGCTGCGCGGCCGACCCCGGGGCCGTCGCCTTCGTCAACCACGCCAGCAGCGGTGCCCGCACCGCCGACGTGCTGCTGCGCCAACTGCCGCTGGCGCGCGCCAGAAGACCGCACCTGGCCGCCGTCCTGGTGGGCGTCAACGACACGCTCCGCGCGGGCTACGACATCCACGCCGTGGCCCGCCACCTCGACACGACCTTCGGCAGTCTGGTCGAGGACGGTTCGGTGCTGCTCACGGCGTGCCTGCCCGACCCGGGCCGGATGCTGGGCCTGCCCGACGCCCTGGCCCGCCCGCTGGGGCGGCGGATGGCCTGCGTCAACACCGTCGTGCACGCGCTCTCCGACCGCTACGACGCCGTCCATGTGCACGCCGCCACGGACGACTGGGTCCACGATCCGGCGATGTGGAGTGTGGACCGGCTGCACCCGAGCGAACGGGGCCACCGCGCCCTGGCCCGTGCCTTCCACGGCGAACTCGCGCGCCGCGGCGTCGCCCTCGGACCGGCCCCTGACCAGCGTCCGGACGGCGTCGCTCCCAGCCGCGCCGCGCAGGTGCTGTGGATGGCGACCAAGGGCACCCGCTGGGTCTTCGACCGCTGCACCGACCTGCTGCCCGACCTGCTCCGTCTCGCCGCGACGGAACGCCGGGAGAACCGGTCGGCCCAGCTCGACCACGAGGCCGCCGAGCAGACCGCCGCAGCCCTGCGTGCGCTGCCGGGCCCCTTGGCGCTTCAGTCCAGCGTGACCGCCCGGACGCAGAGCACGGACGGCAGGTGCTCGCTCAGCAGCGTCCACGACTCGCCCTCGTCGGCGCTGCCGTAGACCTCGCCGTTCTTGTTGCCGAAGTAGATGCCGGCCGGATCGCCGTCGTCCGTGGCCAGGGCGTCGCGCAGGACCACGCCGAAGTGCTCGCCGGCGGGGAGGCCCTTCTCCAGCGGCTGCCAGGTCTCGCCCGCGTCCTCGGTGCGGTAGACCCGGCAGCGGTGCTCGGGGGCGATCCGCTCGTAGTCGGCGGTGAGCGGGAAGACGTAGGCCGTGTCGGCGCGGTGCGGATGGGCCGCGACGGGGAAGCCGAAGTCGGCCGGCAGGCCGGAGTCGATGCGCTTCCAGACCGCGCCGGCGTCGTCGCTGCGGTAGACGCCGCCGTGGTTCTGCAGGTACAGGCGGGACGGGTCGACCGCGTCCTGGGACACCTTGTGCACGCACTGGCCGAACTCGGGGTAGTTGTCCGGCTCGGGCAGGAAGCGGGCCTCGATGCCGGTGTTCGACGGCTCCCAGCTCGCGCCGCCGTCCAGCGAGCGGTAGACGCCGCCGGTGGAGACGGCGATGGTGATCGCCCGAGGGTCGCGGGGATCCAGCACGATGGTGTGCAGCCCCTGGCCGCCGAAACCGGCCTGCCACTGCTCGCGCTGCGGATGCCGCCACAGGCTCTCGTTGAGGGTGAAGGAGACCCCGCCGTCCTCCGAACGGAAGAGCGCGGCGGGCTCCGTGCCCGCGTAGACGACACCCGGCTCGTCGGGCCCGGCGGGCTTCAACTGCCAGACCCTGGTCAGCGACGCGTCCGTGCCCTCGGGGAACTTGACGGCCGGGGCCGCGGGCTCCTGCCAGGTGGCGCCCAGATCGTCCGAGGTGAAGACCGAGGGACCCCAGTGACTCGAATCCGCGCCGACCAGCAGGCGGGGGGCGGTGCCGCGGCGGTCGACCGCCACGGAGTAGACCCCCTGCATGAGGAAGTGCGGCCCCGTCCAGGACCAGGAGCGACGGTCCTTGCTGCGGCCGAGGAAGAGACCCTTGGCCGTGCCGACGGCGAGCAGCGTCTCGGTCATGTCCGACACCTCCGTGCGGATTCGAGGCAGGATTTCGGGGAGCGCGGGATTCGGGGAGTGACGCGCGGAGCGCCTCCAGCGGAATTCCGGCTTCACTCAGCAGTCTGGACCGATCGTGCGTTCGCTGTCCTGTCCAACGCGCTCGAACCTACGAACGAGTGAGCGCGCACCGCCGAGTCGCGCGCCCCCGGCGTCACCGGACCGGCACGAACCGGACCGGCGTTCCCGGCGCGGCCTGCGCCGCAGCCGCCAGATCGGGCTCCGGCACCACGCCCACGACCGGATAGCCGCCCGTGGTCGGATGGTCGGCGAGGAAGACCACCGGCAGTCCGTCCGGCGGCACCTGCACCGAGCCGAGCACCATGCCCTCGCTGGGCAGTTCGCCCAGACCCGCGCGGCGCGCGAGCGCCGGCCCGTCCGTCAGCCGCAGTCCGACCCGGTTGCTGGCCGGGGAGACCGTGTAGCGGGCCCGGGCCAGCGCGTTCAGCGCGTCCGCCGTGAACCAGTCCCTGCGCGGGCCGGGCGCGAGCCCGAGCAGCAGTTCGCCCGGCGGGGCCGGCAGCGGCAGCCAGTCCGTGTGCAGCGGGCCGGCGTCCGGCGTGGACGTGCCCAGCGGCAGCGCCGTGCCGGCCGCGAGGGGCGCCGGGCCCAGTCCGGAGAGCAGGTCGGCCGAGCGGCTGCCCAGCACGGGCGGCACGTCGAAGCCGCCGTCGACGGCCAGGTAGCAGCGCAGCCCGGCGGTCACCGCGCCGACCTCGACCAGGTCCCCCTCCCGCACCCGCACCGCCGCGCCCCACGCCGCGGGACGGCCGCCGACCCGCACCGGCGCGGGCGCGCCGGTCACCGCGACCCAGGCGTCCCCGCCAGCGGCCCGCAGCGCCAGCCCGCCGAGCGTCGCCTCCACCACAGCGGCTCCGGAACCTCCCGTCGAGCCGTTCCCGACCAGGGCGTTCGCCCACCGGTATGCGGGCCCGTCCAGGGCACCGGCCCGTGGCACGCCGAGCGCCGCCACGCCGCGACGCCCGCCGTCCTGAAGGGTGGCCAGCGGCCCAGGCCGCACGACCACGAAGCTCCGGCCCGCCGCCACGGCCGCGCCGCCCCTCCCGTCCGCGCCCGCGCTCATGCCGCCCCCGCTCGTCCCCGGGTCCCCGCTCATGCCGGCACCGCCACGAAGCGGACCCTGGTGCCCGGCGCCAGCAGCGCGGGCGGCTCACGGTCGGGCTGCCACAACGGGAGCGAGGTCCGGCCGATCAGCTGCCAGCCGCCGGGGGAGGGACCGGGGTAGACGCCCGTGTACGCGCCGCCCAGCGCGACGGAGCCGGCCGGCACCCGGGTGCGCGGCGTCGCCCGCCGGGGCACGGCCAACGACTCCGGCAGGCCGGTCAGATAGGCGAAGCCGGGCGCGAAGCCGCAGAAGGCGACCCGGAACGTGCACGCCGCGTGGCACCGCGCCGCCTCGGCCGCGGACATGCCCCAGAGCGCCGCCACCTCCGCCAGGTCCTCCCCGTCGTAGACCGTCTCCACCTCCACCAGCCGACCCTCGTCCACCGGCGCCCGGTGCGGCGTCCAGCCCTCCAGCCAGCCGCTCAGGGCCGCCAACTCCCGCGCGTCCACGAGCCCGTCGACCAGCACCGTCCGTGCCGCCGGGACCAGGTCGAGACCGGCGGCCAGCTCACCCGCCCGCTGACGCCGCACCAGATCCGCCAGCAGCGCGGCGACCTCCTCGTCCGAACCGACCTCGGCGAGCAGCGCACGGGCCCCCATCGGAAGGACGCTCACCCCGGCCCGCCGACCGCCGCCGGTCCCCTCGCCGCCGCTCAAGCGAACGGCTCCAGCGTCACGCCGGCCGCCGCCAGGGCAGCGCGCACGCGCACCCCGAGCGCCGCCGCGCCCGGGGTGTCCCCGTGCAGGCACAGTGAATCAGCGGCCACCGACACCTTCGTGCCGTCCGCCGCCAGGACTTCGCCGTCCACCGCGATGGCGAGCGCCTGGGCCAGCACCGCTTCGGGGTCGTGCAGGACCGCGCCCGGCTCGCCACGCGGGACCAGGGTTCCCGCGGGCGTGTAGGCGCGGTCCGCGAAGGCCTCCGCGACGGTGCGCAGCCCGGCGGCCGAAGCGGCGCGCAGCAGCGCGGACCCCGGCAGTCCGAGCACCGGGAGTTCGCGCCCGTAGGCGCGGGCGAACCCGGTGACCGCGTCCACCACCGCGCCCGCCTGCTGCTCGTCCCGGACCACCCGGTTGTAGAGCGCGCCGTGCGGCTTCACATAGGCGACGCCGGCACCGGCGGCCCGCGCGAAGACCTCCAAGGCGCCCATCTGATAGAGGAGTTCGTCCGCCAGCTCGCCGCGCGGCACGTCCATCGCCCGGCGGCCGAATCCGGCCAGGTCGCGGTAGGAGACCTGTGCGCCGATCCGCACACCGCCGTCCGCGGCCCCCGCGCAGACGCGTCGCATCGTCGTCGGATCGCCCGCGTGGAAGCCGCAGGCCACGTTGGCGCTGGTCACCACGGCGAGCAGTGCGTCGTCGTCCGTGAGCGTCCAGCGGCCGAAGCCCTCGCCGAGGTCGGCGTTGAGATCCATCTGCACCTCCAGTCCAGCTGCAGGGCCGATCGTATGCGCCGCGCGCGGCGCCGACGAGACAGGCTCACAGCGGCCTCACATGCCCCGGGGTGAATGGTCCGCCGAGAACCGGGCAGTGATCGGGACGCGACAAGATCCCTGATGTGTCAGAAACATGACGGCGGATGAACGGAGCCCGCGTGGCCCACCACCCCTCGGCGACCCCGCCGCCCACGGCCGGGCAGCCGGTGCTGCGCGAGGCTCTGGTCCGCCTCGTCGCGAGCACCCTGCATCCGGGGCAGGGCGCGCTGCTGACGGGGCCCGAGGGCATCGGTCGCACCACGCTCCTCGACGCGCTCGCCACCGTCGCCGCCGGTCAGGGAGCGCGCGTGCTGCGCTGCGGGCCGACCGCCGCCGAACTCGGCACCGCGTACGCGGGGCTGGTCGACCTGCTCCGCCCGTTGCCCGACAGCCTCCTCGCCGCGCTTCCGCCGCCGCAGCGGCAGGCGCTCACCGCCGCCCTGCTGCGCGGCGCGCCCACGCCGGGGAGCACGGCGGGCGACTTCGCCGTCGCCACGGCCCTGACGGCGCTGCTGGGCGACCTCGCCGCGGACCGTCCGCTGCTGCTCGTGCTCGACGACGCCCAGCACCTGGACCGGGCCAGCGCCGGCGCCCTCGCCCATGTCGCCCGCCGGGCGCCCACCCTCGCGGTGACCTTCCTCGTCGCCGTGCGGACCGGGGGCGCGACGCCCTCGGCCCCGCCCGGTCGGGTGCTGCCCCGGCAGATCCGCCGCTTCGCGGTGCCGTCGCTCGCCGACGACGAACTCGTCGACCTCCTGCGGCAGCACCGTCGGTGGCCCCTCCCGCAGGCCGCTCTCCGCTCCGTCCTGCGGCTGGCCGACGGCAATCCGGCGACCGCCCTCGAACTGGCCGAGGCGGCGGCGCTCGCGCCGCAGCCCGAGCCGACGGCCCTCGACGAGCCGGAGATCGCGCTGCCGCCGCGGCTGCTCGACCGGGAGCTCGCGTCGGTCCGCGCGCTCCCGGAGGACACGGCGCAGGCCCTGTTGCTGCTGGCGCTGGGCTCGACGGACCAGCCCGCCCTGACCGTGCTCGGCGCCTCGGGGGTCGACGATCCGGTCCTCGCCCTGGCCGCCGCCGAGCGCGCGCGACTGGTCGCCCTCGGGCCCGACGGCGTGGCGCGACTGCGGTCACCGCTGCTGGCCGCCGCGCTCCGCCAGGGGGCCGGTCTGACGGAAAGGGTCGGCGCCCACGCCGCGCTGGCGCGGGCCGTCGGCGATCCGGTGGACCGCGCCCGGCATCTGGCCCTGGCCAGGCCCTGCGCCGACGAGCAGGTGGCCGCGGCGCTGGACGCGGCGGCGGCGACGGCCAGGCGTCGCGGCGACGCCGCCACCGCCCACGAGCTCGCCCGCCTCGCCGCCGCGCGTACCCCGCCGGACCGCCCCGAGCACCGCGACCGGCGTCGGCTCGACGCCGCCGCCCACGCCGTCGCGGCGGCCAGGCACGACTGGGCGCGTACCGCGGCGCAGTCCGTGCTGACCTGTTCCGACGATCCACGTCAGCGGGTCAGGGCCCGGTTGCTGCTGCTCGACACCGCAGGCCAGGCCCTGGAGGAGACCGGCCCGCTGATCGCCGCCGGGCTCGCTGAGGCCGAGGGCCGCCCCGCACTGCTGGCGGCCCTCTACCGCTGGTCCGCCGTCAGGGAGTTGCTCGGCGGGCGGACCGGTCCGGCGGCGCGGGCGGCGGCCCGTGCCGCCGGTCTCGCGGACCGGGCCGGTGAGCCGGCGCTCGGCGCGCAGGCGTTGGGCGTGCTCGCGACGGTGCTGGCGCTGCGCGGGCGACCGCGCCAGGCCGACCCGGCCCTGCGCCGCGCGCTCCGGCTGGAGCACGAGGCCGTCGGCGGAGCCGCGTCGACGGTCGGGGCCGAAGCGGGGGCGAGTCTGCTGCGTCGTCGGGCGCTGGCCGCACTCGACGCCGACCGGGTCGGGCAGGCCTCCCGGCTGCTGTCCTCGCTGGCGCAGGCGGCCGGTGCCGGGGTGGAGGAGCAGGTCGCCACCCTGGTCGCGCTGACGCGGGTGCAGGTGCGCGCCGGGGACTGCCGCCGGGCCGAGGAGCACGCGGCGCGCTGCGTCCGGCTGCTCGGGGCAACCGGGCTGGACTCGCCGCTGGGGGCGTACGCGACGGCGCTGGCCGCCTGCGCGGGAGGCACACCGGAAGGCGCGGTCGCGGCCGCCCGCGCCGCGGTGCGCGGCTCGGCGGCCGACGGCGACCGGCTGTTCGAGGTGCGGGCGCTCGGCGTGCTCGGCGAGTCGCTGCTGCACGCGGGTGGGGCGGAGCGGACGGCGCACGCCGTCGAGGCGCTCCAGCGTGCCAGAACGCTGGCCGCCCGGATGGAACTCGCCGATCCGGACGCCGTCCGCAGACTCGCCGACCTCGCCGAGGCGACGGCGCTGCTCGGCGAGCACGACGAGGCCGAGGCCGTACTGACGGAGGCCGGGGCGACCGTCGCGGGCTGGCGTGAGCCGGCCTGGGGCGCGGGTGCGGCGGCCGCGGTCGGCAGGTCCCGCGCGGTCGCCCTGGCGGCGCGGGGCGACTCGGCGGGGGCGGTGACGCTCCTGCGCGCGACGGTGGAGAGCCTGCGGGCGCTGCCCCTGCCGCTGGAGCTGGCCCGCGCGCTGATCGCCTGGGGCGCGGTCGAACGTCGCGCCCGCCATCGCGCCGCGGCCCGGGACGCGCTGACCGAGGCCGAGCGGCTGTGCCTGCGGCACGGCGCGTTCCCCCTGCTGACCCGCGCCCGCACCGAGCTCGACCGGCTGACGCCGGGTGAGCGCGCGCCGGGCCGCGGCGCGGTGGAACTGACGGCCGGCGAACAACGCCTCGCCCGCCTGGTCGCGGACGGTGCGACGAACCGCGAGGCGGCGGCGGCGCTCTTCGTCAGCGTCAAGACGGTCGAGGGCACGCTCTCCCGCGTCTACCGCAAGCTCGGCGTCCGCTCCCGCACGGCGCTGGCGCGCGCCCTCCAGCAGACGGCCGGTTCCGACCGGTAGCGGTGCGGCACGCTGCAACCACCTGGGTGCGGTGCTTCCGAACAGAGGGCCCGTTGCACGACCTCAGGGGCGTGGGGAACTGCGCGACAAGCCACCCACGACATGAGTGCCCAAAGGTTCAGGGCCATCCGCACGGGGTGGTTGCTCGCGCAGTTCCCCGCGCCCCTGGAGGTCCTGCAACTGACGGGGTCGGTGGCGACATGGAGCGACATCGCGTGTTCACGACAAGAGCAAGGGTTATCCCGCTTATCCCGACTGCCGTGCGTCCCTAGCGTGGGTGCCGACCGATTCCGGCCGCAGCCCCCAACGCCCCGCAGGGCCAAGGCCGCTGCGCACACCCACGTCCCAGGAGGACCTGTGAGGCTCCCGCTCCGCGCCGCCGTCGCCCTGCTTGCAGCGCCCCTGCCCGTGCTCGCGCTCGCCGCCGTGCCCGCGCATGCCACCGCGGGCTCCGACGCCCGCATCGCGCTCCGCGCGGACGTGCTGCCGGCCGCCGCCACCGCCCATGCCACGCGGACCGGCGCGGTCGCTCCGCAGCGCTCCATATCCGTGACCCTCAACCTCGCCGTGCGCGACCAGGCCGGGCTGGACGCCTTCCTGCGGCAGGTCGCAGACTCCGCCTCCGCGCAGTACAAGCACTATCTGACGGTCCACCAGTTCGCCCGGCGCTTCGGGGCGACGGACGCCACCGTCGCGAAGGTGGCCGGCTACCTCAAGGCCCAGGGTCTGGCGGTGGGTCAGGTCAGCGCCAACCACCTGACCCTGCAGGCGCGCGGGACCGCCGCCCAGGTCGGGCGCGCGTTCGGGGCCACGCTGGCCACCTACCGCGACAACGCCACGGGGCGCGGCTTCTACGCCAACACCGCCGCCCCTGTGCTGCCGGCCGGGATCGCCGCGGCCGTCACCGACATCGCCGGACTGAACGACTTCGCGGTCTACCACCGCGACAGCGCCAAGGAACCCCTGGCCACCTCGCACGCCGTCAGCGGTCTGACCCCCACCAAGGCGCGCTCCGGGTACAACCTCACCTCGGCGATCGGCGCCGGTTACACCGGCAGCGGCGTGACCGTCGGACTGCTGGAGTTCTCCGCCTTCCAGCAGTCCAACATCACCGCCTACGACAAGTACTTCTCGTTGAGCCCCTCCACGCCCGCGGTCCGCAGCGCCGGCGGCGGCACCACCGACCTGTCCGGGCAGGACGAGGTCGAGCTGGACATCGAGGTCGTCCAGGCGCTCGCGCCCAAGGCGGCCGTCGAGGTCTACGAGGCGCCCAACAGCGACGCAGGCGAACTGGCCGTCTACGCCGCGCTGGTGAGCGACGACGTGCCGGTCGTCTCGATCAGCTGGGGTGTCTACGAATCGGGGGAGACCGCGAGCAACCTGACCTCCGTCAACACCGACCTCCAGGAGGCGGCCGCCCAGGGCCAGTCCGTCTACGCCGCGTCCGGCGACAGCGGCTCCGACGACGCCGGCAACGGCGGCACCTCGGTCGACTTCCCGGCCAGCGACCCGTACACCACAGGCACCGGCGGCACCTCGCTGACGCTCAACTCCTCCGGCGCGTGGAGCAAGGAGACCGCCTGGTCCGGCAGCGGCGGCGGGATCTCCTCGACCTTCGCCACCCCGAGCTACCAGTCCTCGGTCAACAGCGGCAGCCACCGTGACGTCCCCGACGTCGCCGCCGACGCCAACCCGAGCACCGGCTGGGCGATCTACACCGAGGGCGCCTGGTACGAGTTCGGGGGCACCAGCGCCGCCGCGCCCAACTGGGCGGCGTTCACGGCGGTCTACGACAGCGAGGCCGCGGCGAAGTCCAAGTCGGCCTTCGGCTACGCCAACGCCACCATCTACGCCCTGGCCAAGTCGTCGAGCTACAGCTCCGCCTTCCACGACGTGACCAGCGGCAGCAACGGCGCGTACAGCGCGGCGACCGGCTACGACAAGGTCACCGGCTGGGGCAGCTACAACGGCGCGGGCTTCCTCTCCGCCGAACTGGGCTGACGCCCGGGCGGCGCCGCTGCCGGAGCCGGTCGGGGGATGCGCCCGGCCGGCTCCGGCATGTTCGGCGGGGCCGTTGAAAGATCACCCGACTGGCCGATCCCGAAAGGTCGTACCAGAACGATCGGCCTAGGCTCCCGAGTGTGTGCCTCGCGTCGGTGCGGGGCCCCTTCCTGGCGGCGAACCCGGCCGCCCCGCAAGGAGGTAGCGATGGGGAGCAGCACACGTATCTTCTTCGCCGAGGCCCTGGGCACGGCAATCCTGATCATCGGCGGTGTCGGCACGGCCGTCTTCGACGCCCAGCGGGCCGGAGTGCTCGGCGTGGCCCTCGCGTTCGGCCTGAGCCTGCTCGCGGCGGCCTACCTGATCGGCCCGATCTCCGGCTGTCACATCAATCCCGCGATCAGCGCCGCGATGGTCGTCGTCCGCAAGACGGACGCCAAGCTTCTTCCGGCCTACGTCGGCGGCCAGGTCCTCGGCGGCCTCTTCGGCGCGCTGCTGATCTGGTCGGTCGCGCAGGGTCACCCGGGCTTCACCGCGACCGGCACGGACGGACGGCCGACCGTCGTCTCCGTCAGTGAGACCGGCTTCGCCTCCAACGGTTACGGCATCCACTCGCCGGACCACTACAACCTGGGCGCGGTCATCCTCGCTGAGGTCGTCGCGACGGCGCTCTTCGCACTGGTGGTGCTCGCGACGACGGCCCGCGGCTTCCCGGTGCCGATGGGCGGCCTGGTCGCCGGCGTGGGCCTGACCCTGGTGCACCTGGTGACCATCCCGGTCAGCAACACCTCCGTGAACCCGGCCCGTTCGCTGGCGACGGCGGTCTTCCAGCACGGCTGGGCGCTGAGCCAGCTCTGGGTCTTCATCATCTTCCCGTTGCTCGGCGGGGCACTGGCGGGGCTCGGCTGGAACGCGCTCAAGCAGATGCAGGCCGCGGGCGTGGCCGCGAAGGCGGCGGCGTCCCCGGAGCTGGCCACCAGCGAGGTGGACTAGCCGGAGGCCACCGGTCGGCAAGCGGTGGCGTACAGACCGGGATGATCCGTGCCGTTTGGGACGTTGTCAGCCGGAACCTCTACGCTAAGCCCCCGTGACCACCACAGCCGAAGCAGCCCGCCCCGCACCGGGGCCCGCAGCCGACGAGGGCCTCGCCCGTCGGCTGCGGGCCCTTGCGTGCACCGCGCCGCTGCACGACCTCGACAGCCGCAAGGCCAACCTGGCCGGCGAGTACGCGGTCTACGGCATGGCCGAGGTCGCCCTGGCGGCGATCGACCTGGTCACCCTGCACATGGACTTCGACACCGGCGCCGACCGCGACCAGGTGCTCGCCAGGCTCCAGCCCCGCGTCGCCGCGCAGGCCCCGGAACGTGCCTGGCGCGAGCACGAGCGGGTCGCCAAGTGGGTGCTCGAGTCGCTGATCAACGTCGGCAGCGTCGACCGCGGTTTCCGCGCCGTCTACGGCACCTTCGCATCCGACGGTTCCTACGTCCGGCGCGACTACGACTTCAAGCTCATCGAGGAGGTCCCCGGCCCGGACGGCGGGGTGTACCTGCGCACCACGGACGAGGCCGTCAACGTCCTGGTCGGCGCGCTCGACACCGACGTCACCTCGGCCCAGATCGCCGCCGAGGTGAAGCTGGAGGTCCTGATCAGGCGCGGCCGCCTCGCCGACGCCCAGCTCGCCGCCGAGCAGGCCCGCTACCGCACCGTCCAGTACAGCGAGGTGCTGCGCCGGGCCCTGGAGGCGACGCGCCGCAACGTCCGCGCGGTCGACTGGATGGAGACGGTCCCGGACCTCATCGCCGAGGCGCTGGAGCACATCGCGGACCGTTACCGGCACGAGAACGCGATCCTCACCAACATCCGCCGCGCCCGCGACGAGGCGGAGGACCCTGAGCACAAGCGGCGTGCCGCCGAGCTGGTCGACATCGTCAAGGACTGCATCCGCCGGCACACCCAGCTGCAGACGCGCCTGCTGGAGGCCGGCCCGCTGTTCCGCGCCGAGCAGGACCGCCAGGCGTTCGCCACGCCGACGGCGCGCAGCGGTCTGGACCTCTACGGCCAGCTGCTCGCGCCGGTGCTGCCGCTCCCGCTGGAGCAGGCCTCGGTGGTGACCACGGCCTTCTTCCGCAAGGGCATAGGTCTGCGCACCCCGAGCGCGGTGCGGCTGAACGATCTGATCGACGTCCTGCTGACCCCGCCGGTGGAACGCGAGCACCTGGGAGCGGAGCTCCCCGAACCCGACCTGATCTCCACCCCGGACGACAGCCGTTTCACCGACGCCCAGCTGGAGCACGCGCTGAGCCTGCTCGACCTTCCGGCGGACGCACCGCGCCGCCTGTCCGGCCTGCTGGCCGAGGCGCGCCGGGCCGATCCCGAGCTGCCCTACCTGGTGGCCCTCCTCGCCGTCCACGCGGCGAGCCCCTCCGTGGGCACGGCGTACCGCCAGGGCGAGGAGCGCCTCCTCTTCGCCGTCGACGACGGCACCCGTCTCCTCGACGAGGAGTTCGGCGGCGCCGACCTCATCGTCGGCAGCGCCCTCCTCGACGCCGTCGCCATGGCCGCGGACCGCACGGAGGCCACCTGATGCCCACGCGCCAGGCGCACCCTCCGGAGGCGCGAGGAACTGCGCGCCTCCGGCGCGTGGGCGCGACAGCTCACTGCGGAGGGTTCGTCGCAACCACGCGTCTGCGCGAGGCTCTGCCGATCTGCGCCTCCGGCGCAAGGGCGCGTCAGATCACCGCGCGGGGCCGGTTGCACCTCCGGGGGCGCGGGGAACTGCGCGACAAGCCACCCACCCAGGTGGAGCACCGGGCGCCCAGGGCCATCTGCACAGGGCGGTTTCTCGCGCTCCCCGCGTCCCTCAGGGGCATTGCCACGTCCCGGCTGGAGTTCAGTTGACGACCGACGACATGCACGACGCGCCGCCCGCCGAGGGGAGGCCCGCCGTCACGCCCGCCGATGTCGCGGACGCCGCGCGGCTCGTCTCGTTCGGGGTGCAGCCGAAGCTGCTGCCTGCGCGGGACACCGAGTACGCCGAGCTGATCCGGCGGTACCGGGACGACCCGGCCTTCGCCCGGCTCGCCGACGCCGTCGCCGCGGGGCTCGGGCTGATCGTGCTGGAGGTGTCCGCGCGGGCGGGGATGGCCGTGGCCGCCGCGGAGGACAGTGTGTTCGCCGTGCGGATGGGGGACTACTCGCGGCGCGCCGCGTCCGAGTCGACCGACAGGTTCCTGCACGGGCTCGCGCATCTCGCCGTCGCCGCGCTCGCGTTCCCGCGGCCGGAGGATCTCGCCGACGACGGCTACCTCGGGCGGATCACCGTCAACGGCGTCGACGCCTTCGTCCGTCAGGCCTGCCGCAGGCTGGAGGAACAGGCCGACGTCGACGGCGCGAACAGCGACCCGGTGAGCGACGCGCCGGGGCTGGAGGCCGCCTGGCGGGTGTACGCCCGCCGCAGCGCGACGGGCGCCACCAAGGACGCCCGCCGGCTGGCGGGGTCGACCATCGGGATCGTCGGCAAGGCGGTCAGCTTCCTCGTCGACTCGGGCTTCCTGCAGAAGACCTCGGACGACTCCGGCGGCACCTACCGCACCACCGCCCGCTACCAGCTCCAGGTCCGTGACATGGCCGGCAGCGCCGCCATGGCCGAGCTGCTCGCGCTCGGGATCGTCCCCGTCGCCGACGGCAGCGCCACGCTGCTGCCGCCGGACGACTCGGAGGAGCTCGTCACCGACGCCGGGCTGCCCTTCCACAACGCCTGAGCCCCGGCCGGAGCCGTGCGTCACCGCACGGCTCGGGCCTCAGCTCCCGTCGTTCCTCCGGGTGGCGACGGAGGGCCGGCCGACGACTCCCTGCCCGCCGGCGTCGGCGGTCTGGGCGTTGTCGCAGTCCTCCTGGTCGATGCGGACGACCTGGCCGCCCGTCGGGCAGAGGCCGGGGCCCATGCCCGTGGTCGGGGCGATGCTGCAGTTGGAGACGTAGATCGCACCGTCCTTGCCGGCGGCGAAGCCGGACGGGAAGGACAGCTTGCCCACGCCGAGACGGGTGCGGTGGCCGTGCCGGTCGATGCGGACCACGTCGCCCGCCGGGTTCCCGCCCGGGCCCGGGTTGAGCCCGTGGGTCTGGAACTCGGTGGCGTAGAAGGAGCCGTCGGGGCCGAAGCCGCAACCCTGGATCGTGGTGAAGCCGGTGGCCCACACGGTGGGCTTGTGGCCGGGGGCCACGCGCCACACCCGGGCGTGGCCGGGAGCGGGCGAGCCGCCCAGGAGCTCGCCGACGTAGAGCGCGTCGTCAGGGCCCCGGCTGACACAGGTGGCCACGGCGTCGGTCGCGGACTTCGGCGGGACCTGGAAGAAGGCCCGGACGTCCACCTTTCCGTGCCGCTGGACCTCGGCCAGGAGGTTGGCCCCGGCGTCGGCCACGTAGACGTGCCCCTCGGAGGCGAGGACCGCGTTGGGGTTGGCGTCGGGGAAGTCGTGGGGAGCGAGGTTGACCCGGGTGGACGTCCAGGTCCAGTCCTGGTCGCCGACGTCGGAGACGTCCTTGGTCCGGCCGCGGTGGTCCACCAGGAAGAGGTGGCCGAGCTGGGCGAGGGCGGCGTTCCGCAGGTTGTCGGGGATCGCGCCCTTGGGCGGCACCTCGTGGGAGCTCAGGCCGAAGAGCCCGAAGAAGCCGTCGTCCCTGCCGCGGGAGACCGAGACCGGGCCCTCGGCGGCCACGCCACCCGGACCCGAGGCGGAGATCAGGCCGGTGACCAGGCGCTTGACCTGGCCCTTGGCGCTGACGCGGTCGAAGGAGCCGGTGAGCCCGACGCAGGTCTGGCCCGCTTCGCCCCCGGGCACGCAGACGCTGCCGCCGGATCCCGCCTCGGCGAGGTAGAGGCCGCCGTCCGGGGCCACCGACAGGCCGCGTGGGTTGCCCAGGTGGTCGGCCACCACCGACACCCTCGCCTCGGAGTCGGGGGTGGCCTTGGCGGCGCTCGCCGCCGGTGCGGACGTCATGCCCGCCGCCCCGACCAACGCCGTCGTCGCCATGGCCGCCATCAACGCGCGCCCTCGTGTCATGCCTGCTCCTCACCTGTCGGCCGGCACAACGGTGCCGGTTCGGGAGGGTGACCCTCACCCTCCTCCGCGATCCCCTCCACCACCCAGGCATCGTGTGCCGGAGGCGACGCCGCCATGCAGCAGCGGGCCGAGCTCCACTCCGGTGGAGGAGCGGGACGGTCACCTCCGTCTGACGCGCCGTCGGCGGAAGCCGGCGCGCCGACCCAGGCCGCCGCCGACGTCCGGGCCCGGTCGTGGCCGGGTGACCCGGACCCGGCCGGAGGCCTGGTCGTGCGCGGTCAGGTGCGGAAGGGGACCATGGAGGAAACCCCCGGTCGGAGGGAACACGGATGGGCGGTGACGGGCGTCTCCCCGACGACGGCGCGCGAGCCGCAGGGCCGCCACCCGCGGGCGCCCTGCTGGACCTCCTCCACGTGGCCGCCGTGGTCCTCGACACGAGCGGGCGGATCGTGTTCTGGAGCCCCCAGGCGGAGGAGGTCTTCGGCTACACCGCGAACGAGGCGCTGGGCCGGTTCGCCGGTCCCCTCCTGGTCCCCGAGGACCATCTGGGACTGGTCGCCGGCCTGTTCGCCGAGGTCATGGCCACCGGCTCGTCCTGGGCGGGCGCCTTCCCGGTCCGGCACAAGAACGGCAGCACCCCGCTGGTGGAGTTCCGCAACATGCGGCTGACCAACGCCGACGGCGAGGTGTTCGCCCTGGGCATCGCCGTCGACCACAGCACCCTGCAGCGGGTCGAGACGGAGCTGGCGCTGTCGCAGCGCCTGGTCGCCCAGGCGCCCATCGGGCTCGCGCTGATGAACGCCGACCTTCGCTACGTGATGGTCAATCCCGCCCTGGAGCGCATCAACGGCGTGCCCGCCGCAGAGCACCTCGGCCGCCGGCTGCGGGACGTCCTGCCTCACCTGGACACCACCACCGTCGAGTCGGGGCTGCGGCACGTCCTGCTCACCGGAGCCCCGCTGCTGGACCAGTACACCGTCGGTCGAACCCGCGCGGACCCGGACCACGACCACGCCTGGTCGGTTTCCTCCTACCGCCTCGAAGGCCCCGGCGGCCGGGTGATCGGGGTGGCGATATCGGTGATCGACGTCAGCGAGCGCCACCAGGCGGGCATCGAGGCGGACCGGGCCCGACGCCGGCTGGCGCTGATCGCGAAGGCGTCCGCCAGGGTCGGCACCACGCTGGAGGTGGAGCAGACCGCGCAGGAGCTCGCCGAAGCCGCCGTGCCCGATCTCGCGGACCTGGCCGCGGTCGACGTGCTGGACTCGGTGCTGGAGTTCCGGCCGGCCCGGCGACCGGACGACGACGGCCCGGAACTGTTCCGCGCGCTCGCCGTCGCCGCCGCGTACCCGACCGAGGCCGCCACGGCGGCCGACACGGTGGGCGAGCCGGCCACCTACGGTGCGGACCGCCTGATCACCCGCTGTGTACGCACCGGGCGGCCGGTGCTGGTCAGCCACGCCGGGCCGGAGGACCTCCGGCGCATCGCCCGCGACGGCCCGGCCGCCGCCCAGCTGGAGGCGGCCGGCGCCCACTCCTACCTGGCCGTCCCGTTGATCGCCCGCAACGAGGTCCTGGGCGCCTTCGACATGCTGCGGGCGAACAACCCGCTGCCCTTTGACGCCGACGACGTCCTGCTGGCCGGTGAGCTCGCCGCCCGCGCGGCCGTCGCCATCGACAACGCGCGCTGGCACCAGAGCGTCCGCAACGTGGCGGAGACCCTGCAGCGCAGCCTGCTCCCCGGCGCCCCTCCGGAACTCGTGGGCCTGGAGGTCGCCGCCCACTACCAGCCGGCCCAGGCCGCCCACCAGGTCGGCGGCGACTGGTACGACATCATCCCCCTGCCGGGCGAGCGCACCGCCCTGGTGGTCGGGGACGTCATGGGCAACGGCATCGACGCCGCCGCGACGATGGGGCGACTGCGCACCGCGACCTGCGCCTTCGCCGACCTCGACCTGGAGCCCCACGAGGTCCTCACCCACCTCGACAAGATCACCAGCGGGCTGGAACGGTACATCGCCACCTGCCTCTACGCCGTCTACGACCCGGCCGCCCACCAGTGCCGGATCGCCAACGCGGGCCACCTGCCCCCCGTCCTCGCCCGCGCCGACCGGCCCCCGAACTCCTCGACCTCCCGACCGGCGCGCCCCTCGGCGTGGGCGGCGTCCCCTTCGAGACCGTCGCCTTCGACCTGCACCCCGGCGACCGGCTGGTCCTGTACACCGACGGCCTCGTCGAGACCCGGCGCGATCCCATCGACGCCCGCCTCGACGCCCTGCTGCAGGCACTCGACCACCCGTGGCGGCCCCTCGCCGAGTCCTGCCTGTGGCTGGCGAACGCCCTGCGCCATCCCGACGACCACGACGACGTGGCCCTGCTGATCGCCCAGGCGCAGCCGGTCGCGGACCGTTCCGGCGGCGCCGACCCCGCCCGTCCTTCGGCCTGAGCCGGCCGGGCCTCACCCGATGGCGTCGGGAACGGCCGCGGTCTCCCCGCAGGCCTCTTGGCAACACCGCACGAAATCCTGGACCACGGGGTCGGCGTCGTCGGCCGGGGCCCAGGCGACCCCGACGCGGCTCGGGCCGACGCCGGTGAGCGGGCGGTAGGTGACGCCGGGCCGAGCGTAGAAGCGCGCGGTGGACTCCGGAGCGAGGGCGACGCCGTAGCCGTTGGCGATGGCGCTGAGCCACTCGTCGGGCTGTTCGGTGACGGCGCCGATCCGCGCGGGCCGGCCCCCGCGCTCGTCGACGGCCAGCCAGTAGGCCCGCCAGGCGCCCGTCTCGGCCGGTGCGGCCACGAACGGCTCGTCCCACAATTCCCGGAAGGGGACCACCTCGCGGGCCGCCAGCGGGTGCGAGTCGGCCAGCGCGACGCAGCGGGGCTCGGCGAACAGCGTCCGCACGCGCAGGGACTCCTGACCGGGGAAGGGGAGCCGGACCAGGGCGACGTCGACCTCCGCGCCGGACAGACCGGCGCTCGGGTCGGACCAGGCCGCCTGCCGCATCTCCGCCCGCCAGCCAGGTCGGCGGCGGGTGAACCCCGCGACGATGAGCGGCGTGGCCTCGTTGGCCGCGCTGGCGATGAAGCCGACGCGCAGCACGCGGGCGGCGCGGCTCGCGACCGCCTTCGTCTCGCGCAGCACCCGGTCCAGTTCGTCCAGCAGGGCGGTGCTCCGTCCGGCGAGCGCCTGCCCCGACGCCGTGAGCGTCATACCGGTCCGCGAGCGGGTGAACAGGGTCACCCCGATCCGGGCCTCCAACTGCCTGATCTGTTTGGTCAGGGCCGGCTGGGAGACGAACAGCCGCTCCGCCGCGCGGGTGAGGTTTCCCTCCGCGGCCACGACGGCGAAGGAGCGCAGCAGCCGGGTGTCGACATCCATGCCCCCAGGTTATGGAAGCCGCTATTGGACCGCGGACTGAGGGCTCGTCAGGCTGGTGGCGACCGAGATCGGAAGCACCGCCGCGGGCCACGCGGCCGGGCGAGGGAGGGTACGTGTCCACCGCATACGTGATCGTCGCCGGCGTCTTCGTCGTCGTGAACGCGGCGAGCGCCGCCGCGAACTTCACCCGGGCGGAGTTCGTCGTCGCCAACATGGCCGAGCTCGGGATCCCGCAGTCCTGGCACCCCTGGCTGGGCGCGCTGAAGGTCGCCGGGGCGGTGGGGCTGGTGCTCGGGCTGCTCGGCGTCCCCGTCCTGGGAGGGGCGGCGACGGTCGGGCTCGTCCTGTACTACCTCGGCGCGGTCGGCGCGCACGTCCCGCGCCGCGCCTACCGTCTCGTCCCCTTCGCGGGCGTCTGCCTGGCCCTGGCCACGGCCGTTCTGTGGCTCGCCGTCCTGCGGTGACCTGTCTCTGCGGTGCTCCCGCCTCCGCGCGGGGAGCGGGGACTGTCGGCGTCACTCGATATCCTCTGGTGAGACGAGGCGGTCCCGCCTGTCGATCGAGAACAGGAATGAGTGCGCAAGGTGTACGAGCTCAACCGGGTCCGTCTGTACTCCATCGGCCCTGCCGGTGCGCGGTACGCCGACACCGTGCTCGACCTGAGCGCCGTCGGTGACGTCGTCCCCGATCCGGCGCCGCGCCAGCCCGGCTTCTTCGACGAGGAGGAGTCCGGCCCGGTCCGCCGCCCCGCGCCCGCCGGGGTGCTCTTCCTGGAGAACGGCGGCGGGAAGTCCGTCCTGCTGAAGCTGATCTTCTCGGTCATGCTGCCCGGCCACCGCAACACCCTCGGCGGGGCCAGCTCCGGCGTGCTGCGCAAGTTCCTGCTGGCCGACGACTGCGGCCATGTCGCCCTGGAGTGGCAGCACACCCTCACCGGCGAGACGGTCGTCGTCGGCAAGGTCAGTGAGTGGCGCGGTCGCCAGGTCTCCTCCGACCCGCGCAAGTTCGCCGAGGCCTGGTACTCCTTCCGTCCCAGCCCGACGCTCGGCCTCGACTCGCTGCCCGTCGCCGAACGCGCCGTGCTGCTGCCCGCCCCCGGCCAAGCCGGCCGGTCGCCCGCCACCACCCTTGAGGGAGCGGCTTCGCCGCGCACCCTCCCTGTCAGCGCACGCGGGCGCCGCCGCACCATGAAGGGCTTCCGCGACGCCCTCACCGAGGCGGGCAAGCTCGCCCCCGAGCTGGAGATCACCTGGGAGGAGGGCCACGAGCGCTGGATCGAGCACCTCGGCGGCCTCGGGCTCGACCCCGAACTCTTCCGCTACCAGCGCGAGATGAACGCCGACGAGGGCGAGGCCGCCGGCCTCTTCGCGGTCAGGAGCGACAAGGACTTCACCGACCTGCTGCTCCGCGCCGTCACCGACACCCGCGACACCGACGGGCTGGCCGACCTGGTCCACGGCTTCGCCAACAAGTTGGGCCGCCGGGCCGAGCTCACCGCCGAACGCGACTTCACCGGCGGCTCGCTCGACATGCTGCACCGCATCGCCGAGGCCGCCACCGCACGCGAGTCCGTCCGCGAGACGCACCGCGGAGCCGAGCGCCGCGCGCGTCGGCTCTCCCGCTCGCTCTCCGCCCGCGCCGGCGTCGAGCGCGGCCACGCCGCCGAGCTGGAGGAGCAGGTCGCCGTCGCCGCCGAGGCCGCCGACGACGCGCAAACCGCCCGCACCCGGCAGTCGCTGATCACGGCCGAACTGACGCACCGGCACGCCAGCCTGGCGCTCGCCGACGCCACCGCCGACGCCGCCGCGCTGCGCCGCGAACTGCTCGACGCCCGCACCCTGCACTCCGCCTGGCAGACCACCGAGCTGGTGCTGCGCCACCGCGCCGCCGCCGACCGAGCGGCCAGGGTCAGCGCCGCGATCCGCGAGGCCGAACGCGACGCCGCGCCCGCGCTCGCCGCCCGGACCAAGGCCGCCGTCGCCCTGGTGCGCGCCCTGGAGGCCGCCGCCGAGGCGGGGGAGGAGCGCGCGGACAGCGAGGAGGAGCGCGCCCAGGCGCTGCAGGCCGAGGCCGAGGCCGCCCGCCGCGACGCCACCGCCGCCACCATCGCCGCGCAGAAGGCCCGCAGCGAGGGCGACCACCTCCGTCAGCGCCTCGCCGAGGTGGAGCAGGAGACCCAGCAGGCCGTGCGGTCCGGCTGGATCGACACCACCAACGGCGACACCGACAACCCCGAGGCGGTGGACCCGGCCCGCGCCGCGCTGGAGGCCTCCGACGCCGAGAAGGCCGTCACCGGCGCGTGGGAGCAGGCCCGCGCCGCCGCCGAGCAGGCGGCCGCCCGCTCCCGCGAGGCCGCGGCCCGCGAGAGCCGCGCGGAGCTCGGCGCCGCCCGCGCCCACGACGCGCTGGCCGCCGCCGAGACCGCGCTCGGCGCGGAGCGCCACGCCCTGGGCCTGCTCGCCGCCGAACCCCGCGTCGCCGCCCTCCTCGGCGCGGCCGACGGCGAACTGACGCCGGAACAGCTCGACGCCGCCGCCGACGCGCTGCGCGAACAGCTCGACGGCGCGGTCTCCACGGCCGAGCGCACCCTCTTCGAGCTGCGCACCCAGGCCGCCGACGACGCCCGGATCCTCTCCGCGCTCGGCGACGGCGGTCTGCTGCCGCCGGGCCCCGACGTGCTCGCCACCGTCGAGTACCTCGGCGAGCACGGCGTGCCCGCCCTCCCCGGCTGGCGCTACCTGGCCCAGTCCGTCGACCCGGTCGACCACGAGCGGATCCTGGCCGCCCGCCCGCAGCTGGTCGACGGCGTCATCGTCACCGACCCGGCCACCCTGGAGCGGGCCCGCGAGGTCCTCGCCGCCGCCGCGCTGCTGCCGCGCTCCGCCGTGGCCGTGGGCACGGCCGCCGCGTTGCTCGGCCCGGTCACCCCCGCCCAGGAGGAGAGCTCAGGCGTCTTCCTGGTCCCGCCGAACCCGGCCATGCACGACGAGTCCGCCGCCGACGAGGAGCGCCGCCAGCTGCGCGACCGCGCGGCCGCCCGTGACGAGCAGATCCGCGCACTCGCCGCCCGCCTCGGCGGCGACCGGATACTGGCCGGCCGGCTCACCTCCTGGCGTGCGGGCTGCCCGGCCGGGCGGCTCGCCGAGCTGACCGCCGAGGTCGAGGCCGCGCGCACCGCGCTGGAGGCGGCCGGAGCCGAGCGCAGCACCGCCCGCGCCGAGCACACCGAGGCCGAGCAGGAGCGCGCCTCCGCCGCCCGCCTGCGCGAGACCAGGCTGGAGGCCGCCCAGCAGGCCCGCCGCCGGGCCGACGCCCTGGCCGGGCTCGCCTACCGGCTGCGCGAGCGCGCCGCCTGGACGGCGCGGCTGCGCGAGGTCGCCGACGAGACCGCCCAGGCCGAGCAGCGCCAGCAGGCCTGCACCGAGCGCGCCCAGGCCGCCGACGAGGACCGCCGCGCCGCCCAGCGCGCCGCCGACGACGCGCGCCGCACGGTCCGCGCGCTGCGCGCCGAGCGCGCCGAACTGCCCAGCTCCGACCTGCCCGGGGCCGACCTGGCCGGGGCTGCGGCGGACGTCCCCGCCGCGTCGCTGCCCGCGCTGCGGGAGGCGCACCGGGTCGCCGCGCAGCTCTACGAGAAGGTCGGCGTCGGCGCGGACCTGCGCGCCGAACAGGCCCGGGCCGAGAGCGACGAGTCCGGGGCCCGCGCCGAGCTCGACCGGCTCACCAACAAGGTCAGGGTCCGCGCCGAGGAGCTGCTGAACAGCCCCGACGGCGCCGACGGACCCGGTCGTCAGGCGGCCGCCGCCCGCGCCGAGGACCTGGTCCAGACGATCGAGTCGCGGGCGTCGGCCGCCAGCGAGCAGCTGGGCCGGCTGCGCGGTGAGGCCGAGCGCAGCGCCCCCGCCTCCGGCCAGGCCCACACCGAGCTGCCCGAGGAGCTCGTCCCTGCCGACCAGGAGCACGCGCAGACCCTGCTCCGCGCCGCCACCGCCGAACTCGCCCGCCGCAGCGACGCGCTGGAGGCGGGCCGCGCGGCCCACGCCGAGCTGCTGCGCGGCCTGGAGGCCACCCAGCACGCCGCCGCCGAGTTCGAGGAGACGGCCGCGCAGCTCCGCGACGGTCTGCGCGAGCCCGCCCCCGACGCCACGCCGGAGGAGGACGAGCAGGCCGCCCCCGTCACCGGCACGCTGGTCGAGGCCCGCCACGCGGCCGCCGACGCCCGCCGTCAGCTGCGCGGCGCGAGCGCCGAGCTCTCCGCCGCGGACCTGTCCGTCCGCGACGCCTGCGACGCGCTGATCCGGCACGCCAACTCGACCCGCTTCGAGGCGGTGCGCACCCCGGCCCGCCAGCAGATCCGCGAGCTGCCCGCCTCCGTGCTGCCCGAGCACGCCGCCCAGTGGGCCGCCGCGTTCGCGCCCCGGCTGCGGGTGCTCACCGACGAGCTCACCCAGCTGGAGCGGAACCGCGACAGCATCGTGGACCGGCTGCGGGGTCTGGTGGAGACCTCGCTCGCCACCCTCCGCGCCGCGCAGCGCCTCTCCCGGCTGCCCGACGGGCTGGGGGAGTGGTCGGGCCAGGAGTTCCTGCGGATCCGCTTCGAGGAGCCCGACCACGCGGTGCTGACGGAGCGTCTGGGCGAGGTGATCGACGAGGCGACCCGCGCGGCGGTCAGGCGTCAGGGCCCCGGCTCGTCCTCGGCCGCCGTCGACTGGAACCGCCGCGACGGCATGTCGCTGCTGCTGCGCGGGGTCCACGCGGCGCTGGAACCGCGCGGGGTGGCCGTGGAGATCCTGAAGCCCGACGCGGTGCTGCGCGCCGAGCGGGTGTCGGTCAGTCAGATGTCCGACGTGTTCTCCGGCGGCCAGCTGCTCACCGCCGCCATCGCGCTCTACTGCACGATGGCCGCGCTGCGCGCCAACGACCGTGGCCAGGCCAAGCTGCGGCACGCCGGCACGCTCTTCCTCGACAACCCGATCGGCCGCGCCAACGCGACCTACCTGCTGGAGCTCCAGCGCGCGGTCGCTGACGCGCTCGGGGTGCAGCTGATCTACACCACGGGTCTCTTCGACACGACCGCGCTGGCCGAGTTCCCGCTGATCATCCGGCTGCGCAACGACGCCGACCTGCGCGCGGGGCTAAAGTACATCTCGGTGGAGGAGCACCTGCGTCCCGGCCTGCCCGCGATCGAGGAGGAGGACGCGGAGATCCACGGCGCGGTCAGCGCCACCCGCGTCTTCCGCCGCCCGCGCACGGACGATCGGTCGGAGGAGCCCGGCGGGGAGCAGGCGGTGCTCAGCGCGGGCGCTTCGCGCCCGTCATCGGAGTGACGCCGCCCGAGCCGTACTGACGCTCCCGGCCGGCCCGCGCGGTGATCCAGACGTCCAGCAGGAACCAGGTCGTCAGGAACACCCCGACGACGGTCACCGTCAGCGCCACGCCCACGTAGTGGGCGTGGCCGACCGACGCGAACACCGTGAACACGAACGCCACCAGGGTGCAGGCCAGGGACATGAGCAGGCGTACCCGCGCCCGCCGCGACTCCTCCGACACTCGTGCCATCTCCTACGCCTCCACGTACGCGACCAGAATGGCCGAACGGAGCACCGATACGGAGTAGATGACGCGAACGCCCTCCGACTCGTTCCGGTAGTCCCGAATCAACGGGAAACGCGTCGGCACCCCCAGGTGCGGGTCGAGGGACAGCTCGGCCAGCACGCGGTCGAGCCGGGTGACCTCGGCGGCGTCCGTCAACGCGTCGACCTGCTTGCGCGCCCCGTCGGTGAACCGGATCTGCGCCCGCCGCAGGCGCCTAAGGGACACGGCCCGCAAGCCTCGCCAGCGCCGACTCGCGGATCTCCTCCCAGGCGACGCACTCCTCGGCCGTCGGCAGCCCGTTCGTCGCGATCTCCTCCAGGGCCGCCGCGAGACTGTCCGCCCTGGCCCGCTCGTCCGCCGCCCACGCGCGCAGGGCGTCCGCCTCGTCGGGCTCCAACTGTGCACCCGGCTGACTCACTTGGCCCCTCCCCAGGCCGCGGCCCTCCTCGGGCCGGGATTCCTGCCCTCCGCAGGCTACCCGGACCCTATCGGTTGATACTGCTCCGTTCGAGGGAGTTGAGGTGTCCCGCGCAGAAACGGCGCTGCCCCCGCACCGGTGGGGTGCGGGGGCAGCGGGGAAGCATCCAGGCGTCGCGTCAGCGGACGAAGGAGATCTCCGGGTACTTCGTGGAGGGGCCGTCCATCAGCGTGCTGTGCTGGCCGCGCAGGACGGTGTCGAAGTAGGCGGCCAGGTAGGTGCGCTGGACCAGGATGGCGCGGCTCGGGTTGATGGTGCCGACCTCCTGCTGCAGCTGGTACTGCGAGATCCCGAGAACGCTGGCCGCCTGGGGCAGCAGCACCTCGAAGTCGCTGAAGGACAGGTGCGCGGCGCCGGCCATCTTGATGTCGTAGCGCGGGCCCTTCAGGTGCGACCAGAAGGTGCGCCAGCTGCCGTCGGTGTCGCGGTTGTGGCTCTGCGAACTGAACAGCAGGAAGGGCCGGTTGAGGTCCTTGGAGTATGCGGACCCGTAGAACTGGCCGTCCAGGTTGGCGCCGGCGGCGATCCGGGAGTCGAGCTGCATCGAGGTGGCCACCGCGGCTCCGCCCTCGGACCAGCCGAACATGCCGATGCGGCTCATGTCGATGTTGTGCGTCAGCCCGGTGGGCAGCGGCGCCTTGTCGACGTCCGGGTTGGTGCCGCCCTGGATCGCGGCCAGCTCGTTGATGACGAAGTGCACGTCGGCGGCGCGGACCGTCAGGATGTTGGTCGCGTTCGCGGGTATGGAGTTGGTTTCCAGACGGCCGTCGGGGAACTGCACCTCGTTGGCGTCGTGGGTGTGGTCGATGGCCACCACCAGGTAGCCGCGGCTGGCGAGGTCCTCGGCCAGGGTGGTGCCCATGGAACGGTCCGAGTGCAGACCGGTCGAGTAGAGCAGCACGGGGAGCTTGCCCGCGGCCGGGTCCACCTGCGCGCCCATGAATCCGGCCGTGGTGGGCAGGGCAACCGTGCCGGGCCAGGCGCCGAGGTTGCGCAGGAAGCTGTTGGCGGCCTCGGACGGCAGCCACGGAGCCTGGGTGAGGCCGGCGGTGTTGGTGGCCGGGTACCAGATCTGGACCATCAGCTCGCGCCGGGGGTGGCTGGGCACCCACGGGTCGTAGCGGCTCTGGTCGATCAGGTGCAGGCTCGTCGTGCCGACCTGGTAGTGGCCGGTCGGCGCCGGGATCACGGCGGTGACCAGCGCCTGGCGGCGGGCGTGCGCCTGCATGGCGGCCTGGACCCGTGCCTGCTGCTGGTGGATGTGGACCTGGTCGCCGTCGACGCTCACGGTGGTGCCGGTGGCGGTCGGAGTGTCCGGGGTGACGTCGGTGGAGCCGTTGCCGCTCGCCTCGCCGATGTCGGTCGGGTGTCCGGCCGCGTTGGCGGGCGTGATCGTGGCGCCCAGGGCAACGGCCATCACGCCCACGGTGCCTGCAGCACGGGCGAGCAGACTGTTGCGTTGGGTTCGCACACGAGGCATTGACAACCCCCCAGTTGTGAAGATCGCATTCCGGATGGGCGATCAGGTGGCGCTAAAGGTACCGGTCGCACCCCGCGCCACTCCAGTGGGGGTGCCTGTTCACAGGAACCTTTCAGGCTCCACCCATGCGCGCCCGGGTTTGTCCCCGGCTCGGTGAGGGATCGCGTCCGCTTCAGCCCAGGGCCTCGTCGAGCTCGTCCAGCGCCCCGGCGACGATCGAGCGCATCGCGCGCTCGGCGCGCGCGCCGTCGCCCGCGCACACCGCCTCGGCGACCTCCCGGTGCAACCGCACCGCGTACTCGGCGGGGTGATGCGGCATCAGCCGGTGCTCGGTGCGCCCGCGCAGCACCGCCTCGACGGTGTCGCCGAGGTGGGCGAACATCTCGTTGCCCGAGGCCTGGAGGATCGTCGCGTGGAAGTCCGCGTCGTGGCGCAGGAAGGCCTCGAGGTCGCCCGCCCGGCCGGTCATCGTCATCTCCGTGGCCAGCGTGCTCAGTGCCCGGCGCTGGTCGTCCGTGGCGTGCGTGGCCGCGAGTCCGGCCGCGGCGGGCTCCACCGCGACCCGCAGCGAGCCGAGCGAGCGCAGCTGCGCGGCGCGGTCCGCGCCGGCCAGGCGCCAGGCGATGACGGTGGGGTTGAAGACGTCCCAGTCGGACTTGGGCCGCACGGTGATCCCGACCCGTCGCCGGGGAGCGACCATCCGCATGGACTCCAGCATCCGCACCGCGTCGCGCACCACGGTGCGGGAGACGCCGTAGCGCTCCTCCAGCTCCTCGATCCGCAGCACCGAACCCTCGCCCAGCTCGCCCGAGGCGATGGCGGGTCCGAGGTCGGCGAGGAGGCGGCCCGGCAGGCCCTGGATGTCCATCCGTCCAGGTTAGGGGCACCGAAGCGGGCTCGGAGCGTCCTCGAAGCATCTCCCGTAAGTATGACTATTAGATTACGGCAGCTTGATTAAGTCATACCTTTGGTTCGACACTGGGGCGAACGGACAGAACGGAGCACCAAGCCATGGGTCTCAGTGTCGAGAACCGGCGACCGCCGATCGCGATCGTGGTGATGGGCGTGGCCGGAGTGGGCAAGACGACCGTCGCCGAAGCACTGGCCGAGCGCCTCGGCCTGCCCTACGGCGAGGCCGACGACTTCCACCCCGCCGCCAACATCGCCAAGATGGCCGCCGGCCACCCCCTGGACGACCAGGACCGCGAGCCCTGGCTGCGCGCGCTCGGCGCCTGGCTCGCCGAGCGGGTCGCCGACGGCACCGGGGGAGTCGTCACCTGCTCCGCGCTCAAGCGCAGCTACCGCGACCTGCTCCGCGCCGCCTGTCCGGGGGCCTTCTTCCTGCACCTGACCGGGACGGAGCAGCTCATCGAGGAGCGGATCGCCCATCGCAGCGGTCACTTCATGAAAGCCGGGATGCTCGACTCCCAGCTCGCCATCCTCGAACCGCTCGGCCCGGACGAGAACGGCGCCCGCCTGGACGTCGGCCCCGCCCCCGAAACCCTCATCGAGTCCGCCGTGGCGCTGCTGCCCCGGCCTGTCAACGGAGACCTCGCGTGACCACCCTCCCGCTCGCCCAGCTCGCGGCGGACGCTCCACCGGCGCTTCCGCACACTGGCAGCCAGGGACAGCTGCTGCTGGCCGCCCTGCTGGGCATCGGCGTGATCGTCCTGCTGATCACCCGGCTCAAGCTGCACCCCTTTCTCGCACTGACCCTTGGCTCGATGGTCCTCGCCGCAGTGGCGGGCGCGCCGTTCGACAAGCTGACCTCCAGCTTCGCGACCGGATTCGGCGCGACCGTCACCAGCGTCGGCCTGCTGATCGGCCTCGGCGCGATGCTGGGCAAGCTGCTCGCCGACTCGGGCGGCGCGAACGTCATCGCCGACACGGTGCTGGCCCGCTCCGGCGGACGGAAGCTGCCCTGGGCGATGGCGCTGATCGCCGCGGTGCTGGGGCTGCCGCTCTTCTTCGAGGTCGGCGTCGTGCTGCTGATCCCGATCGTGCTGCTGGTGGCCCGGCGGGGCAACATCCCCGTGCTCAGGGTCGGAATCCCGGCCCTGGCCGGCCTCTCCGTCCTGCACGGCCTGATCCCGCCCCACCCCGGCCCGCTGGTCGCCGTCGACGCGCTCCACGCGGACCTCGGCGTCACCCTCGCTCTCGGCCTGCTGGTCGCCGTTCCCACGCTCATCGTGGCGGGCCCCCTGTTCGCCCGTCTCGCCGAGCGCTGGGTCGGCCACCTGGACATACCCGAGCGCACCCTCCCGGTCGAGGCGGAGCGCCCCGAGCGGGCCCCCTCCTTCGGCGCGGTGCTCGGCACGATCCTGCTGCCCGTCGTGCTGATGCTGCTCAAGGCGCTGGTCGACGTCGTGGTCGACGACCCGAAGGACGCCGTCCAGCGGGCCTTCGACTTCGTCGGCTCGCCCACGGTAGCCCTGCTGATCGCCGTGCTGGTCGCCATGGTGACCCTGGGCCGGGGTGCGGGCTTCACCAAGGCGAGGATCTCCGCGACTGTGGAGAGGTCACTGGCCCCGATCGCTGGCATCGTCTTCATCGTCGGCGCGGGCGGCGGCTTCAAGCAGACCCTGGTCGACGCGGGCGTCGGCAACGCGGTCAGCTCCTGGGCGGACAAGCTCCACCTGCCCGTCCTGCTCCTCGGCTGGCTCATCGCCGTCCTGATCCGTCTGGCCACCGGGTCGGCGACGGTCGCGACGATCACGGCTGCGGGCATCGTCGCGCCGCTGGCGGCGGGCATGTCCAGTTCCCACACCGCGCTGCTGGTGCTCGCGGTCGGCTCGGGCTCGCTCTTCTTCAGCCATGTGAACGACGCGGGCTTCTGGCTCGTCAAGGAGTACTTCGGGATGAGCGTCGGTCAGACGGTCAAGTCCTGGTCGGTGATGGAGACCGTGATCTCCGTGACGGCGATCCTCATCATCCTGCCCCTGAGCCTGGTGCTCTAGGCCGCGCCCGCCCCCGATCGGTGACCCCGACGTGTTTCCCGACGTGGCGGGGTCGCACCGCGGCTGTCGGCGGGCATCTCGTGATCGGTAGGGTGCGGGGCTGTGACAAGAAGAGACGAGCTCGCCCCGGCGTCGCGTGCCGCTCTGCGGCGGCGGGGCTTCGCCCTGGAGTACGCGACCCTGGGGTGGAACGTGGCCGGCATCTGGGTGCTGGCCGTCGCCGCGATCGCTGCCCGCTCGGTGGCGCTGGCCGGGTTCGGCCTGGACTCGCTCATCGAGATCGGCGCCTCCACGGTGGTGATCTGGGAGCTGTCCGGCAGCGGAGAGGACCGCCGGAACCGCGCGCTGAAACTGATCGGCGTCGGCTTCGCGCTGCTCGCGCTCTATCTTCTCGTGCAGTCGACCTGGGTCCTGGCCGTCGGCTTCCGGCCGCACCACTCCACGCTGGGCATCGTCTGGACCGCGATCACGGCCGCGGTGATGTTCACGCTCGCGTACGGCAAGGCCCGGACCGGTGCCGCGCTCGACAACCCGGTCCTGCGGACCGAGGGCCGGGTGACCCTCATCGACGGCCTGCTGGCCGCGGCCGTGCTGCTCGGCCTGGTCCTGAACCTGGCTTTCGGCTGGTGGTGGGCCGACCCGGTCGCGGGCTACGTCCTCGTCTACTACGCGTCCCGCGAGGTCAGGGAGATCTTCTCCGGCGACCATTGACGCCAGGTCGGACGCGGCGACGGCCGCCCGCGACCGCTGCCGCGGGCGAGCGGTCGTTTCGGTATCGCCCCCTTCGGCCCAGCAGACGCCGGTCCTGGCACCGGTGCGCGGTGGAAACCGGACCGGGCCGGTGGCCCGGATCGGCCGTGATTCGTCCCGCCAGGCTCAGGAGGACCCTCCGTCGAAGGCGTCCAGGATGAGCCCGGCCGCGCGGGTGGCGGTCAACCGACCGTCGCGGACCTGCTCTTCGAGTCCGGGGGTGAGGGCGCGCACGGCGGGGTGGGTGTGCAGACGCCCCAGCAGCTCGTCGCGGACCATCGACCAGGCCCAGCCGACCTGCTGGTCGCGTCGCTTGGCGGTGAGCCGGCCGGTGCCGTCGAGCAGGGTGCGGTGCTGTTCCAGCCGCTCCCAGACCGTGTCCAGGCCGGCCGACTCCCGCGCGCTGCAGCTGAGCACCGGCGGTGTCCAGGCGGCGTCCGCGGGGTGCATCAGCCGCAGCGCCCCGGCCAGTTCGCGGGCGGCGGCCTGTGCGTCGCGCTGGTGCGGGCCGTCGGCCTTGTTGACCGCGATGACGTCGGCCAGCTCCAGCACGCCCTTCTTGATGCCCTGGAGCTGGTCGCCGGTCCTGGCCAGGGTCAGCAAAAGGAAGGAGTCCACCATGTCGGCGACCGCGGTCTCGGACTGGCCGACGCCGACGGTCTCCACCAGCACCACGTCGTAGCCGGCGGCCTCCATCACCACCATCGACTCGCGGGTGGCCTTGGCCACCCCGCCCAGCGTTCCGGCGCTGGGGGATGGGCGTACGAACGCCGCGGGGTCGACGGCCAGGCGCTCCATCCGGGTCTTGTCGCCCAGGATGGAGCCGCCGGTCCGGGTGGAGGAGGGGTCGACCGCGAGGACGGCGACCCGGTGCCCCAGCCCGGTCAGCATGGTGCCGAAGGCGTCGATGAAGGTGGACTTCCCCACCCCAGGCACCCCGCTGATCCCGATCCGCCGGGCGCTGCCCGAGTGCGGCAGCAGCTCGGACAGCAGTTGCTGGGCCATGACGCGGTGGTCGGCCCGGGTGGACTCCACCAGCGTGATGGCACGGGCGACGAACGCCCGCCTGCCCTCCAGCACGCCCTTGGCGCAGGCCTCGAGGTCGATGCGCACCGTCGGCTACAGCTCGCCGTGGCCCAGCGCGGCGGCGAGCCGGCGCACCAGGTCGTGGGCGGCGTCAGGGATCACCGTGCCGGGCGGGAACACCGCCGCCGCACCCGCCTCCAGGAGGGTGGGCACGTCCTGCGGCGGGATGACGCCGCCGACTACGATCATGATGTCCTCGCGGCCCTCCGTGGCCAGCTCCTCGCGCAGCGCGGGCACCAGGGTGAGGTGCCCGGCGGCCAGCGAGGAGACCCCGACGATGTGCACGTCCGCCTCGACCGCCTGGCGGGCGACCTCGGCGGGCGTCTGGAACAGCGGGCCCACGTCCACGTCGAAGCCCAGGTCGGCGAAGGCGGTGGCGATCACCTTCTGGCCGCGGTCGTGACCGTCCTGGCCCATCTTGGCGACCAGGATGCGCGGGCGCCGGCCCTCGGCCTCCTCGAAGTCGTCGACCAGGGCCCGGGTGCGGGTGACGGAGGCGGACTCGCCTGCTTCGTTGCGGTACACGCCCGCGATGGTACGGATCTGGCTCGCGTGCCGCCCGTAGACCTTCTCCAGGGCGTCGGAGATCTCGCCGACCGTGGCCTTGGCGCGCGCCGCGTTCACCGCGAGGGCCAGCAGGTTCCCTTCCAGGCCCGCGCTCGATCCGCGCTCGGCGGCGTGGGTCAGGGCGCGCAGGGCGTCCTGGGTGGCCTGCTCGTCGCGCTCCTCGCGCAGGCGGCGCAGCTTGGCGATCTGCTGGGCCCGGACCGAGGAGTTGTCGACCTGGAGCACGTCGATCTGCTCGTCGTTCTCCACGCGGTACTTGTTGACGCCGATGACCGGCTGGCGGCCGGAGTCGATCCGGGCCTGGGTGCGGGCCGCGGCCTCCTCGATGCGGAGCTTGGGGATGCCGGCGTCGATGGCCTTCGCCATGCCGCCCGCCGCCTCGACCTCCTGGATGTGTTGCCAGGCGCGGCGGGCCAGGTCGTAGGTGAGCCGCTCGACGTAGGCGGAGCCGCCCCACGGGTCGATCACGCGGCAGGTGCCCGACTCCTGCTGGAGCAGCAGCTGCGTGTTGCGGGCGATGCGGGCGGAGAAGTCCGTCGGCAGGGCCAGGGCCTCGTCGAGGGCGTTGGTGTGCAGCGACTGGGTGTGGCCCTGTGTGGCGGCCATCGCCTCCACACAGGTGCGGGTGACGTTGTTGAACACGTCCTGCGCGGTGAGCGACCAGCCGGAGGTCTGCGAATGGGTGCGCAGCGACAGCGACTTGGGGTTCTGCGGATCGAACTGCTTGACCAGCTTGGCCCAGAGCAGCCGGGCTGCGCGCATCTTGGCGATCTCCATGAAGAAGTTCATGCCGATCGCCCAGAAGAACGAGAGCCGGGGCGCGAAGGTGTCCACGTCCAGGCCCACGGCCTGTCCGGCCCGCAGGTACTCCACGCCGTCGGCGAGGGTGTACGCCAGCTCCAGGTCGGCCGTCGCGCCCGCCTCCTGGATGTGGTAGCCCGAGATGGAGATCGAGTTGTAGCGCGGCATCTTCTGCGAGGTGTACGCGAAGATGTCGGAGATGATCCGCATCGAGGGCTTCGGCGGATAGATGTAGGTGTTGCGGACCATGAACTCCTTGAGGATGTCGTTCTGGATGGTCCCGGCCAGCTTCTCCGGCGCGACGCCCTGTTCCTCCGCCGCCACGATGTAGAGGGCGAGCACCGGCAGCACGGCGCCGTTCATCGTCATCGACACGGTCATCTTGTCCAGCGGGATGCCGTCGAAGAGCTGGCGCATGTCGTAGATGGAGTCGATGGCGACACCCGCCATGCCGACGTCGCCGGTGACCCGCGGGTGGTCGCTGTCGTAGCCGCGGTGGGTCGGCAGGTCGAACGCGACCGACAGGCCCTTCTGCCCGGCCGCCAGATTGCGCCGGTAGAAGGCGTTCGACTCCTCGGCGGTCGAGAATCCGGCGTACTGGCGAATCGTCCACGGCTGGTTGACGTACATCGTCGGGTAGGGGCCGCGCAGGTACGGGGCCACACCCGGGTAGGCGCCCAGGAAGTCCAGGCCCTCGAGGTCGTGGCCGGTGTAGAGGGGCTTGACCGCGATGCCCTCCGGGGTCTGCCAGAGCAGGTCGGCGGCGTCGCTGCCGGCGCTCTCCTTGACCGCCGCACGCCACTGCTCGTCGCCGACCGGCGCCGGGCTTTCGCCACCGGAGAGGTCGACCTGCGAGAAGTCGGGAATCTGCGTCATGCCGGAGCTCCGGTCACATCGAGGGCGGCAGAGAGGACGGCCGGCGCGTCGCAGCCGGCGAAGACGTAGGCGTCCACATGGGCGTACTCGCCGGGTCGGCCGGCCAGGTACACCCTGGCCGCACCGGCGTCGCGCAGCGCGGCGGCGACCGCGTCGGCCTGCTCGGCGTACAGGGCGTCGCTCGAGCACAGGCAGGCGATCGTCGCGCCGCTGGCGGCGAACGCGTCCGTGGCCGTGTCCGCGTCCACGGAGGCCGGGAGGTGGACCGCCTCGATCCCGCCCGCCTGGAACAGGTTCGCGGCGAAGGCCGCCCGCGCGGTGTGCACGGCAGCCGGTCCGAGCGCGGCGATGAAGACCTTCGGCCTGGCCCCGCCGGTCGCGAGAGCCGCGTCCGAGCGGGCCCGCAGCGCCTCGAACGCCTCGTCGCGGCGCACCCGCGGCAGGCCGGGCCCGGCCGCCGCGGCGCGTCCCAGGGGGCGGTGCGGCGGGGCCGGGTCACGGACGACGGGCTTCTCGGTGACGTTCGGGAACTCGCTCACCCCGGTGATCGGTTCCTTGCGCCGGGCGAGCTTCTTCGTGCGGGCTGCCCAGGTGGCCTCGATCCGCTCCGCCACCAGGCCCGAGCCGAGCGCCGCCTCCTGGCCGCCGGCGCGCTCCAGCTCCTGGAAGAACGCCCAAGCGGCGTGCGCGAGTTCGTCGGTCAGGCGCTCCACGTACCAGGAGCCGCCGGCCGGGTCCACGACGCGGCCCAGGTGCGACTCCTCCAGCAGGATCGAGGAGGTGTTGCGGGCGATCCGGCGGGCGAACGCGTCCGCCCGGCCGAGATCGTGGTCGAACGGAAGCACGGTCACGCTGTCGGCGCCGCCGATCCCGGCAGCCGCGCAGGCGATGGTGGTGCGCAGCATGTTCACGTACGGGTCGCGCCGCGTCATCATCACCGGCGACGTCACCGCGTGCTGGACCTGGCCCGGACCGGCCGGGGCGGCGCCGGACACCTCCGCCACCCGCGACCAGAGGCGGCGGGCCGCGCGCAGCTTCGCCACCGTCAGGAACTGGTCCGCGGTCGCGGCGTAGCGGAACTCCAACTGCCGGCACGCGGCGTCCACCGACAGGCCCGCCCCCGTCAGCGACCGCAGATAGGCGACGCCCGTGGCGAGCGAGCAGCCGAGCTCCTCGGCCGCCGAGGCTCCGGCCTCGTGGTACGGCAGCGCGTCCACGGTGAGGGCCCTGATGCCCGGATACTGCTGCGCGCAGATGCGGGCCAGGTCCAGCACGTCGTCCAGCGACGCGGCGGTGCCGGTCCGGGCCAGGTGCCCGAGCGGGTCGCCGCCGAGGTTGCCCCTGGCCGACTCCGGCGCGACGCCCTGCCGCTCGAAGAGCCGCAGCAACTCCCGTGCGGCCTCGCCGGTCTGCGCGCCGGCGTCCAGGACGATCGGCGCCAGATCGAGGTAGACGCCCTCCAGCGCCTTCGACAGCCCGGCCACCGGCAGAGCCGAGGCTCCCACACCCAGCCACAGCGAGGTGACGCCGTTCTCCAGGTCGGCCAAGGCCGCCGTGTTCACCTGCCGGGCGTCGCCGCCTTCGTGGCGCTGGCGCACATCCCAGCCGCTCGGCGCGGGCCGCCCGCCCCGCACGAACGGCGGGAAGCCGGGATACCCGGGCGCAGCGGACGCGTCCTCCGCGGTGTAGAGCGGGGAGACGGTTATCCCGTCCTCCAGGAGCGTCGCCAGCTCCGCCTCAGCGGCGGGGCCGGCCGCGTCGCTGCCGGATTTGCGCAGCACGCTCTCCACCAGGCTCTGCCATTGAGCACGGGTGGTGTCCGGGAAATCGGCGGCGAGGGAGAGCCCGTCGTCGGGCAGGACCGTCATAGCTGGATGCTAGGACAGTCGCGTTCACGAACTGCACCCTTCACGTGTGTGACCTTTCCCTCTCTGACCCCTCGCTGACCTCACACGTTGGCGGCACGGTCACCGGGGAGGGGTGCCACCGCAGGGTGGTCGGGAGCCGGCAGGGTCACCTGTGCCGCGGGCTGCGAGCGGGTGTGAGGAACCGTCTGGTGTCGGTCCTTGGGCCAGCGCCGATGACGGCGGTCGTTCCCGCTCACCGCTGTGGGGCAGTCCCGGATTCGTTCCGGGGTCCCACATGCGCCGCCACGTCAGGTCGATCGGACCTCACCGAGCGGCCTCCCGGCCGCACGAGCCTCCGACGGCTCGGTCGACTCCGGTGCGGGTCAGCGGGCTGTGGGTGGAGTGCGTCAGCGTTCGATGCAGTAGTGGACCTGGGTGTCCTGGGTGACGAACCCGGCCTTCTCGTAGACCCCGAAGTCCCTGCTCGAACTGTCGGCGTCGACCCTGACACTGGCCCGTCCGTAGCCCTGGTCCCCTGCGGCCCGGAGCGTGTGCGAGATCAGGGCCTCGGCCACGCCGCGCTCCTGGTACGCGGGCCGCGTGGCGATGACCCTGAAGTACGCGTCACGGATGCCGGTCGCCGCCGTGTCCGCCTCCCACGAGACGACCAGGAGGACCCCGGCCGCCGTCCCGGTCCGGACGTCGCGCAGCAGAAAGCTCAACTCGGGCCGGAAGTTCGCGTTCACGGCCCAGACCTTCCACTCCTCGGCGCTGAGCTGCGACCCGCCCACGTCCTGGGCGGCCTCGTTGCGGACCGCGCGGAACTCCTCGTCGGTCCCGGCCGTGTAGCCCTCGATCCGCAGGCCGTCGGGGACAGGGGCGTCCGGAACGGCGGTGCCGAGCGGATGCCTCATGTGCCGGCCCCACTTCGTCGCCGTCATGCCTGCCGCACGGTACAGCGCGACGGCCCCCTCGACGTGCTCGCCGTAGACGGATTCGACGACCAGTCGGAGCGTGGGGTGATGCGCTGCGTGCAGCGCCTCGGCGGCCGCCAGCCCGTGCTGCATGAGCTTCGTTCCGAGTCCCTGGCGACGGTGGGTGGGGCGGACGGCGCCGGCCGCCTGCACCCGGTGGACGATCTCGGCTGTCGGCCTGTAGTGGACCGCAGAGAAGCCGAGCATCGTCGCGCCGTCGAACACCGCCAACGTGGACATCGCGAGGTCGACGACCGGAGAGTCCAGCTCCTCGGCCGCGTCCTCCGCGGTGTACTGCCCCCAGACGTGGTCCTCCGCGTCGATCGCGTTCAGGAGGTCGGCCATCGCCGCGCCGTCGGACACGGCCATCGGACGCCACACGAGGTTCTGCGATTCGACAGTCATGATCGCCACCTTAGGGATCCCGGCGAGGGCTGTCGTCCCGATTTCGGGCCCGGCGACGGAGTCCGAGCTGCCTGTCGGTTGCGCAGGCGACTGACCGGGACTCCTCGCGGGCCCTCGTCGCCAGGTGGGCCGGACTGTCCCGGGCCCCGTCCCGTGTGGGTGGGTCTGCCGTACGATCCTGCTGGTGCTGACGGGGGATCAGTGGGCGTGGGGGTGGGCGTGCAGGGACAGGTCGCCGCGGGCGGGCCGGAGCAGGTGTGGGGGCGGGGGGTGGTCGGCTGGTTCCTCGCCCGGCCTCGGGTGACGTGGGTGGCCCGCTGGGCCGCGGCCGAGGTGTCGGTGGGCCCGTTGTTCACCGTCGCGGTGGCCGGGCTCGGACTTCTGCTGGGCCGCACCGGTGCGACGGCGGTCGCCGTCGGGACGGCCATGGGCGTCGGCCGGCTGTGGTTCCGCGACGGGATCGCGGCCCGGCAGGCGCGGCAGGCCACCGGCCTGGGCGGGCGCACGGTGCGGGTGGTGGCCGCTCTGCTGGCCGGTACCGGCTGCCTGCTCCGGCTGGTGCCGCCCGTGGCGGTGGGCGGCTTCGCGATGATGTGTCTGTCGTGGCTGGTCACCGGAGTCGCGCTGGGCGCCGTGAGCGCGCTGGCGCTGCCGGGTCGCAGGGCACGTGTGACGGCAACCGCGGCGGTGCTGGCGCTGGCCCTGGTGTGGCTGCCCTCGAACCGCCTGACGCTCGGCGCCGCGGACGCGGCGGTGCTGCGCTCCTTCGGGGATCCGCCGCGTCCGCTGATGGTCCTGGTCGACTGGCCGGGTCTGCAGCCGGACGGGATCCACTACAGCGCGGGCACGTTGAACGTGACGTACGACGACGGCTCCGCGATCAGCGCCTCGCCCGCCGCGCTTCAGGTCCGTGCCGCCGGGCCGCAGAGCCTGTGCGCACTCCTGCTGGAGGCGCGCGCCGCCGACCCGGAACTGACGTACACCCAGTGCCGCGAGCGGGGCGGCGGAGCATGGGCTTCGTCGGGGGACGGCACCGGTTGTGCCCTGGCGCGACAGCGCGACGGGCTCCTGCTCCTGCTGACCGACGACCTCTGCCGTCCGGACGACACGGGAGGGCTGGAATCCGTGCTGCGCACCGCGCACGCCGTGGGCGACACCGCGCTGCTCTCCCTGCCCCACTGACACCCGTGCCACCTGGAGGGCAACCCACCGTGACCGCGACGGAGTTCGAGGCCAAGCTGCTCGACGTCGACCCGGAGGCGATGGCGGAGCTCCTCGCCGTGGCCGGGGCGGAGCATCTGGGTGAGCGGTTCCAGCGGCGTTACGTCTACGACATTCCCGGCCGATCCGACGCATGGGTCCGCCTGCGGGACACCGGCGTCGAGATCACCCTGTGCGTCAAGGAGGTCCACTCCGACGGCATCGACGGGGTGGTCGAGACCGAGACCACCGTGGGCGACTTCGACGCCGCCGACACGCTGCTCGGGAAGCTGGGCTACCGGCCGAAGGCCTACCAGGAGAACCGCCGCTCGTCCTGGCGGCTGGGCGGCGCCGCGATTGAGATCGACCGCTGGCCGCTGATCCCGTCCTACCTGGAGATCGAGGGGGACAGCGTCGAACACGTCCACGCGACCGCTCTCGCGCTGGGGTTCGGCCTGGAGCAGCTGACCAGCGAGAGCACGACCAGCGTCTACCGACGGTACGGGATCGACATCGAGGCGCTGCCGCGGCTCACCTTCGACTGACGGCGGCCACCGCCCGGTCACTTTCCGCTCGGTCAGGCCCCGTGCGGCGAACAGCCGATGAAGAGCTGTCAGCAACCCTTCCGGCCAGGACGGACGCCCCGGACACTCCTTGTCATGACCATCTCTCTACGCGCGTGGAACCCGCGCACGACCTCCCTTGCTCTCGCCGTCGGCGTCCTGGTCGCGAGCGGCTCCGTGCTGATGCCCGCCGCCACTGCGCACGCGGACGTCAGCGGCTCCGTCTGCCAGTCCGCGCTGCCGCCGGAGGCCGACGACACCCTCGGCCTCATCGCCCAGGGTGGCCCGTACCCCTACCGGCAGGACGACAGCGTCTTCAGCAACAACGAGGGCGTGCTGCCCGGCGAGCCCTACGGCTACTACCACGAGTACACCGTGGTCACCCCGGGCAGTGCGACGCGCGGTGCGCGGCGCATCGTCGTGGACCAACCGGACCAGCTCGACTACTACACCGATGACCACTACACGACGTTCGCGCTGATCGACTTCTCCTGCTGAGCAGGCGTCAGCCGTCCAGGCCGCCCTCGTGCACCTTGTACTTCGCGCCCGCCCAGGCGCGCAGCTGCTGCGCGAGGGCGGCCCGCTCGTCCTCGGGCGCGCGTGAGATCGACGGTGTACCCGTAGGCCGTGGCCCGAAGCCTCCCCAGGACGGGGCGCCGGTGCCGTCCGCGAGCGGTCCGGAGGCTACCGGTTCGATCATGACAGCCGGGAGCCCACCCGGTAGCGTGCGCGCATGCCGTTCACCCTCAGCCATCCCGCCGCCGTGCTGCCGTTCCTGCGCGGGGGCCGCGCACGGGGGCGGTTGGTGGCCTCGGCGCTCGTCTTCGGGTCCATGGCGCCGGATGTGCCCTACTTCGCCGGGGCCTTCGCCTGGGGAGATCTGGCGCACAGCTGGTGGGCGGTGCCGACGCTGGACGTGGGGATCGCGGCCGTGCTGTTCGGGGCGTGGCACCTGGTGCTGCGGGCGCCGCTGGTCGGGCTGCTGCCGGGCCGGTGGGCGTCGGCGGCCGAGGAGTTGACGGCGCCGTCGGAAGCAGGGGTGCCCTGGTCGCGGACTCCCTGGTTCCTTCTGTCGGCCGCACTCGGGGCGGCCACGCACGTCGGCTGGGACGGCTTCACCCACCCCGACCGCTTCGGCACCCGGCTCCTCCCGGCCCTGCAGACCGGCCGGGTCCTCGGCGAACCCCCGTACGCCCTGCTGCAGTACGGCTGCTCGGCGCTGGGCCTGGCCGTGCTCGGGTGGTACGCCTGGCGGGAGCTGCGGCGCGCGGCAGTGCGGTCGTCCGAGCCGGCGCACCCGCAGGGGAACCGCCGCCTCGCGCTGCTGCTCACCGTCTCCGCGGCCGTGGCCGGCGCCGCGTACCGCTACGCGGCCTGGGTCCGGCCGGGCATGCCGCTCACCTCGGTGATCCCCGCCGTCGCCTTCGGCGCGGTCGCCGGGGCGTGCCTGGCGCTGGTCCTCTACGCCGTGCTCAGGCTGCGCCGGGCCTGATCCGGCCGGTCAGGGAGAGGTCCGCAGGGTCCGCAGCGGCGTCCGCGCCCTTCCCCGCTGCACCCGCACGCGGTGGACCAGGTCGGCGGCCGCCTCGGGCCAGCTCTCGTGCTCGAAGGCGAATCCGGCGTCCAACAGGCGGCCCGGGGTCACCCAGCGGCTCTTCAGCAGCAGTTCGGTGTCCGAGCGCAGGGCGAGTGCGCCGAGCTCGGCCATCCACGCGGTCGCCGGCAGGCCGACCGGCATGCCCCAGGCCTCCCGCAGCGCGCGCATGAAGTCGCGCTGGGGGAGCGGCTCCGGCGCGGCCAGGTTGACCGGGCCCTCCAGGTCCTCGCGGGCGATCAGCAGTTGGACGGCCCGGACGAAGTCGACGTCGTGGATCCACGAGACGTACTGCCGCCCGCCGGCGACGGGCCCGCCCAGGCCGAGCCTGGTCATCCCGAGCAGGACGTCGAAGACGCCGCCGCGGTCCGGGCTCATCACCATCGCCGAGCGCAGCGCGACCCGGCGGGTGTGCGGGGTGGCGGCGAGCTGCTGCTCGCGCTCCCACTGGCGGGCGATCCTGACGCTGTACTCCCAGTAGCCGGGCACGTCCGGCTCGGCGCCGCCGATCCGGCCGCTCGCCTCGTCGTTGGCGGCGTCGAAGCGGTGGGCGTAGATCGTCGCCGTGCTCATCTGCAGCCAGACCCCGGGCGGCCGGGAGGCTGCCGCGATCGCCTGGCCCACCACACGGGCCGAGTCCACGCGGGAGTCCATCATCGCCCGCAGGTTCGCGGCCGTGTAGCGGCAGCTGACGCTGCGACCGGCGAGGTTGACCACCGCGTCGGCGCCGTCGACGGCCGCGTCCGCCCACGGACCGAGGGTCCGTCCGTCCCAGAACAGCTCGTGCGGCCGGGTCGGCCGCCTGGTCAGCACCGGGACCTCGTGGCCGGCCGCCGTCAGCGCGCGGTCGAGGATTCCGCCGACCTGTCCGGTTCCCCCGGCAAGAACGATCTTCATGGCACCAGGCCCCCTCCGTTGTGGTTCGGAGGGAGCCTACGCCTGTTCTTGAACGTGTTCAAAAGCGGGGTCGGGTCCCGCGCCCCGCGGTCAGGCCCGCGTCGGCCGTCCGCCCAGGAAGGCGTCGATCTCGGCGCGGACCTCGGGGGTGTCCAGGCCGCGCACCGTCATCGTCGTCCGGCGGCGCAGCACGTCGTCCGCGGTCGCGGCCCACTCGCGGTCCGCCGCGTAGGCGACCTGGGCCCAGACGTCCGGGCCGTCCGGGTGGATCGGGCGCCCGAGCTCCGGGTCCTGGTCGATCAGCCGGGCGATGTCGAAGGAGAGCGTGCCGTAGTGGGTGGCCAGGTGGCGGGCGACCAGCGGGTCCATCCTGGCGCCCGGCTCGCGGTCCACGAGCAGGCGGTGGGCCACCGCGTTCGGGCTGGCCACGCCGGGAAGCGGGATGGTGCGCGGGATCTCCGACATGTCGTCGGCCAGGCCGGTTCCCGGCACGCGCGCGAGCTTGTCCAGGACCACCCGGCCGATGTGACGGTAGGTCGTCCACTTGCCGCCCGCGACCGACAGCATGCCGCCGCGGCCCTCGGTGACCACCGTCTCGCGCTTGGCCGCGGCCGTCTGCCCAGGACCGCCGGGCAGCACCCGCAGGCCGGCGAAGGAGTAGGTGATCAGGTCGCGGTCCAGGTGCTCGTCGCGGATCGCGTGCGCGGCCTCGCCGAGGATCTGGTCGACGTCCGCCTCCGTGGCCCGCACGTCCGCCGGGTCGCCGGTGTACTCCTCGTCCGTCGTGCCGAGCAGGACGTGGTCCTCCCACGGGATGGCGAAGGAGACCCGGTACTTGTCGATCGGTATGGTGAGCGCCGCGTTCCAGGCCGCCTTGCGCTTGACCACCACGTGCGCGCCCTTGGAGAGGCGGATGCTGGGGGCAGCGCCGGCGTCCTCCATGGTCCGCAGGTGGTCCACCCACGGGCCGGTCGCGTTCAGCACCAGACGCGCGTCGACGCCGAACTCGCCGCCGTCCAGGCGGTCCCGCAGCTCCGCGCCGCTGACCCGGCCGCCCGTGAATCTCAGGCCGGTCACCTCGGCGTGGTTGAGCACCACCGCGCCCGAGTCGACCGCCGCACGGACCGTCATCACCGCGACGCGCGAGTCGTTCATCTGGTGGTCGCCGTAGACCGCGACCGACCGCAGCCCCTCGGTGCGCAGCGCCGGCACCTGCTGGGCGGCGTGCGCGGCGGTGGAGACGTGGCCCATGCCGTCGCGGAAGGCGGACAGCGCCGAGTAGAGGAAGACGCCCGCGCCGAGCTTGGGGGCGGAGTGCGGACCGCCCTTGTAGACCGGCACGTAGAAGGTGAGCGGGTTGACCAGGTGCGGCGCGACGTCCGTGGAGAGCGCGCGGCGCTCCTTGTGGTTCTCCGCGACCAGCTTGACCGCGCCGGTCTGCAGGTAGCGCAGCCCGCCGTGGACCAGCTTGGAGGAGGCGCTGGAGGTGGCCCCGGCGAAGTCGCCCGCGTCCACCATCGCGACCCTGAGGCCCGACTGTGCGGCGGTCCAGGCGACGGCGGTGCCGAGGATGCCGCCGCCGATGATCAGGAGGTCGTAGGTGGCGCTGCTCAGCAGCTCGCGCGCCTGGGCGCGGTCGGCCGTGCGGTTGGCCCCCAGGGTCGGGATGGTGTGCATCGATGATCCCTCAGATGGTGTGTGGGTGGAGCGACGTGCGGCTGGTGCGGAGCCGTGCGGTGGAACCGAGCGATGGGACGGTGCGGTGCGGGGGCGCGGCGGGCCCTCCCCGTGGACGGGCCCGCCGCACCCGCCGGTCAGTGGCCGGGCGCGGAGTCCTCGTCGATCCAGCCCATGGTCCGCTCGACGGCCTTGAGCCAGTTCTTGTACTCGCGCTCGCGGACGGAGTCCTCCATGCGCGGGGTCCACTCGGCGGCGCGGTGCCAGTTGGCGCGCAGGGTGGCGAGGTCCGGCCAGAAGCCGACCGCGAGGCCGGCCGCATAGGCGGCGCCCAGGGCGGTGGTCTCGGCGACGTAGGGGCGCTCGACCGGGACGTCGAGCACGTCGGCGATGTTCTGCATGAGCAGGTTGTTGCTGGTCATGCCGCCGTCGACCTTGAGCGCCGAGAGCGTGACGCCTGAGTCCTTCTCCATCGCGTCGACGACCTCGCGGGTCTGCCAGGCGGTGGCCTCCAGCACGGCGCGGGCCAGGTGGCCCTTGGTGACGTAGCGGGTGAGGCCGGTGATCGCGCCGCGGGCGTCGGAGCGCCAGTACGGCGCGAAGAGGCCGGAGAAGGCCGGCACGATGTACGCGCCGCCGTTGTCCTCGACGGTGGAGGCCAGCGTCTCGATCTCGGCGGCGGTGGAGATGATGCCGAGCTGGTCGCGCAGCCACTGCACCAGCGATCCGGTGACCGCGATCGAGCCCTCCAGGGCGTAGACCGGGGCCTGGTCGCCGATCCGGTAGCCGACCGTGGTCAGCAGGCCGTGGTAGGAGTTGACGACCTTCTCGCCGGTGTTGAGCAGCAGGAAGGTGCCGGTGCCGTAGGTGCTCTTGGCCTCGCCCTCGTCGAAGCAGGTCTGGCCGAAGAGCGCGGCCTGCTGGTCGCCCAGTGCCGAGGCGACCGGCACGCCGGCCAGCTCGCCCACGGCCTCGCCGTAGACCTCGGCGGAGGAGCGGATCTCCGGCAGCACCGACAGCGGCACGTCCATGGACTGCGCGATCGACTCGTCCCACTGCAGCGTGTGCAGGTTCATCAGCATGGTGCGCGAGGCGTTGGTGACGTCGGTGACGTGCCTCCCGCCGTCGACGCCGCCGGTCAGGTTCCAGATGACCCAGGTGTCCATGGTGCCGAAGAGGATGTCCCCGGCCGCGGCGCGCTCGCGCAGGCCCTCGACGTTGTCCAGCAGCCAGCGGATCTTCGGTCCGGCGAAGTAGCTGGCCAGCGGCAGGCCCGTCTCGCGGCGGAAGCGGTCCTGGCCGACGTTGCGGCCCAGCTCCTTGCAGAGCTCCTCGGTGCGGGTGTCCTGCCACACCAGGGCGTGGTGGACCGGCTTGCCGGTGTGCCGGTCCCACAGCACGGTGGTCTCGCGCTGGTTGGTGATGCCGATGGCGCGGATGTCGTCCCTGGTCAGTCCGGCCTTGGCGAGCGCGCCCGCGACGACGGACTGCACCCGGGTCCAGATCTCCTCGGCGTCGTGCTCGACCCAGCCGGGCTGGGGGAAGATCTGGCGGTGCTCCTGCTGGTCGACCGCGACGATCCGGCCGTCGGCGCCGAAGACGATGCAGCGGCTGGAGGTCGTGCCCTGGTCGATCGCGGCGATGTACTGGCCGGACCGGCTGTTGCTGGTGGTGGTCATGACGTCCTCGTTGACGAAGGGGAGAACAGGGGGGCGTGCGGGTGAACCATCTCCGGCGTATCAGCCTGGACTATGCGAAGGCCCCGTTGTAGATCGCACCGGCGAGCAGACCGCCGAGAACCGGGCCGAGCACCGGGATCCAGGCGTAGCTCCAGTCCGAGTCGCCCTTCTTCGGGATCGGCAGGAGCGCGTGGACCAGGCGCGGGCCGAGGTCGCGTGCGGGGTTGATCGCGTAGCCGGTCGGGCCGCCGAGCGAGAGGCCGATCCCGACCACGGTGAAGGAGGTGATCAGGATGCCGAGGCCGGAGAGGCCGAGCTCCTTGTTGAGGCCCTGGGTGAGGATCAGCAGGCAGAGCACGGTGGTGCCGACGATCTCGGTGAGCACGTTCTGGACCGGGTTCCTGATCTCCGGGCCGGTGGCGAAGATCCCGAGGGTGGGCTCGTCGTTCTCGTTGAACTGGCCCAGGTAGGTCACCCAGACCAGGGTCGCGCCGATGACCGCGCCGACGAGCTGCCCGGCGATGTAGAGCGGGACGTGACTCCAGTCGCCCGTCTTCACGGCTATCGCGACGGTGACGGCCGGGTTGAGGTGGGCGCCGGACAGGCTGCTGGAGGTGTACGCGCCGATCAGCACGGCGAAGCCCCACCCGAAGGTGATGGCCAGCCAGCCGGCGCCCTGGGCCTTGGACCGCTTGAGCGTCACGGCCGCACAGACGCCGCCGCCCATCAGGATGAGGACGGCGGTGCCGATGACTTCGCCGAGAAAGATGTGGCTGTTGGACACGGCGGCTCCCGGAGTGCGGTTTGCGGCTGGCGTTCGACAATGTCGACCGCTGTGCGAAAGCTACGTGTGGAGTTCCCGGCACGTCAAGGCCCGCAGGGAGCAGATCCCGCGAACAGGACATTGTCTGACCAACCTAGGCAAATCGCCCATAAGAGTTGCGGGCAAACACGCCGAATGGCCCGATATGACGGGCGGAAAGCGGATGATGATCCGTCAGAAAACCTGCCGGGGCACGCTTCAGAAGCGCGGCGCGCCCAGGTCCCTGGAGATGGAGCGGGCCGCCTCGCGCACCGCGGCCACCAGGGCCGGGCGTACCGCGCCCGGCGTGCCGTCCGCGCCCTCGGCGCAGACGCGCTCGACCGGGCCGTTCAGTGCGACCGCCCCGACCGGGTTCCTGCGCCGGTCCTGGATCAGTGCGGCGATCGACGCGACGCCGGTCCAGGTCTCCTCGACGGCCGAGGCCCAGCCGCGCTCGCGGATGACCGCGGCCTCGGCGTCGATGGCGTCCAGGTCGGTGCGGGTGTGCGCGGTGAACGCCTCGCGCCCGCCCTCCTGCAGTTCGGCGCGGGCGACCGGGTCGTAGGCGACCAGCACCTTGCCCAGCGCGGTGCTGTGCAGCGGCTGCATGCTGCCGACCTCCAGCACCTGCCGGGTGTCGTCGGGCCGGAAGACGTGGTGCACGATCAGCACCCCGCGCTTGTGCAGGACGCCCAGGTAGACGCTCTCCCCGCCGGCCCGCGCGAGGTCGTCCGCCCACACCAGCGCGCGGGCGCGCAGCTCGTGCACGTCGAGGTAGCTCTGCCCGAGGCGCAGCAGCTCCGCGCCGAGCTGGTACTTGCCGCTGTCGGGGTCCTGCTCGACGAAGCCCTCCTGCTGCAGGGTCCGCAGGATGCCGTGCGCGGTCCCCTTGGCCAGCCCGAGCGAGGTGGCCACGTCGGACAGCCCGAGCCGCCGCTCGCCGCCGGCGAGCAGCCGCAGGATCGCTGCCGCCCGCTCGAGCGACTGGATCGACCCGGCCATCGGTCTACCTCCACGTTGTGACCTGTGGTCGGCATTGTCGACCACGCTGTGCTTGCTACAGAGTCTGCCAGGAATCCCGCGCGGTCGTCGCACCCCGCCCCGTGCACGAACCGCGCTGACGTGCCCGTTCGGGTCGTTCCTTGCGGCTTCGGCGCGGCTTCGGTGCGGCGGACGGCGCTTACAGGTGCCGCATCCAGAGGTTGGTCTCCGCGTAGAGGCCCTGGTCCCGCTCGCGGTCGATCTCGACGAGATCGAGGGCGTCGGGGACGATGTAGCGGCCGGTCTGCGGGAAGGCCATCCCGGTCCACCGCTCCCACTGAGCCACGGTGCCGGGGACGACCATCGAGCGCGGGGCCGGGCCCACGATGCTCGCGCCGAGCCGCTGGTGGGTGCGGATCCAGGGGTCCAGGTGCAGCCCGTCCTCGCGGGTCCAGCGGGCGAAGTCCGCCATGGCGGTCAGCGGGTACCGCGCCTTCAGGGCCGGACGCACCGGGGCGATCACCCGCTCCAGGCCGGCCGCGACGGCGCGTTCGCGCAGCGCCGTGATCACCCGGCCCGCCAGCCCCGCGCCGGTGCGACCGGGCCGGACGGTGACGGCCATGACGGCGAGGGTGTCGGGCACGACCCCGGCCTCATGCTCTGTCACCGCGCCGACCAGGGCGCCGTCGTAGCCCGCCGGCAGCGTGTCGGTCGCGCCGTCCCAGCGCAGGGCGACGGCGCGTCCGTCGGCCACCACCACGTCGCCCTCCAGGAGCAGCACGTCGAAGTGGGCGAAGTAGGCCCCGACCCGTTCCCGATGGGCGTTCGAGAGCGGGTCGTGCAGGACGAAGGTCGGCCACCCGCCGCGCAGGGCCGTCCTGGCCTGCTCCTGGAGGTCGGGGCGCTCGTTGCTGGTGGCGATCGTCATCGTGGGCACGCGCGGATCATAGTCAGCCCGGCCCGGCTGCCACGGGCGAATGCGCAGGCTCGCGGCGGTCCGGGGCCGTCGTCGACCCCGTCCGATCCGGGATGTTCCGTGCGTCGGCAGCGGGCACCGCCCGGCCGAGGCACGGGCGCGGCCGCTCTCACGGACGAGGCGGCTGTGCCGACGCGTTCCGGTGACCGTCCACCTGGTCGGCCAGCGCGGCGATCTGGTCGGCGCCGACGCGGCAGCAGCCGCCGACCAGCCGGCCCCCGGCGGAGAGCCAGGCGGTGACGCGGTCGGGCGAGAAGGTCGCCGGGCCGGACCAGGCGCGGGCGCGGGCGTCCCAGCCCTCGCCGCTGTTGGGGTAGACCACCACCGGCTTGCCGGAGACCTCCGCCGCCAGCGCCACCGCGTCGGCGGCCTCCTCGGGGGCCAGGCAGTTGACCCCCACCGCCAGCACCTGGTCGTTGCCCCGCGCCAGCGCGAAGGCCTCGGCCAGCGGCTGGCCCGCGCGGGTGCGTCCCCCCGCCGCGCTGAAGGAGAGCCAGACCGGCACGTCCAGACCCGCGACGGCGTCCAGCGCCGCCTCCGCCTCGTCCACGTCCGGGACGGTCTCGACGGCGAGCACGTCCGGCTCCGCCGAGGCCAGCACCTCTGCGCGCGGCGCGTGGAAGGCGCGCAGCTCCGCGCGGCTCAGTCCGTAGCGGCCCCGGTACTCCGAGCCGTCCGCCAGCACCGCGCCGTAGGGACCGACCGAGGCGGCGACCCAGCGCCCCGGGGTCCCGCCCGCCGCCTCGCGCGCCAGCGCGACACTGCGGCGCAGCAGCTCCGTCGCCTCGGCGCGGTCGATCCCGGCGCGGGCGAAGCCCTCGAAGCTCGCCTGGTAGCTCGCGGTGATCGCGACCTGCGCCCCGGCCGCGAAGTAGCGGCGGTGCACCGCCGCCACGGCGTCCGGCGCGTCGCGCAGCAGCCGCGCGGACCAGAGCGCGTCGGACAGGTCGTGCCCGTCGGCAGCGAGTTCGTTGGACATGCCTCCGTCCAGCACGACCACGCCGTCGGCGAGAGCGGCGGCGAGCGAGCCCTGAACGGTCATCACGGATCCTCCGAGCGGCGGGTGGAGCGGCGGAGCGGAGCGGCGGGTGGGCCGGCGGGTGGAACTGGGAGGGCGGGCCCCCGACGTACCGGAGACCCGCCCGACCAACGCCCTGACCAGCCTATCCCCGCTGGACGCCGAGCCTGGCACCGCCGTCCACGGGCAGCACCACGCCGGTGGTGTAGGTGTTCTCGACCAGGAAGGCGATCGCGTGCGCGACCTCCTCCGGCCGGCCGGGTCGGCCCACCGCGGTGCCGGCCGCCGCGCCGGCGACCGTCTCGGTCCTGGCCGCCTCGGGGACCCAGTCCCACCACGGCGTGTCGATCACGCCGGGGGAGACCGCGTTCACCCGGCGCGGCGCGAGCTCGGCCGCCAGGATCCGCGAGGCCGTCTCCACGGCCGCGTTCGCCGAGGCGAGCACGAGCAGCCCGGCGGCGCTGAGCTGCGAGCTGATCGCGCCGACCAGGGTGACCGAGCCGTCCTCGCGCAGCGTGCCGAGGGCCGCCTTGACCGCGAGCAGATGCGGGATCAGCTTGCCCTCGTGGTGGCGGCGCAGCTCGGACGCCGTCAGGTCGGCGAGTGAGGTGACGCCGCCGTTGGCGGTGAGGGTGACCACGAGGTGGTCGAACGGGCCCACCTCCGCGAAGAACGCCGCCAGCCGCTCCTCGTCCGTCGCGTCCACCGTGCGGCCCTTCGCCGCGGGCACGTCCAGCGCCTTGAGGGCCCGTTCGAGCCGCTCCTCGTCCCTTCCGGCGATCCAGACCTCGTTCCCCCTGGTCAGCAGCAGTTCGGCGGCGGCCAGCCCGATCCCCGAGGTGCCGCCAAGAATGACCACGCGCTCCGACATGTCCTTCGCACTCCCTTTACGAGACATTGTGTCTCGATTATGTATCGAGACATCGTGTCTTGTAAAGTCCGGCCATGAACGAGAAGCCCCTGGGGCGTCCCCGCAGCGACGCGGCCCGCCGCGCGGTCCTCGACGCCGCGCTCGCGCTCTGTGTCAGTGACGGCTACGCGGCCGTGACCATGAAGGCCATCGCCGAGGCCGCCGGGGTGGGCCGGCAGACCGTCTACCGCTGGTGGCCGACGCGCGGTGCGGTGCTGCTGGAGGCGATGGGCGAGATCGGCGCGGCGCACGGCGCGCCGCCGCCCGGCCCGGATCCGGTCGCCGATCTGCGCGCCTTCCTCGACGGGACGTTCGCCCTGGCCGCGAGGGCGCCCGTGGCGGACGTGCTGCTCGGGCTCAGCTCGGACGCCTTCGCCGATCCCGCGCTGGCCGTGACGATGCGCGGCTACATCGCCGGCCGGCGCGCCCTGCTCGCCGAGGTGCTGGAGCGGCAGGGGTCGGACGGTTGGCGGGTGCCCGTGGCCACCGTCGTGGATCTGGTCTTCGGTGCGATGTGGTACCGCCTGATGTACCAGCACGGCCCGGTGGGGCCCGAGTTGACGGAAGAGGTGCTGGTGGTCGTCGCCGCGCTGCGCGACTGACCGGGCTCCCGCGCCGCGACCGGCCCCGGGTGGAAAACGCCGCACGGGGGCTGGCGCAGCCGTGCCCTGCACGCTACGTTGTTCTCAGATCGAGAAATACTCACTGAGAGAACAACTGGAGCCCCGATGAGTCCGCAGCCGGCCGCATCCGACACCTCCCGCGAGGGCGAGGCCGCGTGGCTCAGGGACTACGACCCGCGCGCCTTTCCGCCGATCGCGCTCACCGTCGACATCATCGCGCTGACCATGCGTCAGGGCAGGCTCAACGTGCTGCTGGTGGAGCGGGCCGAGCCGCCCTTCCAGGGCTGCTGGGCACTGCCCGGCGGGTTCGTCAAGGCGGGCGAGGAGGATCTCGACACTGCCGCCGCCCGGGAGCTGGCCGAGGAGACCGGACTCACCGGGGAGGCCCTGGAGCGGGTGCACCTGGAGCAGCTCGGCTCCTACGGCGCGCCCGGGCGGGACCCGCGCATGCACGTCGTCTCGGTGGCCTACCTGGCCTTCGCACCCGACCTTCCCGACCCGCGCGCCGGCGGCGACGCCGCCCGCGCCGTCTGGACTCCGGTCGCCGGTCCTCACGGGGGTGGGACCGGTGACCGGGAACCTCGCAGCGCCCCGCTCGCCGGACGTGGGCTGGCCTTCGACCACGCCGCGATCCTCGCCGACGCGCTGGAGCGCGCCCGCGCCAAGGTCGAGTACACGCCGCTGGCCACCGCTTTCCTCGCGTCGGAGTTCACCATCCCGGAACTGCGCGGCGTCTACGAGGAGATCTGGGGCGAGAAGCTCCACCCCGGCAACTTCCACCGCAAGGTGCTCTCCGTCCCCGGCTTCGTCGAGAGCACCGGCGAGACCGCCGAGCGCGGCAACGCCCGCGGGGGACCGCGCGCCAAGGTCTACCGCGCGGGCGACGCGCGGCTGCTCCACCCGGCGCTGCTGCGCCCCGACCGCGAGGAGGGAATCCGGTGACCGACCCCGCCCAGGACCGGCCCGCGCGTCCGCGCACCTACGAGGAGGCGCTGGCCGCCCTCGCCACCGCCCGCGGCCCGGACGACCTCTTCGGCGGCTATCCGACCGACGCCGCCACCGCCGCCCGGCGGTACCGGCGCCTGGCCCGGCTGCTGCACCCGGACACGGCACCGCTCGGGCACCGCGCCGAGGCGACCGCCGCCTGCGCCGCGCTCAACCGGCTCAGGGCCGCCCAGCAGGCCCAGCCCGCCGACCTGCTGACGACCCGTCGGCACCGCTACCGGATCGGCGAGCTGATCGGCACCGGGGACGTCGCGGTGCTGCGCGCCGCCCGCGCCCGCCCGCGCGACGGCGGCCACGAACTCGACGCCGTCCTCAAGATCTCCCGGATCGCCGCTGACAACGACCTGATGGAACGCGAGGCCCACGCACTCGGCTGGCTCGCCCGGCACGGGGACCCGCGCTTCCGCCCCTACGTGCCCACGCTGCTGGAGAGCTTCCGGCACGCCGACGCGAGCGACCCGGCCGGCGCGCCGCGCCGCGTCAACGCGCTGCTGCGGCTCGACGGCTTCACCACCCTCGCCGAACTGCGCGCCGCCTTCCCGGCCGGGCTCGACCCGCGCGACGCCGCCTGGATCTGGCGCAGGCTGCTGGTCGCCCTCGGCCACGCGCACCGCACCGGGGTACGGCACGGCGCGGTGCTGCCCGAGCACATCCTGGTCCAACTCGAGGAGCACGGCCTGGTCCTGGTCGACTGGTGCTACGCCACCACGGGCCCGCGCACACCCGCCCCGGCCCTGGTCGAGCGGCACCGGCACCGTTATCCGCCCGAGGTCGCCGACCGGCGGCCGGTCACCGAGGCCACCGACATCCACCTGGCCAGCCACTGCATCGCCGAACTGATGGGCGGACGCGCCCCGCGCGAGATGCGCGCCTTCCTGGCCGGCTGCATGCTGCCCGCCGAACCGCGCCGCCCGCACGACGCCTGGAAGCTGCTGGGCGAACTCGACCAGCTGCTGGCGCACCTGTACGGACCGCGCACCTTCCGGGCCCTGCACCTGCCCGTCGCCTGACCCGCCGTCCGGCGGCCTCCCATCCGGCCGGCCGTCCGCGCACGACGGCCCGACCGCCCGACCGCTCCGACCGAACGACGACATCTGGGGGAACCACCATGGGAAGCGGACGCTGGGACACCGACGTCTACACGGCAGCCGCCGACTACCGCGCCGCCAGCGGCCTCGGCGCGTTCGACTACAGCGACCGCGCCCGGCGCGGCGCCCGGCACACCTGGCGGGCCCACCCGAGCCTGGACCCGCTCGGCCTCACCGTGCGTGAGAGCAGGGACAGCGTCGAACACCCCGACTCGCTCGCCGTCGCCGTGCTGTTCGACGTCACCGGTTCGATGGGCACCGTTCCGCGCGTCCTGCAGACCAAGCTGCCGGAACTCTTCGGGCTGTTGCTCCGCAAGGGTTACACCCGCGACCCGCAGATCCTCTTCGGCGCGGTCGGCGACGCCACCTGCGACCGGGTCCCGCTCCAGCTGGGGCAGTTCGAGTCGGACAACCGGATGGACGACAACCTCGGCAACATCTTCCTCGAGGGCGGTGGCGGAGGACAGATGCACGAGTCCTACGAGCTGGCCATGTACGCCATCGCCCGGCACACCGCCACCGACTGCTTCGAGAAGCGCGGCCGCCGCGGCTACCTCTTCCTCATCGGCGACGAGCTGCCCTACGGCAAGGTCAAGGCACGCGAGGTCGGCGAGGTCCTCGGCGAACGGATCCCCGAGGACCTGCCGCTCGCCGCGCTGCTGCCGGAGCTGCAGCGCCGCTGGCACGTCTACTACATCCTGCCCGCGGGAGCGTCCTACGCGGGCAACCCCGAGGTCCTCGGCCGCTGGCGGTCGCTGCTCCACCAGAACGTCATCGAACTCGACGACCTGGACGCGGTGTGCGAGACCATCGCGCTCACGATCGGGCTCGGCGAGGAGGCCATCGACCTGGACGAAGGCCTCGCCGACCTCGCCGACGTCGGCTCCCGCGCCGGGGACAGCGTGGGCCGCGCCCTGGCGGAGGTCGCCCGCCGCGGCGGCGAGACCGCCGTCTCCGGCGTCTCGCTGCTCGGCTCCCAGAGCCGGGCGGCTCAGGGCGACCGCAGCGACGGCACGGACCGGACCGACGGCGGAGGCGGTCGCCAGGGGAACACCCGGCTGTGACGATCGAACAGCGCCACGCCGTCGTCGTCGACCTCGGGTTCGGCGACGCCGGCAAGGGCGCCACCGTGGACCGCCTGTGCCGCGCCATGGGCGCACACACCGTCGTGCGCTTCAACGGCGGGGCGCAGGCGGCCCACAACGTGGTGACCGACGACGGCAGGCACCACACCTTCGCCCAGTTCGGCTCCGGCGGCCTGGTACCGGGCGTGCGGACCCACCTGTCCCGCTTCGTGCTGGTCGACCCGCTCGCGCTCGCGGCCGAGGCCCGCCACCTGGCCTCGCTGGGCGTCCCCGATCCGCTCGGCGCCCTCACCGTCGACCGCCGCGCCCTGCTCACCACCCCGTACCACGCCCTCGCCAACCGCCTGCGCGAACAGGCCCGCGGAGCCGGACGCCACGGCTCCTGCGGCATGGGCATCGGCGAGACCGCCGCGTACGCGCTCGCGCACCCCGAGGAGGCGCCCGTCGCCGGGGACTGCGCCGAGCCGGAGCGGCTGCACCACCGGCTCCGGCGGCTGCGCGAACGGCTGGCCGAACAGCTGGGCGTGGCCGGGGAGTTCGGCCCGCCCCTGGCGGACTGCGCGGTCGCGTTCAGCGCCTTCGCCGAGCGGGTCCGCCTCACCGACGAGACCCACCTGCCGGACCTGCTCCGCCGGGAGCGGGTCGTCCTCGAGGGCGCGCAGGGCGTGCTGCTGGACGAGTGGTACGGCTTCCACCCCTACACCACCTGGTCCACCACCACCTTCGCCAACGCCGACGCCCTGCTGACCGAGGCGGGAGCGGACATCGCGGGCGACGCCCTCCGCCTCGGCGTCGTCCGCACCTGCACCACCCGGCACGGCCCCGGCCCGCTGGTCACCGAGGACCCCGCGCTCGACGCGGAGCTGCCCGAGCCGCACAACGCGGCCGGCCGTTGGCAGGGCGCCTTCCGCCGGGGCCACTTCGACGCCGTCGCCCACCGCTACGCGCTGGCCGCCGCGGGCGGCGCCGATGCGCTGGCCGTCACCCACCTCGACGCCCCCGCACGCTCCGCACGGCTGAGCCTGTGCGACTCGTACACGCTGGAGGGCGGCACGGTCCGCGACCTCTCCGTCGGACTGCCCGGCGACCTCGACCGGCAGCAGCGCCTCACCGCCCACCTGCTGCGCGCCCGCCCCGCCACTCTGCACCGCCCGGGCTGCTGGCCCGAGGCCGTCGGCGACGCCCTCGGCGTGCCCGTGCTGCTCACCTCGAACGGCCCACGCACCGGCCAGGCCTCGTGGCGCCGCCGCTCGCCCCGCCGCCGGGGGTGCGCGACCGCCGGATCGCTCCCGAAGTGAAAGAGCTCTCTCTGGCGCGTCCCCCCGGATTCGTGGCAGATTCTGCACAGGCGTTCCCACCCGCCCATCGACGTGCGGGTGCGCCTGAACCGGAGGCCAGCACCGCGCATGAGCAGCGAACAGACCGCACCCCTGTGGACGCCCGACCCCGAGCGGGCCGCCGCCTCCCGGCTCGCCGCCTTCCAGCGCTTCGCCGCCGAGTACTACGGCGCGCCCAAGGCCGTCGCGGGCGAGTACGCCCCTTTCCACCGCTGGTCCGTCGAGCACCTGGACGACTTCTGGTCGGCCCTGACCCAGTGGTACGACGTGCGCTTCTCCACCCCGCCGACCGCGGTCCTCGCGGACGCCTCGATGCCCGGCGCGAGCTGGTTCCCCGGCGCGCGGCTCAACTACGCCCAGCACGTGCTGCGGCACGGCGAGGACCCGCAGAACGCCGACACCCCGGCCATCCTGCACGTCGACGAGAGCAGCCCCACCCCCCGCGTCACCACCTGGTCCGAGCTGCGCCGCCAGGTCGGCTCCCTCGCGGCCGAGCTGCGCCGCCTCGGCGTCGGCCCCGGCGACCGCGTCAGCGCCTACCTGCCCAACGTGCCCCAGGCCGCCGTCGCGCTGCTGGCCACCGCCGCCGTCGGCGCGATCTGGACCTCCTGCGCGCCCGATTTCGGCGCGCGCAGCGTGCTGGACCGCTTCCAGCAGATCGAGCCGGTGCTGCTCTTCGCCGTCGACGGCTACCGCTACGGCGGCAAGCAGCACGACCGGGCCGAGGTCGTCGCCGAACTGCGCCGCGAGCTGCCGACGCTGCGCCATGTCGTCCACATCCCGCTGCTCGGCAGCGAGGCCCCCGAGGGGGCGCTGGAGTGGGAGGCGCTGACGGCCGCGCCCGCCGTGCCGGTCTTCGAGCAGCTGCCCTTCGACCACCCCCTGTGGGTGCTCTACTCCTCCGGCACCACCGGCCTGCCCAAGGCCATCGTGCAGAGCCACGGCGGCATCACCGTCGAGCACCTCAAGCAGGCCGGACTCCACCTCGACCTCGGCCCCGGCGACCGGTTCTTCTGGTACACCTCCACCGGCTGGATGATGTGGAACTTCCTGCTCGCCGGCCTGCTGGTGGGCGCGAGCATCGTCACCTACGACGGCAGCCCCGGCTACCCGGCGGCCGACGCTCAGTGGCGCATCGCCGCCGAGGCCGGCGTCACCGTCTACGGCACCTCCGCGGCCTACGTCATGGCCTGCAAGAAGGCCGAGGTGCACCCGGGCCGCGACCTCGACCTCTCCCGGCTGCGCGCCATCGGCACGACCGGTTCGCCGCTGCCGCCCGACGGCTTCCGCTGGATCTACGACGAGATCAGCCCCGACGTCTGGCTGGCCTCCGTCAGCGGCGGCACCGACGTGTGCAGCTGCTTCGTCGGCGGTGTCCCGACCCTGCCGGTGCACCTCGGCGAGATCCAGGCCCCGAGCCTGGCCGCGGCCGTCGAGGCCTGGGACGCGAGCGGCAAGCCGGTCGTCGACGAGGTCGGCGAACTGGTCGTCACCAAGCCGATCCCCTCCATGCCGATCCGCTTCTGGAACGACCCCGAGGACGCCAGGTACCGGGAGAGCTACTTCGAGATGTTCCCCGGCGTCTGGCGTCACGGGGACTGGATCACGGTCACCGAGCGCGGCTCCGTCGTCATCCACGGCCGCTCCGACTCCACGCTCAACCGCCAGGGCGTCCGGATGGGCTCCGCCGACATCTACGAGGTCGTCGAGCGGCTGCCGCAGATCAAGGAGTCCCTGGTCATCGGCCTGGAGGAGCCCGAGGGCGGCTACTGGATGCCGCTGTTCGTGGTGCTGGCCGAGGGCGCCGAGCTCGACGACGAGCTGCGGGCGGCCGTCCGCGACGCCCTGCGCACGCAGTTGTCGCCGCGCCACGTGCCCGACGAGGTCATCGCCGTGCCGGCGCTGCCTCACACGCTGACCGGCAAGCGCATCGAGGTGCCGGTCAAGCGGATCCTGGCCGGCACCCCGCTGGCGAAGGCGGTGAACCCCGGCTCGATCGACGACCCCGAGGCGCTGCGGGCCTTCGAGCAGTACCGGCGCTGACCGCTCTCCCGCGTCGCCCTGGTGTCGGGGCGTCAGCCCTGCCAGGATGACCGAAGTCGATCATCCGGGTACGACGCATGCGGGATGCGGGGGAGCAACTCATGAGTACGGCACAGACGGTGACGGTCTTCGGCGCGTACGGGCACACCGGACGCTTCGTGGTCGCGGAGCTGAGGGAGCGCGGGTTCCTGCCCGTGCTCTCCGGCCGCGACCCGGAGAAGCTCAAGGCGCTGGCGGCGACCGACCCCGAGCCGGCGGTCCGCCCCGCCTCGGTCGACGACCCGGCCTCGCTCGACCGCGCCCTGGCCGGCGCGGCCGCCGTGATCAACTGCGCCGGCCCGTTCGCCGCGACGGCCGGCCCGGTCATCGAGGCGGCGCTGCGGGCCGGCGTCCCGTACGTCGACGTGGCCGCCGAGATCGAGGCCAACGTCGACACCTTCACGAAGTTCGCGGACCGCGCCCGCGTCGCCGGGGTGGCCGTCGTTCCCGCGATGGCCTTCTACGGCGGACTCGGCGACCTGCTGGCCACCGCGGCGATGGGCGACTGGACCGCGGCCGACGAGGTGCACGTCGCCTACGGTCTGAACAGCTGGCACCCCACCGAGGGCACCCGCGCCGCGGGCAAGGTCTCCCACGACCGGCGCGCAGGCCGGCGCGTCCGCCACAGCGGCGGGGAGCTGCGGTACCACACGGACGAACTGCCCGCCCTGCGGTGGACCTTCCCCGCGCCGATGGGGGAGCGGGCCGTCGTCGGCGACTTCACCATGGCCGACGCCGTCACCATCCCGCACCACTTCTCCGTCCCCGAGCTGCGCTGCTACATGACGGTCGAGGCGGCCAGGGATCTCTCCGCCCCCGACACGCCCGCGCCGACGGCGGTCGACGCGGCCGGCCGGTCCGCGCAGACCTACCTCGTCGACGTCCTGGTCCGCTCCGGCGGCGTCGAGCGGCGGGCGGTGGCCAGGGGCCAGGACATCTACGCCGTCAGCGCGCCGCTCGCGGTCGAGGCGGTGGCCCGCATCCTCGACGGACGGACCAGGACGGTCGGCGTCGCCTCCGCCGGCGAGATCTTCGACGCCGGCGACTTCCTCGGCGCCCTGTCCGCGCACCTGTCCTTCGAGGTCACCCGGTAGCGGCGGCCCGAGGTCGGCGGCCGGTCAGGCCCGGCACAGCACCTCGCCGTGCAGGACGCTCAGCCAGCCACGGCCGTCGGCCGCCCAGCTCCGCCACCCCGCGCTGATCCGCTCCAGGTCCGCGCGGGTGGCGAAGCCCTCCGCCACCGCCTGTTCGGCGATGCCGGAGGAGAGGATGCGCTCCGCCCACATCCCGCCCCACCACGCGCGGTCCTCCTGGTCGGCGAAGCACCAGGTGGACGAGCCCGCCTCGATCCGACCGTCGGCGAAGCCGGCGTCCAGGGCCCAGGCGCGCAGCATCCGGCCCGCGTCGGGTTCGCCGTGGTTGGCGCGCGCGACCCGGTGGTACAGCGCGTTCCACTCGTCCAGCTCCGGCAGTAGCGGGAACCAGACGAAGCCCGCGTAGTCCGAGTCGCGCGCGGCCACCACACCGCCCGGCCGGCAGACGCGGCGCATCTCGCGCAGCGCCTGGACCGGGTCCGCCACGTGTTGCAGCACCTGGTGCGCGTGCACGACGTCGAACGAGTCGTCCGGGAACGGCAGCGCGTGCACGTCCGCCGTCTCGAAGCGCACGCCGGCCGCCTCCGGCACCGCGGCCGCCGCCTCGGCCAGCACCTCGGCCGAACGGTCCACGGCCGTCACCCGCCCGGCCCCACGCGTTCGGCCAGCCCCGCCGTGATCGTCCCCGGCCCGCAGCCGACGTCCAGCACGTCCTGGCCCGGCTTCAGCTCCGGCAGCAGGTACGCGGCGGAGTTCTCCACCGTCCGCCACCGGTGCGAGCGCAGTACCGAAGCGTGGAATCCGTGGGTGTAGTGGTTCTGATGATCGGTCATGTCAGCCTCCCTGCCGCTGACGTTAGATCATGTCTCGTTCCTTGAGAAACCTCGTCCCATCATCCAAGACGGTTGCGTTCTCCATCTGGCGTCCCGAGTGCCGGGTGCGGAAGGATGGCTGTACAGGCACGTAAGAGAGGGACACCCATGACACGTCGCGCGGTCCCGGTCACGACCGGCAGCTCCGCCCCGGACGCCCCGGAGACCCCGGCCGGCCCCGCCGCCGCGACCGCCCGAAGCCCGCAGACGCTCCTGTGGACCGCACTGACCATCGTGTACGTGGTCTGGGGCTCGACCTACCTCGCCATCCGCATCGTGGTCGAGACGATGCCCCCGTTCCTCTCCGCCGCCCTCCGCTTCGTCACCGCGGGCCTGCTCCTCGTCGGCATCGTCGCCTGGCGCTTCGGCCCGGACGCCCTGCGCGTCGACCGGCGCAGACTCGCCTCTGCCGTCCTGGTCGGCCTGCTGCTCCTGGTCGGCGGAAACGGCCTCGTCGTCCTCGCCGAGACCCGGATCCCCTCCGGCCTGGCCGCCCTGCTCGTCGCCAGCGTCCCCCTCTGGGTCATCGTGCTGCGCGCCCTCTTCGGCGACCGGCCCCGCACCGCGACCTTCGCCGGCGTGTTGCTCGGCTTCGCCGGGCTCGTGGTGCTCACGCTGCCCGGCAGCTCGGGGACGGTCCAGTTCGCTGGCGTCGTCGCCGTGCTCGCCGCCGCGCTGCTCTGGTCCGTCGGCTCCTTCCTCTCCTCACGGCTGCCGATGCCCGCCAACCCCTTCACCGCCAGCGCCTACGAGATGATCGCGGGCGGCCTCGGCGACCTCGGCATCGGCCTGTTCCGCGGCGAGCACCTGAACCCGGGCGCGGTCAGCGTCCACTCCTGGCTCGCCCTGGCCTACCTCGTCGTCTTCGGCTCCCTGGTCGCCTTCAGCGCTTTCGCCTGGCTGCTGCAGAAGGCCCCGCTCTCCCTCGTCGCCACCTACGCCTACGTCAACCCCGTCGTCGCCGTCGCCCTCGGCTGGCTGATCCTCTCCGAACCCGTCACCTGGTCCATCGCGGTCGGCGGGGCCGTCGTCGTCGCCGGAGTCTTCGTGGTGGTGAGCACCGAGTCCGCAACGAAGCGGGCCCCCGTCCCGAAGGACGAGGGCCCGCTGACCACGCGCGCCGATCACTCGCCGGACAGGACCTGATTCGCCGCCGCCCGCGCGTCCGCCGCGTTGTCGGTGGCGCGCGCCGCGGCCGCCGCGCGCTCGCACTGCGCCAGCGTCACCTTCGACAGCTTCGACCGCACATAGGGGATCGACGCCGCGCCCATGGACAGGCTGGTCACGCCGAGACCCGTCAGCACGCACGCCAGCACCGGGTCGGACGCCGCCTCGCCGCAGACACCGCAGCTCTTGCCCGTCGCCCTCGCCGCCTCGGCCGACATCGCGATCAGGTCCAGCAAGGCCGGCTGCCACGGGTCCTGCAGCCGCGCCACCGCGCCCACCTGGCGGTCCGCCGCGAAGGTGTACTGCGCCAGGTCGTTGGTGCCCAGCGACAGGAACTCGACCTCCTGGAGGATCGACCTGGCCCGCAGCGCGGCGGAGGGGATCTCCACCATCGCGCCGAACTTCGCCCGCAGACCCGCCTCACGGCACGCGTCCGCGAACGCCTTCGCGTCCTGGCGGTCGGCCACCATCGGGGCCATGACCTCCAGATAGACCGGCAGCCCCTCGGACGCACGGGCCAGCGCGCGCAACTGGGTCCGCAGCACCTCGGGATGTTCCAGCAGCGACCGCAGACCCCGCACGCCCAGCGCCGGATTCGGCTCGTCCGCCGGAGTGAGGAACTCCAGCGGCTTGTCGGCCCCCGCGTCCAGCACGCGCACCACCACGCGACCCTCGGGGAAGGCCTCCAGCACCTTGCGGTACGCCTCGACCTGCGCGTCCTCGGACGGCGCCTTCTTCGAGTCGTCGAGGCTGTGCTTTTCGAAGAACAGGAACTCGGTACGGAAGAGACCGACACCCTCGGCCCCCGCCTCGACCGCCGCGGGCACGTCCGCAGGACCGCCGACATTGGCCAGCAGCGGCACCCGGTGCCCGTCCGAGGTCTGCCCCGGACCGGACGAGGCCGCCAGCGCCGCCTTCCGCTCCGCCGCCTCGGCGCGCAGCTGCTCCTGCGTCTCCACGGAGGGGGAGATGATGACCTCGCCGGTGCTGCCGTCGACGGCGACGACGACGCCCTCGGCCATCCGGGTGGCGTCAGGCATCGCGACGACCGCAGGGACGCCGAGCGCGCGGGCGAGGATGGCACTGTGGCTGGTCGGCCCGCCCTCCTCGGTCACGAAGCCGAGCACCAGCGTCGGGTCGAGCAGCGCCGTGTCGGCGGGCGCCAGATCCCGGGCGAAGAGCACGTAGGGCTCGTCGCTGTCGGGGACGCCCGGCATCGGCACGCCCATCAGCCGGGCGACGATCCGGTTCCGCACGTCGTCCAGGTCGGCGACCCGGCCCGCCAGGTAGTCGCCCGCCGCGGCGAGCAGCGCGCGGTAGGCCGCGAACGCGTCGTATACGGCGCGCGCCGCGCTGCTGCCCACGGCGATCCGCCGCTCGACGTCCGCCATCAGCTCGGGGTCCTGCGCCATTAGCGCCTGGGCCTCGAGCACGGCCTGCGCCTCGCCGCCGGCGAGGTTCCCGCGCGCCTGGAGATCGGCGGCCACGGCGTCGACCGCCTGCCTGGCCCGAGCCTGCTCGCGCGGGGCGTCCCCGGTGGGGATCTGCTTGGCCTCCGGCTCCAGCACCGCGGTGCCCATGTGCCGCACCTGTCCGATCGCCACGCCGTGGCTGACGCCCACGCCCTGCAGGGTCTCTGTCATCTCACCGGTCTCCGCTTTGAGTCGCCGTCGAACGTCTGGTGTATCGCTGAACTACTGCCAGGTGAAGAGCGCGTCGCCGGCGGCGACCGCCCCGTTGTCCCTGACCTCCGACAGTTGCTCGGGCGTGCCCTCCAGGGCGACGACCGGACAGATGGACGACTTCCCTGCCGCCTCGACCGCGGTCGGGTTCCACCTGATCACGGGCTGACCGCGCTTGACCGTGTCCCCCTTCTCCACCAGCAGTTCGAAGCCCTCGCCGTTGAGCTGAACGGTGTCGATGCCCAGGTGGGTGAGGACGCCGTGCCCCTGGTCGTCGAGGACGACGAACGCGTGCGGGTGCATGGAGACGATGGTTCCGTCGACGGGCGAGACCGCAGCGCCGGGACCGGCCGCCGGCTTGATCGCGGTGCCCGGCCCGACCATGGCGCCGGAGAAGACGGGGTCGGGCACGTTCGCGAGCCCGATGGCCTCGCCGGCCAGGGGGGACGTCACGGTCGTCATGGTCTTGAGCCTCCTAAGTGGCGGAACCCAGGGCGCGCGGCCTGTGGGGCCGGCACGTCGAAGTCAGCCTAAATCATGGCAACTACGGACACTTGGGTACGAAGGTCCCGAGTCTGTGCCTCGCAGCGGGTGGTCGCGCGCGAGAGGTCTAGACCACTGCGCGCTTGATGAGACTCTACGTCATTCGGGTGACCTGCGCCGATTTGCTCGCCCGCAGCGGGCCATGTAACTTCTTCCTTGTGCCCGGCGCCGACCGGGACGAAAACACGGAAGACGGCGCGGAAAGCGCCCCGTTCCTTGAGAACTCAACAGCGTGCCAAAAGTCAACGCCAGTTACTTTTGAGAACAAATTTTCAGCGAGGACGCTGTGTGCTGACCTGCTCATTCCGGCAGGTGCTGCACCGCTCTACGCGAATGTAAAGCATTCACGGAGAGTTTGATCCTGGCTCAGGACGAACGCTGGCGGCGTGCTTAACACATGCAAGTCGAACGGTGAAGCCCTTCGGGGTGGATCAGTGGCGAACGGGTGAGTAACACGTGGGCAATCTGCCCTGCACTCTGGGACAAGCCTTGGAAACGAGGTCTAATACCGGATACGACCCTGGAGCGCATGCTCCGGGGTGGAAAGCTCCGGCGGTGCAGGATGAGCCCGCGGCCTATCAGCTTGTTGGTGGGGTGATGGCCTACCAAGGCGACGACGGGTAGCCGGCCTGAGAGGGCGACCGGCCACACTGGGACTGAGACACGGCCCAGACTCCTACGGGAGGCAGCAGTGGGGAATATTGCACAATGGGCGCAAGCCTGATGCAGCGACGCCGCGTGAGGGATGAAGGCCTTCGGGTTGTAAACCTCTTTCAGCAGGGAAGAAGCGCAAGTGACGGTACCTGCAGAAGAAGCACCGGCTAACTACGTGCCAGCAGCCGCGGTAATACGTAGGGTGCGAGCGTTGTCCGGAATTATTGGGCGTAAAGAGCTCGTAGGCGGCTTGTCGCGTCGGATGTGAAAGCCCGGGGCTTAACCCCGGGTCTGCATTCGATACGGGCAGGCTAGAGTGTGGTAGGGGAGATCGGAATTCCTGGTGTAGCGGTGAAATGCGCAGATATCAGGAGGAACACCGGTGGCGAAGGCGGATCTCTGGGCCATTACTGACGCTGAGGAGCGAAAGCGTGGGGAGCGAACAGGATTAGATACCCTGGTAGTCCACGCCGTAAACGTTGGGCACTAGGTGTGGGTCACATTCCACGTGGTCCGCGCCGCAGCTAACGCATTAAGTGCCCCGCCTGGGGAGTACGGCCGCAAGGCTAAAACTCAAAGGAATTGACGGGGGCCCGCACAAGCAGCGGAGCATGTGGCTTAATTCGACGCAACGCGAAGAACCTTACCAAGGCTTGACATACACCGGAAACGTCCAGAGATGGGCGCCCCCTTGTGGTCGGTGTACAGGTGGTGCATGGTTGTCGTCAGCTCGTGTCGTGAGATGTTGGGTTAAGTCCCGCAACGAGCGCAACCCTCGTTCTGTGTTGCCAGCGGGTTATGCCGGGGACTCACAGGAGACTGCCGGGGTCAACTCGGAGGAAGGTGGGGATGACGTCAAATCATCATGCCCCTTATGTCTTGGGCTGCACACGTGCTACAATGGCCGGTACAAAGAGCTGCGATGCCGTGAGGCGGAGCGAATCTCAAAAAGCCGGTCTCAGTTCGGATTGGGGTCTGCAACTCGACCCCATGAAGTCGGAGTTGCTAGTAATCGCAGATCAGCATTGCTGCGGTGAATACGTTCCCGGGCCTTGTACACACCGCCCGTCACGTCACGAAAGTCGGTAACACCCGAAGCCGGTGGCCTAACCCCTTGTGGGAGGGAGCTGTCGAAGGTGGGACCAGCGATTGGGACGAAGTCGTAACAAGGTAGCCGTACCGGAAGGTGCGGCTGGATCACCTCCTTTCTAAGGAGCACATAGCCGCTTGCGAGCGCATGTCTCGCACGGTTGCTCATGGGTGGAACGTTGACTATTCGGCACGCGAGATGAAGGCAAGGGCTAGTACTGCTTCGGCGTGGAACGCTCCTTCTTCTGATTCTCGCGGGTCGGGCACGTTGTTGGGTCCTGACGGAACGGGCTGGTGACAGTCTGAACCTTCTGGTCGTTGTTTGAGAACTGCACAGTGGACGCGAGCATCTGTGGCCAAGTTTTTAAGGGCGCACGGTGGATGCCTTGGCACCAGGAACCGATGAAGGACGTGGGAGGCCGCGATAGGCCCCGGGGAGCTGTCAACCGAGCTTTGATCCGGGGGTGTCCGAATGGGGAAACCCGGCAGTCGTCATGGGCTGTCACCCATACCTGAACACATAGGGTATGTGGAGGGAACGCGGGGAAGTGAAACATCTCAGTACCCGCAGGAAGAGAAAACAACCGTGATTCCGGGAGTAGTGGCGAGCGAAACCGGATGAGGCTAAACCATGGTGGTGTGAGACCCGGCAGGGGTTGCCATCATGGGGTCGTGGGATTGTGTTTCAGTCGTCTGCCGGCGGCTGGGCGAGTCAGAAACCGAGAGTGTAGTCGAAGGACATGCGAAAGGTCCGGCGTAGAGGGTAAGACCCCCGTAGACGAAACGTTCTCGGCTCGCTTATGCAACTCCCGAGTAGCACGGGGCCCGAGAAATCCCGTGTGAATCTGGCGGGACCACCCGCTAAGCCTAAATATTCCCTGGTGACCGATAGCGGATAGTACCGTGAGGGAATGGTGAAAAGTACCGCGGGAGCGGAGTGAAATAGTACCTGAAACCGTGTGCCTACAAGCCGTGGGAGCACTTCGGTGTGACTGCGTGCCTTTTGAAGAATGAGCCTGCGAGTTTGCGGTGTGTGGCGAGGTTAACCCGTGTGGGGTAGCCGTAGCGAAAGCGAGTCCGAATAGGGCGAATGAGTCGCGCGCCCAAGACCCGAAGCGGAGTGATCTAGCCATGGGCAGGTTGAAGCGCGGGTAAGACCGTGTGGAGGACCGAACCCACCAGGGTTGAAAACCTGGGGGATGACCTGTGGTTAGGGGTGAAAGGCCAATCAAACTCCGTGATAGCTGGTTCTCCCCGAAATGCATTTAGGTGCAGCGTCGCGTGTTTCTTGCCGGAGGTAGAGCACTGGATAGGCGATGGGCCCCACCGGGTTACTGACCTTAGCCAAACTCCGAATGCCGGTAAGTGAGAGCGCGGCAGTGAGACTGTGGGGGATAAGCTCCATGGTCGAGAGGGAAACAGCCCAGAACACCGGCTAAGGCCCCTAAGCGTGTGCTAAGTGGGAAAGGATGTGGAGTCGCAGAGACAACCAGGAGGTTGGCTTAGAAGCAGCCACCCTTTAAAGAGTGCGTAATAGCTCACTGGTCAAGTGATTCCGCGCCGACAATGTAGCGGGGCTCAAGTACACCGCCGAAGCCGTGTCATTCATGCTATAGCCCCAACGGGTGCATGGATGGGTAGGGGAGCGTCGTGTGCCGGGTGAAGCCGCGGAGGAATCCAGTGGTGGACGGTTCACGAGTGAGAATGCAGGCATGAGTAGCGATACAAGAGTGGGAAACTCTTGCGCCGATTGACCAAGGGTTCCTGGGTCAAGCTGATCTGCCCAGGGTAAGTCGGGACCTAAGGCGAGGCCGACAGGCGTAGTCGATGGACAACGGGTTGATATTCCCGTACCCGCTTTGAAGCGCCAACGGCGAACCAGGTGATGCTAAGCCCGTGAAGCCGCCCGGAGGTCTTCGGACCGAAGGGAGTGGTGGAGCCGGCGACCCGAGCTTGTAGTAGCTGAGCGATGGGGTGACGCAGGAAGGTAGTCCAGCCCGGGCGGTGGTAGTCCCGGGGTAAGGGTGTAGGCCGTGTGGTAGGCAAATCCGCCACACAATAGGCTGAGACCTGATGCCGAGCCGATTGTGGTGAAGTGGATGATCCTATGCTGTCGAGAAAAGCCTCTAGCGAGTTTCATGGCGGCCCGTACCCCAAACCGACTCAGGTGGTCAGGTAGAGAATACCGAGGCGTTCGGGTGAACTATGGTTAAGGAACTCGGCAAAATGCCCCCGTAACTTCGGGAGAAGGGGGGCCACGCCTGGTGACGGCACTTGCTGCCAGAGCTGGGGGTGGCCGCAGAGACCAGCGAGAAGCGACTGTTTACTAAAAACACAGGTCCGTGCGAAGCCGTAAGGCGATGTATACGGACTGACGCCTGCCCGGTGCTGGAACGTTAAGGGGACCGGTTAGCTCCATTTCGGTGGGGCGAAGCTGAGAACTTAAGCGCCAGTAAACGGCGGTGGTAACTATAACCATCCTAAGGTAGCGAAATTCCTTGTCGGGTAAGTTCCGACCTGCACGAATGGCGTAACGACTTCTCGACTGTCTCAACCATAGGCCCGGTGAAATTGCATTACGAGTAAAGATGCTCGTTTCGCGCAGCAGGACGGAAAGACCCCGGGACCTTTACTATAGCTTGATATTGGTGTTCGGTTCGGCTTGTGTAGGATAGGTGGGAGACTTTGAAGCAGCAACGCCAGTTGTTGTGGAGTCGACGTTGAAATACCACTCTGGTCGTGCTGGATGTCTAACCTGGGTCCGTGATCCGGATCAGGGACAGTGTCTGGTGGGTAGTTTAACTGGGGCGGTTGCCTCCTAAAATGTAACGGAGGCGCCCAAAGGTTCCCTCAGCCTGGTTGGCAATCAGGTGTTGAGTGTAAGTGCACAAGGGAGCTTGACTGTGAGACCGACGGGTCGAGCAGGTGCGAAAGCAGGGACTAGTGATCCGGCGGTGGCTTGTGGAAGCGCCGTCGCTCAACGGATAAAAGGTACCCCGGGGATAACAGGCTGATCTTCCCCAAGAGTCCATATCGACGGGATGGTTTGGCACCTCGATGTCGGCTCGTCGCATCCTGGGGCTGGAGTAGGTCCCAAGGGTTGGGCTGTTCGCCCATTAAAGCGGTACGCGAGCTGGGTTTAGAACGTCGTGAGACAGTTCGGTCCCTATCCGCTGCGCGCGCAGGAGTATTGAGAAGGGCTGTCCCTAGTACGAGAGGACCGGGACGGACGAACCTCTGGTGTGCCAGTTGTCCTGCCAAGGGCATGGCTGGTTGGCTACGTTCGGGAGGGATAACCGCTGAAAGCATCTAAGCGGGAAGCCTGCTTCGAGATGAGTACTCCCACCCACTTGATGGGGTAAGGCTCCCAGTAGACGACTGGGTTGATAGGCCGGATGTGGAAGCCCTGTGAGGGGTGGAGCTGACCGGTACTAATAGGCCGAGGGCTTGTCCATAGTTGCTACGCGTCCACTGTGCTGTTCTGAGACAGCGATCACCGCTTGTTTCACCGTGTTTCGGTGGTCATAGCGTGAGGGAAACGCCCGGTTACATCCCGAACCCGGAAGCTAAGCCTCACAGCGCCGATGGTACTGCAGGGGGGACCCTGTGGGAGAGTAGGACGCCGCCGAACAACCATTCCAGTGAAGCCCCCTGACCATAGGTCAGGGGGCTTCACTGTGCTGCGCGTGAACTGCGTTAGAGTCGGGCTGCATCGTTCGAAGTGTTCTACAGGAGGCCCCCGGGTGGAGGTTCAGGAGACGCGTGTCCAGACCGACCGCGTGCTCACCATCCCCAATCTGCTGAGCATGGCGCGCCTGGTGGGCGTGCCGGTCTTCCTGTGGCTGGTGCTCTGGCCGGAGTTCGGCGGGCCCACGAACGACGGCTGGGCCATCGGGATCCTGATGCTCAGCGGAGTGAGCGATTACCTCGACGGCAAGCTCGCCCGCCGCTGGGGTCAGGTCAGCCGGCTGGGTCAGCTGCTGGACCCGCTCGCGGACCGCCTCTTCGTGCTCTCCACCATCGTGGGTCTCACCTGGCGCGGGATCATGCCCTGGTGGCTCACGGTGATCCTTCTGGCGCGTGAGGTGTTCATCGCGTCCCTGCTGCCGATCCTGAGACGTCACGGATACGGCCCACCCGAGGTGAACTTCATCGGAAAGGCGGCTACGTTCAATCTGATGTACGCGTTCCCTTTGCTGCTGCTCACGACCTATGACAACTGGGTCGGGACTGTGGCGAGCGTCATCGGTTGGGCGTTCGTCTGGTGGGGTACGACGCTCTACTGGTGGGCAGGGATCCTGTACGCGGTGCAAACTCGCCGTCTCGTGAAGGCGAGTGCCCTGCCCGATTGAGGAGGAGCCAGCCGACATGAAGGCCGTAGTGATGGCCGGGGGCGAAGGAACCCGTCTTCGCCCGATGACCGCGAGCATGCCCAAGCCCCTGCTGCCGGTGGTGAACCGGCCGATCATGGAACACGTGCTTCGGCTGCTGAAGAGACACGGTCTCACCGACACCGTCGTGACGGTCCAGTTCCTTGCCTCTCTGGTGCGCAACTACTTCGGTGACGGCGAAGAGCTCGGCATGAAGCTGACCTACGCCAACGAGGAGACCCCGCTCGGGACCGCCGGCAGCGTGAAGAACGCCGAGGACGCACTGAAGGACGATTCCTTCCTGGTGATCTCCGGCGACGCGCTCACCGATTTCGACCTGACCGAACTCATGGAATTCCATCGCTCCAAGGGAGCGATGGTCACCGTCTGTCTGACGCGCGTGCCGAATCCCCTGGAATTCGGCATCACCATCGTCGACGAAGAGGGCAAGGTCGAGCGGTTCCTGGAGAAGCCCACCTGGGGCCAGGTCTTCTCGGACACGGTGAACACCGGTATCTACGTGATGGAGCCGGAGGTCTTCGACTACGTCGCCGCGGACACCTCCGTCGACTGGTCGGGCGACGTCTTCCCGCAGCTCCTCAAGGAGGGCAAGCCGATCTACGGCTTCGTCGCCGAGGGCTACTGGGAGGATGTCGGCACCCACGAGAGCTACGTCAAGGCCCAGGCCGACGTGCTCGAGGGCAAGGTCGACGTGGACATCGACGGCTTCGAGATCTCCCCGGGGGTCTGGGTCGCCGAAGGCGCGGAGGTCGACCGTGAGGCGGTCCTGCGCGGACCCCTCTACATCGGGGACTACGCGAAGGTCGAGGGCGGCGTCGAGATCCGCGAGCACACCGTGCTCGGCAGCAACGTCGTCGTGAAGCGCGGGGCGTTCCTGCACAAGGCCGTCATCCACGACAACGTCTACGTGGGTCCGCAGACCAATCTGCGCGGCTGCGTCATCGGCAAGAACACCGATGTCATGCGGGCCGCGAGGATCGAGGACGGCGCGGTCATCGGCGACGAGTGCCTGATCGAGGAGGAGTCGATCATCGCGGGCAATGTCCGCGTGTACCCCTTCAAGACCATCGAGGCCGGCGCCTTCGTCAACACCTCCGTCATCTGGGAGTCGCGGGGCCAGGAGCACCTCTTCGGTGCGCGCGGCGTCTCCGGGATCATCAACGTCGAGATCACCCCGGAACTGGCGGTGCGCCTCGCCGGCGCCTACGCGACGACGCTCAAGAAGGGCGCGACCGTCACCATCGCGCGTGACCACTCCCGTGGTGCGCGAGCGCTCAAGCGCGCGATGATCTCGGCCCTGCAGGCGAGCGCGATCGACGTGCGCGACCTGGAGAACGTTCCGATGCCCGTCGCCCGCCAGCAGACCGGCCGCGGCAGCGCGGGCGGGATCATGCTGCGGACCACGCCCGGAGTCCCCGACTCGCTCGACGTGCTGTTCTTCGACGAGCGCGGCGCGGACCTGTCCCAGGCCGGCCAGCGGAAGCTCGACCGCGTCTACGCCCGCCAGGAGTACCGCCGGGCCTTCCCCGGCGAGATCGGCGACCTCAACTTCCCGGCGACGGTCTTCGACTCCTACGCCGGAAGCCTGCTCCGTGCGGTCGACACACGCGGAATGAAGGAGGCGAAGCTCAAGGTCGTCGTCGACGTCGCCCACGGCAGCGCGTCGCTGCTGCTGCCGAGCATCCTCGGCCGCCTCGGCATCGAGGCGCTGACGGTGAACCCCGGCATGGACGAGGCGCATCCGACGGAGACGATCGAGGAGCGGCGGGTCGGCCTGGTCAGGCTCGGCGAGCTGGTCTCCTCCTCGCGCGCGGCGTTCGGCGTGCGTTTCGACCCGGTGGGGGAGCGTGTCTCCTTCGTGGACGAGCGCGGTCGGATCATCGAGGACGACCGGGCCCTGCTGGTCATGCTCGACCTGATCGCGGCGGAGGGCCGGAGCGGCAAGGTCGCGCTGCCGGTCGCCACGACGCGGATCGCCGAGCAGGTCGCGGCGTACCACGGCACCCAGGTGCTGTGGACGACGACGTCCCCGGACGATCTGACGCGCGCGGCGTCGGCGGACGGCACGGTCTTCGCGGGCGACGGGCGCGGCGGGTTCGTGGTGCCTGAGTTCAGCGGGGTCTTCGACGGAACGGCGGCGTTCGTGCGCCTGCTGGGTCTGGTCGCCCGGACCCAGCTCACCCTGAGCCAGATCGACGCGCGCATTCCGCGGGCCCATGTGCACCGCCGTGACCTGGCCACCCCGTGGGCCGCGAAGGGCATGGTCATGCGCAAGGTCGTGGAGGCGGCGGGCGAACGCGAGGTCGACACGACGGACGGCGTCCGCGTGGTGGAACCCGACGGCCGCTGGACGATGGTCCTCCCGGACCCCGCCGAAGCCGTCACCCACCTCTGGGCCGAAGGCCCGGACGACACCTCGACGCAGGCCCTGCTCGACGAGTGGGCCGCCGTCGTGGAATCCGCCGGCCGCGACTAGCCTCCGGCGGAGACCTTTGCGCCCGCGGCACCTCCCGGTGAAGGGGCAGTTGCACTACCGCAGGGGCGCGGGGACTGCGCGACAAGCCACCCCGTGCGGATGGTCCTCCAGTAACAGGGCCATCCGCACAGGGTGGTTTCTCGCGCAGTCCCCGCGCCCCTGTTGTGGTTGCTCGTCTGCGCAAGGTTCCCCGCGCCCCTGTTGTGGTTGCTCGTCTGCGCAAGGTTCCCCGCGCCCCTGTTGTGGTTGCTCGTCTGCGCAAGGTTCCGCGCGTCGCTGTTGTGGTTGCTCGTCCGCGCAGGGTTCTGCGGGCCCCTGATGGGGCTGCTCGGCTGCCCACGTGGGGGGATTGCATCGTCTCTGCTTTGCACATGGGACGATATGCGGCATGGCGACGAACGGTGCCGGTAAGGCCAAGCGCAGCGACCCGCGCTTCGCGCGGCCCGACGCGTCCATGTCGCTGCTGACGAACGTCATGGAGCACAGCCTCGACGAGGGCTACGCCGAGGCCGCCCGGCGCAAGGGCGTCTACGGGAGCAGTCGGCTGCCCCGTGGCATTCAGGGGTGGCTGGTGTTCGGCGTGGGGCTCGCGCTGGTCGCGCTGGTGCTCAGCATCGGGGTCGCCCAGGTGCACCAGAGCGCTCCCGTCGCCGCGCGGGAGCGCCAGGCGTTGATCGACAGGATCAACCAGTCCACCTCCGCCGCCGACGGCACCCAGCAGCAGGTCCTCACACTGCAGGCGCAGCTCGACAAGCTGAGGGCCTCCGCGGTCGGCAGCGAGGAGAGCGCGCGTCTCGCACAGCTCCAGCTGGTCGTCGGGACGACCGCGGTGAGCGGGCCGGGGATCGAGGTGCAGGTCGACGACGCCGCCTCCGCAGGGACGGACCTCAACAACGCGAGCCCGCGCGCCGGCTCCGGCTTCGGGAACACCGGACGGGTGCGCGACAGCGACCTGCAACTGGTGGTGAACGCGCTCTGGCAGTCCGGCGCGGAGGCGATCGCCATCAACGGGCAGCGCCTGACCACCCTGTCCGCGATCCGCGCGGCCGGTGACGCGATACTGGTGAACGACCGACCGCTCACCCTCCCCTACACACTCCAGGCGATCGGCGGCCCGGGCATGGAGTCGGCCTTCCAGGGGAACGCCTACGGCGGCCTCTACCTGGACCAGCTCGCCCAGAGTTACCAGATCCGGCACCAGGTCTCGGGCAAGGGAAACCTGGATCTTCCGGCGGCCTCCGTTGGCGCCCTGCAGTACGCACATCCCTCGCCCTCCTCGGAAGGAACCAAGCAACCGTGATCGCCGTGCTGGGCCTGGTGCTCGGAGTCGTCGTCGGGCTCTTCGTGCAGCCCGACATCCCCGCGGCCTGGGTGCCGTACCTTCCCATCGCCATCGTGGCCGCGCTGGACGCGGTCTTCGGCGGGGTCAGGGCGATGCTGGACGGGATCTTCGACGACAAGGTCTTCGTGGTCTCCTTCCTCTCCAACGTCGTCGTCGCCGCGCTGATCGTCTTCCTCGGCGACCAGCTGGGCGTCGGCTCGCAGCTCTCCACCGGCGTCGTGGTCGTGCTCGGGATCCGGATCTTCTCGAACGCGGCGGCGATCCGCCGTCACCTCTTCCGAGCCTGATGTGGCAGCCGTGACGTTCTGTGATACAGGAAAAGTGCAGGTGGTGAACGTCAGGGGTAGGACGGATGGCAGGATGATCAGGACCGGCGGAACCGAGCGGGCGAGAGGAGTGAAGCGATGACCGAGGAGTCCCCCGAGCCGGAGAAGGCCGGGAAGGCCGAGAACGCCGACACGCCCGAACCCGAGCAGGCCGATAAGGCCGAGCAGGCCGGGCAGTCGGAGCCGGCCGCCCGCACGGGCAGGCAGCGGCTCGCCGCCGCGCTCTGGCCGCCGCGGGTCAACCGCGCCCAGCTGATCGTCGCGCTGCTGCTCTTCGCGCTCGGTCTCGGCGTCGCCTTCCAGGTGCGGGCCAACACCACGGAGAACCAGCTGCGCGGGGCGCGACAGGACGACCTGGTGCGCATCCTCGACGAGGTCGGCGCCCGGCAGCAGCGGCTGGACCAGGAACGCCAGCAGCTGCAGTCGTCGTTGACCCAGCTGCAGACCAGCTCCAACCAGGCCAAGGAAGCGCAGGCGCAGACGCGCCAGAAGGAGCAGGACCTCGGCGTGCTCGCCGGGACGGTCGCCGCGACTGGCCCGGGTGTCACCCTGACCATCAAGGACCCGGGTGGCAACGTCCAGGCGGCTATGCTGCTCAACACGCTGGAGGAGCTGCGCGCGGCTGGGGCGGAGGCGGTACAGATCAACAACGTCAGGGTGGTGGCCGGCACCTGGTTCTCGGATGCCGCCAAGGGTTCGGTGACGATCAGCGGAACCACCGTCCGGCAGCCCTACGTCTTCACAGTCCTCGGGAACCCGCAGGATCTTGACACCGCGCTGAACATTCCGGGTGGTGTGGTCCAGTCGGTGACCCGGGACCAAGGCGCCGCAACGGTGGTGCGCTCGCAAACACTCGCTGTGACCGCCTTGATCCCTTTGAGCACTCCTGACTACGCTCACACGACGCATTGATGAACCACGTCCCGTCCGCACCAGTCCTGTCCACGATGGCTCCACCTCGCCCCACGGGCGAGTCCGTGTCTCGCAAGGGGAATCGCCCGTGAGTCTGTTCTCGAAGCTGTTCGGCCGGAAGTCCCGCCAGGGCGCGGTCGAGGCCCCCACCGCCCGGCACCGCAGGGCGGACGAGGAGTTCGGCGCCGGCGTCCCTGGCATGCGTGGGGCGCCCAACGCCGACAGTTACGAGCCCGCCGCCGACCGGCCGCTCTTCCGCGACGAGGACGCCCGACACGCGGGCGCGCCGAGTCAGGGACGCATAGCACCTCAGCCGGTACCCTCAAGCTCAGGTGGAGGGTTTGCGGCCGATCCGTTCTCCCAAAGCCAGTCAGGCGATCCGCGACAGGAGGCCGCAGGCGTGACGGTGTGCACCCGATGCGGATACAACAACCCGGAGTCCGCCCGCTTCTGTTCGAACTGCGGTGCCCCGCTGCGGGCCCGCGTCGGCGGTGAGCGTCCTTCGGAGCAGACGTCCACCATCTCGATCTCCGGCCTCGAGTCGTACGAGCCGGAGACCGCCGCGACGGTCACCCCCGGGCTCTCGCCCGAGGCGCAGGCCGCGGTCGACGCCCTGCCGCCCGGCTCGGCGCTGCTGGTGGTGCGTCGCGGTCCGAACTCGGGGAGCCGGTTCCTGCTGGACACCGAGCTGACCACGGCCGGCCGTCACCCGGAGAGCGACATCTTCCTCGACGACATCACCGTGTCGCGGCGTCATGTCGAGTTCCGGCGCGGCCCCGGCGGCTTCACCGTCGCGGACGTCGGCAGCCTGAACGGCACCTATGTCAACCGCGAGCGGATCGACGAGGTGCCGCTGAACACCGGCGACGAAGTGCAGATCGGCAAGTACCGGTTGGTCTTCTTCGCCGCCCGCCCGGGGTACTGAGAAGCGGTGCCCCGCCCCTGGGAGGAGTGAGTCAACCGTCGTGCAAGCCGACAGCGGTATCCCCGGGGCGGTGGCGCCGTTCGTGCCGTCGGGCCGTCCGGCGTCCGGCGCCTCCCGCCACGGCAGGGCTCCCATGGGCCGGCCGCAACTGCTCAGCATCGGCGCGGTGCTGACGGAGCTGCAGGCGGAGTTCCCCGAGGTCACCATCTCCAAGATCCGCTTCCTGGAGGCGGAACGCCTGGTCGAGCCGCAGCGCACGCCCTCGGGCTACCGCAAGTTCACCGACGCCGATGTGGAACGGCTGGCCTACGTGCTGCGGATGCAGCGCGACCACTATCTCCCGCTACGGGTGATCAGGGAGCATCTCGCCGCCCTCGACCGCGGCGAGGCCCCGCCCGCGCTGCCCGGTCCCGGCGGAGCGTCCGACGACGGACTCGACGCCCCCGAGGCCGGACAGATCACCCCGGGACCGGTGTCCGCCGGTCCGCGTCTGGGTCGGGCGGAGCTGCTGGCCGCTGCCGGGATCACCGACGCGCAGCTGGTGGAGTGGGAGTCCTACGGTCTGGTCACCGCCGAGCCGGACGGCGGCTTCGACGGAGACATGCTGCAAGTTGCGCGACTCGTGGCCGAGTTGGGCCGCTTCGGGCTGGAGCCGCGGCATCTGCGCGCGGTCAGGGCGGCCGCCGACCGCGAGGTCGGGCTGGTCGAGCAGATCGTCGCGCCGCTGCGTCGGCACCGCAATCCGCAGACCCGTGCGCACGCCGCCGCGATGGCCAGGGAGCTGGCCAACCTCTCGGTCCGGCTGCACGCCGCCCTGGTCCAGGCAGGGCTGCGGGCCCGCCCCGGCCTCTGATCCGAGCCGTGCCCGGGCGCCCTTTCGAGCCGCGGGGATGTCCGACACGCCGGGCCGGCGGCTCGAAAGCGCGGGCGAGGGACCTGGACAACTGGAGTATCCGCCGCGCGCGCCCTAGGGTTGCAGGTGTGAACGAGCTAGACGTCGTGGGTGTCAGGGTGGAGATGCCTTCCAACCAGCCGATCGTGCTGTTGCGCGAGGTCGGCGGGGATCGCTATCTGCCCATCTGGATCGGGCCCGGCGAGGCCACGGCCATCGCTTTCGCACAGCAGGGCATGACCCCTGTGCGGCCGCTCACGCACGACCTCTTCCGCAACGTGCTGGAGGCCGTCGGCCAGCAGCTCACGGCGGTGCGGATCACCGACCTCCGCGAGGGGGTCTTCTACGCCGAACTGGTCTTCGCCAGCGGGGTGGAGGTCAGCGCCCGCCCGTCGGACGCGATAGCGCTCGCCCTGCGCACCGGAACGCCGATCTACGGCGCCGACGGCGTCCTGGACGAGGCGGGCATCGCGATCCCCGACGAGCAGGAGGACGAGGTCGAGCGGTTCCGCGAGTTCCTCGACCAGATCTCCCCCGAGGACTTCGGCAGCAGCGGATCCCAGTAGCTTCCCTCCGGTGTCGTCCGCGCCACGCGCGGCGTCCGGAGGCAAACCCCGGGATTGGGCCAAGCGGCCCCAACGAGTGGGTTTGCCACCCGTCATTCGGGCGGAATTACCCCCGTACCGGACACGCAAAACCACCCGCGAGACTGACGACACCCCCCACGCCGAGCGTGGCGATCGTTGACGCGCTCCTGGCTACTGCCTACCTTCGACTGAGAACGTCACGGGTGCGCCACCCCGCGCCCCGCTGCGGCGGTTCCGGAGTCGAAAGGACGGAGGGTCGTGTTGAGCAGCACGGGTGACAGAACAGCCACGGGCGGCTCCTGCCCCATCCACTCCCCGGTCCGGACGCTGTCGCGTGCGGCCCGGTCGGGGTGGGAGGGCATGCCGACGGTGCCGCCGCCTGCGGATCCGCAGGACGACGTGATGCCCAGCCCGGAGCTGATCGGCTACCGCGGGCCCACCGCCTGTGCCGCGGCCGGGATCACCTACCGCCAGCTGGACTACTGGGCCCGTACCGGGTTGGTCGAGCCGAGCGTCCGTCCGGCCCAGGGCTCGGGCACGCAGCGGCTCTACGCCTTCCGCGACATCCTGGTCCTCAAGGTCGTCAAGCGGCTGCTCGACGCGGGCGTCTCGCTGCAGAGCATCCGGACGGCCGTCGACCATCTGGCCCAGCGCCCGCAGGACGCCCTCCCCGGCATCACGCTCATGAGCGACGGCGCCACGGTCTACGAGTGCACCTCCGCCCACCAGGTCGTCGAACTGCTCCAGGGCGGCCAGGGGATCTTCGGCATCGCCGTCGGCGCGGTCTGGCGCGAGGTCGAGTCCACGCTGAGCCGCCTCCACGGAGAGCGGACCGACACGGGCGAGAACCTGATCGGCTTCGACCCCGCCGACGAACTGGCCCGCCGCCGCAACCGCGCGGGCTGATCCGCGCGTCCGCCTCCTCGGAAGATCATTCGTCCGACGGGGGAGGCGCGCGGCAGTGCGTGTGGTGCGGGCAGTGCGGGCGGTACGGGGCTGGATCCACCGGCTGTGGTCGGCGCTGTGGCGACCGCTGCGCGGGGCACTGCGCCGGCGGCGCGGACAGCGCCGCCTGTTCCAGCTGAGCTGCCTGGCCGCACTGGCGGTACTGGTGCCGACGGCGGTGGTGTGGTGGCAGGGCGGGGCGCGCCTCACCACGGTCGCCGACGCCCCGCGCGAGCCGGTCGTGGTGGTCTTCGGCGCCGGCCTCGACGGCGGCAGACCCTCTCCCTACCTGGCCCACCGGCTGGACGCGGCGATCGCGCTGTACCGGGCGGGCAAGGCGGACGCGGTACTGGTCAGCGGGGACAACTCGCGGGTCACCTACGACGAGCCCGACGCGATGCGCGACTACCTGATCGCCCACGGGGTGCCGGCGAACCGGGTGGTCCGGGACTACGCGGGCCTGAACACCTGGGACTCCTGTGCGCGTGCGCACCGCATTTTCGGGGTGACCCGCGCGCTGCTGGTCAACCAGGAGTACGCGATCCGCCGTGCGGTCGCGCTGTGCCGGACCGCCGGGATCGACGCGTGGGGCGTCGGGGTGCCCGAACCGCATGACGCCACGTGGGACTACGGCGCGGTCCGCGAGATCGCCTCGGCGGACAAGGCGGTCCTGATCGACGAACTCTTCCACCCGGACCCCCACCTGCTCGGACCGCGGGTCACCACCCTGGCCACGCTCGCCCCCAAGCCCTGAGTTGCGCTCACCTCAGGGGCGCGAGGAACTGCGCGAGCAACCACCCGGTGCGGATGGCCCTGCGCCGTGAGGACCATCCGCGCGCCGCTGGCTTGTCGCGCAGTTCCCCGCGCTCCTGAGTGGTGCAACTAGTGCGAGGCGGGAACTGCGGGTGCCGGGTCGAGTGCGGCGGTGAGCTGCCGGCGGAGGACGCGGCCCAGGCCGCGATCGACCAGGTGGTTCAGCACCGCCGCCAGCAGCAGCGAGAAGCCGAGGCCGAGGGAGATCGCGGGGAGCAGCCCCAGGCCCGGGAGGGCCTTCAGGACGCCGCGGGCGACCGGGATGCCCAGGCTCTGGTGGACCAGGTAGAACGGGTAGGTCAGCGCGCCCGCGTGGACGAGCGCGCGGCCGCGCACCCGCCGTAGCGGCCCCGGGCCGGCCAGTGCGAGCAGCAGCAGGAAGACGGTGAGCACCGCCGCGCTGACCGCCCAGTTCGGGCTCGCCCCGCGTCCCGCGGGGACGGCGTGCTCGGCCACCCGGTCGTGCAGCACCGTCAGGGCGTAGCACCAGGCGAAGCCGGCCATCAGCCACAGCAGCAGGTTCGGGCCGAAACGGTGCATCAGGTGGAGCGCGATGCCGGTGACGAAGAGCCCGGCGTAGCGGCCGAGCAGGAACTCGTCCAGGACGGCCGAGTGGAGTTCGCGCCCGATCGCGGCCAGGGTGAGCCACAGGAAGCCGAAGGCGACGGCGCGCCGGTAGGTGAGGCCGACCAGCAGCAGCACGCCCATCAGCAGGTAGAAGCGGGCCTCCACCCACAGCGTCCAGGCGACGCCGTCGGTGGCCTGCAGACCGAGCGGGCCGGGGATCATCGTCAGATTGCCGATGCTGGTGCGCAGGTCCGTCGGGGTGCCCGAGTGCTGCCCTGCCAGGACGGCGGCGGCGCCGACCAGGGCGATCAGCAGCACGACCGTCCAGTAGAGCGGGAAGAGCCGTGCGACACGGGAGACGGCGAACTGGGCCGGGGTGCGGCCCCAGCAGCTCATGCAGATGACGAAGCCGCTGATCAGGAAGAACGCCTCCACACCCAGCCACCCGTAGCCGCTGACGGCGTGCGTCAGCGGTGCGGCCTGCGGCAGGTCGCGCCCCTTGCCCCAGAAGTCGGGCGTGGGCGTGCCCAGGTAGTGGTACGCGGCCACGGCCGCCGCGGCGAGCAGTCGCAGTCCGTCGACGGCCGCCAGGCGGGTGGGTCCCCCGGCGGGACGCGGTCGCGTCGAGGGCGTGCGCAGCGGTTCGGTGAGAGTGGAAAAGGGCATGGCGAAGTGCTCCTCCGGCGCGGACGCGTGGACGAGGGTGGGTCGGCGGAGCCGAGGGCGGGGGTTACAGGGTTCTGCGGCCGACGGCGCGGTAGCTCAGCAGCAGCGCGAGCACGGCGAGGGCCAGCATGATCCCGGCGGCGGTCCACTGCGTCGGCCAGAGCTGGGCCGCGCTGTGGTAGACCTCGAAGGTCCGTGAACCGGCCGGGCAACCGCTCTGCGGGCACTGGGCGTAGGAGAGCCGGTGGCCGTCCGCGGTGACGACGCCGTCGGCCGTCAGCCAGTCGTCCGGGCGCAGGTCGTACCCGTGCGGCGGGAAGATCGTCCGCGAGGGTTGGAGGCGGCCCCGGAGCGCGGTGACGAGCAGAACGATGCCGCCGTAGCCCACTGCCGTGGTGGCGATGGCCGGCAGGGTCCGCCGCCACAGGGCGCCGCAGAGCACGCCGATCGAGAAGGCCAGCACCGTCCCGGCCGTCAGGACCGGGCCGAAGGAGTTGAACGGGAGCGGCGCGAAGCCGGAGGACTCCCGGAGGACGGCCGGGTCGGCGGCCTGGTGCAGCCTGGTGCCCAGCAGTGCCGCCGCGGCGCCGACCAGCGCGGACGCGCTGCCGAGCACCGCGAGCTGTGCGGTGAGCCAGCGGCCGCGCGGGACGGACTGGGTCCAGGCGAGCCTGTGGGTGCCCTGCTCGTACTCCCTGGCCAACAGCGGCGCTCCCAGCAGCCCGCAGATCAGGGCCGGCACGGCCACCAGGGCGATCTGCAGGTACTGCGCCGACTGCACCGCGTGGGCGAGGTCGTCACCCGCCGCCTGGCACCAGCTCGTGAGGCCGGTGCCGCGGCAGTCGGTGGCGAACCACGCGTCGTGGGCGGTGGCGACCGACTGCGCGGTCCACACGGCCCAGAGCATGAGGACGAGCAGGGCCAGGGCGACCACCCCGAGGGTCCGGCGGTGACGTCGCAGCGCGAGCCCGGCCAGGACCAGGAGGCTGATGCGCGCGGGCCGCTCCGGGATCCGGCGCACCCGCAGCGGCACCAACTGGAGCATGGGTGCGCTCACGGGATCAGCACTCCCCGGGCCGGGTCGGGACGCATCCCGGGGGAGAGCCAGCGGTCCGCTCCGGGGGAGCGCAGGTAGGAGAGGACGAGCTCCTCCAGGGTCGGACGGGCGTCCGCACCGACGGCCTCGGCGGCGCTCTGCTCCAGGCGGACCAGGGCGCTGCTTCCGGCTCCGGCTCCGGTCTGCTCGACCAGCAGGCCCGGCCAGGGTCGGGCGTCGTCGGCGCCACGGTCGAGGTACCGGTGCGCCGCCAGCAGCTCCGGCAGTTCGCCGGCCAGGCGTACCCGCCCGCCGTCCAGGAGGACGAGATGGTCCACGACCTCGTCGAGATCGGTGAGGATGTGGGTGGAGAGCAGCACGGTGACGCCCTCGTCGGCGACGTCGGTCAGCAGCAGGCCCATGACGGCGCGTCGCACCAGCGGGTCGAGGTCGGCCAGCGGTTCGTCGAGAAGCAGCAGCTTCGGCGCCTTGGCGCGGGCCAGGGCCACGGCGACGAGGGTGCGCTGCCCGCCGGAGAGCGCGCCGATCCCGCAGCCGAGAGGCACCCGGCCGAGGTCGAGCAGCTCCTGTGCGCGCGCCGGTTGCCAGCGGACGTTCGTGCGCCGTCCCGTCTCCAGCAGCTCCGCCACGGTCATCCGCCGGTACAGGCTCCGCTGCTGGTCGACGAAGCCGACCTCGGGCAGCACCTGCGCGTCGCCCGCCGGCAGGCCGAGCACGGTGACCTCGCCCTCCTGCGGGGCGACCAGACCGGCGGCGGCGGACAGCAGCAGGCTCTTGCCCGCACCGTTGGGGCCGACCAGGCCGCAGACCGCACCGCGCGGGACGCGCAGCGAGCAGGCGTCGAGCAGGGTGCGCCGCCCGTGGCGGAGGGTGAGCCCGATCGTCTCCAGCGCAGTGGGGGAGCGGGCTATCACTTCCCCTCCCCGGTCACCGGGGAGGGGAACTGCGCGTCGACGACCGAGGCGGCCAGGGCCAGCACGTCCTCGCGTTCGAGACCGTGCTCGCGGGCACTGGCGACCCAGGCCTCCAGCTCCTCGCGGAGCCCGGAGTCGGCGGCGCTGTCGGCGCGGCCGAGGGTGCGCACCACGAAGGTGCCCAGCCCCTGGCGGGACTCGACCAGACCGGCGCGCTGCAGTTCCTGGTAGGCCCGCAGCACGGTGTTCGGGTTCACCGCGGTGGCCGCGACCACCTCGCGTGCCGTGGGCAGCTTGTCCCCGAGGCGCAGCGTGCCGACCCGCAGGGCCTGCTCGATCTGCTGCACGATCTGCTGGTAGGCCGGGACGCCGCTGCCGCGGCGCAGACGGAACTCCACCGTGGTACCCCTTTCACTAATTGATTAGTGAAAGTAGTCAGCGGCGCACGGAGCTGTCAAACCCGCCTGCGGGCCGTTGTCGTACCCGTGCGCGATGATCGGGCCATGCGGTCCGTCCCGTCGATCCTGCACCTCGACATGGACGCCTTCTTCGCCTCGGTGGAGCAGGCGTCCAAGCCGAGCCTGCGCGGAAAGCCGGTGGTCGTCGGCGGGCTCGGCGCACGCGGGGTGGTGGCCACCGCCTCCTACGAGGCGCGGCGCTTCGGCGTGCACTCGGCGATGGCGATGGCCCACGCGCGCCGACTCGCGCCCAACGCCGCGTTCCTGATCCCCAGGTTCGAGCTCTACCGGCAGATCAGCGACCAGGTGATGGCGCTGCTGCGGGAGCTCTCGCCCCTGGTGGAGCCACTGAGCCTGGACGAGGCCTTCGTCGACCTCGCCGCCGGGCCCTACGGCGGGCTGCTGGAGTCGGGCGGCGCGGAGCTGGCCCGCGCGCTCGGGGAGGACCTGCGGGCCGACATCGCCGCCAAGGTCGGCCTGACCGCGTCGGTCGGCCTGTCCACGACGAAGTTCCTCGCCAAGATCGCCTCCGAGCAGGCGAAGCCGGACGGACTCGTCCTGATCGAGGCCGGCCGCGAGCGCGAGGTCCTGCAACCGCTCCCGGTCCGCGCGCTGCCCGGCGTCGGCCCCGCCACGGCGGAGACGCTGCGCCGCGCGGGCCTCACCCTGGTCTCCGACGTGGCGGCGCTCTCCCAGGAGGAACTGGTCCATCTGCTGGGCCGCGCGCACGGCGCGGGCGTCCACGAGCTGGCCCAGGGCCGCGACGAGCGGCCGGTCGTCCCCGACCGGGACGCCAAGTCCGTCTCCGTGGAGGACACCTTCGAGGTCGACCTCGGCGACCGCGACCGGATCATGGAGGAGCTGGACCGGCTGGCCGACCGCTGCGTCCGCAGGCTCCGCGCGGCGGGACGCTCGGGGCGCACGGTGGTCGTCAAGATCCGCCGCTTCGACTTCAGCACGCTGACCCGCTCGGAGACCTTGCCGGCCCCGACGGACGACCCGCTGGTGATAGCGCAGATGGCCCGCCGCCTGGTCGACTCCGTCGAACTGCTGGGCGGCATTCGCCTGCTCGGCGTCGGTGTCACCGGGCTGGCGGACTGGACGCAGGAGGATCTCTTCGCGCAGGCGCAGCGGGAGGAGATGGAGGAGTACGAGGAACTCGCGGAGCTGGCCGACGCGGCGGAGGCGAGCGAAGGGGCCGAGCCGGCCGAGCCCGCGTACGGCGGCCCGACCGGCCCGCGGGCGTTCCACCCCGGCGGGGAACTGACCGGCCGCCGCTGGATGCCGGGGCAGGACGCGGAGCACGCCGAGTTCGGCCACGGCTGGGTCCAGGGCAGCGGCGTGGGCCGCGTGACGCTCCGCTTCGAATCCCCGGGCTCCCCGGTCGGCCGCGTCCGCACCTTCCCGGTGGACGACCCGGCCCTCACCCCCGCCCCCGCCCTCCCGCTCCACCCGGCAACGCCGGACAGCCGCGGCGCTCTGCAGGCGAGCAGCCCCCAGGGGCGCGAGGAACTGCGGGAGCAACCACCCTGTGCGGATGGCCCTGCTCACTGAGGACCATCTGCATGCCGGTGGCTTGTCGCGCCGTTCCTCGCGCCCCTGGGTGGTTGCAACGCGCCCTCTCTTTGGCGGTAGCGCGCCGTTCCTCGCGCCCCTGAGGGGGTGGCTACATGCCCATCGCGTGGTCGGGGAGGTCCGCCGCGGGGCCGACCGGGGCCATGGGGCGGGCTGCCGGGGAGGCCGGCGTGCCGGCCAGTGGGGGCCGCCGACGGGGGCGCCGGCGGCGGGGGGAGTGACCGGGGTGCCCGCAGGGCGCGAGCCGTCCTGGACCTGGATGTGCTCGCGGTGGAGCTCCTCGCGGACGACCTCCTCCTCGGTGATCCGCTCGGTCACCAGGCGGATCCGTTCCACCGGCACGATCGTCTTCTTCACGACCAGGCGCTCCTCGTGGAGGGTCACCTCCTCCACGCTCTCCGCGATCTCCTCCTCGGTCAGCTGCGCGCGCTCCTCCGCGCTGACCGGGACGCGCTCCACGCGGATCCGCTCGCGGACGACCGGGACGCGGCGTTCGACCTGCTCGGTCGTGACGTACTTGCGCAGCCGCGCGCGGCCCAGCACGCGCCACTCGGTGCTGATGTCCAGCCGCTCCTCGCGGCAGACGAACTCGACCGGGTCCGGCACCGGGTCCTTCGCACCGGCCGACTTCTGCGGAGCGGCCAGTCCCGGCAGCGGGTCGGTCAGCGGGTCCGGGCGTCGCTGCGCGTCCGCGCCGGGGAACGGCGCGGCCGGCGGCGTCTGCTGCACCGTCGGCGCGGGCGCGGGGGTCGACACCGCCGCCGCTGCCGGGGCGGCGGCAGCCGCCGCGGCTGCCGGAGCCGGGGCCGAGGTGCCGGTCTTCGGAGCCCCGCCGGTGACGAACGCGGCGGTGCGGCCCGCACCGGACAGCGGCTCCACCACCGGGGTGCCCGTCAGCGTCCGTTCCACCGGCTTCTCCTCGCGCTCGTTCTTGTGCTTCGCAGCCGCCGCCGCGGTCGCCGCAGTCGCGGCAGCGGCGGTACCGGCGGCCGCCGCCGGAGTCGCGGTCATCACCGTCGCCTGCGCGGGCTTGTCCGCCAGGCGGGCGCCGGAGTCCGCGGCGTGCTGGCCGTTGCCGGTGGGCACCTCGAGCCCGTAGTAGCGGTAGAGCTGGAGCTCCTGCGCCGGGGAGAGGTGCTGGCCGACGCCGAAGTCGGGGGAGTCCTTCACCTGCGACTTCTCGTAGGGCACGCGCAGCTCGTCGGAGACGAACTCGCTCGTCGTCAGCGGGACGAAGGCGTCACGGCCGAAGAGGCCGGTCCGTACGGCCGCCCACTCGGGCTCCCCGGTGGCGTCGTCGAGGTAGACCTCGTCCACCGTGCCGATCTTCTCGCCGTTCTTGTCCACGGCCTTGTGGCCGATCAGATCCCTGGGGTCGATCTCGGTCTGCACGCTGTTCCACTCCTCCATCGGCCGCGCCGGTCTGTTCAACTGACGAACGTGCTCAACTCATACGAAAAGGCACAATGATCGCTTTGTCGAACGTACGCAGCTCCACCGGGTGTGTCGCTGCTCCGTCCGGGTTCATGCCGGGTGGCCCGGGTGTGATCTGCGCCCCGTTCGTCGCGGGAAGCGCGCTGGTAGGCTGGCCGTTGACCGTCGAGCATGCGCGGGAGAGTCCGATCGTCCATCAGGGCGAGCGGCGCCGAAGGAGCAAATCCTCCCCGGAATCTCTCAGGCCGAAGTACCGCGCACGCGAGGTCACTCTGGAAAGCAGTACCGCGTCGGCAGTTTCGGGGCGGTACTCACCGACGGTGAAAGCCGGCTCCGGCCGGTGAAGCTCTCAGGTTCCATGACAGAGGGGGAGGTCGTCCGGGCGTCCACAGCGCCCATCGGGTCCGACCAGGAGGCCACACTCCCCATGACGTCCTCGCTTTCCGCGCTGGAGCAGTCCAGCCCCTTTGAGAACCGCCACATCGGCCCGGACGCCGAGGCCCAGGCGAAGATGCTGGCGCAGGTGGGTTACGGCTCCCTGGACGAGCTGACCGCCGCCGCCGTCCCGGACGCCATCCGCAGCCTGACCGCGCTGGACCTGCCGGCCGCCCGCTCCGAGGCCCAGGTGCTGGACGAGCTCCGCGAGCTCGCCGACCGCAACCAGGTGCTCCGCTCGATGATCGGGCTCGGCTACTACGGCACCTTCACCCCGCCGGTGATCCTGCGCAACGTCCTGGAGAACCCCTCCTGGTACACCGCGTACACGCCGTACCAGCCGGAGATCTCGCAGGGCCGCCTGGAGGCGCTGCTCAACTTCCAGACCATGGTCACCGACCTGACCGGTCTGCCCACCGCCGGCGCCTCCCTGCTGGACGAGGGCACCGCCGCGGCCGAGGCCGTCGCGCTGGCCCGCCGCATGGGCAAGGTCAAGGGCGGCGTCTTCGTGATCGACGCCGACACCCTGCCGCAGACCGTCGCGGTCATCGAGACCCGCACGGTGCCGACCGGCATCGAGACCGTCGTCGCCGACCTGAGCGAGGGCATCCCGGCCGAGATCGCCGAGCGCGGCGTCTTCGGCGTGCTGCTGCAGTACCCGGGCGCGTCCGGTGTGGTCCGCGACCTGGCCCCGGTCATCGCCCAGGCCAAGGAGCTCGGCGCGGTCGTCACCGTCGCCGCCGACCTGCTGGCGCTGACCCTGCTGAAGTCCCCTGGCTCGCTCGGCGCGGACATCGCGGTCGGCACCACCCAGCGCTTCGGCGTCCCGATGGGCTTCGGCGGCCCGCACGCCGGCTACATGTCCGTGCGCGCCGAGTTCGCCCGCAGCCTGCCCGGCCGCCTGGTCGGCGTCTCCGTCGACGCCGACGGCAACCGCGCCTACCGCCTGGCGCTGCAGACCCGCGAGCAGCACATCCGCCGCGAGAAGGCCACCTCCAACATCTGCACCGCTCAGGTGCTGCTGGCCGTCATGGCCTCGATGTACGCGGTCTACCACGGCCCGGACGGCCTGGCCCAGATCGCCTCGCGCACCCACCGCTACGCCTCCGTGCTGGCCGAGGGCCTGCGCCGCGGCGGCGTCGAGGTCGTGCACGGCGCGTTCTTCGACACCGTCACCGCCCGCGTGACCGGCCGCGCCGCCGAGGTCGTCGAGGCCGCCCGCGCCGCCGGGGTCAACCTGTACGCGGCCTCCGCCGACCTGGTCTCCGCCGCGTGCGACGAGACCACCACCCGGGCCGACCTGGCCGCCGTCTGGGCCGCCTTCGGCGTGTCGGGCGAGCAGGACGTGGACGCGCTGGACGCCGAGGCCGGCGCCTCGCTGCCGGAGGCGCTGCTGCGCTCCGACGAGTACCTGACCCACCCGACCTTCCACGCGCACCGCTCCGAGACCGGCATGCTGCGCTACCTGCGCAAGCTCGCCGACAAGGACTACGCGCTGGACCGCGGCATGATCCCGCTCGGCTCCTGCACGATGAAGCTGAACGCCACCACCGAGATGGAGGCGATCACCTGGCCCGAGTTCGCGAACGTGCACCCCTTCGCCCCCGAGCAGCAGGCGGGCGGCTACCTGCAGCTGATCGGAGAGCTCGAGCAGCGCCTGGCCGAGGTCACCGGCTACGACGCGGTCTCCATCCAGCCGAACGCCGGCTCCCAGGGCGAACTGGCCGGCCTGCTGGCCGTCCGCGCCTACCACCACGCCAACGGCGACACCGCCCGTGACGTCTGCCTGATCCCCTCCTCCGCCCACGGCACCAACGCGGCCTCGGCCGTCATGGCCGGCATGCGCGTGGTGGTCGTGAAGACGCTGGTCGACGGCGACGTCGACGTCGAGGACCTGCGGGCCAAGATCGACCAGCACCGCGAGCAGCTGGCCGTGCTGATGGTGACCTACCCGTCCACGCACGGCGTGTTCGAGGAGAACATCGGCGACATCTGCGCCGCCGTGCACGAGGCGGGCGGCCAGGTCTACGTCGACGGGGCAAACCTGAACGCGCTGGTCGGTCTGGCCAAGCCGGGCAAGTTCGGCGCGGACGTCTCGCACCTGAACCTGCACAAGACCTTCTGCATCCCGCACGGCGGAGGCGGCCCCGGCGTCGGCCCGGTCGCGGTCCGCGCGCACCTGGCGCCGTACCTGCCGAACCACCCGCTGCAGCCGTCGGCCGGTCCGGTCACCGGCGTCGGCCCGATCTCGGCCGCGCCCTGGGGCTCGGCGGCGATCCTGCCGATCTCCTGGTCGTACGTCCGCCTGATGGGCGGCGAGGGCCTCAAGCGCGCCACGCAGGTGGCCGTGCTCAGCGCCAACTACATCGCGAAGCGCCTCGCGCCGTACTACCCGGTGCTCTTCACCGGCCCCGGCGGGCTGGTCGCGCACGAGTGCATCATCGACCTGCGTCCGCTGGCGAAGTCGGCGGGCGTGAGCGTGGACGACGTGGCGAAGCGCCTGATCGACTACGGTTTCCACGCCCCGACGATGTCCTTCCCGGTGGCCGGGACGCTCATGATCGAGCCCACTGAGAGCGAGGATTTGACCGAAATCGATCGCTTCTGCGCGGCGATGATCGCGATTCGTGCGGAGATTGACCGAGTTGGATCGGGTGAGTGGCCGGCGGAGGACAACCCGCTGCACAACGCCCCGCACACCGCGGCGGCGCTGGCCGGTGACTGGGACCACGCCTACACCCGTGAGCAGGCGGTCTTCCCGGCGGGAGTGAACCCCACCGAGAAGTACTGGCCCCCGGTCCGCCGCATCGACGGCGCCTACGGAGACCGCAACCTGGTCTGCTCCTGCCCCCCGCTGGACGAGTACGACGCGTAAGCGTCATCAGGGGCGCGAGGCTCGCTTTGCGACGGCGAGCCGGTTGCAACATCCAGGGGCGCGAGGAACTGCGCGACAAGCCACCCCAGGTGGTGAGTCGCTCGGCGAGCAGGGTCATCCGCACAGGGTGGTTGCTCGCGCAGTTCCTCGCGCCCCTTGCGTCCTGCGCCTGGCGGCGCAGCCGCTACGCGGCTTCGGCGTATGCGCGGCGGGGGGCGATGACGCTGCCGTCCGGCAGGATCTCGCCGGTGTCCTCGAAAAGCAGGATGCCGTTGCACAGCAGGCTCCAGCCCTGCTCCGGGTGGCTCGCGACGACCGCGGCTGCCTCGCGGTCCGGCGAGCCGGCGGACGGACACTCAGGACGGTGCTGGCACATAGCTTCGTACCTTTCCAAAGCCGGTTTGCGGCGCGGGGTGTGAAGTGCCTTCTCGCCGGGTAGGACGATGGGCCGGTCGCGCTGGTTCTCAGTCTCCGGATTATGGTGCGGAAGCGCAGCCATTTGGTGACATGCGTCACGAACGATCCGCTCCGAGCAGCAGAAACCACCCGTTGTGACCAGATGCGGCATGGTCACAACGGGTGGTGTCAGTGGTGCCGACGGATCAGGCCGTACTGGTGAGGAGTGCGCCGTTCGTGAGCGCCAGCAGGGCCAGCAGTTCCTCGGCGTGGTGGGGGATGTGCGCCGTCACCCCGAGCGGCGCGGGGACCAGCGGGATCAGCAGGTCGGGCGTCGGCGTGGGGGACAACACCGGGTGCAGCCAAAGGGCTGTCATGTAGTGGCCCGGCACCGACAGCAAGCGGGGCAGGTACGTCGTGGGCGTGCCGGCCGCGTGCAGGCGGGCCTGCTGCAGCGCGCGCAGCGTGGACGCCGGGTAGGGCCCCTCGGCGAAGTAGGCGAAGGTGTGCGTCTCGCCGGACTCGTCGGCCGTCAGTTCCAGCGTGTCCGCAGCGGCCACGACCTCCTCTCCCGCCTTGATCAGGAAGCGCCAGCCGGTCCGCCTGGCGGCGGCCAGTGGCGCGACCGCGCCGTCCGCCGTCATCGGGTCGAGCAGATGGACGGGCAGCGGATGCGCGGGGGTGCGCGGCCCGGTGGCTCGTCGCACGGCCGAGGCGCGGACGGGAAGGGCGTCGCTGAGGGCGTCCAGGTCGTCCAGGGCGTCCAGGGCGCCGAGGACGGCGCGAAGGGCCGCGGCTGGCGGCTGGGGCAGCTGCAAGGACATGTCGATTCGCCTCTCGTGGCAGCAGAGACAGGCGGGGCGGTGGTGGTGCGGGAGCTGCTCGGGCGTACTGGGAGCGCAGGCGGAGGGCATGCGCGGGTGCGGTTTGTTCAGATCGTGGTGCAGGGCAGGCCCGAGGGGGCCGGGCCTCCGTGCAGGGTCGGAGGCATCGGCGGCGTCGGGCCATGCGTTCCTGTATCTCGCGAGTCTATACGAACGGGTGCACGGCGTGACTCTTCTACTACTGTCCGTGCATGGTCGCAAGGGAGATTTCGGGCGGTTCGTGTACCCGGCCCCCTATTGGCACATGCCGTTTTCGCGCGTTCTGCCGGACTGTCGATCACGCCTTCGGGGAAGGCTCCCTCTACCGCCGACCGAGGGAGGGGCACCCCATGGGGGAGAAGGTGGCCGCCGGCAGTGCGGACCTGGCGGACCGTCAACTCTACCGCCGCAAGCTGCGACAGTGCGTGGAAGCGCTCGAGCAGCTGCTCGCCGGGGACCGCTTCGACCGGGCCCGCGCGATGATGGGACTGGAGATCGAACTCAACCTCGCCGACGACACGGGGCTGCCGGTCATGCGGAACGAGGAGGTCCTCGAGTCGATCGCCAGCGGGGACTTCCAGACCGAGCTGGGCCAGTTCAACATCGAGGTCAACATCGCCCCGCACCGGCTCGGCGGCCGGGTCTTCGAGGAACTGCGCGAGGAGCTGGTGGTCGGCCTCGGCTACGCCGACCGCAGGGCGCAGCGCGCGGGCGCGCGGATCGTCACGGTCGGCATCCTGCCGACGCTCACGCTGGACCACGCGGTGCTGGACAACATCTCCCGCGGGGACCGATACCGCCTGCTCAACGACCGGATACTCGCCGCCCGCGGGGAGGACATCAGCCTGGACATCCAGGGGGTCGAACGGCTGCGCGCCGACTCGGTCTCCATCGTCGCCGAGGCCGCCTGCACCTCCCTGCAGCTGCATCTGCAGGTGACGCCGCGCCGTTTCGCGGGGGTCTGGAACGCGGCGCAGGCGATGACCGGCGCACAGCTTGCGATGGGGGCCAACGCTCCGTTCCTGTTCGGTCGTGAGCTGTGGCGGGAGACGCGGCCCGTACTGTTCGAGCAAGCGTGCGACACCCGTCCGGACGAGCTGAAGGCGCAGGGGGTCCGGCCGATCACCTGGTTCGGCGAGCGCTGGGTCGACTCCGTCGTGGACCTCTTCGAGGAGAACCTGCGGTACTTCCCCTCGCTGCTGCCGATCTGCGACGAGGAGGACCCGCAGAAGACCCTCGCGGCCGGGGGCGTCCCCGCGCTGCGGGAGCTGCGCCTGCACAACGGCACCATCTACCGCTGGAACCGGCCCGTCTACGACATCGCCGACGGCGTCCCGCACCTGCGCGTCGAGAACCGGGCGCTGCCGGCCGGGCCCACGGTCGTCGACACCCTCGCCAACGCCGCCTTCTACTACGGCCTGGTCCGCTCGCTCGCCGACCAGCCGCGCCCGGTCTGGCAGCGGCTGCCGTTCGAGCTGGCGACGGAGAACTTCCACACCGCGGCGCGGCTGGGCATCGACGCCGAGCTGTGGTGGCCCCGCGGCGGCGGCCGACGCGGCAGCGGCCTCGCCCGCGTACCCGCGCGCGACCTGGTCCGCGACGAGCTGCTGCCGCTGGCCGCCAAGGGTCTGGACGCCTGGGGCGTGGAGGCGGTCGACCGGGACCACTACCTCGGCGTCATCGAGGGCCGGTGCCGCACCGGGATCAACGGCGCGGCATGGCAGACCACGGTCTTCCACGACTGCGTGGACCGGCACGGTCTGGACCGCGGCCCGGCGCTGCTGGCGATGACACGCCGCTACATGGAGCTGATGCGCTCCGGAGAACCGGTCCACACCTGGCCCCTGCACTGAGGCCCGGTCCCAGACCGGTCGGACGGGGACGCCGACCGCCGCCGGCGCCCGGCCGAGGCGCGCTGCGCGCATCCCGCGGGCGCGGCCCGGCCGATCTCCACGATCGGTCCCGGCCGGCCGTCGGCCGCCCGGAACCGGCGCGTCGGGGGCACGTCACGGGCGCGGATCAACTCCCAGGCTGCTGTGCGATGATCGGGCGAACCGCCAGAGCAGCCGCCGACGTCGTCGGCGCTGCGGTCAGAGCAACCCGCCGGAGTCGCCCCCGTGAGCAGCACCGAGACGCTTCCCGCGCCGATCCGCCTCACGCGGCGACTGCTGGGCCAGGAGCTGATCCTGGTTCTCGCCCTCTCGCTCGGCGCGAGCGGAGTCTCCGCGTTCATCGACTTCGTCGGGTCCCTCACCGCCCCCGTCTCGCTCAAGGCGCAGCACGCGACCCTCAACGGCTCCATCACCCCGGGCCGCCCGTGGCTGGATCTGACCTGGCACCTGTTCAACATCGCCTCGGCCCTGGTGCCGGTCGTGCTCGTGGCCTACCTGCTGGTGCGCGAGGGCTCCTCGATCCGGGCGCTCGGCTTCGACCTGACCCAGCGCTGGCGCGACCTCGGCAGGGGCGTCCTCGTCGCCGCCGTGATCGGCGGCTCCGGGCTGCTGCTGTACCTCGGCGCGCGGGCTTCGGGGGCGAACCTCACGGTCGTGCCGAGCGCGCTGCCGGACGTGTGGTGGCGGATCCCGGTGCTCATCCTCTCCGCCGCGCAGAACGCGGTGGTCGAGGAGGTCATCGTCGTCGGCTACATGCTGCGCCGGCTGGGTCAGATGGGCTGGTCCTGGCCCGCGACCGTCGCGGCGAGCGCGCTGCTGCGCGGGTCCTACCACCTGTACCAGGGGGTCGGCGGCTTCGTCGGCAACGTGATCATGGGTGTGATCTTCTGCTGGCTCTACTCGCGCTGGCGACGGGTCGCCCCACTGGCGATCGCGCACACGCTGATCGACACGGTCGCCTTCGTCGGCTACGTGCTGCTGGCCGGCCACGTCAGCTGGCTGCCGACCTGACCGTCACCGCGACGGGGGCGCCGCCGCGGCCGTCAACGTGCCGTCCCAGACGGTGACCGCGCGGCCGCTGAGGAGCACCCGGTCGCCCCGCAGGCCCACCCGGACGCTGCCGCCGCGCGGGGAGACCTGGCGGCCGGTCAGCTCCTTCCTGCCCAGGCGTTCCGCCCAGAGCGGCGCGAGAGCGGTGTGGGCGCTGCCGGTCACCGGATCCTCGCCGACGTCCACGCCGACGCCGAACCAGCGGGAGACGAAGTCGTAGCCTGACTCCTCCGGGGCGGCCGCCGGAGCGGTGACGACGACCCCGCGCGCCACGGCGGCCCCCATAGCGGCCAGCCGGGTGTGGTCGGGGACGAGTTCCCGTACCGCCGCCTCGTCCGCGAGCTCGACCACCAGGTCGCCGAGCGCGCCGGTGGCCCGAACGTCCTTCCAGTCGCCGGTACCGAGCGCCGCCGCGAGTCCGGCGGGCGCGACCGCAGGGGTCGGCAGGTTGACGGGGAAGTCGAGCGTGATCATCCCGTCCGGGGCGACCTCCGCCCGCAGGATCCCGCTGTTCGACTCGAACACGAGCTGCCCGCCGTCGGGGACCAGGCCGTCACTCAGCAGCGCGTGCGTCGTGGCCAGCGTGGCGTGCCCGCAGAGGTCCACCTCCACGGCGGGCGTGAGCCAGCGCAGCGCCCACCGCCCGTTCTCCAGCGGCCGGGCGAACGCCGTCTCGGACAGGTTCATCTCGGCGGCCAGCCCCCGCATCCACGCCCCGTCCGGCCACGGCCCGGCGGGCAGCAGGCAGACCGCGGCGGGGTTGCCGGCGAAGGGGACGTCGGTGAACGCGTCGATCACTCGGATTCGCATACCCGCAGCGTAGTTCGCCGCGCCGACCGCGCCGGCGGCGCTTCAGCCGCCACCGCCACCCTGGTACGGCTCCGACGGCGCCGCCTTGCACTTGGCGTCGCACGGCGTGAACTCGATCAGGAGCATGACCCCGCCGATCAGCAGCGCGAACATCAGCACCACCCCGAGCACCATCCCCGCGCAGCACCCCCAACTGTCCCGCGCCCGGGGCCCCGTCCGTGCCGTCCGCGCCATGGTGTCCCCCCACCCCTGTCGTGACCTCGCCCCAGCATGGCCGCGCCCGCCGGGGACGGGAAGTACGCCTTCCTGCCCAGCCCCGGGCCGGTCATCGGCCGTGGTCGCCCGAGGGCGTCAGGCCGGACGACGGGCGGAGATCCAGTTGGCGGCGCGACGTCCCAGGCGCTGGCCAGGGAGCTCGATCAGTCGATGGGCCGCGTAGGACGAGGCGAGCAGGATCGCCAGGAAGAGCGCCGTGTAGGTGAGGTGCTGGACCGGACCGTGGACCGTGAACCCGTGTCGGCGGCGGATCCACTCCAGGCAGACGAACGCCGGAACATGGAGCAGGTAGCAGGCGTAGCTGATCGCGCCGAGCCAGCTCAGGACGCGCGGGATGCGGCGGTGCCGGACCAGCAGGCCGAGGCCGAAGAGCAGCCACGCGCCGATGATCGCGGTGCACCAGCTGGTGACCGTCTCGGTCCAGGTGAAGCGGAGGTAGCGGCCGTCGTACAGGAGTCCGGAGACCAGCCCCGCCGTCAGGACGAGCGCGGAGGAGAGGACGCCGTGCCACCGCTTGATCTGCCCGTGCTCGGCGCGGTAGATGGCCGTTCCGGCGAACATCGTCGCCAGGATCATCATCGACTCGAACGGGACGATGCCGCTGTTCACCAGGACCAGCACGAGCGCGAGGGCGCTCAGGGTCAGCACGCCCGTGCGGCGCAGGCCGCGACCGCCGAGGATGACCAGGCCCATCGCCAGGACCACGATCACGTCGGTCGCCACCACGGTCCGCGCCGTCGCCGTCGGGCCGTGGCTGAGCAGACCCATCGGCAGCGCGGCCCCCGCGACCACCGCGAGCGTTCCGAAGCCGACCGCGACGGGCGCGCTGCGCCGGTGCCAGCCGAGCGCGAAGAGCCCAGAGACGAGGAAGTAGAAAGCCATCTCGTAGGCGAGCGTCCACGACACCCGCATCGTGTTGCCCACCCCGAGCAGTTCCGCGAGCAGCGGGCCGTTCGCGCCGGCCAGCAGCCACGGCTGGGTGTGCCACTGGCCGCTCACCGCGCCCACCTTGACCGGCAGACAGAGGGCGCCGACCACGACCACGGCCGTGATCAGCGGATAGATGCGGAAGTACCGCCCGATCCAGAAGCCGCGCAGATCGCCTTTCCGCTCCAGCGAGGCCGGCACGATGTACCCGCTCACCAGGAAGAAGAGGAAGACCCCGCATATCCCCGCGTCGAAGACGGCGTGCGTCTGACGGTAGAGCGGGGGCAGCAGCGTGGAACCGGTGTGCTGGAAGACCACCAGGAGAGCGGCGATGCCACGAAGCGCGTCGAGCCACCCCAATCGCGCGGCGGCCTTCGGCGCCGGCGCGCCGTCGAGGACCGGAGCTGCCGGTTCGGGACGAGGTTCGATCGTTCGGACGTCAATCACCCGGGGAGACTACGGTCAAAGCCGCACAAGGCCAAGGTGAGAGGTCACACCGTAGTCATACGAGCGTCTTGCGAATGATAGGTGGAGATGCCTGGATTATCCTTCTATATCGGGGCATGAGGGCCGCTGCCCGACGGCGTGAGCGCAGGGGCGCCCACACGGGCCGGCCCCTCGTCGGTGCGGTCGCGGACCCGCTGGCGGAGCGTCACACCTGGCTGACGGGGCGCCGTCGGCCAGGGCAGGTCCTGACGGAGGAACACGCGGGGCGGCGCGTCGCCGCACCGGGGGTGTCGGTGCCTGGTCCTAGGATCCGCGTCATGCGGGAGTACTTCACGGTGGGCGGGCGGAAGCTGTCGTTTCTGGACTTCGGCGGTCCGGGAGAGCCGCTGCTGGCTCTGCACGGGCACTACAACGAGGCGGCGGCGTTCGCGCCGCTCGCCGGGGCGCTGGCGCCCCGGTGGCGGGTCGTCGCGCTCGATCAGCGCGGCCATGGTGAATCCGATCGAGCCGACAGCTACGAGCGGGAGGACTACGTCGCCGACCTCGTCGCCTTCCACCGGCACTTGGGGGTCGGAGCGGTGCCGGTGCTGGGGCATTCGCTGGGCGGGGTGAACGCCTACCAGTTCGCCGCCCGTCATCCGGACCGTGTCAGCGCGCTGGTCGTGGAGGAGATCGGGGCGGTCGTCGACTGCGACTGGTCGTTCACCACGCGCCTGCCCGCGTCCGCCCCGTCCCGGGAGGCGCTGGTCGCGGCGCTGGGCCGGACCGCGCCGTATCTGGAGTGCGCGTTCCGGCAGACCGACGCGGGGTGGGGGTTCTCCTTCGGGCTCGACGACACGGTGCGGTCCCAGAAGGCGCTCAACGGCGATCACCGGGGGGACTGGACGGCGGTCTCCTGCCCCACCCTGCTCGTTCGCGGCACCCTGAGTGACGAGTTGACGGCCGATCAGGCCCGCGCGATGGTGTCCCGGCCCGGGCTGCGGGCCCGGCTGGTCGAGCTCGCGGCCGGCCACGTCGTGCACCACGACGCTCCGGAGCGGTTCGCCGCCGAGGTCGCGGCGTTTCTGGCAGAGCCCGCGAGCCGGGCCGCGGTCTCACCGGCGTGAGCGGAGACGGTCCCCCGGACTGCGGGCACGCCGGCTGGTGCGGCGCACGGCTCGCGAGGCCGTTCCTCCCGAGCAGTGCGCCCGGTGCCGTGGGTCGGGGCGGTCCGGGCTGCTGGGCCGGGGCCACGGGATAGGGTGACGGGGTGACTCCATCCTCCGCCGCCTCCGCCTCCTCCGCGGGGGGACCCGCTTCGCCGCGGGGCGGCTCGTTGCGCAGCGAGTACCGGGAGCTGACCCGCAAGCGCCTGCTCGACGCGGTGCGCGAGGTGCTGGAGGAGACCGACTACGCGGCCGCGACCGTCGACGAGATCGTCCGGCGCGCCGGGACCAGCCGGGCCACCTTCTACATCCACTTCCGCTCCAAGGCGGAGGCCGCCGCCGCGCTGCTGGACCGGGTCACCCCGTCCGACCGCGGGATCTACGCGACGCTCCCGAAGGCCCTGACCTCGCCCGCAAGCCTGCGTCGCTGGCTGGCGGCGTCCCTGGCCTGGTACGAGTCGCACGCCCGGCTGCTGGCCGCGCTCAACGAGGCGATGGCTGTCGAGGGCACCGTCGCCCGCGGCCGGTCGGCGGCAGTCGAGCGGCTGGTCGACGCGGTCCCCGACTACCTCGCCCGCACCGGTGACCCGGTCCGCGCGCGGATCCGGCTCCAACTCCTGCTGCGGCAGTTCCACCAGGTGGCGATGGACACCGTCGTGCAGGACGGTTGGCGGCCCGACCGGGAGATCCTGCTCGACGAGATGACGGCGGGCTGGTGGGCCGTCCTGGGCGGCGGCGAGTCCGCCGCCGAACCTGACGCCGACGGAACCTGACGCCGCGACAACCCGACGCGTCCGGGCCCGGCGCCCCGGAACCTGACGCCACCGGCCGCACCGCGGCGACCTGACCGACCGCGCGCGTCGCCGTTCGGGCCGTCCGGGCCGGCAGGCGTCCGTTCAGGGCACGGCGACGGGGACCGGGTCGCGGGCGGCGGTCCGCGCCGCTGGTCCCGCCTACGGACGGTCGCGGCTGGGGCGGGTGAGTGGAGCGCGGCCCGTCCGCGGTTGGCCGGGGGAGTTCGGACAAAAGGCAGCGCGGCCCGCGCCGGGCGCGCCGACGCCGGGCCGGCCCGCAGGCTGACCCGGCGTCACGTTCCCTCAGTCCGAGCCCACCCCCGTGAGGATCCGCAGCTCCGCCGCCTCCTGGTCGACCTCCGCCACCCCGCGCGCGGCGTCCCGGCGGTGGCCGTGACGGCTGCCGGCCCAGCCGAGCAGGAACGAGACCGGCACCGAGACGAGGCCGACGCTCTGCAGCGGCGACCAGGCGAAGTCCAGGCCGGGGAAGAGCGTCCCCGGCTGCCCGGAAACGGTCGGCGAGATCAGCTGGAGGCCGATCGTCAGCGCCGTGCCGCCGTAGACGGACCAGAGCAGCCCGGTCCGGTGGTAGCCCTTCCAGAACAGGCTGTGCACCAGCGCGGGCAGCACCGCCGCAGCGGCGATCGTGACCGCGAGCATGGAGAGGAACTGCACGTTGTAGCCCTGAGCCAGCGCCGAGAGCGCGATGCCGACGCCCCCGAAGAGCACCGCCGCCCAGCGCACCGTGCGGACCTCCTTCGCCTGCGGCAGCGCGCCCCGCCGCACCGCGTAGGCGTGCACGTCGTGGGCGAGCGTGGCCGCCGCCGTCAGAGTGATGCCGGCGACCACCGCCAGCACCGTCACGAAGACCGTGCAGGCCACGGCCGTCAGCAGCGCCATGCCGGCGGTCGTCCCCGGGCCGCCGGCCAGGTTGCTCGCCAGCAGCAGAAGGGCGGACTGCCCGTTCGGCGTCACGCCGGAGATGAGCCCCGCCCCGACCACCGCCGCCGCGCCGATGCCGAGCACGGCCAGGCAGAGGCTGTAGATGCTGACCAGTCCGAACGCGAAGCGGGTGGAGCGGCGTGCCGTCGCCCCGTCCGCCATGGCGCTCACTCGCATGATCATGTGCGGCATGCAGGCCGCGCCCAGCACCACGGTCAGGTGCATTCCGGCGACGTTCCACGGACCGCTCGCCGAGACGCCGAGCTGCGAGGCCGAGCGGAGGTAGCTGGCCGGGTGGCCGCTGCCGTGCGCGGCCGCGCTCAGCAGCTCGTCCGGGCTCCAGTGGAAGCGCGCCATCACGCAGACGGTGGTGACCGCGAGCGTCCCGGTGACCAGCACGACCTTGGCGATCTGCATCAGACTCGTGCCGCGCATGCCGCCCGCCACCGTGTAGGCGACCATCAGCGTGCCGATCAGCACGATGCACGCCTGCTGGGCGGACGCGCTGGTCATGCCCAGCAGCATGGCGGTCGCCGCCCCTGCGCCGGTGAGCTGGACGATCAGGAACGGCAGCGAGACGGCGAGCGTCACCACCGCCGCGGCGATCCGCGGTGCGCTGCCGGGGGAGCGCAGCGCGAAGACGTCGCCGAGGGTGTAGCGGCCGGCATTGCGCAGCGGACGGGCCAGCACGAGGAGGGTGCTCAGTGCGAGCGCGGTGCTCATGTCGAGCAGGATGCCGTCGTAGCCGGAGAGCGCGATGATCCCGGTGGTGCCGAGCAGGGTCGCGGCGGAGATGTAGTCGCCGGAGAGCGCGAGCCCGTTCTGGAACGGCGTCAGCGTGCGGTTGGCGGTGTAGAAGTCGGCGACCTCGTCCCGGTCCGGGCCGACCAGCACGCAGAGCAGCAGCGCGACGCCGACGAAGGCGAGGAAGGCGATCAGCACCGGTGCGTGCGTGCCGTGGTCGAGGACGGGCATCGGTGCGGCGGGCGTCGCGGCCGCGGCCGCGATCAGGGCGGGCGTCACCACTCGCTCCGTCCGCCGCCGGTGCCCCACTGCTGCGCCTGGGACGGCGACTGCTGCGGAGTCCACGCGCTCGCCGAAGCGGCCGCGGTCTCCCGCTCCGCCACGCTCGCCCGGATCGCCTCAGCCTCCGGATCGCAACCGCGCGCGAGGCGTCGGTCGTAGAGGACGGACGTGCACAGCGTCAGCAGCCCGAGTCCGGTGCAGAGCACGAACCCGAGATTGACCTCCCCCACCACACTCGCCGCGAGCACCCCGGGCGCGGCTGCGGCCAACCCCACGAGCAGGACGAAACCGGCGGCGTTGACGACCACCAGCCGCTGATCGATCCGTCCGATCTTCCTCCGCAGTGCCTTGACCCGCAGGGCCTCGCCCTGCCGGGCGGGCCGGGACTGCGGGGACGGCCGGGACGGCGAGGGCTCTCGCCGGAAGCTCGGGGGCGGCGGATCTCCGGTGCCGTATGTGGGGTGCATCGATGGTTCCTCTGGTTCCTCGGGGTGGCGAGAAGCGCGGACCGCCCGGTGCCTCACGCGAGTGAGGTCCGGGTGGTCGGAGTTCGGGAGTGGCGTCAGCGTAGCCAGCCATCCGGCTATTGACTAGACATGTGTCTAGTGAAGAGACGCCGTTTCGCATGCTGGAGCGCCGCGCCGCCGCGCCGCTGAGCTGCGGCCGGCTCCTGGGCCGTGTCGGCGGTGCCGCGTCCGGGCAGCGTGCATAGGGTGACCGCAAGCGGGCGTGAGGCATGAGGAGACAGCACTGATGGCACGAACCATCGCAACCACCACGAAGGTCGAGCGGGACGGCCTGCTGGACTTCGTCCGCCCACGCCACCGGATGATCCTGATCACCCGCCGCGCCGACGGCTCGCCTCAGGCGTCCCCGGTGGCCGGCGGCGTCGACGACGCGGGCCGGATCGTGATCACCAGCTACCCCGAGCGCGCCAAGACCCGCAACGCGCGCCTCCGCCCCGAGGTCAGCGTCCTGGTGCTGTCCGACGAGTGGGACGGACCGTGGGTCCAGGTCGACGGCGACGCCGCCGTGCTCGAAGCCGCCGACGGCCCGTCCGCGCTGGACGCCTTCGTCGAGTACTTCCGCAACATCTCCGGCGAACACCCCGACTGGGCCGAGTACCGCGCCGCCATGATCACCCAGGGCAAAGCCCTGCTCCGCATCACCCCCACCCACTGGAGCCCCATCGCCACCGGCGGCTTCCCCGCCCGCCTGGCGTGACCACCGCCCGGTCGGCACCGCCGTGCTGGGCTACCGTGTGCCCGATGGGCAGTCAGGACACCAGCCACGCGGCTCGCGCCGTAACGGTTCGTTGCCGGAACCACGACGAGGTCCAGGTGCGATTGTGCGACCCGTTTCGGCCTGACGAGGACCGGGTGCAGTACGCCGTCGAAGCGCACGCACCAGGGTTGGTCGTTCGTGTCGATCAGGTGGTCGCCTGGGATCGCGGCGCCGATCTGGTGCCGTTCCTCGAGGGCTTGGCGTCGGACTTCCGGGGCTGGGACGGCCGCAGGGAGTGGCAGACGAATGACGGTGATCTTGCTGTCGGCGCGGTCTTCCGATCAGGCGGCCACGTCGGGCTGACCTGGACCCTTCACCCGTGGAGAAGGGCGGCCGGCGGCTGGAAGGCGTCCGTCACGACCTGGCTCGAGGCAGGCGAGCAGATGTCCGCTCTCGCCGCAGAGGCCCGACACTTCTTCGCACGGGGAGACGGCGATCGTGACTGATCTCCCGCTCACCCTCGCTGGGCTCTCACCGACCGAAGCAGGTTGCCACCAGCGCCCCCAGCCCTTCGGGCATCTCCGGCGAGTCCCGCCACTCGTCGGCGACCACCAGCAGTGAGCCCCAGGCATCACGCGCAGCCTCGCTCGGTTGTCCGGAGTGGACGGCGTCCAGCACTCGGCGGCTGAGCATGTTGACCACCATGTAGAGGGCTCGCCCCGCGTGCCGGGCGTCCGCCAGAGCCGTGGGATCGGGATGCGGCGGCTCGCCGTTGAGTTGGAGTGCGATGGCAGCGGTTGTGCGAGCCCGCTCGAGGACGAAGTTCCGCAGTTCGGCCAGTTGCTGACGAGTCGGCAGCGGCGATGGAGCGGCAGGCCCAGGCATGAGCGAACCCTATCCGTCGGCCGCTGCCGCGTCGTCGGTCAGGCCGTCTCATCAGCAGGCTGATGCGGGGGCGGCTTGGCGGGGCCGTCATCCGACGTGGCCGCCCGGCGGACAGGGCAGGATCTCGTATGCCCACTCGGCGGCCGCGGCCGACAAGGCCTGGGCCGTCAGTCGGCAGGAGACCACGAACGGATCGCCCGAGCGGGTCCGACGTCGCCAGGGGGAGAGAACTCCAAGTCCAGGCTGATGCGCAGTTCGGCCGCACCCGGTTCGATCCTTGTGAAAGCGAAGGCCACATTGGGTTCGGTGAAGTCCAGTCGGCCACTGCTGCCGTCGAGTTCGGCACCCGAGCTCCAGGCCGTCGCCTGGCCGAGCCATCGCGCCAAGTCGACGGCGTCGTCGGCAGTCAAAGCCGGCCGGCGGAAGGACCGCATCGCCTCCGGGCAGTGGGCGGCCCCCTTCGCGACGAGCCGGCTCCGCCGCTGTCGCGGGTCGGCCGCACCAGGGAACTGGTAGTCCACGATCCCCGGTTCGAGACCCGGCCCATTGCCACCGATCCGCTTCATCGACCGAGCATTACATGCTGGGGTCGGCCCATCACCTGGATTGATTCATGTCCTCACCCTGCAGCGGGAGAGCGCTCAGGGCGGCTTCGCCGCCTGCCTGACCTGCACCGTCCGCCGTGCTTGCCCTGCTGACCATCCCCATGCGGCGGAGTCCGCCAGACGCCTCCCGTCGGTTCCGGCGGTGGTCCGCTTCACGGCGCGAACGGCGGACCGCCGGGTTCGATGCCATCCGATTCCCGCGTGAGGGCGCGGGTCGACGCCCTTCCCCACGGAGGGGGCTTGTCGAACGACAGTTACCGATATATCGTTGATGCATCGAGACAGTCTTTGACTGTCGTCGAGATCATTCATTCATCACGTTTCACTTCGCAGAAGGAGATCGATCATGCGATCCCGACACCACTTCGATCAGAGGAATGACCGCAGGAACAACCCCGGCCGCCCGGCCTTCGGTGAGTTCGGGCCGCCCGGATTCGGTGGGCCCGGTGGGCCCGGGGGGCCGTTCGGGCCCGGGTTCGGGCCGTTCGGGCCGCGGGGGCGCGGCGGCGGGGGAGGGCGTGGCCGGCATGGAGGGCGGGCGCGGCGCGGGGACGTGCGCGCGTCGCTGCTCGCGCTGCTCAAGGAGCGGCCGATGCACGGCTACGAGATGATCCGCGAGATCGCCGAGCGCTCCGGGGGGAGCTGGCGGCCGAGCCCCGGCTCGGTCTACCCGACGCTGCAGATGCTCGACGAGGAAGGCCTCATCGCCAGTGAGGAGAGCGGCGGCAAGAAGCTGTTCAGTCTCACCGACGCCGGCCGCACCGAGGCCGAGCAGGGGCCGGACGCCCCGTGGGAGGAGGCCGCGCAGGGCGAGCACTGGGAGGTCGTGCGCGAGTTCGGCCGGGCCGGCGGCGCGGTCAAGGACGCGGTGCGGCAGGTCATGATGACCGGCACGCCCGAGCAGCGGGCGAAGGCGCTGGCCGTGCTGGCCGACGCGCGCAAGCGGCTCTACCTCATCCTGGCCGACGCGGACACGGAGGCTGCTCCGGAGGACCGGAGCTGACCCGTGCGGCCGTCGGCGGCCGGGACAGCAGGCGGTCCACGTGGCCGCGGCGCAGGCCCTGGCCGGGTTCGACCGGCAGCAGCAGGACGTCGCTGCGGTCCGCGTAGCGGCGCAGCAGGCGGGGCGGGATCAGGTCGTCCACCCAGGCGAACGGCCGCCCCGCCGCGTGCCGCACGATCGGCGCGAAGTCCCCGTCGGCCGAGCCGGCCGCGGCGCCGCAGGCCACCCACGGCAGTTCGGGAAGCCCGAGCAGCGGTGCGATGCACCGGTTCGCCCAGGCCTCCCAGGTGCTCGCCCAGGCCAGCTCGTACACCTGGGCCAGCTCCCGCAACCACTCCCCGTGCGACGCGCTCAGCGGCACCTCGCTGCGGAGCAGCCGATGCCGGGTGTAACCGCTGCCCGGCCGCGGGCAGACGGGGTTGAGCACGCCGTCGACGTCCAGGTAGAGCAGCGGCTTGGCGGCGGGGGGAGTCGTAGGGGGAGGGGGAATCAGAACAGCACTCCTGGTGGGCTGCGTGCGGGGCCTACGGTCTGTTCGACGGCCGGACCACGGGTGTGGTTGCAGCCGAACGGGGGCGTCCGCACGGCGCGTGCGCCGGGCGTCCCGAGCGCACGCCGGTGGCACGCTACCGCTGCCCCCCGCGCATCGTCGCAGGTCGTGCCACTTCTCGGGGGCGAATCCCGACAATCCGTCGCCCTGCACGATGGGAAGATCGTATCTGTGGGTTGACGAATGGTCACCCTGCGCAGCAGACTGCCGGGGTAACGCAGGACCGACCCTCGCATCGGCCCCGCCCGTTCGCGCGCCCGGCCACGACGGAGCCGGTGGAACTCGCCCCCGCAGAACCCTCCCCTCGACGACGTGGTGGACGCCTGTGCCTGTAGACCCCCGGCGGAGCCTGTCCGCCGCCGCCCCCCGAGGCGGGCCGACGCCCGTGGGCGTGCTCGCCTCGGTCGCGGCGCGGGCCAGGCGCAGGGCTCTGCGGGCGGGGGATCCCGAGGTCGACACGGGGCATCTGCTGCACGCGTTACTCGAGTCGGACGATTCCGCGCTCGGCGTGGCCGCGCCGCTCCCCGTGCAGGCGACCCGGCTGATGGGCTACCTCGTGCAGCGCAGCATCGGCTTCGGGCGGCTCTGGCGGATGGGGGAGGGCGTCGCCGACCGCGAGTCCGAGCGCTCGGCGGGGCTCGCCTGGAGCGCCTCCGCCGCGCGGGCGCTGGAACGGGCCGGACACGGGGGCGTCGGCACCGTGCTGGACCTGCTCGGCGAGCTGGCCGCGATAGCGGACTCCCGGGCGGCCGAGATCCTGCGCGGCGCGGCGATCGACCCGGGCGCCGTGGTCCAGCGCTGCCGCGCGCAGGCCGCGGAGCGGGCGAGCTGGTAGGGCTCGGCCTGACCCGCGCCCGACCCGCGCCCTGACCTGCACACCGGCCCGGCCCCGGGCGTACCCTGACGCGGTGACGCCCACTGAGACGCAACTCCGCACCCCACGACTACTCCTGGCCGCGCCGGGCGCCGAGCACGCCGACGCGGTGCTGCGGCTGGCCAGCGATCCGGACGTGGCGCTGTGGAATCCGCTGCGCGGGGTGACCGACGAGGCGAGCGCGCGGGACTGGTGCCTGCGCGCGGCGGACTGGACCGACGGAACGCACGCCACCTTTCTGATCCTCGACAACGGGGGCGAGGGCGGCAGCGCGAGCGGCGCGGTGGCCGGCGAGCGCGCCGTGCTGGGCAACATCGCGGTGCACAGCGTCAACGAGCGCAGCGCGTCGGCCGAGGTGGGTTACCGGGTGGCGCCGGAGGCGCGCGGACGCGGGTTCGCCGTGGAGGCGCTCCTGGCCGTCTCCACCTGGGCGTTCGAAGCGTTCGGTGTGGTCAGGCTCGAGCTGTGCCACGCGGCGGAGAACCCGGCGTCCTGCCGGGTGGCGGAACGGTCGGGCTTCCTGCACGAGGGCACGCTGCGGCTCTCCTACCGCTACGGGGACGGCCTGCTCCACGACGAACACATCCACGGCCGCCTGGTGACCGACGACGTCACCCAGCTGGGGTGACGTCGTCGGACCGCCAGGCGGCCGCGGATGTCGTCCTGCGTGCCGCACGGGGACGGTGATCCGGTCCGTCAGGGAGCGGGCTGCCCGCCGTCGGCCGGGGGCGGAGGCTGCTCGTCGACCCCCAGTTGCTTCTTGGCCTGGTCCTGGACCATGTCGACCTGGCTGGCGTACTTTCCGTCGGTCTTCGAGTCGATCATGTCTCCGGCCTTGTCCACGGCCTGGCCGGCCTGGCTCTCATGGCCTTTGAGCATGCTCTTGACCTTGTCGAGAACGCTCATGGCAGATCTCTCCTCCCGGGTTCGGTACGACCACCTTGCGCCGGGACCGCCGGGGCCGCCACTCGGGCGGAACGGCTCAGGCCCGTCCTCACCGCCCCGACCGGCCGGTCCGCCCCGTCCGCGCGGCGATCGTGTGGTTGATGCGTTCGATCACGTCGCCGTCCTTGACCAGCAGGCCGACCGTGACTCTCACGGTGATCCGCTGGTCGCGCCGCTTGGCGTGCGCGAAGGTCAGCGTCGGCGGCGTGCGCCGCGGAAAGCGGCCGGAGCCGGGGGAGAGAACGATCGGCAGCATCGCGTCCACGGGCAGCACCAGCACCCGCAGCCGCCGCCAGTAGCGTTGCCGGACCGCCCGCACGGGACTGGTCGGCCACTGACCGTCCACCCGGAACCGCCGGTCGTAGGTACGGAACCGCCAGCGCCGAGGAATGACGGCCACCGTCTCCCCGGAGTACACGATCAGACAGTGCCGGCAGCGCAGCGAGATCTCATGGCTCAGCCCCATACGAGACCACCCCCCGCGCCACCATGCACCCGCCGGCGTCGCCGAGGCCAGATCCCGGCGGAATCGGCGCGTTCCCGGGGCGGCGGACGCGCTGTGGGAACTGGGGTTGCGCCCTGGCAGGTGCGGGGCGACGCTTCTGTGCAACAGCGCGGTGCGGCGGGTCGAAGGAGCAGGTGGGAGCGGTATGGGTGAGGTATCCGGATCCGAGCTTCCCGTGCAGGTCGGCCTTTTCGGGGACGATCACCAGTACCGGCTGATCTCCTTCCGTGGCGCGCACCATGTGCCCATGTCCCGCCGTGAGTTCGAGGAGCGGATGGAGGAGGACTACCCCGGGGAGGACCCCTACTCGCCGGACCTGGTCTCCTGGCTCGACCACCCCGGCCAGTGGCCCGGCGACGACTGAGCCGCTCGGCGGCTGTGTCGCGCGACGACTGGGCCCGGCGGGGGACTGTGATTGTCGACAGCCGTCGACCGCGGAGCCCGGTCGGCGACGATGGACGGCGGCCACGGAGCCTCTCGAGACCTTCGCCCCGCCCTGGCCCGGGTTCTGCCCGGCGGGTCACGCGGTCCCGGCCACGCCCGTCCCGCCCAGCCGCGCGGCCACCCAGGTGTGGAAGGCCCGGATGTGGTGCTCGCTCGGCACCAGCACGCCGCCACGCGCGTAGGCGCGTGAGGACATGCCGGGCTGGCAGCGTTCGCAGGCGTCGAAGTCCTGCTGGTTGACCCGGTGGAACAGTTCCACCGAGCGGGACAGGTCGGTCCCGGCCTCGACGACGTCCGCGCGGAACAGCCAGTCGCACTCCACGACCGTGCGGTCGGCCGCCAGCGGGAACATCCGCAGCACGATGACCTGGTCGGGCACCAGGTTGATGAAGGTCTGCGGCTTCACGGTGACGGCGTAGTAGCGGCGGTCCTGCTCGGGGGCGACGGTCTCGATCCGCGTCACGCCCGCGCTGCCGTCGACGGTGAACCCCTCCGCCGTGGGCGCGAACTGCGCGCCGTGGCCGACGTAGTACTGGGCCGCGTAGCCGCGCGCGAACTCCGGCAGCACGTCCGTGAGTTCGGGGTGGATGGTGGCGCAGTGGTAGCACTCCATGAAGTTCTCGACGATCAGCTTCCAGTTCGCCGCCACGTCGTAGCGGATCCTCCGCCCGACCGCCAGGTCCCCTGACTGGTAGCGGTCGATCGCGGTGGGGTCGCCCAGGCGTTCGGTGGCCGCGCCGATGACGTCCTGCTCGAAGGCGGGCGGCTCGTCCGCGAGGCAGACCCACACATAGCCGAGCCACTCGCGGACGTGGACCGGGATCAGTCCGTAGGTCTGCCGGTCGATGTCCGGCATGGTGGCCAGGTTGGGCGCGGCGACCAGGCGGCCGTCCAGGTCGTAGGACCAGGCGTGGTACGTGCAGCGCAGCGTACGCCTGACCTCCCCGGACTCCTCGGTGCAGATCCGCGCCCCGCGATGCCGGCACACGTTCAGGAAGGCCCGCACCGCGCCGTCGCGCGACCGGGTGACGATCACGCTCTCCCGGCCGACCTGCACGGTGCGGAAACGTCCCGGCGTCTCCACGTCGGAGGCGCGGACGGCGCAGAACCAGAGCGCCTCGAAGATCCGCTCCTGCTCGGCGGCGAAGACCTCGGCCGAGGTGTAGGCGTCGCCGGGCAGGGTGCTGAGCAGGCTGGGCGGGAGCTCGGTCGCGGTCACGGCGGGGCGTCCTCTCTGCGGGCGGGCGATGGGTGCACCGGGCGGAGCTGTCGGCGGGCACGGCGGTTGCCGGTCGGGCCCGAAGGTCGTCGCGAGCCGATCCGACGGTCCCCGCGAGTCGACCCGACGACCCTGCGGCCCGACGGCGGGCCGAACGGGCCGCCGGACCGGCGCTAGCTGCGGATCCGGGTCATGTCCGGGTCGAAGAGCGGCTCCGCCGCGACCCGGGCCGGCAGCCGGTCGCCGAAGTACTCCACCTCGACCCGTGTGCCGGGGACGGCCGCGGCCGCCGGCAGCCAGGCGTAGGCGATCGAGGCCCCGATGCTGTAGCCGTACGCCGCACTGGTCACGTAGCCCACCGGTTCGCCGTCCAGACGGACCGGCTCGCGGCCCATGACCACCGCCTCGGGGTCGTCCAGCAGCAGCGGGCGGAGCCTGCGGGCGACGCGGGACTCGTCGAGTCCGAGCAGCGCCTCCCGGCCGAGGAAGGGGCCCTTCTCCATCCGCACGGCGAAGCCGAGCCCGGCCTCGTACGGGTTGTGCTCGGCGGTCAGGTCGGTGCCCCAGGAGCGGTAGCCCTTCTCCAGCCGCATGCTGTTGAAGGCGCTGCGCCCCGCCGCGACGACGCCGAGGGGCCGGCCGGCGCGCCACAGCGTGTCCCACAGCCGCTGGCCCAAGTCGGCGCTGGTGTAGAGCTCCCAGCCGAGCTCGCCGACGTAGGAAAGCGGCATCGCGGTGACCGGCACCTCGCCGACGAAGGCCCGCCTGGCCTTGAAGTAGCCGAAGCCGCGGTGCGAGAAGTCCGTCTCGGTCAGCGGCTGGACCAGTTCGCGGGCCAGCGGGCCCCACACGCCGACGCAGCAGGTGCCGGCGGTGATGTCGCGGACCTGGACCGAGCCGTCGCCGGGCAGATGGCGGCGGAACCAGTCCAGGTCCACGGGTCCGTTCGCGCCGACCTGGAACAGGTCGGCCGCGAGCCGGGCCACGGTCAGGTCGCTGCGCACCCCGCCCGAGCGGTCCAGCAGCAGGGTGTAGACGACCGAGCCGACCGGACGCTCCAGTTGATTGCTGGTCAGGTACTGCAGGAACGCCAACGCCCCCGGCCCGCTCACCTCCAGCCGCTTCAGCGGTGTCATGTCGAAGAGCCCGACGCCCTCGCGTACGGCCAGCGCCTCGGCGCCCGCGATCGGGGACCAGTAGCGCGAGGCCCACTCCCCGCGTCCGGGGACCCGGGCCAGCTGCGGCAGTGCCGCGTTCGACGCGTACCAGTGGGGACGCTCCCAGCCGCCCGCCTCGAGGAAGACCGCGCCGAGCTCGCGCTGGCGTGCGTGGAAGGGCGAGACCCGCAGCGGGCGGGGCTCCTCCATGGGCTGCAGCGGGTGCAGGATGTCGTAGACCTCGACGAAGTTCTGGCAGCTGCGCCGCCGCACGTAGGCGGGGGCGAGCTGGACCTCGTCGAAGCGGTTCAGCTCGCACTCGTGCACGTCGGCGCCGGGTTCGCCGTCGACGAGCCACTGCGCCATCGCCCTGGCCACGCCTGCCGAGTGGGTGACCCAGACGGCCTCGGCGACCCAGAAGCCGCGCAGCTCCGGGGCCTCGCCCAGCAGCGGGAAGCCGTCCGGGGTGAAGGAGAAGACCCCGTTGATGCCCTCCTCCACCCTCGCGCCGCCGAGTGCGGGCAGCAGGCTGCGGGCCTCCTGCCAGGCGGGCGCGAAGTCCTCCTCGGTGAAGGGCAGTACGGACGGCATCGCCGTGCCGTCCGGCAGCTTCTCGACGTCGACCGGCAGCGGCCGGTGCGCGTAGGAGCCGATGCCGAGGCGGTCGACGTGCTCGCGGAAGTAGAGGTCCCGGTCCTGGTGCCGCAGGATCGGGCGGGAGGCCTCCGCCGCCTCGGAGTTGACGCCCGCCAGGGCGGCGAGCGGGGTGGTGCGGGCGTACTGGTGGGCGAGGGGGAGCAGCGGCACGGTCAGTCCGGCCATCCGCCCGAGCCCGGGCCCCCAGAAACCCGCGCAGCTGACGACGAGGTCGGCGGGGAAGTCGCCCTGGTCGGTGACGACGCCGGTGACCTTCCCGTGCACCGAGGTGATGCCGGTGACGGTGTGCCCGCCGAGGAAGCGGGCGCCGCGGCCCGTGGCGCGCCGGGCCTGGGCCTCGCCCGCGTGGACGGCCCTGGTCAGGCCGTCGTCCGGGGTGTGGAACCCGGCCAGCACGCGCGCGCGGTCGAGGAGCGGGTGCAGCGCCACGCACTCGTCCGGATCGAGCAGCCGCCCGCGCACGCCCCAGGAGGCGGCGAAGCCGGCCCGGCGCTGCAGCTCCGCGACCCGCTCCGGGGTGGTGGCGACCTCCAGCCCGCCGACCGGGAGGTAGCACGGTCGACCGTCGAGTGTCAGCTCGCGGTACTTGGCCACGGTGTAGGCGGCGAACTCGGTCATCGCCTTGGACGGGTTGGTCTGGAACACCAGGCCCGGAGCGTGCGAGCTGGAGCCGCCGGTGGCGAAGAGAGGGCCCCGGTCCAGCACGGTGACGTCCTGGAGGCCGCGGGAGGTGAGCTCGTCGGCGAGCGCGCAGCCGACGATGCCCGCGCCGATCACCACGACCTTCGGTTGGGCTGCCACGTGGTTCGTCCCCTCTGTCGGTCCGGTGCGCGGTGTCGGAACCAGGTCTGCACGGTCGGTGTTGCGGATGACGCATGGCAGTGCGGGATATGAAACAGAGTCGGCGGCCACCGCGCGGCATGTCAAGGGCGCGTCCGACGGCTCGTCAAAGCTGGCTTGGATTGGGGTAGTTGCGCTGCTGCCAGGACCCTTGACACCCCTTCGGGGCGCTCCTCATACTCGGCGGCACGTTGCGCATCGAGGCGGCTGTCTCACTTGGCGCAACCCTCCTGAGGAGGCGGCCATGCGTCCCGACACCACGAGCGCCGTCAGGCCCGGCGACGACACCCACGACCTGGCCCGGTTCGGATACAAGCAGGAGCTGGAGCGTTCGCTCGGCTCCTTCTCCAGTTTCGCGGCCGGATTCAGCTACATCTCGATCATGACCGGCGTGTTCCAGCTCTTCGGGTTCGGCTTCGGCGCGGGCGGGCCCGCGTTCATCTGGAGCTGGCCGCTGGTCTTCCTCGGTCAGCTCTGCGTCGCGCTCTGTTTCGCCGAGATGGCCGGGCAGTTCCCGCTGGCCGGCGGCGTCTACCAGTGGTCCAAGCAGATCGCCCGCCCGGTGACCTCCTGGATGGCCGGCTGGATCATGGCGATCGGCGCGGTCGTGACGGCGGCGGCCGTGGCCGTCGCCTACCAGGTGATCCTGCCGCAGGTGTCGCTCGCCTTCCAGATCGTCGGCGGCGCGGCCGACGCGGGGCTGACCAACACCCCGGCGGGCGCGAAGAACGCGATCCTGCTCGGCCTCGGCCTGGTCGTCTTCACGACTGTCGTCAACATCGTCGGCGTGCGGCTGATGGCGAAGATCAACAACCTCGGCGTCGCCGTCGAACTCACCGCGGTCACCCTGCTCATCGTGATGCTGGCCGTGCACATCAAGCGCGGCCCGCAGATCGTGCTGCACACCCAGGGCGCCGGGGCGGGCACCTCGCTGGGCTACCTCGGCGGCTTCATGATCGCCTCGATCATGAGCGCCTACGTCTTCTACGGCTTCGACACGGCGGGCGCGCTGGCCGAGGAGACCCTCGAACCGCGCCGCCACGCGCCGCGGGCGATCCTGCGCGCGCTGACCGCCGCCTTCGTCGCGGGCGGCCTGCTGATGCTGATCGGCATGATGGCGGTGGGCAACATCAAGGCGCAGGAGCTCGGCACCCTCGGCATGCCGTACCTGATCAAGTCCACGCTGGGCAACGGCCTGGGCGACGTCTTCCTGGTCTGCTCGGCCATCGCCGTCACCGTCTGCTGCCTCGCCGTGCAGACGGCCGCGATCCGGCTGGTGTTCGCGATGGCCAGGGACGGTCGGCTGCCCTTCGGCCGGGCCATGTCGCAGGTGTCGAAGCGCTCGCGGACCCCGGTCGTCCCGGCCCTGCTGACCGGGGTGCTGACGATCGTGCTGCTGCTGGTCAACATCGGCAACCAGCGCGCCTTCTACATCCTGACCTCGGTCGCGATCATCCTCTTCTACATCCCCTACCTGATGGTCACCGCGCCGATGCTGCTGCGGCGGCTGCGCGGGGACTGGCCCGCCGACGGCCACGGGCCGTGGTTCAACCTGGGCCGCTGGGGCCTGCCGGTGAACCTGGTCGCCGTCGTCTACGGCGCGGCGATGACCGTCAACCTGGCCTGGCCGCGGGCCGCCGTCTACGGCAACGACCACTGGTACTTCCAGTGGGGCGCGATCGTCTTCACCGCGGTCATCGTCGCCGTCGGCCTCGGCCTCTACCTGCGTTACCGACGTGCCGCCGCGGCGGCGCCGGTCCTGGTGCCGGTTCCCCCGCCCGCCGCGGAGCGGCCGGCCGAGGGCTGACCGGCCGGCGCGCCGGCGCCCGTCGACGAGTGTGGAGGTCGTCGACGGGCACCGGCGCGTCGCCGCGGCTCAGGAACCGAAGGGGTTCCCGCCCAGCTGGAGACCGCCGTTGAGGACCACCTCAGTGATCTTGAAGTCGGTGGAGTCCGCCCACTTCGTGGGCTTGGTCGCCCCGTCCACCAGCGCGTTGATGGAGGGGATGGCGTCCGGCACCGTCCCGGCGATCCACTCGGGCACCTTCTCCAGCACCGCCGCCACCGCCGAGACCACGCCGCCGACCAGCAGCGCGATCAGCACCCGCGCCACCACCCGCTCCACCGAGGTCACCACGCCGCCGACCACCGCGCCGATCACGGCGAGGACGATGTCGGCGATGGCCTCGGTGATGGTGACCCAGGAGGCCACCGTGTACCAGGTCTTCTCGTCGGTCGGCTTGCTCTGGACCCAGGTCAGCGACTGGCTGCCGTCCGCCTTCGTGGCCAGCGTCATGGTGTTGTAGTAGGTGATCTCGCAGTAGGCGTCGATTCCCGGCGAGATCGGGGTGTGGATGTAGAGGTAGGTCTCCATGGTGGCGCCGCTGAGCGTCATCGTGAACGAGGTGACGTTCGGCGTGTAGTTCACGCCCGCCACGCTCACCGCGTCCAGGTTGAAGCTGGAGGTGGCGGAGATCTGCGTGTCGTCGTTACCCAGCACGAACGTGCCCTTGGCCGCGTGCGGGAACTCGATCGGCAGGCCCGGCAGCGCCATCTTCGACATGAACCGCTCCAACGAGAGGTTGAAGCTCGCCCGCGCGCCCTCCGGGATGGCGCCGGCGGAGATCTCCTGGATCGCCTCCTCGGAGCTGCGGCCCTCGGTCATGCACAGCACGCCGAGCAGCGCGTGGTTGATGTTGGCGTTGTCGATGTAGGCGTAGTCGGTCTCGGTCGGGCTCAGCCAGGCGAAGTCGCCGGAGGCCTCCTCGACGCCCAGGTTGACGGTGGCGAAGACCTGCTGGAACTTCTGCAGGTTCGCGTTGAACCACTTCGCCAGCAGCTGCTCCAGTACGTTGTCCAGCGCCGGGTCGGCGGGCGTGGGCGAGGTGTAGGTCACCGAGGAGACGGTGACCACCGGGTCGTCGGGACTGCCGCCGGTCGCACGGACCTTGAGGTTGTTCGGCGTGGTCCCGTCCGGGTTCGGCGGCTGCGGGATGTAGACCAGCTTCACCTCGACGTAGGCCACCCCGCCGGCCACCGCGATGTGGTTGGTCCCCGAGCTGATCTGCGCGGTGAAGGGGATGTGCATGCGGACGATCGAGCCCGAGCCGCCGGTCGCCATCGACCAGGTGCCGAAGGTCCCGGTGCCGGAGATCGCCGGCGAGAAGAGCGAGGCGGGCAGCTCGGCCGACCAGCTGGTCGGCGAGGTCTTCTTGTCCGCGATCGCGCGGTTCACGTCGGGCAGCGGGATCACGTAGACGCTGTCCCAGCCGTTGGTGCTGTAGGGGACGGCGCCCGCGGCCGCGACCGCCTTCATGCTGGTGCCCTGCACGGCCCGGTGCGCGGGGCTGGTGCGCTCGGCGCTGGCCTTCAGGTGCTCGATCTCGATCCGGTAGACCTTGTCCTCGTCGATGTGCGGGAGGAAGTGCTGCTTGGGCTGCACGGGCATGGACGTACCTCGTTCCTCGGTGGAGGGCGGGATGAAGGAAGAACTCAGGAGAACCGCGGGGCGCGGGGCGGCCGGGCCGGCGCGGAGCGCCGCGTCGGCGGGCCACCCGGGGCGGGGGTTCGAGTGGATCCGTGGTTCGCAGCGCGTCGGCGGTTCTCAGCCGGTCGGCGGTGCGCGCGGGGCCAGGACGAGTCGTGGCGCCGGGACGGCGGGGGCGGGCTCAGGCGAGCGTGCCGCCCAGCATCAGCGAGCCGTCGAGTCCGGCACCGGTGACGGTGGAGCCGGCCGCGTCCAGCCAGCGGACGTTGCGCGCCGGCAGCGCGCCGAGGCCGACCGTGCCCATTCTGCTGTTGAGCGCGGACGAGAGGCTCTCCACGATGACCGCGACCACGGCCTGGGTGATGCCCTCGACGATCAGGCCGCCGGCCCAGAACCACCAGGGGATGGACGCCGAGTGTCCGGAGCGGGCGTTCGGGTCCCCGTCGACCACCAGCCGCTGCCCGGCCGGGTCGAAGCGTACGAGGTGCTGGCTCGTGGACCACCAGTTCATGGAGATCCCCGCCTTGAGGTCGCAGTCACCGCTGACCTGGACGGCGAGCGCGCTCCCGACGACGCCGACGCGCAGCTGGGAGACCCGGGGCGTGTACCAGATCGCGCCCTCCTTCACCGACTGGGTGGAGAAGGGGTGGGCGGCGGTGATCTGATGGGCGTTCGGGTCGAAGCCGAAGCAGCCGGGGTCCGCGCCGCCGCCGAAGACTTGCGGCAGGCCGGGCGCGATCAGGTGCCGCAGGAACAGGTCGGGCGAGACGGCCAGCGCCACCTGGGGACCGCCGCCCAGCACCTCGGGGTCGACGGTGTGTTGCAGCCCGGTGATGTCGCGGGCGTCGGTGGTGCTGAGCACGGCCAGCCAGCCGTGTCCGCCGGCGGTCTCCAGGTAGAGGAAGGCCGACCGCACCGGCGCGAGCCACGCGTCGGCGTCCGCGCCGAGCGGGTCGAGCGAGGCGAAGACGAACGAGACCTCAGCGGCGTTGGCGGCGAGCGCCGCGACGACGCCGTTCAGCACCAGTCCCTGGCCGATGGCGCCGAGTTTGGCGAGGGTGTCGGACGGCCCGTCGAGGTGGACCGGGGTGACCACACCCGGCGTGGGGGCCGCGCCCTGCTCCTGCGCGCCGTGCAGCGAGAACACCAGCCGGTTCCCGCCGTTGACGGGCGTCGGCAGCAGCTCCAGGGCGATGTCGACGACGGCGGTGCAGCCGGTCAGGTCGACGCCGCTCGCCGCGGCGGGCACCACGGCCCCCTCGGCGAACGGGAGCGCGAGCCGCAGCAGACTCCCCGAGCCGCCGGGCACGATCTGCCAGGCGCCGAACCGGCCGTGCAGGTCGAAATTCGTCGACAGAGAATGTCCGGAGTACTTGAATTCGGTGACCAACTGCGCGGCCGACCGTTTCAGTGCAGCATTCGCCGTGTCGACCGATAAAACGCAGACGGTGTCCCACCCGTAAATGTTCATGCCGCCCCCCAGCGGTAAAGACGGTCCAGGGGCCATGCCCCGATCGCAGGGGTTACGCTCCTCTTTTCCGGCAGGCATGTCAATGCTCGGCGTCGGCATATTTCCCTGGCATCCGACGAAAGCAGAGCCGATAGGGACGGGCGTGCGCCGCGAATGAATTTCTGTGAATTCCGCGCCCGGGTGTTCCGGTCGGTCCGTGGGGATACCCGTGTGGCAGGGCGCCGTCACAGCGCGTCAGTCGGAGAGGCGGGCCGCGATGCCGTCGAGGAGGAAGTCGAGTCCGGCGCGGAAGGTCTGGTCGGCGTCCAGGTGCGGGCCGTCGTGGACGAACCTGGCCACGGCGGGGAACCGGCCGGTGGCGAAGACCCGCCGCAGGTAGGGGCCGAAGGCGGCCTGGTACTGCTTCTGGTCGACCCCGGTGGCCCGTTCGGTGCGCCGCTCGGTGACCTCCCGGCGCACCGCGCCGATCACGTAGGCGTTGACCGCGGAGATCGCGGGCACGACGGTGTCCAGCTCGACGCCGCCCATGGCGGACGCCACGGCCTCCCCGGCGGCCAGCGAGTTCGGCCCCAGTTGCGCCCGTCCGCCGAGCAGGTCGGCGAACCACTCGTGCCGGTGGGCGGCCGCCCGGGTGGTCTCGGCGACCGAGCGCAGCGCCGCGCGCCAGTCGTCGCCCTCGGGGCGGATCTCGGCGTAGACGGCGTCGACCATCAGGTCGAGCAGCTCGTCCTTGGTGTCGATGTAGCCGTACAGCCGCATCGGCCCCACGCCGAGCGCGGCGGCGACCTTGCGCAGCGACACCGCCTCCAGGCCGTCCGCGTCGGCCAGCCCCATGGCGGCCCGCACGATCCGGTCACGGCTCAGCGGGGCCGGCGTCGGGCGTTCCTGCGGCTCCGGCCTCTCCCACACCACCATGCGCCGACCTTATCGCGTGGGTGATACGGTGCCGGTCGGCGATACAGTGTATCGATCAATACGGTGAATCGAGGGCAGTCATGACCATCGCCATCGTGGGAGCGGGCCCCGGCGGCCTGACGCTCGCCCGGGTGCTCCACGTGCACGGCATCGACGCCGTGGTGTACGAGCGCGAGGCGTCGCGATTCGCGCGCGGCCAGGGCGGCATGCTCGACATCCACTCCGGCCAGCGGGCGCTGCGCGAGGCGGGTCTGCTCGACCGGTTCTTCGCGATCGCGCGCGGCGAGGGCCAGGACCTGCGGCTGCTCGAACCGGACGGCACCCTGCTGCTCCAGGAGGACACTCCCGACGACGCCCCGCTCACGCGACCCGAGGTCGACCGCGCCGACCTGCGCGACCTGCTGCTGGACTCGCTCCCCGAGGGCACGGTCCGCTGGGGTCACGCCGTCACCTCCGCCGGCGACGGCGTGCTGCGCTTCGCCGACGGCGGCAGCGCGCGGTACGACCTGCTGGTCGGCGCGGACGGCGCGCAGTCCCGGGTCCGCCCCCTGCTCACCGACGCCCGCCCGGCGCCCATCGGCCACAACGTCGTCGAGATCGGCATCCCCGACATCGACCGCACCCACCCCGACCTCGCGGCGATGGTCGGCCGCGGCACGTACTGGGTACTCGGCGACGGCCTCTCCCTGGCGGCCCAGCGCAACGGCGACGGCCGCGTCCGCATCGGCGTCAGCTTCTTCAACACCCCCGCGGACTGGTTCGCCACCAGCGGCATCCCCTTCGACGACCCCGCCGCCGCCCGCGCCCGCCTGATCGAACTCCTCCCCGGCTGGCACCCCCGCTTCGCCGCGCTCATCGCCGCCTGCGACGACATGGTCGTCCCGCGCTCGATCACCTCCCTGCCCATCGGCCTGACCTGGCCCTCGGCCCCGAACGTCACCCTCCTCGGCGACGCGGCCCACCTGATGCCCCCGACGGGCGAGGGCGCCAACATGGCGCTTCTCGACGGCGCCTTCCTCGCCCTGGCGCTGGCCGCGCACGCGGACGACATTCCTGCCGCCGTCAAGGAATACGAGACCGAGATGTTCGCACGCACGGCCGAGGCCGCTCGGAAGTGCGCAAGAATGCACGAATTGAAGTCGTCGCCGGGAGCGAGCCGCAAAATGCTGGCATTCTTCCAGCCGGACAACTGAGAGGTTCCCGACGAAAGGTTTCGGGTGCTGTCCGCGGCCAGATCAGCGTGGCGAGAACGGGCCCAGCCCATTCTTGGTGCAGGACGCCGACGACCGGGCGCTGTGGCTCAGCAACCGTCGCTGGTGGGCCGGAGGGTGAGCGGGGTGCCGGGGCTGCGGCCCAGTGCCTGCTGGTAGTCGGCGGGGGTGACCTGGTACCAGCGGTGGTCCTGGTCGGTGTGGCCGTCCACGTTGTCGAGTTCGACGCACCAGCGCTCGACGGAGACGACCTTGCGGTAGGTCTCGGTCCCGTGCTGGACGCTGATGCACTCGGTGGTTCGCACGGTGGTGGAGGTGGTGGTCCGGCGCTTGCCGCTGCCGGTCGTCCGCCTGACCTGCTTGGTAACGGGATGGCACTCGCTCACCAGGTGGGGCCTGCTGCCCTGTACCGTCCGGACCGGGACATGGCGGCTGGCGGCCAGCGCTCCTGACACCTTGTCGATCACCGGGTCCGATCCGCCGCCAGGTCCACCTTGCGCGCCGGCCGGAGCGCCGGCGGGAGCGTAGACGGGTGCGTCGCCCGGCGTGCCGCTCTGCGCGTCGCTCGGTCCGGTGCAGGCCGCGAGGACGGTGAGCACGGCCAGTGCGCTCACCATCGTGCCGGCTCTCTGCTTACTGCGGTCTCGCATGACTCCCCCGTTCGTGGACACTACCGGTGCGTGAGAGGTCCCCGCAGCGGCCGACCGGCAGTATGCCTGAGCAGGCCGTCGAAGCGGACAAGGGGGTCCCGTGAGCGTCAGCGGGGGGCGAAGGCGGTGCCCAGGGTGGTGCCGACCCAACCCGGCCGCGTCCCCGGCAGGGTGATCACCTCGATGTCGGCGAAGCCGTGCCGCTCCAGCGCCTCCGTCCACTGCTCGTTGCTGAGCATCCATCGGACGATGGCGAGGGCCTCACCCCGATAGCCGTTGCCGTACACGATCTGGGGCCCGAAGCACGGTGCCAGCGGCTCGACGCAGGAGAAGGCGAACCGGCCGCCAGGGGTGAGCCGCGGCAGGACGAGCGGGAGCAGCACGTCGGGGTCGATGAACCACGCGGCGCCCCAGTCGGAAAAGACGCAGTCCCATCGGAGCGCGGTGCGCGCGAGGTAGTCGAGCACGTCCTCCTCGACGAGCGTCACGTTCGGCTCGTCGCTCCACCACCTGCGCGCCCGCTCCATCTGGTGCGGCGAGAAGTCCACGCAGGTCACGTCCACGCCGGTCCGCGCGAGGGCGACCCCGGCGACGCAGCTTGCGGAGCCGATCTCCAGCGCCGTCTTCGGCTCGGCGAGGAACTCGGCGCCGGGGCCGTGGAAGGGATACTGCGTCCAGTGCATCCTGTCGGCGGCCGGCACGCCGCCGCTGTCCTCCCCGGCCTTCGGCCAGAAGGTGTCCCAGTAGTCCTCGGCGGTCCGGTGGTTCGGCTGCTCGGGCACGCGGGCCTCCTGGTCGGCCGGAGGCCGCCGCCTGTCGGAGGCGACGGCTTGTCGGGGGATTCGGTCGAAGCAGCGGGCTCCGTGAGGCCGGAGCGATCCCAGCCGGCCTCGCCGGCCGGCGCCCGTGCGCGAGGGTGCGCTGATCGTTCGTGCCACAGCAGCCGGCCACGGGGTGCCGTCGAGGGCGTGGAGCCGAAGGGTTCGCCTGACCTCGTCCGCTCAGGAAGCACGCCCGTGCAGCGCCGCGAGGAGGAGGTCGAGGTCTCCGCGGGCCGTGTAGGTGCGGATCGGGTCGATGTAGTCGCGTGACTCGATGATGCGACCCTCTCGGACGCGCATCACGAAGACGCAGGGCACCTTGGCCGGGGCGCGGTCCGGCCCGGTGAACTCGTACGCGAACTCGGCGACGATCACCTCGGGATCGGCCGTTTCGTGAACCACGACGTCGACGACACGCCTTCTGGGCGACGACTCCGCGGCGCCCGGCGGCGCCGTGAAGTGCTCGGCGAGCACACGTCGACCGGTCAGCGGCTCGGACTCCGGCATCGCCATCGGGTGCCGGACGTCGGTCACCTCGCCGTACAGCTCGGGCAGTTCCGCCCAGTTCCCTTCGGCGACCCCATGGACAAGCCGGAGAAACACCTCGCGCGGACTCGGACTCACAACAGCCTCCCCCAGTGGTGTCTCCCCGAGGCTAGCCCGCCCGGCGGCCGCCGGTGGGGCGGGTGGGTGGGTGGCCGAGGCGGGCGGAGATCTCCGTGGCGGCGGCGCAGACGGCGGTGGCCGTGGTGCGGAGGCGGGCGCGGGTGAGGCGGAAGGAGGGGCCGGAGGCGCTGAGCGCGCCGACGACCTGGCCGTGGTAGGCGAGCAGCGGGGCGGCCACCGCGTTCAGGCCCGGCTCCAGCTCCTCGACGGTGCTGGCGAAGCCGTCCTGGCGGACGGACTCCAGTTGGGCGCGCAGGGCGGCGGGGTCGGTCAGGGTGCGGTCGGTGTAGCGGGCCAGGGGCGCGGCCAGCGCCTCGTCGAGCAGGGCGGGGGCGAGGTGGGCGAGCAGCACCTTGCCGCTGGACGTCGCGTGCAGCGGGGTCCGCTGGCCGACCCAGTTGTGGGTGGTGAGCGCCGAGGGGCCGAGCACCTGGTCGATGTTGACCGCCGCGTCGCGGTCCAGCACCGCGACGTTGATGGTCTCGCCGAGCTCCGCGGCCAGCCGTTCGCAGACCGGGCGGCTCTGCTGGGAGAGGTCCAGCCGGACCGTCGCCGCTCCCGCGAGCCGGACCAGCCCCAACCCGAGGCGGTACTTGCCGCGCTCGCCGGACTGCTCCAGCAGCCCGCGCAGCTCCAGCGCGGCGGCGAGCCGGAAGGCGGTCGACTTGTGCACGCCCAGTTCGGCGGCGATCTCGGTGACTCCCGACTCGCCGGTGCGAGCCAGGAGTTCGAGTATCGTCACGGCCCGGTCGACCGACTGGACCGGGGACTCACCGTTGCTCATGAGCGTGCCACCGCGCTTCGTCTCGGCTTCGCTCCGGCGGGATGCCGGCTCCGTTCGTTCCTCACCGCGCCGCCCTCCCGCCTGCGCTGCGCCTCGACCCGCCGCTCAGCGTCCCACCGCGCTTCGCTCAGCGTGCCACCGAGCTCATGACGCACCATTATGTCGGTAGAACGGTACGTCCTCCGGAGCCAGCGGGGTGTCGCCCAGGATGAGATCGGCCGCCTTCTCGGCCAGCATCATCACCGGCGCGTAGATGTTGCCGTTCGTGACGTAGCGCATCGCCGAGGCGTCCACCACGTGGAGGCCCTCGACGCCGTGCACGCCCATCGTGGTGGGGTCGACCACCGACATCTCGTCCGTGCCCATCCGGGCCGTGCACGAGGGGTGCAGGGCCGTCTCCCCGTCGCGGGCGACCCAGCCGAGGATCTGCTCGTCGGTCTCGACCTCCGGGCCGGGGGAGATCTCGCCACCGCTGAACGGCGCGAAGGCCGGCTGGCCGAGGATCCGCCGGGTGACCCGGATCGCCTCCACCCATTCGCGCCGGTCCTGTTCGGTGGAGAGGTAGTTGAAGCGCAGTTGGGGCTTGACCCTCGGATCCTTGGAGGTGATCCGCACCGAGCCGCGGGCGTCGGAGTACATCGGCCCGATGTGCACCTGGTAACCGTGGCCGCCGGCCGGTGCCGAACCGTCGTAGCGGACCGCGATCGGCAGGAAGTGGAACATCAGGTTGGGGTAGGCCACCTCCTCGTTGCTGCGCACGAAGCCGCCGCCCTCGAAGTGGTTGGTCGCGCCCGGGCCCTCCCGCAGGAACAGCCAGCGGGCCCCGATGAAGGGCCGCCGCCACATCTTCAGCTGCGGCTGCACCGAGACCGGCTGGGTGCAGGCGTGCTGGACGTAGACCTCCAGATGGTCCTGGAGGTTCTCGCCGACGCCCGGCAGGGCGTGCACCGGCTCGATCCCGAGGCCCGCCGTGAGCTTCGGGTCGCCGATCCCGGAGAGCTGCAGCAGCTGTGGGGAGTTGATCGCGCCGCCGCACAGGATCACCGTGCCCGCGCGGACCTCCTGGACCGCGCCGCCGCGGGTCGGGGAGTACTCGACGCCGACCGCCCGCTTCCCCTCGAAGAGGACCCGGTGCACCAGGGACCTGGTCCGCACCTCCAGGTTGGGCCGACCGAGCACCGGGTGCAGGTAGGCGCGGGCCGCGCTGAGCCTGCGGCCCCGGTGCAGATTGCGGTCGAAGGGGGCGAAGCCCTCCTGGCGGAAGCCGTTGACGTCGTCCGTCAGCGGATAGCCGGCCTGCTGAACGGCCTCGAAGAAGGCCGCGAACAGGGGACTGCTGGCCGGGCCGCGTTCCAGCACCAGCGGGCCGCGGTGACCGCGGAAGCCGGTCTTCTCCTCCTCCTGGTCCGCGAGGCAGTTCTCCATCCGTTTGAAGTAGGGCAGGCAGTGGGCGTAGTCCCAGCTCTCCATGCCCGGATCGGCCGCCCAGCGCTCGTAGTCCAGCGGGTTGCCGCGCTGGAAGATCATGCCGTTGATGCTGCTGGAGCCGCCCAGGACCTTGCCCCGGGCGTGGTAGATCCGCCGGCCGTTCATGTGCGGCTCGGGCTCGGACCGGTACTGCCAGTCGTAGAAGCGGCTGCCGATCGGAAAGGTCAGCGCGGCCGGCATGTGGATGAAGACGTCCCACAGCGAGTCGGGACGCCCCGCCTCCAGGACCAGGACGCGGTGGGCCGGGTCGGCGCTCAGCCGGGCGGCGAGCGCGCAGCCCGCCGATCCGCCGCCGACGATGACGAAGTCGTACCGACGCAGGGTCATCGGGGTTCCTCCACGGAGTGACGACACGTCAATGTTCGACGCAGTGTTGATGGTTACGCAACCCATTGCGTAGTCTGAAACAGCACGAGGAGTTCGCAGCACCACTGCGCCGCGCACCATGCCGACCGCCTGCCGCCAGGAGTCCGGTGATGTCCTCCCAGCCCCCCGACGCCGCTGCCCAGTTGCCCGAACACCCCGACTGGCTCTGGCGCAACCCCGATCCGAAGCCCTCCTACGACGTCGTCATCGTCGGCGGGGGCGGCCACGGCCTCTCGACCGCCTACTACCTCGCCCGCGAGCACGGCCTGCGCAACGTCGCCGTGCTCGAACGCGGCTGGCTGGCGGGCGGCAACATGGCGCGCAACACCACGATCATCCGATCCAACTACCTCTGCGAGGCCAGCGCGGCGATCTACGAGCACGCGCTCGGGCTCTGGGAGCAGTGGCCGCAGGAGCTCGACTACGACTTCCTCTTCAGCCAGCGCGGCGTGCTGAACCTCGCGCACACTCTCCAGGACGTGCGGGAGGGCGTCCGCCGCGTGAACGCCAACCGGCTCGGCGGCGTGGACGCCGAATGGCTGGAGCCGGACCAGGTCAAGGAGTTCTGCCCGATCGTCGACGTCTCGCCGGACGTCCGCCACCCGGTGCTCGGCGCGACCCTGCAACGACGCGGCGGGATCGCCAAACACGACCACGTGGCCTGGGCGCTGGCCCGGCAGGCCGACGCGATGGGCGTCGACCTGATCCAGGGCTGCGAGGTCACCGGCTTCGTCAGGGACGGCGCGGGCGCCGTCGTCGGCGTGGAGACGACCCGCGGCCGCATCGCCGCGGGCCGGGTCGGACTCGCCGCCGCCGGTCACACCAGCGTGCTCGCCGACCTGCTCGGCCTGCGGCTGCCGCTGCAGAGCCATCCGCTGCAGGCGCTGGTCTCCGAACTGCTCGAGCCGGTGCACCCGTGCGTGGTGATGTCCAACCACGTCCACGTCTACGTCAGCCAGGCCCACAAGGGCGAGCTGGTGATGGGGGCCGGCGTCGACTCCTACAACGGTTACGGGCAGCGCGGCTCCATCCACCTGATCGAGCACCAGATGGCGGCGGCGCTGGAGCTGTTCCCGATCTTCGCCCAGGCGCACGTGCTGCGAACCTGGGGCGGCATCGTGGACGTCACGCCCGACGCCTCGCCGATCATCGGGCCCACGCCCGTCGAGGGCCTCTACCTCAACTGCGGGTGGGGCACAGGCGGGTTCAAGGCCACGCCCGCCTCGGGCCGGGTCTACGCCCACACGATCGCCACCGGCAGCCCGCATCCGCTGGCCGCGCCCTTCGGCCTGGACCGCTTCACCACCGGCGCCCTCGTCGACGAACACGGCGCGGCGGCCGTCGCGCACTGACGCCGCCCACCTCACCCACCTCGCCCACCACCACCGACTGCTGCCACCCGTTGAGGGGGAGACTGTGCTGCTCATCCGCTGCCCCTGGTGCGGGGAGCGCGACGAGGTCGAGTTCCGCTACGGCGGTCAGGCCAACGTCGCCTACCCGGCCGACCCCGAGGCCCTCACCGACGCCGAGTGGGCGGAGTACCTGTTCGTCAGGGACAACCCCAAGGGCGCCTTCGCCGAACGCTGGGTCCACACGGCGGGCTGCCGCCGCTGGTTCTCGGTGGTCCGCGACACCGTCAGCTACCGGATGACCGCGACGACGGCGACGACGGCGACGACCGCGACGACGCCCGAGGCCGCGCAGTGAGGCGGCTCGACACGGGCGGCCGGGTGGACCGCTCCGCGCCGCTGCGTTTCACTTTCGACGGCGTCGCACTCACCGGTCTGCGCGGCGACACCCTCGCCTCGGCGCTGCTCGCCAACGGCCGGTGGGGCGCCGCTCCGAGCCAGTACCGCGGACGGCCGCGCGGCGTCGTCGCCGACGGAGTGGCCGAGCCGCACGCGCTCGTGCAGGTGCTGCGGCCCGGCGCGGCCACCTCCGAGCCCATGCAACTCGCCACGACGGTCGAGCTGGTGGAGGGCCTGGAGGCCTGGAGCCTTCGCGGACGCGGCAGACTCGAAGGCCCGACACCGCGGACCGCCGGCGCCGGCTACGACAAGATGCACGCCCACACGGACGTGCTCGTCGTCGGGGCCGGCCCGGCCGGACTGGCCGCCGCTCTGGCGGCGGGCCGGACCGGCGCGCGCGTCGTGCTCGTCGACGACCAGCCCGAGCCCGGCGGCCGACTGCTCTGCGGCCACGAGACCGTCGACGGCCTTCCAGGGCCGGACTGGGCCGCACGCGTCGCGGCCGAGCTCGACTCCCTGCCGGACGTGAGGGTGTTGCTCCGCACGACGCTGATCGGCTACCACGACCACAACCACCTCACCGCCGCCCAGTCCTTCGACGGCCCCGCGCCGGGAAGACCGCAGCAACGGCTCTGGCACATCCGGGCCCGGCAGGTGGTCCTCGCCACCGGCGCACTCGAACTCCCGATGGTCTTCGCGGGCAACGACCGCCCCGGCGTGATGTCGGCGGCAGCGGTGCGCGGCTACCTCAACCGCTACGGCGTCGCGCCCGGCAGCCGGGCCGTCGTCATGACCACCAACGACCACGCCTACGCCACCGCCCTCGACCTCGCCGCCGCAGGGGTCGCCGTCGCCGCCCTGGCCGACACCCGGCCCGAACCGCCCGCCGAACTGCTCGACGCCGCACGGAAGGCCGAGATCGAGGTGCTGACCGGCTCCGCCGTCGTGGCCGCCGAGGAGGACGTGGCAGAGCCTGACGGCGGCCTCGCCGCCGTCAGGATCGCCCCGCTCGACGCGACCGGCGCCCTCGCCGGACCCGTCCACCGCGTCGCCTGCGACCTGCTCGCCGTCTCCGGCGGCTGGGCCCCCGCCGTCCAGCTATGGAGCCAGGCACGCGGCACCCTGCGCTGGGACGAGCGACAGGCGGCGTTCCTTCCCGACGTGTGCCCGCAGGCGGCGGTCAGCGTCGGGTCCGCGAGCGGCAGCCACGCCCTGGCCGACTGCCTGGCCGAAGGCGCGGACGCCGGGGCGCGGGCGGCGGCCGCCGCGGGCCACGCGACCGACGGCCCGCCGGAAGACGTCCCGCCCAGCGCCGGCGATCCCGCGCCCGCCGCGCCGCGCCCGCTGTGGCTCGTGCCGGGGGAGAGCGGCGGACCGGGCGACTGGCACGACCACTTCGTCGACACCCAGCGGGACGCCACCGTCGCCGACGTCGACCGGGCGATCCGCGCCGGCATGCGCTCCGTCGAGCACATCAAGCGCTACACCACCATCGGCACCGCCCACGACCAGGGCAAAGCAGGCTCGGCGATCAGCGCCGTCGGAGTGATCGCGGCGCTGCTCGGCGCCCGATCCCCGGGCGAGGTCGGCACCGCGACCTTCCGCGGGCCCACCGTCCCGGTCTCCTTCGCCCTGCTGGCGGGGCGCGAGCGCGGCGCGCTCTTCGACCCGTCCAGGACCACGCCCGTCCACCCCTGGCACGTCCGGCGCGGGGCCGTCTTCGAGAACGTCGGCCAGTGGCTGCGCCCCCGCTACTACCCGCGGCCCGGCGAGACGATGGACGACGCGGTGACGCGCGAGTGCCTGGCCGCCCGCGAGGGCGTGGCGGTGATGGACGCCTCCACCCTCGGCAAGATCGACGTCGTCGGTCCGGACGCGGGCCTCTTCCTGGACCGGATCTACACCAACGGCTTCGCCCGCCTGCCCGTCGGCTCCGCCCGCTACGGCATGATGTGCCGCGCCGACGGCATGGTCTTCGACGACGGCGTCACCGCCAGGCTCGCCGCCGACCACTACTACCTGACCACGACCACCGGCAACGCGGCCGCCGTGCTGGACTGGCTGGAGGAGTGGCTGCAGACCGAGTGGCCCGGGCTGCGGGTGCGCTGCACCTCGGTCACCGAGCAGTGGGCCACCGTCGCCGTCGTCGGTCCGCTCGCCCGCCACGTCCTCGCGGTGCTCGCACCGGAGCTCGACGTCTCCCGCGAGGCCTTCCCCTTCATGACGGTCCGACACACCACGCTCGCCGACGGCCTGCCGGCCCGGATCTGCCGGATCTCCTTCTCCGGCGAGCTCGCGTACGAGATCAACGTCGCCGGCACGCACGGACTGGCGCTGTGGGAGGCCGTCCTCGCGTACGGCGCTCACCTCGGCATCACTCCCTACGGCACCGAGACCATGCACGTGCTGCGCGCCGAGAAGGGCTTCCCGATCGTCGGTCAGGACACCGACGGCACGGTCACCCCGCTCGACCTGGGCATGGACTGGATCGTCTCCCGGCACAAGGACTTCGTCGGGAAGCGCTCACTGCGGCGTGCCGACACCGCCCGCCCCGACCGCCGCCACCTGGTCGCGCTGCTCCCCGAGGACCCCGGCGAACTCCTGCCGGAGGGCGCCCAGTTGGTCGAGCCGGGCGTCGACCTGGAGCGGACACCGGTGCCGATGATCGGCCACGTCACCTCCAGCTACCGCAGCGCGGCGCTGGCCCGCACCTTCGCCCTGGCGCTGGTCGCCTCCGGCCGCGAGCGCCTGGGCCGGACCGTGCACGCGCCGCTCGCCGACGGCCGCGTCGTCGCGGCGACCGTCGCCGACCCCGTCCTCTACGACCCGAAGGGAACCCGCCGTGACGGCTGACGACCTGCGCCGCAGCCCGCTGGCCGGAGTGAGCGGCGCGTTTCCCGCCGCGGGCGGAGCGGTGTCCCTGCGCGAACTGCCGTTCCCGGCGCAATTCTCGTTCCGCTTCCGGGACGCGCCGCTGCTGTCCGCGCCTGGCTCCGGTCCGGGGGGCCCGGGTTCGGATCCCGGTCCTGTTCCCGGTCCCGGCCGGTTCACCCGGATCGGTGAGCGGCTCGACGCGCTCCGGCTGGGTCCCGACGAGTGGCTGGTCGTCGGCCCTGACGGCGCGCAGGGGGCGATCCGGGATCTGCTCGAACCCGTGCTCGACCCCGAGTACGGCTCGCTGGTCGACGTCTCCGCCAACCGCACCGTGCTGGAACTCGCCGGTCCCGCCGCGCGGTCCGTGCTGGAGAAGGGCTGCTCGATCGACCTGCACCCGCGGGTCTTCCCGCCTGGCAGCTGCGTGCAGACGCTGCTCTCCAAGGTCCAGGTGATCCTCCGGCGGACGATCGTCGCGCCCGGACCGGCCTACCAGCTCTTCGTCCGCCCGTCCTTCGCCGACTACCTGGCCCGCTGGCTGCTGGACGCCATGGCGGAGTACACCGGCTGAGCGCAGGGGAGCAGGGCGGAGCACAACGGCAGGAGCGGCAGGCGGGCCCGGCGGTCCCGCCTGCCGTACGAGAAGCAGGCTGTCACAGAATTGCGGTGTGCCGCGCGCATATTCCACGCGGTTGACGGGCGGGACGGCGCGGGCGACCGCGCCGCCCCGCCCGTCGCTGCTACTGCTCGCGCAGACCCCACGGAGAGTCGTACGCGGTCAGCAGATCGAGGAACGGCTTCGGCGGGAACGCCTCGGGGCCGAGCACGCCCTGGCCGGACCAGGCGCCGGTGGCCAGCAGCTCCAGCGCGACGACCGGGTTGATCGCCGTCTGCCAGACGACGGCCTGCGAGCCGTACTCGCGCATCGACCACTGGTTGTCGACCACGTGGTAGAGGTAGACCTCGCGCGGCTGCCCGTCCCTGACGCCCTTGACCCAGGTGCCGGCGCAGGTCTTGCCGTGCATCCGCTCGCCCAGCGTCGCCGGGTCGGGCAGTGCGGCCGCGACGACGTCGCGCGGGGACACCTGCACCGGACCGTTCGCCGAGGGGACGGTCAGCGGCTCGGTGCGGTCCAGGCCGAGGGCGTGCAGGGTCTTCAGCTTGGCGATGAAGTCGTCACCCAGGCCGTACTTGAAGGTCACCCGCTTGGCGTCCACCCAGCGGGGCACCAGGAGGACCTCCTCGTGCTCCACGTTGACGCACTCCACCGGGCCGATGCCGTCGGGGAAGTCGAAGACCTCGGGCTCGCTGAACGGCGGGGTGGTGAACCAGCCCCGGTCCGCCTCGTAGACGACCGGCGGGTTCAGGCACTCCTCGATGGTGGTCCAGATGCTGAAGGACGGGGCGAAGTCGTAGCCTTCGACGGTCAGGTTGGCGCCGTCGCGGATGCCGACCTCCTCGATCTCGTCGAAGAGCTCGTCGGCGGCGTAGCGGGCGAAGACGTCCGAAAGGCCGGGCTCGACGCCCATGCCCACCAGCGCCAGCAGGCCGGCCTTCTCGTAGGCCTCGGCGCGGGCGAACTGGTCGTCGCCCAGCTTGACCCCGCACAGCTCGTGCGGGCGCTCGGGGTGCGGGTGCGACAGGGACATCGCCATGTCGAGGTAGTGCGCCCCGGCCGCGAGCGCGGCCTCGAAGAGCGGCAGCACGAAGCGCGGGTCCGTGGCGTTGAGCAGGACCTCGCAGCGCTCGGCCCGCAGCAGCGCCTCGACCGCGGCCTGGTCGGTCGCGTCCACCCGGGCGGCGCTGAACCGCTGCGCCCGCTCCTCGCCGAGCGCGGCGACGGCCGCCTCGGCGCGGCCGAGGTCGTAGTCGGCGACGACCATGTGGGACAGGAACGGACGGCGGGCGGCGATCCGCGTGATCGCGGTACCGACGCCTCCGGCGCCGACCAGCAGGACACGCATGGGGAACTCCTCGGTTGTGCGGATGTGCAGGGTCGATCAGGGCGGTTGAGCGGCCGCGTTCCCGATCAAACGCCCTGGCCGTGCCGAACGTCAATGGCGTTGGCATAAGGTGGACCATATGGCGAAACCAGTGGTCCAGGACGAGCAGCGGCGCCGGCGGCGGCCGACCAAGCAGGGCACGGTGCTCTCGCACGAGCTGATCGTGGAGACCGCGCTGCGGATGCTGCGCGAGCACGGCGCGCAGGGGCTGACCGCGCGCCGCCTCGGTCTGGCCCTGGGGGCGGACGCGAGTTCGGTCTACCGGTACTTCCGCGGCATGGACGAGCTCTCGCGCGCGATCGCGGACGAGCTGATGCACCGCGCGATGACCGGCTGGGCCCCGACCGGCGACTGGCGCGCGGACCTGCGCGCGCTGGGGCTGCGGGTGCACGCCTCCTACCTGGCGCACCCGCAGGCCGCGGTCCTCGCGGCGAGCCGGGTCAGCGGCCGGGCGCACGAGATCGCGGCGGACGAGGCCGTTCTCGGCCTGCTGCGCGGGGCCGGCTTCCCCGACCGGTCGGCGGTCAGGATCTACCACGTCTTCATCGACCAGAGCCTGGCGTTCGCCGCCCTCGACGCGGCGTCGCTGGCCCTTCCGGACGAGGCCCGCCGCGCCGACGAGGCGGTCTGGCAGGCGACCTACGCCCGGCTGCCGGAGCGGACGCACCCTCATATCGCGGCCACTGCGGAGCTGTTGGCCGAACGCATGAACGAGAGCGCGTACCCGTCGGCCCTCGACCTGCTGCTCGCGGCGGCGGCCGCGGAACTGCGGGCCGCGGAACTGGCGGCCCCGGAGCGGGCCGTCTCGGCGCGGGCCGCCGAGGGCGGGGCGGAGGGCTGAGCCTTACTCCGACCCCACGATGGCGGCGTTCAACTGCCGGCGGCTCTCGTCGAGGTGGCGTGCGGCGGAGCCGAGCTGTCCGGGTTCCGGCTGGTTGAGGTGCCAGCCGATCTCGTGCAGAGCCTCGATCGCGGCCGCGAGGGCCTGCAGCGCCGGGCCGTTGGCGGACATGGTGGCGCGGTCGGTGTTCAGCAGCAGCCAGTTCGTCCCGGCGAGCAGGTTCGTCAGGTAGATCCTGCGTCGCAGCGGCTCCTCGTCCTCCGGGGTGTCGTGGTGTTCCACATGCTCACTTCGCGGGTTCTCGGTCATGGCCGCCACCCTAGGCCTGTCTTCAGCCCCCGGGCCTGGCCCGCCACGCGCGGCCTTTCCCGGCCCGGGGCCTCTCGCGGCCTCCGGCCTGTCTTCGGCCCCGCCGGGCGCGGCCCGCCACGCGCGGCCTCTCCCGGCCCCCTCGGTGTGCTGTCGCGTCATCCAGGGACGGTACGAGGACGCCGCTCCGCCTCACAGCCGGCCGCGTCGGCCGACCGGAGCCGATCCGGCGCGGGTTTGAGGACAGCCGCGGGGCCTGGCCGGGGGCGGCCCGGCCGGGCTGGCACGTGCCAGCGGCAAGGCCGGTGGCAATCCGGATTCCTGAGCTGATCTTCTGCGTTCTCCCGTGCGGGGCAAGGGCTTTGGCGCACACTGGATCCATGGCGCAGACGACACCAGACCCCGCCAAACCGTACGGGGGCCTGTGGACTCCCCCCGAGAAGTACCTCGCGCCCGGCTGCAAGGGCGCCGAGCCCGGCGAGTCGCACACCTGCACGGTGGGGGTCCGCGTGATCGCCGGCAAACTGCACGGCTGTGAACACGAGTGCCACGACCTGGAGATCGCCCACCTCAGGGACGTCTCCGCACGGTTCGGCGAGACGATCACCTGACCGTCCCGCCGGACCGCGGCGGCATCGTCAGCCCGCCGTCATGCGTGCGTCAGTGCGGAATTCCGCTGATCACCTCGTGCGCGCCCTGCCGCAGCAGCGTGGCGGCGACGCTTGTGCCCAGCGCGAGCGGGTTGTGGTCCCACTCGTGCGCGTCCAGGCAGACCTTCCCGTCGAGGGAGAAGACCCGTGCCCGCAGCCCGAGCCGGCCGTCAGGCTCGGTCACGGCGTAGGCGCTGATCGGCGAGTTGCAGTGGCCCTGGAGGACGTGGAGCAGCATCCGCTCGGCGGTGGTCTGCCGGAACGCCTCCGGGTCGCCGATCGCGGCCAGCGCGTCGATCGTGGCGGGTTCGTCGGCGCGGCACTGCAGCACCAGGGTGCCCGACCCGACGGCGGGCATCATCCGTTCCACGTCGAGGACCTGGGCGATCCGGTCCGTCCGCCCGATGCGCTCCAGACCCGAGACGGCCAGCAGCAGCGCGTCGTACTCGCCGGCGTCGAGCTTGGCCAGGCGGGTGTTCGCGTTGCCGCGGCACGGCACCGGCTCGATGTGCGGCCAGTAGCGGGCCAGGTGGGCGATGCGCCGCACCGAGGAAGTGCCGACCCGCGCGCCGACGGGGAGCTCGTCGAGCGTGAGGCCCGCGGGCTGCACGAGCGCGTCGCGGATGTCGTCACGGCGCAGGTAGGCGGCGAAGGCCGTGCCCGCGGGCACCGGCCGGTCTCCGGGCACGTCCTTGACGCAGTGGACGGCCAGGTCCCAGTCGCCGCGCAGCAGCCCGTCGTCGAGCTCCTTCGTGAACGCGCCTTTCCCGCCCAGGTCGGACAGGGCGCCGGTCCAGCGGTCGCCGGAGGTGGTCACCGGGACGACCTCGGTCACGATGCCGGGATGCCGGGCGGCGAGCTCGGCCCGAACCCGTTCCACCTGTGCGAGGGACATCGGCGAGGAGCGGGCCCCGATCCGGAGCAGCTGAGGCACTGACATGCCTTCAGGCTAGCCCCTCCCGACCCGTCCTCGAGCGCACCCCTGCCACCCGCGACAGTGGTGCTGCCGTGACCTCGGCCGGACTGTCCGGCGGGCCGCCTCAGCCGGCCTCGTCGAGCAGCACGACCACGGGGGAGCCCATGGCGTGCGGCGCTCTGAGGGGCTCGGTGAGGTGGACGACGTAGGGGCCGACGCCGCGGCAGCTGTCGATCGCGACGATCTCCTCGTCGATCCTGGCCCGGCAGGGGACCGGAACCGGCTCGGTGAGCGGCAGGTTCCAGTTGTGCCAGTGGATCGGGTCGGACGGGTGCGCGGTGCTGACGGGGGCGACGGCGGAGGCGAGCACGGGGTTCATGGCAGAGCACCGTAGCGCTCGGATTGCGCCATGGGGAGGGTCGGGGTCCGTTTGATTTCCACTGGTCAAACGGCGGATGCGCGGCGATGCGGCGGATTTCCTTGGCTTGTACGGGCGCTGGCTAGGGACGGCCGGTCAGGGTGACGACGGCCGAGTCCGAGTCGTTGCCGTGCGGCGCCACGGCGGTGAGCACCACGTCGGAATGGTGCGTCCACGCATCGACCGACGCCAAGGTGTTCGCCTCGCAGGTGCCGGTGACCGGGTCGCCGCCCCAGTAGTCGCCCAGATGCGTGGTCACGGCCTTGAGCTCGACGCAGCCGGCCACCGACTCGACGTAGCCGCGCAGCCGGAAGCCGTGGTTCTCGCGGGTGACGACCAGGTCGGAGACGCCGTCGGAGGAGCCGTCGCCCGCGGTGGCACGGAGGTGCACGGACTGTTGCGGCAGTAGGTCGCGGGGAGTGGAGGTGGCGGCAGCGGCGGGGATGAGGACGCTGAGGGCGGCCGCGAGGGCGTAGCCGAGATGACGCATGCGGGGCTCCAGTGGTTGATCTTCGTTCAGCCAACCGACCCGAGCCCCGCACGGTCACGCGCCACGCGGGTGATCTTGCCTTTCGCCTCCGGCACGTCGCGTCAGGGCTTGGTCGGCCCGGGGATCACCGGCTGCGCCGGCGTGGACTGCGCCGGGGCGGGCTCCGCCTTCAAGGTCTCCATCGCGGCGTGGATCGCCTGGATCGCCGCGGCGGCGGCCGGGGAGGCGCTCGCGGGGACCTCGCCAGCGAGCGCGTGCTGCCACCACCAGAGGTTGTCCGCGACGGCGGTCGCACGCTCCGCCTGGAGCGCCGCGGCCGCGCCCTGCTGGGCGAACTGCACCAACTGCTGAGGTGTGTAAGGCATGTCATCCTCCTGAGGGTCGACTCCGGGCCAGTAGTCGGCCACGGAAGACAGGTCGTAGGGGCCGGGATCCGCGTACTGCTTGGCCACGGCGCCCGGGAAGATCGTCGGATCGCCGTCGTACTGTGCGATCCACCAGTGCGGTTCGGCCACGCCCTGGGCCCGGAACGCGGCCCGAACCTCCGGCCAGGTCGAGGAGTTGCAGTAGACCGTCGGGTCCACCCCCGCCGCACGGCGTGCCCGCACCCAGCCGGGCGCCTCTTCGGGCGTGGCGTCCCCCGTCTCGACGTCGAGGACGACGCCGATGTCGTGCGAGGAACTGACCGCGATCTCGACGATCGTGGCGTGGGGGAACCGGGAACGGAACGCCGCCACGTTGGCGTAGTAGCCGTCCCCGTACCCGGCGACCAGTGTCGCCCCGGCCGGGACGTTGGCCGCCGTGACGGCGTCGTACATGATCCGAGTCATCAGGCACTCGCCTTCCTTGCTCCAGAGGCGGGTATCTGACGTCGGCTCAGACATCTCCGACCCCACCCGCCCCGGCCGCCGCTCTGGCGTCCCGGCTCAGGACCATAGCGGCGGCCGCAGCACGCCGATCCGTCCGTCGAGCACACAACGAGGGCCCGGCGGCGGAAGCAACGACCCATCGGTCGCGGCGGCAACGAGCCTGCGCCGTGCGATCCGGGTGAGGCCGCCCACCTGCTGGTTCACCCGAGCGAGTGAGGTGCTGTCGCCGACACGAGGTTCCTCCTCCCGCCTTTGCCGGGTGGGCACGGGCTCATGGGGCAGGCTGCCCGCATGAGATCCCGAACAGGCGGCATGTGGTGGGGCACGACGATCGAGGCGCCGGACCCCGGCGCCCTGGCGAGGTTCTACGCCGAACTCCTCGGCTGGCGCGTCGGACACGAGGAACCGGGCACGGCGATCGTCGCCGCGTCCGCGCAGGGTCCGTTCCTCGTGTTCCAGCAGGCGGACGGCTACCGGGCGCCGGTCTGGCCTCCGGTGGCCGGGGAGCAGCGCCCGATGATGCACTTCGACTTCCAGGTCGGGGATCTGGACTCGGCGGTCGCCGAGGCCGTGGCCCTGGGCGCGGCCGTCGCGGAGTACCAGCCGCAGGAGCACGTCCGGGTGCTGTTCGATCCGGCCGGACACCCCTTCTGCCTGTGCCTGGACGAGGGCTGACCCACCCGCGGTCCGGCTCCTGGGCCCGCCCGGGGGCCCGGCCTCAGCCGCCCGGCCCGGCCTCAGCCGCCCGGCCCGGCCTCAGCCGCCCGGCCCGGCCTCAGCCGCCCGGCCCGGCCTCAGCCGCCCGGCCCGGCCTCAGCCGTCCGTCCAGCCCCAGGCGCGGGCCAGCCCCGTCAGCGTCCGGCAGGGCCAGCGGACCTGAGCGCCCTCGCCGCACTCCTTGCAGACCAGCGCCTCCGCCGGGGTGGGCACGGCCTCGTGGAGCGCGAGCAGGGCCCGCTCCGCCTCGATCCGCACCAGGACGGCCTCGGGCATGTGCAGGCGGATGTGGGCCTCGGCCGCCCGGGTCTCCGAGGTATGGACCTCCTGGCCCGCGAGCAGGAACTCGACGGGGTGGGCGGGGTAGAGGAACTGGGCCGGTTCCATCGCCGTCCGCGCCGTCTCCGCGGCGCGGACGTGGGCGGCACGGAGGAAGTCCAGCGGGTCGGTCGTCGCCATCCGCCCATTCCAGCACGCCGACCGGGTCCCGGCAGCGGGATCGCGGCCCGTGTTCGCGGTTCACCTGCGGGTCGGGGGGCCGGGCCCGCTCGGGCGGGCCGAGGCCTGCGGGCCGGGGCCGGCTACCTCGCCCGATGTCGGGCCGGGCGGCGAGGCAACCCCGGCCGCGTCGGCCGCGTGGACGCGTCGGACGCGGAGTCGGCCCCGGCCGTCCGCTTGGAGACCGGCCCGGCGGCCCGGCCGAGCGGCCGTCAGGAGGCCCGCACGCCCGCCGCCTCGTCGAGGAGGCGGGCCAGCTCGGCCGGCTTGGTGAACATAGGCCAGTGCCCGGAGTCGATGTCGGCGAACTCGACGTGCTCGGCCCGGGCGAGCTCCGGCACCTCGCCGGCGGCGATCCAGGTGCGGGCCTGCTCCGGGGTGAACTCCGGGCAGATGGCCAGGACCGGCACCTCGTAGCGGCGTTCGTCCGTCAACCGGACCACGCCCCTGGCCACCTGCTCCGGAACGGGGACGGCCGCGGCGGCGATGCGCTGCCGGAGTTCCTCGTCGAGGTCGGCGCTGTCCGCTCCCTCGAACGGGCCCCAGCCGGGGAACGGCATGACGCCGTCGCCGACCTCGAAGAAATCGGCGTACGACTGACCGTCCCCGGCCGGGAAGCCGCCGATCAGCGCCAGCTTCGCCACCCGCTCCGGGCGGGCGTCGGCGGCCAGCCAGCCGAGGGTGCAAGCCGCCGAGTGCGCCACGATCAGCGGCTTCTCCGTCTCCGCCGTGGCGTCGACGGCGGCCAGGACGGCCGCCACCTGATCGTCCAGCGTGGCGGCAGAGCGCCCGTCGCCCTGACCCGGCAGGGTCACCGGCCGCGGCCGGTGACCGAGCGCCTCAAGGGTCGGCGTCACCGCGTCCCAGGCGGAACCGTCCAGCCACAGGCCGCCGATGAGCAGGATGTCCACAGTGAGACCCACTTCCGATCCGAGTGCGTGAGGGGGAGGCCCGGGGCGCCGCGCGACAGGGTCGACGCGGCCGTTCCGACCGGGCTCTCCCATGCTAGGAGCGATTCAGGACGATCGGCTTCCTGATTGCCCGAGCCTCTGCCTAGGCTGTCCCCGTGCAGACCGGAACCAGTCCCACCGCCCGCGCGCTGCGCACCCTGGAGATCCTGCGCACCCGCCCCGGCACGACCGCCGAGCAGCTCGCGGAGAGACTCGGGGTGACCGACCGCGCCGCGCGCCGCTACGTCGCGATCCTTCGCGAGGCCGGCATCCCGGTGGACTCGGTACGCGGCCCGCACGGCGGCTACCAACTGCGGCGCGGGACCCGGCTGCCGCCGGTGAGCTTCACCCAGAGCGAGGCACTCGGCCTGGTCATGGCGGTGCTGGACGGCCGACCTGCCGCCACCGACCCCGGCGACCTGGTCGGCTCCGCCCTCGGCAAGGTCATCCACGCGCTGCCCGAGGGCGTCGGCCGCCAGGCGGCAGCCCTTCGCGAGCACGCGGCGGCCGCCCCCGACCCGCACCCGGCCTACGCCGACCCGGCCGTCACCAGCGCTCTGGTCGACGCGATCGCGTCGCGCCGACGCGTGACGATCAGCTACCGCAGCGAGGCCGGCAACGAGTGGCAGACGGAGGTGGACCCGTGGGCGGTCGTCGTCCGCCGCGCGCGCTGGTACCTGCTCTGCCGATCCCACCGCGCGGACGCGGTGCGCACCTACCGGATCGATCGCGTCCTCGCGGCCGAGGAGACGGCGACGGGGTTCGTGATGCCCGAGGACCTCGATCCGGTCGCCCTGCTGGAACAGCACCTGGGCACCGGCTGGGCCTTCCCCACCCGCGTGCTGTTCGACGCGCCGACGGAGCAGGTCGCCCCCTGGATCGAGCCGCCGATGGGCCGGCTGGAGCCGGTGGGCGAGGCCGGCGAACGCTGCCGCCTCGTCGGCAGCACCCGCAACCCGGCGATGTACGCGCAGGAGTGGCTGGCGGCGATCCCGCACGCCTTCCACATCGAGGCCGGCCCGGAACTCCGCGACGCGGTGGCCGCCGTCGCGGCCCGCTTCGCCGCGGCGGTCTCCGATCCGCGACCGCACTGACGCGGGCGCGATGCCGCCGACGGAGCAGAGTTGACCCTGACGCAGCGTCATGCCACATAGTCGACGACGTGGAAGAGCACATCACCGTGGGACGTGCGGCCGAGCTGACCGGCGTGACCGTTCGCACGCTGCATCACTACGACCGGATCGGCCTCGTGCAACCGTCCGCGCGGACCGCGGCCGGGTACCGGGCCTACTCGGCGGCCGACGTGGAGCGGCTGCGGGAGGTGCTCGCCTACCGGCGGCTGGGCTTCGGACTGCGCGAGATCGCCGCCCTGGTGGACGACCCCGCCACCGACGCCGTCGCACACCTGCGTCGACTGCGCGGCCTGACGCTGGAGCAGCGCGACCGCGACGACGCCATGGCGCGGGCCATCGACAGCGAACTGCGGGCGCGGGCCATGGGGATCAGGACGACACCGGAGGAGCAGCTGAAAGTGTTCGGAGCCCAGTTGTACGACACCATCGGGGCCGCCTATCCCGCGACGCGGAGCACCGACCCGCGGATCGCCGCCAGAATCTGGGACGCGCTCGGCGACGCCCGGACGGTCCTGAACGTCGGAGCCGGCACCGGTTCCTACGAGCCCCCGGACCGCGAGGTCACGGCGGTCGAGCCGTCGGCGGTGATGCGGGCGCAACGTCCCGCGGGAGCGGCGCCCTGCGTCGCGGCCTCTGCGGAGAACCTCCCGTTCGCGGACCAGTCCTTCGACGTCGCGATGGCGGTCAGCACCGTTCACCACTGGCGCGACCCGGCCGCCGGGCTGCGCGAGATGCGGCGCGTGGCGCGCCGCGTGGTGGTCTTCACGTACGACGCCGGCGCCCCGGGGTGGCTCGAGCGGTTCTGGCTCACGCGCGACTACCTGCCCGAGTTCGCCGACCTGCTCGTCGGCTGGCCCTCACTGGCCGACCTGACCGGGACCATCGGGGGCCGCGCGGAACCGGTGCTCGTCCCGTGGGACTGCGCCGACGGTTTCTTCGAGGCCTACTGGCGTCGCCCCCAGGCGTACCTGGAGGAACCGGTGCGCAGGGCGGTGTCGGTCTGGACCCGCGTCGGTCCAGAGGCCGAGCAGCGGGCGGTACGCATGCTCCGCGATGACCTCGCCTCCGGCCGATGGGCCGAGCGCAACCGCGACCTCGTCGCCCTGGACGCGGCCGAGCTCGGCCTCCGTCTGCTCGTGGCCTGAGACTCCGGCGGCGGCGCGGCGTTCAGCGGTGCGTGAGGACCGCGACGTCGGAGCCGAAGCCCACGGCCAGCCGTCCGTCCGGGGCGAGGGACAGGGCGGTGATGTCGGCGGGAAAGGCGTACTCGCCCGTGCGCTGCCCGGTGTCGACGTCCCACATCCGAACGGTTCCCCGACGGTTCCCGGTCGCGACCACGAGGCGGCCGTCCAGCAGTCCCACGGCCCCGGCCCGAACCGGGTCGGCGTGCCCGGTCATGGGCGGGCCGATCTGTTCGCCCGTGGCCACGTCCCACAGCTGCGCCGCCTCCTTGTACCGGCCCGTCAGGACGAGGTGGCGGCCGTCGAGGGTCTCCAGGGCCAGGGCCCCCGTCTGCCGCGGCTTCACCCCGATCCACCGGCTCGCGGTGAGGTCCCACACGCGTCCTTCGTCGGTCACGGCGACGAAGCGGTCGTCCAGAGCCGCGAAGAACGTGACGTACCAGCCGGCGTACTCCGTCGACGTCGGGCCGGGCAGTTCCTCGCGGGTGGACAGGTCCCGGAGCCGTACGTCCTTGTTCAGGTCGCGGGTGAGGAGGGTGGGCCGGCCCGCCACCGTCCCGGTCGTGAGCAGGCTCGGGCCGCGGGGATGGTCGACGAGGGGCTCGCCGAGCTGCGTCCCTTCGTCCAGATCCAGGATCCGCACCGTCGGGCCCGTGCCGGAGGCGACGACGACGGGACGACCGTCGACCACGGCCGTGGTGACGTGTCGCACGAGCTCGGAACCGTCGGCCGGTGCGGCGGCCGACTCCCGTTCCGCGTCCAGGTCCCAGATGCGGACCGATCCGTCCTCGCCACCGGTCACCGCGAGATGACGGCCTCTCAGTCGCACGGCCGCGGTTCCCGGCACGGTGCGCACATGGCCGGTCAGCGGCGGCTGCAGAGGCTTGAGGGTGGACAGATCCGCCACGTGGACCGGTCCGCGAAGGGCGAAGGAGACGAGCGCCGCCGGGCGGCCGTCGAGCACGGTCAGGGCTGCCGACGTCGGCAGCACGGACGGAAGGGGGTCGCCCACCGGTTCGCCCGTGCCCAGGTTCCACCGGTACAGGGCGTGGGTGGCGGCGCCGAGGGCCATCGGGTGCTCGAAGGTCGGGTCCGTCGCCAGGAGGCTCGTGAGGGCGTCGAGATCCATGGTGCCGCAGTCGGGCGGCGCGGCTGCCTCGTGGCGCCCGTCTCCGTCCCCGGCGCCGGCGCGGGTGGCCGGGACGCCGACCTCTTCTCCCGTGATCAGGTCCCACACTCGTACGGTTCCCTCGGCGTGGCCGGTGACGGCGACGGGACGTCCGTCCGCCACCGCCGTTGCCAGCGCGCCGTGGGCACCGGTTGGGATGCTCACGAGCTCGGCGCTCCCGGTGCGCGCAGCCGGGTCCCACACCCGGACCACGCCCCCGGTGCACCCGCAGACGAGGACCGGGCGTCCCTTGACCACTCCGACGGCGAGCCGGAGGACCTTGGAACCGTCGTCGGGGCGAAACAGGAGGACCGGTTCTCCCGCTGCGAGGTCCCGGACCCGGACGACTCCGTCAGGCCCGGCGGTGGCGGCGATGGGGCGGCCGTCCAGGACGGTTGCCACCAGTGCTGCCACCGCGCCCGCGTGATCGGTCGCGACCGCGCCGAGCTTCCGGCCCGTGGCCAGATCCCACCAGTGCAGCGTGCCGTCCTTGCAACCGGCGACGGCGAGGCCACCGTCGTCCACGACCACGGCTGCCACCGCAGCCACGGGGGCCGGAGCCGGCAGGGAGTACCGCAGCCGGGGGTCCACCCCCCTCCCGGTCGCCCACTCCACGACCCAGGACCCGCTCGTTTCCTGACCGACCAGCACCTCGGTCAGGCACCTCGCCAACTCCCGGTCACCGCAACGGGCCGCGTCCAACGCCAGTGCCTGCCGCCGCACTTCCGCGCCGGCCTCGCGATGCACGTGCCCGGACAGCCGGTACACCGCGGCTGCCGACTCCGCCGCGGGGCCGACAGCCCCGTCGAGCGCGGCCTGGACCTCCTCGGGATCGCCGTGCACCAGCCACGTCGGATCGGCCAACCACCCATCCGCCGCGGCGGGTTCACCGGCTGGAGCGCTGCTGTCGAGATCACGGGACATGTCCGGCACCCTAGCCGCCGTCATGCGCGCGGATGCAGCGGTTGCGGCGGTCACCGCGCGGACCCGCCGTGTCGTCACTGCATCCGCTGGACGCGCGGGTGGTCCCACGAGGCCTCGCAGACGTACAGCTGGAGGCTGTAGCCGCGGTTGATCCAGAGCTTCGTCGCCCAGGCGGGGCTGATGTCGTCGTGGAGCGGAGTGGTGGACTCCTCGACCGGCCGCCAGCTGGGATCCTCGTCGTCCCATTCCCAGTCGGCGATGGTCAACAGCGGGCGGAGGTTCGAGCCGCACTCGGCGCAGGCGAGAGGAACCGCGTCGGTGAGCGACCAGCGCACATGTCCGCCGGCCTTGCAGCCAGGGGCGACGCTGAGGTGGTCGTGGTAGCTCGACCCGTGCCGTCCCTCCCACGCCTCGATCCGCTGCCGCAGCTCGCGCGGCAGCCCGATCACGTGGGGGTACTCGGTGACGGGCTCGGGATGCAGCACGCAGGGCTCGGGCAGGTAGTTGCGGTGGCTGACCACCGAGGGCTGCGGCGCGTCGTCGAGCGGGTCGCGGACCTCGGCCGCGGTGCGCCAGCGCAGCACGGTGCGCGGTACCCAGGGCTCGTCGTGGTCGGTGAAGGAGCACCACAGAACCTGGAGCAGGTCGGCGCCGTCCGGGCAGGGGAGGCCGGGGACGTCAGCGGCGTACAACTGGGCCACGGGCAGCAACGGCAGCGGACCGTCCTGGGAGATCTCCTCCTGGTGGGGGATCCGCCGCAGCAGGGCGCTCACGTCCTCGCCGGACCGCGCCCGCCGGGACAGCAGCCGCCTGACCCGCCGGGCGTTCTCGGGCGTGGTGCCGACGTGCGAGGGACCGGCGTGGTCCGGGCAGACGGGCCACGGTTCGTCGGCCGGCCACAGGAGCGGGCCGCCGACAGAACTGACCGCCGCAGTGGGCCGACCGGCGCGCGGGTGCAGCCGCACCGCGGTTCGCGCCAGCGGCGCGAGTTCCGGGAAGTGCCGGCCGATGTCGACCGGACGCGGAGGAGTGGTCCGTACCATGGCCGGAGACTACGCCGGGGCACACGCTCAGCGGCAGCGATATTGGGTTCAGGGCGCTGGCTGCAGCCAGCGCCGCGCTGCGGCGAGACTCACCTCGACGTCATCGCTCCAAGAGCAGACCTCCAGCCATGAGAGGTAGCCGCCTTGCGCGAAGATCAGGACCTCGCCAGGGCACTCGCCGGTTTCGGTGCACAACTGCACGTCGGCAGCCACGACTGTGCCGGGGCCCGTTGGTGCGGGCTCCACCGCGTCGCTGTCGAGTGCGAAGTAGGCAGTGCCGCACCCGCACTTGCAACGGGATTGCACCCTGAGTTGGGGTACCTGCCGTCGGAGGGCGACGTGAACGGGCTTGTCCGGGTTCAGGATGAGGTCAAGCACGTCGGCTACGTCCTCGGGCAGGCTTTCAGTCATCGCGCCACCGTAGCTGACCGACAGCTTTGGGCTTCGGCCGGTTTCCGGGTCCGGTCGACCCGACGCTCACAGGTTCCGGGCCGGATCGGCTGCTCGCGGCAGCGGGCCGGCCTTCGAACCGTGAGTGCGGGGTCGCGAACCCGCTCGAATCCTGATGAGGAATGATGCCCGCCGGACCAGCACAAGGAGATGCGAGGCAGCAGTGACCGATGCAGGAGCGATCGACCTGATCCGCCTGGAGGACGCAGATGGCAACCACTGCACCGTGCGCGTCACGGGCCGACAGCCCGGCCTGCCGGCCAGCCACGACGTTCTACGAGCTGAGGTGCTGGCGCACGCCAGCTTCATGGATGCCCGTCTGGAGCTTCACCTCTTCCAGCAGGACCTCGATGCCTGGGAGGACGAACTGAGCCGAATCGCCCCCGGCGAAGGTGCGCTCATGGGCGGGGATCGTGGGTTGAACCTGCTCTTCCACATGCAGGAGGACTGCTCCTTGGTCCTGACCATCAATGATCCCGACCGGCTCAGCGCGATGCTGTGGATCCGACCGCCGGAGAGCTGGATCCCCGAACACCGGCACCGACTCGAACAAGTCCGTCAAGCCTGGCCCCCCGAAGCCCCGTAGACGGCCCGCATCACCAGTTTGCGGTCAGAGGCGACGAAGGTCCAAACCCTGCACCTGCCACTTGGCGGCCGCCCGAGGCCCTGTACCGATACAAACCGCCAGAGCCCATCGCATGCCCGCTTCCAGGAGGCCCCGCCTGGCTCCGGGATTCCCCCCTCTCACTGGCGTGCGGGTGGCAGGGCATACTCCTGCCATGTGGATGGCTGAGATCTTGGTTGGGGCGATCACCCTGCTGGCAGTCGGGGCTTCTGTGACCAAGGCGCGTGGAGGTCAGTGGTTGGCTGCTCTCGGCTTGTTGCTGCCCATCCTCGGGACGGATCTCATGCTGGCCGGGGTCACGAACCATTCTGCAGCTCTCTGGGGGACCGGGATTGCGCTGGGGCTTCTCGGGTTTGCCTGTGCCGCTCCCGCCATGCGGAGGAGTTGACCGGCGGGTGGGAGCGGGGTTGCAGACCGTTCGGTGAATCGGCTCACCATGCCTCTTGACCTGTACAGCAGCCCCCGGCCGGGCGTTGCCGATCAACGCGGCATCCGATACAACCGTCGCATGACAGACCGACCCCGAGGCGCTGCCTGTACCAAGGACCGAGCCGGGGCGGCCTTCGCCTGGGCGGTGGTCTACTTCGCGGTTCAGAGCATGGCGCTTGACTGGACGAAGCAGGCCGTACCGGACTACGCCTACACCGCCGCCTGTCTTGTCGCGGCCGGGCCGGCGTTCCTCGTGGCCTTTGCGGTGCAATGGACCATGAAGCGGCGTCCGTAGCTCAACTGCGCGCTCGAAGCTCGGGAAGGCTCACCCGGATCCTACGTCTGATGCCCCGACAGCTCATCGGCGAAGGATCACTGTGGGTGGCTTTGAGATGAATCCCAACCAATGGCGACCGCCCAGGTGACTCCCGGGTCGGCGGTCACCTTGAGCAGATTCGCCGTTGTCCCGAGCGGCGACTCGAAGGCGTTGTCACTGCCGTCAGGGCGGTCGGAGCACGGTTCGGTGTAACTGCCCAGAGGCCCGGCATCCACCACGAGAGTGCCCGTCCCCTGGCACTCCGTCGTCACCCAGGTCGTCCCGGCCGGGATCTTTCCCGGCAGCGGGACCTGAAGGTCGCCGGTACGTCGACCGGTGCTGGCCAGTATCTTCTCGCCGGCCATCGCGCTCGCCGGATCGGACCAGTCGACCTGAGGCGACCGTCCGCAGTCCGAGTGCTGCTGATCGTGAAACGCGCACACCGTGGCCTGGCCGGGGATGTCGACGGTGTGCCGGTAGCCGTCCGAGAGGTAGTCGACGGTGAGGCCGTCCAGCGTGGCGGTCTCGTTGCCGGTGTGCTCGACCTGGACGGCGAGTTGCGCCTTGCTGTCGGCGGTACAGATGATCGAGACCGTCTGCTGCCTCTCGGGGTGGTAGCCGGCCGCCGCCAGCGTTCCGTTCCCGCCCATGGCCGAACCGCCGACCCAGGGTCGGACGGCGAAGCCCCGGATCGCGAGGCCCCCTTCACTCCGGACGGGACGGACACCGGTGACGGTCACGGTCCCCGGCTGATCCAGGCAGAGGGAGAAGTCCGCGACGACGAACGGTGCGTGAGCCACCGATGGCGGGAGGCCCAGACGGTTGCCCTGACCGGACAGGCGAGGTCCGTTGTCGGTGAGGGCGTAGTAGCCGACCGCGCCCAGGACGAGCAGGGCGGCCGCGCCGCCGCTCATCCACACCCTTCGGCGTCGACGCGGCACTGCGCTGGGCCCAACGGTGTCGTCCCGGTTGGAGGGTGACATTCGGTCCTCTGATCACATGGTGGTTCGGGGACCGTCTTCCTATCGTGGTCCGACCGGGAGATCAACGGCTTTCGTGTCACGTTTTTCCAGCTCATCCACGGTGCAGCGCGACTCGACCGCCAGCCCGGCCCACAGGTGGACGGGCCGGTTCCGTGGAGTAGGCTTCTCCGAGCGATGGGGTCGCCCGCACGGTAAAGGACGGGACCCGGGGTGCGGACTGGGTCGTCTGCCCCATCGCAGCCAGCGGGTTTACGGACGGCGTGGCCGCTCGGATGCCGTAGGGACAGGTGGGGGTGTGGGCGTGAATCAGGATGAAGCGCTTCGAACTGCGGTTGCCCTCCTCCACCAGAGCCGACGCGACGACGAACCGGAGCTGGCCGTCGACGCCGACAGGGCGCACATCCAAGACGGCTTGCTGATCGTCCCCTACAACTCCACCACGTACCTGGCCTCCCGCAACGTGCGCGACCAGCTCCTCGACTGCTGGCCGATCCTCGTCGACCTCACGACGGGCCAGGCCCGCTTCGGCCGACTCCACGAACGCCATCTGTGGCGGGGCAACCGAGCGTAGGCAGACCCGCCGCGTCGATTGCGGGACGGCGGCGAGAACATCAAGGCTCTGAGCGCGGCTCTCAGCTCACCTGATGCCAAGGGCGACAAGCGGACGCGCGCTCTTTCGAGGGCTGACGGCCCGTGCCGGAACTCCTTCGAGCTCCGGCACGCCCCGCCGACCAGCCGTTCCGTCAGCCCATCTCCTCCAGGGCCTTGCCCTTCGTCTCCTTGATGAAGAAGTAGACGAAGGGGATCGACAGCAGTGCGAAGCAGGCGTAGATCACGTAGGTCGCCGACAGGTTCCAGTCCGCCATGGTCGGGAAGCTCACGGTGATCAGCCAGTTGGCGATCCACTGCGCCGAGGCGGCCACCGAGAGGGCCAGGGCGCGGATCTTGTTCGGGAACATCTCGCCGAGCAGGACCCAGACCACCACGCCCCAGGAGAAGGCGAAGCAGAGCACGTAGATGTGTGCCGCGACCAGGGCCACCGTCGCCTGCGTGTTGGCCAGCGTGGCGCTGGTGCCAGTGCCGACGCGGTAGGAGAAGGCCCAGGCCGCCAACGAGAGGGTGATCGCCATGCCGACGGAGCCGGCGAGGGCGAGGGGGCGGCGGCCGATGCGGTCGACCAGGACGACGGCGATGACCGTGCCGACGATGTTCACCAGGGAGGTGGAGACGCTGATCAGCAGCGAGTTGCTGGCGTTGATGCCCACCGACTGCCAGAGCAGGGAGGAGTAGTAGAAGATCACGTTGATGCCGACGAACTGCTGGAAGACCGAGGCCCCGATGCCGATCCAGACGATCGCCTGCAGGCCGAAGCGCCCGCCCATCAGGTCCTTCATGCGGGGCTTGTGCTCCGTCGACATCACGTGCTGGATCTCCGCGATGCGCGCGTCCACGTCGGTGCCCGGGGCTTCCACGTCACTGAGGACCTTCTTCGCGGCCGTCAGGTCGCCGGAGGAGATGAGGTACCGCGGCGACTCGGGGATCGCCAGCGAGAACAGGCCGTAGATGAGCGCGGGGATGGTCTCCGCGCCGAGCATCCACTGCCAGGCCTGGATGCCGGCCAGGTGGTCGTTGGGATTGCCTCCGGCGGCCTGGTTCAGGGCGTAGTTGATGAGCTGGGAGATGAAGATCCCGAGCACGATCGCCGCCTGCTGGAACGAGGCCAGTCGGCCGCGTACCGCCGGGGGTGCGACCTCCGCGATGTACGCCGGAGCCACCACCGACGCGATGCCGATCGCGATGCCGCCGATGACGCGCCACACGCCCAGCATCACGATGTTCGGCGGGAACATCGTGCCGAGCCCGCTCGCGGCGAAGAGCAGGGCCGCGATCTGCATCACCTTGATGCGGCCCAGGTGGTCCGCCATCCAGCCGGCGCAGACCGCGCCGACGGCCGAGCCGAGCAGTGCTGCCGAGACGACCAGCGAGGTCTCGCCGTTGCCGACGCCGAAGTGGTGCTGGATGCCGGTCACGGCGCCGTTGATGACGGCGCTGTCGTAGCCGAAGAGGAAGCCGCCCATCGCCGCGGCCGCGGCGATGAAGACGACATGCCCGAGGTGACCCTCGGCGGCGGAGGGCGATGAGGATCGCGTGCTGGACAGTGGGGGCTCCCGATCGTGCGCGGCGCGGATGATCCGTCCGGGCAGCCTAGGAAGCGGGTTCGCCGGGGCGGCGCAGGCGCGGCGCGCGGCGGACCGTCCAGGACGAGAGCTCACCCGAACGGAGCACGATCGGTGACGCTGTGACGCTGATTCAGCGGGGCGTAGCGGACCCGGGAACGGTCACGGGCAGGGGCGGCCGTCGTCTCAGTCGCGCTTGAGGCGGGCCGAGACCGCAGCGTCCAGGGGAAGGCCGCGTGCGTCGAGACCGGTCCTGACCCGGGCCGCGAGCTCGTCGTCCTTGTGGCTGTCGTACTTGGCCTTCGCCCGGACCTCGTCGATCCGCAGGCGCAGTCCGCGGATCGAGGAGAGCATCCGTCCGAACGGAGGTTCCCCGGGGACGATCGGCCGGTGCGCGGACTCGGGCTGGAAGCGGGCGTACTGGCGGTCCATCAGGGCCGCCTTCTCCTGCGGGTCGTCGACGACCGTCGCGGTGCAGAGCAACTGCACGGAGCTGTAGTAGCTGGTCGGGACGCCGTCCTCGGGGGTCATGTCCGGGGTCGCGCGCCAGGTGCCGGGGATGAACGCGTAGTCGTCGGTGACCGCGAGCACGACCTGCGGGTCTGCCTCCACGGCGGCCCAGAAGGGGTTGGGGCGGGCGAGGTGCAGAATGACCTCGGCGCCGCCGTCCCAGGCGAAGTGGGTCGGCACCAGCACCGGGGGCCCGCCCGCCGGGCCGTTGGCGGCCAGGGTGCCGAAGTCGCGCGGCGCGAGCCAGGCCCGCCAGGTCGCCTCGTCGGCCTGGTCCCACGGATGGATGAGCATGACGCCCCCTGAATCGCGCCGGAAGTGACCTTCCGACTTTGAACTAGTGCATAATGTTCTTTGTGCTAGGAGAATATCGGATCATGGGCCGACGGGCCAACGAGATCGCCGCCGAGATCGAAGCGCTGGTCACCTCGGGGCAGCTCGCGCCGGGTGCCGGACTGCCCCCGCTGCGCGACCTGGCGCTCGACCTCGGCGTCAATCCGAACACCGTCGCCGCCGCCTACCGGGTGCTGCGCGAGCGCGGCGTCATCGAGACCGCGGGCCGCCGCGGCAGCCGCGTCCTGCCGCGACCGGCGCTGACACCCAGGGACTACTCCCCGCTCGACATTCCGCCGGGCGTCCGCGACCTCGCCGACGGCAATCCCGACGCACGCCTGCTGCCCGATCCAGCGCCCGCCCTGGCCGCGGCGGGGCGCGGGCCGGACCCGCAGGCCGGACGCTACGGCGGCCCCGATCTCGACCCGCGGTTGCTCGCACTGGCCCGCCGCTCCTTCGCGGCCGACGGGCTGCCCGTCGACGCGATCGGCATCGCGTCGGGGTCCCTGGACGCCCAGGAGCGGATCTTCCAGGCCTGGCTGCGTCCCGGCGACGCCGTCGCGGTCGAGGATCCCGGCTGGGGCAGCCTCTTCGACCTGCTGCCGGCCCTCGGGCTGCGGCTGCAGCCGATGCCCGTCGACGACGAGGGCCCCACCGTCGCGGGGCTGCGGCACGCGCTCGACGCGGGAGTCCGCGCCGTGGTGCTGACGGCGCGCGCGCAGAACCCCACCGGCGCGTCCCTCGGCGAGGGCCGCGCCGCGGCGCTCCGCGCGCTGCTCGCCGAACACCCCGACGTCCTGCTCGTCGAGGACGACCACGGCCACGGCATCGTCGACGGGCCGTACCACTCGCTGTGTGGGGATGGAGGGAGCAGGACGGGCGGGGGAGAAGAGGAAGCCCCGGGCGGCCGGACCGCTCCGGAGGACGGCGAGGGGGCGCGCGGCGGGGACACGGCGGGCGGGGGCGGAGAGCGCGGCGAGCGCGGGGGTGGGGGTTCGACGGTGCGGCACTGGGCGGTGATCCGGTCGGTGGCCAAGTCGCTCGGCCCCGACCTGCGCATCGCCGTCATCGCCGGGGACCGCGACACGATCGACCGGGTGCGAGGGCGGCAGCGTCTCGGCGCGGGCTGGGTCAGCCATCTGCTGCAGCGCACCGCCGCAGGGCTCTGGGCGGCCTACGACCCGGCCCCGAGCGCCGCGTCGTACCGGAAGCGGCGCGAGGCGCTGGTCGACGCGCTCGCCGTGCGCGGCGTCCTCGCGCACGGGCGCAGCGGGCTCTGCGTCTGGGTGCCGGTGCCGGACGAGACCGCCGCCTTCGCCGGGCTGATGCAACGCGGCTGGGCGGTCTCCCCGGGGGCGCGCTTCCGTCTGGAGACGCCGCCCGGCCTGCGGCTGACCGTCTCCACGCTGGACCTGGACGAGATCCCGCGCCTGGCCGACGACGTCGCCGCGGTGCTGCGCCGCCGTGGGGATTCGGTCCGGGGCGTCTGACTCCCGAGGGCGTGGCCGACGGAGCGAAGGCCGGACAGGCTCTCGGCCCCGCCGCTGCGGCTACGCGGGCGGCGCGGTGCGGCGGACGCGCGGCGTGAAGGCCGGGCACGTGCCCGGCCCTCACGGCGTCGTTGCTACGCCGGCGGCAGCAGCCCGCGCAGGCGGGCCTGCTGCAGCCAGGCCGGGTACTCGCCCATCATCAGCTCGAACAGCTGCTCGTCCCTGAGGTTGGCCGGGTCCTGGACCGCGAAGAAGTCGGCATTGTCGACATAGCGACCCGGCAGGTCGTCCAGCTCCTCCAGGAACCGGAAGGTGCCGTCGCCCCACCCGCTGCTCGCCATCGCGCGCGAGAGCCCGCCGAACAGCCCACGACCGCCCTGCTGCTGCGGCGGAGTCGCCTGCTTCGGCGCGTCGACCGAGCGGGAGGAACGTCCGATGCCCATGAACTGCCAGAACAGCGGCTCGTAGCTGGAGGAGGTGACCTGCTCCTTCGTCAGCTGCTCACTGGTGGTGTGGCCGTCCGTCACGAACATGACGTAGACCGGCTGCGGAGCCTGCAGCGGCGCACTGCGCTGCCGTGCGTGGCCGAAGTACTGCTTCCTGATCAGCTTCATCGCCCCGGCGTAGTCGGTGCCGCCCTCCAGCGGGTACTGACTCAGGAGCTGGCCGACCCAGCCGGAGTACGAGCGGGCGCCGACCGAGCCGGCGGAGTGGCCCTTGTTGCCGAAGAGGAAGACGTCCACCTCGCCGTTGTCGTCGAAGCGCAGGCCCAGTGCGAGCACCCGCTCGACCAGCGCCTGCACCTTGCCGCTCCGGTAGAGGCCGTGCATCGAGCCGGAGATGTCGAGGCAGAGCACGACCCGCGCGGTGTGCTCGCCCAGGCCGCGCTTCTCCAGGCTGACGGCGGCCTTCTTGGTGAGGTCGAGCAGGCCGTGGTCGCCGCGGTCGGAGAGGTCCTTCTCCATGGAGATGAGTCGCTGCTTCTTCAGGCTGACGCCGCCGGGCGCCGCGGGGGCGGCGGCCGGTGTCGGAACGTCGATCCTGGTGGGTTCGGTCGACCAGGCCGCCGGCGGAGGCTCTCCCTGCGGTCCCGGGTCGGCCGGCCCGTATCCGGTCGGGACGGGAGCGCCGCCGAAGACGGCGGGCGCGCCGGCCGGCGGCGCGGTCGGGGTCGAGCCGTAGCCGTAGGCGCCCTGCTGGCCGTAGTCCGGCTGCCCGCCGTAGCCCTGCTGCGGATAGCCCTGCTGCGGATATCCCGGCTGCTGCGGGTAACCCGGCTGCTGCGGGTAACCCTGCTGGGGGTACCCCTGCTGCTGCGGATACCCCTGCTGCGGAGCGTTCTGCGGCGCGTTCGGCTGCTGCGGGTAACCCTGCTGCTGGTAGCCCTGGCCGGGCAGCGGCGCCTGGCCGCCGGCGCCGAAGACGTCGGGGGCGGGCGGCGGAGGCTCGATCGGCGGGAGGCCGCCGAGGCCGGGCTGGACGTTGCCGCCGCCGCCGAAGATCGGGGGCGCGGCGGGTGCGTTGCCGGGCGCGCCGTAGCCGGGGTCGGCGGCGGCCGGGGTGTAGGCGGGCGGTCCGGACGGCTGCGGCGCGGGCGCGCCGGGCGGCGGCCCGAATCCCGCCGCGGGCGGCATCGGCTGAGCGACCGGCGGGGGAGCGGGCTGGTAGCTCGGCTGGGCGGCGGGCGGCGCGGCCGCCTCGGGCTCCGCCTCCACCGCGATGCCGTAGTCCGTCGCGAGCCCGGCCAGGCCCGAGTCGTAGCCCTGGCCGACGGCCCGGAACTTCCAGTCCGTGCCGCGCCGGTAGAACTCGCCGAAGACGAAGGCCGTCTCGGTCGTCGCCGAGGCGATGTCGAAGCTCAGCACTTCGGCGCCGTTCGGCCCGAGCACCCGCAGGACCAGGCCGGGCACCTGGCCGAAGGTGCCGCCGTCGGCCGACGCGCCGACCACGATGCGGTCCACCGCGGGCTCGACCGAGCCGAGGACGACGCGCACGGCGTCGGTCGCCGTGGGCCCCGAGGCGCGCTTGCCCTCGTGCCGCACGGCGTTCGAGGCGTGTACCGGCTGGTTGTAGAAGACGAAGTCCGCATCCGAACGGACCTTCCCCGATGGGGCCAGCAACAGTGCCGACACGTCGACATCTGGTACGCCTGCCCCGGTCGCCCAGGAGATCTCCGCACGCAGGTCCGCCGTGGGAACGGGGGCGTTCGCGCCCTTGCTCATCGCCGTCATGCGCCCATCCTGCCGTTTCCGCGACCGGTGGCAAGCCGTTCGCTACCCTTGAGTGCCGACCGACCGTTCGGTAGTCTAGGGAAAGCACCGAATCCGGAGGGGTGGCCGCCATGACCGGCACAGACGCCGACACGTCGCACAGCGCGTCCGACGGCGCGTCGCAGACCGCGCTCGCCGCGCATTTCGACGCGACGATCGCGCACGACCAGCGCATCGAGCCGCGCGACTGGATGCCCGACGGCTACCGCGCGACGCTCGTCCGGCAGATCGCGCAGCACGCCCACTCCGAGATCATCGGCATGCAGCCCGAGGGGGAGTGGATCACCAGGGCGCCGTCGCTGCGCCGCAAGGCGATCCTGTTCGCCAAGGTCCAGGACGAGGCGGGCCACGGCCTCTACCTCTACTCCGCCGCCGAGACCCTCGGCACCGGCAGGGACGAGCTGACCGCGCGACTGCTCTCCGGTCGGCAGAAGTACTCCTCGATCTTCAACTACCCCACGCTGAGCTTTGCCGACGTCGGCGTGATCGGCTGGTTCGTGGACGGCGCGGCCATCTGCAACCAGGTCCCGCTCTGCCGTTCCAGCTACGGCCCCTACGCGCGCGCCATGGTCCGGATCTGCAAGGAGGAGTCCTTCCACCAGCGGCAGGGCTACGAGCTGCTGTTGACGATGATGCGCGGCAGCGAGGGCCAGCGGGCCCAGGTGCAGGACGCGGTCGACCGCTGGTGGTGGCCCTCGCTGATGATGTTCGGCCCGCCGGACACCGACTCGCCCAACAGCGCGCAGTCCATGGCGTGGCGGATCAAGCGCCACAGCAACGACGAACTGCGCCAGCGCTTCGTCGACATGACGGTGCCCCAGGCCGAGCGCCTCGGCGTCACGCTGCCCGATCCCGAGCTGCGCTGGAACGAGGAGCGCGCGGCGCACGACTTCGGCACCCCCGACTTCGACGAGCTGATGCGCGTCATCAAGGGCGACGGTCCCTGCAACGAGGAGCGCATGACGCGTCGTCGCGAGGCCCACGAGGACGGCGCCTGGGTCCGCGAGGCCGCCGCCGAGTACGCGGCGAAGCACCAGGCGCAGGCAGGCAAGGAAACGGAAGGAACGGCCGCATGAGCAGCGAGTCGAGGCGCAGTGCAGGTGGGGGCGGGCGGAGTGAGGAACGAACGGAGCCCGCGGCCCGCCGGAACGGAGCCGAGACGGAGCGCGACAGGAGGGGCATGAGCAGCGAATCTCCCCGTGGGAGCTGGCCCCTGTACGAGGTGTTCGTGCGCGGCAAGCGGGGTCTGAACCACGTGCACGTCGGCTCGCTGCACGCCGCCGACGACCGGATGGCGCTGACCAACGCCCGCGACCTCTACACCCGCAGGAACGAGGGCGTCAGCATCTGGGTGGTCCGCTCGGAGCTGATCACCGCGTCCACGCCGGACGAGAAGGACCCCTTCTTCGAGCCCAGCGGCGACAAGGTCTACCGGCACCCCACCTTCTACGCCATCCCCGACGACGTTCCGCACATCTAGGAGCCCGGCAGCATGAGTGAAGACGACCACGTCTACCTGGCTCTGGCGGAGGAGCACGGGGACGACACCCGCTGGGCCTTCGGCACCGGCTTCGAGGACCCCCTCCACGGTGTCGACACCGCCCTGCCGCCCGGCCTCGACGCGGCCGAGCTGGCCGCGCTCTGCCTCGCGCTCGCGGACGACGCGCTCGTCTCCGCCCAGCGGCTGGCCGAGTGGTGCACCCGCGCGCCGGAGCTGGAGGAGGAGGTCGCCCTCGCCAACATCGGCCTCGACCTGCTGGGCCAGGCCAGGCTCCTCTACGCCCGCGCCGGCCAGGCCGAGGGCGAGGGACGGGACGAGGACGCCCTCGCCTACTTCCGCGACCCGGCCGACTTCCGCAACGTCACCCTGGCGGAACTGCCGAACGGCGACTTCGCCCACTGCGTGGTCAAGCAGCTGCTGCTGTCCAGCTGGCGGCTGGCCGAGCTGCAGCAGCTGACCGGGCACGCCGACCCGGTCCTGTCAGCCGTCGCCCGCAAGGGCGTCAGCGAGCTGACCTACCACCGCGACCACGCCGCGCAGTGGGCCGTCAGGCTCGGCGACGGCACCGAGGAGTCCGCACGCCGGATGCGCGCCGCGCTGGCCGAGCTGTGGCCCCACCGGGCCGAGCTCTACGCCGCCGCGCCGGGGACCCGCGACGAGGTCGAGTCGGTGCTGGCCCGGGTGCTCGACGCGGCCGGGCTCGACGCCCCGGCCGACGCCCCCGCGCAGGCGGCCGGCGAGGGCCGTGAGGGCCGGCACACCGAGCACCTGACGGCGCTCCTGGCCGAGCTGCAGAGCGTGGCCCGGGCCGATCCGGAGGCGACGTGGTGAACGACCTCGCCGAGCGCGCCTCCACGGCGGTCGCCGTGGCGGCCGCAGCCGCCGTACGGGACCCCGAGCTGCCCATGCTCACCCTCGCCGACCTCGGCGTGCTGCGCGAGGTGCGCCTCGACGCCGACGGGGGCGTCACCGCCGTGCTCACCCCCACCTACTCCGGCTGTCCCGCCCTCGCCGAGATGCGCGCCGACGTCGACAGCGCGCTGCGCGCCGTCGGCTTCGACGAGGTGCGGGTGGAGACGCAGCTCAGCCCGCCGTGGAGCACCGACGACATCACGGACGCCGGCCGGCGCAAGCTCGCCGAGGCGGGCATCGCCCCGCCGGGCGCGGCGCCTCGCCGCGCCGAGGGTCCGGTCCCGCTGACACTCGGCCCGCTGCGTACGGGCCGGTCGGGGGCGGCCGTCGTCCACTGCCCGCGCTGCGGCTCCCCGGACACCGAGGAGACCAGCCGTTTCGGCGCCACCGCCTGCAAGGCGCTGCGCCGCTGTCGCGCCTGCCGCGAGCCCTTCGAGCAGGTCAAGGAGATCTAGTGCGCACCAGCTTCCACTCGCTGCGGGTCGCGGCCGTCGAGCCGCTCTGCGAGGACGCGGCGGCGGTCACCTTCGAGGTCCCCGCCGAGCTCGCCGAGCGCTACGCGTTCCGCGCCGGCCAGTCGCTGACGCTGCGTCGGGTGGTGGACGGCCGCGACGAGCGCCGCTCCTACTCGCTGTGCGCGCCCGAGGGCGGGCCGCTGCGGATCGGCGTCCGGGAGGTGCCCGGCGGGCTCTTCTCGGCCTGGCTGGTGCGCGACCTGCGCCCCGGCGACCTGGTCGAGACGCTGCCGCCGCTGGGCGGCTTCGTCCCCGACCTCTCCGCGCCCGCCCACCACGCCCTGATCGGCGCGGGGTCCGGCATCACGCCGCTGCTCTCCATCGCCGCCTCCGCGCTGGCCGATCCGAAGGCCCGCGTCACGCTGCTGTACGGGAACCGCCGCAGCGACTCGGTGATGTTCGCCGACGAGCTGGCGGACCTGAAGGACCGTTACCCGGACCGGTTCCACCTGGTCCACGTGCTCTCCCGGGAGCCGCGCGAGAGCGAGCTGCTCAGCTGCCGGCTGGACGCCGAGCACCTGGACGCGGTGCTGCGCGCGCTGGTGGACGTCCCCGGCGTGGACCACTGGTGGCTCTGCGGCCCGCTCGGCATGACCGAGGACGCGCGCACGGTGCTGGCCGGTCTCGAGGTGCCGGGGGAGAAGGTGCACCGCGAGCTCTTCTACGCCGAGGACGAGGAGCCGCCGACGCCGCTCAGCCACGTGGACGCGGACCCCGAGGGTCCGGTCGTCGACGTCGAACTCACCCTCGACGGGCGGGTCACCACCCTGCGGATGCCGACCGCCGGGCAGACGATCCTCGACGCCGCCCAGCGGGCCCGCCCCGACCTGCCCTTCGCCTGCAAGGGCGGGGTCTGCGGCACCTGCCGCGCGCTGGTCTGCGAGGGCGAGGTGCGGATGCGCCGCAACTTCGCCCTGGAGGACAGCGAGTTGGCCGCCGGGTACACGCTCACCTGCCAGGCCGAGCCGGTCACCGAGCGGGTCGTCGTCGACTTCGACTCCTAGCCCGGACGCGAAAGGTCCCCCAGCCTCCGGCTGGGGGACCTTCGTACGTCGGCGCTCGCGCGGCCCGGACGTCGGACGCGCCCGCGAGCGGTTGTTCGCGGCTCACCCGCGATGCCGGTGATCCGCCACATCGGGCCGGCTGGTCGCCATGTCCGGCCGAGGACGTGGGCCCGGCCCGGGCGCCCCGGTCCGGGCTGTCAGCCGCTCTTCCTGCGGAAGGAGCGCTGGCCGCCGGACTTGCCGTGGGTTCCGTGGATCTTGGACGGGTCCGAGCCGCCCGCCTTCGCGGCGTCGGCCTGGGGTCCGCGGCGGCGCGCCAGCGCCTCGCGGAACTTGCGCTTCATGTCGTCCTCGGGGCCGCTGTGTTCGGCGCCTTCGGTGTTCGCGGCGTCGTCCGCCATTGGTGCCTCCATCGGGGAAGAAGTGCACCGACAGTCTTGCACGGAGCCGCCCTCCGCCGCGATCAGCGCCCGGCCGCGCCCGGTGTCTCCGGCTCGCCGACCGTCCCCACGACCGCCGCGTCGAGACGCTCCGTCAGGCGCCCGAGCAGCCGGTGCAGCTCCCGCAGCTCGTCCGGGTCGAAGCCGGTGCGCCGGGCGATGGTCCGCGGCACCTCGGCGGCCTGCTCGCGCATCGCCTCACCGGCGGCGGTGGTCCGCACCAGCACGGAGCGCTCGTCGACCGCGCTGCGCTCCCGCACCAGCAGCCCGGCCGCCTCCAGTCGCTTCAGCAGGGGGGAGAGCGTGCCGGAGTCGAGCCGCAGCAGTTCGCCCAGCCGTTTGACGGTCAGCTCGCCGTGCTGCCAGAGCGCGATCATCACCAGGTACTGGGGATAGGTGAGGCCGAGGTCCTTGAGCGCGTCGCGGTAGACCGCGCCGAAGGCGCGGGTCGCGTTGTTGAGCGCGAAGCAGACCTGGTGCTCCAGGCGGAGCAGGTCCTCGGCGTCGGGCGTGATGGTCATGCCGACAAGTCTACTACTCAGTTGCGCGCAACTGAATTGTGTGATGTTATGTGATGCGCAACGACCTACTGATCCGAACCCGAGACGAGGGATTCGCCATGAACGCCCTGTACACCGCTGTCGCCACCGCCAACGGCCGCGAGGGGCGCGCCGTCAGCTCCGACGGCCTGCTCGACGTCGTCCTGGCCCCGCCGGCCGCACTGGGCGGCAGTGGCGCCGGCACCAACCCCGAGCAGCTCTTCGCCGCCGGGTACGCGGCGTGCTTCGCCAGCGCCCTCGGCGTCGTCGGCCGCGCGGCCAAGACCGACACCAGCGAGGTCTCCGTCACCGCCGAGGTCTCCATCGGCGCCAACGGCGAGGGCGGCTACGGGCTCGCGGTCATCCTCCGCGTCGAGCTGCCCGACGCCCTCCAGACCGAGCACGGCCGCGAGCTCGTCGAGCGCGCGCACCAGGTCTGCCCCTACTCCAACGCCACCCGGGGCAACATCCCGGTCGAGATCGTCGTCGAGTAGCAGCGGCCACGTCGGCGCTGCGCGCGGCCGCGGGGCGACCGCTTGCGGAACGCGTCGCACCGCAGGGCTGATCGGCGCGGACGGCGCATGTAGGGTGGGGCCCGCAGTATGCGGGCCCCACCCTTGGCGGCTTCACGGAACCCTCGCGGAACCTGAGCGCCCGGCGATCGGGCGCCCGTCCGGTCTCCGAGGGAAACGGCCTGATGGAACTCGCGTACATCCCCAGTCCTTCACAGGGCGTCTGGCACCTCGGACCGGTGCCGATCCGCGCGTACGCGCTCTGCATCCTGGCCGGTATCGCGGCCGCGATCTGGCTGACCCGCCGCCGGTGGATCAAGCTCGGCGGCAACCCCGAGGACGTCTTCGACGTCGCCCTGTGGGCGGTGCCCTTCGGCATCGTCGGCGGTCGGCTCTACCACGTGATCACCGACCCCGAGCTCTACTTCAAGGCCGGCGAGCAGCCGATTCGGGCCCTGTACATCTGGGACGGCGGCCTCGGCATCTGGGGCGCGGTCGCGCTCGGCGCGGTCGGCGCGTGGATCGGCTGCCGCCGCAAGGGCATCCCGCTGTCCGGCTTCGCCGACGCGCTCGCCCCCGGGCTCATCCTGGCCCAGGCGATCGGCCGCTGGGGCAACTGGTTCAACCAGGAGCTCTACGGCAACCCGACCACGCTGCCCTGGGGCCTGAAGATCGACAAGATCACCCCGGACGGCGCGGTCCACGGGGTCTTCCAGCCGACCTTCCTGTACGAGTCGCTGTGGGACCTGGCCGTCGTCGGCGTCCTGCTCTACGCCGACCGTCGCTGGAGCATGCACAACGGCCGCCTCTTCGCGCTCTACGTCGCCTGCTACACGGCCGGCCGCGGCTGGATCGAGGCGCTGCGCAGCGACCACGCGAACCGCTTCCTCGGTCTGCGGGTCAACGACTGGACCTCGCTGCTGCTCTTCCTGGTCGCCGTCGGCTACCTGATCGCCACCCGGAACAAGCCCGCACCGGAGAACCCGATCGGGGCTTCCCGCATCGTCCGGCCCGAGGTCGAGGCGTCGGACGTCGAGGAGGGCGCCGAGACCGCCGCGGACGCCACGGCGGACGCCGACGCCGACGCCGACATGGCGGAGCCGGCCGAGGAGGCGGAGGCGGTCGAGGGCGAGAACGCTGCGGCCGAGGCCGCCGCCGACGGTCAGGCCGGCTCGACCGGCGCTGCGGGCTCCGCGGAGAGCGGCCCCAAGCAGCACGCCTGACCCCGCCCGTGCTCCTCGTCCCTTTTGTCTATCCGGTCAGACCTTTCTGACCGGATAGACAAAAATGGGCGCCCCCACCCCACCCGGCTCCGTCGGGGCTGCGGAACGGGTGGCTGAGCCGGTCACGTCGGCCGCGGGCGGCCACCGGGTCGCGGCCGACCGAGGCGTACTCGTGGGTGGCTCCGGTGAAATCGATCCGACCGGGCCGGCGAAGACGGACGCCCCCGGCCCGCCGGGCTCCGCCGGGACCTCGGGGCCTCGGCTGGGTAGCATGCCGACAGGGCCCGTGGCACGGGCCGATGGCCGACGAGGGGGCTCGGACGTGGGTGCGACGTGGGTGTGACCGCGGTGCTGTCGGTGGTGTTCGCCGTCTGCGCGGCGGTGAGCAACGCGCTGGGAACCGTGTTGCAGCGACGGGCCGCCCTGATCGTCCCGCAGTCGGTCGGCTTCCGGCTGGGCCTGATGTGGGACCTGCTGCGCACCCCGGTCTGGCTCTTCGGCATTCTCGGCGTCGTCTTCGCCGCCGTCTTCCAGGCCCTGGCCCTGGTGACCGGCCCGCTGGCGGTGGTGCAGCCGATCTTCGTCCTGGAGCTTCCCGCCGCGCTGATGATCTCGGGCCTGGTCTTCCGGCGCCGGATGCCCGCCCTGGCCTGGATCTGGGTGGCCTGCCTGGTCGTCGGGCTCGGCACCGCGCTGGCGGCGGCCGCGCCCGGCGGCGGGTCGCTGCAGCCCGCGGTCGGCCTCTGGCTGCTCGCGCTGACCAGTTGCGGCGGCGCGATGGTGCTGCTCTGCGCTTCGGCGCTGCGGCGCCCGGTCGGCCGCGCCAGGGCCGTCTGCCTCGGCCTCGCCGCCGCGATCGGTTACGCGCTGACGGCCGCGCTGATGAAGTCGGCCACCGACACGCTGGACCACGAGGGCGTGGCGGCCTTCTTCGGCGCCTGGCAGACCTACGGCTTCGCCGCCGTCGGCGTCTGCGCGCTCTTCGTGCTGGAGAACGCGATGCAGGCCGGGCCGCTGGTGGCCTCGCAGCCGGCGCTGACCCTCGGCGACGCGCTGATCAGCCTCTCGCTCGGGGTGACGCTCTACAACGAGACCGTGCGGGCGGGATGGTGGCTGGTCCCCGAGATCGCCGGCGTCGCCCTGGTCGCGCTCGGCGCGATCGGACTCTCCCGGCTGCAGATGGCCCCGCAGGAGGGCGGCGGCGAGGACGTGTCGCCCCCGGCCGCCCCTGAGCCGGCTCCGACCGCCTCCCGGTCGGAGTGACGCCGAGCGTTCCCGTCCGCGTCACATCAGCCCGGGTCGGCCGGCGCAGCCGGATGCACGGTGGAGGGGCGTCCTCGTACGGGACCGCCCGTGGACGACCCGACAACGCAGGGAGGGGCACCTCCCGGCCGGAGGCCGGCGGAGGCCGATTCAGGCGGGCCGGGCCCGGCGGGGGCTTGAAGACAGGCGCTAGGGTGTCGCCGACGCGTCGACCGGACGTGTACGTCGGACGCGACCGCCGGGCGGCAGGGCCCGGCAGGAACGGAGCAGCATGCACGACCGCGCAGCTCAGGCCTCCTCCTTCGGTGCGGCGGCCGCCGTCTACGAGCGTGGCCGGCCCGGCTACCCCGGCGCGGCGCTGGACTGGCTCCTCGCGGGCGGCTCGCGCGAGCCGCAGCGGGTCCTCGATCTAGGCGCCGGCACCGGCAAGCTGACGCGGCTGCTGCTCGCGCGCGGCCTGGAGGTCACCGCGGTCGAGCCCGCCGACGGTATGCGCGAGGAACTGGCCGCGGCCGTGCCGGGGGCGCGGGTGCTCGCGGGGTCCGCCGAAGCGATCCCGGTCGGCGACGGCGCCGCGGACGCGCTGCTCGCCGCACAGGCCTGGCACTGGGTCGACCCGGTCACGGCGGTTCCGGAGGCCGCGAGGGTGCTGCGCCCCGGCGGCACGCTCGGCCTGATCTGGAACGTGCGCGACGAGCGGGAGGACTGGGTCGCGGCGCTCGGCCGACTGCTCGCGCCCAGCGGAGCGGAGGCGACCAGCGGCGTCGGCGTCGGCGGGATCGAGGAGCACCCCGAACTGTTCGGACCGGTGGAGCGGTTCAGCGTGCCGTGGACGAACGTGATGACCGGCGACCAGGTCGTCGACCTGGTCGCCTCGCGCAGCTACGTGATCCTGCTGCCCGACGCGGAGCGCGAAGCGCTCTTCGCCGAGGTCCGGAAGCTCCTGGCGACGCACCCCGCGCTGGCCGGAAGGGAGCGGATCGAGATGCCCTACGTCACGGACTGCTTCCGTGCGGTCAGGCTCCCCTGATCCTCGCCGTGTCGGCCCGGGACCGGGCCGGGCGCCTCACGCGCGGCTGAGGACCCTGGCCCCGTGCAGGCGGCGGTCGACCGCGACCGCCGCCGCGCGCCCGGCCCGGTTCGCGCCGATCGTGCTGGCGGAGGGGCCGTAGCCGACCAGGTGGATCCGGGGGTCCGACGCGACCTGCGTCCCGTCCATGCGGATGCCGCCCCCCGTCCCGCGCAGACCGAGCGGCGCCAGGTGCCCGATCGCGGCGCGGAAGCCGGTGGCCTAGACGATCGCGTCGACCTGCTCCTCGTGCCCGTCGGGCCAGACCACGCCGTGCTCGGTGATCCGTTCGAACATGGGCAGCCGGGTCAGCGCGCCGAGCTCACGGGCGCGGAGCAGGGCGGGGGACGGCGGCAGGCCGGTCACCGAGACGACGCTCATCGGCGGCAGCCCTGCCCGCACCCGCTGCTCCACCAGGGCGACGGCGGCGCGCCCGAGCTCGGGCGCGAAGGACTCCTCGCGGAAGACGGGCGGCCGCCGGGTCACCCAGAGCGTTTCGGCCACGGCGGCGGTGTCCGCGAGGATCTGGATCGCCGACGCCCCGCCCCCGACGACGAGCACCCGGCCGCCGCGGAACTCCTCCGGCCCGCGATAGGCGGAACTGTGCAGCATGCGGCCACGGAACAGCTCCGCACCGGGGTAACGGGGGACGAACGGGCGGGTCCAGGTGCCGGTCGCGTTGACCAGCGTCCGGGTCGACCAGGTGCCTCGGTCGGTCTCGACCAGCAGCCGGCTCCCGGGATCGGCGGGGTCCACGCTGCGGACGGAGCCGACCCGGACCGGGCGGAGCACCGGAAGGTCGTTGTCTTGCTCGTAGGCGGCGAAGTAGCCCGGCAGGACGTCCCTGGCCTGCTGCCCGGCCGCGAACGGCGGCAGCGGCGCGTCGGGCAGTGCGTGGAAGCCGTGGACCATCGCCATGGTGAGCGTCGGCGGCCGGTGCTGCCACGCCCCGCCCGGTGCGGCGTCGGCGTCGAGCACGACGAAGTCCTCGAGCGGGCGCAGGCCGCGCCGTCGCAGGTGGTAGGCGGTCGACAGGCCTGCCTGGCCCGCGCCGACGACCACCGCGTCGACCTCGCCGGGCCCGAACGAAGAAGTTGCATCGCCAACAATCACGGTGATGAAACATCCCGGGGCGGCCGGTGCTTCCCGAACCGCTGACCTTGGTCCCGGGAACGAGTGGCCTTCGCCGTGATCGGACCGGCCGCGGGTCGCGCATGCTGCTTGTATGCGAACACCTGATCCCGGCATGCCGCGTGTCCTGCGTCGTCGCCGTACCCTCGGTCCGGCCCTGCTGGCCGCGGCCGCGCTTCCCCTGGCCGCGTGCGGCGCGGCCGAGCGCTCGGAGGCGGAGGTCGTCGACCCGCCGGCCACGACCGCGCCCGCCATTCCGACGCCGATCCCGCCGCCGACCCCGGGCACGCCGCAGACGCCCGGCTCGACGCCTCCGCAGGACCGCGACGCGGCCGAGCGCGGCAAGGACATCGGCCGCGAGGCCGAGCGGCGCGGGCGGGAGACCGGCGAGCAGTGGCGGCAGTACGGCGAGAGCCGGCGGCGCTGAGCAGCCGCCTCTGGCGTGGCGCGTCCGCCCGTCGCGCCCGCCGGTGAGAGCGTGGCTCTCGCGACATTCGGGACATCACCAGGGAGGAAGCGCATGAGCCAGAGCGCCGAGAAGGCACCCGACGTCATCGTGGTCGGGGTCGACGGCTCGACCCACGCGCGCGAGGCGCTGCGCGCGGCGATCCGGCAGGCCGAACTGACCGACGGCGTCGTGCACGCGGTGATGGCCTGGGAGTGGCCGAGCATCTTCTCCGTGCCCGAGCCCACGCCGGGCACGGAGGGTCTCACCTTCGAGCAGCAGGCCGTGCGCAGGCTCGCCGAGGCCGTCGAGGAGGTCACCGGCCCCGGCCCGCAGCCGCGGGTCCGCCAGCGGGTCCTCCAGGGCTCCGCGACCCAGGTCCTGCTGGACGCGGCGGAGGACGCGGCGCTCCTGGTCGTCGGCAGCCGCGGCTACGGCGGCTTCAAGGGCATCATGCTCGGCTCGGTGAGCCAGCATCTCGCGCAGTACGCGCACTGCTCGGTGCTGATCGTGCGGGAGCCCGAGGCTCAGGCCTGACCGGTCTCGAACCGCCGGATCCGCCCGTCCACGACCTCGAAGCGCCAGACGGTGCTCATCTCGCCCCAGGTGTCGTTGCGGAACTGGGCGAGCAGCTTGCGCCCGCCGTCGGACTCCTTCTGGACGTCCATCCGGCCGCCGGATCCGAAGATCTCGCGGTCGATCCAGTCGTGCAGGTCCCGGTCGGAGCCGTCGTCGGACATCGTCGCGTCGGCGGCGAGGAGCCCGACGAAGGCGTCCCGGTCGTGGGCGTTGATCGCGGCGACGGCGTGGCGGACGACGGGGTCGCTGAGTTTGTCGGTGGCGATGGTCATGCCCCCCAGCGAACACCCGCGCCCGGACGCTCGCGCGCCCGCTTCCGCCGTTCGAGGCCCGAGCCTGCGCGCGGAGGGCAGTTGCACCACCCCGAGGGGCGCGAGGAACTGCGCGAGCAACCACCCTGTGCGGACGGCCCTGCGCGTTGAGGACCATCCGCACGCGGGAGGGGGTACCTCCCGGCCGAAGGCTGGGGGATTGTCGCGCAGTTCCCCGCGCCCCTGGACAGTGCAACGTGCCCTTTGCTCAAGTGCGCGTCGTCCGGAACTCAGCCCCGCTGGGATCCCGTCATGTCGTAGCGCCGCAGCACGTCCGCGACGATGTCGTTGAGGGCGTCCTGGTGCGCGCCGCGCCAGTACGCCCGGCCGCAGCCGGTGCACAGCGAGAAGGTGTCGTAGGAGCGCTCCGTCCCGGCGCGCAGCTGGTCGCGCACCTCGTCGAGCGAGGCGGGACGCAGTTCGCCGTTGCAGTTGACGCAGCGGGTCCACGGCGCGAGCGGCGGCGCGAAGCGTCCGAGCACGTCGTCGAGCTGCTCCTCGGGGCGGTGGCTGTAGACGTACGCTCCGGCCCACAGCTCGCGCCGGTGCAGCAGTCCGCGGTCGCGCGAGAGCATCACCCGCTCCTCGCGCGCGGACTGCGCCGCCAACGCGGCGTCGCCGATGTCGGTGCTCTCGTAGGCGGCGTCGACGCCGAGCAGCCGCAGGCGCCTGGCCAGCGTGCCGAGGTGCACGTCGAGCAGGAAGCGGGCCGGACCCGGCAGCGCCTGGGGCCGGACCACGGCCTCCACCCCGATGCTGTCCCCGGCGGCGGGCACGTACGAGGGGGCGAGCTCGCCCGCGTCGTCGCCGACCAGGCGGCCGACCTCGGTGAGCGGGACGCCCAGCGACTCCACGAGGTGGCCGAGCGTCGACGACCCGTCGGTGCGCACCCGCGCACCCTCGGCGGCGCGCCGGGCGGCCGACACGAACACGTGCAGCTCGGGGGCGAATCTGACGATGATCTCTGGTCCGTCCACCCGGCCAGCATCGCATCGGCGTGGCGCGCGGGGCCAGTGCGTTTCCCCGGCCGTTGTCGGACCCCGGGGCTAGCCTGACCGCATGCGCGCATCAGGGACGTTCTCCGTCGTCAGTTTTGTTCCCGCCACCGTGTCCACGGCCTCGGCCGAGACGGCGCCCGTCCCGGTCGAGACGGCTCTGCCGGTCGGCGTCTCCACGATGGAAAAGCAGTACCAGGGCGAGGTGGCCGGGCGGTCCACCACCGTGTTCACGGCCGCCTACGACATGGCCGCCGGCGTCGGCACCTACCTCGCGATGGAGTCCTTCGAGGGCACGCTGGGCGGCCACAAGGGCGCGTTCAACTTCGTGCACTCGGCCACCACCACCGGCGGGAGCCGTGAGGCGCAGTTCTTCGCCCTGGTCCCGGCCAGCGGTACGGGCGAGCTGGCCGGGATCACCGGCACCGGCGGGATGGCGATCGACGCCGACGGTACGCACCGGATCTGGTTCGACTACGAGCTCGCCTCCGGAGCCTGACGGTCAGTCGCCCTCGCCGCCCTCGCCCTCGCCGCGCTCGCCCGCGCCGTCGTCCGGCAGCTCGGCCTCCTCCAGGCCGAACGCGGCGGCGAAGTCGAAGTCGGCCACAGCGGCGTCCGCCGCGTTGCCCTGCCCGGCGCCGTCGTTCTTCTCGCTCATCTCGAACCAGACGAACTTGCCCTCGCCGCGCGGGCGGACGCCCCAGCGGTCCGCCAGCAGGTCCAGCAGGACCAGTCCGCGGCCGGAGGAGGCCATCTCGCCGGGCGAGCGCCGGTGCGGGAGTTCGTCACTGCCGTCGGAGACCTCGATGCGCAGTCGGCGTTCACCGGCCTGGCCGGAGAGCTCGACCAGCAGCGCGGCCTCCTGGTCGGTGTGCAGCAGCACGTTGGCCAGCAGTTCGGAGACCAGGAGCACGGCGGCGTCCGCGCCCTCGGGGCCGTCCCAGTCCTGGAGGATGGCCCGCAGTTCGCGGCGGGCGGTGGCGATCCGTTCCGGCTGTCCCTGGCCGATCGTCAGGACCAGGCGCCGGCCGACCGGTGTGGGCGCGCCCGCGCGCTGGTCGCGGCGGAGCAGCAGCAGGGCGATGTCGTCCTCGCGTCGCTCGGCCAGGTGCCCGGGGCCGCGGTGCGAGGCGGGGCCGTGCACGGCCCGGATCAGCGCGTCGGCGATGCTCTCCAGATCGTCCGCCGGGCCGGGCTGCATGACGTCGCGGACCCGGACCCAGCCGCTGAACATGTCGTGCCCGCCGGTCTCGATCAGCCCGTCCGTGCAGACCAGCATGACCTCGCCGACCTGCAACTCGACCTCGGTGACCGGGTAGTCCTCGCCGTCCGGCATGAGGCCGAGCGGCAGGCCGCCGTCGACGTGCCGGATCACCGTGGTGCCGTCCCGCATCCGCAGCACCGGGTGCGGGTGCCCGGCGCGGGCGATCGCGAGCCGACCGCGGGCGGGGTCCGCCTCGATGTAGACGCAGGTGGCGAACCGGTCCTCGTCCACGCTCGCCAGGAAGCGCGAGGCGCGCGCCAGCACGGCGTCGGGCCGGTGCCCCTCGACGGCGTAGGCGTGCACGGCGGTGCGCAGCCGCGACATGACGCCGGCCGCGTGCACGTCGTGCCCCTGCACGTCGCCTACCACCAGGGCGAACCGCCCACCGGGCAGGTCGATCACGTCGTACCAGTCGCCGCCGACCAGCAGTCCGCCGCCGGTCGGCACGTAGCGCGCGGCGACGGTCAGCCCGTCCATCTCCCGGGCGGAGTCGCCCATGCTGCGGCGCAGGCCGCGGGAGAGGGCGCGTTCGGCCTCGTTGGTGTGCGCGCGTTCCAGCGCCTGGGACAGCATCCGGGCGACGGTCGCCAGCACGGCCCGCTCGTCGGGGGTGAACTCGACCTGCGTCCCGAAGGCGGCCAGCCAGGCGCCGGTGGTCCGACCGGCGGTCACCAGCGGCAGGAACGCCCAGGACCGGCGGTCGAAGCCCTGGGCCAGCGGCCAGGTCGCAGGAAAGCGGCGCTGGTACTCCTCGGGGGAGGACAGGTAGATGGGCCGGCCGGTGCGCACCACCTGCGCGGCGGGGTAGTCGGTGTCCAGCGGCATCTGGAAGGGGGTGCTCTGCTCCGTGGTGTGGCCGTGCTGGCCGACGACGGTGAGCAGGGTGCCGCGCACCCCGAAGACGGCCTGGCCGTCGGGGGAGAAGCCGGGCATGGCGAGCGTCGCCGCGACGCGCAGCACCTCGCTCGTGGTGCCCGCCTCGGCGAGCGCACGCCCTGCGTCGAGAAGGAAGGCCTCGCGGGAGCGGCGCAGATCCGCCGGAGTCAGCGGCCGACCTGCCGGGTCGGGCCCCGGCATGCTGTTGAGCCTGCGGATCTGCTCGCGCTCGGCGTCGGGGTCCGCGGCCGCCGTGGACCGCCTGCTCGCGGCGGCCGCCGTCACGGCCCGGGCGATCGCCGGGGCCGGCGGGTGGACGTCGAGGGGAAGGGGCGCGGCGAGCACGCCGGAGACGGGCGTGCCGTCCTTGCGGGTGTCGCGGCAGGGGTCGGGGACGACGAACGAGCGGGCGAACTCCGCCGAGTCCATGGTGCAGGCGGTGCAGTGCCCGTCCAGCGCGGTGCCCTGGAGCGGATAGGGGCTGCCGGCCGGGCCCGGCGATATCTGCACGTGCAGCAACCGCAGCAGGCGGCCGTCGGCCGTCAGTACGCGGACCCTGACGTCGTCGGGGCGGCCCTCGGCGGAGACCAGCTGCGCGATCTCGCTGAGCCGGACGTAGTCCTCGCCGTGCAGCCGGGCGCGCACCTCCGCCGCCGCCAGCGGGCGGCCCTCGCCGGGCAGGCCCAGCAGCAGGCAGGTCCTGGCATCGGCTTCCAGGAGTGCCGCAGCGCGGTTCCAGCGCCACACGCCGATGCCGGCGGCGTCGAGAACGGAGGCCGCGCCGAGCGCGCCCGGATCCCCTGCCGGTTCGCTGACCATTCAGGCAGGCCCCTTCGGCGTCGGACTCATGCGCCCGATCCTACGACCGAGTAGCCGTCCGGGGCGCGGCGAAAACGCACCCGGGAGCGCGTTCTTGCCTCAGAGGCAAGAAACTTGCCTGGCAGGCCGGGGGGGGTGTGCACTGGATCCATGGACGCGAAGGCACCCGGTGGTGCGAGCAGTCAGGAAGGCCCGGGCCTCACGGCCGAGGACCTGCCCGGACTCGGAGCGCGCCTGCGCGAGCGCAGGCTGCGCAGTGGACTGACCCTGGAGGCCGCTGCTGCCCGGATCGGGCTCTCGCCCGCTCACCTGTCACGTCTGGAGACCGCCAAACGCCAGCCGTCGCTCCCGGTGTTGCTCGGTCTCTCCCGAGCTTACGCCGTCCCGCTCGACGTTCTGCTGGGGGAGGCCCCCGCGACCGCGACGACGGTGGTCCGCGGTGCGGCCGCCGAGCCCAGCGCCGCCGGCGGCTGGACCTACCGCCCGGCCGGTGCGCCCGGACGCGCCATGCAGGCCCTGCGGGTGCACGTGCCGCAGCTCCTCCAGGACGCGGTCGTCCGGGTCCATCCCGGCGAGGAGTGGCTCTACGTCCTCTCCGGCCGTCTCACGCTGACGCTCGACCGTGAGCGCCACCTGCTGGAACCGGGCGACTCCGCCCACTTCGACTCCATGCGCCCGCACCGCCTGGCCGCCGAATCGGCGACCGGCGTCGACCTGCTCTTCCTGCACACGCTGCTGCAGAGCCCTACTTCGGAGTTGTGCCTTGGCTGACCACGTCCAGCACCCGGCCCGTCCCTTCCTGCCCGTCGAGGACGGCAGTTCCCGGACCGAACGCCGGGTCAACATCCGGGTCTTCATCTACGTCATCGGTCTGCATGTCTTCGCGGGCTTTGCGATGCTGCTCTTCTTCCTCGGGCAGCGCGGGGCCTGAGCAGGCACTTCGTCACCTGCTCCACCCTCACGACTTTCGGAACTTCTGCATCCGCATGCTGTCGTGGCGCGCCGTCGCGGACGCCCTTCACGGTTAGCGTGGCGTAGAACGCGAAGGCCAGAGTGAGGATTGCACGTGAGCTTCGACCCCATGCGTCGTACCCTCGGCCGGGGCAGGCCCTTCCGGCTGATCGTCACCGGCGGTGGGACCGGAGGCCACACGTACCCGGCGCTCACCACGATCCGGACCCTCAGGGCGGCCGAGGCCGCCAGCGGCAGGTCCATCGAGGTCCTGTGGGTCGGGGCCGCAGGCAGCCTGGAGGAGCGCGTCGCCGAAGGCGAGGGGATCACTTTCCGCACCGTCGTCACCGGCAAGCTGCGGCGCTCCGGCACACCGCTGGGCCTGGCCTCGCTCGCCAACCTCACGGACCTGGTCAAGGTACCGCTGGGCGTGGCCCAGGCCCGGTCGCTGCTCACCGAGTTCGCGCCCGACGTGGTGCTGGCCACCGGCGGCTACGTCGCCCTCCCGGTCGGCTTCGCGGCGCGCCTGTGCCACCGGCCGCTGGTCGTGCACGAGCAGACCGTGCGGCTCGGCCTGGCCAACCGCACCCTCGCCCGCCTCGCCACCAGATTCGCCGTGTCCTCCGAGTCGACGCTCGCGCTGCTGCCGGAATCGGCCCGCCGCGCCGCGGTGGTGACGGGCAATCCGGTCCGCCCGGAGGTCATGGTCGGGCGCGCGGACAAGGCCGTCGAGGCACTGGCGCTGCACGGCTTCGACCGGCGGCTGCCGACCGTCTACGTGACCGGCGGCGCGCAGGGCTCGCAGCAGATCAACCGGCTGGTCTGCGGCATCCTTCCGTGGCTCCTGGAACGCGCCAACGTGGTGCACCAGTGCGGCCCCGACAACGTCGCCGAGCTGGACGAGGCCACCGCGACGCTGCCCGCCGAGCTGGCCGCCCGCTACCGGTCGACCGGCTACGTCGGCGTCGAACTGCCGGACGTGCTGGCGCTGGCCGACGTGGTGGTCTCCCGCAGCGGGGCCGGCACGATCGCCGAGCTGACCGCGCTGGGCAAGGCCTCGGTGCTGGTGCCGCTCGGCACCTCCGCGGGAGACGAGCAGGCCTACAACGCCCGACACCTCGCCGACGCGGGCGCGGCGGTCGCACTGCTGGGCGAGGTGTCGGCGCAGGACCTGCGCGACGCGGTCGGCGAGCTCGTCGCCGACGACGCCCGCCGCCTCGACATGGCCAAGCGGGCCCGCGCCCAGGGCCGCTCGGACGCCGCCGAGCGGCTGGTCGACGTGGTCCTCGCCACCGCGGCCGGCCGCTGACCGCGCGCCGCCGACCCCCGTCGCCCGGGCCGGTCCCTCCGGCGAGTTCACCGCCGCGCGGTCGGCGCGTTGGCTCAGCAGCACGCGCGCCCGGCCGCCACGGGGCCCCGGCGGCGGCGATCTGCGGCGGCTCGGACTGGACCCGCGGCGGCAGGCCGTACTCCCCGCGCGCGTCGTAGGAGAGCTCGTCGTAGCCCCAGTCCCGCTCGTCGAACGGCGGATGGCAGAGCACCGCGTCGGCGCGGAGCTCGGGGAACGGGTCGGAGGGCAGGCGGTCGACGGCCGCGACGCGGATCGCCGCCGTTGCCACGACCACGTCGACGACCAGGCCTCGCGGCAGATGCCCGCGCGCGTCGTCGCCGAGGGCGCAGGGCCGGGTCGGAAAGAAAATGAGTTGCCGGGCGACATGACACTCGATCATGCTCGCCTGCATGTACCTGTAACGGCTGCCACGTAGCAAGCAACAACCGTCGCGCGATCGACCCCTGGCCTGACCACTCGGCCCGGAGGCGATGACCCGCGCCCGCGTGTGCACCCGTTCATGTACCAGGAGCCCGGGCCCCGGCCTGCGAGCGCTCCTGCCGAGCCCTGAAAGCAACCCATACATGCATACCGACCGCAAGGCCCGCTGGGCCGTGCGTCAGTCCGCCCTGCCCACCGTCGTCCGCCCGTGCCCGGACTGCCCCGGCACGCGGCACCGTCCCTCGGGCAGGATCCGCGTCAACGCGAGCGGCAAGCTCCTCGACGTCTGGCTGCTGCTGAGCTGCGCGACCTGTGACCGGACCTCGAAGGTGCCCGTCCACGAGCGCGTCCACGTCTCCTCGCTCGATCCGGCCCGGCTGGTCGCTTTCGAGAACAACGACCCGGCCGTGGTGCGCGAGCTGACGATGAGCGCGTCGCTCGCCACCAGGAACGGCTACCGCCTCGACTGGACCGGCACCTGGGAGTTGGAGACCCGGATGCCGCTCTACGCACTGGACGACCCGTCACCGCTCGTGGTGCGGGTCGGATTCGAGCTGCCCGCCCCGGTCCGGGTGGAACGGCTCCTCATGCTCGGCCTCGGCCTCAGCCGCTCCGCGGTGCGGCGGATGGTCGCGGACGGGCGGATCCGGCTGCCGCTGGCCCCGGACGCCAAGGCGCACCGCGACTTCGAGCTCACCCTCCACAGCCCCGGGGCGGTCGACGCGGCGAAGCAGGCCGGATTGCCCGACGGCGCGATCGACCGGCGCACCGGGTCCGCCCACGTCGAGGCGCAGGTCCCGCCGCCGCAGTCGCCGCACGCGGCGAGGGCGGCAGCGGCACGGGCGTAGGAGGCGTCGCAGCCTCCTGGCCGGCCCGTCGGCGCACCCGCCGCGGAGCTGCCAGGAGGCACGGCGCACCGTGGCTTCAGTTCTCCGGCCTGCGCAACGCCTCGTCGAGCCGTTGCCTCTCGGCTCGTCTGCCCGCCTTGTAGAGGGCGTTGACGTCGATGCTGGGGTCGTGCCTGTCGAAGACCGCCTCGGTGTCGTCCGGCTTGACGAGCAGCGGTACCGGCCTCCCGTTGGCGGGCAGCGAGACGCCCGACGCGGCCTTGATCTTGACTCTGACCTTCCGGCCGTCGCCGCCGGTGAACTCGACCACGGCCTCGCGCCGGTGCGACGCTGCGTTGGCGTTGTTCAGACCGACGATGCGGGAGTCGATGAGCGTTCCGGTGACGCGCTTCCAGTTGCGACGAAACATGGGCGCACCGTAGGGACGCCGAAGTCGGCGGTCAAGGGTTCAGGGGAGCTGTTCGGCGAGTTCGTTCGAGGTCATCGGGGTGGAGAACATGGGGAAGTCGTAGGCGATGGCGTTCTCGTGCTGTTCCTTCGACACCGCGGCGGTGCAGTCGGTCAGTGTGATCACCCGGTAGCCGTGCTCGTAGCCGGTGCGCATCGTGGACTCCACGCAGCAGTTGGTGAGGAAACCGGCCAGCACGATCGTGGTGATGCCCTTGCTGCGCAGGATGAAGTCGAGGTTGGTGCTGGCGAAGGTGTCCAGGCCGCGCTTGCCCTCGACGACGATGTCGCCCTCCTGCGGCGCCATCGCGTCGGAGATGTCCGCGCCCCAGCTTCCCTTCACGAAGGCGTTGCCGTCCACCACGCCCTTGAGGATGCCGTAGGGGTGCCGGGTGATCTCGTGGTAGCCGGGTGCGAACGAGATCGGCGCGTGCACGATGCTGACTCCCGCCGCCCGCGCCTCCGCGACCAGTCGTCGGGCGTTGTCCAGCATCCCGGTCGCCTCCATGACGGGCCGGACGGCGTTGTGCAGGACGCCGCCCTCGGAGGTGAACTCGTTCTGGAACTCGATCAGGACCAGGGCGGTGGTGGCGGGGTCGATCGGCATGGTGTCTCACCTCTCGGGAGCAGGCCGCTGGGACGGGCGTGGTCGGCCCGTCCCGACCAACTCAAGCAGCAGCGAGGTCCGTTGACGAGACCGCAGAAGGGTGACGATCGCCGCCCGGCCCGCCCCGTCCGGCGCCGGTGCGCGCCGATCACCCCGACCGCCGGACTCAGGCCCGCTCCTCCCGCATCAGGCGCAGGAAGGCGCGGATTCCGCTGATGACCTCCTGGTTGTCGGTGAGACTGCCGAGCGCGTCCTCGAAGCGGCGGCCCATGGCGTGGATCCGCTGTTCGAGCTGGTCGTCGCGTTCGCGGACCACGACCGCAAGACGGTCGAGCTCCTGGGTCAGGCGGCGGGACTCCTCGGAGAGCTTGGCCGTCGCGGTCTCGGCGGCGTCGAGGCGCGCCTTGAGGGTGACCACGTCGTCGCGGGGGAAGGCCGCCTCGGTGCGCATCAGGCCGAGCCGCGCGCGGAGATGCCGCAGATAGGCGTCGGCGGGCCGGAAGACGGTGCTCAGCAGGTAGAACGCGGAGAACCAGTAGCCGAGTTCGCGGCCGGACACCGCGGTGATCACCGCGATCACGGCGGCGGAGACCAGGTGCGCGCCGATCGCCAGCCGCAGCAGACGCCGGGCGATCGCCTCGGCGTCCTGCTCCCGTCCGGCCGGGACGTCCACGCCCGCGGCGCGCCCGTCGAGGATCTCCTGCCGCACCGTCTTCGCCTGGAAGTACAGGTTCCAGGGCACGGTGAGCAGCACGACCAGCCACAGCAGGCAGAGCGCCCCCGCGCCCAGACCCAGCAGTTCCGAGAGCGGGGTGTGCGCGAAGAGATGCAGCAGCACCCCGAGCACCACCGCAGCGACCGCCAACAGACCGAAGAAAGCCCCCATGCCGTCGATGATCACGGACGGCACGAGGGCTCGGGGAGAGCGGTTCTACTCAACCGCGCTCAGTACGGGTGCTCAGGCGAGCGGGTCGCTCTGCTTTGAGCTACAGCCCCATGAAGTGGAGCTGGGAGGACTTGCACGCTCCATCTACCCGCTCGACATCCAGCCTACGTGGATGGGCGGGGACCGCCACTCGGGGAGCGCTGCCGATCGGGCGAATTGTCGTGAACACCTGTCGCGGCGAACGGCCCTCGCGGTCGCGGGTCCGAGCATGGATGGATCCGGGGCCGCCGCGCACTCAGGGCAGCGGCCGGCTCCTCGTGGGAGAGGACCATGCATGCGCAGAGCGAACTCCACCCGGGCGTCGAAGAGGCTCGCCGCCGCGGTCACCACCGCGGCGGTGGCCCTCGTCGGCCCGGCGGTCACCGGAGCGGCGACCGCCTCGGCCGCCCCTCAGGGGACGACCGTCCACGTGAAGATGACCAACGCGGGATTCCGCCTCCCCGAGGAGGTCAGGGCGGGTTTCGTCACCTTCTCGGTCAGCACCAAGGACGCGAACGGCCACGAGCTGCAGGGCCTTCAGCTGCACAAGGGCGTGACGATCGCGCGGATTGTCGCCGACATCCGCAAGGCGGTCAGCAACAACCCGTCCGAGGCCGCGGCCGGTATCCGGGCGGTGGAGCGGGACGCGACGGTCGTGGGCGGCGCCGCCGTCGAGCCGAGCACGGTGGTCGACGCGACCATCCCGCTGACCAGGGGCACCTACTACTTCTTCGACTTCAGCCAGTTCTTCGTGCCGAACGCTCCCGCGCCCACCTTCCACCGGCTTGAGGTGAACTGCGCCTTCCGCGGTACGACGCCCTGGCACCGGGCCGAGATCGACCAGGTGGAGACCAGGAAGGGCCCGCGGTTCGAGGGACCGTCGAACCTGGACCTCGACGCCCCCATCCTGGTGCGCAACAAGGCCGACGAGATCCACGAGGCCATGTTCCAGCGGGTGAACCCGGGCGTCACCAACGCCAAGCTGACCGCGTTCTTCGCCGCGGTCGCGGCGGGGAAGAACCCCGGCTTCAACCCCTTCGCGGAGTCGGCCAGCCGGGGTCTGGCCGCCATGTCACCCGGCCGCGAGCAGGTGCTGAGCTTCCACCCGAAGTCGGGGCGCTACGCGCTGCTCTGCTTCATCCCTGACGACCGGTCGGGCATCCCGCACGCGTTCCTCGGGATGCACGAGGTCGTCCGGCTGTAGCTCCGGCCGCAGCAGGCCGCCGTTCAGCCGTGGGCAACGGGGTGACGTGGCTCGTAGAGGGCCAGGTCACCCCCTCCCGGCAGGCGGAGCCCGGTCAGCAGGCCCCAGGCCAGCTGTTGGACCGGACGGGTGAACTCGACGCCCTTGGCCTCGAGTTCGGCGACGGTCGCGGTGAGGTCGTCGCACATGAGCATCAGCTCGTGCGAGTGCACCGTCTCGGTCGGATGGACGGCGATCTCGGCGGGCGGGGCCCGGAAGATCAGCCAGCCGTGGCCGGCGTCGACGCTCGGCAGACCGAGGACGTCCGCCAGGAAGGCACGGTCGGCCTCCGCGTCGCTGCTGTAGATCACCACATGTGCGCCGTTGATCACGTCTCGACGCTAGGACGCTCACGCCCCGGGGGCAACCCCGGGCGCGCGGGAGACGGACAGGTCGACCGCGGTGCCCCGGGAGACCGTCGTGCCGGCGGCCGGCTGCTGCGCGCAGACGGTGTGCGGCGCGGCGGCGGTGCCGGAACAGCTCCCCGCGCCGACGTGCCCCACGCGCAGGCCCATGCCCTGCAGCAGATGCCGCGCGCGGCTGAGGCTCAGCTGCGTGAGGTCGGGCGTCCGCAGCGAGGTCGTGGCACCGTGCGCCCCCGCCGCACCGGACGCTCCGCCCGCGCCCGCGTGCGCGCCGCCGAAGCCGATCCACGCGCCGAGCGAGGCCACCACCACGACGCCGACGGTCGCCAGCACCGCCTTCCGCCCCGTCCGCCGCCCGCCGCGACGGGCGGCCCGCCCCTCGTCCTCCTCCGAGGGGGTCGCGGGCTCGGGCAGCGGCGTGACCAGGGTCTGCGCGCCGCGCCCGGCCACCTCAGGCCGTTGCGTGTGCGCCGTGTGCGCCGAGGCCGCCGACTGCTCGGCGTCCAGCACGGCCACCACCGCGTCGCGCATCGTCGCCGCGTCGGGGAAACGCTGCCCGGGGTCGCGGGCGAGAGCCCGGGAGACCAGGACGTCCACGGCGGGGGAGAGCGCGGGAGCCAGCAGGGACGGCACCGGCGCGTCCTCGCGGAGCCGGCGCCAGATGGTGTCGAGGGCGGTGTCCGCCGTCAGCGGCGGCTCACCGGTGAGCAGTTCGTGCAGCAGGCAGCCGACCGCGTACAGGTCGCTGCGGGCGTCCACGGGCTCGCCCCTGGCCTGCTCGGGGGAGAGGTAGTCGGCGGTGCCCACGACCATGCCCACCGCCGTGAGCGTCTGCTGGGCGGAGGGGTCCGCGCTGCGGGCGATGCCGAAGTCCATCAGCTTGACCGCGCCGTCGTCCGCGACCATGACGTTCGCCGGCTTCACGTCGCGGTGCACCATCCCGTGGCGGTGGGCGTGGTCGAGGGCGTCGAGCAGGTCCGCGGTGATGCGCAGCGACCGCGCCGCGGGAAGGGGCCCCTCGTCCGCCAGCACCCTGGAGAGCGTGCGGCCGGGGAGGTACTCCATGACCAGGTACGGCAGGTCCATGGTCCGCCCCGCGCCCTCGCCCGAGTCGAAGACGGCGACCACGCACGGGTGGTTGAGCGAGGCGGCGGCGCGGGCCTCGCGTCCGAAGCGGACCCGGTAGACCGGGTCGGCGGCGAGCTCGGGGCGGAGGATCTTCACCGCGACGGTGCGGTCCAGCCGCAGGTCGCGGGCGCGGTGGACCTCGGCCATGCCGCCGCTTCCGAGCAGCTCGCAGAGGAGGTAGCGGTCGCCGAGCGCGGGGGTCTGCAGGATTTCCACAGCGGGATGCTGGACGGGTTCCTTGTGGAAATCATGTGACCGCCACCGTCGTCGGGCGACGACGGTGGCGGTCACAGGTCCGCCCCGGGATCCCGGCCGGTCCGCTACGCCCGTCCGGAGGACTTCTGGGTGCGGCGGGAGAGGGAGTCCACGATGACGGCGGCGAGCAGCACCGCGCCGGTGATCATGTACTGGATGTCCAGCGTCAGGCCCAGCATGAACAGGCCGGAGTTGATCGACTCGATCACCAGGATGCCCAGCAGCGCCGACCACACCCGGCCGCGGCCGCCGAAGAGGCTGGTGCCGCCGATGACGGCCGCGGCGATGGCCATCATCAGGTTGTTCGGGTCCGCGCCCGCCTGCCCGGCGGCGTTGGTGGTGGCCGCGATGGCCAGACCGCCCAGCGCCGCGAAGAAGCCGGAGATCCCGTAGACCGTGATCCGCACCATCGCCACGCTGATACCGGCCCTGCGGCTGGCCTCGATGTTCCCGCCGACCGCGAAGATCTTGCGACCGTAGGTGGTGCGGCGCAGCACGAAGTCGCAGACGACCAGCACGATCAGGAAGAGCACCAGGTTGTTCGGCACGCCGCTCGCCTGGTTCAGCACCCAGGCGACCAGGAAGGCCCCGACGGCCAGCGCTCCGGTCCGGAACAGCACCTCGCCCATCGGCCGGTAGGGGACGCCCGCCGCCTTCCTGCGCCGCTGCTGCGTGAACTGGCCGACGAACATCAGCACCACCGCGATCCCGGCCAGCAGGTAGCCGCCGATGACGCGCCCGTCCAGGAAGTACGAGTTGCCGGACAGGTAGTGGTTGAGGCCCTTGTCCTCGAGGTTGATCGTGCCGGTCGAGCCGAGCAGCCAGAGCATGACGCCCTGCCAGGCCAGGAAGCCGGCCAGGGTGACCACGAAGGCGGGCACGCCGATCTTGGCGAAGATCGTGCCCTGCAGCGCGCCGATCGCCGCGCCGGCCGCCAGGGTGGCCACCACCGCGACCCAGGCGTTCCAGTGGTGGGTGACCGACAGCACCGCGTAGATGGCCGCGGCCAGGCCGCTGACCGAGCCGACCGACAGGTCGATCTCGCCGAGCAGCAGCACGAAGACCAGGCCGACCGAGAGCAGGCCGAGCCCGACCATGTAGTAGGCGATGAACTCGGCGTTCGAGGCCTTGAAGTAGGCGCTGTCCTTGAGGCTGAAGATCAGCCAGATGATCACGAGGCCGATGACGACCGGCAGCGAGCCGAGCTCACCGCCGCGCACCTTGCGCTTGAACTCGTGGACGTAGCCGCGCCAGCCCTCCTGCCGGACCAGCAGGCGCGGGTCCACCGGCGGCGGGACCGCGGCCGGTGGCGTCGGGTCGGAGCCCGGGGAGGGTACGAGAGGATTGGTCATGCGTCTCCCTCCGGGCGCTGCTCCATGGAGCGCGCCTGACGGCGGGTCACCGCGTTGTCCGTAGCGCCGGTGATCGCGGAAATGATGCTCTCCTGGGTCGTCTCCCTGACCGGGAAGGTGCCGTTGTTGCGCCCCAGCCGCAGCACGGCCACCGTGTCCGCGACCGCCCGCACGTCGACCATGTTGTGGCTGATCAGGATCACGCCGAGGCCGCGGTGCCGCAGCCGCTCCACCAGGTCGAGCACCTGCGCGGTCTGCTCCACGCCGAGGGCGGCGGTCGGCTCGTCGAGGATGACGACCTTCGGGTCGCCGATCAGCGAGCGGGCGATCGCCACGACCTGGCGCTGGCCGCCGGACAGGCCCGCCACCGGGATCCGCACGCTCGGGATCCTGATCGACAGGGTGTCCAGCAGCTCCTGGGCCTTCTTCTCCATCGCGACCTCGTCCAGGGTGCCGCGGCTGGTGATCTCGCGGCCGAGGAAGAGGTTGGCGACGACGTCCAGGTTGTCGGCCAGCGCGAGGTCCTGGTACACCGTCGCCACGCCGAGGTGCTGCGCGTCCTGGGGCCGGTGGATGGTGACCGGGCGGCCCTCCCACTCGATGACGCCCTCGTCGATCGGGTGCACTCCGGCGACCGTCTTGACCAGCGTCGACTTGCCGGCGCCGTTGTCGCCCACCAGGGCCACGACCTCACCGGTGTGCACGTCGAGGTCGACGTCGGTGAGGGCCTGCACGGCGCCGAAGCGCTTGGAGACGTCGCGCAGCGCCAGCACCGGCCCGCCGGAGGACGTGAAGCCCTTCGGCGGGTCGGCGGGTCCGAGCGGGCTCGTCACGAGAGCCCGGCGGACTTGCAGGCGGCGGCGAACTCGGGCGTGCAGATCTGCGCGACGGTGTACAGGCCGTCGGCGATGACCGTGGTCTTGATGTTGGCCTTGTTGACCAGCACCGGGGTCAGCAGGTCGGACGGCACGACGTTGCCCGAGCCGCTGGTCTTGTGGGCGTTGACGATGTTGGAGGGGATCTGGCCGTTCAGCAGGCCGACGGCCAGCTCGGCGGCGGCGTCCGCCTCGGGCTTGTAGGCCTTGTAGATGGTGAACGACTGCGTGCCGGCCACGATCCGCTGGATCGCGTCGAGCTGGGCGTCCTGTCCGGTGAGCGGGAGGGAGCTGAGCCCCGCGTTCTTCATCGAGGTCGCGACACCGGCGGCCATGCCGTCGTTCGCGGAGTAGAAGCCGGCGATGTTGGCCGCGCCGAGCTGGTTGATCGCCGCGGTCGCCTTCTGCGCCGCGACGTCGGGCTTCCACAGCCCGGAGGCGTCGTAGGCGATGTCGAGCTTGCCCTTGACCGCGCCCTGGAAGCCGTTCTTGAAGTCGGCGGCGTTCGGGTCGGCCGAGTCGCCGTCGATCTCCACGATCTTGGCGGTCGGGACGGCCTTGGAGCCCATGGTGGACAGCAGGCCCTGGCCCTGGAGCTGGCCGACCTTGACGTTGTCGAAGGAGACGTAGGCGTCGATCGGGCCCTGGGCCAGGCGGTCGTAGGCGACGACCTTGATGCCCTTGGCCCGGGCGGCGTCCACCGAGGACTTGATCTGGGCCGAGTCCTGGGCGTCGACGACGAGGACCTTGATGCCCGAGTTGATCATGGTGGTGGCCTGCTGCGCCTGGGTCTGCGGGCTGCCGCCCGCGTTGGCGTACTTGACCTCGACGTTGGGAGCGAGCTCCTTGACCTTCGCCTCGAACAGCGGCTTGTCGAACTGCTCGTAGCGGGTGGTGGTGTTCTCCGGCAGGAGCAGGCCGATCGAACCGCTGGCCGCCGCGCCGGTACCGCCGGCGGTGGGCGACGAGGTCGAGGACGAGTTCGAACTCCCTGCCTTGCCGCAGGCCGCCGCCACGAGAACCAGCGAAACGACGGCGGTTGCGGTGGCGACGCGCTTGAGGGGGTGCTTGATCACGATGTGGGGCCTTCCACGACACGCCGCTGAGGCGGCTGAACGGAACAGCTGCAGGGACCGCCTGCGCGACTCCTGGCCGCCTCACCCCCCACGACGGCGCTCCGATTAAAGTCCTCGGACTTTCCTTCGCAGCTCAGACACTCCCGTGCCGCTCACCGCGTTAACTCGAACGGCCCAATGCGGTGGTGGCGCCCGTGGCAGGATCGCGGGACATGGACGCCTCTCCCTTTCCGGCCCCGCCCGCCCCATCCGTCACTGCAGCCCCGCCCGTCACACTCGCCGTCGTCGGCGCGGGCAGTCGCGGCAGCGGCTACGCCGCCTGGGCCGCGGCGCATCCGGACCGCGCCAGGGTGGTGGCGGTGGCGGAACCGCGCGAGGTGCGCCGACGGGCGTTCGCGCGTGAGCACGCGCTCGCCGAGGCCGAGGTCTTCGCCGACTGGCGCGACCTGGCCGCGCGCGGGCGCGGGGACCGGGGCCGGACCGCCGACGCCGTGCTGGTCTGCACCCTGGACCGGATGCATGTGGAGCCGGTGCTGGAGTTCGCCGCGCAGGGCTACCACATCCTGCTGGAGAAGCCGATGGCCCTGGACGAGGAGGGCTGCCGGGCGATCGTCGCGGCGGTCGAGGCGGCCGGCGTCGTCCTGGCGGTGGGCCACGTGCTGCGCTACACCCCCTACACCCGGGCGCTGAAGCAGGTGGTGGACAGCGGCCGGCTGGGTGAGATCGTCAGCGTGCAGCATCTCGAACCGGTGGGCCACTGGCACCAGGCCCACTCCTTCGTCCGGGGCAACTGGCGGCGCGCGGACGAGGCGACCTCGATGCTGATGGCGAAGTCCTGCCACGACCTGGACTGGCTCCAGTACGTCGTCGGCCGGCCGCCGGCCCGGGTCGCCAGCTTCGGTCGGCTCACCCACTTCACCGCCGCCAACCGCCCCGAGGGCGCGGCGGACCGCTGCCTGGACTGCGCGGTGGAACCGCGGTGCGCGTACAGCGCGCCGCGCCTGTACGGAGAACGACTGGCGCAGGGACGCCACGGCTGGCCGCTGTCGGTCGTGGTGGACGAGCCCACGCCGGAGGCGCTGGACGCGGCGCTGCGCGAGGGCCCCTACGGGCGCTGCGTGTACGCCTGCGACAACGACGTGGTGGACCATCAGGTGGTGGCGATGGAGTTCGCGTCGGGGGCGACCGCCACCTTCACCATGACCGGGCACAGCGAGATCGGCGACCGGCGCACCACGGTCTTCGGCACCCGCGGCGAACTGCGGGGCGACGGAAGGAAGCTGGAGATCCACGACTTCCTGAGCGGTCGGACCGAGACGCTGCTGCCACAGGCCGGCGCGGGGGAGATGACGGCGGAGAGCGGCCACGGCGGCGGCGACGCCGGACTGATGGACGCCTTCGTGGCGGCCGTGGCGGCGAACGACCCCTCGCTGGTGCGCTCGGGGCCGCGCGAGTCGCTGCTCAGTCATCTCGCCGTGCTGGCGGCCGAGGAGGCGCGGCTCTCCGGCACGGTGCAGCCGGTGCGATTCTGACGGTCGATCGGGGTTTCGACCGGAGAATGTTTCTGAGACGCGCTCATCGCCGGGAGTATTTACGGTTTCTGGGCGTCCGCGCCATGGACATTACACGCGAAGCGGCACTAGGTTCCCGGGTGGCCACGCCGTGGCCGAACACCACGCGACCCCCAAGGGGATCACAGTGCACATACGCACGCCCGGAACCGGAACGGCGCGGACCCTCGCCGCGCTCGCCCTCGCCGCCCTCGCGGCAGCCACCCTCACGACCGGGGCCCAGGCGCAGACCGCGGCCCCCGCGGCCGCCGCCGCGGCGCACCACGGTGTGAAGCCGATCGGCCACGGCTCCCGCTCGGCGCCGCTGGCGAAGAGCAGGAACACCCTGAGCGTCCGGTCCAGCGCGGCCCAGGGCGTCGTCTCCCCGACGCCGCACGTCTACCTCGTCTTCTGGGGCTCGCAGTGGGCGAGCGACCCGGCGGGCGTGGCGCCCGACCTGCAGAACATGTTCAAGGGCCTCTACGGCGCCCAGGACACCTGGGGCACCATCATGACCCAGTACTGCGAAGGCGTCGCGAACGGCACGACGACCTGCGGCAGCAGCGGGACGCACGTGACCCACCCCGCCGCCACCCCGCTCGCGGGCGTCTGGTTCGACAACGCCTCCGCCGCGCCCACGAACGCGACCGCCGCCCAGGTCGCCTCCGAGGCCGCCTCCGCCGCGGTGCACTTCGGCAACACCACGCAGACGCCGAACCTCAACGCGCAGTACGTGGTGGTCTCCGCGACCGGCACCCACCCGGACGGCTTCCCCAACTCCGGCTTCTGCGCCTGGCACGACAAGACCTCGTCGGCCTCGGGCACCCTCGCCTACACCAACCTGCCCTACATCCCCGACCTGGGCGCGGGCGCCTGCACCACCCTCACGGACGGGCGGATGCTCTCCGGCATCGAGTCCACCGAGACGCACGAGTACGCCGAGACGGTCACCGACTTCTGGCCCAGCATCGGCTGGAACGGGCGCGGCGGCGAGATCGGCGACGAGTGCGAGAACATGGACGCCTACGTGCCGCTCAGCACCGGCACCTTCGATCTCCAGGGCCTCTGGTCCAACGCGGCCAACGCCTGCGTGACGAAGGGCTGACGCTCTTCGGGCTCGCTCCGGCGCCGCGGACGGTTCCCCCGTCCGCGGTGCCGTTCGCGTCTCCCGGCCGTCCGACGCCGCCGCCCCCGCCACGACGCGGTCCCCATGCGGGCCTGCTCGCCGTCGCACGCGCCGGGGCCGACGGCGCAAGGGGGGGTGGACAGGAAAGAACTAAGCGCGCATACTAAATGCATGATGACTCTCGGCAGTGCCACGACCGTCTCGTCCGCCGCTCCCGCCGCCTTCTTCGCCCGCTGGGCGGACATGGCCACCTGGCCCGAGTGGAACGCCGACACCGAGTGGGTCAGGCTCGACGGCCCCTTCGCGGTCGGCGGGACCGGCGTGCTCAAGCCCAAGGGCGGCCCGAAGACCAAGTTCGTCATCAGCGCGCTGAGCGACCGCGTCTTCACCGACGTCTCGCTGCTCATGGGGGCACGGCTGACCTTCCACCACGAGGTGGAGGCCCGCACCGACGGCGGCAGCGAGGTCGCGGTCACGGTCACCCTGGGCGGTCCGCTCGCGCGGCTGTGGAACGTGATCCTGGGCAAGTGCATCGCGCAGTCCCTCCAGCGGGACCTCGACGCGCTGGCCCGCGCCGCGGAGCAGGCCACGGCGGCGGCCCGGTGAGCGGCGGCGCGTCGGGCGGCGGTCCTGGGGGCGGCGGTCCGGCCGGGGGCGGGGGACTGGACACGCAGTTCGCCGAGGCCGAGGACAGTCCGGGGTTGCTGCTCTGGCAGGTCACCAACCGCTGGCAGGCCGCCCAGCGCGCGGCGCTCAAGCCGTACGGCCTCACCCACGTGCAGTTCGTGCTGCTGGCGGCGCTCACCTGGCTGGGCGCCGACGGCCCGGTCACGCAGAAGGCGCTGGCCGACCAGGCCGCGACCGATCCGATGATGACCTCCCAGGTGCTGCGCACCCTGGAGGGGCAGGGGCTGGTCGAGCGGCACGCCCATCCCGACGACCGCCGGGCGCGCGCGCTGGCCGTCACCGCCGAGGGGCGGGAGCTGGCGAACCGGGCCGTGGTCGCGGTCGAGGCCTGCGACGCGGAGTTCTTCGGCGTGCTGGCGGAGCGGGCCCCGGCCTTCACCGGGGCGCTGCGCGAGCTCGCGCGCCGTTGAGCCGTGGTCCGGGCGCCTGGGACGTCCCGCCGGGCTGCGGCGCGTTTCCTCTTTTCCGTCTCAAACCGCAGGTCAGGGCGGTGAGACAGGAAGTTCGCGGCCGTGGGACGCCGCCGCGGGACAAGCCGGTCGGATCCGTCGGGCAGAGTTGTCGGCGGACGGCGTCCGGGCAGCACGGGGGTACTGCCCGGCCGCCAGAACTCTCAGGTGTGTCTCAGGCGTGCGGACTCCAGGTCGGCGCAGGCGGCGGGGTCAGCGTGTTCGTGCAGCCGTGACCCTTCGGCGGGTAGCCGCAGACCTGGAGGCCCACGGCCGGATCGCTCGCGTCGACCATCATCGAGTAGTTGTCGTAGCCCCAGTGGACCTTGGCGGTCTGCGTGTCGCCCGTGCTGGTGGTGATGGTGGCGTAGTCACCGGGCTCGGCGTCGGTCAGGCCGCCCCAGGCGGCGTGGCAGCGCGCGCTGTAGTGCAGGTAGATGACGATCTTTCCGACGTTCTGGGTGGTCAGGCTCTTCGAGTCGGTCACGCAGCCGGTCGACTGCGGGTCCTTGCCTGCGCAGCCGACGCCGTCGCACGGCGGCGGTGAGGCGGTCGACGTGCCGGGCGCCGACGCGTGCCGGATCGGCGGGGAGGCCTGGGCCCGCGTCGTCGGCTCGCCCTGTGGCGCCGCGAGGTAGGCGCCGACCGCTGCGCCGACGGCCGCGGAGGTCAGGGCGATCAGCACGCCGCGGCCGTGCCGTCGCCATGCCCCGCGCAGCCGTGCGGCGACGGGGGGCGCGGCGGGGCCGGTACCGCCGCCCGGGCCGTGGTCTCGGGCGGCGTGGTCTCGGGGACCGTGGTCACGTGGGGCGTGCTGATGCGGGATGTGCTCACGGCGCGGACCACGGCCGGGCGCTGACCGGGCGTCGTCGGGTCCGCCGTCTGCTCGGCCTCCAGCAGGGCCTGCTCCAGCAGCGGTCCGAGCAGGCGGGCGCTCTCGTCGACCGAGACCGCCAGGGACTCCAGGGCGTGCTCGGTGATCAGCCGCTTGCCGTTGAACCACCGCTCCCAGGAGGCCTTGCTGTAGTGCGTGGCCGTGCCGATCTGCGTGAGCGAGAGTCCGCTGCGGTCCTTGACGGCGCGGAGCTCCTCGGTCAGCCGGCGTGCGCTTCCGCGCACGTCATCGGGTATCGGCCGCCAGTTCGCGCCCACGGTTCAGTCACTCGCTCTCGGTCAGGGGGAGACGGATCAGTCTCCCACAGGCGGCGCACAGCAAGATCCACGGTGCGCCGCCGTCCTGACCCCTGCGAACCTCCGGACCGTCAGCTCCCGGCCGAGGCGTGCGCGTCCACGTGGGTCGCGCCGCGTGCGGACGCCGCGAGGACGCCCAGTCCGCGCGCGGTGCAGGTCTCCGGTTCGGGGACGTGGTGGACCGGCAGCGCCAGACGTTCCTCCAGGGTCGCGCCGAGCCACGCGTCCCTGGCCCCGCCGCCGGTCAGGACGATGCCGTGCTCGGTGATGTCCGCGCTCAGCTCGGTGGGGCAGCGGGTGAGCAGATTGCCCATGCCCTGCACGATGACGTCCACCACGGGGGCCATCGCCCGGTGCACGTCATCCGGCTCGAAGCGGGCCAGGATCGGCGTCCCGTACTCGGTGCGGCGGGCCTTGACCTCCACGCTGCGGCCCTCGCCCGCGGCGATCTTGACCTGCTCGGCGGCGGCAGGGCCGAGGTCGACGCGGTGCCGGCGGCGCGCCCAGGTGGTGAGCGCCCGGTCCAGGGCGACGCCCGCCACCGTCAGTGAGGTGGCGCTGACGATCCGGCCGAAGGCGAAGACCGCCATGTCGCTGGTTCCGCCGCCCAGGTCGACGACCATGGTGCCGGTCTCCCGCTCGATCGGCACCCCCGCGCCCACCGCTGCGGCCAGCGGCGTCGGCACGGTGATCGCCTTGTTCGCCCCGGCCTGGAGCAGTGCCTGCTGCAGCGCCTTCAGGTGGATGCCGCGGCTCTCGACCGGCACCGCGGTCGCCACCGTCGGCCGCAGCGCGAACCGGCCGGGCCGGGCGGTGTCGATCACGTGCCGGGCCAGCACCCTGGCGGCCTCGAAGTCCGTGACGGCTCCGCCGTCGAGGGGCGCCACGGTGCCCATGCCCGGAGGGGTGCGACCGGTCATCTGCTGGGCGGGCTCGCCGAAGGCGAAGGCGATCCCGCGGTTGAGGTCGTAGGCGACGACTGACGGCTCGTCGAAGACCACGCCCTGGCGCGGACGCCAGGCGCGGACCCTGGAGGTGCCCAGGTCGAGGGCGATCAGCCGGTCGGTCACCACGCCGGTGCCCGGCAGCCGCCGTGCCGTGAGCCGCCCGCCGACCGCCACCAGCCCACCGGTCGCCGCCCGCTGCGTCGCGTTGCCGTCCGTCCCGGCGTCGCCCTGCGCCGCCGCCCTGTCGTTCGTCCCCTCGTCGTTCCTCCCCTTTCCGCCCGCCGTCCTGCCGCCCTGGGTCTTCCCACCCGCCCGCCTGCCCACCGGAATCCTGACCACGCGGGGACCTCGCTCTCACTCGTGCTGACCGGTCAGCTGAACGGTCATCAGATGGCGCCTTCCCCTCCATCCAGCGGCGGATCGCCCGCCACTGCATCCCGGCACCGCTGAACGAGGGAGCAGAACACCCGGCACGGGTGAGCCCGGCGCCCGCTCGGTGGCGCGGCGCTCGGCCGCGCGTGATGATCGGATCATGTCCGCAGCCAGCCCCGAGCAGCCCCGCGACGCCGAACCGGACCGGCCGAACGCGCTGACTTCGCTGACCGAGCGCGCGTTCCAGCAGTCCCCGGTGCCGTGGATGCTCTGCGACGCGAAGACCGGGAGGTTGCTGCAGGTCAACGAGACGATGGTGCGCCTCGGCGGTCTCTCGGAGGCGGAGCTGCGCGGCAGACTGCCGACCGAGCTGCGCGACGCGGGCAGCGGACCGCTCGACCACGTCGACGAATCGGTGTTCGAGGAATCGGCGCGGCTGATCCAGGAGGTCGCCGCGACCGGCGTGCCGCAGACCCTGGAGACCTACGTCCGGGCCCCGGGCCTGCCCGAGGCACAGGCCTGGGCCGTCTCCTACTCCCCGGTCTTCGACGCCGACGGCCGCCTGGACGCGGTCGCGGTCACCGCGGTCGACTTCACCGAGCAGTTCGCGGCGCGCCAGCGCCTCGCGCTGCTCAACGCCGCCGCCGAGCGGATCGGTGCGTCCCTGGACGTCGGCCGTACCGCGCAGGACCTCGCCGAGGTGATCGTCCCCGGCTTCGCCGACTTCGCCAGCGTGGACCTGTTGGACGGCGTCTTCCACGGCGACGAACCCGCGGCGGGGCCGCTGACCGGCGCGGTCCTGCTGCGGCGGGCGGCCCAGGCCTGGACCGGGGCCAACGGCGCGCCGGGGTCACGCGCCGGACGAGCCGACGCGGACCGGATGGGTGTCGTCCAGGTGGGCGAGCGCGGCACCTACCCGGCCGGTTCGCCGCCCGCGCTGTGCCTGGCGAACGGGCGCTCGGCCGTCTACCGGGCCGAGGACCGGGAGCTGGTCGAGTGGTTCGCGCAGGACGAGGCGCGGGCGGTCTGGGCCCGCGACCACGAACTCGTCTCGCTGCTGGCCGTCCCGATCGTCTCCCGGGAGACGACGCTGGGCGTCGCCGTCTTCAGCCGCCTCTCGGCGGCAGCCGAGCCGTTCAGCCCGGACGAGCTGGAGACGGCGGAGGAGATCGTCGCCCGCGCCGCCTCCTGTCTCGACAACGCCCGCCGCTACACGCGCGAGCGGACCACCGCGCTCACCCTCCAGCACAGCCTGCTCCAGCAGCGCGCCCCCAGCCAGGCCGCCGCCGAGGTCGCCACCCGCTACCTGCCCGCGAGTGCGCAGGCGGGCATCGGCGGGGACTGGTTCGACGTGATCCCGCTCTCCGGGACCAGGATCGCGCTCGTGGTCGGCGACGTCACCGGCCACGGACTGCACGCGAGCGTCACGATGGGCCGCCTGCGCACCGCCGTGCGGACCCTCGCCGACGTGGACCTGCCCCCCGACGAGCTGCTCTCGCACCTGGACGACCTGGTCATCAGCCTGAACGCGGAGGCGCACGCGGCCGCCGAGGCGAACGCGGCGGCGGGGGAGCGGGAGGAGCCGGGGGAGGCCGGCGGGGCCGACGGCGCGGGCGACATCGGGGCCACCTGCCTGTACGCGGTCTACGACCCGATCTCCCGCATCTGCGCACTCGCCCGCGCCGGACACCCGGTCCCCGCGCTGCGGACGCCCGACGGCGAGGTGGAGTTCCTCGACGTGCCGGCCGGCCCACCGCTGGGGCTCGGCGGCCTGGCCTTCGAGACCGTCGAGGTGGAACTGCCGGTCGGCAGCCTGCTCGCGCTCTATACGGACGGCCTGGTCGAGTCGCGTTACCGGGACATCGACCAGGGTCTGGAGGCCCTGCGCCGCTCGCTCGCCGGAGCCGGGCCCAGCCTCCACGACGCCTGCGACCAGATGCTCGCCGCGCTGACCACACAGCGGCCCGAGGACGACGTCGCCCTGCTGCTGGCGCGGACCCGCGCCCTGGGTGCGGACCAGGTCGCCGACTGGGAGGTCCCGCCCGATCCGGCCTTCGTCTCGGAGGCCCGCAGGCTGGCTTCCCGCCAGCTGACCGTATGGGGACTGGACGAGCTGGTCTTCGTCACCGAACTGGTGGTCAGCGAACTGGTCACCAACGCGATCCGCTACGGCCGCACCCCGATGCGCCTGCGGCTGATCCGCGACTCGGCGCTCACCTGCGAGGTCTCCGACGCCAGCGGCACCGCCCCCCACCTGCGCCGCGCCCGCAGCTTCGAGGAGGGCGGCCGCGGCCTGATGCTCGTCGCCCAGTGCTCCACCCGCTGGGGCACCCGCCACGGCCCCTCCGGCAAGACCATCTGGGCCGAACAGGCCCTCCCGAGCGCGTAGCGCGTCTGCCTGGCACAGGGGCGCGTTGCCCTTACCTCAGGGGCGCGAGGTTCTGCTTGATCAACTGCGTGCGCGAGAAACCAGCCTGTGCGGATGGCCCTGCGCGTTGAGGAGCCGCCGCTCATGGGTGGCTTCTCGCGCGCGCAGGGAATCAAGCAGAGCCTCGCGCCCGGAGGAGAGTGCAACTGGCCCCTGGCTTTTGGGCTGCTCATCCGCCGAGGGCGACCCAACCCTGTTCGAGCAGGTCGAAGGCGCGGGTGACGGCCCGGGCCGCGTCCTCGGCGCCGCGGGCGGCGCGTGGGGCTTCGAGGGCGAAGTGGGCCAGGGCGGCGCACGCGGGGTCGTCCGGCGGCAGGCCGCTCTCCTCCGCGATCACCGCAGCCAGCGCCGAGGCGTGGCGTAGCCACATGGCCTGGACGTAGTCCCGCAGGGCCGGGGTGCTGTTGATCAGCTCGAAGAAGGCCGTGAACCGGGGGTCGCCGTTCACGGCGGCCGCGCGGTACCGCAACGCGTGCTCCCGCAGCGCGGCCGGGATGGACTGGCCCTCGGGGCGTTCGCGTACCGCCGCGAGCAGGAGCGCCTCCTGGTCGGCGTCCTCGTCGAAGACGAGGGCCTCCTTGACCGGGAAGTGCTTGAACAGCGTCGTGGTGGAGACGTCCGCGGCCTCCGCGATCTCCCGGATGCCCACGTCGTCGTAGCCGCGTTTGAGGAACAGCCGCAGCGCGGCGTCCGCGATGGCCTGGCGGGTGGCGGCCTTCTTGCGCTCGCGGCGTCCGAGCGGCGCGACCGGCGTCGCGGTGTCGGGGTCGGGGTCGGTGACGCTCATGCCCACACTCTACCGCGTACGGTTGCTCAGCTATAAAAGTTGAACCGTTGCACTTATTGAACCGTTGTGTTTTTCTGGCGGCATGTCCACCTCCAAGAACGTCAACATGCGCTGGGTTCTGCTCGGCGTGATGCTCGCGATGCTCCTGTCCATGCTCGACAACATGGTCGTCAGCACCGCGATGCCGACGATCGTCGGCGACCTCGGCGGCCTGGGGCACATCTCCTGGGTCGTCACCGCGTACACCCTGGTCACCGCCGTCACGACCCCGGTCTGGGGAAAGCTCGGCGACCTGTTCGGGCGCAAGCCGACGTACCTGGCGTCGATCGCCGTCTTCGTGGTCGGATCCGCGCTGTGCGGGGCCGCGCAGTCGATGACCGAGCTGATCGCCTTCCGTGCCGTGCAGGGCGTCGGGGCCGGCGGGATCGGCGCCGGCGCCTTCGCGCTGATCGGTGCGCTCGTGCCGCCGCGTGAGCGGGGCCGGTACCAGGGCATGACCGCGTCGGTGATGGCGATCGGCACGATCGGCGGCCCGCTGCTGGGCGGGTTCGTCACCGGCCACCTCGACTGGCGCTGGGCCTTCTACGTCAACCTGCCGCTCGGCCTGGTGGCACTGCTCTGGCTGGCGCTGACGCTGCGCCTGCCCGCCCGACGCATCCACGCGAAGATCGACTGGGCGGGCATCGGCCTGCTGACCGTGTCCGTCACCGCGATCGTGCTGGCCGCCACCTGGGCGGGGACCACCTACGCCTGGGGCTCCTGGCAGATCCTCGCGCTCGGCGCGGCGGCCGCGGGCGGCCTGACGGCCTTCGTGGCCGTCCAGCGGCGGGTCCGCGAGCCGCTGCTGCCGCTGAGCGTGTTCACGAACCACCGCAACGTCCCGCTCGCGATGGCGCTGATCCTGGTCGCCGGGGTGGTGATGTTCGGCGCGGGCCTGTACCTGCCGTTGTTCCAGCAGACCGTGCAAGGCGCGTCCGCCACGAACTCGGGGCTGCTGATGCTGCCCATGATGGTCCCCGTCGTGATCGTCTCGACCGTCGCGGGCAAGGTCATGTCGGCCACCGGCCGGTACAGGATCTTCCCGATCCTCGGCACGCTGTTCCTCACGGCCGGGCTCGGGTTGCTCGCGACCATGGGCACCGGCACCTCGCAGTTGCTCACCGGTCTGTACATGGTCCTGGTCGGCATCGGCCTGGGCTTCACCCTGCAGATGTCCGGGACCATCGCGCAGAACAGCGTGACCCTGCGCGACATGGGCGCCGCGATGAGCTCCGTCAACCTCTTCCGCACGCTCGGGGGTTCCCTCGGCGTCGCCGTCTTCGGCTCCCTGTTCACCCGCGCCGTCCAGCACGCACCGAGCGGCGGTCCCGAGGCCGCCCACCTCCAGGCGGTCACGACCGGCACGGGCCACATCTTCCTGGCCGCCGCCGCCCTCTGCGCGCTCGCCTTCCTCGCCGCCCTCCTCGTCGTCGAGGTCCCACTCAAGAAGGCGGGCCCGCCCGCACCGGCGGTCGATGCCGCTGCCAACGCCCCTGTCTCCACAGTTGGTTGACGTAGGCGGGGATCCCGGGGGCCGGGACGGCGTCGTCGACGACCCGCGCTACGCTCGGGTCGTCGGAGGAAGGATGACGGGGTGGAGGGCGACATGCCGGACTCGGAGCCGTCGGGCGGCGACATGATCGACCCGACCGTGGCCACGCCGGCGCGGATCTACTCCTATCTGCTCGGCGGCACGGACCACTTCCCGGCCGATCGCGCGGCCGCGGAGAAGGCCCTGGAGACGATGCCGGTCAGGGACTTCGCCCGTGTCAACCGCGCCTTTCTGACCCGCGCGGTCCGGTACCTGGCCGAGAACGGCCTGGATCAGTTCCTGGATGTCGGCATCGGCCTCCCCGCGCCGGGCAGCACGGCGGAGACCGCGCTCGCGGTGCGGCCGGACGCGCGGATCGTCGGCGTCGACAACGACCCGACGGTCCTGGCGCTCGCCCGCGCCCACGGCGAGGACCCCGCGCCGTCGGGCGCGAGGATCGTCGCCGGGGACGTCCGCCGTCCGGCGGAGATCCTCGCGCATCCGGAGGTACGCGGCCGCCTGGATCTGGACCGGCCCGTCGCCGTGCTGCTGGTCGCCGTGATGCACTTCGTCACCGACGAGGACGACCCGTACGGCGCCGTGCGCACCCTGATGGACGCCGTCGCTCCGGGCAGCGTGCTGGTGCTCTCACAGGTGACCTCCGACCTGGACCCGGAGGGAATGCGCGCGACGGCGAGGGCCTACGACCGGTCGTCGGTGAGGACCGCCGTGCGCAGCGGCAAGGAGATCGCCGCGTTCTTCCACGGCCTGGAGCCGGTCGACCCCGGCCTGGTGCTGCTCTCGCGGTGGCGGCCGGACGAGCACGTCCTTCCCGGTGACGACCGGATCGGGATGTACGGCGGAGTGGCGCTCAAACGCTGAGCCGGACGGTCACGGCAGCGAGGGCGACGAGCAGGGCGTTGAGTGCGACCCGGCGGTCCCCGCCGGTCAGGTGGACGGCGATCGCGCCCGCCTGCAGCAGGACGAAGCCGACGGCCGCGGCCGTCGCCAGCGCGGGGGCGATGCCGGTCAGCGGCGGCAGGATCAGGCCTGCCGCGCCGAGTACTTCGACCGCTCCCAGCGCTCTGACGGCGGGCAGAGGCATGCGGTCGACCCAGGCCATCATCGGGCGGAGTTGTTCGCGGCTGCGAATCAGCTTCAGCGTGCCCGCGTAGAGGTAGAAGAGCGCGAGCAGACCCGCGGTGATCCAGTAGGCGGTGTTCATGGCTCCGGTCATGCCCACGAGTGCACCGCCGGAGCCCTGCCGGTGTCCAAGACCCATCCCGCGACTCCGATACCTCATGGGTATCGTGGCAGCGTGGAGCTACGGACCTTGCGTTACTTCGTGGCCGTCGCCGAGGAACTCCACTTCGGCCGGGCCGCCGCCCGACTGCACATGAGTCAACCGCCGCTCAGCCGTGCGATCAGACAGTTGGAGACGGAGGTCGGGGCCCAGCTGTTCACCCGTTCGCCTTCGGGCGTCGCGCTGACCGCGGTGGGCACGGTGCTGCTCGCTGAGGCGCGGGCCTTGCTCGCCCACGCCGACCGGGTCCGGACACGCGTCAGCGCCGCGGCCGGCGCCGCGACGATCACCATCGGCATCCTGGGCGACGGCACCGACCCCGGAGCGGCCAGGCTGGCCGCCGCCTACCGCCGACGCCACCCCGGCATCGACATCCGGGTCCGTGACACCGATCTGACCGATCCCACCTGCGGGCTGCGCGCCGGGCTGGTCGACGTGGCACTGACCCGAGCGCCGTTCGACGAGACCGCCCTGACGGTGCGTGCGCTGCGGACCGATCCGGTCGGCGTGGTCCTGCGCGCCGACGATCCGCTGGCCCGCCGTGACGCGCTGCGGCTGGCCGATCTGGGTGACCGCCGCTGGTTCCAGTTCCCCCAGGGCACCGACCCCGTCTGGCAGTCGTACTGGAACGGAGGTCGTCCACGCGAGGGCCCCGTGGTCCGCGCCGTTCAGGAGTGCCTGCAGGCCGTGCTGTGGAACGGCACGGTCGGCCTGGCCCCGCTCGGGCACGACCTGCCCGGGGAGCTGGCCGTGGTGCCGCTGACGGACATGCCGCCGAGCCGGGTGGTCGCGGTCTGGAACGAGGGGGACACCAACCCGCTCATCCGCTCCTTCGTCGAGATCGCGACCGCCGCCTACCGCCACTGATCACATGAGAGTTCCGGCGCGGGCTGAGCTTGATCTTTAACCGGCGGCCGTTTGTTTCGCGAGATGAGCCTCGAGCGTGAGTTCGCGTTTTACGGTCTTCCCGACGTCGTAGCGGGGTGCTGGCCTGCGGTTCTTTGAGCCCGGCGGGCGCCCCGGGCCGGGGCGTGTCGGTTGCGGCACACCCGCCGGAGAGACGGTCTTCGCGTGGATGTGGCGGAACCCGCGTCGGACCCGGGCTGGCGTGAGCCTGTTCGGCGGCGCCGGCCGCTCCCAGGGGCGTCGTAGGTCGGCTGCGAGGGGGCGGGCCAGGCGGAGCTGGGTGTAGGCGACGATGACCAGCCAGGTCCACAGGTCTGCGCCGTCGGGGTGTCGGATCTTGGGTGCGGTCCAGCCCAAGGTCTGTTTCAGGAAGCGGAAGGTGTGTTCAAGATCGAATCTGCGCAAGAACGCCTGCCACCGCACATCCATCTCCGCGCTGGTCAGGGCGGCTGCCGAGGACCACAGCCACAGCGGCTTGGCCTCTCGTTCACCGGGCAGGCGCTCGACCTGCAGTCGGATCAACGTGCCGTGCAGCACGGGGAGTTCGGCGTCGGTGTACTCCAACCATGGTCCGCGACGCTGCAGCCGGGGGTGCATGTGATCCCACGCCAGCGCCTCGGCCTTGCCGTAGCGGGTGGTCTCGGTCCGGCTGGTGGCATCGGGAGTGTGCCAGGTCTCGGGGCGGGCGAAGGTGAGCACGCCGCCGTGGCGGCGCGGACGCCCGCCGCGGGCGGTGGAGCGGGGCGGGCCCGGATCGCGAAGCATGACGCGGTCCGAGCGCAGCCGCACCACGATCTCCACCGGCAGATCCGCCAGCACGTGGGCCAGGCGTGCGCCGTCGTAGCCGGCGTCCATGACGATCAAGATGTCCCCTTCGGTCTCCTTCCAGTGGCCAGCGGCAATCAACCGCTCGACAACGTCGCGTAGTTGGGTGGCAGTGACGGCGGTGGCGTCGTCGGCAGGCCCCAGGCGCACTGCGTCCAGCAGGGCGACCCAGGAGGTCCGCCCGCGCTCCACCGCTGCGACGAAGGAGTAGGGCCAGCCCGGCACGAACTGGTCACTGGCCCGGCCGCCCCGGCCGTAGCAGTGGCAGAACAGCCGATCGCTGCTGGTGGGGGCGTCGGGCCGCAGCCAGTTGGACACGTCCACAGCCAGCACGATCCGCCCGTCGGCCGCCCTCGGCAGCGGCAGGTTCGCGAGGGTGCGGCGCAGCCGTGTCGGCTCCAGCCAGCCCCGGTCCAGCGCGGCGTACAACGCGCCGTGCCCGCGCCGGTGCTCGACCGCCAGGCTGAGCTCGACCAGGGTCTTCACCGGACTGTCCACGCACAGCACTGCGTCGGTGAGCTCGAAGAGCGAGTCCGCACGGGCGTACAAGCAGTCGTAGAACTCAACTCGAAAGCGGGACAACAGGCCCAACGCGTCACCAGCGGACGGAACGAGGGGCAGACTCATATGCGGCGGCCGTTCTCTCGTGCTTCATGACTCGACATCTCGAAGCGTGGAGAACGGTCGCCCTCGTTGTCCCGGGAAGAACCGCAAACCAGCAGGTCGGGTGACCTGCGAGGTTAAATTTCAAGCTGAGGTTCCGTGCCGGAACACCCGTGGCGTCGACGCTCGTTAGCCGGCCGCGCCCGTCAGTTTCGCGTAGGCCAGGATCGGCTCGTCGTCCGTGCCGCCGGCGATCGCGCCGACGTAGCCGTCCGGGCGGACCAGGAGGCGGCCGGAGGGCAGTCCGAAGCGGGTCGCGGCGTGCCCGTCGGGGTCCGCGACCACCGCGTCGAAGCCGGTGACCGGGGCGTCGGTGTCCGCGAGCAGGACCTGGCGGACGCCGGGCAGGCCGGTCAGCGCCGGGAGCGCGCCGACGGTCACCAGCACGTGGCCCGTCTCCGCGGAGAGCGCCGCCCGCAGCTCCGTGCCGGGCACGTCGAGCAGGTGGTCGCCGCTGCGGACCTTCGCGTCCGCCGCCGCCCCCAGAACCGCCGGGCTGCCGTGGTACGACAGCGTCGTCTCCTCCGTCGCGTCGGCCAGGGCCTGGCGCGCCGGGCCGAGACCGGTGGCCACGTGCAGCGCGGCATTGCGCAGCGTCTGGGCCACCGGGTTCGCCAGGGTGCTCAGGTGGGTGAGCCTGGTGCTGAACTCGATGACGTGCGCGGCGACCGGATGCCGTTCGGCGTGGTAGCTGTCCAGCAGCGTCTCGGACGCCTCGCCGCGGTACGCCGCGGCGAGCTTCCAGCCGAGGTTGAACGCGTCCTGGAGGCCGGTGTTCATGCCCTGCCCGCCGGCCGGGCTGTGCACGTGCGCCGCGTCGCCGGCCAGGAAGACCCGCCCGCAGCGGTACTGCGGCACCTGCGCGTGGTGGATCTCGAAGCAGGTCAGCCAGAGCGAGTCGTGGATCCGCAGCCGTCCGGCGGCGCGCTCGTTGGCGATGCGCTGCAGCCACTCCTGGCTCGCCTCGTCCGTGGAGGCGGTGGGGATCTGGGCGATCAGCCGCATCCGGTCGCCCTTCATCGGAAAGACCATCAACGGGCCGTCGTGCGCGGAGAAGAAGGTGTACATCGAGCGCGGATCGAAGTCGTGCTCGGCGTGCACGTCGCCCATGAGGAAGCGCTCCCCGTGGAACGAGCCCTCCAGTGCGGAGCCGACCTCCCGTCGCACCTGGCTGTGCGCCCCGTCGGCGCCGACCAGCCAGGAGGCGTCGACGCTCTCCTCGCCGCCGCGCGCGTCCCGCAGGGTCGCCCGGACCCCGTCGGCGCTCTGCTCCAGGGCGACCAGCGAGACGCCGCGCTCCACCTCGACCCCGTGCCGGGCCAGGTTCTCGGCCAGGATGCGCTCGGTCTCGGTCTGCGCGGTGAGCACCGAGAAGGGGTACGCGCTGTCGACGATGTCGAGCTCGACACGGGCGATGGTGCGCCCCGAGGCGTGCATCTCGATGCCCGTGGCCTTGACGCCGGAGGCCACGATCTCGTCGAGCACGCCGACCCGTTCGAGCATCTCGAGGCTGCGGGCGTGGACGACGATCGCGCGCGACTCGGTGGTGGGCGCTGCGAGCGTGTCGACGATGCGCACCGGAACGTCCCGGCGGGCCAGTTCGCCCGCGACAGCGAGGCCGACCGGACCGGCGCCGACGACGAGGACAGGGTTGGTCATGACCTGGGTCCCCCCAACTGGGGCAGCGAGCGCTGCCGATGGGCCTGGCCGAGGGGTTTCCGCCACCTCGTCAGGGCGAGTCAGACGTTAGTGGTCGTCGCGCCGGTCTGTCACACGCGACGCGCCTTCGCCTTCCCTGGCTCAGCCCGGGATCAGGGCGGCGGCCCGCTTGGCGGCGCGGCTGACGACGGCGGTCTCCAGATGGGTGATGCCCAGACCGGTCAGATCCCGGGAGAGGAAGCCGTAGAGGGCGGCCAGGTCGCGGAAGTAGGCAGCCGCGTGCAGGTTCGAGGGGCCCGAGGTGGCGAAGGCGCCGTGCACGGAAGGGTGGTCGGCCAGGGCCTGGCCGGCGGCGGCCAGGTGGTCGGGGGTGACCTGGAGCAGCAGCTTGGCCTCGATGGCCAGTCCCAGGCGGCGGTGGTCCACCAGGACCTGGGTGGTCAGCAGACCCTGCTCGGCCAGCCGGGCGAGGCGGCGGCGGACGGTGGTCTCGGGATGCCCGGTACGGGCCGCCAGGGCGGCCACCGGGAGGCGGGCGTCGGGGGCCAGCGCGGCGAGGAGCGACCGGTCCAGCGGGTCCTGAGCGGGGTCGCCGGGGGACGCCGCCGGCTCGGGGGCGCCCGACGCGCCACCGCCCAGCTCCGCGCACTCCTCGGCCGTCAGCACCTGGTGCCGCCACTCCGAGGTCAGCCGGAAGACGTTGAGCAGCGTCGAGCTCTCGACCGAGGTGACCGCCTGGGTGGAGGGCAGCTGGCGGAAGACCAGGGGATCGCGCGAACCGGGCTCGGTGCGGGCGACGGCGAAGATCTCGTCGCCCGCCGTGGTGATGTCGATGAAGGGGACGTCCTCGCGGGCGGCCAGCGCCGCCACGATGGTGTCGAGTTTGCCCCGCAGCACCCTGATGCGCAGGAACAGCGCCCCGACCGGGCCGCCGTTCCCGGTGCGCGCGGTGGGGGAGAGCACCACCCGCGCGGTGCCGTCGCCGGTGAGGGCGTGCAGCCGACGGCGCACCGTGGCGGGGCTGAGGCCGAGCACCCGGGCCGCCCGCTCCGCGCCGATCCGGCCGTCCCACTGCAGCGCGGCGACCAACCGCTGGTCCGGGAGGCTGAGTTCGGAATCCGCCGCTACGCGTGCCATGACAGCCAGTTTCCACCACCGCGGCGGTCCGCGCGGGCCGGGCCCGCAGCCGGGCTCGCAGGATGGACGGTGTCGATCGCAGGACACCCACCACGGAGGTTCCCATGCCCGTCTCCACCCAGCGGCAGAACGTGCGCTTCGCCAGCGGTGACGCCGACTGCGCGGCCTGGTACCGCCCGGGAGTCAACGGCGCGTGCGTGATCATGGCGGGCGGCATCGCGGTCACCAAGGAACCGGCCGCGGACCGCTTCGGCGCCCGCTTCGCCGACGCGGGCTTCGGGGTGCTGGCCTTCGACTACCGGCGCTTCGGCGAGAGCGGCGGCCTGCCGCGCCAGGTGGTCCGGCTCGACGACCAGGTCGCCGACTGGCGCGCCGCCGTCGCCTTCGCGGCGCGCCAGCCCGGCGTCGACCCCGGGCGGATCGCCCTGTGGGGCTTCTCGCTCTCCGGCGGCCACGTCCTGCGGGCCGCCGCCGACGACCCGCGGGTGGGCGCGGTCATCGCCCAGTCACCGCTGGTGGACGGACGGGCCGTGACGCCGAACGCGTTGCGCGCGATGACGCCCTCGGCGCTGCTGAGGCTCCTCGCGCTGGGCGTCGCCGACGCCCTCGGCGGCCTGCTCGGCCGCGCGCCGCTGCTCATCCCCACGGCCGGTGCGCGTGGCGACGTCGCCTCGCTGACCACGCCCGACGCCATGGACGGCGACCTGGCCCTCGACCCCGACGGCCGCTACGCTGACTGGGACCGGACCGTCGCCGCCCGCGTCGCCCTCCGGATCGGCAACTACCGCCCCGCCCGCGAGGCCGCCCGCGTCCGCTGCCCCCTCCTCATGGTCGTCTGCGACCAGGACCGCAGCGCCCTCCCCGGCCCGGCCCTCGACGCGGCCGCCACCGTCCCGCACTCCGAGATCGTCCACCTGACCGGCCGCCACTACGCCCCCTTCCTGGAGGCCCACGAACAGGCCGTCGCCGCGGAACTCGCCTTCCTCCGCAAGCACCTGACCGACTCGGCCGGCAGCCCCGCCGCCCAGCCGGTGTCGTGGAGCGGCGAGCCCGGATGAGGCGTGCCCCGACGACCCGAGCGTAGGCGCGCAGGTCGGAACCCCGAGTCCGGACGGTCGCCGCCGGAGGGCGTTGCCGGCGACCGAGGATCGCGGGGTGCGCAGCCGCCCTCCCGACGTTGCCTCTGCTCTGTCAGCGCCCCGGGCTAGGTTGAGCACGATTCGGCGACGGAGCGAGGAGTTCAACCGATGGGCGCCAGTGGGTGGAGTTATGTCGCGCCGTACCGCAGGACCGTTGTCGCGAGCCTGGAGGCACTGCAGCAGGAGGTCTTCGCGCAGGAGTACGGCGATGGCGAGGAGTACAGCTCGGTCGCGGAGCTGTACGCCGATGAGGAGTTCATGGCGGAGGAGGGAACCCACTCGATTCTGGACGTTCGTCGCGTCGTGGAGTCAACGGCGTTGCCACAGGAGTCGAACCCGTATGACTACTTCACCGTCCGGCCTCTGGCCCCTGCGCGGCTCGTGGTCCACTTCGGTACGGATCGCCCTACCGTTCGGCAGTTCGAGGATGCACTCGCTCGCTCCTACACCTTCATGCAGGCCTGGCGACCGGGCGACGAGGACACCAGCCTGCTCGGGGAACACGAGATGCGCTGGACCGGCTTCTACGTACTCCTGCACACGGACGACGCGACCTCCCACGTCGGATTCTTCGGAGCTTCCGGAGACTGACATCGCCCGCCCCAAGCGCGGCCTGAAGAAGATCCAGTACCGGCCGCACCTCATCGACGGTCGCCTTGCCGGCGCCGGCCTGGCGCTGGAGCGGGACACCTGATCTGGCCTGGCTGTCGACCACGACCTGGACGTGTGCGGGGACAGCCACCTCAGCCAGGGTCCATGTCAGGCTGAGGTGGGAAGTACGGGGGCTCTTCACCCTCACCCGCAGGGGCTTCAGAGTGCTCGGCAATCCAGGCCAGGGCCTCTGGCGAAATTACGCCGTGCTCCTGCTCGTTGTTTCGCTTGGCCAGTCGCCGCAACAGCTCGTCGTGATCAGCCTGGAAGTGGACGAGCCGCCACCTGGCGCCATGCTCCGTGACCAATTGCTTGTAGTGGTCCCTGACCGCGCGGGTGCCCAGGCCGTGATCCAGCACTACAGAGCGGCCCTCCTTCAAGAGCTCGACGAGCTGTCGCTGAACGTCCTCAATCACGGGAGCCTGAAGCGCGAGGTGTTCGTGCTCGGCGTGATCCTTGCCGATCCGTCCATGCCGAGCCGTCATCTCGTCGTCCACTGACAGACGGACGACAGCGCCTTGTGCCAACGCCTTCGCGAAGGTGGTCTTACCCGAGCCGGGCATGCCCGTGAGAAGCCATACGACAGGCTGGAGATCACTCATCCCGCTGACCCTAGCCATCCTCGCGCCCTGCAATCACCCGGATTCCGATCGCCTGGGCACACGGACACGCTGTCGCGCGGGGCTTGCACCGACGCCGAGAGAGGCACGCGGGAGCGGTTACGGCTTCAGGCTGTGGAGCGCTTCACTGCTGCCTCGTCGGCGCCCCTCTTGCCCTCAGCACGTGATCGGCAGAAGGATGCCGTGACCTCGCGTGCACCTTGGAATCCGATTGCCGCCGGCCCAGGGAGCGTGCAGATACTTCCGCATGAGCAGAATCGCTGAGGTCATCGTGCTGGCACGGTACGCGGACGAGGTGATGGAACCCCTGACGCGGCCGGATGACTCGCGTGGCTGGAAAGGTCGTTTCGAGCGGCTACATCCTTTCGTCGAAGGGTGGGTGATCGAGTTCAACCATGTACGCCCGCGATCCGGCCTGTTTCGACACCTGGAGTCCCTGGAGTGGCCGGAACCGGCGAGTGTGCAGGTATTCATCCATGACGAGGAGGACGACTGCTTCGGGCTGTGGATGATCCAGCGCGGCGTGCTGACCGAGGTCCCGCTTCCCGGCCATCGCCGTCTGTACCCTCCGGCGCCGACAACTGAGGCGTATCCACCTGACCCGGGCCTGCTGTGGCGGACGGAGACGACGATTCCGCCTGGCTTCTCCACCGAGCGCCAGGACCCACGCCCGGCCTGGTAGGGCCCACTCATCCACCCAGACCTCCGGTCATGACCCGAAGGCAGGATGTTGGAGGCGAGGAGGGAAGTGGATGCGGGAGTCACGCTGGGGCCGAGGCCCCCATGTCGATCTGTGCTGACGTCAACTGAGGTCCTGTGACGCGTGTGGGGGATGTGCATCTTCCGTCGGCGGTCGGCTCTCGGAGTCGAATCTCGATGCCGGAGCCAGACCTTCGACGAAGGCCCTGAGGTCCGTCGCCACGATGAGTTCAGAGTTCGATTCCGTGTCGAACCAGGTCACCGTCGGCTCCCCGTCCCATCCGCAGTCCCGGTAGTCGAGGGCGATCCAGCAGTGCCCGTCACCGCAGAGGAGAACGATCGGGGACGGCAGGCCCCACTCGCCGATCAAGTACGGGGTATCGAACAGCGACAGCCTGTCGGTGCGGTGCCCGATGCCCATCACCTCTTCGAACGGTACGTGACTCTCGCTCCAGGAGTTCGGCGCTGCCGTCGGGAAGGCGTCCCAGTGGGACGACACAGGGCCCCCGTTCTGCCACCGCAGGATCTCGACCAGCGCGGCTGGCAGTCTCACCCCGAGGATGCCCTCGGCCTCCTGGACGACCTCATCGGTCAGTGCCGACTGAGCCAGATCCGAGTGCTCAGCCGAGAACAGCGTCACCTTGATGTCGTCGAACCTGGTCACGGACGCATCCTAGAGTCCCACCAGCACCATGGCCGGAGCCGATCGACCTCGGTCCTCACGGGCCCTGGGTGAATTCCGATCCCACCTGTGCCCGCCTAGAGACCGGGGAGGGCCTCGCCATCGCGCGAGTCACGTCGCTGTTCGAGCCAGAAGAGGTAGCCGCGCAGGTACGTCTCCAGTCCGTCGTCCATGTACGCGATGAAGTCACGATGCCCCTGGGCTGCATCGTGATAGTGGCCGAGGTAGCGAGGGTCGGCGTTGAAGCCCCAGTGGGGATGGGCGTCCGCACCCCAGTCGGCGGCGATGGCGACCGCCCATTCCCGGACACGGGCTCGGTCCCGCCACCAGTCGCGGACTGCCTCCACGGTCCAGTGGTCGTCACCGTCCCAGTTGTAGCCTCGGCACAACTCCATCCGACAGCCGTGGATCACGGCCGCGGTCTCGTGCTCGTTCACGGGTTGGCGATAGATGAACTCCGAGCCGAAACCGCCACCGAGATCATCGTCGTAGGCGATGTGATGCGGAGCGTCCAGACGCCCGGTGGCCATGCTGTCCGTGTCGCCGGCATAGAAAGGACCAGGCACGTTGCGCCAGTTCCGTCGTTCCCATGCGCCCGTGAAGAGTTGCTCCGCGTGCTCCCCGAGGCTCTCGACCATCTGCTGAGGATCGCGTCCCTTGAAGTGGTGTAGCCGATCACGGCTCAGGCGTACGCCGGGGCGTGACCCTGCGTGGTCTCTGCTCCCTGCCCGCAGGGCGGGCCACCATGCAACTCTCCGAAGTGAACGGCCAGTTCAACTCAGGAGGTGCAGGGTGGCCCTGTCCCAGCATGACTTACTGCGACTGCTGGAGTCACTACGTTCGGCGGACGGTCTCGAACTCGTCCGTGGTGTGGCCGAGCGGATGCTCCAGGAACTGATCGAGGCCGAGGCCACCGCGAGGATCGGCGCCGAGTGGAACGAGCACACCGACACCCGGACCACGTTCCGCAACGGCCACCGCGACAAGACCCTCAGCACCCAGGCCGGCGACCTGGAGCTGGGGATCCCCAAGCTTCGCTCGGGGAGCTTCTTCCCTGTGCTGCTGGAACGGCGACGCCGCATCGACCAGGCCCTCTACGCCGTGATCATGGAGGCCTACGTCCACGGCGTCTCCACCCGCTCGGTCGACGACCTGGTCAAGGCCCTCGGAGCCGACACCGGGATCTCCAAGAGCGAGGTCTCCCGCATCTGCCAGGACCTGGACGGCCAGCTGACCGCGTTCCGCACCCGGGCCCTGGACCACGTCCGCTTCCCCTACGTCTACCTGGACGCGACCTACTGCAAGGCCAGAGTCGAACACCAGATCGTGTCCCGGGCCGTGGTCATCGCCACGGGCATCACCGAGGACGGCGGCCGCGAAGTCCTCGGCGTGATGGTCGGCGACAGCGAGACCGAACTGTTCTGGACCGAGTTCCTCCGTCACCTGCGCGAACGCGGCCTGACCGGCGTCCGGCTCGTCATCGGCGACCACCACCTCGGGCTGGTCAAGGCCATCCGCAAGGTCATGCTCGGCGCCGCCTACCAGCGCTGCCGGGTCCACTTCCTGCGCAACACCTTCGCCGTGATCAACAAGGAAGCCGGCGAGATGGTCGCCGCGACGATCCGCACCATCTTCGCCCAGTCCACCGCGGAGACGGTTCGCACCCAGCTCGACACGGTCGCCGACATGCTCGGCAAGCAGTTCCCGAAGGTCAAGGAGATGCTGCTGGACGCGAAGGACGACCTGACCGCGTTCGCTGCCTTCCCGGAACGACATTGGAAGAAGATTCAGTCGACCAACCCGCTGGAACGGATCAACCGCGAGGTCAAACGCCGCACCGACGTCGTCCAGGTCTTCCCCAACGACGACGCGCTACTGCGGCTGGTCACCGCCGTGCTCTTCGAACTGCACGACGAGTGGATCGCCTTCCCCCGCCGCTACCTGCCAGAGGGCAGCATGGAGCAGCTCTACCCCGAGCTCCCTGATAGCGCCCCCGCGCTACCCAACACCACGAACACGACCGCTGGTTGATCGGCTACACCACATCAAGGGACACGACCCTGCTGAGCCGAGGGGAGCGGATTCCAATAGCCGATCACGGTCCCATCTTGCACGGATGTGATGAGCCTGCGGAGGCACCCACCTGGGCAATGGGCTGCCGACCGCTGTCGGCTCCACACCGTCGGTAGACTCACGTTGTGATCATCAGTCAGGCGAACGTGGACGACGTCGCGGACTTGGCTCAGCTTCTGTGGCTGGACACGCACAAGGAGGAGCCGGACCAGCGGTCCGTTGACGCATTCGCGGTGGAGCTCGCGCAGTGGTGGGCTGCAAATCGGCACTCGCACCTGGCGTTCGTGGCTCGACTCCTTCGACCGGAGATCGTGGGCATGGCCTGGGTCGCGCTCGTCCCCCGCGTGCCGAGACCGGGAGCGTCGAGCCGGCTCTCCGCAGACATCCAGAGCGTCTTCGTCACGCCTGAGAAGCGAGGCCAGGGTATCGGCTCGGCACTGGTGGGGGCTGCTGCGGAGCACGCGACGTGCCTCGGGGCCGCTCGCGTGACTGTCCACTCCGGTCGGACAGCAGTGCCGGTGTACGAACGGCTGGGCTTCGAGTCGTCCCGGCAGCTCCTTCAGCGGACGGCGTCGCGCTGAATGGCGACCGAGCGGCGTTTGGTCGCCAGACCGAATATGCGACCGGCCGGGTCGCTCAGGAGGCAACGTCAGCGGACCCAGGGCCCGGGAAGGTCCCGCGCGCGATTTCAAGATCAGCAGTGGTGCGTCCCCGCGCATGGATCCACGACTGGCCGGAATCCGTCCCTTCGGATCAGCCGGCCAGGCGCCGAACACCGCTCCGACTCCGCGCTCTGGCCGACGCCCTCGCCCGCTGATCGGGTGTCCTGCACGAGTCACACCCGGCGCGCTACGGCTCCGTCCTGCCGGCGGTAGAGGTCGCGAAGCAGGGCGATCTCGGCGCCGTGATGGATGAGTTCCCTGTTGACGTGCAGAATCCTGTTCTCCATGGGAAACCGCTCGGGACCCACCACGGGTGGATTCTCCAGGTCGGCGTCCGAGAGCTCGCGGACCCCCGCGTTCCATCGCTCATACGTCTCGTCGAGCTGCTCGAGCGCCTCGTCGGCGGTCCCCGCGTAGGGGAATGTCTCGAAGTCGACGTCCTGGCCGCCGAAGTACCAGCCGACCCGATAGCCCAGGCACGACACGGTGATGTGCGCCAGCCGCCAGGCAATCGTGGTCACCGGCGCCGGCACCGGGACAGAGGACGCGTAGTCCATCGTCCATTCCCCCGAACCTGCCGACATCGGTGCAGCCGACGTGCCACGCGGATGGATGCTCCAGCAGCCCCGCACCGGCTCCCAGAAGTACTCCTCGTCGGCAAGACCGTCCAGCCGCGGCCGCAGGCTGTTGCGCCAGTGCCAGTCCAACTGCTCCGCGAGCCGCTCGCTTCGTGTCATTGCCGCAGAGTACACATGAGGATCTTGCGGGGAGTCTCAAGGACGCTGTTGCCGGTCACTCGCGCTTCGATGAGACGGACCTCGTGGTCATCAACTTCGCTCACGATGACCAGGTTTCGACGAGGCGGGACAGCGGCGTTTCGGCAGCCCTCCGCGACGGGCTGCACACCGCCGTCCTCCTGATCGCATCCGGGTACGCCCATCGCGCCGACTACCGCGAAGAGTGGCGACCGTGATCATCACCGAGCGACTTCGGCACAGCCCGTCAGCCCGTCAGGACGCCGGAGCCGCGAGGGATGAAGCGGGTCAGGAGGACGACCGAGCGGGGGGCGGCGTGGTCGCCGTCGATGCGGGAGAAGAGGAGGCCGGCGGCCGTGCCGCCGAGGGCGGCTGGGTCCTGGCTCACCACCGAGAGGGGCGGGTCGAGGCGTTCGGCGAGGGGGACGTCGTCGAAGCCGACGATCGCGCAGCCTTCGGGTGGGCCCGGGCCGTCCAGGGCGCCGAGGGTGATGAGGTCGTTGCTGGTGAAGAGGGCCGTCGGCGGGGCGGCCAGGGCGCGCAGTTCCGCGACGGCCGCGGCCGCGTCCGCGCGGCCGCGCAGGCCGTGGCGGACCAGGGCCGGTGCGGCGGTGACGCCCCGCGCCGCGAGGGCATCGAGATAGCCGGAGTGGCGCTCGCGCTGCGTCCAGATGTCAAGCCGGTCGCCGAGGTAGCCGATCCGGGTGTGGCCGAGGTCCAGCAGGTGGCCGACGGCCCGCCGCGCGCCCGCCCGGTTGTCGACGGTGACCGTGTCGACCGCGAGGCCGTGGGCGGGGCGGTCCACGCACACGACCTTGGTGCCGCCGGCCATCTCCCGTTTCAGGAAGCCGTGTCCGCCGCTGGTCGGCACCAGGACCAGGCCGTCCACCCGGCGGGCGCAGAACGCCGCGATCACCTCCCGCTCCCGCCGCGGCTCGTCGTTGGTGCTGCCGACCAGGACCAGGTACCCACGGCTGCGGGCGGCGTCCTCGACCGAACGGGCCATCAGCGCGTAGAAGGGGTTGGCCAGGTCGTCCACCACCAGCCCGATGATGGAGCTGCGCACGTCCTTCTTCCGCAGCCGCCGCGCGTTGTCGTCGCGCCGGTAGCCGAGCCGGCGCACGGCCTGCTCGACCAGCGCCACCCGCTCCGCGGAGACGCCCGGCTCGCCCGACACCACGCGGGAGACCGTCATCGGGCTCACCCCCGCGGCGCGGGCGACGTCCTTCATGGTGGGACGTTTGTCAGTCGGGCGCGTCACGCGTGCCGTCCATCGCTCGGGCGCCTCAGCAGGCGGACTTGTAGAAGTACTTGCTGACGCTCGGGTCGTCCATGTTCGCCTTGGTGATGGCGACCATGGTGGTGCCGATCGACGCGGTCACCGGCTTGCCCTGGATCGCGGCCAGCGCCTGGTCCACGCCCTGCGTGCCGATCCCGCCCGGGTCCTGGGCGACCAGCACGTCCAGCGTGCCGTTGCGCAGCGCGGTGATCTCGTCGGGTTCCGCGTCGAACGCGGCGACCTGGACCTTGCCCTGCTTGCCGGCCGCCTGCAGGCCGGTGGAGACGCCCTGGGCGGTGTTGGTGTTCCCCGCGAAGACCCCGGCCAGGTCGGGGTGGGCGGCGAGGGTGGACTGGATCTGCTGCGCGGCGGTGGCTGGCAGGTCGTTGTCGTAGAGGACAGGGAGAAGCGTGATGTGCGGATGGTTGGCCTGCATCTCCTCGGTGAAGCCCTTGATCCTCGCGTCGGTGGTGGAGACGCCGGGCTTGACGCTGATGACGATCGCCGAGCCCTTGTCGCCCATCAACTGCGCCAGCGCCTTCGCCGCCGTGCGTCCGCCCGCCTCGTTGTCGGAGGAGATCCGCGAGACGCCGATGCTCGGGTCGGTCACCGAGGTGTCGACGAGCACGACCTTGGTGCCCGCGCCCTGGATCTGCTGGAGCGAGGGGGTGAGCGCGGTGGTGTCGACGGGTGAGATGAGCAGGCCGTCGGGGCGGGTCGCGGCCACCGAGTCCACGATGGGCCGCTGGACGGCGACGTCCCACTGGGCCGATCCGTCGACCTTCAGGTTCACCCCGAGCTTGGTCGCCTCCTGCTGGGCGGCGCAGGACATGGTGATGTAGAAGGGGTCGCTCTTGACGCCGGTGACGAGCTCGATGGTCTTCTTGCCCGAGCCGGACGACGGGCCGTTCCCGCCGGAGCTGGAGCAGCCGGCCGCTGCGGCCAGCAGGGCCAGCGCCGCGCAGCCCCCTATCGCGCGGGCGGCAAGGGTGGTGGCGGTGGTGACGGGACGTCTGTTCGTGGCGCGTGGAAGCATCATGGGTTTCCTCTCTGGACCGAGCGCCTGCGGATCTGGTCGAGGTAGACGGCGAGGACCAGGACGGCCCCGATGGCGACGTCCTGCCAGTACTGCTGGACGCCGATGATGATCAGTCCGGTGGTGAGCACGGCGGGGATGAAGACCCCGATCACCGTGCCGAGCACCGAGCCGCGTCCGCCGAAGAGGCTCGCGCCGCCCAGCACCACCGCGGTGATGACCTTGAGGTTGTCGGTTGCGTGCCCGGCGATGGAGGTGGTCCCGAAGTAGGCGAGCCACATGATGCTGCCCAGCCCGGCGAGCAGTCCGATCAGCGCGTAGACCTTGATCAGGTGCCGGTCCACGGCGACGCCGGCCCGGCGCGCACCCTCGGGGTTGGAGCCGATCGCGTAGGTGTAGCGGCCGAACCTGGTGAACGCCAGGACCAGGCCGAACACCAGCGTGGTGACGAAGGCGATGACCACCAGCCAGGGGATCTGACCGAACAGCTTGCCGAAGCCGATGTCGTGCTGGAGCTTCCCCGAGACCGTGCCCGCCGGGTCCTGACCGCCGGTGATGATCTGGGCGATGCCGAGCGCGGCGCCGAAGCCGCCGAGCGTCACGATGAGCGGCGGCACCTTCGCCTTCGCCACCAGCCAGCCCTGCAGCGCCCCCCAGACCAGCCCGGTGCCCAACGCGATCAGGGAGCTGACGGCGATCGTCGCCCAGCCGGAGGTCGCGCCGCCGTGGTGGAGGGTGTACTCGCCGGAGAGCACCGCCGCGAGCACCAGCACCGAGCCGACGGAGAGGTCGATGCCGGCGACGATGACCACGAAGGTCATGCCGACGCCGAGGACGAGGTAGATGGCGGCGTTGGTGGCGATCTGGGTCAGGTCGAAGGCGGTCAGGAAGGTGTGCGGCGCCGCGATCGTGAAGAACGCGACGAGCAGCAGCAGAACCCCGAAGGTCCACGACTCCTGCGCCGCGCCCACCCGGCGCAGGACGCGCAGCGCGAGCGGCGCGGCCGAGGGGCCGCGCACCGGGACGTCCTTCGCGCGGAGCTCGGTCATCGCGCCTCACCGCCGTCCAGCGCACCGGTCATGGCGCCCACCAACTCCTCGACGGAGGTGCGCGCGGCGGTGAAACGGGCGACCCTGCGGCCGAGCCGCAGCACCTCCACCCGGTCCGCCACCGACAGCACCTCGGGCATGTTGTGGCTGATCAGGACCACGGCGATGCCCCGGTCGCGGACCCGGCGGATGGTGTCGAGCACCCGGCCGCGCTGGACCACGCCGAGGGCGGCGGTGGGCTCGTCCATGAAGATGATCCGGTTCGCGAACGCCACCGCGCGGGCCACGGCCACCGACTGGCGCTGCCCGCCGGACAGCGCCGCGACGGGCACCGCCACGTCCGGCAGGTCCACCCCCAGCTCGGCGAAGGCGGTGATCGCCGCGGTCCGCATCGCCGCCCGGTCCAGCACGTGCAACAGGCCGAGCAGCCCGCCGCGGTAGAGCTCGCGGCCCAGGTGCAGATTGGCCGCCGCGTCGAGGTCGGGGGCGAGGGAGAGGTCCTGGTAGACCGTCTCGATCCCGTGACGCCTGGCGTCGAGCGGGGTGGCGAGTTGCACGGGGGCGCCGTCGACGAGGATCTGCCCGCCGTCGGGGCGCAGCGTTCCGGAGAGCGCCTTGACCAGACTGCTCTTCCCCGCGCCGTTGTCGCCGACGAGTGCGACCACCTCGCCCGCGTGCGCGGTGAAGTCCGCTCCGTCGAGGGCCTGGACGTGCCCGAAGCGCTTGGTCACGCGGCGGGCCTCGAGCAGCGGCACGGTCACGGGCGGAGGATCGGTGTCATGAAGCGGCTCGGACAACGGGCGCCTCCCCGAATCCTTGGTAACGTTCACAGCCGATTCACGGATTCTGAGCCTGGTCTGACGGTGCGTCAAGATATTGCGCAGGGATCGGTGGGAACGTTCGCAGAGCGCGGGGCGAAGGGCGGCCTGACCGTGGAGACGCTGAATCTCTGGAAGCAGGGACTGGGCCGGGTGCCCGGTGCGGTCTGGGACCGGGCCGATCTGGAGGTGCTGATCCTGGCCGACAACCACCTCACCTCCCTCTCCCCGCGCATCGCGGAACTCCGGTCGCTGCGCACCCTGGACCTCGGCCACAACGAGCTCACGGAGCTGCCCGAGGAGATCGGCGCGCTGACGGCGCTGAGCGACTGCCTCTACCTCCACGACAACCGCCTCACCCGGCTGCCGGAGACGCTCGGGGGGCTGACCCGCCTGCGCTACCTGAACGTGGGCGAGAACCCTCTCGCGCGGCTGCCCGAATCCCTCGGCTCCCTCGGCGCCCTGGTGGAGCTGCGCGCCCAGCAGGCGGAACTCACGGAGCTGCCCGACTCGATCGGCGCACTGGGCGCGCTCAGGGAGCTCTCGCTGCGCGGCAACGCCCTCGACCGCCTCCCCGAGCCCGCCACCGGCCTCACCGCGCTGCGCGCGCTCGACCTCCGCGAGAACGTCTTCACCGACGTGCCGCCCGCACTCGCCGGGCTTCCCCTGCTGCGCCGCCTCGATCTGCGCAGCAACCGGATCGCCGAGCTGCCCGGGTGGATCGCCGACCTGCCGTCCCTGGAGCGCCTGGATCTGCGCTGGAACCCGGTCGACCCCGATTCGGATCTGCTCGCCCGCCTCGCCGCGCGCGGCTGCATGGTCTGGCGTTAGCTGTAAGCAGCGAGCGAACCGAGGTACCCCATGAAGCTGGCGTTCACCGTGACCAAGGCCGGCCCCGACGAGTGGACGCTGGCACTGCGGCGTGAGGACACCGACGAACTGCTGCTCACCCTGGGCGGTCTGCGCACCGAGGCCGAGGCGCGGCACGCCGCGGAAGGCCTGCGGGCGGCGGTCCACACCGCGCCGGTCAGGTCCGCGGTGGCGGGGAAGGCGACGTGAGCGGGCCGCCCGGCGTCGGGATCATGGTGTGCGAGGGCTGCGGCCAGGTCACGCCGTGGACGCCGTGGGGCCGCTGCTCGCAGGAGTGCTTCGACCTGCCGCGGACCACGGTGGCCGAGCAGGCGGCCGCGGCCGAGGCGGCCCCGGCCGCCGTCGCCTGGTTCATGAGCCACGGACCGGGCGAGGAGCTCGGCGAAGAACTGGACGAGGGACCGACATGAACGAGCATCACGTGATCGTCTGGGGTATCGAGACCGGGCCAGGGGTCCCGACCGGCCGGACGGTCGAGGTCGACGCGGAGGAGATCGGCACCGCCGTCACCAAGGAGGACCTCGTCACCCTCCTGGCCGAGCACGACGTCTACGACCTCGAAGGCGTGATCTGGCGCGACGGCGGCCCCGACGACTGGCCCTGACCGCGCGCTCACTCCGGCGGAAGCCGGTCCCTTCCCGTCACGGCCTATACACGGTGGAGCTCGACGACAACGGGAGCCTGACGGTGAGCGCTCCCTGCCTTCCGGGATCACCCACGGCGGGTCCCGTGCCGTACCACCCCTGAGCGGCGCAGGTCTACTCCGGCGGGAGCCGGTCCATCCACTTCATGGCGTGCATGACGTCCTCGACCGTGATGCTTCCCGGCGGGCCGAGCGGGGACCAGGTCTGGACGGTGCCCGTGGAGGCGAAGGTCAGGTCGAGCTGGATCACCTCGTGGGGCTTCGGCGCACGGCGCAGGTTCCGCAGTTCGAGGTGGAGGCCGCCCGGCTTCAGGGCGATGGAGCCCTCGGCGGGGACGGTCACCCAGGGGAGGGTGTGGCCCGAGGCGTCGACGATGACGACGGAGGCCGCCCAGGGCGTGTTGACGCTGACCAGGCGGTCGTCGGAGCCGCCGCCGTTGCGGATGGTCACGTAGGCGTCGACCGGGCCCGAGGCGCCGGCGGGACGGTCGAGGTAGGCGGTGAACATCGCCAGCTTCGGCGCCGTCGCGGCGGATGCGGCGCCGGAGGCGGCGGCCGGGCCGCCGCCGCGGCCCCACAGCAGGAGGGCGAGCGCGAGCAGTGCCACCAGCGGCCCCTGCAGCAGCAGGCCGCGGCGGGCGCGGGAGAGGCCGCCGCGTGAGGCCGCGGCGCGTTCCAGCGCCTCGGCCTCCGCCTCCAGGGCCTCCAGCTCGGCGAGCTCGGCCCGCTCCTCCTCGGGGGTCACGGCAGGGTCCGTCAGCTCGTGTAGCCCGACGGCCAGGTCCAGTCCTTGTACGGCGTGGCCGTGCCCACGTCGATCTGGATCTTCTCCAGGTTCTTGAAGACGATGCTCCGCACGTCGCCGGTGTACGGCTTGCCGTCGACGAAGACCGTGACCGAGCCCTTGTGGCCGGCGACCTGGCCGCTGTTCAGCGGCTGGTTCCACAGGTCGAAGAGGTTGCCGAGGGTGTAGGTGTTCTGGGTCGGCGACTCGACGTGGATGACGCCGCTCTCGTCGTGGGTGTGCAGGAAGTAGAACTCCTTGCCGCCCTGGACGAACGGCGTGCCGTCCTGCTGGGTCTGCAGCTCGTACGGCGGGACGATGCCGATGCCGTAGGGGATGGTGGCCGGCTTGCCGTCCACGAACACCTGGAGGTGCGAGTGGATGTGGTAGACCGTCTGCTCCATCGAGTTGCTCTTGACGATGCCGTCCACGTCGCCGCCGTCCGCCTGGTGGGCCGTGGAGGCGAGCAGGCTGGCGCTCTTGTCGATGGACGGGTCGCTCGCGGCCGCGCTGGCGTCGGCCTTGACCTTGTCGCCGTTCGCCTTGCCGATGACGAAGACGCCGGCGGTGACGAGTCCGCCGATCAGGACCACGCCGCCGACCGTCATCGCGATGGTCATCCTGCGCTGACGCCGCGCCTCGGCCGCGCGCTGGGCGGCGATCTTCTCCTGGGCTATGCGTCGGCGATCGGCCTGCGACGGCTTGTTCTGGGTCATCGGTCCTCGTTGCTGCTCGGCTGGTGGGGGCCGCGATGCGTCCCCGCGCCGTCACGTTAGTGCGCGGTCGGCTAAGCGTTCCGTAAGACCACCCTTGGAGGGGAGGGGCAGACCCGAGGAATGTTCAGATATGTACGAAATAAGCAGATCACAGCTTGATAACGTCCGGTCAAAACCGACCGGCGCCGCTGCGCTGCTCTCCGTCGGCCTCGCGCGTGGTCAGCCTTCCGCGCGGTGGGAGCTCCCGTGCGGGTCGCTGCAGTGCCCGGCGTCCCGGGCCCGGCCGAGCTGCAGGGTCTCCGGCGAGGCGTGGTCGACCTGGAGCGTGGTGTGGTCGATGGCGTAGCGCTCGCGCAGCTCGCGCTCCATCGTCAGGCGGACCGCGTGGCAGTCCAGCTCGTCGCGGACCAGGACGTGCGCGGAGAGGGCGGGGTAGCCCGAGGTGATGGTCCAGATGTGCAGGTCGTGCAGCTCGACCACGCCGGGGAGGGCGGCGAGCCTCGCGCCCACCGCGTCCGGGTCCAGTCCGGCGGGGGCGGCCTCCAGGAAGATCCGCCCGGACTCGCGCACCAGGCCGTAGCCGGCCCTGAGCATCAGCCCCGCGACGACGAGCGTCGCGATCGCGTCGGCCCGGTCGAAGCCGGTGAGCATGACCACCAGGCCGGAGATCGCCGTGGCGATGAACGCCCAGGCGTCGTTGAGGATGTGCTGGTACGCGCCCTCCACGTTGAGGCTGGTGCGGTTGGCCCGGGAGATCAGCCACGCCGCGAGCACGTTGATCACGATGCCGACCAGTGCCGTCACCAGCACCACGCCGCCCTCGACGGGCGGCGGTGAGATCAGCCGCCGCACCGCCTCGTAGAGGAAGATCGCGGCGAGGGCGAGCAGGGTGATGCCGTTGGCCTGCGCCGAGAGGATCTCGGCGCGTTTGAGGCCGAAGGTGAGCGAGCCCTTGGCCGGCCGTGCGGCCAGGCGCATGGCGATCAGGGCGAGGGCGATCGACGCGGCGTCGGTGAGCATGTGGCCAGCGTCGGAGATCAGCGCGAGGGAGTGGGCGAGGAAGCCGACGATCACCTCGGCGACCATGAACGCAGCGATCAGCCCGAGTGCGCCGAGCAGGTAGCGACGGTCGGCGTCGGCGGAGACGCCGTGGCTGTGGCCGGCATGGCCGCCGTGGCCCGCGTGGCTGTCGGATCCGCCGTGGTGGTGGTCGTGACCCTCGTGGGCGGTGTGCCCGTCGTCGTGGGCGTGAGCGTGGGCGTCGTCCTGGTCGTGCTCGCGGTCGTGCGGTCCGGCGTGGGGATGCGCGGTGTCGTGGCCGTGTGTGGTGTCGTGGCTCACCGTCGCTCCTCGGTCGGCTGGTCTCGAGAAGAACTATACCGGAAGGAATGAACAATCCTTCATATCTGATGCCCGGTGGCCAGCCGCATCGCCTCGCCCGCCAGCGCGCTGTCGCCCTGCTCGCCGTCCCCCAGCAGGGCCAGCAGTCCGCCGAGCAGCTGCCCGGCCGGTCCCTCCGGCCGCTCCAGTGCGAGGTAGCGCAGCATCGCCGGACCCAGCTCGGGCTCGTGGACCCGCACCACCAGCAGCTGCACGACGAACTCCTGCACCAGCTTCAGTTGCAGCGCGTCCCGGTGCAGACGCTTGTCGCGCTGCTGGTCCTGGAGCCAGGCCAGCGCGGTGATCTCCGCGTTGCCGATCCAGGTCCGCACCGCGAGCCGCACCCTGGGGCTGGGTTCGCCGAGGTCGAGGTGGGAGAGGACGGCCACCTCCGCGGCCTGCCGGACCTGGTCGATCACGGCGCCCGTGCCCGGGGTGGAGGCGGCCGAGCCGTTGCGCAGCAGCGCGGCGAAGCCGGGGCCGTGCGCGTCGACGAAGTCCAGATAGCGGCCCATCACCCGGTGCAGCCGCTCCGAGAGCGGTCCCTGCTGCGGCTCCTCGAACAGGGCCGCCATCTGCCGGCCCGCTCTGCGGATCGCCTCCTCGTACAGCCCCTGCTTGCCGGGGAAGTAGTGGTACACCAGCGGTCGCGAGGCGCCGGCCGCGGCGGCGATGTCGTCGATGGACACCTCCTCCGGCGCGTGGTGCGCGAAGAACTCGAGGGCGACGGCGATCAGCTGCTCGCGCCGCTGTTCGACGCTGAGCCTGCGGCGCGGCCGCGGCGCGGCGGCGCCGGACGAACCGGTGGCGGCGGTCATGGGAGGCAGCTTAGACCGCCAGCAGTTCTGCCATGGACGCGTCCAGTGCATCCCGCAGATCCGCCGTGCGGGCGGGGGAGACGAAGCGGCCGCGCACGCCGAGACGGACCCGGCCGCGGTAGCTGCTGACCGCGACCGCGAGCGCCTGCCCCTGCGCCAGCGGCGGCAGCGGATGCAGCCCGGCCAGCCGGTGGCCGCCCAGTGAGAAGCCGAAGTCCGGCAGTGGCACGTTGGTCACCAGCGCGTCGAAGAGCAGCGGTGCGGAGGGCCGCAGCAGCGGCGCGGTGAACCGGTGCCCGGCGGCGGGCAGCAGGTCGGCCAGCAGGGCGACCGCTCCCGCGCCGCGTCGGGGACCGCGCTGCTTGTGGGCGTCCATGGCCTGGCGGACCAGCCGCAGGCGCTCACGGGGTCGGGCTCGGCGACGGGCAGGTCCACCAGGTAGCCCGACAGCCGGTTGCCGCCGCCGGGCGTGCCCGCACGTCGGCCGCCCCGGTCGCTGACCGGCACCAGCACCCGCACGTCGGCCGACTCGCCCCAGGCGCGCAGCGCACCGGCCAGCAGGGCCAGCACGACGTCGTTGACGGTCCCGCCGTGGGCCTTGCGGATCAGGCGGATCTCGTCCAGGTCGAGGGTCGGCAGGGCGAGCGCGGGCGGTCCGGCGGCGGGGCGGCGCAGCTCGGACGGCCGCAGCAGCGTGCGTTCCAGGCCGCCGAGCGAGGCGCGCAGCGCGTCCCCGGCGAGCTCCGCGGCTCGGAGGGTGCGCCGGGCCTCGACCGGTATCGAGCGGAGCAGCCCCAGCGGCCCGGACGACCACGTGGCGGCCGATCCGGCCGATCCGCCCGGGCCCGACGGTGCCGCGGCGCTGCGTGGCGGAACGTCGGCGAACTGGTCGAACAGGCGCATGCCGACCTCCAGCGCGCGCAGTCCGTCGACGGCGGCGTGGTGCACCTTCAGCAGCAGCGAGAAGCCACCGCGGCCGGCGTCGAGCAGGTGGATCTCCCATGGCGGCGCGTCGCGCGGGACCGGCCGGGCCATGAGGGCCGCGACGGTCTCCTCCAGGGAGGCGTCGGGGAGCCCGTCGAGGACGTGGTGGGTGAGGTGGGCGGACGCGTCGAAGTCGGGCCGGTCCTGCCAGTGAGGTCCTTCGAGCGGGTTCCACGAGGTGGCGACGCGCCGCCTCAGCTGCGGGACCGTCCCGGCGCGGGCGGCCAGCAGGGCGAGCAGCGCCGCGGGATCGACGGTGGCGCCAGGCTCGGGTTCGAAGGTGGCGAGGGCGCCGATATGCAAGGGCGCGTCGGGCGTTTCCAGGCTCCAGAAGGCCGTGTCCAACGGGCTGAGCCTGGTCGTCATCCGTACGATCCCCTTTGCGTGGTCGGTCCTGCTGTGTCGGTTCTGCGGCGTTCCGTGGCGGTGTGTCTGTGGGACAGTCTCCCCGTCCAGTGTTGCGTGCAGGTGTTCGTACCGAGAAGTTTGATGTTTGCCTGATGACGCGTCGGGAACGGAAAGGGCATGTCACGGCCCGTGCCCCCGGTCCGTCCGGTGCTGCGGCCGAAGGCCCGCGGAAGCGGAGAATCCAGCGTCATGTCCTCGAACCGCCCTGACGCGGAGGCCGACGCCGAGCCCGGATCCGTGCCGGAGTCCTCGCCCGCACCCGTGTCCGAAGCCGCGTCCGAACCCGCGCCGTCGGCGGAGCAGGAGTCCGCGCCGCGTCGGAGGCTCCGAATGCGGCGGCTGATCACGCTCGCGCTCTGCGCCGTCGTGGCCTACGTCGTCCTGCTGCAGATCGTCCGCCACGACGCGAACCCGCTGCCGGTGCTGGAGCGGGCGAACGGTTGGTGGCTGGTGCCGGCGGTGCTCGCCGCCGCGGGCGGATCGCTCGGCTCGACGGCCGCGCTCGTCGGATTCGTCCCGGAGAAGGTGCCGCTCGGGCGGGCCCTGCTGGCGCAGCTGTCCGGGTTCTTCGTCAACCTCGCGACGCCGGGCGGGCTCGGCAGCGCGGCGGTCAACACCCGGTTCCTGGCCCGCTCCGGCATTCCGCAGACCCAGGCGCTCGCCAGCGTCGCGCTCGGCCAGATCATCGGCCTGGTCCTGCACCTGCTGCTGCTCGTCGGTTTCGGGACGTACATCGGCGCGAACTACGCCGCCTCGCTGCCGCCCGGCGCGACCCTGCTCGCCGTCGGCGCCGCGATGGCGGTCGCGGTCGCCGTCGCCCTGGGCGTGCCGAGCCTGCGCCACTGGCTGGCCGCGCGACTGCGCGAGGCCCGTCCGCGCTTCGCGCAGCTGCTGCGCCAGCCGGGCAAGCTGACCGTCGGCATCGTCGGCCAGCTGGCCGTGACCCTGATGGCCGCCGCCTGTCTCTGGTGCTGCACCCGCGCCTTCGGCCAGTACCCCGGCTTCGCCCAGGTCACCGTCGCCCAGTTGATCGGCTCCACGGTGGGCTCGGTGATCCCCACCCCGGGCGGCATCGGCTCCGTCGACGCGGCTCTCGCCTACGCGCTCCGGGTCACCACCGGCACGCCGACCGCGACATGGCTGCCGGTGGTGCTGGTCTACCGGCTGTGCACCTTCTGGCTCCCGTTGCTGCCCGGCTGGGCGGCGTTCCTGTGGCTGCAGCGGCGGGAGGCGTTGTAGCCGTCGCGGCGCTGGGAGTCGTGCTCACGCTCCGGCTTCGAGAATCCCCTTGAGGGTGGCCAGTTCGGTGTCCACGAGCGCGATCTGCTCGTCGAAGAAGGCGTCGCCGAACGTCGGGGGCTGAAAGAACGTCATCATGAACTCGGCGCCGTCCCCGTTGGCGACGACGCGCGCGGGCACCTGCCAGGAGGCCTGCTCCTCGACGTAGTCGTGGTCGAGCAGCCCGAGCGCCGCATCGCCCCGGATGCGCAGCCGCGCGGCCCCGCGCGGGGTGGTCATCAGCCACCAGCCGGGGTCCTCGGTGGGCTCGACGGCCTTGACGTTGACGACGGCCCAGGCGGGCCAGTTGGCCGGATCGGCGAGGAACGCGTAGACCTCGGCGACGGGGCGGGCGATGGTGACGGTCTTGGTGACCGAGCGGGCGGTGGCGGGCGTGCTGCTCACGGCTCGTTCCCTTCGTGCTGCTGCTGGTGCTGTTGTTCGTGCTGGGGCTCTTGCTCGTGCGGCGGGTGCGGGGCGCCGACCAGATCGCGGATCCACGCCTCCAGTCGGCGACGGCGGTCGGGGGCGAGCGCGGCGAAGAAGTGGGCGTCGTTGCGGTCGGCGATCTCGGCCAGCAGGGGCGCCAGCCGGCGCCCCTCCTCGGTGAGGGTCAGCCGAAGCACCCGCCGGGAGCGGGGATCGGGCTCGCGGGACATCAGCTCCTTGGCGATCAGCCGGTCCACCAGCCGCGACACCGCGCCGACGTCGATGTCGACGTAGCGGGACACCTCGCGGGTGGTGGTCGCGTCGCCCCGGTACACGGTGATCAGCACCGCCCACTGGGCGACGGTCACGCCGTGCTCGGCGAGCTGCTTCTCGAAGCGGCCGTGGACCTCGTCGGACAGCCGGCGAAGCCAGTAGCCGAGGTGGTCGTGCAGACCGCTTACCTGATCCGTCATGCCTCGAGTGTGGGCGTCGGTTCGTATGTTGTCAAGGCAACAGTTGTTCCGGCATGCTCATCCGGTCGCCGAGGTGGTCCGACGCGAAGTGGCCCAAGCAGAAGGGAAAGGAGTGGCCCTCCTGGGAGGGCCACTTGGCCACTAGCTTGGAGGCATGACACAGACCCGCGTCGACTTCTACTTCGACCCCGCCTGCCCCTTCGCCTGGATCACCTCACGCTGGATCCTCGAGGTGGAACCGCTGCGCGACCTCGACGTCCGCTTCCACGTCATGAGCCTCCACCGGCACAACGAGGGCAACGAGCTGCCCGACTGGTACCGCGATCTCGTCGACCGATCCCTCGGCCTGGTCCGCATCGCCGTCGCCGCCGCCGAACACCACTCCGAGGACGTCCTGCGGGACCTCTACACCGCGCTCGGCACCCGCATCCACGCCAAGGGCGACCAGGACTTCGACGCGGTCGCCGTCGAGGCCCTGGCCGAACTCGACCTCCCGGCGAGCCTCGCCGACGCCGCCCGCTCCACCCGCTACGACGCCGCCCTCAGCCGCAGCCACGACCTCGGCAAGGACCCGACCGCCGGCGGCTACGTCGGCACGCCCACGATGCACATCGACGGCACCGCCTTCTTCGGCCCGGTCCTCAACAGCATTCCGCGTGGCGCGGAAGCGGCCCGACTCTTCGACGCGGTACGGACGCTCGCGGCACACCCGGACTTCTTCGAGCTGAAGCGGGAGCGGACGGGCAAGCTGCGCTTCGAGTAGCCGACGGTGCGGGTCCGCCCGGGCCGGGCGCTCCGGGAATCGCGCCCGCCCGGCGCTGCGTTTGAGGTTCCCCCGGGGGAAGGTTCTAGGTTCGGGGCATGGCGGACGGACCTGAGCTGATCACGGTCGGTCAGCTGGCACGTCGTGTCGGCCTGACCGCGAAGGCGCTGCGGCACTACGACCGAGTCGGACTGCTGGCGCCCGCCGCGGTCGACCCGGACACCGGCTACCGCCTCTACAGCGCACAACAGGTCGAGCTCGCGCGGCTGGTGCGGCTCCTGCGCTCCGTCGACGTGCCGCTCGACCAGGTGCGCGCGTGCCTGGCCCGGCCGGGCGACGACGCCGCGGTCAGGGAGGTCCTGATCCAGCACCGGCGCCGGCTCCAGGCACGCCTGGACCGGATCCGCGGCGACCTGCACCGCATCGACCATCTCATCGAGGACGGAGTCACCACAGCGATGACCGACCAGGACGAGCAGCACCCGAGCGGTCCGAAGGCCGACGAGCGGCGAACGGCCGTCGACCTCTTCAACGGGGTATGGCGACTGCTGGAGAAGGAGGACCGCAGCGTCGAGGACGACGACCGGATGCTGCACATGGCGCACGCCTCCCGCTACCACTGGGGTGAGGTCGGCGCCCCGGTGAACCTCAGCCGCGGCGAGTGGCAGTGCTCGCGGGTCTACTCCGTCCTCGGACGGGCCGAACCCGCGCTGCACCACGCCCGACGGGGACTGGAGATCTGCCAGGCGCACGGCATCGCGGACTTCGACCTGGCCTTCGCCTACGAGTCCCTGGCCCGCGCCCACGCCGTGGCCGGCGACAAGGACCAGGCCCGCGCCTGGACCGAGCAGGCCCTGGCCGCCGCCGAGGACATCGCCGAGGACGAGGACCGCGAACTGGTCCTGACGGACCTGGAGGCCGTCCCCGGCCAGCCACGCTTCTGGTGAGCCGCGCACTCAGCCGTTCCGTCGGCCGGGCAGGGGTGCGCCCCCGAGGAACGCGCGGTACGTCCCTGCGGCGTCCGGCTCGACGTGAGGGGCCGAGGGGCCGTAACGGGTGTCGGTGCGGTCCCGTTTCGGTCCGGAGACCCAGAACTCCTCGTCGGTCTGCGTGTCGTAGAAGTTGGCGCCGTGCATGCCGCCTGCGCGGCGCAGCGTCCGCCCGCGAAAACGTGCCGTGCTCCAGGTCCTGGAGAAGTCCACCCAGCCGATCCAGGAGGGTCCGCGGTCGGTGTCGTAGCCGGATTTCAGCTGCACGAACATCAGGCGTCGGGGCATGGGGGTCAGGCTCCCCCGCCGGCGGCAGCAAGCACCAGCGAGTTCACGGCGGTCACGCGCGCGGAGTCCGGGGCTGACGGCTCGGCAGGTCCTTGGCCAGGACGCGCTCGTGCCCCCGGCCGTCGGGCAGGGGGTCGCCGGGGACGCCCGTGTCGGTGAAGCCGTGGCGTTCGTAGAGCGCCGCGGCCCTGGGGTTGTCCGGCATCACGGACAGGCGGATGTGCGCGGCGCCCCGCCCGGTGGCCCAGTGCTCGACCGCCTGCATCAGGGCGTCCCCGACGCCCTGGCCTCGGGCGGCCGGGCTGACCCACATGGAGATCAGCTCGACTGCGTCCTCCGCCTCCTCGTCCGGGACGCCGCTGACCATGCCCGCCGGACGGCCGTCGACCACCGCGACGACGTTGAAGCCGCCGGGGATCTCCAGCCGGGCCCGCCAACGGACCTCGCGGTCACCCGGCCCCTGCCACTCCGCGAGCGTCGACCCGAACGCGGAGGGCGCCTCGGCCAGGGCCGCCTGCCGGAGTTCCCGCCAGATCGGCCAGTCGTCGGCCTCCAGGATGCGCAGTTCAAGCATGAGGCAGACCCTGCCGCATCGACGAGGCGACGGCAATCCGATTGCGTCGGCCACCCGGGCGCCCGGCCGGGCCGCGGGTCAGAGGTCCAGGACGAGCTTGCCGTCCTGGCTGCGGGAGACGCAGATGAGCATGGAGTCGGCGCGTTCCTCCAGGGTCAGCAGCTCGTCGCGGTGGTCCGGGGTGCCGCCGAGGACGCGGACCTTGCAGGTGCCGCAGAAGCCCTGTTCGCAGCTGTAGGCGACGTCGGGGAGACGGTCGCGGACGGCGCCGAGGACGCTGCGGTCCGCAGGGACCGTCACGGTGGCGCCGGTGCGGCGGAGTTCGACCTCGACGGTGTCGCCGTGGGCGCTGCCGTCGGCCGGGTGGAAGCGTTCGAGGCGGGCCTCGACGCCGGGGCGCAGCGTGGCGAGCGTGGCGACGACGGCGTCCATCAACGGCTGCGGGCCGCAGACGTGGACCGTCGCGCCGTGCGGGGCCGACTCCAGGGCGGCGGCGAGATCGGGAAGGCCCTCCGTGTCGGTCTCGACGACGGTGACCCGCGACGGGTCGGCCTCGCCCGCGAGAGCGGTGATCTCGTCGAGGAACGGCATGCTCGTCCGTGAGCGCCCGACGTACAGCATTCGCCAGTCACTTCCGCGAGCAGCGCTCTCGCGCACCATCGACAGGATCGGCGTGATGCCGATCCCGCCCGCGACGAAGTACCGCGGCCCGGCCCCCGCGCCCAGCGGGAAGCGGTTGCGCGGCCGGTGCGCCTGCACCGGGGCGCCCGCCGTCAGGGTCGCGTGCACCTCCTTGGAGCCGCCACGGCTGTCCTCGGTCAGCCGCACCCCGATCCGGTAGGCGCCCCGCTCGGCCGGGTCCCCGCACAGCGAGTACTGCCGCACCAGACCCGAGGGCAGCAGCAGGTCCAGGTGCGCGCCCGGCTCCCAGGCCGGCAGCTCGCCGCCGTCGGCCGAGGTGAGCAGCAGTTCCGCGACGCCCTCGGCAGGCGTGCTCCGGTCCGCGACGACCAGCCGCAGCGGACGCGTCGCCGCCTCCGCCTCCTCGGCCGCGGCCCGCGCGGCGGGTGAACTCGCCAGATAGGCCAGCGCCTTGGCCGTCGAGCCCTCCTGCGTCGGGTGGTAGCGCCTGCGCATGTAACGCGGCACCGCCGTGAAGATGTCCTTCGGCGCGGGCACCAGGTCGGCCTTGGCCGCCCGCACCCAGTCCTTGATCTTCGGCTCCAGCGCCCGGCGCTGCGCGGGCGTCAGCTCGGGGTCGTTGGCGATGAAGAACTTCACGCCCCTGACCCACAGCCAGAACAGCGTCGGGAACACCGTCGTCATCGCCCGCAGCCGCCGCCCGTAGCGGCCGTCCACGTGCTGGAAGACGTCGAAGGCGACCGAGCGGTGCTCGACCTCCTCCGCCCCGTGCCAGCGCAGCAGATCCACCATCACCGGGTCCGCGCCGTAGCGCTCGAAGCCCTTCGCCTCCAGCACCCACTTGCCGAGCACGGCCGTGAAGTGCTCGATCGCGGCGATGAACGCGACGCGCTCCTTGAGCCACCAGGCCGTCGCGGCGGGAGGCGCGGTGTGGTCGCCGAGCAGGTGCTCGAAGAACCAGTCCATCTGGGCGGTGTACGGGGAGGGGTCGAGCCCTTGCGCCGTCAGGTGGTCCAGCACGGTGGAGTGCGCCTGCGAGTGCACCGCCTCCTGGCCGATGAACCCGATCATGTCCTCCCGCAGCCGGGCGTCGCGGACCAGCGGCAGCGTCTGCTTGTAGACGTCGACGAACCAGCGCTCACCGGCCGGCAGCAGCAGGTGCAGCACGTTGATCATGTGCGTGGAGAACGGGTCGTCGGGGACCCAGTGCATCGGGGTCCCGGCCCAGTCGAAGGTGACTCGGCGCGCCTGCAGCGGCGCGTGCTCGGTGCTGACGGCGAGGTCGGTCACGGTACTCGGCTCCTTGTCGGACAAGAACGGCGGTGCGGAAGGGAGGAGGCGGGGAGGGACGACGGGTGCTCAGCGCGGGGTGAGGTCCCTGCGGGCGACGAAGCGCAGCGCGCCCGGGGCGAACCGGCTCAGCGCCTGGCCGATGCGCGCCTCGGCGGCCACCGGCACGACCGGACGGTTCTCCCGCACCGCGCGCAGCACCGCCTCCGCGATCCGCTCCGGCGGCAGGTTGCGCAGCCGGTACAGCCGGTCGGCGTTGCGCCGCAGCCGGTCCTGCTCGCCGTCGCTGACGCCGACGTAACGGGTGGACCTGGCGATCGCGGTGTTCACGAAGCCGGGGCAGACCGCGCTGACGCCGATCCCCTCGTCCGCCAGTTCCGCGCGCAGGCACTCGCTCAGCATCAGCACCGCCGCCTTGCTGGTGGCGTAGGCGGCCAGGGTGCGCGAGGGCAGGAACGCCGCGGCCGAGGCGATGTTGACGATGTGTCCGCCCTCTCCGCGCTCCTTCATCATCGCGCCGAAGAGGCGGCAGCCGTGCACCACGCCCATCAGGTTGACGCCGAGCACCGAGTCCCAGTCGGAGGCCGCGGTGTCGAGGAACGCGCCGCCCAGACCGATGCCGGCGTTGTTGACCACGACGTCGGGGACGCCGTGCTCGGCCTGCACCGACTTGGCGAAGGCCTCCATCGCCGTCACGTCGGAGACGTCGACCGCGTAGGAGCCGGTCCGCGGCGCGCCCAGCAGGCCGGCGAGCTGCGCGGTACGGGCGGCCGACTCGGGGTTGAGGTCGGCCGCCACCACCGAGGCCCCGGCCTCGGCGAAGGCGAGGGCGGTCGCACGCCCGATGCCGCTGCCCGCGCCGGTCACCACGACCAGCTGTCCGGCGTGCGGGGAGCGCGGCTCCGCTCCCGCGCCCTTGCGCGCCCCCGGCTCCGCCGCGTCGCCGACCTGCGCGCGCTCCAGACCCGGCGAGGCGGGGCCGCCCTCGACATGCGTGACGAACTCGTCGATCCAGCGGGCGAGCACGGTCTCGTGCGTCAGCGGAGCCCAGTGCCCTGCCCGCAGCGGCCGGCGCCAGAGCCGGTCGACGTAGGGCTGCGGCGCCTGCCCGGCCATCGACGGAGTGACGAAGAGGTCCTTCTGCGGCAGCACCAGCTGCACCGGGATGTCGGTGGGCCGCTGCCGGGGACGGGCCAGCCGGGGGATCATGTTCGCCCGGTAGAGCGCGAGGCCTCGCACGGCGTCGGTGGGGAAGGTGGGCGCGCCGCTGCCGTGCGGGACCCCCTCGATCGCGCGCAGCAGCGCGGGCCAGGCCTTCACCATGGCGGTGCGCCACAGCAGCGGCGGCAGCAGCGGCAGGTGGAAGTAACCGATGTACCAGGAGTGCACGCCCTGCCAGGCGGCCTGGGCGAGCCCCCGCGGACTCGGGTGGCGCAGCTTGTCGCGCATCCACTGCCCGACGTGGTCCAGGCAGGGCCCGGAGATCGAGCTGAAGGAGGCGATCCGCCCGGCCAGTGCGGTGCCGGTGACGGACTCCCAGGACTGGATCGAACCCCAGTCGTGGCCGACCAGGTGGACCGGCCGGTCGGGGGAGGCGTGCTGGAGCACCGCGCCGAGGTCCGCCTCCAGCGTCGCCAGCGTGTAGGACCTGATCCGGCGCGGCGCGTCCGAGGCGCCGGCTCCGCGCACGTCGTAGGCGACGACGTGGTGGCGCTCGGCGAGCTGTTCGGCGATGGGTCGCCACACGGCGTGGGTGTCGGGGTAGCCGTGCACCAGCACGACCGTCGACGCGGCGTCGGGATCCCCCCACTCGAACACCGCCAGCCGCACGCCGTCCGGCGCGGTCACGAACGACTGCCGCTCCCGCACCTGCTCACTGCCGCGGGTCTTCCGGCTCTTCCGGCTCTCCGTGCTCATGCGGCGCTCTCCTGGGGCTCGGCATCGTGGACTTCGGAGGTCACCGCGCGGGGCGCGGCGGACCAGTTCCTGACGTGCGGCAGGTCGTCGTCGAGCCAGTAGGCGTCGTCGTCCGTGACGACCAGCAGCTCCTCGAACTTCGCGCCGACGCGGCGCAGTCCGAGGTGCGGCTCGACCGCCCACAGGCCCGGCGTCGGGGTGTGCGCGGAGGACCTGCCGTCGGCCCACAGCGGCGAGCGGTGCTGGATCCGCTCGCCGATCAGCTCGCGGCCCAGGGTCTGGAGGCTGCGCACGCCGAAGCCGGCCACCACGGTGCGCGGTCCGCGGGCCTTCAGCCGGGTCACCTGGTGGGCCAGGACCCGGCCCGGGTAGACGCGGTGCCGGTTCTCGTAGCCGTGCCTGGCGATCAGGCCGTCGACGGAGCGGTAGATCTCGTCGAGGGGCTTGCGCTCGCGCACCTCGGCCAGGATCAGCGCCCGGTACTCCTGCAGGTCGTCGAGGATCTGCTGCTGCACCCGGTTGCCGCCCAGGCTGCCGGCGTAGCCGATGTCGGCGGTGTAGCCGTCGGCGACGGGGGCGCAGTCGAGGATGAACGGGATGCCCTCCTCCAGTCGGCGGTCGGTGGGGAAGAACTGCAGCGGCGTCCGGAAGCGGTGGAACACCGTGCGGTCCCCGAACCAGGCGAAGGGCACGTGGAACCAGTCGTCCGCCCCGTTGGCCTCCAGCCACCGGCGCATCCGCTGGGCGGCCTGCTTCTCGGTCACACCCGGCTCGAGCGCCGCCGCGACGCTCTCGGCGCAGCGGTAGGCGAGCTGCTGAACAGCGCGGAAGCGGTTCAGATCCTCCGGCGCCCAGGCCGGCTGCTTATTAGACATGTTGTCAACATACTGCCGAGTACCCTTCGCGCAACAGGGTCTGCGCCGGAGAAATCGGGTCGCCGCGGGAGCCGCGGCGTGACTAGGTTCGATGGCATGAACGCCACCTCCGCCCGCCCCCTCGTCGCCGTCCTCAGCGGCGCCGGGATGTCCACCGACTCCGGCCTGCGCGACTACCGCGGCCCGCAGGGCCTGTGGCGGAGCGACCCGACGGCGCAGCGCATGGTCACCATCGGCGACTACCTCGCCGACCCCGAGGTCCGCCGCCGCGCCTGGCGGCTCCGCCTGGAGCACGGCGTCCTCGGGGCGAGCCCCAACGTCGCGCACCGCGCGCTGGCCGCCTACGAGCGGACCGGCCTGCCGATCAGGGTGCTCACCCAGAACGTCGACGGCCTGCACCAGCTCGGCGGGGTCAGTCCGCGCAAGGTGCTCGAACTGCACGGCACCGCGCGGATGGTCCAGTGCGTGCGCTGCAAGGTCCGTGGCGACATGGCCGACGCCCTGGCCAGGGTCGAGGCGGGCGAGGCGGACCCGCCATGCCTCGACTGCGGTGGCGTGCTCAAGCCCGCGACCGTCCTGTTCGGCGAGCACCTCGACCCCGAGGTCCTCGGCCAGGCGCGCGCGGTCGCCGCCGCCTGCGACGTGCTGATGGCGGTCGGCACGACCCTCCAGGTCCACCCGGCCGCCGGGCTCGTCGACATCGCCCTCGCCCGAGGCGCCCAGGTCATCGTCGTCAACGCCGACCCCACGCCCTACGACGACGCGGCGAGCGAGGTCGTCAGGGAGCCGATCGGCACCAGCGTCCCGGCGCTGCTGCGGCGTATCGCCCGGGATGCGGGGGCTGCGTGGCCTGCTGACGGCGTGTGAGGATACGGGTCGTGTCGACCACCCAAGCCGAAGAGCCCACCGCCATTGCGCTGACCTACACCGGCGAGGACGGAGCCGAGCTCGGCTACCTGAGCCGCGGAACGGGCGCGCCGCTCGTCTGTCTGCCCGGAGGCCCAGGAGCGGACGTCCGCTACCTGGGCGGTCTCGGCGGCCTGGACGCCCACCGCGCGCTGATCCTGCCGGACCAGCGCGCCACCGGCCGCTCGCCGGTACCGCAGGACCGCGCCCGCTGCGCCTACACCGCACAGGCCCGCGACCTGGAGGCGCTGCGCGAACACCTGGGGGTCGAGGAGCTCGACCTGCTCGGCCACTCCGCTGCCGCGCTGACCGCCCAGGAGTACGCGGCGGCGTTTCCCGGCCGGGTGCGCCGCCTTGTCCTGGTGACCCCGGTCGGCCGGGTGTCGCGCGAAGCGGACGAGGCGGAGCTCGCCGAGATCAAGGCGGGGCGCGCCGGGGAGCCGTGGTACGAGGCTGCCGTCGCCGCCGAGGCGGAGCTGGCGGCGGGCGGCGTCCCAGCCGACCGGATCGACGAACTGACGCTGCGCACCGTGCCGTTCGTCTGGGGACGCTGGACCGAGTCGGCCCGTGCGCTCTACCGGCAGCCGATGGACAACGCGCCCGACTGGTACCGCGCCGCCTTCTACGCCGGAGGGCCCGGGGCCGAGGCGACCGAGGACGAGCGGTCGGCGCGGCTCGCACGGCTGGCCGCGTCCGACGCCCAGCCGCTGGTGCTGGCCGGCGGGCAGGACGGTCTCATCGGCGTCGCGCCCGCGCGTCTCGTCGCGGACCTGCATCCGGGCAGCAGGCTCGTCGTCTTCGCGGACGGCGGCCACCGGCTCTGGCACGAGGAGCCGGAGCGCTTCGTCGACACCGTGCTGGCGTACCTGGACGCGTAGCGGGGCGACGGCGTCGGACCGGGGTGCAAGGATCGGGTCCATGACGGACTCGGGATACTCCGGCACCCCGCTGGCGAAGAAACTCCGCATCAAGCCGGGCCACCACCTGACCCTGCTCCACGCCCCGGCGGGCTGGACGGTGCCCGACCTGCCCGCCGACGTGGTGCCGGAGCGTGACCCCGCGGCGGCGGACGTGACGATCGCCTTCTACCGCGAGGCGGCCGAACTCCGCGCCGACGCCGGCCGGCTGGTCGCGGACCTGCAGCCGACGGCCTGCCTCTGGATCACCTGGCCGCGTCGGGCCGCGGGTCACCGCAGCGACATCGCGGAGAACGACCTGCGCGAGATCTTCCTGCCGCTCGGCGTGGTGGACGTGAAGGTCGCCGCGGTGGGGGATGACTGGTCCGGGCTGGCCTTCGTCTGGCGGAAGGAGAACCGCCCGACCGCGAGATCCGCTGCAACAAAACGTTGACGCGGGTGCGGCGCGTCGATAGCGTCCCATCAACAAACTGTTGATGTCTTGGTTGACGTCTTGATGGGCGAAGGGGCAGTCATGGCCGCGCGAACCACGTTCTCCAGCAGCCTGCGGGAGGGCATCGAAGCCGACCTGGCCGGGGTCGACGCGGATCTCGCCGCGCGCTACCCGGGCGACCCCGGCACCCGCCAGCCCGTGCACACCGTCTACGTGCCCGCCGACGCCCTGGCCGAGCGCAGCATCGGCGAGCTCGTCTCCGACTGGGGCGGCCAGGCCCTCGCCCTGCTCGACGCCCACGCCCCCACCGCGGCGGCGCTCGCCGCGGTGGTGGGACAGGACAACGCCGTGCTCGCTGCCGACGTGCACGACCGCGTCCGCGCCAAGCTGCGGCGCGAGCCCATCGAGGATCTGCGCATCGACTTCGAGGACGGCTACGGCCCCCGGCCCGACGCGGAGGAGGACGCCGCCGCGACGCGCGCCGCCCAGCTGGTCGCCGCCGCCGTCGCGGAAGGCAACGCGCCGCCCTTCGTCGGCATCCGGATGAAGTGCATGGAGCCCGCCGTCCGGGCCCGCGGCATCCGGACCCTGGACCTCTTCCTCACCGGCCTGCTCGACGCCGGCTCCGGCGCGCTTCCCGAACAGCTGGTCCTCACGCTCCCCAAGGTCACCTACGCGGAGCAGGTCGCCGCGATGGCCACGCTGCTCGACGGGTTCGAGCAGGCGGCCGGACTCCCGGCGGGGCGGATCGGCTTCGAGATCCAGATCGAGACCACCCAGGCCATCCTCGGCGCCGACGGCCGGGCCACCGTGGCCCGCATGATCGAAGCCGCCCGAGGCCGGGCGACCAGCCTCCACTACGGCACCTTCGACTACAGCGCGTCCTGCGGCGTCAGCGCCGCCTACCAGAGCATGGAGCACCCGGTCGCCGACCACGCCAAGGCGGTCATGCAGGTCGCGGCGGCGGGCACGGGCGTCCGACTGTCCGACGGCTCCACGAACGTCATCCCCACCGGCCCGACCGCGCAGGTCCACGCCGCCTGGCAACTCCACCACCGCCTGGTCCGCCGTTCACTGGAGCGGGCCTACTACCAGGGCTGGGACATGCACCCCGGCCACCTGCCCACCCGATACGCGGCGGTCTACGCCTTCTACCGCGAGGGCCTGGACGCGGCGGCGGCGCGCCTCGCCGCGTACGTCGCTCGTGCGGGTGGCGACGTCATGGACGAGCCGGCGACGGCGAAGGCCCTGAGCGGCTACCTGCTGCGCGGCCTGGACTGCGGCGCGGTGGACGCCGCTGAGGTGGAGAAGGCCGCCGGTCTGGACCGCGCGGCGCTCGACACGCTGGCCGGTCGCTGATTTGGAGCCGGGGCGGCTGGTGCCGTAGTGTTGCACGAGTTGCCCCGGTGACCGCCGTGAACACGGCGGAACGGGAAGACAAATCCCCGGTAAATCGAAGCTGAAAAGCTCTGATAGAGTGGGAAACGAAGGAAGCGCCCGGAGGGCCCGGTGAAACTGGGCCGAAGGAAGCGTCCGTTCCTTGAGAACTCAACAGCGTGCCAAAAGTCAACGCCAGTTACTTTTGAGATGTTTTAAAATCAGCGAGGACGCTGTGCACGAGTCCCCCTTATTCCGGTGGGATGTCGTGCCGCTCAACGCGAATGCCCGATTACGGGAATACATTCACGGAGAGTTTGATCCTGGCTCAGGACGAACGCTGGCGGCGTGCTTAACACATGCAAGTCGAACGGTGAAGCCCTTCGGGGTGGATCAGTGGCGAACGGGTGAGTAACACGTGGGCAATCTGCCCTGCACTCTGGGACAAGCCTTGGAAACGAGGTCTAATACCGGATACGACCCTGGAGCGCATGCTCCGGGGTGGAAAGCTCCGGCGGTGCAGGATGAGCCCGCGGCCTATCAGCTTGTTGGTGGGGTGATGGCCTACCAAGGCGACGACGGGTAGCCGGCCTGAGAGGGCGACCGGCCACACTGGGACTGAGACACGGCCCAGACTCCTACGGGAGGCAGCAGTGGGGAATATTGCACAATGGGCGCAAGCCTGATGCAGCGACGCCGCGTGAGGGATGAAGGCCTTCGGGTTGTAAACCTCTTTCAGCAGGGAAGAAGCGCAAGTGACGGTACCTGCAGAAGAAGCACCGGCTAACTACGTGCCAGCAGCCGCGGTAATACGTAGGGTGCGAGCGTTGTCCGGAATTATTGGGCGTAAAGAGCTCGTAGGCGGCTTGTCGCGTCGGATGTGAAAGCCCGGGGCTTAACCCCGGGTCTGCATTCGATACGGGCAGGCTAGAGTGTGGTAGGGGAGATCGGAATTCCTGGTGTAGCGGTGAAATGCGCAGATATCAGGAGGAACACCGGTGGCGAAGGCGGATCTCTGGGCCATTACTGACGCTGAGGAGCGAAAGCGTGGGGAGCGAACAGGATTAGATACCCTGGTAGTCCACGCCGTAAACGTTGGGCACTAGGTGTGGGTCACATTCCACGTGGTCCGCGCCGCAGCTAACGCATTAAGTGCCCCGCCTGGGGAGTACGGCCGCAAGGCTAAAACTCAAAGGAATTGACGGGGGCCCGCACAAGCAGCGGAGCATGTGGCTTAATTCGACGCAACGCGAAGAACCTTACCAAGGCTTGACATATACCGGAAACGTCCAGAGATGGGCGCCCCCTTGTGGTCGGTGTACAGGTGGTGCATGGTTGTCGTCAGCTCGTGTCGTGAGATGTTGGGTTAAGTCCCGCAACGAGCGCAACCCTCGTTCTGTGTTGCCAGCGGGTTATGCCGGGGACTCACAGGAGACTGCCGGGGTCAACTCGGAGGAAGGTGGGGATGACGTCAAATCATCATGCCCCTTATGTCTTGGGCTGCACACGTGCTACAATGGCCGGTACAAAGAGCTGCGATGCCGTGAGGCGGAGCGAATCTCAAAAAGCCGGTCTCAGTTCGGATTGGGGTCTGCAACTCGACCCCATGAAGTCGGAGTTGCTAGTAATCGCAGATCAGCATTGCTGCGGTGAATACGTTCCCGGGCCTTGTACACACCGCCCGTCACGTCACGAAAGTCGGTAACACCCGAAGCCGGTGGCCTAACCCCTTGTGGGAGGGAGCTGTCGAAGGTGGGACCAGCGATTGGGACGAAGTCGTAACAAGGTAGCCGTACCGGAAGGTGCGGCTGGATCACCTCCTTTCTAAGGAGCACATAGCCGCTTGCGAGCGCATGTCTCGCACGGTTGCTCATGGGTGGAACGTTGACTATTCGGCACACGGATTCCTGGTGGGATCGTCAGTACTGCGCTTCGGCGCGTGGAACGCGGTCGTCGGCAGGGCTGTGTGTCGGGCACGTTGTTGGGTCCTGAGGGAATGGGATCGCCGTGAGGTGGTTCTGTCCTTCTGGTCGTTGTTTGAGAACTGCACAGTGGACGCGAGCATCTGTGGCCAAGTTTTTAAGGGCGCACGGTGGATGCCTTGGCACCAGGAACCGATGAAGGACGTGGGAGGCCGCGATAGGCCCCGGGGAGCTGTCAACCGAGCTTTGATCCGGGGGTGTCCGAATGGGGAAACCCGGCAGTCGTCATGGGCTGTCACCCGCTGCTGAACACATAGGCAGTGTGGAGGGAACGCGGGGAAGTGAAACATCTCAGTACCCGCAGGAAGAGAAAACAACCGTGATTCCGGGAGTAGTGGCGAGCGAAACCGGATGAGGCTAAACCATGGTGGTGTGAGACTCGGCAGGGGTTGCCGTCATGGGGTCGTGGGATTGTGTTTCAGTCGTCTGCCGGCGGCTGGGCGAGTCAGAAACCGAGAGTGTAGTCGAAGGACATGCGAAAGGTCCGGCGTAGAGGGTAAGACCCCCGTAGACGAAACGTTCTCGGCTCGCTTATGCAACTCCCAAGTAGCACGGGGCCCGAGAAATCCCGTGTGAATCTGGCGGGACCACCCGCTAAGCCTAAATATTCCCTGGTGACCGATAGCGGATAGTACCGTGAGGGAATGGTGAAAAGTACCGCGGGAGCGGAGTGAAATAGTACCTGAAACCGTGTGCCTACAAGCCGTGGGAGCACTTCGGTGTGACTGCGTGCCTTTTGAAGAATGAGCCTGCGAGTTTGCGGTGTGTGGCGAGGTTAACCCGTGTGGGGTAGCCGTAGCGAAAGCGAGTCCGAATAGGGCGAATGAGTCGCGCGCCCAAGACCCGAAGCGGAGTGATCTAGCCATGGGCAGGTTGAAGCGCGGGTAAGACCGTGTGGAGGACCGAACCCACCAGGGTTGAAAACCTGGGGGATGACCTGTGGTTAGGGGTGAAAGGCCAATCAAACTCCGTGATAGCTGGTTCTCCCCGAAATGCATTTAGGTGCAGCGTCGCGTGTTTCTTGCCGGAGGTAGAGCACTGGATAGGCGATGGGCCCCACCGGGTTACTGACCTTAGCCAAACTCCGAATGCCGGTAAGTGAGAGCGCGGCAGTGAGACTGTGGGGGATAAGCTCCATGGTCGAGAGGGAAACAGCCCAGAACACCGGCTAAGGCCCCTAAGCGTGTGCTAAGTGGGAAAGGATGTGGAGTCGCAGAGACAACCAGGAGGTTGGCTTAGAAGCAGCCACCCTTTAAAGAGTGCGTAATAGCTCACTGGTCAAGTGATTCCGCGCCGACAATGTAGCGGGGCTCAAGTACACCGCCGAAGCCGTGTCATTCATGCTATAGCCCCAACGGGTGCATGGATGGGTAGGGGAGCGTCGTGTGCCGGGTGAAGCCGCGGAGGAATCCAGTGGTGGACGGTTCACGAGTGAGAATGCAGGCATGAGTAGCGATACAAGAGTGGGAAACTCTTGCGCCGATTGACCAAGGGTTCCTGGGTCAAGCTGATCTGCCCAGGGTAAGTCGGGACCTAAGGCGAGGCCGACAGGCGTAGTCGATGGACAACGGGTTGATATTCCCGTACCCGCTTTGAAGCGCCAACGGCGAACCTCTGAATGCTAAGGCCGTGAAGCCGCCCCGGAGTCTTCGGACAAAGGGGAGTGGTGGAGCCGCCGGCCCAACAGGGTAGTAGGTGAGCGATGGGGTGACGCAGGAAGGTAGTCCAGCCCGGGCGGTGGTTGTCCCGGGGTAAGGGTGTAGGCCGTGTGGTAGGCAAATCCGCCACACAATAGGCTGAGACCTGATGCCGAGCCGATTGTGGTGAAGTGGATGATCCTATGCTGTCGAGAAAAGCCTCTAGCGAGTTTCATGGCGGCCCGTACCCCAAACCGACTCAGGTGGTCAGGTAGAGAATACCGAGGCGTTCGGGTGAACTATGGTTAAGGAACTCGGCAAAATGCCCCCGTAACTTCGGGAGAAGGGGGGCCACGCCTGGTGACGGCACTTGCTGCCAGAGCTGGGGGTGGCCGCAGAGACCAGCGAGAAGCGACTGTTTACTAAAAACACAGGTCCGTGCGAAGCCGTAAGGCGATGTATACGGACTGACGCCTGCCCGGTGCTGGAACGTTAAGGGGACCGGTTAGCTTGGATTCGTCCAGGCGAAGCTGAGAACTTAAGCGCCAGTAAACGGCGGTGGTAACTATAACCATCCTAAGGTAGCGAAATTCCTTGTCGGGTAAGTTCCGACCTGCACGAATGGCGTAACGACTTCTCGACTGTCTCAACCATAGGCCCGGTGAAATTGCATTACGAGTAAAGATGCTCGTTTCGCGCAGCAGGACGGAAAGACCCCGGGACCTTTACTATAGCTTGATATTGGTGTTCGGTTCGGCTTGTGTAGGATAGGTGGGAGACTTTGAAGCAGCAACGCCAGTTGTTGTGGAGTCGACGTTGAAATACCACTCTGGTCGTGCTGGATGTCTAACCTGGGTCCGTGATCCGGATCAGGGACAGTGTCTGGTGGGTAGTTTAACTGGGGCGGTTGCCTCCTAAAATGTAACGGAGGCGCCCAAAGGTTCCCTCAGCCTGGTTGGCAATCAGGTGTTGAGTGTAAGTGTACAAGGGAGCTTGACTGTGAGACCGACGGGTCGAGCAGGTGCGAAAGCAGGGACTAGTGATCCGGCGGTGGCTTGTGGAAGCGCCGTCGCTCAACGGATAAAAGGTACCCCGGGGATAACAGGCTGATCTTCCCCAAGAGTCCATATCGACGGGATGGTTTGGCACCTCGATGTCGGCTCGTCGCATCCTGGGGCTGGAGTAGGTCCCAAGGGTTGGGCTGTTCGCCCATTAAAGCGGTACGCGAGCTGGGTTTAGAACGTCGTGAGACAGTTCGGTCCCTATCCGCTGCGCGCGCAGGAGTATTGAGAAGGGCTGTCCCTAGTACGAGAGGACCGGGACGGACGAACCTCTGGTGTGCCAGTTGTCCTGCCAAGGGCATGGCTGGTTGGCTACGTTCGGGAGGGATAACCGCTGAAAGCATCTAAGCGGGAAGCCTGCTTCGAGATGAGTACTCCCACCCACTTGATGGGGTAAGGCTCCCAGTAGACGACTGGGTTGATAGGCCGGATGTGGAAGCCCTGTGAGGGGTGGAGCTGACCGGTACTAATAGGCCGAGGGCTTGTCCATAGTTGCTACGCGTCCACTGTGCTGTTCTGAGACAGCGATCACCGCTTGTTTCACCGTGTTTCGGTGGTCATAGCGTGAGGGAAACGCCCGGTTACATCCCGAACCCGGAAGCTAAGCCTCACAGCGCCGATGGTACTGCAGGGGGGACCCTGTGGGAGAGTAGGACGCCGCCGAACAACCTTTCCAGTGAAGCCCCCTGACCATAGGTCAGGGGGCTTCACTGCGTTCCGGACCCGGTCGCCGTCAGCCGTTGTTGGAGTTGATGACGTCCTGGATCAGTCCGGCGCCGGGGAAGTCGGCGTAGACGATTCCGTAGCGGTGGTGCGTGCCGGCGACCGCGTTCATCTTCTGCATGGCCATCACGTTCACGCCCTGGAACGCGACCGAGCAGGTGCCCCAGAAGCAGTTCACGCTCGGGTACTCGGGGATGCAGTTCCCTGATCCGCCGCAGGTGTTGATGATGCCGCGGGTCCAGCCGGTGAGCAGGTTGGGGGCGCTGGTGCCAGGGCTGGAGTGGCCGCTGGCGACGAAGTACGGGAACGATCCGCCCGAGGCGCTCAGGTAGTTCACGTACGTCTCGGTGGCCGGCCCGGAGCTCGCGGCGTCCAACTGAGCCGCGACGCTGTGCCACTTGCCGGCCAGGTCCCAGTTGGTGGAGAGGGTGTAGTTGTCCTGGACCGACCAGCCGCTGTTGGCGTAGGGGATGCCTTCACGGTCGGCGGAGGAGAAGTCCTGGAGGACGACGATCCTGCCTCGGATGTCGCCCAGCGAGGGGTTGTCGCTGCTGCCGCGGTAGACGCGCGGATCGGCGGCGAGGAGGTCGTGCACCTTGGCCGCGAAGTCGGAGACGGTCTGCTCCTCCTTCACGCGCATGAGGACGGTCTCGCCGGGGTGGGCCTGGAGGAAGGCGTCGGCCGTGGCGAGCACGTCGTTCTGGAAGTCCTGCCCCTGCCGGGCGATGCCGTGGTAGAGCTCCAGTCGCCCGGAGGACTCGCCGAGTCGGATGTCCCAGGCCCGGATGCCCGAGTTCAGCTGGGTTCCCAGGTTCATGGACTGGGTGAAGGCGATGTCGCCGCCGAAGACGGAGGCGCCGGTGTCGTGCGTGCCCGGTATGGACATCTCACTGAGCAGCGTCGAGGAGGGCAGCCTGGCCATCCAGTCCGTGGCGGTGAGCCCGATGCTGCCGTCGTGGGAGTACCCCGCCGTCTGGTCGGCGACGGCGGGCGTGGCCGTGCCGGCGGCCAGGCCGGTCAGCACGGCTGCCGTCAGGGCCGTCCGTGAAGCTAAACGACGAACTCCGCTCATGTGGTGCTCCTTGGGGTCGTTTCCGCGGGCCTGGCTCGGCGAGCCAGGTCGAAGAGGGGCGCGGTCATCAGCAGTCGCAGCAACTGCAGCAGTCGCAACAGTCCCCGCAGCCGTCACACCCGTCGCAGCCGTCGCACGCATCGCAGCCGTCACAGCAGTCGCAGCAGTCCGCGTCGCTGCACGGCCCGTGCATCCGGCGTCCGGTGCAGGGGTTCTCGTACTCCTCGCGACAGCAGGCCTGACAGGTGCAGCAGAGCAGCGCCCAGACGCCACAGGCGGCGACGGGGCCGCGGCGGGGCGCCGGCGGGGGACCGGGTTGGGGCCGAAGGGGCTCGGCGCCATGGGCGGCGGGGTCCAGCTCGCCCGGGCGTGGCCGAAGGTGCGGCGGACGGCTGCGTCCGTCTCATGGACGAGGAGCCGGTGGACCAGCGCGCCGTCGCGCAGTTCGACCTCGGCCAGCGCGAGGCGGATGCCGTGGACCGCGTCACGGCAGAGGCGCTCGGCCTCGTCCAGGGTGGTGCCGGTCGCGGCCAGCGGGTTCCAGGCGCCGGACGCCTCGTCCTCGGCCAGGTCCTCCACCGCGTCCAGGAGGTGGGCGAGGCGGCCGAAGTACCGGCCGAGCTCGCGGAGCGCGGGACGGTTGCCGGGGCGGCCGGCCAGGACGGCGGTGTGCTCCAGGGCCAGCGCCGTCGCCTCTTCGGTCGGTGCGGTGACGAGCAGGACCGAGCTGCCGGTCGTCGCGGCGGCCTCCAGCGCGACCTGCCGCTCCAGCGTGTCGAAGAGCAGGCCGGTGTCGAAGCCGAGGGACGCGCCGCCCGACCGGCTCTGCCGACGCCAGCGGTCGGCGACGCCGCCCGCCGCCACGGCGACCGGGCGACGGGCGAAGAGGCCGTCGCGGTCGTCGACGTGGTCGCGCATCTTGGCCGAGGCCAGCGCGAGTGAGACGGCCGCAGCCAGGCGGGCGCCTTCGCCGCGGGCGACCGTGGCCGTCCGCAGTCCGCGCAGGGGGCACGGGCCCGCGGTGCGGCGGTCAGTCGGCGTCGCCGGGCTCTGCGCCTCCACCAGGACCGAGACGATCAGGCCGTCGTAGTTCGTCGCCGTTCTCGCGAGTTGGCCGTGCGAGTCCCGCAGGGCCAGGCAGAGGCCGCACAGGTGCGCCATCCAGCTCTCGCGCAGGCGTTCGCTCAGCCCGTGCCGACAGGGACGAATGATCCCGAACACGTGGTGGTCCTCCCCCCGTGCCCCGCAGCACGGACCAGACGATCGACGGCCGGAACAGCGCCGTCGGCGGTGTCACCAGCTGCATGACATCGCTGAAGGCGACGGAGACCACCGGGTCGACGGTGGCCCGTGCCAGCACGCGATCAAGATAGCGGTGCTGCAGTCCGACGAGAACACCCGAAAGGCCGGAAGAAGGGCCGCCGACCGTGCCGGGGAACCTCAGGTCCTCGCTGGAGGACATCACCCAGGCGTCCTTGGTGACGGCCGCGATGGCCCGGCGCGCGCGGCGGGACGCCATGTGGCCGACGCCGTCGGCCGCCGCGACGGTGTTCCGCAGGGCCCGTGCCGCGTGGACGGCGACGGTGATGCCCTGGCCGTAGACGGGGTTGAAGGTGCAGCCGGCGTCGCCGACGACGACCAGGCCCTCCGGCGCCCGCTTGTCGTAGCGGCGGCGGACGCCGGGCCCGGGCCGGAAGCCGCGGGCCGAGGTCAGCGGTTCGGCCCCGGCGAGGAGTTCCCGCAGGCTCGGGTCGCGGAGCAGGCTGAGCTGCTTGTCGAATCCGGCGTCGCCCGGCTCGGGCTCCGCCCCGCGCATGCCGCCGACGCTGACGATCCACCGGTCGCCCTCGACGGGCAGCAGCACGCCGAGACGCGGCGCGTCCGGGGCCTTGGTCTGCAGGTACAGCGCGGTGTAGTCGAGCTGGACGTCGTGACGGCGGCGGTAGAGGCGGGTTGCGTAGGCGACGCCCGCGTCGACGCGCTCCTCCGGCGGAAGGGGGCAGCCGAGCGTGGTGAGCCAGTCGGGCAGGGCGGAGCCGCGGCCGGACGCGTCGACGACCATGTCGGCCGGCAGGTCGCGCGGCTGCCCGGCGGTGCGGCCGTGCGGCCGGACCCGGACGCCGGAGATCGTCCCGGCGTTGCCGGTCAGGCCCACGACGTCGGTGCCTTCGAGCAGGGTGATCCGCGGGTCCGCGCGCACGCGGCGCAGTACGGCGTCGTCGAGCAGCGGCCGGGTGCAGGAGAGGAAGCCGGTGTCCGACTCGAACTCCCGCATCCAGCCCGCGGAGCTGAGCCAGCGCAGCCCGTGCGGCATGAGGACGCGGGTGGCTCCGGACCGCAGGAGTTCCGCCCGGATGCCGGGCATCAGCTCGTCCAGCGCGCGGTGGCCGCCTTCGAGCAGCAGGTGGGCGTGGCGTCCCTGGGGGACGCCCGCGCGGAACTCCGGTCCGTCGGGGTAGTGGTCGCGTTCCACGACGACGACCTCGCGCGCGTGTTCACGCAGGGCCCAGGCCGCGAGCAGCCCGGCGAGTCCGCCGCCGATCACCACCGCCGTGCCGGTACGGGCGGGTTCAGCCGACTGCGCCGCTGGAGTCATGTTCCGGAGGCTACCCAGTCCCAAAACCGGTTTGCGCGGTTCTGTCACAATGATCATGACGTCCCGCGAGCGAGCAGGAGGAAGTCCGCATGAGCACCCACCGCCCCGCCCGGATACCCGAACCCCCGTACTGCGCCGTCGTCTTCACCGCGCTGCGGACCGAGGGCGACCACGGGTACAGCGAGATGAACGAGCGGATGTCGGAACTGGTGGAGGGTCAGCCGGGCTTTCTCGGGGTCGACTCCACCCGTGGCGCCGACGGCTTCGGGATCACGGTCGCCTACTTCGACACCGAGGAGAACGTCCTGGCCTGGCGGCGCAACACCGAGCACACCGAGGCCAGGAACATGGGCCGCAAGGCCTGGTACGAGGCCTACTCCGTGCACGTGGCCACGGTGCACCGCGCCTACCGCTGGGACCGCGACGAGTAATCTGGCGGGGTAGTCCCAGTTCAGCGCAGCAGCAGGAGATCGTGGAGGCCCGTCCGTGCCCTATCTGACCGTGGCCGGACCGGGCGTCCACGAGACCGAGGTCAAGAAGTCGCGGTTCGTCTGCCACCTCGCCAGGGTCGAGGACGAGGCCGCCGCGCAGGCCTTCGTCGCCGCGATCCGCAAGCAGTACTGGGACGCGCGGCACAACTGCACCGCCTTCGTGGTCGGGGACGACCCGCGGCGCGAGCGGTCGAACGACGACGGCGAACCGGCCGGCACGGCGGGCGCGCCGATGCTGGAGGTGTTGCGCCGAAGGGACGTCACCGACACCGTCGCGGTCGTGACGCGGTACTTCGGCGGGGTGCTGCTGGGCGCGGGCGGACTGGTCCGCGCCTACGGCGGAGCGGTCGCCGCGGCGCTGGACGAGGTCGGGCTGGTCGAACGGCGGCCGGTCGCGCTGCTGTCGGTGACGACGGACCACGTCCGCGCCGGACGTCTGGAGAACGAGGTCCGCGCGGCCGGGTACGCGGTGCGGGACGTGGCGTACGACGCGGTCGGCGTCGTGCTGGAGGTGGGCGTGCCCGAGGAGTCCGTCGCCGGATTCGAGGCCTGGCTGGCGGAGGCGACCGGCGGCGAGGCGCTCGCCGAGAGGACCGGCACGACCAGGATCGACGTGCCGGTGACCTGACGGTCCGTCCCGGCCGGTTGTGCGAACCGCACAATGATCGCCCCGTAGACTCGCTGTGATCCCCTGCGCCGGAACCTGTCGACGCCCGTGCCAGGCTGGGCTTGAGCGCGCACGGACGGTTCGTTCCACAGCTTGATCCTCTCGTGCGCTTCCTACGAACGGACCGAAAGGTCCGCACGATCCAGGGGAGAACGCCGATGGCACGGCAGGCGGTCGAGGGTACGGACGGCCGGGGCATGGTCGAGGTCGCGATCACGGGCTTGGGAGCCGGTACGCCGCTCGGCGGCGACGTCGCGTCCACCTGGGCGGCGATGCTGGCCGGGGAGTCGGGCGTGCGGGTCCTGGACGAGGACTGGTCCGGTGAGCTGCCCGTGCGGATCGCCGCGCGGGCAGCGGTGGACCCGGCGGCGTCGCTGACCCGGGTGGAGGCGCGGAAGCTGGACCGCTGCGAACAGTTCGCGCTGGTCGCCGCCCGCGAGGCCTGGGGCGACGCGGGCGCGCCCGAGGTCGACGGGGAGCGCCTGGCCGTCGTGATCGGCACCGGCGTCGGCGGTGCGGTGTCCCTGCTGACGCAGGACGACGTGCTGGAGCAGGCGGGCGCCAGGAAGGTCTCGCCGTTCGCGATCCCGATGCTGATGCCCAACGGTCCCGCCGCCTGGGTCAGCATCGAGCTCGGCGCGCGGGGCGGCGCGCGGACCCCCGTGAGCGCCTGCAGCTCCGGTGCGGAGGCGATCGCCATGGGCCTGGACCTGATCCGGCTCGGCCGGGCGGACGTGGTTGTCGCGGGCGGGACGGAGGCCTGCGTCGCGCCGCTGCCCATGGCCGGGTTCGCGCAGATGACGGCCTTGTCCAAGCGTAACGACGAGCCCGAACTGGCCTCGCGGCCCTTCGACGTGGACCGGGACGGGTTCGTGCTCGGGGAGGGCGCGGCCGTGGTGGTGCTGGAGCGCGCGGACCGGGCGCGGGCCCGCGGCGTGCGTGTCTACGCCCACCTGGCGGGGGCGGGCATCACCTCCAACGCCGGGCACATCACCGCCTCCGACGCCGACGGCCAGGAGCGCGCCATCCGTGCGGCGCTCGCGGACGCCGGGCTCGGCCCGCTCGACATCGGCCTGGTCCACGCCCACGCCACCTCCACCCCGGCCGGCGACGTCGTCGAGGCCCGGGTCGTCGCCGACGCCCTCGGGCAGCACCCCGTGGTGACCGCGACCAAGTCGATGACCGGGCATCTCCTCGGCGCCTCGGGAGCGCTCGGCGCGCTGGTGACGGCACTGGCGCTGCACGAGGGCCGGGCCCCGGCGGTCCGCAACCTCGACCGCCCGGACCCCGAGGTGAAGCTCGACCTGGTCAGCGGCGCACCGCGGCACGGCGAGTGGCGGGCGGCGCTGTCGAACTCCTACGGTTTCGGCGGCCACAACGTCAGCCTGGTGCTGGCGAAGGCGTGAACCCGCGACGTCGGGGCCGTGCCCGATCCGAAGCGGAACACCGGCTTTTCGGGGCAGCACCGAAAAGCTGGTGCGCGAACGGTCGGACGAGCTGAACTGGTTCCGCGAGCCGGACCACCGGCTCGCGGCCGGGGCAGGACGCACCGGTCGCCGAACGGAGAGGGAGTTTCGTATGTCCAAGTTTGGCATGAACATGGCTTTCGTCGCGGCCGCCGCGGGCGCGCTGGCCGGCAGCCTGGCCCTCGGAGGGGTCGCCTCGGCCGCCGCACATCCGACGGCCCGGCACGCGCCCGTCGCGGGCACCGTCGTGCTGACGAAGTCACAGGCGCTCCCCGCTCACACGCACCTGAAGTCCTTCCACGCGCTGGGCGGACGCATCCAGCCGATGCACGTCTCCAGCATCGACAGCTTCTGGGCCAACTCCGAGGCGTGGGGGGCGAACGTCCGCGTCGACTCGGGCGCGAGCGGAGCGGTGACCTACTGCTCCACCGGTGCGCGCGTGTACGGCCCGCTCGTGGGCCCGGGCTACTGGCAGTTCGGCGGCAACTGCTACGGCAACGGGACCCTGACCGGTTGGGGCATCTACGGCTACTGACGCCTGAGCGGGCGTCCGGCCGCAGGCCGGGCGCCCGACGGCGACCACGGTGGGCACGGATGTGATCCCCGCTACACAGGAGGCGGTTAACCTGCTGTTCACAAACGGGCAACAGCCGGGAAATTGCGTCCTGTGAATCTCTCCTTCCAGAGCAGCAGGCCGTAACTCCCCAGTGAAGCGGAGCGACGCCGAGCGCCACAGCATCGTTCCCACCCACCCGCCCGTTTCACTGCGAGGACTGCGCCCGTGAGCTACAAGGCTGAGTACATCTGGATCGACGGCACCGAGCCCACCGCCGGACTGCGCTCCAAGACGAAGGTCCTCGTTGACGGCGCCGAGCCCGGCGTGTGGGGCTTCGACGGCTCCAGCACCAACCAGGCCGAGGGCCACTCCTCGGACCGCGTGCTCCAGCCGGTCTTCACCTGCCCGGACCCGATCCGCGGCGGCGACAACGTGCTGGTCCTGTGCGAGGTCCTCAACATCGACGGCACCCCGCACGAGACGAACCACCGCGCGGCGCTCCGCCCGATCGCCGAGCAGTTCGCGGCGCAGGAGTCGATCTTCGGCATCGAGCAGGAGTACACCTTCCTCACCGAGGAGGGCCGCCCGCTCGGCTTCCCCGAGGGCGGCTTCCCGGCCCCGCAGGGCCCGTACTACTGCGGCGTCGGCGCCGGCAAGGTCGTCGGTCGCGAGATCGTCGAGAAGCACATGGACGCCTGCATCGAGGCCGGTCTGGCCATCTGCGGCATCAACGCCGAGGTCATGCCCGGCCAGTGGGAGTTCCAGATCGGCCCGGTCGGCCCGCTCGAGGTCTCCGACCACATGTGGGTGGCCCGCTGGCTGCTGCACCGCATCGCCGAGGACTACAACGTCGTCGTCTCCCTGGACGCCAAGCCGGCCAAGGGCGACTGGAACGGCGCGGGCGCGCACACCAACTTCTCCACCAAGGCCATGCGTGAGGGCTACGACGCCATCATCACCGCCTGCGAGTCCCTGGGCGCCAGCCAGGACATCGTGATGGAGCACGTCACCCAGTACGGCTCGGGTGTCGAGGAGCGTCTCACCGGCAAGCACGAGACGGCCCCGTGGAACGAGTACAGCTACGGCGTCTCCAACCGTGGCGCCTCGGTCCGCATCCCGTGGCAGGTCGAGGTCGACAAGAAGGGCTACATCGAGGACCGTCGCCCGAACGCGAACGTCGACCCCTACGTCGTCACCCGCCTGCTGGTGAACACCTGCTGCTCCGCCCTGGAGAAGGCCGGCCTGGTCTGATCCGCCCCCTGCTCTGCGCTGCGCCCTCCGGTTCCCGTACCGGAGGGCGCAGCCGCGTTCCCGGACGGAAACGCGCGGGCGCGCGGGCTGCCGCGCGGGTAGCGTGCGGCGGGTGACGACGGCAGGGGACGTGCTCCGGATCCTGCACCTCGCCCGGCGCGCCGGAGCGGAGGTCTGGATCGCCGGAGGCTGGGGGATCGACGCCCTTCTCGGACGGCAGACCCGCGAACACGGGGACCTGGACCTGTTGCACCGTCAGGAGCAGGAGCCCGCGCTGCTCGCCGCGTTGGCGGCGGCCGGGTTCGCCGAGACGCTCGACCGGCGCCCGGTCCGCTTCGTGGTCTCTGACCCGGCCGGGACCGAGATCGACCTGCATCCGCTCCGCTTCGCGCCGGACGGCTCCGGCTCGGCGGAGCAGTCCTCATTCGACCCGGGCCGGCCGTTCCGCTACCCGGCGGAGTGTTTCGTCACCGGGTCGATCGCGGGCGTGGCGGTGCCGTGCCTCTCGGTCGACCGGCAGGTCGCCTTCCACCAGGGGTACGAACCCCGCGAGCAGGACCGGCAGGACATGGCCCGACTGCGCGAGGCGTTCGGCGTGGCCACGCATTTCTGAGCGGCGCCGGGCCCGGACCGGGCGGCCCCTTGATCAGCGTCCCGTCGGCGCCGGCGGGCCGCACCGGCGGCACACCGCGTACGCAGCGGACGGGATCGCCTGCGGCGACGGATCGGCGTCCATACGCGGGTCGGCGCGACGAGTGTGGCCACCGACCGCCGAGGCCCGGACGCCCGGGTCGGGATCGGTCCTCGGTCGGTGAGCGGCGGTCAGGCCGGTCGGGTGGTGGCGGTGCGGCGGACCAGGGCCAGGTAAAGGGCGACGGAGACGACGATCCCGACCGGGAGGGAGAGGTCGATACCGCCCGCCGCGCTGGCGATCGGGCCGGTGAAGAGGGGGGTGCTCAGGCAGAGGGACGCGGCTGCCGTGCCCGTGACCAGGGCGATCGCGCCGGCCCAGTGGACGCCGCCGCGGTACCAGAAGGGGCCGCCGCGCGACTCGTCGCAGAGCTGGAGGCCGTCGTAGCGGTTGCGCCGCCACAGGATGTCGGCGGCGTAGACGGCCATGCTCGGGCCGAGCAGCGCGACCATCAGTTCGAGCATGTTGCTGACCGTGTCGAGGAAGTCGGAGACCAGCAGCGCGTACAGCGTCAGCGCGACGCCCAGGGTGCCGTCCAGTGCCACGCTGCGCGAGCGGCGGATGCGCAGGCCGATGGCCTGGAGGGCGAGGCCGGAGCTGTAGGCCGTCATGGCGTTGTTGGCGATCGCGCCGAGGACGACGGCGAGGAGGAAGGCCGGCTTGAACCAGCCAGGGAGGACTGCGGTCAGGGCGGACTGCGGGTCGGTCATGTCGATCGCCGTTCCGGCGAGCGTGCCGAGCGCGGTGAAGAGCACGCTGGGGACGAAGGCGCCGAGCGCGGTCCAGACGGCGATCGACCTCGCGGGGGTGGCGCGCGGCAGGTAGCGGGCGAAGTCGGCGCTGTTGTTGTAGCTGAGCGGCGCCGAGGCGATCAGGGCCAGGCCGCCGGCCAGCGCGGCCCACAGCGCGGTGCCGTGCAGCGGCTGGGCGGGGTGGTAGGAGAAGTCGGCCCGGCCCAGCACGTAGCCGGCGAGCACGACGAAGATCGCGGTCAGCACCAGGGTGAGCGGCAGGTAGAGCCGCACGATCGTGGCGTGGCCGTAGACGCTGATGGCGAGGGTCAGCGCGGCGACGACCACGATGATGACGACCTTGAGCGGCGTGCCGGGGTGGACGCCGAGCCGGTCGGAGAGCGCGAACGCGGCCGCGGAGGCGGCGGCCCAGTTCAGCGCGAGGTAGCAGACGGAGACGAACCAGCCGGTCACCGCGATGTTGGCGCGGTTGCCCCGGACGCCGAACATCGCCCGCATGATCACCTCGCTGGGCGTGCCCGAGGCGGGTCCGCTGATCGCGAGCAGCCCCACCACGGCCCAGAACAGGTTGCCGACGACGATGACGGCGAGCGACTGCCACAGGCTCAGACCCATCAGGATCAGCGTGCCGCCGACGACCAGGCTGAGGTAGCTCACATTGGGCGCCGCCCACACCGCGAAGAGTTCACGGGCGCGCCCGTGTCTCTCGCTGTCGGGAATGTGGTCGATGCCGTGTGCCTCCACCCGCCCGGCCCGGTCCTGCGCCGGCGGGGAGGCGGAGGAGTCCGTGCCGTGGTCTGGAATCGTGGATGCCATGGAGTCCTCCGAGGAACAGTGGAACACGGGAGCGGGCTTGTCTATTGGTCGCACATCCAATAACGTCGCCGACATGACGTCAAGAGTTCCCTCGAAGCGCGTCAGGAAGACACCCGAGGCGCGCAGGGCCGAGATCGTGGCCGCCGCCGCGGAGATCGCCCTGGCCGAGGGACTGGAACTGATCACCGTGCGCAGGGTGGCCGACGAGCTCTCCGTGCGTCCCGGACTGATCAGCCACTACTTCCCGGTGGCGGAGGACCTGGTCGCCGAGGCCTTCGGCGACGCGGCCACGGGGGAGCTGGACCAGCTGCTGCCCGCCGTCCGCCCGAACGGGCAGGCGCTGCAGTCGCTGACCAGGTTCTTCTCGCTGACGGGCGGGAAGCGCTACGACGACATCAGCCGGCTCTGGCTCAACGCGCGCCACCTGAGCCGGTACCGGGTCTCGCTCGCCGAGCGGGTCGCGCACCAGGAGTCCCTGTGGCGCGACCGGCTCACCGGGCTGATCCGCGAAGGCGTCGACGAAGGCGTCTTCGACACCGGGGACCCGTTGGTCGCGGCGATCTCGATCCTGGTCGTCCTGGACGGCCTGGGCGTGCACGCGAACACCGACCGGAGCGACCGGCCGCGCGCCGTCACCGTCATGGCGGCGACCACGGCCGAGCGGGTCCTGGGCCTCGCGCCCGAGACGCTCGCCCCGCACGCGCTCGCGTCCGCCGAGCCGCTGGCCTCGCCGACGTCCGCCCCACCGCCCACCGACTGAGCCGCACCGCGCGACCGCACCGAGCGTCGCCGCGCGGGCGCGCCGCACCACCGAAGGAGCCACCCGTGCCCGCCGACCTCGTCCTGCTCTCCGCCCGTCTGCTGGATCCGGGCGCCGGCCGGGTGCTCCCGCACACCGCGCTCGCCGCGTCCGGCGGCCGGATCACTCACCTCGGCGCCGACCGCGAGATCCGCGCCCTGGCCGGTCCGGCGACCACCGTCGTCGACCTCAGGGGAGCCGTGGTGATCCCGGGCCTCGTCGACGGCCATCTGCACCCCACCTCGGGCGCCGAGCGCACGATGGGCGTCGACCTGTCCGGCTGCGCCGACCTGGACGACGTCCGGGCCGCCCTCGACGCCGGCCGGCGCGCGCTGCCGCCCGGCGGGTGGCTGCGCGGCTGGGGGCTCGACCCGAACGTCTTCGGCGCACAGCCGGTCACGGCCGCGGCGGTCGGACCGGTACTGGACGGCGTCCCCGCCGCGATCGACCTCTTCGACGGGCACTCGCTGCTCGCCAGCGCGCGGGCCCTGGAGCTCGCCGGAGTCGACGGGCCGCGCGCCTTCGAGCAGGCCGCGGAGATCGTCTGCGACGCGTCGGGCCGCCCCACCGGACTGCTGCTCGAGGACGCCGCCTGCGAGGTGGTGGAGGCCGTCGCCCCCAAGCCCACCGAGGAGCAGCTGCGGCTGCGCACGGCCGAGGTGTTGCGGGGCATGGCGGCGGCCGGACTGACCGGGGGCCATGCGATGGACGCCAACGGGGACGCCCTGGCCCGCTTCGCCGCGCTGGAGGATCAGGGTGATCTGGCGCTGCGGCTGCGGATCGCGCCCTGGTGCCAGCCGGGCGCGGACGCCGACGCGCTCGCCGGGCTGATCCGGATGCAGGGCACCGGCGGTGAGCTGTGGCGGGTCGACGGCGTGAAGATGTTCATGGACGGAACCATCGACAACGGCACCGCCTGGCTCGAACGTCCGGACTGCCACGGCGAGTCGACCCACGCGTTCTGGCCCGAGCCCGAGGCCTACTCCCGCGCCGTCGTGGCCTTCCACACGGCAGGCGTCCCGACCGCCACCCACGCCATCGGCGACGCGGCGGTCCGGCACGTGCTCGACTCCGTCGAGAAGGCGACGGTCGAAGGCGGGGTGGCCGAGGGCGGGGCTGCCGTCCGGCACCGGGTGGAGCACATCGAGACCGTGCCGGACGACACCGTGGAACGCTTCGTGCGGCTCGGGGTGATCGCGTCCATGCAGCCCACCCACTGCACCGACTACACCCGGGCCGACCACAGCGACAACTGGTCCCGCCGTCTCGGCGAGGAGCGCGCCTCGCGCGCCTTCCGCTGCGGTGATCTGTGGGCGGCGGGCGCGCGGGTGGTGCTCGGCTCGGACTGGCCCATCGCGCCCTACCCGCCGCTCACCGTCATGGCCGGCGCCCGCCACCGCCGCCCCAGCCGCGACCTCGCCCAGCCGCCGCACGGTCCGGAGCAGGCGCTGACCCCCCTTCAGGCGCTGCAGGGCATGACGGTCAACCCCGCCTGGGCGGCGGGGGAGGAGGGGAGCGCGGGACGCCTCGCGATCGGCTGCCGCGCCGACCTCACCGTCCTCGCCGACGACCCGCTCGCGGTCCCGGACCTCGACCTGGCCGAGCTGCCGGTGCTGCTGACAGTGGTGGCCGGGCGTCCCACGCACCGCGCGCCCCAGCTGTAGGGCGCCTCGCCTTCGGCCCGTCCTGCTCCGTCTCGGCGCCCAGGCAGTGCCTCGGGGGCGTGGGGAACCGTGCGAGACAGCACTGATGAGCGGATGGCTTCGCTCGTTCGGTGTGCCATCTCCATCCGAGGGGACGGCCTTTCGCGCCCGCGCGGCGGAGCCGCATCTCGGCAGAGCCGCAAGTCGGCAGAGCCTCGCGCCCCTGGGGAGTGCGACCGGCCGTTCGTCGCGAAGGCCGGCGACGCCCCTGACGGGGCTTCGGACGGCGGGGTTCAGCCGGCCGGGGCCGGGTGGGCGGCGAAGAACTGCCAGAAGACGGTGGTCGCGTCCAACGCGGTGGACGGGGTGTCCAGGCCGAGCACCCGCTGGAGCACCGGACGGTTCGGAGAGCCGGGCCACTGGTGGCCGGCCCCGGCGATGGTGATCAGCTCCACCGCGCGGCCGTCAGGACAGGCCGACAGCGAGGTGGTGACCCTCGCCGCGGTCGTGACGGCCGGCGCGGCGCAGCGGTCGGTGGCCCGCCACTGGGCCACCACCGCGGGCACGGCGGGCCCGTCGATATGTGCCGGGCCCTCGCCTGGACCGCCGGCGTAGGGGATGTTGTGGTCGGCGGTCCCGTGGATGTGGAGCAGGGAGACCGGCGTCGGCGCGGGGCAGTCCGCCATCTGCGTGGCCGAGTCGACGCCGACCGCCGCGAAGAGGTGCGACTGGCAGGCCAGCCGGTAGGCCATCATCCCGCCGTTGGAGATCCCCGTCGCATAGATCCGGCGCAGGTCGAGCGGGACCTGTCGGCCCAGCGTGCGGACGACCGCCTCCACGAAGGCCACGTCGTCCGTGTTCCGCGTGCCCGGCACGCCGCAGCAGCCTCCGCCGGAGTTCCAGGCGTGGTCCCGGCCGTCCGGATACACCACGAGGAAGTGTCCCGCGTCGGCCTGGCGGTCCCAGCCGTAGGAGCTCTCCGCCTGCTCCGCGCTGCCGAACCCGCCGTGCAGCATCACCACCAGCGGCGCGGGCCCGGCCAGCGCGGCGGGCCGGTAGACGCGGTAGCTGCGGCTGATCCCGTCGACCGTCAGGCCCGCGGAGGACCGGCCGACGGGCAGCGGGCGGACCGTGGCAGCCGGAGCGCCGGCCGTCGCCGACGGGCGGCAGCCCGTGGCGGACAGCAGGGCGAGCAGCGCGAGCGTGACCGCGAGCACCGCGCGGGTCGTCTTCCGTGGCATGACGGTCTCCCTCCGTCGACGTCAGGGGCAGTGCAGCAGCGGACTTTGTGGAAATCCTGGCAGCGCCGGACCTGACGTGGTGTCATCCTTGCGCCGGACGCGCGGTCCGGTCGCGGGCGTGAGGAGGCAGCAGCGTGGCGGATGCCGGGCCGGTCCTGAAGGACCTCGGTGACGAGAGCGAATCGCTGGACGCGGTGGTGGCGCGGGACGAGGTGGACTGGTCCGCCGCGACGCCGGCGCCCGGGTGGACGATCGCCCACCAGATCGGACATCTGGCCTGGACCGACGCCAGGGCGCTGATCGCCGTGCGCACGCCGGAGGCCTTCCCCGAGGAGATTCTCCGCGCGCTGGAGGGCGGTGAGGACTTCGTCGGGATCGCCGCGGCCGAGCAGGCGCGGAAGCCGCCCGGCCGACTGCTCGCGGAGTGGAGGGACGGCCGTGCGGCGCTGCTCGACGCGCTCGCGGCGGCCGATCCCGGCGCGCGGTTCCCCTGGTACGGGCCGCCGATGAGCGTGGCGTCGATGGCGACCGCACGCCTGATGGAGACGTGGGCCCACGGTCAGGACGTACGCCAGGCCCTCGGTCTGCGCTCCGCGCCCACGGCGCGGCTGCGCCACATCGCCCGCCTCGGCGTCCGGACCAGGGACTTCGCCTACGGCGTGCACGGCCTCACCCCGCCGTCGGAGGAGTTCCGGGTCGAACTGACCGCCCCCGACGGCGAGCAGTGGGCCTACGGCCCGCCCGACGCCCCGCAGCGGGTCACCGGCCCGGCGCTCGACTTCTGCCTGGTCGTCACCCAACGCCTCGCCCCGGCCGACAGCGCCCTCCGCACCCACGGCGACGACGCCGCCGCCTGGCTCCTCCTCGCCCAGGCCTTCGCCGGCCCCCGGGCCCCGGCCGCACGCCCCGCGCCTGACGCCGGGCCGCGATGGCTTCAGCTCCGGCTGAGCCCGGCCGACCCCAGCTCCGCCTCAGCCCGGCTCCGGCTACGAGCCACGGGACGGGCGTGGGAGATCACAGTTTGCACAGCATGTGCGCACGGTTTAGTCACAAACCGACCAGTAGGGGGAGCTCGGAGCAAAACGCACAGGAGACGCCGCTAGCGTGCCGGAACGCGCTCCATGGGCGCGCCCGCCCGCGCCAACGCCGTCACCGACCCGCGAAGAGACCGCCACGTGAGCCTCACCGGCAATGCCTTCTTCTACACCCTCATCCTCGCCACGGTCGTCGCCATCGTGCTCACGACGCTCGCGTGGGGAGCCGTGCGCGGGCCCAAGGCCCTGCGCTGGCTGCTTCGTGTGGGGATGATCGGAGTCTGCCAGGTCACCGCCATCGCGGTGGTCGCGGTGTGGATCAACAACGACAACGGATTGTACACGTCCTGGACGGACCTCCTGGGCGACACGAGCGCGAACAACGTGACGCTTCCGAGCTCCGACACCGCCTGGGCGAAGGCGGTGTTCGGGCCGGGGCCGTCCGGTTTCGAGAGCGCCATGTACAAGGGCCCGGTCTCCGGCCTGACCGGTCAGGTGCTGGTCTGGACGCCGCCGCAGTATGACCAGACGAAGTACCAGAACGACAGGTTCCCCGTCATCGTGCTGCTGCACGGCTACCCCGGCTCGACCAAGACCTGGCTGGCCGGCGGCAAGATGCCGCAGTCCCTGGCCCAGATGATGGCCAAGGGGACCATGAAGCCCGCCGTGATCGTCGTGCCCACGATCGACCCGAACGGCAAGAACACCGACTGCACCGACTCGAACGGCGTCAGGAACGGCACCTGGATCGGCACCGACGTGCCGAACATGATCAAGAGGCAGTTCCGGGTCCTGGACAGCGCCCACGGCTGGGGCCTGGTCGGGATCTCCACCGGCGGCTACTGCGCCGTCAGGATGGTGCTCAAGCATCCCGACCGCTTCGCCACGGCCGTGGCGATGAGCCCGGACGACTTCCACGGCGATCCGTCCAACGTGTCCACCAAGGGCGTCCTCGCCTCCGAGAACCCGCTGGCGCTGCTGCGCAGGACCGGCCCGGACACCGATGTGTCGATCATGGTCGCGACCAGCCTCCACGACCGTTACAGCACCAAGGCCAACGCCGACGCCCTGCGCACCGCGGCCAAGTTCCCCGTCCAGGTGGCGACTCCGCTGCTGCTCAAGGACGGCGGGCACAACTGGGGCACCTGGACCTCGATGTACCCCTCGCTCTTCCCCTGGCTGAACGCCCTGCTCGACGCCCCGCAGTCGGAGACGACCCCGACCACCCACGCCGCCAAGAAGCACTAGCCAGGCCCTGTCCGGCGGCAAACAGCCGAGCCGCGGCCCCGGGGCCGCGGCTCGCGCCGGGAGGTCAGAAGCTCAGCGACTTCAGCGACGCCGCGTCGTAGGAGGCGAGCTCGTCGAAGCGGCCCGCGAGCACCTTCGCCGCCCACTGCGGGTCCTGCAGCAGCGCGCGGCCGACCGCGACCAGGTCGAACTCCTCGCGCTCCATCCGGTCGAGCAGGTTGTCGATGGACCGCAGCGGCGAGCCCTCGCCGACGAAGGCGCCCAGGAAGTCGCCGTCCAGGCCGACCGAGCCGACGGAGATGGTCGGCCGGTCGGTCAGCTTCTTCGTCCAGCCGGCCAGGTTGAGGTCCGAGCCTTCGAACTCCGGCAGCCAGTAGCGGCGGGTCGAGGCGTGGAAGGCGTCGACACCGGCCGCGGCGAGCGGGGCCAGGATGGCCTCCAGCTGCTCCGGGGTCTCCGCAAGGCGCGCGTCGTAGGCCTCCTGCTTCCACTGCGAGTAGCGGAAGATCACCGGGAACTCCGCCGAGACGCGCTCGCGGACCGCGGCCACGATCTCCTCGGCGAACTTCGTCCGCGCCACCGGGTCGCCGCCGTAGGCGTCCGTGCGGCGGTTGGTGCCGGCCCAGAGGAACTGGTCCACCAGGTAGCCGTGGGCGCCGTGCAGTTCCACGCCGTCGAAGCCGATCCGCTCCGCGTCGGCGGCGGCGTCGGCGAACGCGCCGATCACCGCGTCGAGGTCGCTCCGGGTCATCGCCCGGCCGCCGTCCTCGGAGCCGTCCAGGCGGACACCGGAGGGGCCGACCGCCGGGGCGTCGGCGAACGGCGGCTGGCCCTGCTTGCGCACCATGCCGATGTGCCACAGCTGCGGCACGATCGTGCCGCCTGCGGCGTGCACCGCGTCGGCGACCGCGGCCCACCCGGCCAGCTGCTCCTCGCCGTGGAAGCGCGGCACCCGGTCGCTCTGCCCGGCCGACTCGTGCCCGACGTAGGTGCCCTCGGTGACGATCAGTCCGACGTTCGCGGCGGCACGGCTGGCGTAGTAGGACCTGACGTCCTCACCCGGGACGCCGCCCGGGGAGAACATGCGGGTCATCGGCGCCATGGCGATGCGGTTGGGGACGGTCAACCCGTTCAGCGCGACGGGCCGGGACAGGATCTCGGCGGCGCGGGAGACGACGGACTCGGCGATGGTCATGAAGTTCCTCGGGGGTGAAGACGGCTGTGCGCGCGGAGACCGCGCGCAGGTGACAACCGTCGGTGCCCAGGGGGCATTTCACGTGCCGGAACAGCAGCCCTATGACAACCGTCACCTTGACGACACTCCCGGCGGCGGGGCCGGCCCGGCGCTTCGATAGGGTCGGCCCATGAGCGAGCAGGCGCGGGCGCCCTTCGGCGCGTTCCCCACCGTCCACCGCGCGGTCGACATGCGCGCCGATCTCGCCGCGCCGGTGGCCGCGGCCCTGGAGAGCTGGAGCGACCGGGAGGCGGCCGAGTCCGTGCTCCACGTCGACAGCGACCCGGCGCAGGCGGACACGGCCGCCTTCTGCGCCGCGTACGACGTGCCGCCGGAGCTCTCCGCCAACTGCGTGGTGGTGGCCGCGAAGCGCGGCGGGGAGACCACCCTCGCCGGCTGCCTGGTCCTGGCCACCACCCGCCTCGACGTCAACCAGGCCGTCCGCCGTCACCTCGGCGCGCGCAAGGCGTCCTTCGCGCCGACGGACACGGCGGTCGAGGCGACCGGCATGGAGTACGGCGGCATCACCCCCGTCGGGCTGCCGGGCGCGTGGCCGCTGCTGGTCGACGCGGCGGTGGCCGCCGCGCCGCACGTGCTGATCGGCAGCGGCTCCCGCCGCGGCAAGCTGATCCTGCCCGGCTGGGCCGTGGCCCGGCTGCCGGGCGCCGAGGTTCTCGCCGGCCTGGCCACGGCCCCGACGACGGCGCCCTCCGCCGCCGAGGCCGACTGAGCGTCGCGGCAGGGTCCCGTCAGTGCCCGTGGGCGTCGCGGACGGGCGTTGCGGACAGGCCGGGGCAGGAGCTCGGGGTGAGGGCTCAGGTCAGCAGTTCGACGTAGCCCTCGGTCCCGTGCACGCGGATCCGCTGCCCGTCCCGGATCACCCGGGTGCACTCCGCCACACCGACCACGGCGGGCAGGCCGTACTCCCTGGCGATCACCGCGCCGTGGGTCATCAGCCCGCCCACCTCCGTGACCAGGCCCGCGATGCCCACGAACAGCGGCGACCAGCTGGGGTCGGTGAACGGCGTGACCAGGATGTCGCCCGCTTCGAGAACCGCGTCCGCCATGTCGAGGACGACGCGGGCCCGGCCCTCGACGGTCCCGGCGGACACCCCCAGGCCGACCAGGGCGCCGGACGGCACGTCGTCACGGCGGTAGGACCCGGTCAGCGCCTCGCCGTCCGAGGTGAGCACCCGGGGCGGGGTGAGCGCCCGGTACGCCAGGAACTCCTCCTTGCGCCGCCGGATCAGCTCCCCGTCCACCCGGTTCGCGCACGCGGCCTCGTGGAACTCCTGGAAGGTCAGGTAGAAGACGTCCTCGGGCTCGGCCAGCACGTCCGCCCGCGTCAGACGCTCGGCCTCCCGCATCAGGGCCTGCTTGTAGACGAAGTAGCGGCTGACGATGCCGTACTTCGGGTACTCCCGGTACCCGATGAAGGTGCGGACCCGGTCGATCATCCGCTTGGCCTCGTCGGCCTTCCCCTCGCCGTCCGGCAGGGCCCGCAGACGTGACAGCACGTCCTGTTCCTTCTGCAGCGCCCGCTGCCGCCCCTGCTCGAAGCGCCGCTCGGCCGCGCCCGGCTCGAAGTTCCTGACGTTGTCGAGGATCACGGGCACGAGCGTGCCCGGCCGCTCGCGCCAGCGTGGCCTGGTGATGTCGATCTCGCCGACGCAGCGCATGCCGTAGCGGTCGAGGTAGCCCTCGATCGCGTCACGCGCCTCGGTCCCGCCGGGGAGCTTGGCCAGCTCCTCCAGAAAGCCGTCGTCCTGCACGCCCCGCAGGAAGTCCACCACCTCGGGCCGCGACCGGATCACGTCCGCGACGTCGAGAAGCTCCAGGCCCATCTCCGAGGTCACGTTGCCGGGGGCGGAGAGGGTGAGCGTGTCAGCCGCGTTCTTCTCGCCGAGCCACGCCTCCAGGTTGTCGTTGAGCCACCAGGTGGCCTCCATCCCCGCCATGATCGCCTGGATGTTCAGCGGATCCGCGAGCACCCGCTTGTGCTCACCGAAGGCCTCCAGCAGGAAGTCGAACAGCGCCGGCCCGGTCTTCGTCCGGATGTCCCGCTCCAGCGCGGCGACGGATGCCCGGCTGCGCTCGACCAGGTCGGCGACGATCGCCGGATCGGTCGCGAGCGGCTCGGGCGCGGCGCCCGCCGGGGCACGGCCGGAGCCGGGCCGGACCCGGGGGGCGGGAGCGGGGCGAGGAAGTCTGCGCGTTCGAGGACGGTCTCCAACGCGTCCCTGACCAGCGGGTCGCCCCTCCCCATCACCTCCAGCAGCGCCGCCCGGCTCCCCGGCGCGGCGAGACGGTCGGTGGCGTCGACGAACAGCCTCCCGCCGGCCTCGTGCATCGCCACCATGGCCGTCAGCCGCCACATGGACAGTCCCAGCGGCTTCATGGCGTCGGTCATCATCTGCTGGTGCCCGACGGAGACGTAGACGCGGTTCCTCCGGTCGCCCGACACGGAGGCGGGGACGGGGAACAGGGTGGTGATCGGACGGCTCTGGACGAACTGGAAGCCGTCGTCGGTCAGGCACCATTCGATGTCCTGCGGGCAGCCGAAGTGCGCCTCGATCCGCCGCCCGAGCTCGACGAGCCGCACCACCTGGGCATCCGTCAGCGCCGGTTGCCCCTGCCGCCGCGCGTCGACCGCCACCTGCCGGGTGCCGCCGGTCGGCACGGCGAGCACGGCCCGCTGTTTGGCGGCGATGGTCCGGGAGACGACCTCGCCGTCGCGGACCTTGAGGACGTCCGGGTTCACCAGACCGGAGACCAGGGCCTCACCGAGACCGAAACCGGCGTCCACGGTGGCGACCTTCCGGTCGCCGGTCACGGGGTCGGCCGTGAAGAGGATGCCGGACGCCTCGGGGAGGACCATCCGCTGCACGACGACCGCCATGCGGACCGTGCGGTGGTCGATGCCGTTCCGCTGACGGTAGGTCACGGCCCGCTCGGTGAACAGCGAGGCCCAGCAGCCGCTGACGTACCGGAGGATCTCCGTCGGTCCGACGACGTTCAGGTAGGTGTCCTGCTGCCCGGCGAAGGAGGCCGTCGGCAGGTCCTCCGCCGTCGCACTGGACCGGACCGCGTAGGCGCCCTCCTCGCCGAACCGGGCGAGCGCGGCCGTGATCGCCGCCGCGACCTCGTCCGGAACGGCGGCCTCCTCGACGGTCCGACGGATCCGCGCGCTGAGCCTGCGGATCGCCTCCCGGTCCTCAGGATCGACGCGTGACAGCCGGTCGAGCTGATCGTCGATCGGCGCCCCGGCGAGGACCCGCAGGAAGGCGTCCGTCGTCACGCAGAAGCCCTCCGGCACGCGGACGCCCCCGATCCGGCACAGCCCGCCCAGATTCGCGCCCTTGCCGCCGACGAGCCCGGCCTGCGTTTCGTCGACCTCCCGAAGATCCCACACGTACTGTTCGGTCATCGCGACATCACCGGCGTCTCCCACTCTGTCGAACACCATCCCGGGCCCGTGGTGATTCCCTGGCCCGTCCTGCTCCCGTTTCCGCAGGTTGTGGCGTCAGCCGACGATTGTGCGGCACGACGGGGGCCTTGCGGCAAGCCCCCCGGCACGCTATAAGTTGAGAGTGGCGAGAAGAGTGTTCTTCTCGCCGTTTCGCTTTTCCGCCGCAGGAATTCTCTCCGACCGGCCCGACCGGCCGGTCAGGCGCGGTAGGCGGCGAGGAAGGCGGTCACCGCATCGTCCGCCAGGCGGTCCAGTTCGGCGGGGGAGGGCAGTGCGCCTTCGGGGTCGAAGAGGAACGTGTCCAGCGTGCTGCCGAGTACCAGGTAGGAGAAGTGCTGGGCGGCCCGACCGGGGTCGGCCGCGGTCAGCGCGCCGCGCCGGTGCAGTTCGGCGAAGCTCTCGGTCAGTGCGGCGATGACGCGTCCGGGGGCCCGGCGGTAGTACTCCGCGGCCAGGTCGGGAAAGCGGGCGGCCTCCACGATGATCAGCCGCCGCAGGCGCAGCACCTCGGGGCGGGCGACGGTGCGCAGGTGGCGCCGGCCCAGATCGTGCAGGGCGGCCGGCAGGTCCTCCGCCTCGGTCAGCCCGCCGACGAGCTCGTCGGCGAAGTGCCCGGCGGTGCTGGTGAAACCGAGGACCAGCTCGGTGAAGAGGGTCTGCTTGTCGGCGAAGTTGTTGTAGATGCTGCGCTTGGACACCCCCGCGAGCGCGGCGATCTCGTCCACGCCGGTGTCCTGGTAGCCGTTGCGCAGGAAGAGCGTGGTGGCGGCCTCGGCGACCGCCGCCCTGGTGCGCAGGGTCCGCGGGTCGGGGCCCCGGTCGCGCGGGCCCTGCGGCATCCTCACGGCGGACTCCGGTTCCCGCGCCTGCGCCGACATGCCGCTCCCCGTCCACTTCGGTACTGTTTGGTATACAAGATAGTGCACCATTCAGTGTAGAAGTGTGCCCGCGCAGACCTGGCGGTGCCACGACCATCGAGGAGATGGTGACCATGCTGTTCGAGGCGACCGTCGAGCCCACCGGAAAGACCACCACCGGCATCCCCGTCCCCGACGAGGTGCTGGCCGAACTCGGCGGGGCGAAGCGCCCGGCCGTACGGGTGACCCTCAACGGCCACGTCTACCGCACCACGGTCGGCGTGATGGGCGGCCGCGCGCTGATCAGCGTCAGCGCCGCGGTCCGCGAGGCCGCAGCGGTAGCCGCGGGAGATCCGGTGGCCGTCGAGGTGGAGCTGGACACCGAGCCCCGCGAGCTGCCGGTCCCGGCCGATCTCGCCGCGCTGCTGGACGCCGACACACGGCGGTTCTTCGACGGCCTGTCCTACAGCCGGCGGCAGCGCTTCGTCCTGCCGATCGAGGAGGCCAGGACCGAGGAGACGCGCCGGCGCCGGATCGACAAGGCCGCCGAAGCCCTGAGCGCCCGCAGACAGCAGCCCTGAGTCGCTACCGCGGCGGCGTCACTGCTGGTTGCCGGTGTTTCCAGGGACGACGGGGTGCACCTCGAGGCCGGAGCAGCCGGGCAGCTGGACCGAGACGATCCGCGTCGACGCGCGGGTGCCGGGCGGGGTGACGAGCAGGCCGGCGTAGGTGGGGCAGCTGGTCGCGCCGCCCGCGGGCACGTCGGTCGCCTCCACGCGCGCCGACACCGCCGAGTGCGCCGCGACGAGCACCGTGGCCGGTGCGGTCGCGGACGGGGCCGCCCCGCCCATCATGCCGCGCAGCGTCCGGCGGGCCTGCGCGACCTGGTTGTCGTTGGAGTCCAGGCCCGCGACCCCCGGGTAGCCGTGCAGGGTGCAGGCGTGGTCGGTGTAGTTGGTGAACGACAGCACGACGGCCAGGTGCCCGGCAGCGCCGTCACCCTGCCCCGCACCCACGGTGATCTGCGACCCGGTGCACGGAGCCGGACCGGCGGCGGCCGTGGCCGTCGCCCCACCGCTGCTGCCGCCGCTGCCACCGGTGCTGCCGCTCGTCCCGCTGCCGCCGGTGCCACCCGAGCCATCGCCGGAACCGCCGGAACCGCCGGACGTCGCGGCAGCGGTCGCCGGGGCGGTCGTGGAACCCGTCCCGCCGGCGGCCGGCGAACCGGTCGAGGTGCAGGCGCTGACAGTGAGACAGAGGGCGGACGCCGCGAGGATGCCAAAGGCTGAATACTTCTTCATGACCTTGAAGACGGTCGCCCCTGGCCCCGCGTTCCTGGCCCGGTGTCACAAAGCTGTCCCGTCCAGGACACCGGACCGTGCACGAATGGCTGTCGCCCCGTCACGCACGGGCGGGGCGCAGCCGGGCTAGGAGAACAGGAACGTCGTCCAGGCGGCCAGGGCGAAGGCCGGGGGCAGGGCGAGGACGGCGCCCACGGCCACGCCCCAGCCCGGCCGGCGTCGGCCCCGGAACCGGATCCGCGAGACCGCGAAGCCGAGGCCGCAGGCAAGAAGCAGCAACAGCAGCTCGAACGACACGAACAGCACGCGGCACCTCCGGAGACAAGTCACCGCAGCCTAGTCCCCGCCCGGAAGGACTCAGGCGTGCAGCCAGGTCACCGGGAAGGTCGTGCCGGTGAGGGGGCCGTCCTGGGTGAGGAGGACGCCGCTGCGTTCGAGGTTGGTGGTGCTGACGGTGCCGGCGGTGGCGAAGGACTGGCCGTTCGCGGTGACGTCGGTGAACTGGACCTGGTGGAAGTCCGGGCAGGGCGGGATGGTGCGCGAGCCGATCGCCTCGACGATGACCTCGGCGGAGCTGAGGGCCACGCCGGCGGCGGACTTGGTGTAGGTCTTGGTCCAGCCCTGGGTCGGGTCGGCGAGGGTCAGCGTGAAGGTGCCGTTGCCGCTGGTCGTGACCGAGGAGGTCATGGTGTCGCCGGCCTTGACGGTCTCGGTGAAGTAGATCGAGTTCGCCGGGTACATCTCGACCCACGGGTTGTACTGGACGGTGCGGTTCTTGGTGCAGACCGCGTCGAGGCCGATCTGCTCGACGCTGCTGCTGGTCCACCCGTCGAGTCCGGACCAGAAGGATATGTCGCCCGCGGTGGCCGAGCAGTCGAGCGCCGGCACGGTCCAGTCGCCGGTCACCGAGTGGTAGGTGCCGCCGGTGACGGCGTAGCCGCCCCAGTTGTCGTTGCCGCTCGCGTGCCGGTCCAGGTGGTGGTTCAGGTGCGGCGCCGCGGCGGGCGCCACGGGCGCTGCTGTCGCCGGAGCCGCGGCCAGGGCGGTGAGCGCGGAGGCGAGTGCGAGGGCGGCAACGGTGGGCAGGGCGGGAGGGCGCACGGGTGATTCCCCTGTCGTCGATAGGCCAGACGGGTGATCTGACGGTGCGACAGAGAATCGTGAATCAACCGGGTCATGTCAATGAGGCGTGGACGGGGAAGCCGCCAGGCCGCGGCCTCACTTCCCGCGCGGGACCGGGCGGTCCGGGCGGTCCCGGCGGGTGGGGCGGGCGGGGCGGTGCTCGAGCCAGCTGATGGTCGCGCCGAGGCCGCCCGCGAGCAGGGCCACGACGCCGACGCCCGCGAGCAGCGGCCGGTGGACGGCCGCCGCGAGGACGAGCAGCAGCGCCGCCAGGGCGATCACGTTCCAGGACACGACGGCCAGCGGCCTGCGCCACATCGCGCCCCGGACGGCGGCAAGGCTGAACCGTGCACGCGTCAGCGTGCCGAGGCGCGCCGCGAGGCGCGGGTCGGAGGCGGTGAGACGCCGGTCGATCTCCGCCAGGACACGGCGGTCGTTCATCGAGAGTCCCGTGCCGGTCCCTCCTGTCCATCGGCTCCCGACTCTCCGCGAGCGGGGTACCGGACCGGCGACTTCCGCTGCTCGCCGTCGACCGGCCGACCGACCGTCACTGTGTGCTCCTCAGACTCCGCTGCGGTGGTAGTCGAGCTCGAAGTCCACCGCGCGCGCCCCGGCGTCCGGGGCGGCCAGCCGTGCCTCCAGTCCGCGACCGAGCCGGTCCCAGCTGGCCTCGAACTTCTCGACGCCGTCGTCCTCCAGCCACTGGACGACGTCGTCGTAGTCGACGCCGAGCCCGGCGAGATCGCGCAGCACCTTGTGGGCCTCGGCGTAGCCGAAGCGCAGGTCGCTGACCGGAAGCGCGCCGTGGTCGGCGACCGCGTCGAGGGTCGCCTCGGGCATGGTGTTGACGACGTCGGGGGCGATCAGCCCGGTCACGTAGCGGGTGTCCTCGTACCGCGGGTCCTTCACCCCGGTCGAGGCCCACAACAGCCGCTGCGGCCTGGCGCCGTCGTCCATCAGCCCCTTCCAGCGCTCGGTGGAGAAGGCCTTCTCGTAGTGCTCGTAGGCGATCCTGGCGTTCGCGATCCCGGCCCAGCCGCGCAGCGCCTGGGCGCGGTCGCCGCCGAGGCGGTCCAGCCGTCGGTCGATCTCGGTGTCCACCCGTGAGACGAAGAACGAGGCCACCGAGGCGATCCTGGACAGGTCGTGGCCGGCGTCGCGGGCCCGCTCCAGACCGGTCAGGAAGGCCTCCACCACCTGGTCGTAGCGGGTCAGGGAGAAGAGCAGGGTGACGTTGACGCTGATGCCCTCCGCGAGGCAGGCGCTGATCGCCTCCAGCCCCTGGGCGGCGGCGGGGATCTTCACGAAGAGGTTCGGCCGGTCCACGGCCCACCACAGGGCGCGCGCCTCGGCGACGGTGCGGTCGGTGTCGTAGGCGAGGCGCGGGTCGACCTCGATCGAGACCCGCCCGTCCCGCCCGCCGCTCTCCGCGTGCACGCGGTGCAGCAGGTCGCAGGCCCAGCGCACGTCGTAGGTGGTGAGTGCGCGGAGCGCCTCGTCGACGGTGACCCGGCGCAGGGCGAGATCCGCGATCTGCCGGTCGTACAGGTCGCTGCCCTCGATCGCCTTGGCGAAGATCGTCGGGTTGGTGGTCACGCCGACGACGTTCCGGTCCCGCACCAGCGCGGCCAGGCTGCCGTCCGCCAGCCGCCTCCGGCTCAGATCGTCCAGCCAGACCGACACCCCGGCCTCGGCGAGCCGGTCGAGCACGTCGTTGCCCATCTCCGCCTCCGCTCCCTCGTCTCCCACGGCACACGTCCCACCCAAGCGGCTAACCCGCCCGCCCGCCCGCAAACCCGCCGGGGGTCGGCCTGGTGCACGGCGAACGGAGCTGGGCAGACACCGCGCATGTCGGTCGGCCCCGCCGAGCGCGCCAAGGGTCGGATCGCCGGGCAACGCGGTGGCGCCCCCTGCCGCGGGCCACACCCGCCGTCCCGGCCCTGCGCCGCCCTTACCGGCGCCGGTAGGGGCGGGGTTAGGCAGCAGGAGAGCCTGCCCGTGGTCCGGCGTTTCGGCCGCGGGCTCGGAGGCGGGCTCCTCTGCCGGTCCGTCAGATCTCTTGTCCTGGAAGGGGATGGAGGAGGATCGGCGACAGCGGAGGTGAGTACGCGTACTCATGCGCGCTGGGGAAGGCGACCGGCAGAGTGGGTGCCCGCAACCATGTCTTCCGCGGACCGGCCCCGATCGGTCCGGACGCGCGCTTGTCGCGTTGCGGGCGATGACCGGAAGGGGAGCCTGATGGCGCGGGGGAACTGGCAGGCGGGGCTGTCCCGAGTGGCGATCGCGGTGATCGTCCTGCAGGGGATCGTGCTTGTCCTCCTGCTCGGCCTGACCTGGGCGCTGCTGAACGGTGACGGCTGGTTCGACAGTCGTCACGACCGCGCCCTGCTGTGGGACGACGCGGCCGTGGTGACCGGTCTCGTCTGCCTGGCGCCGCTTCTGGGGTTCGCCCTGCTGCGGCGTTCGTCCGGCGTGTTCGCGGGGTTCACGACCCTGATCGTCTCGGGCCTGGTGCTGCTGGCCGTCCGACCTGCCTGAGGCGTGGGCGGTGGGACCCCGGTGTCGCCGCCACTCCGCCCGGTGCTGTTCGCGGGAACCGGAACGGGGAATGAGCACTCCGGAGACATGGGTCCGTCCAGCGAAGGAGGGATACGGCATGAGCGTGACCGTTGAGCAGGTTCTTGCTGCCAAGTCCGACGGCGGTCGCACGGTGCACACCGTGCGCAGGGACAGTACGGTGCTGGCGGCGCTCGCCCTGATGGCCGAGAAGGGCATCGGCGCCCTGGTGGTCATGGACGGCGAGGAGATCGCCGGGATCGTCACCGAGCGTGACTACGCGCGGAAGGTCGAACTGCGTCAACGCCTGGCCGGGGAGACCCGCGTCGAAGAGATCATGACCGAGAGGGTGCGCTACGTCGAGCCGGGCCAGAGCGTGGACGAGTGCATGGCGCTGATGACCGAACACCGCATGCGGCACCTGCCGGTGCTGAGCGGCGGGCGGTTGAGCGGCATCGTCTCCATCGGTGACCTGCTGAAGCAGCAGATCGCCGACCAGCAGTTCACCATCGACCAGTTGGAGCACTACATCCACGGCGTCCCGACCGTCGTCCGTCCCAGGTAGCCGACGGCGCGGCGGGGCGGCCCGGTCAGGCCGGGGCTTCCGGCCGCGGGCCGGGGCGGATCTGCAGGCCCGGGCGGCGCCGGTGCACCGTTAGCCAGGACAGGCCCGCGTCCCCGGCCGTGAGCGCGCGGGTGGAGCCGCGGGGCAGCCAGTACAGGGAGCCGGCGGTCAGCCGCTCTGCTCCTCCCGGCGAGGTCAGCACGCCGCTGCCGGCCACGACCAGCAGCAGTACGTCGAGGTCGGGCTCGGTGTGCGTGCCGACCTGCCGGCCCGCCTGCAGATGCACGAGGTTGGCGTCCAGCTGGCGCCCCGACTCGGCCAGCTTCCACACCGCCCCGGCGCCGTCCGGTCCCAGCCCGGCGGTCAGCGCCTGGACGTCGCAGAGCAGGCTCGGCACGGGCCCGGTGGTGTCGCCGTCCTCGGCCGAGGCGTCGTCAGTCACGTTCGGCCGCCCGTCCGATGCGCACACGCCATTGCTCGGGGCCGGACTCAAGGCACGGCTCGGTCGGGAGGGCGGAGCTGTGGATCGTGCTGCTCACACGGTGAACCCTACCCGTGCCACGCGGCCTGCCCCTATCGGAGCTCGTCCGCCGCGTCGCCCGCCGTGGCGCCCGCGGCGTCCGGCTGCCGGGCGGTGAAGTCCCGGTCGCGGATGAGCACCGCCGACAGCACGCCGCCGGCGAGCGCCAGGACGGCCGTGACCACGAGCAGGCGGTCCAGCGCGTCGGTGAAGCTCGAACGGATCGCCACCTGGAGCTCGTTGCGCAGGGGCGCGGGGACCGAGCCGGTGCTCGCGCGGCCCTGGCCCTGGCGGACGGAGGCGAGGATCTCGGCCGAGCGCCCGGCCAGCGGAGTGCCGGCCAGCGCGTGGGTGAGCCGCTCCTGCAGCGAGGTGGCGAAGATCGAGCCGAGCGCGGCGATGCTGGTGGCGAGGCCGATCTGACGGAAGGTCGAGTTGATGCCGGACGCCATGCCGACCCGCTCGGGCTCGACGACGCCGATGGCGGTGGACGCCAGCGGCGGGTTGACGAAGCCGGCCCCGACGCCGGAGACGACGAAGCCGGGGATCAGGTGCGTCCAGGCGCTGTCCTGGTTCAGTCCCGCCATCAGCAGCAGGCCGACCCCGACGGCGAGCAGGCCGGGACCGATCAGCCACCGGACGGGCACCCGTTCGCTCAGCCGCCCCGCCACGGTGGCGGCCACCAGCATCGAGCCGCTGGAGACCAGCAGTCGGGTGCCGGTGGCCAGGGCCGAGTAGCCCAGCACGTCCTGGAGGTAGAGCACCAGGTAGAGCAGCATCGCGAAGAGTGAGCCGTTCATCGCGAACGCGGCGCCGAGGCCCGCGACGAAGGTCGGTTTGCGGAACAGGCTCAGGTCGAACATGGGGTCGGCGACCACGAGTTCCACCAGGACGAAGCCGACCAGCAGGGCACCGCCCACCGCCAGAGCGGTGATTGCCGTGGTGTCGCCCCAGGTGGTCTCCCCGGCCCGGATCAGGCCGAAGACCAGGCCCACCAGCCCCAGGGTCAGCAGCACGAAGCCCGCCACGTCGAGTCGGCCGGGACGCGGCGCGCGCGACTCCTCCAGCCGTCGGCTGGTGACGGCCAGCGCGGCCACCCCGATGGGGACGTTGACCAGGAAGATGCCGCGCCAGCTGATGCCCGTGGTGATCAGGCCGCCGAGGATCGGCCCGAGCGAGACCGCCACGCCCGTGATCGCGCCCCACACGCCGAAGGCGACGCCGCGGTCCCGGCCCCGGAAGCTGTGGCCGAGCAGGGCGAGCGAGGTGGCGAACATGATCGCCCCGCCGAGACCCTGCCCGGCGCGGGACAGGATCAGCATCAACGAGGTCTGCGCGAGCCCGCAGAGCAGCGATCCCGCGGTGAAGACCACCAGCCCGATGAGGAAGAGCCGTCGTCGCCCGTAGCGGTCCGCCAGCACGCCGGAGGTCAGCAGGAACGAGGCGAGGGCCAGCGCGTAGGCGTCGACGACCCACTGGACGTCGCTGAACCCCGCGTGCAGCGCGCGCTGGATGTCCGGCAGCGCGACCACGACGATCGTGACGTCCAGCAGCAGCATGAAGGTGCCGACGCAGACGGCGATCAGGGTCCACCATTTCCGGTCCGTGCGACGTCACCTCCTGGGTCGTGGCAGCCTGCCGGACGTCATCCGTCCTCGAGCCCGTCCTCGAGCCGGGACGGCGCGGGCCGAGCCGGGTGGTCGACGAGCGTGTAGCGGGCGGGCTCGCCGCCGGCCAGCGGCCGGCCGAAGCCCCAGTCCGCGTCGGCGGCCGTGCAGGAAGCGACCGTGACGTAGCGCGTCCGGGTACGCCAGTCCCCGGTGTCGGCGAGGTCGGCGGTGACGTCGAGCCGGAATTCGCGCGCCTCCGCGCCGGTGGGAAGGTACACCGGAGCCCGGTCGTACAACTGGACGCGGAAGACCCGCACCTGGGCCTCGCTCCCTGGTCCGCCGTCGGGCGTGATCACGACCGAGGCGATCCTGGCCAGGCCCAGCGCAGCGGGGCTGTAGGCGGTCAGGCCGGTGTCGCTCAGATGCCGGGAGAGGCCGTGGAAGTCCGTCTCCTGGAACAGGGTGACGCCGGCCGGGCGACATGGCGGAGCGGTCGTGGGGTCGGTGGCGGTCATGCGCCGCGTCTGCCCGCTGTTTCCGGCCTCACACCGCGGGCCGCCGCATGCTTCAGCGGAGTCAGGGCAGGCGCTCCCTATGGTTGCCTACATCATCTACCTGGTCCTGATCGGGCTCGTCGCCGGCGCCGTCGCGCGGCTCGTGGTCCCCGGACGCGATCCGATCGGCCTGCTCGGCACGGTCGTGCTGGGCGTCGTCGGGTCCTTCCTCGGCGGTTTCCTCGGCGACGAGTTCCAGCTCCACCACTGGTCGCACTCCTTCCACACCAGCGGCCTGCTCTGGTCCATCCTCGGCGCGGTGATCGTCCTGCTGATCGCCAGGCTCGGCACCCGCGGCCGCGCCTGAGCGCCGCCGCCGTCCGTGGCAGGCCCCGGGTGCCGGGGGATACCCGGGGCTGCCGGTCACAGGAGCGGGGCGTCAGTCCGCGTCCCCGCTGGCCGCGATGCACTCCACGTCGATCTGGTCCGCGAGCCGGTCGAGGACGAGCGCGGCGTCCGCGACCGACTGCGCCTCGGTGGGGTCGCTCTCCACCCAGCTGCGGTACTCGCCGGCGATCTCGCGCAGCAGGTCGGTCACCTGCTCGGCGGGGATCAGCATGCCGCCCTCGCCGAGGGCGACCAGTGGGAGATCGACGCTGATCACCGGCTCCGCCCCGTCCCGGCCACCCCTGCCGCCCCCGTTTCCCCGGCCGCCCCCGGCGGAGCGTCGGCGCGGCGGCCCGTCATGGCCAGCAGCAGGGTCTGCGAGTCCGCGTCGTTCGGCACCGGAGCCGGCGGGTCGAACAGGCCCGAGGGGGCGAGCCGGTCGGCGTAGCCGGAGAGCTCGCGCAGCGCGAACGCGACCAGGGACTCCGGCAGCCGCTCGTCGGCGCCGGTCGCACGGGCCAGGTCCCAGCAGTGGACCACGAGGTCCATGGTCAGCTGGCTGACCAGATCACGCGCGGGGGCGGGTCCCGACCACAGCCGCACGGTGCCGTCGAGTGCGGCCTCGTCGTGGACCGCGCTCTCCGCCTCGACCGCCGCGTGCTTGAAGGCCAGCGCCGGGTCGTCTCCGAGCAGGTCGCCGTCGAGGCGGTCGCCGACGGACCCCGCCGAGACGCCGGACAGCAGCAGGCTCAGCCAACGCTGCTGCACCGTGACGTGGTTGACCAACTGCCGCACGTTCCACTCCCGGCAGGGGGTGGCGGACCGCCACTGCTCCGGCTCGACGTCCCTGACCAGCCAGTCGAAGTGGTCGAGCGCCGCGCTGTGGGCGCGCGGCAGAGCGATGGACGGCTGCCTGTGGGTGACCATGGTGCTACTCCTCGACGAACACCCGGAAGGATCTCCGGATCCGGCGACTGCCCGGTCCGGACCGCTTGACACCACGTTCCGCCTCCGTGTTCATCCGCGTGCATCGCCTCGGGCCGAGCGGGTAGGCGCGGCCGACCGGATGAACCACTCGAGGAGGAGTGATCACGTGCCGGTCCCCGAGCCCGTCCAACCCGACCCGGTCCCGCCGACGCCGACGCCACCGCCGCCGGGCGGACCGCATCCCGGTCCCGGCCCGGGGCCGCGCCCGGAGCCGCTGGGTCCGGACCCTGTTCCCCCGCCGGCACCGGAGCCGCTCGGCCCCGATCCGGTGCCGCCGCCCCCGCCGGGGAAGCCGGGCCGGGGCCGGGGCTCCCCGAGCCCGCGCCGCAGCCCGCGCCGGCGTGAGCGCCTACGCGGTCGGCCAGGAATCGACGGTGGTGCGGTCGGGGTTGGCGACCGGTGCCTGGTGACGAGGGAGTCCGCCGCACGCCGGGTGAGGGCGCTCGGGAAGGCGGGAACCGGGCCGGCCCGTGAACCACCGCCAGAACTCCTCTGCGACGAGCTCCGGTTCGGCCCCCACCGCGCGCGCCGCGCGGACGATGTCCGCCCGCAACGGCTCGTCCCCCACGCAGAACGGACAGGTCCGCCCGGCGGTGGGGCCGACCGGCGCTTCGTTCGGGGCAGGCGTCGGATCAGGGCCCGGCAGCTCACCCGAAGGGCCGGATGCGAGCCCGGCGACGGTGCGGCGCGCCACCGCCTTCATCGACGAGCACGCCGACAGGGACATCGCCCTGGTCGACATCGCGGCGGCCGCCCACGTCACCCCCCGCAGGCTGCAGTACGCGTTCCGCCGCCATCTGGACAACACGCCGCTCGGCTACCTGCGCGACGTGCGGCTCCGGCGCGCCCAGGACGAGTTGATGGACGCGGACCCTGAGCTCACCACGGTCACGCAGATCGCCGCGCACTGGGATTTCCTCCACCCGGGCCGCTTCGCCACCCGCTACCAGGCCGTCCACCACTGCCCGCCGAGCAGCACGCTCCGGGGCTGAGCACCGGCCGAGGCGGTCGGGCCGCGCTGCTACGACCGCAGGCCGGTCGGGTCGCGGTCCGGCTCCGACAGCCGCAGTTCCGCCCAGACCGTCTTGCCCGCGTGCCGCGCGACCACGCCCCAGCGTCCGGTCAGGCGTTCCACCAGGTAGAGGCCGTGGCCGGACGGCCGCTCCGACCGGTGGGGCCGGATCAGGCGCGGGGGCTCCGGGCTGCCGTCGCTGACGGCGACGCGGAGCCGGTTGCCGTGCCAGGACAACTCGACCGAGCTCGCGCCGCCGCCGTGCTGATGGGCGTTGGCCAGCAGTTCGCCCGCGACCAGCACCGCGTCGATCGACTCCCCGCACTCGGCGTCCAGGCCCCACCGGGCGAGTGTCTCCCGCACGTGGCGGAGGCCCTCACCCGTTCCGAGCGGCCCGTCGTACCGGGACAGGCAGGCCCGTCCCGTCGACGCCGTACTCCGTGCACTCACCGGACACTCCCAGCTCAGTGGTCGGATCAGCCACCCCGCGGCTACCCCTTGGTGCCGCCCTCACACCTCGGGACCTTCGTTCGGCGGCCCGAAATCCGCACCGGCTCTTCGTTCCGGGTATTGCTTGCGCGCAGCCGCCGCTGACCACCGATTCCGCGGCAGGACTGGCTCTGGATGACCAGGTGGGGATCCTGTGTCGGACGCGTGAACCCCGGCATGCCGCGCCGGTCGCGAGCACGAGTCCGGAGACGATGGCGTCGCGGGTTCGACCCCAGGGTGGTCCGGGCCTGCCTGTTCGGGCCTCGCCGCTTCGACTCGCCTCTTCTCGGCGAGGCCCGACCCGGAACCCTGCGGCAGCTCCACCCCCCGGCTGCCGCAGGCGTGAGGTGCGGCGGTGCTCCGAGCAGGGCGCCGCCGCACCCCGAACCCTCGCCGCCCTGCGTCGTTCCCTTCGCCTCGCACGCGTGAGGAGATCCGACCGGGTGCGCGTTTGAAGCGCCGATACGCGGTCAGGCGCACACGGACAAGGGCACACCGGGCTCTCGATCGTAAGATCTCCTTCGACCGGTCGGACACGCGATGCGTTGAGGCGGTGACAGCTGGTGGATCTGACCCGTGTGGTTCAGATCATGGGAACTGCGATCGCGGGGGAGGACGGCGCGGCCCTTCCGCGTCGGCTCTGCTCCGCGCTCGACGAGGTGCTCGAGGGCCGCGGCACCGTGCTGGTGCTGATGGCACATCTCTCCCACCACCGCGTGCTCGCCGCCAGCGACCCCGACACCGAACGGCTGGGCGGGCTGGAGTTCTCGTTGGGGGAGGGTCCCGGCCTGGACGCCGTCGCGCGGTGCGTTCCCGTCATGGCCGGCGACCTGACCGGCCCCGACGTGGACCGCTGGCCCGCGCTGGCCGTGACGGTCGCCGACGCGGGCCTGCCGGTGCGTGCCGTCTTCGCCTTCCCGCTGCATCTGAGCGGGGTGAGCTTCGGCGTCCTCGAGGTGTGCCGGGACCGGCCGGGAGAGCTGGACGAGACCGAGACCGCCCACGGGCGCATCGCGGCCGACCTGGCCAGCGTGGCACTGGCCCGCTCGTTCGAGACGATGTGCAGCGGGAGCCCGCTCGCCGCGCCCGCCTGGCTGGACGAGCCCGGGGTCGACGGCGTCGAGATCGACCAGGCCGTGGGCATGGTCATGGCCCAGCTGCGGGCCACTGCCGACGTGGCGCTCTCCACGCTGCGGGCCCGCGCCTTCGCGGAAGGCCGGACGGTCGGCGAACTGGCGCGGGACGTGCTGAGTCGGCGGGTGGGCTTCAGGCCATGACCGCCAGGAAGAGGGGTAGCGTTGGAAACGACTAGGGAGGTGGGTGTGGGCCGTCCCGAGGAGCTGAACCAGGCCTTCGCCGAGCTGGCGGAGACCCTGGTCGGAGCCTTCGATCTCGCCGAGACGCTGGAACGCGTGCTCGGCTGCTGCGTCGACGCCTGCGGCGCCGCCGGTGCGGGCATCGTGATCGAGGACGGGCACGGCAAACTGCGGGACATCGCCTACTCCGACGACAGGGTCAGGCGGCTGGAACGGCTGCAGGTGCAGATCAACGAGGGGCCGTGCGTGGACTGCGTGCGGCTCGGTCACCCGGTCGTGGCCGTGGACCTGATCGGGGCGCGCGACCGCTGGCCCAGGTTCGCCGAGGCGGCGGCGGAGTCCGGGTACCTCGCGGTCCGCGCGATGCCGCTGCGCTTCTACGGGCGCACGGTCGGCGCGCTCAACATCTTCGGCCACGACGGGGCCGAGTGCGCGGAGGAGCGGCTGCCCACCGCGCAGGCCTTCGCGGACCTGGCGATGGTCGCGATCATCCAGCACTCGCACGCCGAGGAGAGCCCGGCCCTCCACATCACCCAAGCGCTGGCGGCCCGCTCGGCGATCGAGCAGGCCAAGGGCATGCTCGCGGAGGACGGCGGGCTGACCGTCGCGCAGGCGCTGACGGCCCTCCGCGCCCACGCGGCCCGGACCGGGCAGGGCATCACCCGGCTGGCCCGCGCCGTGGTGCGCGGCGACGTCGGCACCGAGGACGTGCTGGTCACCCGGCCGACCGAACCGCGCTGACGGCCCGGGTCAGACGGGCTCCGTGCGCACCAGACGGTCCGCCAGCTCCGCGGGGCGGCTGAGGGCCGCCAGGTGACCGCCGGGGATCTCCTCTACCTCCAGGCCCAGCCGGTCACGGACGACCAGGCGCTGGAACTCCAGGGGGAAGAACCGGTCCTCCCGGCCCTGGAGGAACCGGGTCGGGACCTCCGGCCAGCGCGTCAACGGCCACGGCTGGGCGAACAGCGCGGCGGGCGGGGGATTGCCGCCGGCGGCGAGCGCCTCCTCGGTCACCTCGGCCGGGACGTCGTGGAAGAAGTCGGCCCGCAGGTCGAACTCCGGATCGGCGCCGCGTCCGGTGGCCAGCGCGTACGCGGACCTGGCCTCGGCCTGGCCGGTGTTCTCCCACCAGTCGCCCGCGGTCTCGCCGGGCGCCGGAACCATCGCGTTGAGCAGCACCAGCTCCGCGACGGGCACCGGCAGCCGCCCGCACATGAGCGGAGCGGAGAAGCCCGCCAGCGACTGCGCCACCAGCACCAGCGGCCCCGCGAGCCCGCCGTGCTGCCCGACGGCGGCGGCGACGGCCCCCACGAACTCCTCCAGACCGGCGGAGTCGTCGCTCGGGAGGTCCATCGTGACGGCGTCGTGCCCCCGGGCCTGCAGCTCCGGCACGAGCCTGTGCCAGAACCAGGCCCGGCCGTCGGCACCGGGAACGAGCGTGAAGGTGGCCATCGTGCTCCTCCGTCTCCGTGGTGCTGCCCGCGTGTTCTTGACGCTCCCTCCGACGCTACCGGGCCCCACCGACAGAGGGCGGGACGCCGCCCGGGCGGACGCGCCGACCGAGCCGACCCGGACGCGGAGGGAACACTCGCCTGACCGCCTGACCGCCTGACCGCCTGCCGCTTGCCTGAGCGCCGACCGCGTGCCCGGTCGCCCGCCGTCGATCCCGTCGCCTACCGTCGGTGCGGAAAGTCGTCGCGGGAGTCCGCGGAGGTCGTGGTGGAGGAACGGTGGACGCCCTCGGGGGTCCGGCTGCGGCGCGCCGCCGAGAGCCCGGGGCGGTGGAACTGGTTGCTGGTGCCCGGGGGGCCTGGCCTGGGGTCCGAGTCGCTGGCGGGGCTGGTGGAGGCGTGCGCGCTGCCCGGCACGGTCTGGCTGGTCGACCTGCCGGGGGACGGCTCCAACCGGGGCGTTCCGGCGGTGCCGCCCGGGCCGTTCCTGCGGTGGCCGCAGGCGCTGGTCGAGGCGCTGGACGGGCTGGAGCACGTGGTGGCCGTCGGGCACTCCACCGGAGGGATGTTCCTGCTCTCCGTCCCCGAACTCGCGGAGCGTCTCGCCGGGCTGGCGCTGATCAGCAGCGCCCCCCACGCGGGCTGGCGTCCGCGCTTCGAGTGCTGGGCGGCCGCCCACCCGTTGCCGGGCGTGGACGCCGCGGCCGAGCGGTACGCGGCAGCACCGGACGACCGAACCCTGCGCGAGCTGACGTTGGAAGCCGCGCCCTGGAACTTCACCCCCGCCGGTCTAACGCGCGGCCGCGCGCTGCTGGAGGGACTGCCGTACTGCCAGGAGGCCGTCGCCTGGGCGGACGCGCATTTCGACGCCGACTACCGCGCGTCCTGGCTGCCCTCCGACCTTCCCGCGCTGATCGTCGGCGGCGCCGAGGACCATGTGGTGGACCAGAGCCTGTGGCAGCGGACCGAGGGCCTCACCGGCCGCCGGATCCTGCGTCACAGCGTCGCGGGAGCGGGTCACTTCCCCTGGATCGATAACCCCGGCGGCGTGCGGGACGCCTTCGCCGCCCTCGTCGACGCGCTCCGCCGGGGCTGACGCCCGAGCCGGTTCGGGCCGGCGGTGGTAGTTCCGGCGCGATCGGGGTAGCCGCGCGCGGGAGGCGGGGGAGGAACGAAGGAGGTGGAGGCTGTGACCAGCGTGCGGATCCCCCTGATGTGGCGCGGCGACGGCGCCGTGCTGGTCCCGTCGGCGATCGTCCCGCAGCTGCTGCGCGAGATCGAGGAACAGCTTGCCTGCTGGCCCGAGCAGGGCGCGGACGCGAACACCGTCGCGGCGGTGCGCACGCTGCTGCGCAAGGTGGCCGACCAGATCGACCTCGACTGCATCGCGATCGCGTCGGCCCTGGCCGACGAGTCGTGAGCCGGCCCGGTTCCGACGAAGGAGGAACGACCATGACCGCGACCATCCCGGCGCCGCCGGACCCCGACGTGATTCCCGTCCCCTGGCCGTCCGATCCGCCGGTCCCGCTGCCGCCCGATCCGGACCGCCCGGTGCCGGCGCCCGGCCCGGACCCCGCCCCGTTGCCCTACCCCGACCCCGAGCCGCCCCGGCCCGGCGGGCCCGAGCCCGTGGAGCCGGCCCGGCCGCCGAAGCCGTCGGAGCCCACGCCGGAACCCCAGCCCGAGCCGAAGCCGGCCGGGCCCGGCGCCGCGATCCCGTCGTGTGCCCGCCTCCGGAGCGGGTAATCGCCCCGTGGGGAACGCGTCCGCCTCGCGGGCGCCGACCGGAGGAAGTGGTGACCGTGTCCCGAGTGACGATCGAACTGGTCTGCCTGGTGGACGGCGAGGTCCTGGTGCCCGCGACGACCCTGACGACCGTGCTGCGCAAGGTCGCCGTGGACGTGTCGACCTGGTCGGGCCCGGAGACGGACCCGCGTACCGCGCTCGCCCTGCAGACCCTGCTGGAGGGCCTGGCCGACCGCATCGACGTCGACTGCATCGAGGCGGTGTCGGAGGCGGCCGAAAGCCCGTGACACCGGAACAGGACGGGCAGCACGACGGTCGAGACCGCGGGGCCCGGGAAGCGGCGAGACGCTGACGCCGTTCCCGGCGACGGAGGACCCAGCTCCTGTGCCTGTGGAGGCCGTCGACCAGTACGCGCCACGCCCCGGTCCGCCGCTCGGCGCAGCAGCGCCACGCGGCGGACCGGCGCGGTGACGGCCAAGAGAAGCGGGCTGATCACGTCCGGGCGAGTGGCGACGTAGTCGTGGGGCTCGGTGTCAGGCCGCCTGGGCCGTCTGCCGGCGTGCGCGCAGGAGCACGCGGCGTTCGACCGCGCTCAGACCTCCCCACACCCCGTAGGGCTCGCGGGAGGCCAGCGCATACGCCCGGCAGGGCTCCAGTACCGGGCAGCCGGCGCAGACCCGTTTCGCGGCGTCCTCGCGCGCCTGCCAGCTCAGGCCGTGCTCCCCGGCCGGATGGGAGAAGAGCGGGGCGTCGAGCCCGACACAGGCGGCCCTGTCCTGCCACGACCAGACCCAGCCCACCGCGCCCGGAAGTCCCGGCTTGTGGTGTCCCATCGACACCAGCCCTCCTTCACCGCGTGCGACCGCCCGCAGCGCGGGGCGGCTCTGTCGGTTCGGACACCCTTGCGTCTGACCGGCCTGGCCGCGGGTAAACCGCCGCGCCGGTGCGGCGTCCGGTCAGGAGGGCCGGACGACCTCGTAGCGGACGAAGGCGAGACCCTCGCCGAAGGTCCGGGTGCCGAGCCGGCGGAGCGGCTTCCTGTCGGTGGTTCCGCCGAACAGGCGCTGCCCGCTGCCCAGGACGACGGGGAAGACGACCAGCCGCAGCTCGTCCGCCAGGTCGTGCTCGATCAGGGTGCGCACGAGCGTGTAGCCGGCGTAGACGAGGATCTCCCCGTCCAGCCGCTGCTGCAGCTTCGCCACCTCGGCCGGCACGTCGCCGGCGCGTCCTCCGCGTCCTGCACCAGCCCGGCATCCGGGAGCAGTGCACGTGCAGTTCGCGGCGGTGCGGCTCGGTCAGCGCCCGGAACGCCTCCCCGTCGCCCGCCCGCGCTCTCGAGATCAGGTCAGCCGTCACCACATCCACCCTTCCCACCGACACGGTTCCCTCATCCTGGTACGGACACCGCGCGCGGCGGGAAATGATCGCTCCTCAGCGTGTTCCCGCGGGGTGGGTCAGCCGTCGAGGGCGCGCAGTTCCTCGTCCCAGTCGACGGCGCACTGCTCCGCTCCGCGCGGGGTGATCCGGTAGGTCTCCGCCAGGAAGCCGCGCAGGTCGGCCGTGCCGACGACCAGGATCGCCGTCACGCGCGGCCGGACGAGTTCGACCAGGGTCCAGTCCTCGGAGAGCGGCCGCACCCGCACGTCGCCCGTCCCGGTCGGGACGGTGAGGCCCGCGTCGAGCAGGTCGCGCGAGAGCCTCCAGATGGGCGGCAGGGAGGCGGGGTCGTCGTCCAGCCCGGCCCGGATGCGCAGCACGAGACCGTAGCCCTCGGCGGGGTCGTGGCGCAGATCCAGGCGGGCCGGGCGGCACTGTCCGGTGACCAGCACGGCCGTCAGTTCGCACCGCAGAATCGCATTCCTGTTCCGCACGGCTATCGCCCGCTCTCCTCGCCGATCGCGTCCACCTGGTATTCGTCGCCGCAGGCTCCCTCGGACGGGTGAAGCTTCCCCGAGCACTCGGCGGCCACCCATCCGCCCGGCGCACAGGACCGAATCAGGGTCGTGAGCAAAGTGCGAACCGCTGTGACGGGAGCGGCGATCGGCCTCGGGTCGGCCGCCGTGGCGCTCACCGTCGGCGACCTCGTCGCCGGCTTCACGGGCCCCTCGAGCGCGCCGGTGATCGCGGTCGGGTCGGCGGCGATCGACCTGACGCCGACACCGCTCAAGGACTGGGCCGTCCAGCACTTCGGCACGCACGACAAGACCGTGCTGCTGTCCGGGATCTACGCGACGATGGTCGTCCTGGCGGCGCTGGCGGGCCTGCTCGCGCTGCGCAGACTGTGGGCGGGCGTCGCGGTGTTCGCGCTGTTCGCGGGGCTCGGCCTGTGGGCCGCGGCCTCGCGGGACGCCGCGCTGCTGCCCTCGGCCCTCGCCGGACTCTGCGGCGCGGGAACGCTCGTGCTCCTGGTCAGGGCGGCCGAGCCGCGACCGATCCCGGCCGTGGGACAAGCGGGAGCAGCGGGAGAAGCTGGAGAGGCGGGAGAGAACGCGTCCGTGCCGACGGCGCGGACCGGTCTGGGGCGGCGCGGGTTCCTCGTGGCGCTGGCGGCCACCGCCGCGGGCGCGGCGGTCGCCGAGACCGCCGCGCGCGCTCTGACGGCGGCCCGCTACGACGTGGCCGGGGCCCGCGCCGCGCTGCGGCTGCCCGCTCCCGTCCACCCCTCGCCCCCGGTGCCGGCCTCCGCGCACCCGGACGTGCCGGGGCTGAGCTCCTTCGTGACCTCCGACGCGGACTTCTACCGGGTGGACACGGCCCTGACCCTGCCTCAGGTGGCACCGTCGGACTGGACGCTGCGGATCCACGGGATGGTGGACCACCCGTTGGAGCTGTCCTTCGACGACCTGCTCAGGCGTCCGCTGCACGAGCTCGACTACACCCTGTCCTGCGTCTCCAACGAGGTGGGCGGCCCGTACGTGGGCACGGCCCGCTGGCTCGGCGCGTCCCTGCCCGCCCTGCTGCGCGAGGCCGGCGTCCAGCGGGGCGCGGAGCAGCTGGTCGGGCGGTCCGCCGACGGCATGACCATCGGCAGCCCGATCGGCCTGGTCCTGGACGGCCGCGACGCGATGCTGGCGGTCGCGATGAACGGCGAACCGCTGCCGGTCGCGCACGGATTCCCCTGCCGCTCGCTGGTGCCCGGTCTCTTCGGCTACACCTCCGCGACCAAGTGGCTGGTCGACCTCCAGGTCACCACCTTCGCGCGGTTCGACCCGTACTGGGTGCGCCGCGGCTGGGACCGCACCGGACTGGTCAGGACCGCCTCGCGGATCGAGGTCCCGGCCCCCTTCGCCCACGTGCCGGCCGGCCGGGTGACCGTCGCCGGGACCGCCTGGGCCACGCACCGGGGCGTCGACGCGGTCGAGGTGCGCGTCGACGGCGGCCCCTGGCAGCCGGCGCGGCTCGCCACCGCGGTCGGCCCCGACCTGTGGCGGCAGTGGAGTTGGGACTGGAACGCCACCGCGCCTGGACCGCACACGCTCGAAGTCCGGGCCACCGACGGAACCGGCGCCGTCCAGCCGCAGAACCGCACCCCGCCCTTCCCCTCCGGAGCGACCGGCTGGCACAGCTCGGTCGTCACCGTGACCTGACCCACTCACCCCCGACCGACTGACTGACCGACACACCCTCATCCGTACAAGGCAAGGAAGTGATCCTGATGACTGCGACCTCCAAGAGCACCGCACTGGTCGCCGCGGCGGCGGCCGGTCTGCTGGCCGTGACCGTCTCCGCCTGCAGCAGCGGTTCCACCAGCAACTCGGTAGGCGCGCCGGCGAGCTCCAGCAGCATGCCGGCGACCTCGGGCGGCGGCTCCGGATCCGCGATGGCTGCTCCTTTCGGCGCGGGCTGCGCGGCCGTGCCCGCCAGCGGCGCCGGCAGCTTCGCCGGTATGGCCCAGGACCCGGTGGCCACCGCGGCGTCGCACAATCCGGCGCTGTCCACCCTGGTGACCGCGGTGGAGAAGGCGGGGCTGGCCGACACGCTCAACTCGGCCAAGGACATCACCGTCTTCGCCCCCACCAACGCCGCCTTCGCGAAGATCCCCAAGGCCACCCTCGACTCCGTGCTCAACAACAAGGCCGAGCTGACCAAGATCCTCACGTATCACGTCGTCCCCAGCAGGCTCAGCCCCAGCCAGCTCGCGGGAACCCACAAGACGCTGGAGGGCGGCACCCTGACCGTCACCGGCTCGGGTGAGCAGTTCACCGTGAACGGCAACTCGATGGTCGTCTGCGGCGACGTGCAGACCTCGAACGCGACCGTCTACATCGTCGACACGGTGCTGATGCCCAAGTCCTGACCTCCGAACGTCGTCGAGAGCTGCTCCGCTCCCCGCCGTGGCGGGGAGCGGAGCAGTGTCAGTGACGGGTGCTCAGCACCCTGTCCAGGGCCCGGCCGAAGACGAGCCTGGCGATCCGCGCCGTGATCGGGTCGAAGGCCGCAGGAAGGCCCCGGATCCGGATGTCCTCCACCCAGACCGCGTCACAGGACTCCTCGTCGTCCGCCCGGACCACCACCCGCAGCTCCGCCCAGCCGTGGACGACACGGCCGCGCTTCTCCAGCCGGCAGAGTCCGTCCCTCCCCGCGCGCGGTGGGGTGAAGGCGACGATCTCCATGGGGTCGTCGAAGCCGAGCGGGCCGGCGGCCGTGCGCGCGAGGACCACGTCGCCCACCGACCGCCCGGTGCCCCCGCTCGCCGACACGGTGGTGAACGGGACCCCGGCTCCGTGACGCGGCCAGTCGGTCAGCCGTGCCCAGCAGGCGTCAGGGCCGAGCCGGGTGGTGCGGGTCAGCAGGAAGACGGCCATCAGCCTCACCATCGGGGGATTACGGTCGAAGGTCGTGCGGGGCCAGGACTTCGTCGATCAGCGTAGGGGTTGGTGCCCGCAGGGCCGCCTTTCGGCGGAGCGGCGCGCCGAGTAGCCGCGCGCGGGCAGGCCGAAGTGTCCGGCCGAGGCGGGACGCCCGGCCGGCGAAGGACCGTCATGGAGGCTTCGGCGCCGGTCGCGACGTGGACGGGTCGGCGGACGCCGTGTACCGCAACTTCACCCGATCGGCCCCGGAGCGCGGCTGTGACCTGCGGTTTCCCGTGGGCGGTTCACGGCGGGCAGCCATTGCGCTCCGTATACGGTGCTTGACTGGCTGTCACGCCACGGGCTTGACTGCGCTCGACCGTCGCCGTCTCGTCCGGACCCACTTCCCGCCCTGCTCAGGCCTTCCCCGTCGGGGAGCGGCCGTCCACGTGCCGGCGGGTCGGCGCGGAGCCCGGTGATCGCGGCATCCCACCTCGCGTCCTTGGAGGACCGCCCATGCCCGAAACCCTCGACAGCCCCCGGTCCGACACCGGGTCCCCGCTCTCCCGACGCGGCCTGATGAAGCACGCCACGGCGGCCGGCGCGGCCACGGTCGCCGCAGGCCTGGCCCTCAACACCGGCCTGGCGGGCACCGCCGCGGCCGCGGGGAGGGGAACGGCGACGCCCGAGCACACCGTGCCCGAGACGCCCGACCGATCGGGCGAGCCGTTCATGGTGCGGGTGGTCGACGCCCGCACCGGAGAGCTCGACATCTTCCACGGCCACCGCCACCACCGCGTGCGCGACCAGAGGCTCGTCGCCGAGCTGCTGCGCGCGGCCCGCTGACGCTCCGGGGTCCCGCACCCCGGGAGGTGTCGGCCGGGGCCGCCCCCGAACGGCCCCGGCCGGACCGATCCCGACCGACCCCATCCGGACCGCCCGAACCACCCGAACCGCCCTCAGAACACCGTTTGCGAGGTTCCCCCATGTCCTCCCACCGCGAAGCCCCCGAGATCTCCAAGGACCCGGTCGCCGACAGCACCGACCTCTACGCGTTCGTCAGCCCCGACGCACACGGCACGGTCACCCTGATCGCCAACTACATCCCGCTGCAGAGTCCTGCGGGCGGCCCGAACTTCTACGAGTTCGGCGACGACGTGCTCTACGAGATCCACATCGACAACGACGGCGACGGCCGAGCCGACGTCACCTACCAGTTCCGCTTCAGCACCCACCTGCGCAACCACGAGACGTTCCTGTACAACACCGGCCCGATCACCTCGCTGACCTCTCCGAACTGGAACCGCTTCCAGACCTACACGCTCACCCGCGTCGAGGCGGGCGGCCGTACCACGGTGCTCGGCAAGGACCTGCTGTGCCCGCCGTGCAACATCGGCCCGCTGTCCACTCCGGACTACCCCGCCCTGGCCCATGCCGCCGTGCACCAGCTCGGCGGACGCCGGAAGGTCTTCGCCGGGCAGCGCGCCGAGGGCTTCTACGTCGACCTCGGCTCCATCTTCGATCTGGGCAACCTGCGTCCGTTCCAGTCGCTCCAGGTCTTCGCCAAGCAGCAGGGGTTCAGCAACGCGCCGGGAGTGAACGCCACCAAGGAACTCAACGTCCACAGCCTGGCGCTCCAGGTGCCGATCGACGAGCTGACCCGCGGCTGCTGGAACGGCAAGGACGTGAACGACCCGCGCGCGGTGATCGGGGTGTGGACCAGCGCGAGCCGGCGGGCCGCCCGCGTGATCGAGCCCGGCCGTGGCAAGGACTCCGAGTCCGGGCCGTTCGTGCAGGTCTCGCGACTTGGCAACCCGTTGTTCAACGAGGTCCTGGTGCCGATGGCGCGCAAGGACGAATGGAACGCGCTGCCCCCGGCGGACGACAAGAAGTTCGCCTCCTACGTCGCCAAGCCCGAACTCGCCGGACTGCTGCCGGTGCTCTACCCGGGGGTCTTCCCGCACCTGGCGGCCCTGGACAAGTCCGGCAAGCCGCGCGCGGACCTGCTCGCGATCCTGCTGACCGGCATTCCCAAGGGCGTCATCGGCGGTTTCCAGAACTTCACCGGGACCACCGAGGCCGACATGCTGCGCCTCAACGTCGCCATCCCGCCGGCCGCCCACCCCAACATCCTCGGTCTGCTCGGCAACGACCTGGCCGGATTCCCCAACGGGCGCCGGGTCTTCGACGACGTCGTCACCGTCGAGCTGCGCGCCATCGCGGGGGTGACCTACCCGCTGATCGACAAGACCTTCGTCCCCGACGCCGCCGCGGGCCTGGTGACGGACGGGCTCACCGACACCGCTCCGGGGAACCCGTACCTGAAGGCCTTCCCGTTCCTCGGCGTGCCGTACGACGGGTACCACCACCCCGCCTCCTGATCCGTCACCGCCTCCGGCACGCCTGCCGGACCCTGTCGCTCCGGTGCCCTCGGCAGCGGACGTGCCTCCCGCACGGGGGCGCCGGAGCTCCCGCCCCGAACGGAGCCGTTCATGACCCAGTCCGTCGTCCACGAGCACCACCACGCCCACCCGCCCCTGCCCGCGCCCTCCCGCCAGGGCAGTGTGGTCCTGGACATCGGCGCGGGAACCGGTGCGCTGGTCGTCCACACCACGGCCGCCGAGGACGGCCTGGAGATCCACGTCAGCCCCGTGGAGCAGCCCGACCGCCGCACGCATGCCGCGGTCCGCCCCCGCCACCTGCCCGGCCGCACCCTGTACGCCGCCGTGATCACCCCTCTTCCCGCGGGCCGCTACACGGTGTGGGACCGCGACGACAGCCCGCACGGCGGCATCGTCGTGGCGGACGGGGAGGTCAGTGATTACCGCTGGTCAGGGGGTGAACCCGCGGGGCCTCCTGCGCCGGATGCCGCTCGCCACAGCGGGTAGACGCCGCGAGGACCCGAACGGAGGAAGCATGGAACCCACCACACGCCCCCAGGACGCACCCCCGCAGGACCACCGTCGGCACGTGCGGCGCACCCGGGTCAGCGCGGCCTGGGTCACCAGCATCGTCGCCGCCGTGGTGCTGATCCTGCTGCTGATCTTCATCGCGCAGAACAGCCAGCGCGTGAGCGTGTCCTTCCTCGGCGCGCACGGCCATCTCCCGCTCGGCGTCGCGCTGCTGCTTGCCGCGGCCTGCGGCGTCCTCTTCGTCGCGATCCCCGGCACCGCGCGCATCGTCCAACTGCGCCGGGCCGCCCGCAAAGCAGCAGCCCCGGTCGCGCCCGCGCCCGGATCCGAGCTCACCCCCGAGCCGGTCCGGCCCCCGGCGGAACCCGACCTCGGCAAGGACCCCTCGGACGACACGACCGGCTGAGCCGGCACGCCCGGCCCACCGGCGGCGTCAGCGGACGGTCAGGGTGCCGTGCATGAACGGGTGGATCGTGCAGATGTAGGGGTAGGCGCCCGGGGTGGTGGGGGCGGTGAACGTGGCGCTCGCCCCGGGGGCGACCTGGCCGGTGTCGAAGGCGTGGCCGCTGCTCGCTGTGACGGTGTGCGCCGTCGAGTCGTGGTTGACGACGGTGATCCGCTCGCCGGGCGACACGGTGAGCCCGACCGGCTGGAAGGCGAAGTTCGCGATCACGATCTGCGTCTGCCCGGACGCCGTCGCGCCGGGCGCGGCCGGGGTGGACGCGGGCGCGCCGACCGCGTTCCCGGTGTGCCCGCTGCTGGAGCACCCGCCCACGGTCACGGCCAGCAGGGCTGCGGTCAGCACCGCCGCCGGGCGGAATCGCCTACGGATCATCATCGTCGCCTTTCGACGGGCACGGGGCACGGGCGCGGGGTCTGGTCCAGGATCCCGTCGCAGCCGCGGGTCCGCCCCGCCTGCGTTCCTCGCTTCACCCTTTCGGGTACCACGCCCCGGGGGAGCGGCGGGTCGTTCCGCTGTGCTTGACGTCTCAACGACAAGGGATGTCCCGGCGTTCGGGTGATTCGACGGTGCGTCGTCCGGAGGTGTGGGCGACACAGGGCCAGGGTGGGTCGTGGCGAAGGCGCGCGTCCGGACCGACCGGTCTCGCGTGCCGAGGAGGTCCCCGTGGAGATCCTGCTGCTGGCATCCGGATTCAACAGCCTCACCCAGCGCGTGTTCGCGGCCCTGCGGGACCAGGCGCACGCCGTGGCCGTGGAGCTGTCGGCGGGTGACGCCGCCCTGCGGGCGGCCCTGGTCCGGCTGAAACCGGATCTCGTGATCGCGCCCATGCTGAAGTCCGCGATTCCCGAGGATGTCTGGTCCTCCGTCACCTGCCTCGTCGTCCATCCCGGGCCGCTCGGCGACCGGGGGCCCTCCTCGCTCGACCGGGCCGTGCAGGAGGGGCGCGCCGAGTGGGGCGTCACCGTGCTGCAGGCCGAGGCCGAGATGGACGCCGGGCCGGTCTGGGCGACCGTCCCCTGCGCGCTGCCGCCGCGCGGCAAGAGCGACCTGTACCGGGGCGAGGTGGCCGACGCCGCGGTGACGGCCGTGCTGCAGGCCGTCGAGCGTTTCGCCTCCGGCGCCTTCACCCCGCTGTCGCAGCGCGAGCCGGAGGTGCGGGAGCGGGTGTCGACGCGTCCGCTGCTGCGGCAGGAGGAACGCCGCATCGACTGGAGCCGGGACACGACAGCGGAGGTCCTGCGGCGGCTGCGGGCGGCCGACTCGCAGCCCGGCGTGCTCGACGAGATCGACGGCGTGGAGTGGTTCCTGCACGGCGGTCACGAGGAGGACCGGCTGCGCGGGGTGCCCGGCGAGCTCCTGGCGACCCGGGCCGGCGCGGTCTGCCGGGCGACCGTGGACGGCGCGGTGTGGATCCCGCAGCTGCGCGCCCGGCGCCGTCCCGGCGGGCCGCCCGGCTTCGCCCTGCCGGCCTCGCTGGCGCTGGCCGTCGCGGGCCGGGGGCGGCACGGGGGGCTCCCGCCGCTGCCCGAGTCGCCCGTCGAGCTGGAGCTCTCCCCGGACCGGCGGACCTGGTCGGACATCCGCTACCAGGAGGTGGGTCCGGTCGGGCTGCTCTGGTTCGCCTTTCCCGGCGGCGCCATGAGCACCCATCACTGCCGCCGGCTGCTGGACGCCTACCGGGAGGCGTGCCGCCGTCCCACCTCCGTCCTGGTGCTGGGCAGCGCGCGGGACTTCTTCAGCAACGGCATCCATCTGAACGTCATCGAGTCGGCCCCCGACCCGGCGGCGGAGTCCTGGGCGAACATCAACGCCGTCGACGACGTCGTCGAGGCCGTGCTCAGGACCACCGACCGGCTGGTGGTCGCGGCCCTCGGCGGCAACGCGGCCGCGGGCGGGGTGATGCTGGCGCAGGCCGCCGACGAGGTCTGGTGCCGCCGCGGGGTGGTGCTGAACCCGCACTACCGCCTGATGGGTCTGTACGGCTCCGAGTACTGGACCTACTCGCTGCCCGCCCGGGTGGGCGCGGCGGAGGCCGAACGGATGATGGCGGCCGCCCTGCCGGTCGGCGCCGGGCGCGGCCTGGACCTCGGACTGGTGGACCGCATCGTCGACTGCCCGCCGGAGGACTTCGCCGGATCCGTCATCCGGTCGGCCCAGCGGCTGGCCGCAGGCTCCGGCGTGCAGGCGCAGACGGCCAGGAAGAAGGCCGATCTGGAGCGCCGAGAGGCGGAGAAGCCGCTGCACGCCTACCGCGAGGAGGAGCTGCGCCGCATGCACGCCGTCTTCTTCGACCCGGAGCACCCGTACCACGCCCTGCGCCGGGCGTTCGTGGGCAAGGAAAGGCTCGCGGAGACCCCGGAGCACCTGCGGGCGTACCACCGGTCGGCGGCGTCCCCCTCACCCTGACGGCGCCACGTCAGCGCGCGCACCGGCGCGGCGCAGGCTATCCAGGAGACAGGACGCCGTTTGTCCGGCTCCTCAGCAATCTTCCCTTTGGAGGCATCCATGTCGGATGCGCAGACTTCCACCGCCACGGCGGGCCCGGGGGCCGAGGACGAGGCCCCGATCCACATCCTCTGGATCAACGCCGGACTCAGTTGTGACGGGGACTCCGTCTCGCTGACCGCGGCCACCCAGCCGAGCATCGAGGAGATCGCGCTCAGCGCGCTGCCAGGACTGCCGAAGATCGCGGTCCACTGGCCTCTGATCGACTTCGAGTGCGGCCCGGTCCAGGGCGCGGACACGTTCATCGAGTGGTTCTTCAAGGCGGACCGCGGCGAACTGGAACCGTTCGTGCTGGTGGTCGAGGGTTCCATCCCCAACGAGGCGATCAAGCCCGAGGGCTACTGGTGCGGCTTCGGCGACGACCCGGCCACCGGACAGCCGATCACCACCAGCGAGTGGCTGGACCGGCTGGCGCCCAAGGCGCTGGCGGTCGTGGCCATCGGCACCTGCGCCACCTACGGCGGCATCCACGCCATGGAGGGCAACCCCACCGGAGCCATGGGCGTTCCCGACTACCTGGGCTGGAACTGGACGTCCAAGGCGGGGATCCCGATCGTCTGCGTCCCCGGCTGCCCGATCCAGCCGGACAACTTCGCCGAGACCCTGACCTACCTGCTCTACCAGGCCACCGGGGCGGCCCCGATGATCCCGCTGGACGACAAGCTCCGGCCCACCTGGCTGTTCGGCGCGACTGTCCACGAGGGCTGCGACCGGGCCGGGTACTACGAGCAGGGCGACTTCGCCACCACCTACGACTCGCCCAAGTGCCTGGTGAAGCTGGGCTGCTGGGGTCCGGTCGTGCACTGCAACGTGCCCAAGCGCGGCTGGATGGACGGCGTCGGCGGCTGCCCGAACGTCGGCGGCATCTGCATCGCCTGCACCATGCCGGGCTTCCCGGACAAGTTCATGCCGTTCATGGACGAGCCTCCCGGCGGCAAGATCTCCTCGACCGCCAGCGGCATCTACGGCGCGGCCATCCGCAGACTGCGCGCCGTGACCATGAAGACGGTCGACCAGGAGCCCAAGTGGCGTCACCGGGGCGACCAACTGACCACCGGTTACCGCAAGCCCTGGTAGTCGGCGCGGCCGACACCCGACACCGAACAGAACCGACCGAGCGTCATCGCATCGACGAGGAAAAGAGCGCACCCCACCATGGCGGCAGACGGACTGCTGGAGATGTCCTGGGATCCGATCACCCGGATCGTCGGAAGTCTGGGCATTCACACGAAGATCGACTTCAAGCAGAAGCGGGTCGCCGAGTGCTACAGCACCTCGTCCGTCTTCCGCGGCTACAGCGTGTTCATGCGCGGCAAGGACCCGCGTGACGCGCACTTCATCACCAGCCGCATCTGCGGTATCTGCGGCGACAACCACGCCACCTGTTCGGTGTACGCGCAGAACATGGCGTACGGCGTGAAGCCGCCGCACCTGGGGGAGTGGCTGATCAACCTCGGCGAGTCGGCCGAGTACATGTTCGACCACAACATCTTCCAGGAGAACCTGGTCGGGGTGGACTACTGCGAGAAGATGGTCCGCGAGACCAACCCCGGCGTGCTGGAGCTGGCCGAGCGCACGGAGGCCCCGCACGCCGGCGACCACGGCTACCGCACCATCGCCGACATCATGCGCTCGCTCAACCCGCTGGAGGGCGAGTTCTACCGCGAGGCGCTCCAGGTCTCCCGCTACACCCGGGAGATGTTCTGCCTGATGGAGGGGCGCCACGTGCACCCCTCCACCCTCTACCCCGGCGGCGTCGGCACGGTGGCCTCGGTCCAGCTGATGACCGACTACATGAGCCGGCTGATGCGCTACGTGGAGTTCATGAAGCGCGTCGTGCCGCTCCACGACGACCTCTTCGACTTCTTCTACGAGGCGCTGCCCGGCTACGAGGAGGTCGGCCGCCGCCGCGTGCTGCTCGGCTGCTGGGGCGCGCTCAACGACCCCGAGTACTGCGACTTCACCTACCGCAACATGACCGACTGGGGCCGGCGGATGTTCGTCACCCCCGGCGTGGTGGTCGACGGCAAGCTGGTCACCAACGACCTGACGCAGATCAACCTCGGCATCAGGATCCTGCTGGGCAGCTCCTACTACCAGGACTGGGAGGGGCAGGAGCAGTTCGTCACCCACGACCCCCTCGGCAACCCGGTCGACCCGCGTCACCCGTGGAACCAGCACACCATCCCGGCCCCGCAGAAGCGGAACTTCGACGACAAGTACAGCTGGGTCATGTCCCCGCGCTGGTTCGACGGCACCGACCACCTCGCGCTCGACACCGGCGGCGGCCCCATCGCCCGCCTGTGGTCCACCGCGCTGTCGGGCCTGGTCGACATCGGCTACGTCAAGGCCACCGGCCACAGCGTGGTCATCAACCTGCCCAAGACGCTCACCAAGCCGGAGACCACCTTCGAGTGGAAGATCCCGCAGTGGAGCAACGCGCTGGAACGCAACCGGGCCCGCACCTACTTCCAGGCCTACGCCGCCGGCGTGGCGCTGCACAGCGCCGAGAAGGCGCTCGCGGAGATCCGCGCCGGACGCACCCAGACCTGGGAGAAGTTCGAGGTGCCTGACGAGTCAATCGGCTGCGGCTTCACCGAGGCCGTCCGCGGCGTGCTCTCGCACCACATGGTGATCCGCGACGGCAAGATCGCCAACTACCACCCCTACCCGCCGACGCCGTGGAACGCCTCCGTGCGCGACAGCTACGGCACGCCCGGACCCTACGAGGACGCGGTGCAGAACACCCCGATCTTCGAGGAGAACCCGCCGGACAACTTCAAGGGCATCGACATCATGCGCGCGGTCCGCAGCTTCGACCCGTGCCTGCCCTGCGGCGTGCACATGTACGTGGGCAACGGGAAGACCGTGGAGAAGATGCACGTCCCGACCGGCCTGAGCGGCCTGGCCGGATGACGGCCGCCGCCACGCAGTCCGCGCCGTCCCCGCAGCAGACGGCCGCCCGCGTCGAGGAGCTGCTGGACCGGCTGGCGGCGCAGGACCCGGCCGCCGCCGCGACGGCCGAGGAACTGGTCCGCGCCCTGATGGAGTTCTACGGCGCGGGCCTGGCCCGCGCGGTCGGCCTGCTGTCGGGACGCTCCGGCGCGCCGCTGGACGCGCTGCTGGCCGACGAGGTCACCGCGGGCCTGCTGGTCCTGCACGACCTGCACCCCGACGACCTGGCCGCCCGCGTCGGCCGCGCCCTGCGCGCGGCCGACGCCGGCGCGCTGGAGATCGCGGAACTCGACGCGGCCGACGCCAGGCTGACGCTGCGCCAGACTGCTGATGCAGCACACGGCTGCGGCTGCCCCAGTACCAACGCCACACTGGGCGACCGGATCGAGGCGTCGCTGTCCTGCTTCGCGCCGGAGATCACCACCGTCGAGATCGTCACCGAGCAGGCCCCGCGCGAACCGGCACTGCTGCAGATCGGCCGGCGTCCCGCCGCCGCCTCGGAGGCCCGATGAGCGCGGGCCTCCCGCCGGCTCCCGCCACCGCTCGCGGCGGGCTGCGGCGCTTCACCGCGCCGCGCCCGCCCGCCGTCGAGCGGTGCGAGATGTGCGCGACACCGGTCGCCCCCGAGCACCGGCACCTGGTCGACGTCGAACGCCGGGCGCTGGCCTGCGCCTGCCCGCCCTGCGCGGCCCTGTTCGACCGCGAGGGCGCGGGCGGCGTCCGCTACCGCGCCGTGCCGCGCCGCTACCTCCACGACCCAGCCCGCCCCCTGGACGAGGACGCCTGGGCGCTGCTGCGGATCCCCATCGGCGTCGCGTTCCTGCTGCGCAACTCGGCCCTCGATCAGGTCGTCGCCTGCTTCCCCGGCCCCGCGGGGGTGACCGAGAGCGAGATCGAACCTGCCGTCTGGGACCGGTTCACCGCCGCGACCCCGCTCGCCGCCGAGCTGCTCCCCGACGTCGAGGTGCTGCTGGTGCGCCGGACCGAGGGACACCGCGACTGCCATCTCGTCCCCGTCGACGCCGCCTACGAACTCGTCGGCCGGATGCGCGTGTTCTGGCAGGGCTTCGACGGCGGCGCCGAGGCGCACGCCGAACTCGACGCCTTCTTCGCCGAGGTGGCCCGGCAGTCCCGCGCGCTGCGCCACGACGCGGAGGCCGAGCGGTGAGCGGCGGCCTGGACTTCGCCTGCGTCGGCGTCCGCGCCGAGCCCTACGCCGTCGGACCCACCCTGGTGTTCCGGATCAGGATCACCGCCGACGGCGAGGACCGCCGGGTCCACGCGATCGCGCTGCGCTGCCAGTTGCGCGTCGAGCCGGCCCGGCGCCGCTACGACGACGCGGAGGCCGAGGCACTCGGGGACCTGTTCGGCGGGCGCGAGCGGTGGGGCCGCAGCCTCAACCCGATGCAGTTCGCCCAGGTCTCGATGGTGGTCCCCGGGTTCGACGGCAGCACCGAGGTCGACCTGCCGGTGCCGTGCAGCTACGACACCGACATCGCCGCGACCCGCTACTTCGAGGCCCTCGCCGACGGCGAGGTGCCGTTGCTGCTGCTCTTCTCCGGCACCGCCTTCCGCGGGCCCGGCGGCTTCCAGGTCGAGCCCGTGCCCTGGCACAAGGAGGCGGTCTGCCGCATGCCGGTGGCCGTCTGGCGGGAGATGATCGACCAGCACTTCCCCGGCTGCGGCTGGCTGCGGCTGCCCCGCGACGTGCTGGACGCCCTGCGCGGCTACCGCTCCCGGCACGGCCTGCCGTCCTGGGAGGCCACCGTCGAACAGTTGCTCGCGCACGCGGACGCGGCGGACGCCGTGCCGGCCGCACGCCTGCTGACCACCGAGGGGAGTCCCACGTGACCACCACCGCCGCCCGCCCCTGCTTCGACACCGCGCGCGAGGTCGCGGACGCGGTGCTCTACGAGGGCTACGTGCTCTACCCCTACCGCGCCTCCTCCGCCAAGAACCGGATGCGCTGGCAGTTCGGGGTGCTGGTGCCGCCCGGCTACGGTCTGGACGTCGGCGAGCACGCCTGGCACCGCACCGAGTGCCTGGCCGAACCCCGTGCAGGAGCCGAACTGGTCGCCCAGGTGCGGTTCCTGCACGCGCAACGGCGCACCGTGCAGCGCGTCGGCCCGGACCGCTCGCACCGGACGGTGGAGCGGCTGGAGCTCGCCGACCGGGTCCTGGTCCCCTGGGACGAGGGCGTCGAGCAGACGGCGGACTTCCGGGTGCCGATCGCCGACCTGTGCGAGAGCGCAGAACCGCTTTCCCTTCCCTTCCACCGCCCCGCCGCCGAGGAGACCGAGGAGGTGCGCGACGAGGAGGGACGCGTCGTCGGCCGCCTGGTGCGCCGACGCGAGCAGGTCGACGGGGTGCTGCGCCTCTCGGCGGAGGAACTGCCCGGCCCCTACCGGGTGGTGCGGCTGCGCGCCGTCGTGGAGAACACCGGGGCGTGGAGCCCGGGCGTCGGCCGGGCCGGCGACAGGGAGGCGGCGCTGCCGCACGCCCTGCTCTCCGCGCACCTGCTGCTGGGCCTGACCGACGGGTCGTTCGTGTCGATGACCGACCCGCCCGAATGGGCGGGCGCAGCCGTGGCCGAGTGCCGCAACGAGCGGACCTGGCCGGTGCTGGCCGGGGCGGACGGCGGCGCCGACGTGGTGCTCTCCTCGCCCATCATCCTGGAGGACCACCCGCGGATCGCCCCGGAGAGCTGCGGGACGCTCTACGACGCCACCGAGATCGACGAGATCCTGGCCCTGCGCACCGCTGCGCTGACCGACCAGGAGAAGCGCGAGGCCCGCGGCACGGACGACCGCGCCGCCGCCGTGGTGGACCTGGCGGACTCGCTGCCACCGGAGATCTGGGAACGCCTGCACGGCGCCGTCCGCTCGATGCGCGAGGTGACCGAGGGACCGCCGGTCCTGGTCACCCCGGGCGAGGAGAGCGCCGCGCTGGAGGACCTGATGACCCCGCAACTGCCCTGGTGGGACCCGGCCGCGGACCGCAGCGTCGATCCCGGCAGCGACCACGTGGTGGTGGACGGCACTCCCGTCCGCGCGGGCAGCCGGGTACGGCTGCGCCCGGGCAGGCGGCGCAGCGACGCCCAGGACCTCTTCCTCCAGGACGCCTTCGCCCGGGTGGAAGCCGTGCTGCACGACGTCGACGGGTTGATCCACCTCGCCGTCACCCTGGACGACGACCCGGGCGCGGACCTGCGCCGGCAGCAGGGCCGGTTCCTCTACTTCCAGCCCGACGAGGTGGCGGCGGTGGTCGAGCGATGACCCGGCACGGGTTCTCCGGACACGCTCCGGGGCGGGCTCCGAGGCGGGCTTCGGGGCGCACGCTCGTCGCCGGGCTCGGCAACATCTTCCTCGGCGACGACGGCTTCGGCGTCGAGGCGGCCCGGCGGCTCACCGCCCGGCGGCTGCCGCCCGGCGTGGAGGTCGTGGACATCGGTGTGCGCGGAGTCCACCTCGCCTACCAACTCCTGGAGGGCTACGACACGGTGGTGCTGCTCGACGCCACCGCCCAGGGCGGACTCCCCGGCACGGTCTACCTGATCGACCAGGCCGACGCCGTGGTCCCCGAATCGGTCGTCATCGACGGGCACCGGATGACGCCCGACGCGGTGCTCGCACTGCTCGGCACACTCAGCGCCGGAACCGGCGCGGCCCGGCCGCGCCGCGTCGTGGTCGTCGGCTGCGAACCGGCCACGGTGGAGGAGGGGATCGGGCTCAGCGCCCCGGTGACGGCCTCCCTCGACGAGGCCGTCGACGTCGTGCTGCGCCTGCTCGCCCCGGATCCCGCCACGGTGACCCCCGGCTGACCGGCCGCCACGCCGCCCCTCACGGCTGACCCTCACGGCTGACCCTTCCCACCGACCCCACGGACGACCGAGGAGGTGCACATGTTCAAGTTTCTCTGCGGCGCTTCGCTGCTCGCGGTGGCCGGCCTGGTGGCCGCCAACCTGCCCGACATCAAGCGGTACCTGCGCATGCGCTCCATGTGAGCGCATCCGAACGGTGGACCTCGGACGGTCCCCGACGGCGTGGCGGGGCCGAAGGCCCCGCCCGTCGCCATGTAATGGACGGGCCGCGAAGCGGGGCCCGGCAACGGGCCCGCCCGGCCGCGGCGTCAGGAGAGCGCGATGCACGAGATGTCGATCGCCCTGGCCGTCGTCGGCCAGGTCGAGACGGCGGCGCGTGCGGCAGGCGGCGACGGTGCCGCGCCCACGGCCCGCAGCATCACCCTCAGGGTCGGCGAACTCGCCGGAGTGGTGCCGGACTCCCTGCGCTTCTGCTTCGAGCTCGCCTGCGCCGACACCCTGCTGGCCGGCGCCGAACTGACGACCCGGCACGTGCCCGGCCGTGCCCGGTGCGCCCCGTGCGCCGACGAGTGGGCCACCGGACTGCCGCCCGACCTGTGCTGCCCCCGTTGCGGCGGCGCCGCGAGCGAACTGGTCGCCGGCCGGGAACTGGAGATCGCCGAGGTGTGCTGGTCCGAACCGGCGTCCACGGCCCCACCGAAGGAGGACTGACGCCCTGTGTGCCGTGTGACCGAACTGCAGCAGGCGGTGCTCGCCAAGAACGACCGGAGCGCGGACGAGCTGCGCGCCGACCTCGCCGCCCGCGGCACGACCGTCGTCAACCTCCTCTCCAGCCCCGGCAGCGGCAAGACCGCGCTGCTGGAGGCGGAACTGCGGCTGGCGGGCGAGCGGGGCGTCCCCGTCGCCGCGCTGACCGCGGACCTGGCCACCGAGAACGACGCGGTCCGCCTCGCCCGCTCGGGGGCCCCGGTGAAGCAGGTGCTCACCGACGGCCTGTGCCATCTGGAGGCCGACATGCTCGGCGCCCACCTGGACGGCTGGCTGCCCGCCGACACCCGGCTGCTCTTCGTCGAGAACGTCGGCAACCTGGTCTGCCCGGCCTCCTACGACCTCGGCGAGACGCTGCGGGTGGCCCTCGCCTCGGTCACCGAGGGGGAGGACAAGCCGCTGAAGTACCCCAGCGCCTTCGGCCTCGCGCACCTGGTGCTGGTGACCAAGTTCGACATCGCCGAGGCGGTCGACTTCGACGGCGAGGCGTTCCTGGCCAACGTGCGCCGGGTCAACCCGGGCGTCGAGGTCGTCTTCACCTCGGCCCGGCGGGGGCAGGGCGTCGGCGCGCTCCTCGACCGGGCGCTCGCGGCCCACGAGCGCGGCGGCCCGGCGCACCGCCCGGTGATGGCGACCGCGCCGCAGTCCCACGGCCACGCGCACTCCCACGGCCAGGCCCGCTCCCACGACCAGGGTCCGGCCGCCCCGCACACCCACGGCCCCGGCCAGGGGCCCGGCCACGGAGCCGCCCACCCGCACGAGCACGCCCACTGAGGCCGTCGTGACCGCCCCGACCACCGCCTCCGTCGCGCAGCGACTCCCGGTCGAGCGCCGCCGCGTCACCGTCGAGGGCGTGGTGCAGGGCGTCGGCTTCCGGCCCTACGTCTTCGGCCTGGCCAACGAACTGCGGCTGACCGGGTACGTCACCAACACGGCCGAGGGCGTCGTCGCCGAGGTCGAGGGCGCCGGCGCGGACGTCGCCGCGTTCTGCGCCAGGCTGGCCCCCGAGGCGCCGCCGCTCGCGGTCGTGCAGTCGGTACGCCACGCGCCCGTCGCCGCGTGCGGCGACGCGGTGTTCACGATCAGGGCCTCACGCGCGGGAGGCGAGCGCCGCACCCTCGTGTCGCCCGACACCGCGACCTGCGACGCCTGCCTGGCCGAGTTGTGCGACCCGGGCGACCGCCGCTACCGGCACCCCTTCGTCACCTGCACGCACTGTGGACCGCGGTTCACCATCGTCACCGGCCTGCCCTACGACCGGGTCAACACCACGATGGCGGGATTCCCGATGTGCCCGCAGTGCGCACGGGAGTACGCCGATCCTGCCGACCGCCGCTTCCACGCCCAGCCCGTGGCCTGTCACGACTGCGGTCCGCGGCTGCGGCTGCTGGTCGCCGCGTCCGGCGGCCCGGTGGAGCGGCCCGGGGACCCCGTCGTCGCCACCCGGCGGCTGCTGGCCCAGGGAGCGATCGTCGCCGTCAAGGGCCTGGGCGGCTACCACCTGGCCTGCGACGCGGCCAACGAACGGGCCGTCAGTCTGCTGCGCACCCGCAAGGCGCGCGGCGACAAGCCCTTCGCACTGATGGCGGCCGACACCGACGCGGTCGCCGAGCTGGTGCACCTGGACGCCGAGGAGCGGGCGCTGCTCACCGGCGCGCGGCGGCCGATCGTGCTGCTGCGCCGCCGCGGGGACGCGGGGCCGCGCGCCCGCGCCGGGGTGGCAGACGCGGTCGCGCCCGGCAGCCCGGACCTGGGCGTGATGCTGCCCTACACTCCGGTGCACCACCTGCTGCTCGGCCTGCCCGGCGACGCCCCTGGACCGCGTCTGCTGGTGATGACCAGCGGCAACCTGGGCGGCGAGCCGATCGTCACCGACGAGACCGACGCGCTGGTCAGGCTCGCCCCGCTGGCCGACGCCTGGCTCACCCACGACCGTCCCATCCACGTGCCCTGCGACGACTCCGTGGTCCGCGTCGTCGACGGTGAGGAACTGCTGCTGCGCCGTTCGCGCGGCTACGCGCCGTTCCCGGTCGCCCTGCCCTTCTCCGTCGCGCCGACGCTGGCCGTCGGCGGGGACCTGAAGAACGCCTTCTGCCTCGGCCGCGACCGGCAGGCCTGGCTCTCCGCGCACATCGGCGACATGGACGACCTCGCCACCCTCACCGCCTTCGAGCGCGCGGAGCGGCAACTGGAGTCGATCAGCGGTGTGACGCCGCAACGGCTGGCCGTCGACCGCCACCCCGGCTACCGCTCCGGCGGCTGGGCCCGGCGCAACGCCGAGGGCCGCCCCCTGCACGGGGTCCAGCACCACCACGCCCATGTCGCCGCCGTCCTCGCCGAGAACGGCTGGAACGGAACCGGCCCGGTCCTGGGCGTCGCCTTCGACGGAACCGGCTACGGCGACGACGCCACCGTGTGGGGCGGGGAGTTCCTGCTCGCCGACTACGACGGCTTCCGCCGCCTCGCCCACCTCGCCCAGGTCCCGCTGCCCGGCGGCGACGCCGCCGTGCACCGCCCCTACCGGATGGCGCTGGCCCACCTGTACGCGGCCGGACTGCCGTGGACGCCGGGACTGCCCTGCGTCGAGGCCTGCCCCGAGGACGAGCGCAGGCTGCTGGCACGGCAGTTGGAGCGCGACCTGAACTGCGTGCCCACCTCCAGCGCGGGACGCCTCTTCGACGCGGTGTCCGCGCTGGCCGGGGTGTGCCAGGAAGCGCGCTACGAGGCGCAGGCCGCCGTCGAACTGGAGGCGGCCGCCCGGCTCTGGGACGGCCCGGTGCCCGAGCCCTACGCGTTCGCCCTCGACCGGCCGGGCGACGCGCCACTGCGCGTCGACGCCGCGCCGGTGCTGCGGGCCGTCGTCGCCGACCTCGGGGCGGGCGTCCCCGTGCGGCTGGTCGCGGCCCGCTTCCACGCCGGCCTCGCCGACGCGGTCCGGGAGGTCTGCGGCCGGCTGCGCGAGAGCACCGGCGTCGGCACGGTCGCGCTCAGTGGCGGCGTGTTCGCCAACACGCTCCTGCTGACGGCCGCTCTGGCCGGCCTGCGCGAGGACGGCTTCGCCGTGCTGCGGCACCGCCTGGTACCTCCCAACGACGGCGGACTGGCCCTCGGCCAGCTGGCCGTGACCGCCCGAACCTGATCAGCGCTAGCGAAACCGAGGAGAGCAGCCCATGTGCCTGGCGGTACCCGGCAAGGTCCTGGAGATCGAGGACAGGGAAGGGACCAGGATGGCCGTCGTCGACTTCGGCGGCGTGGTCAAGGAGGTGTGCCTGGAGTACCTGCCCGACCTGCAGGTCGGCGAGTACACCATCGTCCATGTGGGCTTCGCGCTCCAGCGCCTGGACGAGGAGTCGGCGCGGCAGACGCTGGCCCTGTTCGAGGGCCTTGGGCTGCTGGAGGAGGAGTTCGGCGACCAGTGGGCGATCGCCGCGAAGGCCGCCGGGGCCGAGCAGCCGACGGACGACGCCCCTGGCGGCGACGCGCACGGCGGCCCGCAGCGCGACGAGGAGGCGCGGGCGTGAAGTACCTCGAGGAGTTCCAGGACCCGCGGCTGGCCCGCCGACTGCTGGACGAGATCCACGCCGTGACGACCCGCCCCTGGGCACTGATGGAGGTCTGCGGCGGGCAGACGCACTCGATCATCCGGCACGGCATCGACCAGCTCCTGCCCGAGCAGGTCGAGTTGATCCACGGACCCGGCTGCCCCGTGTGCGTGACGCCGCTGGAGACCATCGACAAGGCCCTGGAGATCGCCTCCCGGCCCGGCGTGATCTTCTGCTCCTTCGGCGACATGCTGCGGGTGCCCGGCAGTGACCGCGACCTGTTCCAGGTCCGCAGCCACGGCGGCGACGTGCGCGTCGTCTACTCCCCGCTCGACGCCCTGCGGATCGCCCAGCAGAACCCCGAGCGCGAGGTCGTCTTCTTCGGCATCGGCTTCGAGACGACCGCGCCGCCCAACGCGATGACGGTGTACCAGGCCGAGAAGCTGGGCGTGAAGAACTTCAGCATGCTGGTCTCCCACGTCCGCGTGCCCCCGGCGATCGAGGCGCTGATGACCTCGCCCGACTGCCGGGTGCAGGCCTTCCTGGCGGCCGGGCACGTGTGCAGCGTCATGGGCACCGAGGAGTACCCGGAGCTGGCCGAGCGGTTCCGGGTGCCGATCGTGGTCACCGGCTTCGAGCCGCTGGACATCCTGGAGGGCGTGCGGCGCGCGGTGATCCAGCTGGAACGCGGCGACCACCGGGTCGAGAACGCCTATGAGCGCGCGGTGCGTCCGGAGGGAAACCCGGCCGCGCGCCGGATGCTCGCGGACGTCTTCGAGGTCACCGACCGTCCCTGGCGCGGCATCGGCACCATTCCCGCCAGCGGCTGGCGGCTGTCCGAGCGCTACCGGCCCTACGACGCCGAGCACCGCTTCGAGGTCGGCGACATCGCGACGCAGGAGCCGGCCGCGTGCCGCAGCGGCGAGGTGCTGCAGGGGCTGCTGAAGCCGCACGAGTGCGAGGCCTTCGGCACGACCTGCACCCCGCGCACCCCGCTGGGGGCGACGATGGTCTCCAGCGAGGGCGCCTGCGCCGCCTACTACCTCTACCGCCGGCTCGGCGGACCCGTCGCGGCCGCTGCGCCGACTGCCATGGAGGCGAGCCCCGTTGGCTGACATCCTCACCACCGACGCGGACCGGGAGAGCCCGGACTTCTCGAAGTTCAGCTGTCCCACGCCGCTGCGCAACGCCGAGCGGGTCGTCATGGGCCACGGCGGGGGCGGCATGCTCTCCGCCGAACTCGTCCGCGACGTGTTCGCCCCCGCCTTCGGCGGCGCGCACCTCGCCCAGCTCGGCGACTCCGCGGTGCTCGACCTGGGCGGGGCCAGGATCGCCTTCTCCACCGACACCTTCGTGGTGCGGCCGCTCTTCTTCCCCGGAGGCAGCATCGGCGACCTGGCGGTCAACGGCACCGTCAACGACCTGGCCATGAGCGGCGCCACGCCCGCCTACCTCGCCTGCGGCTTCGTGCTGGAGGAGGGCGTCGGCCTGGACACGGTCACCCGCGTGGCCGAGGCGCTGGGCGCGGCGGCCCGGCGGGCCGGGGTTGAGGTGGTCACCGGCGACACCAAGGTCGTCGAGTCCGGCCACGGCGACGGCGTCTACCTCAACACCTCGGGGCTCGGCCTGGTCGCCCCCGGCGTCGACATCCGCCCGCAGCGGGCCAGGCCCGGCGACGTCGTGATCGTCAGCGGCGACCTGGGCGTCCACGGCGTCGCGGTGATGAGCGTGCGGGAGGGCCTGGAGTTCGGCGTCGAGATCGTCAGCGACTGCGCCCCGCTCGGTGGTCTGGTCCAGGCGCTGCTGGCCGCCGTGCCGGACGTCCACGTGCTGCGCGACCCGACCCGCGGCGGACTGGCCGCCGCGCTGAACGAGATCGCAGTGGCCGCCGACGTCGGCGTGAGCGTCGACGAACGCGCGGTGCCGGTGCCGCCCGAGGTGGCCAACGCCTGTGCGGTGCTCGGCCTCGACCCCTGGTACGTGGCGAACGAGGGCAAGCTGGTCGCCTTCGTCCCCCGCGAGCAGGCGGAGGCCGCGCTCGCCGCGCTGCGCGCCCATTCGCTGGGCGCGCGCGCCGCGATCATCGGCGAGTGCACCGACCAGCACCCGGGCATGGTCGTCGCCCGCACCGGCCTGGGCGGCACCCGCGTGGTCGACCTCCCGCTCGGCGAGCAGCTGCCGCGCATCTGCTGACCGCCGTCCGCCACGCGCGCTCCGCCCTCCGGCCCGCCGGAGGGCGGAGTCGTTTCGGGCCAGGCCGAAACGTTGGTGGGCTCGACGCTGCGGTTGCGAGGCTGACGGGCGCGGCCGCCGGGCCGCATTCGCATCCGCATCTCACGAAGGGTGTGCCGCATGCGCACGACACTTCTCCGGGCCGGCCTGACGGCGGCCGCGATCACCTCGGCGCTCGCCGTCGCGGCGCCCGCCGCCTCGGCACAGACCGTGTGGGTCGTGGTCGGGAACTACTGGGGCACCAACGCCCAGGCAGCGTGCCAGGCGCAGGGACGCGCCGACGTGGCGAGTTCCAGCAGCCCCGCCATCGCCTTCGCCTGCTACGAGATCGACCGTCAGATCAAGAACGGCACCTACCAGGTGGGCTACCAGCTCAACGAGGAGTACCAGCGCGGCGCCGGCTGAGTCCCGACCCGCGCCTGCGGAACACACCCACCACCCGGCGCCGAACCGCGGGCGACCACCGTGTGCGGGTGGCCCTGCACCCCGGGGACCATCCGTTCGTGGGTGGCTTGTCGCGCAGTCCTCGCGCCCCTGGAGGCTGCGCCTCACAGCGTCCGGTAGGTGGCGTGGTCGAAGTCGGCGTAGCCGCCGTCCGCGCCGAGGTCCTGGACCCACAGGCCGACAAAGGCGCCGGTGAAGGCGGGGCTCGCGGCGCGCTTGGACACGATCACGGCGGTGCAGCCGGCGCGGCTGCCGGATGTGGTGGCCGGGCCCGGCAGCGCAGCTTGATGCGCGCTGTGAGCGGGGCGGTTCCCTCCTCGATCGGGCAGCTTCGTCGGACCGGAGGTTCCTGGTATGCCTCCGGGGTCGGTCGAGGAGGGGGGACGTCCCGCTTCCCTCGCCGATCCCACCCCCGCCGGCCAGGTGCCGATGCTGGGTCGCCCCTCCGAGGAGGGTCGGGGGTTCGGCAGCGCCCCGTAGCGGGGCTGCACTCACCCTGCCCGCCACATTCCCAGCCGCGGCGTGTAGAGGATCTCGCACGGGCGGCACCGGTTGCTCAGTCTGTGCAAGGCAGCCACGTCGCGTGTTTCGGCTCTCGGGGCCAGCGGCGTGCCGCAGAGGCTCGTGGAATCGCCCTGCGGCACCACGTGCCAGGCGAGGACGGCGCGGAACTCGTACTCGGCTTTGAGCTCGAAGGTCATGGTGCTCACCGGTATCCGGAATGCCGCGACTGGCGCGGACGGCGGACTCTGGCCGGAGGACGCGCGTCGGATGGTCGACCTCCAGCGTGCGCCTGAGACCTGCCGTGCGCGCTTGGGTCCTTCGGCCCTGATCAGCCGGCCGCTTGGCCTACTCGGGCGGATTGCCACTCGGCCGGGACCGGCCGAAGGCAGCACGCGCGCATCGCTTGCCCGGGTACGTTCCCCCCAGTTGGGGGGGCGGTAGGCGGGACCGCGGTATGACGGATGCTCCTGCCGCGACTAGGGTTCCGTGCTTGTGCAGAAGGAATCAGTGGGTTCGACATCCGCGCCGGGTCCGATGGGTACCCCCGCCGTTCGGCGGGGGTTGGTGCGGCCCGTGTTCGTTGACGCCACGGGTCGCCGTCAGCGCCGGGTGCGGCGGCTGGGACGTGTCCTGATGGTGCCCGCGATCGGTTATGTCGGACTTCTGGTCAGCACTGCGCTGGGAGGTCCCACCGTCGACTCGCCGTATCTGCCGCTACCCGGTGCCCCGGGAGCGAGCCATGCGCCTGCGGCAGCACCCTCGAAGGGCGCACCGGGTGACGGAGGCGCGCAGCAGAGCGGGGGTGCTGGGCCGGGAAGCCGCACCACGGTCGGCGCCGGCGGTGGGGCGACCGGGGACACAGGGCAGTCGAGGGGGGCGGGAGGAGTCACGCCGGGCGCTGGTTCCACGTCGGCAGGTGCGCCCGTTCCGGGGCCCACGCCGTCCGCCCCTGCGACGGTTTCGGCGGTGCCGAGCGCCAGTGCCACGGCGGCCCACGGGCGCAGCACCCACACCGCCACGCCGCCTGGGGCGTCGAACCACCCGACCAAGAAGGCGTGAGCCGCACCATGAATGCTTCTTCTCCCTCGGCTCGTCGCGGTCGGCGTCGTTCGGTCCGTGAGGTGCCGCTGCGGACGCACTGGCTGCTGCTCGGCACGCTCGCGGTGACGCTGACGCTTGCGCTGCTTATCGAGGGCTACACCCAGCACATGTTCGGCAGCACGCCGGACGGTGCGGGCATGACGCAGGGGACATCCGTGCACGTTCCGGGCGCGGTCGTCGGTGGTGGGCCGGTGCTCGCCCCCCAGGGCGGGGCGGCCGGGACGCCGCGTACCGCGCGCCCGCGGCCGGGCACCGTCGCGCTGACCTTCGACGACGGTCCGGACCCGACGTGGACCCCGCAGATCCTTGCGGTGCTGCGCCGGCACGGCGTGCACGCGACCTTCTTCGTGATCGGCGAGAACGTCAGCGCCCATCCCGGCGTGACGTCGCAGATCGTGGCGGACGGCAACGAGCTCGGGGTGCACACCTTCACCCACCCGAATCTGGGCCTGATCCCGGCGTGGCAGCGCACGCTGCAGTTGCGTGAGACGCAGCTGGCCATCGCCGGGGCGACCGGGCGGACCACGACGTTGCTGCGTCCGCCCTACTCGGCGGGCAACGACTCGCTCGACGACGCCGACTGGGCGGCGGTCCAGCAGGCCGGCAGCGAGGGCTACCTGACCGTCCTGACCACGCGGGACACCGAGGACTGGCAGCGCCCCGGCGTAGCGAAGATCGTCGCCAACGGCGCTCTCCCAGGTGTGCGGAGCGGAAAGCTGCCCATTGGGCAGGTGGTGCTCATGCACGACGCGGGCGGGGATCGCTCGCAGTCCGTGGCGGCACTCGATCGATTGCTGACGCGGTACCAGCAGCAAGGGCTCACGGTCGGCACGGTCAGCGCGACGACCGGGCTCTCCGCACCGATGACCAAGGCGCCCTCGGTGGACCACTGGACGGGCCTGGCGCTGATCTGGGCACTGCTGGGCAGCCACTGGCTGCTGACGGTCCTCGGCTGGTTCATGTACGCGGCCGGCGGCCTGAGCGTGTTGCGCGCCGTGGTCAGTGTGATCGCGGCCCGGCGCCACAAGCGCCTCTCGCAGTACGCCTGGGGTGACCCCGTCACCGAGCCGGCGACGGTGATCGTGCCCGCCTACAACGAGAGCGCGGGCATCGAGGCGGCGGTGCGCTCGCTGGTGGCACAGGACCATCCGGTGGAGATCCTGGTCGTGGACGACGGCTCCTCGGACGGCACCGCGGACATCGCCGAGTCACTGGGTCTGCCCGGGGTGCGGGTGATCCGCAAGGAGAACGGCGGCAAGCCCTCCGCTCTGAACACCGGCATCGCGAACGCCTCGTTCGACCTGCTGGTGATGGTGGACGGCGACACGGTCTTCGAACCGGACGCGGTCAGGAAGCTGATCCAGCCTTTCGCCGACCCCAAGGTGGGCGCGGTGTCGGGCAACGCGAAGGTGGTCAACCGTGGTGGTCTGCTGGGGCGCTGGCAGCACATCGAGTACGTGGTCGGCTTCAACCTGGACCGCAGGCTCTTCGACCTGGCCGAGTGCATGCCCACCGTGCCCGGCGCGGTCGGCGGCTTCCGCCGCGAGGCGCTGGAACGGGTCGGCGGCCTGGCGGAGGACACCTTGGCGGAGGACACCGACCTGACCATGGCGTTGTGCCGGGACGGTTGGCGGGTGGTCTACGAGGAGCAGGCCGTCGCCTGGACCGAGGCCCCGGCGTCGCTGGGGGCGCTGTGGAGGCAGCGCTACCGCTGGTGCTACGGCACGATGCAGGCGATGTGGAAGCACCGCGGCGCGCTGCTCCAGGGCGGCGCGGCGGGCAAGCTGGGCCGCCGCGGCCTCGGCTACCTGCTGCTCTTCCAGGTGCTGCTGCCGCTGCTGGCGCCGGTGGTGGACATCTTCGCGCTCTACGGGCTGGTCTTCCTCGACCCCTGGCACGTGCTCGGTCTCTGGTTCGGCTTCCTGGCCCTGCAACTGCTGATGGGGCTCTACGCGTTCCGCCTGGACGGCGAGCGCCCCGGTGCGCTGTGGAGCCTGCCGCTGCAGCAGTTCGTCTACCGGCAGCTGATGTACCTGGTGGTGATCCAGTCCGCGATCACGGCCGTGGCCGGCGTCCGGCTGCGCTGGCAGCGGATGGAACGCTACGGCTCCCTCCAGGCCCCGACCGGCCTGGGCGCGCCGGTCGGGAGCTTCACCCAGACCGGACCGGGGACGCAGCTGACCAACATCCCGATCCCCGGGCAGGGGTCCGGCTTGAACCTGGGCCAAGAGTGGCTGGACGAGGTGCGCGCCGAGACGCAGCCCACGTTCTACGCGGCGGGCAGCCCGGAGCCTTCGTACTACGAACCGGTTCCCCAGGCGTACCCGCAGCAGCCCGGCTACGTGCAGCCGCCGCAGTACCCGCACCAGTCGGGCCACTGGCCCGAGCAGCAGGTCGTTCAGCCGCCTTACGGGTCCTGGCCCAATGGTCAGGACCCGCAGTCGGGGCACTGGTCGGGCTGAGGCCCGACGGTCAGTTCTGGCGGAGCGCGGGCATCGGGACGGGGACGTTGTAGGTGCTGGAGCCGACGCCGACGCCGCCCTGGCAGGTGTTGGGCGGGTCCGTGGTGACGCCGCGGGTGGAGGGCATCTCAGCGGCCCAGAACATGTAGCCGAGCATCCCGGAGGTGGACCCGGCGCCTGCAGGGGCCGCCGCCTGGAGCCAGCTGCCGGTGGTGTTCTCCAGCGAGGACGCGAAGTTGTTGCACTCGGGCAGTACCTGGGGCTGGCCCGCGAGGTAGACGCTGCCGGTGAACTTCGCGGGGGCGAGCGGGGCGATCGGCGGGCTGTAGTTCGGCTTGCCGGTGATGTGCTCCTGCCAGTTCGACTCGGCTCCGCTGGTCGAGGGCTGCTTGTTGGGAACCATCGCGTTGGCGTAATCGAGCACGGGGTTGGCGGTGCTGAGCCAGTTCGGGGTGGCGTACTGGGTCAGCGCGATCAGGTAGCGGTCGCCGGCGGCGAGGTCGATCGTCAGACGTGCGGCCGGATTCGAACCGGTCGCGTCGTAAGGGTGGGCGGCCCGGTAGGCAGTGATGAAGGACTGCAGGCCGGTAACGTCGGGGCTGGAGGAGTTCTCGTAGTCGATCTCCATGCCGACACCGAGTTGCGTGGCCAGAGCTGCGGCCTTCTGCCCCAGCAGAGTGGGGTTCTGGCTGAGGGCGGTGTCCCAGTTGCCGGTGTAGGTGATCCCGCCGATCGAGAGCATCACGCGAACGCCGTGGCTGGTGAAGTAGTTGACCACGGCCTGGTTCATGCCGACCGGTGCGCCGTTGACGTCGCCGGAGTCGTTGGTGCTGTTGAGCAGCTTGAGCGGGTCGACGAAGGCGAGGACGACGAGGTTGACGGACGGGTGTCCGTCGCCGCGGTCGATCAGCCAGTGGTTGTTGGTGTCGAAGTCGGTCATGTTGCGGACGGTGCCCCAGGTACAGGCATCGTTACCGCAGTGCCACGCCCCGTAGACCTGAATCGAGGACGCGGCTGCCGCCTGCGCCGCGGGCGCGGCGGCCGTCCCGGTCACCGCCGCGCCCACCAGGAGAGCGGCTCCTGCCAGAGATTTGAGACGGCCTGTGTGCATGCGCATTCCTTGCCTCCAGGGGACAGGGACTGTGGGGGGTGCGTGCGTGGATCACAGGGTGGAGTGGAGTCCGACACTCCGTCAATGGTCTGTACCTACTCGGGACTGGCGAGGGTCAGTCGCCTAGGGACGTCGCGCCATGCGGCACCGGTCCGCAGCACGTACATGACGCCAGCGAGTGCCGCTCGGTCGGGAATCCGCAGTCGTCCGGGGAGGCGGCGGCATCGCTCGGGAGCGGGTGGCAACAGCGGAGCCACCCGCTGCCTGAAACAGCACAACTTCAGGCGCTCCAAGGCCGCCCCGGAAGACCGGTGAGCCACAATCCGGGGGAGGAGGTTCCCCATGTTCACGCACGAACTGCGTGAGCATCACATGGCCCAGGTCCCGGTGACTCTGGGGGCTCTGGCCGGCTCGGGGATTGTCCGGGGCCCCGGGCGTTGGCTCACCGAGGCCCCGGACGGGCCCGATGGTCGGTCGGGCCACGGGGCGGAGGGCCGACGGGGGAGACGGCGCGTCTCGGCGCGCCTCCTCCTCGGCGTGCACCCCCCGGCGCACCGTGAGAGCAGGTCTGCCAGGTCGCGGAAAGTGACGTCAGCGCGGAGCAGCCGGTGACCGTTCCGGTCGGGCAGGTGCTCGGCCACTGGTTCGACGACCAGCCCTCCACACAGACGTACCGGAACACGATGCCGCACCACACGTTCACCGGCTGATCCGACCACTTGCCAGGAGGGGCTGGGTGCGCGCTGCGCGCCCCGCCCTTTTGCACAACGTTGGAAACAGGACACGAGCATGACAGCACGCTGCTCAGGGCTTGTCCAGACCTCTCGCTCACCGGCCATCTCGGACACTCTGCGCGCGGGCCCGACGGATCCTCCTCAGGGCGGCAATGACCTGGTGAAATGCCTGAACCTTCGCGCCCGTTCAACCGAGGGGAGGTCAAGCACCCTTCGCACCAAGGTTCTTGACAGCGAGTCGGCCATGCTTCATGGTCCTCTACATCGTTGGAAACCGGCGGGTAGTCAGGCAGCCGCGGACGCCCCCGCCGTGCCCCTCGCGCACCTTCCTCCACCCTTCCCTCTCGCAGTCAAGGATGTGATCGGGCGCATGAACCCCACCCTGCGCGCCAAGACCCCCGTCGCCGCCCTGCTCGCCGCGGGCCTCTGCCTGACGGCGGCCGCCTGCACGAACGCCGGCTCCACCACGGCCTCCGGCGGCTCCTCCGCGAGCGCGGAGAACTCCGCGGCCGCCCAGCAGGTGGTCTCGCCCTCGGCGAGCGCCGCCGGGCCCGCCTGCACGTACCAGAGTTACGGCGGCGGCGTCCCGAAGCTGGACATCACCGACGGCAGGACGATCGTCGGGTTCTCCCAGTCCGAGTCCACCAGCAACCCGTTCCGCGCCACCGAGACCTCCAGCATCGAGGCCCAGGCCAAGAAGCTGGGCGTCAAGCTGATCGAGCGCAACGCCAACGCCGACGTCAACGCGCAGAACTCGCAGATCGAGGACATGATCGCGCAGGGCGCGAAGGTGCTGAGCGTGGCTCCGGAGAACTCAGACGGCCTCGGACCGGCGCTGGCCCAGGCCAAGGCCAAGAAGATCCCGGTGCTCACCATCGACAGAACCGTCACCGGCTCCGCCTGCAGCGACTTTGTGGCGTTCATCGGCTCCAACTTCTACGGCCAGGCGCAGATCGCCGCCGACGACCTGGCGGGCGCGACCGACAGCACCGCCCACGTGGCGATCCTCTCAGGCACCCCCGGCAACAACGTCTCCACCGACCGCACCAACGGCTTCCTCGACGAGGTCAAGGCCAAGTACCCGAACATCCAGGTCGTGGCCTCGCAGACCGGCAACTTCGACCAGACCGACGGCCAGAAGGTCATGGAGCAGCTGCTCCAGGCGCACCCGGACATCAACGCCGTCTACGCCGAGAACGACGAGATGGCCCTCGGTGCGATCCAGGCGATCCGTTCCGCCGGGAAGACCCCGGGCAAGGACATAAAGATCGTCTCGATCGACGGGATCCAGCAGGCCGTACAGGACGTCGTCGCCGGGCAGCTGGTCGCCGACATCGAAACCAACCCGCGCTTCGGACCGCTCGCCTTCCAGTCCCTCCAGGACCTCTACGGCGGCACCGGCGTCCAGTCCAAGGTGATCATCAAGGACGGCCACTTCACCAGCGCCAACGCCCAGCAGGCGCTGGCCCAGGGCCTCGTCTACTGACGGAGCTGCCACCACCCGCGCACCGGGAGACGGCGTCCGCAGCGCGCCGCCGTCTCCCCGCGCCCGCCCCCGAAGGAGGAGGTGCGACATGGTCCTCGCGGACCGCACCGACCCGGCCGACCACCCCGTCCTGGAGGCGTCCGGGATCGACAAGAGCTTCGCCGGCGTCCACGCCCTGCAGGGGGTGAACCTGACGCTGCGCGCCGGCCAGGTGCACGCGCTCGTCGGAGAGAACGGCGCCGGCAAGTCGACGCTGATCAAGGTGATGACCGGCGTCCACCGGCCCGACGCCGGAGGCCTGCGCTTCGGCGGCCGGGAGCGGGAGTTCCGCAGCCCGCTGGAGGCGCAGAAGGCGGGGATCTCCACCATCTACCAGGAGGTCAACCTCGTCCCGATGATGTCGGTGGCGCGCAACCTCTTCCTGGGCCGGGAACCGCGCCGCCTCGGGCTGCTCGAGGTCCGCCGGATGAACCGCGAGGCCGCGCAGGTCCTGGCCCGCTACGGCGTCGACGTGGACGTCACCCGTCCGCTGCAGACGCTGGGGCTGGGCGCGCAGCAGATGGTGGCACTGGCCCGCGCCGTGCAGGTCGATGCCCGCGTCGTGATCATGGACGAGCCCACCTCCTCGCTCGAACCGCGCGAGGTGGAGACGCTCTTCCGGGTCATCCGGGGCCTCACCGCCCAGGGCATCGCCGTCGTCTACGTCAGCCACAGGCTCGACGAGCTCTACGCCGTCTGCGACCAGGTGACCGTGCTGCGCGACGGCCGGGTCGTGCACAGCGGCGAGCTGGCCGGGCTGCAACGGCTGGAACTGGTCTCCCTGATGCTCGGCCGGGAGCAGAGCGTGGTGCGCGCCAAGGGCACCACCGCGTTCGGGAGCGCACACCGCCGCCACGCCGACGGGACGCCCGCGCTGCGCGCCGAAGGACTGACGGTCCGCCACCGGATCGACGGCGTCTCCTTCGACGTGCACGCGGGCGAGGTGGTCGGGCTCGGCGGCCTGCTGGGCTCCGGACGCAGTGAGACCGCCAAGGCGGTCGTCGGCGCGCTGGGCGCGGCCGCGGGCCGCGTCGAGGTGGCCGGCCGCCTGTTGACCCGGCGCAGCCCGGCCGCGGCGATCCGCGCGGGCGTGGTGCTGCTGCCGGAGGACCGCAAGGTCGAGGGGATCATCCCGAACCTCTCCGTCCGCGAGAACATCGTGCTCGCCGCCCTGCCCCGCCTCTCCCGTGCGGGCGTGGTGTCCCGCGCCCGCCAGGACGAGATCGTCGACCGCTTCGTGCGGCGGCTGCGGATCAAGACCTCCGGCCCGGACCAGAAGGTCAGCGACCTCTCCGGCGGCAACCAGCAGAAGGTACTGCTCGCCCGCTGGCTCTGCCTCGACCCCGAGGTGCTGCTGCTGGACGAGCCGACCCGCGGCATCGACGTCGGCGCGAAGGCCGAGGTCCAGGCCCTCATCGACGAACTGGCGGCGGACGGCCTCGGCGTCCTGCTGATCTCCTCCGACCCGGAGGAACTGATCGAGGGCTCGGACCGCGTGGTCGTCCTGAAGGACGGCACGGTCGTCGGTGAACTGACGGGCGACCAGGTCAGCGAATCCGGCCTCCTCACCGCCCTGGCCGCAGGCGCGGCGGACCCGTCCGGCCCGGCGCCGGACACCCTCGCGGCCCATGCCGCGAGCGAGGCGCCCGAAGCCGCCGCCTCCGGCGCGCGCACCCCGGCGCAAGGCCCTGGCACGGCCGGTGATTCCACCGAGTCCGGAGCTGAGGGCCCCGGGGCTGCTGATGCCGACTCACCCGGTCGGGAGCAGGCCCGCGGCCTGTCCGGTGATTCAGCCGAGCCGGGAACCCGGGAGGGCGGGGCCGCCGATGCGGCCGGTTATTCCGCCGAGTTCGGAGCCGGAGGGCCCGGGGCCGCGGATGCCGACCAGGCCGATCTGGAGCAGGTCCGCCGAGTGTCCGGCGATTCCGCCGAGCCGGGCGCCGCCGAGGCGGCCGTGCTCGTCCGGGCCGAGGAAACCGACGGGAATCCCGTCGAGCCCAAGGGCATGGCCGAGGCGGGCGGCTCTGCCGATCCCGGCGCGCCTGGCGCGGCATCCGCCGCGTCCGAGTACCCCCAGAGGAAGGGCACCTCCCGATGACCGCCCTCGGATTCGCGGACATCGTCCGTGACCGTGACCGCAGCCTGCGACTGCTCCAGAGCTACGGCGTCTACGCCGCGCTCGTCGTGCTGTTCGCGGTCTCCGTCGCGTTGGACACCGGTTTCCTGTCCGCGGGCAACATCCGGATCCAGCTGTTCCAGGTCGCCCCGACGCTACTGGTCGCCCTCGGCATGGCGCTGGTGATCGGCACCGAGGGGATCGACCTCTCCGTCGGGGCCGTCATCGCCCTGTCCGCCGCCGTCATTCCGCTGTACCTGGGCTGGGGGCTCCCGGTCGCCCTGCTCGTCGCCCTCGCGCTCGGCGCGGTGAGCGGGCTCGCCGCAGGGGCGATGGTCGCCTTCACCAGGGTCCAGCCCATCGTGGCCACGCTCGCCCTGATGATCGGGGTGCGCGGCCTGGCCGAACTGGTCAACGGGAGCTCGGCCAAGCCCGTCACCGACTCCGCCCTGCTCTCGCTCGGCGCGGACGGGTTCGCCGGGGTTCCGCTGATGGCCTGGCTCGCCGCCGTCTGCGTCGCGCTGACCGGCGTGCTGGTGCACCGCACCACCTTCGGACGTCAGCTGGTCGCGGTCGGCGACAACCGGCGCGCCGGCCGCCTGGCCGGACTCCCCGTGCGCCGGGTGCTGCTCACCGTCTACCTGCTCTCCGGCGTTCTCGCCGCCCTCGCGGGCGCGCTCATCGTCGGCCACGGCGCCGAGGCCGACCCGGCCAACCAGGGCCTGAACATGGAGCTCGACGCCATCACCGCCGTCGTCGTCGGCGGCACCCCGCTGACCGGCGGCCGGGTGCGGGTGCTCGGCACCGTCGCCGGGGCGCTGTTCATGCAGCTGATCAGCGCCGTGCTGACCCAGCACAACGTGCACACCTCCGTCACCCAGATCGTGGAGGCCGCCATCATCTGCTTCGCCGTGTACGCCTCCCAGGAGCGTGGTACCCGATGAGCCCCACCGTCCTGACCTCCGCCCCACCGGACCAGGAACCCGGACCCCGGCGGACGCCCCGCGCCACCACGCCGACCGGCGGCGAGCGGCGCGAACGGCTCGCCGCCCAGGTGCAGCGCCGCGGCGCGCTGGTGGTGCTGGTGCTCGTCGCCGTCGTCGCCTCCTCGGTGTCGGCCACCTTTCCCACCTGGTCGAACCTCAGCGCCATCCTGGGCAACAACGCCTTCGTCTGGCTGCTCGCGCTCGGCATGACCTTCGTCATCATCACCGGCGGCATCGACCTCTCCGTCGGCTCGATGTACGCCCTCGGCGGCGTACTCGCCGCCTACGGCGCGCAGACGCAGGGCACCTGGCTGGCGATCCTGCTGCCGCTGGCCGTCGGCGCGGCCTGGGGAGCCGTGCACGGCCTGCTCGTCGCCCGCGCCGGGATGGCGCCGTTCATCGTCACCCTCGCCGGACTCCTCGGAGCCCGCGGCCTGCTGCAACTGGTCACCAGCGAGGGCGCCACCACCTACCTGGTCCCGGCCGGCTCCGCCTTCCGCAGCCTCGGCGCCGGCACCTGGACCCCCGTGCTGATCGTCGCGGTCCTGTTCGGCCTCGGCGCCGTGCTGCTCACCCGGACCAGGTTCGGCGCGGACCTGACCGCCATCGGCGGCAACGAGAACGCCGCGCGGCTGATGGGCCTGCCCGTCGTCCGCAGCAAGCTGCTGGTCTACGTGCTCTCCGCGACGCTCGCCGCCGCGGCCGGAGCGCTCGGCAGCGCCCGCCTCGGCTCCGGGGTCACCACCATCGGCATCGGCTACGAGCTGACCGCCATCGCCTCCGTCGTCATCGGCGGCACGCTGCTCACCGGCGGCAGCGGCTCGGTCGGCGGGACCGTCAGCGGCGTCCTGCTGCTGGCCGTGATCCACAACCTGATCGACCAGTACGCCTCCCAGTACGGCTCCGCGTTCACCGACACCGTGAACGGCGGCTTCCTCGCCCTGGTCGTGCTCGCCCAGGCGTTGCTCGACCGCGGCCGGCAGGAGGAGTGACCAGCGCCCCCCAGCCGACGGTCGGGAGACCGGCCGTCGGGCCGCCGAGCACAAGGAAGTCGAGGGAAGCAGCGCCGTGGGCGTGAGCCTCAAGGACGTCGCGTTGCGCGCGGGAGTGTCGGTCAAGACCGTCTCCAACGTCGTCAACGACTACCCCCACATCAGACCCGGCACCAGGGAGCGCGTCCAGCGCGCCATCGATGAGCTGGGATACCGACCCAACGCCACCGCCCGTCATCTGCGCACCGGCCGCAGCGGGATCATCGCCCTGGCCGTCCCCGAACTGGGCAACCCCTACTTCGCGGACCTCGCCGCGGCCGTGATCGACGCCGCGGCGCACCACCGGCACACGGTGCTGCTGGACCACACGGCCGGACGGCGCGTGAACGAGACCCTGGTCTCGCAGGGCTTCCGCTCCCACCTCATCGACGGGCTGATCCTCAGCCCGATCCAGCTGGAGAACGAGGATCTGCTCAGCCGCCCGGACGGCCCCCCGCTGGTGCTGCTCGGCGAACGCGAGTACGACGCCCCCTACGACCACATCGCCATCGACAACGTCGCCGCCGCCCGGTTGGCGGTGCGTCACCTCATCGACCTGGGCCGACGCAGGATCGCCTTCGTCGGCGCACGCCGCGAGAGCCTCCGGCAACCCGCCCACCTGCGGCTGCGCGGCTGGCGCGAGGAGATCCTGCGGGCCGGCGGCACACCGAGGGATGACCTCGTGGTCGCCACCGACGGCTACGACCGGCTCGACGGCGCGGTGGCCATGACCAGGCTGCTCGACCTGCCCGAACCGCCCGACGCGGTGTTCGCCTACAACGACCTGGTCGCCCTGGGCGCGCTGCGGGTCCTGGCCGAACGCGGCCTGCGGGTCCCGCAGGACGTGGCCGTCGTCGGCTTCGACGACATCGAGGACGGCCGCTACGGCGGCGTCTCGCTGACCACCGTCGCCCCCGACAAGGCGGCGATCGCGCGCCTCGCCGTCGACTGCCTGATCACCCGGATCGAGGCCGGCCCCGACCGGGCACCGATCCTCCCGCGCCGCATCCTGCCCGGACACACTCTCGTCGTCCGCGAGTCCACCACGGGCCGCGCGGCCCCCGCGCACCGGCCCGCGGCGCCCGGACTGGCCACGGCCGCGGCCCCGGGCGGCTGCGTCGATCCGTGACCCCGCACCCGGCGAAGACTCCTGACGACCAGTCATCCGCATCCCGCCCCTCCCCGCCGCGCACGACGAGAAGGACGAGAAGGACCCCATGCCGCAGCCCCAGCTGACCCGCGCCCCGTTCGGCGCCCTGCCGGACGGCGCCGCCGTCGCCCGCTGGATCCTCGACTCGGGGACCGGCGTGCGGGCGGAGGTGCTCGAGTACGGCGGCATCCTGCACCGTCTCGAGGTGCCCGACCTCTCGGGCCGCTCCGACACCGTCGTGCTCGGTCTCGCCGACCTCGCCGCCTACCGGGCGGACACCGCCTACCTCGGCGCCCTCGTCGGCCGCTACGCCAACCGCCTCGCGCACGGCCGGTTCACCCTCGACGGGGTCACCCGCCAGGTGCCGCCCAACGACCGTGGCCACGCCCTGCACGGCGGCCCTGACGGCTTCAACCGCCGCCTTTGGCGGGCCACCCCCCAGCCCGGGCCCGAGGCGGCCGCGCTCCGGCTCGACCTGCGCAGCCCCGACGGCGACATGGGCTTCCCGGGCACCCTCGACGTCGCCGCCGTCTACACCCTGGACCGGCACGGCACCCTGCGCCTCGACCTCACCGCCCGTACCGACCGGGCCACCCCGGTGAGCCTCACCCACCACGCCTACTTCCACCTCGGCGGGCCCGGCCGCGGCGACGTCCTGGGCCACCGGCTCGCGGTGGACGCCGACGCCTATCTGCCGGTGGACGCCGAATCCATCCCGCTCGGCGCGCCGACCGCGACCGCCGGCACGGCCTTCGACCTGCGCGAGCCGCGGGTCCTCGCGGAGCGCATCGGCCAGGACGATCCGCAGCTCGCCGCGGCCGGCGGCTACGACCACTGCTTCGTGCTCGCCCCGCCGCCGGGCCCGGGCGCGCTGCGCCGCGCGGCCAGGCTCCACGATCCGCGCGGCGGACGCCGGATGGAGGTCTGGACGACCGAGCCGGGCCTCCAGGTCTACACCGGCAACAGCCTCGACGGCTCCCTGCGCGGCCCCGACGGCAAGCGCCTGGAGCGCCACGCCGCGGTGTGCCTGGAAACCCAGCAGTTCCCCGACGCCCCCAACCGCCCGGACTACCCCGACCCGGTGCTCCGCCCGGGCACGGCCCGTCACAGCACCACGGAGTTCCGCTTCCCCCACCTCTCCGCACGCGCCGAGGAACGGTGAACCTCGATGACCCGCCACCCGACGCCTGTCCCCGCCGCCCCGGCTGCGCCCTCCCGCCGGAGGCCGGGATCGGAACGCCCGCTCGGCTCTGCGACGCAGGCGCGCCGCGCCTGGCTCGCACGTGGCGTGGCGCGACCGCAGGCGGGCGGGGGGAACGGGCGACCTGTGCCGAGTCGGTCCGGTGCCGGTCGCCCGTGTCCGCCCGACTTATCCTGCTGCACGCATGACCGCGCGTCAGCGCGAGCTGGTGCTGCTCTCGCGCACCACGACGCGGTAGCCCGGCGTGATCAGTCGGCTCGGGCCGTCGTACCGGCCCTCGATCCGTTCCATCAGGCAGCGCACCGCGAGTTCCGCGATGTGGCGCTTGTCGGGGGCCACCGTGGTCAGGGAGGGGATCGCGTACTCGGCCTCCTCGACGTCGTCGAAGCCGACGATCGCAATGTCGTCGGGGACGCGCAGGCCGGCCTCGTGCGCGGCGCGGAGCGCGCCCAGGGCCAGCAGGTCGTTGAAGCAGAACACCGCGTCCGGCCGCTGCGGCAGCTTCAGCAGGCGGCGCATCGCCGAGGCGCCGTCGGGGCGGAAGTAGGCCCGCACCGGCGGCAGCAGGGCCTGATCGACCGTCAGGCCCGCTTCCTCCAGCGCCGTGCGGTAGCCGGACAGCCGCTGCTCGGCGGTGGCGCGCGGGGAGGGGTCCTGCCAGCCGATGGCGGCGATGCGGCGGTAACCCTCGTCGATGAGGTGCCGGGTCACCGCGTGCGCTCCCGCCACGTTGTCGATGTGCACCCGGTCCGCGACCGGGCCCAGGTCGGCCTCGCCGAGCAGGACCAGCGGGATCTCGCGGGAGCGGGACAGCAGCGTCGCCTGGTCCAGGCCGAGCGGGCTGAGGATCACCCCGTCGATCATCGGATCGCCCAGACCGGAGGCGATGCGCAGCTCGGCCGCCGGGTCCCCGCCCGTGTCGTCCATCAGCACGGTGATGCCGACCCGTCTCGCGGCGGCGATCACTTCGACGGCGAGCTCCGCGAAGTAGGGCGAAGGCAGCTCGGGGAAGGCCAGGGCGATCACTCCGCTGCGGCCGGTGCGCAGCCGACGGGCCGTCACGTTCGGCTGGTAGCCGAGCGCGTCGATGGCGCGCTGGACGCGCTCGCGCGTCGGCTCGGCCACCGGCGTCGTGCCGTTGACCACGTTGGAGACGGTCTTGACGGACACCTGGGCGAGCTCGGCCACGTCCTTGAGACGTGGTGCCGTCGGACCCTCGGTCGGCACGGACATGCCTGCACCCCCACTTTCCGCCGACCGTGCGCGAGGGAGCGGGGCCGGCACCTGCGCCGCGACTACAACGTGAGAATACAAGGTCACCGGTGATCTGCCGTCAGGTCTGCCGCATCCGTCGGACGCCGGGTGGAGCGCGGGCGCCGCCACGGGCCGCGCCCCGACCGCGCACCGGTTCGGCAATGCCCAGCAAGGCCAGAGCAAGGCCCGCGCAAGGTCCCTTCCGCTGTTCGCTCCCCTCCACCCCAGGAGCCACCATGTCCAGTCACCCCACTCCCGGCGGCCCGCCCCGACCCCTCCGCCGGATACGCCTGGCCGTCCGCTCGGCCGTGGCGACGCTCGCGCTCGTCCTCGCCGCGCTCGTCGGCCTGCCCGCCGTCGGGCACGCGGCCGGATCGCTGCCCTGCGATCTGTACGCCTCCGGCGGCACCCCGTGCGTCGCCGCGCACAGCACCGTCCGCGCCCTGTTCTCCTCCTACAACGGCCCGCTCTACCAGGTCACCAGGGTCTCCGACGGCGCCACCGCCGACATCGGCCTGCTGGCCGCCGGCGGGTACGCCAACTCCGGCCAGCAGGACGCCTTCTGCGCCGGGTCCAGCTGCCGGATCACCCGGATCTACGACCAGACCTCGCGCCACAACGACCTGACCCCCGGCCCGTCCGGCACCTCCGGCATGGGCGCGGACCGCGGTGCCGACGCGAGCGAGATCGCCGTCACCGCCGGCGGGCACAAGGTGTACGGCGTGTGGATCTCGCCCGGCGTCGGCTACCGCTACACCGGCGCGGCCTCCGGCGTCGCGGTCAACGGCCAGGCCGAGGGCGCCTACATGGTCGCCAGCGGCACGCACGTCGGCTCGGCCTGCTGCTTCGACTACGGCAACGCCGAGAGCACCCCGTCCGACACCGGCAACGGGCACATGGACGCCGTCAGTCTCGCCACCACCTGCTACTTCCCGCCGTGCACCGGTTCCGGCCCCTGGGTCGAGGCGGACATGGAGAACGGCATGTTCCAGGGGAACAACGGCTCCAACACCGCCAACGCGGGCAACAGCAGCACCTACGTCACCGCCGTGCTCAAGGACAACGGCCAGACGACCTACGCCCTCAAGGGCGGCAACTCGCAGTCGGGCGGCCTCTCCACCTGGTGGAACGGCGCGCTGCCGACCCGCGGCGGCTACATGCCGATGCACCAGGAGGGCGGCATCATCCTGGGCACCGGCGGTGACAACAGCAACTGGAACATGGGCACCTTCTTCGAGGGCGTCATGGTCTCCGGCTTCTCGAGCGACGCCACCGAGAACGCGGTCCAGTCGAACATCGTCTCCGTCGGCTACGCGGGGGAGACCAACGTGCCCAACGGCCCGCAGGGCACCATCGCGGGGCCCGGCGGCCAGTGCGTCGACGTCGCCGCCGACGACACCGGCGTCGACGGCACGGCGGTCCAGCTGTGGAACTGCCAGTCCTACGCCGAGGACCAGCACTGGACCCACAACGCCGACGGCTCGCTCAGCACGATCAGCCGCTGCCTGGACATCAACGGCAACGGGACGGCGGCGGGCACGCCGGTGGAGTTGTGGGACTGCAACGGGGTGGGTGGTCAGAAGTGGGTGCAGCAGTCGGACGGTTCGCTGCTGAACCCGCAGTCGGGTCTGTGTCTGGACGATCCGAGCGGCAACACGGCCAACGGCACCCGGCTGCAGATCTGGACCTGCAACGGCAGCTCCGCGCAGAAGTTCGCGGTCGACGGCGGCGCGCCGGTCGTGGGCCCCGGCGGCCAGTGCGTGGACGTCATCGGTGACGACAACGGCGCGAACGGCACCGCCATCGACCTGTGGGGCTGCCAGTCCTACGCCGTCGACCAGCACTGGTTCCACAACGCCGACACCTCGCTGCGGACGCTCGGGCGCTGCCTGGACATCAACGGCAACGGGACGGCGGCGGGCACGCCGGTGGAGTTGTGGGACTGCAACGGGGTGGGTGGTCAGAAGTGGGTGCAGCAGTCGGACGGTTCGCTGCTGAACCCGCAGTCGGGTCTGTGTCTGGACGATCCGAGCGGCAACACGGCCAACGGCACCCGGCTGCAGATCTGGACCTGCAACGGCAGCTCCGCGCAGAAGTTCGCGGTCGACGGCGGCGCGCCGGTCGTGGGCCCCGGCGGCCAGTGCGTGGACGTCATCGGTGACGACAACGGCGCGAACGGCACCGCCATCGACCTGTGGGGCTGCCAGTCCTACGCCGTCGACCAGCACTGGTTCCACAACGCCGACACCTCGCTGCGGACGCTCGGGCGCTGCCTGGACATCAACGGCAACGGGACGGCGGCCGGTACACCGGTGGAGTTGTGGGACTGCAACGGGGTGGGTGGTCAGAAGTGGGTGCAGCAGTCGGACGGTTCGCTGCTGAATCCGCAGTCGGGTCTGTGTCTGGACGATCCGAGCGGCAACACGGCCAACGGCACCCGGCTGCAGATCTGGACCTGCAACGGCAGCTCCGCGCAGAAGTTCGCCCTGCACTGACCGCACGGCGCTGCTGAACCCCCGGCGGGCGGGCGCGACGGGCACTCCGTCGCTCCCGCCCGCCGGGCCAGGCGTCTTTCACCCGGGAGGACCAGGAATGCGGGTCCATTGGGGTGGGGGGAACGGGCGTATCCGTGTGCCGGACGTCCCCGTGGCGTAGGGTGCGACGGGTGGGGGCGTAGCCAGACGTGGATCCGGCCCCAGGGAGTCTCCCTTGCTTGCCTTCACTGTTTTCGTTCTGCTGACCCCGCTGTTCCTGCTGCTCGCGTGGCTGGCCATCGAGAGCAGGCCCACCTGACGCGGCGTCCTCCGGTGGGTGAACGGCCGGAGAAGTTGCCTTTTTGATCAAGCACTTGACTACACTTCTGGCGACGGGAGATCGCCTGGGGTGAAGGGAAGTGCGGGATGACTGCGGGGGACCTTGGCTCCGAGGCGCCGCTCAGCACGCACATCCAGCAGGATGTGCCGCACAGCGCCCGGATGTACGACTACTTCCTCGGCGGCAAGGACAACTACGCGGTGGACCGCGAGGCCGGCGAGCGGGTGCTCACGGTCTTCCCGAACATGAGGACCGCCGTGCGGGCGAACCGGGCGTTCATGCGCCGGTCCACCCGGGCGCTGGCGCAGCACGGTCTGCGGCAGTGGCTCGACATCGGCACCGGCATCCCCACCTCGCCGAACCTCCACGAGGTCGCGCAGTCGGTGGCCCCCGAGGCGCGCGTGGTCTACGTGGACAAGGACCCGGTGGTGCTGGCGCACTCGCGGGCGCTGATGACCAGCTCCGCCGAGGGCAGGACCGCCTACATCCACGGTGACGTGCGCGACCCCGACGCGATCCTGGCCGCGCCGCAGCTGGCGCAGACCCTCGACCTGGGACAGCCGGTGGTGCTGTCGATGGTGGCCCTGCTGCACTTCGTGCCGGACATCCGCGAGGCCCGCGCCATCGTGGACCGCCTCTTCGAGCCGCTCCCGGCCGGCTCGGCGCTGGTGCTCTCGCACGCCACCGCCGAACTGGACCCGGACGGCGCGCCCAAGGTCCAGGAGATCTACAACCAGGTGGGCACCACGCTCCAGCTGCGGTCCCGCGCGGAGTTCGCCACCTTCTTCGAGGGCCTGGACCTCTGGGAGCCCGGCATCGTCACCGCCCACCGCTGGCGTCCGGACGACGGCGACGAGCGGCTGCCGGACGAGGTGACGGACGCGCAGGTGTCCTTCTACGCCGGAGTTGGCCTGAAGGTCTGACCGGACGCGTCCGTGGCTCCCCGTGACCTGCTCGACCGTACGGTGCCGCGGCCGCTCGGTGCCCCGGGGCGGGTCGATCCTGCTGCTGTTCAGTCGAGCAGGACGCCGGGGTTGAGGATGCCGTGCGGGTCCAGGGCGGCCTTCGTCGCGCGCAGTGCCAGGGCGAACGGCTCCGGGCGCTGGAGGTCGTAGCCGGGGCGGTGGTCGCGGCCGACGGCGTGGTGGTGGGTGATCGTGGCGCGGTGGCGGTGCAGGACGTCCCCCGCGACGGCCTTGACGTCGTCCCAGATCGCGACCTCGTCGCCCGGGCGGCCGCCGACGACCACGGTGAAGTAGGGTGCGGCGCCGTCGGGATAGACGTGCGTCAGGCGGCAGTTGACGGTCGCCGTGTGCCCGGTGGCCTTCGCGGCGGCGGCACCGACCTCGGTCCGGACGGCGTCGATCAGGGCCGGGATCCGGTCCCAGGTGGCGGCGGTCTCGAAGGTCTCCACGACGGCCCCCATCCGGGCCAGGCCGTCGCGCAGGTACGGCATCCGGAGGAACGCGGAGCGCCAGGCGTCCACGGCGGTGTCGGCCTCGGCACCGTGGCCCTGCGCCGGTTCGGCCGGCCCACGCCCGCCGTGGGAGCGGGCCAGCTCCAGGGCGATCGCCAACCGGTCGTCGACCGGCGCGGTGGCGGACTCGAAGCCGAGCACCAGGACGCTGGAGCCGTCGCGCGAGGCCCCGGACAGCGCGGCCTCGCCCGGATCGAGCAGGCGGCAGTTGGCGGGGGCCAGGTCGGACTGGGCGAGGGAGCGCACCGCGTCCAGCGCCCGCCGGAAGTCGGAGAAGGCCACGGAGGCCGACGCCTTGTGCCGCGGGCGCTCCTGCAGGCGCATCCAGGCCTCGGTGATGACGCCGAGCGTGCCCTCGGAGCCGAGGAACAGCCGGTCGGGCGAGGGGCCGGCGCCGGATCCCGGCAGCCGCCAGGAGGAACCCGCGGCGGCGGGCGTGACCACGTGCATCGACTGGACGAAGTCGTCGATGTGGGTGGGGCCGGTGGCGAAGTGGCCGCCTGCCCGGGTGGCCAGCCAGCCGCCGAGGGTGGAGAACTCGAAGCTCTGCGGGAAGTGACGCAGAGTCAGGCCGTGCGGCCGCAGCTGCTCCTCCAGCACCGGGCCGAGCGCACCCGCCTGGATGCGGGCGGCCCGGCTGGTCGTGTCGATCTCCAGGATCCGGTCCATCGCGGTCAGGTCGAGCGACAGCACGGCTCGGTGGGCGTCGCCGCGGTACTCGACCCCGCCCACCACCGAGGACCCGCCGCCGAAGGGGATCACGGCCACGCCGGGACCGCCGGCCCACTCCAGCAGGTCGGCGACATCCTGCTCGTTTCGCGGCCGGGCGACCAGGTCGGGAATCCGGCCCGGCCGGCCGCGCAGCGCCCGGATGACGTCACGGTAGGCCTTGCCCATGGCGTGCGCGGCGCGCGTCCCTGGATCCTCGCTGACCAGGTGTGCCAGGGAGTCCGGCGCGGAGACGGCCGGGCGCCCGATGCGGAGGTCGGCCACCCGGGGGACGGGCAGCGGCGCGGCCAGGGTGCCGGGCAGGAGGCTTCCCAGGGCGAGGCACTCCGCGTCGTCGGGGTGGGCGTCGCTGTAGCCCCAGCCCCACCAGGAGCGGGCGCGGGCGGCGCCGGGGGCGGTCGGGGATGCGGACATGCGCGTGCTCCAGGTTTGATATGACCGATGGGTAAATTACCCTAGGGTAAGATGCCGGTCATGACAACGTCCCACCCCAAGGCCGGCACCAAGGGCGTCGCACGGGCCGACCGCGAACGACAGGTCCTGGCCGCGGCGACCGAGGAGTTCGGCCGCCACGGCTACGAGGCCACCACCGTGGCCGCCATCGCCGCGCGCGTGGGCGTCACCAAGCCGCTGCTGCACCAGTACTTCGGCGCGAAGCAGGACCTCTACCTCGCCTGCCTGGAACCGGTCGGCGAGCGGCTGCTGGAAGCCATCCGCGACGCGATGGCCGACGCCGGCCCCGGCGCGCGGCCGACGCCGATCCGGGTACTGCACGGCCTGTTCACCGCCCTCGAAGGGCAGCGGGAGGCCTGGTTCGTCCTCTACGCCGAATCGCTGCCGCCCGACAGCGAGGTCGCCCACCGGGCGGCCCACTACCGCGGCGCGATCGACGACCTCGCCGCGGCCGGCACCGCCGACCTGCTGCGCGCCGCCGGCTCGCACGACCCGCTCGACGCCGACGCCCTCAAGTACGCCTGGCGCGGCCTCACCACCGCCCTGGTCCGCTGGTGGATCCACCACCCCGACCAGTCGCCCGAGGCGATGGCGCAGCGCTGCGCGCGGCTCTTCGCCGTCGGCGGCACGGTACTTGCCGTCGAGGGGGCCGACCTTGCCGACGGGGCGTAGCAGGTCCGGCAGCGGGCCTGGACGGAAGGTCACGACCCGGCAACTTTGCACACCATCCCCTCACAGACGCGGGAGGCTGCCGGGATGAAGCGCCTCCCCATACGCACCGCCGCTGCCGCCGTGCTCCTGGCCCTCGCCGGTTGCGGCCCCACCACGACGTCGAGCGGCGACGCGGCCGCATCCCCGACCGTCGCCGTCACCACCCGCTCCGTCGTCACCGGCGAGGCCACCACCAGCCCGGCGGCGACCCCCAGCGCCAGCCCGTCGGCGTCCCCGTCCGCCCGGCCGACCGTCGCGGCGACGCACCCCCGCACCCCGGCGCCGACCCACACCTCCGGCTCCACCCGCCGCAGCGGCGGCTCCGGCGGGAGTTTGGGCGGCACCTCGGGCGGGAGCTCGACGGGTGGGACCTCCTCCGGTGGGGGCGCGGTGATCAAATCGCCGAGCGGGAACTTCTACCACGCGGGGGAGTTCTGCCCGCACGCCGACGACGGCCTCTCGACGGTCGACTCGCACGGCAACCGGATCGTCTGCAGCGAGGTCAACGGCCGCTACCGCTGGCACTACTGACACCGGAGGCACCGGCGTTTCCGCCGGCGGCCGCATGGCCGGCATGAGCGTCGCGACCCGTGGATGACAATGCCGAGCGCGGCCGCGGCGACGGCACTCAGACGTCTCACTGAGGAGCACGCGCCACGCCGCGGGTCGGCGCGGATTTCCGAGGCAGGCCCGGCCGCGGCGTCCCCGCGAGTCTGTGGCAGTCTGCGGACATGCCAGAGCTGCGCGAACATGCGGGCCGCCACTACGCCGTCCAGTTCCACTACGCCCTGCCCGACGATGCCTGGGCGGTGGAGCTCAGCGAAGCCGTGCCGGCGCCTGCTGCGTGGGCCGACATCCCCGACGCCGGGACCCATCTGCCCGGGAACGCCTTCCTGGTGGCGTTCGTGCCCGATGAGGACCCGAGTCTGGAGCCGACCGTCCACATCCACAGCCACGACGAGCACGTGATCCCCTACGAGATCATGCGGTGGTTCATGGAGCAGGTCACCGGGCAGGTCGAACGCTGTCGCGCCGCCTTCGCGTTGGGAAATCCCACAGAGGAATGACGTCGGTAGGGCCTGCGTCCGGGGGAGTCAATTCGCGTGCAGACCTGGTGAGAAGTCCGCACAATTGGCCAACTCGCCGACGCCGGAGGCGGAGAGGGTCATGGATACCCGTCGGGACAGTCCTCGCGGCGCTTCCGGTGAGAACCCGGTGAATTCGAAACGATTTCCCGCTCCGGCCGGCGCGCGCACGCGTGCATTCCGAGACCAGTGCTGCAGCTGCGCGGATCGGCCGAGGCGGAATCGGGCGGCAGCGAGCTTCCGGAGTCGCCAACTCCGTTGCAGGAGACGGATGTGGGGGATGGTGGCGACCGGTGCAGCCCCAGGGTGGCCCGGGGCGGCGGGCCGGTCTGCACGGTTGCGCATTGCCTGATTTCGTACCGTCTGTCAGGGATCTCCGGTCGTGACAATGAGTCGATGAACCTAGGTACTTTCCCCCTACCGTGCCGCGAAGCCATGGGGTAGCGTGCGCCTGCAGTCCCCGCGGTCAACGGAGGTTTACACCTTTGGCCGGGGGTGTTTTGTCTGGAGAGTCGCGCTGTGCCGACGACACAGCGCAGAATTTGCACGGGGGATCAGTTGCTTCTGTCTGTTCTTGGGCCTTTTCAAGTTGTCGAAACTTCTGGTGGTCAGGTCGACCTCGACCTGACCCGTAAAGCGCGGGTGCTGCTCGCGGTGCTGATCGCTCAGCGGGGGCGAGCGATCACACTGGAGGGCCTGACCAGCGCGTTGTGGCCGGTCGACCCGCCCAAGTCGGCCCGCCGGAACATCCAGCTCTATGTCCATCGACTGCGATCCCAGCTGGGGGCGCCGCTCGTGAGGACACACGAGGAGGCGTACTCGTTCGGGCCCTGTGACCGCGTGGACGCGGTCCATTTCCAGCAACTGGCCCGATCGGGGGCGCAGGAGCTCGACTCGGGCGACTTCGCTGGCGCCTGCAGCACGTTGCGACAGGCCATGGACATGTGGCGTGGGCCCGCCTACGCGGACTTTCTCGACTGCGAGTCGGTCGAGCTCGAGGCGCAGCGTCTGGAGCGCCTACGACTCGGCGTCTGCGAACGCTGGAGCGCGGCCTCCCTGGAGCTGGGCAGGTACCGGGAGGTGGCCGACGAGCTGGACGACCTGGTGCGACGCCATCCCGTCCACGAAGCGCTGGTCGGGCATCTGATGACGGCGCTCGTGGGCGCCGGTCAGCCTGCTGCGGCGCTGGAGGTGTATGCCCGGACCCGTAGCTGTCTGCGCCACACGTTGGGGGCGGACCCCTCCTCCTCGCTGCAGCAGTTGCACCAGTCCATCCTCAGGAACGGACGACCCGTCGTGGCGGCTCCGCTCGGGAGCGACGGGCGCCGAAGCGCATGAGAGAGGTCTGCCGTGGGGTCGGCGCAACGACCCCACGGCAGACAGGCGATTCAGAGGCTCAGAAGTTGAACTGGTTCGCGCTTCCCGCCTCAGTGGCCCACGAGCTGTAGGAGAAGGTCACGTTCGCGCTGTGCGCGAGCGTGTCCAGATAGCCGGTGGACTTGGTGTAGATGTTCCAGCCGCCGCCGCTGTAGGAGACGGTGCCGGTCGTGTTGCTCCCCGAGTGCGAGTACGTGTTGCTGGCGACGGTTCCCGAGGAGATGCTGCAGCCGGTGCTGCCGACGGCGATCGTGCACGAGGTGATGCCGGTGCCGTCCGCCTGCCAGTGGTTGGTGTAGCTGTAGCTGCCGCCGGTGCGGTTGTAGCCGTTGTTGCACTCGTACAGGTCGCCGTCCATGCTGCTGGAGTTGATGTGCACGCTCTGACGCGAGTACTCCGTGGCCGAGTCGTAGATGTAGACGTACGCGTACGAGCCGGAGGTGCCCCAGGCGTTGTTGCTGGGCCTCACGCAGCCCCCGACTCCGGTGTCGGACAGGGTCGCCGGACTGGCGGCCTGCGCGGGCGCGGCGAAGGCCAGCATGGCGGAGGCCGCCGTGGCGAGGCACAGAGCCAGCGTCTTGCGGGTGGTGGTCATCTCATCCCTTTCGATCGGAAGGACCGCTCCTGACCAGGGCGGCAGGAGCGGAGTCGGAACTAGCTCCGGGTCGCCCACCAGGCGCCGCCGCAGCCGTGCAGCAACTGCGTGAGCCGAAGGGCGCCGTAGATCTGGTCTCCGCGGAAGGTGAACTGCGACGCGCCCGGGTCCGCCGGCGGCAGCAGCGGCAGCAGGGCCCGCTCGTCGATGTCGGAGCGCCCTGCGAGCAGGCACTGCGACTCCTGTCCCCACCAGGTCTGCAGCACGTCGGGATCGTCGCCGAAGAGCCCGCCCTGCTTCTTCTGGCTGCCCAGGAAGTCCAGCAGTTTCGCCTTCTGCTCCTGCACCCAGTCGCCGCCGGCCGGCCAGCAACGCCCCAGCGCCGTGACGACCATGGCCTTCCGCAGGACGAGCGCGAGGTTCTGGCTCGGCGTCGCACCGTAGGCCGCGCGCAGGCCGTCCACCGCCCGGGCCGAGCACCGGTGAGAGGAGAGGATCACGGCCGCGGTCATGCTCGCGGTCCGCAGATCCTTGTCGCCGCCGAGGGTCGCGGCCAGCCTGTCCAGCTCCGGCCCGCTGAAGTCCGGTGTCCCATGGGCGAATTTGAGGACCGTGGAGTCGAAGTCCGCCGCCTCGGGGATGAACTGCTCCCCGGCGGTGCCGCTGACGACCGCAGGCCGGAAGTTCAGGCCCCGCAGGATGCTCGACGCGTAGAGCACGCCCAGGGAGTCCGTCCGCTCGTTGCTGACCAGTTGTCCGTGCAGCTGGACCTGCAGTTCGAGGCTGGTCCGCACCCTGGACGAGAGCGTCACGGGCAGACCGGCGTGATCGAGCGCGTCCCGGCACACCAGATAGAACACCGGCTGGTGGCTCGGCAGCAGGCCGTCGTCCGGCGCCTCTTCGAACAGTTCCTGGCACACCGCCGGAGCCGCCGTGGACCGCTTTCCTGCGGTGCGCAGAATGTCCAGGCCGGCGGCCGCGTCGGCGACCTCGGGAAGGTTCAGGGACGAGTACTGCGTGGTGACGGCGGTGTGAGCCGCATCGGTGAGGGCGCGTGGGAAGGGGACGTCACACGAGACGCGGGCGAGAGCGGCCAGCTGCAGCCAGGTGTCCGCGGCCTCGAGCTGGCCGGCACCGGCAGCGGCGGCGAGCCGGGAGCAGGGCTCCAGGCCGGTACCGGCGAGCGGAGCCGTGTCGCCGAGCAGGGTCAGCACCTGCACGCCGTGCACGAGCGACGTGGCGGCGTTCAGGTCCCCCTGCTGGACCGTGGGAACGAGCTTGGCGACGGCCAGCCGGGTCGACCGAAGGATCGCCTGCTTCCGCGGCTCGAGCAGGGAGAGGTCGTGGATGCCCTGCTCGTACCTGACGGTCAGCCAGGTGACGTACAGGGGATCGATGGTCTTGTACCCGAAGAGCCCGGTCGACTGCGAGTAGGCGTCCCGCAGATCACTCGGGGTGATCCGCGCCGTCGTCGCGCCGCCGAGAGCGGCGCCTGCGCCCAGCTCCGTCAGGAGGCTGGTCTCGCCGTCCGGGTACAGCAGGCGGTAACCCGTGTCCGTCCGCAGCAGCATGTCGCCGGCGGTGGTCGCCAGGTTGTAACGCCAGTGGTCGACGGGATCGGGCTGGTCCGAGACCGCCCACAGCGGCGCCTTTTCCGAGTGGCCGGGAATCGCGTACACCGCCACGACGACCGCGGCCAGACCCAGGGCCAGCAGCGCGGCCCACCGACGGATGGTCACTATCATTCTATCGAGCCCGATCCCTTGGCTTATGAGGTGCACAGTGCGCCATGGGAGCGCCGGGGCGATCCCATGGCGGACTACTGCGTCAGAAATTCCACTGGTTCGAACTGCCGGCTTCGGTGGCCCACGAACTGTAGGAGTAGGTCACGTCCGCGCTGTGCGAGTAGGTGTGGAGGATCCCCGTGGATTTGGTGTAGATGTTCCAGCCGCCGCCGTTGTAGGCGACGGTTCCCGTGGTGTTACTCCCGGAGTGGGAGTAGGTGTCGCTGGCGACCGTGCCGCCACCGAACGAGCAGCCGGTGCCGCCGACGGCGATCGAGCAGGTCGTGATGCCCGCGCCGTCCACCTGCCAGTGGTTGGAGTAGCTGTAGCTGCCGCCGGTGCGGTTGTAGCCGTTGTTGCACTCGTACAGGTCGCCGTCCATGCTGCTGGTGTTGATGTGCAGGCTCTGCAGCGAGTTCTCCGTGAACGAGTCGTAGATGTACACGTACGCGTACGATCCCGACGTGCCCCAGGCGTTGTTGCTGGGCTTCTGGCAACCGCCGACTCCGGTGTCGGAGAGCGTGTGCGTCGACGAAGCGGTCGCGGGAGTGGCGGTGACGAGCAAGGCCGCAGCCGCCGCGGCGAGCGCGGTCGCCAGTTTCCGTCGCGTGGTCATTCTGTCCCTTTCGGCAAGGAGGGGATGTCGCACCGAACTTCGTCAGTGCGCGGCGCGACCTTATTGCCGGCGGGTATACCGCGAATTCACCACAGGTATATGGGCTGTTGGCGGGAGGGCTTACACCGCGTCGAGGCCCTCGGCGGCGAAGACGGCGCGGGCCGAGGCGACCTGTTCGGGGGTGGGTGACGGGGTGTCGGCGAGTGCGAAGCGTTCGCCGATGGCTTCGTACTTGGCCGCGCCGAGCCTGTGGAAGGGCAGGACGTCGATCCGGGAGACGTTGCCCAGCGAGGCAGCGAACCTCGCCACGCCGGTGATGTTGTCCTCGCCGTCGGTCAGGCCGGGGACGAGGACGAAGCGGACCCAGACGTCCTGGTCGAGGGCGGCCAGGCGGCGGGCGAAGTCCAGGGTGGGCTGGAGGGGGCGGCCGGTCAGTCTGCGGTAGAGGGCGGGGTCCCAGGACTTGATGTCCAGCAGGACCAGGTCGGTGTCGGCGAGCATCGCGTCGGTCGCGCGCGGGCCCAGGAAGCCGGAGGTGTCCAGGGCGGTGTGCAGGCCGAGTTCGTGCTTGAAGCGGCTCAGCAGTTCGCCGGTGAAGACCGGCTGCAGCAGCGGCTCGCCGCCGCTGACCGTCGCGCCGCCGCCCGAGGCGCGGATGAAGGCGGTGTACTTGCCCGCCTCCGCCAGCACGTCGTCGGCCGAGGTGCGGGTGCCGTTGCGCAGCTTCTTCGTGTCGGGGTTCTGGCAGTACAGGCAGTTGAGCGGGCAGCCCGACAGGAAGGTGACGAAACGCGTGCCCGGCCCGTCCACGCCCGTCGACAGGTCCCAGGAGTGCACCGAGCCGCAGGCCGGGCGGCGCGTGGCGACCGCGGCGAGCGTGCGTGCGGCGGCGACGGTGGTGGCGCGGCCGGTCACAGCGCACCGTGGAAGGTGCGGTTCAGCACGTCGAGCTGCTGCTCGCGGCTCAGCCGGACGAAGTTGACGGCGTAGCCGCTGACCCGGATGGTGAGGACGCCCCTGCGGCGCTCCTCGGGGAAGAGATCGGTGATCTTCTTCCAGACCGCTGCGGTCCGCCCGGTCGGGCCCGCCAGGAACGAGTCGCCGCCCAGGTAGGGGGTGTAGTTGGCCTGGATGAAGTCGCGGACGTCGATCGCCTCCCGCCACAGCCCGCCGCGGAAACCCTCCCAGGCGCCGCCTGGCTGCGTGGACTCGCCGTACTGGACGGTCATACTCGCTCCCCTGCCGGAACCGAAGGCGTGAACCCGTACACCGTCATGCTGCTCCGCAGCCGGCGCCGGTGAGCGCGGCGACCGGCCCCTCCTGCCGGGGCTTTGGTCTCGGCCCGCGGGTGCCGCCCGTCCTTGCCCCGCACCCGGCGGCCGTGCGCCGTTCTGCCCCGACCAGGTGACGCCGCGCGCCCGCAGCGCGCCCGTCTCACGGCGGCATCGGGCCCGCGTCGGACGGGCATAGGTGAGAGGGGGCCCAGCGGAGCGCCGCAGACACCGGGCCACGGTTGCGACGAAGGGGAGTCAGTGGTGACGCTCGCGGTGACCGGGCACAGGGATCTGACCGAGCAGACGGCCGAGCTGGTCCGCGCGGAGCTGCGCAAGCTCCTCGCGGCGCGCGCCGCCGAGGGCCCGCTGACGGGCCTGTCCTGCCTGGCCAGGGGCGCGGACACGATTTTCGCCGAGGAACTGGTCGAGGCCGGAGGAGAGTTGGTGGTGGTGCTGCCCGCCCAGCACTACCGGGAGAACAAGGTCAGGCCCGACCACGCGCCCGTCTTCGACCGGCTGGTCGACGTCGCGGTGGAGGTCCACGAGCTGGACTTCGCGCAGGTCTCGCACGAGGCCTACGAGGCGGCGAACGAGGTCCTGCTCAGCCGGGCCGACGTGGTCGTGGCGGTCTGGGACGGCCGCCCGCCCGCGGGGCCCGGCGGTACCGGGGACCTGGTGCAGCGCAGCCGCGCAGCGGGCGTCGAGGTGGTCCGCGTCTGGCCGGAGGGCTCGGAGCGCGCGGGCACGGCCTGAGCGCGTGCCCCGAAGCACCGGAGACCGGCTCCGGACCGCCATCGTGTCGCGTGGCGCCGGGGCCGGCACCAGACTGGAATCACCCGGTCGTCCCGAACCTGCCGGCCGGCGCAGATGAACGGCGTCCGGACACCGAGCAGCCGGGAGGGAGCCGATGCGTGATGGACCTGGAATGGCAGCTGCGGGAGTCCGGTCCGGCACAGGCTGAGGCAACGGTGCTGCTGCTCCCGGGAGGGATGTGCAGCGCTGCTTCCTACGCTGAGGTGATGGCGCAGCCCGCGCTCGACGGGGTGCGACTGGTGGCCGCGACGTTGCCGGGACACGCCGGGGCGCCACCCTTGGCGGACTGCGGCATCGAGTCCTGCGCGGCGGTCACGGCGGAGCTGGCGGCCGCCGTCGGCGCCGATGTCGTGGTCGGGTTCAGCATCGGCGCGTCCGTCGCGGCGGAGATGGTGACCTCGGGCGCGTTCACCGGGCCGGTCGTGCTGCTCGGGATCAGCCTCTCCTCCGCCGACGAACCGGCGTTCTTCCACGCGCTGGTGGGGCTGGGTCGGGTACTCGGCGGCCTCCCGGCGACCCTCCTGGCGCGCGGAGCGGAATCGATGCTCAGGCGGGCGTCGTTGACCGCGGAGCGTCGCGACGAGTTGCGCGCGGACTTCCGCAGGAACGACTCGGCGGTGATGCGGCTGATCCTGGCGCAGTACGTACGGTGGTTGCGGCAGGACCGTCGCCGGGCCGAGCGCCTGTGCCGGGCCGGGGCGCCGACCTGGATCGTGCACGCCGAGAAGGGCGACGGCGGGCTCACCGGCGCCGAACGCAGCACCCTGGCGGCCTGCCCGAACGTCCGTCTGGTGACCATCCCGGGCTCGGTGTTCCTGCTCCCGGTGGAGGCCCCCGGGCCGGTGGCGGCCGCCATCGGGGAAGCCGTCGCCGTCGGCCGGCGTCCCTAGCGGGCCGACCGGGGCGAGGGTGGGCCGCCTCCGGCGGTCAGCGGCCAGGGGCAGGCCGATTCGAGCTGTGCGGCCAGGCGGAGCAGGGTGGCCTCGTCGCCGTAGCGGGCCAGGAAGTGGACGCCGATCGGCAGGCCCGCCGTGTTTCGGGACAGTGGGACGGACATCGCGGGGTTGCCGGTCAGGTTGGCGACCACGGCCGGGTAGCCGATGGTCGCGCCGCCGGTCCGGGCCGCCCGCAGCGGGTCGTCCTCGGTGGAGGTGATCTCGCCGAGGAGGGCGGGCGGGGTGGACATGGTCGGGGTGAGCCAGAGGTCCACGTCCGCCAGGAACCCCGCCACCCCGCGCGCGAGACGCTGGAGTTCCTCGACGGCCAGCAGGTAGTCGGCGGCGCTCACCTGTTCCCCGCGTTCCAGGTACGCGCGGGTCAGGGGTTCGAGTTCGTCACGGCTGGGGACCCGGCCGGTCCGGCGGATCCAGTAGTGGACGATCCAGGCCGTGGCGGCCATGAAGACGGTGCCGATCGCCTCTCCCACCCTCGGGGTCGTACCGGGGAGATCCGCCTCGACGAGATCGTGGCCCAGCGCCCCGCAGAGCCTGACGGCGTCCTCGAGCGCGGCCAGGCAGTCGGGGTGCCCTGGCGAACCGTCGGCGGTGCGCGGGCTGTAGGCGATGCGCAGGCGGCCGGGGTCCGCGCCGACCTCCGCCGCGAAGGGGCGGTGCCGCGCCGGAGCCGGATACGGGTCGCCCGGCATCGGCCCGCTGGTGGCGTCGAGCAGCGCGGCGCTGTCGCGCACGCTGCGGGTCAGCACGTGTTCGACGGCCCAGCCGCTGACCGCGTCCCCGTACTCGGGCCCCAGGGGGTTGCGGGCCCGGGTCGGCTTGAGGCCGAAGAGCCCGCAGGCGGAAGCCGGGAAGCGGATCGAGCCGCCCAGGTCGTTGGCGTGCGCGCACGGAACCATCCCGCTGCTGACCGCGGCGGCCGAGCCGCCACTGGACCCGCTGGTGGAGCGGTCCGTGTCCCAGGGGTTGCGGGTCGGACCGAAGAGCAGCGGCTCGCAGGCGGGGACCATGCCGAACTCGGGGGTGTTCGTCTTTCCCAGGATGACCAGCCCCGCCCGACGGTGGCGGCGCACCAGCTCGGAGTCGTGACCGGAGCGGTTGTCCCGCAGGAAGCGCGACCCCTCCGTGAAGCGCTCACCCGCGGTCTCCGCCACCAGGTCCTTGACCAGGAACGGCACGCCGGCGAACGGCGCGCGGTCCCACTCCGCCGCCCGGTCCGCAGCGGCCGCGGCGCGCAGCGCGGCGTCGAACGTCGGGGTGATCACGGCGTTGAGCCGCGGATTCAGCCGCTCGATGCGCTCGATCGCCCAGGTGACGAGCTCGGTCGCGGACACCTCGCCGCCGCGCACCAGCTCCGCCTGGGCGGTGGCGTCGAGCGCGGCCACCTCCCAAGCCGGACCGGCCGGACCGGCCGGGGCGGTGTCGGTCGCGGTCACGGCCGGCTCACCGCCTCCGGCGACAAGGGTTCGTCCGGCGGCGCCCCGGGGACTTCGCCGGTCGGGGGGAGACGGCGGATCTCGTCCAAGGCGCTGCGAGCCATGATGACCTCCGGGGTGGGCGCGCGATGTCCTGCACACCTGGGGGCGTGAGGTCCGACGGCACGATGTGAGGCGTCCGCCGGAGCTCCGCGCCCGGCTGCCGGCGGGGTCGTCAGCCGACGGTGACGGCCATCTTGCCCAGCGCGACTCCCGCTTCCATGACCCGGTGGGCTTCGACGATCTCGTCGAAGCGGAAGACCCGTACCGGCTTGGCCGGGAAGGTTCCCGACTCGACCTTGGCGTAGATCGCTGCCAGGGGAACGGCGGCGAGCGGGAACTCGGGGCTGCCCAGGACGAACGCGCTGCCGAAGAAGCTGAGCTGGACGCCGGTGGGGAGATCGGCGATCGGATCGAAGTCGCGCACCGGGTCGAAGCCGCCGAGGAAACCGAGCTGGCAGACCCGGCCCCCCGGGCGCACGGTGGCCAGGGAGTCGCGCAGGACACTGTTGCCGACCAGGTCGAAGACGGCGTCGACCGGTGTCGTGCGCCGGTCGACCTGCGCGGCCAGGCGGCCGTCGTCGACGAGGACGTCCTCCGCGCCGAGCTCCTTCAACAGCGGTGCGTGGGCGGGGTTCCGGGTGGTCGCGAGCACGTGCGCGCCGTGGTCGACGGCCAGGTTCACCGCGGCCTGGCCGAGGGAGGAGGTCGCTCCGCGCACCAGGACCCGGTCACCCCGGCGCAGGCCCAGATTGCCGAACAGCCCGTACCAGGCCGTCGCGTAGACCTCGGGCACCGCCGCCAGCTCGGCCCATCCCAGCCGGGAGCTCACCGCGGCCACGTTGGTCGCCGGCACCGTGACCAGCTCGGCGTAGCTGCCGTTGCGGGTGCGGCCCATGCCGCCGAGGATCGCCACGACCCGGGTGCCGGGGGCGAGTCGGCCCGAGGGGTCGGCCTCGACGACCCCGGCGCACTCGATGCCGGGGACGGCCGCGACCTCGCCCCAGGCGCCCGCGCGCATGTAGGCCTCCGCGTGGTTGAGGCCGAACGCCTTGACCCGGATCAGCACCTCGCCCGGCGCGGGCAGGGGGTCGGGCAGTTCGGTGAGCTGGAGCACCTCGGGGGCGCCGTAGCTGGAGATGACGATGGCCTGCATGGGCGGAATCCATTCTTGAGCGGTCGTTCAACTATTGGGCGGAAAAAAGAGCCACCGCCGGCGGTGGCCCAAGGGTCGGGTCAGACCAGTACGGCGAAGGCGTTGTCGACGACGGCGCGCAGCAGGGTCTCGTCGGGGTTCGCCTTGCCCACGACCATCAGCCCCTGGCAGGTGGCGACCAGGGCCTTGGCACTGCCGGACGGGTCCACCGTGGCGCGGACCTCGCCCTCGTCGCGGGCGTTGCGCAGTGCGGTGGTCATGCAGTGCTCGAGGCGGGCGAGATGTCCGCGCACGACGGCGGCGGCCTCGTCGTCCTCGGCGGCGTTCTCGATGGCCGTGTTCACCAGCAGGCACCCCTGCCGGCCCTCCGGGCTGAGCAGGTCGTGCACCAGTCCGTCGAAGTACCCGCGCAGGGCGGCGAGCGAAGCGGCCGGTGCCGCGAGTTCGCCCAGTTTCTGGGGAACGACCAGCTTGGAGTACCTCTCCAGGGACTTGAGGAACAGCGTGTGCTTGCCGCCGGGGAAGACGCTGTACAGACTCCCGGGCTTCACCCCGGTCGCCTTGACCAGGTCCTCGACGGAGGTGGCCCGGTACCCCTGCAGCCAGAACCGCAGCATGGCCTGGTCCACGACCGTGTCGGGCTCGAACTCTCGGGGTCTGGGCATGGCACGAAAATACATGAGCGACCATTCAAGAACAAGGGGCTCGCGGCGATCACGGGCCGAGCCAAAGTTGAACGTGTTCAAAAACTCCGCCATGATGGGCGCATGAGCCAAGGGGAGCGCCTCCGGCGCGCACGGGTGTGGATCGTCCTTTTCATGGTTGGACTGGTGCTGGCCGGCCTGACCGCCTTTCCGCTCGTCACCGAGTCGGGCTGGCTGGTGTGGTGGGCGAGCGACCGCGGCTCCCCGATCTCCTCGCTCGCCGGTCACTTCCCCGCCGGGGTCGAGTGGGTCCGCCACGTCCACACCGGGCTGACGGCCACCGCGCGCAGCTATCCGTTCCTCGCCTACGGCACCGACTGGCTCGCCTTCGCGCACCTGGTCATCGCCGTCGCCTTCGTCGGACCGCTGCGCGACCCGGTCCGCAACGTCTGGGTGCTGGAGTTCGGCCTGATCGCCTGCGCCGGGATCCTGCCGCTGGCCGCGATCTGCGGGCCGCTGCGCGGACTGCCGCTGTGGTGGCTGCCGATCGACATGTCCTTCGGCGTCCTCGGCGCGGTCCCGCTCTGGCTGGCCCGACGCCACGTCAGGGCCGTCGAGCGGGAACGTGGCAGGCCGGCGTCGGTCGTCCCTGCGGGCGCGGTGTGAAGGGACGGGCGAAGCGGGCGGGCCGGACGGCGGCGGGAGCCCGTGCCGTCAGGGCCGTGACCGGGAGGCCCGCGAGGTGCGAGGATAGCGTGGCGAACGGGGGACGCACCGTCAGAAGCGGAATCCGCTCCGCCGCCGCGCCGACTCTGCCAGGCTGTCCCGGCAACCACGACCCACAGCTGAGGAACATCCGTGCGCCGTCCTGTCCTTGCCCTCGCCTCCGCGCTGCTGCTCGCCGCCGTCGCGGGCTGCGCCCACACCTCCGGCACCTCGGGCTCCGGTGATCACGCGTCAGCGTCGGGCGCCGCGAGCAGCAGCGCGCGGGCCGGTGACGCCGCCGCGCCGCTCGCCGAGGGCCCCGGCCCGCAGACGCACTACACCGTCGCCGCCCAGCCCGCCGCGGGCAGCTGCCACTACCGCTCCGACGCGGGCCAGCCGCTGCCGGACCCGGCCTGCACCCCCGGGGCCCTCTCCCCGGAGGTGACCCAGGCCGACCTCGCCACGACGATCTGCCGCAAGGGCGGTTACACCGGCGGCGTGCGGCCGCCGGCCTCGGTCACGGACAGCGAGAAGCGCAAGAACGCGGCCTCCTACGGCTACACCGGCTCGCTGCACGACGCCGAGTACGATCACCTGGTCAGCCTGGAACTGGGCGGCGACCCGAACGACCCGCGCAACCTCTGGGTCGAGCCGCCGTCCCCCGGCCACAAGCCCGGAGCGGGTGTCAACAACCCGAAGGACGCCGTCGAGACCCGGCTCCACACGGCCGTCTGCGCCGGCACGGTGACGCTCTCCGCCGCGCAGCAGGCCATCGCCACGGACTGGTCCACGGCGGAGACCCGGCTCGGCCTGAAGTGACCCGCTGACGGTCAGGTCAGCGGGGTCAGCAGGACCCAGACGTGCCGGAACGGGTCGCGCAGCATCGACTGCCGCAGCCCGTAGGGCATGTCCGCCGCCGGCGCGAGCACGACCGCGCCGGCGGCGACGGCACGGGCGGTGACGGCGTCCACGTCGGGGACGTACACGTGCAGCACGACCGAGGCTCACGCGGGGCCGGGCGCGGCGAAGTCCGGCGAGTCGGCGTCGCTGAGCATCAGCGTGGAGCCGGCCACTGCGATCTCGGCGTGGCTGATCCCTCCGTCCGCCCGCTCCAGACGCAGGTGCTCGACGGCACCGAAGGCCGCCTCGTAGAAGGCGATCGCCTCGGCCGCGCCGTCGACCATGATGTGCGGGACGACGGCCTGTCGGTGGTGCTGCGGAATCTCCATGCCAGTCACGCTAGGCCCGCATCCGATCTGCGGGGACCGGCCTCGGGACCGGTGCCCGTCTCGTCCGAAGGTCGCAGGTCCGGGGACGGAGCGTCGAGGGCGTCCGGCTGTCAGCGGGCGCCGGCGAGCACCTTGCCCTCGGTGGAGAGGATGCCGTTGCGGTAGTCGAAGCGTGGCGTGCGCGAGAACATCAGCCACAGGTACTTGAGGTTCTCGGCGAACCAGTAGCCGGGCGTCAGGTCGCCCAGTCGGACGGCGGAGCCGTCGACCGACGCGGCGATCGTGTAGCCGCCGGCGACCCTGTGGTGCGAGCGCAGGCTCTCGAACCAGTTCCAGGCCGCCTGCTTGTAGCCGGACTCGCCGGTGACCCGCCACAGGTCGAAGGCCGCGTTGGCGTACTCGGGGCGCAGCTCGCTGCCGGAGTCGACGGCGGCCAGCGTGGTGTAGTCGACGGTCTCCGGCAGGACCGGATGGCGTGCCAGCACGGCGGACCAGGAGCGGAAGTACGCCGCGCCCCGGCTCACGTCGCCGCCCTTGGCCAGCAGACCCGCGTAGAAGCAGGCCAGTTCGGACTGGTACGTCGGCCCGGTGCGCGCGCCGCTCGCCGCGTCGACGCCGTGGAACCAGAGCCGGCCGCCGCGCACGTCGCTCTGGTGGGCGAGCACCGGCTTCGTCAGCAGGCGGTACCAGCCGGTCAGCCGGCTGTCGCCGAGCAGCCGCCCGCCCGCCCAGAGGTACTCGTAGAAGGAGTCGACGGGCGGATCGGGCGCGCGTGAGGTGTGGTCGAGCCAGCGGCCGGACTCCGCGTCGATGACGGTGCCGAGCAGGTCGAGCGAGCTGCGCCTGGCCAGCACCGCGCGGTAGGCCCGCATCGACGCGTCGTAGTAGCGGGCGTCGCCCAGCAGCCGGGAGAGCAGCCCGAACTCCATCACGCTGGTCCCCGCCTCGGCCAGCGGGACCTCGCGGCCGTGGGCCCGCCCGGTGCGGAGGTTGACGTGGGTGTAGGGGATCCCGGTGGGGGAGGAGGTGAACGCGGGCAGCAGCCGGTCGGCGAACTCGCGGGCGCGCGCCAGCAGCACCTGGCTGTGCGTGGTGTTGTAGCCCGCGAGCAGGCCCCCGACGAGGCGGATGATCGCCTCGAAGACGTGGATGTCGGCGTTCTGGGTCGGGTCGAGATGCGCCTCGACCCAGGCGCGGGCGCGGGCGAGCTCCTGGTCGCAGCCCATCAGGTAGAGGGTGTCCAGGGCCTCGACGATGGAGAGTCCGAAGGTGCGCCCGATGGCGAAGAAGTCGTTGTGCCCGCCGCTGAGCGGCTTCACCTCGTCGTGGCCCCAGGCGGCCGCGGTGTAGCCGTGCCAGCTGTGCAGGTACTCCGCGCGGACGGCCGCGGCGGCGTGCGCGTCGGCGGGCAGCGTGCGCGACGCGCTGCGGGAGGGGGTGCTCCGCGGCTCGCCCGTCGTCGCGGCGCGGGCGGCGGGCGCGGCGGCCGTGCCGGCGGCCGTCAGCAGCGCGGCGCCCGCGGCCGAGCCGAGCATGCGACGGCGGGAGGGGCGAGGCAGCCCGGACTGCGCGAATGGCGAAGGGTGGTCGAGCATGCACGCAAAGTTAGGGCGTGCGGACAGTTCCGTGGCGGCAGGATGATCGTGTCGTCGTCAATTGCGTGCAGACGGGTGACAGCCTGGCGCGTGCATGCCAGAATGATCTCGCCCTGGACGGCGCAGGTCGCAACCCGCCGCCCAGGGCGCGAAAGCCCCGGTGTCACGGAGCCCGTGTCAGGGCCCCGCGGTCACTGCCTCGCCCGCAGCGACGCGGTGTGGCTGCGGATCTGGTCCTTGGTCAGGTAGGAGTCCGTGTACTCGAAGTCCTGCAGCCTGGCAGGGCGGCGCGACTGGAAGCCGGTGCGGACGAAATCGTCCCCGGCGGTCGCGTTCAGCAGCCAGTTCGTGATCACCCGGACCTTGGCGACGTTGGTGCGCAACGCCATCAGGTGGTAGCCGCGGGCCACTCCCTGGGCGGCGATGCCGGTGAGCTCCACGCCCATCGGCTTCGACACCGCGTCCGCGCCGCCGAGGTCGACGACCAGGCCGAGGTCCTTGTGGAAGTACGGCTTGAGCTCCTGGCCGCGCAGCGAGGCGATCACGTTGTCGGCGACCTGCTTGCCCTGCCGCTGCGCGTGCTGCGCGGTCGGCGGGCAGACCGCCCCGTCGCCCGCCGCCAGGTCCGGCACGGCGGCCGCGTCCCCCAGGGAGAAGACGCCGTCGCACTGCGGCACCCGCATGTCGGCGGTCACCGCCAGGCGTCCGCGCACGGTCTCCGCGTCGAGCGTGGCGACCAGCGGGCTCGCGGCGACTCCCGCGGTCCAGATCAGCGTCCGGCAGGGGATCACCCGCCCGTCGGTCAGCTTGACCGACTCGTCCTCGACCTCGGCGACAGAGACGCCCAGGGAGATCTGGATGCCGCGCTTGCGGAGCAGCTCCATGGCGGTGTCGCCCAGGTTCTCGCCCAGCTCGGGCATCAGCCTCGGGGCGATGTCGACCAGATGCCACTTGATCAGGTTCGGGTTGAGCCGGGGATAGCGGCGCACCGCCGAGGCGGTGACCCGCTGGAGGCAGGCGGCCGTCTCGGTACCGGCGTAGCCGCCGCCCACGACGACGAACTGGAGCCGGGAGATACGTTCCTGCTGCGTGGTGGCCGCGTCGGCGAGGTCGAGCTGGGAGATCACGTGGTCGCGCACGTAGGCGGCCTCGGCCAGCGTCTTCATGCCGCGTGCGTGGTCGACCAGGCCGGGGATGTCGAAGGTGCGGGTCACGCTGCCGGGCGCGAGCACCAGGTAGTCGTAGGGCTCGGCGATCAGCTCGTCGGTGATCTTGCGGGCGATCACCATCTTCGCCTTCGCGTCGATGCCGACCGCGCCGCCCGGCACGATCCGCGTCCGGCGCAGCATCCGCCGCAGTGACACGGCGACCGACTGCGGCGTCAGCACCCCGGCCGCGACCTGCGGCAGCAGCGGCAGATAGAGCTCGTAGCTGAACGGCGCGATCATCGCGATCTCCGCCTCGCTGGGGGCGAGCTGCCGCTCCAGCCGTCGTGCGCACTCGACGCCGGCGAAGCCGCCGCCGACCACGAGGATCCGGGGTCGTTCCATCGTGCCCATCCCTTGTCTTCTCACGGCTGGGGTCACTGTTCTACTTCCGCGCTCCTGGTCACACTGGCACGCCCTCGCCGCCCTCGCCACCGCGCGGGCCTGCGGATCCGCCGCGTGGGGCTCGATAGGGTGTGACGCATGTTGCGAGAGGTGACGGCGGACCGTTATGTGACGCCGCTTCGGGAGGGCGGCTCGCTGCCGGGCCTGGTCGAGGCGGCGGAGACGGGGGATTCGGGCGGGGCTGCGGGCGGGGCGGCGCGCGATGCCGGGCTCTGGGTCGCCAAGTTCGTCGGCGCGGCGCAGGGCCGCAAGGCGCTCGTCGCGGAGGTCGTCGCGGGTGAGCTGGCCCGGCGGCTCGGCCTGCGGGTGCCGGAGCTGGCCAGGATGGAGGTCGATCCGCGGGTCGCGGTCGGCGAGCCCGACCAGCAGGTGCAGGACCTGGTGAAGGCCTCGGGCGGTACCAACCTCGGCATGGCCTACCTCAGCGGTGCGCTCGGCTTCGACCCGCTCGCCTTCGCGGTCGACGCGGCGACGGCGGGGCGGGTGGTCTGGTTCGACGCCCTCATCGGCAACGTGGACCGCTCCTGGCGCAACCCGAACCTGCTCATGCGCGACGGCGAACTGTGGCTGATCGACCACGGGGCGAGCCTGATCTTCCATCACAACTGGCCGCGCGCGTCCGCGTCCGCCCGCAAGCCCTACGACGCCTCGGACCACGTCCTGGCCCCCTTCGGCCCGAACCTCGCGGCGGCGGACGCGGAGCTCGGCCCGAGGGTGACGGAGACGCTGCTGGCCGAGGTGCTGGCGTTGGTCCCCGACGTCTGGCTGGCGGACGAGCCGGGCTTCGAGGACCCGGACGCGGTCCGCGCGGCCTACGTGACGCAGCTGGCGACGCGGGCGGCCGGCCCGAGGGATTGGTGGGTGGCGGCGTGAAGCTGGTCTACGAGTACGCGCTGGTGCGCGTGGTGCCGCGGGTCGAACGCGGCGAGCAGATCAACGCAGGGGTTCTGGTCTACAGCCGCCAGGCGGGCGTGCTGCGCGCGGCGATCCACCTGGACGAGGCGCGGCTGCTCGCGCTCGACCCGGCGGCGGACGTCGCCGCGGTCCGCGCCGCGCTGGACGCCGTGGCCGGCGTCTGCGGCGGCGGCGCGGCGGCCGGCCAGGCCGCGGACGAGGAGCCGGGCCGCCGCTTCCGGTGGCTTACCGCCCCGCGCAGCACGGTGGTCCAGCCGGGACCGGTCCACTGCGGCCTCTCCGCCGACCCCGCCGCCGAGGCCGACCGCCTCCTCGCCCTCCTGGTCCACTGAGGCGGCAGTCGCACCCCCGAGGGGCGCGGGGCTCTGCTCGACGAGCCACCCCAGGTGGTGGGTCCCCGATTGCGCAGGGCCGTCCGCACCGGGGGGTCCTCGCGCACGCAGTTCATCGAGCGGAGCCCCGCGCCCCTGATGGTGCAACTGGCCCGTCGCTGAGACCTACCGCACGCGCGCCGGAGCCGCATGTCGGCAGAGCCTCGCCCCGCCGGAGGGTGGTGCGGCTGGGCCTTTGGCCGAAGCGGAGCCGGCGTCCGAATGTGACTGTGGCGGTATCGAATTCGGCCGACGCCGGGGCCAGACTGCTGCGTCGGAGGTGGACGTGGAGCGGTACAGGTACACGCAGAGACGGGAGCGCCCGCCCGCGTCGGCGGCGCCGCAGGGCGGCCGGCGACTGGCCGCGCCGCGGCCGATGGCCGATCGGGTCACCGGCGCGGCGATCGGCGCGGCGCTGCTGGGGGCCGGTGTCGGCCTCCTCGTCCTCGGGTTCGAGAGCTTCGCCGGTGAGGGTGACCTCGGGAGCCTGTGCTTTCCCCTGCTGCTGGGCGGCTGGCTGGCGTCGATCGCGATCGTCGCGGGGTGGGGCGGGTGGCTGGCCGCCCGCTCCAGGCGCCCGGCCCCCGCGTACGGCCTGGCGGCGTTCGTCCACCTCGTCGCGATCGTGGCCTCGCTCGCGATGGTCCCCTACGGCCATCCCGGCCGACTCCCTTAACCGGACCGTCCGCACCGTCCGCGGCACCGCCCCGCCCCGGCTCGCCGTCGTTCGCGCGGGCCGGGCGGGGCGGGGGTCAGCGACTCAGCCGTGCGTGTGCGGGGCGTGCGGAGGGGCCACCGGCGTCGGGAGGCCCGGCATCCAGCGCGCCTTGTACAGGCTGGTCTTCGCGATGCTCGTCCGGCGGTCGGGGAGATGGAACGAGAGCGTGGAGGTGCACCACTGGCAGGGGTTCTCGCTGTCGGGTGTCACCGTGAGGACCTGGCCGCTCACGGGGTCGTCACCGACGCTCTTCACCCCCGCCTCGTCGATGCCCAGCTGCCCCGCGTACGGCACGAAGGCGTTGTCAGGGACCGAGTACTGGTAGACATGGCTGTCGGTGGTGACCCACATCCGGTCCGGGGCGGCCGCGACCAGGCTCAGGTCGTGACCGCCGCTGGTGGGCAGGACGACGGTCTTCCGCACCTTCATCACGGGGGCGTTCGCGGTGCCGCCGACGTCGAGCGCGAGCAGAACCGTGTCTCCGACGGCCCACAGCAGGCTCCTGGTGCGGTCCCACTGCAGGCCGTGCGCGCCCGCGAGGTCGAACTGGGTGAAGCGGGTCGACAGGGGCGACTGGGAGGCGGTGTAGATCCGCACGAACCCCTCCGTGCTCGCGGCGACGGCCACGTTGCCCTCGGGGAGCACCTCCACGCTGTGCGCGTTCGCACCGGTGCGGCCTGCCCACTGCACCCGCCCGTCGGGGTAGGACACCATCGCGGCCAGGCCGCCGGACGCGCAGGACAGCACCCACGGCTCACCGGCCCAGAGGCGGTACTTGGCCTCGCTGACGCTGTACCAGGTGTGCTTCGGGTCAAGCCCGCTCAGCTCCGGGTGGTCAAGCGGTGACCACGACCAGGAGGCGGTGGCGGCCGCCTGCATCGGGTGGACCATGGGGCTGACGTGCTGCCAGGCCGGATTGTCGGCGTTCAGCAGCAGCACCCTCTCGCTGGCTTGGTCCGCCGCCAGGACCAGACTGCGCGGGCCGTCGGCCGGGTCCTCCGGTGCGGGGACCTGCCGGGGCCGGGGCCCGGCGAAGGCGGCCGAGCCGCACACGCCGACCAGGCCGGCCGCGGCCTTGATCACGTCACGCCGGGACGGGGCCGTGGGGCGGCGGGGCGGCACGGGGAATCCATCAGGGGGTGAGTTCATCCCTCCATGGCAATACGCAGGGGCCCGGGGAACAGGCAGTGACACGCGGTCAGAAGGGTGCGAACGGAGCGAAAACGGGATCGGGCCCGCGTCGCGTCGTGGGCGACGGTCGGCGTGTCGGGAAGGCCGATGCGGTCGTTCGCGCTCGCCGCTGCAGGGCCGCGCACGGATCTGCACAGGGGCGTCTCTGGGTGACCACCCCGTACGCCTCGGATGCTGCCGGTCCCGGTCCCGGTCCCGGTGCCGTGCCGGTTCCCGGCGTCAGGTGTCCGGCGCCCAGTACCCGGCGTCCGGCGTTCCAGGCCTGGTCGCGGGGTGATGGGCCCGGATGTCGGCCGGGACCGCCCGCCCCGGCCGTCCGCCCCGCCTGCCCGGTGGTCCGCCTCCTCCGGTCCGCCGAGCCGCGCCGGGGGGAGAGGTGGGCGGAGCATGGCTGAGCTGGACCGTTAGAATGGCGCAACGTGAGCGCCAAGCCCTTCATCCCCGATGTCCTGGCCGCCCGCTACGCCTCCGGCGAGCTCGCGCGGCTCTGGTCCCCCGAACACAAGGTCGTCCTCGAACGGCAGCTCTGGCTGGCCGTCCTGAAGGCCCAGGCCGACCTGGGGATCGAGGTGCCCGAGGGAGCCGTCGCCGACTACGAGCGCGTCGTCGACCAGGTCGACCTCCCCTCGATCGCCGCCCGTGAGCGGGTCACCCGCCACGACGTGAAGGCGCGGATCGAGGAGTTCAGCGCCCTCGCCGGGCACGAGCAGATCCACAAGGGCATGACGTCCAGGGATCTGACCGAGAACGTCGAGCAGCTGCAGATCAAGCAGTCCCTCGAGCACGTCCGCGACCGCACCGTCGCGCTGCTCACCCGCCTGGCCGCGCTCGCCGCCGAGCACGGCGAGCTGGTCATGACCGGCCGCTCCCACAACGTGGCCGCGCAGGCGACCACCCTGGGCAAGCGCTTCGCCTCCGCCGCGGACGAGCTGCTGGTGGCGTTCACCCGCCTGGAGGAGCTGATCGCGCGCTACCCGCTGCGCGGCATCAAGGGCCCGGTCGGCACCAGCCAGGACATGCTTGACCTGCTCGGCGGCGACGAGGCCAAGCTCGCCGAGCTGGAGCAGCGGGTCGCCGGCCACCTCGGCTTCGACCACGCCTTCACCAGCGTCGGTCAGGTCTATCCCCGCTCCCTCGACTACGACGTGCTCTCCGCCCTGGTCCAGCTGGCGGGCGCGCCCGGCAGCCTGGCCAAGACGATCCGCCTGATGGCCGGTATCGAGCTGGTCACCGAGGGATTCAAGGAGGGCCAGGTCGGCTCCTCCGCGATGCCGCACAAGATGAACACCCGCTCCTGCGAGCGCGTCAACGGCCTGGCCGTGATCCTGCGCGGCTACGCCTCCATGGTCTCCGAGCTGTCGGGGGACCAGTGGAACGAGGGCGACGTCTCCTGCTCGGTCGTGCGCCGCGTGGCGCTGCCGGACGCGTTCTTCGCCTTCGACGGCCTGCTGGAGACCTTCCTGACGGTGCTCGACGAGTTCGGCGCCTTCCCGGCCGTCATCGCCGCCGAGCTGGACCGCTACCTGCCGTTCCTCGGCACCACCAAGGTGCTGATGGCCTCGGTGCGGGCGGGCGTGGGCCGCGAGACGGCGCACGAGGCGATCAAGGAGCACGCGGTCGCGTCCGCGCTGGCCATGCGCCAGGGCGTCCGCGAGAACCAGCTGCTGGACCGGCTGGCGGCGGACGAGCGGATCCCGCTCGACCGGGCCGGCCTGGACGCGCTGCTCGCGGACCGGCTCTCCTTCACCGGTGCGGCGTCCGGCCAGGTGGCGCAGGTCGTCGCCCGGGTCGAGGACATCGCCGCGCGCTACCCGGAGGCGGCCAAGTACCGTCCGGGCGCCATTCTCTGACGCGCTGCGCTCCGCACCGCCTCGCACACCCGATCGCCCGCGCCGCTCCGGATTCGCTCCGGATGCCGACGCGGGCGTTCGGCGTTAGCTTCGGCTGTAGTCGCACCGCGACGGACAGTGACAGAAGCGACCAAGGAGTGCGGGCATGCCGGGCAAGTTCGAAGTGCATCAGGACAAGGCGCAGGAGTTCCGGTTCACGCTCAAGGCGGCGACCGGCGAGGTCATCGCCATGAGCGAGGTCTTCGACAGCCGTGAGGCCTGCGAGAAGAGCATCGAGTCGGTGCGCAAGCACGCCCCCTACGCGAAGCTGGTCGACTCGGCCGCCTCGAGCTGACGACGGAGGGCCTCGACGGTTCCGGTGAGCGTCCGCCCCCTGACCGGGGGCGGACGCTCACGCCGATTCGAAGGCCAGCGCGGCGGCGAGGGCGGCGAACGCGCCCGCGAAACTGCGTCGCAGCCAGGCGACCACGGAGGGACGCTCGATCACGCGGGAGCGGAACGCCGCCGCGAAACGCCCGTAGGCGGCGAAGACCACGAAGGTCATCAACATGAAGACGCCGCTCAGGGCGACCATCCGGAGCGTGGCGTCGGGCTGGTCCGTCTTCACGAACTGCGGCAGGAACGCGAAGAAGAAGATGGTCAGCTTGGGGTTGAGGATGTTGATCAGAATCCCGCGCGTGATCACCTGCAGCGCCGGCCGCGGCGTGCTGTCCTGCTCGTCCACGCTGAGTGCGCTCTTGTCGCGGAGCGTGGCCACGGCCATGTAGAGCAGGTAGGCGACGCCCGCGTACTTGAAGATCTGGAACGCCGCGGCACTCGCGTTGAGCAGGGCGGCGAGCCCGGTGATGGCCGCGACCAGGTGCGGCACGATGCCGAGCGTGCAGCCCACGGCGGCGACCAGGCTGGCGCGCGCGCCGCGCTGCAGTCCGGCGGCGACCGTGTAGAGCGCGCCGGTGCCCGGCGTCGCGACGATGACCAGTGAGGTCAGCAGGAACCCGAGACTCATGTCGTCTCCCCCCGGTGAACGAACGTCAGTTCCTGGGCCAGGCTACCCGGGACGCCGCGGGCGGGTCGCCGGTGTCCACGGACGGTGTCGACGGGCGGGTTCGCTCGCGGGTTCACGGGCGGGGCGCGGCGGTGGCGGACTGGGCCGGACGGGTGCGCGGGCCCGCGTCCGTTGGGGTGGCTCACGGGCCGGTTCGCCTGTCTGCCGCGCGTGTCTCACTGGAAGCGGAGCCGATCCGGGCGGATAATTGGATCATGACGGGACAATCCGGTGCAACGGTCAGGGTCTGGGTGAAGGCCGAGATCGGACCCCGGCACGTGGTGGCCCAGGTCCTGGACACGCTCAACAACCCCATCGGCGAGGAGTTCGTGATCGCCGAGCCGCACGACCTCTACGAGATCGCGCGGCGCTACGGCGTGCCCCTGGACAGCTTCGACTTCGAGGGTGAGAGCGCGGACATCATCGAGTCCTCCGCCCCGCCGACCGACGCGTGACCGGCTGCCCCTGCGCTCAGACCCCGAAGGCGTCCGCGTAGCGGATCGATCCGGCGGGGACCGGGCGGCCGGGATCCAGCGCGAGCGCCATCATCGCCTCGTCCGGGACCTCGAACGGCGGCTTGATGCCGTAACCCGACGCAGGGACGAAGCCGAAGCGCGAGTAGTACGCGGGATGGCCGAGGACCAGGACCAGCTGCTCGCAATCCGCCGCGGCCAGATCCAGCACGGCGCGCACCACCGTGCTCCCGCCTCCCCGCCGCTGCCACTCCGGCAGCACCGCGACCGGCGCCAGCGCGAGCGCCGGCACGCCGTCGACCTGGCAGCGGGTCAGCAGAGCGTGCGCGGCGACGGTGCCGTCGGGCGCCTCGGCGACCATGGAGAGGCCGGGCAGCCAGGCATCGGCGTCGAGGCGGAGGGCGTCGACCAGGTCCGCTTCGTTGGCCGTGGGAAACGCGGCGAGGTTCACCCGCCGGACGGCCCGGGCCTCCGAGCCGTCCGGCGCCTCGGGGCGCGCGGTCCATCGGGGCTCGGTGAAATCGGGCGTAGAGATCATTTCTGGCATGCCTCAGCGTAGCGACCTCGGAGCCGAATGCCCGCACGGCATCGCTGGGAGGTCGCACCCTGACACATCGTCGAATCACGGGCTGCGTATGCGATCAATCAGCGATTGACGCCCCGGAGTCAGGAATGATCAGCTGCTCGTCATGAGTGGCGCCGCGACGATGTCGCCCGACGGAACGGCAGCTCCCGGGACCCGGATACCAGGCTGCGGCCTGGGGCGTACTGTCCGGGCGCGCGACGCCTCCGGGGGTTGAGTCCGTGGGTCTCGTCAACGCCTTCGTCCCGATCTGGGTCCTGACCGCGGTCGGATACGCGGCGCGCCGCCGCGGACTGCTGGGCGACACCGCAGCCGCGGTGCTGGGCCGTTTCGTCTTCCATCTCGCGATGCCCGCCGCGCTCTTCCTGACCCTGTCCGCGATGCCGCTCAAGAGCTTCGACGTGCGCGCCGTCGGCGCGTTCGGCGTCAGCACGGCCGTGGCGATCGGCGTGTCCTGGCTCGGCGCAGGCCGGCTGTTCGGCCGCAAGGCGGGCGAGCGTCCGATCTGGGGCATGGCGGCCGGGTACGTCAACTCGGCGAACCTGGGCATCCCGATCGCCCAGCAGGTGCTGCACAGCGTCTCCTTCCTCGCCGAGGTCGTGCTGCTCCAGGTTCTCGTGGTGACGCCGGTCATCCTCATCGTCCTCGACCGGCACGGCGACGCGGAGGGCAGGGTGCGGGTGCGCAGGATCGCGAGCCTGCCGGTGCGCAACCCGGTGATCCTCGGCTCCGTGCTCGGCGTCATCTGGTCCGCGGGGCACCTGCCGGTGCCGCACGAGGTCTCCGGATCACTGAACCTGCTGGCCACCGCGGCCGTCCCCGTCGCCCTGATCGCGTTGGGCGCCTCCCTCCACAGCGGCGCCTCACGTCAGCAGGTCGCGCGCGCGGAGCTCGGGGCGATCACGCTCATGAAACTGGTCCTCCAGCCGGCCACGGCGCTCGCGGCGGGTCTGCTCCTGCACCTGACGCACCCCCAACTGCTCGCGGTCGTCGTCTGCGCCGGACTCCCCACCGCGCAGAACACCTTCATCTTCGCCCAGGAGTACGGCGTCGGCGAAGCCCTCGCCAACCGCGCCGTCCTCGTCACCACCACCTTCTCCCTCGCCACCCTCGCGGCCACCGCCGCGCTGATCGGCCCGAACTGAGCAGGTCGCTGTGCCTGCACCGTAGAGTTCCTTCGGCAACCGTGACGGAGAGGAGAGGGGACACCCGTGCCGCAGGACCTGTCCGGTGCACTGGCCGCGCTGCTGGACCGCTCGTTGGAACTGATCACCGACACCGCGGCCGACCCCCGCCGCTTCGACGGAGCCCTGATCCACCAGAGCGCCGATGTCTGGGACAACAACCTGCTGCCGCTGTTCCGGGTCGCTTGCACCAAGGGCGCCTGGCGCCGCGAACGCCGGGCGCGGGTCGCGTTGCGGTGGATGGGCGCGTTCGGTGCGTCCCGGCGGCAGTGGATGCTGGAGCAGGCGGCAGTCGCCGGGTACGACCTCGCGCCGCTCCTGGCGGGGCTGGGGTTCGACACGCCGCTGCCGTACCGGGACCACCTGGGCCGCGTGCACCCGGCACGCCAGGCGCTTTCGACGCAGAGCATCGCCGACGTGCGGGCCGACTACGAGCTTGAGGCGGCCGTCGTCCGCAGACTCGCGGTGAACCGGGCCGGGACCCGGATGAACGCGAGCCTGCGGTTCGCCGTTCCGCGTCGCTTCACCGCCGACGGAGAGGCGGACGAGGCGCTGCTGTCGGTGCACCTTGCGGAGGTCTCCGCAGTGCGCTTCGACTATGACGACACGCGGGGCGTGGTGCTGGGAGCGGACGGTGTCCGGTGGGGTGCCAGCGGCCGAGTGACCGCTCCCGACGCCCGACTCAGCATCGATGACCGGCAGTGGCACCTGTCGGCCGCTGGGCGACAGGTCGCGGCGACTGCACCTTCCCTGGACGACTGCCTGGCCGAGCTCAGACGGGTGCCGGAGCTGCGGGGTGTGCCGCTGCGGTGGGACGCCTACACGGCGGCCCGACTGCTGCACTGCGCCATGCTGGAGCTGCGTGCCGCCCGCCACCTCCGCGCCCCCGGAGGGACGTCGGCGGCGGAGCTGAGCCGTGTCTTCGCCGGTGCGGGTACCGAGATCATGGCAGCCGGCGCTCGCCACCGCGGCGGCGCGTTCCGCGACCTCGTCCGCTCCTGGGCAGAGCGAGGCGGTCCTGCACTCCGACCCTGGATCGCCGACACGCTGCGGACGTTCACCCACAGCGCTGATTTGGTCCCGGCAGCCGAGAGGCCTCGTGCGCCCGAGGACGACAGGCCGGACCGGGCGGTCCTGGTCTCGGCCTCCTGGGACGCTGCGTCCCACACGCGCACGTATGCTCAGCCCGCCCGGACGGCGGTGCAGTTGGCCGTCCCTCCGCTTCTCGGCGCGGCAGACTGGCGACTGCGTCGCGTCGCCCGCGACGGGTGTGCGACCTTCCACCTCCGCACCAGGGCCCTCACGGACGAGGGCCCGCTCGCGCTCGCCGACCACAGCCTGGACCTCCACGACGGCGCGCTGGTGGTCTCGTACGGAGCGGCCTGACCGGGCGGTCGCCGGGCGATGGCAGCACGTCGGAATCGCCGCACTGCGTTGCTCTGTTCGGCCGGACACCACGCGCGGCCTTCGCCACCCGGACCTAGGGTGGTCCGGGTCGGGGGGACCCTGACCAGGAAGGACGCCGACTCATGGCGCGCATCACCCGGACACGCACCGAAGACCTCTCCGTCGAGACGTACCACCTCGACCTCGACGAGGGCGAGCGACGAGCACTGCGCGCCGACCCCGGTGGCTACCTGCGCAAGCTGCTGGAGAACGAGGGGCACACCGTCAATGGCGTCCTGATCGACACGGCCTTCGGCGGTGAGGACTGTACCGACTGGGAGGTCGTCCACTTCGCCAGCGGATTCATGGCGTCGTACCACGGAGTGCGCTGCATCCTTCAGCGCTGAGCGCCTCCTGCCTGCACCCTGCTCCCCTCAGGGGGACCGCCCATGGCGGCCCGCCCGGAGGGGAGCGGTCAGAGGGAGATGAGGCTCGTCAGGGCCTCCGCGGTGGTGGGGTGGTGTTCCATCAGCAGGGCCCCTGCGGGAGCGGCCGGGGCGGCGGATGCCCAGGGCGCGTCGCAGCCGAGGAGGAGGGCCGTGGCGTTGCAGGTGGCCGGGTGGGCGGCGAGCAGTGTCGAGCCCGGGTCGTGGGCGGGTCGGGGGCGCTGTGGAGCTGGGGTGGGGGTGGGGAGGCGCCATGGGGGGACCCAGGTGTCGAGGGAGGGCAGGTGGCCGGGGAAGATCCGGCCGGCCTCGCGGACGAGGAGAGGGGCGAACTCCGCTCCGCCGGCGCGGAGGGTGGTGATCAGGGTCGGCAGCCACGGCAGCAGGACCGGGTCCGGGAGTCGGGCGAAGGCGTTCGAGATGGCCTCGACGGCGAGGTCGGTCAGCCCCGGGACCGGTTCGAGGGCGTGGACCAGGCCGGAGAGGTAGCGCGGGTAGGTGGGCAGGACGAGCGGGTTGCCGAGGAGTTCGTCGCAGCGGCCGCGCAGCTCCGCGCGGCTCAGGCGGCCGAGCTGGACCTGCGCGGCCCACAGCAGGGCGACCTTCGACGGTTCCTCGGGGTGGGCCTGCGCGACGGCGAGTTCCAGCTGGGTCCGGTCGCAGCCCAGCGACAGGGCCAGGGACTCCATGGTGAACAGGAAGCCCAGCATGGCCGCGACCTGACGCACCGTCGCGTCCTCGTCGGCGAAGGCACGGGGCAACAGCGTGCAGTAGTGCGCGTAGCCCGTCGTGACGAACGCCTCGACCCATGCGGGCAGGACCGGCGCGCTGGTGCGGTAGTACGCGAGCAGCCGGCGCACCCTGCGCAGGACCTCAGGGGCGCTGTCGACGGTGCGTTCGGTCGCCAGGACCTTCAGGGCGTGGGCCCCGAGCTCGTCGGCCAGGCGGGCGGAGCGCAGGTACAGGGTGGCGTCCTCGACCGCCTCCAGCACGGTGGCCGTGGTGGCCAGCGGGTGGTACGCCTTGCGGCGCAGCCGCTGCTCCAGGACCTGTTCGACGCTGATGCCCTCGTACCCGAGCTCGATCAGCGCGCGCTGGTGGGTGCCGAGCGCGAGGTCCCAGGACTCCTGGATCGGGCGCTGACCGAGCACCCGCTCGCCCATGATCGGGCGGGCCGCCTCCGCGGGCAGCAGGTTGCGCAGCATCCACAGCAGGTCCGAGCAGCGCTCCAGTTCGGGCCTGGAGGAGACGTCCAGCAGCGCGCGCTTCACGCCGCGCTGCTGCAGGTCCAGGCCGAGCGGGGCGAGCCGGTCGTGGACGTCGCGGGCGAGCGGCGGCAGCGCGTCGTAGCCGACGCGGCCGATCCGGTCGCCGCCCATCATGATCTCGACCAGGCGGCGGACGTCCCGGCGGCCGGGCACGCGCTCCTTCTCGATGCAGGTGACCGCCGCGTCCTGGAAGTCGTACGGGGTGGGCTTGGCGCGGTCGCGCAGATGGGCCAGGAGGATGGCGTGCTCGTAGACGGCGATCGCGTCCGCCGTGGAGGCGAGGTACCCGTTGCGCCGCGCCGCCTGGACGATGGAGACGGACCAGCCCAGCAGTTCCGCCTCGTCGAGAGTGTCCAGGACGCCGGGCCGCTGCAGGAACCCGGACAGCCGGTCCAGTTCCTTCGCCTCTGCAGCAGTGGGCGCGGCAGCTGGCGCGGCGGCCTTCGCCGTGGTCCTCCTCGTGGGCTTCCGGCCGCCACCGGCCTGGCCCTCCAGGCGGAACGGGACGACCTTGGTGCGCTTGAGGTTCTTCGCCCACTGCGTCGCGGAGATCGACACCGATCCCGGCGCGAGTCCGAACTGCGCCTCGATCGCCGTGTTGCTGGACGGGATCAGGCCGTACTGCCACTTCGTGCCGGTGCGTGCGGGGATCGTGAAGCCCCCGGCGCCGGCGAAACCGAACTCGGCGACGCGGCTCGCGGCGTGGAACGCGCCGCAGACGTAGACGGCGTCAGCCGGGTCGGTGCCGGTCGCGGCCAGATGCTCGCGCATCCGCGTCCACATGTACCGCTCGCGGTCCTCGTCCACCCGCACCCGCGACGCGTCGCCGGGGGCCAGACGCCGGAACAGGGAGCCGATCAGGAACATGACCTGGCGGTAGGCGTCGTGGCCCGCGTCCCCGAGCGGCAGCTCGACGTACTGGTGCCACCACTCCGACCAGTGCCGCACCCGGCCGTTGCGCAGCAGGTGCTCCTCGAGCTCGGCGAAGCGCGGACGCAGGTCGCCGATCTCCACGCCGACCGCGTCGCCGTGCAGACCGCTCTCCTCGGCGTCCACGTCCGCGTCCGCGTGCGCACCGGCCTGGCCCGGCTGCGTGGGGCGCTCCGGCTCCCACTGGAAGACGTGGTCGCTGGAGCGGTCGACCAGGACCAGTTCGACCCCGGGCGTGTCCAGCGCGTAGGCGATGGCCTGGTACTCGGCCGACGCCTCGGTCAGCGGGGCGATGACCGACAGCGGGGCCAGGTCGGCAGGAAAGCCCTCCAGCTCGGTCGCGAAGGCCTGGACCGCCACCGGCAGGGTGCAGTTGCGCAGCTCGGTCAGCAGCGGGGCCATGTCCTCGCACAGCTCCAGGTAGACCACCTTCGGCTGCTTCGCGCGCAGCCTGCGGGCCATGGCCGCCGCGGACGCGGGGGAGTGGTGGCAGACGGGAAAGATCTCCAGCGGCTCGCGGACGGCGCGGTCGACGTCGTCGACCATGCCGAGGAGGATTCCTTCCAGCGCGTCCGGGCCGTCGGCGAAGGTCCCTGCCGCCTCCTGGAGTTGGGCGCGCAGGGCGTCGAACACGCCCGCCTCGGGGGTCGTCACGCCAGGGCCTCCAGCGCGCTGCGACCGCCCTGCAGGAACTCGGTCCACTCCGGATGCTGCTCGGCGCGCGGGGCCACGACGCCGTGCAGGTACTTGTTGAGGATCGCGGTGTCGGACTCCCGCTGGGCCAGCGAGCCGATCAGGGAGCGGGCCAGTGTGTGGGCGGTGAGCGTCGGGTCGCCGAAGAAGGTCGTCTTGAGCACGGCGTCCTCCAGCACGCCGATCTGCTCGGCGCTGGACAGCGCGGCCTCCAGCCGGTCGTCGTCGCTCGCGGCGGCCGCGGAGGCGTCGCGCAGGTCGCTGAAGGACTGCAGCAGCACGTCCAGCAGCGTCGGCGGGACCTCCAGGTCGATCTCGTGGCGCCCCAGCAGCTCGGCGGTGCGGAAGCGGACGATCTCCGCCTCGCTCTTCCGGTTCGTGACGACGGGGATGCGCACGAAGTTGAAGCGCCGCTTCAGGGCGGAGGACAGGTCGTTGACGCCCCGGTCGCGGCTGTTCGCGGTCGCGATGATCGAGAAGCCGGGCTTGGCGAAGACCGTGCCGTCCTGGTTGAGCTCGGGCACCGAGATGTACTTCTCCGACAGGATCGAGATCAGCGCGTCCTGGACGTCGCTGGTGGCGCGGGTCAGCTCCTCGAAGCGGCCGATCGCGCCGGTCTCCATCGCGGTCATGATCGGGGAGGGGATCATCGACTCGCGCGACTGCCCGTTCGCGATCACCATCGAGACGTTCCAGGCGTACTTGATGTGGTCCTCGGTGGTCCCTGCAGTGCCCTGCACCACCAGGGTGGAGTCGCGGCAGATCGCGGCGGCCAGCAGCTCCGCGAGCCACGACTTGCCGGTGCCGGGGTCGCCGATCAGCAGCAGGCCGCGGTCGGAGGCGAGGGTGACGATGGCGCGCTCGACGATGCTCGCCTCGCCGAACCACTTCTGTTCGATCTTCCGGTCCAGGCCGTCGCCCGGCTGGGAGCCGAGAACGAAGGTGCGGATCATCTTCGGGGACAGCCGCCAGGTGAAGGGCCTGCGCCCGGTGTCGACGGACTCCAGCCAGGACAGCTCCTCGGCGTACTTGGTCTCGGCGGGTGCGCGCAGCATGTCGGACATGGGGGTGGTTGCCCTTTCCAGGTTCTAGGCGAGGAAGTTCTTGAGTTCGCTGATGAGTTTCTTGATGTGGCCGGAGAGGACCGGCGTGCCGAGGTCCTTGAACCGGTCCTTGAACCACGGGTTGACGCTGCCGCGTCCCGCGCTGGTCACCGACCCGACCGGGATGAACCGCACCCCGGAGCGGTGCAGCGCCGTCATGGACGCCAGCAGCGGCTCGCAGCGGGACTCGTAGAAGTCGCTGATCCACACCACGACGGTGTTGCGGGGATCGGTGACCATCGGCTGGACCAGGTCCATCGCGACCGTGCCGTCGGTCCCGCCGCCCAGCTGGGTGCGCAGCAGCGTTTCGAACGGGTCGCGCACCCACGGGGTCAGGTCCAGCGCCCGGGTGTCGTAGGCGACCAGATGCACCCGCACCCGCGGCAGCCCGGTGAAGATCGAGGCGAGGATGGTGCAGTTGACCATCGAGTCGACCATCGAGCCCGACTGGTCGACGACCACGATCAGATCCTGCGGCGTGGTCTTGCGGGCGGTGCGCCGGTAGTGGAGCTGGTCGACGTAGAGCCGTTCGCTCTCCGGGTCCCAGTTGGGCAGGTTCTTCCAGATCGTGCGCTTGAGGTCGAGGTTGCGGAAGGTGCGCTTCGGCGGGACGGAGCGGTCGAGCTCGCCGACGCTCGCCTTTTCGACCTGGGTGCGCAGCACCTGGGCGACCTCGTCGACGAACCTGCGGATCAGCGCCTTGGCGTTCTTCAGGGCGACGCCGTCCAGGTTGCCCTTGTCGCGCAGCAGCTGCTCGATCAGCGACATGCTCGGCGTGAGCGTCCCGGCCAGCTTGTTGTCGGCCAGCAGCTCCCGAAGCCGCATCCGGCGCACCAGGTCGGCCTCGATGCCGGCCAGTTCCGGGCCCAACTGCGGGACCAGGACGCTGAGGTCGGGGGTGCGGTGCGGGCCGCCCGTTCCGACCGGGCTGACACCCGGGCCGCCGGGGCGGGAGCCGCGCAGCTCCCCGGGCCGGCAGCCGAGCGCCCGCTCGAGCCACCCGGCGTCGGACTGCCACCGCGCCAGCTGGGCCGCGGAGACCTCGCCGCTGCCTGTCGCGAACGCGTTCAGCAGCACCTTGGACACCAGCGCGGCGCGGCGCACCTCGGCGGCCCGGTCCCGCGGGGCGTCGGGATCGGGCAGCATCACCCCGTCCAGCTCGGCCGCGAGCTGCGGGTGCCGCTGCACGATGGCGTCGATCGACGCGCCCGGGTCCAGCAGCGCGACGGGGAGGCCGAGGTCCTCCACCACGTCCAGCGACGCGGTCTCCAGCGCGGGCTGCTCCTCGCGGTCGAACAGGCGGGCCAGCATCCGCCAGTACAGGACCTGGCGGCGGTTCGCCTCCGTGTCGGGCTCGGCGTCGGCGAGCGCGAGCCCGTGCCGGGTGTCGGTGTCGGTGTCGGTGGCGTCGGTGTCGGTCCGCTCGTTCATCGGCGCAGCAGCCTTCCCGCGCGCTCGCGCAGCGTCTCGACGCTGTCGCCGGCGGCCTTCTCGGCCTTGACGGCGTTCTTGTTGCTGGTTCCGCCCGCCCAGGCGCCGGCATGGACGGCGGCGGTCTTCTTCTTCACGACCGTCTCCACCGCGAGCGGCTGCAGGCGGAAGCCGCCCGCGTCCCAGCGCAGCAGGCCGATGCACGCCGTGGACGCGGCGACGGCCTGAACCGTCAGCGGCGAGGCGGCGGGCGCCCGGTCCGCGGCCACGGTGAGCCGGTCACCGGCCAGCAGGAACACCACGCCGTCGCCGTCCTGTTCAGTGGTGTAGCCCTCGACGAGGACCGGCTCGGCGATCCTCGCCGGGTGACGGTCCAGCGGCGCGGTCGCCGCAGCCGTGGCCGCGGGGAGGGCGACGCGAGCGGCCACGAACGGGTCGGCCGGATCGCCGGTCCGGGCGTGCGCCTCGTCCCAGAGCAGATCGCCCTCGACGGTGGCCGGCATCCCGGTGAGCTCCATCGACCGGCCCTCCCCGACCGCCGCCAGCAGCGCCATGTGTGGACGCAGCAGTTGCCAGAGCCCGGCGCCGACGACCGTGTCCGGCTTCGGCGCCGACACCGAGGCGCGCACCAGCCGCGACGGCGTCCCGTCCGCGGGCTCGAACACGGCGTGCACCTGCGCCTGGACGGCCGTCGCGTGCTCGTGCACGTCGACGCCGAGGGGCAGCAGCCTCCCGGTCAGCGCCGCCGTCGGGCCGTAGCCGATCGCGCCGGGCTGGGTCAGGATCATCGCGCGGGCCCACAGGTCCGCCCAGCGGCGTGCCGGCACCTGATCGAGTGTCCGTCCCGGGCAGCAGGCGGCGAGTTCGCAGGCGAGGCCGTCGAGCAGCACCGCGAGCCGCCGCAGCGCGGGGTCCGGCAGCAGCGCGGACACGACCTGCGCCGCGTCGGCGACCAGCTCGTGGTCCAGCCCCTTCCAGCCTGCCCGGGCCAGGTCGCACAGCCAGGAACGGGCCGCGACCAGCAGGTTGTGCGGGAGTGGGGCCTGCGGTTCGAACGCCGGCGCCTGCTCGCGGGTGCGGGCGGTGGCCTCGTCCGCCCGCTGTACGAGCGCGTCGTGGACCGAACCGAGCAGCGCGGTGCGCGCGGCGGCGAGCGCGGTGAAGTGCTCCTCGCCCGCGACGCCCGCCATGGCCTTCTCGGCAGCCTCGGCGACACGGCCGGCGATCGGTGACGCGGCGACCGCGTCGGCCAGCGCGACGAGCCCTGCCGCCTGGCTCGGCTGCGGGCGCAGCAGCCCGCCGACGAGGGCCTGGTCGAACGCGTCGACAGCGGCGAGCGCCTCGTCGAGACCCGGAATCCGCTCGGACAGCAGATCGGTGCGCATCAGGCCACCGCCCCGGCGGAAGGGAACCAGTGCATCTCCGGCAACGGCGCGGTGGTCGCGGCCAGTTCGAGGTAGGCGAGGTGGCGCAGGAACCGGGAGAACACCTGCCCGGTCACGGCCTTCCCGTCCTCCGCCTGCGCCGGATGTACGGCGCTCATCGCGGCGGCGAGCTGGTGGGCGGCCGGATCCGCGTCGCTGACGTCGATCTGCAGGTAGCGGGCGACGCGCGCACCGCCGTACTGGACCACGGCCTCGTTGACCAGGGCCAGGATGTGGTTGCAGAAGCCGCCGCGCAGTCCGCCGCACGGCCGGTTGTTGTTGGTGTTGCACGAGAACCCGAATCCGGCGGCGGCCACGGACGAGACGTAGACGCGCGAGATGTCGGACCCGCTGGACACCACGCCCTGCAGGCGGCCGGCCGCCAGCTCGACGAACGGGACCTTGGCGAGCTTGCGCGGCCGCGCGGGCGGGACGACGCGGAGCATGCTCGACTCCTCCGAAAAGGGCAAGGCACAGCCTCCTTGAGGCAGGAACAGGGGAGTGTTCTCGCCGGAACGGCGGAACACCCAAGAACCTACAGACGATCACTGACAACGCCGGGTTCTCGCAGGCGGCGTCAGCTGATTGCGCCCCGTTCGTCTCCGCCCGCGCTCCGAAACTGATCGGCGTCGCCGCCCTCGACGTCGCCCGCGTGGCCGTGGCATGGATGCATGCACTCCGGGCGGCTGTCGCTTTCCGAGTCGGCGTCTCCCGCTCGCCACCGCGCCAGCCGGGCGCGACCGCGCTCCGGAAGGCGCTCTGCACCGCCGTGCGACGACGTCGCCCCGCGCCGGTCCGCCCGCTGTCGGCGGGGCCGAGGCGTCGGATCAGGCGCGGGGTGCCGGAACAGGCGAGCCCGTGCGGGGTTTGACCTCCGCCCAGATCACCTTGCCGCCGCCGCTGGTGAAGCGGGTGCCCCAGCGTTCGGCGAGTTGGGCCACCAGGAAGAGGCCGCGGCCGTTCTCGTCCTCGGTCCGGGCACGGCGCAGGCGGGGGGAGACGCTGCTGCCGTCCGCGACCTCGCAGATCAGTGTGCGGTCGCGCAGGAGGCGTAACTCGACCGGGCCGGTGGTGTGCAGGATCGCGTTGGTGACCAGTTCGCTGACCAGCAGTTGTGTCGTCTGCGTGAGTGCGGTCAGGCCCCAGCCCGTGAGGCGTTCGGCCACCTGTGCGCGCAACCCCGCCACGGCGGCGGGTTCCAGCGGGACCTCCCAGCGCGCGACCAGGTCGTCGTCCACGCCGCGGGTGCGGGCGACCAGCAGGGCGACGTCGTCGCACGGGCGTTGCGGCAGCAGGTCGGCCAGCACGGCGGTGCAGAGCGCCTCCGGAGCGCGGTCGCGTCCGGCCAGCGCGGTGGCGAGGCGCGAGAGGCCGACGTCGATGTCCTGGCCGCGGTCCTCGATCAGGCCGTCGGTGTAGAGGACGATGCGGCAGCCCTCGGGCAGGGCCAGTTCGATCGCCTCGAACGGAGTGCTGCCGAGGCCGAGCGGCGGACCGGACGGCACTTCGGGGAAGTGGACCGTGCCGTCGGGGAAGACCAGGGCGGGGGAGGGGTGCCCCGCTCCGGCCATGGTGCAGCGCCGGGTGACCGGGTCGTAGATGACGTAGAGGCAGGTCGCCCCGATGATGCCGATGCCGCCGAGCTCCCCCTCCTCCTGGTCCATGGCGTCGACGAGCGCGTCGAGATGCCCGAGCAGCTCCTCGGGCGGGAGATCGAGGGCGGAGAAGTTCCGCACCGCGGTGCGCAGTCGGCCCATGGTGGCGGCTGCGTGGATGCCGTGGCCCACGACGTCGCCGACGACCAGGGCGACCCGGGCGCCGGAGAGCGGGATGACGTCGAACCAGTCCCCGCCGACGCCCTCCTGTGCGGGCAGATAGCGGTGGGCCACCTCCACGGCGGGCAGCTCGGGGAGCGCGCGGGGCAGCAGACTGCGCTGGAGGGCGAGGGCGAGCGCGTGCTCGCGGGTGTAGCGGCGGGCGTTGTCGAGGCAGACCGCGGCCCGGTGGGCGAGCTCCTCGGCGAGGGTCAGGTCGTCCTCGTGGAACGGACCCGCCTCGTGCGACCGGTAGAAGGAGGCGACGCCGAGCACCGTCCCGCGGGCGGAGAGCGGTACGGCGATGACGGACCCCGGTCGGCCCGCGGCCGGGCCGCGCTCGTCGCCGGGCGAGAGCGAGAACGGGGCCGAGGGAGCCGGCGCCGGTCCGGCTCCGGCGGAGAGGTCCTCGTCGAGGACCGCGCGCCCGGAGCCGAGTGCGCGTGCCTGGGCGCTGCCCGGCCGGTAGGCGACCGGCGACCCGACCGCCACGGCGGGCTCGCCGCCCCTGACCGTGCGGGTCGCGGCGCGCCGCAGCGGCGGATGCTCGTCCGTCGGCGGCGGCTCCTCGCCCTCGGGCACCCACTCGGCGAGATCCACGACGGCGTACTGGGCGAACTCGGGCAGCGCGACCTCGGCCAGTTCGTCGGCCGTCTTGCCGACGTCCAGGGTGGTGCCGATCCTGACGCCCGCGTCCCAGAGCAGCGTGAGGCGGTGCCGCGCCGCGACGGCGACCTGCCCGAGGACCGAGCCGTCGCCGAGCAGGAGCCGGGCCCCTTCGCGCGGCACCGGCGCCGCCGCAGCGCCCACCGGCGGGGCCTCCTCCCGCGCGCCGGCGCGGCGGCCGCCGATCAGGCTGACCGCCGGGCCGGAGAGGAGCACCCCCGGCTCGGCGGCCGGATCGCGGTGGCGCGCCCTTCGGTCCGTGGCGCCGGCCCTGCCTGGAGTGCGACGCCTCGCGGCGTCCAGGAACGCGCGTTCGCGGCGGGAGTACTGGTCGAGCAGGCGCTGCTCGATCGCCAGCGCGGCCTCCCCGGCCAGTGCTGCCATCAGCGGGTTCGCGTCGTGCTGTCGGCTGGTCAGGTCGACGACGCCGCGGATCGTGCCGAGCAGCGGATCCCGGACGGGGGCGCCCGCGCAGGCGGAGGGGCGGTAGGCCTCGGCGAAGTGCTCGCTGCCGACGACGACGCCGGGTCTGCCCTCGGCCAGGGCCGTGCCGATGCCGTTCGTGCCCGCCTCGTGCTCCGCCCAGACGAAGCCCGGCGCGAGCCTGATCGCGTCGAGGTGCCGGTTCAGGCCCGGCTCGCCCGCCCGACGGAGCATCACCCTCGCGCGGGCGTCGGTCAGCAGCACGCTCACCCGAGAGCCCGCCAGCTGCTCGTGCAGCCGGTCGAGGACGGGCAGCGAGGCCAGCAGCAGCCGTTCCTCGCTGTCGAGATCCGGGTCGTAGGAGAGCTCCGTCCGCTCCACGGACAGCCCCGTCGCCCGGCAGCGCTCCCAGGACGCCACGATCCGGCCGCGGACCTCGGCCGCCGACACGCCCTCGGCGAGGAACCGGCCGCGCGCCTCGGCCGATCTCCGGTCCGACTCCCAGGGGGCCCTGGGCACACCCGCCGGGCCCGGCGTACGGGACTCGGGCGAACTGGCCGAACTGCCCATGACGGCACCCTCCCCGCGCCGGGCCTCGGCCCGGTCCAGGCGATGTGTCGAGCCGTGTGCCGACTCCCGCTCGACGCTAGCCGCGTGCCGTAGAAGTCGGAGCAAGTCACCTGACAACCACTCGTTGGAGTGACTTGCGGCGGATTCCCGCCCGCAGCGGCAAGGTGGCGCGAATACTGACCGCGGCTCTTGTCGGTCGCCGTGGAGACGTCGTTAATGGATGAGTGAGGACGACGGACAAAGGAGCGACGACGGGCGGCACCACGAACGGCGCAGCGGGCGGCGCGGCGGAGCCGGGTGAACTGACGGACGGTCGGGCCCCGGCGGCGGGAGGCCTGCGCGAGCGGCGGGCCGAGCTGGAGCGCGAGTGGGCCCGCTGGGCGCCGGGGCCCGCCGGGCGGGCCGCGTTGCGCAGTGAGGTCGCCGAGTCCTGGGCGCGCAGCGGAGCCAGCGTCGACCGGTCCTGTGCGGAGGCCCCCGTCGGCGACGCGGACGCGGCGCGGTCGAGGTGGGCGCATTCCCGCCTGCGCGGGCCGGTGAACGCCGTGGCGGAGGAGCTGCGGCGGATCGCGGACGACGCGGGCTTCGTCGCCGCGGTGACGGACGAGTCCGGCATGATCCTGTGGACCTGCGGCGGTCCGGCGATGCGTCGGCAGGCCGAGCGGGTCAACTTCGCTCCCGGCGGCCGCTGGGACGAGCAGGCCATGGGCACCAACGCGCTCTCGCTGGCGCTGCTGCGCGGCCAGGCGTCGACGGTGTTCTCCGCCGAGCACTACCTCTCGGCGCTGCACGGCTGGGTCTGCTACTGCGCGCCGATCCGCGACCGCGCGGGACGCGTCCTTGGCGTGCTCGACCTCTCCACCAGCTGGGACCGCTCGCACCCGCTGGCCCTGTCGACGGTCCGGCTGCTGGCGGCGGGCATCGAGGAGCGGCTGCGCGAGGGCCGCGACGACGGTGCCTTCGCGCCGATCGGTCGGACGGAGGCGCCGTCGGGATCCGGATCCCCGGCCTCGGCCGGGCCCGCCGACGAGCTGCGGCTGACGGTCCTCGGCGACGCCCCCGGTCTGCACCGGGACGGGAGGGAGCTCCCGCTGCGGCCCCGTCAGTTGGAGATCCTCACGCTTCTCGCCCTGGAGCCCGAGGGGTTCACCCCCGAACGCCTGCACGACGCGCTCTACGGCGACCGCTCCGTCTCCGGTTCCACCTTCAAGGCGGAGGTCTCCCACCTGCGCACAGCTCTGGGCGGCGGGATCGCGACGCGTCGGTACGCGCTCACGCGGCCGCTGCGGTGCGACGCCGCCGAGGTCCACGCCGCGCTGCAGCGCGGTGACACCGCGGCGGCGGCCGCCGCGTACAGCGGCCCGCTGCTGCCCAGGTCGGAGGCGCCGGGCGTGGTCGAGTGGCGGGAACACCTGGAGGTGGCCCTGCGCGAGGCGGCGCTGGCCGCCGTCGATCCCACCCCGGCGCTGGCGCTCGGCCGCCACGCCCGCTACGACATCGCCCTGCACCGCCACGCCCTGGACCGACTCGACCCCCACGACGCCCGCCGCGGTATCGCCGCGGCTCGGCTGCGTGCGGCGATGTCGTGACGGGTGATCGGCGGTGGTTCGTCCCTCGGCCGCGGCCGAAGCCCGTGCCGACTCGGTGGCGGCAGCGGCTCGCTCCGCTCCCGGAGCGGGCAGTCCCTGTCTCCGGGGCCCATCGGCCGGCCCTCGACGAGGACGCGGCAGGTGCGTGCCGTACGGCCGTGCCGGCGCTCAACGGGGGGTGCGGTGGAGGGTGACGAGGAGTTGCCAGACCTGGTCGGCGATTTGGGGTGGGGTGGCGTCGATGAGGCCGTGGAGCCAGTCGGCGAGGACGCCCGCGAAGGTCGCGGCGACGGCGGAGGCGATCAGGTCCGGGTCGGGGGCTCCGACCAGGGCGCGCTCGGCTCGGCTGCGGGCCCGCAGGTCGCGGTGGAGCACGTGGCCCAGCGGACCGCCGCCGCCCGGACGCAGCAGCTCCCGGTAGAGCTCGGCGTGCGGGGTGAGCGACGTGAAGAACGCCGTCAGCGCGGGCGGTGCGCTGACCGGGTCGGGCGTGCCGCGCCAGGCGTGCAGCGCGTCGACGGCCTCGCGCACCACGTCGGCGCAGGCGTCGACGGCCAGCGCCTCCAGGCCGCTGTAGTGGACGTAGAAGGTCGCCCTGGCGACCCCCGCCCGGCGCACCAGGGCGGCCACGCCCACCTCGGCCAGCGGACGCTCGGCGCACTCGTCGAGCAGGGCCCGGCGCAGCTTCTCCCTGGTGCGGGCCGCCCGAGGGTCGCCCTCGTCCGCCGTCACCGGGCCAGCAGGACGGCGGCCAGGGCGAGGCCGCCCGGCAGCGCCTGCGCCAGCAGGATCCGGCGGTTGGCGGTCGCACCGCCGTAGAGCCCGGCGACGAGCACGCAGGAGGTGAAGAAGACCCGCGCGGCGAAGCCGGTCGGGTCGCTCGCGATCAGGCCCCAGATCAGTCCTGCTGCCAGGAACCCGTTGTAGAGGCCCTGGTTGGCGGCGAGCGGCGCCGTCGTCCTGGCCAGCGCGGCGTCGAATCCGGAGAGCTCACGGCCGGGCTTCTTCTCCCAGAGGAACATCTCCAGCACCAGGATGTAGACGTGCAGGGCGGCCACCAGGCCGACCAGGACGTTCGCCACGGTGTTCATCGTCGCTCCGCAGTCGTCGGTATCGGATTTCATGGACAGGTGTCCAGCATACATGGACACCTGTCCATGAAATCTCAGATCGGCAGCCCCACGTAGTTCTCGGCCAGCTCGGCGGCCGCGTGCCGGGACCGGGAGATCCGATCCAGCTGCGACTCCTGGAGGCGGGTCTCGAACGCGGACTGTCCGGGATCGGTGTGGAGGGTCGTCGTCATGAAGTACGAGAAGTGCTCCGCCCGCCACACCCGCCGCAGGCAGGTGTCGGAGTAGCCGTCCAGCAGTTCGGTGGAACCCGTCTCCCGCAGCCGCGTGAAGGCGCGGGCGAGCACGACGACGTCGGCGGCGGCGAGATTGAGGCCCTTCGCACCCGTCGGCGGGACGATGTGGGCGGCGTCCCCGGCCAGCAGCACCCGGCCGTGGCGCATCGGCTCGGTGACCGAACTGCGCATCGGAAGCACCGACTTGGCTGTCACCGGGCCGCGGTTCATCGGCCGGCCGAGCCGCAGGTCGAGCTCGTCCCAGATCCGCTCGTCCGGCCAGTCGGCGGCGTCCGCGCCGTTCGGGACCTGGAGGTAGAGGCGGCTGACGGTGGGCGAGCGCATGCTGGCGAGCGCGAAGCCGCGCTCGGAGTGGGCGTAGATCAGCTCGTCGTAGCAGGGCGGCGCGTCCGCGAGGATGCCGAGCCAGGAGTAGGGGTAGGTCCGCTCGTAGGTCTGCCGCAACCCCTCCGGCACGGCGTCGCGCGCCACGCCGTGGAAGCCGTCGCAGCCCACCACGTAGTCGCAGCTCAGCGTCTGCGCGCGGCCCTCGTGCGTGTAGTGCAGGGTGGGTCGGTCGGTCTCGGCGCCCTCGACGCGGTGGACCTCCGCCTCGAAGAGCAACGGCCCGCCCTCCGCGAGCTGCAGCGCGACCAGGTCCTTCACGACCTCGGTCTGGGCGTAGACCATGACGCTTCGGCCGCCCGCCAGGGCGGGGAAGTCGACGCGATGGCTGCGCCCGTCGAAGCGCAGCTCGATGCCGTCGTGGACCAGCCCCTCGCGGTCCATCCGGGCCCCCGCGCCGGCCGCCCGCAACGCGTCCACGGTGGCCTGTTCGAGGATCCCGGCGCGCTGCCGCTCCTCGACGTAGGTGCGGCTTCTGCTCTCCAGCACGACGCTGTCGACGCCCGCCAGGTGGAGCAGCCGCGCGAGAAGCAGCCCGGCGGGCCCGCCGCCGATGATGCCGACGGTGGTGTGCATCAGGACTCCTTCCCGGCTGTGCCGGTCCCGGTCGTCGTGGTCTCGGTGAGGACGCGGTTCGCAACCGCGAAGGCCGCGTTCGCGGCGGGCACGCCGCAGTACACGGCGCACTGCAGCAGGACCTCGCCGATCTCCTCCGGCGTCAGCCCGTTGCGCAGGGCGGCGCGCACGTGCATCGCCAGCTCCTCGTGGTGCCCCCCGGCGACCAGCGCGGTGAGGGTGACGCAACTGCGGGTGCGCCGGTCCAGGCCGGGACGGGTCCAGATCTCGCCCCAGGCGTAGCGGGTGATGAACTCCTGGAACGGCGCGGTGAACGCCGTCGTCGCGGCGGTGGCCCGGTCGACGTGGGCGTCGCCGAGGACGGCGCGGCGCACCGCCGTGCCCTCGCCCGCGCCGCCTCCGGCCCGCAGGTGGCCGAGCAGCGCGGCCGTCACCTGCTCGGGCTGCTCGACGCCGGCCAGATGCGCGGCCCCGGGGAGCTCCACGAGTGTCGCGCCGGGGATGCCGTCGGCGAGCTCGCGGGCGTGGACGGGTGGCGTGGCCCGGTCCTGGCGCCCGGCGACGACCAGGGTGGGCGCGCCGATCCGGTGCAGTTCGGCGCGCAGGTCGAAGGCGGCGAGCGCGTCGCAGCAGGCGGCGTACCCGGCGGGGTCGGCCGCGCGCTGGTCCTCGACCAGCGCGGCGCCGCCGGCGAAGCCGGGCGTGAACCAGCGCTCGCGGGCACTCGCGGCAAGCTGCTCGGTGCCTTCGCGGCGGACCAGGGCCGCGCGCTCCCGCCAGCCGGAGGGATCGCCGAACCTGGCGGAGGAGCAGATCAGCGCGAGCGCGTCGATCCGCTCGGGGTGGTGCACGGCCAGCCAGCTGCCGACCGCGCCGCCCAGCGAGATGCCCGCATACGCGAAGCGGTCGACGCCGAGCGCGTCGGCGAGGTCCAGCACGAGCCGGCCGAGGTCGGCGACGGTCGCGCCCTCGGCCGGGAGCAGCGAGGCGGGGGAGCCGCCGTGGCCCGGCAGGTCCCAGCGGACAACCCGGTGACGCCGCGTCAGCGCAGGCAGGTGCGGCTCCCAGACGGCCAGGGAGGTCCCGAGCGAGGGACCGAGGATCAGCGGCGGCGCCTGCGGGGGGCCGTCGACGCGGTGGTGCGGTACGGGGCGGTGCATCGGATCTCCGGTGGTCACGGGTCTCGCGGGGCTGGCAGGTCTCACAGGGCTGCCGGGGCATACGGGGTTGGCGTGGCTCATTGGTCTCACCGGGTTCACCGGGTTCACCGGGTTCACCGGGTTCACCGGGGTCGCGGGTCTGGCCGAGCTGACGGGTTCGCCGGGCTCACAGGGCTCACCGCACTCACGGGTCTCACGGAGCCCGCAGGGGTCAGCGGTCTCATGGCTGCTCCCGCAGGGCTCGGTCCACGAGAGCGCCGGCGGAGCCGGGGTAGTGGGTGGGGTCGGCCAGTCGGCGCAGGCGTTCCGCGGGGAGCAGCCCGGCGAGGGCCGGCTCGGTGGCCAGGGCGTCCGCGAGGTCGAGACCTTCGTCGGCCGCGCGGCGGGCGGCGCGGGTCAGCGCCTGCTTGGCCGTGCCGCGGACGGTCAGCGCGGACAGCGCGGCGGCCAGACGCTCGGTGACGACCAGTCCGCCGGTCAGGTCGAGGTTTGCGCGCATCCGGTCGGTGTGGACCGTCAGCCCGGCCGTCAGCTCGGCGGTGTCCCTGGCCGCGCCGCCGACCAGCCGCAGCGCCTCGCGCAGGGGCTGCCATTCGGCGTGCCAGGCGCCCGCGGGCCGCTCGTCCTCGGCCACGAGCGCGCCGAGCAGCACCGAGGCGAGCGCGGGAACCTGCCGGGCCGCGGCCGCCACGAGCGTGGCCCGGACCGGATTGGCCTTGTGCGGCATGGCGGAGGACCCTCCGCCGCTGCCCTCGGAGAGCTCGCCGATCTCGGTCCGGGACAGGACGAGCACGTCGGCGGCGGGCTTGCCCAGCGCCCCGGCGGTGAAGGCCAGGGCTGCGGCGAGGTCGGCGATCGGCGCACGGAGCGTGTGCCAGGGCAGGACCGGCTCAGCGAGCCCCGTCTGGCGGGCGAAGGCGGCCAGCAGGCGCGGCCCGAGCTCGGCGTGCCGGTCGGAACCGGCGGGTCCCTCCGCCTCGGCGAAGGCCCCGAAGGCGGCCAGCGTGCCTGCCGCGCCGCCGAGTTGGGCCGGCAGCGCACTGCGGACCGCGGACAGGCGGGTGTGCGCCCCGAGCACCAGGCTGCGCCAGCCCGCGGCCTTGAGGCCGAAGGTGGTGGGCACGGCGTGCTGGGTCAGCGTGCGCCCGGCCATGGGGGTGTCACGATGCGCCGCGGCCAGCGCGGTCAGCGCCCGCACGGTGCGGTCGAGGTCGGCGAGGATCGGCTCGATCGCCCGCGCGGCGACCAGCATCATCGCGGTGTCGAGGATGTCCTGGCTGGTCGCGCCCCGGTGCACATAGGGCGCCGCCTCCGGCCCCGCCGCCGCGGACAGGTCGGCGACCAGCGGGATGACCGGGTTGCCGCCCGCGCGGGCCCGCCGTGCCAGCGCGCGCGGATCCCGGCAGGCCGCGGTGGCGGCGGTGATCGCCGCCACGGCCGGGGCGGGGGCCAGCCCGAGCTCGGCCTGGGCGCGGACCAGGGCGGTCTCGGCGTCCAGCAGCGCGTCAAGGAAGGCGGCGTCACCGGTGAGCGCGGCCACCTCGGACCCGGCCCAGCCGGGCGAGAGCAGGCCGACGTCGTCGGCGTCGGATTCGGTCCAGGACGCGGAAGCCGGTCCCGCGGATCCCGCCGGTCCGGTGGCGGCGGCCTCGCCGGGGGAGTCAGTCGAAGACAAGGAAGGTCGTCTCCTTCTCCCCCTGGAGGTGGATGTCGAAGCGGTGCGTCCGCCCGTCCTCGCGGACCGCTTCCAGCGAGGCGCGCCGCGCCCCGTCCAGGGAGGCCAGCAGCGGATCGCCCCCGTACAGCGGATGGTCCGTCAGGTAGGCGCGGGTGAACAGGTGGTGCAGCAGTCCGCGGGCGAAGACGCACACCGACAGGTACGGCGCGCCGCCCGGGGGCAGGGTCCGCAGCGTGTAGTGGCCGTCGGCGTCGGTGGCGACCCGGCCGAAGCCGGTGAAGTCGACGCCGTGGCGGCCGAGGAACCCGCCCGTCACCGGGTCGCGTCGCAGCGAGCCCGGCCGGCCGGTGCGGGAGCCCGCTGGGTCCGGCTGCCAGAACTCCAGCAGCGCGTCGGGTATCGGCCGACCCTCGCCGTCGAAGACCCGGCCGTGCACGGTGACGGCGTCGGGGTGACCGGCCGGTGCGATGTCGCCGCCGCCGGGGAAGGGCAGCGCGTAGCCGTAGAAGGGGCCGACCGTCTGGGAGGGGGTGGGGAGCGTCATCGGCCTTCCTCGATCCAGGTGGCGGACGGACCGTCGAGCACGATGTCCCAGCGGTAGCCGAGCGAGAGCTCGGGGACGGACAGGCCGTGGTCGTACGTCGCCACCAGGCGCTCGCGTGCCGCCGTGTCGGTGACGGACTGCAGGATGGGGTCGAGCGCGAAGAGCGGGTCGCCGGGGAAGTACATCTGGGTGACCAGGCGCTGGGTGAACGCGGTGCCGAAGAGCGAGAAGTGGATGTGCGCGGGGCGCCAGGCGTTGTCGTGGTTGCGCCACGGGTAGGCGCCGGGCTTGACGGTGGTGAAGGCGTAGCCGCCCTCGGCGTCGGTCAGGCAGCGGCCGACGCCGGTGAAGTGGGGGTCCAGCGGGGCGGGGTGCTGGTCGCGCTGGTGGGCGTAGCGGCCGGAGGCGTTGGCCTGCCAGATCTCGACCAGTTGGCCGCGCACCGGGCGGCCGGCCCGGTCGAGCACCCGGCCGCTGACGGTGATCCGCTCGCCGAGCGGTTCGCCGAGGTGCTGCCGCGTCAGGTCGGCGTCGAGCTCGGTGACGTCGGTGACGCCGAAGGCCGGTCCGGAGAGCTCCACCGCGTCCGGATCGCGCACCGCGACGGGCGGCAGCCGCGGGTGGCGCAGCAGGCTGCTGCGGTAGGGGGCGTAGCCGCGCGAGGGGTGGTGCCGGGTGAGCCCGGAGGCCGCGTAGGCCGCGGCCTCGGCCACGATCTCCTCGCTGATGGAGGACTGGGTGGGCGTGTTCGCCGTCGGGGGTGTCACAGGCGGGCTCCTGTCGTGTCGGCCTCGGTGGTCCCGGATGCCTGAGGCGCCCCGGAAGGATCGGGCGCGCCGGACGGGAGGAGGGCGGCGTGCAGCAGGAGCGGCGCGGCGGTGCGCGCGGTGATCTCCTCGATGCCGACACCGGGTGCGGTCTCGACCAGCGCCAGCCCGGCCGGGGTGACGTCGACGACGCCCAGGTCGGTGATGACGCGCTGGACGCAGGCGCGTCCGGTCAGCGGCAGGGTGCAGCGCTCCACGAGCTTCGGGCTGCCGTCCTTGGCCGTGTGCTCCATCAGCACCACGACCTTCCGGGCCCCGTGCACCAGGTCCATCGCGCCGCCCATGCCCTTGATCGTCCGGCCGGGGACGGTCCAGTTGGCCAGGTCGCCCGAGGCGGAGACCTGCATGGCTCCGAGGATCGCCACGTCGATGTGGCCGCCGCGGATCATCCCGAAGGAGAGGGCGGAGTCGAAGAAGCTCGCGCCCGGCAGCACGGTGACCGTCTCCTTGCCGGCGTTGATCAGGTCGGGGTCGACCTCGTCCTCGGTCGGGTAGGGGCCGACGCCCAGCAGGCCGTTCTCGGAGTGCAGCACCACGTCCACCCCGGCGGGCAGGAAGTTCGGCACCCGCGTGGGCAGGCCGATGCCGAGGTTGACATAGCTGCCGTCGTGGAGCTCGGCCGCCGCGCGGGCCGCCATCTCGTCCCTGGTCCAGCTCATGCGGGGGTCGCCTCCTTCGGCGTGGTCGCTGCGGAGACCGTGCGTCGCTCGATCCGCTTGTCGGCGGCCTGCTCGGGGGTGAGCGGCACGACGCGCTGGACGAAGAGCCCCGGCAGGTGGATCTCGTCCGGGGTCAGGACGCCGGGTTCGACCAGCTCCTCGACCTCGGCGACGGTGATCCGGCCCGCCATGGCCGCCAGCGGGTTGAAGTTCCTGGCGGCGCGGCGGAAGACCAGGTTCCCGTGCCGGTCCCCGCGGGCCGCGCGGACCAGCGCGAAGTCGGTCGTGATGCCGCGCTCCAGGACGTACTCGCGGCCGTCGAAGACGCGGATCTCCTTGGCGGGGGAGCTCACCGCGACGCCGCCCGCGGCGTCGTGGCGCCACGGCATCCCGCCGTCGGCGACGAGGGTGCCGACCCCGGCCGGGGTGAAGAAGCCCGGGATGCCGCAGCCGCCGGCCCGCAGCCGTTCGGCGAGCGTGCCCTGCGGCACCAGCTCGACCTCGAGCTCGCCGCCCAGGTACTGGCGGGCGAACTCCTTGTTCTCGCCGATGTAGGAGCCGACGACCCGCTCGATCCGGCCGGCGGCGAGCAGGAGGCCGAGTCCGCCGCCGTCCACGCCGCAGTTGTTCGACACCACCTGCAGCCGGGCCGCGCCCTGGTCGAGCAGCGCGCGGATCAGCACGTTGGGCACGCCGCTGAGGCCGAAGCCGCCGACGGCCAGGGAGGACCCCGCGGCGACGTCGGCGACCGCCTCGGCGGCGGAGTGGATGACCTTGTCCATGGTGAGCTCTGGCCTCTGTTCGTCTGGTGAACTAGAGTTCATTATTGACTGAAGCCAGAGTCTGGGCCAGCCGGACGCGCCTGTCAACGGCCGTTCGCTACGGTGGAGCCCTCGATCAGCACCGGAGAGCACATGCCCGCCATCGCCCACGCCCCCTCGGCCGACGCCGCCGCGCCCGCCGAGGCGGTCGGCCCGCTGACGCGCGGACTCGCGGTGCTGCGCCTGCTCACCGACGCGGGCGGGCGACTCGGCCTGAGCGAGCTCGTCCGCGAGACCGGCCTGGCCAGGTCCACCGTCGACCGGATCGCCTCCACCCTGGAGCGGATGGGCTATCTGCGGGTGGAGGGCAGCGCGGCCGCACTCGCGCCGCGCCTGATGGAGCTCGGCAACGCCTATCTGTCCGCGGTCCGGCTGCCCGACCTGCTCGGTCCGCACGCCACCCGGCTCGCCGACCTGCTGGACGAGTCGGTCTCCCTGGCCGTGCCGGACGGCGACGGGATCCGCTTCGTGCACCAGGCCACGCGGCGGCGCGCGCTCTCGCTCTCGTTCCGGATCGGCGACCGGCTGCCGATCGAACGCACCGCTCCCGGGCCGCTGTTCGCGGCCGAATGGACCGAGGCTGCCTGGGCCGCCTGGCGCGAACGGCGCGCCGTGGATCCGGAGGACCGCGGCTTCCCGGCGGTGCCGCCGCGCAGCGGCGCACCGGTCTCCGATCTCTCCGATCTCGCCGATCTCGTCGACCGGGCGGCCGAGGCGGCGCAGCGGGGCTGGGCCGCCGACGACCAACTGATCGAGCCGGGCCTCGTCGCCATCGCGCTACCGGTAAGAGACCTGGTGGGGCGTCAGGTCTGCGCGGTGAGCGTCGTCAGCCACACCAGTCGGCACAGCGCCGCGTCCCTGGCGGAGACGGCCCTGCCCCGCCTGCGCGAGACGGTCGCGCTGATGGAGGCCGAACTGGGGCGGCCGACACCGCCGTTGACGCCGTCGGCGGAACGTCCCGCCGAGTGGTCCCGGCAGTCCAAGCAGGAACTGGGCGCCGAGTTCGTCGAGTCGCTCGCCCGGGGCCTCACCGTGCTGACCGCGTTCGGCGAGGGGCGGGCCGAACTCCCGCTCACCGCCGTCGCGGAGGCGACCGGACTGCCGCGCGCCACAGCCCGCCGCGCGTTGCTCACCCTGCAGCACCTCGGCTATGTCGCCGCCGCCGAACGCTGCTTCGCCCCCACGCCGCAGATGCTCGCCCTGGGGTTCGCCCCGCTCTCGCGGCTCTCGCTGGCCCAGATCGCGGAGCCGCACCTGGCCGCGCTCGCCGCCCGGGTGCACGACTCCGCCTCGCTGGCGGTCCTGGCCGGCGACGACATCCAGTACATCGCCCGGGTGGCCGCGACCCGCGTGATGAGCGTCGACCTGAGGGTCGGCACCCGGCTTCCCGCCTACGCCACCTCCATGGGACGGGTGCTGCTGGCCGGACTGCCCCCCGAGCAGCGCGCCGCGCGTCTGGCGAGCGCGGACCCCCAGCCGCTGACACGCCGGACCGTCACCTCGGCCGCCGCACTGGCCGCGCTCCTCGACCAGGCAGCGGACGAGGGCCACGCGCTGGTCGACGAGGAACTGGAGGACGGCCTGCGCGCGATCGCCGTCCCGGTACGCGACCGCGACGGCAGGGCCGTGGCCGCCGTGAACGTCTCCATGCACGCGGCCCGCCGCAGCCTCGCGGACTGCCGCGCCCTGCTCCCCGCGCTGCGCGCCACCGCCGCCGCCGTCGAGACCGACCTGCACACGGCGGGCCGGTACGCCCGCGTCGAGCCGGTGTAGTCCGCCGTCGGCGGACCAGCCCGACGCGACCGGGTCCAGGCCACGGCCTCCAGCCCGGCGCGACCCGACAGCGAGGCGGAGGCGGCGGACCGACGGTGAGGAGGAGGCCTTGGGCCTCGGCGACGCGTTCCACGCGCCCCGGCCCGTACGCCCCCGCCTCCGGCCCGCCCCCGTGCTGGGGCCACGGCCTCCGCCGGAGCGCCTATTCGGGCGGCGGGCTGTCCCAGGAGTAGAGGTCCGGCATGTTGTGCCTGCCGCCGTCGTTCTGGTTGTGGATGCTCGCGTTGGCCGTGTAGGACGTGCCGTCCTTGAAGACCACCACGCAGCGCAGGTGGGCGGTGTCGCCGCGGGCGGTGTCGTGCACGTGGGGCGTGCAGGAGACGGAGGCGACGGGTCGGTGGTCCTTGTCGGTGATGTGGGACTTCATCACGTTCTGCAGGTCGACGTAGACGTCGGTGTTCGGCCCGCACCCGGCCGCGCCGACGGCGACCAGGGCCGTCAGCGCCGGCAGTCCCAGGCCGCGGCGCGGCCGAGCTGCGGCGGGCTGCCCACGGAACCGGGCCATTCTCATCGGCGGTACTCCTGATCGGTCGGTCGAAGCGCCCCGAGCGTAGCGGGTCCCGGCGCCACAGCCGCGGGTCCGGCCGTACCCGGCCACACTTCGTCCACCACCCGATTCCGCGTGCCCGGGCGCTCCGCTCGTTCCGGTCAGGGCTGGAGGCCGCCGTCGACGGCGAGCACGTGGCCGGTGACGAACGAGGCGTCGTCGCCGGCCAGGAAGAGGGCCGCCGCGGCGATGTCCTCGGGGGTCCCGAGGCGGCGGAGGGCCGAGCGGGCGGCGACCTCCTCCAGGTTCTCGCGGGGGAAGGGGGCGATCATGTCGGTCTCGATCACGCCGGGGGCGATCGCGTTGACCCGGATGCCCTGCGGGCCCAGCTCCTGTGCGGCGCCGAGGGTGAGCGCGGCGATCGCGCCCTTGGTGGCGGCGTAGGCCGCCATGAACGGCACGCCGACGGAGGCAGCCAGCGAGGTGAGCAGCACGACGGAGCCGCGGCCGCGCGGCGCCATGATCCGGGCGGCGCCCTGGAGCACGGCGAATGTGCCGAGCAGGTTGACCTCCACCACGGTGCGCGCGTCCGCGGCGGAGATCTCCTGGAGCACGCCGCCCAGGCCCATCGTCCCGGCGTTGGCCACCAGAATGTCCAGCGCGGGGAGGTCTCCGGCCAGCGCCGTCATGAACGCCGCGACCTGGGCCTGGTCGCCCTGGTCGAGCGCGAGCCCGGTCACCGCGCCGCCCGACTCGGCCGCGAGCTCGGCCGCCGCGGCCTTCGCCTCCTGTGCGTCCCTGCCGGTCAGCACCACCGTGGCCCCGGCCGCGGACAGTCGCCTCGCGACCGCGCGGCCGATGCCCCGCGTCCCCCCGGTGACCAGCGCCGTGCGTCCCTCGAGTTGCCCCAACATCCATGCCCCCCAGCCTTGTTGCGCGGCGACCTGCCGCGGATCACTCAGCAGAACACGAACCCGATCGCGGTGCCTAGGAGGCGGTTGGGATTGAGGGCCTTCTCAGGGGCACGGAGGGGAGCAGGGGGCGCACGACCATCCGGTGGTCGGCGCCCGTCCGCCGCCGCGCGCCGTCAGGGGGTGGCCACGCCGTTGCTGTAGCCCTCCAGGTAGAACGTGCCGAAGCCGTTCTGCACCGGGTCCCCGCTGTTGTTGACGCAGTGCAGGATGCCGCCGCCACCGGGCCCGTTGAGGCAGACCGTCATCAGGTCGGTCAGGACGACGCCGGGGGTGTCCGGCACCTCGTACGCGCGGTCGGTGTAGATGCCGGCGCCGAGGTCGAAGAAGCAGTAGCTGCCCAGACCCCAGGCCTGGTGGTCGGCGACCGAGTCGGCCACCTTGTAGGCGGCGTAGCCGTTGGTGCCGCCGTGCACCCAGGCGGACTGGGTGGGCACGTCGTAGGGGTGCTCGTTCTGGAAGAAGTAGGTGCGGCCGTGCTCGCCGCGCCACAGCACCTCGTACTTCTGGTAGTGCTCGACGGCCAGGCCGTAGGCGGTGACATGGTCGCCGTTGACCAGGAAGCCGGTGTCGGCGGCGTTGACCGACCAGCCCACCGAGCCGTCGTTGCCGTGGTCGGCGCGCCAGAGCCAGAGGTTGTCGCAGATGACGTCGTTGCTGTCGATCTGCACGCTGACCGTGGCGCTGCCCGGGACGGCGCCGCCGATGCGGGCGTAGACATCGAAGAGGACGGTCGGGTCGTCGGCGTGCCGTACCCGGCTGCGCCCGTGGCCCACCCGCAGCAGCACGGGGGAGCCGGCGGAGGCCGCCTCCAACAGCACGCCGGCCACGCTGACCCCGCCCACGTCGGCGACCTCGATCAGCGCGTTGCCGTGCGTGGCCTGCAGCGTGGCCAGGCCGAGGCCGAGCACGACCGTGCCGGGGCGGTTCACCCGGAGCGGGGCGGAGAGCGGATGGACGCCGGGGGTGAGCAGCAGGTGCTGTCCCCGGTCCAGGGCGCGGTTGAGGGTCGCGGCGCTGTCCCCCGGGCGGGCGATGTGGAACCGCGACAGCGGCAGGGAGTGTCCGGCGGCGCGCCCCGACGTCCAGGTCGGACCCGCCGAGTTCGCGCGCAGGGCGGGCACGAAGACGCTCGCCGCGCCGTCGCGGTCGACGGTCAGGAAGGGCTTCTCCCGCACCGTCGGGGTCCGGTCGACCACGGTCCAGGCGGGGTTGGGGAAGTGCTGGGCGGGGGCGCCGGGCGTGCCGACGAAGACCATGTTCCAGTTGGAGCCGGTCCAGCTGCCGAACCGGTCGTTGCGGGAGAGCCACTGCTGCTGCGACCCGGAGTCCACCTGTCCGTCCACCACGCTGTCGGCCAGGAACCCGCCGCTGGACCAGCGGTTGCCGGGCGGGCTTGGCCACAGCGTCATGTCGCCCTTGATGTGGGCGCGGCGCATGGGACCCGCCTGCGCGACCGCCCAGCGCTCGAGGCCGTCCGGTGGGACGATGCACAGGTTCTCGGCCGAGCGCCAGAAGTTCTGGGTGCCGTTGCCGCCCAACCACTGGGCGTCCACCGTGACATGACCGTTGATCACCACGTCGTCCGGCGAGGCGCCGAGACCGAGGACGTGGGTGTAGAAGCCGACGTTGATGTCGACGTTGTAGGTGCCCGGCAGGAAGGCCAGGGCATAGCGCTCGGTGCCGAACTGGTTGGACTGCTGGGTCTGGAAGACCGCGTCCACCTGCGCCTGGATGGCGGCGTCCCCCATGGCGGGGTCGAAGAGCAGAACGTTGGCGCCGAGATCGGGAACGCCCGGCCGGGGGCGCGGATCGGCGAAGGCCGATGCGGTGGACAGCGCGCCGGCCAGCGGCAGTGCGGCGAGGGCGGCGGAACTGAGCAGGACTGTACGTCGGTTGGGCGCGACGGGCATGGCTCTCCCATGAGTGGCGGGTGAGGTGGCACGTGACAGGTGGGAGTGCAGAGAGCGCTCTCACCGAGGGAGTGAAGCACCGTCATGAAGACCGCGTCAATGCAATGGAGGCAGATTGCCTGCTTGGTCGGAATTTGCTTTCAAGTCATGGAGGCGTCTGCGCGCTGCCTTGTCGCCGTGGTGAGCAGGCGGCAGGGTGGGATCGGCAAGCCGGACCGAGTCTTTGACGAACAGTGACCGATCGGAGTCGACGTGGCCTCCCCTCCGCCCCTCCTGCCGCAGGCCCCGGTCGGGCGCCCGTGACCGGTGCAGGTGTCGCCCCCGACGTGTTCGACCCGCGCCGCTACGCGGACGGCATCCCGCACCGGGCCTTCCGCACCCTGCGCGCGAGGCGGCCCGTCGCCTGGCAGGAGGAGCCGCCGGTGCTCGGCTGGCCCGGCGGCTCCGGATTCTGGGCGGTGACCAGGCACCGGGACGTCAGCCGCGTGCTCAAGGAGGCCGCACTCTTCTCCTCCGGTCTCGGTGCGACCCAGATCCGCGACCCCGACCCGGCCGACCTGCCCTTCATCCGCAGGATGATGCTCAATCAGGATCCGCCCGAACACTCCCGGCTGCGGCTGCTGGTCTCCGCCGCGTTCGCGCCCGGCCGGATGGAGCGCTTCGCCGTCACCGCGGGCGCGCGGGCCGGCTCCCTGCTGGACGCCGCCTGCGCGACCGCCCGCGACGGCGACGGGACGGTCGACGTGGTCGCCGCCGTCACCGACGACTACGCCCTGCTCAACCTCGCCGACCTGCTCGGCGTCCCGCCCGAGGACCGCGGGCTGCTGCTGCGCTGGACCCGGCAGGTCATCGGCTACCAGGACCCCGACGAGGCTCCGGTCGTGCCCGTGCTCGACGCGGAAGGGCGACCGGTCAACCCGCGCTCGCCCGCGCAGCTCGCCGAGATGTTCGGCTACGCGCGCGAGCTCGCCCGCCACAAGCTGCGCCACCCCGGCGACGACATCATGACCACCCTCGCGCAGGCGCACGCGGCCCGGAGCGGGTCCGGAACGCCGCTCGGCGAGGCCGAGTTGGAGATGTTCTTCTTCCTGCTGACGGTCGCGGGCAACGACACCGTCCGCAGCGCCGCCCCCGGCGGCCTGCTGGCCCTCGCGCAGCACCCCGACGCGTACGCGGCCCTGCGCGACGGCGCGGCGACGCCGGACCGGGCGGTCGAGGAACTGCTGCGCTGGCATCCGCCGGTGCTGAGCTTCCGCCGGACCGCGTCCCGCGACACCGAACTGGCCGGGCAGCGGATCCGGGCGGGCGAGAAGGTCGTCGTCTTCCACGCCTCCGCCAACTACGACGAGGACGTCTTCGCCGACCCCTACCGTCTCGACCTGACCCGGGACCCCAACCCCCACCTGTCCTTCGGCACCGGCCCCCACCGCTGCCTGGGCGCGCGCTTCGCCCAGATCCAGCTGACGGCGCTGTACCGCGAGACCACGCGACGCTTTCCCGTGCTGAGCCCGGCCGGACCGCCCCGGCGGCTGGTCTCGAACTTCATCAACGGGATCAAGGCGCTGCCGCTGTCCCTGGAGGCCGAGGGCCACCGGTGAGCGTCACTCCTTCGGGGGGCGTCGCGGGCAGGTCGGCGTGGGTAGCCTCGCTCGCGGAGCGGGATGGAGATCGAGAGGCGGGAGCCTCCGGGGCGGTGGCCGGTCACGGTCGCCCGTGGGGACCGCACGGGAGTGGGGGATGTCAGTGCGCGACCTCGTGCGCGAGTCGGCCTCGGTCGGTCGGCTCGTGGTGTGGGAGGAGTCCGCGCGGGACGGCGCGCAGGCCAAGACCCTGATGCCGGGCCCGTTCCGGGTACGGCTCGCCCGCGAGCACGGGGCCCTCTTCGGCTCCGACGGCCCGCGGCACGTGGTCTTCGCGGCCGGTTTCCCCGCCGTCTGCCCGGAGGAGTACGAGGCCGTGCGGCAGGTGGCGGTGGAGACCGAGGGGCAGGTGAGTGCGGCCGCGGTGTGCCGCGGCAGCCTGGCCGACGTCCGGCAGGCGGTCGCCTCGGTGCGCGGTGTCGCGCACGCCAGGGTGATGGTGGTGGTTCCGGCCTCCGAGGCGATGGCACGGGCGATGGTCCACCAGGACGCCCGCGCGGCGCTGTCGAAGGGAGTGGACCTGGTCAAGGCCGCCAGGGACCTGAGCGAGGACGTCGCGGTCGACGTCTGCCTGGCCGACGCCTCCCGCGCCGACCATGCCAGGATGGCCGAGGCCGCCGCGGAGATGACGGCGGCCGGCGGCGGCACGGTGCTGCTCGCGGACACGGTCGGCCGCCAACTGCCCGCCGAGGCGGCGGAGATGTTCGCGGGCGTCGGTGCGGCCGCCGGACCGGGCGTCCTTCTCGGCGCGCACCTCCACAACGACCTCGGCCTCGGGCTGGCCAACACGCTCCAGGCCCTCCAGGCAGGAGTGCGGGTGGTCTCCAGCTCCTGGCTCGGCCTCGCGGAGCGCTCCGGCATGGTCGCGACCGAGCAACTGCTCTTCCTGCTCGCGCACGACCCCGGTCGCACAGCCGGACTGACCGGCTGCCCCGAGGGAGGCGAACTCTGGTGGCGGGCACCGGATCTGACGCGCCTGCCCGGCATCGCCGCGATGGTCTCCGAGCAGACCGGCGTGCCGCTGTCGGTCACCACGCCGGTGGTGGGCTCAGGCGTCGGCACGATCTCGACCGGCACCCCGTTCGTCGACCCCGACCTGTTCCAGCCCTACGATCCGAGGAGCCTGTTGGGCATCGAACCGACCGTCGTGCTCACGCAGTTGGCCAGTGCCCGGGTGGTGGCCGCGGTCGCCGCCCGGCACGGCCACCGGATCGACGGCGCGGCCGCGAAGGACGCCATGGCCTGGGTCAAGTCCCAGGCCTTCCGGACCGGACGGGCCGTCGTCGACGAGCACCTCTTCGCCGCCTACCTGGACGGGCTCGGTTCGCGGTGTGCCGGAGCCACCGGGTGACCCCCGACCCGCGCGCCCTGCCGACGTCGCACGCGCCGGCCGCGATCCCGGGCGCCACGGGGGATCCGGCCGTCGTGCGCCGGGCCCTCGACGAGGGCAGGGCTGTCGTGCTCCCCAATCCGGCGCCGCTCACCTGCGTGGTCACCGCGACTCGGCCTGCGGCGGTCAACACCGCCAAGGGGCGGCCGGACGACCAGGCCGTCGCCCTGTGGGCTCACCACCCGGACACGCTCCACCGCCTGGCCGGGCTCCTGGACCTCGGCCCGGCGGAGTTCGGTGCGGCCCGGCGACTGCTCGGCGAGCACCTGGTCACGCTGCTCGTCCCGCTCCGGCAGCCGGGCGGCGCGCCGGACTGGCTGGCCCCGGCGACCCGGGGCGGCTGGACTCTCCTCTTCGGAGCCCGGCCGCGGCCGCTGGTCCCGTTGCTGGACACGTTCCCGCTGCTCTACGTCAGCAGCGCGAACCGCACCGGCCACCCGCCCGCGCCCACGCCGGAGGCGGCCGTCGGCATGTTCGGTCCCGGCGTCACCGTGCTCGTGGGCACGGACGAGCCCTCCCCGACTCGGCCGGAGGAGCGTCGGGCGACGACCACCGTGCGCCTGCACCCCGACGGCCGACTGGAGCTGCACCGTCACGGGGCCCAGGACCACGCGTTCGCCGATCCGGGCGCCTATCTGGCTCACCTGCGCGAGGTCTGCCGCGGCTGATCGCGGACCCGGGGCAAAGAAAAGGGCCGCCCTGCGGGGAACGACGGATCGTTCCGCGCAGGACGGCCACGTCGCTTCGGCCGGGGGAGCCGTTGAACGCGAAACAAGTTTGCACCAGAGTGCTTGTCCGTGTCCAATCAAGGAAGGGTCGGGGTTCCGGATGGCCTGCCGTCCGGCCCCACGCCCCGCTGGCAGCGTGGGCACCAGTACGCCACGCGCTGCTGCGGCGGTACCCCCTGGCTTGCGGTCCGGATCCGGGCGCCGCAGCGGCGGCAGGGCCTGCCCGCGCGGCCGTAGACCCAGTGCGCGAGGTCCGGCCGGAGCTGGCCGGTGGTCGGATGACCGGAGCGCATCCGGTTGGCGAGCAGCAGTCGATGCGCCAGCGCGACCACCTTGTGCGGCGCGGCGAGTTCGGCGACCGGCGCCCACGGGGTGACCCCGGCCATGAAGCTGAGCTCGTTGGCGTAGACGTTGCCGATCCCGGCCAGATTCCGCTGGTCGAGCAGCGCCTCGCCGACCGGGCGCGCGGGCGCGGCGAGCAGCCGGCGCACCGCCTCGGCCGCGAGCGCGTCGTCCCACGCCCCGTCGAGCAGGTCCGGTCCGAGGTGGCCCACCGCCCGGCTCTCGTCGGCCGTCCGCAGCAGCTCCACCACCCGCAGCCGGTAGCCGACGGCGGTCCGCTCCGCCGTCCCCAGGACGGCCCTGATCTGGTGCCCTGCGCCGCCGGTCCACCGCTCTCCCGCTGCGTAGACGCGCCAGCGGCCCTCCATGCCCAGATGGGTGTGGAGCGTCAGGCCGCCCTCCAGCCTGGCCAGCAGGTGCTTGCCGCGCGGTCGCACCTCCAGCACCTGCCGGCCCGTCAGCTGCGCCGTCGCGTAGGCGGGCACGCGCAGATCGGCGCTGGTCAGCCGCTGTCCCGCCAGAGCCTGGTGCAGTTCGGCGGCGGCACGGAAGACGGAGTCACCCTCGGGCATGCTCCCAGCATGCACCCCGCGTGACCCGTGGTGCGCACGGGGATCCCGAAAGGATCCGAAATAACGCCGAATCGAAAAGCTCAGTAATGTTCCGCCCATGGGGGATGATCTGTACGACATCAGCCGGTTTCTGCCACGTTCCGCGCCCGGCGCCGCTCGTGCGCTGATCGGGCGTGCGGTGGAAGTCCGGTCCCTGGTGGCGGCGTTGGCCGCGGCGACGGCGGGCCGCGGGCGGGCCGTCGCGCTGGTCGGAGAGCCCGGGATCGGGAAGAGCGCGCTGGTGTCGGAGATCGTGGCCCGGAGCCGGGCCGCCGGAACGGCGGTGTACGCGGTGCGCGGCCGGGGCGGCGGCGCGTCCGCCGCGGCCGGTGTCCGGCGCGTGCCCGATCTGGGGGACGTCGCGCGGCGTGCGGCCGACGGGGCGCCCTCGCTGGTGGTCGTGGACGACCTGCACCGGGTCGCGGACGAGGAACTCGACCACGTCGAGGAGCTGCTGCAGGCAGCCGCCACCGGGCCGGTGCTCTGTCTGCTGGGCTACCGCCGGCGGCAGTTGTCCCCCGCCCTGGCGGAGATCCTCGCCCACGCGGCGTCCGCAGGGATGCTGGAGACGTGGAACGTGCCGCCCCTGTCCCCGGCCCAGGCGAAGCAAGTGCTGGGCGAGCAACCGCATGCCGAGGAGGTCGTCGAGGCGGCGGCGGGCAACCCGCTCCACCTCCAGGCCCTCGGCGACGACGAGGACGCCCGCGCCAGGGCGGGCACGGCCGTCCTCGGCGAGCTGGCCGGCGTCGACCCCGACGCCGTCGCCGTGCTCCGGGCCGCGGCCGTGCTCGGGGAGCCGTTCGATCCCGAGCTGGTGGCCGACGTCGCGGACCGGGACGGCGCGGCGACCGGCCGGGCCCTGGACGAGCTGGCCCGTCTCGACCTGCTGCGGCCCTCCGGTCCGGCCGGCCTGCTCGACCTGCGCCACCGCGCGATCGGAGCGGTCCTGTACCGGCAGCTGGAGCCGGGCCGTCGGGTCGCCCTGCACCGGCGGGCCGCCTCCGCGCTGGCCGACCGCGCGGCTCCCATCGCGGTCCGCGCCGACCACATCGCCCGCGCGGCCGACCCCGGGCGGCCGGACCACGCGACCACGCTGATGGCCGCGGCGCGCGACGTGCTCTACTCCGCGCCCGCCGAGGCGGTGCGGTTCCTGTCGGCGGCGCTGCCGCTGCTCGCGGAAGGGGAGGGCCGGCAGCACCGGCACGAGGCGCAGGTGCTCCTGGCTCGCGCCCAACTCCTGTCCGGGGACGCGGCCGAGGGCCGCGAGCTGCTGGACTTGCTGCGGTCCGCGATGTCCGGTCCGCAGGCGGCGGCAGAAGCGCTGGCGGACTCCAGCCGGGTCGAGCGGCAGCTGGGTCGCCTCAGCGAGGCGGGAGCCGTGGCGCGGGCGGGACTTGCCGCGCTCGCCGACCGGGACTCGGCGACCGCGGCGGCGCTCCACATCGAACTGGCCGACCACGCCTACGACCTCCAGGACTACGAGCTGTCCCGGCAGCACGCCGAGACCGCCGCGTCCATCGCGCGCCGCCACCACGACCGGGTCGGCGAGGCGCAGGCGCTCGGGCAGGCCGCCGTCGCCCACCTGTTCACCCGCGACCAGGGCGCCGCCCAGGCCCAGGCCGCGGCCGCCGCCGAACTGATCGACGCCTCCCCCGACACCACCCTGCTGACCAACCTCTACGCGGTGCTCCAAGTGGGGATCACCGAGGGGTTGCTGGGACGCTTCGACGCCTCGCAGGGCCATCTCGCACGAGCCGCCGAGCTGTCCCGCAGGACCGGTCAGAAGCAGGTCGGACGAAGCGTCCTCGCGGTGCTGGCCAACTGCCAGCTGCGGACGGGTGACCTGCCCGGCGCGCTGGCGACGCTGGAGGAGCAGGCCCGCGGGAGCGGCGAGGTCTCGGCCCAGGGGATCAGCGCCATGCTGATGGCGGAGGTCCTGCACTGGCACGGCGCCGGAGGCGACGGGGCCGACGCGACGGCGGTCCAGACGGCCGCCGACCAGGCGCTGTCCATCGCCTCCGGCTCCCAGGCGGGCTGGGCCGTCACGGTCCGCTGCTTCCACGCCGAACTGGTGCTGCACAGCGGGGACCCGGTGCGGGCCCGGCTGCTGCTGCTCGACGCCGCCGGCGGCAGCGGGCTGCCCAGGCTCACCGCCTGGCGCAAGCCCCGCTGGTGCGACACCCTCGCCGAGGCGGCGCAGGCGACAGGGGACCCGGCCGCGGTCGAGCAGTGGGCGCGCCTCGCCGAGCAGTGCCTGCGCGAGCTCCCGTCCACGGGCCGCCTCGGGTTCGCGCTCCGGGCCCGGATGCGGGCCCACGCCTCCCAGGGCGCGGTCGACGCCGCGCTGCGCAGCGCGGAGGCGGCGATGGCCGACTTCGCCGAGAGCGGCGAGCGCATCGAACTGTGCCGCACCCTCCTCGCGGCCGCCACGCTTGCCCTGGACACGGGACGTGGCGCCGGCGTGACCGACTGGCTGGACCGCGCGGCCTATCTGGCCGACCGGTGCTCCTCCGCCCGCCTGGCCGACGCCGTGGCCCGTCAGCGCGGCCGGATGGCCCGGATGAGTGCACCGGTCCCCGCCGCCCCTTCGGCGGCCGCGGCGCTCACGGCCCGCGAGGGGCAGATAGCCGAGCTCGTCAGCACCGGGATGACCAACAGTCAGATCGCCGAGCGGCTCTTTCTCAGCGTCAGGACCGTGGAGACGCATCTGAGCCAGGTCTACCGGAAGCTCGGCATCGCCAACCGCGCCAGCCTCACCCGCACGGTGCTCACCGGCGACCCTGCCCAGGCCTCGGCGGCCGACCCACGCTGAGCGACCTGGGCCGTATCTCCGTGTCCGCCCCACCCCGGCGCAGGTGCCGGGCGGGCGAAGGGCCCGAGGCCGCGTACGGGATGATGGAGGTGGACTGTCCAGGCAGAAGACGTGAGGGGTGGCGCCGTGGCGGAAAGCGCAGCCGTGGGAGCGCGGTCGGCTCGGGTGGGCGAGTCGGAGGCCGTCGGGGTCGCGGCTCTGCCGGAGGCGGAGTCCGCGGGCGGCGGAACCGATGCGGGGGCCGGTCCACGCCGGGGCTCGTTGCGTCGGCGGCTGGGCGGAGGAGTGGTCTTCCTCGTGCTCACCCTGCTGTTCGTGCTGCCCTGGTCGACCCTGTTCGTCTTCGGCGTCCACTGGCCTTTCCCGGTGTTCCTGGCCGGCACCGTGCTGTTCCTCGGCGGCCTGGTCTCCTTCCCCTTCCTGATGGCGGCGGGGCACGGGCGTCGTCGGGCCGACCGGGCGGCGCGCGTCGCCGACAGCACGCTCGGGATCGTCTGGGTGCTCTTCACCTGGTCGGTGCTGGGCGACCTGGTGCACCTGGTCCTGATCGCGCTGGGCGCCGACGGCGGTGTCGCCGGATCCCGGCTCGTCGCGGGCGCCGTCGCCGTGGTCGCGACGACGCTGCTGTGCTGGGGCCACTACGAGGCCATGCGCGTTCCCCGGGTGCGACGCCAGGAGATCCGCATCCCGCGTCTGGGCGCGGGTCTGGACGGCACCAGGGTCGTGGTGCTGGCGGACACGCACTACGGGCCGATCGACCGGGCCCGCTGGTCGGCGCGGGTGACCGAGGCGGTCAACGCGCTGGACGCGGACATCGTGGTGCACGCGGGGGACATCGCCGACGGCACCGCGGAGCAGCGCCGTGAGCAGTCGGCTCCGCTGGGGACGATCCGCGCGCGGTCGGCCAAGGTCTACGTCACCGGTAACCACGAGTACTACAGCGAGGCGCAGGGCTGGCTGGACCGGATGACCGAGCTGGGCTGGGAGCCTTTGCACAACCGCCATCTGACGGTGGAGCGGGGCGGGGACCGGCTGGTCGTGGCGGGCGTCGACGACGTCACCGCCGAGCATTCCGGCCTCGCCGGACACAGCGCCGACCTGGCCGGCGCCCTCGCCGGAACGGACGCCGACGACCCGGTGCTGCTCGTCGCCCACCAGCCCAAGTACGTCGACCGGGCGGCCGCCGCCGGCATCGACCTCCAGATCTCCGGCCACACCCACGGTGGTCAGATCTGGCCCTTCCGTTACCTCGTCCGCGTCGACCAGCCCGTCGTCAGCGGCCTGAGCCGGCACGGCGACCGGACCCAGCTCTACACCAGCCGCGGCACCGGCTTCTGGGGCCCGCCCTTCCGCGTCTTCGCCCCCAGCGAGATCACCCTGCTGACCCTCCGGGCGGAGTGAGCGACCGGATCGACGAGTCGAATCGGCGCGGCCGGGTCCGTTCCGCGCCGGGCCGACCACGGCGCGCGCCGGATCCCGCTCGCTCCCGGCGTCACACCGGACCGGGTGCGGAACCTGCCCGAGGCGCGCGATGACGGGCGGCCGCTGAGCGGCAGAGCGGCGTTCGGCCCGGGGGAGCGCCGGGTCACGGAAGCAGGACGACCTTGCCGGCGACGGTGCCGGACTCGGCCAGGCGGAGGGCTTCGGCCGCCTGGGCGAGGGGGAGGCGGGCGGCGACGCGGGCGGTGATGTCGCCGCGGTCCAGGGACTGGAAGACCTCGGTGAGGTCGGCCCGGAGCCGGGCGCGGAAGCGGGCGGCGGCCAGACCCCGGCCGGCCCAGATGTTGAAGAAGAAGGCGCGGCGACCGTTGGGCAGCGCCTGCCAGAGCCAGACCCGGCCGAGCAGCTTGAGCACCGGCCACTGCTTGGAGCCCTCGGCGTCCCGGGTCGCGGCGGAGCCGTAGGAGACCAGCGTGCCGCCCCGGGCCAGCAGACCCCAGGAGGTGCGCACGCTCTCGCCGCCGACGTGGTCGAAGACGGCGTCCACGCCGCCGGGGGCCAACTCCCTTACCTGGGCGGCCAGATCGGTGGCCCGGTAGTCGACGGGCAGCACGCCGAGCGCGCGCAGCGCCTCGTGGTGGCGTGGCGCGGCGGTCCCGATGACCCGGGCGCCGGCCGCGCGGGCGAGCTGGACCAGGACCGTGCCGACGCCGCCGTTGGCCCCGTGCACCAGGACCGTCTGGCCGGCCCTGACCCTGGCGCGGCGGTGCAGCATCTGCCAGGCGGTGATCCCGTTGACCACCAGGGTCTCCGCCTCGGCCGGGTCGAGTCCGGCCGGCACCGGCACCGCGTCGGCGGCGGGGACCACGACATGGCTGGCCCAGCCGCCGGTCTTGACCAGCGCCGCGACCCGGGAGCCGAGCAGGGCGGGGTCGACGCCGGGTCCCGCGTCGCAGACCGTGCCGACCAGGTCGTAGCCGGGGACGAAGGGGAAGGGCGGCTGGTCGTAGTAGCGCCCTCGGCGCATCTGCTGCTCGGCGAAGGAGACCCCGGTCGCCTCCATCCGGATCACGACCTGGCCTGGGCCGGCCACGGGGGCGGCCCCGTGGCGCACTGCCAGCCCCTCGGGTTCCACGATGCCCGGCAGAACCACCTCGACGAGCTCTTCGGTGCTGTTCACGGCCGCCTCCTGGCGAAGTCGTTTGTGCTTGTTCCTTCTGTTAGAAGTTCTAACTGAAGCGCGCGGTCGTCGTCAAGGGGAAGAGTGATAACCTCTCACTGTTTCTTGAGGCTGTAGCGGAGGGTGGTCCGACCATGGCGGAGCAGACGGGGACCCCGCGTCAGCGCTACCGCGCCCAGGTGCGCGAGGAGATCAAGGCGCGCGCCTGGGACCAGATCGCCGAGGCGGGCGCCTCCGCGCTCTCCCTCAACGCGGTCGCCAAGCAGCTCGGCATGACCGGACCCGCCCTCTACCGCTACTTCGGGGGCCGGGACGAGCTGATCACCGAGCTGGTCACGGACGCCTACCGCAGCCTGGCCGACGCGTTCCGCGCCGCGGCCGAGGCCGGTCCCGACCCGGTCGCGCTGGCGCGGAGGCTGCGCGCGTGGGCGGCGGCGGACCCGCACCGCTACTTCCTGGTCTACGGCACACCGGTGCCCGGCTACCAGGCTCCTCCGGAGACCACGGCCATCGCGGTCGAGATCATGGGGCACCTGCTCGACGCCTGTACGGCGCACCTGGCGGCGCGGCAGGGCGACACGCCCCCTGACGCGTCCCCGGAGGCCCCCTCCGAGCCACTGGCCGCGCACCTGGCCGAGCAGCGCCGGTGGGCCGGCGAGCACCCGGCGCCGCCCGCCGCCCTGGCCCTGGCGCTGCGCTTCTGGACCCGACTCCACGGCGTGCTCTCGCTCGAACTCGCCGGGCACTTCACCGGCATGGGCCTGGATCCCGAGCGGCTCTTCGAGGCCGAGACCGCGGCCCTGGGCGTCAGCGCAGGTCGGTCCGCGGCTGCACCGGGAGGATCAGCGGCGGACGGGGCTTCTGGGTGAAGTCGAAGTCCGAGGCGAGATCGCCCAACTGCGGGGCGTTCTCCCTGACGTCCGGACGCGGGTCGGGGCGGCCGTCCGTGGCCGGGTCCAGGCGCTGGCCGTGCAGGAAGTCGTCCTCGACGAACTTGTCGAAGGCGTCGAAGGACAGGTTCTGGTGGTCGATGTAGCCCTGCTTCGCGTAGGGGCTGATCACCAGGCCGGGCACCCGCAGTCCGTAGCCGTCGGCGTCCACCGAGGGCGGCGCGACGTGGTCGTAGAAGCCTCCCCAGTCGTCCCAGGTCAGGAAGATCGCGGTGGAGTCCCAGTCCGGGCTCCTCATGATCGTGTCGATCAGGTTCGTGGTGTAGGACTCGCCCGCGCTGACCAGCCCCGGCGGGTGCTCGCTGACCTGCCCGGCCGGGGAGATCCAGGAGACGGCCGGAAGCGTTCCCGCCTTCGCCGCGGTGTAGAAGGCGTCCAGGGACTGGATGTTCCCCTCCTGGTGGTCCGCCTTCACGGTGTCGAAGTACGGCAGCGGGTTCCAGATCCCGGGCGTCTTCGCGTTCTGCTTCACCGGGGAGCAGGTCAGCGCCGTGGCGTCCTCGCAGTCCGGCTCGGAACCGGTCATCACGTAGTAGCCCCAGGGGACGCCGTCCTTGTGCAGCAGGTAGGTGAGGTCGGTCCACGCGTAGATCGGCGGTCCGGCCGGCCGCGCGGGGGGCTGGGCCGAGGGCTGCGCCGACGGATGTGCGGCCTTCTTCCTCCTGGCCTTGAAGTCCGGTGGCAGGCCAGGGTTCTGCAGCGCGTTCGTGCAGCTCGACGGGTTGCCGTGCTGCGTGCAGTACGCCGACCACTCCGACACCAGGAACAGGTGCGCCGGCAGCGACCAGGAGGCGTTGGGCTCGAACATGTGGTCCTGCAGCACGAAGTTCCTGGCGTAGGCCCAGTAGTTGGGGATGTCGGACCCGTCGTGGTACCCCATCACGTCGCTCGTCGCCGCTCCCGTGCTGCAGGCGGGGTTGTCCGGATCGACGCAGCCCTTCCGGCCGCCCTCGGCCTGCCGCACGAATCCGTTCATGGCCCCGCCGTTCACGTCGGCGGTCGCGTTCACCGCGCCGTGCGGGCCGCCGGTGTTCCGGTCGGCGGTGTCGTGGAACGGCTGCACACAGCCGCCGTGCGCCGGATCGGGCACGCAGACGCCGGAAGGGATCCCGTCCGCGCCGGGATAGGTGCCGAAGTACGAGTCGAAGGAGCGGTTCTCCTGCATGATCACGACGACGTGCTTGATGGCGTGGATGCCCGCCGCGTCGGCGGTGCCGCCGCCGGACGTCGGGGGAGCGCCGGTGTGGCCCCCTCCGGTGCAGGCGGCGGTGAGCGCCGCCGCCGCGGTGAGCACGCCGAACCTTCGGAAGCCTCGCATCGTTCCCTCCGTGCCGGTCGGTCGGGGTGCTCCGCACGCTAGGCAGGCTCCTTGTGGAAACGGTGTGGCTCCCGCTGCGTGTCCCCGCCGCGTCCCCTGCCGCGTGCCCCTGCGGCTCAGTGCTGGCTGAGGTGCCCCCAGGACCTGATCGCGTCGTCCAGCCCGGTGAGGAAGAGTTCCACGCCCACGGCGGCGAGGAGCAGCCCCAGCAGCCGGGAGCACAACTCGAGCGTGGTCGTGTGCACCTTGCGCAGCAGTCCCGTCGTCGCGACCATGCAGACGGCGTTGATCGCGGCGACGGCGACGAAGGACCCCACGACGCTGGAGCGCCAGGCCCAGCCCTCCCGGTCGAGGGACTCCACCAGGACGGCGGTCACGGCCAGGGGGCTCACCACGTACGGCAGCAGCAGCTCCCTGAAGCCGGAGACCAGCGGGTGCATCTCGTCCGCCTCCTCGGGGGTGTCCGCCCCCAGGTGCATGCCGAGCACCAGGCCCACCGCGTAGAGGAAGAAGATGATGCCGCCGGCCAACTCCAGTGACTCCGGGCTGATGTGGAAGAACTCCGCCATGTAGGGCGCGGTCCACGCGCACAGCGCACCCAGCAGGGCCGACGCCGCGGAGGCGAGCAGCGCCACGCGCCGCGCCTCAGCCGCGGTGCGGCCCCGTGCCACGTGGGCGAAGGTCAGCATGACCTTCGGGGGCCCCACGACCGCGAAGAACGTGACGAAGGTGCTGGTGATGTTGATCGGCCCGGTGATCGAGGACATGGCCCGATGATCCCGTAGCCCGGTCGGCACGCGGCGGGTCGGCGCGCCGCGCGAACGAACGGTGCCATGACGGCTCAGCCGGCCGCTCCGCGGGCGAGCCGCCCCTGGGCGTGGTCGGCGGTCACCTTGGCCAGCTCGTGCCAGAACGGGACCGCGGTGAGGTAGGCGCCCAGCCCCGACAGGATGCCGAGTGAGAGGTCCACGCTGACGCGTCCCTCCTCGGCCCAGTAGACGTCCTGGAGGTCCAGCAGCAGGGCGAACTCGTCGGCGATCAGCGCCGCGCCCGCCCCGTAGGCCGCGCCGACGCCGGGGTGGCCGGTGAACCTCGCGTCGCCGCGGACGGCGACCATGCCGACGCCCGCGAGCACGGCGATGCCGATGTTGTAGTGGTGCAGGTGCCTGCCGCCGGCGGAGATGTTCCCCCAGGGCAGCCAGCCCCCGCGGATCCCGTGCGTGATGAGCCGGACGGTGCCGAAGGTCGCGCCGAACGAGAGCCAGGTCGCCAGCAGCGAGCGCTGGGTGGGGGAGGTGTGCCGGTCCACGGTGGCGCGCCAGCGCGCGGCCAGGCCGGGGCCGGAAGCGCCGCCATCGGGGCCCGCGGCGGGCGGGCCGGGTCGGTCGTCCTCGGTCCTTCGGGACATGGCGGCTCCCTGTGCGCGCGGGTTCGTGCGGGCGAGCCCTCCTTCGATGGTCCCCCGGGCCGCGCCGACCCGCAGATCCACCCGTGCACCCGGCGCGGCGCCATTCCTGGGAACTTCCTGAATGTCCGGTGGGAAGTGACTGGGATGGTGCGGCAAGCGCATGAGCTGCGGTGTTCGATCCCGAAGACTTGGTTCATGGCACCAACTGTCCTGTTTTCGGACGTGACGGCCGCGGCTTCGGCACGGCTTTCGGCGTCCTCCACGCGCGCGACTCTCCCCACTCGCCCGGACTTCGGCTCTTCCATAGCCGTCCGGTAGACGCGCGTCGTCGCAGGATCTCCCCCTCTTCGCACGTCCTCTTCCGCGCCCTCGGGCAGCCGGCCCTTCCGTGCCGCTCCCGGGCTCGTCGCTGACAGCTCCGACGGAACCCTCCGTGTACGGAGTTCGCTCCCGCCTGCAGTTCTCCTGGTCAGGTCGTCAGATCTGGCGTGTCTCACGGCCGTTGCACTCTCGGCCGCTGCTCTCCTCGAAGGGCCGTACATGACGCTCACTCCTGCTCCCGCACAGCTCGCGACACCGCTGTCGGTGTCGACCGGGCCGGCGCCCGCGCGCTGGTCCGCCGGGCCTCCGGCGCCGCCCACCACGCTGCTGGAACTGCTCGAAGCGACGGTGCGATCGGCGCCGACCGCACCGGCGCTGGACGCCGACGGGGTGGTGCTGGACTACGCGGAGCTGCACGTGGCGGCCCAGGGCGTGGCCGCCGTGCTCGCCGAGCGGGGCGTCGGTCCCGGCGACCGTGTGGGAGTGCGGGCGCCCTCCGGCACTGCCGACCTGTACCTGGCGATCCTCGGCGTGCTCTGCGCGGGTGCCGCCTACGTCCCGGTGGACGTCGACGACCCGGACGAGCGCGCCGCCATGGTGTGGCAGGACGCGGACGTCTGCGCCGTGATCGGCGCCGGGTGCGGCATCACGGAGGGACCCGGCACGCCGGGCTGCCGCCCCGGCCCGCCCGAGCCGTCGGACGACGCGTGGATCATCTTCACCTCAGGGACCACCGGCCGGCCCAAGGGCGTCGCGGTCACCCACCGCTCAGCCGCCGCCTTCGTGGAGGCGGAGGCGAGGCTGTTCCTCGCGGACGCCCCGCTCGGACGCGGCGACCGGGTCCTGGCCGGGCTGTCCGTCGCCTTCGACGCCTCCTGCGAGGAGATGTGGCTGGCCTGGGGGCACGGCGCCTGCCTGGTCCCCGCACCGCGCTCGCTGGTCAAGGCCGGTACCGAGCTGGGCCCCTGGCTGGTGGAGCGGGGCATCAGCGTGGTCTCCACGGTGCCGACGCTCGCCGCGCTCTGGCCGGTCGAGGCCCTGGACGGCGTCCGGCTGCTGATCGTCGGCGGCGAGGCGTGCCCCGCCGAACTGGTCGAGCGACTGGACGTGCCGGGGCGCGAGGTGTGGAACACCTACGGCCCCACCGAGACCACGGTGGTGGCCTGCGCCGCCCGGCTGCGAGCCGGGCAGCCGGTGCGGATCGGGCTTCCGCTGGCCGGCTGGGAGCTGGCGGTCGTCGACCCGGAGGGCAGGGAGGTCCCCTGGGGCGGCACGGGCGAGCTGCTGATCGCAGGCGTCGGCACCGCGCGCTACCTCGACGCGCAGAAGGACGCCGCCAAGTTCCGCCCTCACGAGGCACTGCCGGGTCAACGGGTCTACCGCAGCGGGGATCTGGTCCGCGCCGATCCCGAAGGGCTGGTCTTCGTCGGGCGCGCCGACGACCAGGTCAAGCTCGGCGGACGCCGGATCGAGCTCGGCGAGGTCGAGGCCGCCCTGCTGACGCTGCCCGGGGTCAGGGCCGCGGCCGCCGCGGTGAAGCGGACCGGGACGAGCGGTCAGATCCTCGTCGGCTACCTGGTCCTGGACGACCCCGGGGCGACCTTCGACCGAGCCGACCTCCGGCGCCGTCTGCTGGAGGTGCTGCCTGCCGCCCTGGCGCCGGTGCTCGCCGTGCTGCCCGAACTGCCCACCCGGACCTCGGGGAAGGTCGACCGCGCCGCACTGCCCTGGCCGCTGCCCACCGCCGACGCCCCGCCGGACGCGGCCTCCGCCCTGACCGGCACGGCACGGTGGCTGGCGGGGGAGTGGCAACAACTGCTCGGCGTGCCCGTCGACGGAGACAGTAACTTCTTCGCCGTAGGAGGCAGCAGCCTGAGCGCCGCCCGGCTCGTCTCCGCGCTGCGCGACCGCTACCCGGGCATCGGCGTCGCCGACCTCTACCGGGAGCCGACGCTCGCCAGGTTCGCCGAGCGCCTGGACGAGGTGTGCGCCCCGACCGGAGGCCGAAGGGAGGTCCGCCCCACGCCGCGCCTGGTCGCCGTCTACCAGGCCCTGGTGCTGATGGTGCTGTCCGTCGTCGGCGGTCTGCACTGGGTGCTCCTGCTCGCCGCCCTGGACAACCTGCTGGGCCCGCTCCCGTGGACGGTGCACACCTCCTGGTGGCTGATCGGGGCCGGGTGGCTGCTGCTGTCCAGCGCACCGGGGCGGGCCGCGATCGGCGTGCTCGGCGCACGAGCGCTGACCGCCAGGCTGCGGCCGGGCAGCCACCCGCGCGGCGGCTCGGCGCACCTGCGGCTGTGGACGGCCGAACGCGTGGCGGCGAGCTTCAACATCGCCTCCGTGATCGGCACCCCGATGGCCTCCCGCTACGCCCGCATGCTGGGCTGCCGGGTCGGCTCGCACGTCGACCTGCACACCCTGCCGCCGGTCACCGGCCTGGCGACCTTCGGCGACGGGTGCTCCGTGGAACCGGAGGCCGACCTGGCCGGCTGGTGGCTCGACGGGGACCTGCTGCATCTGGGCACGATCCGCGTCGGGGCCGGGGCGCGGGTCGGCGCCCGCAGCATGCTGATGCCGGGCGCCGACATCGGCGACGGCGCGGACATCGCACCGGGCAGCTGCGTGAACGGCGTGGTGCCCGCCCGCGGTCGCTGGCACGGCTCCCCGGCACGGCCCGACCGCTCGCCGGTGACGGCCCCCTGGCCCGCCCCGCTGCACCGCCGCTCCAGGGCGTGGAGCGCGGCCTACGCGCTGGCCCTGCCGCTGGGCCAGCTGCTGCCGCTGCTCGCGGCGACGCCCGCGCTCTGCATCCTCTGGCTCGCGGTCCGGCACGCGACCGCCCTCGGGCGGGTCGGCGTCACCGTCGTGGAGCTGTGCCTGCCGCTGGTCCCGGCCACCGCCCTGCTCTACGCGCTGCTCCTCGCCGCCGCGATCCGTCTGCTCTCGCGCCCCCTCGTCCCCGGCACCCACCCCGCGCACGGCGGCGTGGCGTGGTGCGCCTGGCTGGTGCACCGGCTCACCGACAGCGCCCGGCGCACCCTCTTCCCGCTCTACGCGAGCCTGCTGACGCCCGCTTGGCTGCGCCTGCTCGGCGCCAGGATCGGCAGCCGGGTCGAGGCCTCGACCGTGCTGGGACTGCCAGGACTCATGCACGTCGGCGACCAGGCCTTCCTCGCCGACGACACGCTGCTGGCACCCTTCGAGACGCGCGGCGGCTGGCTGCGGCTGGGCACCGCCACCGTGGGCAGGCGCTCCTTCGTCGGCAACTCGGCCATCGTGGGACCGGGCCGCGGTCTGGCCGACGACGCGCTGGTGGGCGTGCTGTCCGACGCACCCGAGCAGGCGGCGGCGCGAGGCTCGTGGCTCGGCCGGCCCGGCTTCCCGATGCAGCGCAGCCCCGAGCGGGCGGACGCGGCGCGCACCTACGAGCCGGCGCGACGGCTGGTGTGGGCGCGGGCGGCGGTGGAGCTGTGCCGCCTGCTCCCGGTGCTGCTGACCGCCCTGCTCGCCGACGCCGCGGTGCTGGTGCTCCAGAAGCTCCTCGACGTCTACGGGCTGACGGTCTCCGTCCTCGCGGCGGGAGCCGTGCTGCTCGCCTGCGGGACGGCCGCCTGCCTGCTCACCACGGCGGCCAAGTGGCTGCTGGTCGGAAGGTTCCGCGCGGGACAGCAGCCGCTGTGGAGCTCCTTCGTGTGGCGCAACGAGCTGTTCGACGTGTTCGTCGAGGTCCTGGCGATGCCCTGGCTCGGCGGGTCCCTGATCGGGACCCCCTTCCTGGCCCTCTGGCTGCGCAGCCTCGGCGCCCGCATCGGCCGCGGGGTGTGGTGCGAGACGCACTGGCTCCCCGAGACCGACCTGGTCCGCATCGGCGACGGCGCGTCGGTCAACCGCAGCGTGGTCGTCCAGACGCACCTGTTCCACGACCGCCTGATGCGCATGGACGGCGTGACCATCGGCGCCGGCGCCACCGTGGGCCCGCACGCCATCACCCTGCCGGGCTCCCGCCTGGGCGACGGGACGGTGGTCGGCCCCTCGTCCCTGGTCATGCGCGGCGAGTCGGTGCCGGACCACGGCTGCTGGTTCGGCAACCCGGTCGCCCCCTGGCAGACCGCCGGCGCAGCGGAGCGTTGACCACCGCCGGCCGTCCGCGGCCGGAGTCCCCGAACACGGGGGTCGCCACTTCCCGGCGGCCCCCGCCGCATGCGGTCCGAGGAACGCGAAATGCGGTCGATCGTGAGGTGGGCGCGCCGCTACGCTGCGCCGGCTGTGGAGTCAGGGGAGCGCCCAGGGCACCGTTCTCGTCGACGACCACGGGCGGGCGTTCCACACCATGGGCACCGTCGGCGCGCCGCGCTACTGCTTCGATCCGGGCCGCGCGGACCGGTGGGTCCCGGAGACCGATCCCCAGGACGGCTACGGCCTGTCCTGAGGCGCGCTGACGCGACCGCCGGGGACACGACGCCGTCCCTCGCTCGGGCGACGGGGGGTTCCGCCCGAGCGAGGTGTGCTGAATCTTGCACGAGCGGGATGATCTTGTCGAGACCTGCGTCACAAACGGTCTCGGACCCGGGCGGGGCAGAGCCGAGCCCCCGCACGGAGGGTTCCCGGACGGAGGCCTCCGACGCGAACGGTTCCCGCATGGAGGGCCCTCGCGCGGAGGACTCCCGTGTGGAGGACTCGGACCCTCGGCCCGGGTGGTCCGGGTAGCGTGGCGGTATGGCCACAGGCACGGAACGCACCGTCAGCGACGATCAGGGCACGGAGCTGCGGTTGGACCCGAGCCGGGTCGAGCGGGTGGTGTCCTTGGTTCCCTCGCTCACCGAGGCCGTCGCCGCCACCGCCCCGCGGCTGCTGGTGGGCGCGACCGACTGGTGCACCCACCCGGGCGATCTCGACGTCGCCCGGATCGGGGGCACGAAGAACCCCGACCACGACCGGATCGCCGCGCTGGCCCCCGACCTCGTCATCGCCAACGAGGAGGAGAACCGCCAGGTCGACCTGGACGGCCTGCGCGCGGTCGGCATCCCGGTCTGGGTGACCGAAGTGCGTACCCTGGAGCAGGCGTTCGCCAGTCTGGAGCGGCTGCTGACGGACGCCTGCGGACTCGCCCCTCCCGCCTGGCTCGACCGGGCGCGCGCCGCCTGGGACGCGGTGCCGGGCGACCCGGATTCGCCCTGGGCCCGCGCGGTGGTGCCGATCTGGCGGCGGCCCTGGATGGTGCTGGGCCGCGACACCTTCGCCGGGGACGTGCTGCGGCGCCTCGGCGTCCGGCAGCTCTACGCCGAGCACGCCGAACGCTATCCCGCGATCCCGGTCGAGGAACTGCGCGGCCGGGGCGCGGACCTGGTGGTGCTGCCCGACGAGCCCTACCGCTTCACCGCCGAGGACGGACCCGAGGCGTTCCCCGGCCTGCCCGCCGCACTGGTCAGCGGTCGGCATCTGACCTGGTACGGGCCCTCGTTGGCCGAGGCCCCCGCGATCCTGGCGGCGCAGCTGGCCGCCCCGGTCACCGGCCGCGGCTGACCCCGGCCCGTCCCGCCTGCGACCTGCTGCGATAGCGTCACCCGAGACCGCGGCCCGCCGACGCCCTGGAGTGATCATCGCGAACCCGCCGATCGACGACGCATGGCCCCCGGTCGTCGCCCGCGCCGCACGGCGGGAGGACGGCGCGTGCCGGCACCTGCTGGTGTGGCGGGCCGGGCCCGGCTGGCGCATGGTCAGCAGCGCGGTGCTCGGCGGCGGCATCGGCGAGCGCCACTGGGTGCTCAACGCCCAGGTCCGCGCCGGGTACAGCCGGATGGACCCGGACCGGCACCTGGCCGAACTGGCCGCCGCGCAGGGCCTGCACGGCCCCGGCGTCGGGCTGATGACGGCCGCGGAGGTGGACGACGGCACCCGGGCCGCCGACGGCGGCGTGCACGCCGTGGTCACCACCGGCATCGGCGTTCCCACCTGGGCCGCCGATCCGGCCCGCGCCGACGGGGCCACCGGATTCCGGCCGGGGACGATCAACATCCTGGCCGTGGTCCCCGCCCCGGTCGCCGACGCCGGACTGGTCAACCTGCTCGCCACCGCCACCGAGGCGAAGGTGCAGGCGCTGCTGGACGCCGGCTACGACTGCTCGGGCACCCCCTCGGACGCGGTCTGCGTCGCGGTCCGCACGCCGAGGGCGGGCGAGGTCGCGGACCCGTTCGGCGGACCGCGCTCCACCTGGGGCGCGCGCCTGGCCCGCGCCGTCCACCAGGCCGTGCACGAGGGCGCGCTGCGCGACCGCGCCCGCCGCTCGGGCGGCCCGGTCATCCCGCACGAGCGGACCGGGGCGCGCTGTCCGGTGTCCGACCTGCGGCTCGCCGGTCCCGTCCCGGCCTGAGCCGCCGCGGCTCAGGCCGGGACGGAGGCGGGGCTCAGGCGCGGAGCCTGGCCTGCGCCAGGGCGTCCTTCACCTGCTGCGCCACGCGCTCCGCGTCCTCGGGCTTGTTCACCACGTCGGTGCAGTTCATGTCGACGACGAGGACCTCGCTGGCCGAGTAGTGCTTGTGCACCCAGTCGTCGTAGCCGGACCAGAGCGTCCGGTAGTACTCCACCAGACCCTCGTCCTGCTCGAAGTCGCGGCCGCGCAGCCCGATCCGGTGCAGCACCGTCTCGAAGTCCGCCTTCAGGTAGACCATCAGATCGGGCGCCTTGCGGTACGGCAGGCCGTCGATCTCCCGCATCATCTCGTTGAGCAGGCCCTCGTACACGCCCATCTCGAGGGAGCTGATCCGGCCCAGGTCGTGGTTGACCTTGGCGAAGTACCAGTCCTCGTAGATGGACCTGTCCAGGACGTTGTCGCCCTGCCGGTAGGCCTCCTTGATCGAGGCGAACCGCGTCTGCAGGAAGTAGAGCTGGAGCAGGAAGGGGTAGCGGTTGGCCTGGATCTCCTCCGGGCTCGCCGTGTAGAAGAGCGGAAGAATCGGGTTGTCCTCCACGCTCTCGTAGAAGACCTCACTGCCGAGCGCCTTGGCCAGGATCTCCGCGACGCTCGTCTTGCCGATCCCGATCATGCCTCCGACGCAGATCACCGACATACCTCACTTCTCCCTGGGGTCTTCCGTCCATGGGCGGATGGACCGGCCGCATGCCGGCGCGACGCATGTCGGAGGTCCCCCGAAGATCCCCAGGACCGGACCGGCGCTCCGCTGCCGGCGCACACCGCGAGGAGCCTCCGCCCCGCGAACCCATGAAGCATAGATGATCGTCCGGCCCCGGGCGGACGCCCCCGGCGCCGTTCGCCCGAGCGGGCCGGAGACCGGCGCCGTACCTCCACGGGATGACCGGCGCCCCCGATTGCATCCCCGGTCGGATGCCCGCGGCGCCCGGCGGATCGTAGGTTTCCCGACATGACGCGTGGATCACGGAACGAGCCCGGAACGGGTGGGGGAAGCGAGGCGCAGCCGGTCGTGCGACTGGAGGACGTGCGCAAGGAGTACGGCGACCACGAAGCCCTGAGCGGGGTCTCCCTGGAGATCCGCGCCGGCGAGGCGGTCGCGGTGATGGGCCCCTCGGGCTGCGGCAAGTCGACGCTGCTCAACCTGGTGGCCGGACTGGACCGGCCCACGTCCGGCCGGGTCACCGTGCACGGCGAGGACCTCGCCGCACTGAGCGAGACCGACCTGGCGCTGTTCCGCCGGCACAGGATCGGGATGGTCTTCCAGTTCTTCAACCTGCTCGACGACCTCTCCGCCCTCGACAACGTCGCCCTCGCCGCCCAGCTCACCGGCGCCCCTGCGCGGCAGGCACGCCGCCGCGCCCATGAGCTGCTGGACGAGCTCGGCATCGCCGACCGGCGCAACGCCTACCCCGCCGTCCTCAGCGGCGGGGAGCGGCAGCGGGTCGCGGTCGCCCGGGCGCTGATGAACCGTCCGGCGCTGCTGCTGGCGGACGAGCCGACCGGGGCGCTGGACAGCCACTCCGGCGAGCAGGTGATGGACCTGCTGCTGGACCTGAACCAGATCGGGCAGACCCTGCTGATGGTCACGCACGATGCGCGGCTGGCGACCAGGTGCGCCAACCGGGTCGTGGACCTGGCCGACGGACGCGTGGTCGGCGAGCGCAGCCTGGAGCGTGCGGGATGAGAGCCGTGTGGCGAGCGGCCCGCGCGGGGGTGCGGCGGCGCAGGCTGCAGACCTTCGTCATCGGCCTGGTGGTCCTGGTCTCGACCATGACGATCGTGGTCGCGCTGGGACTGCTGGACGCCGCCTCCGCCCCCTTCGACCGGGCCTTCGACCGGCAGCAGGGCGCACAGCTGGACGTGACCTTCGACGCGGCGAAGGTCACGCCCGGTCAGCTCGCGGCGACGTCCCGGCTGCCCGGCGTCGCGGCCGCCGCCGGACCGTTCGCCCAGGCCGTGGCCGATCTGGACCGGCAGGTGGTGGTGCACGACGTCGGACCGGTGACGGTCGTCGGCCGGGCCGATCCCGGCGGCGCCGTGGACCGGGTGAACCTGTGGGCGGGCCACTGGGCCACCGGACCGGGCGAGGTGGTGTTCAGCTCGCCGCCGGGCGTCGGCGGTGAGGGCACGCGCGCCGCGCTCGGCCGCAGGATCGAGCTGTCCGGGGTCCCGTTCACCGTCGTGGGTCTGGCTTCCAGCGTCAGCCGGACCGCCGACGCGTGGGTCGCGCCGGACCGGATCGCGCTGCTCCACCCGACCTCGGCGCAGATGCTGTACCGCTTCGCCGACGCGGCCGGCGACAGCGCGCTGAGGACGGACCTCCGAACCGTCGCCGGGGCGGTGCCCGCCGGGGCGCTCACCGCCGCGCAGTCCTACCTGAACCTGAAGCAGCGGGCCGAGCACAGTCCGAACACCTTCGTGCCGTTCCTCATGGTCTTCGGGGTGCTGGGGTTGCTCGTCGCCGTGCTGATCGTGGGGAACGTGGTCAGCGGCGCGGTGGTCTCCGGGTTCCGGCACATCGGCGTGCTGAAGGCGATCGGGTTCACGCCGAACCAGGTGGTGGCCGTCTACCTGGTGATGGTGTCGGTGCCGGCGCTCGCGGGCTGCGTCCTGGGCACGGTGCTGGGCGACCTCGCGGAACAGCCGCTGCTCCGGCAGATCTTCAACGGCATGAGTGGCGCGGACCTGGCCGACAGCGTCGGGCTGAGCCCGTGGGTGGACCTGGTCGCCCTCTCGGGTCTGCCCGTGCTGGTGCTGCTCGCCGCCCTGCTGCCGTCGCTGCGGGCGCGTTCGCTGCCGGCGGCGCGGGCGATCAGCGCCGGCAGCGCCCAGCGCAGGGGGCGCGCGCTGCGGATCCAGCGGCGGCTGACGGGTTCCCCGCTGCCGCGCTCGGTGAGCCTCGGGCTCGGTCTGCCCTTCGCCCGACCCGGACGGAGCCTGTTGACGCTGGCCGCGGTCGTGCTGGGCGTGACGACGGTGACCTTCTCCACCGGGCTGGCCACCACGGTCACCGCGTTCGGGAAGGCGGCGGAGGGCGGCGGCGCGTACCAGGTCGTGGTCGACGCGGGCCGCGCGGACGTCGGGATGACCGCGCCCACCCACACCGACGCGCAGATCCAGTCCCTGCTGGGGACCCTGCCCGGCGCCGCCCAGGTGACCGCCTCCGCCTACGTGCCGGTGCGCCTGCCCGGCGTCGCCGAGGGCCTGACCCTCGTCGCCTACCGGGGGACCTCCGCGGACCTGGGCACGCTGGTCGTCTCCGGACGCTGGTTCCGCGGGCCCGGCGAGATCGTGGTCCCGCCCGGCTTCCTGACCCTGCACGAGCTTGCCGTGGGCGACCGGTTCACCCTGCGGACCGCCCGCCGTGCGGAACCGGTGACGATCGTCGGCGAGACGCTCTCCGGTGATCCGGACTACGTCTCCACGGACTGGGCCACCGCGACGGCGGTCGACCCCGGCGTCGAGGGCACCCAGTACCTGGTGAAGCTGACCGGCGGCACGAGCGTCGACGCCTACCAGGCCGCAGTGCGCGCGGCGGACCGGGGCCTGTACCCCACGGCCAAGGAGACCGTCAACGCCGGTGCGATGACGGCCGTCGGCTCGGCCTCGGTGCTCAGCCTGCTGCTGGGCACGGTCGCGGCGCTGGGCGTGTTCAACACCGTGGTCCTGAACGCCCGGGAGCGGCGGCGGGATCTGGGCATGCTCAAGTCCATCGGGATGACGCCACGTCAGGTCACGGCGATGATGGTCACCTCCATGTCGGCGCTGGGCCTGGCCGGAGGAGCGGTCGGCGTGCCGCTCGGCATCCTGGCCGAGCGGCTCATCCTCCCGGTCACGGGGCGGGCCGGGGGCATCGACTTCCCCGCCTCGATGCGGGAGGTCTGGCATCCGGGCAACGTGACGCTGCTGGTGCTCTCCGGGGTCGCCCTGGCCGCCCTCGGCGCGTTGATCCCGCGCGGGCGGCGGCGCGGCTGACGATCGCCAAGGTGCTGCACAGCGAGTGAGGCGCGGCGGCCGCCGCCGGGCGGGTCAGGCGGGGCCCGGCCCGGGGCGTGGGCGGGAGCGGGAGCCATCATCATCGCCTCGGCGAGCATGTCGTAGGCGCCCGACCAGGCCGCGTCCAGCTCAGGGGTCCAGGCGTCGCCCAGCGCCTCGGCGAAGGTCCCCAGCAGGGCGCGGCGCACGTGGCCGTAGTGCGCCACGCGGACTCCGTAGTCCTGGTGGTTGCTCCCCAGCCGTCGCGCCCGCTCCACGAAGGCGTCGAAGTCGGACACGGCCGTCACGATCGCGGTCAGCTCGTCGGAGAACTTCTGCTCCTGTGCCGTCGGCTCGGTGGTGAACAGGGCGCGCAGGGCCGGCTGTTCGGCGAAGAGGCGGGTGTAGAAGGCATGGGAGAGGGTCGGCAGGTCCGGTGCCAGCCGCCGCATGCAGTCCTGGACCAGGGTCACCTGTTCGGGGGTCATCGGCTCGCTCCTTCGGCGCCCGTCGCCCGGCCTGGGACGGCGACCGTCGCGGCGAGCTCGCCCCGGTTGGCCACCCCCAGCTTGGCGTAGATGTTCTGCAGATGGTTGTCGACGGTGCGGACCGACAGGAACAACCGCTCCGCGATCTGACGGCTGCTCAGCCCCTCGGCGACCAACAGCGAGACCTCGCGTTCCCTGGCGCTCAGCGGCGAGGTGGTGTGCCAGTCCAGCAGCTCGGGGGGCAGCGCGCCCTCGCAGCGTGCGGCGAGCGCGGCCGCGCGGACGTCGGCAGCCGCGGCCGCGCGCTGTCCGCCCCGGTCCCGCCACAGCTGCGCGGCTCCGAGCAGCGCCTCGGCCGCCAGCAGCTCCGCCCCCAGGCCCTCGAACGCCTCGGCGGCGGCGGTGAGCGCCTCGGGGTCACGGTCCAGCACCGCCCGCGCGTGCGCGGCGCGGGCCGCGGCAGCCGGTCCGTCCACGGCGCCGGCCGCGGTGGCCAGCGTCGCGGCGGCACCGCGGTCGCCCAGACGCAGTGCCTCGTGCAGCAGGCTCACGGTGTGGGCGCGGTGACCGTGGGCGCCGTACTCCCCGGCCGAGGCGAGCAGCAGCTCGCGGGCCTGGCCGGCCCCGCCGGCGGGCAGCAGGGCCCAGGCGCGGGCCCGGTCGATGTCGGCGTGCCGCAGCGGCAGCCGCCGTGCCAACTCCTCCAGTCGCCGCAGCGGCGCGGCCACCCCTTCGACGTCCCTGCGGGCCGCGCGGGCCAGTACAAGTCCCGCCTGGGCCAGCAGGTCGGGGGTGGGGTCGGTGGCGGCGCGCGCCTGGGCGGCGGCCTCGAGGAAGTGCCGCTCCGCGGTCGCCGGGCGCCCCGCCACCAGCGCGATCCTGCCCGACTGCCAGGAGTACCAGGGGGTGAGCGAGTCGGCGCCGTCGCTCAGGGCCATCGCCTGTCCGCGCTCGACCAACGCCGCCGCCCGCGCCAGGTCGCCGAGCTCCAGCTCGGCGTTGACCCAGGCCAGCAGGGAGCCCGCGGGGTGGTGCAGGGTGCTGCGCTCGTGGGTGGCCAGGTGCTCCTCGAAGCCGCGTTCCGCCACCTGCGCCGCCTCGGTGAACCGGCCGCTGTCCAGCAGCACCCTGGCTCCGGCCCGCAGCACGTGCACGCGGGTGACCGCGGAGCCCGCCGCGCCCTCGCCGATCGGCGCACCCTGCGCGGAGGCTGCGCCGCCCGGCGCGGTGAACGCCTCCCAGCCGTCCGGCAGTTCGGCGTCGAGCAGGGCCGCCGCCTCGGTCGTGCGGCCGGACATCGAGAGGTAGGTGGCCTGCGCGGCCGCCAGCTCAGGGGCGCGACCGGGCGCGCGACGGGCAGCCGCCCTGCGCAGACAGTCGAGTGCCCCTTCCGGATCGCCCGTCCCGTAGTAGAGGTTGATGGCCAGCACCTGTGCGACCGGTCCCGCCTCCGCGGCGTCGGCCGCCTCGAAGGCCTCCCGCAGGCAGGCCACCGCCTCCGCCCCCCGTCCCGACTCGCCGAGCGCGGCTCCCAGCAGCAGCGAGGCGCGCACCTGCGGTCCGGACGCCAGCGCCGCCCCGGCCAGTCGCACTGTGCGGTCCATGTCGTGTCCGAAATGGGCCAACCCGGCGGCGCGGATCAGCAGTTCCGGATCGCACTCGCCGGTCGCGTCCAGCAGCCAGGACGCCACGAGCAGCGGGTCGCCGCCGCGCCTGGCCCCGTGCGCGCGCACCCGTTCCACCTGCGCCAGCAGCAGCCGACGGGCGGTGAGCCTGGGCATCGTCTCCCGGAGCACCTCGGCGTGCAGCGGATGCGCGAGCGAGACCTCCTGGCGGCGCCGGTTCAGCTGGACCACGAGCAGTCCGGTGCGCTCCAGTTCGGCCAGCACCTCCTCGGCGGCCACCTGCAGGAGGTCGGAGAGGCCGATCGGCTGACACAGCGCCAGAAGCTCGAGCACCGCCCGTTCCGCCGGGCTCAGCCGCTCCAGCCGCTCGCCGACCAGAGCGCGTACCCCGCCGGTGGCGGACAGCCTGCCGACCAGCCGCCAGGCCCCCTCCCGGCCGTCCAGCGCCCCCTCGGCGCAGGCGGCGAGCACCAGTTCACGCAGGTGCAGCAGATTGCCGACACTGGCCTCCCACAGCGCCTGCGCGGCGGCCGCCGTGACGGGAGCGCCGAGCGCCAGGTGCAGCAGGGTCTCCACCCCGAGGCGCTGCAGCCGTTCCAGGGTCAGCCGCAACGCCCGGCCGCCGCGCCAGAGCGCCTCCAGCATGTCCGGCACCGAGGTGCCGGTGCGCTGCGTGGCGATCAGGAAGACCGGGCTGTGCGCGAGCAGATAGGCCAGCAGCGCCAGCGAGGTGACGTCCAGCAGATCGATGTCGTCGACCACCAGCACCAGCCGCCCTCCCCCTCCCGCGGTCCTGTCCCTGACCAGCTGGGCCGCCCCCTCGAACAGCCGCCGCGGGTTCTCGGTGCCGGGGTCGGAGGGCAGGATCGGCAGCAGCGCCGACAGCGGCACGGCCGAGGCGTTGCCGCTGGCGAGGACATGCGTGCCCGCGTGGCCGCGTCCCCGGAACAGCTCCAACGCCTCGGCCGCCAGCCGCGACTTCCCGACTCCGGACGGCCCGGCGATCAGCACCGCCGCGCAGCCCTCGTCCTCCAGTGCGTCACCGATCTGTTCCAGTTCGCCCCGGCGACCCACGAACGGCCACTGCCGGGCGGACGCCCCCGCCACCACCGCCCGACCCCCCGTCCTCCGCTGTTCTGCCGGCACGACGTGAGCAGTATGGCAGGGCGTCCGACCCCGGCGGAGGGCGTCAGCTCGTCTTCACGGTGAAGCTGACCACGGCGTTGTCGCCGCTGCCGCCGCTGCGGGTGATCTTCACGCCCGAGCTGGTGCCCTTGTTGTCGTAGGAGTTGGCGCCCACGAACGGGTCGTCCCAGTGGAAGGCGACCCACTTGTAGTTGTTCGCCGGGTTGACGCAGTGGAACAGCTGGTAGGTGGCCGTCCCCTCGGTTCCGGTGGCCACGCCGTTGGACTCCGAACCCCACACGCCCCAGGTGCTGTTGGTGATCACGGCGGGCGGCCAGTTGACCCCGGTCCAGATCCCGTGGGACAGGTCGGCGCCGACGAAGTCCATCTCGCACTGGGTCCAGTTGTCGACCTCGACGAAGACGCTCCGGGCCGGCGCGTTGTCCGTCGCGGCGACCCCCCGCGCCGCGGACGCGGCGCCGGCCGCGTTGGCCGCGGCGGCCGGCACGCCGGCAGCCAGCCCGGCGAGGAGCAGGACAGCGGCGCTCTTACGGATCGTGATGCTCACGGGATTCCCCCTTGTCTGCGGGGGACCGGGCGGCCCCCCTGCTGCTCACAAGAGAACCGCGAAACCCCGCCCCGCCGGATGAGCAGCCGTTACTCATCCCCGCTGCGGACCACTACCCAGTGCTGCGACCGCATACGTTCACTGGGTTGGCTGCCGATACCTGAGGCCAGGAGCCGAGCTCCAGAGTGAGCGGTCACGGCTCTGCAGCTGGATCGGGAGGATGCGTGGGGGAGGTCAACGTTCCCGGGCCGGAATCGGATCGGGGACACGCGGCGGGTTACCTGGGGAACGGAAACCCGGCATCCCCTGCCAGCATGTGGGAGTTTCCCCCCGGCACACAGCAGGCCCCGCCGTTCGTCATGAACGGCGGGGCCTGTGCGCTGCTCGGGTCACTCGCCGGACGGCGCCTCAGCGTCCTTCGCAGCGTCCGCCTGCTCCTCGGTGGTCGTGTCCGTCAGCTCCGCAGGCGCGGTGCCCTCCTCGGCTTGCGCCAGCTCGCCGCCACTGTTCGCGCCCCCACCTGTGTAGCCCGGCATGATCGTCCCCTCTCGTTCCACTGTTGACGTCACTCTCTGGATGCCCGGAAGCCGCCGGCTCCACGGCGGTCGCCTGCTGCTCCGGCGCGCACCGACCCTGCAGTCGTCGCGCAGCGGACCCGGTCTGTGCGGCACGGTCGAAGAGCGCTACGGAACGCAGGGTTCGCACCGGCGGCTGCCGTACTCAGCCCAGCCCGTAGAACTGCTGGTTGGTGTTCGAGTCGATCTCGTCCCAGGTCTGGAGCCCGCGATGGTTCGAGGAGATGTCGTAGTCCAGCGACAGCCAGCCGTTGCTGGCGTTGGCGATGTTCCAGGTGCCGTTGTCGTTCAAGAGCTGGATGAACCACCAGGCGTCGGGGCGGTCGCAGACCGTCCCGTTGCTCCCGTTGGTGACCACCACCGGCTCCCCTTTCGCGTCGTGGTTGGGGATGAGGCAGCCGCCGTTGCCCAGCCACTCCAACCGGAACTCGGAGTGGTAGCTGTTCCACAGTACGACCCATCCGTTGCTGTTGCCGTCGCAGTAGTTGGCGTGCACCAGCGAGCCCAGGGCGTTGCTGTCCGGCCGCAGGCACGGGCCGTTGCCGTAGACCATGTGCAGGTTGACGCCGCCGTAGGCCTGAGCCGGGCCGGCGGTCACCGTGCCGGCCAGCGCGAGCCCGGCGGTCCCGATCACGACGCCCAGCGCCCGCCGCATCGTCTTGATCCCGGTCATGTGCGTTCCCCCGTGTGATGCCCGAGTCCTGTTGCCCGGGCCTGGTAGCAGTCTGGTCGCGGACTGCGAGGAGGCGAACGACGCAGGGCAGACGTTCTCCTGTCACTTCCACCGGCCGGCCGTGACCTCTGCGCCCGCTGCTACGACTGGGCTTCGAGCCCGGCCCGTGGCGGGCGGCTTGGGGTCCAACGTGACGGGGCCTGGTGCTGTCTTCGGGCGGCTACTCGGCTGCCTTGTCGGCATCGGGCAGTGGGTGGGCGTCTTCGCGCTCCACTGCCCTGGTGGAGACGTAGCACGCCGTAGCCGCCGACCTGGTTGGGCTCCCGACCGGTGAAGTGGGCGGTGACGGTGACGTGCGACGAGCGGACCGTGCTCATCGAGTCGCGGCCGGCGATCACGAAACCCTCCTCGTCGCGTGGACGCATCGGTGGAGCGGCCGGAGAGCGCCGACTACGAAGGTGTTCCGTCCAGGGTCAGCGCGGTTCGCGCCAGTCCGCGCAGCCAGGCGTGGGCCTGGTCGGTGTCGTAGCGCTGATGCCACGACAGGTAGATCGGTGCCGTCGGCAATTCGAGCGGTAGAGGCAGGACGACCAGACCGAGGTCGGAGACCGCGCGGCGGGTGGCGGCTTCGGGGACGCAGACCAGCAGATCGGAGTCGCGCGCGAACTCCAGCGCGGCCGCCTCCGTGGGCGCGGTCGCCACCACGCGGCGGGTGAGGCCGAGCCGCGCGAGGGCGTCGTCGAGGGCATTGCCGAGGTTTCCGCGTCGCGAGACGGTGACGTGCTCGGCGGCGGCGAACCGCTCTGCGGTGACCGTCCTGACACGGGTGAGGGGGTGTCGCTGCCTCACCACGATGACCAGGCCGGTCTCACCCACGCTCTCGGCACGGATGTCCGGTGCGCCGGGACGGTTGGCGTTCGCCTCGAGATCGACCTGGCCGCGCTACAACTCGGGGGTATCGGTGCTCGATTCGGCGACGAAGCGCAGACGCACGCCCGGCGCCTGTGCGCGTACCGCTGCGAGCAGCGCGGGTCCGCTCAGGGCGACCAGCGAGTCGTGCCAGCGAAGTGTGAAGGTGCGCTCCAGCGTTGCCAAGTCCAGCTCGCGGCTCGGTGCCAGCACCCCCTGGACCTGATGCAGCAGCTCGTGCACCTGTGCGCGTACGGCGATCGCATACGGCGTCGGTGTCATGGTGCGGCCGGTGCGCACCAGGATCTGGTCCCCGGTCGTGCGCCGGATCCGGCCCAGGCTGCGGCTCATCGCGGGGGCGGTGACATGCAGGCGTGCGGCCGCCCCGGCCACGCTGCCTTCCTCCAGCAGCGCGTCGAGCGCGGCCAGCAGGTTCAAGTCCAATTGCATGCGAGTAATCCTAGCCGTGCTTTACATGCATTTGAGGTTAATCAATGGGCTGTATACCTTCGAGACCAGAGAGCCGAACAGGGCGCACGGTTCGCCCGAACGGCCTCATCACCTCGTATTTCACAAGGGAGTTCACCATGTCCGAAACGCTGCCGACCACTGACGTCGCCGCCTCCGACGCCGACCTGCTCGACCGGACCGCGATCGCCGTGCGCGCGGCCGGCTCCGCGCTGCGCGAGCGCTTCGGTGACGTGGTCGACTACCGGACCCGCGACGAACTGATGCGCGCGCTCGCCGCCAACGACGACACCGCCCTGGCCATCCTGCGCCCGGCCCTCACACACCTGCGCCCGCAGGCGGGGTGGGTGGAGGACGAGCTCGACGGCGGCGCGCTGCCGCCCGGCGAATGGTGGGTCGTGGATCCGGCCGAAGGCAACGTCAACCACCTCCACGCCCTGCCGGAGTGGGCGGTCACCGCCACCCTCGTGCGGGACAACCAGCCGGTCCTCACCGTGGTCCACCTGCCGCTGACCGGCGAGACCTACACCGCCCTCATGGGCGCGGGCGCGCACCTCGACGGCCGACCGCTGCGCGTCTCCCGGACCGCGGATCTCGGCCTCGGCATCGTGGCCACCAGCCAGGCCCGGCCGGACGAGGACGAGAAGGTCGTGCGGCGCGTGGGCTCCTCGATCACCGCGATGCTCTTCGACGCGCTCGTCGTGCGCACCGCCGTGCCCGCGACCCTGCACCTGGTGAACGTGGCCGCCGGCCGGATCGACGCCTTCTGGCAGTTCGCCGGCGCCCGCGCGGACCTGCTCCCCGGGGTGCTGCTCGTCACCGAGGCCGGCGGACGCGTCTCCGACGCTCAGGGCCGCCCCTGGACCCCGCAGAGCGAGAGCCTCCTGGCCGCCGCGCCAGGCGTCCACGCCCAGGCCGTCGCCACACTCTCGCGCTGACCCCACACCACGACCCACCCGTACGCAAGGAGCACATCACCATGACCACGATCGCAGTTCTCGGAAACGGCCGCGTCGGCGGCAACCTCGCCGCAGCCCTCACTCGGGCAGGACATCAGGTGACGGTGGCGGACCGCGAGCCGGGCGCCGCCGCCAACGCCGCCCGGACATCCGAGGTCGTCATCAACGCCACCCCGGGCGCCGGCTCACTGGAACGTCTCGCCGCCCTGCGCGCCGAACTGCAGGGCAAGATCCTTGTCGACGTCTCCAACGCCACCACCGACGGACCGGACGGACTTCCCGCCGACCTGCTCTACCCCGGCTCCAGCCTCGCCGAGCAGCTCCAGGAGGCGCTCCCCGGAACCAGCGTCGTCAAGACACTCAACACCATGCTCTTCCCTGTGATGACCGCACCGGACACGCTCGCCCAGCCGCCGACCGCGTTCCTCTCCGGTGAGGGTCCGCAGGCCAAGCAGACCGTCCGCGCACTGCTCGCCGACCTCGGCTGGCACCCGGAGCGGATCACCGACCTCGGCGGCATCCGGACCGCCCGTGCCACCGAGGCTGCGATCCTGTTCGTGCCGCACGTGATCCGCTCCAGTGGATTCGCACCCTTCGCGATCTCCGTAGCCCGCTGATCGCACCAGCACATCGCGGCCGTTTGCCGAGGAGGGCCGCGCCGCAGCCTCTCCCACACCGCGCGATCGACCTCGCGATCCGCGCCGGCAGCTGGTGTCGGCTCTTCCCGGGCTGTGGTCACGACGCAGCCTGTTCGTGGCAGTCACATGCGCACGGCACGCGGACTCAGCCGAGGGCGGTCCCGGTCGCCGGGCGCGCAGCAAATCCGGTGGAGGTCGAGCCGGTGATTCGCCCGCAGAAGTGGAGGATGCAGAAGCCATGCCTCGGACGGTAGGAGCAGCCGGAATCCGTCCTCAACGACCTTGCGGCGACTTGCGCAGCACCACCCGAGCCCCCGTGTCGCAGCCCTGATCGGCTTCCGGGCGTGGCCGCCGTAGACCGCTGCCCCGGTTGTTCGCCGGACTTTGCACAGGCTTGGGCCGTTCGCCCGAGTGACTCGCGGGGAAGCGGCCTAGCATGGCATTCAGGGGGCCGGCCGCTGTGCCTGAGGAGGCTGAGTTCCGTGCAGCGTCGCTCCATTCATTCCGCGCGCAGGCTGGGCCTTTTGACAGCCGGTATGACTCTCACCCTCGGCGTCTGTGCCTCGGGCGCCGACGCACTGCGTTCCTCGGCCCCATCCGGTCTTCCCGCTTCCACGAACGCGCTCTCGCCGCCGGCGGCGGCCTGCACCAACGCGAGCAGACTGGCCGGCTGGTCCAATTTCCGGCTGGCCATGACGACCATCGCCGTGCCCGCGTCCGAGACCGCCCCCGGGCAGGTCAGCACCGAGGTCAGCCAGGGAGCCGGCGGCGTCCTGCTCTTCGGCTCGCAGGCGCCAGCCAACCTCGGCTCGCTGCTGGCCACCCTGCGCAGCCACGTCCCTGGACATCTGGGGCTGCTGGTGATGACGGATGAGGAGGGCGGCGGTGTCCAGCGCATGGCCAACCTGGTCGGCTCCCTGCCCTGGGCTCACACCATGGGCGCCACCTGGTCCGCGGCCCAGATCCAGCAGGCCGTCCACAACGTCGCCGTGAAGATGGCCGCCGCCGGGGTCGACATGGACCTCGCTCCCGTCGCCGACGTCGACGGCCGCGCCGTCGTCCCGAGCGCGACCAATCCCGACGGCCTGCGCTCGTTCGGCGGCAACACCTCCGTCGTCGCCCGCGACACCGTCGCCTACATGAACGGCCTGCGCAGCGGCGGCGTGATCCCCGTGATCAAGCACTTCCCCGGCCTTGGCGACGCCAGCTACAACACCGACTTCGGACCCGCTCACACCCTTGCCTGGTCCACCGAGCAGACCGTCGGCCTGCCGCCGTTCAAGGCCGCCATCGCGGCCGGCGCACCCGCGATCATGACCTCCAACGCCTCCGTGCCGGGCTTGTCCACCAACCCGGGCAGCATCTCGCCGACGCTCATCACCTACGAGCTCAAGGGAAAGCTCGGCTTCCACGGGCTGATCCTCACCGATTCGCTCACCGCCAAGGCCATCTCCGCCGCAGGCTGGAGCGTTTCCGGCGCCGCCGTCCAGGCACTGCGCTCCGGAGCCGACATGATTCTCTTCGGCCCGGTCACGAACACCCAGGCCGAGACCACCGCCATCGCCTCACGCATCGTGTCCGCGACCAATAGCGGCCAACTTTCCCGGGCCCGCCTCATCGACGCCGCGGGCGCCGTCCTGGCCGTGCGGCACGTCAACCTCTGTACGTGAGCCGGGCCGGGTGTGTCGGTGCTCGCGGCCCGGGGCGTTCCGGCCGGGGGCATTGCGCCACGATCCGGCGGGCGTCTCGACGGCGGAGCTGGGTCCCGCCGCCGCGATGGAACGTCGACGGGTTGTTGTTGCACGCCTCGACTCCGCGTTCGTGGACCTGACGCGCTGCAAGATCACGGATTCGCCAGGTTTCGCCATGCCCACGGGGGCTCTCGACGTCCCTTGCTGTGGGCATGGTCAGAACGCACTCCTTCGCGGCGGCGTGGAGGGCCACCTGTGACGCCGCGGATGTCACCGACCAACTGGCGAAGGCGTTCCCGCGCACCCGCGCCCGAGATGCGAAGGCGGCGCCGGCTGACCGACGCAATACTAGGGACCCATCGCCGCCTTCACCCACGACAAGATCGAGAGTGCCGCAATGGACCAGCAAGAGCGACTGCGCCACCTGGTCCTGAACACCCATCCCGAAGATCTCAAAATCGGACTGACTCTCGGGCTGTGGCGCACCTTCGCCCACCCCGACGTCGCCCGCCAACTCGCGAGTGCCGGAGGACTGATCAACGATCCCGCCGGAAGAGCCAGCGCCACAGGCGATGCCTTGCTGGGCCTGATGGAGGAAGGCCTCGACAGTCCCGCGAGCAAACCCGTTCTGGCCCGGCTCCAGGGCATCCACGACGGCATAGACCCAGACCTCATGCGGTTTGTGCTCACCGCCTTCACTCTGCCGCCCATCCGCTTCATCGACCAGTACGGCTGGCGGCCCCTGACTGACACCGAGCGCAACGACTACCTCAGCTTCGCCAGCGGGCTGGCCCGGGAACTCGGCATCCAACCCCCTGCCGGGGACGTCGCCGAATGGACTCGCTGGGCCGACGCCTACGAGCAGCAGCATTTCGGCCCCTCCTGCCACTCCCTGTCCCTGTGGCAATTCGCCGGAGCGCCCCTCGCCGCCCGCCGACTGCCGCGCCCACTCCGCCGCCCCCTGCAACGCAGCGTCGCCAACGTCGCAGGCGCCCTGCTCGACGCCCGGGTCCGCAGCGCCCTGGGGCTGGCCGCCCCCAGCGCCACCGGCAAGCACGCCACGGCTGCACTGCTGCGCCTGCGCGGTTGGGTCATCCGCCGGCGGCAGACCTCATAGCGCGACCATTGGCTCCCCACCCGCAGCATCAACTTTCCCCGTCCACCCGTTCGGGCAGCACGTCTCAGGTCTCGGGAACCCATTCCACGGGAGGGGGCATGCGACTGTAGTGGGGTCCCCTGGGGCCGTAGTGGGCGAGGTGCAGGATTTCGCCGCCGACCTGGAGTTCTGCAGGCGGAGGGTTGGGGACGGAGATCCGCACGTGACGCCGGCCGTCGATGACGATGCTCTCCCGGAGTCGGTTCCGGGCGTCGGCCCAGCTCTGGGCCTGCTCGCGGGTCCACGGGTTCTGCAGGGTCTGCGGGGCGGACGGGTCGTGGTCGTAGCCGTTGAGGCTGCGGACGAGGCCCTCGCTGTAGACGCCCTTGACCCGGAAGTTCTCCAGGTCGTCCGCGCGCACGACCATGTTGACGTAGCGGCGGCTGTTGCCCCGGTGCCGTCCGACCGCACGCCAGCGACCCCAGCCGGGGTCCCACCGTATGGGCGGGATCCACAGCAGGGCGCCCGCCGGGAAGTGCTTCGTGCCGCGCTCGATCTGGAGTCCGCCGTCGCCGCGCGCGGTCTCCTGCGCCACGTTGGCCACCAGGCACCAGCCCAGCAGCCCGTCCGGCGTCTCTTCTTCGGTGAGTTCTGTGTCAGTCATACCGAGGATCTTGAGGCACGGGACGGGACGCGGACCAGCACTTATCCGGGTGGAGGCGTCGGTGCCGCCGGGGCGCGGTGACGTTCCGTCAGCCCCAGTCCTCCGGTTCCCAGGCGAGGAGCAGGTCCAGCAACCCCCGGTCGCCGTCAAGCTGCAGGGAGTCCACGGTGATGCGGTTGTACAGCCAGAGGACCAGCTCGTTGGCCGTACCGCTGATCGAGAGGCCTGCCGCGTCCGGGTCCTCGCCGACAGCGGGCAGTTGGGTGGTCCGTGCGCCGTCGCCGTCGACCGTGAGGCGCCAGGAGCGGCCCTCGGTGGCGTGGAGGTCGAAGGCGGTGGGCTTGTGCGGCCAGGCGCTCGTCGTGAAGCTGGCGATGAACAGGTTCTCCTCGACACCGTCGAGCGCCACCTCGAGCGGCAGGGAGGGCGACTCTCCCACGGTGAGCTCGGCGTCGTAGGTGTGCACCGCGATCTCCTGGACCTGGTGCCGGGCGACGCCACCGGCGGTGTGCGGCGTCTGGGTGTTGCCCCAGCCGGTGAAGCAGCCCTGGTCCGGACCGGCCTCCCGCAGGGCCGCCAGCAGCAGTTCGGTGGAGCCGGCCAGCCAGGCCAGCACGGCCTCCGGCTCCTGCGGCGCGACCGCGTCACCCTGGGCCGGGGTCCTGGACGTGGCGTCCGGCCCGGCGGCGACGGTGGCGGCCCAGCGGCGGCGACCCTCGCCGATGTGCTGCACCAGGTCGGCCAGCGTCCACTCGGGGCAGGTCGGCACGGGCAGGTCGAGGCTGGGCGCGGCGGCGATCGCGGCGCGGAACGCGGTCGAACGATCGTCGATCAGACGCAGCAGATCGGGGAACTCCAGAGTCTTGTGCACAGCGGTGGTTCTACCACCGTGATCCGCCAGCCCGACAGCGATTTTCCCCGCCTTCACGGCGGGGCAACCTGCGGCGGGCCCACCGCGCGCGCCGCGCCGCGAAGTGCCGAGGGCGGCGGCCTCGTGGGGAGGCTGCCGCCCTGCTGGGACCCGGACCGGACGTGAAGTGGGGCGGGGCGTCAGGTCTTCTTCGTGAACTTGCGGATCGCGATCGGCGCCATGACCAGGGTCAGACCGGCGGTCCACGCGAGTGTGACGGTCAGGCCGTGGGCGATCGGGCCGCCGGTCATCAGGCCGCGGGCGGCGTCGGCGAGGCCGGACATCGGGTTGTACTTGGTGAAGCTCTCCAGCCAGCCCGGCATCGAGCTGGTCGGCGCGAAGATCGACGAGCCGAACTGAAGAGGCATCATCACCAGGAAGCCCATCGCCTGCACGGACTGCGCGTTCTTCATGGTCACACCGAGGACCAGGAAGATCCACATCACGGCGGAGCCGAACAGCGCGGACAGGCCGATCGACGCCAGCAGACCGCCCCAGTGGCCGTTGATGTGGTACCCGACCAGCAGCGCGACGATCATCTGGATGGTGACCGCGACCACGAGCCGGATCAGCTCGACCGCGATCTTCGCGATCAGCACCGAGCCGCGGCCGATGGGCAGGGACCGGAAGCGGTCCATGATGCCCTTGTTGAAGTCCTCGTTGAAGCCCGTGCCGACGGCCTGGGCGATGTTCATGCTCATCATCGCGATCATGCCCGGGATGACGTACTGCACGTACGCGGCCTGGCCGCCGCCGAGCGACTGGCCGATCGAGCCGCCGAAGACGTAGACGAAGAGCAGGGTGAAGATCACCGGCATCAGGACCGCGTCCATCATGGACTCGGGGTCCTGCTTGATCCACAGCAGGTTGCGGCGGATCAGCGCGCCGGTGTGGCGCAGGTGGCCGCGCAGGCCGATCTTCGGGTCGGCCTCGACGGTGATGGTCGGAAGGGTGGGGGACAGGGTGGCGGCGCTCATACGGCGACCTCCTCGAGCTCGGGTGCGGCCTGCTCGGGAGCGGACGCCTTCTGGCCGGTGAGAGAGAGGAACACTTCGTCCAGGCTGGGCAGCTCGACGGAGATCGAGCCGATCGTGATGCCGCGGGCGGTGACCTCGGCGACGACCGCGGTCAGCTGGTCGTCGCTGACGATCGGCACCACGACCTCGTCGGACTCGGTATGGACGGCGGCGTCGGGGCCGGTCAGCCGGCGGTCGTCCAGCGCCGTCACCAGCGGGTGCAGCTCCAGCGGGTCGGTCGGGCGGATCCGCAGGGTGCGGCCGCCGACCTTCGCCTTCAGGGCGTCGATCCCGCCGTTGGCGATGACCTTGCCGCGGTCGATGACGGTCAGCTCGGAGGCCAGCTGCTCGGCCTCCTCCATGTACTGGGTGGTGAGCAGCACCGTCACGCCGTCGCGCACCATGCTCCGCACCTCGTCCCAGACCTCGTTCCTGGTGCGCGGGTCGAGACCGGTGGTCGGCTCGTCCAGGTACAGGACGTGCGGGCGGCCGATCATCGACGCGGCCAGGTCGAGGCGGCGGCGCATGCCGCCGGAGTAGGTGCGGGCCGGCCGGGTGGCGGCGTCCGTGAGCGAGAAGCGCTCCAGCAGCGCGTCGGCGCGGGCGCGCGCCTCCTTGCGGGACAGGTCCAGCAGCCGGCCGATCAGGTACAGGTTCTCCCGGCCGGACAGCTTCTCGTCGACCGAGGCGTACTGGCCGGTGAGTCCTATCACCCGGCGCAACTGGCGGGGCTGGCGGACCACGTCGTAGCCGGCCACGACGGCGTGGCCGGCGTCCGGCGTGATCAGGGTGGACAGGCAGCGGACGAGGGTGGTCTTGCCGGCGCCGTTCGGGCCGAGGACACCGAGGACCGTGCCCTCGTGCACGTCCAGGTCCACCCCGTCCAGCGCCTTGGTCTCGCCGTAGTGCTTGACCAGCCCCCGGACGGACACGGCCACCGGGCGGCCGGATTCGGGGTTCTTGTCGATTCGCGTCATGTCCGTCAACGTCCCAGGGCCCGCTGACACAGCGCTGATACGGACTGACAGTCGCCGAAGGACCGCTGTCAGGAGCGCGTCGTCCGGTCTCAGGCCCGGTTGTGCGGAGGTACCGAGAAGGCCCCTGAGCTGCACGGACGGTCTCGACCGGCGCATCCGGCGCGCGCCGTCCCGCGCGCGGGAGCGGGACGTGCCGGACACGTGCTGCGCGCGCGGTCGGCGCGCGCTCTGCCCCGCGAGGCCGCCCGGCGGGAGTCTGCTTGCCACCGCTCGGCACCGCGTCGTCGAAGCCCCGCTCCGACGCCGCGGGAGCCGCTCGCCCGACACGGAGGACGGCCGCCCATGACCACGGACACCAACATCGAGATCATCACCGCGTGCTACGAGTCGTTCCTCAAGGGCGACGCGGACGGCATCCTCGCGGCGCTCAGCGAGGGCGTGGACTGGGGCGTGGAGACCACCACGACCGCCGCGCCCTGGTACGGGACGCGCATCGGCAAGGCCGAGGTCGCCGCCTTCTTCGGGGAGTTCGCGACCGCGATGGACGTCGAGGAGTTCACCCCGCTGGTGTACGCGGCCAGCGGCGACGACGTGCTGACCGTGGTGCGCTGCCGCGCCCGGCACCGGACCGGCGGCCGCATGGTGACCATGGACCTGCACCACCACTTCACGCTGCGAGACGGGCTGATCGTCCGCTACCGGGGCACCGAGGACACCGCTCAGGTCGCCGCGCTGTTCCTCGACGACTGACCCTCAAGGACCCCGCAGCGGTAGCGACCCGGGCGCTACCGCTGCGGCCGTTCCCGGCCCGGGCCGGTGGCGAGAACCGGTCACCGGGGCGTGAACCGGTCAGCTGAACTCGGCGTCGGTGCGCAGCTGCAGGCGGACGTTGGTGTCGGTGGTGCCGTTGTTGGTGACGCAGGCGGTGTAGTAGCCGGCGCCGGGGAAGGTGTGGAGGCTGGTGCGCAGTTCCGCGGCCCAGGCGGAGACCAGCCCGGGGGAGCCGGTGCCGGGGACGGTCGCGCCGTTGAACTGGATCTTGAACTTGGCGCCCTGGCCGGTGGCCTGGCCGTCGCCGCGGACCTGGTAGCCGGCGTACTGCTGGACGCAGTGCTGCTCGCCCGGGTGGAGCGTGCCGCCGTAGAACTGGTTCGCGGAGGCGCTGCCGGCGGCGACGAGCAGGCCGGTGGCGCTGAGGGCGGCGGTGGTGAGCACGGTGGCGAGACGGGTGGCGCGGCGGTTCTTGGCGAGTGCCATGGCGGATCCCTCCGATGCGTGGAGAACGGCTGCGAACCGGGCGTTCTGCCTGGTCGGTCCGTTGCGATGCCTTGAAGGTAGGCGCGCCGCCTGACCACTCGACAGATCAGCTCCGGTCCGATCCGCAGCCGTTCCGTGTCCGTTGTGCCCACTTCGCGTCCGCGACCCGTGTGCCTCCGTGCGCTGGTTGACTGCGGCCTGCGACGCTCCGGAGACTGCTGGCGTGCACGTGCCGTCGGGTGCGGCCGCCGGGGGAGTGGGGGCAGGGTGACGGGACGGTTGGGGGACCAGCTCGCCCGACGGCGCGACCAGCGGTTCGCCGGACGGCAGGCGCAGTGCGGGGCCTTCCAGGAGCTGCTGCAGCGGTCGACCGGAGCGGTGGTCCACCTGCACGGGCCGGGCGGGATCGGCAAGAGCGTGCTGCTGCACCGGTTCGCGGCCCTGGGCGCCGCGGCCGGGCGGACCGTGGTCTGGCTCGCGCCGGACCGCCCCGGCCCCGAACCGCTGCCCACCGGGAAGGGCCAGTTGCTGCTCCTGGACGTCGGCCGTCCGGGCGTCACCGACGCGGCGGCCCTGTGCGAGCGACTGCTGCCGACGCTGCCGGACGACACGCTCCTCGTGCTGGCCGACCGGGAGCTGCCGCCGCTGGCCTGGCGGGTCGATCCCGCCTGGCAGGGGCTGCTCCACTCCATGCCGCTCGGCCCGCTGGACCGGGAGGACAGCCACGAATTGCTGCGGCTCCGGCAGGTGCCGGCCGCCGAGCACGACCGGATCCTCGAAGCCGCAGGCGGCCACCCCCTGGCCCTCGCGCTGGCCGCCGATCTGTGGCACCAGTCCGGATCGGGTCCCACCCAGCTGACCGGCTCCCCGCGGGTGGTCCACGAGCTGCTGGCCCGGCTGCTGGAGCACGTGCCCACCCCGGGGCACCGTCTCGCGCTGGAGGCGAGCTCCCAGGTCCTGGTCACCACCGAGCCGCTGCTGGCCCACCTGCTCCAGGTGCCCGACGCCCGCGAGGTGTTCGACTGGCTGCGCGAGCTGTCGGCGATGCACGCCGGGCGTCTGGGGCTGGCCCCGCACGACCTGGTCCGCCGGGCCCTCGACGCCGAACTGCGCTGGCGCGACCCGGACCGCCACCGCGAGCTCGGCCGTCGCGCGGCCGGCTACTACCAGCAGTTCTTCGACCGCGGCGACCTCGCCCGACAGCAGGCGGTGCTGAGCGACTTCGCCTTCCTGCACCGCGACAACCCGGCCGTCGCGACCCTGCTCGCCCCGCTCCCCGACGGCGTCGCGTCCGGCGGGGCACTCGCCGCCCCTTGGCTGGAGCGCCTCGCCGTCCGCCCGGCCACGGCGGCGGACCAGTCGCAGCTGCGCGCCATGACGCGACGCCAGGAGGGCCCCGAGTCCGCCGAGCTGCTGCGGGCGTGGTGCGCCCGCCCCGGCACCGAGGTGCTGGTCGTGGCCGAACCCGGTGGCCGGATCGAGGGGTTCTGCGCCGCGCTCACGCTCGACGCAGCCTTCGACGGTACCGGGCTGCCTCCCGACGCCGCCGCGCCGAGCGATCCGGCCGTGACCGCCGCGCGCGCCTGGCTGTGCGACCCCGACGGCGGCGACCTGCGGCCCGGCGAGCACGCCCTGCTGGTGCGGCACTGGATGAGCCGCGACCGCTATCAGGCGCCCTCGCCCGTGCAACTGCTGATCACGCTGACGCTGACCCACCGCTCCCTGGTCCGCAACAGGCCGGCCCTGACCCTGCTGGCCTTCTCCGATCCGGAGAGCTGGCAACCCGGTTGCGGCTACGCCGACTTCGTCCGCCTGCCGCAGGCCGACTTCACCACCGACGCCCACCGGTTCGGCGTCTTCGTGCACGACTGGCGGCGCACCCCGCCGCTGACCTGGCTCAGCCTGCTCACCGCCCGTCAGGAGGCGGACGACCCGGGCTCGGTCACCGCGCCGGAGGCCCCGCCGGCCACCAGGCTGCTCTCGCACGAGGACTTCGCGGCCGCCGTCCGGCTGGCGCTGCGCGGCCTCGGCCGCGCGGGCGGCCTGAGCGACACACCCCTGCTGCACTCGCGGTTGCTGGCCGACCACGTCGGCGGGGCCGCGGACGACCCCGCTCAGGACGCGGACGCGCTCCGCACGGTGCTCCTGGACGCCGCCGGACGGCTGCGCGCGTCACCGCTGGACCGCAACGCCTACCGGGCCCTGCACCACACCTACCTGCAGCCCGCGCCGAGCCAGCAGCGCGCCGCCGAGATCCTCGCGCTCCCGATGAGCACCTACCGCCGCCACCTGGCCAAGGGCGTCGAGCGTCTGACCGAACTCCTCTGGCAACAGGAGACCGCACAGCCCGCGCGCAGCTGACCGGCAGAGGCGGGCCCTGTCGTCCGCGGCGGCTGCCGGACCGCGCGCGGGCACGCAGCGTGGTTCACCCGATCGGATGCGAGGACGGGCAGCCGCCCGGGGTCTTTGCTGAGCTGAGCGCGCACCCACGATCTGAGACGAAGGAGTGCGTCATGCCGCAGAACGGCATCACCCCGCAGGACCAGGACTTCGACGACGACTACAACACGGTCGAGGAGTCCGACGGAGGATTCGGCTTCGGTGACGAGTTCCTCGCCGACCTGGACGACGTCCTGACGGACGAGTAGTCACCTGCGCCCCAGAGGGCGTGACAAGGCCCCGACGCCGGGCACGGCGTCGGGGCCCTTCGTTGCCGACGCGGCGCTCGCGGACGGCTCGTGGCCTGGTCGGGAGCGCGGCCTCGGCCAGGGAACCGCCGTCGCGGCAAGCTTTCCGGCGGTCGGCTGCGGTTAAACACGGCAGGGCCGGTAATGCGGCGGCAATAACGATCGGCAAAATCGAATTCGACCGGCAATATCGCCGGTTTCACTGCCTGGGGTGGGGTCGGAATAGATCGGCTGAGTGTCGACAACCCTTGTGCTATTGACAGTTCACGCCGCCTTCACCATGATTGGCATGTCCACAGGAATATGCGCGGGGGATTTTCTTTGTCTTTCTCCGTGCCTATTTCTGGAATTGCACTCCTGTCCACCGAAAGGAGAAAGCCATGAAGAAGATCGGTCTCCGCAAGGCTGGTCCGGTTCGCCTCACCACCGCGGCGCGCCCGCTGTACTTCCCGTGGACGTGCGTCCAGCCCAACTGATCACACCCCGACGGGTGAGGGTGCCGGCCGCAGCGGTCTCCACCGTGGCCGGCACCCGGCCGTCTCGGCCGTCCATCCCGTCGGCACGCTCTGGAAGGATCCCTGTGACGCTGGACGAGCCGGTGGCGCTCCATCAGCTGGTGTATCTGGAGGAGGGAGACGAGGTCACCGTCGGCTGTGCCGCCACGGAGACCTACGCGGTGCTCCCGCCGGACGGCGCCGCCCTGGTGCGGATGCTCGGGGACGGGCTCACCCCCCGCGAGGCGGCGCAGCGCTACCGGCAGGAGTACGGCGAGGACGTCGACATCGCCGACCTGCTCGACGGACTGCGGGAGCTCGGCTTCGTGCGGGAGGCCGACGCGCCTGAACCCGGCGAGGTCGCCCCAGTGCGCTGGCAGCGGCTCGGGACCGCGCTGTTCAGCCGGCCGGCGATGGCCGCCTACGCCGCGCTCACGGTCGCCGCGCTCGTCGAGACGATCAGGTCGCCGCGGCTGCTGCCGCGCACCGACCACCTCTTCTTCACCCCGTACTACTCCCTGATCGTCCTGATGCTGTTCGCCGGTCAGGCACCGCTGATGGCCCTGCACGAGGCCTTCCACGCCCTGGCCGGTCGCCGGCTGGGCCTGCGCTCCCGGCTGTCGGTCGCACGCCGCCTCACCTATCTGGTGCTGGAGACCTCCCTCGACGGACTGGTCACCGTGCCGCGCCGCCGCCGGTACCTGCCCATTCTCGCCGGCGTTCTCGCCGACCTGCTGGCGGTGGACGTGCTCACGCTGGTCGCCGACCTGACCTGGCGAACCGGCGGCGTGGTCGCTCCGCTCTGCCTGGCGCTGTCCTACGCGACGGTGCTGCGTATCGCCTGGCAGGGATTCTTCTACCTCCGCACCGACGTCTACGTGCTGCTCGTCACGGTGCTGGGCTGCCAGGACCTGCACGCCGCCTCGGCGGACCTGCTCCGCAACCGGTTCCGCCGGATCACCGGTCGGCGCCCGCCCGTCGACCTGTCCCGCCACGGCGCTGCCGACCTGCGGGCCGCGCGCTGGTACTCCTGGCTGATGCTCGTCGGCTACACCTTCACGCTCGCCATGTTCCTCGGCGTACTGGTGCCGACCTTCGCCCGCTTCGCGCACGACATCTGGCACCGCTTCTCCGGACACGTCTCGACGGCCGCGCAACTGGACTCCTTCACCCTGACGGCCCTGGCCGTGGGCGAGGGCCTCGCGGTGCTCTGGCTGGCTTTCCGGGAACGCCGCGCGGCGCAGGGCGCCACCGGCGGCCTGGCGCGACCGGCCTGACCCCCGCTCGTTCTCACCGTTCCGTTCACCTCGTCGCACGAAAGGCAGTCCTGCCATGCCGGAGCATCGTCATCTGTGGATCAGGGCTCAGCTGGGGACGGAACGCGTCAGGGCGCGTCGGGGACTCGACCTCCCGCCTGTGCTCGCCGAGGTCAGCGCCCACCGGCGACTGCGCGGCCCCTACACGGCGGCAGGGGCGATCCTGCGGGCGCTGGTCCCTGACGCGCTCGAACGCTGTCCCGAGGTGGTGGCCCGTCATGACATCGAGATCCTTTCGACCACCCCGGAACTGCGCGACGTGGTGCCCGCGACACGCGAGACGCTGACCTCGCTGGCCGTGCCGAAGGAACGCACCCGCTTCTACTCTCCGCTGCGGACCCTGCGCATCGCCCACGGTCTGGTCGAGTTCGTCGAGGAGTACCTGGGCGCTCTCGACGCGGGCCCTCGGGCCCTCGTGGTCGGTGACGCCCACCGGGCGGATCCGACGGACGCGGAGTTCCTGGCCGTGTTGCTGCGCCGCGTCCCCCCGGAGCGGCTCCGTGTGGTCGTCACCACGGACGGCGAACCGCTGGAGATCCCCGTCGGCCCCGGACCGGAGACGCTTCCCACGGCGCTCGAAGCCCACTGCGCGCTCATCGAAGCGGAACCGGAACCGGAGGCCGACGCTGACGCCGTGACGGGCATGGAGCGGGCTGCTTGCTACGTCGCAGGCGACGGCACCGACGACGACCCCGCGGTTCTGGTCGCCTACCAGGAGCTCCCGCCGGCCGAGCGCGCGGCGCTGCACGACCGGCGCCGGGCCGAACTTGAGGCGACCGGTCAGGCGTCGCTCCTGCTCGGCGCCGTCCCGTGGCACGCCCAGCACGGCTCGGCCCCGGCCGACACCGGGGCCGACGCGCTGCGGCACGCCCTCGACTACTGCATGGACCTCGGCTACTACCACGCCGTCGTGGACCTCGGTGAGCGCGGACGGCTGCTGGTCGACCACCTGAGCCACCCGGATCACTGGTGGGCGTTCACCACCAAGATGACCACCTCCTTCGCCGCGCTGGGACTGCCCGAACGCGCGCTTCCGCTCTACGACGAGGCACGCACCCTCAGCAGCGCGCCCGAGGTGCACATGCAGGCGGCGTACGCGACCGCGATGCTGTACACGCGGCACTTCGAGGAGGACCGGCGCGACCACGACGTGGCCCGCGCCTGGGCCAACCAGGCCATCGCGTTCGCCAGGTGGGCCCCGGACCCGAAGGAGCGCGAGGCGCTCACGGTGTTCAACCGCAACGGGCTGGCGCTGGTGGAGGTTCACCAGGGTCGGCTGCAGGAGGCCCTGACCCTCCTGGACACCTGCATGGCCCGCCTGGACGAGACCCTGGAGGCCGACGAGCACGCGCTGCACCGCTCGGTGCTGCGGTACAACCGCGCGCAGGTGTACGCGGGCCTGAAGCGTTTCGAGGACGCCGTCGCCGATTACACCGCGGTGATCGAGCGGGACCCCAACTACGCCGAGTACTGGTTCGACCGCGGCATGCTCCACCGCCAACTGGGTGAGCTGGAGCACGCGCTGACCGACTACGACCAGGCCGTCCGCCTGTCGCCGCCGTTTCCTGAGGCGTACTTCAACCGCAGCGACGTCCGCACCGAACTGGGCGACCTCGACGGCGCCGTGGCCGACCTCGGCTACGTGCTGCGGCTGGACCCGGCCTTCCCCTCGGCCCACCTCAACCGCGGCGCGCTGCTGGCCCAGTTCGGGGACGCCCACGCCGCGCTCCACGACGCCGAGGCGGGGCTGGCCCTGTCGCCCGACGATCCGCAGCTGCTCTGCCTGAAGGGCAGCGTGCTGGCGGAGACCGACCCCGCCGCTGCGGAGCAGGCGTACGCCGCCGCGCTGGCAGCGGACCCCGCATGCGGCCAGGCGTGGGCGCTGCGCGGGGAGCTCGCCTACCAGGAGGGCGATCTCGGCCGCGCCACGGCGGATCTGGAGCGGGCGGCCGCGCTGTCCGAGGACCCGGGGGTCCGTTTCAACCTCGCGCTGGTCTACCACGACGCGCAGCGGTACGACGACGCGGTCAAGCTGCTGGACGCCCTCCTCGACTCGGAGGACGACGCGGACGCGCGGCTCCAGCGCGCACGCTGCCTGATGCTTCTGGACCGCCCCGACGCGGCCCGCGCCGACCTGCAGGCCTGCCTGGACAGCGACCCGGCCAGCGCCGAACAGGTCTACGACCTGATGCCCGACCTGCTCCCCGGCTGACACGCCGCGCGGCCCCGACGCGATCCGTCGGGGCCGTGGCCCGTCTCCGCGTCCGGCAGACCGTGCTCTGGGGTTCGCCAGAGCACCCGGGTCCGGTTCCCGCCCTCGGGAACCGGCTCGCTCAGTTGGTGGTGACGCTGCTGCGAACCAGATGAGGTAGGCGAAGAACCCTCCAATTAGCAGAATGGCTAAGAGGATCCATCCCGTTGCACCGAAAATTCCTCCTGCATGGCTTTAGGCGTGACATCCAGAGGGGGCCGTACGGGCCGTACTGGTTGATCCTTCTGTGGCCTGCGAACTGTTTACAACGACGCCTTGGGCATCGGGCTTGCGCGTCGCTGCAGCAGCGCGGCGCGGCTCCGTGCACGGGCAGGAGCACAACGGGAGCCCGGGAGCGCCGACGATGTAGCCGAGGCAACGCCCATGCTGCTCAGCGCGGTTGAGTGGGAAGTCGCAGTTCGGGCACCAGTCGGCCGCCGCTGAGTATGAGGCTGGCGGCCAGGACGGCGCCCCTGCGTCGTCCGCGGGGGTGCCAGGGCGGGCTTCGCCCTGGCTCACCGAGACCACTGCTCGCGCCACTCGGGGTACTGCTCGTGCAGCTCCTGGACGATCAGGGCTCCCTCGGGCTGGAGATTGCCCAGCCGGGCCGCAGCACGCAGCCTCTTCCAAATCGCGCGGTCGAGCACCGGGTCGGGCTGAGGCGAGCTCGCGAGGCCGGAGGCGGCAGGGCGGGACAGTGTGGTCTCCGGCGGCGGTGCAGGGGCGTGCGCGTGGCTCATCGGCTTGGTCCTCGCTTCCGGGCGTGGATTCCGTCCCGACCACGGTGCGGCTACTGCTGAGGACATCTCAACTTTCTTGCACCGTTTTGCACGCCTGCGCCGACTAGGCCGAGATGCCTGCCCGTGCTCCGGCGATCAGGTCACGGGCGTCCCGCCCGTACACAGCGAGGCTCTCCAGCTCCGCGAAGCAGCGCTCGTAGAGCGCCACTTCGTGCCGGGCCGTGATGTCGAGCTGCGCGGTGACCAGCTCGACCATGACCGCGCGGGAGTCGAAGAGGTAGAAGGACTCCAACGGGAGCATGGAGTGGGGTGAGCGGTCGACCCCGGCCGGGATGATCCCCAGCCGAATGGCCGGCAGCCGCGAGACTGCGATCAGGTGCGTGAGCTGGTCTCGCATCGCGGCCGGGCCACCGATCACGAAGGACAGGACGGCCTGCTCGACGACCACGACGAAGCGGTGCTCGGGCGACCGCAGCAGGCGAGCACGCTCAGCACGCCGCGCGACCGCCTGGTCCACATCGTCGGGGATGCCTTCGACGCGGACCCAGGTGCGCAGCACGGCCGCGGTGTAGTCCGCGGTCTGGAAGAAGCCGGGCAGAAGGTTGGCGCAGTAGACCCGCTGGACGCGGGTGCGCTCCGCGACAGTCATGGCCTCGTCCTGGAAGACCCTCAGGCCGTGGCGCTGCCGCTCTCGCCACTCCCGATAGAGGATGTTCGCCTCCGCCGTGGCGTCGGCGAGCTCCTCCGCGACTGCGCTCTCGGCCTGGGTGGCGCCGCACCAGGCCTGGATGTCCGCGAGGGACGGAGCGGTCAGGGCGCGCTCGATGCGTGACACCTTCGATGGGGACCAGCCGCAGCGTGCCGCCAGCTCGACGCCCGACAGGCCTGCGCGGGTGCGCAGGCCGAGGAGGCGAGAGGCGACGCGCTCGCGGACTTCCTGGGCCCCGGAGTGGGGGGATCGTGCCATGTCAGGTCAGTGGATCTCGTACTTCTCGTGAGGGATGGCGCGGTCCCAGAGCTCGCTCCAGGCCACGCACATGCGGACGGCGAGCGGCGGATCGGTGCGAAGGTCCCAGCCGTGGGAGTTGCCGTCCCCGTCGAGCTCGTTGAACGCCACCGTGTGGTCGTCGAAGAGCCAGAGGTCCTCGGCCGGGATCAGCAGGTCCCTGGCCATCGCGCGAGGAAGCCAGCGCACCTGTTCGCCGGCGGCGATGTTGGCGGCGGTGATGGCGTGGAGCCAGCGGGTGTACTCGGTCACCGGTTCGGAGACGATCCGCAGACGTTGCACGGAGCAGCCGCGGTTCAGGGCGGATCGAACGATGCCCGTCCATCTGCTCCAGCCGTCACCGTCGGGGTCGACGTCGAGTGTCCCGTCGCCGCGCCAGGCCTGGAACTCGACCTCTTCGTCGGGTACCAGGTAGCGGTCGCGCAGCTCCAGGTGTCTCGCGTGCTCGTTGGCGGTGCCGATCAGGTCAGCCCAGTTCGGCTGCATCACAGGCCTTCCTCAGTGCGGCCGCCATGCGGAAGGGGATGCGCACGACGCCCTCGCCGTCGGGGATGCCGGGCGCGTGGTCGAGGGCCGGGTTGGCTTCGAGGTCGGCGACCAGGGCAGGGCTGGGTAGCCAGCCCTGGAGTACGAACTCCTCGTGCTCCTGGTCCACGTAGACGGTCGGCGAGCCGGACTTTCCGCTTTCTTCGTCGACAGCGATCAGCTGGAGCGACATCTGCATCTCCTCTCGGCGTTGCACGACGTTGCACTCAACCCTCCCGGCCTACCGATGTGCCGTCAAGTACTCCGTATGCGCCACGCTGTAGCTGGGACGATCGAGCATGCTCCCCAGAGAAGGCGGAATGCGAGGCGAGACTTCCACCTGAGCGAGTTGCGTCTGGGCGGGCTTGACAAATCTGGACCCAGAGTTGCCGCTACTTTACGGTTCGTCACGAACACCATTCGTCGGTCGCCAGGCGAAACAGGCACCTTCGGGAGCCCGTGACTTCACTTCAACTGGGCAAACCACGTACGCCACTCGCTCACCGAGCGAAAGTGTCTTCGGACTCCGTGAATCCGCGTCCCTCTCTTGCCGTAGGCGTCCACACGCCGCAGAGAGGATCAACATGACCAAGAAGCCCAAGACCACTGCGCAGAAGCGGGCTCGCGAGCGCTCCCGCGAGCTGGGTATCCCCTACACCATCGCTCTCAACCAGTTTCTGCCTGCGGACGAACGCACCCGGCATAGTCGGATGCCGCCCAGGGCAGACCGAAAGAGCATCCAACGCGCTTCGACTCACGCCATCGTGACGGATGGTGTCCAAACGCCAACTCTTTGGCCTAGGAGCCCCTGTGGCGAAAACGCACTACGGGACCACACCGCGCGGCGGCTACATGGTGATCTTCTTCACGGAGCGGGAGACCGAAGCCATCGCCGAAGACGCGACAACCGTCGGCTCCATCGCGGCTGCCTTCATTCCCGAGCCTCACACGGCAGCGGTGGTCACCGGCATGAGCCTCGTTCTGAAATGGAAGGCGAAGAGCGCCTTGAGGCGCGACAAGTGCCTATCGGTGCAGGTGGCTGGCCTAGTGGCCATACCGAGGGCATACAAACCGGGCGTGGATGACATTCCGCCTACGCCGCAGGGCAATTGGTCGTGAGCCGAGGGCTGCATACCGGACGGACTCTCGGCCCTGTTCAGCCCTGGGTGGGCCAGGACCACTGCTTGGGCTGGCCGCCTTGGAAGCGGCTGGCGGCCCAGTAGCCGTCGTGTCCGTCGAGCAGGACTCGGATGGTGGGTCAGTCCGGGTTGGGTACGAGCTCGGTGTCAGCGCCGAGGCTGAGGCCGGAGGGCTGGGGTCGGGTGGCGTGTCAGCGGGGTCGCCGAGGAGCCGGATTGCAGCCTTCTCGGCTGCGCGCAGGCGACGCAGGCTGCTGCCGTGCATGCGGATCTCGACGTGGTGTTGGCCGTGGCTGACGCTGACCCGCATCAGCCGACGTGCTCGACGGCGGTGCGCACGAACGCGTCCTTCGCCTCCAGGAGCTTCCGCAGCCCGACGGTGAGCTCGGGGCAGTCGGGGAGTATCTGGACCATGTCCTGTGCGAGGTCGTGGCAGCGCTTGTTGACCGCGCGGAGGCGCTCGGGCAGGTGGTCGTAGGTGAAGTGGCGCGCGACGGCGACGGTGCTGGGGTGGCGGTCGGTGGGTCCATAGAGGGCTCCTGTCCGATGCCGGCGGCGCGCAGGCAGGCGAGCTCTTCCAGCTCGCTGCCCGCGGGGCCGCCGGTCTCGAAGTTGATGTCGCTGATCAGCTCGCGGATGCGAGCGTCGAGGTCGTTGGTCACCGCGCGGCCCAGTACTCGGCGCGCCGCTGGCGCTTCGCGTCGCGACGTGCTTGGTCGGACACGGGCACGCGCTCACCAGACACCATGACCTGCTCGACGCCGGCCAGGCGGGCCTCGTGATTGCGTGGACGTGAGCGTTGGAGTCGGCTACTCGCCTCCGAGCCAGAGATCGACGCACCGGGCGGTGGTGAAGGCGGAGAGATACGACACGGCGGCCAGCCAGGTGCGGGCGAACTGGGCGGGGTTGTCGGGGTGGCTGCGGCCGAAGGCGTCGCGGGGGACGTCACGGGCGGCGCGGTGGAGCCCGTCGAGAAGGGTGGCGGCGGTGGGGAGCGCCGCCCGGTGCAGGCGAGCGACGTCCGCCGGGGCCGAGGAGTCGTGGTGCAGGGCCCGTCGGCCGGAGGCCAGGGCGCGTTCGGTGCGGCGGAGGAGTAGGTGGGTCGGGGCGTCGCCGGAGGCGGGCGCCACGGACGGGCCGGTCTCGGGCGGAGGCGTCGGATCCGGGAGGGGCGGCAGCGGTGCGACGCCGAGGTTGACCCGGTGGCCGTCGAGTTCGGCGGCGAGCAGGTGCAGGGCCGGGCGGTCGGTCGCCGCGAGGCGGCCGACCGCGCGCAGGCGCAGGCCGGGATGGTCGGCCAGCACCGCGAGATTGCGGGCGTAGGCGAGACCGGGCTCGGGGTGGGCGGGCAGGAGCGCCACGGGGGTGGCGGTGCCGTCCACCCGGGCCAGGAGCCGCCCGTCGGCCGGACCGAGCAGCGTGAGGTCGACGAAGAGCAGGTCGGCGCCGACCGCGCGCTCGGTCCTGGGCAGAGAGTGCGCCGCGAGCGCGCGGGTGAGCTGGTCGCGCAGCGGCTTCTCCCACAGGGCGGCGAGCGGTGCCTCCGTCCAGCCCACGCCGGCCGCGCCGATCGCCCGGACGCCGCGGCCGGCCCCCAGGCGGCCCGTTCCGGACCGGGTCGCACCGGACAGACTCAGGCCGCCGCCGGACAGTTGGACGTGGCTGAGCATCGTGTCGCCGAGCCGGACGGCCCGGCCCGCGGCGGCGCGTGCGGCGGCGGCGTCGGGTGAGCCGTCGTGGGGGAGGACGTCGCCGACGCTGGAGAGGACGCCGTGCCGGTCGACCAGGCAGGTGACGGCACCGGCATGGGTGTCCGTCAGCACGGGCTCGGTGAACAGGCCGTACAGACGGAGCGAGCCCGCGGCGGCGTAGCTCTGGCGGGCGACGCCGCGCAGCGCCGCGAGCGAGTCGCCGCCGGGGGCGTGGGCGGAGGTGTCGGCCCCGAGCCCGTGGGACACCAGGAGGAGCTCGCACAGGGCGGCGCTCAGGTCGGCGAGCCGGAAGGAAGGGTCGGCGTTCCGTGCGCCGCGGACCAGGGCGGTCGTGCGGACCGCCGCGGCGGCGGCCCGGTGCAGTCCGGCCAGGGCCGCGGCATGGGCGGCACGCAGCAGTTCGGCCTGCAGCACGGCCCCGGAGCCGCCGGTTCCCGCGGCCAGGACGGCGGCGCCCGCCTGCCACAGTCCGCTCGCGGCCTCGCGCTCGCGGGGGGAGAGCTGATCCTCGGCGGTCTTGCCCGCGGTGCTTGCGCCGGGCGTCGTGCCGTCGCCGACGGCGCCTTCCGGGACCGAGTCCGGGCCGGTCGAGGTCGTTGTCTTGGTTGAGCTCGTGGGCTGGGCGAACGGAGGGGGCTGGTCGTCGGCCCCGGCATCGCTCTGGGCGGCCGCGAGCGGGGCGGCGCTGACGGCGGCGGCGCGGTGCAGGCAGGCAGGGGCGAGCAGGCAGGAGCAGACGACCGCCTCGGCGGAGGTCACCGTGCCGCCGTCGGTGCGCAGCACGAGCTCCGCGTCCTCGTCGACGGCGATCCGCAGCTCGGCGGAGTCCTCGCTCCAGCTGCGCGGCCGGGTCGCGACCTTGGCGACGGCGGAGTCGAGCCGCTTCGCCAACCGTGGGGGGAGCGCGCCGACGATGTCGGCGACCACGTGTGGCTCGACGGCCGGCAGGTCGGTGATGGCCTGGCCAGGTGTGACCGTCATGCGGTGCGGCTCCTTCCGGACGGGGTGGGCGGCGTCCTGCGCGCGCCACGGGTGAGGGACTGGGTCATCTGATCCGCTCCCCGACCCAACGGGCGAGTTCGAGTGGGCTCAGCGCCGCCACCGGCATTCCGGCGGCCACGAGTTGGCTGGCGACGCCGGTGGAGTAGCGCGCCACGCCGGTGTCGTCGAGGGAGGCGCAGCCGAGGAGATGGCACCCCATGCCGACCAGGTGGCGGGTCTCGGCGAGCAGCCCGCCGACCGGGTAGCCCTCCTCGAAATCGCTGATCACGGCGATGAGCGTGCGGGACGGCACGGTGACCAGATCGCGGGCCGCGCGCAGGCCGGCCGCGATGTGCGTGCCGCCGCCGACCCGCACCTCCAGCAGCAGCGAGAGCGGATCGGTGATCTGCTCGGTGAAGTCGACGACCTCGGTGGAGAAGGCCAGGAAGTGCGTGCTGACGGTGGGCACGCCGGCCATGATCGCGGCGGTGAGCGCAGCCCAGACGGTGGAGGCCTCCATCGAGCCGGAGACGTCGACCACGAGGATCAGTCGCCAGTCGGAGCTCCTGCGGCTGCGGCTGTGGAAGACCGGACGTTCAGGGACGACGACCATGCGGCCCTCCGGCCCGGGGCGTGCCGTGGCCAGATTGGCCCGGATGGTGCGGTGGAGATCGAGCGGGCCGCCGGGGCGGCGGGTCGGCCGGACGCCGGCGAGGCCGGTGAGCGCGGGACGCAGACGGGTCGCCAACTGCGCGGACAGTTCCGAGACAAGCCGGGCGACCAAGGGGCGCAGCCGGGCGATTCTGGCCTCCGGCAGGCCACCGGCGTGCGCGAGCACGGTCCGCAGCAGCTCCACGGAGGGGCGCGCCGCGGCCGGGTCGAGTTCCTGCAACGCGTCGCCGCGTCCACGGGCGACGGCCGCCGCCAGGACCTCCTCCCTGACGCCCGGCCCGAACAGCGCCCGCAGCTCCTCCGCCCAGTCGCGGACGCCGGGGAAGGGTGCTTCGCGACCGCCGCGACCGGCCGGGGCCCCAGCGGAAGGCGTCTCGATCCCCGGACCGGAACCCTCGCCGGTGCCGCGTCCGTAGAGCTCGTCGAGGGCGCGGGCGAGGCGGCCGCCGTTCGCCGAGGAGCCGTCCCGGGGGAGCGGCCGTCCGAGCAGGAGTCGCCAACGCGTTGAGAGGGAGAGGCTGTTGCCCGAGGTCGTCGCCTGCGGAGCGCCGACGTGCGGGACGCCGACCGGGAGGCCCGTCGCAGCAGGCACAGGCGGTTGAGCAACTCCGGCCCCGGCGCTGGACGCGCCGACGGCCGGCTCCGGCCCGTCGGGCAGCAGTCCCAGGCCGGCGAGCACGTCGCGCGCCGGAAGATCGGCGGCCGTCCAGGCGGGTGTGCCGTCGAGTCGTGCGACCTGGGCGCCTACCCGGTCCTCGACCAAGGCGAGGAGCCGTTCGCGCGCTGCGGGGCTGAGCGTGTCGAAACCGCCGCGCAAGGCGGGCAGACGGGTGACGAAGGCCTGGTCCGGGAGGCCCGCGATGCGTTCGAGGAGCGGGGCGAGCACGTCCGGAGCGCTGTCGAGCAGCACGCCCGTCGCGGTCAGAAGGCCGGTCAGGGCCTGCTGGAGGCGGGCCCGCGCCTCGGGCGTCTCGGCCTGGTCCACCCAGGAGGCGATCCGGTCGCCCAGCCGGGACGCCTGCTCCTGGCCGAGCAGCACGCGGACGGCGTCCGCCGCGGCGCGCATCAGTGGCGTGCCGGTGGCCGCCAGGACGGAGAGGGCGCGGGTGAAGCGGGTGCCGCCCAGGGCGTCGGCGCGGTCGGCGAGTTCGACCAGGGTGCGGGCGTCCGCGGCGTCCTCGCTCCCGGCGAGTCCGTCCAGCGTGCGCAGTGCGGCATCCGTCAGCAGCTGGGTGAGTGCGCTGAGTTCTGCCGCCTGCGGCCATCCGGCGCCGTCGGCCGGATCGGGGAAGTGGCCGTGCTGCAGCCGGTCGACGAGCGCCAGGGCGGAAAGCAGGTCCGCCAGGGTGCCCGTCGCCGGCACGAGGTCGGCGCAGTCGCCCAGCCGTTCCCTCGTCAACTCCGGCAGACCGCAGGCGGCTGCGGCCTGCAGTCCGGCGAGCGCCTCGGTCGGGGTCGGGCCGCCGCGCGCGTCCTGCCGACGGTGCTCCGCGCGCAGCGCTCCCTCGGCCGCCTGCGCCGGAGTGACGCCCCACAGGCCGGCGACCGGCAGCATCGCCGCGACCGACGGGGTCCAGGCGACCCGCCAGCGTGTTCCGAGCGCCTCCGCCCCGCCCGCGCGCACGCTCGCCACCGGCTCGGCGTAGGGGACGCCGCAGGTGCTGAGCCGCTGCAGCAGCAGCTCGCGCTGCCGGTCCTTGGCCGAGCGCAGCGGGTCCAGGCGGATCAGGTCCGGTGCCGCTGCCGTCTGCGCGGGCCCTGGCAGTCCCAGCCGGCCCGCCTCCGCCTCGACGGCCGGGGCGAGGCCGCTGCGCGGTGCGTCGGGGTCGATCCGCCCGGTACGGGAGCCGACGAGGACCCTGCCCAGGGCGGCCGCGACGGCGCGTCCCCGCCCCAGCGGCTCGCCCTGGGCAAGGACGCTCTGCACGGCCTCGACGAACTCGCCGCGTCCCGGGCAGGGCAGTCCGCGCAGCCGGGCCAGGTCACCGGCGAGCCGGACGATCTCGCGTGCGTCGGCCGGTCCCGAGGAGTGCCCGTCTGCTCGGAGCTCTGCGCAGACGGCGACGGCGGTGCGGATCAGTGCCGCCTCCAGGACGACGGGATCGCCCCCGGCCTCCAGGACGCAGTGCTGCCACTCCGGATCGCGGATGCCGGCCGGGTACCCGGAGCGCTCGTCCAGGAGGGGATACGTGTAGGGGATGAGAGAGGTGACGAAGCGTCGGCCACCCTCGGCCGGGGCAGCCGGCGCTGCGTCGTCCTTCGGCTGCTCGGGTTGTCCTGACTGCGCCGACTCTCGCGGCGCGCCCGCAGGAGCGGCGAAGCGTCGGTCGCCGTCGGCTGGGGCTGCGTCGTCGTTGATCCGCGCGGGTTGCCCGGACCACTCCGACTGCATCGGCGCGCCCGCAGGGGTGACGAAGCGTCGGTCGCCGTCGGCCTGGGCGCCCGGGGTTGCGTCGTCCTTGGGCTGCTCGGGCCGGCTCGACTGCTCCGGCTCTCGCGGCGCGCCCGCAGGGGTGACGAAGCGTCGGCCACCCTCGGCCTGGGCGGCCGACGCTGCGTCGTCCTTCGGCTGCGCGGGTCGGCCGGACCGCTCCGGCTCCCGCGGCGCGCCCGCAGGGGTGAAGGCGGTGGTCAGCGCGGGCGCGTGGAAGGAGCCGACCACGGCGGCGACGCGCTGTCCCTGCGCGCGGGCGGTGGAGATCCGCGCGCGCATCCAGTCCTCGCGGGCCAGGTCGTGGGGGTCGACGCCGCCGCGACGCTCCGCGTCGCGCCGTAGCGCCCACCCGACCAGCAGCGCAGCGCGGCGCAGCTGTTCCGGCGTGGAGCCCGGGGCCGAGGCCTCGACGAGGCGGTCCCATGGGTCCTCGTCGGGGCGTCCGGTGAGACGGTCGCGCAGCGCGTCGAGGAGGCCGGGACCGCTCGCCGCACGCTCAGGGGCGGGGAGGGTGGGCCCGCGACCGGCCCCACGGGCGGCCAGCGGCAGATCGCAGGTCCCGTAGCGGACCCCGTTCCTGGCCGCCCAGCGCAACGCGGCGAGCTCGGGGGAGAAGTCCGCGAACGGGTAGAACGCGGTGCCCCTCCAGGCGCCCTCCTCCGCCCCGGCCGCCCGGGAACCGGGTTCGGCCGCGGCGGCGAGGGCGATCGGCGCGGTGGTGTCCGGGCGGACCAGCCAGGGCAGCCATGTCTCCAGCTCCTGCGGAAGTTCCACCAGGACCAGATCCGGTCGCGCCGCCGTCAGGAGTGCCGGCACCGCGGCCGCCAGGGCGGGCGAGTGGTGCCGGACGCCGATCAGGCCGGACTCCGCCGCGAGCGCGTCGACCGCCGCCGTCGGGTCGTCGGCCGGCTCGGTCGCCGTGTCGTGCGCCACGGGGGCCAGGCTCACCGCGACCCCTCCAGATCCCCGCGCTGGTCCCACAGCGTGCGCCAGGTCGCGGCGCCCTGCTCGGCGCGGCGGCGCACCGGGCCGTCCCAGTAGCCGAGCAGGCGGTCGGCGTCGGCCGGGTCGTCCTTGCGGACCGCGCCGAGGAGCTGACCGGGCAGCCGGGCCAGGAGATCGCCGGACTGCGGGAGATAGGCCGCGGCGACGCCGAGCGAGGTGGCGACCGAGACCGCCTCGGCCGTGCTGAGGACCGTCGACGGACGCTCGACCTCCCAGCCCTCCGTGGACCGGCCCAAGCGCAGGTCACGGAAGGCCGTGACCAGTGCCTCCAGCACCGCGTCGTCGACGGAGTACGGTGCGCCGGCGCGCTCGACTGCGGCGGAGGACTGGCTGCGGACCAGGGCGACCTCCTCCTCCAGCGAGCCGATCGGGCCCACCGTCTCGAAGTTGAAGCGGCGCTTGAGCGCCGAGGACATCTCCGAGACGCCCTTGTCGCGCAGGTTGGCCGTCGCGATCAGGGTGAAGCCGGGGGCGGCATGCAGCTGCGCGTCCTCGGTCCCGGCCAGCTCGGGGACGGCGACGCGGCGCTCCGACAGCAGCGACACCAGCGCGTCCTGCACCTCCGGCAGGCAGCGGGTGATCTCCTCGACCCTGGCGACCCGGCCCTCCGTCATCGCGGTGAGCACCGGGGACGGCACCAGCGCCTCCCGGTTCGGGCCCTTGGCCAGCAGCAGCGCGTAGTTCCAGCCGTACTTGAGCTGGTCCTCCGTCGTGCCCGCGGTGCCCTGCACCGTGAGCGCGCTGGTGCCGCAGACCGCCGCCGCCAGCAGCTCGGACAGCATGGACTTGGCCGTGCCGGGCTCGCCGACCAGCAGCAGGCCGCGCTCGCCGGCCAGTGTGACGACGCAGCGCTCGACCAGGGCCCGGTCACCGACGAACTTCTGGCCGATGACCATGCCCTGGGCGGCCTTGCCGCCCTTGGGGCCGGTCAGCCGCTCGCCGCCGCTGCCGAGGACGAAGGTGACCACGGCCTGCGGCGTCAGCAGCCAGCCGGGCGGGCGCGGGCCGCCGTCGTGGGCGGCGAGGAACGCCAACTCGGCGGCGTGGAGCTCCTCCGGGGGGACGAGCTGACGGTCGGTGCGGCTCAACGGGCTGCCTTCCTGCTGGTACGGCGGGCGGAGGGGGCGACGGGTCGCACGTAGCCGGGGGCGTCGCCCTCACGGACGCGCCGCCACGCCTCGGCGAACAGCTCGGGGACGGGACGCGACGGCCACCGGGCGACGTGCGTGGAGAGGGGATACAGCTCGGACTTCCAGGTCTCCATCGGCATGCCCGGCGACCGGGACTCCTGCCAGCCACCGGGCAGGAACAGCGCCCGCCCGGCGCGGGCTCGCTTCGCCTCGACCACCAGGCCGTCGGCGGCGAGGAGTTCGGCGCGGGCGGTCTTGAGCCTGGCCGGCTTCCACCCGGTCCAGGCGGCGACGCGTCGGTCCGTCGGGTCGGGCAGCGCCAGCAGCATCAGGTAGAGCGCGGCGGCGTCCGCGCCGAGACCGCGGGCCTCCGCGATCTCGCGGACCAGCTCCGGGGCGCAGGTGGCGGCGTCCTGCGCCGGGTGCGGCGTCGGGCCGGTGGCCGCGCCCGCCTCGACCAGACGGTCCGCCTCCGGGTCGAGCAGCCAGCGCAGCGCGCCGAGCTCGCCGAAGCGGTCGCCGCCGCTGTGGGCCGCCACCAGGTCGAGAACCGGGTCGTGCGGGCCGGTCAGCGCCGACGGACGCAGCAGCACGTTCTCCCGACCGTGCGCCGGAACCAGCAGCAGCGCCTTGCCGAGCGGGACGATCCCGTCGGCGTCCCCGCCGCCCGTCTCGGGTGCGCCGAGGGCCGCGCGCAGCGCCGGGGCCGCCGGCCGGCCCCGGTCGTCCCAGGAGACGTGCAGGTCCAGCAGCAGGCCGGGGTCGGCCAGTCGGCCGCGGACCGCGTGCAGCGCCTTCGGGAGCCGGGCGCGCAACGGGTGGCCGTAGGGCACGTGGTAGGCGAGCCAGCGCAGGGCGTTCTGCACGCCGGTCCAGACCGTGTGACCGGGTGGAAGCGCGGACGGGTCGTCGGGTTGGAAGTCGGTGACGGTGTGGGCGCCGTGGCGGGTGGTCCGCATCCGGTGCACGGTGGTGCGGTTCAGCCACCGGGTGTGCTCAGCGTCGAGCAGCGCGTCGATCGTGCCCAGCTCCGCGCCGTTCACCGTCGCGGCCATGGCCTCCGGCAGCCAGGTGCGGCGGCCGAGCGCCTCCCGCCAGCGGGCCGCTCCGGCGGCGGCGTCCGGACCCCCGCTCCACAGGAGTGACGTCTCCTCGGGCAGCAGCGCGGCGAGCACGGACGAGACGGCGCACTCGTCCTGCTGGCGGAGCCGGTACCTGGCGATGGAGGCCTCGGCCTTGCTGAGACCGGCAAGCTCCGGCGTCTCGTGCTGCGGGGCCCCGGCGAGGAGCACGGCGGCCAGTCCGATCCCGACGCCCGTTCCCTCGTGCAGGGTTTCCACGGCCGCGGGCCGCCAGGTCACCGGCCCCTCCGCGGCGCCGCGCGCGACGTACGCCCGCAACAGTTCGGGGTCACGATGCGTCTCGACGCGATGCTCGCGCTCGGTGGTGAACCCGGCCACCTGGCCGAACTGCCCGCTGGGGTCGTGGTCGAGGGCCAGCCAGCTGTGGCTGACGTGGCTCCACCGGTCCTGGTTCACGATCACCACGGTCCGGTCGCCCTTGCGGAGCACCTGTCCGCGGCGTCCGCTGCGCTGTGGCGTGTCGCTGTCGACGGGCTCGGTCAGCACGACCTCGCGGAGCGTGCCCGCACCGGCGGTGAGCGGAAGGCTCAGCAGCTCGTCCAGGAGCAGCCGCAGCGTCACGCGGGCCTCGGCGTCGGTCGTCAGGGAGACGGCGCGCAGCGTCAGGTCCGGCAGACGGTGCAGCAGCGGCACCCAGGGGGTGTGGGTGCTCGGGCCGATGTCGCGCTTCGTCCGCGTCCACCCGTCCGCCAGTGTGACGGGGACCTCCCCGGGGGCCCCGCCCTCGGCCGTCCCGGCGACCGCGTCCCCCGCCACGTCCTTCGCCGCGCCCGTCTCGGGGTCCTTCTCCGGGGCAGGGCGCAGCAGTTCGGCGACCGCGCGGATCTGTCCGAGCACCGTCCACGTCTCGGTGCTGCTGCTCACCTGGTGGCCGGGGCTCACCTGGCTGAGCATGCGGATCCGGAAGTCGTCGCCCAGCGCGGGGCGGTACCGCTGCTCCGCGCGCGGAGGGGCGGAGAGTCGCCGCTTCGCCGAGTCGTCCGCGTTCTCCGCCGGGTGGAAGGCGGCGGCCTTGGCCTGCAGCAGGACCGCGTGCAGCACGTGCCCGGCCACGCCTGCGCGCAGCATCGGGTCGGCCAGCTGCGGAAGCAGCTCCCGCACCTCGGCGAGCGGCACCAACTCGGCGCGGGTGCGCGGCAGTCGGATGCCCCCGACCACCACCCAGGTCTTGTCCTCACCCGGCTGGTGGTCGCGGGGGAGGGCGGCCGCGAGCAGCTCGGCGGCCCGGGCGTCGGTCAGCCCGCGCAGGGCCAGGGAACCCTGCTCGTCACGGGGGCGGAGGTTGTGCCAGAACTGCGGCGACACGACCACCCCGGTGCCCGCCGCGGACAGGCCGCCGGTGTGCGTGACACTGAACCGGCCGAGCAGGTCCTGACGACTGCCCTCTCCGTCCGGCCGGAACACCTCCAGGACGTTGCCGGTCCGCTGGACCAGGATCAGCTCGGCGCCCCCGGGGAGCCTGACCAGGCCCATCGGCAGCGCCGGACCGGAGGCCAGGTGGGCGGGGAAGGACAGCATCCGGCCGTCGGGCGTGCCCAGCACGTGGTGGTCGTCCCGGTGCCGGATCCATCGGCCGAGGAGGGCGCCGTCGGTGCCGAGCGGCGTGCCCTCCTGGCCCGGCTGCAGCGGCAGCACCTCGCAGTGGGCCGGCTCCAACGGCGCGTCGCACAGCCGCGACGAGGCGTTCAGCCACGGCGGCAGCGAGGCGCGGCCCCGCGCGCCCGTGGCCGGATCGAACTCCCACCAGGTCTGCTGCCTGCGTCGGTCCTCGTCCATCACCCAGTGGCCGATGCCGTCACCGAACACCGGGCGGCGCTTCGGCAGCGCGGTGTCGGCGGCGCGCAGCGGCCGGCCTCCGGTGGTGCGGCCGCCCCCGGGGCTCGGCAGCGAGACGTGGGTGGTGACGTGCCACGGGTATTCGGGGGTGAGCCCGGCGGGCTCGAACCGGTCGTCCGGCCTCGCGGACCAGTACGCCTGCCAACCGCCGTCCTGCTGGTACCAGGCCACGAGCAACTCGCCGTCCGCGAAACGGAACTGGCGCAACTGCCGGTAGCCCTGCCGCTGCGGGGGCGTGCGCGTGTGATGGGTGAGCACCACCTCGTCGGGACCGGCCACGGCGACCGCGTCGCCGTGGTCCGCGATGAGGGCGGGCCAAGCCTCGGTGATGCCCACCTTCGCCGCGCCGGAGAGCGCGGCGGGCGGGCGGGCGACGCCCAGGCCCCGCAGACCGGGGGTGGGATGGCCGGCCCCCTCGACGAAGGCGCAGGCCTGCTCCAACGCGGGCCAGCCGAGTTCGTCGACGAGCCCGGCCCGCAGGGTGCGGCCGAGCAGCGCGCCGACGTCCGTCCGCGCGATGTGCTCGGCCGCCTTCGGCCGGACCTCGGCGAGCTGGGCGCGCCAGGCGTTCAGCGAGTTGAGGATCTCGTCGGCCGCGGCCAGACCGTGGCAGCGGTCCAGCAGCTCCACCTGCTCGTCCGCCCACTCGCCGAGCAGCTCCGCCAGGACCGGGACCTTCACCACCAGCTGCGGCGACCGGCCGTTGCTGGCGCGGCTGCTGTCACCCACCGAGCGCCGGAGCATCGGGCGCAGGGTCGCCTCGGCGGCCAGCGCCCGGAGGTCGCGTGCGCCGGGGGAGCGGTCCTCCAGCCAGGGCATGAGGTCCATCTGCCGCAGTCCGGTCGGCAGGGTCACCGGCACGCCCGTCGCCAGGAGGACGTCGAGGTGGTCCAGCAGCGCCCCGAAGCGGTGCTGGGGAAGCGAGGCGAACAACTCCACCGGGACCGCGTCCCTGCGCAGCCGCTCCGCCATCCGGCCGACGAGCGCGATCGTCCCGACCGAGCGCTCGCAGGTGCCCCAGCGGGGGACCAGATGAGCCGACCAGCGCGCCAGCCAGGCGGCGGGCGCGCCGACCTCGGCGCCGTCGGCGGAGGCCTCGCCCGTCAGCAGCGAGTCGGCGCCCGTCGCCGCGAGCAGCTCCAGCCAGGTCGGAGTGAATCGCGACGGACGCCAGTTCGACTGTCCGCTCGGGGTCGGCATCAGTTCCAGCAGCCGGAGCCGCACCTCGGTGGCGCCGGGACCGCCCGAGGCGACCCGCTCGGCCTCCGCCGCGCCGTCCGTGGTCAGTTCGATCAGCCGCTCGCGCCAGGAGGACCAGAACGGGGCCGGCGCGCGGCCGATCGCGGGAGAGCAGAGAAGCTCCCACAGCAGCTTCCGCTCCTCGGCCGCGACCACGTCCTTGGGCAGCGCGGTCCGGCGCAGCAGCGAGCGGGTGTCCTCGGCCAGACCGGCGTAGGGCGGCATTCCGGCGGCGGAGCGCTCCACGCACAACTGCCGGAACCCCTCCCAGGCCCGCGTACCGTCCAGGCGCGCGGTGAGGTCCTTCACGTAGCGGCGCAGCGCCTTGACGGTCAGCGCGCCGCCGAGTGCGAACTCGACGAACACGGCCCGCAGTCGGTCCTCGTCCAGCTCCAGGCTGTGGACCTGCTCGGCCTGGCGGGCCTTGTCGAAGAAGGCGGCGGCATAGGACCTGTTGTCCACCTCCAGCATGACCCGGCCGACCTGCTCCAGGTAGGTGGGCAGGAAGTGCGGGACACTGCGGCCGAGTTGGTCGGCCAGCTGCTCGAAGCCCTCCTTGGCGGCGCCGGGCTTGGTCCGCGCCTGCCGCGCCAGCCGTTCCATCTCCTTGACCAGCGCCAGGGCGTGATGGCCGTTCTCCGGGTCGTTCACCAGCGCCCAGGCGGGAAAGCCGAGAGCCTCCTGGCGGGTCCGGCCCACGTCCACCGGCTCACCGTCCCGCGCCAGGCCGAGGAACTCCAGGGCCAGATCCTCCGCCTCACCCAGCGCGGCCGGAACCAGGCGCACGACGGGCTGGTCGGACAGGGCGGGATGGACGTACCGGCGGGCCGTCAGACGGTCCACGGTGGCCTCGGACGCGGCGGTACCGCGGGTGCTGCCGTCGGTGATGGTCATGCCGCCTGCTCCTCGTCCTGGATCTTGCGCCCCGCGTACAGTCCCGCCGCCATCCGCATGCCCTCCGACCACGACACCGGTCCGACCGCCCCCAGCGGCACCGGCTTGCCGTCCCGACCGCACCACTGCAGCGGGCCGGTCTCCGACTCGCCCTCGTAGTAGTCGCCGAGCCAGACCCTGGCCTGGAGCGAGGCCCCGGACTCGACCAGCGGCAGCACCGCGTAGCCGCCGCGCAGCCGGTAGCCGAGCCGGGTGGCGCGCCCCAGCAGCTCGCGCAGGTCCGCGTACTCGCCACCCGCGAAGGAGTGCTCGGAGAGCGCGGCCGCGTCGGCGCTCTCGGGACGGCGCCACACCTCCCGGTACAACTGCTGCACGCGCTGCTCGACGCCCAACTCGCCCGCGAACTCCCGCAGCTCGTCCAGGTCCTGCAACATGACGGGATGCGGGATCCGCACCCACGCGTCGTCGAGCTGGACGGTGTCCCCGTCGAGATCCACCACCCCGAGGCCCTTGTCGACGTCCGCGTCCCGGAGGAAACCGGCCACGTCCGAGCCCTCCGGCGGACAGACCACCGCGTCCCGCAGCACACCGCGCCAGACCGGATCGGTCCACACCTCGGCGAGCAGCGCGAGGGAGACCGGCTCGGACTGGATCATCCAGCGCTCCACCACGTTGGCGCACTCCCGCGCATGACGCTCCAGCCACTCCGCCAGGGCCTTCAGCTCGACGACGGCGGGCGCGTCCTTGAGCTTCGCCGGAACGCTCCGCAACTGCTTGCCCGCAGCATTGCGGCAGACGACCTTGCCGCCGTCCAGAGCGACCTCGTAGTCGCCCGCCGTCACCCACCCCATGCACAGCCTCCCGGCCACGTGATCAACCCGTTGAGATGGCCAGAACCGTAGTGCGGGGCACTGACAGCCCCCGGTCCGGGCCCCGACCAGCGCGGATCGCCGCGGGCGCCGGCGGGTCGTTCGCCGTCGGACCGTGCCCGCGCCCGCTGCTGTCGGACTGTCAGTGCGGCCGGGTACGCTGCGCAGAGTGATCGACCGAGCCGGCGACAGCGGTCCCTGGCGTCCCGCGGGGGCGCCGGACCGCGCCCGCGCGGCCGGGAGGAGTGTGCCGTCCGGGGCGGGGCCGCTACGGTGGGAGGGAGCCGGAACCGAGGAGGCGGTCATGAGCGTCGAGGCCATCGACCACGACGGCGAGGACCCGCGCGTCCCGGACATCCCGGCGAACATCCAGGCGATCGGCCCCGCGCTGGCGTCTCCGGCCGCCCGCCTGCAGTTCTACGCCGAGGCGATGGCCGCCACCGCAGGACCGGAGATCGACGAGGTGCTGCAGCGCGGCCGCTACCAGGCGCTGCTCGACCAGTACGACCGCGCGCCGCTGCCGTCGTCGGCCCGCCGGGTCACCCTGGACGAGCTGGCCGCCCCGCTCGGCGGCGTCGACGCCCTGGACGGCGGGTGAGCCGGCCGCCCCGCTGGAGCTTCACCGCGAGCGAGCACGCCGCCGACACCCTGCAGGCCGTCCTCAAGTCGGGGGACGAGCGCCTCTACCGCGCACTCCTGCTGTTCCTGCGCGGCGCGGCCCTGGAGGCCGGCAGCGCGGTCACCGCGGGGCGCCGCCCGCCCGGACTGCGACTGGACGACGGCCGCTACGCCCTCGACGTCCCGCGCGAGCCGGTGGTGGTCTACTACCTGCCCGACCGGGAACGCCTGGAGCTCTTCGTCACCAACCTCATCTGGCTGGGCTGACGTCCGCCGGACCCGGCGATGTCACATCTGACGCGGCTGCCCTGTCCACCTGAAGGGAGCAACTCCCACAGGGACAGCCGAAGGGTGAAGACAATGCGTATCGCAGTGGCCGGTGGCACGGGGATGGTCGGACGGCTGGTCGTCGAGGCCGCGCGGGAGGCCGGGCACGAGCCGGTGGCCCTGGCCCGGTCCGCCGGGGTGGACCTGATGACGGGCGCCGGTCTTGAGCCGGCTCTGGAGGGCGCGGACGTGGTGGTCGACGTGAGCAACGTCACGTCCACGAGTGCGCGCACGTCGATCGCGTTCTTCGAGCAGACCACGCGACGGCTGCTGGACTCCGGGCGCCGGGCCGGGGTCAAGCACCACGTCGCCCTGTCGATCGTCGGCTGCGACCGGGTCGACTTCGGCTACTACCTGGGCAAGCGCCGCCAGGAGGAACTGGTGCTGGCGGCGGACGTCCCCGGCTCCGTGCTGCGGGCGACCCAGTTCCACGAGTTCGCCGGGCAGGTGCTGGCCCGCGTGCCAGGGCCGGTCGCCGTGGTGCCGGTGATGCGCAGCCGGCCGGTGGCGGCACGGGAGGTGGCCGAGGCACTGGTCCGCCTCGCCGTGCAGGCGCCCGTCGGCATGGCCCCTGAGCTGGCCGGGCCGCAGGAGGAGGACATGACCGTGCTGGCCCGCCGCCTGCTGCGGACCAGGGGCCGACGCACCCTGGTCGTCCCGGTGCGGCTGCCGGGCAAGACGGGCAGGGCCATGGCCGGCACCGGCCTGCTGCCCGAAGGCCCGGGGATGCGCGGCACCGAGACCTTCGACGCCTGGCTGCAGCGCACCGGCGGAGGCACGCGGTGAACGCCGCCGTCCGGCGGACGGTGCTGGTGCTCCTCGCCGCCGTGGGGCTCTGGATCGGCGGCTGGGCCTACCTCGCCCCGGACGGCTGGTACCGGTCCTTCCCCGGCCTGGGCCACCACTGGCTCCCGCCGCTCGGCCCCGCCAACCAGCACCTCGCCTCCGACGTCGGCGCCTTCTACCTGGCCCTGGCCGTCCTCACCCTCGCCGCCGCCCGCCGACCGCTCGACCGGCCCTTGGCGCGGGCCGCGGCCACGACCTGGCTGGTGTTCAGCGTGCTGCACCTCGGCTTCCACGTGCGGCACCTGGACATGTACGGCGCCGCCGACCAGGCCCTGAACCTCGTCGCCCTGACCCTGGTGCCGGCGGCGGCGCTGCTCCTCCTTCTTCCCCCGCCCAGGCGGCGGCGGCCGGGCGACGGACCTGCGGCCTGAGCGGTCCCGGTGGCGTTCCGGCGGCGGGGGAAGTCCACGGGGCGCCGCACCGGGTGGCGACGGGACGTCAGGGGGTCAGCCGGCGGAGGAGCGGGTCGGTGATGCCGTCCCGGCGAAGGTTCCGCAGCACGTCGCCGGTGGGGTAGCCGTCCAGGCTCCGCCCGACGACCACGGTGGGCGGCCACCCTCAGGAACGGAACATCCATGCCGCGCACCTCCCCTGGCCGCCGGTTCGGGCTTCGATCCCGTCGCGGGGCGGGGCCTATTCTTCCGCTGTGAGCGGCATCGTCGAAATTCGATCGTCAGTTTGTGTGACCTGACGCTGTTCCTCAGGTCTCCCATGTGACGGCACGAAACCGATCCGGCGACGGAGGCACGAAGATGGACTGGCAGACGGACGAGCAGGGCACGCAGCCAGGGCGCTGGATACCCGGGGCCGGCGACGGGGAGTGGACGACGTCGCAACCCCAGGCACGCGCGGGGAACCGGCACCGAAAGCGCAGGCGCGGGCTGGTCACGCCGCTCGTGGCCGTCGCCGCGGTGGCGTGCGCAGGCTCGGTGGGGGCCTTCGCCCTGCACGCCTCCTCCGCCGGCAAACAGGTGGGCGCTCCGCCCGCCGCCCCCGTGGTCGGCTCGGCCTCGCCCGACACGGCGACGGGCGACGCCTCGGGTGCGTCGGCCGGCGCCTCCGCCAGCGCCTCGGCCACCGCGTCGGCCTCGCCGACCGCGACGGCGCACCCGACCCCGGCGCACACCACGAAGCCGACCGCACGGTCGGGCTCCGGGCAGACCCGGCCCGCGCGGACCTCGACCCCGCAGGCCCCCGGGGGTTCCGGCGGCGGCTCCGGCACGACGCCCGCGGGAGCGGGCAACGCCTACGCCGTCCAGCAAGTGCTGGCCGTGATCAACCAGGCCCGGGCGCAGGCCGGTCTGCCCGCCTACACCTTGACCCAGGGCCTCACCAGGAGCGCCGGGGCCCACAACGCGGTGATGATGAGCGGGTGCGGCCTCTCGCACCAGTGCCCGGGTGAGGCCGATCTCGGCACCCGCATCACCGATGCGGGCGTCCACTGGGGCGCCTGCGGCGAGAACATCGGCGAGGGCGGTCCGATGGCGAACACCGACGCGGCGATCGCCTCGATGGCGGTGGGCCTGACCAAGAGCATGCTGGCGGAGCAGCCGCCGAACGACGGCCACCGCCGGAACATCCTGAGCAGCTCGTTCCGCCACATCGGCATCGTGATCCAGCGGACCGGCGACGGAACGGTCTACATGACCCAGGACTTCTCGGACTGAGCCGCGGGCGGGCCGCCCGCCTCACCCCCGACGGCGACCGGTCCGGTCGGCCGACGCGGTCGCCGTGGCGTTGCCGCTCGGGACACAGCGGTAGGTGAGGTGGGCGAGGCCGTCGCCGACCCGACGGGTGTCGACCAGGCGCAGGGTCCTGGGGTCAGGGACGCCCTTCTGGTCGAAAACGCGGTCGCCCGCGCCCATCACGAGCGGGAAGACCGCCAGGCGCAGCTCGTCGACGAGGTCGTGCTCCATCAGGGTGTGCACGAGGTGGGAGCTGGCGTAGACGCGGATCTCGCCGTCCACCTTCTCCCTCAGCGCCGAAACCTCGTCGACGACGCCACCGGCCAGGACCGTCGCGTTGTTCCAGGCGGGATCGGTCAGGGTGGCGGAGACGACGTACTTGGGCAGGCCGTTCAGCCTGTCCGCCAGCGCGCCGCTGCGGTGCGGGTACCGTGCGGCGAAGAACTCGTAACTCCGTCGCCCCAGCAGCAGCGCCTTCGCGCGGGAGGCGTCGTCGAGGATGAGCTCGGCCCACGCCGCACGGTCGCCCGGGGCGAGGCGGGCGCGCCAGTCGTCGCGGCCGAAGCCCTCCTCGCCGGTCGGGTCCTGCGTCACTCCGTCGAGTGAGACGTTCTCGAAGACGACGATCGTTCCCATGGCGGTGCTCCTCTGCTCGGTGGTCGGGCGACCGGTGAGGTGGACACCGCCGCATCGGCGGAACCGGGCGGGTGCCGGCCGCCCGGTTCACGCGCCGACCGGTGTCGGTACGGAGTGGACGGGCACGTCGTACGCGAGAGAGGTGGCACAGGAGTGGCGGGCGATCTGATGTCGAAGGCCAGGGCAGGGGACGGCGAGGCGTTCCGCGCCCTGGTTCAGCCGTACCGCGCGGAGCTGCAGGTGCACTGCTACCGGATGCTCGGATCGCTGCAGGACGCCGAGGACGCCCTGCAGGAGACGCTGGTCGCCGCCTGGCGTGGGCTCGGCGGCTTCGAGCAGCGGGCCTCGCTGCGCACCTGGCTGTACCGGATCGCCACCAACCGGTGTCTCAACGCGCGGCGCTCGGCGAGCCGGCGGCGGGCGAGGGAGTGGGACGTGCCGCAGGTCGAACCGCCGGAGCCGACCCGGCTCGGCGAGGTCGTCTGGCTGCAGCCGTACCCCGACACGCTGCTGGAACCGCTCGTCGACGCGCCGCTGGGGCCGGAGGCCCGCTACGAGCAGGCCGAGTCGGTCTCCCTGGCCTTCGTGACGGCCCTGCAGACGCTGACACCCCGCCAGGTCGCCGTTCTGGTCCTCCGCGACGTCCTCGGGTTCCACGCCGACGAGGTGGCCGCGATGCTGGACTCGACGGTCGACTCGGTCAGCAGCGCTCTGAAGCGCGCCCGCGCCGCCCTGAAACACCGACAGCCCGCGCCCGCGCCGGGGTCCGGCTCGGCCGCGGAGGGCGCCATCGTGGCGGAGTTCGTCCGCGCGTGGGAGTCCGCCGACCTCGACGCGCTGGTGAGCCTGCTGACGGACGACGTCTTCATCTCCATGCCCCCGGTCCCCTTCGAGTACGAGGGCCGGGAGGCGGCCGCCCGCTTCTGCACCACGGTCTTCCGGGCAGGCCGGAGCTTCGAACTGGTCCCCACCCGGGCCAACGGCCAGCCGGCCTTCGGCGCGTACCTCCGCACCGCCCACGGCATCAGCCACGGCACCGGCGTCTTCGTCCTCACTCTCGCGGGCGACCGCATCAGCGCGCTGACCCGCTTCGACACCACCCTCCTGCCCTGGTTCGGACTCCCGCGCTCCCTCCCGAGCCGTTACTGACCCCGGCACATCAGGGTGACCACAAGACGGCGGGCCGACCGCCGCAGGACAGTGGCGCCGGGAGACGGTGCGGACACAGGCTGCCGAGCGACACCCCCTCGGAGGACGTGGACTCGGCAGGCGTTCGAGCCGGTTGCGGACCCTGTTGCTCACTTCCGTTCATCCTCGTATCAGTCACTATCGTGGCGGCATGACCTCTCCCGTGAGATTCCAGATCGCCGTGGACGCCGCCGACCCCCACCGCCTGGCCGACTTCTGGGCCGCTGCCCTCGGCTGGGCCGTCGAGGACCACGAACCCGCCGTCCGCGCAGCGCTCGACGCCGGGTACGCCGACGACACCGACGTCGTCACCCACAACGGCCGGCTCGCCTGGTCCGCCGCCGCGGCCGCCGTACTGCCGGGGAGCACCCGCGAGGACTCGGGCCGCCGCCTGCTGTTCCAGACCGTGCCCGAGGCGAAGGCAGGCAAGAACCGGCTGCACCTGGATCTCAACGTCGGCCCCGACCGCCTCGACGCCGAGACCGAGCGGCTCACCGCCCTCGGAGCCACCGTCCTGTACCGGGTCGACGAGCCCGCCGGGTTCCACGTGACGCTCCAGGACCCGGAGGGCAACGAGTTCTGCATGCAGTGAGTGCGGTGTCGGGTGGGCGCCGATCGGGGAGCGGCACCAGCGCGGCGCGGGCGGGCAGCAAGAACTCGCCGAGGCCAGCGGACCCGGCAGCTGGTGGAGCACGCCACTTCGACACGCCCGCCCGCTCCCGTCCACATCCTGACTTCGGCTCGTCCGAGTGTGGGTGGGTTGTCGAGGGTCAGACCGGTGCCGGCTATGAAGCCGTCGAGGATGTCTGGCCGGTACTGCAGGCGCTTGAGTCGTTGCGGACGAGGCTTCGAGTCGGCCCAGGGCGACCGCCGCCAGATCGGCGTCGTCGCGCTCGGCCACCCTGCGTGCGGGGACCTCGCCCTGACGAGCCGAGGCCAGTAGCTCCCCCGTCGCACCCACGGCCCGGCCACCGCGCGGGCCGCGCGGCTCGGGCCTAGCGTGGTGGAAGGGGCTCGTCGCCGGACTCTCCGACTGGGGTTGCGCATGATCAATTGGGTATTGGTCGAGGCCAACCTGAGCCTTCCGGCGGAGCACGAGGCCAAACTGATCGCGGCCTACCACCGCCTGGTCGCCCAGCCCCACCCCGACGGCCTCCTCCAGACCGAACTCCTGCGCGGCCAGGACGGCCACTGGCGGGTCCAGACCCTCTGGCGGGACCGGACCTCCATGGAGGCGATGCGCGCGTCGCCCATGGGATCAACGGCGCCGCGCCTCTTCCATGACCTCGACATCGAATCCACGTTCGACATCTTCGACGTGGTGGACGAGTGGATCACCCCGCAACCGGAAATCCCGTAGTCCAGAATGAGGTGCTTGGCGGGATGACGTCCGGATGACGTAGATCGCCTCATCGATGCCCTGCTGGCGGGACCCTGCTGAGCGATGCGGCGCACCTCGTTTCAAGAGTCTGCGCCACGACCGTGTCCTGATTGGCCATCGGTCGCGCGACGATCGGGCGGTGCTGCACCTGGCGCCAGTCCTTCGACGCGCGGTATCTGAACGCCATCAGGGTCCTCCTCCACGAGCTTGAGCAGGTCCTCCCCGAGCTCGTAGAGGAGGACTGCCCACGCATTTGGGAGCGGCATCGCATGATGGCTCGGCTCATCTCAGACAGCAGTCCCGACGTCACAACTGATACAAGCTCATACTCCCTCCCAGGCGGCGACCTTGCCCGGCGGGCGCCCTGAGCTGACGCTCGCGCGCCGGCCCAGCCGGCCTGGCTCGAGCCGCCTCAGCCGGCGGATCCACGCCCCATCCGTCGGCGTAGCCCGATCAGGCCCGCGATCAGGAGCACGGCGCACAGCGCGTGCAGGCCCATCGACAGCTCGACGTGGTGGCCGGCGGCCACGATCCCTCCGTCGGTGTCGGGGCGGGGAAAGGGATTGGGGTAGGGGTTGTAGCCCTGGCCGGGGAGCACCGCGAGCAGTAGCAGGGTACCCAGCAGGCCGACCAGGTAGAGGTAGGCGCCCCAGTGGCGCGTGACTTCTCGTGGGTTCTGCCAGGCGCCGAGAAGGTCCAGCCGGGCCGAGAGTGCGAACGAGACGGAGAACAGCAGCATCGGCACCAGGGTGGCGTAGAGGGCGGCGGCGAAGATGATCTCCGGACTGAGCTCGGACTGGAGATTCTTCATCATCGAGCCGGGATGCCGGTCGTTGACGGTCGTCAGCAGGCTGTTCTCGTGGACCGTCCAGCCGAGGCGCCACAGGCACAGCAGGGCGTAGAGGCCGGCGAAGACGAGGGCGAACCACCGGAGTCCGACCCAGGCAGGGCGGGTGCCGCTCGCCGGCTGGGTCGATGGCAGGACGGGCGTGCTCGACATGTGTTCCCCCGAACGGTCAGGCGTCTGCCGCCCCTGCACGGCATCGGGACCATGGAACCCGGCCACCGCCTCCTCCCACAACGCTCCCAGCAGCGATCCGCCCCAACTGGCACGCGGATGAGACCCGGGAGAGACGGCCCCGAGACCCGACCCGCTCGATCGGTGGCGCGGACCGCGGGAGCCGGTGCCGTCACAGGTGGAGTCCGGAGGCGGCGCGGCCTGGGCCCCGCGGTGCCGGCTCCGGCGGCGCACGTCCAGCCCTTGGCCCGGACCGCGATCGCCGATGCCGTCGCGGCCCGGAACGGGTCGCAGCGACCCATGCAATCCGCAGAACTCGCCCGCCCCCTTCGGCAGTTGCTGCGATACGTTCATCCCCGTCGACATCAGCAAAGGCCAGGAGCCTATGAGTGACCCGAAACCGGTCGGCGTGACCCTGTTGGTGCTGTACTCACCGCGGCTTGCGGACTGCCTGCAGTTCTACCAGCACCTCGGCCTGGCCTTCACCGCAGAGCGGCACGGCCAGGGTCCCGTGCACTACGCCGCGGTCTTCCCGGACGGCATGGTGTTCGAGCTCTACCCAGCCCGCCAAGGACGTGAGACTTCCGCCCTCCGCCTCGGCCTTGCCATCGACGGCGCGACGGCGACTCCGCCACTCACCCCGGGAGGCCACATTCTCAGCGATCCCGACGGACGCACAGTCGAGATCCACGCAGCCTGACCCCCTCAATCGCTGCCGCAGATCCCGGTCCACGGAGGGCCCGGCTGTGGACGCCACGGAGATTGTCTGCGGGACATTCCAGCCGGATGGAACAGGGCTCAGCCCATCCGTTCGTCCAGGAGGCGGACGAGCTTGCCCGTGCGGGGGTTGACCTTCAGGTCGGTGGCGGGGACCCACTCCACCGCGAGGGGGTGGATCAGGCCGCTGCGGACGTGGGAGTCGAACATCGGGCGGGTGTCGGCGAGGCGGAGGGTGAGCGCCCGGGCCAGGGCTGCCTGCTCCCCGGCGTCGGGGGCGTTGGCGTCGGAGAACGCCAGGCGCAGGACCAGTTCGTCGCGTTCGGCGTGGTGGCGGAGGACGATCTGCAGGTCGGCGACGTGGTGGTGGGTGTCGGCCGTGGAGACGAGGGTGCGCAGGTCCTCCAGGTAGACGGTCACCGGGCCGACGCGGGCGCCCTCCTCGGAGCGGCCGAGCAGCCGGAAGCGTCGCCGGGGGAAGTCCACCCACTCCGCGAGGTCGCCCACCGGGTAGCGGATGATCGGCATGAGCCGGCGGGCGAGGTCCGTGGCGACCACGCGGCCGGGGCGGCCGGGCTGCTCGATCGGCTCACCGGTGACCGGGTCCAGCAGCTCGACGATCTTGTCCGCCGTGAAGACCTGGTGGATGCGGGCGTCGGGCTCGTCGGCCACCGGGCCGGCCAGGATGCCCGCGTCGACGCTGGCGTAGCCGATGGAGCGGACCTGGGCCGAGGGGAACGCCTCCGCCAGCAGGGCGAGTTGGTCGCCGTAGAAGGCCTCGCCGCTGAAGAGGACCAGGCGCACGTCCGGCAGCGTGCCCTGCTCGGCCACGACCTCGCGGGCCAGCCGGCACAGCGAGGTGGGCGGGGCGGCGAGCACCGTCGCGGAGAAGTCGCGCAGGGTGGCGATGGTGGAGTCCAGCGGTGCGGCGCCGCCGATGGGGAGCTGGACGGTGGGGATCGGCGCTTCCTGGAGCAGGTTGAGCGTGAAGACGAAACTGGAGTACAGCTCGCCCGCGTAGAAGAGGTTGGCCACCCGGTCCCCGGGGAGCAGCCCGGCGGCGGGCAGGCCCTCGCCGAAGCGGTGGCACATCGCGCGCCACTCCGCACGGGTGTAGCGGGAGACGCGGGGCGCGCCGGTGGTGCCGCCGGTCTTGAACACGATGCCGTCGTCGTGCGGCCCGGTCAGGATCCGGCTGGTGGTGGTGCCGTGGGCCTCCCAGAAGGCGGAGTGGTCGACCAGGGGCAGCGCGGTGAGCTCGGTCGTCGCAGGGGGCAGGTCGGCGTACAGGTCACGGTAGAACGGCGAGTGCTCGCGCGCGAAGGCGATCAGGTCCGCGGTCTGGTGATGGTTCATCGTCGGGTCGTGTCCGTGTCGTCTCGTGGGATGGTCGGCGGCCCCCGGGTCGGACGGCGGGGACCGTCCGACCCGGAGTGGCCGTCAGCGGTTGCGGATGCGGTGGTCGGCCACGGCCGGAAGCTTGCCGCTGGCGGCGGTGCGCTCGAAGGCGTCCGACAGCAGGTGCTCCACGCGTAGCTCCACCAGGCGGTCGCGCAGCACGGCGGCCGCGAGCTCGGGGTACCCGTCGAGGAAGGCCTGTCGAGCGGCCTCCTGCGGTAGCGGGTCCGCCTCTGCCTCCAGCCGTACCGTCAGCGACTCCCCGGCGGCGTCCTCGTCCAGCACGATCTGCAGGGCGCCGCGGTGCCCGAGGGTCTCCTCGGCCACGGCGACGAAGCGGCGGACGTTGAGGAAGTGACTGCCGCTGCGGAAGATGTCCCCGAAGCGGCCCAGCAGCTCGAAGCGGGGCGTGCGGCGACCGCACGGGCAGTCGCCGGGCACCCAGCGCCCCAGGTCGCCGATCTCGTAGCGGTCCAGGCGCTGGCCGCGCCGCGTGTGCGCGGTGAAGACCAGGCGGCCGGTCTCGCCCACCGCCGTGGGACGGTCCTCTTCCACCGCGAGGATCTCCAGCGTCTGCAGCCCGCTGAACAGGTGGTGCACCCGGTCCGGGGCGGCCTGGCACTGGTAGCCCAGCGGGCCCGCGTCCACGCTGCCGTAGGCGGCCGAGCGGACCACCTCGACGCCGAACTCCGAGCGCAGCCAGTCCCGCTGCGCCTGCGGGAAGTGCTCGCCGCCGAAGAACACCTTGCGCACGCCCCGGTAGGCGCGCAGTTCGGCCTCTCCCTCCGTGAAGACGCGCATCAGGTAGTTGGGCATGCCGAAGAGCGCGTTCACCCGGTGCTCGACGATCGAGCGGGCGACCAGCGCGTGGTCGTCCTGGGCGGCCATCGGGTACTGCACGGCCTGCAGGGTCTCCAGCACGGAGAAGAAGCTGGAGAAGCCGCCGTAGAGCAGCCCGCCGAAGAACAGGTTCATCGCCCGGTCGGTGCGCACGTCGAAGCCCGCCGCGAGCAGTCCCTCCGCACCGCAGCGCATGTGCTCGTGGTAGTCGTCCCAGGTGAACGCCGACAGCTTCGGCGCGCCGGAGCTGCCCCCGCTGCGGAAGAAGACCTCCGCCCGGCTCAGGTCGTCCTGCAGCAGCTCGAAGTCGCTCTTGGACACCACCTCGACGTGCGGCGGCGTCAGTTCGCGGGCCGCGACCAGGTCGTCCAGGCACGCGTCGCCCGCGAAGGCGGCGCCCAACTGGACGTCGACCCTGCGGCTGTAGCGCTGCAGCGCGTACACGCCGTCGTGCGGCTCGCCGTCGTAGCTGTCCAGCATCCTGCCCGGGACGGTGACGCGCTGGGCGCCCGCCGCGAGCACGGCCTGGGCCAGCTCCGCGGTGTCGGCGCGGGAGGCGCCGAGGCCGACCGTCTGCAGGTAGCGGCGCATCGGCCGCAGCACCTCGACGATCCGCGTGCGCGGGAGCGGCTTCACCCACACCGTGCGGTGCAGCGGGGAGGCCCGCAGCGCGCTGCGGGTGTCCGCCAGGACCCGCCAGGTGCCGTCCGCCCCCTCGTGCACCCGGGTCAGGCCCAGGTGCTCCTCCAGCCGGGCGACGAGCACGGTGTTGCTGATCTCGGCGCGCTCCAGCAGCGCTGGCGGGGCCGGGGCGATCTCGGCCACGGCGCGGCCGAGGACCTCGGCGAAACGCCCGGCGAAGGCGAAGACCTCCTCGGGGTCGTCGGTGTCGAGGTAGACGACCTGGGGGCTGGAGCAGGCCTGCTGGTCCAGTCGGCAGATGTCGTCGGCGATCCCGCGCAGCGTCTCCGGCGAGGACCACGCGTCCTCGGTCAGGTAGCCGAAGGACAGCTTGGGGCCCCAGTCGACCAGTCGGCAGCCCGGCGGCACCAGGGCCGCCACCCCGGCGACGGCCTCCTCGCCGCCCCAGGCGGCGACCGCGTCCGCCTGCTCGCACATGCGCCGCAGCCAGTCGACCCGGCTGGAGGGGAAGTTGAGCACGATGGTGTGCGTGGCGATCAGCCCGCTCGGGTCCAGCTCCGCGAGGTCGGCCAGCAGCAGCTGGGTGAACCGGGAGCCGCCGCTGGTCTTGACCGCGTTGACGTTGCCCGCCAGCAGGCCCTCGACGACGCTGAGCGCGCCGGCGGCCGGGGCGTTGCCCGGGGCGACGTGGACCAGCAGTCCGACTGGGAGCCAGGCCTCGAATATCTCGCGGCGGAAGTCGAACCGGGCCAGCCGGCCCGGGTCGATCCCGCCGAGCTCACGCGTGAGCTTGGCCTCCAGCGGCTCCCGGCCGAGCGCCTCGGTGACGTCGCGCAGGGTGCGGGCGGCCTCGTGGGCGGGCACGCCCGAGGCCTCCAGCGCGGCGGCCAGGCGCAGCGAGCGGGCGCCGTGCGGGTCGGTCAGGTCGGCGGCCAGCCGGTCGCAGGCGGCCAGCACGACCAGCGGGCTCAGCCGCTGCCCGAGCGCCGTCCGCACGTCGTCGCCGAGCCGGTCCAGTCGCCCGTCGGCCTCGGTGTCGTCCACCCAGGCGCCCTGCCAGTAGTGCTGATCGATCGTCATGACGTTCCCTTGAGCAGTTCGGCGGCGGCGACGGCACAGCTGCGGTTGCGGCTGACCCCGGCCCGGCCGTGCACGGCGAACCAGGGGGTGGGCAGACCGCAGCCGCACTCCTCGGGGGAGTGCTGCGAGACCAGGTCGCCCATGAGCACCGACTGGGCCGGCACCGAGGTGATGTACGGGGAGACGAACTGGGCGTAGCCGCGCTCCCCGTAGGGCAGCGGCTCCAGCGTGCCCACGTCGCGGACCAGCATCCGCGACCAGGTCGGCACGTGCAGGCGGTGGTTGGCGCACTCCATGTAGAGCACCGAGTGCTCCACGGCTCCGTAGCCGTCGCGGATCCGCTCGTCGGGAATCCCGAGCTGGTCGTGGATGCGGCGGTAGAGCTCGGGCTTGGCGACCTGCTTGTCCGCGTGTCCCTTCCAGCCGCCGCCGAAGACGACCAGCGAGCGGGGGTCGAGCCGCACGGGCGGCAGGCCCAGGTTGCGCATCCGGTCCAGGGTGAAGGAGAGGAAGGCGGGGAAGCCGAGGATCCGCACGGGGGCGCCCTCCTCGGCGTAGCGCAGCAGGGCCCGCGCACAGCCGAACGGGTCGAACTCGTGGCCGGCGCCGGTGTGCTTGAGCGCGTACTCGACGGAGCGCACCGGCGCGAAGTGGCACAGGTACTCGTCGGTGAAGGAGGTGCCGAGGTTGAGTCCCGGCCGGGGCTGGTAGTTGGAGAGCAGGTAGTTGACCGGCTCCTCCTCGCCCAGCCAGCCGTAGGAGTCGAAGACCCTGGCGACCATCCGCTGCCCGTTGCGCAGCGTCCAGTCGTCGAAGAACATCTGCGACTTCTGTCCGGTGGTCCCCGACGAGGTGACGTGCAGGGTCACGTCCTGCTCGGGGACGGAGACGACCTCGTGGGCCTTGAAGAAGTTGGCGTGCACGTAGGGCAGCCGGTCCAGCTCGTCGATCCCGGCGAGAGGAGCTCCCGCGGTGGGTCCGGACTCCCACAGGCGGGCGAAGAACGGGGACCGGGCGGCGTGCCAAGCGTTGGACTCGTTCATGGCCCGGACGAACAACGCGTCCAGTTCCGGGCCGACCGCGTAGGGCTCGGCTATGTCGCACAACTGCTGGACGTGGGCGAGCGCGGCCGGGTCGGGGACCGCGACCGGTTCGAGGTACTGGCTCAATGGAATATCCCGTGCGTGTTGAGGTACTGCTGCTTCCACAGCTCGATGTACTGCTCGGTGAAGGGGCGGAAGGCGGCGTCGATGGCCAGTCCGCGGAAGTCGAGGGGCTTCATGGTGCGCGCCATCACCACGTAGTCGCGGTAGCCGTCGCTCTCCCTGCGCATCGCCGGGTAGGCGGCGGCGGGCAGGAACCCGTTGCCGAGCAGCAGGTCCAGGTCCGCGTAGCGGTCCAGCGGCAGCAGCATCTCGATGTGCAGCGCGCCCTGGTCGGAGAGGGTGCTGATCACGGCGTCGAGGTCGCCCCCGCGTTCGGGCAGTCCGGGAGCCGTGGCGACCAGGGCGCAGTAGCCGTCGCTCCGGTTCAACTGGGCGTAGACCTCGAAGCCGCCGTCCTCGGCCGCGAGGAGCACGTTGGGCGCGTGGAAGGGGTAGAACCGGTCCTCGGGATCGGGCACGGCGGTGGCGAGCCGGCGCCGGACGAACGCGGGCGCGTCCACTACTTCGAAGGCCGGTGCGGCGTCCGGAGGCGCCGGCTCGGACGGGTTCCGCGACGGCCGCTGGTCCACCCGCGGCCGTGGCGCCCCGGACAGCCCCACAGCCTGGTGCAGGGCGTCGACCAGCCCGCCGAGCCCGGCGGGCACACGTGGTACGGCGAGGCGCTGCTCGAGCACTCCGGGACGGTGGCGGGCGAGCAGGACCATCGTCTCGTGCCGGTCGGATTTGCGCAGATTGGGGAAGACGCCCAGGGCGCGGAACCCGCTCTGCAGGCATATCCGTTGCGGCGCGGTGGAGTTGGTGCGAGCGGTCGCGTAGACCGAGTCCACCGGCTGCTCGTCGAGCAGCCGGTCGCTCAGTTCCCGCACCGCCTGCCGCGCGACTCCGCCGCCCCGGGCGTCGGGGTGCACGGCCAGCCCCTGGAGCTTGCCCAGCCGCTCCCTCGGGGAGACGGTGCCGAGGATCGAGGCGACCAGGCTCCCGTGTGCGCCCTGCCTGGCCACCAGCCAGGTGGTCGTGGGGGAGTTGATCTCCCGGGCCATCACCTCGCGGTCGGTGCCGAGAGGCAGGGTGTACGAGCTGCCGTAGACCGCCCGATAGAGCGTCAGCAGTTCGTCGATATCGTCCGTGCATGCAGCACGGAATTGCGCAGCCAATGTACCTCCCCAAAGTCCCCCCGGGCCGCCGGGGTTCACCCGGGACCGGATTTCGTCCTCGCAATCGGGGCGGTCCCTGAATGAGGTTTCCGCGCGCTGTGACGACCGCTGTGAGCGGCGTTCCGCGGTCCGTGCGGGTGTGTTGGCCAGCAAGGGCAGTGGACCGAATGGAGGAGCCTGATCCGCGCTGCGAGCGGAAGGCAAGATCCACCATAACCTGTCGGGAACGGTGCTAATGACGCGTCAAGTGCTTTTCGCCGCACGGAGGCAGGTGAATGCGATGAGGATCACACGGAGGACGAACAACACCCCGGCGAGAGGTGAATGCCGGCCGAATCCGCGATGTACGTCGCACACGACGTGAATCGCTTCGAGGATTGCGGCCCCCGGCGGGACGCCGCCGGTGCGCCCCCCACCCCCCGGGGCGGCGTTACCGCGCTGAGTTCAGACGGCAGTTGCTCAGCTTCATGCCGAGGAGGCTCGGCATGATCGCCGAGGCGCTGTCGATGTCGGTCGTCTGGACCGTGGCCGTGGAGTCCGAGTCGCCGACGTTGCAGACGTAGGTCTGGGAGGGGGTGTCACCGCTGGTGATGTCGGCGGACGCTGTCGTGGGCAGCGTCGTCAGACCGACGATCGTCAGCAGCAGACCGCCCGCCAGCACGGTTCCAAGACGACGGATCATGACCTCGGACCTTTCAGGAGTGAAGGGAAGAACGTGAGGAATCGGTCACATACTCCAGCCGGGATGCTCGGAACGTCACGCGCGACACGGGTGAACCTCCCCGAATGGCGTTGACGGAAGCGGGCGCGCGCCGCCCGCCCCCGCTTCCGTCGGATCATCGGAAGACCGTCAGTCGTGTCGGTGGGGTGACCTGGGTGCCGACGCCTGCCAGGCGGTGAACAACGGGAGCCCGGTGCTGCCGGCGAAGACCACCAGACCGAAGGGCCTGTCGAAGGCGATGTGCCTGGTACGCGGTACCCGACCGGATACACCCAGCGTTCTCGTCCAGCTCTGCGTCACCGCCGCCGCCCGGACGCCCTTCTCGTCGATCCGCAGCACCGACTCCTGGGTGAGCCTGCCGAGTCGCAGGGCTTCCGGGGACATGCCGGAGAAGTCCGCACGGTCGGACACGGCCAGCGGCGCGCCGAGCGAGGGGAGAAGCTCCTCCACACGCAGGTGCGTCTCCAGGTGGAGCTGCGGAAGGGTGATGGTGACCGCGTCCGCGTCGATCGGGCGGCGGCGTTCGTGCGCCGCCCAGGCGGCGGGCAGCACCTCCGCCGGGCCCCGGCCCGGAGCTCCCAGGACGCAGCTCACCTGCAGCGGCAGACGGTCGGGCTCCGCGCTGCAGAGCAGCGCCACCACCTCCACGTCCTCATCGGGGTTGCCGGAGGGAGCTTCCACGGTCCACGCGTACGCGGGCCGCGGCAGGCTCGTGGCCATGGTCGGGACGAGGTGCTCGACGCCCAGGGCGTCGGTGAAGGCCCGGTCCGCGGTCTTCTCCTGCTTGAACCGCGAGGACCATGTGCCGTCCAGTTGCAGCGCGTTGACGAGCAGCAGCAGCTCGTCCGGCTCCGGAGGGTCCGGCAGCTGGTGGATCATTCCTTCGGTGGCTCCCCACACCCAGCGGTCGATCGCCGAGACGTCGGCCGGGTCGAGGTGGCCGAAGGCGACGTCCGGCAGGCGCTCGCGGTACTCCCGGTAGACCGGCGTGCGCGACCACACGGCCGTCGCGACCGCGACGCCGTCCGTCAGGGCCAGCTGCTCCGTCGCGGCGGTGGCCGCGGAGGCGGCCTCCGGCCCTGCCGCGCCGAGCAGGTCGCGCAGCTCCCGAGCCGTCTCGGACCCGGCTCCTGAGGCGAGGGCCGACAGTGCCAGCCACAGACCCACGGGTGCGCAGGTGAAGTCGCCGGACGCGGCTCGCGGCGCCGCGTCCTCGACGACCCCCGTCAGCAGGCGCGCGGCGAACCTCTGTATCTCGCCGACGAGTTGAGCGGTCGTGGCCTGTGCCGCCATGCGGCCTCCCCTCTCGCACCGCGCGCAGGGTGCGCGACGACCCGAACCGGAACGGGGCGCCTCGGTGCACGACGACGAGCCTGTCGCACCCGGCGTCGCCTCGGCATCGGGGCAATCACGTAGACCGGTGTCGGACGGGCACCTCGCCGGCGGCGAGCGGGTGGGGCCTCGCCGTGCTGCCCGACCGCGACCAGCCGACCAGGACGCCGATCTTGTCGATCCGGTGTCGGGGGTTGCCCTTGTCGTCGTGCCAGGTGTCGCCCGCGGCGGCGTCCTCGGGTGTCGCGCAGGTGGAGAGCGTGAGCATGGCCTGGGCGGGCTTCTCGCCGGGGCGGCCGGGCACGGCGGCTCGCTGCGCGGCGAGTGAGCGCGCGGACCGGAAGTCGGTCCTCCGTGTGCCGGTGATCGCGTACACGTAGGTGACGCCGCCCGTGGAGACCAGGACCCTGGCGCCGGCCTTGAGCGAGGGCACGGCGTGGAACGGGCCGCCGTCGGCGGTTCGATGGCCGGTGACCAGGAAGTTGCCGATCTCACCCGGGCCGACGCCACCGTGGGGGCCGAAGGGGGTCGCCGTGAGGCCGCGGTCCTGGATCCGGGTGCCGGGCCAGTCGTCGGTCGTCCCGGCGTAGGCGACGACCCGCAGGTTCCGGATGCCGATCGACGGGATGGTCAGCGTCATGGTGGCGGTCCTGCGAGCCCGGGGCGGCGGCGCGGCGGGAGTGCCGTCCGGCAGCGTTCTGCTCTGTCCGCCGCGGTGGACCGCCCCCGTCTTACTCGCGGACGCCGTCGCCGGACACCCGAACAGCGCGGAGACCACTATGCCCGCGAGGGGAACGGCGGCCAGACGGAGACGGCTCATGGTGCTCCCTGCGGATCAACGGCCGGGTCACGGCCATCGTAGGCAGCGGGCCCGACGACGGCGCGTGGCGCGAGTCCCTCCGGGTGAGCGGCGCCGCGATGCTCCCGGGTCGTCGCGGGACGGCCCGTCGGCGCCCTCATGGCGCAGGGCGCATACCGGAATCCGGGAGTCGCTTTAGCGCGAACCGCGTGAGTCGTCAACAGGAGCAGTCTAAGAGTTTCCTCTTGACTCACCGTGAGACCGCTGGTTCCCTTTTGGACGAGAGACCACCCTTCGTCGTGGTGACATGCTCGTCGTCCCCCTTCCGCGCTCTGCGCACGCCTGGGCACCGCCATGTCCTCGGACTTGGCATGTCCATGTTGGGTTGGCTCTGATCTGCCTGTGCTCGTCCGCAATCTCCCCTGAGCCAGCGGGCTCACCGGGCCGACCACTGAGAGGACCAGGTCTCCATGAAGAGGACACGAGCCGGCGTCGCCGCGGGTGCGGTGGCCGTCACCGCGCTGATCGGCGGCTTAGCAGCCGCTCCGAGCGCCGGGGCGGCACCGGCGCCGACACCCGCCCCCAACGCCCAGGCGCTGGCCGCCCAGAGCGCCGACGCGCTCGTCGCCGCGCGTCCGGCCTTCCTCCAGGCAAGCGCCAACGACCAGTTCGTCCGTCACACGGTCGTCGCCTCGGCGGGTACCCAGTACGTGCCCTACGACCGCACCTACCACGGCGTGCCGGTGGTCGGCGGCGACTTCGTGGTGGTGACCAACAGCGCCGGGCAGGTGCTCGCCCACTCCGTGGCCCAGCGGCGTCCGATCGGCGCCCTGTCCGTCACCCCCACCATCAGCAGCGCCAAGGCCGCGTCCGTCGCCGCGGGCCGGCTCACGAAGGTGACCAGGACGGAGGGCACCCGGCTGGTCGTCTACGCCCTGGGCTCCGGACCTGCCGCGCTGGCGTGGGAGACCACGGTCGACGGTACCGGGAGCGACGGCGTCAGCCGCCTCAGCGTCGACGTCGACGCCCGCACCGGGGCGGTGCTGCACACCCAGGAGCACGTCATGCACGGCAGCGCCACCGGCGCCTGGAACGGCCCGGAGCCGCTCACCATCGGCACCACCTCCTCGGGTGGCAGCTTCTCGATGAACTCCCCTGGCATCACCAACATGCCCTGCCAGGACGCGGCCACGAACACGACGTTCACCAAGTCCACCGACACCTGGGGCAACGGCGACGCCACCAGCAAGGAGACCGGCTGCGTCGACGCCCTGTACGGGGCGCAGGGCGAGTTCCGGATGCTGTCGCAGTGGCTGGGTCGCAACGGCATGGACGGCAGCGGCGGCGCGTGGCCGATCCGGGTCGGCCTGGCCGACGTCAACGCCTACTACGACGGCACCGAGGTCCAGGTCGGGCACAACGACGCGGGCCAGTGGATCGGCGCGATCGACGTCATCGCCCACGAGATGGGCCACGGCGTCGACGACCACACCCCCGGCGGCATCTCCGGCAACGGCACCCAGGAGTTCATCGCGGACACCTACGGCGCGTCGACCGAGGCGTTCCTCAACGAGCCCGCGCCCTACGCGGTCCCCGACTTCCTGGTCGGCAACCAGATCAACCTGGTGGGCACCGGGCCGATCCGCAACATGTACAACCCCTCCCTGGTCAACGGCGACCCCAACTGCTACTCCAGCAGCGTCCCCGGCGACGAGGTCCACGCCGCCGCGGGGCCCGGCAACCACTGGTTCTACCTGGTGTCCCAGGGCAGCAACCCGGCCGGCGGTCCGGCCAGCCCGACCTGCAACAGCTCCTCCGTCACCGGCATCGGCATCCAGAACGCCCTCAAGGTCGTGTACAACGCCCAGCTGATGAAGAACTCGGCCAGCTCGTACCTGACCTATCGCACCTGGACGCTGCAGGCCGCGAAGAACCTCGACCCCTCGTGCGCCGAGTTCAACACGGTCAAGGCCGCGTGGAACGCGGTCAGCGTCCCGGCCCAGTCCGGTGACCCGACCTGCACCACCGGCGTCAACGACTTCTCCCTCGCCGTGTCTCCGGCCTCCGGCTCGGTCAACCCCGGCGGCAGCCTCACCGCGAGCGTGACGACCGCGCTCACCAGCGGATCCGCCCAGACCGTGAACCTCTCCGCGTCCGGCCTGCCGAGCGGCGCCACCGCGACGTTCAGCCCGGCCTCGGTGACGGCCGGCGGGACCGCCCAGATGTCGATCACCACCGGCTCGTCGACGCCGACCGGCACCTACACGGTCACCGTCACCGGTACCGGTGCGTCCGCCACCCACACCGCGACCTTCTCGCTGACGGTCAGCCCGACCGGCGGCGGCTGCACCGGCGCGGGCCAGAAGCTCGGCAATCCCGGCTTCGAGACCGGCAGCGCCGCGCCCTGGACCGCGAGCGCGGGCGTCGTCGACAGCTCCAGCAGTGAGCCCGCCCACGCCGGCTCCTGGAAGGCGTGGCTGAACGGCTACGGCACCACCCACACGGACACCCTCTCCCAGACGGTGACCATCCCGGCGGGCTGCTCGGCGACGCTCTCCTTCTACCTGCACATCGACACCGCCGAGACCACCACCACGACGGCCTTCGACAAGCTGACCGTCCAGGTCGGCTCGACCACCCTGGCCACCTACTCCAACCTCAACAAGGCCACCGGCTACCAGCTGCGGTCCTTCAACCTCTCGGCCTACGCGGGCCAGACGGTGACCCTCAAGTTCACCGGCACCGAGGACGCCTCGCTGCAGACCTCCTTCGTCATCGACGACACGGCGCTGAACGCGAGCTGACCGCGCGTACCTGACGGGGCGGCACCCCTGGACCTCCGGGGGTGCCGCCCCCGCCCCGCCTTCCGAAAGGACCCCCGATGAAGCACCCCCTCCGCACGGCCGGCACGGTCCTCGCGGCCGCCACCGCCGCCGTGCTCACCACGGCCGGCCCCGTGACGGCCACCCCCGCCCCCACGGCGCCCGCAGTGACCGTCAACTTCGCCGGCACCGTGGCACTCGACGACTGCTCGGGCTCGCTCATCGCCATGCCCGCCTCGGTCTCCACGGACCCGGCCCTGGTGATGACCAACGGTCACTGCCTGGAGACCGGATTCCTGGACCCCGGACAGGTCGTCATGAACCAGGCCAGCAGCCGCAGCTTCAGCCTGCTGAGCTCCACCGGCCGCAGGCTCGCCACCCTGCGCGCGGTCAAGGTGGCGTACGCGACCATGACCGACACCGACATCACCGTCTACCAGCTGGGCAGGACCTACGCCCAGATCCAGCAGTCCTACGGCATCGCCCCGCTGCGGCTGTCGGCGACCCACCCCGCCGCGGGCGCGGCCATCAAGGTCGTCTCCGGCTACTGGAAGACCGTCTACTCCTGCAACGTCGACGGTTTCGTCTACCAGCTCCACGAGAGCGACTGGGTCTGGAAGGACTCGGTGCGCTACACCCCGTCCTGCAACACGATCGGCGGCACCTCGGGATCCCCGGTCATCGACACCTCGACCGGCCTGGTCGTCGCGGTGAACAACACCGGCAACGAGAACGGCGAGACCTGCACCCTCGACAACCCCTGCGAGGTGGACGCCAACGGCAACGTCACCGTCCACGAGGGGACCAACTACGCCGAGGAGACCTACGAGATCCCCGCCTGCGTCGCCGCGGGCAACCGCTTCGACCTCACGCTCCCCGGGTGCACACTGCCCAAGCCGTAGCACCGCGGAGCGGCCGGGCGCGGGTCGGTGGGATCAGCCCGCGTCCGGCGGGGGCTCGTGGGCCAGGCCGTAGCGGCGGGCCGTCTCCTCCTCCTGGGCGAGCCGGTGCAGGGCGGTCAGGGCCGGCTCCATCAGGACGGTTCCCAGGATCGCGAACTCGACCCGCTCCGCCTCCGTGGGGTGGTTCTCCATGAAGTCGACGTCCAGGACCGCCATCTGCTGCATCAGCCGGGCGTAGGGGGCGACGATGTCGGTGTTCTCGCCGTAGCCGAGGCGGCGGAAGGCGGCCAGGGCCAGGACCAGTGAGCGGTAGGACGGCGAGACGGTGCGCAGGGCCAGGGCGTTGGACCAGCCCAGGTGGTCCAGGAGTGAGTCGACCTCCTCGCGGACGCTGTCGAGGTGCTCGTCCTCCTGGTCGGGTTCGGGCACCTGCGGCAGCGCCCACATGGCCGCGCCGAGGCGGAACGAGCGGCCCAGTGAGTCGTCGTCGACGTGCCCCAGCACCTCGCGGACCGTGGCCACCGGGATCCGGCCGACCTGGATCATCGCCCGGACCAGCCGCAGCCGGCGCAGGTGCTCCTCGCCGTACTCCGCGTTGCTCGCGTTGACCTGCCGGCCCGGGGGCAGCAACCCTTCCCGCAGGTAGAACTTGATCGTCGCGGTGGACACCCCGCTGCGCCCGCTCAACTCCGCCAACCGCATCTCTCGCGCCCTTCTGGTGGAGGCTCTTGCACCCCTCATCGGGAAGTGTCACTATCCAACCATCGCCATCATGGATAGCGTCACTATCCGACCTGGCGAAGTCGGGAGGGGGAAAGAGTGAGCGGGTATCAGGCCGACGTCGACTTTCTGAGGGAAACGGTGCTCAAGCTCCAGGGGATCACCGACGCGATGGACGGCACACGACAGATCGCCGCCTACCGGACGGGCCTGAGCCGGGCACAGCTCGGTTCCGCCGACTTCCTGGAGGCCGACAGCCTGCACCGGGCCCACGTGGAGATGCAGGCCGCGCTGAAGGGCATGGTCGACACCCTCGAAGGAATGCTGCAGGAGGTCACCGACCGGACCGGCCAGGTCCACCGCCGCTACCTCGACCAGGAGAGCGACACGGCCGCCGCCTTCAGGAGGCTGGCGTGAGCGACGTCTTCGAGCAGGCCGAAGCCGCCGTCGAAGGCCTCGGCGCCGTCGGGACGGTCCTGTCCGACGTGGTCGGCGCGGTGCTCCACGCCGTGAACGAGCAGAACCTCGCCGACCGGCTCTGGAGCGAGGTGCTGCGGGCCAACCGGGGCGGGCACCACGGCGGCGGGGGCTTCACCACCGACTTCGAGGCGGCTCCGGACGTCGCGGCGCTGCGCGCCATGATCGAGACCGCCGATCCTGCCGCCGTCCAGACCGTCGCCGAGCACTGGCGGCACCTGCACGACGAGCTCGGCGAGACCGCGGCCCGACTCACCCTGCACGCCGGCAACCTGCTCGAACACTGGGCCGGACCGTCCGCGGACGCCTTCCGCCGCCGGACCGCGACCCTGCACGAGAGCCTGACCAACGGCGCGGCCCACGCCGCGAACGCCGCCGCGGCGACCGGGGGAGTCGCGCAGGCCCTGTCCGTGGCGCGAGCGCGGATGCCGGAGGACCCGAGCCTGCTCGACACGGTGCTGCGGGCCGTCACCTCGCAGAGCACCGACTGGCAGTTCAAGAAGGACGCGGCCGCGCACGGGCTCGCGCGCGCCCTGGACGCCGACGGCGCGCAACTGTCCGCGCCGGAGCAGGCCCGGCAGCAGGCCGTGGTGGTGATGGAGCAGCTCGGCGTCGCCTACAACAACGCGACGGCGCAGCTGAACAACCCCCCTCACCCGCCCACGGCGGCGCACCGGGCCGGGGCGGCATGGCCGCCCCCGCCCGCCCCCGCCCACGCGAGCCTGCTGGGCAGCGGCCGACTGCGCACCGCCGCGGGCGGCCTCGGCTCGCCGGCGCTCGGAGCCGGCCAGGGGCCCGGCGCCGCGCCGGCGCCCGCGGCGACCCGCTGGCCGGGTGCGCGGCCTCCTGAGGTCTCACCCACCGCCACCGCCTCCGAACCCGCCCGCACCGCCACCGCAGCGGGCGCCGAGCCCGAGCCCGGCGCCGTCAGCGGACGGGCCGGGGAACCTCCCCGGCCGTCGGGCACACCCGGGAGGTCAGGCCGCGGCTCCCGCCGCCGGACGCGCTACCCGCACGCCGCGGACCCCGACGCCTGGGAGACGCAGCCCCGCGCGAACCCGCCCGTGATCGAGGCCTGACCGCGCAGCGCGTCGCCCCGGCCGGCGCCCGTCGCCGCGGCGGTCCGGACGTCACGCGGATCCATGAGACAGGCTCTAGAGCCGACGGCACCCCGACGGCTGCCGCGGTCGCTGGCGCGCGCTCGTGAGCAGCACCCTGGCCTCGCACTCCTCGTTGATCTCCACCTGGATGATGCCCGTGTCGTCGCGGTACACCGGGCTGCCGCTCGGCCCGATCGCACTCGTGGCGTGGACCACGACGACGTCGTCGGGGCCCGTGCTGTGGCTGAACCGGAGCTCGTAGCTCGCGCTCATCCTGGCCTCCCTGTCTCGGGCGGGCCGTCGGAGTGGGGGTGGGGACGGCCGCACGTGGCGAATCACCCCTCCTGGCCTCTGCAAACATCATCGCCCCCACCGCCGTGGGTTTCCCGTCGTCGCCGCGCCGCCGCAGCCCGGCTCACCCGTCGAGAAGATCGACGTTGCCGTCCAGCTGCCAGAGCGGGTTCGGATCCGGCTGTCCCGCGTCGACGATCAGGAAGTAGCCGTTCACCTGCACCGGCCCGTCCCCGTCGGCGATGTAGCGTCCGTTCGCGCTGACGTCGAGCTGGTAGACGGCCTGAGCGGTGGCGTTGTAACCGGGGACGTTCCAGGTGACCGTGCAGCGCCAGTCGTTGCCCGGTCCCTCCTGCGGGCCGAGCCCCTCGCTCTTGTCGCAGGCGGCGGAGGTGCGCAGCTGGGCCTCGGAGACCGTCGGCCGGCGCATCTCCGCCTGCTGGAAGCGGTAGAGGTGGGCGAACGCCGTGGCCAGCGACCGCTGCACCTTCGCCTGCGTGATCCCGGAACCGCCCGAATCCGTGGCCACGGCCACCACACCGACGCTCGCGGCCAGCAGGGCCACCTGGGGGAGGACTCCGAGGGTCAGCGTCCTGCGGCCGGCTCCGTCGTTGTTGAGGTTGGTGAAATCGCGGCGCAGGAACAGCAGGTAGGCCAGGGTCGTCGCGACCACCGCCCACAGCGCGCTCACCCCGACGCCGATCAGCAGCGGCCCGAGCTGCCGCGGATCCGTGAAGAGGCCGTTCCAGGAGATGAAGGCGTATCCGGGCAGCGCCAGGCGCACCGCGACCGGCAGCGGCAGCAACTGCGCGACCTGCATCCCGAGGGCGGCCAGCATCGGCAGGAGCAGGCCCATCGGCGACCGGCCCAGCGCGATCGATCCGAGCAGCCCCACGGCCGCGAGGGCGAGCGTCGGCGCCAGCGCGCAGAGCCACGCCAGCAGGACCTCGCCGGCAGCGTCGCCGCCGCCGAGCAGGTGGCCGTCCAGGCCGACCAGCGGCTGGTTCCCCTCCGCGAGCAGCCCGCCGACGACGCCGGAGAGGGCCAGGCCCGCCACGAGCAGCACGATCACGGTGAGGGCGGCGAGCGCCTTGGCGGCGAAGATCCGCCGGTGCGAGCGCACCGTGACGAGGAGGTGGCGCCAGGTGCCCAGCCGGTCCTCCGAGGCGAAGACGTCGCCCGCGACCATGGAGGTGACCAGCGGCAGCACCCACGTGCCGGCGACCCCGAGCACCACCAGCGACCCGGCCCAGCCGGTGGCGTGCATCCACCGGCCGAACAGGGTGTCCGAGGGCAGGGTGCTCTGCTGGTCGATCACGAAGACCAGCAGACCGGGACCGACCCAGCAGAGCAGCAGCAACAGGCGTACCCGCCAGGCCGAGAACTGCTTGACCAGCTCCATGTGCAGAATGCGGGCGACCGGGACAGGGCGTCTGCCCGGCCTGCCGGGACCGGTGTCGGCCCCGGCGGCGGGGGAGTCGGCGAGGGTCGAGGTCATCGATCGGCCTCCTGCTCGGTGCGGGCGGGCTGCTCGGTCAGGGCGAGGAAGGCGGCTTCCAGCGGCGAGACGACGGTCCCCAACTCGCGGACCGCGATGTCGCCGTGCACGAGCCGGACCACGAGTTCGTCCACGGCCGCGACCCGTCCGCGGACGACGATCACGTCGGTGTCCGGCTGAGCCGCGGCGTCGTGGTCCTCGAGGATCCTGATCCCGGGTGCCCCGGCCGCGACGGTGCGGGCGGCGGCAGGATCGGAGGTCCGCAGCCGGTGGTCCAGTTCGCGGTCCTCGTGGGAGAGCTTCCGCAGCGGGCCGGAGAAGACCACGCGCCCCGTGGCCAGGATGGTGACCTCGGAGCAGAGCGCCTCCAGATCGTCCATCCGATGGCTCGACAGGACGACCGTGACGCCGTCGGCCGCCAGTCGGCGCAGGACCCCCTGCACGTGCTTCTTTCCCGCCGGATCCAGGCCGTTGGACGGTTCGTCGAGAACCAGCAGCCGCGGCCTGGTCAGCATCGCCGCGGCAAGCCCCAGCCGCTGGCGCATGCCGAGGGAGAAGCCGCGGACCTTGTGGTCGGCCACCTGGTCGAGTCCGACCTGGACCAAGGCCTCCTCGATGCCCGTGGCCGGCACCTCCTCGGAGCTCAGTGCGGCGACCGTGGCAAGGTTCTGCCGCGCGGTCAGGGTGGGATAGAGCCCGGGCCCGTCGACGAACCCGGAGACGCCGTCGGGCACGGCCAGCCCGCGTCCCAGCGGGGCGCCGAGGATCCGAAGGCTCCCTTCGTCGGCGACGGCCAGACCCAGGAGCAGTCCGAGCAGCGTGGTCTTGCCGGCGCCGTTCGGGCCGACCAGGCCGTGGATCTGACCCTGCGTGATACTGAGATCGACGTGGTCGAGCGCGACGACCTCACCGAAGACCTTGGTGATGCCGTGGCCCCGCACCGCGACGGGTGTTTCCATGCGTCCATCCGTTCCTCAGCCGGCGCGCAGCTGATGTCGAGGAAGCCGCGGCGCCGGGTGGCGCACCGCAGTGCGCCACCCGGCGGTTCCGCGATCGGCTCAGCCGACGTTCACCGCGGTGTCGTCGAGCACGAAGGAGGTCTGGTACAGGGAGTCCTCCGCGCCGGTGAACTTCAGGGTCACCCGCTGCCCGGCGTACGCGCCGAGGTTGAAGGTGTGCTGCGCGTACCCGGTGTTGTGGTTGAGGTTGGAGTAGGTGGCCAGCGTGCCGAGGACGGTGCCGGAGCTGTTCAGCACCTGCACCTTGAGGGTGTCGTATGCGGTGCTCGACGTCGTCTCGGCCGTGTTGACGTGCAGCCAGAAGCTGAAGTTGTAGCTGCTGCAGCCGCTCGGCAGGGTGACGGACTGGGCGACCGTGTCGGTGGTCGTCTTGCCCCAGCCGTCGAGCCAGGCGTCCCAGGTTCCGCTGTGGGACGGCTCGGAGGTGCTGCTGTTGATCACGTCGACCGGGCTGTGCGTCGAGGTCACCGTCCACGGCGCCGGGCTGGAGCTGCCGTTCTCGAAGCCCGGATTGCCGAGCAACTGCGAGGCCTGGCAGCCGGTGCCGGTGGGAGTCGCGGAGGCCTCGTTGCTCGCCGCCCCCTCGCCCACGCCGTTCACCGCGGTGACGGTGTAGTAGTACGTCTGACCGGCGGTCAGCCCGCTGTCGGTGCAGGAGGTCACCGCGCCGAGGCCACTGCAGCCGCCGCTGGTCAGCAGCGCCTCGCCGCCGCTGGAGGTGCCGCGGTAGACCTTGTACGAGGTGATGTTCTCGCCGCCGCTGCTGGACGGCGGGGTCCAGCTCAGCGCCACCTGTCCGGTCCCTGCCGTCCCGGTCAGGCCGGTGGGCGGGCCCGGTACCGTGGCGGCGATCGGATCGGCGGTGATGCTCACCGTCGCGGAGGCGGTGTGCGCGGGCGAGGCGCTGTCGGTGACGGTCAGCGTCGCGGTGTACGTTCCCGCGGTGCTGTAGGTGTGACTCGGGTTCTGCGTCGCGCTGGTGGTTCCGTCGCCGAAGTTCCAGTTGTAGCCGTACCCGGGCGTGCCACCGGTGCCGGTGCCGGTGAAGGCGACGCTCAGCGGCACCTGCCCGGAGGTCGGGGTGGCCGAGGCGGTGGCTGCCAGCGGGTTCCCGACGGCGTTCACCGTGGTCGTCACCTGCGAGGTCGCGGTGTGCGCGGGCGAGGCGCCGTCGGTGACCGTCAGCGTCGCGGTGTAGGTGCCCGCGGTGCTGTAGACGTGACTCGGGTTCTGGGCCGTGCTCGTGCCGCCGTCACCGAAGTTCCAGCTGTAGCTGTACGGGGCCGTGCCGCCGGTGGCCGAGCCGGTGAAGTTCTCGGTCAGCGGCGCGTTGCCGGTGGTGGGGGAGCCCGTGGCGGCGGCCGAGAGGGGCGTCGAGCCCTGGACCCAGAAGTCCTCCAGCGGGTCGCCGAGCGCGGCCTGGTCCGCCGTCGTCATCGGGAACGTGGACGCGCCCAGGTTGTCGTTCGGGTCGATGACCCCGGAGTGTACGTTCTGCATCGTGCGCTCCATCGCCGCCAGCACGTTGGCCGTGGTGTACGCGACGTGCGAGAGGTAGTGCTGCTTGACGTAGGTCGGCGACCCGATGACGAGCAGCGGCACGCGGTAGGTGTTGCTGACGTGGTCCGAGCCGTTGTTGCCGTTCTGGGTGTCGTCCTCGGTGACGACGATCAGGGTGTTGTCCTTGTACGTCGGGTTGCTCATGATGGAGCTGACGATGCTGTTCGTCGCGGTGTCGTTACCGGGGACGTCCTGGTACGTACCGGGGTGGTCGTTGAACAGCTCGACGTAGTTGTAGGCCGGCATCCCGTACTGGTTGACGAAGTTGAGGTAGTCGCTCGCCACTGTGCTGTCGGGGATGCTCTGGTTCTGGCAGGTGTACTCGTTGGTGTGCAGTTCTTCGGGAATGGACGTGCCCGGACGGTTGGGCGGCAGGACCTCGACCTTGCCGTCGCCCGGGTTCTTCCAGTAGCCGCTGCCGCTGTTGAGCATCCAGTAGATGTCGCCGTTCATGATGAACGAGTACGGACTGGTGCCGCTGCTGGTGCCGGACGGAGGTGTGCACGCGTTGGTGCCCTCGTCCGTGGGTCCGGCGTCGCTCTGCAGGAAGCGGTCGAACTCGGTGCCGTTCGACGGGTACGACTGCTGCTGGCTGCTGGACGAGGACTGCCCCGAGAACAGGAACCAGTGGTTGGGGCCGGACGGGGGCTGCACGCCGGTGCTGTACGAGTCGGACAGCGAGTAGGTCTTGGCCAGGGTGTGCAGGTTCGGCACGGAGCTGATGTGGTTGGTGCTCTGCACCTGGCCGTTGCAACCGGCGATCACCGTGGTCGCGCAGTCGCCCAGGTAGTCGTCGAAGGTGTGGTTCTCCCGATAGATGATCACGAAGTGCTGGAACGGCGGGAAATACGGCGCCAGCGGGTTCACCGCGGCGGCCGGCTTCGCCACGACCGTCTGGTGGGCGCCGACCTTCTGCACGACGGTCTTGTTCGTGATCGCGAAGTTCTTCGGCTGCGGGAACTTCGCGAACTCGACGCCCGGTGCGGCGAACACCGCGCCGGTGCAGTCGACGTCGTCCGGCTTGTACGTCATCGGACGCTTGCCGATCGGCAGGTTCGCGCTGGTCGGGCTGGTCGCCGGATTCCACCCTCTCAGCGTGCACGAGCCGACCCCGGTCGCCGGATGCTTTCCGACCCCCTGGGCGGTGGCCAAGGAGGCCCCGCCCAGTGCGACGGCGGCGACTAACGCCACGCTCGCCGATCTCTTCTTCCACTTCTTCATCGATACACCTCCGCGCAATGACGGTGCATGGTCAGATGACTGCCGTCCGTATGGTCACCGCGAAATGGAGGCCGGGCAAGTAGATGCGCGTAGATTTTTCAAGATCCGGGGGTTTTCGTTCGGCGTTCGCCCGCTGTTGCCCGAAGGTTCTGCGGCCGCTCTGAATGCCGGTCCGCATTCACAACGTGTTATTTCCCGAATGGAGTTGACGGGAAGGCCCTGATCGGTCGGTGGCGGGCCCGCCCAGTTCCCTGCTGAGCAGGGTTCCACGCGGTCCGAAGCCCGCGGCGCGGTAGAAGCGGACGGCTCCCTCGTTCCGCGTGAAGATCCCGGCATAGATGATCGCGACACCCTGTTCGGCCGCTGCCTGTTCGGCTGCCTTCAGCAAGGCCGATCCGATGCCCTCACCCCGATGTCCGTCCAGGACCACGGTATGGATCTCGGCCGTGCGCCGGGGAACCAGGATCTGATGCTCCGGGGGAGCGGCCACCGGCACCAGCTCCACCATGCCCACCACCTCACCCGCCACCTCGGCGACAAAGATCTCCACTTCCGATCCGGACGAAAGGGTCGCCTCGAAATGCCCGCGCACAGCGTCGGCGTCGGGCACGCGATAGACGACCGGATCGAGTCGGACATGACTGTCCGCGTTCGCGAGACGCAGACGGACGAGTGCGGGCACGTCGGCGCGCTCGGCGGTCCTGACCAAGATCGGCATACGACAGAGCCTCCACCCCGCCGCGGGGAACCACAAGGCGCGCGGACGAACCCACCTCAGGGCTCGGAGACGCCCTGCGGCCCCGTCTACGTGGACGGCTCAGTGATTTCCCCGATGGCTCCGCGGCCCCGCTTTGCGATCATGGCGAGTCCGCCGGCCAAGAGAAGGGCGCATCCCATGAACCTGTCGACCCGCTCCCGTCCCGTGCGAGGCGTTCTCCTCGCGGCCGGGGCAACCCTGCTGCTCGCCGGTCCGGCCGGCTGCTCCGAGGACAGGCAGACGGTGGCGAGCTGGTCCCAGCACGGCGGCCAGACGCACGTCAACGCCATCGGCGCGGACGTGAAGACCCTGCTCGACGTCAGTGGCCGGGGCGACGACCCCACCATCGCGTCGCGCTGCCGTCAGGTCCTCGCAGACGTGAACGCGGCGAAGTCCTACGGCAAGCTGCCCGACAGCAGTGCCGAAAGCAGTTGGGAGGAGACTCTGGACCGGGCCCAGGCGGCCGCTTCCCACTGCCTGGACAACGTCAAGGCCGGCAACGGAGGCAGCCTCGCCGACGCCATGGAGGTGGAGACCGCGTTCCGGGGCTTCGTCCGCGACTTCGGCGCTGCCACCGGCCGGTCCTGACCCGCGGCCGGAACGAGGGCGGCCGCGACCAGCCGCAGCCCGGGCGGTGATCGTAGGTCAGCCGCTCCGCGAGCACGGTCGTCACGACGGACCACGCCTTCGTGTCGCGCCGTGACGTCACGCCTCGCCGTCGACCCGGCGCGCGGCCCGCCACTGACGCCACAGCAGTGCGAGCGCGGCCGGCTTGGCGGGGCCCGCGCCCGAGCGCAGCAGCGCGGCCGGGCCCGCCTCGGCCGCCGCCCGGGCGGTGAGCTCGTCCAGCCCGATCAGGGTGGCGAGCAGCGCCCGGTGCGCGGGCGGGGTCAGCGGCAGCACGGCGCGGCCCTGGTCCAGCGCGTCCCCGGCCAGCCGGAGAGCGTGCCGCAGCAGCGCCCGGGTGCCGGGCGTCTCGGCCGCGGCGACCAGCTCCGCACGGCTCACGCCGTGCTCGGCCAGCAGCGTGAGCGGAAGGCCGAGGCGGCCTGCGGCCAGGTCCTCGCCGAGGTCGGCGACGAAGTCCAGGCGCTGGCTGCCGTCGATGTACGCGCGCGCGGCCGTGCGGACCTCGGCGGTGTCGGGCGCGAGCAGGCAGGCGACCACCATCAGCGCGGGCAGCGAGTAGTCGTCCAGATAGGCCTGGTAGTCCGCCTCGGTGGCGAAGCCGGAGGCGGTCAGCTCGGTCTGCGCGGTGGCCAGGAACTCCTGCGCGCAGCGGCGCAGCGGCGGATGCAGCGCCGCACTGTGGGCGAGCGCGCGCAGCAGCGGCTCGTCCGCCTCCTCCCGCGCCAGCGCGGCGGTCACTGCAGCCGACCAGGCCCGGTACTCGGCCAGCCGTTCCGCCTGCGGCGCTTCGCCGTCCAGCAGTTTGTCGGTGTGGTGCATGAACGCGGTGGCGACCAGCACATGGGGGACCAGGGCCGGCGGCACCAGCAGCCGCACCGCCCAGGCCGCCTCCGGCCTGAAGCGGGTCGCGGCCCGGCGCTGGGCGGTGTAGTCGGCGCGCAGCGCCGTATCGGTGACGCCTGCGGCGTCCAGGGTGCGGCTCCACGTGATCACGGGACCCCAGCCTGGCAGATCCGCCGATCCCTCGGCGTGCCGGGTGTGCCGGAGCGGCGCGTCAGGAGCCGGTCGAATGCGGCTCCCCGAGGTAGGGGAAGACGGTGAGCAGATCGGTGTGGGGTGGGATGTGGTCGTCGGCGATCTTCCCGTTGGAGATCATGGCGAGCCGGGCCGAGGTGACGTCGTCGGTGAGGGTGCGCCCGTTCGGATAGGCGACGGGGCGGGTGCGGTCGTAGCGCAGGACGTCCGGCAGGACGGTGTGCAGCGCCGCCTCGGCCTCCGCGGCGGCGTAGCCGCCGGTGTGGGCCAGGACGGCGGTCCACGCCTCGTGGTAGGTGTCCCAGTCGTCGGCCGGCTCGCCCGCGTTGTAGGCGTCCTTGACGTCCTCGGCGTTGAAGTACGCGGTCAGGGACGGGTGGGCGCCGCGGTCGACGGACGTCAGGACCCTGTTCTCGCGCAGGCTCACCCGGGCCCAGACGCCGATCGGACCGTCGCCGAGTTCGTCGTCGTCGACCTCCAGGACGATGCCGAAGGCGTTCTTGTCGATGCCGAAGTCGTTCCCGGTCCACTGGAAGTTGTTCACGATGCCGTCGAGGTCGGCGAAGAACGGGTCGCTGCGCAGCCCGGCGAAGAAGCGGTAGCCGCCACTCTGCACGACGCTCGGGACCCGCCCGAAGTCGACGGCGACATCGGAGACGACGGCCTTGCCGACAGCCTCCTGCTGCTGCGCCTCGGCGCCGTCCGCGCGCCGGACGGTCACGGTCTGGCGGCCGTCCACGGGAGAGGAGAAGGTGAAGCTGTAGGCGAGCTCGGCCTTGTGGTCGCCGTCGGTGTCGACGTTGATCCGGTACACGGCGTCGGGGTGGAACGCGTCGCCTTGCGTCGGCGCGAACGGGTTCACGTTCATGATCAGAACGGTGCGGCCGGCCTCGGCGGCGGGAAAGACGAACACGTCCGTGAGGTCCAGCCGCGCGTCTCCCTTGGGGGAACGCAGGTTCGGTCCGCTGAGGTGGTGGGACACAGCCAACTCCTGGTGCTGATCGGAAGGGAGTAAGGCGGAACGGCAGGTTCCTCATGCTGCCACGCACCTCTGCCCGCCCCCGCCAGCCACACCGTGGCCACCCGCTCCCGGCCCGCAGGGGCGCAGGCGGTGTCGGAAGCCCCCTCGTGCAGCGGCCCGACGTCGGTGGGAAAGGGCAGCCCGGGGTGCGGGTTGCCGTCCCCCGGCGAGTAAGGTCCGCGCATGCGATCAGGAACATGCCCCAAGTGCGGGTCCACCGAGGTACACACGGCCTTCGGCGGGATCCTTCGCGGGCAGCACACCGACATCGTGGTGGGCGGGCTCATTCGTAGACGTTCGACGTCCGACGACTACGTCTGCACGGACTGCGGATATTTCGAGCAGTACCTCACTCCTGGTCGGGCGCTCGATGCAATCGCCAAGAAGTGGCCCCGCGTCAGGGATCTCGGGCCAGAGGACCGCCGGCACTGAGCTGCGCTCAGGCCGGCTCCGGCTCCTCGGGGAGGAGACCCTGGCCCTGCGTCGGCAGTCAGGAGATCCGTCGGGCGGCGGCTCCATTGTGCAGGAATCGGGCGCGACCGTGTTCGTCGGAGCCGATCAGCGAGAGGACCTGATGGCCCTCAAACGTGGGTGCGGCGGTGATGATCGTGCTGTCGTCGAGGCGGACCATCTCGACGGATTCTCCGGGCCCGCCGAGGGATGATGACTTCGGGAGTTCGTTGCGAGGGCGGCGGACGAGGAACGCGCGGTCGTCCTCGACGGTGAGCGTGAGGTCGTACAGGGTGCTCCGGTAGGTGCCGCACATGCGCTCCGCGTCGAGCCGGAGCGGATTCGCGGGCGGCACCGGCAGTGGAGCCGTCTCGACGTCGGTGAGATCACCGAGCACGGTGCTGAGTAGTTCGTGGGCCAGCGGCTCCGCGCCGGAACTGTTGGTCAGCACGGCGACCGCGACGCCGGCCGAGGGGACCACGCGCAGGAATGCCTTCTGTCCCTTGGAGACGCCGGTGTGCCCGACGACGCCGTCCCGGTAGAGCATCCAGCCGAGCCCCCACCCCACGACGCCCCCGCCGAAGTCCGGGACGCCTGTGAGCTGGGGGTCGCGCATGGGCGCCAGCGCGGGGTCCGTGAGGTGCAGGTGGACGAACCTCAGCAGGTCGCGTGCGCTCATCGCCAGGTGAGAGCCACTGGGCGTGGAGAAGTAACGGACTGCCCAGCTCTTCGTGGGCGCCGGCTCGCCGTCGGTCTCGACGTGCCCGATCGCGGCGCGGTGCAGGATCGCCTCGTACGTGGTGGTGGCGACGGTCGGCAAGCCCAGCGGGGTCACCAGGCGTTCGCGGAGCACCTGGTGGAAGGGCTCGCCCCGGAGCACCTCCACGAGCCTGCCGAGCACCACGTACCCGCTGTTGGAGTAGGAGAAGAGGGTGCCCGGCGGGAGCAGGTGGTCCGCCTCGGCGAGGGTGGCGACGAACTTCTCGATCGCGTCGTCGTTGCGACCGGTGTCGGTGAAGTGGTTGCCGTCGATGCCGCCGGTATGGGTCAGCAGGTGGCGAGCGGTCAGCACCTCACCCGCCGCCGGGTCGCTCAGCCGAAAGCCGGGCAGGTAGTGGCGAACCGGACGGTCGAGGTCCAACGCACCCTCGTGCACCAGTTGCTGGACCAGCGTGGCTGTCCAGATCTTGGTGATGGAGCCGATCTTGAACACCGAGTCGGTCGTGGTCTCGACCCGGGTGTGCAGACTCAGCACGCCCGCGGCCTCGTCATGGATCTCCCCGTCGGCCAACACGGCGATCTGCGCGCCCGGCACGCCGTACTTCGCGATCAGCTCGCTCAGATGCCATCCCACTCCGGCAGCCTAAAGCTTGTCCGCAACCGTTGCTGGGGCTTCGCCTGCGCGGACGGCTCGTGATCGGTCTGCGGATATTGAAACTCGCCTGGTGCCTGCATGGGCCGCTACCGTGCACGCTCAGCAACCGCGCCTGCGGGACCTACGACCAGAGAGCGCCTATTATGACCAGCCGGCCTGCGACAACGACTCTGTGGCGTCCGACGGGGCCGAGGGAGCTGGAGCTGGTGCGAGACCTGGGCTGGCGTGCCTGGCCACCCCGCCTCCCAGAGCAGCCGATCTTTTATCCGGTGCTCAACGAGGACTATGCGATCAAGATCGCAAGGGACTGGAACGTCAAGCACGACGGGGCCGGCTTCGTCACCCGCTTCGAGGTCGAGGCCGAGTTCGTCGCCCGCTATCCCGTCCAACAGGCGGGTGGGCGGACGATCCTCGAGCTGTGGGTCCCCGCGGAGGAGCTTGACGAGTTCAACGCTCACATCGTCGGTGAGATCCAGGTGGTGCACGAGTTCCACTGAACACGCGTTCCGGCACCGCAGGTCATGGGACCATCCCGGGACGACCGTAGTGATCACGGCGTCGGAGCCCGCGTGGATTGGTCCTTTCGCAGGGCTGAGTCCACGTGCATTCGCCGGGCTGCTTACCCAGCTGCGCCGCGAGGGAGCCGACCGGAACTCGACGGGGCCGACCGTCGTCGCTCTCTGTTGAGGACCGGGTGCTGCTGGTTGTCGCGTACTGGCGCACCAACCTCACTCTGCGCCAACTCGCCCTGCTCTTTGGCATCTCCAAGTCCGCAGCCGACCGCGCCATCCGTTCCGTCGTGGCACGGTCCTCGGCGGGCGACCCGATCGGATGGCGCCGGCTCTCGGATGCGGCGTGGCCTCCGACCGGCGAAGCCGGGAAGGCGCGGGCGCCGTTCGGGCGGATCGGGAGTGCTGCGGCGCGGCGGGATAGGGTCTCGCCGAATCGTTTCCGTATGGGTGCAGGCGCAGGGAGCTGACGTGAGTGAGGCCGTGGTCCAGGAGGCAGGTCCCGGGGCGGTGGATCCCGAGCGGGGCAGGAGGCTTGCCGCACGTTGGTGGAAGTGGGCCTTTGCCGGGCCGCGTGACCGCAGTCCGGTCAGGGACCGGACCGGGGAGTTCGCGGGCTGGGGGCAGCCGTGGGACGTCTGGTTCCTGGCCGGTACCTACGGTGGCCGGGTGGTGCGGCGCTGTCAGATACCCGCCGGGAGGCCGATCTTCTTTCCCGTCCTCAACACCATGCGGTCGGCTGTGGGCTTCTCCTCGCGGCCGTGGCGTCTGGACGTCTCCAGCGCCGAGGCCGTGCTGAACGGCAACCCTCTGCCGATGCAGGAGTTCGCCTCCAAGCGCTTCTGGGCGATGCGACGGCCGCGCATCGCGTGGGGGATCTGGTGCACGCTGGACCCCCTCTCCCCTGGCCAGTACGTCCTGTCGATCAAGGCTTCGTCGGACGACTTCTGGGTGGACACGACCTACCACCTGGAGGTGGTCGCGGGCTGACGCCGGTTCGCGGGGCCGGCGGCCGACGCGTGCCGTCCTACTCGACGGCGTTCCGGGTCCGCAACGGTTCGCCGGTAATGCGGCAGGGTGTATCACGGCAGGTCATAATGCTGACCGGCCGCCCCGAACGCGTCCCGGAGCCGCCGGGTAGGGGCGGGTGGGTCGGTAGGAGAGAGTGGTGCTGCTGTGGGTCTGATGGACCGCATACGCGGAGAGTTCATCGACATCCTTGAGTGGACCGACGACAGCCGTGACACGATCGTCTGGCGTTTCCCCCGCTACGAGAACGAGATCAAGATGGGCGCGCGCCTGGTCGTGCGCGAGTCCCAGGTCGCGGTCTTCGTCAACGAGGGGCAGCTGGCGGACGTCTTTTCGCCCGGGACGTACACGCTGCACACGCAGAACATGCCGGTGCTGTCGACGCTGAAGGGCTGGAAGTACGGCTTCGAGTCGCCCTTCAAGGCGGAGGTCTACTTCGTCAACACGCGGCAGTTCACCGACTTCAAGTGGGGCACCCAGAACCCGATCATCCTGCGGGACCCGGAGTTCGGCATGGTCCGCGTGCGCGCCTTCGGCGCGTTCGCCGCGCGGGTCTCCGACCCGGCCGCCCTGCTGCGCGAGCTCGCGGGAACGGACCCGCAGTTCCGCACCGAGGAGGTCGGCGAGTACCTGCGCCAGCTCGTCGTCTCCAAGCTGGGCTCCGCCCTCGGCTCGGCGAACGTCCCGCTGCTGGACCTGGCGGCCCGCCAGGAGGGCATCGGGCAGCAGCTGGCGGGGATCCTGACCGAGGACCTGGCCTCCGTCGGCATCGCGATCCCGAAGTTCGTCATCGAGAACATCAGCGTCCCGCCGGAGGTCGAGGCCGCCATCGACACCCGCTCGCGGATGGGCATCGCGGGCAACCTCGACGACTACACCAGGTTCCAGGCCGCCAACGCGATCGGGACGGCCGCGGCCAATCCCGGCGGAGCCGGGGAGGGCGTCGGACTCGGCGTCGGCATGGCGCTGGGCCAGCGCATCGCCCAGGGCCTGACGCCCCAGAGCCCCGCCGCGCCCGCGGCACCTTCGGCCCCCGTGCCCGCGCAGGCCCCGGCCGCCGCGGTGCCCCCGCCGTTGCCGACCGCGGTGCAGTGGTTCGTCGCGGTGGGCGGTCAGCAGCAGGGCCCGTACGAGGCCAACGCCCTGGCCGGGCTGGTGGGTTCGGGAGGGCTGACCCGCGCCACGCTGGTGTGGCACAACGGTATGGCGAACTGGCAGCCCGCCGAGCAGGTCGGGGAGCTCGCCCCGCTGTTCGCCAACGTGCCGCCGCCGCTCCCGCCGCTCCCGCCGCAGGGATAGGGCGGCCGTGATGCAGCAGCCACCACGCCGGGACGTCCGAGCGACGTCCGCGGAAGCGACCACGGAAACGACCACCCACGGGGGAGAGGGACGATGACGGAAGAGGGCCTGGCGCCCGCGCCGGACCGCGCGTTCGAGTGCGAGGCGTGCGGCGCGCGCAGCGAGTACGCGCCCGGGACGTACGCGCTGCGCTGCCCCTACTGTCGGCACGAGCAGGGCATCGTGCCGGCGCCCCGGCAGGTGACCGAGCACCCGATCCAGGAGCTGGCCGTGCTGCCGCTCCGTGCGGCCGTGCCCCCGGGAATGAAGGTGTTCCGGTGTCCCGGATGCCAGGCCGTGACCGAGAGCGACGCACTCAGCGACAAGTGCCAGTTCTGCGCCACGCCGCTGGTCTCCGACGCCGTCTCCAGCGAGCGCGTCGTGCCCGAGGCGGTGCTGCCGTTCGCGGTGACCAGGGACCAGGCGCGGGAGGCGCTCGGCGCCTGGACGAAGTCCCGCTGGTTCGCGCCGTCCAGCCTGAAGAAGGTCACCGAGGCGGAGACCTTCCGGGGCAGCTACCTGCCGCACTGGACCTACGACGCGGAGACCACCAGCGACTACACCGGTGAGCGCGGTGAGCACTACTACGAGACCCGGACCTACACGGAGACCGTGGACGGTCAGACCGTCACCCGGACCGAGCAGGTCCAGAAGACGGCCTGGTACCCGGCCTCGGGCACGGTCAGCCGCTTCTTCGACGACGTGCTGGTCCCCGGAACCACCCGCACTCCCGAGGAGCAGCTGGAGAAGCTCACGCCCTGGCCGCTGCCGGAGGCGGTGCCCTACCAGGAGGAGTACCTGGCCGGGTTCCGCACCGTGCGCTACGACCTGGAGCCGGAGGCCGGACTGGAGTCCGCCAAGCAGCGGATGGCGCCGGTCATCCGGACCGACTGCGCCCGCGACATCGGCGGCGACGAGCAGCGGGTCCATACGGTGTCCACGCAGTACAGCGACGTAACGTACAAGCTGCTGCTGCTCCCGGTCTGGTTCATGAGCTACCTCCACGGCGGCAAGCCGTGGCCGGTGATGGTCAACGCCCGTACCGGTGAGGTCATCGGCGAGCGCCCGTACAGTGCGCTGAAGATCGCGGTGGCGTCGCTCGTGGCGGTGCTGCTGGTCGCCGCCGTGGTGGCGGCGGTCATGGTGGGCAAGTCGCACCACGGCTGATCGGCTGATGCGGCCCCTCGTGGGCGGGCGACGTCGCCCGCCCACGAAGGGCCCGCGCTACGCGGACCGGAGCACCTTGTCACAGGTGCGCCGAGGCCTCCTCCTGCAGCAGGGCCGAGATCTGGTTGGTGTCGTCGAAGACGCGTACGACGCCCTGGATGTCCGGGGCCGTGGCGGAGTTGACCAGGACGACGAAGATGAGCAGGTGGCCGTCGTCGGTCAGCAGATAGCCGGCCTGGCTCTGGTCCGCCACGGCGAACTGGTTGTTGAGCCGGTCGATACCGATGACGGTGCCGGGCTTGGCGAAGACCTTGCCCTTGGCCGGGCAGTGGGGGCAGGAGATGGCGTTGGAGCCGTTGACGCCCAGGATGGGAAGGGACAGCCGGAACGCCGTCGCGTCAGGGGTGTGCAGCCAGTAGCCCAGGATCTCGGCGAGGCCGAGCGGGGTGGCCTTCTCGGTCGCGTCGCCGCCGCGTCCGTCGTCGAGCTGGAACTGCTTCGGGTCGACGTGCGCGACGTCGGTGAGGAAGTCGTGCTCGACGGCGAAGCCGCCGCCGAAGCAGTCCTTGCTGCCCCGGAGCGTGGCCATGTTGCACAACGCCAGGTTGGCACCCAGGTTGTGACTGACCTTCAGGATCAGCTTGGCGTACTGGCGGTAGGGCGGCGAGACGTACGCGGCCACCCGGGGGTCGTGGGCGTACGAGGCGGGGAGCCTGCGCTCCGGGTTGGGGCCGGTCGGGTTCGCGCCGACGGTGACGCCCGCGCGGCCGAGCGCCTCGATCAGCGCGGTGCGGCCGAAGGCGTTCGGATCCATGATGGGCGAGGTCCGCAGGAGCGGCTGCGTCCCGGCGGCGATCTGGCCGGACACGGAGATCCTGGTGCCGTCCGGGGAGGCCGTCACTGTGACGTTCGTCGAACCGCCCGCGGCCACCGTCTTGACGTTGAAGTTCACCTTGTACGGCTGGACCTGCGGGCGCCAGAACAGCTTGGCCTGCTCGCCGGGCCTGGTCGGGGTGGTCAGCAGGTCGATCAGGTTGTCGTTGATGATCAGCGGGGTGGGCTGCGGGTCCAGGGCCGGGGGCGTGAACAGCCGCGGGTCGATGATCACGTTGCCGTTGACCCGCGTGATGCCCGCCTGGCGCACCTGTCGGGCGATCTGGTTCAGGCCGGCGAGCGGGTTCTCCGGGGTGAGCGTGGCGCCGGGCAGGTCGTTGGCGGAGGTGTGGTCGACGTTGGTGTAGTCGACCGAACCGTCCGGCTTGGTCCGGCCGCCCATCGTCAGGTCGCCCTGGGCGACGAGCGCCAGGTTCCCGTTCAGGGTCGAGCCACGGCGCGTGCCGGTCGCGTACACGGGGGTGGTGAAGCGGTGGTCGGGGCCCAGGCTGTGCCAGGCGGCCGAGATGGTGACCAGTTTGGTGTCCGAGCCGGGCACGAAGGACTGGCGCGCGAACTGGGAGTGGATCACCTTGCCGTTCGACGGGTCGACCTCGTACACGCCCCACTGCGCCGTCTCGTAGCCCGGCTGGTGCATGACCGCCTCGACGGCGGGCGAAAGGGGATAGCCGTGCTCCGCCGCAGGTGCGGGCGGAGGAGCCGTCGCCAGCGCCGCGGGGGCGGTCGCCGCCAGGCCCGCCGCGGTCACGAGCGCCACGCAGGCTGCAGCGCAGGGCCGGAGCCGCCTGCGGAACATCCGTTTCATGCACACCGCCGATTCAGGAGAGGAAAGGAGTGCGAGCCTGATATATCCGATAAGTCGGATTCTCGCGGCAGCATCGTATGCGCGGCGGGCGCGGAAGCCCCTTGACCGGTCCGCTTCATGACGGCGTGTGGGACAGATATCATCCGATCGGTCGACTGCATCGGTCCGGCCCGGCCGGGCGCCCTGCGAGGCGGGCCGAACGCGGCTCCACGTGGGCGTGGCCGCCCCGTGAGATCCTCGCCTACGAGATCCCGGCCGTCCGGCGCGGCGGATCGGGACGTTGGCGCGGACCAGTGCGAAGGGCAGCCGGATGATCTTTATTGTCGTGAAGCTTTCCGTGAAACCCGAACATGCCGAGCGGTGGCCCGAGGAGGTCGCCGCGTTCACGCGGGCCACCCGGAACGAACCCGGCAACCTGTGGTTCGAGTGGTCGCGCAGCATCGAGGACCCGAACACCTACGTGCTGGTCGAAGCCTTCCAGGACGGCGCCGGCGAGGCGCACGTGACCTCCGACCACTTCCGCGCCGGGTTGGAGGCGATGCGTCCGCTGCTGAGCCGCACCCCCGACATCGTGAGCACCACGATCCCGGGAGCGGACGGCTGGAGCGCGATGGGCGAGCTCGTCATCGACTGACCTCGCGCGGTGCGCGCGGCAGGTGGGCCGGGGCCCTACCTGGAAGGCTCGGGTTCGGCCTGCGCCGCCGCGGTCGTGGCCGTCGTCGTGGACGCCCGGTGGGCGAGCCAGGCGACGACGGCGCCGACGGCGTACCAGCACAGGTTGGGCGGGTTGAACGTGGTGCCGAGGACGAGGCGGGCGGCGGTGCTGTGCCGGCCCAGATCGCCCGGCACGCCGCTCAACTTGAAGAACTCGACGGCCGTGCTGAAGGCGAGTGCGCCCCCGGCCACCCACCGGGGCTTCGCCCGGGGCGCGACGAGCACGATCAGCGTGTAGACCATCACCGTGTAGAGCGCGTCGCCTGCGTACTTGGTGACCGCGTTGCTCGCGACCGCCCTGATCCCGAGCCCGGCGCCGATCGTCACGGCTGCCGCCCCCGCTGCGGCGAGCCGGGTGGGCCGGTGGCGCCCGTCGCCCTGATGATCGTTCATGTCGGCCATTCTGCACGGGCGCCGCGCGAGGCCGACCAGCGGCAGGTGGCTGTCCCCCTCACAGCGCGGTGAGGACGTCCTCGTGCGCCCCGTCGAGCACGAAGCCGTTGTCCCACCGGACCCGGACGGTCACCCGGCTGCCGCGTTCCCGGTGCGCGGCCCACTCCGGCTCCAACTGGGCGATCTCCTCCTCCAACCGCTTCCGGCTCGCCTCCGGCATCGCGTGCCCGTAGCCGTCGAACAGGGCCTTGAGCCGCTCGTACTCGCGGACCTCCTCGCTCTCCGGCAGCTCCCCGTCCACCCGCTCGACGGTGCCCTCGATCCCGGCCCCGAGCGCAAGGAACCCGACGACCGCCCCGGGCTCCCCGGCGACCGCCTCGCCGATCGCGAGGTCCTCCGCGAGCCTCACGCGTCGGCCTTCCTCCAGGGTCATCCGTCCTCTGCCTCTCGATCGATCGGTGCCGCGGACGCAGTCGGCGTGCGGCCCCGGTCATTATCCGGCAGGCGCCTCCGAGGTCGGGGCAGACGTGGCCCCCGGAAGAACGACCCGCGGGACACCCGGCCACCGCGAGGTCAGACCGCCTGCCGGTGCCGACGGATGAGCCGCCGCGTCTCCACGGCGCACCGGACGAAGGCACAGAGCGCGCCGACCCCCGCCACGATCCCCGCGACCGGAAGCATCAGCTTGCTCCAGCCGAGTTGGCGGGCGAACAACGCGTGACCCGGCCGGGCCGAGGAGGTGAGCACGTCCACCGCCTGACCGGGGACGAGATGGTCCGGAGCCGAGGCCACGTCGTCGATCGTCACCGTCGCCCCGGAGCCGTCGAGGGCGACGACGATCCTCTCGGCCTCGGATCTGTCCGCCTTCACGTACTGCGCGGACACGACCCTGGCCGTCACGGGGTGGGCGTGCGCGTAGTCGTCGCGCGCAGCCAGTGCCTCATGGGTGTACACGATGCCGAGGACGAGGAAGACCGGGCCGATGATCCCGAAGCCGAGCCCGGCCAGCACGGGATTCCCCCGCAGATCGTCACCGGGCCTTCTCGGCGGCGGCGTCGGTACCTGCGCCGCATCGGTCTCCGTCGTCCTGTCGCCGTCGCTCACGTGCCCCTCCCCGGGTCGGCCGGCCAGGCTGGATTGAAGCACCACGCCCCGGCTCGCGCGAGACCGCCGACCCCGATCGGTTGCGGTTCACGCCTGACGTCCGCTCACACACCGGTTCGGGACGGGCCCTCCACCCGTCCCGGGGCCGTAGCCGCGTGACCGCGGACCGCCGCTCCCTCGCGTGGAAGGATGACCGCATGCCAGCCGCGCGCGTGAGAGTCGCCGCCTACGTCACCCGCGAGGGTCCCGGCGGCCGGGAACTGCTCGTCTTCGATCACCGGGACCACCCCGAGGCGGGCACCCAGGTGCCGGCCGGGGGCGTGGACGCCGGGGAGCCTCTCAGCGACGCCGTCCGCCGGGAGATCACCGAGGAGACCGGCGTCTCCGCCGTCACGCTCGGCGCCGCCCTGGCCGTACAGCAGCGCCCGCATCCGCACACCGGCCGACCCCGGGTCACCGTGTTCTTCCAGGCATGGACCAGCGAGTCCCGCGACAGCTGGATCCACACGGTCGGGGGATCGGCGGACGACGAGGACCACGGCATGGCCTTTCGGTGCCGCTTCGTCCCGCTGCACCGGGCCGCGGGTCTACTGGCCGACCGGCAGGGCGAGTTCGTCCACCTGATCGAGCAGTCGGAGATGCGCGCGACCGACCAGTGATCACCAGGCGCGCGCGGCGGCTCGGGGCCCGGCTCGGCGCCGGAGCCCGGATGTCAGTGGCGGTCGACAGAATGATCAGCATGACGAAGCCCTCCGCAGTTGCGCCCGCCGTCGACCTCGCCGACGAGGCCGCCTACCTCGATGCCGTCGCGCACGCGCGCAAGGCCGCCGACGCCTACTACGGGTCCGGCGAGTCGGGACTGGACGACGACGACTACGACCGGCTGCTGCGCGGCATCACCGCCTGGGAGGGCGCGCACCCCGGGCAGATCGCGGACGACTCACCGTCCCGGCAGGTCGGCGGAGGCGTGACCACGGGCGACGTCGAGCACGCCGTGCGGATGCTCAGCCTCGGCAACGTCTTCTCGGACGAGGAACTGACGGCATGGGCCGCGTCGCTGGAGCGGCGACTGGACGGCGAAGCGGTGGCGGGCTGGGCCGTGGAGCCCAAGCTGGACGGGGTCGCCCTGGCCGCCCGCTACCGCGAGGGCCGGCTGGTGCAACTGGTCACCCGGGGCGACGGCACCACCGGCGAGGACGTCTCCCACGCCGTCGAGGACATCACCGGCCTGCCCGCGGCCCTGGCCGAGCCGGTCACGATCGAGGTCCGCGGCGAGGTCCTCATGACGGAGGCCCAGTTCGCCGCCGCGAACGAGACGCGGACCGCGCACGGGGCCACGGCCTTCGCCAACCGCCGCAACGCCTCCTCGGGCTCACTGCGCGCCAAGGACCGGGCCTACCGGGTCGAGCAGACCTTCCTGGCCTACGCCGCGCTCACCGACGCCGAGCACACCAGCGACCCGACCCTCGCGGCCCTCACCCACACCCAGCTCATCGCCCGCCTCGCGGCCCTCGGGCTGGGGACCACGGCCGGCACCCCCGTCGCCACCCGGGCCTGCGCGACCCTGGAGCAGGTCGCGGAGCGGGTGCGCGAGATCGGCGCCCTGCGTGCGGAGCTCGACTTCGAACTCGACGGGGCCGTGATCAAGGCCGACCATCCCGCCGACCAGGAGCGGGCCGGGACGGGCTCCCGCACCCCGCACTGGGCGACGGCCTTCAAGTTCCCGGCGGCCCAGAAGATCACGGTGCTGCGCGCGGTGGAGTGGAGCGTGGGCCGTACGGGCGTGATCGCCCCGCGCGCCGTCCTCGACCCGGTCGAGGTGGCCGGCACCACCATCACCTACGCCACCCTGCACAACCCCGCCGACATCGCCCGCCGCGGCCTGATGCTCGGGGACCACGTCATCGTCTACCGCGCGGGCGAGGTCATCCCCCGCGTCGAGGGCGCGGTCGCCGGCCTGCGGACCGGCGACGAACAGCCCATCGCCTTCCCCGAGGTCTGCCCGCGCTGCGGCGCCGACATCGATCGCAGTCAGGAGCGCTGGCGCTGCGCGCGCGGACGCGCCTGCGGGCAGGTCGAGGCCATCCGATACGCCGTCGCCCGCGACGCGCTCGACATCGACGGACTCGGCGAGAAGATCATCGTGCAGCTCGTCGACAAGGGGATGATCGAGGACTTCGCCGACCTCTTCACCCTCACCCGCGACCAACTGCTCACCCTGGACCGCATGGGCGACAGGAGCGCCGACAACCTCATGGCCGCCGTCGCGGCCGCCAAGGCCAAGCCGCTGAACCGCGTCTTCTGCGCCCTCGGCGTGCTGGGCACCGGCCGTTCCATGTCGCTGCGCATCGCCGCGCACTTCGGCTCCATGCAGGCCGTCCGGGACGCCGACGCGGTCGCCCTGGAGCAGGTCGACGGCATCGGCGGCGAGAAGGCTCCGGTGATCGTGGCCGAACTGGCCGATCTCGCGCCGCTCGTCGACAAGCTCGTCGCCGCGGGTGTGAACATGGACCAGCCCGGCTTCGTTCCCCCCGCCCCCGCGGACGCTGACGCCGACGGCGGTGCCGGGACCACTGCGCCGGACGCGGGGAGCGGGCTGCCGCTGGCGGGGATGACCGTCGTGGTGACGGGCGGGATGACGGGGCTTCTCGCGGACCGCTCCCGCACCGAGATGACCGAACTGATCACCGCCGCCGGGGGCCGCGCGTCCTCCAGCGTCTCCGCCCGCACCCACCTCGTGGTCGCCGGAGAGAAGGCAGGCAGCAAGCGGGAGAAGGCCGAGGCGCTGGGCATCGAGATCATCACCCCCGAGGAGCTCGCGGAGCGCCTGGCCGGGCTTCTCGGCTGACGGCGCGACCGCTCGGGCGGGCCGAATTCGGGCATCCGGGGCGGTCCGGCACGGCGAACGGCGCGTCACGCGCCGCGCGTGGCGAGGCGTCCGGCGGCGTCGAGGCGGGCGAGGCGGTGGTGTTCCTGCTCCGCCCGTTCGGACATGGCCGCAACGACCAGGATCTGTCGGATCAGGCCATCCGGAGAAGCAGCCGGGCCTGCACGCCGATCCTCGTGTGCCGGGGGCCGCAACGGGGAAGACGCTGACGACCACATCGGCGGCAGGAAGGAACAGCTGTGTCTCAGCGCGCTCCCCGCGTCGGGCAAGCCGGGCCCCGACGGACCCTGCGAGGTGCCCGCCGTGGCTAGGACCCGCCTGTACCGCGACGGCCGGCTGGTGAGCGAGGGCTTTCCGGTGCAGGAGGTGGCGGACCATCTGGACTCACCCGCGGTCACCGCCTGGCTCGACCTGTGCGCGCCGACGCCCGCCGACTTCCGGATACTCGAGGACGAGCTCGGCCTGCACGAACTGGCCGTGGAGGACGCCCGGCACGCGCACCAGCGGCCCAAGCTCGACCGGTACCCCAACCACGTGTTCCTCAGCGTCTACGCCGTCCGCCCGAGCAGCTCACCCGGACAGCTGAACACGGTGGAGATGTCCGTCTTCGTCCTGCCCAACGCGTTGATCACCGTCCGGGCCGGCGACGAGTTCGACATCGCGCAGGTGGTGACACGCTGGGACGAGAACGCCGAACTCGCGTCCCACGGGGTGGCGTTCCTGCTGCACGGACTGCTCGACGTCGTCGTGGACGGTCACTTCCGAGCCGTCCAGGAGCTCGACGACCGGATCGAGGCGCTCGAGGACCTGCTCTTCGACGACGGCCGCGCGCAGATCGACACCGTCCAGCGCTCCTCCTACGCGCTGCGCAAGGACCTCACCCGGCTGCGCCGCGTCGTGCTGCCGATGCGCGAGGTCGTCAACAGTCTCCTGCGGCGCGACCTGCACCTGGTCCCCGAGCCGATGCAGCCCTTCTACCAGGACATCTACGACCACGTGCTGCGCGCGACGGAGTGGACCGAGTCCCTGCGCGACATGGTGACCTCGATCATGGAGACCAATCTGTCGGTCCAGGGCAACCGCATGAACCTCATCATGAAGAAGGTCACCAGCTGGGCCGCGGTGATCGCCGTGCCGACCGCGATCACCGGCTTCTACGGCCAGAACGTGCCCTATCCCGGCTTCAGCAGTGCCGTGGGTTTCTGGACGTCCACGGTGATCATCGTGGTCGTCTCCGTCCTGCTCTACCTGGTCTTCAGACGCAAGGACTGGATCTGAGAACCCGGCCCGCGGCCCACGTCTTCGCCGGCCGGGACCTCAGTCGGTCGTGTACCGCGGGCGCCCCGCAGGCCGGAACACCTGGATCGTCACGCCCTTCGCGTCGACCCGTGACTCGACCAGGTCGAGCGCGAGATCCGGGCCGGTCCCCGGGAACAGGCGTGCGCCCTGGCCGACGATCACCGGGATCGTGATCAGCGTCATCTCGTCGACCAGACCGTGCGCCAGCAGCCAGCGGGTCAGCACGCCGCTGCCGTGCACCTGCAGCTCGCCCCCGGGCTCGGCCCTCAGGTCGCCGACCGCCGCCGCGAGGTCGCCCCGGAGGACGGTCGTGTCCTCCCAGCGCGACGCGGTCAGGGTGGTCGAGGCGACGTACTTCGGAGCCCGGCTCAAGGCCACGCCGATGGGATGCGCGCGCATCGCCTCGACCGAGCCCCAGGAGCCGGCGAACAGCTCGTAGGTGCGCCGGCCGAACAGGAACGCCTCGGCGCGCCGGTAGGTCTCCGTGATGAACGCCCTGGTCCCGTCGTCGCCCTTTCCCCGGGCCCATCCGCCGCGCTCGAATCCGTTCCTGCGGTCGTCCGACGCGGCGCCGTTTCCCTGCATCACTCCGTCGAGGGTGACCTGGGTCATGGTCGTCAGCTTCACGATGGTGGTTCCTCCGTCCCGGCGCCGCCCCTGGTCGGCGGCCTCACCTCAGCTACGAACAGCGCCGCCCCGATCCGACACCGCTTCGCGGATTTCCTGACGCCGGCGGAAGAGGCCGCTGGAGCGCTGCCGCATCGGCTCCTGGGTAGATTCGGTGATCGTCCGACGGATCCGCCGAGAGGAAACCCGCCATGCCCGCCGTACCTCCCTTCGACCGTCCCTTCGACTCCCCGGTCCGGCGGTTCGGCCTGGGTACGGCGGCGGTCGGGCGCCCCGGCTATATCACGCTCGGGCGTGAGCTGGACCTCCCGGCCGAGCGGACCGTCGCGGCGCTGCGGGAGCGCACGCACGCCCTGCTCGACAGCGCCTACGGCGCAGGCGTGCGGTACTTCGACACCGCCCGCTCCTACGGCCGCGCCGAGGAGTTCCTCGGCGCGTGGCTGGCCGCCCGCCCCGAGGCGGCCGCCGACGTCGTGGTGGGCAGCAAGTGGGGTTACACCTACACCGCCGACTGGCGCACCAGCGGCGTGCCCGCGCACGAGGTCAAGGAGCACTCGGCGGCGGTGTTCGACCGTCAGATCGCCGAGACCCGGGACCGGCTGGGCGCTCACCTGGGCGTCTACCTCGTCCACTCCGTCACCCCCGACAGCCCCGCGCTCACCGATCGGGCCCTGCACGCCCGGCTGGCGACGCTGGCCGCGGAGGGCGTCCGGGTCGGGCTGTCCACCAGCGGACCGGGGCAGGCCGAGGCCCTCCGCGCCGCCTTGCGCGTCACCGTCGGCGGGCGACCGTTGTTCGGCGCCGTGCAGGCCACCTGGAACCTCCTCGAAACCTCCGCCGCGCCGGCGCTCGCCGAGGCGTACGCGGCCGGGTGGCTGGTCGTGGTGAAGGAGGCCATGGCCAACGGCCGCCTCGCCGGGCGCAACGCCACCGGACCCGACACCGCCGCCCTGCGCTCCGTCGCCGCCCGCACGGGCGCCGCCCCCGACGCCCTCGCCCTCGCCGCGGCGGCCGCCCAGCCCTGGGCGGACCTCGTCCTCTCGGGAGCCGCAGGTCCGGAGCAGCTCGCCTCCAACCTCACCGCCGCCGAGCTCACCCCCACCCCGGACGACCTGGCCGAGCTCGCCCCGCTCGCCGAGAGCCCCGACACCTACTGGCGCACCCGCGCGGCGCTGCCCTGGTCCTGAGGCCGCGTCGGACGCAAGCTGACAGCGGGGCACAGGAGAGACTGGTGGAAGGGGCAGCAATGGACCAAGGCACCCGCGGCCGGCTCATCGACCGGCTGGTCGACGCGATCGGTTCGGTCACGACCCCGCACCCGCTGCGCGTCGCCGTCGACGGGCCGCCCGCCTCGGGGAAGACCACGCTGGCCGACGAGCTCGCCGTCGTCCTGCGCGCGCGGGGCCGCGAGGTGATCCGGGCCGGCATCGACGACTTCCTCTTCCCCCGCGCGCAGCGCTACCGGCGCGGCCAGTACTCGGCCGAAGGCTGCTACTTCGACGCCCACGACCGCGCGGCGCTGTGCCGGGTCCTGCTCGATCCGCTGGGGCCCGGGGGAGACCGGAGGGTCCGCTGCGCCGTCTTCGACCGGGACGCCGACACCCCGTCGTTCCCGCCCGCCATGACCGCCGCCGCCGATGCCGTCCTGCTCTTCGACGGCGTCTTCCTGCTGCGGCCGGAACTCATCGACCGCTGGGACCTGCGCATCTTCGTGTCCGTCCCGTTCGAACGGACGGTGGATCGCGCCAAGGACCGGGGCGGGGCCCCGGCCGGCTCCGCCGACGCGGCCGACATCGAACGGTCCTGGCGCGACCGCTACATCCCCTCCCAGCAGCTCTACTTCGCCACGGCGCGTCCGACCGACCACGCCGACATCGTCGTGCACAACGACCGACTCGACCGGCCGACCTGGGACGTCCGACCACGCGGGAGGTGACGACCTCCCGGGAGGAAAACTCCTTCCCGGCGCGCGCCGAAGCTCCGGGAACCGGTCACGTCTCCGGGGCCAGGAGCGTGGCGTCGACGGAGATGTCGATCATGCGGCCGACCAGGAAGGCCGGAACCCGGATGCCGACCGTGCGCAGGTCCAGCCGGCCCGTGGCGGTGACGGATCGTCGACCCTGGGTCGATGCCGGGTGGGCGATCGCGGTCAGGTCGAGCGGGGCCGTGGTGTCGGCGACCGTCAGGCGGCCACGGACCAGCAAGGTGCCGTCGGTCTGCGGTTCGACCCGGTCGGCCCGGAAACCCATCGCGGGGAAGTGGGCCACCCGCAGGAAGCGCTTGCCGCGCAGATCTCCGTCCCGGCGCTCGTGGCCGGTGGAGATGGAGGCCGGGTCCAGTTCGGCCGAGGCGCCGCAGGGGACGCCGTCCGGGCCGACCACGGCGGTGCCGGTGCGCAGGGCGATGGTGCCGGGGACGCGGCGGAACAGGAAGTTGGCCGCGGTGAAGCGGGCGGTGCTGTGTTCGGGGGCGAGCCGCCAACTGCCGGTGGCGAGGCGGTCGGTGTCGGTGGTGGTCATGATGGCGGTGCTCCTTTCAGGGCAGGTCCACGTGGACCAGGCGGTACAGGTCGATGCGGTCGGGGCCGGCGAGCAGGCTCGGGTCCTCGCCGGGCAGCAGCGGAGTGCTGAGGGCGGCGCGCGAGGCCTCGTCCAGCGCCTCGACGGACTCCGCCAGGAGCACGACCAGCACCCCGTTGTCCGCGCGGCGCGCGCGGAGCGTCGCGACGACGCCGGGCACGGCGCTCGTCGCCGGCGTCAGACGTGCGGTGGACGCGCGCTCCTCCGCAGCCGCCCGCGCCGCGTCGCGCGGACCCTCGAAGACGAGAACGGTGGCGTAGTGGGCTGGACGCCCCGGTGCGCTCCCGGCCACCTGCTGCAGCAGCTCGTAGGAGCCCGAGGCGCGCAGCGTGATGAGCACGCCGGGCCCGCGCGTCAACGGGCGACCGATCAGCGCGCCCCGGCACTCCGTGCCGGCCAGCTGTGCCAGCGCCCGCTCGACCCAGTCCTCGTGGACCGGATGGGCGTCGGGAAGGGTTTCCTCGGAGAGGTAGATGGCGGTCATGGTCCAACCGTCGCGCCCGGGGGACGGTCCCCACATCCGTGCCGCCACTGAATCCCCCACTGAACCCGGGCGCTCCGCGATACTGCGGAGGTGCAGAGCAGCGACTTCGTCGGACGTGGGGCGGAGCTGGCCGAGCTGGGCCGGCTTCTCGACACCTCCGCACGGGCCGGACAGGACGCGGTCGCCCTGGTCGCGGGACCGGCGGGGATCGGCAAGAGCAGGCTCGTCGCGGAAGCCCTGAGTCCGCGCGAGCGGCCGGTGGCGCGCGGTCACTGTCCACGGGACGCCGCCGCGCCGCCGCTCTGGCCGTGGCGGCAGGCCCTGCGGTCGGCCGGCGTCACCGCTCCCGCTGCCGTCTCCGCGCCGATGCCGGGGTCCGGGGACGCCAGGCTGGCGGCGGCCGCCCGCTGGGCGGAGCTCGCGGACATGGCGGCCGCCCTCGGCCGTGCGGCTCGGGCGACCGAGGGCGGGCTGGTGGTCCTGCTCGAGGACCTGCACTGGGCGGACGCGGCGAGTCTGGACCTGCTGCGGCAGGTGACCGCCTCGGCAGGGGAGCACGGGCTGCTCGTCCTCGGCACCTACCGCCAGCCGGCGCCGGAGGAGCAGGCCGCGGCGCTCGCGGAGATCACCAGGCTGGGGGCGCGGACGCTGCGGCTCGCGCCGTTCACCGAGGCGGAGATCGCCCGTTTCGTCGGAGCGGCGGAGGCGGCCCGGGCGCACCGGAGGACCGGCGGGCTGCCGCTGCTGGTGACCGCCCTGGGGCGCGGGGCGGACCCCGGCGACCTCAGCACCGTGGTCAGCGGACTGCTCGGCCCGCTGGGCGGCGAGCAGCGGGCGGTGCTGGAAGCCGCCGCGGTGCTGGGCGGCGAGCCGGAGGGGGACCGGTTGGACCCGGGCACGGTCGCGGCCGTGCGGGGACTGTCCGTGTCCGAGGTGAGCGCGGCGCTCGCGGCGGCCTGGCAGGCGGGCGTGCTGACGGCGGACGGCTCCACGGCGGAGCCGGCCTACCGCTTCGGGCACGACCTGGTCCGGGAGGAGATCACCCGTCGCGCCGACCCGGCGACGGTGCGGGCCCTGCACCGTGCGGCGGCGCAGGTGCTGTCCACGACGCCCGCGGCCGCGGCCCAGCCGGGCCGCATCGCGGCGCACTGGCGCCACGCGGGCCCGGAGCACGCCGCGGCCGCGAGCCGATGGTCCACGGCGGCGGCGGAACTGGCCCTGTCCCGCCACGCCTTCGCCGACGCCGCCCGCCACTTCGCCGACGCCGCCCACCCGCCCGGCGCTGCCGCGCTGCTGCGGCTGGCCCGTGCCGAGTACCTGGCGGGCCACTACTCCGACGCCCTCACGACCTGCGAAGCCGCCGCCGCGCTGGCACCGCCCGCCGGACACGTCGCCCCGACCTCCGGTGGCGAGGAGCGCGCCGAAGTACTGGCACAGGCGGCCCTGGTGGTGCAGGGCGTCACGTTTCCGCAGGCTTCTGACGTGATCGCCCGGCTGTGCCGCGCCGCGCTCGCGGAGCAGGGGCTGACGCAGGCGGTGCGGGCCCGGCTGCTGGCGCAGTTGGCGACCGTGACCGCGGAGTCGGGGCTGTCCCCTGAGGCGGTCGAGGCAGCGAGGGAAGCCCTCGCGCTGGCCGAGCGCTGCGGCGACCCGCACGCCGAACTGGAGGCCGCGCGAGCCCGGCAGATGACCCTGCCGCACCCCGACGACGTGCCCGAAAGGCTACGGCTCGGCGAGCTGAGCGCGGCCCGCGCCGATGCGCTCCAGGACCCCCTGGCCGCCGTGCTCGGGCACGAATGGCGGCTCCAGTCCGGGTGGCTGATGGGCCGTCGGGAGGTCGTCGCGGACGCGCTGGCCGCGATCGAGGCGATCGCGGAACGGGTCCCGCTGCCCGTGATCCAGTGGCATCTGCTGCGGGTCCGCGTCGCGCGCGGACAGTTGGAGGGACGCTTCGACGACGTCCGCCGCTGGAACGCCGGAAGCACCGCCCTCGCCCGGGCCGGGGGCGACGAGACCGCCGTCGCCATGCACTACGTGACCTGCCAGCAACTCGCGCTGGTCCGGGGCGACGCCGCCGAGATGCCACCTGAGATCTTCGCCGCGCTGGACGGCGCCCCGCGGATCCCGCTGATCCTTGCGCAGCGGGCCCAGGCGCTCCTTCTGGCCGGACGCCTCGACGACGCCCGTGAGGCGTTCGGGGAGCTGCGCCGGCTGTTCCCCGTCCCGATGACCGCGCTCGCCTGGGCCGCCGTCGTCCTGCCCGTCGCCGACCTGGTCGAGGCGTTCGACGACGCGGAGACCGCCGACGCCGCCTTCGGCCAACTGGTCCTGTTCCGCCGCTATCCCGGTGCGATCGGCGGGTCCACCGCCTACTTCACCGGATCGGTCAGCCGCGAGCTCGGCCGCCTCGCCGCGGTCGCGGGCCGGCCCGAGCAGGCGGAGGAACTGCTCCGGGAGGCGATCGAGCGCAACCTCGCGCTCGGGGCCAGACCGTACGCGGCCCTGGCCGGCCTGGACCTGGCCACCCTGCTGGCCGAGCGGAAACCGGAGGAGGCCGCCGTCCTCGCCGACCGGGCCCTGGCCGCGACCGAGCGCCTGGACATGCCCGGCCACGCCGCCCGCGCCCTCGCCCTGGTCGGCCGCCTGGCCGCGCGCCGTGCCGACGCGGACCCGCTGACCTCGCGCGAGCGCGAGGTCGCCCATCTGGTCGTCCAGGCCTGGTCCAACCGCCGCATCGCCGACGAACTGGTCCTGTCCGAGCGGACGGTGGAGAGCCACGTCCGCAGCATCCTCGCCAAGCGCGGCTGCGCCAACCGCGCCGAGCTGATCAGACGCTTCCCGGGCACCGGGAGCCCTGCGGACGACGGCCGCCCACGCTGACTCCGGGGTGTGCCCGCCGAAGCCCGAGAGGCATCGGTGGGGGGCCGGCCAGTCGCACCGCTACGTCGTGGCCGTGGAGGAACGCAGCGGGACGGTGGCGGGCTTCACCGAGATCGCCCTCGACGCCGAACAGCGGACCCGCTGCCGGCAGGGGGACACGGCCGTCATCGCGGACTTCCGGGGAGGCGGGCTCGGCCTGGCGATGAAGTCCGCCATGATGCGCGGACTCACCGCGGACCTGCCCGAACTGGAGCAGGTGCACACGATGACGGCGCCGGAGAACACCCACATGATCCGGGTGAACGCCGCGCTCGGCTACGAACCCGACCACACCCTGGTCAGCGTCGAAGCCGACGCCGCCGTGCTCGAAGCGCTCCTGGACGCGTAGCGGGGGAGAGCGGGGGAGCCGCCCGCTCTGCGTGTTCGCTCCTGAAGCACGGACCCTTCGGCGCGTATCGTCCACCCATGGACACCGCCGACCCGCCCCGCGTCCTCGTCATCGGGCTCGATCCGTACCGGGTGCCCGGGCCGTGGGATCCCGAGCCGGTGGCCAGGGCGATCGAAGCGGGGCTGGCCACGTTCGCCGCACACGGCGTGGAGGCGGAGACCTGCCTGATCGGCCTCGACGGGAGCGACGACGTGGAAGCCCTCGTCGGGCGTGCGCTGCGGCGTCATCCGTGGGCCTGCGTGACCATCGGCGGCGGCCTGCGGCACTCCGACGATCAGGTCGAACTCCTGGAGCAGGTGGTCAACCTCGTCCGGCGCCACGCGCCCGACGCGGCCATCGCCTTCAACAGCACCCCCGCCACGACCTACGAGGCCGCAGCCCGTTGGATGGCGTGACGCCTCAGTTCCTGGCCGCGAGCAACTGCAGCTCCTGGAACTGCCGCTTGTCGGTGGGCTTCGGCTCGCACAGCACGCGGGCGGTCTCGCTCACGCCGACGTCCCGCAGCAGCTCCGCGAGGCGATCGGGCGACCAGCGATAGGCCGTCGTCACGGTGTGGTCGAAGGACTGCGTCGGAATCGCGGAGTCGTCGGTGGCGTAGCAGCTGATCAGCAGTAGGCCCCCAGGGGCCAGCACCCGGGCGAACTCCGCGACGACGGTCGGGAGGTCCTGCGGGGGGACGTGGATCATCGAGAACCGCGAGAGTATTCCGCCCAGCGCGCCGTCCGGGATGTCGAGCGACGCCATCGAGCCCACCTCGAACCGCAGCTCCGGGTTGGCCTCCCGAGCCAGCGCGATCATCGCGGGCGACGCGTCGACACCGAAGGCGCGCAGCCCCAACCGCCTCAGATGAGCGGTGATGTGCCCCGGCCCGCAGCCCAGGTCCGCAACCTCGCCCCCACCGCCGGCGTGCACGGACTCGGCGAACGCGGCGAACAGTCCCCGCTCCAGCGGCCGGTCGCTCAGCGTGTCGGTGAACTTCCGGGCATAGAGCGCGGCGACGGCGTCGTAGGCGTCACGAGTGACGGGGAGGGAGTTGAGTTCGACCATCCGGGGAATCTAGCCGACCTCACTGACACGGGCGGGGCCCGATCGGCGGAGCGGGGCACTCACGCACGGGGGACACCGCGCCGCGAGTTCCTCGCCGGGGGCGGGCGAACGCGCCTGATCGTGCGTCACCCGATCGGCGGAGCGGCAGACGAACCACTGGACGCTGTCGGCTGCCTATCATCGGCGGATGCACGTTGAGCCCTTCCGCATCCTCGTGCCCGATGCGGTCCTGGACGACCTGCGCGAGCGGATCCTGCGCACCCGCTGGCCTGACGCGGCGCCCGGAGAGCCGTGGAGCCAGGGGGTGGACCGGGACTACCTGCAAGGCCTGCTGGCCTACTGGGCCGACGGTTTCGACTGGCGGGCGCAGGAACGCGCGCTCAACCGCTACGAGCACCGCACGGCCGAGATCGACGGCGTACGCATCCACTTCGTGCATCACCGGGCCAACGGCGGTGGGATTCCGCTGGTGCTGACGCACGGCTGGCCCAGCACCTTCGTGGAGATGCTCGGCCTGGTCGACCGCCTCGGCGACCGGTTCGACCTGGTGGTGCCCTCCCTGCCCGGCTACGCCTTCTCGCAGCGCCCACCCCGGGTGGGCGTCGACCGTGCGTTCGTCGCCGACCTGTGGCACACGCTCATGCAGGGTCTCGGATACGAGCGCTACGGCGCCTGCGGCGGTGACTTCGGCGCCGGGGTCGCCACGCAGATGGCGCTGTCAGAGCCGGACCGGATGATCGGCGTCCACCTCAGCACGGCGGAGATGTCCCCGTACACCGGCCCGGGCGCGCCGCCGCTGTCGCCCGAGGAACACGCCTACGTCGACCACGTGGCCCGCTGGGACGCGACCGAGCGCGGATACAGCGCGGTGCAGTCCACCCGGCCGCAGACGCTGGGATCCGGACTGAGCGACTCGCCCGCGGGTCTGGCCGCCTGGGTGCTCGACAAGTGGCGCGCGTGGTCGGACAGCGACGGCGACCTCGACGCCACGTTCGGTCGGGACGCGCTCCTCACCATGCTGACCGTCTGGTGGGCTTCGGACTCCATCACCTCGTCCCTGCGCGACTACTACGACAACCGCTGGCACGGCACGGCCCTCGGGCCCGATGACCTGGTGCGGGTACCGACCGCGATCGCGGTCTTCGCCAACGAGTTAGTCCCCGAGGGAGAACCGCCACGCTCCTGGTACGAGCGGCTCTACCAGGTGCGGCGCTGGACGGTCTTCCCGCGCGGCGGTCACTTCGCGGCGGCCGAGGTGCCGGACCTGCTCGCAGGCGACATCGCCGACTTCTTCACCGACCCGGGCGACGTCCTCCCCGGCGTGCGATGACCGCGGACGCGCATCGAGCGCGGGTCGGCCGGTTCGGTGTACGGCGGGCCCGTATGCTCGGGGGGTGGTCGGCAGACAGGCGGGGAAGGCGGAGCGGGGCCCGGGGCGGCCGCGGGAGGAGCGGGTGACGACGTCCGTCCTCGGGGCGGTGATCGAGATGGTCACCGAGGAGGGGATGGCCGCCGTCACCATGGATGCCGTCGCCGCACGCGCGGGAGTGAGCAAGCCCGCGATCTACCGGCGTTGGCCGACCAAGCAGGATCTGGTGATCGCGGCGGCGGAGAGTCGGATCGGCACTCTCAGCGTGCCGGACCTCGGCAACTTCCGCGACGAACTGCGGGAGATCCTCTCCGCGCGCTTGGAGGCGTACCGGCGGCCCGGTACGGATCGGCTGCTGGCGGAGTTGATGCGGGCGGCTCAGGATCCGACCTCGCGCGCGCCGTACGCGGCGTACTCCGAGCGGATCATGGCGGAGACGCGGAGCGTGCTCGAGCGGGGGATCGCCCGGGGCGACGTCCGTGCCGACGTCGATGTCCGGTCGGCTGCCACGCTGGTGGCGGGCCCGCTGGTGTTCCGCCTGCTGGGGGAGCGTGAGCGACCGGATGAGCACTTCGTCGACGACCTCGTCGACCTGGTCGCCCGCGCGGTCTGCGTCGCCCCCTGAGCTTCTGCGTCCTGTCCGCTCCCGGTCCGGTTCGCTCCTGCCGCCTGCTCACCTCGCCTTCTCCGGGCTCCTGACCTGACGCGCCCGCTTTCCACTTTCTCGTTCCGGGCCCTTGTCCTCGGTCGCCCTAATATCGATACTGCCGGTAACGAATTTTCTGGCGCCTCAGGGAGGACCCCCATGACCACCACCCTGCCGATCCCCGGACGGCCCGTCATCGACAAACCGCTCTACCACCACGGGCGGCGCACCCTGGAGCGCACCGCCGCCGACGCGCCCGCGGTCGAGTACCGGACCCTGCGGCTCTCCCCGCTCACCCCGCACATCGGTGCGGAGATCGCCGGAGTCGACCTCTCCGCCCCGATCGACGCGGAGCTCGCCGACGAGCTGCGGCAGGCGCTGCTGGAGTGGAAGGTGATCTTCTTCCCCGGTCAGCACTCCTTCGACACCGACGCGCACCTGGCCCTCGCCGGCGTATGGGGCGAGCCGGAGCCGAACCCGTTCTTCCCCCGGGGCAACGTGGTCGGCGTCTCCCGGCTGGCGAAGGACGCCATGGCGGTGGGCAGGGAGAACATCTGGCACAGCGACCACTCCTTCATGGCCGCGCCCGCCCTCGGCTCCGTGCTGCGTTCGGTCGAAGTGCCGGCCGCCGGGGGCGACACCATGTGGGCCGACATGTACGCCGCGTACGACAACCTCACCGACGCGACGAAGCAGCGCATCGAGGCCCTGACCGCCGTGCACGACTGGCTGCCGACCTGGGGCCACACGATGACGGACGAGCAGGTCGCGGCGCTGCGGGCGACGCTGCCGCCGGTGGAGCACCCCGTCGTCGTGCGCCACCCGCGGACCGGGCGGAAGCTGCTCTACGTCAACGAGCCGTTCACCACCCGCATTGTCGGTCTGCCCGACGACGAGAGCCGTGACCTGCTCAACGAACTGGCCCTGCAGGCACGGATTCCCGAGTATCAGGTGCGCTTCCGCTGGCAGCCCGACTCCGTGGTGATCTGGGACAACATCGCCACCCAGCATTACGCGGTCAGTGACTACTACCCCCGGCGCCGCGTCATGGAGCGGATCGCGATCGCCGGCGTGCCGCTCTCCTGAGCCGTTCCCACCTCCCACGTTCCCTGCCGATCGGCAGCAGGCATGCCGGAGTCACTGTGATCGACAACGAACTCGCGCCCCTCGTCCCCACCGGGCCGTCGACGTCCCCTCCGCAGCGCCGCGCCTGGGGGGTCACCGCCCTGCTCGTGGCCTTCATGGTCGTCAACTTCGCCGACAAGTCCGTGCTGGGGCTCGCCGCGGATCCGATCCGCCACGACCTCGGACTGTCGGCGACCGATTTCGGTCTGGCCAACAGCGCCTTCTTCCTGCTGTTCTCGCTGAGCGGCGGGGCGATGGGGCTGCTCGCCGACCGGCTCCGCCCGAGACGGCTGTTGCTGGTCCTTGCCGCGGTGTGGTCCGCCTCCCAACTCCCGATGGCGTTGGGAGCCGGCTTCACTCTGCTGGTCGCCTCTCGGATCGTGCTGGGCGCAGCGGAGGGACCGGCGTTCCCGATCGCCCAGCACACCGCGTTCACCTGGTTCCCTGACCGTCGCCGCAACCTGCCGGGGGCGCTGATCTCGATGGGGACCACGTTGGGCGTCGTCGTCGCCGCTCCCACGCTGACCTGGGTGGTCGGCCACCACGGTTGGCGCTCCGCGTTCGGCACGGTGGCCGTCGCCGGTGTCCTGTGGGCGGTGCTGTGGAGCTGTTTCGGACGAGAAGGCGCACTCCCCGCGACCGGGACCGGGACCGCGACCGGGACCGCGACCGCCACCGTGCCCGGGGCACCCCCGAAGGCAGGTCCCGAGGCTGCCTCCGAGGCCGACGCGCTGTCACAGGCGCCGGTCGTCGTCTCCTATCGGCGCATTCTGGGCACTCGGACCTGGATCGGCATCACGGCCGCCTACTTCAGCACCTACTGGGCCGCCGCGCTCACGCTGGTCTGGCTGCCCTCCTACCTGCACGACGGACTCGGCTATCCCTCCGCCTCCGCCGCCGGCGTGATCGCCCTGGTCTGGGCGGCGACGGGTTGCGTGATGCTGGCCCAGGCGGGGGTGACCGGCCGACTGCTGCGCCGCGGAGTGCCGAGCCGGTGGGCCCGCGCCGGGGTCGGCGGCGTGGCTCTCCTCGTCGCCGCCCTCGGCTGCCTGGGCCTGTCCGGCGCACACCGGGGCCCGGTCGCGGTCGCGCTGCTGGTGGCCGGCTTCGGTCTGGCCGGGGTGATGGTGAACATCTCGGTCACCACGGTGGCCGAGTTCGTGCCCGCGGGGCGGCGCGCCGGCGCGCTCGGTCTGACGAGTGCGGTGGCCACCACGGCGGGGCTGATCGCGCCCACGCTGACCGGGGCTCTGGTGGACATGCAGGGCGTGGCCGGATACCGCCACGCTGTGCTGCTCACCGGAGTCCTGCTCCTGCTCGGCGGCCTGGCCGCGCTCCTCCTCGTCGATCCCGCGCGCGACGCCTTCCGCCTGCGGACGAGGAGTTCCCGGGAGCAGGCGGTGGGCGTCAGGCGTTGCCGCGCAGCAGCGCGCAGGTGAAGGCCTCCTCGACGGCGCGCATCGTGGTGAAGACGGCCGGCGCGGTGCCCGGGGTGATCTGCGCGTTGACCGAGAAGGTCATGGAGCGGCGGCCGTCCGGTGTGCCGACCGCGAGTTGGGTGTAGCCGGGGGTGTTGCCGCTGTGGCCGTACACCACGCCGCAGCGCGTGGTGTAGCGGAAGATCGCCAGCCCCGCCTCGTTGCGGCCGGGCCCCGGCGGCTCGGAGCTGCCGTCGACGAAGGTGAGCTGCTGCCGCCGCACCTCGGGTGAGATCAGCTTGCCGCCCGCGTAGGCGCCGATGAAGAGACTCAGGTCTCTCGGCGTCGAGACGATGCCGCCCGAGGCCCAGACGCCGGAGTTGCCGAACTCGGTGCTGACGTCCTCCGGCCCGGTCGGGGTGGTGGCGTAGCCGTGGAGGTAGGGCAGGGGCAGGGTGAAGCCGGACGGCAGGCTGGTCGCGTCGAGCCCGAGCGGCGTGTAGACGAGCTGCTTGAGGAGCGTCTCGTAGCGCTGGTGGGTCGCCGCCTCGGCCATCAGGGCGACGGCGATGTTGTCGGAGTTCGAGTAGGCGTAGCGGCTGCCCGGCGGGAACGCCAGCGGCTTGTCGGCGACGAAGTCCAGCAGGCGCCGGGAGTCGAACCGGTGGTGCGGATCGTTCCGCAGAATGTCCACGAACGCCGGGGCCCGGCTGTAGTCGGGCAGTCCGCTGGTGTGCTGCAGCAGTTGGCGCAGCGTCACCTTGCCCCAGCGCGCCGGGAGCTGGGGCAGGCGCTCGGCGATGGTGTCGTCCAGGCTCAGCTCGCCGCAGTCGACGAGCGCGAGGGCCACCGCGCCGCTGAAGGTCTTGGCGACGCTCGCGACCCGCATATGGTCGTCGATCCGCGGCGGCCGCCCGGTCCGCACGTCGCCCTCGCCGGCGCGCACGACGACCGTCCGCCCGTCCGTCCTCAGCACGGCGATGGCCCCGGGAGGGCCGCCCGCCTGGCGCACCAGCGCGTCCAGCAGCCGCTGCAGGCGCTGGTCCTTCTGCGGCTGCCCGGCCTGGGCGGGGGCGGCGGCCGTCAGGGCGCAGCAGAGAGCGGTCATCGCGGCGATCGCGGCGGACCGCCGACGGGTGAGCGGCATGGGACTCCTGCCTCCCGGCTCCCGGGGAGAGCCGACGTCAGCACGGGCGGGCGGACTTCGGCTTGCAACGTCACCGCGCCCGCGTGCGCCAAAACCTCCGCGCCGTCATCTCACCCGCCTGCGGCACCTGACGACGGGGACCATCGCCGAGCCGGCCGAGCCGGCCGAGCCGTCCCAACCGGCCGAGTCGGCCGAAGCGGCGCGGGCCTCGCCACCGGCGCGGGCTCCGTCCGGTGTCACCAGGCTCCGGTGACGGGACCGCGGTCGAGCGAGGGCCCGCCCTCGGCGAGCGTGGCCGCGATCCGGTCGAGCACGGGGAGGGCTTCCGCCAGCACGAGCTGTTCGTCCTCGGTCAGGCCGGCGGCGATGGCCCCGGCGAGCAGGCTGACGCGGTCGCGGCGGTCGGTCTCGAGCGCGTCGGTTCCGGCGGCCGTCAGCGCGAGGATCCGCTTGCGCGCGTCGGCCGGGTCGGGGCCGGCTGCCAGGTAGCCCGCCTCGGTGAGCTCCTTGACGGTGACCGCCATCGTCTGGTGCCGCACTCCGCGTCCGGCCGCCAGCTCGGCTGTCGTCATCGGTCCCTGCCGGTCGATCAGATCGAGGACGGTGGCCGGGATCGGGGCCAGGCGATCGGAGGAACGCGTGGCGCGGACCAGGCTGCCGACCGTGATGCGCAGGGCGGCCGCGAGGCCGTCGGGGGAGGGCCGGGGCTGCGTGGGCATGGGCCGAGGTTACCAGGTGTACAGTTTCAGCTGTACAGTCCAGCCTGTAGATATGCTCGGAGAGGACGTTCTGATGGAACTGACCAAGCACGCGCACGCCTGTGTCTCCCTCGCCCGGCAAGGGGCACGGATCGTCATCGACCCCGGCACCTTCACCCCCGACGCCGCGCAGGCGGTGGCCGCCGCCGATGCCGTGCTGATCACCCATGAGCACTTCGACCACTTCGACGAGGAACTGATCGCGAAGTCCCTGGAGGCGAGGCCCGAGCTGCGGGTCTACGGCCCGTCATCGGTGGTCGAACGGTGGACGGCGCGCCGTGGCCAGGTCACCGCCGTCGCGGCGGGGGACAGGATCGCGGTCGCGGGGTTCGACGTCGCGGTCTTCGGCGAGCTCCACGCCTCCATCCACCGCGACATCCCGCGCGTGACCAACGTCGGCTACCTGGTCGAGGGCCGTCTGTACCACCCCGGCGACGCCTACCACGTGCCCGACGCCCGGGTGGAGACCCTGCTGCTGCCCACCAGCGGCCCGTGGACGAAGCTCGGCGAGGCCGTCGACTACGTCCGGGAGGTCGCCCCGGGGAACCTGATCCAGATCCACGAGCTCATGCTCAGCCCCCTGGGACAGCAGTCGACCGCCCGGATCCTGAGCCCGGAGATGCTGACGGAGGTACCCCTGACGCTCGTGCCGGTGGGGGAGAGCGTCACGGTCTGAGCCCGGGCGGCGGCTCTGCGCGGCTCCGGGCGGCTCCGGGCGGTTCCTGGGCCGGCGTGCACGGCCAACCCGGAGTCGGGAAAGCCTGTGTGACGCGGTGTCGAGCTCTGGTGGCCTGAACCGACCACGCGTACCCTGGCCTGCCGTGGAAGAGCTTGTCTTCAGCCGTGCCACCCGGCCGCCGTCGATCAGCCTGATACGAAGGATCGGGTTGGCGGCGCCTCCTCTGGCTCTGCTCTGTTTGCCTTGGCTGGTCTCCGGTCAGTGGCCGGTCGTCGGGATGATCATCGGAGGCATGGCGGTCCTGCTGCTCCTGCTGACGCTGACCTTTCGCGGAGCGTGGACGAAGGTCGACGCGGCCGGGATCAGCCTCACGCACACGGGGCTGGGCCGGGCACGTCTCCTGCCCTGGCAGGACATCGCCGGCGTTCAGATCAACCACTTCAGGACGCAGTCCGGGATCGGGCGGAACGTCAAGGTCGTCCTCCGCGACGGCAGACGCCGCACGCTGCCGATGCTGCTCGACGGGTATGTCGGCCCGGACCCCGACCTCGACCGCAAGGTCGAGGAGATCCGGGACCGGATGAGCCACTACGGTTCGCTCCCCGCACCCGAGAGCGCTGCGCCGGTTCCGGCCGTGGTGGAGTCGGCCGTGTCCCGTGGCAACGCGAGGCTGCGGAGATGGACGTGGCGGTATCTCGCGCCGGCTGCCGCGCTCATGATTCTGATCTTCGGCAGCCTGGACGCCGTGCCCGCGTGGTCGGCGCATCTGGGGGCCGGAAAGCACGGCACGTTCACCGCCACCCAGGTGGACTGCCGTCGGACCTGCACCTGGACGGGCGACTTCACCTCGGACGACGGAGCCGACGTCCGGTCAGGGGTCGTTCTCGGCAGCGGTGGGAAGGTCCACCAGGTCGGCGATCAGATCCCCGCCGTGGACACCGGCGATCGGGTCGACGTCTACCCGCGGGGCGGTGGCGACGACTGGATCGCCGTCTCCGGGAGCACCCTGGTGGGGGCGGTGGTTCTTGCCGTCTGGGTCTGGACCGTGCCGCTGCGGTCGGTGAGGGAGAGGAAGCGCGCTACGGGGCCGGTGCCGGGAATCTGATCCCGACCCGGACCCCGCGGGCGCGGGCGGAGAGAGGTCAGCGCGCCCCGGCGGCCGAGGCACCGGAGCCGGTCGTGCTCACGGCAGCGCCGTTCTGCGCCAGGGAGGCCTCGGCGGCGGCGAGGAGCTCGGTCAGGCGCAGGCCGTAGTGCACGTCGCAGGGATGGGCGGTGCCGGTGCGCACGGACTCCAGCAGGGCGTCGATCGCCCGCCGGTAGGGGCGTTCGGCGCCTCCGGCGCGGGGCGGGAGCGAGGTCACCCCGCCGGTGCCGCGGAGAGTCACCTCGACGCCGGCCGCGGCGGGCGGTGCGGTGAGGCTCAGGGCGACGGTGCCGGCCGCGCCGCCGACGTGGTGCAGGGTGAGCAGGACGGTGTCCCCCGGGCCGCGTCGGGCGGCCAGCGTGGAGACCTCGCCGAGGACGGGCAGCAGCACCGACAGCACGTGCGGTCCGACGTCCCACAGCGCCCCCTTCTCGCGCCGCCAGGGCGAATCGGCGTAGGGGCTGTCGCTGCCGGCCGCGAACACCGAGCCGAGCCACTCGGCGTGCGCGGTGAACCAGCCGCCGGTGCGCGCCTGTTCGGCGATCCACTCGCTCTCCTGCGCGCCGAAGCGAAGCGTCAGGAACACCACACTCGCCACCTCGTGCCGCCGCGCCGCCTCGGCCACGGCGCGGGCCTCCGCGGGGTCGGTGGCCACCGGCTTGTCGAGCAGCAGGTGGCGTCCGGCACGCGCCGCCTCGACGGCGAGGGGGGCCTGCACGGCCGGCGGCAGGGCGAAGGCCACGGCGTCGACGTCGGCGATCAGCTCGGCGGGGCTCGCGTAGACCTTGACCGCATGCCGGTCGGCCAGGGCCTGCGCAGCGTCGGGGCGGCGGCCCCAGACCCCCGCGAACGCGACGTCGCGGTGCGCCGAGAGGGAGGGGGCGTGGACGTGGGAGGCCCAGGGGCCGGTACCGAGGAGCCCGACGCGCAGGGGACTGGGGGTCGTCATCGCACCAGTCTCGCGGGTGCTGCCGGGTCACACCAGGTAGGCGAGGTTCACCATCACGGCGATGTACGCGATCGCCAGAACCGTCCCCAGCACCGCGGCCAGGCCGGCATGCAGGTTCCACCACGGCACCTTGGCCCCGGGGAACCGCTGCACCAGCTTCTTCCAGCTCAGCGTGCCCTGATCGGTGAACGGCAGACCGAGGGCGCGCCAGAGCTCGCCGAGGGCCGCCGCGTCCCACAGCCGTGGCTGGATGATCCGGGGCTTCCCGGCCGTGAAGGTGAGCACGACCCGGTGACGGCCCGGCCCCTGCTGGGGCAGGGTGACGTTGTGCAGCCCGGTCACGGAGCCGACCGGGACCTGCAGTACACGGCGGCCCAACGGGTTGCGGATCGTCAACTCCCCCTCCTCCACCTGGATGGTCGAGTTGAGCCAGCGCAGGCCGATGTGCAGGACGACCCAGAGCAGCGGCAGCACCACGAGAACGAGGCCCGCCGACAGGCCGACCCACCCCAGCCCCTGAGAGCTGCCGCGCCCCCGCGCCAGCAGCAGCCCGACGCGCAGCGCGGCCAGGGCGATCAGCGGAGCGCTCCGGACCAGCGGGGCCACCAGCGCCCGGCCGTCCGGGCGCACCAGCATCCAGTCGGCAACGTCGTCGTCCTCCGCGTCCCACTCCGGGCCCTCCGCCTCCCCGCCCTGCGCCAACCCGGCGTCGTCCCGCGGCTGTGTCATCCCGCCCGTCCCCCTCGCGCTGTTTTCGCTGCTCCGCGGCCCGTTCGTGCGCCGACCGGGCGGCGAGCGGGTGCTGCGGAGATCCTTCCGCACGGTCGCGCCGTGCGCATGGGGGAAAACACGCAGATTCGCACGTATGCGGAAGCCCGGGACGTCAGCCCGTGGACCTCATTGCCAGGGCCCGGGTGCGGGCCCCGTGCATGGTCTCCTCGAGCGGCGTGCCCTCGTGGTAGTGCTGGACCTTGTACCCACCGGCCTCCTCCACCTTCGCGGCGATCCGGCCCGGGTTCAGCCGCATGCCCGTCTCGCCGTTCAGCTCGCCGAGCAGCGCGAAGATCTCCTCCGAGGCGTCGCCATCTGCCCGTGGTCCGTTGTGCGGCTCAGTCGAGCTGGGTTCAACGGTCAGAACTGGGAAGGTTGTTACCAAGCCGGTTCAAGCGCCGGTTGCGTCCTGGGAAGTGGTGTACGGGTTTCCACCTGATCCGGGGGTTTGCTCCTGAATCGGTTGGGTGCCCGCATAGTTGAACGGCCATCGGCTGATCTTCGAGGTGTCTAAGCCCGAAGGAGACCAGCACGATGACCGCACCTGACAGTCTGCCCCTGCACGCCACGATTGAGGCGAACTTGGCCTCGGCGAGTCCCGATCTGCTGCGCGCGATGGTCAAGACGTTCGCCGACGCGCTCATGTCCGCGGAGGCCGACGCTCTCTGCAACGCCGAATACGGGCAGGTCAGCGACGAACGCGTCAACCACGCAACGGCTACCGCCCGCGCGAGTGGGACACCCGCGCCGGCACCGTCGAGCTGGCCATCCCCAAACTGCGGTCGGGCTCCTACTTCCCCACCTGGCTGCTGGAACGCCGACGCCGGGCCGAGCAGGCCCTGATCTCGGTCGTCGCCACCGCCTACCTCCTCGGCGTCTCCACCCGCCGTGTCGAGAAGCTCGCCGAGACCCTGGGCGTCACCCAGCTGTCGAAGTCCCAGGTCAGCGAGATGGCCAAGCACCTGGACGCCCGGGTCGCGGAGTTCCGCAACCGCCCCCTGGACCAGGGGCCCTACACCTTCGTCTGGCTCGACGCGCTGACCCAGAAGGTCCGCGAGGGCGGCCGCGTGGTCAACATCGCATGCCTGGTCGCCGTCGGCGTCAACAACGAGGGCCAGCGCGAAGTCCTGGGCCTGGACGTCGCCACCGTCGAGGACGGAGCCGGCTGGACCGCATTCCTGCGGTCCCTGGTCGCCCGCGGCCTGGCCGGGGTGAAGCTGGTTGTCTCCGACGCCCACACAGGCCTGGTCGACGCCGTCGCCGGGGTCCTGCCCGGCGCGAGCTGGCAGCGCTGCCGCACCCACTACGCCCGCAACCTCCTGACTAAGGTCCCCAAATCGGCCCAGCCGTGGGTCGCCACACTGCTGCGGACCGTGTTCGAGCAGCCCGACGCCGACGCGGTCCATCAGCAGATGGGTCAGGTGATCGGCTCGCTGCACGAGAAGTTCCCCGCCGCGGCCGAGCACCTGGAGAACGCCCGCGAGGACCTGCTGGCGTTCGCCGCCTTCCCACGCACGGTCTGGAAGAGCATCTGGAGCAACAACCCGCAGGAACGGCTGAACAAGGAGATCCGCCGCCGCACCGACGTCGTCGGGATCTTCCCCGACCGAGCCTCCGTCATCAGGCTGGTCGGCGCTGTCCTGGCCGAGCAGAGCGACGAATGGGCCGAGCAACGGCGCTACATCGGGTCCGAGATCCTCGGCCGCTGCCGCCTCCACCCGATCGAGGGAGAACCCACCGACGACACCAACCCGACCGCCCTTACCGCCTAATCTGCAAAGAGATCACCGACTGGCCGTCGATACACCACGCCAGCGGACGTGACCTCAAGCGCCACCCTGTGTGCATGCGTCGGATGGATGAACTGATCTACCTCTCAGAGGCGAAGCTCGCCCAGTTTCAGCATGATCTAGCGAGGAACCCCGGCCGTTCACGGCCGGGAGGAATCGCTTCCTGAGCCACGGCGGTGCGGAGCGCCGCCGTTTCACTGTGGGCGGTTCTGGTTCTCGATGTATTCCTTGATGATCGATAGTGGTGCGCCGCCGCATGATGCGGGCGAAGTAGCTGGGTGACCAGAAGTGTTCGCCCCACAGGTACTTACGGATGTGGGCGGGGAACTCCTGGCGGAGCCTGTGGGCCGAGACGCCCTTGAGTGAGCCCACCAGGCGTGAGAGGGCGACCTTGGGCGGGTAGCGCACCAGTAGGTGGACGTGGTCGCGTTCGCGATTGAACTCGACCAGCTCGGTTTCGAAGTCGGCGCGGACGGCACGCATGGTCGCTTCGCAGCGTCGCAGGATCTCGTCGGTGAACGGTCCGCGCCGGTACTTGGGCGTGAAGACCAAGTGTGCATGGAGGGTGTGGACAACCGTACGGCCCCTGCGAATGCTGGGGTTTGGTTCCCATCGTGGTGACATGGATCAATGTATTGTCATGCCCGTGAAGATCGTTAGGCAGGTGAAGCTGATGCCGGAGGCCGACCAGGCCGCCGTGCTGCGCTCCACCCTGCGCACGGTCAACGAGGCGGCTTGCTGGGTGTCCGGGGTGGCGTTCGAGCGTGGCGTGCCGCGTGAGTTCGAGCTGCGCAAGCTCACCTACGCCGAGCTGAGGGCGCGTGGGCTCGGGGCGCAGGCCGCGCAGCACGTGATCAAGAAGACCCGTGACGCCTACACCACGTTGCAGGCGAACATCCGCGCCGGGAACCTGGGCAAGGCGGGGGCCAAGCGCCGCATCAAGGCGGAGTCGAAGCCGATTGCGTTCCGGCCCGAGGCCGCGCAGCCATACGATGACCGGTGTTTGAGCTGGCAGTACGACCAGTGGACCGTGTCGATCTGGACGACCGCTGGGCGTCTGAAGGGCGTGCGCTTCGTGTGCTCGCCCGATGCCCTCACGATGCTGCGTGAGCACCGCAAGGGCGAGTCCGACCTGATCGAACGTGAGGCGTGTTCTACCTGATCGCCGTCTGCGACGTGCCCGAGACGCCGCTCAATGAGGACCCTGCCGGGTTCGTCGGCGTTGACCTCGGCATCGCCAACATCGCTACCGCGTCCTCCGGCTACCGCGCCGCCGGGCGCGGCCTGAACCGGCACCGCGAGCGACAACGTGACCTGCGGATGAAGTTGCAGGCCAAGGGCACCAAGTCCGCGAAGCGTCTCCTCAAGAAGCGCTCTCGCAAGGAACAGCGGCACGCCGCCAACACCAACCACGTCATCTCCAAGACCATCGTCACCACCGCTGAACGCACCGGCTCCGGTATCGCCCTGGAAGACCTCACGGGCATCCGCAACCGGGTACGGCACCGCAAGGACCAGCGGACCAAACTGCACTCGTGGAGCTTCCACCAGCTCGCCTCCTTCGTGGAGTACAAGGCCAAGCGGGCCGGAGTGCCGCTGGTGTACGTCGATCCGGCGTACACCAGCCAGCAGTGCTCCCAGTGCCACCACATCGAGCGCGGCAACCGCGTCGATCAAGCAACGTTCGCGTGCCGCGCCTGCGGCGTGATCATGCACGCGGACGACAACGCGTCCCACAACATCGCCCGAAAGGGCGCGAACGTGTGGACTGCGGGGCGTGAGTCACGCGTCCCAGAGCCAGCCTGACGGCAGCTCTCAGACGTGGGAGGCCACGCGACAGCCAGTCGCGCCCTACCCACAAGCCCGGTCCTTCATGCCGGGTCAAGTTGACGAGCGGGGCAAGGGGTGGCGGGGACCACGCATCAGTAAGGTGAACGCGAAGGGCCCCGTGGGCATCGGCGAGTTCCAGGTCAGGACGGCCGACCCGTCCGCTCCGGCGCAGCCGCGCGGGGATCTGGCGAGGGTCATTCGCTACTTCGATCGAATGAAACTGCCACTGGCCTCGTACGACGCCGCAGCGGTCGAGGCAGGCGAGTGGGTGCGCTTCGACGCGCGCCTGAACTGCACCACGATCGAACCGAACTGGAGCGGGGCCAACGGCCCGGTGCTCTTCTTCTGGCAGCCGGAGGCCCTCGTGGGGGCGGCCCAGTCCGGCATGGTGCTGCACGGCTCCCCGAAGCATCTGCTCGGTGCCCACCAAGCGGACGCGGCAGTCCCTGCCCGCCACTTTCGGATCTCGCCGTTGTTCTCGGTTCCCCTTTGGCGCCTCCTGCAGCACGAAGGGCGACAACGTCCGGAGCCCGGCGGGCAGGCCACCGAAGGTGCCGTCAGGTTGATCCGCCAGCTCGGGGCTGATCTGCCATCCGGACTGGCGGGCAGGATGAGCGGTCTCGCGAGAGTGTCGTTCCGGCTCGACGTCGAGGGGCGTGACGTGGTCTTCGCCAGTCCTCTGTACGTGGCGCGCGGCCACGGCCGGTCCGGGGCTGCCGTATAGCCGTACGGCGGGCCGCCGACGTCGGTGGCCCGGAGCGGCAGGACGGGCGTTGGGACATCGTCCCCGTCATCCCACACCGCAGGTCAGGGCCGTGGGACATCCCCGAGGCGCAGGGGGGACGGATCCTTCTTGATCGCGGACGGAACCGTGTGTGAGTGTTCTGCCCAGCGGCGGGACAGCCCGTCCAGTCCGTGGACGGCGTTGCGTGCTGCATTCCCGCCGCCGCCGTCCGCGCACAACTGACGTCGCGTTGGGCACCTACAGGGGGAACACTATGTCATCACGACTTCGCCGGGCCGTCTCCGGATCGCTGGCCGTCGCCGCGCTGACCGCCGTCATGTTGGGCGGGGGCGCCACCAGCGCTTCGGCCCATGCCTACGAGAGCCAGCTGGTGAAGGGGGAGTACCTCGGAGCCGGCGACTACATCCAGCGGCTGACCCTGACCGGAGGGGACTTCACGCTGATCATGCAGTCGGACGGCAACCTGGTCGAGTACCGCGACGAGGCCTCGTACGGCCGCAAGGTCTGTTGGGCCTCGAACACGCGGTACCACGGCGGAACCCACGTCGTCTACCAGAACGACGGGAACTTCGTCATGTATCCCGACTGGAGCACCAAGGCGGTGTGGTCCAGCAACACCTACAACGGCGGCGGAAGCACGGTCGACATCAACAAGTTCGGCGTGATCTACGTCGGGACCACGCCGATCACCGGCATGTGCTCGTAGCGAGGGCCGGGCCCGCCGTCCCGGTCACAGCGGTCGGTGCGTCGCCCCGGGCCAGATCTCGGGGTGGTCGTCCCAGTAGACCTCGGCCGGGTCACGGGGGTCGACGTCGGGGCGCTCGTGGGAGACGTGGCGGACGAACTCGGCGTGGGTGGCGCACGGGTAGGGCTGGGTGACGGAGCCGTTCTCGCGCATGACGCGGACGTAGCGGTGACGGAGCCTCGGGTTCAGCGCGGACACCTGGACCGGGCAGTCGGGGTTGGGCCAGGTGGTGTGCTCCGCCTGGGTCCGGGTGCGGGCGCGACGGGTCGGCGCCGGGGGCAGGGGCAGGTCGCCGAATCCGGGCGGCAGGAGGGCGGGCGCCGGCTCGGCGGGGGGTTCCGGCCAGGCGACGTCGACGACGGTGGCGCTGCCGACGACTCGTTCCCCGTCGCGCATGGTGATCACGTCGCCCGGCATCAGCTTGTGCCAGTGCTCGCTGTCCAGCGGGAGCAGTCGTCCGAACGCGCGGCCGCCGGCGCGCAGGGGCTCGTCGCCCTCCAGCCAGAGCGCCGCCACCCGCACCGCGCGGTAGCTGCTGACGGCGTGCTCGCCCAGATCCCACAGGGGCTGCAGCCCTCGTCCCGGCGGGATCGCCGCGAGGTCGCCGTCCGCGGCGAGGATGAGGTCGATGCGCAGTCGGCCGCGCAGCGCCTCGGTGGTGCGCCAGCGGTACCACGCGGCGCCGGGCTCGCCGGGGAGCTGTTCGGCGGCGTCGCCCAGGAACTCCCAGAAGCGCGGCGGTGCGGAGTGCCGGTCTCCGGCCTCGGCGAGGGCTTTCAGTGCGGCGGCGTGGTCGCCCTCGGCGACGAGCGCGCGGGCGATGTCGGCGGCGCCGCCCGGCAGCAGTGCGGCGGCGGATTCGAGGACGTCTTCGAGATGCACGTCCGGCCTCTGTTCGGTTCGTCTGCGGTCAGGATCGGCGGTGCCCGGGGCCGGGACCCGGCCGGACGGGTCCTCCGGCGGCAGGGTCGGCTCGGTGGTCACGGCTCCACCGTATCGACTCGGCGCGGAGACGGCGTGCGCGGGATGCGCGGCGCAGGCCGGCGAACCCGCGCCGCGCGGCGGGGCCCGACCGGCCCGCCGTCCGGCCCGCCCGTCGTTAGGCTGAGCGGCGTGGGGCGGCGTCGCCGCCCGCCGTCGTGTCCGCGGAGGTGTCCGGTGAAGCTGGGACTGCACTACTGGAACTACTCATCGCCCGCCGACCCGGCGCGGATCGCACCCACGCTGGCCGAGACGGCGCGCGCCGCCGAAGAGGCGGGCTTCGCCTCGTTCACCGTCATGGACCACTACTTCCAGATGGAGACGCCGACCTCGGCGGCCGACGAGCCGATGCTGGAGGGCTACACGGCCCTCGGCTACGTGGCGGCGCTGACCGAGCGGATGACGCTCGGTCTGCTCGTCACGGGCGTGATGTACCGGCATCCCGGCCTGCTGGCGAAGATCGTCACCACCCTCGACGTGCTCTCCGGCGGCCGTGCCCGTCTCGGCATCGGCGCCTCGTGGTACGAGCGGGAGCAGCGCGGGCTCGGCGTGCCCGTGGTGCCGGTGGCCGAACGCTTCGAGCGGCTCGAGGAGACGCTGCAGATCTGCCGGCAGATGTGGAGCCAGGACAACGGGCCTTACCGGGGCAGGCACTTCCAGCTCGAGGAGACCCTCTGCGTGCCGGCGCCGCTGTCCCGTCCGCACCCGCCCGTCATGATCGGCGGAGGCGGGGAGAAGAAGACGCTGCTCCTCGTGGCACGTTACGCGGACGCGTGCAACCTCTTCGGTTCGAGCCCCGAGGACGTGGCGCGCAAGCTCGACGTGCTGCGCGCGCACTGCGTCGACGAGGGTCGCGACTACGGCGCCATCACCAAGACGATGCTCGCGCTGCTGCCGCCGCTGGACGACCCGAAGGCGTTCCTCGCCCAGGCGGAGCAGTACGCCCGACTCGGCATCACGGAGCTGCAGGTGATGCCGGACCGCGACCCGGTCGAGTTCGCGCGCCGGGTGGGGCAGGACGTGCTGCCGCAGCTCGCGTCGATCGGCTGACGCGGCACCGCGGCTCGACGCGCCCCGCCCGGCGACCTCAGGTGGTGGAGCCGGCGGCCGCGCCGGTGGCCAGGTCGGCGCCCCAGCGGGCGATGTCGGCCTCCAGGTCCAGGGCCCGCATCCTCGCGGTGTCGTCGGCCGCCGGCCAGTCCTCGCGAGGTACCCGCCACATCACCTCGAACTCGTTGCCGTCCGGGTCCTTGGCGTAGAAGGACTTGGAGCGGTGGTGGTCGGTGGCGCCGACCAGCGCCCCTCGCTCACTGAGCGCCCGGCCGATCTCGGCGAGCTCGCCCAGCGTGCCGACCTCCCAGGCCAGGTGGTAGAGGCCGACCCGGCCCTGCTCGGGGCCCGGGGCGCCGGATCCGATCGCGAACAGGCCGAGGTCGTGGTCGTTGAGCGTCTCCTGTGCGCTGAGGAAGGCGGCCCGACCGGGGATCTCGACGTCGACCTTGAAGCCGAGGACCTCGGTGTAGAACGCGACCGAGGCGGAGACGTCGCGGATGTAGAGAACCGCGTGGTTGAGGCGGCGTACCGGCATGGGTGCTCTCCTGGCATAGGTCGACCCTGGACTGAACTGTCTCGACGATAGCCACTGATTCGAATTTGAACAAATGAGACCTTGCCTTGCCTATCGAGAATCGATAGATTGCCATCGCATCTCGATAGAAGGATGGAACGGGTCATGGGAAAGCTGACCGTGCGCGCGCTGCGCACCGTGCTCCTGGTGGTCTTCACCGGCACCGTGTTCGTGCAGGCGCTGATGGTGTGGGCGCTGATCAGCGGGAGCGACCCGGAGGACGGGTCGCTCCCGCTCACCGCGCTGCGTGTGGTGACGATCCTGGGCGTCGGAGCGGCCCAGGTCGCCCTGGTCTGCGTCTGGCGACTGGTGACGATGGTCCGACGCGGGACCGTGTTCTCCCATGCCGCCTTCCGGTACGTGGACGGCATCATCGGCGCGATCACCGCGGCCGCGCTCGTCTGGTTCGCGGTCACCGGACTGAACGCGCCGGGCCAGCGGGACGACCCGGGCGTCACCCTCATCATGGGCGGGATCGGCGTGGCCATTCTGGGAGTCGCGCTCATCGTGCTGGTGCTGCGGATGCTGCTCGCCCAGGCCGTCGCCCGCGACGTCGAGGCGACCAGGATGCGGGCCGAGTTGGACGAGGTCATCTGATGCCGATCGTCGTCGACATCGACGTGATGCTGGCCAGGCGCAAGATGTCCGTGGGAGAGCTCGCGGACCGCGTGGGCATCACGCCCGCCAACCTTGCGGTGCTCAAGAACGGCCGCGCCAAGGCGGTGCGCTTCGCGACGCTCGCCGCGCTCTGCGAGGTGCTCGAGTGTCAGCCGGGCGACCTGCTGCGCTGGGAGCCCGCGGACGAGGCGCGGTCCGCGCAGTCCGTCGAGACAGCCGAGCCCGCCGAGGTCGCGGCGGGCGACTGAACCGTGCGCCCGAGGAACCCGACCCCGCCCCGTCCGCCCGGCCGGCGGGCGCCCGCTCCGGCCGAGGCGGGCCGTCAGGCCTTGCCGACGGCGAGGGTGTCGTCGAGCCAGTCGTAGATGCGGGCGAGGGCGAGACGCATGGCGCCCGGGTGGCAGTGGGCTCCCGCCCCCTCCTCGGCGGTGAAGAGCATGAGCGTCTTCGGGCAGGTGAGACGGTCGTGGAGCTGCTCGGGCTGGCCCTTGAAGAACTCGTCCTCGGCCGCGTCGCAGACCAGCGTGGGGCACCGGATCAGCTCCGCGACGCCGTGGTCGAGGGTGTAGTCGAGGTAGGCGGCGCTGAAGGCGCGGGGGGTGTCGACACCCAGGACGTACATGCCGTGGTTGATGGCCCAGCGCGCGGTGGCGTCCTGGGCGATGAGCCGGTCGAACGCGGCGTCGAGTTCGGGGGCGTCCGCGGCGCGCAGGAGCCTTTCGGCCTCCTCCCTGGCCCCGGGGATGTTGCGGACGGATATCTGGCCGAGGTCGAAGACGCCGTCGACGGCGATCACCGCGGCCAGGCGGTGTTCGAAGGCGGCGGCCCTGGGGGCGAGGACGCCGCCCATGCTGGAGCCGAACAGGGCGATGCGGCTGTTGTCGACCTCCGGGAGGCTCTCGGCGAAGTCGACGACGGGGGTGATGACGTGCTCCCAGTCCGGGCGGAAGACCAGACCCTGGTGGTGGCGCGGGCCCGGCTGCCCGGGGCCGTCGAAGGTCAGCACGGTGTAGCCGCGTTCCACGGCGGCGAGTGCGCCGCTGAAGTGGAGTTCCTCGGCGGTGCCGTCGAAGCCCGAGTGCATGATCAGGGTCGGGCGGGGCGTGCCGGTGGTGTCGGCGCGGTAGAGGTAGCCCGGCAGGGTCGTGCCCTCGTAGGGGATGGCCACCGGTTCGATGACGGGCGTGAACAGTGCCGCCGCCGCCCGGAAGCAGGCGACGCTGCGGTCGTAGGCGTGGTCGTGGCGCGGGTCGCAGGGGTGCCCGTGGAGGAAGAACTCCGCGGAGCGGTAGTAGTTCGAGGCCCGCAGGAACCCGTCCCTGGCGCTGATCCGGTGGCCCGCCTCCAGGGCCTTCTCGGCCTCGCCGGACACGCGGTCGGCGGTGGCGAGCCACTCCGTGTGCCAGCTGTCGTAGTCGCCCTCCGTGATGCGCGCACAGGTGGTGACGACCTCGCCGAAGTCGGCGCCCCCGTAGGCGATGTGGCTCATCGAGCGCAGGGTCTCGTACCAGAACTGGGTGTTGTTCGGGAACAGCAACTGCTTCATCGGATCTCCCCTTCCGGCTAAGCACAGATCTGTGCTTGTGTGGACGACTGTAGCCCCCGGGCCGCCACTAAGTAAATATCTGTGCTTGTCGGCTACGATGGGGAGGTGACCCCGAAACCATCGGCCGAACGCCTCCGCAAGAGCCCCGAGCAGGTCCGCGCGGCCGTCCACCAGGCCGTCGTCGAGCTGCTGGCCGATCCCGACGGCGCCGAGCCCACCATCCCCGCGATCGCCCAGCGCGCCGGGGTGAACCACACGAGCATCTACCGGCGTTGGGGCAGCCGCGAGGCACTCCTCGCCGACGTGGTCACCACCCGCCTGGAACGGGACTCGCCGTTGAACGACACCGGATCCCTGCGCGGGGACCTCACCGCCTGGGTGCGGGCCGGGGTGGACAGCATCCGCACCTCCGAGGGCCGCATGCTCATCCGGGCCGTCGCCCTCTCGATGCCCGCCGGGGCCGACGCGCAGGCCGAACGCACCGAGCACTTCCAGCGCCGGGTCCGCTCCATCGAGAGCATCCGCGAACGGGCCGCCGCCAGGGGCGAGAGCCCCCCACCCCTGGAGGAGATCTTCGACCAGCTCCTCGCGCCGCTCTACGTCCGGGCGATCTTCGGCATCGACCCGCCCGCCACCGGCTACCCCGAGCACCTCGTCGACAGACTCCTCGGCCCCGCGCCACGGTGACACCGTCCCGAAGCGAGAACGGCGCCGCTGCGCGAGGCCGTCACGGCAGGGCCTGCTCGGACCAGATCACCTTGCCCTCGGGGGTGTACCGGGTGCCCCAGCGCTCGGAGAGCTGGGCGACCAGGAAGAGTCCCCGCCCGCCCTCGTCGGTGGTGGCCGCGTACCGGAGGTGCGGGGACGTGCTGCTGCCGTCGGAGACCTCGCAGACCAGGGTCCGGTCGTACAGCAGCCGGACCCGGATCGGCCCGGCCGCGTAGCGGATCGCGTTCGTCGCCAGCTCGCTGACGACCAGTTCGGTGGTGAAGGCGAGTTCGTCCAGTCCCCAGGCGGTCAACCGTTCGGCGACGCCCGCCCGGATCCCGGCGACGACCGCAGGGTCGGCCGCGACCTCCCAGGCCGCCACCCGGTCCACCGGCAGCACCCGGGTGCGGGCCACCAGCAGCGCGACGTCGTCCGTGGGGTTGATCGGGAGCAGCGCGTCGAGCACCGCCTGGCAGGTCTGCTCCGGGGTGCGGTGGGGCCGGGCCAGTGCACTGCGCAGCAGGTCCAGACCGACGTCGATGTCCCGTGCGCGGTCCTCCACCAGGCCGTCGGTGTAGAGCACCAGGCGGCTGTCCTCGGGCAGTTCCAGCTCCACCGTCTCGAAGGGCAGGCCCACCAGCCCGAGCGGCGGCCCGGCGGGCAGGTCGACGAACTCGACCGAACCGTCGGGGTGCACCAGAGCGGGCGGCAGGTGGCCGGCGCGCGCCATGCTGCAGCGCCGGGAGACGGGGTCGTAGATCGCGTACAGGCAGGTCGCCCCGGTGATGGCGGTCTCGCCGTCGGTGGCCGCGCGGTCCTGGTCGATCTGGTTGACCAGGACGTCGAGATGGCCGAGCAACTCGTCCGGCGGCAGGTCCAGGGTCGAGAAGTTGTGCACGGCGGTGCGCAGGCGGCCCATGGTCGCCGCGGCGTGCAGGCCGTGGCCGACCACGTCGCCGACGACCAGCGCGATCCGGGCGCCGGGCAGAGGGATGACGTCGAACCAGTCACCGCCGACGCCCGCGTGGGCCGGGAGATAGCGGTAGGCGACGTCCAGGGCGCTCTGCGCGGGCAGGCCTCCGGGGAGCAGGCTCTGCTGGAGGGTGACGGCCATCTGGTGCTCGCGGGCGAAGCGGCGGGCGTTGTCGATGCACACGGCCGTGCGGGCCCCGAGCTCCTCGGCGACCGACAGGTCGTCGGCGTCGAAGGGCTCGGGCTTCTCCGAGCGGTAGAAGTGGGCCACCCCGAGCAACGTGCCGCGGGCCAGCAGCGGCACGGTGACCAGGGAGTGGATGCCCTGCCCGACGATCAGCTCGGCCCGCTCGCTGTCGGTCAGCCTCCAGGCGGACGCGGGGTCGGTCAGCGCGGGCTCCAGGACGGAGTGCCCGTGGAGGGCCTGGGAGTGCGGCGTTCCCGGCGGCAACGGGATGGACGTCCCGACCGGGAAGAACGGGATGTCCGGCCGGACGCCGTACAGCGCGGCGCGGCGCAGGTTCGTCGCCGCGCCGGGGGCGGGTTCGTCCCCGCGCAGCAGCGGCTCCGCCAGGTCGACGGTGACGAAGTCCGCGAACCTCGGGACCGCCGCCTCGGTCAGCTCCTCGGCCGTCCGGGTCACGTCCAACGTGGTGCCGATGGCGGCGCTGGCCTCGTAGAGCAGCTTGAGGCGCTTGCGGGCCTGGTCGGCCTTGCCGGACAGGGCGCGCAGCTCGGTGGAGTCCCGCAGCGTGGCGACCACGCCGGACGGGCCGCCACCGGGGTCGGTGGTCCGGATGTTCACCACCAGCAGCCTCTCGCCGGCGCTGACCACCTCGTCGGTGGCGGCGTGCCCGGAGTCCAGCAGCTCGGTCAGCCGGTGGTCCAGGCCCAGGTCGGAGACGAGCCGGCCTTCGTACTCGGCGAGGGGCAGGTCGAGCAGGCGGCAGGCCTCGTCGTTGGCGAGCAGCATGCGGCGGTCGTCACCGACGATGAGCACGCCCTCACGCACCGCGTGCAGCACCGCGTCGTGGTGCTCGTACATGCGGGTCATCTCGGCCGGGCCGAGGCCGTGGGTCTGGCGCCTCAGTCTCCGTACGACCAGCCAGGACCCGGCGGTGGCGAGCCCCAGGGCCAAGGCGCCGGCCCCGAGGACGACCGGCAGCCGGTGCTGGGCGATGTTGCTGATCTTCCTGAGCGTGATGCCTGCGGAGACCACGCCGATCACCCGGTGGCGGCTGTCGAAGACCGGGACGATCGCCTGCACCAGCGGGCCGATGGTGCCCCGGATGGTCTCGGTGACCGTCTGCCCGGCCAGCGCGGGGCCGATGTCGCCCACGAACTTCTTTCCGATCCGGTTGGGGATCGGGTGGGTGTAGCGGATCCCGTGGTCGTCGGTGACCACGACGAAGTCCACGCCGGTGGCCAGCCGGGTGGCCTCGGCGCGCGGCTGGAGCAGCGCGGTGGGGTGGGCCGACTCCATCGCGGCGACCGTTCCGGGAGCGTTGGCGAACGTCTGGGCCACCGCCAGGGACCGGTCCTGGGCCTCCACCGTGGTGTCGTTCTGAGCCTGGACGAAGACCTCGATACCCGCGGCCAGCACCAGCACCAGAATGATCACGACCTGGAGCACGAAGACCTGTCCGGCGACGCTGCCCAGACCGAACATCCCCCGGCGACGCGCAGGCGGAAGCGGCCGGTCCGGGTGCCGGTCACTCTGCTGATCCCGCTCCGGGCGCGGGACTGACCGGTCCCCACCGGTGGAACCGGGGCCCGCGGTGGCCCGGGAACGGCCCCAGAACCGGGCCATACGCCTATGTAACACCGCCCCTCTCGCGGCGGCCACCGGTCCGGCCGGTCCCGGCGCCCGGTGAGGGGCGCCGGGACCGGCCGCTCGGCTCAGACGGCGGCCGTGAAGGTGTACCCGCCTGCACGGCCGCTCGGCTCAGACGGCGGCCGTGAAGGTGTACCCGCCTGCGGGCAGGTAGTAGGCGCCCGGAGCCGCAGGAACGGCCTGGGCGGGTGCGCTCACCGAACCGGGTTGCGAGGTGGGCACGACCACGGTCGCGGTGACGTTGGCGGGTACCGTGACCGCGAGGGTCACCTGCCCGTTCGCGACGGACCAACCGCATTCGGCCGTCCCGCACGGCGTCCGATAGGAGGCCGAGGCCGAAGTCACCCCGCCGCCCGTCCGGGGTGCGAGGAGCAGGGCCTGGTAGCCGGGGGCGGCCGGACCCAGGCCGGCGACGGTGCGGTAGAGGAAGTCGCCGACCGACCCGAGCCCGTAGTGGTTGAAGGAGTTCATACCAGGGTCCTGGAAGGACCCGTCGGTGCGGATGCCGTCCCACCGCTCCCAGACGGTGGTGGCGCCACGACTGATCATGTAGCCCCAGCCGGGGTAGTCGGTCTGCAGCAGGATCCGGTAGGCGACGTCCGCGTGCCCGTTGTCCGCCAGGACCGGCAGCAGGTTCTCCACACCGAGGAAGCCGACCGTCAGATGCCCGTTGCCGGCGGCGACCCTGGCGGCGAGCTTGTCCGCGGCCCGCTGGACCAGCGCGGCGGGCACCAGCCCGAAGGCGAGCGCGAGCACGTACCCGGTCTGGGTGTTGCTGCCGACCGAGCCGTCCGCCCCGACGTACTGGCCCGCGAACGCCGACGTCACCTGGTCCGCGAGTTGCCCGTAGGAGGCGGCCTGCGCGGTGCGGCCGGTGGCGGCGGCCATCCGTGACACGAGACGTGCGGCCCAGGCGAAGTACGCGGTGCAGATCAGGTCGTGGGGCGTGTCGTCGTTGACGTTGAGCCAGTCGCCGAAGGTCGTCTGGTTGCGGAGCAGGTTGCCGCCCGCGGTGCTGTGCAGGTAGTCGACCCAGGCGGCCATGGCGGGGAAGTGCCGGTCGACGACGCGCACATCGCCGAACCGCTGCCACAGGGTGTACGGGACGATCACGCCCGCGTCTCCCCAACCGGCCGTGCCGGAACCGGAGATGACCGCCGGCGCCACGTCGGTGAAGGCCCCGTTCGACTGCTGGCCGTCGACCAGATCCTCGACGAACTTCGCCAGGAACCGGTGGACGTCCAGGTTGAACGTGGAGGTGGCGGTGAACGCGGCGATGTCGCCCGTCCACCCCAGCCGCTCGTCCCGCTGTGGACAGTCTGTGGGGATGGCCAGCATGTTGCTGCGCTGACCCGCGACGATGTTGTGCTGGATCTGGCCGAGCAGCGGGCTCGACGTGGTGAACGTCCCCAGCTGGGCGGCGTCGGTCCAGGCCGCCCGTCCGGTGACGGTGGCCGTCGTCGGGGTGAACCCGGCGGGGAGGCCGGTGAGTTCGACGTAGCGGTAGCCGTGGACGGTGAACCTCGGCTCGTAGGTCTCGGCGGAGCCGGTGCCCGCCAGGACGAACCGGTCGGTCGCCTGGGCGGTCCGCAGGTTGGCGGTGTAGAGCGTGCCGTCGGGGTTGAGGACCTCGCCGTGCCGCATGGTGACCGTCGTCCCGGCGGGCCCGGCCAGGGTGAGCCGGTTCCGGCCCGCGAAGTTCTGGCCCAGGTCGAGGATCCACACACCCGGCTGCGGCTGGGTGACGGCCACCGGCGGGTACTCCGCCTGGACGGTGACGCCATCGTCGACCTGGGAGACCAGCGTGGGGCGCGGGACCTGGGCCACCGTGACCGCGGCCCAGGAGCCGTCGTCGAAGCCGGCGCCGTCCCAGCCGGGGACGTCCAGCCGTGCGTCGTAGGTCTCGCCCTGGTACAGGTCGTCCGCACGGACTGGCCCGGTGGCGGTCTTCCAGCTCCCGTCGGTGGCGACGGTCTGCGTCGAGCCGTCGGTGAAGGTGAGCTGTAACTGGGCGGAGTACCACGGCTGGGTGCCGTACTTCTGGCTGCCAGCGAAGCCGATGCTGCCGCTGTACCAGCCGTTGCCCAGCAGCGCCGCCAGCACGTTGGCTCCCTGCTGGATCTGCGCGGTGACGTCGAAGACCCGGTACTGCAGGCGCTTGTCGTAGTCCGTCCAGCCGGGGGCCAGGACCTCGGCCCCGACCTTCGCGCCGTTCAGGCGGGTCTCGTGCAGGCCGAGCGCGGTCGTCAGGAGTCGTGCGGAGGCCACCGGCCCGGCCACGGTGAAGCGCTTGCGCAGCAGCGGGGCCGGCGTCACCACGTGCACCTGGACGCCCCAGGGCCCGGACCCGGCGGTGGCGACGTTCATCGCGGCGGGCCAGGCGCTGTCGTCGAACGCGGCGGTGTTCCAGCCGGCCGGCCCGGACTGGGCGGCCTTCCACGAGGTGTCGCTGTCGACGACCTGCCCGCCGGGCAGCAGCAGCTTCGCGAGCAGCCCGGCGGGGGAGACGCTGGTGTTGGCGCAGGCCACCGCAATCACGTTGGTGCCGGCCTTCAGGTACCCGGCGAGGTCGACCAGCGCCGCGGCCTTCCAGGAGTCGGCCGCCCTCGGCGAGGAGCTGACCAGCGCGCCGTTGACCCAGACGTCGGCGGTGTCGTCGCCGGTGACCGCCAGTACCGCGCTCGCCGGGGCGGTGGCGAGGGTGAGCGTGCGGCGGAAATAGCGCGTGGCGGCCGGCGCGGAGGAGGCGGGGTTGCCCTCCGGGAACCAGATCCAGCTCGCCCCCGCGAAGTTCGGCGGAGCGGCCTGGCCCACGAAGGCGCCGTGCCACTCGGTGGCCGGGTCGAGCAGACCGGTCTCGAACCACTGCACGTCGCTCCAGGCGCCGGCCCGGCCCTGGGTGTCCCACACCCGGACCCGCCAGTAGGAGCGGACCAGGCTGCGCAGCGCGGGGCCGCCGTACGCGATGTCGATCTGCTGGGCGGAGGCCACCCGGCCGCTGTCCCAGACGTCCCCGGTTCCTGTGCCGGTCGAGGAGACCTGGATTTGGTAGGCCGCCTGGTGCTGCTGGGACGCCGTTGAGGAGAGCGCCCAGCCGAACCGCGGCTGGGCCGCGTCCACACCGAGGGGATTCGTCCGGTGTTCGGCCGTCAGGCCCGTCGGAGCGAGGGGCGAGACGGCCGTCAGGTCGGGCGCGGCCACGCCGGAGCCCCAGGGGGAGACGCCGTAGGAGCCGAGATCCGCGGCGGCCGACCAGCCGGAGTCGTCGAAGGACGGCTGCTCCCATCCGGTGGGGGCGGACTGCGCGCTGAGCCATCCGGCGTCGGTGACCAGATCGGTCGTGCCCGCGGACGTGGTGACGCGCAGGTGTCCCAGGAGCCCGGCGGGGCCGCCGTTGTTCTTGCAGGCGACGGCGATCGTGTTCGTCCCGGCGGTGAGCGCCGGCCGCAGGTCGACGTAGAGGGCGTTGCGCCAGAAGTCCGCGACGCGCGGGGAACCAGCCAGGTGCTGTCCGTTCAGCCACACGTCGACGGTGTCGTCACCGGTGACCACCAGCTGTGCGTCGCCGACGGCGCCCGCCGGGACGGTGAAGTCCCTGCGGAAGTACCGGTACGCCACCGGAGCCGTGACGCGCGGGTTCCCCTCGGGGTACCAGACCCAGTGGGCACCCGCCAGGTCGACGGGTGCGGCGGTCGCCGTCGCGTGCGGGGCGGCCCCTGCGGCGAGGGGGCGGGAGGCCCAGCCCGCGGCGAGCACCCCCGCGGCGACGCCCGAGCCGGTGCCCAGGAAGCGCCGCCTGCTGAACGTCGGGTGCTCCGCGTCGGGCCGGGCGCTGTCGCCGGGGTGTGTCGATTCACTGCTCAACGCTGTGCTCCTTCTCTCGGGCCGTTGCCGTGCGGTTGCGGAGGGAGGATGGGGCGAACGGAGTGATGAAACGATTCAATTTCGAGCGTGCGACGGCACTGTAGAGGCGTGCCCGGGGCATGTCAATCACTTGCGCGTGGACGTGCGCGGACACTTGCGCGTGGGTCCGTCCACGGGAGTCCGTGATCGCTGGGAGGGTCGGTGGGGCCTCGGGTCGGGCCATGCCACCGGAGCGCGTGCAGGTCGTCCGCCATGCGCGAGGGACCGCCCCGCGCCGAAGGCGGGGCGGCCACGGGACCGTGAGGACCCGTCTTCCTCCGAGTGGAGGGAAAGCGGCGCAGACACCGCGGTCTCTACCCTGCCCCCGGCCGACCGGACCGGCAACCGGGGAGCGTCGCGCCGTTGCCTTTCCCCGTGTCCGTCGCCCCCCGCACGGCCCGTGGTGTATCCCTGGGGTTGAACAGGGATGCGCCCGGGAGTCGACTCCTGGGCAGGGGAAGGAGCGCGATGCGCGCCGCATACCGGGAAGAGCTCGACGCGATCACCGTGGGGCTGCAGCAGATGGCGTATCTCGCCGAGTCGGCGATCGGCCGCGCCACGACGGCCCTGCTGGACGCCGATCTGCAACTCGCCGAACGCGTCATCGCCTCCGACGACAGGCTCGACGAGCTGCAGCGCGAACTGGAGGACCGGGCGATCGCCGTGCTGGCGCGCCAGCAGCCGGTCGCCACCGAGCTCCGGACCCTGGTCACCGCGCTGCGCATCAGCGCCGACCTGGAGCGCGCCGGCGACCTGGCCCTGAACGTCGCCAAACTGGCGCGACGCCGGTACCCCGACCACGCCGTCCCGGCGGAGCTGCACGCCACCGTGCTGGAGATGGGCCACGTCGCCCAGCGCCTGATGGCCAAGGCCGCCGACGTCATCGCCACCCGCGAGGTCAAGGCCGCCCTGGAGCTGGAGGGCGACGACGACGCCATGGACGACCTCCACCGCGCCCTGTTCCGACGCCTGATGGACGACAGGTGGCACCACAGTGTGGAGGCCGCCGTCGACGTCACCCTGGCCGGCCGCTTCTACGAACGCTTCGCCGACCACGCCGTGGCCGTCGCCGAACGCGTCGTCTACCTGGTCACCGGCGAGTACTCCGATGAGCTCCCGCTGGACTAGCGGGTCAGGGAAGGGAGCGCGGCGACGCGGCCTGGCGGGACGGTCGGACGGCGCGTCGGACTCGTTGTCGTGGGCACTCACCTCGACCTCGAAGCCGTGCTCGTCCGTGCCACCGTTGGCCCGCCGGTGCCGCAGGAGTTGCCCGTGCCCGGCCCACGAGCTGGGGGTCCGTCAACTGCACGGCCAAAGGCCCGTAGACTCGCGAGTGCTCTGGGGCCGCGCGGTGCGGTGCCCTGTCAGTTCTTGAGGACGTTTGCCAGTGACCTTCCCGGCGCTCTCCGACACTCCGATATACGACCAGCTGGTCCAGGAGCGGGGCGACGTACCCGCCGATGTCAGGCGATCCGCGCAGCAGGCTCTGGAGCGAGCGGCCGGTGCGGTCGACTTCCAGCTCACTTGGCGGCGTGGCTTTCCCGACCGCTGAGGTCGCGTCGGTCCGCTCACCCGCTGTGACGTCAGGTCGCGGGCTGGTGCGGGACCCTGGCCCGCCTCAGCCCGCCGCGCCCCGGTGACGACCGCCGCTCCCCGTCCACCCAGGAGGCCTCAGCCGACGGTGAAGCGGTACACCGACGCGTCGGAGTTCCGGTACACCAGCGTGAATCCGGGGGTGACGGACGCGGCCGCCGCCAGCCGGGCGACGATGTCGCCGGGCAGTTCCCCGGTCAGTCGGCATTCCCACGCCTGGGCGCGGCTGAGGATCAGGTAGGCGGGCGTGCCGGGCTTCACGAAGCCCACGCTGTCGCGCAGCCCGGCGATGGGGTCGGCGACCAGCAACCGCTGTGTGGCACCCGAGGTGGAGGTCAGGCGTACCTCCGGGTGCTCCTCGTAACGTTCGTCGATACCGGGTACGGACCCTGTGACGCCCACGATGACCGCCCCCGGCGGCGCGGCGTGGATCATCGACTGCGTGGCGGCGACCTCGTCGAGGGTGTAGTAGTTCATCGCCTCCTTGCTGTAGTAGCCGAAGAACAGTCCGCCCAGCATGCCGAGCAGCAGCGCGGGCAGCGCGACCGTGTGAACCCGCAGCCGTGGCCGCTGCTGCCGCGAGGTGGCCTGCGCCCCGGTTCCGGCCGCGGCCCGGGAGCGCGGCCGGAGCAGCACGCTGATCAGGAACGCCGCGTAGGGGAGCGAGAACAGGTAGGCGCGGAACAGCATCTCGCCGCCGTAGGCGTTCGCGGCGAGCAGCGGCAGCGGTGAGAAGAAGAGCCAGACGAACGGGGTGCGCCGCGTCCAGGGCCGCAGCACCAGGCAGGCGACGCCCAGCACGAACACCGCGCCGGACAGGCCCCGGTCCGCCCAGCCGACCAGAACCTGGGCCGGCGCCGCGGTGCCGAGGCTCCGGAAGCCGGAGGCCACATTGCCGTCCGGGGTGGCCAGCGATGTCACGAAGGAGCCGAGGTTCGCCGACAGGTAGGGCCTGGCCACTGTCGCGCCCCAGGCGGAGGTCAGCACAACGGCGCCGATCAGCGGTGGCAGCACGACGCGCCGATTGCGGCGCGGCACTGCGAGCAGCGCCAGGCTGCTGATCACCATCAGCGGGGTGAGCTGGTGCGAGCAGACGATCGCGGCGTCGAGCAGCAGCACGACGGCCAGCGTCCATCCCCAGGGTCTGCCGCGCGCGCCGCGGTCAGGCGGGTATCCGGGCAGCAGGTGGTCCGGTGTCCTGGGCGCGGGGGGCAGTCGCCGCAGTACCAGCGCCATCATCCAGAGGTAGAGGACGAACGCGAACGCCTGCGGCGCGAAGTAGTCCTGGCCGACCCACGAGGTGCAGTAGTAGACCCACACCGCCAGCCAGACCACCCGCCGGTCGGTGGTGACGGAACGGTACAGCCACAGCAGGGGCACCAGCGCCAGCGCGTTGACGAAGGGTGGTGCCCAGGCCGCGTAGGCAAGGGGGGAGGAGAGGCCGAGGACCTTGAGCACTCCGACGTTGAGCAGGAAGAAACCGGGCCACTGGTTGTAGATGTCCAGGGCGCCGGCGTGCGGCACCAGTCCGTTGTGCCGCAGCATCGCGTCGACGACGGCGAGGTGTTTCCAGGCCCAGGCGTAGCGCAGGGTGGGGTAGAGCAGCGTCGGCGTGGCGTGGATGACGGCGATGAGTGTGAGGACGTGGGCGGCCAGCCACCCCTGTCCGAGACGGGGCTGGCGGAGCGTGAGCAGGAATCCGAGCGTCAGCAGGACGACGGCGGTCCAGTACAGCGGCGGCAGGACCTGGAGCAGCCCGAGATCGCCCATCCTGGACAGGTCGGCCTGATGCAGCGACAACAGCCACAGCACCAGGGCCGTCGGCAGCGGTGCGCAGGCGGCGTAGCGCCGCAGCCCGGTGCCCGTCGCGCTCGCCCTCCCAGCTCCTGCCACTCGGCCGCCATCGGGCGTGTCGCGGGGCCCGGCGGGGCGCCCTGCGGGCCGGGGCAGGCGGGGCGGACGGGCCGAGAACGTCTTCTCCCCCGGATTCTCGTGGTTCAAGGCTGCCTCCCGTGCGAACACCCCACGGCGCGCACCGGTTCACGCCGACGGCGCCGGGGTGGGCAGCCACCATTCGCGCCGCCACAGCAGCACCGCCGCGACGAGACTCTGAGCGATCAGCCACGCTGCCCCCGCGCCTGCTATGCCGAGGACGGGGAGCAGCAGGACCGTGAGGCCGAGCACCAGCAGCGCCAGCGCCGCGAGAACGCCCACCACGACCCGCATCCGGCGCCGCGCCCGCGAGAGGGCGACCACGGTCGAGTTGAGGAGGTTGGGCAGTGCGGAGAGCGTGACCAGCCACAGGACGATCAGCCCGTGACTGGCGTAGGCCGCTCCGAACAGGCGCAGTGCCAACGGCGAGACGGCCAGCACCGCCGCGACCGCGACGAGAAGGACGCGGCCGGCGTGGCGCAGAACCCGCCGGTAGTCCTCCAGTCGCGTGACGTTCCGCGCGGACTCCACGATGAGCGAGTAGCCCATGTTGGCGCTGAAGGCGTAGAGGGCGAAGGGCACCAGCCAAGCGAGGGAAAAGTACGCGTTGTCCGCGGCGCCGAGCCGGTTCAGCACGATCACGGGTGGCAGGTTGACGGCAGCCAGCCAGCACATCGCGCCGAGGTAGTCGGCCGAGACGTAGCCCAAGGTGAGCCCGGAGACGTCCGCGGCCGGCTCGGGTGCGGCGCGCTGGTGCCGGGGCAGGGCCCGCACGAAGATGAAGACGTTGGTGAGCAGGAGCGAGAGCGCCAGTCCGACCATCCAGGAGAACAGAATGCCGCTGGCGGTGCCGACCGCGGCGAACAGCGCCAGCAACCCGATCTTCTCGACCGAGAACACCCCGTTCTCCAGGGCCACCCAGTCGGCGCGGCGCAGGCCGGTGAGGACGCCGTCCTGGAGGTTGAAGATGGCGTAGGCGCCGGTCGCCAGGACGAACCAGGTGCCCAGGCCCCAGGTGTGCAGGAACTCCAGCCCCGGTGACAGCTGTGGGACCACCAGGACGAACACAGCGCAGAGCAGCAAGGTCACCGTGCCGGCCGCAAGGTAGGCCCGGCCCACCAGTCGTGTCGAGTGCGGCCCCGCCGACGGCACGAACCGGACCATGGCGTTGGCCAGGTTCAGTTGGCCCACGCCGCCGAGGAACATCATCGCGGAGACGGCCGCCGAGTTCCGGCCGAGCTCGTCGGGGGTGTACCAGTGAGCGCCGAGTGCCCAGTACAGCGCACCGAAGAGGGACGTCAGCAGAGAGCTGAGAGTGAGCAGGTGGCCGTTGCGCAGCAGCGGGTCGTAGCGGCCGGCCGCGCCGAGCAACGCCTTCCCCCGCGACCGCAGCGATCGTCCGCCGACGGCCGAGGTGTTGGTTCCGGTGCTCACCACCGGCAGGCTCCCGTTCTCTGTCCGGGTACGGAATCCGACTGCCCATTTTATGCCTCTGCGCGCCTGCCGCCCGTCGAGGACATGGGTTCGTGGCCGTTGTGGACCGCGGTCGAAGCAGCCGTCGAGCTCGGTGCCGGGCGGGGTGCCCAGGGTCCTGGCGGCAGCCGCCGTGGTCGCGCGCGGCCCTGATGGCATCCGCTGGGGTGGCGGACCGAGGAAGGCCCGGGGCCACCGTTGATTCCCCCAGCACATCGGCACCCGCGAAGCGCGGATCAGGCCATGGACATAGCATGGCATAAAATGGGCAACAGGGACTTATCAGTCGCGCGCTTCCTCGCGCACCACGCACACCGGCCGACCGACAGGAAAGAGACCTGTGCCCGGCAAGCAACGAGGCGGCAGCCGGTCCCGCCAGGTCGAGGTGATCAGCCCCGCACCCCGACAGGTGTGGTCGGACCTGCTCGACCGTGACGAACTCGCCCTCGCCACACAGACCCCGGCCTGGCTCGACTCACTCTGCGACGCCTGGCCTCTGAAGGACGCGAGCCGCCTCTACCGGTTCCCCGGCGGACGGCGGCTGCTGATGCCGATGGTGCGGCGCCGCGGCGGGCTCGGACAGCTGCTGGCGGTGGAGTCCTGGCCCGGATGGGGTGTGGGTGGCGTGGTGGCCCCGGACGACCCCCTGGACACCCAGCAGGCGCGCCTCGTCCTGACCGACCTCAGGGCGCTGCCCGCTCTGCGTGTCGCGGTCCGGTTCAATCCGCGCGCCCCCTCCGTGGGCGAGAACGCCCTGCCGCCCGGCTTCGTCGCCAGGGAGCGCACCACCTACCTCCTGGACCTGTCTGGGGGCTTTGACGCGGTGTGGTCGCACAGCTTCCTCTCGACGGTGCGCCAGGGCGTCCGCCGGGCAGAGCGGATGGCCGTCGAGGTGACCGTGGACCGAACCGGTCGTCTCGTGCCGCAGTTCCAGGAGCTGTACCGCGAGTCCGTCGCCCGCTGGGCCGAGCAGCAGCACGAGCCGCTCGCGCTGGCCCGCCGGCGCCAGCTGCACAGGGAGCCGCCCCGCCTGGTCCAGGCGGTCGCCGAACGGTTCGGAGCGTCCTGCGCGGTCTGGCTGGCCAGCTGCGCGGGACAGCCGGCCGCCGCGATCGTCGTGCTGCGCCACGGAACCCATGCCAAGTACTGGCGTGGAGCCATGGACCGGCGCCTGGCCGGACCGGTCCATGCCAACGAGCTGCTGCACCGCCTCGCCGTGGAGGACGCCTGTGCGGCCGGGTGCCTCGTGTACGACATGGGGGACGCCGAGCCCGGCTCCTCCCTCGCCCGCTTCAAGGAGAACTTCGGTGCACGAGCGGTTCCTTCCCCCGCCTACTACCGCGAGCGTCTGCCGCTCACGGCCGCCGACCGCCACCTGAGGGCGGCAGTCAAGCGCGTCATTGGCTTCAAGGACGCGTGACGACAGGGGTGGCGGAGCAGGCGCGGCGACCGGGGACGGGCGATCGCTGATGGCGTCAGCGGGCCCCGGCCGGGTTGTCGCCCGGATCGAGGTAGGTGCCGAAGCCCTCGGTGACCAGCTCGCCGTCGAGCACGAGCACCTCGTTGACCAGGCCGCCCTTCTGGTTGCGGTAGTTGATGACCAGGCAGTCGACCCCGACGTAGACGGCGACCACCTCGAAGCGGAGATCGGGGATGCGCCGCAGGCCCTCCGTCCAGTAGGCGCGGAGCGCCGCCTTGCCGTGGATGACGCCGTCGCCGCCGAGGAGCTGCGCGGCGACGGGGGAGCGGAAGGTCACCGATTCGGCGAAGTGGGCGAGCAGGCCGTCCAGGTCGTGCGTGTTCCAGGCGGCGAGCCAGGAGGCTACGAACTTCTGTGCGTTCTCGTGATCCATACGGGGATTGTCCCGGGGTTCGTACGTCTCCGGGTACGCGTTCGTCGATCCGGAACAGCGCTCGCCCCGGTGCCCGCGAGGGCTAGGAGGCGGGTTCGATGTTCTGGTTGGCGTGGAAGACGTTGTCCGGGTCGTACCTCCGCTTCACCTCCGCCAGGCGGGCGTAGTGCCCCCGGTAGGTCGCCCGGACGCGGTCCGCCGGCTCCTCCTGTCCGATGAAGTTGACGTAGGAACCACCCATGGAGTGCGGGTGCAACTCCTGCCAGTAGTCGACACACCACTTCTTGATCGCCGCGGCGTTCGCCTGGTCGGGGTCGACGCCGCCGATGATGCCGGACCAGACCGCGTCCCGGTAGCTCCAGGCCGTCGCATCCGGCGCCACCCGGTGCGCGGCTCCGTCCACGGGATACAGGTGCATGGTGGACAGCATGGTCGGCATGGCGGCTCCGAAGCGTGCGTGCACCTCGGCGGCCTCGTCGCTGATCCGGTCGAAGAAGTCACCGCGCCAGTACCACTGGAGTCCGCGCGGGATCAGCTCGTCGAACATGCCCTGGAGCATCGGATAGGGCATGGGGGCCACGAAGCGGAAGGACGGGTCGGCGGGCATGCCCGAGGCGTCGAGCAGGCTGTCGAGGGCCTCGGCTCCCTCGGTGTGGCACCAGACGACGCCGGCTGCCTTGGTCAGGTGGATCTCCCCGGGGAAGGGCGGTCCCGGAGGCACGGTCAGCACGGCGAAGAAGCCGCTGGCCTCCTCGGGGGCCTGCGGCAGAGCGTTCCGGTACCACTGCAGGACCTCGCGCGTGCGTTCCACCGGCCACAGGGTCAGCCCCACACCCACCGTGTCGACGGGATGCAGGCGGAAGGTGAAGGACGTGACGACCCCGAAGTTGCCGCCCCCACCGCGCAGGGCCCAGAACAGGTCGGAGTCGTGCTCCTCGTCGGCGGTGACGAAGCTTCCGTCGGCCAGGACGACGTCGGCGGAGAGCAGGCTGTCGACGGTCAGGCCGTACCTGCGGGTGAGGTGGCCGTGGCCACCGCCCAGCGCGAGGCCGCCGATGCCGGTGGTGGACATGACGCCGGTCGGCACGCCGAGACCGAAGGCGTGGGTCGCGTGGTCGACCTCGCGCAGGGTGCAGCCTCCGGCGACCTGCGCGGTACGAGCGGCGGGATCGACCCGGACACCGCGCAGCGGCGACAGGTCGATGGTCACGCCGTCGTCGAGCAGGCCCAGACCCGCAGCGCTGTGCCCACCGCCCAGCACGGCCAGGTCGAGACCGTTGCTCCGCACGAAGTCGACCGCGGCCATCACGTCCGCCGCGTCCGCGCAGCGAACCAGGGCGGCCGGCCGCTTGTCGACCATCGCGTTGTAGACGCTGCGGGCCTGATCGTAGCCGGGATCGTCCGGGGTGAGGACCGGGCCGCGGAGCGCGGCGCCCATCGCTTCCAGGGTGGGACCGTCCATGGTGGCCTCCAGGCACAGAATGCGGGCCGCACCGCAGCCGTGCGCCAGGTGCGCTCCATGCGTGGGTGCAGCCCCTCGGAGCCGGCACCCCACACCACCGCCCGGGCATCGGCCCGGTGTCGTGCGGGCACGCGCCACAGGCGATCTTCACCGACAGGTCGGGTCTACCTCCTACCAGCCTCGACCCGCCTGTAGCGCCTCGCAAACGGGACGCCGAGGGCCGAAGCCCGCGAGCGACCGGTTGCCTCCGCAGCCCCCTCCCCCTCCCGCGCCGGCCGGAGCGGGAGGGGGAGCACACTGGGGGCATGGTGCTTCTCAGCGGCTCGGATTCGGTGCGCGAGTGGCTGGGCAGCGCACTGTTCGCGCGGGTGGCCGGCCCGGAGGGGCCGGAAACCAGGGAGCGGATCCACGGAACGCCCGGCCCCCGGTGGTTCGCCCCGGACAGGCCGATCCGCACGGTCCACGGCGACGCGTCGATGTTCGTGGGCGGGCTGACGGCGCTGCTCCTGCAGTCGCTGCATCCGCTGGTCATGGGCGCGGTGGCGACCCACTCGGGCTACCGCAGCGACCCGTGGGGCAGGCTCCAGCGCACCAGCGCCTTCCTGGCCACGACCACCTTCGGCACCGCCGAGGACGCCCAACGGGCTGTGGACGCCGTGCGCGCGGTGCACGAGCGGATCGCCGGCACCGCGGAGGACGGCACCCCTTACCGGGCCTCGGACCCGCACCTGCTCGGGTGGGTGCACGCCGCCGAGGTGGACTGCTTCCTGCGCGCCCACCAGCGCTACGGCGCGTCTCCGCTCACCCCGGCGGCGTGCGATGCCTACGTGACCGACACCGCGGTGGTGGCCAGGGCCCTGGGCGTGGTCGATCCGCCGCAGAGCACCGAGGATCTGGCCGCGGTCCTGACCTTCTACCGAGGCGAACTCCGATCAACGGCCGCCTGCGAGGAAGCCATGCGTTTCCTCCTGCTCCGCCCTCCCGTGCCGCTGCTCCTCCTCCCCGGCTACGCGTCGCTCGCCTCCGCCGCCGTCCATCTGCTGCCCCGGTGGGCCCGCCCGATGCTGCACCTGCCCCCACTCCCGCTGGAGGCCGTCACCGCGCCCCTCGCCGGGCGCGCAGTAGTGGGCGCGGTGCGCTGGGCGCTGCCGACGCCGCCCGACCCGCACGCTCCCTGAGGTCAGAGCCGCAGGGTCTTGCGCCCTGGGTCGGCCACAGGGCCACGGTCCCTGCGCCGACGGCGGACGTCCCGCTGGGCCCATACCGGCCGGCTCTTTCGGGATCCGATCGGAATCCGCAGGCGCGTGCGCCGCAGTGGGCCCGGCCGGACGGTGTCAGACGGCGTGCAGGCCGTGTGCGGCGAAGATCGCGCGAGCCGAGGCAGTCTGGTCGCCGGTGGGTGTGGGGGTGTCCGCGAGGGTGAAGTCGAGGCCGAGGGCACGCCACTTCTGCTTGCCGAGCTTGTGGAAGGGCAGTACATCGACCCGGGTGATGTTGCCGAGGGACGCGGCGAACGCGGCGACGCCGTCGATGTTCTCGGCGGCGTCGGTCAGCCCGGGGACGAGAACGAACCGCACCCAGACCTCCTTGCCGAGGTCGGCCAGGCGCCGGGCGAAGTCCAGCGTAGGAGCCAGCTCCTGGTGGGTCAGGCGCCGGTACAGCGCACGGTCCCAGGACTTGATGTCGAGCAGGACGAGGTCGGTGTCGGCGAGCAGCGCGTCGGTGGCGCGGTTGCCGAGGAAGCCGGAGGTGTCCAGGGCGGTGTGCAGACCGAGTTCGTGCTTGAAGCGGTGCAGGAGCTCGCCGGTGAGGAGCGGCTGGAGCAGCGGTTCGCCGCCGCTGATGGTGGCTCCGCCTCCGGCAGCGTGGATGAAGTCGGTGTACTTGGCGGCCTCACGGACGATCTCGTCGGCCGAGGCGCGCCGGCCGTCGCGCATGTGCCAGGTGTCGGGGTTGTGGCAGTACAGGCAGCGCAGCGGGCAGCCGGAGAGGAACGCGACGAAGCGGGTACCGGGGCCGTCGACGCCGGTGGACAGGTCCCACGAGTGGAGCATGCCGGTGACGGGGCGCCGGGTTGCGGCAGCCGCCGGGGTCGCGGCCGTCGCGCTGGTCGCCGTCGCGGCGCAGCCTGCCGGATGGTCCGGGGGAATGGGTCCGGGCATGGACGGTCTCCGGGAGAGGGCGGTGCCGGCACCCGAGGTCGGGGAGGGCGCCGGCACCACGTGGGTGGTCGCGCTCACAGCGCGTCGTGGAAGGTGCGTCCGATCACGTCGAGCTGCTGTTCGCGGGTGAGGCGCACGAAGTTGACCGCGTAGCCGCTGACCCGGATGGTGAGCTGCGGGTACTTCTCGGGGTGGTCCATGGCGTCCTGGAGGGTGGCCCGGTTCAGGACGTTGACGTTCATGTGGAAGCCGCCGCAGGAGATGTAGCCGTCCAGAACTCCCGCGAGGTTGGTCACGCGCTCCTGCTCGGTGCGGCCGAGTGCGTCGGGGGTGATGGTGTTGGTCAGCGAGATGCCGTCCTGGGCGTGCTCGTAGGGGAGTTTGGCCACCGACAGGGCGCTGGCGACGTAGCCGTGGCGGTCGCGGCCGTTCATCGGGTTGGCGCCGGGGGAGAACGGTTCGCCGGCGCGGCGGCCGTCCGGGGTGGCACCGGTCTTCTTGCCGTAGACGACGTTGGAGGTGATGGTGAGCACGGACTGGGTGTGCCGGGCGCCGCGGTAGGTGGGGTGGCGGCGTACTTTGCTCATGAACGTCTCCACCAGTTCCACCGCGATGGCGTCGGCCCGGTCGTCGTTGTTGCCGTAGGCGGGGTACTCGCCCTCGACGACGAAGTCGACGGCCAGTCCGCGCTCGTCGCGAACGGGCCGGACCTGCGCGTACCGGATCGCCGACAGCGAGTCGGCCGCCACCGCGAGGCCGGCGATGCCGCAGGCCATGGTGCGCAGCACGTCCCGGTCGTGCAGCGCCATCTCAAGGCGCTCGTAGGCGTACTTGTCGTGCATGTAGTGGATGACGTTCAGCGCGTGGACGTACGTCCGGGCCAGCCAGTCCAGCTGCCGGTCGAAGGCCGCCGTCACGGCGTCCGGGTCGAGGACCTCGCCGTGCAGGACACCGGTGTCGGGACCGATCTGGGCGCCGCTGATCTCGTCGCGGCCGCCGTTGATCGCGTAGAGCAGGGTCTTGGCGAGGTTGACCCGGGCACCGAAGAACTGCATCTGCTTGCCGACGGCCATCGCCGAGACGCAGCAGGCGATCGCGGTGTCGTCGCCGAACCGCGGGCGCATGAGTTCGTCGGACTCGTACTGGATGCTGGAGGTGTCGATGGACACCTTGGCGCAGAACTCCTTGAATCCCTGTGGCAGCCGGGGGGACCAGAAGACCGTCAGGTTGGGCTCGGGGGCCGGGCCGAGGTTGTAGAGGGTCTGCAGGTAGCGGAAGGAGGTCCGCGTCACCAGCGGGCGGCCGTCCTCGCCCATGCCGCCGATCGACTCCGTCACCCAGGTCGGGTCGCCGGAGAACAGCTCGTCGTACTCCGGTGTGCGCAGGAAGCGCACGATGCGCAGCTTGATGACGAAGTCGTCGACCAGCTCCTGGACCTGGACCTCGGTCAGCAGACCAGCGTCCAGGTCACGCTGGAGGTAGACGTCGAGGAACGTCGAGGTGCGCCCGAGCGACATGGCCGCGCCGTTCTGCTCCTTCACCGCCGCCAGGTAAGCGAGGTACAGCCACTGCACCGCCTCGCGACCGCTCGTAGCGGGGCCGGAGACGTCGCAGCCGTAGCTCTGCGCCATCGCCTTGAGGTCACCCAGCGCGCGGATCTGCTCGGACAGCTCCTCACGCAGCCGGATCGTGTCCTCCAGCCGGCTCGCGTCCTCGAGCGGCCCGGCCAGCTCGGCCTTCTCGACCCGCTTGGCCTCGATCAGCCGGTCCACACCGTAAAGGGCGACCCGCCGGTAGTCGCCGATGATCCGCCCGCGCCCGTAGGCGTCCGGCAGGCCGGTGATCACCCCGGCCTTGCGGGCGGCGAGGATGTCGGGCGTGTAGGCATCGAAGACGCCGTCGTTGTGGGTCTTGCGGTACCGGGTGAAGACCTTCTCCAGCTCCGGGTCGACCGGGTAGCCGTACGTGGCCAGAGCCCCGGCCACCATCCGCCAGCCCCCGTACGGCATGATCGCGCGCTTGAGCGGGGCGTCGGTCTGCAGGCCGACGATCAGCTCCCGTTCCCGGTCGACCCAGCCCGGCGCGTGAGCGGTGATGCCCGCCGGGATGTCGTACGCGACGTCGAGGACGCCCTTGGCCCGCTCCTCGGGGAAGCGCTCGGTGATCTGCCGCCACACGGCCGTCGTGCGTTCGGTCGGCCCGGCCAGGAACGAGCCGTCGCCCTCGTAGGGGGTGTAGTTGTGCTGAATGAAGTCGCGCACGTCGACCGTGTCACGCCACAGGCCGCCCTTGAAGCCCTCCCAGGCGTTCCGCGTGACCGTTCCCGTCTGCTGGACAGTCATGTCTCCTGCTCCTTTCCCGTCGGGTCGTCTGGTCGGTCGGTCCTCACGCCTGGTCGCCGTAGAAGGCCTGCCGCATCAACTGCTGCATGTCGGCGAGCATCGGCATCCGCGGGTTGGCCGGAGCGCACTGGTCCTCATAGGCGTTCATGGCCTGCTGCGGCAGCGCCTCCAGGAATGCCGTCTCGTCCACGCCCGCGTCCTTGAACGAGCTGGGAATGCCGACCCGATCGCGCAGCCCCTCGACCGCGGCGGCCAGTGACTCGACGCCCTGTTCGGGGGTGGCGGCAGGCAGGCCGAGCATGGCCGCGATCTGCTGGTAGCGCTCGGGAGCGATGTAGCTGCGGTACTTGGGCCAGCTGGTCACCTTGGCCGGTGCGGAGCCGTTGTAGCGGACCACGTGCGGCAGCAGCAGCGCGTTGGTGCGGCCGTGGGCGACGTGGAAGGTCGCGCCGAGGGTGTGCGCCATCGCGTGCACCACGCCGAGGAAGGCGGAGCCGAACGCCATGCCCGCGATGGTCCCGGCGTTGTGCATCTTCTCCCGCGCCACCGGGTCCCGCTCCCCGTCGGTGACCGCCCGCTCCAGGTTCTCGAAGATCAGACGGATGCCCTGGAGCGCCAAGCCGTCGGTGAAGTCGTTGGCGTAGACCGAGACATAGGCCTCGATGCAGTGAGTGAGCGCGTCGAAGCCGGTGTCGGCGGTGACGTTCTTCGGCAGGTGGGTGGTGAGGGCGGGGTCCACGATGGCGACGCTCGGGGTGAGTGCGTAGTCGGCCAGTGGGTACTTCTGTCCGGTGGCGGTGTCGGTGATGACGGCGAAGGGGGTGACCTCCGAGCCCGTGCCCGAGGTGGTCGGGAGGCACACGAGTTTCGCCTTCTCGCCCAGATCGGGGTAGGTGAAGGCGCGCTTGCGGATGTCGAAGAACTTCTCCTTCAGGTCGGCGAACTCGACCTCGGGGTGCTCGTACAGCAGCCACATCACCTTGGCGGCGTCCATCGGCGATCCGCCGCCCAGGGCGATGATGGTGTCGGGCTGGAAACCGTGCATGAGCTCGGCGCCCTTGCGGACGGTGTCGATGCTCGGGTTCGGCTCGACGAAGTCGACGACCCGCACCTCGACCGGTTCGCGGCGCCGGTCCAGCACGTTCCTGACGCGTTCGAGGTGCCCGACCTCCACCATCGTCCTGTCGGTCACGATGACGACCCGGTGCGCCCGGGGCATGCTCGCCAGGTATTTGACGGAGTTGCGTTCGAAGTAGATCTTCGGCGGGACCTTGAACCACTGCATGTTGGTGTTGCGCCGCCCGATCCGCTTGATGTTGATCAGGTTGACCGCCGACACGTTCCCGGCGATGGAGTTGTGCCCGTAGCTTCCGCAGCCGAGCGTGAGCGAGGGCAGGAACGCGTTGTAGACGTCCCCGATGCCGCCCTGGGAGCTGGGCGCGTTCCAGATGATCCGGCACGCCTTCACCGCGTGCCCGAACTCCTCGGCGAACTCCGGGTCCTCGGTGTGCACCGCGGCCGAGTGCCCGAGTCCGTTGAACTCCACCATCGCGCCGGCGAGTTCGATTCCCTGGGTGCGGTCGTCGGCGGTCAGCACGGCGAGCACCGGGCAGAGCTTCTCCCGGGTCAGCGGCTCGGCGGGGCCAACTCCGTCCACATCGACCAGGATCACCGACGTCTCGGTCGGCACCTCGAATCCGGCAGCCTCGGCAATCTGCGCGGCGGACCGGCCCACCACCTCGGTGTTCAGCCGGTCCCCGGCGCAGGAGCTTCCGTCGGCGGCGCCGCCGAACAGGTACCGCTCCAGCAGCGCCTTCTCCTCGGCGTCGGCGTGGTGGGCCTTGAGCCGGCGGAACTCGCCGAGAGCGTCCTCGCGGATCTCCCGGTCCAGGATCACCGCCTGCTCGGAGGCGCAGATCATCCCGTTGTCGAACGACTTGGAGAGCACGATGTCGTTCACGGCACGTCGGACGTCCGCGCTGCGCTCGATGTAAGCGGGCACGTTGCCCGCACCCACACCGAGCGCCGGCTTGCCGCAGCTGTACGCCGCGCGGACCATCGCGTTGCCGCCGGTGGCGAGGATGGTGGCCACGTCCGGGTGGTGCATCAGAGCGTGGGTGGCCTCCATCGACGGCCGGTCGATCCACGCGATGCAGTGCTCGGGAGCGCCCGCGGCGATTGCCGCGTCACGGACGATCCGGGCCGCCTCGGCCGAGCAGCGCTGAGCCGAGGGGTGGAAGGCGAACACGATCGGGTTCCGGGTCTTCAGCGCGAGCAGGCATTTGAAGATGGTGGTCGAGGTCGGGTTGGTCACCGGGGTGATGCCCGCGACCACGCCCACGGGCTCGGCGATCTCCACGATGCCGTCGATCTCGTCCCGGCGCACCACGCCGACCGTCTTCGTCCGGGCCATCACGTGGGTGACGTTCTCGCAGGCGAAGACGTTCTTCACCGCCTTGTCCTCGAACACACCCCGACCTGTTTCCTCGACCGCCAGCACCGCGAGCCGGGTGTGTGCGGCGAGCGCCGCCAGGGAGGCCTTCTTGACGATGTGGTCCACCTGGTCCTGGGTGAACCCGTCGTACGCTCCGAGGGCTGTCAGCGCGTTGCGGACCAGGACGTCGACCTGGTTGCCGACGGTGGTCGACGGCGTGGTGCGTTCGGTTGGCGCGGGCCGGTCGCCGGCCGAGGTGTCGGTCGGCGCAGTCATGTGTGCCTCGGGCCGGGGTCGCTCCTCGGGCTTCGAGCGGCGGGGCATGGTGGACCACCTTTCGGATCGTCATCCTGTCCGGGGCTTTTCCGAGCCCGTCTGGCCTCCCTGGAGCCTCCCGCGTTCCTGCGGCGCAGAAGGCGGCCATCGGACCCTCGTTGCAGGGCCGACAGTCCCTTATCCGGGCCCGTCGGCCGGGTGCGCCATTGCTGCACAGAGCGCCGCGGGGAGCCGCGGGCGAGACCGAGCGATGGATTCCGTGCGGGAGGAGGTCTCATGGTGGGAACGGACGCGCTCGCGGCAGGTCGCGGGCGCGTCCGTTGCGGCGAACGGCCAGGCGTCCTGCGGTTGATGAGAGCCGGCGCCGAAGGAGTGCCGCGGGTAACCGCTGCGTGGGGTCTGATGGTGACCGCGTCTCTGGCGGGCGTTGCCTTGGCGATGGCCGGTGCGCTGAGTGGTCTGCCGTGCTCGGGGGGCGTCGCGCTCGGCACGTCCGCATCCGCCTGGTCAACCGTCAGGCCGAGGCGTTGTTCGGCTACGAGGCCGACGCGCGGACCGCGGAGAGCGCAGGGGGTACGTGTCCTGCAGGTCGTCCACGTCGACCTGTCGGCTGTGCCTCGGCTACGTCTGCGGCGTTGATGACCTTGGCCGCGACCGGTCCGGCACTGTGACGATCAGTGGCGGGGGACAACAGCGACGGGGCAGCGTGTGTAGTGGATTGCGGCGTGTGTGACGGCGCCGAGGCGGCCGATGCCCTGGTGCTTGCGGTCGTGCCGTCCGACCACGATGAGGGAGGCCCGCCTGCCCTCGTCGGTGAGGATCTCGGCCGCGCCGCCCACTCTGGTGGTCGGAACCAAGTTCACGCCCGGGTGCGCGATCCTCAGCGGAGCCAGAACCTCCTGGAGCTGATCGACTTCCATGTGCTGGGCCAGGGCGTGTTCGTCGTCCTGCGCGGGTGCCTGGGTGAACCAATGCGGTGGCGGGCTCCAGGCGTGAACCACGCGCAGTCCGGTCTTCATCCGCTCCGCGGCCTCGACGGCGAACTCCAGCACCACCGGGCTGCTGTCCGCGGTGTCGATCCCGACCACGACGTCGGCGACCGTCACCGCGCTGCCGAAGGGCTGGTCGGCCCGGACCAGCACGACGGGGCATCGGCTGCGCGCCGCGACAGCGAGTGCAGTGGAGCCCACCAGCAGGCCCTGGAACGCCCCTTGTCCACGCGACCCCGATCACCAGCAGCTCGGCTCGCTCGCCGGCCTCGACCAGGCTCTGGACCGGTGCGCCTGCAGCGGTCGCGGTTCGCACTGTGAGACCGGGATGGTCGAGATCCGCCTCGGCGGCCGCGGAACGGAGCAGGTCGCGGATCCGGCCCTGGTGGACGTCGAACGTGCTGCCCTTGGCGGTGTGCGCCGGCCAGTCGCCGACGTGCAGAAGCAGCAGTTCGGTCCGCAACCGCGCGGCTCTGTCGTGGGCGCGTCCGGCTCGGGCAAGTCCACGCTGCTCGGCATCCTGTCCGGTCAGGACACGCCCACCGCCGGAGCGGCCCTCGTGGCCGGTCACGACCTGTTGGCGATGCGGCGACGCGAACGCCGCGAGTACCGACGCCGGGTCGTCGGGTTCGTCTGGCAGCAGACCGCCCGCAACCTGCTGCCGTACCTGACCGCGGCAGAGAACGTGATGCTGCCCCTGTCCTACCTCAAAGTGCCCCGTGGCGAACGCCGCGCCCGCGCCGAGGAACTGCTGGACCTGCTCGGCGTCGGACACTGCCGCCACCGCCGTCAGGGCGAGATGTCCGGCGGGGAACAGCAGCGCGTGGCGATCGCGGTGAGCGTCGCCAATCGGCCCCAGGTGCTGCTGGCCGACGAACCCACCGGCGAACTCGACACCGCCACCAGTGAGGAGATCTTCGCGGCGCTGCGCCGCGCCAACACCGAACTCGGCGTCACCGTGGTCGTGGTCACCCACGATCCTCTCGTCTCCGAGCAGGTCGGACGCACCGTCCGGATCCGCAACGGCCGCACCTCCACCGAGGTCCTGCGCGCCCTGGAGACCGGCGTCTCCGCGGAGTTCGCCGTGCTGGACCGCCACGGACGCCTGCAGCTGCCCCGCGAGTTCACCGAGGGCCTCGGCATGCGACGACGCGTCCGGCTCGCCCTGGAGCACGACCACATCACCGTCTGGCCCGACATCCCGCAGCCCGGCCCGGTCGGTGACGAGACCACAGGAGACACGGCATGACCACCCGCGCCCAGGCCCAGACCACTCCAGGGAGCACGCCGCAAGGCTCGGCGATGATCGTCGTGGAGGAAGTCCACAAATCCTTCGGCACGGGACGCGCTGCCGTTCACGCTCTGCGGGGAGTCTCCTTCACCGCCGAGCGGGGACAGCTGACCGCGCTCGCAGGCAGGTCCGGCTCCGGCAAGACCACCTTGCTCAACCTGGTCGGCGGCCTCGACCAGGCCGACTCCGGGCGCATCCAGGTCGACGGCCTCGACCTCAGTGACCTCAGCGAGCCCGAGCGGTTGCGGGTCCGCCGGGACCGGATCGGGTTCGTCTTCCAGTCCTTCGGCCTGCTCCCCGTCCTGACAGCGGCCGAGAACGTCGGCGTCCCCCTCCGCCTGCGCCGTACGCCACCTGTCGAACGCGAGGCCCGGGTCCGAGAAGTGCTCGCCCTGGTCGGCCTGTCCGACCACGCCGAACAGCGTCCGGGCGAGCTCTCCGGCGGCCAGCAGCAGCGAGTCGCCATCGCCCGTGCCCTGGTCGACAGGCCAGCCCTGATCATCGCCGACGAGCCCACCGGCCAACTCGACTCCGAAACCGGCCGCGCCATCATGCACCTCCTGCACGCCCTCGTGCGCAGCGCCGGTGTCGCCGTCGTGGTCGCCACCCACGACCCGCACCTGATGGAGCGCGCCGACCGCGTGCTGGAGCTCCGCGACGGCCGCATCAGCCCGGGGTGAGGCTTGGGCCTCGCCGCCTCGACGTCGGCTCCCCTCGCGTGCGCGGCTGGTCAAGGTCCGAGGGGCCTCGAAGTGTGGACCACGAGCCCCAAGAGCGCTTCGTGTCCGCAGCGGCACTCTGGGTGAGTCGGAGGCGGACTCCCCCGACAGTAGGCCGCTCGTCCCCGCGGCGGCCCCAGCGCCAGGCAAGGGCCACCCCCGCATCGGCCCGCGAGCTTGGTGTGCCTTACCGGCGCGGTCGCCGCAGGCTCGGACACTCCGGCGACCGCGCACTGTCGCCGCCTGGGGAGCGCGGCGGCCTGGCCTGCCTCGCCGTCAACCCCGGGGCAGGCCAGCTGCACGCAGTCGCATCGCCTGCCAACTGAGGATCATGGTCGGGCCCGTGTCGGACCCGCGTGCAGGATCTCGCATGTACGGCAGGTCCGCGGCGTGAGGGCCAGGTCGGCGATAGGGGGCAGGTCGGCCGCCGGCGCGAGGGGGCTGCCGCACAGGCTCCGGTGGGTGCCGGTGGGGACGATGTGCCAGGCGTAGATCTGCCGGTACTCGTATTCGGCTTGCAGTTCGAAGTTCATGGGGATCACCTGCGTGCTGGGCTTCCGTCCCACGATTCGCTCCGGTGGACACGAGTACATGGGCCGAACGGCCCCGTTTGTGGCGCAGGACGGCACCTGCCGACCCGCGTGTGAGCCCGTGGCGGTCCTTTCCCTGTCCTCGTCCAGTGGACGCGGCAGCGCTTCGATGGCGCGTCCGCTGTCGCCATTGATCGGCAACCCGCAACCGTCCGAAGACCGGCCGCCTCCTCGTGATCCGATCCGCCGCGGGTTCTTTCGGGGGCGACGGTCGATTCGTCGAGGCGCTCGGCCGGCTCGGGCGGCGTCGATGCGAATGTCGACGGTGCTGAGTGCGGGGCTCGGAAGCCGGGGCGGAGTGAGGTCGTCCTCTTCTACGACTGCGACGTCGTCCGGGGCGCGCAGGTCGCGGTGTTCCGTGGGGCGCGCACGGCGTGCTCGTCGACCGTCCGGGGTTGCGAGCGGGTCTGATCAGGGACGCGAACCCGTGCTGGATTTCGCGCTCCACTTGCGGCCGACAGCGAAGCCCGCGAACGAGGCTCCGAATGTGGCAGGGGCGAACATGAAGAGGGGAGTCAGAGCCTCGTTTCCGTAGCGCGTCAGGAAATAGCCGTACAAGGCCAGTTGGCCCCCGAATACAAGTGCCTTGCCTAGCCCGGCTCTCGACATGTCATCCCCTGATGTTTGTTCCCCTTTGCCGACTCGCATCATGCGCGCTCGTGCCTGCCCCACCCGCAAACGGTGGCTGGCCGGTGGGTTCGGCTGGGATGCGGGCACCGCGACCGCTTGTCACTGGCGTATGAAGACTGAAGTTCGTGCGATGGCCTCGGGTCACAGCGTAGACCCTGTCCGCCAGTACGGGCGTTCGATGGCTCGGCGGTCCAATGACCGTGGTTCACGCGGGCCGAATCAGCGCGCGGCGGCGCTGACACTCGGGGTGCTGTCGGACCTTCCATGGAGGAACTGCTGGACTCTGGCCGAATACTGGGCCATGTCCAGATGCTGTTCCGGCTCGGCTATGGACCGCGGGGCTTCCGGGCCGGTGATCGCTGGCAAGAGGCGTGCCAGACCAGAGGCCTGCTGCCGCACCCGCTTGATCATTGCGCGTCCTGACTGCACCGAGCCGGGATCCAGGTCAACGGTTGGAACACGGTCGAGTCTGTCAGTCCCGCCGAACTGCTGTCCCTGGCGAGAGGTCTGACCTCTTGACCAGTTGGAGGCCGGTGCGTGACTCTGGGCCTGTGAGCGGCTTCACGCAGGTACAGCGCAACCCGGTGTCGGGTGCGGTCTTCGACCAGATTGCGGGCCAGGTCCTGGACGGCTCCCTGCCGGCCGGGGCGCTGCTGCCGCCCGAGCGGATCCTGACACAGGAGTTCGGCGTTAACCGGCAGGCGCTGCGCGAGGCCCTGCAACGGCTCGCGCAGCTGGGGCTGGTGGAGATCCGGCACGGCGGCGCGACCCGGGTGTGCGACTGGCGCGCCAGTGCGGGCCTCGACCTGCTCCCGCTGCTGCTGATCCGCGCCGACGGTGCGGCAGCACCGCAGGTGGTGCGCGCGATTATGGAGATGCGCGCCGCGGTCGGTGCCGACGCCGCTGCGCTGTGCGCGCTGCGCGGCGGCGAGCAGCTGCTGCGCGATTTGCGGGCCGCTGTCGCGGACCTCGTCCACTGCGACCCGGTTGGGCGGGTCGCAGCCGACACCCGGTTCTGGGATCTGATCGTCGACGGCTCGGGCAACGTCTGCTACCGCCTTGCCCTCAACGGACTGCGCGCGTCCTACCGTCAGGCGGAATCTCTCGTGCACCAGGTGCTCACGCCGGAGCACAACGCGGTGGACCGCTACCGGGCTGTCGCGCAGGCCATCGCGAGCCGCGACGCCCCGCAAGCACGCTACCGGGCCGCCGCCCTGCTGGAACTCGGCACAGCCGCGATGAGCACCTTCTTGCCCGACCCATCCGACATCTCTACTCGGGGGAAGTCATGAAGACCGTGCAGGACAGCGAAGACTTCCGCAGCCCTCGGCTCACACTTGCGGATGCCGCTCGCCTGTTCGTCCGCTACCCCAGTCCCCGTGTGCTGCTCCCGGCTGCCGCCGTCGCTGCCGCCGTGCGCGTGGCGGCAGGGGGCTGGTCCCGGCGCGATGCGAAGGTTGCCGCCGGCCTGGTGGCACTGGAGCCGTTCGTCGAGTGGATGATCCACGTTCACGTGCTTCACCAGCGCCCTCGGACGGTCAAGGGGCGCACGATCGACTCGTTGCTGGCCAGCAAGCACCGTGCGCATCACCGCAGCCCACGCGACCCCGAACTCGTCTTCATCCCCGAGCAGGCGATCGTGCCGGTGGTGGCCGGCCTCGCTGCGGCGAACACGCTCGCACTGCGGTCCCCGAGGGCCGCCCTCACGGGCACAGCCGCATCCCTGCTCTTGCTGAGCGCGTATGAGTGGACGCACTTCCTCATCCACTCCTCCTACTCGCCGAAATCGGCCCTCTACAAGGCCGTCCGCCGGACCCACCAGCTGCACCACTACCGCAACGAGAACTACTGGTTCGGCATCATCACCCCCGTCTCGGACACCGTCCTGCACACCAACCCGGCCAAGGACGAGACCCCGCCGTCGAAGACCGCCAAGACCCTCGGCATCGGCGACACCACAGGCGTAGGTGCTGTCCCTGACAACTGACCGACCGAAGAGGCATGGTGCCCGTCGGCCCCAGCCTTCTGCCGCGGTGCCGGGCGGCTGACCCCTGCCTAGGAACTCGGGCGGGCCGCAGTGTCGGCCTTGCGCCTGGTGGCCGCGCACACCAGCGCCGTACCGGCTGCTGCCGTCCGCCAGCGAAGCGCCCCGGCCCATCGATTGATGTCTTCGGGACCATCTCGGCGAAGACGTGGCTCGATCCGATCCGAAGGAACAACACCCACCTGTCCCGCGTCACGAAAGGTCAACGGGAATGGCGTCTTCCCCTCAGCGGCATCGGCGTTCCCGGTCGCTGCGTCGTGGTCCGCTGCTCGGCACGGTGCTGACAGTTACAGTTGCCGCGTCCGTGACCGTCGCGGCGCTCGCACACCCGGACGGCCACCGAGCCGCAGTCTCGGCGCCGAAACCGCTTGCCAGGGGAGCGAGTTCCGCGAAGGCCCCCATCAGCGCGGCAGCATCCCCCTCGCCGGCCAGGTCCAGGCCCGCCTCCGCGAAGACCCCTGCGAGGACTGCCCACGTGAGTGGGTCGGCGGCGGATCTGGGCGGCTGTCCCGTCGCTCCCGCCGACAGCATCTGGCGCACCCCCGTCGACACGCTGCCCGTCTCCCCACACTCCGGGGCCTACATCACCGCCATCGGGGCGGACCAGCACCTGCACGCTGACTTCGGCTCCGGCACCTGGAACGGCGCCCCGATGGGCATCCCCATCACCGTGATCCCCGCCGGTACCCCTGCGGCCCGGGTGGGGTTCGACTACGCGAGCGAGAGCGACCAGGGCACCTACCCGATCCCCGACACGGCGCTGATCGAAGGAGGTCCTTCGTCGCAGGGCGACCGGCACGTCATCGCCCTGGACACCTCCCGGTGCCGGGACTACGAGCTCTACAACGCCCACCCGCAGGGCAGCAACGTCTGGCACGCCGGTTCCGGGGCCGTGTTCGACCTGCATTCCGACGCCCTGCGCCAGGCCGGGTGGACCTCGGCCGACGCCGCCGGGCTGCCGATCCTGCCCGGCCTCGCCCGCTACGACGAGGCCGCAACCGGAACGATCGACCACGCGCTGCGGATCACCGTCCCGCGTACCCAGGCCGGGTACCTGTGGCCTGCCCGCCACAGTGCCTCCGACAGCTCCGACACCGACCTCCCACCCATGGGGCTGCGGCTGCGCCTCAAGGCGAGCGTCGACATCTCCCGGCTCTCCCCGAACGCCCGGTCGATCGCCACGGCGCTTAAGATCTATGGCGCGATCGTCGCGGACAACGGCTCGCCCTGGTACGTCAGCGGAACCCAGGATCAACGCTGGAACAACGATGTACTGCACCAACTCGACTTCATCACCGGCAGCGACTTCGAAGCCGTGGACGTGTCCACCCTGCAGATCTCCCCCGACTCTGCTGCCGCCCATCAGCCCTGAACCACGGACCGGCTTGCCCCCGGTCAGCCTCGCCGCTCGTGGCTGCCGCCTTCCGACAGGCTTGCCGAGTAGGAGAGCGCTCGCTGGACCAGCAGCGTGAGCAGACGCTTGGCATCCGCGGAGGAGAGGCCGCTTTGCCAGGGGCACACCGAATACCAACCCTGACCCGGATCCGTCAGAGGCGGGAAAGCCGGGGCGCGCTCCAGGGACTCGGTCGGCGCTGCGGGAAGGCGCACCAGCAATGTCCCCATGCTCAAGGCGACAACCGCGGCAATACCGTTCGCTGCGAGCACCGGTACCCCGAACGTCGCCAGGACAGGCCAGCGAGGAGCAAGGCTCTCGAGTCTCTCCATCAGATCGGGGTGGGTGTGCAGCTCCCACCCCTCGTAGGCACAAGTACGCCGCTCTTCCGGGACGCCCTGGGACCGCAGGGAGTCGAGCAGCGCCGTGTTCTGCGGCAGGTTCGACAGTGGCGTCATGCCTCGACACGCTACGCCCTGCTCAGGGGCCGATGCAGTGTTCGGCTTGTCTCCAGCAAACCCACTTGGACCGGGATCGTGAATCTGCCGACGGATCACGACCCGACACGCTCTCTGATCTCAACAGCCCGTTTCGGCGTCGGTTTCGCCCGTCTCTCCGGGAGTCGGGCCGGGTGGCGAGGGTGAGACGCTCGTGCCGCCCCGCGGGTGCGGGACCCGGCCCGCGTGCCGAGGGTGCCATTGCGTGCCCGTCGAGCCTCAGCCACAGGCGAAGGTGCTGCCTGCCAAGGTCCACGCCGCGACGTCGTGGTAACGCGGTGGCCCCTCGCCGACGACGCTGCGGATCAGGTGCATCCGCTCCGCCGTCCACTGCGCGCCGCGGTACGCGGCGAGCTCGGCGCTCGGGCCGGCCAGCACGCTGGCCGCCGCGCTCCCGTTCGGGCGAGTGTCAGGTGGCCGTGCCATGGCCGGTCCTCGACGGGGATCCGGCACTTGACCGCTGCCCGCCGCACTCCGGTTGCGAGCGCGGAGAGTTCTCGTCGGTCTCCGCTCATGCCGACCCAGAGGGTGTTGTCGCCGAACCGGCCTCCGCCTTCGAGCGCGAGCACGGGTGCCGGGTGGCGGGATGCGACGCGGGCCAGCCGGATCTTCAGCCGGTCCCGGGTGGCCGTGTCGATCTCGCCGAGGAAGGCGAGCGTGATGTGCCAGGAGTCGGGTGCGGTCCAGCGCGGCCCGGGGTGGCGGGCGCGGACCGCGTCGACGACGGCGCGCAGTTCGGCGACGGCCGCCGGAGGCGGGACGAGCGCGACGAACAGGCGCATCGAGTCGTCCTCCACCGCGGTCACAGGGCCACGGTAGGTCGCCGGGGCGCCGGCCGCCTTCCGGGCCGCGGGCTCAGGGCGATCCACCGCGGGCGATCCGGCGGCGGATCAGGCGGGCGAGGAGGGTCAGGGACAGTGCGATCAGCGCGAGCGCCGCCGCGCGGCGCAGCACGGGGACCAGGATCGGCCCCAGATCCAGGGGCTCGTCGCTGCCGGCCTGCGGCATGGGCACGGGGTCCGTGGTCGGGGGTTGTGGGGCGGAGGCGGGAGCCGGTGCCGACGCGGCCAGTTGCGTCGAGAGCCGGTCGGCGAACTCCGCGATCACTCGGTCGCCGATGTCGGCCATGATGCCCCGTCCGAACTGGGCCGGGCGGCCGGTGACGGTGAGGTCGGTGTCCACGTCCAGCCCGGTCGCCCCTGACGGCTGCTCGTGGACCTCGACGACCAGTGTCGCCTGCGCCGTGCCGGCGCCGCGCTGTTCGCGTCCGGAGGCGTGGACGACCATGCGGTGGTTCACGTCGTCCCGCTCGTCGATGACGGCTCGGCCCCGGTACGCGACCGTGATCGGGCCGACCTTGACGGTCATCGAGCCGTAGACCGTGTCCTGGTCGACCCGGTCGACCGACGCCCCCGGCAGGCAGGGCGCGATGTCCTCGATCTCGCCGAGTGCCCGCCAGACCTCGTCGGCGGAGGCGGGCACGGTCATGCCGTGATGCAGCAGCATGGTCAACTCCTCGCGTTCGAGGGGGCTTCGGTGCGTGGGACCGGCCCGTGGACCGCGCCGGTCGTGGTGGAGAGCGCGGCGCCGGTGCCGCCCCAGCGGGTCGAGACGATCTCGGCCGCGATCGAGACGGCCACCTCCTCGGGGGTGCGGGCGCCGAGGTCGAGGCCGATGGGCGCGCGCAGGCGCGCCAGCGCGGCCTCGTCGACGCCGGCCTCACGCAGCCGCCGCAGTCGGTCCTCGTGGGTGCGGCGGCCGCCCATCACACCGATGTACGTGGCGGGGGTGCGCAGTGCCACCTCCAGGACCGGCACATCGAACTTGGGATCGTGGGTGAGCACGCAGATCGCCGTCGAGCGGTCCACCTCGGTCGCGGCGAGGTACCGGTGCGGCCAGTCGACGACCACCTCCACCTGCGGCGGGAAGCGTCGGGCGGTGGCGAAGACCGGGCGGGCGTCGCAGACCGTCACCCGGTAGCCGAGGAACGCGCCGAGGTCGGCGACGGCGGCGGCGAAGTCGATGGCGCCGAAGACCAGCAGGCGCGGTGGGGGAGCGAAGGACTGCAGGAACACGCTGACCTGGTCCATCCGCCGCTCCCCGTGCGGGCCGTAGTGGCGTTGGGCGGTCATGCCTTGCGCCAGCTCGCCGCGCGCGTCTGCGGTGACGGCGGCGTCCAGGCCTGCGGTGCCGAGCGAGCCCGCGACCCTCTCCGGCCATACGGCCAGGACCGCGCCGACCACGGTGGCCGGTCCCTCGGGCGCGTCCAGGACGGTGGCCAGGGCGACGGGCCGCTGCTCGGCGACCGACGCGGCCACCGCACCGAAGGCCGGATCCAGCGCGGCCGAGACCGGCCGGACCAGCAGGGAGATCTCGCCGCCGCAGGTCAGGCCGACGGCGAACGCGTCGTCGTCGCTGTATCCGAAGGTCTCCAGTCGTGCCCGGCCGGTGCGGACCACCTCTTTCGCCAGCTCGAAGACGGCGCCCTCGACGCAGCCTCCGGAGACGCTGCCGAGCACTTCGTCGCCGGGTCCGACGGCCATGGCCGCGCCCGGCGCCCGTGGCGCGCTGCGGGTCACCGCGACGACGGTGGCCAGGCCGAACTCGGTGCCGGAGGCGTACCAGCGCTGCAGGGCGGGCAGCAGCTCACGCATCAGCCACTCCTCTCACCACGGCGGCCAAGTGCTCCAGGGCCGCGAGGCTGTGCCCCTCCACGAAGACGTCCACACTCGGCAGCGCGGCCGCCATGCCGCCCGCCAGCGGCGCGTAGCCGGTCCTGCCCTTGCGCGGGTTGGCCCAGACGACGCGGTGGGTGAGTCTGTGCAGCCGCCGCATCTGGGCTGCCAGCAGCGCGGGATCGGCGCGTTCCCAACCGTCAGACAGCAGGACCACCACGGCGCCCCGGGCCAGGCCGGGCCGGCCCCACTGGTCGAGGAACGCGCGCAGCGTCTCGCCGAGCCTGGTTCCGCCGCTCCAGTCCGGCACGGTCCGGCTCAACGCCGCCATCGCGAGGTCCGGGTGGCGGTGCGTCAGTGCGGTGGTGACGCGGGTGAGCCGGGTGCCGAGCGTGAACACCTCCGTGCGCGTGGCCGTGGCGGCGCCCACTCGGGCGGCGTGCGCGAAGCGCAGCAGTGCGTCCGCGTAGGGCGCCATGGACCCGCTGACGTCGACCAGCAGCACCACGCGTCGCGGTTTGCGCACCCGCTCGCGCCGGAGCAGCCGCACCGGCTCGCCGCGGTGGCGCAGGAGTTCGCGTGTGGTGCGGCCCGCGTCCACCCGCCCACGCCGAGCGGGCCGTCGCCGTGCGGTGCGGCGCGGTTCCCCGCCGAGCGCGAGCGCGGCGAGCAGGCGGCGCAGCTGTGCGCGTTCGCCGTCGGTCAGGGTGGCGATGTCCCGGTGGCGCAGCATCTCGGTCGCGCTGGCCGCCGCCGGCATCGGACGGTCGGCGGCGGGCGCGGCCTCACCCTCTCCGGAGGCCGTCTCGACGCCGACGGCCGGACGCGGTCGCCTGCGCAGCGGAACAGGCCGCGACGGGCCCGCCTCGCCGGGCCGCTCGCCGAAGTAGGCGGCGAAGACGCGGTCGTAGCGGTCGAGGTCGTCCTGTTCGCCGCAGAGAGTGAGCCGCCCGGCCCAGTAGACGTCACGCCGCAGGGCCGGTCCGAGCGTGTCGAGCGCCGTCAGGAACCCCCGCAGCTGCTCCGTCACGACCCCGACCCCGGCCGCCCGCAGGGTCCGCACGAGGCCGACCACGACCGAGGACGCCGCGTCGGCGGTCAGGTCGGCGAACCCGTTTGCGGTGCCCGGGCCCGCCGGAGCCGCCCCCTTGCCCGATGCTTTGCCCGATGCCTCGCCCGTCAGCCGCTGCCCTTCGAGCTGGGGGCCGTCGTGCGGTGCCGTCCACGTGGCAGAGGTGTCCGCCGGGCGTCCCGGCACGACGGTGACGGGCGGGCGGGCCACAGGGCGGCTCATGGTGCGCCGCCCGGCGCCGCCGTCCCGGCGAGCAGGGCGGTCAGGTCCAGGTGGCGGGCCTGCTCGACATCCTCGTGGTGCTTGAGCACCGCGCCCAGTGTCGTCGTCGCCAGCTCCGCGTCCCAAGCCGTCGCACCCAGCGCGTGCAGGGCCTGCGCCCAGTCCAGGGTCTCCGCCACACCCGGCGGCTTGAGCAGGTCGCGGGCGCGCAGCGCGCGGACCGCGCGGGTGACCTCGACCGCCAGCTGTTCGGTGACCTCGGGCAGGCGGCGCCGGACGATCGCGACCTCGCGGGCGAAGTCCGGGTGGTCGAACCAGTGGTAGAGGCAGCGCCGCTTCAGCGCGTCGTGGACCTCGCGGGTCCGGTTGGAGGTGAGCACCACCACCGGCGGTCGCTCGCCGCGCAGGGTGCCGAGTTCGGGGATGGTGACGGTCCACTCGGACAGCAGCTCCAGCAGCAGCGCCTCGAACTCCTCGTCCGCGCGGTCGATCTCGTCGATCAGCAGCACCGACGGCGCGGTCTCCAGCGCGCGCAGCAGCGGGCGGGCGATCAGGAAGCGCGGGCTGTAGAGCTGGTTCTCCAGCAGCTCGGTGTCGCCGACTCCGCCGGCTTCGGCCACCTTCAGGTGCAGCAACTGCCGTGGGAAGTCCCAGTCGTACAGCGCCTGGGTGGCGTCGATGCCCTCGTAGCACTGCAGCCGCAGCAGCGGCGCGTCGAGGGCGTGGGCGAGGGCGGCGGCCAGCGCGGTCTTTCCCGTGCCGGGATCGCCCTCGCAGAACACCGGACGGTGCAGACGCACGGCGAGGAAGCAGGCGACGGCGAGTCCTTCGTCGACGAGGTAGCCGGCCTGCTCCAGTCGGGTCCGCAGCCCCTGCGGGCTGTCCGGCTCGGTCGAGGAGCCGGCCGCCTGCCCGTCCGGTCCCATCCGCGCGCCCCGTCTCAGTCCGCTCCGGCCGCTGCCAGGACGGCACGCCCGGTCAGCACCCGCGCCAGATGTTCACGGTACTCGGCGGAGCCGGACAGGTCCGTCGGCGGATGCGCGCCTTCGGCGGCCATGGTCGCGGCGCGCCCGACCGCCGCCGCCGTCGGCTCGGCGCCCGCGAGCGCGGTTTCGGTCAGATGGGCGCGCATGGGCCGCGCGCCCATGTTGGCCAGGCCGATCCGCGCCTCGGCGATCGCGCCGCGGCCTGCGCCGTCGCGGCGGACCGCCGCCGCGACGCCGACCACCGCCCAGGCCTGGGCGGTGCGGTGGAACTTCTCGTAGTGGAATCCCCAGCCGTCGAGGGTCGGGATGCGGATCTCGGTGAGCAGCTCGTCCGGCCGCAGGGCCGTGGTCAGGTAGTCGACGAAGAACTCCGCCGCCGGGATCGTGCGGTACCCGGCCGGGCCCAGCGCGACCAGCTGGGCGTCCAGCGTCAGGCACACCGCGGGCAGGTCGCCGGCCGGGTCGGCGTGGGCGAGGGAGCCGCCGAGGGTGCCGCGATGGCGCACGGCCGGGTCGGCGACGGTCGCGGCCGCCTGCGCGAGCAGCCCGGCATGGAGCCGGACCAGCGGGGCGCGGACGAGGTCGTGATGCGTCGTCAGGGCGCCGACCACGAGCGTGCCGTCCTCCTCGCGCACGCCGCGCAGCTGCTCGATCGCGCCGACGTCGATGAGGAGTTCGGGGAAGGAGAGCCGCAGGCGCAGGATCGGCAGCAGGCTCTGACCGCCGGCCAGCACCTTTGCCTCCGGGCCGGCGTCGGCGAGGAGGCGCACGGCCTCGTCCGCGCTCTGCGGGCGGGCGTAGTCGAACTTCGCGGGGATCACGACTCGTCCTCCCGTCCGGAGGCTGCCTCTTGGAGGGCCCGCCACACCCGTTCGGGTGTGCACGGCATCCGCACGTCCCGGACGCCGAGCGGCCGTAGCGCGTCCATGACCGCGTTGACCACCGCCGGGGTGGCGGCGATGGTGCCGGCCTCGCCGACGCCCTTGACGCCCAACGGGTTGGAGGTCGCCGGCGTTTCGGTGCGGTCGGTGACCAGGTCCGGCAGGTCGGGTGCGGCGGGCACCAGGTAGTCGGCCATGGTGCCGGAGACCAGGTTGCCCGCGTCGTCGTAGACGGCCTCCTCGTACAGGGCCTGCGCGATGCCCTGGGCGACGCCTCCGTGCACCTGACCCTCGACGATCATCGGATTGACGACCCGTCCGACGTCGTCGACGCAGACGTAGGAGCGGATGGCGACGCGGCCCGTCTCGGTGTCAACCTCCACCGCGCACAGGTGGGTGCCGTGCGGGTACGAGAAGTTGTCCGGGTCCAGCAGGTGCTCCGCGTTCAGTGTCGGCTCCATGCCTTCTGGCAGGTCGTGTGCCGCGAAGGTGGCGAAGGCGATCTCCTGGATGGTCTTGCGCGCGTCCGGCGAGCCGCGCACGGCGAAGGCGCCGTCGGCGAAGTCCAGATCGTCCTCACTTGCCTCGAGCAGGTGCGCCGCGATCTTCCTGGCCTTGGCGACGACCTTCAGCGCGGCCTCGTGCACGGCGATGCCGCCGATCACCAGCGAGCGCGATCCGTAGGTGTCCATGCCCTGCGGGGCCACGCGGGTGTCTCCGTGCATCACCTCGATGTCCTCGAACGGCACGCCGAGCGCGTCGGCGGCGATCTGGCTCCAGGCGGTCACATGGCCCTGTCCGTGCGGGCTGGTGCCGGTGATCACCTCGACCTTTCCGGTGGGCAGCATCCGGATCGACGCCGCCTCCCAGCCGCCCGCCGCGTACCGCAGTGAGCCGAGGATGCGGCTCGGGGCCAGGCCGCACATCTCGGTGTAGGTGGAGATCCCGATGCCGAGCTGGACCGGGTCGGAGTTCGCCCGGCGGGCGCGCTGCTCGGCGCGCAGGTCCTCGTATCCGAAGAGTGCGACCGCGCGGTCGGTGGCGGCCTCGTAGTCGCCGCTGTCGTAGGTGAGTCCGGCGACAGTGGTGAAGGGGAACTCGTCGTGCCCGATCCAGTTGCGGCGGCGCAGCTCCAGCGGGTCCATGCCGATCTCGGCGGCGAGCTCGTCGATGGTCCGCTCGATGGCGAACGTCGCCTCCGGGCGGCCGGCGCCCCGGTAGGCGTCGGTCGGGGTCCGGGTGGTGAAGACGCCCGTGCAGCGGAAGTCGTAGGCGTCCATCTTGTAGATGCCCGGGTACATGAACGCTCCCAGCAGCGGCGTGCCGGGGGTGATGATCATGAGGTAGGCGCCCATGTCGGCCAGGATCTCGGCCTTCATCCCGAGCAGTCGGCCGTCGCGGGTCGCCGCGAGCTCGATGTCCTGGATCTGTCCGCGGCCGTGGTGCTGCGCCTGGTAGCTCTCCGAGCGCGACTCGGTCCACTTGACCGGCTGCCCCAGCGTGCGGGCGATCGCCAACGCGATCGCGTCCTCGCCGTAGACCTGGAGCTTCGAGCCGAAGCCGCCGCCCACGTCCGGGGCGACGACGCGGAGCTTGTGTTCCGGGATGCCGGTGGTCAGCGCCATCATGATCCGCACGATGTGCGGGATCTGCGTCGAGGAGTACAGCGTGTACTCCTGCGTGGCGGGGACCGGCACGACCATGCAGGCCCGCGGCTCCATCGGGTTGGGGATCAGCCGCTGCTGGTGGTGCCGCCGGCGCACCACGACGTCTGCCGCCGCTTTCGCGGCCGCGTAGTCGCCGGAGCTGAGTGGCCAGGTGTAGCACCGGTTGGTGCCCTTGTCGGCGTGGACCAGCGGGGCCCCTGCCGCGAGCGCCTCCTCCAGGTCCATCACCGGAGGCAGCGGCTCGTAGTCCACCCACACGTCCTCCAGGGCGTCCGCCGCCGTGTAGCGGTCACGGGCGACGACGACGGCGATCGGGTCGCCGACGTAGCGGACCTCGTCGACGGCGAGCGGACGATGGTCCGGAAGGATCATGTCCTCCGTCACCTGCCAGGCGCAGGGCAGCGAACCGAGCCCTTCCGCCAGGTCGCGACCGCCGAAGGCGGCGACCACGCCCTCGCGTTCCAGCGCAGGACCGACGTCGACGCGCTCGATCCGCGCGTGTGCCAGCGGGCTTCGCAGGATCGCCAGGTGCAGCACACCGGGGAGGGAAAGGTTGTCGGTCCAGGTGGTCTGCCCGGTCACCAGCCGGGCGTCCTCCTTGCGGGCCCGCGCGCGCCCGACCTCGCGCCCGGCGGACCGGTCCGTCGTCACACTCATGCCGGCGCCTCCTGACCGCTCGGCCGTGGGACGTCCTCAGCCTCGCCCCGCGGCTCCGGCGCGCCCGCCCGACGCAGCTCCGCCGCCGCGGCGAGCACTGCGCGGACGATGTTCTGGTAGCCCGTGCAGCGGCAGAGGTTGCCTTCCAGCGCGTCGCGGACTTCCTCCGGGGTTGGATCCGGTGTCTCCCTGAGCAGGTCGCGCGCGGCCATGATCATGCCGGGCGTGCAGTACCCGCACTGCAGCGCGTGCTGTTCGTGGAAGGCCTTCTGCAGGGGATGCCAGGCCCCGTCCGGACCGGCCAGCCCCTGGATCGTGGTCACCCGGCCGCCGTCCGCCTGGACGGCGAGCACCTGGCAGCTCTTGACACTCACCCCGTCCAGATCGACGGTGCAGGCACCGCAGTTGCCCGTGTCGCACCCGACCGGCGTGCCGGTGCGGCCGAGCCGATCGCGCAGATAGTGGACGAGCAGCAGGCGCGGCTCCACCTCGTCCAGGTGATCCACGCCGTCGACGTTCACGGATATCCGGGCCGCGGAGGCCCGGGGCATCGCTGTGGAGGCCATCTGCCCTCCTGAACTCTCGGGTCCTGCGACCCAGGGCCCGAAATGGCGGAAATCCGGCTCTACCTCTACCCTAGGCCGCCCTCATCCGCCCCGCGCGGCAGCGGCCTCAGCACCCTGCGCGGAAGGTCGTCCGCGTCTTTCGGGGTCGTGCGGGCACGTGTGGGGTTCGCGACGTCGTCGCTGCAGGTGGGAATCCGCGTGCCAGGCTGTCGATGGTGGCTCGGATGCGGCCTGGGTGATCATCTCGTCCTTTGCCCGGGCGACCCGGACGTTGTTGTCCGTGCCTGCACTGCCGCGCCGGGGCATGGCCAAGGACGCCCAGCTGCTGGTGTTGCGGCACGAGAAGGCGAAGTTGCGCCGTCAGCTCGCGGGTTCGGTCCGTCACGAGCTTGCCGACCGGTTCGCTCCTGCCGGTCACCGCCCATGGATCAGCCTACGAGGACCTCACCCACCGAGATGGTCACCCGCGCCCTCCTGCCCTGGACCGAGGCCACCCGGTGAGCGCCGACCGTACCGTCGCCCTGCGCTCCAGCGCCCAGGAACAGCCGAACCTGCCGACACCCTGCCGTACACCCTGGGCACCTGCCGCTTCGAACAGGAGAAGACGGCCAGAGCGCAGTGACGCGCTTCATGGGACGGTTCTCGCTGGTGCTGATCCCGGTGGTCATTCTTGCGACATGGCGCCGGGACGTGCTGAGCCCTCTGCCGTCACCACCGCTGCTGCCCACCGCAAACGACCGTCGATCCCAACAGCACCAGACGCGGCCTGCGTGATCCCTGAGCCTCTCGTGCAGGTCTGCCACGGGATCGGTCGCGACGACTGCGTGCTGCCACCTGTTGGACGACTCTCTGTGTGAGCACGTAGGCGGGGGTTGGCGTCACTGACGGTGGACATGAGGACTGGGCCGGGTGGGCAGTCTCGACTCGTTTCGTGTGCGACGACACGGTGTGCACGAACGCGGGTGAAGGGGTGTCCGGGGTGCTCATCGTGGACGTCGAGGTCGTGCTGGTGGAACGTCAATTGCGGGCGGGCGAGCTGGCCTGCCCTGGGTGCGGGGCCGGGTTGGCGCCGTGGGGACACGGGCGGTCGCGGGAGATCCGGGCTTTTGGGGCTTCGTGGTTGCAGGTCCGGCCGCGTCGGGCCCGGTGCCGAGGATGCGAGGCCACCCACGTGCTGCTGCCGGAGGTGCTGTGGCCTCGGCGTACGGATGCCACGGAGGTGATCGGGGCGGGTCTGGAGATAGCCGCGGCTGGGTTGGGGCATCGGCGGATCGCGGCCCAGTTGGGGCGGGCGGAGGACACTGTGCGGGGCCGGGTCCGCCGCTTCCGGACCCGGTCGGAAGAGGTCCGCCGCCACTTCACCGTCGCCCTGGTCGCGCTCGCTGACGACCCGATGATGCCGGAACCGGCCGGAACGGCGGTGGCCGACGCGGTCCTCGCGGTCGCCTCGGCTCATCAGCCTCCCTGGATTGTGGCGCCAGGCGATTCGCCATCATTCGCCAGAGTTCGCCACGCCTTGCCAGTGGGCGTCGCATGCTCCACTAGCGGTGAGGGCCGCCTGCATCGTTTCGTCGGCGCCACAGGCGGCCCTGTGCACAGCCGCGAAGGAGTGCGTTCTGACTATGCCCGTGGCGAGGGACACCCGGAACGTCTTTGAGCATGGCGAATCCTGGCGAATTGGCAATCTTGAAGCCGGTGTGGCGTCGCTCCCTTGGCGCTTGCCGCAACCTGCCTCCTCGTCGCCGAACTGCTGGGCAAGCGCCAGGCGTGCGCGGCTTGCAGTGGGCGTTGGCGCGCCCGAGTGAGCAGGTAGAGGCCCGGGTTCGATCTCGGACGTGCCGGGGCCTGCTCCTGCTCCGCGCCCTTCTTCGGCCGTTCCGACCACCCGCGTGTAGCCCCGCTGGATGTCCTGGACCGTGCACAGCGACACCCTCCACCTCGGCGGCGATCTTCCGCAGCGAGGTGCCCTCGTCTCGCAGGCCATGACGCGCTGCTGCTGCTCCCTCCCGGTGGACCCCGTCTCGCGGACCGTCTGCGAGCCGGGCGAGCTGGCCCAGCGCGATCTGTGGTTCCCCGCGGTAGACATCCCCCTCGGTTACGGCCAGTCCGGCCGCCCGCCGGTGCTCATCTTCGATTCGCACGAGGAGTCCCGATGGGACGATGCCGCGGCGTCCTTGGCCATGCCCATGTCGCCAAGCCGCGCACGACTACGGCTTTGCCGTGCTTGGCTCGGAACACGGCCGCGATCTGCTGCGGTGTCGGACTCAATACGGTTCGACGCCCTGATACGTGCGGACGCCGATGCTGCCCCACTCCAGTGCAACGTTCAGATCGGGTGCTGCGATCACCCAGATCTCGCTGACGTACTCCTTGCCCTCGACGTAGCGACCATTGGCGAGCATGCCGTCGGTGCGCAGGACCGCGGCTGTGCTGGGCGCATGCGGGTCGCCGGTGAACACCCACGAGCCGCTGTCGCGCAGTTCCTCGTTGCGCTGGTGTAGATCAGCCTTGATCTTGTCCTTGGCCACGGGGTCTGCCTTGCCTTCGGGCTGATAGATCGAGAGCAGGTACTCCCCATGGAGGCCTACATGCGGGAGTAGCGGGCGATGATCACGCCCTTGGTGGTGGTGACGCTGTCGGTAAGCTCGAACTCGGTCAGCGGGGCGGGGCCCTCGAACAGCTTAGTGCCGCTGCCCAGGGTGAGCGGGTGGATCAGCAGATGATAGGTGTCGACCAGGCCGGCGTTGTGCAGCTCGTGGACGAGCGTGGCGCTGCCGATGATCGTCAGGTCGTTGCCGTCCTCCTGCTTGAGCTCGGCCACGGTCTCGGCGGCGTCGCCCTTGAGCAGGATCGAGTTCTGCCAGGTGTCCGCGTTCTGCAGGGTCCGGGAGCAGACGTACTTGGTCGCCGCGTTCATGTGCGTGGTGAAGGGGTTGTCATCCTTGCGGTTGCCCCAGGCGGTGATGAAGTCCGTCCAGGTCCGGTGCCCGAACAGCATGTCGGTGGGCTTGGACATGCTCTTGCCCATCTCCATGCCCATGACCTGGTCGTTGTACGGGCCGCCCCAGCCCCCGTGAGTGAAGCCACCGCGGGTGTCTTCGTCCGGACGACCCACGCCCTGAACGACTCCGTCGAGAGTGATGGACAGCGTGGCGTTGACCTGGCGCATGACGTGCTCCCTGCTCGTGCGGACCGCTCTTCCGCGGCCTGCTTCACCCCCTACACGAAGAGTCACCCGCCAAATCGACACCCGGCCGGAACTTTTCTCCCAGCAAAGTCATCACGACCAGAGGAACCTGGTAACCCGAGCGGACGGCGCGCGGATCTCATCGTGGGTGACTAGGCGGGTAGGGCTGTGAGCGGGGAAGAGACCGCGCGATATTCACTAACGCGGCTCGGCGTCGGCCGCAGCAGTGGAGTCGACGTTGCCCTCCACCCGGGTGCGCAGCAGGTTCAGCGTGACGGCGGCGCTCTTGCCAAGCGCGGTGAGCGCCTACCCGACGTGGAGCGGCACTTCGAGTAGACGGTCCTGGCGACCAGGCCGAAGTCCTTCACGCGGCGCAGGCTGGGTGAGCACCTGGGGCTGACGCCCCGGAGCCTGCGCTGCAGCGCGCCGAGGCGCTGCGGGCCTTCCTCCAACACGCCGACGGCTAGCGTGGACCACTTTGTTGGCGGACAGGTCCAGCAGCGCCCGACAGGGGCACTCCGGGGCATAGACGTCGTGGTGCGTGTCTCGGGCGAAATGGCCGGCAGGTACCACTGCGACCTGGACTTCGAGGCCACGTTCCCGCTGGTCCAGCGGCACGGCCTGCAGTTCTGACAGGCGGCGAGGAGCGTGGAAGGCGGAGCGACGCCAGAGGAACTGGAGACCCTCATCGAGGACGCGCTCCTGCTCGGTGACGTCGACGCCGCCACTGGCCTGTTCCACCCCTCCGGCGTGCTGGTCCTCAAGGACGCGCGCGAGTTCCGGGGGCACCGGGCGCTCTGCGCCGCGCTCTCCACGGTCCGCCGGCACGACGTCACCTACGTCGCCACGCCGCGAAAGGTCCTGCAGGTCCGGGTCGCGGCCTTGCTCCTGGGAGCGGACACCGTCAACCCCGCCGCTGCCGCGAGGACGGCATGTGGCGCTACGAGTTCCTCGTCCTCCTGAGGGGAGGATCATGATCATCCTCCGTATCCACCACCGGATCACGGACCTGGACACCTGGCTGGCGGCATTCGCCCGGTTCGAGTCCGCCCGCGCCCAGGCCGGTGTGCGTTGTCAGCACATCCGGCAACCCGTCGACGACCCGGCGTTCATCGATGTCGACCTCGGCTTCGACACCGTGGCAGCCGCCCAGAGCTGCCGCGGGTTCCTCGTCCGGAACGTCTGGCCGAGCCCCGCGAACGCGCCGGCCCTCTCCGGTCGTCCCCGTGCCACGATCCTCAAGGACGTCGCCGCACCATCCACGGCTCGGGCGGCGACGAGCGAGAGGGGCCCCCGATGACCCCCATCGACACCCACGTCCTGCTCGGCTCGAACCGGGTCCAGCTGCCTGACCAGCTGTCCTTCCAGCCCGACCGGCTCCGTGCCGCGCGCGGCGATCCGTTCCGGATCTCTGGGTTCACCATCTCCGGCAGCGTGGGAGCCGCGCGGAGGGGAACGGCCCGGAACCCGCGAACACCTCCCTGGGGCACACCGCTTATCGGGTGCCCCGTGACGCGGCCTGGTGATGGCGTGCCCAGCGAAACCGGGGCGGTTGCCAATGTCTGACGTTGCCTCAACGGGATGCTCGCACATGAAAGAAGTTGCGAAAAGTTGCAGAAAGAAGTTTCCAATGTGACGTCGGCGCTGCTACGTTCCTGTGCCGCAGCGCCGGTCCGCTCGGTCGGTGGCTGACGGGGACGCACGGACCAGGGGGACACATGTCGATCGCGGCGACCACATCTGCGGGTCTCTCGCCCGCACTCATCGGGCGTGAACGCTCGATGCCCGACGGAGGCGTGCTGGATCTGTTCGAGGCCCGGGCCCGGACCGCACCGGACGCCGTCGCGCTGGTCTGCCGGGGAGAGGAACGCAGCTACGGCCGGCTCGACCGGGCAGCGACATGCCTGGCCGCACGCCTGCGCGACGCGGGCGTGCGTCCCGGCGACGTGGTGGCGGTGGCCACCGCCCGCTCGTTCGCGGCGGTGGTCGGCATGGTCGCCGCATGGAAACTCGACGCCGTGGTCCTGCCTCTCGATCTGCGTCACCCTGAGGACCGGATCGCCTGTCTCCTGGACGACTCGGCGGCCCGCGCGGTCGTGACCGACGCGAATGCGGCTGCCGGGCTGCCCGCCGTCGGTGCGACGGTGGTCGTGTACGACGCCGACGACCTCGGCGAGGCGTCTGTCGAGCCGCTGCCCCGCCGCGCGCCGGTGACCGCGCACAGCCGCGCGTACGTCCTCTACACCTCCGGCTCGACCGGCCGGCCCAAGGGCGTCCTGGGCGGCCACCGGGCACTGCTCAACGTGGTCCTGGAACTCGCCGATGCGCTGCGGAGCACACCGGACGCCCGCTGGGCCACCATGGCCCCGACGACCTTCGACATCTCACTCGGGGAGATCTGGGTGCCGCTCGTCAGCGGCGCCCGACTGGTCATCCCCACGGAGGCCGAGCTGAGGGACGCCGCCGCACTCGTCCGGCTGCTGGACGCACACGAGGTGGACCGTATGCAGGCGGTGCCGTCGCAGTGGAGGGCACTGCTGGACGCCGGGTTCGACAGGCCGGCGATGCTGGCCATGACCGGTGGCGAGGCGCTGACCCCGGCTCTCGCGCAACGCCTGCTTGCGCGTGTCGGCGGCCTGGTCAACGGCTACGGCCCGACGGAGACGACGGTGCTTTCGACGCTGTGGCAGGTCCCGCAGGAAGCGGCCTCGACATCGATCGGCCGGCCGATCGCCAACACCCGCGCCTACCTCCTCGACGACCTGCGTCGCCCCGTGCCACCCGGCGAGCCGGGAGAACTGTATCTTGCGGGCGCGGGGGTGGCCCTCGGCTACCTCCATCGGCCCGATCTGACCGCCGAGCGGTTCCTGGACGAGCCGGGTGACCCGGCCGCGCGCTGCTACCGCACCGGCGACCGGTGCAGGCTGCGCCCCGACGGCACACTGGAGTATCTCGGGCGCGACGACGACCAGGTGAAGCTGCGCGGGCAGCGGATCGAACCGGGCGAGGTCGAGGCCCGATTGGCGGAACTGCCGGACGTCGCGGACGCGGCGGCGGTGGTCCACGACGACACGCTGATCGCCTTCGTCGTCCCGGTCGGCGTGTTGAGCCCGGCGCGGGTGCGGGCCGGCATGGCGGCCCTGGTACCGGAGACCCTCGTCCCGAGCGTCGTCGTGGCGGTGACGGAGCTCCCGCTGACGGTACACGGAAAGGTCGACCGCGCTGCCCTCGGCGCTCGGGCGGCCGAACTGGGACCCACCGTGGACGCACGGCCCGCGGCGGGCGGCGGGCTCGCCCCGGCCGGTCGCCAGGAGCCGTCCCTGGGAGCCGCTCTGTGCGAGCTGTGCACAGAGGTCCTGGGGGTTCCGGTGGCGCCGGGCGACGACCTCTTCGCCCTCGGGGCGCACTCCCTGACGGTGATGCAGCTCGTCGCCCGGCTGGGGGAGCGCTGGCACCTCGAGGTGCCAGCGAGCCTCGTCTACGATGCCGAGACGGTGGCCGAGCTGGCCGAGGCGCTGCGCGGGCTGCTGCTGGCGGACGCGCGGTGAGACGGGCCCACCTGACGCCGGAACACCACGCCTTCCGGGCGGAGGCCAAGGCCTTCATCGCCGCCGAGATCACCCCGTACTACACCCGCTGGGAGCGCGAGGGCACGGTGGACCGCGCCCTGTGGCGCAAGGCCGGCGCAGCGGGCCTCCTCGGGCTCGACGTCTCGCGGACCTGGGGCGGAAGAGGTCTGACGGACCTGCGCTACCACTTCCTGCTCGGCACCGAACTGGTCCGCGCGGGCGTAGCCGGAGTCGGCATCGCGCTGCACAACGACGTCGTCGCCCCCTACCTCACCGCGCTCACCGACACCGCCCAGCGCCGGCGGTGGCTGCCCGGCTTCTGCGCCGGGGAACTGCTCGTCGCGATCGCGATGAGCGAGCCGGACTGCGGGAGCGACCTGCGGGCGATGCGCACCACCGCCGTTCGGGACCGCTCCCACTACGTACTCAGGGGAACCAAGACCTTCGTCAGCAACGGCAGTCACGCCGACCTGATCGTCGTCGCGGCCGTGACCGATCGGGCCCGGGTCCCTCGGGGCGGTGGGGTCAGCCTCTTCGTGGTCGAGGGCGGCACGCCCGGACTCCGTCGGGGCCGGCCGATGCGGACCCTCGGCTCCGCGCTGACGGACGTCGTCGAGATCGGGCTGGACGACGTCCGGGTCCCCGCGGACCACCTGCTCGGTCAGGAGGGCCACGGACTGGGCCAGTTGACCGGCAACCTGGCGCGGGAGCGGCTCAGCATCGCGGTGGCGGCCGTCGCCGGCGCCGAGGCGGTCTTCGCCGACACGCTGGAGCGCCGCGCGGCCGCCCGCTCCGGTGCGCGGCACGGCGGTGAGGACCCGCAGGCGGCCCGGTTCGTGCTGGCCGAGCTGGCCACCGAGCTGGAGGTGGCCCGCGCCTACCTCGACCGCTGTGTCCTGGACCAGGTGGAGGGCGTGCACACCGTCGCGTCGGGGGCGGTCGCCGCGGCGCAGGCCAAGTGGTGGACCACGGACCTGCAGCGGCGCGTCGTCGACCGGTGCCTGGAACTGCTCGCCGCCGACGGTCCCGACCAGGACAGCCGTGCTGCCCGCGCCTGTCTGGACACCCGGATGATGCCGATCTACGGCGGCACCAACGAGGTCATGAAGGAGCTCGTCGGCCGTTCTCTCGGCCGCTGAGCGAGATGAGGAGAGAGAAGTGAACCGCCGATGACCGTGGCGACGGCCCTTACCGATCCGTGCTGCTTCCACGCGACGCTGGGCACCATGCTGCTCGACCGGTTCCCGGAGCAGGATCCGGCTCTGGTTCTGGGCGACTCGGCCACGACCGAGGCCGCGGACAGCCCCGACGGCCCCGTATTCGACCACATCGCCACCGCCCTGTCCGACTCTCTCCACATCCGCGGCCACCTGGTCGCCGAGACGGACCTGCGTACCGAGGCCGGGGCAGCCGCGCTGCACGAACTGCTGCGGCGGGGGACCCCGTTGATCGCTGTCGCGGACACCTACGCGCTCGACCACTACTGGATGGACCGCGGACGCAACCACGCCCTGCACGCCGTGCTGCTGCGTGACTACGACCCTGCCGACGGGTCGGTCCGGCTGACCGACCCCATGGACGCGACCCTGCACGACGGGCGAACGCCGCTGGCGGCGCTCGACGCGGCGCTGTTCGCCGGGCCGCTCAGCCAGTCGGTGCTGCACGTCACGGCGTGGGCTCCGACGCTCACCGCCGAGGGAGAGGACCACGCCGCGCGGATGCCGCTGCACGCGGACTCGCTCGCCGGACCAATCGGACCAGAGCTCAGCGGGACCGCGCTGGCAGCCTCGCTCGCCCGGCGGCTGGACCAGGTACTCATGCGGATGCCGCTGCTCGCGCGAGTCGACCAGGAGGGCGTCGGCCAGGCGGAGCGTCAACAGGCCGTCTCGCTGATGCTCGGTCTGTGGGGCTATCACCACCGGCTGCGCTGGTTCGCCCGCTACCTGCGCTGCGTGCCGGTGCCGGAGAAGGCACGTCTGGACGGGGCGGCCGACCTCGTGGAACGGGCGGCACACGACTGGCTCGCTGTCAGGACGCTGCTGACGCGGGCCGGGATGAGCGGACCCGAACAGCAGGGTGGCTACCGCGAGGAGATCACCCTGCGACTGACGCGGATCGGCGAGCTCCTCGAGAAGGCCGCGGCCCGCCTGCGCCCTTCCGGGCAGGCCGGGGGGTGCTCCAGGTGAACCCGGGACGGTTCCAGGTGGACCTCAGCGGCCACCGCACCAACGCCGCCTGTGCCGGTCCGGGCGCGCAGCTGCTCGGCGGGGGCTTCGACGGGTTCGGCAAGTGGCTGCCGGCAGAGGACTTCGCCGCCCTGGCCGACCAGATCGGCGGGCTCCCCGGGCGCTGGGGCGCGGGTGGCGCCGACAACGTCGAGTGCCAGGGGCAGCAGTTCCTCGTCGCGCCGCCCGCTCCGGTGCGCGCAGTGGGCGTCGTCGGTGCCGGAACCGGCGGCTCGCTCCGTGACGAACTCACGCTGCTGGGCCCGGAGGGGGCAAGGGAGCAGCGGGTGCCCCTGGCGCTGAGCGACTTCCTCGCGGGCGGCCCCGCCTTCGGTGAGGAGATCGCCGCCGAGGCGGACACCCTCCGCATCGAAGGGATCGACATCAAGGGCCCCCGACCCAAGCTGTGGCGCAGCCGCCGGCCGCTGCCCGCGCCGTTCATCGTGGCGTCCGTCCGGCTTCCGTTCAATCCGGGGCTCCACGTCTTCAGCCTCTGGTTCGAGATCTGAGCGGCCGCTTCAGCAGGGCCCGGCGCCTGCGCCGCCGGGCCCTTCGCGCGCTCTCCGCACCGCGCCGTCCCCACTCGACTGCCCGGCGGACGCGCTGAAACAGAGCGCAACCCCTGCGGATTCCGTGCTGAACGCGTCAGCGCGTTGGCAGGTTAGGGTGCGTCTCAGCCCGCGAGCACGGCGTGCAGTGCTCGGGCCTCCTTGAGCAGGCGGGAGGAGCCGCGCTGCGCGGCGAGCGCCTCGACCTCCGGCAGCGTGCCTGTCGCGCCGCTGCGGGCGGCGCAGTCGGCGGCGATGGACAGCAGCTCCGGAACGCCGCGTATCGGCTCCGGCGTGAGCAGCCCCGGCAGCGCGCCGCGGAGCACCGACCAGACCGTCCCGTAGGCGCCGGACTCGGCGGCCTGCCGGAGGGTGAGCGGCACCCGGTTCAACGGGGCGTCGCCGCAGCGGACCGCGTCGGCCAGGTCAGCACCGAGTCGCGCCGGGTCCAATGCGCGCTGGGCGGCGAGCAGCAGTAGCGCGTCCACAGCCGCGGTGCGGTAATCCGCCGACGGCGCGCCGAGCGTGCACGCCACCGCCAGGTGGACCGCGGGGCCGGCCGGGCCGCCCGCCTCGACCAACTGCGGCAGCAACAGCGCTCTGCCCTTGACGTCGGCCCGGGCGTTGTCCACGATCGCGTTGCCGAGCCGGGCCGCCAACTCCTCACGGTGGCACGGCAGCACCGCAAGCGCGGCGGGCGTGACGATGTCCCCGATGGCGTAGATCGCGCGCCCCTCCCGATCCACCAGGGACCCGAGCACCCGGCGCAGAACCGGATGGAGGAGGTCCTCCTGCTCCGGTGCCGGCCCGGGCTGGGTGACCATCGGACGCAACAGGCCCTGAGCCGGCCGGCGCTCGGTGGGCTGGCCGGGCAGGCCACCCTCGGTGAGCCACCTCGCGAGCTGTTGGCCCTTCACCGAGCGGAGCCGCGCGGCGGCGGCGAGCACCGCCGGGTCGGCGGTCGGCAGGACACGGAGCAGCGCCTGACCGAAGTCCACCGCGCCCACCTGTCCGTCCGTCGCCTCCACGGCGGCGAGCCGCTCCACCAGCGTAGACGCCTCCAGGGCACCGTCGACGTAGCTGGGCGTGGCAAGGAGGAAGGGCGCACGTCCGAACACGACCAGCGCGGCGGCCTCCTCCAGTCGGGCGGCCGCCACGGCGCGGAACCGCTCCTGGTTGTCCGCCCGCAGGGGCCCCTGCCCCTGCAGGATGGCGTCAGCCTCCACCGCCGGGACCTCGCCGAACGCCGCGGCGGCCACGAGCCCCATCCAGGTGTGCGGCAGCGACCAGACGCTGTGCTCGGTGGCCCAGTGACGCCCGCCCAGCACCGGCTTCAACGCCACCCGTAGTGCCTCGACGTCCCGATAGGACTCGCGGACCAAGCCGTCGAGCGTCCGCTCGAACGCGGCGACGCTGTCGTCGCCCGCCAGTACGGCGGCCAGCTCCTGGGCGACCGCGACAGGTCCGTCCAAGGGCCCGCCCAGCGGCACCCGTCGGGGGAGCGGCGGCAGCAGCTCGACATAGGGGCCCTCATCCCCCGCTGCCTGGGCATCGAGACCGAAGAGCGCCACCGCCTGGGCGGCCTGGGCCGGGCCCAGCAGTTCCGTGGCTGCCTGCAGCTCGGACAACAACGTGGGCCCGGCCGCCCTGAGGTGACGCGCCGCCACCTTGAACGCCCGCTCCTGCAGCGCGGCGTCGGTCTGCCCGAACGCCTCCACCGCACCGCGCACAGCGACCGCCGCCCACTCCGGCGACCGCCGCCCGGACCGGTCCAGCCACGCCAGCTGGGCGCGCACCAGCTTCTTCTCACTGCGGAAGAAGACCGTGGCCGAGGCCTCCACCAGATGCTCGGGCTCCAGCAGGCCCTCGGCGTCGAGCTCGACGAGCTGCGCCTGGGCGTGCGCGGCCACCGTCGGCAGGCCGTCAAGCATCGACAGCCAGGCCCGGACCCGGGCGGCGCTCTCCTGCGCCGTCGGTGCGAGCTCCTCCAGCAGCCGCAGGAAACCGCGCTGGTCGCCAGGACGTCCGCCGCGCGCCAACCGGGCCAGGCACCGGTCGAGTATCTCGCCACGCTCGACCACCCCGGCCTCGACCAGCCCCAGGACCGCGCCACGCCACGCCTCGCCCAGCCGGTCGCCCGTTCCGACAACCTCGAACAGGCCAAGGACAAGCGCGGGCGTCGACGGGGCCTGGATCAACCGCAGCACCATCCCGCTGCGCTGTTCGGTGGTGGCGTAGGGCCAGTCGTGGTGGCGCTGCCACGCCAGCACCACGCCCTCCGTGACCGGCACCGGCAGGCCCGTCGCGCGGGCAAGGCGCTCGATCGTCGGGTACTCGTCGCCGAGCCAGGCGGAGGGCCGCCGGTCGGCGATCCGGCGCAGGACCTCGGCCTGCCACTCAGCGCTCTGCTGGTCGACGACGGCCAGGACCGCCTCGTCCTGCCAGACCACGATCCCGGCAGGGGAGCCGATCCCGCTCGCCCAGGAGAACGCGGCGGAGGGCGCCGTGTTGCAGCCGAGCCCCGCCACCAGCAGCGCCAGCTTGTGGTGGTGGGAATGCTCCCACCATGCGACGGAGAACGCCGTGCGGCGGCGCTTGAGCTCGGGCAGCAGGGCGCGGCGCTCCGCCGGGCCGAGCCCGGCGAGCGCGGCCCTCACACCGTCGACGTCGCCGAGGTCCACACAGTCCAGCAGGCTCATCGCGCAGCCAGCTCCTTCGCATCGTTCACAACGGTCGAGGCAGCGGCCCCCGCTGCCAGTCCCACGGCCAGTACGTGCTTGCACGGCCCGCGCCCGCCCCGGTACCTGGCCCACCACAGGCAGGTGCAGCCCAGCGAGCCGTCGGCAGCGCGCCGGACCCGCTGCACATGATCCTCCACCAGGACCAAGGTGCTGCCGTCCGCTTCCGGCCGGACGGCTCCGGCGGCGACCAGGGCCCGCGCGGCCCGCAGCCGAGGGTTGCAGGACTCGCCACGGCCCGCGTCGTAGGGGAGTTGACGGTGGAAGAAGGCCGCCTCGGCGGTGTCGTAACCGACCTGTCCCGCAGTGCCCAGCCGTGTCAGCGCAGCGCGGACCCGCTGCGGCGACAGGCCCGCCTCCTCGGCCAGCTCCGCCACGTCGACGCGCGGCTCCCAGGCCAGCAGCACCGCGATCAGTTCCGCGTCCTGCTCGCTGCCGGCCGCGGCGAGGGCATCGAGCACCCCGCCCTCCCCGGAGAAGCCGCGTGCCGGGTCGGGGGACAAGGTGAGCGTCAGCCGCATGCCTGGCAGCCCGATCTCCCAGGCAGAGCTGGTCGGCCGGGTGTCCCCGGCCGTCAGCTGCGGCCCGTAGACCCGCAGTGTGCGGGCGTGGCGCAGCACCCGCTGCAGCGCGACCAGCCGCTGCGCGCCCGGCAGGCACACGGCGCCGGACACGGGCCGGCTCGTCGGCCGCAGCAGCCGCCCCGCCGGGACCACCCACTGCGTCGCGCCGGTCGTACCGCGTGCGCGGCCTCCCGGCCCGGCCGTCAGCGAGCGCAGGAAACGCACCGCCTCGGCGGCGGGCAGCTCGGCACGCAGGTCGAACCCGGCGGCCACCACCTGCGTCTCGGCGAAGCCGCGCAGCCAGCGGTCCGGCAGCGGAACCTTCTTCTCCAGCAACGGGCCGTCGAGCGTGGTGACCTCCAGCGACTCGGGGCCGACCGCGAGCCGCAGCGGCTCGGCCGGGCCGAGACGCCCCAGGGCGTCACGCAGCGGTACGTTGACGTCGACGTTGGTCGTGCCATGGCCGATCTCGCCGCCGTCCAGGCCGGCTTCGAGGACATCGAGCCGGGCGTAGACGCCGCCGCACCCGGAGAAGGACTCGAAACGCAGCCGGTCGCCGTTGGCCGTGACCACCGGATCCAGCGAGGCGCGCAGCTGCGGCTGGTAGTAGCGCGCGGCCGCCACGTCCGCGACCGCCAGCAGCGCGGCGGCCGCGGCCGAAGGGGCCGTCAGCCACCCCTCGAAGAAGCGGGGATGGGCGACCTCACCGAAGGGCGTGGCGCCGCCGGAGGTTTCCAGCCCGAGGTGCCCGTGCCGGTCGTCCAGCACGGAGGAGCGCAGATAGCGGTACGCGTGAGCGGCTTGCGTCATGCCGGGAACGTTAGATCAGGGCAGTGACATTGATGCTGACACTCGGGTCTCGGTGGTCGTGGCTCGGGCACTGAGGCAGCCCGAGACCATCACGCTCACCGCCGCGGCCCAACACTTCACGGTCTGGCCCACCGCGATCTCCCGACTCGAACGCGGACTCAGCCGAGACGACGACCTCGCCGCCGTCTACCGCGACTGGCTCACCGCCGCTTGACACCGGTAGGAGCTTCAGCATGATCTAGCGAGGAACCCCGGCCGTTCACGGTCGGGAGGAATCGCTTCCTGAGCCACGGCGGTGCGGTGCGCCGCCGTTTCACTGTGGGCGTTTCTGGTTCTCGATGTACTCCTTGATGATCGATAGTGGTGCGCCGCCGCATGATGCGGCGAAGTAGCTGGGCGACCAGAAGTGTTCGCCCCACAGGTACTTACGGATGTGGGCGGGGAACTCCTGACGGAGCCTGTGAGCCGAGACGCCCTTGAGTGAGCCCACCAGGCGGGAGAGGGCGACCTTGGGCGGGTAGTGCACCAGTAGGTGGACGTGGTCGCGTTCGCCATTGAACTCGACCAGCTCGGTTTCGAAGTCGGCGCAGACGGCACGCATGATCTCTTCGCAGCGTCGCAGGATCTCGTCGGTGAAAGGTCCGCGCCGGTACTTGGGCGTGAAGACCAAGTGTGCATGGAGAGTGTGGACAACCGTACGGCCCCTGCGAATGCTGGGGTTTGGTTCCCATCGTGGTGACATGGATCAATGTATTGTCATGCCCGTGAAGATCGTTAGGCAGGTGAAGCTGATGCCGGAGGCCGACCAGGCCGCCGTGCTGCGCTCCACCCTGCGCACGGTCAACGAGGCGGCTTGCTGGGTGTCCGGGGTGGCGTTCGAGCGTGGCGTGCCGCGTGAGTTCGAGCTGCGCAAGCACACCTACGCCGAGCTGAGGGCGCGTGGGCTCGGGGCGCAGGCCGCGCAGCACGTGATCAAGAAGACCCGTGACGCCTACACCACGTTGCAGGCGAACATCCGCGCCGGGAACCTGGGCAAGGCGGGGGCCAAGCGCCGCATCAAGGCGGAGTCGAAGCCGATTGCGTTCCGGCCCGAGGCCGCGCAGCCATACGATGACCGGTGTTTGAGCTGGCAGTACGACCAGTGGACCGTGTCGATCTGGACGACCGCTGGGCGTCTGAAGGGCGTGCGCTTCGCGTGCTCGCCCGATGCCCTCACGATGCTGCGTGAGCACCGCAAGGGCGAGTCCGACCTGATCGAACGTGAGGCGTGTTCTACCTGATCGCCGTCTGCGACGTGCCCGAGACGCCGCTCAATGAGGACCCTGCCGGGTTCGTCGGCGTTGACCTCGGCATCGCCAACATCGCCACCGCGTCCACCGGCTACCGCGCCGCCGGGCGCGGCCTGAACCGGCACCGCAAGCGACAACGTGACCTGCGGAAGACGTTGCAGGCCAAGGGCACCAAGTCCGCGAAGCGTCTCCTCAAGAAGCGCTCTCGCAAGGAACAGCGGCACGCCGCCAACACCAACCACGTCATCTCCAAGACCATCGTCACCACCGCTGAACGCACCGGCTCCGGTATCGCCCTGGAAGACCTCACGGGCATCCGCAACCGGGTACGGCACCGCAAGGACCAGCGGACCAAACTGCACTCGTGGAGCTTCCACCAGCTCGCCTCCTTCGTGGAGTACAAGGCCAAGCGGGCCGGAGTGCCGCTGGTGTACGTCGATCCGGCGTACACCAGCCAGCAGTGCTCCCAGTGCCACCACATCGAGCGGGGCAACCGCGTCGATCAAGCAACGTTCGCGTGCCGCGCCTGCGGCGTGATCATGCACGCGGACGACAACGCGTCCCACAACATCGCCCGAAAAGGCGCGACCGTGTGGACTGCGGGGCGTGAGTCACGCGTCCCAGAGCCAGCCTGACGGCAGCTCTCAGACGTGGGAGGCCACGCGACAGCCAGTCGCGCCCTACCCACAAGCCCGGCCCTTCAGGGCCGGGTCAAGTTGACCCCCCGCTTCGCTCCTGCCCGCACGGGGGTGAACGCCCCGCGTCCGACGGCCAGACGACTCCGGGCGCCGATCCTCGGAGTCTCGGCCCAGACTGCAACAGCCGCATCTTGTCGTGGGAGCTGCTGGAGGCGACACACGTCGGCAGGGCGGCGCGTCGAGTGCTTCCGGCGGCCGTCGATGGGGGCGAGCTCGGCATCGACGGCTTCCCGATGGACCGGCTCGAACCTCTGCGACCGGTCCGCGGCAGCCTTCCGCAGGCGGGCCGGCGCGATCCGCTGCCCGACCGTCACCGTGGGGGCGGGGTCGGGAGTGCTGCTGATGAGGTCCTGATCGGCGCGTCGTCAGCGTTCCGGCAGGCAGCCTCCAAGCCTCGCGGAAGGTCTGACCACCAATCAACTCACGTAGGAATAACCGGAGGAGCTGGATCCCCTTGCTGAACTACGGTCACCTGCCCGGATGTTCCGCTGATGATAGGATCACTGCGTTTTGCGGAGCGGGCGGGTCCACCCTGCATTGGCGGGGGTTCAGGGACCGGCTGTCGGACGCCTGAAAAGAGTCTTATGACGGAATACATCGAAGATCCAGCCACGTGGGCTCTTGTCGTGCTCCTGCCCATCCTCATTGCCATCGTCGTCCGCCAACGGAAGAAGGCCACGGCGTCGCGACAGGAGATCGCGGGGCTCAGAGAGTACTACTCGGGTCTGGAGCACCATTACACCCAGTCGGTCGCCGCGGCGCAGGAGCAAGCCGAGGAAGCGACGAAGAGCGTGCTGAAGTCGGCCATGCGTACCCTGCAGGGTCTCGCCGCCGAGCAGCAACTGATCGTCTCCCGCCTGCAGGCCAAGTACGGCGAGTCGGTCATCCTCCAGGACCTACTGGAGATCGACCACACCAACTCCCAGTTCGGCCGTCGCGCCCAGTCCATCGCAGTCCTGTGCGACGGCTGGCTGGGCCGGCACCGCGACAATGCCTCGGTCTACGACGTGGTCCGCAGCGCACAGGGCCGCATCCGGCACTTCCGGCGGGTGGAGATCCTCTCGCAGGTGGACTTCGGCATCGCCAGCCGCGTCGTCGAACCGGTGGCGCTCGCACTCGCCGAACTTCTCGACAACGCCACCAGCTACTCCAGCCCGGACACGGTGGTCGAGATCAACATCCGGACAGTCCCCAAGGGCGTCGCGATCGTCGTTGACGACGCTGGCGTCGGCATGAACGACGAGGAGCGTGCCCGCGGCGAGCGGCTGCTGCGAACCGAGCGGGTCAAGAGCGTGGCAGGCCTGGGCAACCCGCCGCAGTTCGGCCTCGCTGTCATCGGTGTGCTCAGCGAGCGCTTCGGCTTCGACGTGTCGGTGGACTCCGCCTCACCCTATGGCGGTGTGCGCGCGGTGCTGCTCCTGCCGCACCAGCTCCTGACGACCATGCCCGAGAAGAAGGCACCAACTGCCCCCATGATGCGCGCCTCCGTGCCGGCACCGCCCATGGCGCCCGAGCCCGCGCCGGCATCTCCCGCTGCCGGGACGACTTCCGAGGGACTGCCGCTTCGACGGCGTAAGCGTCCGATGGCGATCGTGCCGGTCTCCGTGCCTGCTCCTACCGCCCAAGCCCGCTCCGGGGAGGAGACCGCGGCCATCATGGGAGCGTTCCAACGCGGAACCAGGTCGGGCCGGGACGCGCCCGGTGACGGACAGGACCAGACGACCAGCACACGTGTGTCAAGCAGTGAAGGGCATGAGTTCTCGTGAACGACGATCTGTCATGGATGCTCGACAGCGCCTTGGAGATACCCGGTGCCCTGCACGCCGTCCTGATCTCAGCCGACGGCCTGCTGATGGCCCGCACCAAGGACTTCGACAAGGACAACGCAGACCGCGTCGCCGCCGCGATGAGCGGAGTGCAGTCTCTGAGCCGCTCGCTCGGTTTCTTCTGTGAGGACAACAGCGGGCTGTGGCGGCAGACGCTGGTCGAGTTCGAGGGCGGCTGGGTCTTCCTGATATCAGCCGGCGAGGGCGCCTACCTTGGCGTCTCCGCCGCGCCGGACGTCGACATGCAGGACATCACCTTCCGGATGCAGCAGCTCGTCGGCCAACTCGGCAAAGTCCTGGTCGCGCCGCCGCGCGAGAACATCGGCGCACGCTCATGACGAGGCCGGGGGACTTCGAGCTCGAGGCCGCGGAGTTAGTCCGTGCCTACGTCATCACCAAGGGACGCGGGCTGCCGGAGGAGGACCAGCTCTCGCTGGTCACCTTGGTGACGGCGGCGCCCGAGCAGGTGCAGCGTCCGCTGCGACTGTCCCCCGAAGAGCAGAGACTGCTGGACATCTGCTCGGCGGGTTACCTCTCGGTGGCCGAGATCGCGGGGCACACCCGGCTGCCGCTGGGCGTGGTGCGGATCATCCTGGCCGGACTCACCGAGGCCGGATACCTCATCACCCGGCCGCCGGTGGCCCGCGCTCGTCTCGCCGACAGGGAGCTCCTGGAGGAGGTGCTCAATGGTCTCCGGGCCAAGTTTGGATCGACGACCGAGTCTGCGTGAGCGGGACTACGTCGCGGGCGGCGCCTCGCAGACCGCCGTCAAAATTCTCGTCGTCGGCCACTTCGCGGTGGGCAAGACCACGTTCATCGGCTCGATCTCCGAGATCGAGCCGTTGTCGACCGAGGAGACGATGACGCGCGCTGCGCAGGACCTGGATGACCTGAAGGGTGTGCAGGGCAAGACCACCACCACCGTCGCCATGGACTTCGGTCGGCTCACCATCAGCGAGCGAGTCGTCCTCTACCTGTTCGGCACACCCGGGCAGTTGCGGTTCGTGCAGATGTGGGAGGACATGGCCCGGGGCGCGCTCGGTGCACTGGTCCTGGTCGACCCGGAGCGGCTGGCCGACTCCTTCGCCGTGATCGACCTGATCGAGCAGTACGGCCTCGGCTACGCGATCGCGGTCAACAACTTCGACGGCAACCCCGTACGCGCGGAGGCCGCACTGCGGGAAGCTCTCGACCTCCTCGAGGACACTCCCGTCGTCACATGCGACGCGCGCGACGAGGAGTCGTCCGCCGCCGCCCTGACCACGCTCGTCAGCTACTTGCTGGACCGTGCAAGTTACGGGGTGGTCCGCGATTGAGGTCGGGACGTGCCGGCCTGGCGGGTTGGCTGGTGGGTGATCAGCAGGCCGCCCGTCGGGCGAGCACCAGTTCGGTGCTCGGCTTGCGGCAGGTCGGCCGACGGGCAAAGCGGTCCGAGACAAGCGAGGCGATCGCACGGTGGGTCTCGGCGTAGTCCTCGCGCGGGCCGGTGTAGCGCTGGAGCGGTCGCCACTGCCGCAACTCGGCATTGGTGTGCTCGACGCAGATCCGGTTCGAGGACTGCCGTCGGCGCATCTCCCGCCAGGCGTACCGCTCGCCGAGCGGCGCGTCGTCCTTCGGCTTCTTGGGCGGGGTGCCGACCTGGTTGGGGAACTCGTTGGCCAGGCCCCGGTAGCCCTCGTCGACCTCGGCTCCCCCCTGCGGGTGGAGCCGGAACTGCTCGGCGATGCCCTCGGTGCGCATCGCGGTCTGATCGTGCATGCGGCCGGGCCGGTCCGCGCCCGACCACAGCAGGCGGCCCTGCCCGTCGCTGACGGTGGTGGTCTTGATGGTGTTCTGCTTCTTCTTGCCGGATACGAAGGCCCGCCGTCCCGGCCGGTTGGCCCTGGGCCGGCGCACCTGGGTCTCGGCTCCGTCGATCCGCAGCGTGATGCCCTCCGCCTCGGCGTAGGCGAACACGTCTGCCAGGGTGCGCAGCCGCACGCCGGGGCGGTCGGGGACGGCGAAGCCGCGCGCCGCCAGCAGCGGGCGGATCTCGCCGATGGCACGGGAGATCGTGGAGCGGGCCGTCCCGTATAGCTCGGCCAGTGCCGCATGCGGGAGCCCGGTGCGCAGATGAACCAGGGTGACCAGCACCCGGTCGGTGAAGACCAGGTCGTGCTTTGGCCCGGCACCGGCCCCTCGCCGCCGCTCAGCGCCACGCCGCTCGTGCAGCGTGGACTCGCACCGGGCCAGCCACGGTTCTGCCAACTCTTCGATCAAACCGCCGAGATGTGTACGGGAGACGCCGCAGAGGCAGGATGAGCCAAGGCCACACGGGCCCACTTCTTGGTCACACTCGAAGAACCCGTGCGGCCACTGTCACGTCACGGCCGTGCGGCAGCGTCCGCGGAGGGGGTCTTAGCCCTCCTCTGCGCGCAGTGGCCGGTCGGTAAGGCGATGCTGGTCGGCGGCGTCGCCGGTGCGAGCCTCAGTGCGGCTCCTGGTGGCGAGATAGTCCCGGACGATCAACTCGACCGCGTCCTGAGGACTTCTGGTGCCGGACAGCAGCATGACCTCGATCGCCAGATCGCTGTCAAGGCTGATGGTGACCTTCGCCATGGCGGCTCCCCCCTGAAAGGCTGTGCCGCACAGCCTACTTCGCGAGCCGAACCTCAAGCGGGGATACACGCAGGAAGTTGCCCGGAGTGGATCGGGGCATCGGGAGCAGCCTCCTGCCCATAGACCGACCGGCAAGAGGGCGGGCGGCGTCGCGTACCGATCGCGCTCGTTCCCTACGCCCAACCCACCGCAAGCCGAGCACCGAACTTGTGCTCGCCCGACAGGCGGCCTGCTGATCAACCACCAGCCGACCCGCCAGGCCAGCACATCCCGACCTCAATCGCGGACCACGCCGTTAGCCCCTGGCCAGCAGAGTCCGGTGTGTCGTCTGCCCAGGGGTTCGTGCGGCGTGTGGGGCGGAGTTGCGTTCGACGGGCGGTCCTGATGGGCCGCCCCTCGAACGCATGCAGTTCTCCCGGCGTGACCCGGCACCGCGAGCTGACCGGGGACCGGCAGGGGTACGCCCGTCCCTCCAGCTCCTGCCAGCCCTCCGGGGCCACGAACACGGTCGATCGCGTTCGGCACGCGCGGTCCGCGAAGGCCCGGATCCGGCGAATCCAGCCCACCGAGGTCACGGTGAAGGGCGAGTCTCCTGCAGGCCCAGGAGTCGGGTCCGCCAACGGGCGAGGCCCTGCGCCAGGCCGCCGTCTGCGGGCGTCAGCCCAGGGAGACAGCAGTCGACGTAGTAGAGATAGAGCGGAATGAGCTCCGCGTGGAGGAGTTCGGTGAGGCGCTCCGCCGAAACCGGCTGTCCGTGGCGCGCACGCGTCGCGGCACGGACGAGCTCCGCAGCCACCGGTGCGGGCTGCGCCAGGTGGTGGCGGATGGCATCGTCGGTGGATCCGGGAACGGAGTTCGCTGCGGTGTAGAGGAACCTGAGGGGGAGCAGGACCGCCTTGGTGAACCGCCTGATGTCGCTCGCCAGATGCGTGGGGTTGCGGAACTCGGCCACGACAGGGTCCGAAGCGAGCACCTCCAGCGCGAAGCGGACGCTGTCGGCCGACAACATCGCGGTGTCCGGCTGTGCCACCTGCGGGCGAACGTCGTCACCAAGGAGCAGCAGCCCGCTGATCTTCAGGTCGAGCCGGTCGACAGCCGGGAACCTGCCATCCTCCCGGTTCGCGCGCAGCGCGGGCAGGGAGCTCCAGAACACCGACAGACGCCGGTGGTCGCCGCCCAACTCGTGGAGGCCCCGGGTGACGCGGTCGATGGTCTGGTCGTCCTCGGGGCGGCGGTCGGTCAGCACGAGGGCGAGGTCGATGTCGCTGACGGCGGGGGCGAACCCCCCGTGCGCGAGGCTGCCCAGGGCGTAGGCGCCGACGAGGCGGTCGGCGAGGGCCTCGTGGAACACGCCCGCGCAATGTCGGCCGATCGCTGTCGCGGCTCCGCAGTCGAGGACGTCCTGGGGGAGTGTGTTCATGCCGCGCCCGCCGTGTCGCGGAGGGCCAGTTCGGCGATCCGGTCGGAGACCATGGTGATGATCTGCCAGGCGCGGTCGAGGAGGTCGGTGACGGCGCGAAGCTCCCAGTCCTGGCGCTCGGCGAGCAGGCGGTAACCCATCTCGATGTGCTCCTGGTCTGCTTCGTCGTGCAGGGCGAAGTAGCCGTTGCCGGGGAAGGCCCGTGAACCGGCGTTGCTGAAGGTGAGGCTGCCGGCCTCCAGCACGAGGTGGGCCAGGACGACGCGGTGCAGGCCGGGCAGGGTGCGGAGCTGGTCGACGAACCACGCGGCTCCGGCTTCGACGACGGGGTCCCAACCGGCGGTCTGGCCGGTGTGGTGGCTGTCGGCCAGGATCTGGTTGTGGCCCATCTCTTCCTGCTGGTGCTCAAGGGCGAGTGCCCGGAGCTGGGGGTCGGTCTCGAAGGCGGCCCGAACACGGATCATCCGCTGGAAGGCGTTGGACCACGGCGCCAGGTGGGCCAGGACGGCGTCCTTGGTGGCTGCCGGCGTCGTGGGGTCCTCCAGCAGGAGGATCAGGCGGCTGCCGCTGTAGGCGCGGACATGCTGGTCGTTTCTGTCGGCGACTGCCTGAAGGGGCGCGGTCATGGTGGTCATACGGATTCGACCTCCTGGGGGATTCGTCGGGACGGCAGTGGCAGGGGACCGGGCTGGGGGTTCTGCGGGGCGTAGACCGGAAACCTGAAGTAGACCGACACGTCGCTGCTGTGGCCGAGCGAGCGGTAGCTGACCAGCTCCTGGAGGCCGCGGATCCGCGTCAGCGGCTGTGGTGCCACGGCCTCGAGGAGGGTGTGGTGTCGTTGCGGGTCTATGCGCTCGTGCGCCATCAGCGCGCCGATTCTGGCTGCGGCTTCGGCATCGGACGCGGTGAAACTCGACACCCGGAAGTAGGTGGTCGATTCGTCGGCGCCGTCGCCGTCGGGCCGGAAGGCCAAGCAGGTCAGCGGGGTGTCTCCGGCGGCGTCGGGAGCCGCGCCGAGCAGCGTCCGGAAGGCCGAGCGGGCCCGGTCCGGGTCATGGGCCCGCGCGAGCGAGGCCATCTGCTCCAGGGTCCGGACGCTGCTGGTGTGGTTGCGGAAGTAGACCTTGGCCCGGGCTCGGTGATCGCCGTACAGGTCCAGGGCGAAGAACTCCAGCTCGCGCTCGGCCCCGTCGGTCTCTGTCCCTACGGCGACTCCCGCGGAGGTGTGGGCCCATGCGGTGCCCATGGCCAGACGTTCCATCGCCTCGGTCACCATGGCGTAACGTTTCTGCGGAGCCAGGGAGTGCAATCCGAAGTAGACCTTGAAGGCCGGTGGATGCCCTGGCCGCCAGGCCAGGGAGTGCCAGACGGGCACGGGCGGCGCCGCCAGGTCGGCATCAGGCGCGAACAGGTCGGCGACCTTCCCGTACCGGTCCAGGCTCACCAGTGGCTCGCCGGCCAGCCGTTCCGTCAGCGCTGCCGCGGCGGTCCGGTTGGATTGCGCGGTGACAGGCCTGGAGGCGCCCAACGCCTCGAACAGGATGCGCAGCTCCGGTCTTCTCCCGGACCACTTCACCGACATCTCGGCGGGGAACCCGTCGTTGGCGACGTACGAGGGGAACGGAGCTGTGCGTCCTACGGGTATATCGGCCCATGGCCGGAGATACTCGTGGAGCCGGTCCGTCGCCGGCCCGCTCAGGGGTTGCCGCAGGCCGAGCCCGCGGCACATTTCGGCCCAGCGCTCGGCCAGAAACTCACCGATGGAACGCCCTTCACTTGAGAAGATGCTGTCCATCCACCCCTCCGTTCTCCCAGTGCGCGGCCCCTTCTCCTTCCGGTGATCGACTCACCGTCGCGCCCCTCAGTGCCGGGGGCATGTGCAGGACGAGACCGGCGCGATCACCATCAGCAAACCCTGCAGGCATGCCCAACCGGAATGAGTACAAACAGATCACGGCAGGCGCCTCAGGGGACGACGCAGCGGACATGTGGCCTGACATGCAGCACACCGGGCCATCCCCATCCCCACGACATGCCTGGCGCCCAAGAAGGCCGTCCGTAAACCCCCATATCTGGCATCGCCGGGGTGCGTTCTGCCTGTAAGGTGTACATGACACTGACGGCACCACCGTACTACGGGACGATCTTGGTGGGCCAGGGGTGAGCCACAAGTCCAGGGCGGACACTCCACTCATCCCGGAGCCGCCCGCAACGGAGTCGCACAACCGAAGCGGGACTGCGATGCCGGACGGGCCGTCAACCTCGAGAAGCAGCCGTGCTCCTCCTCCGTCCGAGCCGACGACGACCGATGCCGCAGCCGGTCAGGCCCCGCGATCGCGCCTGTGGGCCAGCGTCTGTCAGTCTCTCGCAGGAGCGATGTCCCGTGGGGTTCCGCCTGCTGAACGCGGGGGCAGCGATCCCCAACGCGCCTTGCTGGAACGGGAATGGACGGTTCGTGAGCCGGTGATACGATCGCACCGATTTGCGGAGCAGGTGGGTCCACCCCAAGTACGGGGACACGGCAGCTAGCCCTGCGACTAGTCACGTCAGCTATTGCTGGCCCGCCGTCTTAGGAGCCCCAGGCAGACATGGACGTTCGCTCTTCCGCCCCCGTACCGCCGCCCGGCTGCCCGGCCCATTCCTTCGGTGACCGTGTGCCGCTCTACGGACCGGAGTTCGCCGCCGACCCGCAGGCCTACTACTCCTACCTGCGGCACTACGGGCCCACCGCCCCCGTCGAGCTTGCACCCGGCGTCGCCGCCACCCTGGTCACCGACTACCAGACCGCCCTGCGCCTCCTGCAGGACCCGGCGAACTTCCGCAAGGACTCACGGCGCTGGCGCGATCTCGCGGAGGGCAGGCTGCCGGCGGACAGCCCCGTCGTCCCGACGCTGACCTACCGGCCGAACGCCCTGTTCAGCGACGGCGCCGAGCACATGCGGCTGCGCCAGGCCATCACCGACACCATGGCCCGCATCGACGTGCACCGCCTCGCCCGCAGCACCGAGCAGGTCTCGAACTTCCTCATCGCCCACTTCGGAGTCCGCGGCTCCGCGGACCTGCTCGGCGACTACGCCAAGCAGGTGTCCCTCATGGTCTTCAACGAACTGTTCGGCTGCCCCGCCGACATCGGCGACCGGGTCATGTTCGGCACTTCCGGCATGTTCGAAGGCGTCAACGCCGAGCAAGCGGTCGGCGTGCTCTTCGGCGCCTGCGGGGAACTCGTGGCCCTCAAGCGCAGCCGTCCCGGTGACGACGTCACCTCGTGGCTGCTGCAGCACCCCGCCAAGCTGACCGACGAGGAGATGGTGTACCAGCTCGCGCTGCTGCTGGCCTCGGGCTCCGAGCCGCTGCGCAACCTGATCGGCAACACCCTGCACCGGGTGCTCACCGACGACGGGTACGCCAACAAGGGCGGCCTGATCGACGAAGCGATCGACGACACGCTGTGGGAGAACCCGCCCATGGCGAACTTCATGGCCCACTACCCGGCGACCGACCTGGAGTTCGCCGGACAGTACGTCCGGGCCGGCGATCTGCTCCTCGTCAGCATCGGTGCCGCCAACACGAACCCGGCCCTCGCCGCGGCACGGCAGGCGGGCAGCCGGGCGCATCTGTCGTGGAGCGCCGGACCCCACGCCTGCCCGTCCAAAGAGCCGGCCCGCCAGATCGCAGTCACCGCGATCGAGAACCTGCTGAACAAGCTGCCTGACGTCGTCCTGGCCGTGCCCGAGGAGAGCCTGACGTGGCGTCCGGGACCGTTCAGCCGCGGGCTGGCGTCCCTTCCGGCGCGCTTCACGCCCGTCGAAATCACACACCGGAGCACCGTAGTGCAGAATCCGGAACCGAGCGGGCCGGTGGCACCTCAGTCCGGCAAGGCCGAGCGTGGAGGGCGCTGGAGTCAGTTCCTCGCCTGGATGAAGGGTTAGCAGGTCGACCTCCTCGGCAACTCCTGGCGGCGGCGACGATCGCGAGTCGGTCCCCGGCCTCACACACCGCATCACTGCCGCCTTCAGCCGCCTCGGCCGGACAGACCGCGTACGAGGCCTCCCCGCACCGAGCAGAACCGGAACCACCGCCACCGGCCAACGCAACGGCGCACCGCTGGTGCCCAGCATTGGGAGTCCGTTCCGGACGCCGCGCGGTGGTCAGGCGGTCGCGGTGAGCGGCTGCCTCAGGCTGCGTTCGGGGTGCAGTACCCGGTGGAGCGCTGCCCAGACCAGGGCGCCGAGGACGAAGCCGTAGACGGTCACCAGGCCGTGTCCGTTGGACTGGGCGCACCACATGACCAGGCCCAGGGTCGGGGCGCCGAGGGCGAGACAGGCGATCATCTCGTCCTCGCTGCTCACGCCCAACAGCTGCATGAGCGTCAGCCTAGCGTCGGTCTCGATCGCCCCCTGCTACGTGCCCTTGAGCGTAGTCGGCGAACTCGATGCGTAGTCGGCGCAGCATGGCGTTGGCGGACCACAGCGCGAAGGCGACGCGGGCCGGTCGGCGCAGCACGTAGCCGCCCCTGAGGGGGCGGTGGGTGATGCCGTTATGGCGCAGCCACTCGGGGGAAGGTGCATCGGCGGCTGTGAACCGGACGACGACGCAGGCCTCGCGTCCTAACCCCTGGATCCCGATCCGCTCGATCGAGGAACGCTTGATCGAGAACGAGGTGACGACCGTGCGACCCCCCTGGTCGACTTCCTGTTCCACGGTCAGACGGTCGGTGTCGAGACTGATCCGGCTCCGCGGTTTCCTGCGGTCCGTCGCAAGGCGGATGGCCTGCGCGCCGACGCATCCGAGGATGACGAGGACGAACACGACCATGGTCGGGCCGGTGAGGGCGAGGCTGTCGTTCTTGTGGGTTAGGTGGTAGCTCGTCGCCCACATGGCAATGATGGCAGCGCTGACGAGCAGTTTCGTGAGGAGTCCGTAGGCGTGCCGACTCAACGGTCGAGGAAATCCTGCCGGTTGGACCGCCATGAGTGGCGGGCCGGTCGGCCCGGGAGGCTGCGGCTTCCGCGCCCACTCCCAGTTCGGTTCGTTCCTCGGTACTTCCCCCGAAGGAGGGGTTTCCTCCTCTGCCCGGGCGGCCGACACTGTGGCCTGTGCCGCGACCCCACGGACGGCCTCGGCCCGCCCTGTCGGCTCTGGCTCGGGCGTTCGGGCATCCAGGATCGTCGGCGGATGCCAGACGTCGCTGCCAAGTCCGCGCAGAACGCGGGCGGTGTCGACCGCGCTGGAGTACCGGCGGCGTGGCTCCTTGCTCAGCAGTGTCAGGACGAGCTCGTCCCAGGCTGGCGGGATACCTGGCCTGATGCTGCTGGGGGCCGGAGGCCGCTGGCTGACATGGGCCGTGATGTAACCGACGGTGTCAGGCGCCTGGAAGGGCAGCCGCCCGGTGATCATCTCGAAGAGCACGCAGCCCAGCGCATAGAGGTCGCTGCGCGCCTCGGGCCTTCCGTTCAGCTGCTCGGGCGACATGTACGGGAGGGTGCCGACGATGAAGCCGGTCTGCGTGAGCCGGTCTCCGGTGGCGGCGGGGTCGGCCGCCCGCGCGATACCGAAGTCCAGGATTTTCGTCGCGCCCGACGGCAGGATCTGGATGTTGGACGGCTTGATGTCCCGGTGCAGGACCCCCGAGCGGTGCGCCTCCGCGAGCGCGTCGCAGACCTGCGCGCCCCACTCGGCCGCCCGTGCCAGGGGGACCGGCCCGCGGCGCAGCACAGCGTCAAGGCCCTCGCCCCGCAGCAGCTCCATCACCAGCAGCAGGACCTTGCTGCTCCCGTCGTCGACCTCGACGAGGTCGTGGACCGTGACGATGTTGGGGTGCTGAAGGTGGCTGGTGATCCTCGCCTCGCGCAGGAAGCGAGCTCGCGCCTCGTCGGCCTCCCCTTCACCGCCGGCCAGTGATGTGATCATCTTGATTGCGACCGAGCGTCTCAGGTTGGTGGTGTCGTGGGCCTCCCAGACCTGCCCCATGCCGCCCTGGCCCAGCTGTCGCACCATCCGGTAGCGGCCGCCGAGAAGCCGATCCTGCACCGCACAAGCCCCCGTTTGCAGAATGTGTCTGACTGCTCGACAGTATGCCGGGAGTGCGACATGAATACGGTGGCGATTCTCTCTCGGATTCCGAGCTTGATTTTTTATGGAGCTGCCGCGATCTTGGCGAGGTGGGCTTCGAGTGTGAGTTCGCGTTTGACGGTCTTCCCGACGTCGTAGCGGGGGTGCCGGCCGACGGTTCTTCGTTGCCGGGTGGGCGGCCTGGGCCGGGGCGTGTCGGTTGCGGCACACGGGCTGGGGTGAGTGTCTTCGCGTGGATGTGGCGAAACCCGCGTCTCACCCGGGCGGGCGTGAGCTTGTTCGGTGGCGCGGGCCTCTCCCAGGGGCGGTGCAGGTCCTCAGCCAGGGGCCGGGCGCGGCGGAGCTGGGTGTGCGCCGCGAGGATGAGCCAGGTCCACAGATTGCCGTCTCGACCGCAAACGGCCCCCACGCGGCCAGGGCCACATCGCCCACGACATCACCCGGCGCATCGCTGCCGCCCTCGTCCCCAACGACCCCATCCCAGACTTCGGCTGACCGGGCCCTGGCCCGACTCTCCCGAACGAACCGCCTGGTGGTGTGCGGGCCAAGAACCTGACCGTGCGGGGGCCACCGCGTGAGGAGATCATGAGGGAAAGCCCCGGGCCGGAGGGAGCATGATGGGCGGCGACGGGCGTTCCCCAGGCGGCAGCGGGCGCGCCGCGGGGCCGATACCGCCGGGCGCGCTGCTGGATCTGCTGCACGTGGCCGCCGTGGTCCTCGACAGCAACGGGCGAATCGTGTTCTGGAGCCCGCAGGCCGAGGAGGTGTTCGGGTACGCCGCCGGTGAGGCGCTGGGCCGGTCCGCGGTTCGGCTCCTGGTCGATGACGAGGACCTTGAGCTGATCATGGCTCTGTTCGCCGAGGTCATGGCCACAGGGTCGTCATGGGCGGGTGCGTTCCCGGTGCGGCACAAGGACGGCAGTCGTCGGCTGGTGGAGTTCCGCAACATGCGGCTGACCAACGACCACGGTGAGATGTTCGCCTTGGGCATCGCCGTCGACCACACGACCCTGCAGCGAGTGGAGACCGACCTGGCCTTGTCGCAGCGCCTGATCGCCCAGGCCCCGATCGGGCTGGCGCTGCTGGACACCGAGCTGCGGTACGTGATGGTCAATCCCGCGCTGGAGCGCATCAACGGTCTCTCGGCCGCCGAACACCTGGGCCGCCGGCCGCGGGACATCCTGCCCCGCTTGGACAGCGCCACCATCGAATCGGGACTGCGCCACGTGCTGCTGACCGGTGCGCCGATGCTGGACCAGTACATCGTCGGCCGTACCCGGGCGGACCTCGACCACGACCATGCCTGGTCCGCGTCCTACTACCGGCTGGAAGGCCCAGATGGCCGGGTGATCGGGGTGGCGAACTCCGTGATCGACGTGAGCGAGCGCCACCAGGCCGGTATCGAGGCGGACCGCGCGCGCCGGCGCTTGGCGCTGATCGCGAAGGCCTCGACCCGGGTGGGCACCACGCTGGAGGTGCAGCAGACGGCCCAGGAACTTGCCGACGCTGCCGTCCCCGACCTTGCCGACCTGGCGGCGGTCGATGTCCTGGACGCGCTCCTGGAGTTCCGGCCGGCCCGCCGGGCCGATGAGGATGGGCCGGAACTGTTCCGGGCGCTCGCGGTCGCCAGCGCCTATCCGACCGACGCCGCCTCCGCGGCCGACATGGTGGGCGAAGCGGCCGTGTACAGCGCCGACCGCCTGATCACCCGGTGCGTGCGGACCGGGCGGCCGGTCCTGGTCACCCGTATCGGTCCCGAGGACATGCGGCGCATCGCCCGCGACAGCGAGGCCGCCGCCACGCTCCGGTCCGCCGGCGCCCACTCGTATCTGGCCGTCCCGTTGATTGCCCGCAACGAGGTGCTGGGCGCGTTCGACATGCTGCGGGCCCGGAACCCGTCCCCCTTCGACGCAGACGACGTCCTGCTCGCGGGCGAGCTGGCCGCCCGCGCCGCGGTCGCGATCGACAACGCCCGCTGGCACCAGAGCGTCCGCAACGTGGCGGAGACCCTGCAGCGCAGCCTGCTCCCCGGGGCCCCGCCCCGCCTGCCGGGGCTGGAAGTCGCCGCCCACTACCAGCCGGCTCAGGCCGCCCACGAGGTCGGCGGCGACTGGTACGACATCATCCCCCTGCCGGGCGACCGCACCGCCCTGGTCGTCGGGGATGTCATGGGCAACGGCATCGACGCCGCCGCGACTATGGGTCGCCTGCGGACCGCCACCTGCGCCTTCGCCGACCTCGACCTTGACCCTCACGAGGTCCTCACCCACCTCGACAAGATCACCGGCGGGCTCGAGCGCTACATCGCCACCTGCCAGTACGCCGTCTACGACCCGCACCGCCACCAGTGCCGGATAGCCAACGCGGGCCATCTTCCCCCGGCCCTCGCCCCCGCCAAGGGCTCACCGGAACTGCTGACCCTGCCCACAGGCGCTCCACTGGGCGTCGGCGGCGTCCCGTTCGAGACGACCACGTTCGACCTGCACCCCGGGGACCGGCTCGTCCTGTACACCGACGGGCTCGTCGAGACCCGGCACGATCCGATCGACGCCCGCCTCGACGCGCTGCTGCGCGCCCTCGACCATCCGTGGCGGCCCCTTGCCGAGTCGTGCCTGTCGCTGGTCGACGCTCTGCGGCACCCGGACGACCACGACGACGTCGCGCTCCTCATCGCCCAGGCCCAGCCGCACGCTGAACGCCCCAGGAGCACCGATGCCCCTACGGAACGGATCGGAGACGATCATGGACCGGCCAGGAGCATCGAGTGAGGCTGGACAGGCCAACTTGAGGAGACTCGGCTGGGCAGCCCGGCGAGGGCCGAAGTGCGGCGGGGCGGCGCGGTCACGGATAGGGCAGCAGCCGGGCCCGACACTCCTGGGCGGGGCGAGCACCTGTGAGGCCCGTAGAGCGGGGCCTGGGGGCTGGGCACCCGGGCGCTGGAACAAGCCCCCGGCGAGCGCACGGCGATACCCCAAGGAGTTGGGGTTACCAGCGGCGGTCCGCGCCCCGAGGATGTCCGGTATGGACACTATTGAGCAGAACAAGCAAACCGTGATCGCTTTCATCGACGCGCTGTTCACCAGGGGCGACCTGTCGGCCGTCGAGACCTACCTTGCGGAGGACTTCATCAACCACGACCCGCCGGTCGGCGTCGGCCCGGACCGGGAGGGCATGCGCGCCGCAGGCGCGCTGTTCCGCCAGGGGTTTCCCGACTGGCACTCCGACCTGGGTCTCCTTGTCGGCGAGGGGGACCTGGTCGTCGAGGAGTTCACCGCCCGCGGCACCCAGCGCGGCGAGGTGATGGGCGTCGCAGGGGACGGGCGTGCGGTCGTCCTCAGAGGGATCAACATCTTCCGGGTCCGAGACGGTCGGATCGTGGAGCGTTGGGGGCGACTGGACGAGCTCGGCCTGCTGCGCCAGCTCGGCCTCGTGCCCACGCCGACAGCGGCGTAGCGTCGACATCATGGTCACCGGTATCCGGGAGCGACGTGTCGAACGACTGATAGACACCTGCTACGCGGGGCTGGACCTGCCCGAGCTCACCAGCGAGGTACTGCGTCGCTTGCCGGGCATCCTCCCCGTCGAAGCCGTGTTCTTCGCGGCTGTCGACCCGGCGACCCTGCTGTTCACCTCGGCGACGGCCCAGGAGCCCTTGGGCGGCGCCAGTCCACTCTTCCTGGACAACGAGTACGGGCGCGACGACGTGAACAAGTTCACCGCACTCGCCCGAGGCCCCGACAACGTCACGTCATTGGACCGGGCTACCCGGGGCCGCCGCTGCGACAGTGCCCGCTATCGGGAGATCATGGCCGGCCTGGGCCTGGGGGACGAGCTCCGGGCTGCCCTGATCGCCGGGCACGACTGCTGGGGCGTCCTGTGCCTGCACCGGGCCGACGCGCAGGCCGGCTTCTCCAGTCAGGACCTCGGTGCGCTGAGGCAGGTAGCCCCACACCTGGCCGAAGGCCTGCGCCGCACCGTCGTCAAGGGGGCGCTGAGCCACCGAGGGCCCGAAACGCCGGGCACCCCAGGCGTGATCGTGCTTGACCAGCGGCTCGCCCTCGTCTCGATCAGCCCGGACGCCGAACAATGGCTCGCCCGGCTGCCGGGGCCCCGGACCGTGGGACTCCCCGTACCCGTGTATTCCGTGGCAGCGCACCTGGCGGGACCCGACGCCGTCCCAGGTACGGACGGCGACCGCCACGGGGCCGTCCGGCTGAGGACCAGCGACGGTCAATGGCTGTGCCTGCACGCCACCCATCTGCGCGGCGCCGCAGGGGACCAGATCGCCGTGGTCGTCGAGCCTGCCCCCGCAGTCGAGATCGGGTCCCTCATCCTGGCCGCTCACGGCCTCACTCCGGCGCAGACTCGCGTGACCTCCCTGGTTCTGGAGGGCTGCTCGACCCGGGAGATCATCGCCCGGCTCCACATCTCCGCCTACACCGTCCAGGAGCATCTGACAGCCGTCTTCGCCCGATTCGGCGTCCGCAGCCGACGAGAGCTCATCGCCGCGCTCCTCTCCTCGCACGGGCCGAGCCAGGAGGACTGAGCAGAGAGCAGTCGGCGAGCGGCCGTAGCGGTCCAGCGACGGGACCACCAAGGTGTCGCCGGGCTGCAGGAAGTCGTGGCACGCCTTGAGCTCCGGGCGCAGGTCGTCTTTGCCGGACTTCTTGTCGACGAAGATGCGCCGGCAGCCGGCGGCAGTGAGGGCGTCGATCTGGCGGTCGAGCTTGTGCCCGCCGGTGGACACCCGGGCGTAGCCGATGAGGATCTCGGCGGGCACTCAGCTGGTTTTGCTCAGCCACTCAGCCACTCAACCGCCTTGCTGCTGGCTCATCCACTCCGCGATGGCCCGCTCAAGTTCGGCGAGCTGTTCGGTTGGACTGAATTGCAGAAGTTCGGTGCCGACGTCGACGTAGGGCCGGTGACCGGGCGGGGTGTAGAACGCATCACCTTCTTCGTAGACCTCCTCGTGGTCGTCGAAGACGAAGCGCACATGTCCGGCAAAGACGTAGCCCCAGTGAGGGCAGGGGCACTGACCCCCAGGCAGAGCCTTGAGAGGACCGTCGAGGTCGGCGTCCGCCGCGAAGGACACGAACTCGACCGTATAACCCTCCATGTCCTCGCGCCGGTCGGTCACCGGACCGAACTGCTGCACCTTGGATGCGGTGAGTTTGGAGATCTTCGGCATAGTCGAGACGAGACCATAGATCCTGCGCCCCCACTCGCTGGAAGACCCTTCGGAGTGAAACGAGGTCAGAGCAGCGCGAAATCAGTCCGCCAGCGCCGGGTGGCTCGTTTCGAGAGCGGTTCGGCGGGCACGACCCGCGGTGATGCACTGTTCCTGGCCGCCGCCGAGGGGCTGTCACAGCGTCAGGCACCCGCGGAATGGCTCGTCACTCGCTACGCGTGGTGAGGCGTCCGGTGGCTTCGAGTCGTGCGAGGCGGTCGTGTTCCCGGTCGGCCCACTGCCGTACCCGGTCGGGGTCGAGCGGGGTGCCGTGGCCGACGTGCAGGGTAGTGGGGTTGAGGGCGAGCATCTCGCGGAGGCTGGCGAGGTTCTGCCGGGGGTCGTCGTGGAAGGGCGGGTTGGCGGGCTTGCCGGGGATCAGGCCCATGAAGGAGCCGGCGATCAGGTCGCCGGCGACGAGGTCGCCGGCGTCGGTGAGGACCGAGACCGATCCGGCGGTATGGCCCGGGGTGGGCATGATGCGAGCCGCGAGCCCGTAGTCCTCCAGGCTCGTCTCGCCGCGGATCAGCACGGCCGGTTCAAAGGGTTCGGCCCGGACGTGGAGCTTGCGGTTGCGGGCCATGAGGCGGCCCATCGGGCCGGTGGGCAGGTACGGTTCGCGGACCTGGCCGGAGCGGTACGGCCCGAGGTCGGCGACGTGGCCGGCGATGGGCGCGCCGGTGAGCCGGTGCAGTTCGGCGGCGGAGCCGAAGTGGTCGATGTGGCCGTGGGTGATGACGATCAGCGAGACGTCGGTGGGGTCGATGCCGTGGGCGGTGATCCGTTCGATGATCTTCTGGCCGCTGCCGGGGATTCCGGCGTCGACGATGACCGGCCGTCGGCCGAGCAGCAGATAGGCGTTGACGTTGCGTCGGCCCATGACTGGGATCGGGACGACCTTCGTGCGGGACATGGTTCTCCTTCGAGGGGTGCTGGCCATGCTGCGCGTGCGGGCACAGCGAGACTCGGCCGGTGCAGCAGTGCGCGCGTCGGCCGGTGAGTGGTGCGGGTGGGGTGGTTCAGAAGCGGCGGCGGTACTCGGCCGGGGTGGTGCCCAGCCGTCGCCGGAAGACGCGGTGCAGCGTCTCCACGGAGCCCAGGCCACTGGCGGCGGCGACCTCGGGCAGACTGCGGTCGCTGTCCTCGAGCAGTCGCCGGGCGGCCTCCAGCCTGGCCGCCTCCACGTAGGCGGCCGGTGTCGTGGAGGTGCGCTGGTGGAACAGCCGGGTGAAGTGGCGCACGCTCAGGTGCGTACGGGCCGCGAGGGCTTCGAGGGAAAGGTCTGCGGTGAGATGTTCGGCGATCCACCTGCGCAGCTCGTCGATCCGGTCGTCCTCGGATCCCTGGACGGACAGCGGCACGCTGAACTGGCTCTGCCCGCCGGAGCGTTTGACGTACATCACCATCATCCGGGCCGTCGCGAGCGCGAGATCCTGACCGTGGTCCTCGGCGACCATGGCCAGTGCCATGTCCATCCCCGAGGTGACGCCGGCGCAGGTCCACACCCGCCCGTCCCGGATGAAAATCGGATCGGAATCGACCCGGACGCTTGGGTGGTCGGCGGCCAGCCTGGCCGCGGTGAGCCAGTGCGTGGTGGCTGGCCGGCCCTCCAGCAGCCCGGCGGCGGCCAGCAGGTGCGCCCCCGCGCAGATCGATCCGATCCGCCGGGCCTGGGGCGCCGCGCGGCGCAGCCAGGCGGTGACCTCGTGGTCGATCACCGGCTCCACGCCGTCGTCGACGAGCTTGATCGCCCCCGCCACCAGCAGGGTGTCGATCGGGCCGGTCACGTCGTCGCGGGCCAGGTCGGCCATGAGCCGCACGCTGCTGGAGGTGGTCACCGGGCCGCCGTCGGCCGTCGCGATCCGCACGAGGTAGCCGGGCCTGCCGTCTCCGGCGACCCGGGAGGCGACGGAGAACACCTCGGCCGGTCCGGTGGCGTCCAGCAGCTCGATGCCAGGGAAGGCAACGATCACGACGCGGTGCGGTTGGGGCATGCCCTGATCATTCCGCCCGGCGGGACATGGCTGCAATGACCAGGATCTGTCAGATCAGGCCATCGAGAGCGAAGCGAAGCGGACGGCCAGGTCGCACCCGGCCCGAGCGCCGGACGTCAGACACCGCTGACCGATTGACGGCACAACGATCCAGGTCATACCCAGGTCGTGGAGGTTCTCAGACGCTGGGCCGCGCCGCGACAGGCCTCACCACTGTGCTGTCCGCTGGCGGACCCGGCGCTCCGCGCGGATCCGTGCCGCGGCCCTGGCGGCGTTGCGGCAGGCGCGGCCTTGGGCCGGCGCGAGCAGCCCGGACACGGTGCGCAGCAAGCGGGTCAGCAAGCCGATCAGGATCATGGCGGTCCCAGTTGGCGCAGTTGCTGGTCGTAGTCGTCAAGGAGCTGGCGGAGCTGGTCGAGTGACTCGGCGGGGACGTCCGCGGGGGCGGTGGTCACCACGTACCGGGCGGCCGCGACCAGTGCCGCCAGCTCGTAGGCGTGGAACGTGCCGCGCAGCACGGTGGGGCGCAGCCGTTCCAGTTCCATCGGTTTCAGCCCTTCGACTTCACGTAGTCCACGACCTGGCCGAGCTCGGCCTTGAACTGGTCGTAGTCCTCCTGCATGCCGTTGATGTAGGCGCTCCAGCCCAGGCTGGCCTTGGCGTAGTGCACGGCTTCCTGGATCTCCTCCTCGGTGGCACCGAACAGCTTGGCGGCCTCGGTGTGGAAGAGACTGCAGTAGTGGCACTTGGTCTCCGCGTGCAGCCCCACCCCGATGAGTTCCTTGTACTTGTTCGGGATGAGCGTCTCGCCGAGCTCAATCCGCTTGAAGATCTCCCACTCCGGGCCCAGAAGCTCGGTGGGGATCCGCTGGAAGAAGTGCGGGACCAGGCCCAGCGTCTCCTTGATGTCGGCTTCGATGTCCCCGCGATTCGGGACGGCCGTGACTATGACGGTGACCTCCCTCGAGAGGCCCGAGGCGTCCGGGCGGGCCCGCCCGCACCAACTGCGGACGACGAGGGCACACCCGTGATTCCCGTGCCCCGCTCCCGAGTCTAGGCACGACCCGGCATGCCCGCGCCCCGGGCAGACTCCGGCACACCCCGCCAGTCGAGGCCCCGCGCCAAGAGCAGCCGGCAACCCCCGCTGCCGTGACCGGCCCCGGTCACGGCAGCAGGAAGCCACGCGCGGGGGCCATGGCCACCCGCCCTTCAGCTCAGCTTGCGGCGCCGGTGACGCCCGGGGCGATGAAGCGGCGGTGCAGGGGCCGGAAGCCGGTCTGCGGCTCGCCCTCGATACCGGCCTCCTTGATCGCGGCGGCGAGCCGGTCGGCGAAGAACCGCTCGAAGTCCTCCTGCGAGCCCCACACATCGGTCACGTGCAAGGCACCGCCCTCGAAAGAGCAGACGTGCAGGAGCGCACCATCCGGCGTGTCCTGCTCACAACGGACCAGGTCACGCACCTGGTCGTACTGCGCGGGTGTGACACCGTCCCAGCGCATCGTCATCACAACAGCCATGTTCTGAATCTCCCTTCAAGGAGCCCTGTCGGCCCCTCTCAGAAGACCGCCCCGGGCACCACCCCGCACGCCGGAGCACTCCGTTCGCGTCGACGGGTCACCCACACCCGAAAGCCCAGGGCAGCGGAGCCAGCCGGGCAGCGGACTCCGCGTCACCCGCCGCGCGGGCGCATTCAGGCGGTGGGGAAGGGCGGGGTCCCGGTGAGCTGGAAGCCGGTGATCAGTTCCGGGTGGATGCGGACGGCGCAGTCTGTCGCCCGGTCGACCCAGGGGCGCAGCAGCGTGCGGTAGCGCTCGTTCTCGGCGGGGTCGGTGACCCGGTGGGCGTAGCCGGTGACGATGACGCTCCAGCCGGTGTGGGTGTCGGGGTCGATCTGGTCGGCTTCGTAGGCGACCACGACGCCGCCCTGGTCGGCTCCGGTGGCGGTGGTCAGCGCGGCGCCGTCGTGAGTGCGGATGATGATGTCGCCGTCCTCGACGAGGTGGTTGACCGGCCGGATCGCGGGAAGGGCGTCGCGGGTGAAGACCACGCGGCCCAAACCGACGCTGCCGAGCAGGCCCATCGCCTCCGCGGGGTCGAGGGGGCGCATCGCACGCGGCTGTCCGGTGCTCTGCCGGTCGCTGTCATCCATGTGGGGCATGTCAGACCTGCGCCTGTCGCGTGTCCAGGGCCATCCGGCCCTGATCGCCTGGCATCAGGATGGGCGCGTGACCGTCTGCGTTCAGGCGATGCTTCGGCCGGCGACGGAAGAGCCCCCGGTCGGCTCTCCGCGCGTCATGCGGCCGGCGCTGACAGGCTGCGGTACGCGGTCCAGCAATCCTGGCAGCTGTGGGCGGGCAGACCATAGGCAGGTCCTCGACCGGCCTCACCTCGCCGGCCGGAGACAGCAGCCGACCACACAGCCCCAGCAGACTGCCGCGGCGAACGACATGCCAGGTTTCGGTCCACCCGCCCAGCGCGGCGGGACGGCGCTCGGCCCGCAGCTGGTAGCGACTCACCACCGCCTCCTGCTCCCTGCCGCCGGGTGGCTTCCCGCTCCGGCGGCTACCACCCCCCGCCGTCCCTCGTCCCTGATGGACCGGCCGCCGGGGGCACCGCGGTCGGGCCGACGCGCAGCGGCAGCGCCGTTTGGTCCGCCGCTTCGCGCTCGCGCCGTTGTGCGCTGGCCGCAGCCGCCGCACCACCGGCATTGCGGCGGGCCTGGGCCTGTCCGCCGCACGGATCCACGGCCAGCACAACCCGGGCAACACGCCCGCCGATCGCCCGGACGAGCACATCGAAGGATCCAACCGGCATCGTCCGGACTCCCTGCACGTTCAGCGGTGGCTCCTGCATGCACTGTAGGCAGAGCGCAGCGAGTCGGCGCGACGCGACGCGCCAGGCTGCCGAGATCGCGATCGCTTCAACCGGGTGGGTGTGGGTGGCGGCCGGTGTCCCTTCACCCAGGCGGAACCCACGGCCAACGGCGCGTCAACACCGTTGGCAGGCTGACCTGCCGACGCCTCAGCGTACGGAACGCCAGGCTATGGCCTGGATCCGCGGATACCGCCGACGACATCCGCGACATCTGCCAACGCTTGGTGAAGGAGCTTCGCGGCATAGGCCGATCCCGCGATGAGGAAGAACCCGGCCATCTCGTGTGATGCCCTAGTGGCGGAACCAGGAGCCGCCGTGTCGGAGGCCGCGCTCTTGCCGTTCGGGCTGGTTCCCCAGATTTCCCGGGCGATCTGGACAGCTCCCTCAGCCGCGTGAGCCACGCCCATCGCGGTGACGGCCATACCGACCCAGACGATGGGTGCGAGTCCGGTTGAGGGCCGACGGGAGAACGCGACGGCAGAATTCGCGGTGACGGTCATGCGACTGCCCTCCTCGGGCGTCTGGCGCCTGGATGCTGGCGGGACCATTGACCGCCTACCGGGTAGTGCGCCGTGGCCACTCAGTGTTTCCCACACCAGCGGGTGAAGCCCAAAATGCGGGCCTGCTGCAACCACGCTAGGCACCCGGGCCGGACAAAGTCCTGGGCCGGTCGGCCCGCCGAAGGTCGGGCGTCCCGGTGCAGCGGTGGCCGTCTGCAGCACCGCAGGCCGGGCAGCGGCCGGTCCGGCGCAGGTCGCGGGGCTGTCCTGGCGAGTGTGGGGGTGGTGGGGTGGTCACGGGGCGGTGTCGGTGTCCCAGCGGGTGCTGTGCCAGGCGTCGGGGGTCTGCTCGCGGTCGGGGGTCTGCTCTCCGGCCGTGGCCTGGTGGTGGGCGAGGGCGGCGTCGAGGTCGGTGTGGGCTCGGATGCCCTCGACGGAGGTGGGTGGTGTGATCAGTTCCAGGGCGCGCTGTTGGCGGGCCAGGCTCTGGGCGGCGGTGGTGATGGCGTCCCGCCCTGCGGGGGACCAGCCCTTGAGGCGGGTGCAGTCCAGGAGCAGGGTCTGCTCGCCGCGGGCGAAGGCCCATCCGATCGCGCCGTTGAAGCGGGTGACGGCGTCGTCGCCGAGGTAGCCGCTGATCTGCAGGACGTCGACGTGCGGGCCGGTGGTCAGGTGCCACTGGATGGTCATTGGGGCTCGGCTCTCTGCGGGTTAGTGGCGGTGGCTGCCGACGTAGAACATGAGCATCACGAAGCCGGCGAAGATGTGGAACCCGATGACGTAGATGAACGCGCGGATCCACACGCCCCGGTTGGCACGGCGGCCGCCGCCCTCGGAGCCGTCGTCCTCCGGCTCGTGCACGGGCAGGGCTGTGGTGTGGTCGGACACTTCGGTCTCCCTCAGGTGGTGCGGGGCAGGACGACGCGGATCGTCTTGCCGGGCGCGGCGTAGTCGGGCTGCAGGTCCAGGCGTCCGTCGTGTCCGGCGACGAGGTCGGCCACGACGGTCAGGCCGCGGCGGGCCGGGCCGTGACGGATGGTGGGCGGCCATGGGGGCAGTGCCGGGTCCTCGTCGTGCACGGCGATGGTCAGCTCGTGGCTGCTCAAGGCCAAGGTGAGGTTCAGGTGTCCGGACGCGGTGGCGTGGCGGACGGCGTTGGCGACCAGCTCGGTGGTGATCAGCAGTGCGGCGTCCAGTAGGCTGGCCGAGGGGGCGAGGCCGAAGGTGGTGAACGCCATCTGGGCGGTGCGGCGCGCCAGGGTGACCGAGGCCGCGGTGACCGGCAGCGTGACCGTGTGCTTCTTGAACCCGCCCCGGGGGGTGTCTGGCTCCGGTTCGGCCGGGATGGGGTGCCACCGGCGGCGAGGCCCCCAGGGCGACGTCATTCCCCTGCTCCGCGGTCTGATCCGCCGCCCGGGTGCAGTCCGTGGGCGCCGTGAGACTCGCTTTGGGGCTGGTGGGGGCGGATGCGCAGGTGCAGGCCGTGGGTGGCGGCGTGGTCGACCAGCTCGGCCACCTGGTCCGGGGTGATCCCCCGGTGCTGGGTGGGGGAGCCAGGGGTGGGGACGGTCACGTCGAATCGCACGGCCTGGATCTCTCCTTCGAAGGATCGGGTCAGCGGGTGGTGAGGTTCTGGAAGCGGTGGCCGGTGATCAGGTGCGGGCGTATCCGCAGCAGCTGGTTGCCGTGCGAGGCGGCGAAGCCCGGCAGGGTGGCGAGGTAGTGGTGGCGCTCGTCCGGGTCGGTGACCGGTTCGGCGGTGCCGGTGACGGTGGCGTACCAGCCCTTGAGCGTGACGCCGTCCAGGGCCTCCGCCCGGTAGGTGACCGGCGGGCCCTCGTCCAGGCGGGCGGCGGTCTGCGCGCCGAGCGCGGTGCGCACGAGCAGCTCGCTGCCGGTGACGGTGTGGAAGCCGGGTCGCTCCACCGTCATGCCCTGCTCGGCGCAGACCAGTAGTCCGACTCGCATCCCCGCGAGGAGGTAGAGGGCCTCCATGCGGGTCAGCGGCGCGAGGTGGACCTGGGTGCTGTTGGTGTCCGTGGTCATCGCTTCGCTCCTGTGAGTTCGCCCGCCGGGGGCAGATGCGAGATCAGTCCGACGGCGCCGAGGTGGGCGCGGGCGTGGGCGATCGCCTCGGGGGTGGAGGGGAAGATCCGTCCGTTCTCGTGCAGGGTGTCGAGTGCACCGAGGGCGTCGAGGCGGTTCAGGTGGTTCTCGCGCACGCCGGAGACCAGGACGAGGATGCCGCGGGCGGTCAGCTTGTCGATGGCGTCGCCCAGGACCTTCGCGCCGGAGGCGTCCAGGGCCGAGATGCGGGACATGCGCAGGATCACCACACGGACGTCGGCGACGTCGGTGAGTTCCAGCAGGAAGCGGTGGGCGGCGGCGAACAGCAGCGGTCCGTCGATCCGGTAGGCGACGATGTGCTCCGCCAGCAGCTCCTGCTCTTCGCCGTGGTGATCGGCCGGGGGAAGGTCGGCGTGGAGCGGCACCTGCTCCAGGCGCGCCGCGCGGGCGACCTGGCGCAGGGCCAGAATCCCGGCGGTGAGCATCCCGACGATCACCGCGGTGGTGAGGGTGAACGCGAGTGTGGCTGCGGCAGTGAGGGCGAGTATGAGGGCTTCGCCGCGGCTGGAGCGGGCGAGCGCCTTGAGGGAGCCGACCTCGACCATCTGCACCGCGGTGGCGATCAGCACCCCGGCCAGGGCGGCGATGGGGATGTGGGCGACCAGCGGGGCGGTGGCGAACACGATCACTGCCAGCACGCCGGCGTGCACGAGTGCCGCCAGGCGCGAGGTGGCGCCGGTGCGGACGTTGACGGCGGTGCGGGCGATCGCGCCGGTCGTGGCGACGCCGCCGAACAGCGGCGCGGCGAGGTTGGCCAGGCCCTGTCCGAACAGTTCCCGGTTGGAGTCGTGCTGCTCCGAGACGCTCATGGCGTCGGCGGCAGACGCCGACATGAGCGACTCCAAGGCCGCCAGCGCCGCGACCGCCAGGGCGGAGGGCAGCAGCGCGCCCAGGTGCCCGGCCTGGAAGAACCCGAACGACGGGGCGGGGAGCCCGGATGGCAGCGTGCCGATCGTCGTCACCGGCAGGGAGAGGCCGGCGACTGCCAAGGTGGCGGCGACCACGGCCAGCAGCGAGAACGGCACTGCGGGTCGCAGGCGCGCGCCGGCCAGCATCACCGCGGCCACGGCGAGGGCGACCCCGATGGTGGCCCAGTGCGGGTGCGCGGCGAAGTCGCCCACCGCCCTGGCAGCGACGACGGCGGGGTTCGCGCCGACGGGGGCGTGGACGCCGAGCGCGTTTGGGACCTGCTGCAGGCCGATCACGGCGGCGATGCCGAGGGTGAAGCCCTCGATCACCGAGACCGGGAGGTAGGCCATCCAGCGGCCCGCGCGCAGCAATGCGAGGAGGACCAGGAGTCCGCCGGCGATCAGGCCGACGGTCAGGACGCCGTTCGCACCGTAGGTGTGCACGATGGGGACCAGGACGACGGTCATGGCGCCGGTGGGTCCGGAGACCTGGAGGTTGGAGCCGCCGAATACCGCTGCCAGAGCGCCTGCGACGACGGCGGTGACCAGGCCGGCCTGGGCGCCCATGCCGGAGGAGATCCCGAAGCCGAGCGCGAGCGGCAGGGCGACGATCGCCACGGTCAGGCCGGCGATCAGGTCCTTGCGCGGCGAGCGCCCCATCGTGGCCAGGATGTGCCGGTTCGGCAGCACGCCCAGGATTGTGGTGCTGAGGGTGGAGCGGGTGATCACGGGGCGGTCGCTCCGGCTGTGTCGGCCTCGCGCAGTTCTGCCAGAAGGTCCTGCTGGCCGGCGATCAGGTCGGTCAGGATCCGGCGTGCTGCCCGCAGCAGTTCGGCCACGTCGGGCCCCGCGAGGGAGTACACGACGGTGTCGGCCTCGCGCACCGAGGTGACGATGCCGGAGCGGCGCAGGACGGCGAGCTGCTGGGACAGGTTGGAGCGTTCGACCTCGATGCTGGCGAGCAGGTCGCGCACGGGCATCGGTCCGTCCTGCAGCAGCTCGAGCACGCGGATGCGGACGGGGTGGCCGAGCATGCGGAAGAACTCCGCCTTGGCCTGATACAGGGGAACCGGCATCGCTCTCAACTCCCGTCCCTTGCGTCTGGACCGTTTATGACGGCCGGGACGTCGATCCCGTTCTCCCGCGCGAGCAGCAGCGCCCGCTCCAGCTCGTCCAGGCACTCGGCCACCGCTATGGAGTCCGTCGACGCGGCTGCGGCCGCGAGCGCGCTGCGTGCCTGGCGGATGCGTTCCAGCAGCGCGGCCGCGAATTCGTCGCCCTCCATCGGAGCCTCCCAAGCAGTGTTTAGTCCGGCACACACGCCAGGGTGGTCCGGGTGTCCCTCGCCGGATGCCCGGCACCCTGGCGCGTGCGGTATGGGGTGCGGCCGCGCCCCCGACAGGCACGGCCGGCAGCGCGGAGCGGCACCGGGCACCCTCAATCCAAGCCGTCGGGCGGCGAACCCACTCCACGCAAGCGTCACTATGACAGCAATTGAAGAAATCTTCAATTCACTACATAGCGGAACTGGTCGGATGTTGTGTTTTTCGTGTGCTGGATTGAAGGCTTCTTCACATGACTATGCTGTGGATCGCTCGGGGAGAAGGGGTGCGCCTGTGGATCTCCCCGGGCGTCAACGTTGCGTGGAGAGAAGGGTTCTGGTGGGCCTGCTTCGCAAGATCCGTGACACCGGCCGCGTCGCCGAACCTGCACCTGCGCGACCACAGGAGGCCATGCCTGCGGCGGCGCGGGAGCTGGGCGGCTCCGCGCAGGTGCGCTGCGTGGACGCGGGCTCGTGCAACGCCTGCGAGATCGAGATCGGCATGGCCTTCAACCCGGTCTACGACGCCGAGCGCTACGGTGCCCGCCTGGTGGCCTCCCCGCGGCACGCGGACGTGTTGCTGGTGACCGGCCCGGTGACCCGCAACATGGCCGCACCGCTGAAGGCGACCGTCGCCGCCGCGGCCGAGCCGCGCCTGGTGGTTGCGGTCGGGGACTGCGCGCTGGGATGCGGGGAGTTCACCGGCGGATACGGACTCATCAGCGAGACCGGGGCGGTCGAGGACCTCGTTCGGGTGGATGTGAGGATCCCCGGCTGCCCGCCCGAACCGGCCGCGATCGTCGCCGGACTGCGACAGGTGACCGGACGGTGAACACGATTGCCACCGCTTTGGCCGCCGCCGGTCTGGCTTCCCTCGTGGGCGCGGCAGCGGGTCTGGGCTTGTCCGTGACGGTGCGCCCGCTGGTCGCGGGCACCGCAACCGCCCTGGTCGGCGTGGGCGGGCTGGCGGCGGGAGGCTTGGCGATGGCGGGCCGGACCTGGTCGGCGGCCTTCCCGCACGTACTGCCGCTGGCCGGGGTGCGGCTGCGGGTGGACGCCCTGTCGGGGCTGTTCATGGCCGTGGCCGGCGCAGTGGTCGTCGCGGTCGCGGTGTACGGGATCGGCTACGCGCGCGGCGGGCACGGCCCGGTCGCCTCCCGCACGGCGCAGGCGTTGCTGCCACTGTTCGCCGCCACCCTCGTGCTGGTCCCGGCGTCGTCGTCGGTGTCCACGTTCCTGCTGCTGTGGGAGCTCATGGCGCTCACGTCGCTGCTCCTGGTCCTGACCGAGCACGGGCAGCGTCCGACCGTTCGGTCGGCTGGGGTCTGGTACGCGGTGATGACCCACCTCGGCCTGGTCCTTCTGCTGGCGGGGCTCGCGCTGTTCGCTGCGAAGGCCGGGGGCGAGAGCTTCGCCGCGCTGCGGGCGGGAGCACACAACCTGTCGCCAGCGGCGCGGGGGCTGGTGTTCGTGCTGTGCTTCACGGCGTTCGCCTCCAAGGCAGGGGCCGTACCGCTGCACGCCTGGCTCCCGCGCGCTCACCCCGAAGCACCCAGCCAGGTCTCCGCCTTGATGAGCGCCGCGATGGTCAACCTCGGCGTGTACGGGACCGTGCGGGTCGGCTTCGACCTTCTCGGTGGCGGGTCGCGCTGGTGGTGGCTGCTGGTGCTTCTGACCGGCGCGGTCTCGGCGGTGTTCGGGATCTTGCAGGCCACCCTCGCGACCGACCTCAAGCGGCTGCTGGCCTACTCGACCTGCGAGAACCTCGGACTCGTTTTCGTCGGCGTCGGCGCCGCAGGGCTCTTCCACGCCGGCGGAAACCCGGAACTCGCGGGCCTGGCCCTGGCGGCTGCGCTGCTGCACGTGGTCAACCATGCCTCCTTCAAAGCTCTCGGGTTCACCGCGGCCGGGTCGGTGCTGCGTGCGACCGGGGAGCGGAACCTGGACCGGCTCGGCGGGCTGCGCGCCAAGATGCCCACCACCGCTGGCCTGTTCGCTCTCGCGGCGCTGGGGGCGGTGGCGCTGCCGCCAGGCAACGGCTTCGTCAGCGAATGGCTGCTGCTCCAATCCCTCATCCACGGCTTCTCGGTTCCCGGCCTGACCACCGCGATCGTGCTCCCGCTCGCCGTCGCGGCGATCGCCCTGTCCGCCGGGCTGGCCGCCGCGGCGTTCGTCAAAGCCCTCGGTGTCGGCTTCTTCGCCCGCCCCCGCAGCCCCCAAGCGACCAGAGCGACCGAGAGCCCGGCGCTGATGCTCGCCGGGATGGGCCTGCTGGCCGCCGCCAGCATCGCCTTGGCCCTGGTACCGGGCGTCCTGGCCGACGGCCTGGCCCGCGCCGTCGCCGCCTCCCGCCTGACGAGCGTTCAGCCCTTGACCGGCGGTGAGCTGCGGCTGCGGCTGACCGACACGTCCGCTGCCTACTCCCCGTTGTGGATCGTTGCGGCGCTGCTGGCCGGGCTTGTCCTGGCGGCTGGAAGCGTGCGGGCATTCAAGCGGCGGGCCAGGCGGCCTGCGGCGAAGCTGTGGGACTGCGGCGGCGGCCAGCCCACCGCGCGGATGGCGTACACCGCGACCTCGTTCGCCGAACCCCTGCAACGGGTCTTCGACGACGTCCTGGCCCCCGAACAGGACCTCGATGTCACCCACGTGCGCGAGTCGGCCTACCTGGTCGAGCGGGTGCGCTACACCCAGCGGGTCCCGGACCGGATCGAGCACCGACTCTACGAGCCCGTCCTCGCTCTGTTCGAGGCGGTCGGCTGGCGGGCGCGGAGGCTGGCGGCGGGCAGCGTGCACGTGTACCTGGGCTACGGCTTCGTCGGCGTCATCGCCCTCCTGGGCGTGCTGACGGTGCTCAGGTGAACCCGGCGATGCCATCCGCAGATCCAGTGCGGCCAGACGGCGTGGCGGTCAGGCGGCGTCACGGCCGGACAACGCCACGGGGATGCCTTGTGCTGACCGATCCGCCGAAGGAGGAGGGGTGTTGAGTGGTTTCGGCGTGGTCGCGCTGGCCGCGCAGCTGCTGCTGGTGGTGGCCGGTGCGCCGCTGCTGACCGGCGTCATGCGGCAGGTCCGTGCCCGGATGGAGGGGCGCGCCGGTGCCGGGGTCCTGCAGCCGTGGCGGGACGTGCGCAAGCTGCTGCGCAAGGAACCCATCACCCCGGCCGGCAGCGGGCCCGCGTTCCGCACCGCGCCGCTCGTCCTGGTCGTGACCGGTCTGCTCGTCGCGGCGCTGCTGCCTCTGGCGGCCGTCACGACCCCGGCTGCCTCGCACGGGGACCTGATCGTCGTCGTGGCGCTGCTGGCCCTGGGCACGGTCACCCTCGCGCTGGCCGGACTGGACACCGGTACCGCGTTCGGCGGCATGGGCGCCTCTCGCGAGATGACGATCGCCGCGCTGGTGGAGCCGACGATCCTGCTGTCGGTGCTCGCGTTGTCGATACCGGCCGGGTCCACCGGCCTGGCCACGATCGTCGCGGGCCGGATCGACGAGCCCGCCCGGCTCGCCTCCCCTTCCAGCCTCCTCGCCCTGGTCGCGCTGGCCGTGGTGACCATCGCTGAGGCGGGGCGCCTGCCGGTGGACAACCCGAGCACCCACCTGGAGCTGACGATGGTTCACGAGGCCATGGTGCTGGAGTACGCGGGCCCCGACCTGGCGCTGGTCGAGTTCGGCGCCCAGCTGCGGCTGACGGTGCTGCTTGGCCTGCTCGCCACCCTCGCCGTCCCCTGGGGGATCGCCACCACCAGCTCCTGGCCCGCCCTGCTCCTGGCGCTGGTGCTGCTGGCGGTCAAGGTGACCGTGCTCGGGGCGGGTCTGGCCGCGGCGGAGGTGTTCTGGGCCAAGGTGCGCTTGTTCCGTGTCCCGGAGCTGCTGGCCGGGTCGTTCCTGCTGGCGCTGCTGGCGGTCACCGCCTCCTACTTCCTGTCCGGAGCTTGAACCTGTGAACCAGCCCCTGTTCACCCAGTTCCTCGATCTGGCCTGCGGCGCGTTCCTCCTCGCCGCGGTCATGGTGCTGTGGTTTCGCGAACTGAGTGCGATCGTCCGCGTCTTCGCCCTCCAGGGCGTCGCCCTGGCCGGTATCGGCGTGCTCCTGGGCATCCGCCAGCACCACTGGGTGCTCGTCGGCGTCGCGGTCGGGATCGGGGCGCTGCGCGCCGGGCTCCTCCCGTATCTGATGCGGCGCGCCCTGGAACGCTCCGGTCAGCAGCGCGAGAGCGAACCCCTGGTCAACGTCGCCGCCTCCCTGTTGCTCGCGGCCGTGCTGACCCTGCTGGCCTACGCGTCGGCCCAGCCGCTGGTCGCCCTGGAGCCGGGACCGGCCGCCGAGGCGATCCCGGTCGGCTTCGCCGTGGTCCTGATCGGGTTCTTCACCCTGATCACCCGCCGCCGCGCGGTCGCGCAGATGGTCGGCTTCCTGCTCCTGGACAACGGCATCACCGCCGTAGCCCTGCTGGCCACCAGTGGCGTCCCGCTGATCCTGGAACTCGGTGTCTCCTTCGACCTGCTCCTGGCCGTCCTGGTCCTGCAGCTCCTGGCGCTGCGCATCCAGGCAGCCTTCGGCGGCACCGACCTCGACACGATGCGGGAGCTCCGAGACTGATGCCCTCTTCCGATTCGCTCCTGCTGGTCCTCCCGGTGGCCACGCCGCTGGCCTGCGCCGCCTTCTACGCCCTCCCGCTGCCCTACCGCCGCCGCTTCGGCGACTGGGCCGGGATCATCACGCCCGCCGTCACCCTCACCTGTGCCGTGTTGCTGGTGCCCCGCGTCACCGTGCACGGACCCGTGCGCGCGGCCGGGCATCTGCTGCGCGCGGACGCCCTGACGGTGTGGCTGCTGCTGGTCGTCGGCGCCGTCGCGCTGATCGCCGTGGCCGCCTCACCCACCTACCTGGCCGCCGAACGCACCGCGGAACGGGCCAGCGAGCGCACGGCCCGCCGCTACTGCCTCCTGGTGCAGGGGTTCCTGGCCGCGATGACGCTGGGGGTGCTGGCGGAGAACCTCGGCATCCTGTGGGTCGCGATCGAGGCCACCACCATCGTCACCGCGTTCCTGGTCGGCCACCGCCGCACCCGCACGAGTGTGGAGGCAGCCTGGAAGTACGTCGTCATCTGCTCCGTCGGCATTGCCCTCGCGTTCCTGGGCACCGTCCTGATCTACTACGCCGCCCGACACGCCGGCCTCTCCGAGGCCGCCGCCCTGGACTGGCCCACCCTGGCCGCGAACGCGTCCCGGCTGGACCCCGACGTCACACGGATCGGCATCGGACTGATCGTCATCGGCTTCGGCGCCAAAGCCGGACTCATCCCGCTGCACGCCTGGCTACCCGACGCCCACAGCCAGGCACCCGCCCCCGTCTCCGCCCTCATGTCCGGCGTCCTGCTCTCCGTCGCCTTCAGCGCACTGCTGCGCTACAAGACCATCTGCGACGCCGCCCTCGGCCCCCACTACCTGCGTCTGCTCCTGACGATCGCCGCCCTGCTCACCCTGGCGCTCGCGGCGGCGATCCTGCTCGGCCAGCGCGACTACAAACGCATGCTGGCCTATTCGAGCATGGAGCACATGAGCCTGATCGCGCTCGGCACCGCGATCGGCAGCCGGCTGGCGATCGCGGCGGTCCTGCTCCACATCGCCGGCCACGGTCTCGCGAAATCCGTGGCGTTCTGCTCCGCCGGACAGATCCTCGCCTGGCAGCAGACCAGCCGCATCGGCCGCCTGCGCGCGCTCCTGGTCCGAGCGCCAGGACTTGGCGCCGCCTTCGGCCTCGCCGTGATCGCGCTACTGGGGATGCCGCCGTTCAGCCTCTTCGCCTCCGAGATCGCCATCACCCGGGCCGGCTTCACCGCGGCGATGGGCTGGCCCGTCACCGCCGCCCTGCTGCTGGTTCTGGCCGCGTTCGCCGCCCTGGCCGCGCGCACCGCACGGATGCTCCTCGGCACCCCACAGCCAGGTCCCGGCGCCGCCACCCTCCCGCACCGCATCGGCGCCACCGCCGGATTCCCTCTGCTGGCAGGGCTGCTGGCCTGCACGGCACTCGGTGTCTCCACCGGCCCGCTGACCCACCTGCTGGACACCGCCGCCGCGCTCATCGGAGGCCACTGACCATGACCCCCACCACGACCGTGTACGAGGTCGGTGTCGGAGAACTCGCCGACACCGCAGCCGAGCGACTCTCCCGGGGCGAACGCCTCGCCCTGGTCGCCGCGCACCACGACGCCGACGCCGTCCGCATCGTCTACCTGTTCGTCGCAGGCCCCCCGGACCGGCGCACCGAACTCCACGTCCGCCTCGACCCGGCCAAACCCCAGCTGTCGACGCTGGCGCACCTGTCCTTCCCGGCCGGACGGTTCGAGCGGGAGATGCACGACCTGCACGGCGTCGAACTCCTCGGCCACCCCCTGCCACGCAGGCTGGTGCGGCACTACCACTGGCCCCAGGGCTGGTACCCCGGCCGCCCGGACGCCGGACCGCCACCACCGTTCGCCGAACCCGAGGGCCCCTACCCCTTCCTGGAAGTCGAAGGCGACGGCGTCTACGAGATCCCCGTCGGCCCCGTCCACGCCGGCCTCACCGAACCCGGACACTTCCGCTTCTCCGTCGTCGGGGAAACCATCCTGAAACTGAAGGCCCGGCTGTGGTTCGTCCACAAGGGCATCGAGAAACTCTTCGAAGGCCGGGCCATCGACCGCGGCCTGCCACTGGCGGAACGCATCAGCGGCGACACCGCCGTCGGCCACGCCCTGGCCTACTGCCAAGCCATCGAACACGCCACAAACACCCAGGTCCCCGAGGCCGCACGGGCGGCGCGGGCCCTGCTGCTCGAACTGGAGCGCGTCCACAACCACGTCACCGACCTCGGCGCCCTGTGCAACGACGTCGGCCACGGCGTCCTCAACGCCCACGCCCAGCGCATCCGCGAACAACTCCTGCGCCTGGGCCAGCAGATCACCGGGCACCGGCTGCTGCGCGGCGGCGTGATTCCCGGCGGCGCCCGCCTGCTCGCCCTCCCCACACCCGCGCAGTTGCGCCGAACCGGGGACGACATCCGCGACCTGACCCGACTCGCCCTCGGCCACGCCGTCGTCAAGGACCGGTTCACCGGCACCGCCGTGCTCCCGGAACAGGCCGCCCGCGAGCTCGGATGCCTCGGCTACGTCGGCCGCGCCAGCGGCCTGGCCCTCGACGCCCGTACCATGCACCCCGCCCTCGACCTCGGACCCGCCCTCCACGTACCGACCCTGGACAGTGGGGACGTGCTCGCACGCTTCCAGATCCGCGCCCAGGAGATCGACGTCTCCCTGGCCCTGCTGAACCAGCTCACCCCGCACCTGGAACCGGGGGCTTTCATGGTCCCGCTCAGCTCTGACGGGCCGGGCGCCGGGATCGGGATGGTCGAGGGCTGGCGCGGCACCATCACCACGCGCGTCGAGCTCGCCGCCAACGGCACCCTGGCCCGCGTGAAACCCGTCGACCCGTCCTTCTTCAACTGGCCCGCCCTGCCCGTCGCCCTGGCCGACACGATCGTCCCCGACTTCCCCCTAACCAACAAAAGCTTCAACCTCTCCTACGCCGGCAACGACCTGTGAAGCAGCACCAGGTCGGCGGCTCCGCAGGCATGCGCTCAGCCATACCGTCAGAACCTGCCCGCCGAGACAGCCAGCCATCAGCGCGGCTGCCCGGAGGCCCCCGGTGAGGGCTGTCCGGCGCTGGTGGCCCCGCCGCCGGCGGTCCGAGCCCGCCATGCTGCTGGGCGCAGTCGACGGCCAGCTCGCCCGCGCCGTCCTCCTTTCCTCAAACTCACCCCACCCTGACCACATCGAGGGGCGCACACACGCACCCGCCCGGCGGCCACGGCCACTACATGTCGAGTTCTGCCTCGATCTGCTTGAGCTGGTGCCGGGCCATCGCCAGGTTCGCCCGCCCGCGGTCCAGCACCAGAACCAGGAACAGTCCCACCCCGGTGTGCGAGGTCAGCGGCCGGATCACGTGGTACTGACCCCTCAACGTGACCAAGATGTCCTCGATCACCCCCGCCTCACCGCCCAGCATCTCCAGCGTCCGCTGCTGCGCCCGCACCAGCTCCGTGTGCCCAGCGGCCGCCACCGCCAGATCCAGATCCGGCATCAACGCCAGCGCCCCCAGGCTCATACCACTGTCCAGGTCCCCCAAGGCCACCCCCAACGCGCCGGTGATCGCCATGGCCTCTTTCAATGCGGTGTCCGTGTTCGCCATGACCCCGACGCTAGAGCCACTGCAGCATTCGCAACTGACGAATTGAAGAACTCTGCAACTCGACAACGCCCGCCCGGTACAGTCTGGGTACCCATCGCCGAGTTCTGACGCGCCCTCATCCTGGAGTGCCAGCGTGACGGCATTGCCCTGGCCAAGCGGCGCGGCGCCTACACCGGCCGCAAGCCGGCGCTCACCCCCGAGCAAGCCCACGAACCACGCACACGCGCAGCCTCCGGCGAGCCGAAAACGGCGCTGCCTGCAGAGTTCGGAATCAGCCGCGAGACCCTGTACGCGCTGTACGCCTACCTGCGCCGTTGAACCCCATCAGCGGTATCCCCCACATGCCGTCCGGTGACGTCAGAGATCTCCACCAGAAGCACGCCACCCAACGTGCAAAGTCACAGCCTGAGCACCAAGGCGAGCACGTTCACCAGTGAGGGCAGCGCCAGTCCGGTCAGCCACGGTGGCATGGCACGGCCGTGGAATAAAGATCAAGATCAAGCTGTGATTCCGCTATGATCATCACCGTTATACGTTGATCAACAGGGGGATCACCATGTTCAAGCGCACGGTCAAGGTAGCCACTGTCGCGGCGGCGTCACTGCTCGCGATCACCATCGGCTCCGGCACCGCACACGCCGGCTCCAGCTGGGGCCCCATCAAGTTCGGTAACGGACTGTGCCTCGACGTCCCCGGTGGCCACTTCACCGACGGGGCCCAGCTCCAGTTCTGGGGCTGCAACGGCACCCAGGCCCAGCAGTGGTGGATCTGGCAGGAGGACTCCACCCACTTCGAGATCCAGGCCTCCTGGAGCGACGACCCCCAAAAGCGCGTCATGTGCGTGAACAACTGGGAGGGCGGCGACCACACCGGCAACCACATGGCCCTCTACCCCTGCAACGCGGGTTCCGCGAACGACACGTACTTCAACTGGGTCACCAAGGGCAACGGCCTCCAGGTTCAGCCGAAGGTCGCATCCGTCAACTGCATCAACTCCTGGGGCGGCCTCTACCAGGGTGCACAGGCCCGCCTGTACCCCTGCGCCGACGTCCAGGAAGAGAACGTCCTGTCCCTCCCGCTGTAACTCCATCACGGCACACAGCGGCCCCGCCTCCCACGTTATCGGGACGCGGGGCCGCAGCATGCCAGACAGGTGTGGGCCGCACCGCTCACTCGGGTCTGTACGGTCCGAATTCCTGACAGTTTCCCCGCACCAGACCAGGCTGGCACGGGTGCCGTGAAGCTGCTCGCGTACGCAACCGCCGGAGACCCGGTCTTACTGTGGCCCGGCTACGGCATCTCGGCTGCATCTCAGTGCGCCGCTACGCGGAAGCCCTTCCCGACCCGACCTGCTCCGAAGTTCTGAAGTGCTTCCCCACCCCCGTAGCACCGTGGACCTGAGCCTGCTTTTCGCTGGCCTCGGCTGACGGCAACAGGCTGCCTTCACGTGGCCGTTTGCCTCACTGGTCGCGCGGTCCGGGAGGCGACTTGCGGACCGTGCGACCCGGCGCAGCGTTCAGTACTGTTGGGTCTCGAGGAAGCTTGCGTCGGCGTCGCCGAAGGCGGCTGTGGTCGGGTCGAATCCGGGCGGGCTGTCTTTGAAGCCCATGCCCATGTCGGCCAGCTTCGCCTTGACCTCGTCGATCGACTTCGCGCCGAAGTTGCGGATGTCGAGCAGGTCGGCCTCGGAGCGGGCCACGAGCTCACCCACGGTGTGGATGCCCTCGCGCTTGAGGCAGTTGTAGGAGCGGACGGTGAGCTCCAGCTCCTCGATCGGCAATGCCAGGTCGGCGGCGAACGCGGTTTCCGCCGGGGTGGGGCCCATGTCGATGCCCTCGGCGTCGATGTTCAGCTCGCGCGCGAGACCGAACAGCTCGACCAGGGTCTTACCGGCCGACGCCATCGCGTCGCGCGGACGCATGGCGGGCTTGGTCTCGACGTCGACGATCAGCTTGTCGAAGTCGGTGCGCTGCTCGACACGCGTGGCCTCGACCTTGTAGGTGACCTTCAGCACCGGCGAGTAGATGGAGTCGACCGGGATACGGCCGATCTCCTGGCCGGACTGCTTGTTCTGCACGGCGGAGACGTAGCCGCGACCGCGCTCGACGGTCAGCTCCATCTCCAGCTTGCCCTTGCCGTTCAGCGTGGCGAGGACCAGCTCGGGGTTGTGCACCTCGACACCGGCCGGGGGCGCGATGTCGGCGGCGGTGACCAGACCCGGACCCTGCTTGCGCAGGTACATCACGACCGGCTCGTCGTGCTCCGAGGAGACGACCAGCTGCTTGATGTTCAGGATGAGGTCGGTGACGTCCTCCTTGACGCCCGGCACGGTGGTGAACTCGTGCAGGACACCGTCGATCCGGATGCTGGTGACAGCAGCGCCGGGGATCGAGGAGAGGAGCGTACGGCGGAGCGAGTTGCCGAGGGTGTAGCCGAAGCCCGGCTCCAGCGGCTCGATCACGAACCGGGAGCGGAACTCGTCAACGACCTCTTCGGTCAGCGAAGGACGCTGAGCAATCAGCATGAGATGAATCCTCCAGATTTTGGCGCCCGCTATCTGACGCCGTAGACCCGCACGGTACCGGCAATACGACCTGGCACGAGGCTCGCACCGCCCTGACGCCGGCAGAGGCCAGCCCAGCCGACGGGGACAGCAGAGTCGCTCGAAGTTCGGCGCCTTTGCCGTCAGGCCGCAGACAGGCGCGCCGGCGAGACGAAGAGGCCCACCGGGCCTGCTACGTCGCCCTCGTCGAGACCGATCGGGTCCACTGCGCGGTGAGGGTGGCCAGCAACCTGTAGTTGAGCGCTCCCGCGCCAGGGCTGTTGATGTCGTCGATGCCTCGGTCCATGCGGTGCCCGAGTCGGCGGGGTTGGATGACGCCGGGGAGCGGTATTCGATCTTGTGTCTGTTCAGGCCGGGCGGCACGACCCCGATCTCGACCTGGGGGCCGAAGCGGCGTGCCACCTTTAAGAGCAGGTTCGGCTTGTGCAGCCCAACGGTGTCGAGCGCCCCGGCGCAGGTGTGCCACGTATTGGAGTCGCCGCGGAAGAATCACGCTCGCGGAGATGGGCGGCTGCCGCCTGCTGTGGAGACCGCAGTCGGCTGACGTACATAGCGCGGCGAGCACCGTATGGTGCGGTACCGACAACACCCGCGCCGGGTGCACGGCCGCTGTGCGTGAGGCTAGGTGAGGTCGCGCGCCAGGGTGGTGCGATAGGCGTCGGCCAGGTTGGCCTCGGCGGTCAGGGTCTTGGCGAAGACAGGGTCCTGGGTGGCTGTGAGACCGTCCAGGGCGAGGGGCAGAGTGGTCTCTGCGGCGAGGGCGGCTGTTGTCGGCGGTTGGATGACCGGTCCGCTGAGCCGGCCTCCGGCGGGGAGTGGGAGGCGGGGTCGTAGTTCCGCGCCGGTGGGGTGGATCTCGTCGAGGGCGAGCCGCCAGCGTGGGGTCGTCGCGGTGTCGGCATGGGCCGGCGGGGGCGGTGCGTTGTGGGTGGGGAGGTTGGCCAGGGCGGTGGTGAGGCGGGCGGTGGCTGCGGCGAGGGTGAGTCCGGCGACGATGGGGTCTGCGGCTGGGTCGTGGAGGTTCAGCAGTCGGTCGGCGGGGGCTGCACTGCCGGGGCTCTCCAGTGCGGCCGTGGGGGCGAGGGCGTGCATGAGCGCGGTGGTGCCGTATCGGGCGGTGCCGCTGATGACGAGAAGGGTGATGTCGGTGTCGCGGGCGTCGACGAGCGTCGTATAGGGGTCGCCGGCGGTGCCGTCGATCACGAGGAGGTCGGCGTAGCGGCCGGGCTGGAGGGAGCCGAGTTTCTGGTCCCACTTCAGGATGAGTGCGGGTGTGCGGGTGGCCATGGCGACGAGTTCCTTGTCGCTGAAAACCGCTTCCGCTGGCGAGGTGGTGGAGGCGAGGCGGGCGGCCTTGAGCTCGCCGAGGAGGCCCTTGCTGCCGGATACCGACCAGTCGGAGCCCAGCGCGATCGGCACGCCTGCTTGCTTGGCGGCGGCGATGTTGGTGGTCTGTCCGTACAGGAGCAGGTTGGACAGGGGTGACCAGACCATGGAGCCGCCGTGGTCGGCGAGGACCTGGAAGTCCTCGGTGGTCAGGGCGGTGCAGTGGATGCCGACGAGGTTGTCGGTGATGGCCCACTGGCCGGGCTGGTACTGGAGGGCCTGGAAGTGGGCTCGGGCGGCCGGGTCGGTGCCTTCGGCCAGGTGGAGGATGAGTTTGTGCGGCTGCTGAAGGCGCGCCAGGAAGCGGGCGGCGTCGCTAGCTTCGACGTCCGCGATCCGGGTGGCGGCTTCGGGCAGGTTGGAGTCGTCGGTGGCTTCGACGTTGCGGACCAGGCCCCGGTACATTCGCCGCGCTCCGGCGTCGCTGAACAAGGCGATGCCCTGGCTCGTGGTGGTGCCGTTGACCAGGGCCTTGGTCTCGACGTAGCGGACCACGGCGGGCATGAGCTGCGGATCCTGGCCCAGCACCGTCATGGGGCCGGTGACCAGGCGGTGGTAGTCGGGGGTGCTACCCCACTGGGAGCGGTTTGTGTACTTCTTGGGGACCTGCCACAGCTGCAGTACGTCGTAGGGCAGGTGGTTGTGCAGCTCGATCAGCCCCGGATACACCGTCCCGCCCGAGTCGGTGACGTCGACGGTGTCGAAGCCCGGCGGGGGCGGGGCGGCGGCGGACTGCACCGCGTTGATAGTGCCGCTCGGGTCGACGTAGACGACGCCGTCCTCGAGCACGGTGTCGGCGGGGTCCATGGAGACGATGCGGCCGCGCAGCGCGAACGCCGGGCCGGTGGGGGAGGGGTCGGTCGGGGGCATCGGTTTGGTCCCTTCGCCTCAACTCACGCGACACGGCCCCCGCCCTGGCGGCGTGGACCGGCTTCGCCACTCATCCTGACCTCTACGTGACGGTGTGCACGCCACCCATGCGGGCGAGACCGCCCGCATGGAGTAGACGAAGGGGACCCGCGCATGCACGACTTCGACCCCGGCTACGGACAAGCCCCCTATGCGGCGCTCGTCGCCAACTACCCGGGCACGGAGACCTACCCGGCCGCGGACTTCCGCACCGAATGGGGCCCGATCTTCCACCGCGGCCGCCTCGACGGCACCGCCCGCATCCTGGTCATCGGCCAGGACCCCGCCGAACACGAGGACATCGCCCGCCGCATCCTCATCGGCACCGCCGGCCGCCGCTTCCAGGGCTTCCTGAACAAGCTCGGCGTCACCACCAGCTACACCATGATCAACACGTATCTGTACAGCGTCTACGGCCAGCAGGCGGGCACCGCCCACGCCCACGACCCGGCCATCGCAGCCTACCGCCACTCCTGGCTCGACACGCTCACCGCGCACAACTCGATCCAGGCCGTCATCGCCCTGGGCGGACTGGCCGACACGGCCTATCAGACCTGGCACGCGACAGCGGCCGCCACCGCCTACACCGGCGCGTACCAGCACATCCTCCACCCCACCTACCCCGACAGCGCCGCTGCGCAGGGCCAGGACCGCGCCACGGCCATGGCCAAGATGCTCGCCAACTGGAACACCGCCCTCGACGCCCTCCACGGCGTCATCACCCCCGACCAGGCCGTGCCCCTGGCCCACTACGGGGCCGACCTGAACCCGGCCGACCTGGGCGCCATTCCCGAAGCCGACCTCCCCCCAGGATTGCCCGCCTGGATGCGCTCCGATGAACCCTGGGCCAGCCGACAGGGCGCCACCGCCGCAGACAAGCGCGCCACCATTACCGTGCAGATCCCCGCGGACCAGCGTCCCTTCTGAGCCCTGCGCCGACACCCTCCCCTCGGTTCTCCCAACGCGGTGGGGGATCGTGGCGTGCAACGCGAGACCGAGGAGAGGAGAGGTTGCGAAGGGCTGGGACGGGTCCCACCGCAGTGTGTGAAGCTGGTGCCCTCTGTTTGAACACGGACACGACGACGGCACGGAGGGATGGCGATGGATCGCCGAGAGGTCAGCCGGGGCCAGAAGGCGCTTGTGGTCACGGTGGTGCTCGGCACTGTGGTCATCGCGGTGATCGGCTTTGTCGGCTCCTACACCGCGGTGCTCCGCCTGGCCCAGCGCAACCGCTTCGGCTGGTTCTCCTACCTCCTGCCGATCGGCATCGATGTCGGCATCACCGTTTTCCTCGCCCTGGACCTGCTGCTGACCTGGATGCGGATCCCGCTGCCCATCCTCCGGCAGCTCGCCTGGGTGCTCACCGGCGCCACGATCGTCTTCAACGCCGCCTCCGCCTGGCCCAATCCGCTCTCCAGCGGCATGCACGCCGTCGTCCCGCTGCTGTTCGTCGCCGCGATCGAGGCCGCCCGCCACACGGTCGGCCGCCTGGCTCAGATCGAGGCCAACCAGCTCTTCGAAAACACCCGCCTGGGACGCTGGATCTGGGCGCCCATCGCCACGCTCCGCCTCTTTCGCCGCCGGATGCTGTGGGAACTGCGCTCCTACGAAGAAGCCCTGGAGATGGAACGCCGCCGTCTGGTTTACCGGGCCCGGCTGCGGGCGGCCTTCGGCCGCCTGTGGCGCTATCGTGCCCCGGTCGACTACCTCCTGCTGCTCAAGCTGGCCAACTTGGGCGAGCAGCTTCCCGAGTTCAAGCTGGAGAGCGCTCCGGACCTCCCCGTCCCGACATTCTCGATCCCGAACCCCACGGGTGTCCTGGCGGCCATCCCCGCCCCGCGCGAGGAGCCGTCCACCGTGCAGCACAGCGGTGACCTGGTCGTCGCGCCCGAGGACGGGAGCGAGCTATCCGCGCTGGCAGAACTGGCCGAGCAGGGCACCGGTACCGTCGTCGGCGTCGCTGAGCCTGTTGCCCCTGTCGATGAAGCGACGCGGACAAGACCTGCGGCCGCGGAGGAAGGCGAAGCTCGCGCCCGGGTGGAAGGCCGGCCACGCACCCAGGAATCAGAGCCGGCGCCCGTCCCCAATCAGAGGGAGACCAGGAAGGCGATCTCCCGGCAAGGGAGCGCGGTGGACCGCTACCGGGCCGCGTTCGTCGACTACACCGAGCAGCACGGAACCTTCCCCGACGGCGACCAACTCGCCAAGTGGCTCTTCGAGCAGCACGGCGTCGGCGGCAGGACCGGCGAGGCTCTCAGTTCCGGCCACCTGCGCCGCTATCTCCCCGGCTTCAAGGAAGCGTGGGACGCCGAGCACACGGCCCGTAGTCTCCCTCTCAATGACAGTCAAGATTCTGCTCCCGGCCGGCCCTGACTGTGATGCTCAGTCGGTCCCGCCGGAATGCGCACCTCCCCTGGGCATGCGACGGTGGCTCAGCGGTACGTGCCGCACGCTCGACGAATTCGCACACGGCGAGCACAGCCCAGGGCGGACAGGCTCCGGACACACAAGAGGCCCCCGGTCCAGATGACCGAGGGCTTCGTGCTGTCCACCGGGGGTCAGGCGCTGCCCTTCAGGTCCCGCTGGTAGACGGCCTCGATGAGGGTCCGGGTGGCGTGCTCCATCTCGACGTCCAGGGTGCGGAGCGCGTCCTGGAGGCGGGAGATGACGTGCTGGACCTCGGAGTGGCTGCCGTGTGCTGCCTCGAGTGCGATCCAGTCCCGGTACAGGAGCTCGGCGGTGGGGTGGACATCGATCCCCTTGGCGATCGCCGCCCGTGCGGGGTGAAGATCGCCGGCTGCGGTGCGGTAGCGGGCGAGGGTGTGGGCGGTGTCGACGATGCGGGAGACCATCTCCTGGTGGTCGGGCATGCTCCAGGCGGCCGTGCTGCCGGCGAACGGGCGCCCTCGCACGAGTGCGAGGGCGGCTTCGAGGTCGCCCACCCCGGCGGGGCCGGCCAGGAGGCCGCGTTCGGCGAGCTTTTGGAAACGGTCCCAGTCGCTGCGCACCCCCGTGAGGGTGGGCAGGGCTCCGTTGCGGGCGCTTCGGGCGAGCCGGGGAGTGCCGTCCGGGGCCGGTCCGAGGAGGCTGCGTAGGTCGGACAGCCGCTGCTTGACGCTGCGTTCGCCCCAGGGCTGGTTCGGGTTCATGGCGTAGGCGAGGTCGTCGCGGGTGCGGCCGGGGCGCAGGTACAGGTAGGCGGCGACCTCGGCCAGGCGCTTGCCGCGGCCGCTGGTGCCCAGTCCGGTCACGTCGACGGGTCCCAGGATGCGGATCTCCGGGGCGTGGGGGTCGGCGGTGTCGGGCAGCGGTGCTGGCCGAGCCGTCACCTGTGCGGGCGCATCGTCGCGGGTTTGTGCGGGCGCGGCCGGTGCGCCTGGCTGGCCGGGGGCGTTCGCTGCTGGAAGGGGACGCGGGAGGGACGTGGAGCTGTGTCGTGCGGAATCGGTTGTGGTCGCCGCGAAGGCCAGGAACGGCGTGACGGGGTGTCCGGGCTGGTCGCCGGCTGGTGCCGTTGTCGGTCCTTTGCGGGTGTTTGGGGTGGTGGCGGCGTCCTGGATCGGAGGGTCTGTGGTCGGCTGGGGCGGGTAGTCGGTGTCGCTTGGGACGTGGGTCCACGCGCCGGCGGCGGGGTGGGCCGGTTGCTCGGTGATGCTCAGGTCCCGGCTGAGGATCTGGTACTCGGTCTCGGTGACGCGCTGGAGTCGGACCGGGGCGACGCCTGTGGGCAGTGTCTGCGGGTCTGTGCTGGAGCAGTCGAGCCGTAGCGCGTGGGGGAACAGAGGGCCGATGTCGCGGCCGGGCAGGGCGAGCGCGATGGGTGGGGCGGGGGAGTGGTGGATGAGGTTGGCCAGTTCCCAGGCGGTGTCCTGGTCGATGCTGTCGCTGGCGACGAGTATCCAGGGCAGGGCGGCGTCGGGATCCTGGTGTGCCGTCAGGAGTTGGTCGGCCAGGTCGGTGACGGCGTGGCTGATCGTGTCGAGGCGCCGCAGGCGACCGGTGGCCATCATGGCGGGCAGGGTGGTGTCGACCAGTCCTGAGCTGAGGACCTGCAGCTCCTGTCCCCACGGGCAGGTGGCGGCCTCCAGCGCGAGCGCGCGGGCGACTTCGCGGACCTGGGCGGGGGTGCCGTCGAGGAGGACGGTGCCGGCGGCGGCGAGGTTGACCAGCAGGAGGGTGCCGTCTGCCTCGGCGCCCAGGGTTGCCAACAGTGGATAGGGGGCGGGAATTTGGCCCGCGGCGGCGGGGTCGAGCACCGTGGCGGCCGGGTCCAATGTCCACCAGCCGGCGGGCCCGGCGGTGAACGGGGGGAGGGGTGGCCCGCTGGCGCGGAGCTGGATGCCGGTGTGGCCGACGCGGGCCGCGTCGAGCTGGGGGAGCGGCTCCCCGTCGGACAGGTGCGCGGCCAGGGTGCGTAGGGCTCGGTCGAGGAGGTCGGCGCTGGCGACGTCGGCCTGGGCGGCAAGGACCTGCTCCAGGCTGCTGGTCTGGGCCGGGACGGCGATGGTCTGGCCGGGGCGCCGGTTGCGCTGCTGCAGGGCGCGTTTGATGGCGTATCCGCCGAGCAGTCCGCCCGCGAGCAGTGCGGCGACCGCGGCGCCGATCCGCAGTTCGCTGCCCGGCGCTGACTCGCTGGTTGTGTGCGCTGCGGCGGGCGGTGCCGGTGCCGCGGCCGTCGTGCTTGGGGGCGGGCTGGTCATTGGAGGAGGGGAGGCGGTGGGCGTGGTGGCGGTTGCGGTCGGCGCGGTGGTGGATGTGCCGGTCGGGGTCCCGGTGGGTGCCGTCGTCACGGCTGATGGGGGCGGGGTCCGGGTTGGGTCGGCGGTGGGGGTGCCGGGGGCAGGGTGGTGGCCTGATCCGGACCCGCCGTGCGTGCCGCCGGCGTGGACCGTGCCTGGGGCGCCGGGTGTGCTGGTTGTGCCGGTGGTTATGGGGGTGCCGGGGCGGGGGATGGTCAGGCGCCAGCCGGGCAGGATGAGGTCCGGGTCGGTCAGGTGCGCGCCGTCGGGCTGCAGGGTGTGGGTGCTGGCTGCGTAGATGGCGGGGTAGTCGTCCGCGTCGCCCAGGTCGGTTTCGGCGATCTGCGACAGCGTCTCGCCGGGTCGTACGACGTGGACGCGCTCGTGGCCTCCTCCTGTACTCCGGTGGGCGTGGCTGCTGGTTGCGCGGGTGCCGCCGGCCTGATCATCGCTGCCTGCATTGCCCCGCGGGGATTTGCCGTCCCGGCTGAGGGGATGGTTCGTGGAGTCGGCGGGGAGCCGCAGCGTCCACCCCGGGGCCAGGTGCACGGTGTGGGCGGTCAGGGTCTGTCCATCGGCCTGCGGGACGCCCTGGTTGAGGGCGGCGATCTCCCGCCAGCGCAGCCCGTCGCCCAGGTAGTGCTCGGCGATGCCCCACAGCGTCTCGTCGCTCGAGGCCACCGTGTGGGTACCGCCCGCCTCGTCCGGCGATGCCGATCCGGCGCCGGCTCTCGCGGCGTTGGCTGCGGCCCGCTCCGGTGTCGTCGCGGCGGCATGCGGAAGGTGCAGTGTGGCCGCGGTCGCGGGTACGGCGCTGGCAAGAGCGCCGGTGGAGGGGAGCAGGACGACGATCGCGGCGACCAGGGACGCGGCCAGATGCTGGGTGACGCCGAGGACCGGGAGCCGGGGTGCGCTGCGGTGCCGCAGCACGGCCGCGGCCTCGACAGTGAAGCTTAGGGTCAGCGCGGCCCAGGCAGCCCAGCCGAGGAGGGTGAGCGCGCCCAGGAACAGGGTGCCGTTGTCCGGCCCGGTCAGCGCCCCCGTCAGCTGCGCCCAGGACGGCAGGACCCCGACGGCCAGCAGGGCGGTGGGGATGCCGAGTTCCAGGAGCGCGATCGCGGCCAGGGCGGCCGCGGCGCGCACGAGTTTGGTGGCAGCCATCTCAGCCTCCGGGCTGGTAGAGGAGCAGGGCGCTGCCGTGGCCGGTGACGGTCCCGGCGCCCAGCAGTGGGAACAGCGGTGTGAACGGGGCGGTCACGGTGACCTCGATGCGGTTGCCGACCGTGGTGACGGTGCCGGACACGCCGGCCGCCTTGAGGTAGGCGTTCGCAGCGGCGACGGCTGCGGTGTTGTCGACGGTGAAGCCGTGCCCGGTCAGCGCGCCTGCGGCGTTGAGGGACTGGGCTCCGGTGCGGGCGGCTTCCTGCGCGGTGCCTTCGGCCTTGGCCAGGGCCTGGAGCCGGCCGCCGCCGTCGACGACCAGGGCCAGAACGGCCAGGACCGCGAGGATGACGATCGCCGTGAACAGGGAGAGACTGCCCCGCTCATGCTCCTGGCGGCGTTGGTCTCGCTGCCGGCTGCTGCTTCGGTCAGGCCGTGGCGGGCGCATCCGCTTCCCCTCCTGAGGTGCGAGACGGGATGCCGCAGGTACCGGGAGTGCCGCGGCCAAGGGCGGTCCTGGGCCTGAACTCGTCCAGGGAACTGGTGAAGGAGCCCGTGAGGACCTTGCTGCCGGGCAGGCCCGGGAAGCCGACGTCGGACAGGTTGACCCGGCAGGTGACAGTCACAGTTACCGCGGCGGGCTGGCCGAGCGGCGTGGCGAACGCGGCGGTGGGGACCTGGACGTCGGTGGCCAGGCAGTGCAGTCCCTGGGCGGCCAGCGACTGGCTGGCAACCTGCAGCGCGATGGTCCGCGCGGCGCTCGGGTTGTTCTGCAGGGACGCGGCTCGGGCGGCGTCTCTCGCGGCGTCGTCCACGGTGCTGCCGGTCAGGTAGATCCGCCCGCACACGACCATCAGCGCCAGGAACATCAAGATGGCCGGCGCCAGGATCGCCAGCTCCAGCGACAGCGCACCAGCGTCGCGGCAGCGGCAGGGGCCGTCACGGCGTGGGCTGCGTACGGTCGATGCGGGGTGGCTGTGAACGGTCATGGCCCGGGCTGCTCCTTCGCTGCCGTGGCGGTCTGACTGACCGTGAAGGAGACGCCGGGGAGCCAGCAGGGCACCTGTCCGGTGACGGTGATGGTGACCAGTTGGCCGCTGTCGCTGCCGGTCACGGCCGGGCCGGTGATGCTGCCGCCGGTGCGACTGAGCAGGTCCCAGGTCTGCGTTTCCCCATCGGCGAGCGTCGCGCCCCGCAGGCGGGCGGTCTCAACGCCTTGCTGGGCGGCGGTAAGGGCCGCGTCGCGGGCGTAGTAGTAGAACCCTGCCTGCACGATGGTGAAGAGCAGCAGCATGACCACCGGCGCCAGGATCGCCAGCTCCAGCGACAGCGCCCCCGCCTCCGTGCGCTTCTGCGGCCGTCGATGCGCACGCAGCAGCCGCTGGTGGGCACGCCGCAGACGCCACGGGCGTGCGGCGCCGCCGCAGGATCTCGGAGAGGGGAAGGAGGTCATGGGTGAGGCGCGCTCCGGTGAGGACGACGGGAAAGGCGTCGGCTGGGGCGGCTAGGGGATGGCGTTGCCCTTCTGGGTGGCCTTGTTCGTCACGATCACGACGATGATTCCGGCGATGACGACCAGCGCGGCCACTAGGATCGCCAGTTCGATCGACAGTGCACCGCGGTCCCGGTCGGGATCCGCGTGCAGTGCCCGGACGCGGCGGGCGCGTATGCGGAGCAGGTGGACGAGGGCGTGGACGGCGGGGTCGGTGAACACGTCGGGCCTCCCGGGCGGCGTGGATGAAGACGGGGAAGAGGTCGTGTGGGTGCGGGTCAGCTGTTGATGATGCGGGCGATGGCCGGGTAGGCGATGTAGACGGTCATGAGGATGACGAGGGCTGCCACGGGGACGACCATCTTTTCCGAGGCGGTGTTGGCCTGGGCCTGCTGATCGGTCAGCAGCACGCCGCGCAGCGAGCGGGCCTGGGCCTGCAGGGTGGAGTGGACGGAGGCGCCCTCCTCGCCGGCCACGGCGATGATGTCCGCGGGGGCGCCGAGCTCGGGCACGCCGATCTCCTGCGAGAGGTGGCGCAGGCCGTCCCAGGGGGCGATGCCGGCGAGTTCGGCTCGCAGCAGGGCGTCGCGGATCCGTTCGAACACCCAGCCGTCGCCGACGGCAGCCGCGCGTTTGAGGGCTTCGGTGGGACCGGCGTCGGCGGCGCGTTCGAGGCCGACGAGCTCGAGGTAGGAGGCGACCGCGACGCGGAACTCCAGGCGGGCCTCGGCGGCGAGCTGCCGGATGCGGACGTCCATCAGGAACCAGAACACCGCCGCGAACACCAGCCCCGCCGCTCCCGGGACGGTGAAGGACAGCGGCTCGTTCATGGCGGCCAGCACCGCGCCGCCCAGCAGCGGGAGCATCAGCCCGTACAGGGCGACGGCGACTTTGCGGCCCAGCCACAGGGCCGGCGACTCGCGCAGGATCTCCAGCTCGCGCCGCGGCAGCCCGAGCGTGCCGAACCGGGCCAAGACTGTTGAGCCGATCCGCTCGTACACCCCGTGCGCGGTGCTGGCCTGGGTGGGTGGGGCGATGACGTCCAGGCGGGAGGCGTCCAGGCGGGCCAGGACGTCCCCCAGGTCGGAACGCCCGGGGAGCGCGGCCGCGACCGCGATCGCGATACCCGCCCCGGCGGCGGTGCCGGCCACAACGGCCGGGACAACGGAGATCACTTCCGGCTCCTTCCGGTCCGCTCGTCGGCGGCGTGGGCGCGTTCCGCGGGGGAGAGGGTGCGGTCGGCGCGGGACAGGAAGCGCGGTACCGGGCGCAGGTTCGCCATCCGGCGCATCCACACCAGCAGGAGCACGAACACGACCGCGAAGGCGATCATCGCGAGCTGTCCGCCGACGCTGCTGTAGGGACGGGTGTAGGCGCCGGAGAACGTCGACAGCCCGAACACGACCAGGCAGAACACGGTGATCCAGCGCATGTTGGCGCGCGGCTTGGCCCGGTCGGCCTCGACCTTGCGGCGCATCAGTACCTCCTCGGCCACCGACGTGGACAGGTCCTTGAGGGCTTTGCCAAGGCCTGCGCCGCGGTCTTGGACGTGCAGCAGCATCAGGGCGACGATCATGTCGGCGGTGACGTCGTCCAGGTCGTCCGCGAAGGCCCGGTAGGCGCCATCGGGCGGCCAGCCGGCCCCCAGCCTTCCGGCCAGGAGCCGGACCGGCGCGGCGATCGAATCCGGGACCGTGGCCACCGAGCGGATGACCGCACCCTCGAGGGAGAGGCCGACGGTGTGGATGTCGGACATGCGCCGCACCCACTCCTCCAGCCCCTCGAGCCGGTTGATCTTCTCGGCGTGCTCGCGGCCCGGATTGAACAGCCAGCTGATGTTTGCCGCGGCGATCCCCGACAGCAGCCCGGCCATCGGCCAGCCCGTCGCCAGCCACACCACCACCAGCACCAGGGAGCCGGTCAGCACCCTGGTGCGCCGGCCGGCCCACCAGGCAGCTCGTCCCGCGCCGCCGTCCACCCCGGCAAGAGCCCGCAGCTTCCTCTCGCCGCGGCCACGCCGACGGGGGGCAGCGGGCTCGAGCCATCCCGCCCACGCGGCGACGGCCACCAGCAGTCCGATCGCGCCCGCGCCGCCGGCGGCCGCGGCGATCAGGGCCATCAACGAAGGAGTCACAGGGGCCTCACTGTCTGCGGTTTCGGGCCCCAGGCGCCGGCCGGGTTGTGGAGCCACTGGCGGTTGAAGCCGGCGCGTTCGAGGTCGTCGATGCACAGCGGGGTGGTGTGGGGGACGCCGCGGGGGTCGCGGGCCTCGCCGTCGCCGCGGGGTGCGAAGATCCGCTGTACGGCGGGGCGGCCGCCTTCGCCGATGCCTGTCACTTCCAGGACCTCTTCGACGAAGCGGTGCTTGACGCCGCCGATCTCGGTCTCGTCGACTTGGCGGATGTAGACGATGAAGTCGACGGCCTGGGCGATGAGCCGGTAGGCCAGTTCGGTGGTCATCCCGATGCCGGATTCCAGGCACAGGGTGACGACGCGGTCGATCGCGGAGCGGGCGGTGCGGGCGTGGAGCGTGCACATCGACCCGCCCTCGCCCTCGTTCATGGCGTGCAGCATCGGCACGACCTCCACCGAGCGGACCTCGCCGACGATGACGCGGCGCAGCGACATGCGCAGCAGCTGGGGGAACAGGTCGGCCATGCTGATCTGGCCCAGCAGCCGGCCCTGGGCGTCGCGTTCGCCGTTGCCCTCGCGTTCCTCGAACGGGACGACCTGGGGGCCGCCTTCGAGTTCGTGCAGCCACAGCTCGAACTCCGACTCCAGCGTTCCGATACGTTCCCCGGGCGCGATCTCGCGGGACATCGCGCGCAACAGGCTCGTCTTGCCCGCGCCCTGGCCGCCGACCACGAAGATGTTCTTGCGAGCGCGGACGGCGGAGGCCAGGAACTGCGCCAGCACGCTGTCGAGGGTGCCCCAGCCGACCAGATCGCCCAGGTGGGTGGAGCGCAGGCGATGCTTGCGGATGACGACCTGCGGTCGCGGGGTGACCAGGTAGGCGGCCGCGAGCCGGGAGCCGTCGACCAGGCGCATGTTCAACGTCGGACCGGCCGGTGACAGGGTCCGCTCGCCCTGTCCCTGGGTGCGCGCCAGCTGGTTGATCAGCGTGACCAGGTCGGCGTCCGTGGCCACCAGCGGCGGCAGGACAGCTCGGGGGCGGTCCTGGTAGATGACCTCGACCGGGTCGTTGCCGCAGATCCGGATGTCCTCCACCCCGGGGTCGTTCAGCAGCGGCTGCAAACGGCCGGCGCGGAACAGGTCATCGAAGACCGCCTGCGCGACCTCGCTCTCCTGCGCCTTGCTCAGCGGCTTCGTCGTGGCCGCGTAGTCGGTGCCCCACCGCGCGACCGTCTCGACCACCAGCTGCCAGCCCAGCTGCTCACGGTCCTCGACCTCCAGCGCACCGGCCTCGGCCGTGCGGGCCGCCAGCTGGGTGGCGACCTGCCCGCGCAGCTCCCCGATCACAGTGAAGTCGACCGGTAACAGCCCGGCCCCACCGCCCGTTGGGAGGGCGGCGACGGGAAGTGCCGCAGGCCCCGATGTGCCCGAGCGGGCCGGCGGTGGCGGGAGGAGAGTGGGCGGGGGAGCCGGGCGCGACTGCTGCAGCGCCTGCTCGAAGCGGGCCCGCAGGTGCTCGTTCGGGTCCCTCGGGGCGGTGCCGCGGGGCAGAGTGTCAGCCACCGAAGCCCCCGCCCTGGTAGACCGACCCGAACGGGGCAGCGGCGGGGGCGAGCTGGACCCGGCGCCAGTTGGCCAGCGCACCGATCTGGTCCCAGCTGGAGCGCGCCTGCCGCAGCAGCGTCGAACGCGAGGACAGTTCACGGCCGGAGCGGGGCCCGTGCGCCAGGGCTCTGGCGGTGGCGGGGTCCCAGTCGAAGTGGGCCAGCACCGGCAAGCGCAGATGCTGACTGATCTCGCTGGCGGGCGGGGCTTTTTCCTCGCCCACCAGCAGTAAACCGAGCGCGTCGGCGCCCGTTCCGTGCTGCTGCAGATCCCTGGCCATCAGGGCGGCGACCGGGGCGGAGGCGACCACGTGCGTGAGAGTCTGACGGACCACCAGCAGCACCACGTCCGCCCGCCGCAGCACTGCCGCGGGAGAGCGGACCGCGCTCAGCTCGCCGGAGTCCACCACCGCACGGCCGGCGTCGACCACCACATCGGCGCCATCACTCTCCAGCACGGGCCACGCGCGCACCAGCTGCTCCCACACCCCGGCCATCGCCGACGCCTGGGACGGATCGGTCAGCCCAGGCAGCAGCCGGCGGGACATGTCGCCACCGTGCAGCGGGACCAGATGCTGGTCGAAGACCTGCCCCAGAGTCCCCGAGCGCTCCGCGGTCGCCAGCCGGTGCAACCCGATCGCGGCCGTGGAACCGTATCCCTGCTGGAACCCCGGGCGGACCGTTCCCCCCGACGGGTCCAGCTCAGCCAGCACCGACCTTGCCGGCGCCGCCAACGCCAACGCGAGGGCGCTGACCGTGACCGCACCGGACTTTCCCGACACCAACGCGACGACCGTCATCAGTGCCCCTGCACGGTGATCGCGACCTGCCCCAGTGCCGCCCACTCGGCCAGCTGCGGAGCACTGCCCGCATCGGTGGCCAGGTTCACCACGAGCGCGCCGTTGGCGTCCGGACCCACGACGGACACGACCACCGCGGTGACCGTCTCCGGGACCGGGCTGACCTTCGTCGCACCGGCCGCGGGGGTCTCCACGACCGTGACGCTGTCGCCGGGCTGCAGCAGCCCGGCGGGCACCTGGCCCGGCTTCGCCAGTACCCCCACCACGGTCTTCCCCGCGCTCGAGGGTGCCTTGCTTGTCACCGACGCCAGCGTGATCAGCGAGCCCGCCGGCAGATCCATCGCGGCCTGCTTGCCCAGCACTTCACCGTCATCGGCGACCGCGATCGGCGCCAGCGCCGGGTCCGGGGCGACCTGCGCCACTGCCAGATCCGAGCGGCCGATCACCTGCCCCTTCGGCACCGCGTGGGCCAACGCCAGCACAGGCATCCGGTCCCCGGCCTGACTGACCATCGCGTAAGCGCCCAGACCACCGACCGCGGCCAGCGCCAGCCCGGCCGCCATCAGCACCGGCCGCCGCGCCCGGCGCGGGGCGTCCGGCAGGCCCGGCACCGGCAGCACGCCGGAGTCGGGCGCGGTGCGCGGTTTCGTCACCATCGTCTGTCCTCGATCCCGCTTGTCGTCTAGTTGTTCACGCTGCGCAGCTCGCCGATCTCCACGGCTGAGGTGGACTGCCGCGTCACGGTGATCTGCCCGGTCTGCCCGGTGGTCGCGGTCCAGTCCACGACCCACGTGCTCGTCGCGGTGATCGCGTACTTCCCGCCCGGCTCCTTGTCGGAGGTCGCCGTGTAGATGTGACCGCACGCCGGCACCTGCGCGCCGAAAGAGGCCTGGTAGGCCACCCCAGGGTTGTCGCACGTGACCGTCGACCCGTCGCCCATGGACCACACGATCTGCGTCGCCGAGCCCGTCGCGGTCACCGTCACGCCCCCGGCCGACGCCGCCGCCGTGTTCGGGCCCCACGTCGCTGGCGAAACGTTGTCCCACAACCACACCGGCAGACCCACCACGCCCTTCGACCCGGGCGGTGGAGCGATCCCGACCGCAGGACCCACCAGCGCCATCTGCGAAACCGCCTGCTGCGCCAGAGCCTGCACGTTCACGGCCCCGCCGAAGCCGGGAGGAGGGTTCTGGAACCACTTTGCGGTGCCGCCAGCCAGGCCCGTGCCCGAAATCAGTGGGCACTCGGCCGCGTAGACGGCTCCATCGCCCGGCTTGTGGCCCTGCCAGAGGGTGCTGCTGGCGTCAGGTTGGGGGCTCATCAGCTTGTAGTAGCAGCCGTCCTGCTCGTCGAACCAGCCAAACAGCTGGTCGTAGCAGGGGAATGAGTGTCCATGGAACGAGCACGAGGCGGAACCTCGGCCTGAGCCGCCACCACCGGAACCCCCGCTGCCTCCGCCTCCGGGCGCTGGGGAACTGCTCGCGGAAACGCGGCAGTTGCCGGCATAGGGACCGCAGCTGACGCCCCCGCCTCCGCCACCGTCCGCGGTTGCCCGGCTCGGGAGGAAGCAGATGGCCAGAGCCACGGCGGCCGCTAAGGCTCCCGCGACCCGTCCCCTCAGCATGTCTTGTTCCGGTTGATCTTCCCGTCCGTGATTCGCCACTGAACGTTGTCGAAGGATGCCGTGAACGTCCACGGGTGACGGAAGACCTGATCCGTGAGCGGGGCGGGCTTCCCGGTTGACTTGTCGTAGGGGAGGAAGTTGGTTGTGTCGATGCAGTCATTGATCGTTGCGGTGAAAGGCTGCTTCGCGAGACTGATCGCAACGACCTGTGGGGAAAGCTGCGGACGCCCACGCATCACGAGATTTTGCGAATTGTAGTACTGCAGGGTCTGTTCGATGTCGTAGAAGGCCGGGCCGAGTGCATAGGTGTTCACTGGCAGGCCCTGCAGACTTCCCGTGGAGTAGGCCTGTACCTGGATGTTCCAGAAGCCCTGGTAGGCCGTGAGCAGCTTCGTCCTTGCCGCGTCTGTGGCGTTGGGCGAGGGGGAGGCGCTGGGGGTCGGGAGGGTGGTGTCGGTCGATGTGGCGACGTGCTTGGCCGAGGTCCCGCATGCGCTGAGGAGTAGGCAGCTCGCTGCGACAGCGGAGGCGACCAAGTGTCGGTGTCGGGCTCGTGCGGGTGCGAACGGAGGTTGATTCTGCTGCACGGTGGGGTCCCCCTTACTCAGCGTGGAGCGAGCGATCTTGAACGGATCGTACTGCTTTTGCGTGACTGATTGTCGTGTGTTGGTCAATCGGCCCGGGGTCGTGCAGGGCTGTCAGCCTGCTGGTGTTCAGCAGGCTGCCCTGGTGGGCGGTTCCCGCGGCTGGCCAAAATCACCTTGTCGGGTGACAAGCGTTCTTGGCACATGACACCCCTCGCGCGCGTTCCATACCGCAACCGAGCTGCTGCCACACCTGCTCCATTCCTGCAATCGGGGACCACCAGACCGCAGCGTCAACTCCCGGCAGCCGAACACAGCCGAACCGACCGCCTCGCCGCGGGCCCCGACGCCGGGTCAGGCCCTGCTGTGGGAAGCCGCTGACCGTATCCCGCACCTCACCCTCACCGGCGCCACCGTGCGCCGCCTGGCCCCGAAAGCCGACGAGCTGCTGCACCGGGGCTGGTCCAGGAGCCGGCTGCTGACCGTGCTGACCGCCGACACCGACGATCTCACCCATCCGCGAGGAGCGCTTGCCTGGCGCATCGACGACCTGCTCGCCACACCCGTACCGCAGGAGACGGTGCACCCGGCAGCCAAGCCACAGCGTCCCGCCGACCAAGGAGTCCACCGCGAATGCCCCGGCGACGACGGCCTGTGCGGCCGCCCGCTCACCGTCGGCGAGACCCTGTGCCGCACCTGCGCCGGACCCGCGCACCACGTCGAAAAGCCGTAGCCCGAGGAAGGGAACCCGGTAGAGTGGGTCTACCTCCGGTAAGGGTCCAGCGGTCCCAGTCGGCCGGAGAGTGCGGCCGGGGGAGGAAGCCAACCTCCCACCACGATCCCGTGAGGGAACGTGGAACCGGCCGCTTGCCCTTTCCGCGGGTGGTGCGGCCGGTTCAGCCGCGCTTGGACTGGCGGCGCGCCTGCGCCAGCGCGGACTGCCACTGCTAGAGCGGCGCGCCGCTCCCGTCGCCGGCCTGCAGCGCGACCGCCGATACCGGCCCGCAGGCAGCCTCCTCCAGTGCGCGCAGGCAAACGCTGACCCGCGCCCGGTGCCCGTCGGAGGCACCGCGGCGCCGCTCGGCCTCCGCCAGCACCGCGACGGTGTCCCACCGCCGGCTCGGGCGCGGAGGACCGCTCGCCTCCGCAGGCTCGATCGGCTCACCCAGGCCGTCCAGCCGGCCCTGCGCGTGAGCGGAGGCGAAACTGGCGGTGTCCGCGAAACCGAGGACCGCGGCCACCTCACGGGACGTCAGCGTCGGCTGACTCACGTCGACACCGGCCGTGTCCTGCGGGACGGAGCGCCCCCTGCCAGGCGCCCGGTTGCCACGCCCCGAGCGTCCGGCGTCCCAGGCCAGCACAACGGACCGACGCCACTGCTTGCGCTTGTACCCGGCCGGCGTGACCTCGAGCTCGTCAGGCTCCGGGAAGTAGCCCGGCTTGGCGACGTAGGCCGTCACCGTCTGTTCGCGCTTCAGCTGAAGAAGCACCGCGATGTGGGAAGCTCGGACCAGATCGCCCATCCAGGCCTCAACGGCCTCCGCGTCCCACTGCTCATCCGAGCGCGGAGCGGGGAACCCGGTCTCCGACGCACGGGCCACGATGCAACGCAGCCGCTCCGGCGACACGCCGTACCGGGCGACGATGCCGTCGAAGTCGATAGACATGGGCTTGAGGTGCAAGACGCAGGTCCGCCCCCGGTGTCCCGTCTCAGCTAAGTCGGGCCAGTCTCACGCGTTCCGGATCATCCGCCCTTGGTGGTCCACGTTGACTGAGACGTCGCAGTTGGCGGCGCTGCAGCGGGGTCAAGCGCGAGAGGGTTGGCCCGGCTTGTGCGAGACGACGGCTTTGGTTCGCGTCTCACTCAAGTTGGGCCACCGCAGGTCACGGCGTCGCGGTGGCTCGACTTATCTGAGACGGTACACCCGGCGCGCCCATGGGGCGGGACGCGGCCGGGGCTGGGGATCGTGATGTCAATTAGGCCTCGTAGGACCAGGACCGGCCGGTCTGCCGGTACTGCTCCACTGGCAGCGGTTCGACACCCGGGCGCATCCGGGACAGGTAGAGCAGGCCGTCGAGGTGGTCGATCTCGTGGTGGATCAGCCGCGCGAGGCCGCGCTCGTAGACGGTGCAGATGGTCTGGCCGTCCAGCGTGGTGGTCTCCACGGTGATGGCCAGCGGGCGTGGGACCAGGCCGCGAACGTCGAAGAAACTGAGGCAACCTTCGTACTGTTCGTCGCTGTCGGGGGAGTGGTCGGTGATGCGGGGGTTCAGCAGGATGATGGCGGGCGCGCCGGCCTCGGCGGGCTGGACCACCGCGGCGGCGCGGTCGATGCCGATCTGGGGTGCGGCGATGCCCATGCCCTTGGCGAAGGAGTGCACTCGGCTGATCGGTTCCATCGCGGCCAGGAGTTGGTCGACGACGGTGTCGGCCTGGTCGCGCTCGTCGGGCAGACGGAACGGGCGGGCGGGCCGGGTGAGGACCTCCTCGCCGTACTGGACCACGCCGAGGTCGCGCATCTGCTGGCTGGGCTGCACTTGGATCACCCGAACTCCCTCACCTGTTCCTGCGGTTCGGGCCTGGCCCGGAACCTCCACTCCAGACGGTAGCGGGCGTGCAGGGCGGGGGCAGCCGTGGACCAGGTGAAGATCCTCGCCCCGTCCTCCTCGCTGCGGACCGGAGGGGTCCGCAGCGGTGACGCCTCGGCGGTCATCGAGGTCTCGGTGCCCCACACGACCGGGTCGAGGCGCGCGGGGAAGGCGAGCTGGACCTGGAGGTGCTGGGTCGGCAGCCGGACCGCGCGCTGGAACCAGCAGCCCCACTTGGTGTCCGAGACGGTGTAGGCGTACTCGATCCACACGCTCTCGCCGGGATAGAGCGGGAAGCGTCCGCGGCTGTTCTCGAAGACCAGCCAGACCTCCTTGAACGCGTCGCGGTCGTGCTTCGCGCTCCAGACCATCTCCTCGCCCCGGCAGGTGGCCGTGAGTGTGAGTTCATCCCAGGTCAGCGGGTTGGCGCGGTAGTGGGCGTTGGACAGCTCGGGGTCGCCGGGGTAGCGGTCGACGCTGATGCGGATCAGGTACCGCGTGATCGGCTCGCTGCCGGTGTTGCGCAGGCGACGGCGCATGGTGGCCCGGTAGCTGGAGCCGTCGTAGTCCAGGCGCGCCTGGTCGTGCTCGACCACCAGCGCGGAGCCGGTCGCATAGGGCATGTCGTGCCGCTGGGCGGGGACTGGCTGGGCGGTGCCGCCGCCGGTGCGGCGCGCGGTCTCGTAAGCGAGGTAGCGCTGCCAGATCGCGTTGCCCGCCTGCAGGTGCTTGTCGGCTTGCCGGGCGAACTCCTCGGTGGGCTTGTGGCGGCCGGACTCGATGTGGCTGACGTAGGACGGGTCGAAGCCCATCTTGAGGGCGAGTCCGCGCTTGGAGTCGCCGCGCACCTCGCGCCAGTAGGACACCTCGGCGGCGAAGTCCTCGTGCGCCTGTTCAACGGTGAGCTCGTCCGTCGGCTGCTGCTGGTGCACCTGCCTGCCCCCGCGCCCGTGATGAGGATGAATGAACCGTGAGTGAGTCCAGTTCACCACTCCGTCACGGCACCTGTGCGGGCTTTTCTTCCATCAGCGGCCCGGATTCACCCTCCTGTTCGGCGGGTCGCCGACACGAGGAAGGACCCGTGCTGTGCCCCGCATCCTGTACCTGCTGAACATCTCCAACCCGAGCCAGCTCAGCGCCGACTCCGGCTGGCAGTTCGCCGATCTGCTCGCCCCCGCGCTCATCGACCAGGGCACCGAGCTGGTGGTCGCGGCCCCCGCCCGCGTCACCGACGAGCGCGCCCACTTCCAGCGCATGCCCGTGCCGGCGTCGAAGTACCGGGTCCGCTTCGACCCGGGCATGGACTACCTGGTCGGGGTGATCCGCCGCACGAACCCGGACGTCGTGGTCGCCAACCAGATCGAGGCCGCACCCGCGATCCGGGCCGCACTACTGGAGGCCAAGTCGCCCGCGCTGCTGGCCGGCTACTGCCACTACCTGCCGTTCTCCTTCGCCGAGGGCGGCCAGCTGCGGATCGATCCGGCGATGGACGACCGCGGCCTGGGCCTGCCGGTCCACCTCGCCTTCGCCGCCGGCCTCGCCGCGCTGGACCGGGTCCTGGTGCATTCCGCGACCGCCGCGTCCTCGGTCAGCGCCGCCGCCTCCCGCGCCGGCGCCGACGTCACCGAGCGGTTGCGGGTCGTGCCCGCGCCCAGGGACGAGCGCCTGGTCCGCGACGCCGGCGAACTCACCGCACCCGCCCCCGGCGAGCCGGTCACCGGCATGTACAACCACCGCCTGTACGCGCACTACGGCACCGCTCGCTTCGTCAAGCTCGCCGACCGCCTCACCAGCGAGGCCGAAGTGCAGGTGCGGCTGCGGGTGATGGACCTGTTTGGGCAGCGCAGCCCGGAGCGGATCGCGCTGGACGACAGCCCCGAGCGGATGCGCGACCAGCTCGCGGCCACGCCCGGCGTCGACATCCTGACCGACGGCGGCGACCGAACCGCCTACCGGAACCTGCTGGTCACCTCGAACTTCGCCCTCGCCCCGTTCCGGCCGGGCTGCCCGTGGGCGATGTCGGTGGTCGACTGCCAGGGCATGGGGCTGCCCGTCATCGCCCCGCGGACTGGCTGGTTCGCCGAGCACATCGACGACGAGCTGCTGTTCTCCACCAGCACGCAGGCCCTCGCCCTGGTCGAGCGCCTGGCCACGGACCCGGTCTTCTACCTGGAGCACGCCAAGCGGGCCCTCGCCTCCACCGCCGACTTCCACCCCGCCCTGGTCGCCGCCCGCTACCTGGAGGCCGTCTCGTGATTCCCGACGCCGTCATGCTCTCCTACGACGAACCGCTTGCGGACAAGCTCCACGCCCGCCTGCAGCGCGTCCTGGGCGTCCAGGCCAAGCGCCTGCACGGAGTGCGCGGCATGCGCCGCGCCTACCAGCTCTCGGCCGAACTGGTCGACCGCGAGGTGTTCTTCCTCGCCGACGGCGACTTCGTCATCGCCACCGAGTTCGACATCACCGCCGTCGAGCCGCTCGCCGACGACGTCTCCATGCGAGTGTGGCGGGCGAGGAACCCACTCAACGGCCTCATCTACGGCTACGGCGGCCTCAAGCTGATCCGCCGCTCCGCGCTGCGCGACCTCGGGCACGCGATCGACGTGCTTGCCGCCCTGCCGGGCCGCGTCGACTTCACCAGCGAGATCGCTGGCACCACCCGCTGCAACCAGAGCCCGTACCACGCCTGGAAGGCCGCGTTCCGCGAGTGCGCCATGCTCGCGCGCGGCAGCGAGTACGGCATGAGCGACCAGGGCAAGGCCGACCGCATCACCGCCTGGAAGGGCTGCGACCGGGGCGACTTCGCCCAGTACGCCGTATCCGGCGCCCGTGAAGGGGTCGCGTTCGCCGCCGACTTCGCCCGCTGCCCGCACGAGTTCGACCAGCTCAATGACCCCGACTGGCTCCAGGCCCGGTTCATGGCCGCCCACGGCGAGCAGGCGGTCGTCGGATGACCCCCGCACTCGCCCTGGTCGAGCCCCGGGCCGACCGCACCGACGGGCACTACACCCGCACCCTGCTCGCGCTCGCCCAGGCCGACGGCGACGCCCTCGCGGTCCTCCCACCGCTCACCCCCACCGCCCTGGCCGAACAGCTCGGGACGGCTGGCGCCCACGTCGCGGTTCGGCCACACGGCACCGCCGCAGCCGTGCTGCACGCGGCGGCACGCCACACGGCCGACGCCGCCACCGCGGTCGGCGCGCTGTTCCACTCCCGGCGCTGGCCCCGCCGAATGCGCCGACTCACCCACCAGCTGGCGCTGCTGGCCACCGCCCTGCGCGAGGCCGCCGCCGTCCGCACCGCCCACCGACTGCGCCCCGGCACGGCCGTCGTGGTGCTCACCGCCGCACCCGGCCTTCACGCCCTGGTCGGCCTCCTCGGCGGCCGGCACCTGCGCTTCGTCCACGAGATCACCACCACCGAGGACCTCCCGCTGCGCCTGATCGGCCATCTCGCCCGCCCAGGCCGGGCCAGGGTGCTGGTCCTGGCCCCCACCAGCCCGGTCAAGGACGACATCACCGCACGCTTCCCCGGCCTGCCGGTACAGGTCCGCCCCTACGCCGTTGCCGACCCCACGGACCGCGTCAGCGCCACCGAGCGGGCCAAGGCCCGCGCCGACCGGGGGCTGACCGGCCGTCACACCGCCGTCGCCCTGGTCGGCGGCTGGTGGCCCGAGAAGGACCTGCTGACCGTGGACCGGGCGCTGGCCCAGCTCACCCGCCCGGTCGACCTGCTGGTCACCGGCTACCCGCTGGACCACCAGCGGATCGACCAGTGGCACGCCCTGCCCGGTGTTCGGGTCCACCTGATCCCAGGGCCGGCCAGCGACCGGGAAGTGCGCGAGCTCTACGCGGCGGCCGACGCCGTCCTGGTCTCCCGGCACCGCGGCGTCGGGAAGGAGTCCGGCCTGGTCGCCGACGCGATCCGCTTCGGCCTCCCCCTGCTGTGCTCCGAGCACCGGCCCGACCTCACTCGCCAGCTCACCGGCAAGCCGTGGGCCCGCACCTACCCCGTCGGCGACCCCGCCCAGCTCGCCGCGCTGCTCGACCAGCTCGCCGACCAGCCGCTGCCGCCACCCGGTCCGGACGCCGCCGTCCTGCTCGGCATCCCCACAGCGGCCGACCAGGTCGCGTTCCTGACCAACCGCCAGCCCGGAGAGCCCCGATGACCACACCGCCCAGCCCGCCGGTGATCGCCGTGATCGGTCCCGTCGAACCCGAACTGCTCCCGGACCCGGGTGCTGCGCACGGACGCGCACTGCGCAACCAGTCCGGTGCCGCCCGAGGGCGCATCATGCGCGGTGCGCAGTTGGACGTTCGGCGCGAGCGCGCGCAGCGCAGCCAGGTGCGCATCGTCAGCGCTGCCGTCGGTGCGCAGCCACAGTGACACGAACAGCTGCGCAAACCCGGAAGGGTCCTGCGCGACAACTGGGGCCGCCGCGGCGCTCCCGACTCGGGCGGGAGCGTGTGCCGGGGTGCGAACGGAGGCGCAGGAGGCGAAGAGCCCCAGCGGGCCGGCAGCGAGCGCGGCCCACACCGCGAGGCGGCGCAGCCGGCCCTGGCGCCAGGCACGGCCGGCATCAGCCGGGTCGACCACGTTCACGTCGTCATGGGCGAAGTCGGGCGTCGGCGCGGGGGAGCGGGACATCGGGTCTGCCTCCGGGACTTGGTCGGATCCTGTGCCCAGACCAAACCCCGGGAGGGTCACCACTACGGTCTCCAGATCCACCCGGCGCGATCACGAGAACGTCACGAAAGGAAGGTCACCAGTAACCAGCACTTCGCGGACGGAAATAACCAGTACCCGGCATCGAGCTCGGGTTGACGGCACGACACAGCTGTTGACCCGCACTGGTGACCTTTCTGGTGACCTTTGCGTGGACTGGGTAACCAGTAACTCCTCCCGCCCGAGGCAGCTCGCGCCAGACCCCGACCATCCGTCCGCCCAGGCGCACTTGAGTGAGACCCAATCCACTCGCCTGCCGCCCGCGCGCCAGGCATCGCGGCACGGCGCCTGCCGTCGCCTGCCCGCCGGATCGAGGTGTTGGCGGAGTCCGCCTTGGCCGGCTGCGTCCGCCCAGCCGGCACCACCCAGGGCAACGCGATCCACCCCAACCCCGATGCGATCGGCCGTCACCAACGCTGCAGCAGTGCCATGTCCATCACCGAGCACCCCCTGCGTCACGCGCGACGCAACCCGGCCAACGAGCCGCGGCGCTCGCCCACCGCGCACCGATCGAGAGGACATGCGCGCCGCCCTGCTCCTGCGCATCACCGCCGACTGCGCACTGAAGGGTGCGCACCAGATCGCCGCGCACTTCGGCCACCGGCGGAGGGAGCGATGCGCACGCGCAGCGCAGAGCGGTTCTGCGCGCACCGATTGCGCAGTAACCGTCGGCATGGATGCGCGCGCGTAGTGACGCCAGTAGAGGTCGAAGTCGCCGTTGGCGACGACCGCGCGGAGGACGGCTTCGGCCCCAGGAAGGCCCCCGCGGGCCCGGTGAGGTCGAGCCAGTCGGCAAGTGGCGGCAGGCGCCTGCAACGGCGCCGGTGGGATCGCCCAGTCGCCGGCGAGGGCGGTGTCGTAGCGGAGCTGGTCGAGATGCCCGGTCAAGGTGCGGCGGCAGGCGGCAGGCTCGCACGCCCGCGGGGACAACATGAGAGCACCCCACCTTCAGACCGACTGGTTACTCCTCGCACCCGGTCACCGCAAAGGTATCCACCGCAGGCCAGCACCCCATGCACACCACGTCACCCCGGGGATAGGTGCCCGCCGATACCCCTTCAGCGCACGGCCGGACGGAGCCTGTTACGGCATTGAGTCCACCGTCGGCGCAACTGGAGACCGTGGCGGTGACCGGTGTGGCGTTGGCTGCTGGCACATCCCTGGAGGAGGACATGTGCCCGACCTTCCGCTGCTACCCCACCCCGACCTGCCTTTCGCGGGGACCGTCCTCTACGTGTCCGGTGGGCTCTTGTTCCTCGCCCGGGCCGGGGCACCACTGCCAGAACGCCTCGCCCACCCTGGGCGTGACGGGTTCGGACCCGGACCTGCCCGCGTGCTTCTCGCGGCCCTGACGGTCTTCGCGGGCATCGTCCTGTGGCCGGCACCTGTGGCCTGGACCGCAGCCAGGCGCTGGAAAGCGCAGCGCGTGCGCTCGCGCTCAGCCCTGCGCAACCCGGTCCGCACGCAGCTTCCCCTGCACACGGTGCTGGGCTGCGAGGAGGAGGCGCTGGACCCGCCGGTGTACCTGGCGCAGACGGCCACGGTCGGCGCCGAGGAGGATTCCGCCTGGAGAGAGCCAGACTGGACGCAGGCTGCCGCCGCCCGGGTCGTCGACGCACTCGGTGAACGCCGGTTGCTGGAGGCGGCCTGGGCTGCCCGCACGTTGCTGTGGGACGCGGAACGCGCCTTCGGGCCGAACAGCAGCCAGCTGTGGCACGCCACCGAACTGCTTGCGCACGTGTGCCACGAGATCGGCGACGACGTGCGAGCCGTCCAGCTGTACGCGCGCGCCGCGCACGGGTGGGCACAGAACTTCGGCGCCGGGCACTGGGAGGCGCGAGCGGCTTACGACCGGGCACGTGCCCTGTGGTCCGGTGTCCGCGCAGCTGGCACGACGCACCCGGCCACCGCGCTGCAAGTCGCTTCGCTCACCCGGCTCTTCGCGCGCACAGGTGTGCCGAGCTGTGGGCGGTAGAGGGGGTCGTGACCTCGGCATTGTGAGCGCTGAGTTGCTCTGGCTGGCGCTGCCTGGCCACGACTGCCTCGCGAGGACCTGTTCACCTTGCTGTCCGAGTGGCCACCCTCCTGCGAGCCCGATGCCCGCTCCGTCGTTGACCGCCCTCACCGCGGCGGCGATCGCCTCGAGCTGCAAGACCCGCTCGTCCAGCCCATCCTGCTGAGCACCTGGTACCCCGGGTACCACCATCTCCTCGGTGAGGGCCTCGATCCGCTCCCTGGTCTCCCGGCCGGCGCCGGTGAAGGCGCCTGCGGCGTTGCTCTCGGATGGGCCCATCAGCACCGACCACCGGTCCACCTTCGCTGCCACGGCCCAGGCCACCCTGGTGACCCGTCAGCCCCCCCTGGATACCGGTGGTTGTTATCGCGTCGTGAGCTGGCCGGGCGGTTCTGGAGACCGTAGCGGTGACCCTGCCCGGGTCTGCTTCCCGTGTCGGATCCCACCGATTCCCTGGAAGGCGACTGTGCATCACATCGACTCAACCCTCCATGCCGTCACCGCCCCCACGAACTGGGAGCGTGCGCGGTGACCGGGCTGACAAAGGACCTGTTCCGGCTGCTGATCCGCTTCGCGGTCCTGCTGGGGCACACCCCCGCGTGGCTGTCCGGGCACCTGGTCGTGATCACCATCTGCGCGCTGCCACTGGTCAGCGCCGCCTGGTTCCTGCGCGAGCGGCTCACCGCCAAGATCCTCGACCACCGGGTGCGCTACATCCTCCAGCCCGCGCGCTCGTTCGACCCCTGCGCCGAGGAGATCATCCGCGGTGCCGCAGTGCTGCTGCGGGCCGCACGCTCGGGACCGTGGTGGGCGCCGGCGTGCGCGAAGGCGGTCCGGATCCGGATGCGCGCCGACGGCACCACGGATGCCCCGCTCGCCTACAGCGTCGAAGGGCATGTCAGCGCCCGGCACCTGCTGTCCACCACCCCCTACGACCAGGTCACCGTCCAACGGGGACGCCCGGTCCGGGACCGGGTGCGACAGCACACCCTGCGCGCCGAGTTCGCCCTGGCAGGCGATCCCGCCGCAACGCTGCGCCAGGTGCCGCTGCAGCCCGACCCGCTGCAGCCGATCGTCGATGCCGTCGCCGCGGTCCGCGCCGACCTCGGCGACCTGGCCGAGGTCGTCCTGGACCTGCAGCCGGTCCCGAACTGGCGCCTGCGACTCAAGCGCTGGCAGCTCGCCGCAGCAGCCCGGGCCCGCGCCCAAGCGCAGGCCCGCAAGGCCACCCGGCGTGCGATCGCGGACACCGACACGGCGAGGGACTCGGTCACCTACCAACTCGCCCACCTCCTCGAGAGCGGATTCGGCACCGGCGTTCCCGCTCGGCGCCTGACGATGCCAGTCCGGCCCCGCCCCGTCGACACCCGCCAGGTCTGGGGCCGCCTGGCCGACGACATCGGCCTGGTCCGCCTCCAGCTCCTGGTCCGCTGCGCCTCCGACCACAAGGGCCGCGCCGAACGCGCCCTCAAAACCTTGACTGCTGCGATGGACCTCTACGCCGGACGCTCCCGCCTGCGCGTGGACGGCACCCGCCTGGGCCCGTGGCAGTGGAGCGCCAACCACACCATGCGCCGCCGCGGTTTCGACCGCCGCTGGAACACCGGGCGGCTCCACCCTCACACGGACTCCTGGCTGAACATCCACGAACTCGCCGGATGGCTCAAGCCCCCCACCGTCCACTGCCGCCAACCGCTGACCGCCGCAGCCCTGCCGGTCTACCAACTGGGTGAGCCGCTGATGCCCCAGGGCTGGTACCGCAGCCCCGACGGCACCACCCGGCTCATTGCCTCACCGCTCTCGGAGTCACTGTTCTCGGTGTCGGTCGGCAAGAGTTTCTACGGCAAGACCACCCGCGCCGTCGTCCAGGCCATCGCCGTCGCACTCGCCGGTGACGGCGTCTTCTTCGTCGACCCGCACGCCGACTCCTGGACCGCAGCCGCACCCTTCCTCGCCCACGACCAACTGCGGGATCGGGTATGGCGGATCGACCTGACCGGCCGCCACGACACCGCCCGCCTGCCCTCGTGGAACCCACTCGGCATGGACGCCGGCCAACGCGCCGACGAAGTGGTGCGCGCAACAGTGGACTCCTTCGGACTCGTCCTCGGCTGGGACGACCACACCGCACCGCGCGCCACCACCATCTTCTTCAAAGCCCTCGAGGCACTGGTCGAGATCAACCGGCTGGCCGCCCAAGCGGGGCAACCGGCCGCGCAGGCCACCGTGTTCCAGGTCCGCACCCTGCTCACCGACCCGGCGTTCCGCGAAGCCGTCCTCGCCAAGCTCCCTGCTGCGGCGAAGGCGTGGTGGACCACCACCTTCACCGGCTACGGTTACGACGCGCTCGCCCCGGTCCTCAACCCCCTGGACCGCCTCGCCGCCGACCCGGTCGCCCGCGCCCTGCTCGGCGCCCCCACCGGCAAATGGAACGCGCGTGCGGCCATGGACCGCCGCCGGATTGTGTGGCTGTGCCTGGGCGGCACCGGCCCCACTCAGCGCCTCCTGGTCAACCTCCTGCTGCGCGACGTCTTCCGCGCCGGCCTTTCCCGCGGCGACCTGCCGGAGACGAAGCGCAAGCCGTTCCACGTCTGGCTGGACGAGATGATCTCCCTCGACCAGGCCGGCGCCGGCTCCACCATCGCGGACATCACCGAGCAGCTGCGCAAGTTCGGCATCCGCCTCCATGTCCTGGTCCAGCTGCTGGAGCGCATCAACGCAGGCACCCGCGCCTCTCTCCTGCAGAACGCGTCCATGCTCTCCACCACCGCGGGCTCCCTCGACTCCGTCCGGGCCGTCACCGAGCAGTGGCACGGCGCTCTCTCGGTACGGCAGGTCGCCGAACTGCCCCGCTACCACCACGCCCTCTCCTTCACTGCCGGCGGCACACAGCGCGGCCCGCTGACCGTGCGCGGCCCCCAACCAGGAGAAGTCTTCGCCGCCCTGCGCAGCGACAAGCACCTCGGCGACCTCACCCAGGCCAGCGCCCGTGCCCTCGGTGCCCGTGCAGCGGCCACCTTGCACCGCATCGCCGACCAGCACGACCAGAAGGTCGCGGACTTCCTCCGCCGCCCTACGGCCACACCCCGCACGACTAAAACGGCCGCCCGGGTGGAGCTGGCCAAGCCCACCACGACCACGGAGTTCGAATGACCGACATCGACGTCCCGTACACGGTGCTGGCCTGCCTCTACCTGCACCGCATGGCCACCACCGCGCACCTGCACCACCTGGTGGGCATCGCGCGCCAGCAAGCCGCCACCCGCCGCCTGCTGCGCGAACTGGCAGCTGACGAGCTGGTCATCTCGGTCAACCTTCCCGGGCCGGGCCGCACCAAGCTGTGGCTGCTCACCGCCGCCGGCCGAGACCTGTGCCAGGCCATGCCCGAGGTACGCGGCCGCGAGTACCCCCTGGTCCAGGGCACCCATCTGCGCCGCCGCGCACCCCACAGCCTGGACGTCCTGCGCACCCACCTGGCCTTCCTGGCCGAGGCCCGCCAGCGCGGCGACGAGTACGGGCCACTGGACTGGGAACCCGAGGTCTACCACCGCCTGTCCGACCAGCGCGCCGACGCCGTCATTGCGGACGCGCTGATGCGCTACACCATCAACGGCCCAAGCGGCTCACGCCGACAACTGCGGGCCTTCGTCGAAGTCGACCGCGCCACCATGTCCAGCGAACGCCTCGCATCAAAACTCATGGCCTACGGGCGCTTCCTGGACTACGCCCCACTCCCGGTCGGTGCGGCACGCCGCCGCCAGACCACGGCCGCGCAGGTCCCGGTCTGGCAGCGCTCCTACCCGGTCTATCCGCGCGTCCTGTTCGTGCTGACCGGTGCCTCGCGCACCGTGATGGAGCGTCGGGTTGCGGACCTGCAGGCGATGGCCGTCGCTAACCCGCTGGCCGCCCGCCTGGCCCAAGTCGTCCCGCTCGGCGCAGCCATCCTTGAGGACCTCCAAGAGCAGGGCCCGTCGGCACCGGTCTGGACGCCGCTGGCCGGAGACGACCTGACGAGGCGAGGGTGGTCCGAGCTGTGACCGCGCCCGCCTACGCCACCATCCGCCGCGGCCCGATGGCCGCGGACGCCTTCACCCAGATCTCCAACCGGCTCTTTCGCGACGGGCGGATCAGCTTCAAGGCCAAGGGCCTCTTCGGACTGATCTCCACCCACCGCGACGGCTACGGCATCAACCCCCGCCGCCTGGCCGCCCAGTCCACCGACGGCCTGTCCGCCATCCGCGCCGGCCTGAAGGAACTCGAGCAGTTCGGCTACCTCGTGCGCGACCAGCAGCGCCGCCCCGACGGCACCATGGGCCAGGTCGAGTACCTGATCACCGACATGCCGATCGAGCAAACCCCCAGCTCAGGACCGGTAGCCGAAAACCCGCAACCGGCCCCCACCTGCGAGGACGCACAAAGCCGCAGGTCGCAGCCGGTTACCGGATATCCGCACGCGGTTCATCCGCACGCGGTTAATCGCACCCCTAAGAACAACAAGAAGAAGAACACCAGCCGGAAGAACACCAACCCCACCTCCCCCCTCCTGCCCCCGGAACCGGCGCAGTCTGCTGACGCGAGCAGGAAAGGAAGTGGTGGGGAGACCGGGACGAAGGCGAACCCACCGCTTCCGGCAGCACCCGGTGAAGCAACAGCCGGCCAGCAACTGCTGTGGCAGGTCTGCGACGCGGTGCCGGCCATCAACCTGCCCGCCGCCACCGTCCGCGCGCTCGGTGGAAAAGTGGACGAACTGCTCCGCCGCGGCTGGACACCCAGGCGCGTGACCACCGCGCTGACCGTCGACACCGACGGCCTCACCCACCCCCGCAGCGTGATCACCTGGCGCATCGACGACCTCCTGGCCACCCCCACACCCGCCGCGACCCCGACCGCCCACGACCCACAACACCAACGCGACCGGCCCGTCGCCCACGAATGCCCAGGAGACGACGGACTGTGCGGCCGCCCCCTGCGCACCAGCCAGACACTGTGCCGGACCTGCGCCGAACACGAAGCCACGCCGATCGAGTGAGACCGCTGACCGTGGCGGGGAGCGACCGCGTACCGAGGCAAGCGAGATTCGCGAATGCCCTGTTTGATCAGCCGAATGGCGGAGGTTCTTCGAGGTCCCGCCGTACGCCCCGTCACACACCGCGTCGTCAAGTCGGCCCTGCGCCTCGCCGTCCGCCCCGCCGCTCAGCGACCGGCCCGTCCGGCGGTCCCGCGTAAAACAGGTGCTCACATGGCTTGCTGAGTGCTTCTTACGTCATGACATCCCCCTCTGCGCGCCCGCCTCGCCTTATGGAGGGAGTAGGGGAAGGGGCGGGGCGGGCGCGCATCGAGGGAGAGAGGGCGCTTCGCAAATCATCCGTTCGGACGCCGCCAGCCGCGCCGATGGCCTTCTGATCCTCCTGGGCCCGCTCGTGTTCTGGCTGGCCGGGTTCGTCACAGCCTCCGCTTGCCAGGATCCGCCGTGCGCCCTTCCACAACTGGGTCAGCCACCTCGGCCTGACCGGCCCACCACAGACCGCGTTCGGGAGGGCTCGAATTCAGATGGCCCGAACATATGAGTGCCGGGGGCGTCCGGGCCGGAGCCGAGAGCCCCGGGTGGTGATCCGATTCCGTCACCCTGCGGGCGCGGCCGCTGGTCACGCGGACGATGCGCAGCTCGCCCCAACTCTCCTTGCTTCAAGGCGTTTTCATGCTTATGGCCACCGCAGTCATGCCTGCGGGCGGTCTTCGCGGAAATTGGTAGGTGAAATTTCCCGGCAGGACGGCCTGCGGCCTGTTAGGGTGTGAGTAGTTGCAGTAGTGGTTCCCATGAACTTTGTGTGCGCCTGCTCGTGTATGCAGGCGCATTTTTGTTTCCCGGCTTGATGCCCGGATGGGTGCTCATCGCGGCGACTCGTAGCCTGCAGTGTGCACGCTGCGGACAGCCCCTTGAAGGAGATTATTTTTATGGCTAATGGCACTGTGAAGTGGTTCAACGCGGAAAAGGGCTTCGGCTTCATCGAGCAGGAGGGTGGCGGCCCGGACGTCTTCGCCCACTACTCGAACATCAACGCCAACGGCTTCCGTGAGCTGCTCGAGGGCCAGAAGGTCGAGTTCGACGTCGCGCAGGGCCAGAAGGGCCCGCAGGCCGAGAACATTCGTCCGCTGTAGTTCTTCTGCCGTGGCACCCGCCTAGCAGCGTGGGGCCCGCACCGCGTTTCATGCCCGGTGCGGGCCCCTTGGTATTGCGCCATGCATGATCCGGCCTGTTCAGGCCTTCTGTTTGCCCGATTGGCTGTACCCATCGGGCGCACGGCTTCCCGTCCGCGTCTCACCGCCCCGACCGCCGCGGGTCCACGATTCTGCTTCGCTCCCGGCCATCGGGGTGAGCGCCGGCCGCAGGTGCCGTACCGCACGGTTCCACCGTCCACGCTGCATCCGTGACTGTTTCGGCCCGCACCCCTGTGGCCCTCGGCGGCGCCCGCGCCGCGGTGCCTTCCTCGTGACGTGCCGGCCCTGAGGAAGGTTTCCCATGAATCGTTCAGATCGCCCCGCTCACCATCACGCCGTCTCGGGCCAGCGCATGGGGGACTACAACGACCGGCCCTCGGATCAGAAGGCGCCTTCGGGACTGTCGCTGCGAAGCGAGTTCGCGAACACGGCCAGCAGCACCCCGGTCCTCCCGGCCGTCGGTTCGTTCGACGAGTTGGACATGCCGAGCGCACTGCTGCCGGTGCTGACCCGCAATAACGTTGTCTCGCCGTTCCCGATCCAAGCCGCGACGCTGCCCAGCGCGCTGGCCGGCCGTGACGTGCTCGGCCGTGGCCGGACGGGTTCGGGCAAGACCATCGCGTTCGGCCTCGCCGTGCTGGCCCGCACCGCCGGGCGCCGCGCCCGGCCGCGTCGGCCGCTGGCCTTGGTCCTGGTGCCCACGCGAGAGCTGGCGCAGCAGGTCACCGAGGCGCTCACCCCGTATGCGGAGGCGGTGCGGTTGCGGATGGCGACCGTGGTGGGCGGGATGTCGATCAACCGTCAGGCGCGGGAACTGACCCGTGGCGCGGAGATCGTGGTCGCCACGCCGGGACGTCTGAAGGATCTGATTCAGCGCGGCGACTGCCACCTCGGTGCGGTCTCGGTCACCGTGCTGGACGAGGCCGACCAGATGGCCGACATGGGCTTTCTGCCGCAGGTGACCGAACTGCTCGAGCAGGTCGCGGAAGGCGGCCAGACGATGCTGTTCTCCGCCACCTTGGACCGCAACGTCGACCGCCTGGTCGAGCGCTTCCTCACGGATCCGGTCACGCACTCGGTGGACCCCTCCACGGCGACGGTCGGCACGATGGAGCACCACCTCCTGCACGTGGACCGTAGGGACAAGGACGCCACGATCACCCGCATCGCCTCCCGCGACGGCAAAGTGATCATGTTCATCGACACCCGGCAGGACGCGGACCAGCTGGTGGAGAACCTGCTCGCGAACGGGGTGAGGGCCGCGGCCCTGCACGCCGGCAAGTCCCAGCCCCAGCGCACCCGCACTCTGGAGCAGTTCCGCACAGGCCAGGTGACCGCGCTGGTCGCGACCAACGTCGCCGCCCGCGGCATCCACATCGACGGCCTCGACCTTGTCGTCAACCTGGACCCACCGAACGGCCACAAGGACTACCTGCACCGCGGCGGCCGCACCGCGCGAGCCGGGGAGTCCGGCACCGTCGTCACCCTCGTCTTGCCCAGCCAGCGCCGCGCGATGGAACGCATGATGGCGACCGCCGGCATCACCCCCGCCTCCTCCAAGGTCCGCTCCCACGACGCGGAACTGGTCCGCATCACCGGAGCCCGCGTCCCCAGCGGCATCCCCGTCGTGATCCCCGAGCCCGTCATCGAACGCCCCCGCCGCAACCCGTCCGCGAGCGGAAGCCGCTGGGGCCGCCCCGCCTACCGCGGCCGCAACCCGCACAGCGCCAACACCTCCCGCAGCGCGGCAGTGCCCAGACGCACCGCCCCCGCCGCCTAGCGACGACCGGCGCTCGGCCACGAAGGTCAGCACCGCCCCGAGCAGGAGTCATCAATCAACAGCACGAAGGAGCCCGCCATTTCCCTCACCATCGAACCCACCACCACCGCCACGGTCGGCGACCTCATGACACGCCCGGACCTGCAGATCAGCGACGACGTCACCGTCGATGCCGCGATGGACATCCTGCACAGCTCTGGAGCGGACCACGTCCTGGTCCGAGACGACGAAGGCCGATGCGCCGGGCTGCTGACCCGCCAGCACCTCACGCCGTTCCGGTCCCGCTCCTGGTACACCGAACGCACCCCGGTCCGCAACGCCCCACTCGACCGCGCCCCGTTCGCCACCACCGACATGGCAGCCGACACCGCCGCTGCCCACATGCGCTCGCGCGGCCTGGCCTCCTGGCCGGTTGTCGACCACGACGGCCACGCCGTCGGCCTCCTCCGCCTCCAGAGCCGGCCATGACCTGGGCCGACACACGACGGGAAGGCAGGCCGCAACGCGGCCGGAACGCCGCCAGCCCGGCGTACGGCGGCAGCGCGGTGACCCGCCGGGACGACGCTCAGCGCTTGGCCGAGCAGCTCATCGCGGCGGAGGCCGGCGACATCGCCCGAGGGTGGCGCTTCCTGACCGTGGACAACCTGGCCCCGTGCGGCAACGAGGACGCGCTGCTGTACGAGCGGGTCCTCGACACCTTCGACGAAGCTGCCGGCGACCGTGAATGCCGAAACCGCGGACGCCGAAACAGCATCACCTTCGGCATCCGCGGCGCAGGCGCCGAGCGCCGCATCGCCTGGCTGCGCGCTCACCTGGAGAAGCTCAAGCCACCCCAGCTGCCGGGCTGCGACAGCTGGGACATCCGCGACGGCGCACGCTGAAGCAGCGTCGGACGAGCAACCGGACAGTCAACAACCCGAAGCACCGAGCATCGAGGAGACCCGCCGTGGCCACCGGCCCCGAGCACTACCTGTCGGCTGAACGCCTGCTCGCCGGCCCGCAGAAAACCGCCGCAGACCGTGACCGCGGCTCTGGCGGCACACACCACTGGGCACCGTCACAGACGGACCTGTTGAAAGCGCAGGTTCACGCCACGCTCGCGCTCACCGCCGCCACCGCACTCGCCGCCGATCAGCCCGGGCAGGACTGGCTGCCCGTGGTCGCCGGGACTGGTGACCGCACGCCGCAACCACAGAGGCCCACCGCGGCCCCCTGAGCGAGCCCTGTACGCGAGAACTCGTGAACGAAGATCCGACAGCAGCACGCAAGGGAAGGTCCACCATGCAGAAACCCCACGGCTCGAGCGACTACGACCTCTTCACCGCTCACGACCGACACACCCGCCAACAGGCCCGCCTACTCGTGGCCTCGCAGGCGGACAACGCGGAGGACTGCCGGGCCCTTCTCAACACTCTGGACCTGATCGATCCCACCGTAGGCGGGGTCACCCGATGCCCTCGCTGCGGCACCGCGCACGAGCGTTGGAGCAGCAGTGCCCGCCACCGCTTCTGCTCCGAGACCTGTGCTGCCGCCCCGCAGTGATCAACAGCTTGCGGGCCTCGCCGGTCCAGCGCCTACCGGTGCGTGGCCCACGCGCCGGACAACATGGCCGCACGGGTCGCTACGGCAGTAGTTCGCCGGCGGCGGTGTGGTTGTGCTGTGCGGCGGCCGCGGTCATGGCGTCCGAGGCGGTGCGCGCGTCGGTGCTGGGTGGGATGACCAAAAGCAGGAAGTGGTCCTGGAAGCCGCGGGTGATGCTGATGGTCCGGTCACTGCTGGCGAACCAGCTGATCCGGATCAGGCGCCCGTCGGCCATCACGGTGCGCGGAACGTCGTCCCAAGGCACGATGTCCAGACCCACTCGCGCGATGGGGCCCAGGTGGGCGGTCAGGGCAGTGATCAGGTCCGGCAGTTCGACCCGGATCCGGTTCGAGTGCGGCCACCAGGCGCCGTCGAACATCCCGGTCCGCGACATCGTCGGTTCCAGCAGCAGTCGGGGCAACAGCGGGGCGCCGAGCGCGTCCACGCGCATAGGAGGAAAGGAGAGAGGAGCCGGCGCCATGGCAGGCCGCCCGTCCGGTCCGCGAGCGAACCTATGATGACCCAGGGCGGCACCAGCGAAGTGCTGATGGGAAGACGCTTACTCGGCTACCTCCACAGTACGCCTCAAACTGCCCGCAGCTCCCCCTCCCGACCGGGAGTAGCCTGGGAGGCGCCCAGGGCACTTCGTATCCGGTCCTCGTTCCGGCATCGTCCTGGGATCACCAAAGGTCCGGGCGGCGGCAAAGCCGCTCGGGGACGGGCTCAGGTGCCATCGTGGCCAGCCGACCTCCCCCCGCAGGCACGCTCCTCACCGTGGCCGACGCCATGGCACCGCATCCGAACCAAGTCGCCGACGACACCACCCTCGACCAGGCAGGCGACCTCTTCTACGACCCCCATGTTGCGTACCTGCTGGTCCACGACGAGGCTGGCCGCTGCGAAGGCCTGGTCAGCCGGTCGCACCTCCACGTCTTCATGGCACGCTCGCGGTACACCGAGCGCACCGCCATCCGCGACATCACCCACCAGCGCGGGCCCTTCGCCCGGCCCGCCATGGATCTCGAACTCGCCACACGAGCGATGCGATCCAAGCACCTGCGGGTATGGCCTGTCGTCGACGACGACGGCCTCCTCCTGGGTGTTCTGACCGCCCGCCGCACCGGTGGCAGGAACCTGTAGTGCCTGCCGTGCCTGCGGCAGGCACTACAGGAGCCCGCCAAGCAGCAAGACGCGTTCGGTGAGCCGACCAGACAGGCGGCCGTCGCGGATGGCGGTACCGGTGAGCCAGCCGGAGGCGACCAGGACGTCGATGTGCTCGACGACCTGGTCCACGGGCACGGAGCAGAACGCGGCGGCCTGGAGGTCGCCTCCGTCGTCCAGGGCGTGACCGAGGTGTCCGTCGGGGCAGGCATGTGCGGCGGTGTATAGGGCGGGCAGCCTGGTGGCGGGGCCTTCTTCTTGCCTTGCGCAGCTTCCGGTCGCCGGTCACCTTCTGGGCCTAGCCGGAGATCCTGGAGCGGGTGGTCTTTCCCGCAACCTGGTCGTGCGGTCCGGGAGGCGTCTTCCGGACCGCGCGACCCGGCGCAGCGTTCAGTACTGTTCGGTCTCGAGGAAATTCGCGTCCGCATTGCCGAAGGCGTCGGCGGCGATGGGGTCGAATCCGGGAGGGCTGTCCTTGAGGCCCATGCCCATGTCAGCCAGCTTCGCCTTGACCTCGTCGATCGATTTCATACCGAAGTTGCGGATGTCGAGCAGGTCGGCCTCGGAGCGGGCCACGAGCTCACCCACGGTGTGGATGCCCTCGCGCTTGAGGCAGTTGTAGGAGCGGACCGTGAGCTCCAGCTCCTCGATCGGCAATGCCAGGTCGGCGGCGAACGCGGTTTCCGCCGGGGTGGGGCCCATGTCGATGCCCTCGGCGTCGCCGTTGAGCTCGCGCGCGAGACCGAACAGCTCGACCAGGGTCTTACCGGCCGACGCCATCGCGTCGCGCGGACGCATGGCGGGCTTGGTCTCGACGTCGACGATCAGCTTGTCGAAGTCGGTGCGCTGCTCGACACGCGTGGCCTCGACCTTGTAGGTGACCTTCAGCACCGGCGAGTAGATGGAGTCGACCGGGATACGGCCGATCTCCTGGCCGGACTGCTTGTTCTGCACGGCGGAGACGTAGCCGCGACCGCGCTCGACGGTCAGCTCCATCTCCAGCTTGCCCTTGCCGTTCAGCGTGGCGAGGACCAGCTCGGGGTTGTGCACCTCGACACCGGCCGGGGGCGCGATGTCGGCGGCGGTGACCAGACCCGGACCCTGCTTGCGCAGGTACATCACGACCGGCTCGTCGTGCTCCGAGGAGACGACCAGCTGCTTGATGTTCAGGATGAGGTCGGTGACGTCCTCCTTGACGCCCGGCACGGTGGTGAACTCGTGCAGGACACCGTCGATCCGGATGCTGGTGACAGCAGCGCCGGGGATCGAGGAGAGGAGCGTACGGCGGAGCGAGTTGCCGAGGGTGTAGCCGAAGCCCGGCTCCAGCGGCTCGATCACGAACCGGGAGCGGAACTCGTCGACGACCTCTTCGGTCAGCGAAGGACGCTGAGCAATCAGCATGGGGCTGGTGCCTCCAGATTTTGGCGCCCACTATCTGACGCCGTAGACCCGCACGGTATCGGTAATCGACGTCACAAGAGGCCCGCACCGCCCGACGGCCTCGGCCTCGATGTCAGCCCGGAGTCACTGCTGTAGCACGGCGAGTCGAAGCTGCGCGGGCACGAGGCGGTGGAGCAGTTGCTCGCTTCCACCATCCGGGCCGTACCTAGGGCACCCTGGGGAGGCCGGAACGCCGGGCAACAGCTTCGCCTGCTGGCGGTCCAGTATGACCATCACCGCGACGACCGTCCCCAGTGGCGCCCGGGCTCACCGCGGTATTCGCAGCCGCCGTTCCCAGTCGCCGGCCGAGCCCTGACCGCCGGACCCGGTGTGCCGCTGCCCCCGGCCGGAGTGACCTGAGCTTCCGTCCCGGGCGGTCCGTCGAGTGTGCAGGGGCTGGCCGGGGAATGCTCTACCGGAGGGTGCCCGTACGCTGGGCTTATCCCATGCACATCCGAGGCGTGGACATCATGGCCGAGGGAGAGCATCGTGGCGCGGGGAAGCAGCAACATCAGGGGCGCGCGGATCGGGTCCGGGCCGCTGGGCGAGCCGGAGCGCGGTGACCTCGCGCCGCGCACGACGGTGTCGTTCTGGTGCAGCAACGGGCACCAGACGCAGCGGAACTTCGCGATCGAGGCGGAGGTCCCGCAGACGTGGGACTGCCCGCGGTGCGGACTGCCCGCCGGGCGGGACCGCGACGACGTGCCCGTCGCCGAAGGCCACGCCCCCTACATGACTCACATGGGCTACGTCCGGCAGCGCCGCTCCCAAGAAGACGGCGAGACCCTGCTGAACGAGGCACTGGCCAAGCTGCGCGGGACCAGCTGACCTATCGGGCGACTGTGGCGAGCGCGTGCGTCATCGTCGGTCGACGGCATGAGCGAGTCCGGGCGCCCCAAGGGTGGGCGGCCGCAGGCTGGACGCGCACCTGACCTGGAGGATCGGTCCGGTGTGAGGTGCTCGGTCCGCGCAGCGGGACTCCCCACCGACGCGCATGCCAGGCCGCGCGTCGCGGGGCGAAAGGCGGCAGTGCACGGCGAGCGTGGACGGCCGACCGCTCGGCTCAGCTGGCTGTGGCCCATTGCACGGCTCGGTTCCGGTGCCTGGCGGCGACGGCGGCGTAGCAGCCGCCGGGGAGGTCGGTGACCCAGTCGAAGGCGTCGAGGTTGATGCCGTGCTTCGCGGCGGCCTGGAGCATGTCCGCGAGCAGAGCCGTCGCGGCGGCCTTGTCTTCCTCGGTGCTGGGGGTGCTGTGGCGTTCGGCGGCTTCGTTGATGCGTGCGGTCAGTTCGCGGTGCCGGGCGACGGCGCGGTAGCAGGTTCCGGGGAGGTCGGTGACCCAGTCGAAGGTGTCGAGCGTGATGCCGTGCTTCGCGGCGGCCTGGAGCATGTCGGTGAGCAGAGCCGTCGCAGCGGCCTTGTCCTGTTCGGTGCCGGGGACGGCGCGCCGGGCGGCGGCGGCGTTGATGCGTTCGTCCAGATCGTTGTTCTTCGAGACCGCACGGTAGCAGCCGCCCGGCAGGTCGGTGACCATGTCGAGGTTGTCCAGGTTGATGCCGTGCTTCGCGGCGGCCTGGAGCATGTCCGCGAGCAGGGCGGTTGCGGCCGTCTTGTCCTGCTCGGTGCCGTGGCTCGGGCGGCGCGCTGCCACGTCGTCGACGCGGTCGGCCAGGGTGCGGTTCTTGCGGTCGGTGTACTGGTACACGTTTCGCTCTCCGTGGTGGTGTCGGTGGCCGTCGGCAGCGGCCGGTTCCGTTCAGGGTGCCGAGTGCTGGGTTGTGTGTGCGCCGGCGTGGGAGCGGGCGCGGCGCACACGGTCCGGCGGCCCGTCGTGGCTTGTCGGGCCGGTTGCGGCCGGCCGGCGAACCCCGCGGCCGGCCGCACCCGACGGTGGGTTACAGGGCTTTGGTGAGGTGGTCGGTGAGGAGACGGGTGAAGCGGGCGGGGTCGGGCAGGTCCCCGCCTTCGGCCAGGAGTGCGCCGCCGTGGACCAGTTCTGCAACCTCGGCGACCGCCGGATCGTCCGGGTTCGCGCCGTGGGCCTCACGAAGGCCGGTGACCAGCGGGTGGGTGGGGTTGATTTCGAGGATCCGCTTCACGCTCGGGAGGTCCTGGCCCATGGCCCGGTACATCTTCTCCAGGGTGGGGGTCAGGTCGTGGGCGTCGCCGACCAGACAGGCGGCGGAGGTGGTGAGGCGGGTGGAGAGGCGGACCTGCTTGACGTGCTCGGCGAGCGTGGTCTGCAGCCAGGTGAGGAGTGCGGCGTAGTCCTGCTCCTGCTGGGCCTTGGCCGCCTTCGTTTCGTCGCTCTCGTCGTCGGTCTGGTCGAGGTCGACCTGGCCCTTGGCGATGGACTGGAAGCGGTGGCCGTCGAAGGAGGGGACCTGCTCGGTCCAGACCTCGTCCACGGGGTCGGTGAGGATGAGGACCTCGTAGCCCCTGGCGGCGAAGGCCTCCATGTGCGGGGAGTGCTCCACGGTCGCCCGGTTCTCGCCCGTCAGGTAGTAGATGGTGTTCTGGCCGTCCTTCATGCGGGAGACGTAGTCGCGCAGCGTGGTCGTCTCGACCGGATCGTTGGTCGAAGCGGCGGAGACCAGCTCCAGCAGTGCGTCGGTGTTGTCGCGGTCCTCGATCAGCCCTTCCTTGATCACCCGCCCGAACTGCTCCCACAGCTTCGTGTAGTCCTCAGTCCGGGTGGCCTGCATGTCCTTGACCGCGCCGAGGACCTTCTTGACCAGACGCCGGCGCACGGCGGTGATCTGCCGATCGTGCTGCAGGATCTCCCGCGACACGTTCAGGGACAGGTCGTGGGCGTCGACGACGCCCTTGACGAAGCGCAGGTAGTTCGGCATCAGCGCGTCGCAGTCGTCCATGATGAACACCCGCTTGACGTACAGCTGCACACCGCGCTTGGTGTCGCGGGAGAACAGGTCGAACGGGGCGCGGGACGGGAGGAACAGCAGCGCCTCGTACTCGAAGGTGCCCTCCGCCCGCATGTGGATCGTCTCGGCCGGGGGCTCCCAGTCGTGGCTGATCTGCTGGTAGAACTCGCTGTACTCGGCCTCGGTCACCTCGCTGCGTGACCGGGCCCACAGCGCCTTCATCGAGTTCAGCGTTTCCAGCGCACCCACGGCCTTGGCCTGGGACTCGCCCTCGGCGCCCGAGGCGACTTCGGCCGCCTCGGTGGTGGTGGGTTCGGTGGCCATGCGGATGGGCCAGCGGATGAAGTCGGAGTACTGCTTGACGATCTGGCGGATCTTCCAGGCGGCCAGGTAGTCACCCAGTCCGTCCTCGCTGTCCTCCGCCTTGAGGTGAAGGGTGACGGCGGTACCGGCGGGCAGACCCTCGGCGTCGGCGATGGTGTACGTGCCCTCACCGTCGGACTCCCACATCGTGCCCTGGTCGGTGCCGGCGCGTCGGGTGTGCAGGGTGACCTTGTCGGCGACCATGAACGCGGAGTAGAAGCCGACGCCGAACTGCCCGATCAGATGCTGCGCCGCGTCGGCGTCCTTGGCTTCCTTGATCTTCGCGAGAAGGCTCGCGGTGCCGGATTTGGCGATCGTGCCGATGAGGTCGACGACGTCGTCCCTTGTCATGCCGACGCCGTTGTCCCGGACGGTCAGGGTGCGGGCATCTTGGTCGACTTCCAGGGTGATCTGCAGGTCGGATGCGTCGAGGTCGGTGCGGGTGAGGGACTCCAGGCGGAGCTTGTCGAGGGCGTCGGAGGCGTTGGAGATCAGCTCGCGCAGGAAGATGTCCTTGTTCGAGTAGATCGAGTGGATCACCAGTTGCAGGAGCTGGCGGGTCTCCGCCTGGAACTCCAGGGTCTCGGTCGTACCGGCCACGGGGGCTGTCTCCTTCGTGAGGGTGGGCTGTCGGGGTCGCGGGGTGCGATCAGATGTGGCTGAGGGGCTGGTAGGGCTTTTCGGGGCGGGCGTGGCCGTGGCGCGCGGTGCCGTAGCAGGACAGGAAGAGTTTCCAGCCGTCGCGGCACTCGAGCGTCGCGCCGTACCGGACCGCGGGCGGGTTCGGGCGGATGCTGTACCGGTCGGCACGCAGTACCCCGCCGGTCGGGTCGTCGGCGCCGACCGCCGTGGCGACCAATGCCTGCTCGACCAGGGCCACAGGGACCGATGGACCCGTAAGATCCGGCACCTCCAACGCCTCCCCTGAGACGGCATCTGCTGCAGGGGCGGGTCCGCTGGCACCGGTGATGGCCCACCACACCTGGCCGCCGCTGGCCAGGGTGACGGTCAGTCCGTAGGGGCTGTCGTCGTCGCGCTTGCCGGCGTCGGTGATGCGGGGAATGGTCGGGGCACGCTCGATGAGCAGTTGCTGGAGGTTGGCTGGAGTCATGGCGTCGGCGGGGGTCGGGGACGACAACGCGTCGTCGCACTGGTTGCTGTCAGCGGGCGGTGGTGTAGCGGGCGGGATCGCGCCAGGCGCTGCGCGGGTCCGCGGGGCGAGCGTGGGCGGGATGGGCGGGGTGGTCGTGCCAGAAGCTTGCGGCGGTCTCGAGCCCGGTCCACAACGCGTGGGCGCGGACCCGTGCGGGGGCGATCGCCTGCGGGTCGGGGGTACGGGCCGCCTGGTCGACGTAGGTGAGGATGCCTCGCGCCGCGTCCTCCACGCTGTCCTGCAACTGCTGGGCGCCCGGGTGCCCGGCCGCGTGAGCGTCGCGAACGCGGTCGCGCAGGAACCAGGTGAGCGCGGTCAGGCTGCCGGTGGTGAACGGGTCCACGGTGTGGAGTGCTTCGCCGGTCACATCGGTCGTGGGGGTGGTCATGGTGTGGGGGTGCGGCGTTGGCGGTCGCTGTCGGCGCGCAGTCGGTCCGTGCGGGCGGTGAGTTCGTCGAGGCGGTCGGCGATCCTCGGGTGGTCAGCTTCCAGGAGGGGGCGGGCTTCGGCGAGGGGAGCGAGGAGACGGGCCGGGTCGTTGTCACCGAGGGCGTCCAGCAGGCGCTCTATCGCGGGGGCGGCGCCGGCTCCGAGGTCGTCGAGGGCGCCGATCTGCCCGGCGAGGCGCCGCAGGTCGGCGGCGTTGTCGCGGGCCCAGGTGGTGACCGCGCGGTCGGCGGCGCGCTGGTCGCGGGCGGCCTGGACGCGTTGCTCGCCGGTGCTGCCGGCAACGGTGCCCGCGTCGGCGTTGGGGCGCAGGCGCAGGTAGCGGCGCTCTGCGGCCTGCCGGCTCTGGACTCCCAGGGGTTCGGCGAGGTCGGCCCAGGTGGCCCCTGCGGTGCGGGCGGTTTCGATCAGTCCGGTCTCCCAGCCCGCGAGTTCTTCCCGCACGTGACGCAGCGTCATCAGCGCCGCCAGTGCCTGCCGCGGGTCGTCCTGCGTGTTGGTGTCGGCGGGGGCGTGGCGGGCGGTTCGGGCGGCGGCGTCCATCATGCCCAGCGCCGCAGCTGCGGCCAGGAACGAAGCCGGGCCCACCCCCGCGGCCCGGTCGGGATCCTGCACATCCATATCGTCACTCTTTCGCTGACCCAGTGTTTGTCATCGCCTAGACGACATGCTACAACAGTTGTCGTCCGCACCACACCGGTGCGAACCCCGAAAGAGACCTGCCCGGACCGGAGGTGTCCGACGATGTCCATGCGCACTGCGGTGAACCACCAGGCGCCCCCCGGATCCGGGGCACGACCGAGGCCGATCCCGATGGACGCCTGGCGCGAGACCGATCGCTTCGTGATCGCCCTCGACCTGCCCGGCATCCCGATCGAGGCGATCGACCTCGAGGCGCACGGTCAGATGGTGACCGTGCGGACGCAGCGCCGTCCCGCCCCGCGCGGGCAGGGAGCCCCCGCACAGGTCGCCGAGCGGCCGCACGGGGTGCTCGAACGCCGGATCCAGCTGGCCGACACCCTGGACGCGTCCCGCATCCAGGCCCACCTGGCCGACGGCGTCCTGACCCTGACCGTCCCCATCGCCCAGGCCTCCCGCCGCCGCACGATCACCGTCCACGCCGGGCAGGACAGTCGCTCGCACCGGGCGGCGGACGAGTCCGGCCAGGCCGTTCCCGCAGCGGCATGAGTCCCCAGGCAACGATGCCCCGGCGGCGCTCCCTCGACCCACACTCCCGCCGAAACCGCCGACCAAACGGCGGCGCGGGGATGGGAGTGGTGCGCGCCGCAGGTGAGCTCGACTGGGCCACCACGCCTGCTCTGCGGGCCCGACTACAGCGTGAGCTGGAGTCGCATCCCGGCGGCGTGGTGGTGGACCTGACGCGGGTGACGTTCGCCGACTGCGCCGCGCTCGGGACGCTGATCGCCGCCCGCAACCATGCCGCCGAACTCGGGCGCCGGCTGAAGCTGCGCGGCACCCCGCCCCCGGTGACCCGACTCCTGAAGGCCACCGGCACTTATGCCCTGTTCCCTCAGGACGCCTGACCATCCGAGTCACCCAATAGGCGACAGGTGGAACTTGTCGCTGAAAGGGTTACGTGTTATGACGGATGTGTGAGCGCGTCGATACTCGCCCGTTGATTCGATCAGGAGGTGCTCGACGATGTTGATGCGCACTGACCCCTTCCGCGAGCTGGACCGGATCACCCAGCAGATGTTCGGAACCACCGGCACCTGGTCGCGCCCGTCCGCGATGCCGATGGACGCCTGGCGTGACGGCGACACGTTCTACGTCCAGTTCGACCTGCCTGGCATCAGCCCGGACGCGATCGACCTGGACGTTGAACAGAACGTGCTGACCGTCAAGGCCGAACGCCGCCCGGCCGAACGCGGCGACGGCGCCGAGGTCCAGGTCTCCGAACGGCCGCTGGGAGTGTTCTCCCGGCAGCTGTTCCTCGGCGACACCCTCGACACCGACAAGATCAGCGCCGCCTACGAGGCCGGCGTACTCACCCTGACGATCCCGGTCGCCGAGACCGCCAAGCCCCGCAAGATCCAGATCAGCGGCGGCGACGACCGCAAGGAACTCCAGGCCTGACCCCATCGGGCCTGGTACCCCGAAGGAACCGGTGCCGCGCGGACGGAACACATTCCCCCCGGCCGCCCGCGCGGCACCCCGACAACCGCCCCGCCCAGCCGGGGCCATGAGCTCCAGACCCGGACCAGGCACTCGGGTCTGGAACGCAAGGAAGAGGGGCGGGTGCCGCGCGGCACCCGCGGGCTTCTCCCCGGGGCCCCGGGCCGCGCGGCACCCCGATCACCTGCGAGGTGCACTCCCATGACCACGCAGACCACCGAGGCCGTCCAGGCCGCCGCTTCCGTGGACGAGACGTTCTGGGACATCATCCTGGCCGATCCGGAGCTGGCCGCGGCCCAGTTCGCCCCCCTCGCCGAACCCGAAGGTCCGCCCCGACGGCGTCTGCCGCCCGCGGACCGACCCGGATCCGGCGGCCCCCAGCGGGCGCACCGGTCGGCCCCTCCTATCGCGGGCCGAGGCATTCGCGGTTGCGGGCGTGGCGTCCCGGCCGTGGCGGCGGGCACGGTCCGCGGCCCGCCCACCTCACCCCTGGCACGGGACGGAGGCCGTGATGACGCGTGAAAAGCCCAAACCGTCCGACCCGTACCGGGTCCTCGGGATCGGCCCGGACGCCAGCCGGGCCCAGATCACCAGCGCCTACCGGGCTCTGGCCCGGCTCTGGCATCCGGACACCAACCCCAGTCCCGACGCGCCCGAACACCTCGCCCGCGTCGTGGACGCCTACCGGCAGTTGCAGCACGACGACGCCCCCGCGGCCGACCGGGGCGGACCCGCCCGTGACGATCCGCCGACTCGTGTGGCCCCCGGACCACCGCGGCCGCGGGGCGCGACGGTGGTGGCGGGGCCAGTGCGCGTGCACCGGCCCGCCTCCCCCACCTGAGGACAGCCCGCCCAGGGGCGGGAGGTGAGAAATACGATCACCGAACTCGCCGTGGAGCGCGTGGAGTTCTCCTGCGGGCACTGCTGGCGGCAGTGGAGCGTCGACTTCGATGTCCAGCGCCACTCAACTCCTTATTGGGTCACGACTCCACGCTACGAGGGGAAGAACAGTCGTCGGCAAAATCCGGCGTGGGTATGCCATACGGCTGCCGTTTCACTGCCATATCCCGGCGTCCACGGCGGCTGGAGGCCGGAGCTGGCGCTTTACAGTTGAGATTGCGTCCTACAAAGATTGCACTGTCCAAAGAATGATGATCCACGGAGGGCGCATGGCGAAGCGGGTCCGCCCGTCGGCCGGGCCGACGGGGTGGCGGCGTGTGCTGTTCCGTGCGCCGGTGAAGCTGTATCGGTGGCACCTGGGCTGGCTGTTCGGGTCCCGGTTCTGCCTTCCCACGCACACCGGCCGCAGTAGTGGACTGTCGCGGCAGACGGTGCTGGAGGTGGTGGGACGTGACCCGGAGACGGGGGCGATTCTCGTCGCGTCGGGATTCGGGCAGGCGTCGCAGTGGTACCGCAACATCTGCCACGACGCCCGCGTCCACGTGCGGGTCGGGCGGCGTAGCAGTGAGGCGCTGGCCCGGCCGTTCACGCCGGACGAGTCGGGGCAGGCGATGGCGCTGTACGCGTCGCGGCACCCGCGCGCCGCGCTGCAACTGCTGCGGCTGTGCGGCCTTGAGGCGGAGGCCACGGCGGCCGAGTTCTATCAGGTCGGCCACGACTTCATCCCCTTCGTGGCGCTGACGCCGACGGGGTCGTCGCTGGTGGGAGAGCTGCGGCGGCCAACGGGCCACCGCGACGGCGACTCGCAGCCGCGCGTGGTTCGGCGGTTCATCTGAAGGGCGGCCTTGGCCACCTGCAGCTCGTGGCCGCGCGGCCTGTCCCCGATCCCTCGCCCTGCGCCCGGGGCCAGCTCTTGATCGCGCGAGCACGGTGGCCAGCGGTCGCGACCGCATGGGCGCTCCAGCAATGGGGGCGTGGCGCCGCGACACGCCGCCCGCTCGGCGACTCGTCAGCGTGCGGGGCCAGGACCTGGGGCGATGCCCGGTTGGCGGAATTCACCCTGCCAGGTTCATTGCACCATGCAAACCTTGCATGAGGATGGCATGGCGTGACGTCGCAGGCGGACCGGCCGACGGTGTGTCATGCCCGCGCGCCGGTAACGAAGCAAGGAGCATCATGGCCCATTTCTCCCGCCGAGGAGTGGTGGCCGCCGCGGCTGCCGCCGCCACGACCCTGGTCTCCGGATGCGGCGGGGTGACCGCGACTCCTCCCCGGCCGGCGCGGCCCAGCGCCCCGGGCGGCGACGCGAGGGGGCGGATGCCCGCCCGGCCGACGGCGTTGATCGGCGACGGGTCGATGGCGGACACCGGCGCGCAGCCGTTCCAGCCGACGCCGCAGCATCTGGAGCCGGGGCAGCGTCCGCCTCAGTTCGTCGTGTTCTCCTGGGACGGTGCGGGGGAGGACAGCAAGAAGCTGTTCTCCCATTTCCGCGCCGTCGCCCAGGAGACGAAGGCAACGATGTCGTTCTTCCTGTCCGGGATTTACGTCCTGCCCGAGGGCAAGAAGGACCTCTACCTGCCGCCCGGCCACGAACCGGGAGCCTCCGACATCGGCTACCTCGCCGACGATCACGTCAAGATGACCCTGGAGCAGGTGCGGCTCGCGTGGCTGGAGGGCCACGAGATCGGCACGCACTTCAACGGCCACTTCTGCAGCCCCACCACCGGAGTGGGCACCTGGACGCCGGCGCAGTGGCGCAGCGAGCTGGAGCAGGCGATCGGCTTCGTGGAGAAGTGGAAGACCAACACCGGCTACCACGACATGGACCCGCTGCCGTTCGACTACCGCAAGGAGCTGATCGGCGGCCGCACGCCCTGCCTGCTCGGGCAGAACCAGCTGCTGCCGACCGCGGCGGCGATGGGCTGGAAGTACGACGCCAGCTCCCCGGGCGGATTGCAGATGTGGCCGGGCAAGAAGCTGGGTCTGTGGGACTTCCCGCTGCAGTCCATCCCGTTCCCCGGGCACAGCTTCCAGGTGCTGTCGATGGACTACAACATGCTGGCCAACCAGACCGGAGGCACACCCAAGGGAGACCCGTCCAAGCGCCCCTACTGGCAGCAGCAGGCCTACGGGTCCTACATGGCGGGCTTCAACCGCGCCTACACCACCAACCGCGCGCCGTTCTTCGTCGGCAACCACTTCGAGTCCTGGAACGGCGGCATCTACATGAAGGCCGTCGAACAGGCGCTGCGCGACATCGCCGCCAAGCCCGACGTGCGCCTGGTCTCCTTCCGCCAGCTCGTCGCGTGGCTGGAGGCCCAGGACCCGGCCGTCCTCGCGAAACTCCGCACGCTGGCCCCCGGCCAGGCACCGGGAGACTGGCGGGACTACACCGGCGGCACGCCGACCGCTCCCGCCCCCGCCAGGACTCCCGCGCGGACGTGACCCGCCCGGGCATGTGGAAGCGTCGGGTCTACCAGCCCAGCAGGTCGAGCTGGCGCTGGACCGCGTCAGGCTCCTGGCTCGCCTCGGTGAAGGCACGAAGGGCCTGGACCAGGCCGGTGCGCTGCTCGGCCGGCATCTGGCCCACGATCGCGGCGATGTCGGCGCGGCGGCGCTCGGTGGCCTCGACGACGGTGCCCGCGCCCTTGCCGGTCAGCTCGATGGCGACCTCGCGCCGGTCCTGCGCGTTGGTCTCGCGGACCACCATGCCGGCGGCGATGAGGCGGTCGATCATCCGCATGGCGGTGGATGGGTTGACGGCCAGCTGCTCGGCGAGCCGGGACAGGTTCATCGCGCCGCGGGAGTGGAGCAGCACGAGCATGCGGAACTGAGGCAGGGTCAGCTGCTCGGCGACCGTCCCCAGGGAGCGGGCGGAGATGGACACCAGGACCCGGGAGGCGGTCAGGACGGCGGTCACCAGGTCCTCCTCCTCGGCGGTGGGAGCGGGGACGGCGGTTCGGGGGGAGCGGCGATCGTCGGGCATAGGTCCCTTTCTACCGTCTCAACGCTTCGGCGTTGACATCCGGCGATTATCAGCGGCTGTGCGGCTCAGGCCGCGGGGATGACGGCGACGGGGCAACGTGCACGGCGCAGGACGCTCTGGCCGACGGAGTGCAGTCGGGCCAGTGGTCCCGTTGGCCGACCGCGGCGGCCAACGACGACCAGGCCGGCCTGTTGCGACATCTCCTGCAGGTATCGGCGGGTACCGCCGTACACGGCTTCGGCCTGCAGATCCACCTCGGGATAGTGTGCCCGCCAGGGAGCGAGCGTCCGGTGCAGGCGCATGTCCTGCTCGGCGGCCATCATCAGCGCAGTGGCGCCGTCGGCGCCGGTGAGGGACCGCTGCCAGGCATGCACCACGCGCAGTTCGGCGTCCTCACGCACCGCCGCCTCGAACGCGAAAGCCATCGCGGCACGGGCGTGGTCGGTCTCCTCGTCCAGGCCGAGGACAATCGGTCCCTGGCCGCGCGCTGGCCAACTGGCCTGCGGATTTTCGGGGACGACCACGACTGGACATACCGCTGCGGCGGCGGTGTGTACGGCGGTCGACCCGAACAGGCGCTCGTTGAGCCGATGGGTGCTCCGTGCGCCGACGACGAGCAGTTGCACGTCCTGCCCGCGCCGCTCGAACGTCCGGCGAGCCTCGGCGTCCATGACCTCCCAGGTCACGCGCAGGCCGGGGTGCGATCGTTCTGTGCGCTGCGCGCACTGCTGAAGCAGTAGGTGCGCCTTGTCCCTCCTGGAGCCTACGACCCCGGTCGAGACGGTGACTATGAGCAGCGGAGCGTCGCGCACCATTGCCTCTCGGGCGGCCCAGTCCAGGGCGCGGCAGGGGTCGGCCGGGCGGTCGACGCTCACCGCCACAGCGGGAATGCCGTCACTGGTCATTCGAACTCCTCTTGGAATGTCCGAGGCCCTGTGCGCGCTGCCCGACGTTCCGCCCGCGGGTCCGCGACTAGGAGCGGCGGACGGGGGCGGCGTCTCAGTGGGCAATCCCACTCTTTTTAGTATGATGCAAGCATTGCATAATGCAAAGTATGAATCCGCAGCTCGCCGCAGCCCCGCCGACCTCCGCGGTCCAGCGGGCGACGACGTTCCTCCGCTCGTCCAAGGGAGGACTCGCCGTCCTCGCGCTCGTGATCGGCGCCGGCGCCGGGCTCGGGGCCGTGGTGTTCCGCTGGCTGATCAAGACCTTCACGCAAGCCCTGTCCGGGCACACGGACTACGCCGCCGCCGGGCACGCCGCCAACCCGCACGTGCCCTTCCTCGGCCCCTGGTTCGTGCTCCTTGCCCCGGTCGTCGCCGGACTGCTGTACGGGCCGCTGGTGCAGCGGTTCGCCCGCGAGGCCCGCGGTCATGGCGTCCCCGAGGTCATGTACGCCGTCGCCCGCCGCGGCGGGCGCATCGCACCCCAGGTCGCGGGCGTCAAGACGCTCGCGTCCGCGCTGTGCATCGGCGGCGGCGGCTCGGTCGGCCGCGAGGGCCCGATCGTGCAGATCGGCTCCGCCCTCGGGTCCACCCTCGGCCAGCTAGCCAGGCTGTCGGAGTCGCGGATCAAGATGCTGGTCGCGTGCGGCGCGGCCGGGGGCATCGCCGCGACCTTCAACGCCCCGCTGGCCGGGGTCTTCTTCGCGATGGAGCTGATCCTGCGCGACTTCGCCGCCGAGTCCTTCGGCATGGTCGTGCTCTCCTCCGTCACCGCCTCCGTCATCGGCCGCTCGATCCTGGGCAACACCGCCTTCATCACCCTGCCGGCCTTCCAAGTGCAGCACATCGCCCAGTACGCCCTGTTCGCCGTGCTGGGCCTGCTCGCGGGCGTGGTCGGGGTCGGCTTCAACAAGGTGCTGTACCGGATCGAGGACGCCTGCGACGCGATCTGGCGCGGCCCCGAATGGGCCCGACCCGCCGTCGGCGGCCTGCTCCTCGGACTGCTCCTGCTCGCCCTGCCGCAGATGTACGGCGTCGGCTACCCCGTCCTGGAGCACGCCCTGGCCGGCGGCTACGCGCTGCTGTTCCTGCTCGCCCTGCTCGCCGGCAAGATGATCGCCACCTCCTTGACCATCGGCATCGGCGGCTCCGGCGGCGTGTTCGCACCCAGCCTGTTCATCGGCGCCATGCTCGGCTCCGCCTTCGGCCAAGGCGCCCACCAGCTCATGCCGTCAATCGCCGGATCGGCCGCCGCCTACGGCATCGTCGGCATGGGAGCCGTCTTCGCCGGAGCCGCCCGCGCCCCGATCACCGCCGTCGTCATCCTCTTCGAGCTGACCGGCGAATACAGCATCATCCTGCCGCTCATGGCCGCCATCGTCCTCGCCACCGGCGTAAGCCACCTGCTCAGCTACGAGAACATCTACACCGCCAAGCTGATGCGCCGCGGCATCGACCTCGACGCCCCCGTCGACCCCGCCGACAACCTCACCGTCTCCCAGGCCATGACCGCCCCACCCCACGCGCTCGGCGACACCACCCCCATCGCCCAGGCGCCAAAGGCTCTGACGCACCACCACCACGGCGTGGTCCCGCTCACCGGCCCCGGCGGCGCGTACCGCGGCACCGTCCACACCCACGACCTCATCCGGGCACTGGCGGACGACGTCGACCTGCAAGCACCGATCGGCAAGTTCGCCGACGACACCCAGCCCACCACCACACCCGACGCCACGCTCGCCACCGCACGGGACCTGCTCACCTCCTCGCACACGACCGGACTGCCCGTCCTGGACCGCCCCGGCGGCGTCCTAGTCGGCTGGCTCGACCACAGCGCCATCCTCCACGCCCTCCACCACCCGCCCCGAACCAATCATCCGAAGGCCATGGCCCAAGCCCACTGACCGGGCACGCGTCCACCACCAGGGACGCGAACAGCGGCCCGACGACGCCGGACTGCCCCTCCGCCAAGTGGCTATCCATGCCAGTGAGCCGGATCGCGTTCGTCCTCCTGCACGGCCTGGCCTGGTCCCCGCGCCCGGCCACGCACATCGGCAGCCGCTCCAGAGGCTGCCACCCCGGGGCAACCCATCCCCCTGAACCCGCCAGCCCCCAGGGGGCGTCGAACTGAAAGGCCCGCATGCAGCACCAGATGACACCGGCCCAGGTCACCTCCGCGCTGCGCGCTGCCTTGGACGGCGACGATCTCCGTCTCCTGCTCGGTCTGCTGGCCCCCGACGTCACCTGGGCGCCCACCCCCGGGGCTGACCCCAGCACGCCAGGCCGCGCCGCCGTCTTGACCTGGTACGCCGCGGTACGCGAGAACCGGGCCCGACCCGCCCTCGACGAGGTCTTCACCCCTACCCCGACGCGGTCGTCCTCGGCCTCGCGGCCGATGAAGCAGCCAAGCCGCGCCTCTACCAGATCTTCCGCATCACCGACGGAAAGATCACCGACGTACGCGGACACACCGACCGCTACCAAGCGCTCGACGCCGCCTATCAGTACGCGAACGGCGCGCCGGACGACCCCAAGACCTAAATCGCCGACCGCGCATGACAACGAAGAGCGGGCGGCTTGCCGTGGCCGCGAAAAGGCCAAGGTGGCGGCGGCGCCGGAACCCCGGTCACGCCTCGGGACGGGTACCAGAGCCTCCAGAAGAGCTGCTCACCGACGCCGACACCAGCAGGTCGGCGATCCAAGGGTCCAGTGCGAACCGCGCCTCAAGCCATCCCGCGTCACGTCCCATGACGGCGCACGCCCAAGCCCTGTAAAGCAGGTCCAGGTCGGACCCCTCCGGTGCGGCCAGCAGCGCCGGGCGCAGCTGGTCCACAGGGAACCCGTCCAGCATGGCCGCCAGCACCCATGGCTGCGCCCATGGTCCGTCAGCGGGCGTGCCGGTACGTGCATCCACGATGTGGCGTAGTCGCACGATGATCGCCAGCGTCAGGCCCGCGCCCGCCAGCGCACCAGCGACCATCGGCCGCTCCCGCCCGGACACGGCCACGAGCGCGACGATCTCGGCCATGCAGAGCAGCAAGACGGCGACTCCGATGCGGCGCAGCGCGCGCTCCGGCCGGATGATCCATCGCGCCATCGCCCATCTCTCCTGACCGCCTGTCGGCCCAGTTCCACCGTACGATCTGCTGACCGAATGCCTCAGGGCCCCGGCGTGCCGACGGTATTGGAGCCCAGGATGTACGGCACGTGCGCCAGCACGGGCGAGAGCCTCCTGCGTTGGTCAGACGTGAGGTGGCCCAACGTGTCGGAGTCCCTCACCCGGGCAAGGCGCAGCAGGTCCCTGGCACCCAGCGGTCCGACGCCGGGGAGCGAACGCAGCAGTGCGCCCATCTCCAGAGCCGCTTCCGGGCTGTCCGGCCTCACGTGCAGCAGCAGTCGCGCCAGGGCAGGTGCTCCACCGGACCGCACCGACGCGAGGGCGACAGCACGCGCGTGATGTCCACCGGCCGGCGCGTCAACGGCGTTGCTGGTCAGCTCCGTTTCGTGGTGCAGGGGCAGCACGGTGACCCTCCTTTCGGAGGCGGCTCGCGGGGGCGGCCGTCGTATATCCAGCATAGAGCAAAATTTGCACCATGCAAAAAAGCTGCGGTGCGGTCTCCAGGCGGCGAAGCGCCCGCCGAGCGAGGCGGAGCAGGGACCGGACGGCGCACCCGGTCACCGATGGCCGCGGCGGCGGGGTCACCTGGATTCCGACTCGGCCTCCGCTGCCACGTCGCGGATGCCCCGGGGGCGTCCGGCCTTGACCCACATCCGGTACAGCCCGCCCGCGATGAGCACCGCAGCAGCGAGCGAGGCGATCGGCTCGCCCCGGGAGAGATTGACCACCAAGACGAAGGTGACGGCGACCGCGCCGACCAGGTTCACCACGGCGTGGCCGAACTGCCGCTCGCTCAGCGAGAAGCGGGCCATAGCGACCAGGCCGGCGAGGAAGGCCATGAAGACCGATACGGCGTAGAAGAGCACGAGCCGCTGATCGTCTCCGCCAGCGGCGACGATCACCAGGGCAGAGACGGCCAGGAATAGGACGACGCCCCAGTAGGGCGTGTGGTGCTTGTTGGTGCGGCCCCACAGCGCCGGGAGGATGCCGGCCTCGCCGCCGTCGGCGCACTGGTGCCGGGCGAGGGCCTTGAGCAGGCCAGGGCCCGCAGCGAAGGACGAGGATGCGGCCGAGAGCAGCAGCAGCGCGGTGAGCAGTTGAAACAGGGCGTACAGCGGGCCGGACGCGGCGGCGTGCGCGAGGTCCGCGATCTGGGTGCTGTCCGGGGCGGGGATGCCGATGCGCAGGTGGACAGCCTCCGCCGTCAGGCCCAGGGTGATTCCGCCGACCAGCAGCAGGGTCAGCCACAAGGTGATACGGCCGAAGCGGCGGCGTCCGGCGTCGTCGAGCTGACCGAGCTGCGCGATGGCGGAGGAGGGGGCCTCGACCCCGGTCGCCAGTGCCATCGCGACGGGAAAGGCGACCGCGACCGCGAGGGGAGCCCAGCGGCCCGCACTGTGGCTGATGGTGCCGCTGGGATGCACCGGGGCACTCAGGCCGCCCCACAGCACGGCGACGGTGACACCGATGAAGACGAGCGTCATCAGCGCGAAGATGGCGCGGCCCAGGTGCCCGAACCAGGTCAGCCCGGCCACCAGCGCGGTGAGCGCGAGCGCGAGGGGGATGCGCCAGGGTGCGGCGGCGGGCAGGTAAGCGATGATCGCCGATGCACCCGCAGCAGAGGAGATCGCGATGGTCAGGACGAAGTCGACGATGAGCGCGCCGATCGGCACGAACGCCGCAGCCTCCCCGAAGGCGTCACCGGCGGCGGCCGCGGCTCCGCCGCCCTGCGGGTAGCGGGCGACGAGCTGGTGGTAGTTGACGATGACCAGCGCGATCAGTGCAACGACCAGGCCCATGGTCGGCAGCAGCTCAAGGTCCCCGTGCAGAGCCCGCAACGCGGCCTCGATCGCGTACGCGACCGAGGACACCGGGTCGGCCATCACCGCGAACGCGAACGCGATCAGCAGCACCGGCCGCGCGTGCAGCAGCGACCGCCAGCGTGGGGGCCCTGCGGCGGGCTGAGGCGTCATATGGGTCGTCACGAGGCGTGAGCTGCTTTCTCATGGGAAGGGGGACGAACGGACTGCACCGCCGACCAGACTTCCCGGCACACCAGATCCGGAGCCTAGCTAAGAAACCGCTGGATGCACGTCAAGAACTCGTCAAGATCGGCCATCGTCCAGACGGCTGCCCGCGGCCGGACGCACCCGCGCGAGGCAGCCCGCCCCCCCGCGAACCACCGAATCACGTGCAAGGCACCCGTGGCGAGACAAGCTGCCGGCGTCCAGCTACGTGATCAGTGCCGTAATAGAGGGAAGATTCGATCAAGGAATCCGACCTCTGTCCGCCACACCCCCAGGGGGTACCCCGTGACCCGAGAACCAGCCGCAGACGTCGTCGACGCCGAGCTCGTCGACGACGGGCCCGACTGGTCCGCCGCGCTCGTCCCGGCCCGGCCTCGCGGCCACGGGCCGCGCTACCTGGTCGACCGGCACACCGTGCTCGGTCCCGGGGAGATGCCACCCACCATGGAGGAGCTGCCCCGCTACTCCGAGGCGGACTTCCGGATCAGCGCGGACACCGCGCAGCGCCGCGCCCGCGCCGGGGCGGACAACACCCGGATCAACCGCGACGCCACGATCCGCCGGTTCGAAGCCTGGTGCGCGGGGGAGGGCCGGGTCGCCCGGCCGTGCACCGACGCCACGTACCTGGAGTACGCCGGGCATCTGATGCGGCGGCAGCCGCGGCTCAAGCCCGACACCATCGGCATCTACCTGGGCCACCTCTGGCGCTGGCAGCCCGCCGGGCTGCGGCCGGACCGGCTGGAGACGCTGGAGCTGCTGGAGACCTACCGGCGGGAGAACCCGCGCGCCTCCCGGAAGCGGCAGGCCCCGGCGCTGCGTCTGCCCGACGTGCTGGCGATGCTCGCCGCCGTCGACGAGACGACCGCGACCGGGAAGCGGGACGCGGCGCTGCTGGCGGTGATGTACCTGATGCTGGCCCGGCGCAGCGAGATCCCGGACATCGACCTCGAGTACACCCAGCTGCTGCACGACCAGGTCGTCATCGACCTCGCCGCCGACAAGAACCACCAGTCGGGGGAGGGGCTGGAGCTGATCCGGCTGCACGACCGGCCCGACCTGCGGCCGGTGCGCCGGGTCCGGGCCTGGCGGGACTGGCTCAAGGGCCAGGGAGTCATCGCCGGTCCGCTGTTCCGGCAGCTGTCCACCGGCGACCGGCTCACCGCCCGCGCCCTCTCCGCCGGGCCGCAGGCGCGGCTGTCCCCGGCGGCCGTCGGGGAGCGGATCCAGGTTCTGGCCGAGCGCGCCGGCGTCTCCAAGCCCGCGAAGATCACCTCGCAGGGGATCCGGGCGGGCGGCGCGACCGATCTGGCCGAGGCCGGTGCGGGCGGCCGGGCGCTGCGGCGGGCCGGACGCTGGCGTGAGACGTCGACTGTGCCGGAGAACGTGTACGTGCGGCCGATCGAGGACGACGAGGCCGACCCATTCGCCTCCGTGTTCCCTCGCGCGGGTCAGTAGTCGATCCCGGACGGTGAGATCGACGGTGAAGTCAGGGCCGAGCAGGCCTCCGCTCTCCCGGTCTGTCTCCCCTTCTCCTGCGCGGCGGTGGGCGGTGATGGTGCGGGGAGGTTAGTGCAGGATGCTGACGGCGCGGGCGATGACCAGGAGTGAGGTGATGAGGGCGGCGATGGCCTGGACGCTCATCATGAGCTTGGCGCGGGTCGACAGGGGCATGGTGTCGGTCGGGCTGAACGCGGTGGAGTTGGTGACCGAGACGTAGAGGTAGTCGGCCAGGGTGGGGATCCAGTCGGCGTTGATGCTGGAGCCGTCGGCGACTTCCTGGACTGCGCCGTGGTTCTCGTCCTGTGAGAAGCGGAAGTCGGCCATGGGCAGTTCCTCGCGCGCGGCCTGGGTGCGGGCGACGGGGCCGCCGCGGTCCAGTTCCCAGTAGGCAAGCCCGAACACGATGATGTTGGTCGCCCAGACCTGCAGGGCGGCCACCAGCAGCGCGCCGCCGTCCTTGATACCGGCGGAGACCAGGTCGTGGACCAGCAGTCCCAGGGCGAACAGGTTGCTGCCCGCGATGATGGCGACCAGGACCAGCGAGAGGGCCCTGGAGGTCCGGTTCTGGCGGGTCATGCGCCGGGGGTTGATCACGAGCGGGGGGACGAGGAGGAGCACCTCCAGGGCGGGTAGCACGAACCGCGGGCCCAGGAGCAGGTTCTGCGGCAGCAGCAGGTACAGGGCGACGGCCACGAGCGTGGCCGCGACGGCGGGCAGTCGGGCCTCGCCGCGCCGCTGGTGGCGCGGGTGCCGGGTGCGGGCCTGCGCGCGGCTTGAGGCCATGGGGCTGTCGGTCTCCTGTTCTCGAGGATGTGCCCTGGGGGCGCTTCCGGACGGCATCGGGGTGGTCCGCGCGGTTCTCCTGCGCGGACCACCCCGATGCGGTGCTGGGGAGCGGGTTTACAGCGTGCGGCCGTAGTAGGCGCCGATGTCGTTGCGGTAGTCGGCGTCGCCGGCGTGCTTGTCCTGGTGGTACTCGGGGGAGTCCTTGATCTCGTCCTTGGTGCGGCCGACCTGGACGCTCCGGTTCACGGCGTCGACGGACATGATCGTGCCGGCGGGGAGCAGGACGTGCTTCCCGAAGATCCACGGCCCGGTGTCGACGACGAGGTACTGAGCGCCGACCTCGGCGGAGTGCTCGTCGACCTTCCCGATATGGCCGTCGGTCGCCTCGACCCGGTAGCCGGTGAGGTCGATACCGGCCTGGTAGCCGGAGTCGGCCTGGTAGCCCCACATGCCGTTGTCCACGAGAACACCCTTTCGCAGGAGACGGAATCGACCCGGCGTCGACCGAAGAACGGTCGAACCGGCCCTCCGTGAGCTCCTGACCGCTCTCCCGGCGCCCATGCGCCGGCATCGGAAGCCACCGGGACACCGGGGCAGCGTGGCGTCGGTCAGGCGACGGCTGGGTCCGCACGCTCGGGGGCGAGCAGGGAATCGTCGTGGGGGCGGGCCCCGGGCAGCCGGTAGCGGGCGGCGGCCAGCGCGCTGTCGATGTCGCGGGTGCCGGTGGCCACGCACAGGGTGTAGGTGACGTCCTCCAGGCGCCGGCGGGCCTGCTGGTCCCCGTGGTCGGCCCCGAGTAGGGCCAGGGCCGCGTACTCCTTGATCAGATTGTTCAGCACCGTCGGATGCGCCATCAGCACGTCGACCACCTCGTATCCCACCTCAAGCCTTTGAAGCGACCCTGCCGTGTCGCACGCTGCGCATGCCCCCTCCCTGTGGTGTACATGCACAGTCGGTTGATCGTTCCCACCATCGGCTCAAGCGACAGGGTGCGTGGATCACAGGGTCCGGGGCAGGCGTGCTGTGTGAGGCGTGGCCATGGTGGCGCGGCGGGAGTGGTCGCTGATCGCCGGCTACGGGAGTCCGGGGCCGTGGATGTAGCGGCGTGGGTCTGCGGAGGGGGCAGGAGCGGATGCGGCGTAAGCCGGACCTTCCCGGGGCGATGGTGGGGGCGTGGTCGTGGCAGGAACAGGCGGCGTGCGCGAATGCGGATACGCCGCTGTTTTTCCATCCCGCAGGGAGCGGGGCGTGGTGGATGTGAGCAAGCCGCGAGGATGACTGGCCGGACAGGAAGGTGTTTCGGGTGGTGGGTTGGCGTCGGGCGCGGAAAGTGGCTGCACGGGTGCGCCTGGCGCGACGCGGACCACGGCCCAACAGGGCAAGCCGCCGCCGGGCCACCCCACGGCCTGCGGTGCGCTACCGGCCACGTTCGACCGTCGGGTGCGGCCCGCGCCCGGAGCCGGGGTGCCCGCCTCGCTGCGGGCGGCCGCGGGGTGGTCGTGGCGCCTGCTGGTCCTGGGCGTCGTGGGCTACGCGGTATTCACCTTGCTGGACCGGTTCCTGCCGGTGGTTGTCGCCGTGTTCCTCGGCCTGGTGGTCACCGCGCTGCTGCGGCCTCTGGCCGACCTGTGCTCGGCGGTGATGCCGCGTTCGCTGGCGGTGCTGTGCTCCTTCGTACTGGTCGTGATGGCGGTCGGCGGACTGCTAACCGGGCTCGGGTTCCTGATCGCGCACCAGGCCCCCCAGGTGGGTTCACAGTTCGACGCGGGCGTCGGCCGCCTGGAGCGCTGGCTGGAGGGCGCCCCCTGGCACGTGCGGCCCGAGGCGCTGACGGGCCTGCAGGCCAAGATCAGCTCGTTCGTCAGCGCGCACCGCTCCACGCTGCTGCAGAGCGCCGTGTCGGGGGCCACCCAGGCGGTGGAGGTGTTGACCGTCGTGGCGCTCCTGTACACGGCGACGCAGGACCACACGGTGCGCTTCCACCAGCTCCAGCGCGGCACCGGCGACCGGGTCCGCAACAAGCGCGTCAACGAACGCACCGGCAAAGAGGTCGACTACGGCGACATCGTCAAGGGCTACGAGATCGCGCCCGGCGAGTACCTGGTGGTCGAACCCGAGGAGCTGGACCAGATCAGCCCCTCGCGCTCCAAGACCATCGACATCGCCGGCTTCGTCGACCTCGCGCAGGTCGAGCCGATCTTCTTCGACCGCACCTACTACCTCGGACCCAAGGGCGAGGAGTACACCAAGATCTACAAACTGCTCGCCGAGGCCCTGGAACGCACCGACCGGGCCGGGATCTGCCTGTTCGCGATGCGCGGCAAGGAATACCTGACCGCGGTACGCGCCCGGCACGGGCTGCTGGAGCTGCACACCATGCACTTCGCCGACGAGATCCGCGAGCCCCGGGACGAGATCGACGACCTGCCCACCGGCAAGACCAAGGTCAGCACGGCCGAACGGGACACCGCCGAGCAGCTGATCGGGATGCTCGGCATCGACTGGAACCCTGGCCAGTACCACGACACCTTCGAGGAACAGGTCCGCCGGCTGGTCAAGGACAAGGCCGCCGGCCGCGAGATCGCCGTCTCCAAGGGAGCTCCCGCCCAGGCCACCAACGTGGTCGACCTCATGGACGCCCTCAAGGCCAGCATCGACACCGCCCGCACCCGGCGCGAAGGCGAGTCGGTCGCCGAAACCAGGCGCCGGGACCGCCACCTCACGCCAGGCCGCCAAGAAGGCCCCGGCGGCGAAGAAGCGCACCGCAATCGCGCGCGAGAACCTCGACGACCTGACCAAGGCCCAGCTGTACAAACGCGCCACGGACCTCGACATCGCGCACCGCTCCACCATGACCCGCGACCAGCTCGCCGACGCAGTGAGGAAAGCGAACCGGACGGCCAAGTCGCACGCGGCCTGAGTGCCGGACATCAAACACCTGCTGAGCCTTTGGCGGCACAACGACCCAGGTCACAGCCGGGTCGAGGTCCTCAGACTGGCCGCGCCGTGGCCAGGCTTTGGCGAGGCGCTGTTGGGCGTCGGCGAGGTTCCGGCCGGTGGTCAGCTGGCGTTCGGATCGCCGTGCTCGGCGACGGTCGCGACGAAGCGGCGCACCAGATCAGTGAGGTCTGCCATCTGCGCGGTGAGGTAGCGCTGTCCGCCGGGCGCGTCGAGCACGGCGGCGTAGGAGCTGGATGGCTGGCCGGCGGGTCCGCTGTGGTGGGTGGCCGTCAGATCGTGCGCCACGGCGAGGAAGCGGCGGGCGTCGGTGAGGTAGGTGGCCGCGTCGTCGACGGTGGCGCTCGCGCCGGCTGGGGGGCGGGCGGATACCTGGGATCGGGGTGCGCGGCGCAGTGCGCTGCGGGCCTGGTCGATGCTGTGGCGGGTCGATGCTGTGGCGGGTGGCGAGGGCTGCCCGCTGGGCGTCGGGGGTGGCGAGGTGGGCGAAGCGGCCTGCGGTGCCGTGGTCGGTGAGGTGACGGTCGATCTCGCGCAGTACAGGATCAACGAGCGCGATCAGCGCGGTGCGCTCGCTGGGGGACAGGCGTCGGTCGGGGACCGCTCGCCGGGCGAGGTCGAGTCGGTGACGGGCCAGATCGAGGAAGTCCGCCAGCGTCGCCGTCACGGGGCGTCCAGGTGGCGCAGGCCCGCGGCGGCTTCTGCGGCGCGGTCGGCGCAGGCGTGGAGTCGGTGGACCTGGTCGGGGTCGGCGGTGGCGCGGCCGGCCTGGTCGAGCAGGAGACGGGCACGGTCCAGCAGATCGGCGAGCTGGCCGGCCTGAGACCGTGCGACCGGTTCGGGTAGGAGCGGGGAGGGGCCTTCGGCTGGGATGGCGAGCAGGTCCCGGCCGGCGATCGCGGCGCCGGAGGCGGCAATCGCGGTCTCCGGGCTGACACCGTCGGTCCAGGCAAGGGCGTCGGCGAGGTCGGCGGCCAGGGTCAGCGTGTCCCAGGCCAAGCGCTCGACGTCGGCCGGGGCGGGCTGCCGCAGCGCGGCGGCGAGGCTGTCCAGGGTGCTCATCGCGACCTCCTGATGGGCGGGTTCGGCTGCGGGCAGTGTGCCGACCGACTGTGTCGACGGCGGACCCGGCGGCTGCGGTTCTGTGGATAACGGGGACCTGTGGACAACCCGGCTGCGAACGGGACGGTCAGCGTTCGGGAGCCTGGTCGTGGTCCTGCTGTTGTTCGTCGTCGCGGCGTCGGCGCTCTCGGTCCCGTTCCGGGGCGTTCTGGCCAGCGGTACGCCAGGATCCGGCGGGCGTCTCGGTGGTGGACGTGGGCGCGGCCGACGCGAAGGAGCGCCAGCCGCCGGTGCGGGCCGGCTACTGCTCGGGGCCGTCGGCGGCGTCGGGAGTCGCCGAGGCCTCGGGTGCGGGGGCGGCCTGGACCTGGTCGGGGTCGAGGCCGTCGCGGCGCTGCTGCGCGGCGGCGATGCCGCGGGCGCGGCGGCCGACGTCGTCGACCTCGGCCTGCAGCGCGCGCCAGGCCTCAGCCTGGCGGGGGTCGGCGGGCTCGTCACCGAGGCCTGCGGTGGTGGCGGGGGTCTGGGAGCGCACACGCCAAGCGTCGACCAGGGCAGCGGTGTGCTGCCAGCGGTCGCGCAGCGGGTGGTCGGCCGGTGGCACCGGTCCGAGCGGCCGCGCCCAGGTGGGGGTGTCGGCGGCGAGAGCCTGGCCGGTCTGCCGCAGGCGCGCGTCCATTACGTCGCGGCGCTGGTCGAGGTGGTCGCGCCAGTCGGCGGGCGTGTGACGGGGGTCGGTCTGGGCCTGGACGGGGGCGAGCCAGGTCGGGACCGGTCCGGTGTGGTCGGCCTGGAGCGCGGGTGCGTCGGCCGGGAGATCGGGCAGCTTGGTGCGCAGCCGCTGCTCGGCGGCGACCTGGTCGGCGATCACCTCGGCGCGCTGCAGGGCGTCGTGGGCGCGGTCGACGTCGTGGAGCTGGGTGATTCGCTTGGGGATCTCGAAGGACTCGGCGGACACTTCGCGCTGCCAGTCCTCGGGGGCCCGGTCGAGCGCGGGCAGGGCGCGGCGCAGCCGCTGTTCGGTGCGCAGTTCGGCGGCTAGGCGGACGGCGTCTTGGGTCTGGTTGACGTCGCTGGGGCGGCGGGCGTCGCGTCGGGCGTGGGCAAGTTGGTCGGCGAGCTCGGCGCGGGTCAGGCCGCCGTGGCGGCGGTCGGGCCAGGCCGGGTGCGGCAGGCCGAACGCGGTGACCGGGCGCGGGTGGCCGGCGACGCGGGCCTCGGCCTGCTGCAGCGCCAGCAGGGCCTGCGCGCGCTGGGCGCGGGTCTGGTCGCCGAGTTCGGCGAGCCGGTCGGGCGCGTAGTCGGCCAGCGGCCTGGCGCCGGGCCGTTCAGCCTCCTGCGCGGCGGCGCGCTGCCGCGCCTCGACGCCTTCCTCGACGCGGCGGTCGATGCGCCAGGACAGCACGGCGGAGTTGTCCTCGGCGCCCGTGAAGCCGCGCTCGCCGACGGCGATGGTGAGGATCGTGGCGGGGTCGAAGCCGAAGAGTTCGGCGTCGTGCAGGGCGCGTTCGACGGCGGGCCAGGCCTCGGCGGCGATGAACATCTCCGCGCGCTGGTCGCCCAGCGTGTGGCGGGCCAGAGCCTGGTAGCGCTGGCCGAGCGCGCGGGCGTGGACGTCGGTGTACTCGGCGGCGAGCTGTCCGATGCCCCAGGCCCGGTCCTGCTCGGCGCGGATGGTCTCGTGGGCGGAGCGGGAGGCCTGGCTGTGGCGGGCGATCCGCGCCAGCGCGTCGTCGACGCTCTCGCCCTTGTCCAGGACGAGGAAGAGCCGGTTGTCGCCGCGGCCGCGGGTGAGCATGACGTAGGCGCTCTCGCGGCTGGTCCGGCCCGAGGCGAGACCGCCGCCGGCGTCGACGGTGGCGCCCTGGCCCCGGTGTCCGGTGGAGGCATAGCCGAGCTGGGCGTGGTCGCGCAGGTAGGCGGCATCAAGGCGGATCCGGCCGCCGTGGTCGGTGTGCCGGACCGTCGCGGAGCCGTCCCGGTTGACCGCTTCGACGGTCCAGACGTCGCCGTTCTTGACGAAGTCCTTGCCGCCGCGCAGCGTGAGCGTGCGCCGGTTCTGGCGGGTGACGACCAGGTCGCCCGCGTAGGCGTGCTGTTCGTCGCGCAGCGGCGTGGCGTGTGCCGGGTCGAGCTGTCCGCGGCTCATGCGCCAGGCCTGGGCGCGGGTGTTGAGGTCGGCGACGGTGATGTTGTCCTCGGCCATCATCATTGCGGCCTGCCCGGCCTCGGTGTCGAGCTGCCAGCGGGCGAACAGCTGGTCGACCATCTGCTCGTAGGTGCCGCCGACGATGCGTCCGTGCTGCCGGTACCAGGCGAAGGCCTGTTCGGGGTCGCCGTCGCGCAGCAGCAGCGACGCGGCGCTCTCGCCGGGGGTCTGGAAGCGGTGCACGCTCTCCAGCTCGACGACCTGGCCCTGCTGGGCGAGCAGGCGTAGCACGCCGCCGGACTCGATCGCGGCGAGCTGGGCGGGGTCGCCGATCAGGCGGACGTGAGCACCGGCGCGGCGGGCTTCGTCGACGACGTGGGCCAGGCGGCGGGTGCCGGCCATCCCGGCCTCGTCCACGATGACGACGTCTCCGGGGTGCAGGCGGTAGCGGTCCTCGACGCGTGCTCCGGCGGCGCGTTCGCGCTGGGCGAGCCACTCGTGGACGGTGAACGCGTCGGTGCCGATCTCGGCGGACATGACCTGCGCGGCGCGCGCGGAGGGGCCCAGGCCGATTACGCGACCGCCTTGGGCGCGCACGGCGTCGGCGACCAGGCGCAGGGCGGAGGTCTTGCCCGCACCGGCCGGTCCGATGCCGGCGACCAGCAGCTGCTCGCCGGTGGCGAACGCGCGGGCCAGGCGCTGCTGTCCCGGGTCGAGCGGGCCCGTGTGCGCGGCCAGGACCTGGTCGAACACGTCGCCGGAGACGGCGGGGATCGCGGCCGTCTTCGCGGCGGCGACGACGGTGTCCTCGGCAGCCAGCACGGCCGCGGAGGTGTAGAGCTCGCTGCCCTTGCGCCGGTAGACCGACGTGCCGTCCGCGCGCGTCAGCGGCGCGAAGACGGGGTTGGGGTCGGGCGGGGTGATGTCGATGCTGAGCTGCGAGAGGGCCCGGTCGGTGATCTGCTCGGCCAGGTCGTCGGAGCGCCAGGCTCCCTTGGTCGCGGCGGTCACCTGGCGGCGGGCCTCGGCCAGGACGTGGCTGCGGTGCCAGACTGCTCGGTGGTCGGAGACGGTCTCCAGGACGGTGCCGGCGAGCTGGTCGAGGTCCACGGTGGTCCGAGCCGAGCGCGCCGGGGCGGCCGCTTCCTGGGCGCGCTGCAGCAGCTGTTCGACGCGCTCGGTGCCGAACATGGCGACCGCGTCCGCGCGCCATCCGGCCCGCAGTTCGGCCAGGGACTTCGCGTGCTCCTTGTCGGGACGGGTGTCCAGGGTGGCCTGCTGCAGGAGTCGCAGCCTGGCCTTGTCGGAGGGCTCGTAGCCGTGCTCGGCGATGTACGCCTGTAGCAGTTCGTCCATGCGCGCGTTGATGTCGGTGGAGCGCCGCGAGTGGGCTTCGATCAGGTCCGCGTCGACGCCGGCCAGCTCCATCACGGGGCGCTTGCCGGGCGTGACCTCGCGGGCCTCGGTGGCCAGGTCCAGGGCCGTGGCGACGTGCTCGATGACGCGCTGGTTGTAGAACTCGGACGCCGGGACGTTCATCTGCATGAGCAGCGTTCCGTCGATGGAGCGCCACTTGTCGTCCTCGCCTTTGACCTTGTTGGCGACCACGACGTGGTCGTGGAGCATCGGGTCACCGGCCCGGCTGTCGTAGTGCCGGAACCGGGTGGCGATCCCTCCGCTCTGGACGTCCTCCTGGGCCACGCCGTTGACGCCGGTGCGGGTCATGAGAGCGTGCTGCTCGATCCAGCCGAGAGTGTCGGCGATGGCCTGCTCGTGGGCCTGCTCGACGGCGTTCCGGGTGGCTTCGTCTCCCAGGCCCCATAGCACCGAGACGGTTTGGGCGCGGAGAAGACGAGGTCGAATCCGGCGACGGCCGCGGATCCCTTGCCGCCCTGGGCGGTGATGAACTGGCCGAGCTCAGCTCGGCTGATCGGATTGCGGCCGTGGCGCTCGCGGAACATCTGTGCCCCGACGCGGCCGCGCAGTGCTGTCTGCTCCTCGGGGCTGACCGGGCGGTGCTCGCGGCGCTCCAGGTCGGCCATCGCCGCGCCCAGGCGGCGGCCGAACTCGCCGTCCTTGGCCTCGTACTGGTAGTACCGGCGGCCCAGCCGTGCGGCGGCAAGGGCCTGCTTGGGTTTGTCGCCGGCAGCGAGGCGTTCGGCGACGATCTGCTCGGTGTCAGGGTGAAGTCCTTCGCCGAACAGGGCCTTCAACTGGGACTCGGCGACGGTGCCGGAAACGCCCAGCAGCGGGGCACCGGAGCCGACCCAGACGCCAGGCGGATTGCCGCCTGCGGTGTAGTAGTCGCCGAGCTCCCGGGCGCCTTGACGGGCGACGTCGGCGGTCGCTGTCTCGCGCGTGTAATAGCGGTACCCATCCCCAGCGCTGAGCTTGTGGATGGTCATCATGTAGCGACGATACCCCCGAGATCATTCGTAATGCATGAGATGGACTGTCTTGATCTTGACGTGGTGTCAGTCTGTCGCGTCAGTGAGCGCAGCGAAGTATGCGACAGGCTGACACCACGTCAAGATCAAGACAGTCACGACGTAGTCGGCGGCTATCCACAGCGGTGCTCCCCGAGCACCTCTGTGGATAGCCGTACACGCCCGCTCGGCGGGGCGGGCCAGGGCCGGACGGCCGGTTGAACCGAAACCGCCAGGTTCGGGGCGGAGGCGTCGGGAGGTCACAATGATCGTCGACGAAGGGAGCCTCATAGATGACCGACAATCAGGACAGCGCGCAGACGAAGCGCCGCGGGTCGCGGCAGGTCGCGGCGCGGGAGCAGGCCAGGCTGCGGGCAGCGCAGTACACGGCGCGGGAGAGTGAGCGTCAGGAGATCGCGATGCGGTTCCTGATGACGCGCGAGGACATCGCCGGCCGGGAGGCCGCGGTCGAGCGGCGGCTGGCCGCCGAGCGGGCCAAGCTGGAGCAGAAGGTCGAGGAGCTGCGGGTCCAGCTGGAGGCTCCGCTGTCGGAGCTGCGCCAGGGCGCGGACGGCCTGGTGGTGGAGCTGCTGGCAACGGGCGTCAGCCAGCAGGAGGCGGCCGGACGCTTTGGGAATCACCGCGGCCGAGGTCGGCCGGGCCAAGCGGGAGCGCGAAAGGGTCGTGGAAGCGGCCGCCTCCTCTGGTCAGGACGTGCCGATGCCAGCGCCGGCTCAGGTGCCGCAGCAGGCTGGGCAGGCAGAGGACGTACCGGTGGCGGCGGGCACCTGAGTTGCCAGGACGGGGGCGTGAGCGGCCTTCAGGGACCTGGACGCCCTCTCGGTCCCGCCAGCCGGGCGGCGAAAGGACGGTTACCCGTGGCTTCGGCGGGCGCGGCTGCGACGCCCGCCGAAGCCGCGTCGGGCGGTCATCGGGGCGGGGGTCGGTTATCGGCCGGGCCTGGACGCGCTCCCCCGATCGCTGCCGGCGACAGTCGCGCGTCCGGCCCGCCGGACAGAGGTCCTCACTTGCAGTGCCCTGAGGCTGCAGACGAGCCCGGGTCAGCGGTACAGGATCGGCGATTGGATCGGCCCGTAGTCCTCCCCTCCAACGTTGACGAACATCTCGACGGACCACTGGTGGCCCTTCGGCCAGTAGGACCCGAACGTCGTGTTGTCGGCGACCGTGCACTCTCCGGCCGGCAGATCGCCGCACGCGAAGTACTGCGGGTCCACCGGATTGCCGTCCTCGAGCAACTGGACTATGACGAAGTCCACTGGGATGCCGCCCAGGAGGTAGCCGCTGCCGTTGATGGCGTCGCCGCTGGCGCTGATGCACGGCCTGACCTGCACGTCGATGTCGTAGCCGGGGCGATAGTCGTACCAGGCCCGGCAGCCGCCCCCACTTGCCGCGTGTGCAGGGGCGGCGGCGGTGATGACGCCGACGCTGAGCGTGGCGGCGAGGGTGATTGCGGTGAGGGCTTTGCGTCCGGGTAGGCGCACGGCATCTCCCATGGTTGAGGTCTTGGGGGCCCAGCGGTCGGGCCCCTGTGCGTCCACATCCTTTCGGCCCCGCCCGAAGACGGGTAGCTTTCGTCACGTAGGCGCAAAAGCCCTGATGAGGGCGTCAAGACCAGGGGGGGCGATCTTTGATACGCATTCATCTCGGGACCGATGGCTTAGGCAATGTGAGAATCTCTGCTCTCCCCGATTTCGACTCCGAACTGACAGCGGCCGGGACATCCCATGCCCACGACGGCCGACCCACCGAGCCTCTGGTGCAGCTCTACTCGCGGAGCCTCTCGCCGGATCTCGCCGAGGGTGTCAGCCACCGCTACCTCGCCCACCTGTTTGCCCGCCGCGCTCCCACGCCCTTCACCAAAGCCCTCGCTGAGGGAAACGATCGAGCCCACCGCGTCCTGGCCGCGTCCGTCGACCACCTGCGCAGCACCGCCATCGAGCCGCGCCTCTCGGGCATCCGCGCAGCGGTCGCCGCCCGCGCGGCCGCCCTCTCACACATCTACGTCAATAGCGGAGCCTCGACGATGCTCCACGGACTCGGACACGACATCAGGCTCCGCCGCGGCGTACTGGAGGTGCCGACGGTCTTCGATGCGGACCTTGAACTCGGCGAGCGCTCGCTTCGGCTCCAGGCAGTAGCTCTCAACCGACGGGTGTCGCTGGCCGAGCCTGCCGACGACCACCTGACCATCCGGATCCCCGCCGGAACTCCTCCGCGGGTCGAGCCGGACCAACTGGCAGCACTTCGGTCCCTGCTGGGCGCCGGCAGAGCAGAGACGCTCGATGCCATCGTCATGTCCGGAGGAATCACCGGACAGCATTTGGCCTCGCGGCTTGGCGTATCGAACGCAGCGGCCAGTCGGTGCGCCTCGGCGCTACGGCGCGCCGGTCTGATTCGGAGCCTGCGCATTGGGCAGGCCGTCAAACACGTCGCAACGCCGCTGGGCTATCACCTGACGCAGCCGGAAGGAACGAGTTGGGAGGCACGCCCGTGCTGAACCTCCCTCGAAGCGAACTGCGCCCAGCTACGTTTCCCCGGGCATGACTGGCCGCACGGCCTGGGCGCGAACTGCTTGGTCACCGTGCGCTATTCCGCAGGTCGGCCGCCGCCCTGCCCGCGGGCCTCTGCGATCAGGCGTCCGGCGTGGCGGACCGTCACCTCCAGGTCCAGCGCGAGCTGTGCGGGGAGCAGGTCGGTTCCGGACTGCGCGGCTTGCTGCAGGAGTTCGCGGGTTCGGGCGCGGCGGCGCTCGGCGGTCTGGTGGGCTTCGACGGTGTCGAGGTTGCGGGGCTTCTTGTCGGCGGCGCCCTTGGGGCGGCCGTGGCCGGGGGCGGCGCCGACGGCGGGGCGCTGGGCATCCCAGGCGAGGACGTTCTGGCGGTGGCGGTAGGGCGCTCCGGTGCCGGTCTTGCCGGGTGGCGGCGGGGTGTCGGCCTGGGTCTTCGCACCGCCGGTTGATGTCGATCACGAGTAGCCGCTCGCGGTAGCGTTTGACCCAGTAGACGACGGCGAGCGGGTGGCTATGTCACTCGTCGTGGATGTCGTTCCGAAGTGATTTCGGGAGTCACTGGCGCACGATTTTCTTGATCAATGCCAGTGAGAACCGATGTCGCTCGGATGCGTCGGGGCAGCTAAGAGGTGGGACGCCCGCGCCTTTGAGCGCTGCGGCTGGCGGGAGAGGTCAGTTCGAGTGCCCGGTTGTCGTGGCCTGCCGCCATCTCGTCCAGCCAGAGTTCATACCAGGCGAGGAAGTCCGGTGCCGGCGAGAGGGCGGGGCCCCAGAACCCATCGGAGTTGCCCGTAAGGATGCGCCCGGTCAGCGGTCCCGTGAGTCCCAGCAGGACCACATCGCTGCATCCTGCTTCGATGATGTGCAGGAACCTGTCGCCTGGTCGTGCCCGGTCCTCGACCGGGGTGAAGCCGCGCGGAGCCCTGTCATCTGGCCCTTTCGGGTCCATCGTGAACAGTTCGCACCTGCTCAGGGGCAGAAGCCCGTAGAACGGGGCAGCTCCCGTCGCGCCGAGGAACGTCAGGAAGTCGCGGTACGGGGCCGGAAGCACGACTGCGTGGTCGGTCTCGAAGGCGTCGAGCGTCGCCGGGCTGACGGACGGTCCGAGCTGGAAGCGGTGCTTCTCCTCGCCGAAGGAGTAGCTGCGAAGAGGACTGAAGGGTATCTGTGCGAGCTTCCGACGCAGGTGGGGCAGGCGGGGGTCCATACTGATCTTCTCTCGTTCGGCCCCGAAGCCTAACGGTGAGGATGCGTTTCGACCACCGAGTAGGACCGCCCCGAGTCGCTCATTCCTCAGCTGGCGCGTTCGGCTTGTGCGCGGGTGTGGGCGAGGCGGTAGGACTCGGTGCCGGTCTGGATATTCGCGCCGTTGAAGGTGAGGCGGTCGACGATTCCCGCACAGATGCGGGGGTCGGTGTCACGCTCGGCACAGGCCGGGGCCATCTCCTTGGGTGGGCCCGCCGGAGGCGCTTTGCCTTCCCCGGCCGGCGTGGCGCCGGCCGGGGTGGGCGGGGCTGTGCCCTAGAGGTTTCCCTTGTGGAGCGGATGGCCCGGGGGGTAGACGATCACGGTGGGGTGGGGCTGGGGCGCGATGAACGGGTTGCGGTACCCCCCGCAGCCGCCTCCGAAGATGGGGATGACGCAGTCGATGATGTTTCCTGCGCTGTTCGCAACGCCTCCGACGATATCGGCCGCGCCGCCCCCGATTCCGCCGCCCCCGAAGAGGCCGCCTGGCCCGAAGAACCTCTTGGATGCGCCTTGGGCGCGGTCGGCTGACTGGGCGTCGGCGTTGGCGGCGGGCGTTGCTGCGGCGAGGGTGGCAGCGAGGAGGGCGGCCGTCACGGCGGCGCGCTTCGCGGTGGTGGTCATACCCGATGAAACGATCACGTCGCGGTCGCGGTCACGGCGCGATGACATGGCTGGGGCTCCGCCTTGGGTGGCCCGTCGGAGGCTCCGTTAGCTCTCTGTTCTGCCCTGTCCCTTAGAGGAGGCTTCATCCTGCGGGTGGTGTCTGATCCTGTGATGTCGGGTCTCGCCATGTTGGGGTGGATTCGCCGGTGAGTCTTCGGGTCATGTTGTCGATCATCGCGAGCTGAATCATGGCCGCGGAACTGGTGGCGAGGCTCTCGTAGTCACGGGTCAGGCGCCGGTGGAGCATGAACCAACCCAGGGTCCGCTCCACCGGCCACCTGCGTGGAATCACGGAGAAGCCCCTGGTCCCGGGCTTGCGGAGGACGATCTCGAGGTCGATCCCCAGTCTCGCCGCGTGCTCCACCGCGTATTGGCGGTAGCCGCCGTCGACCCAGATCTTCCGCAGGCCGGGGTGGCGCTCGGCGGCTTGGTCGAGCAGTTGGGTGCCGGCGACCGAATCCTGCACGCTCGCGGCGGTGACCAGCACCAACAGCAGCAGGCCGAGGGTGTCGGTCAGGACGCTGCGCTTGCGTCCGACGATCTTCTTGGCCGCGTCGATGCCCTGTTCGGCAGTCGGGACGGTGTGGGCGGTCTTCACGCTCTGGGCATCGATGATGCCCGCACTGGGCTCCTCGTTCCGTCCGGCCTGCGTGCGTACCAGGCGGCGCAGCAGTCCGTTGAGCTGCTCGAAGATGCCCTCGTCGCGCCAGTACGCGAAGTAGTGGTAGACGCTCTGCGCAGGCGGGTAGTCGTGGGGCAGGTAGCGCCAGGGGATGCCGGTGCGGTCCACGTACAAGATCGCGTCCAGCAGGTCCCGTAGTGCGTGCTCGGGTGGGCGCCCGTGCGCGATCGCCGTCTCCCGGCGCTTGGCCCGCCATGCCGTCAGCACCGGCTCCACCAAAGCCCAACGGGCATCGGACAGGTCACTGGGATAGGGTTTGCGTTCCGCCATGACTTCGGCGTACCGCGTTCCGGAATCCCCCACCAGGGGCGCACCGGAGCACGGAACAGACCAGCTCAGGTCCGCCCATCCTCGATTGAGACAGGAGCATCCGGCACCGGACGGACACGATTTACCCGTCAGGCGCCACCATGGTCGCCTACGCCTCGACCGTCACTCGCGCGACGTGCCAGAGCGGCCTCAAAACCGCCTTCCACCAGGCTAAATGAGGTTGAAACCTCCTCTTAGACGTCGTTTCTGTTGGTCGTGGCGCTCGTTGACAGGACGTGGCGAGCCTTGCTGAGCATCTGGTGCCTGACGAACTGTGGGAACTGTTCCGCCGGGTGGTTCCACCGACGGAAGTGGTGCGCCCGCAGGGCGGCGGCCGACGTCGTGCAGGTGACCGCGAGGTACTGACCGCGATCATCTTCGTGGCCACGTCCGGGTGCACCTGGCGGCAGCTGCCGCCAGTGTTCGGCCCGTGCTGGCAGACGGTTTACCGGCGTTTCGCCCTGTGGAGCCGCGATCGAGTGTGGGCTCGCCTCCACAGGGTGATCCTCGACGAGCTGGGTGCCCGCGGCCAGCTGGACTGGTCGAGATGCGCGATCGACTCCGTGAGCCTTCGAGCGGCAAAGGGGGGCAGCTGACGGGACCGAATCCGACCGACCGGGGAAAGTTGGGATCGAAGATCCACCTGGTCACAGACAGAAACGGGCTACCTCTATCGCTGGGCATCTCCGGCGCAAACCTGCACGACAGCCAGGCCCTGGAGCCGCTAATCCGAGGCATTCCACCGATCCGCTCCCGCCGCGGACCACGACGCCGACGCCCCGGCAAGCTCCACGCCGACAAGGGATACGACTACGACGGCCTCCGGCGGTGGCTTCGCAGCCGTGGCATCACTCCACGGATCGCCCGGAAGGGAGTCGAGTCCTCCCAGAGACTCGGCCGGCATCGTTGGGTGGTGGAACGAACCGTGTCCTGGCTGGCCGGATGCCGACGGCTCCACCGCCGCTACGAGCGCAAGGCCGAGCACTTCCTCGGCTTCGTCGGTATCGCCGCCGCGTTCATTTGCTTCCGGCGACTCGCCGCAGCCTGACTACGATTCCGCCATGTACAGCAGGGAGAGGCAGCGGTGAGCCAGTACTTCAACCTGGGCGAGCAGACCATCTGGAACCCATCGAATGGGGCGGCCAGGCTGTTCCTGAGGCAGGTCTCTGTCTTCGAGGCGGAACTCGGCTTGCCCTCCGGTCTCGGTCAGATGCGCGATGACGAGTGCCAGATCGACCCCGCGGCCCTGAAGACGTTCCTTCCTTGAGGCTCTGCTGGAGCAGCACCTGCGAACGAGCCATGCGGTCATGATCGCCCTCTCCGAAGGTTTCGTTGCGACCATGCTGGCCCTGACCCAACAGGCCGGCATCGAACTCGCCTGGCCAGCTGGCAACCCAGCGACCTGGGACACCAACAAGGAGGTCCAGGTGCCGAGTCCTGCATCGGACACCGCCATCGCACGCACGCGACCGAACCGGCTCCGCGCTGAGTCCCGCGAGCTGAGCCGCTTCATGGTTCGTTGAACAGACACGCCCCACAGGCGACTGACGAGATCGGTCAGGTCCTGAGCCGGTCCCCCTGCGGATCGAAACAGACCAGGTCCATTGAGCGCGCCAGGTCAGCCGCATAAGCCGAAGCCTCCTCAGCCATGCTCCACCGCATCGCGAAGTAGATCAGCGGTCCGCTGGCCTCGTCGATCAGGGGGCCGGTCGACCAGGGCGACGAGTCCTCCACATCCTCGGTCATGTCACACCACCGCTCAAGAAGGGCTGCAACGTAGGCCGAAATCCGCTCCGTCGGCGGTACGTCCACGGGCGCTTCCCCCAGGTCGTGGACACCCTGATCATTGGATCGCGAGGATCCGTAGAACAGGAGTTCCCGTTGGGGACGTCGAAGTACAGCCCTGAGTTCAGGGCCGATGCCGTCGCGCTGTACCACGCCACGCCGGGCGGTACGTACGCGTCGGTGGCCCAGGACGTGGGCGTCAACCACGAGACGCTGCGGATCTGGGTGCGTGATGCGGAGGCGGCTGCCCGGCCGGGGGCCGGTGAGGCGAGCGCGATGGAGAAGGAGAACCGGCAGCTGCGGGCGCGGGTGAAGGAGCTCGAGCTCGAGCGGGAGATCCTGCGCAGGGCCGCGAAGTATTTCGCCCGGGAGACCAGCTGGTGAGCAGCCGCTTTCAGTTCGTCGAGGATCACCGGGACGCCTACGGCGTGAAGCGGCTGTGCCGGATGATGCAGGTCTCGCGGTCCGGGTTCTACCGGTGGCTGGCCGGCGCGGACGCGCGCATGGAACGGGCGAGGGCGGACGCGGAGCTTGCCGAGCGGATCGCCCGGATCCACACCGACTCGGACGGGACCTACGGGGTTCCGCGCGTCACCGCCGAGCTGCGGGATGCCGGGGACCGGATTAACCACAAGCGCGTGGAACGCGTGATGCGCACGTTCGGCATCGTCGGGCTGCACCTGCGCAAGAAGGTCCGCACCACGATCCCCGAGCCGTCGGCGACACCGGTGCCGGACCTGCTGGACCGTGACTTCACCGCGGCCAGGCCGAACACCAGGTACGTGGGCGACATAACCTACCTGCCCATCGGTGGCGGCCAGTTCCTTTACCTGGCCACGGTGTTGGACCTGTGCTCGAAACGGCTGGCGGGCTGGTCGATCGCCGACCACATGCGCACGTCCCTGGTGACCGACGCCCTGCGGGCCGCCGCGGCCGCCCGCGGCGCAGCCGGACTGCGCGGGGCGATTTTCCACAGCGACAACGGGGCCCAGTACGGGTCCAGGGACTTCGCGCACGTCTGCGCGGAGCTCGGCGTGACCAGATCGCGCGGCGCAGTGGGCACCAGCGCGGACAACGCCGCCGCGGAGAGCTTCAACGCGACCATGAAACGCGAGACGCTCCAGGGACGGAAACGGTGGAACGGGGCCCGCGAAGCCCGACTCGCCGTCTTCCGGTGGGTGACCCGCTACAACACCCGGCGGCGGCACTCCAGCCTCGGCCAGATCAGCCCGGTCACCTACGAACAACGATCAACTACGCTGGTCGTTGCCGCATGACAACCGGTGTCCACGAACCCGGGGAAACGCCCCACCTCCCCGTCGATGTAGCGGTTGTAGAGCTCGGTGAAGACTTGGCCGGCGGTCGTGTCATCCGCCGGCCGATCGCCCTCCCAGACAGCCAAGTCGTAGGTCATGCCCGGGAGGCTCTCACATCGATCTGACATGCGTTCCAGGTGGTGACATCTCCATGGTCACCGCCAAATGAAACGGCGTATTAGTGGATGTAGGGCAGGATGGGCGCCAGCTGGACTTCCTTGGCGACGGCGCGCAGGAACCGCTTCCGTGGCTTGCCGTTCAGCATCTCGTCGAATGCCCGGCCGGCCCAAAGCAGGCACATGGCGGAGGTGACTTCCACCATGGACTCGCGGTCCTTCGGGGTAGGCCGCACGTGGGGCGGGTTCATACTCTCCTCGATGAACGCGTCCGCGCTGGCTGCGGTCGGATGGGCGAAGCGGCAGAGATAGCGGTAGATGGAATAGAGCGCCTTCGTCGGGTCGATCGCATCGCACTGCTTCATGACCTTGCTGAAGGTCCGGCTCTCCTCTGTCTGGATGACCGGCGTCTTCTTGATCGCGTCAATGACGTCTGGCGGCGGCGCGAACGCGGTCTCCATATCCTCCGCGGCTGCCCGGTTCTGCCTGGCGCCCTCAGTGACCACGCCTTCGGCTCCAGCCTCGCCCTTCTGGTAGAGCCAATGAAGGCTGATGGTGGTCTCGAACATCGTGCGGAGGAGGATCGTCGCTTCGTGGCCGTAGCCGAGGTCGAGCAGCTTCAGCGCGGCTTCCGCGAGGCGGTGCACTTCAGCACACCATCCGTGCGCGATGAGCACGGGGCGGTACAGCCGCTGCTTTGTTTCGATGGGCTCGGCGTCGCGATAGTTGGCCAGCATCTTCTCTACGGCTGCGCGGTACTGCTGGCGGCTGACACTCGCCATGAGCATTCCTTGCTGGACGGTTGTAGGGCGGTGAGGTGTCGATTCTGCCCGTGCAGTCCCGCAGGTCTCACGTCCTTTTCCCGTCCAGCGAGTCGGAGGGCGTCCGTGCCTGGTCCCGAGGCTGCCCTGCATTGGCCATGGACCCACCAGCGTCTGTCACCAGCTCCCACAGCTTGAGCGGTGGCAGGTCGGTGGCGCTGAACGTCTCGGTCCAACCGCCGATGCTTCCGGTGTCCGCTCCGGTCAGCGCGTGCGTCAGGCCCAGTTGCGTGCGGACGTGCCGGAGAACCTGTTGCTCAACATTCCGGGCGTGCTGGCCGGCCCCAAAAGGCAGCGTCCCGACGACCGTGAAGCCCATCTTCACGAAGCGGGCGACGCGGTCCGATGTCGCGGCCGTGATCCCCACCTTCACGACGCCTAGCGTCGGGTCGTGGAGGACGTACACGACGGCCGGAGCGGCAGTGTCGAAGCCGTAGGAAGCGCACGCCGCGCGACAGCCGTGCCCCTGCCGGACCGAGGCGAGCCGCGCCGTGACCTCACGGCCGCACGGGTGGTGAATGCAGCGCCATGGGAGCGCGGCTGCTCCGGGGTACTTCTCAAGTGGCGTGTAGCCGGCCGCCTCCATGTCGGCCGCGGCCTTGGCGGGGTTCTCCCGCAGCTTGGCTCCTGTTGAGGCGTAGCCGCACCGACGGCAGCCGGACTGCCGCAGGCGGATGCTGCTGAGGGTTGGTCGGACTTCATCACCGCAGCGCAAACACTCGCAGCGCCAGGGCTTGTTGACCTCCGGAGACGAGACCAGCGGCCGGAGCTGCGCCGCGAGCATCTCGGCGGCCGCCTTCTCAGGGTCTCCAAGCTGCTTCAACGTGGTCCTGGCCCGGCCACAGCGGCGGCACCCGCCGTTTCCCTGCCGGATGCGTCCGAGGGCAGGTCGGACTTCATCACCGCAGCGCAGACACTCACAGCGCCAGGGCTTGTTGACCCCGGGATACGGGACCAGCGGGCGAAGGTGGGCGGCCAGCATGTCGGCGTTCGCCTTGTCCGGGTCTCCGAGCTGGGCGAGCGCGATGCGCCTGTTCGCGCAGGGGAGACAGCCGCTGAATCCGGTCTGGATGTTCGACAGTCTTGGGGTGACGGTCGCGCCGCAGTGCAGGCATTGGCATCGCCACAGGGCGTGGGCTGATTTGAACGGCTCCAGCGGTTCCAGGAAGGCGGCGCGCATGGTCTCGCGCGCCCGATCGGGATCCACGGGCGCATTGGGTGCGCAGAACTTGCAGCCGCGCCCTCTGGTGTAGACGTTCGCACGAGTCGGCGTGACCTCGCGACGGCACGTCAGGCACAGGCAGCGCCAAGGCTTGTTGTTGCCCGGGTACGGCTCCAGCGCCTGCAGGCCGACGGCCAGCATCTGCGCCTCTGCCTCGACCGGGTCGACGTAGCGCGGCACCAGCACCCCCCTCACATCCTGGGGGATTCTGCATGGTGGCACTGACACCCGGTGCCGGGACGGTCCCGGCAGGTCTGGCGAGCGGACGGCCATGGACCTGCCTGAGCCCCGGAAGCCCTGACCTGGGTTTTCTTGAGTTTTCTGTTTCCAGGTATGTCCAGAGATTGGCTATACGGTTAGCGCCGCCCCGCTAGATTCCCCGAGCGGTTCCCGAACCCGCGTCAGATTGCCGCCCAGGTGCTCGCCCGCTGCGCGCGCACGCCGCCCGCACGGGACGCGGCATCAGCGCCCTCGCCCACGCCCTGGCCGCCTCCACGGGCGCGTCCGGCGTGGCCGCCACCCCGGACAGCACGGGGCACGGGACCATCGGCCCATGAGAGACACAGACGGCCAGGCACGACTGAGCAATGACGCGCACTACCTGCAGAGCACGGCCCGCCTGTTCGGCTGGCACATCGCCTGGGAGCCGGACGGCTGCGCCCGCATGTCCCGCGGCGACCAGACCCTCCGCGCGTTCTTCACCCCGGGCGGGGCCTTCTGGCACGCGCGCGCCACCGGCCCCGGCACCACCGACCACGACCTCGCGCTCACCGACACCGTCCAGGCCCTGGAACGCCACGGCGATGACCCCACAATGCCTCCCGCAGCGTGACCGCACGGCGGCACCAAACTGACCGAGCACCCCTCTGGTCCCACCAACCGTCGGCATTGGGTCAGGCCGGGTCGTGGAGCAGGGCCAGGAGGTCGGCGACGGTGGCACCGCTGTCGGCCGGGTGCCGCAGACGCGTGCCCTCCACCACGTGGTAGACGTTGCCTCGCCCGTTGCGCCGGTGGGTGAGGTATCCGGCCGCCTCCAGGTCGGCGATGATGCGCTGCACGGCGCGTTCGGTCAGCAGGCAGCGCGCCGCGATGTCGCGGGTGCGGCTCCCTGGGTCCCGGGAGATCTGAACCAGGACCCGTGCGTGATTGGTCAGAAACGTCCATCTTGAACCTGGCGGGGGCCCACTCTCCATACCTTTAGCCTACGACTGGACATTCAGGCTTCGCTACTCACGACAGATGTTTCACGTATCTGTTGACAGGGTCGTGACCGCGGGGTGAACCTGATTGCGGAGCCGGGACACCGGCACCGCCCATGCGCCCGCGTGGAGAGGACGGGTGAGAGCCATGAATCACGACCAGGACCGCGACCGGTTGTCCGCTCCCCACTCGCCCGGCGCCGGGCAGCCCGGGACCTGCACCTGCGAGACCCCGCCGGGCGGCGTCCTGCTCTACCGGCTGCGCGGAGACCACCTGGGCAGCATCGACTTCGACAAGCCCTTGGACGGCTTCCGGGCTGTCCTGGTCGACTTCACCGATGCCGGGTTCTTCGGCTCCACGGCCCTGGACGCTCTGCTGGGACTGCGCCTTGATGCGCAGGAGAACGGACTCCCCGTGCACATCAGCGCTCCGCCGCCTCTCGCCGCACGGGTCCTGCAGCTCACCGGCGCCGACACCCTCTTCCCCCGCCACGCGAGCCTCGACGAGGCCCTGTCCGCCCTGACCTGACGGCCATCGAGCAGCCGCGAGACTCCGCAGCTCCTGTCCCCTGATGACAGCCGACAGCCAGCAGGCGTCGGCCTCCACCCGAGGATCCCGCCATGACCGGCTCCGACCCGGCCCAGGCCGAGATGGCGCCCACGATGTACGACACCGCCCGCGCCGCCCTGCGCCAGGGCGAACAGGAACTGGCCGCGCGAGACTGGCACCTGTACCCCAAAGGCATCCACGCCGCCCGCCACATCCTCAAGCCCGTGGACGCCCTCGCCGAGCAGCGTCCCAGCACCCCGGATCCGGAGCGGGAGACCGCGCTGCTGCGTGAAGCACTCGGCGCGCTCGCGATGGGAGTCCTGCACACCGAGAACCCACTGCGCCGGCTTCTCGCCGCCGTCTGCTCCGCCCTGGAGCCCCTCGTCCACGCCGCAGCCAACGGCCAGGGCGTGGAGGTCTTCAGTGCCGAGCACCGCGCGGACGCCGACCGGGTCCTGCAGCACCTGGGCCGGCTGCTGCACACCGCCCTGGCCCACAACGCCCCGCCGAACGGCAGCGACCACTCTCAGCCCTCATGATCGTCAGAGGTGACCTGGTCTGGCTGTGCCGGCTCCGTCGGATCGCCGATGGCGGCGACACCGGATCCGCCATAGAGCCACCGTCCGGCAAGACGAGCGGCGGAAGGGGCTGGTGTGGCGCCTGGCCGACTCAACGGCTCAGGCCGTCGAGCCCCGCCGGATCTGGGGCGCGGCCGCGCGGGGGACCGCTGAAACCCGGGCCGGTCAGCGGCGGCCCAGGGCCGAACGACTCAAGCCCCCGAGTACCCCGCAGGCGACGGTGAAGGTGGGAAGCCGGGCGGGATGTCTCGAGCAGGCACAAAGGGCAACGGTCATGGACTACGAATTGAAGGCGGAGTACGACTTTCTGGGCGTGCTCGCCTGGCACATCGTCCCTGAGGGCACCGCAGCCACGCTGTGCGGCCAGCCTGTCGCGCCCGCGGCGGAAGTTCTTCCCATCCTGCGACTGGACGACGTCGACTCCGTTTGCTCATCCTGCGAGATCGACTACGCCTTCCCCGGCTCTGCCCGGCCCACCCGCGCTTGATCACGCGGACCCCAGGCAGGAGGGCACGGCAGGTCACCACCATCAGCCGGGCAGACGTCTTGGGGGCGGGAGCTTGTCAACCAGATCCCACACGGGCCGTGACCCGGCCGCCCACTCCCCCAGCAGCCTGCGGTTGATGAGGTGTATCCGCTGAGCCTTGGCGAACGGAAGCGCCTTGGAGGAGAACCTGCCGTTGGTCACCGCGACTACCACGTCCGCCTTGTGCACCGGACGGGCGGTCCCGTTGAGCCGCTGCAGGTCCGGGGTGCCGACCGCGGAACCGGCGAGGCCGTCGCGGCGGTGCTTGGCCTGGAACACCCACAACCGCCCGAACGGGTCGGTCGCCTTCACGTCGCAGCCCAGGTCCCCGCCGCCGCCGGTCCGCTCGGCCTTAGCTCCGTCGCGGAGCAACAGGTCGCGGATCGCGAACTCGAAGTGGTCGTGGCGCATGCCGTCCAGTTCCACCAGGCGTAACCGCAGCTGCTGCTGCTGGACTCTGGTCCATGCGCCGTGTTGCCGCCGTTGTTTCAGCAGCCACGCGACCGCCGGCCGCGAGCGCGCCGAGGACGACCAGGATCCACCAGTGCACCAGCAGGTAGTGCACCGCGACCCAGACCAGGTACGCCATCGCAGCAAGGCCGCCGATCGCCGCGATCAGCGAGGCGTCCGACGTGGCCGCCTTCCGGCGTGAGCGCCTCCGGCCGCGACGTCGGGCCGCCATCAGCCGACCTGCCCGTGCGACGCGAGCTGATGATGGGGGTTGAGGAACATCCGTGCCGGATCGTGCGCTAAGGCAGGATCGTGGCTGGTAGGTCGCTGACGGGTCGTCGGCGGTGGGGCGGTGGTGAAGTCGTTCCACAGATAACGCCCTATTACCTGCGGTATCACTGAGCGCGACCTGCGGGGACGTTCTCCGCACGTTGCGTGAAGCGGCTCTGTTATCTGTGGCAAGGGAGAGACAGTGCCCGCGGTCCTGCTGCTGCCGACCGGGAAGGCACTGACCGTCCGGACGGCGGCCGACGCCTTCCTCGATTCGCTCGCCAACCCTAACACCGTCCGGAATTACGGCATCGCCGTCGGAAGATCGCCGAGCGGATCGGCGAGGCCCGGCCGCTCGCCGTCCGCCCCGCCGCTGAGCGACCGGCCCGTCCGGCGGTCCCGCGTAAAACAGGTGCTCACATGGCTTGCTGAGTGCCTCTTACGTCATGACATCCCCCTCTGCGCGCCCGCCTCGCCTTATGGAGGGAGTAGGGGAGGGGGCGGGGCGGGCGCGCATCGCGAGAGAGGGTGCTTCGCAAATCATCCGTTCGGACGCCGCCAGCCGCGCCGGTGGCCTTCTGATCCTCCTGGGCCCGCCGGCGCGGGGCGACGACGAGGAGCCACCGGCGGCGTGTGGGAGTGCCCCGACCTGTTCCCGCTGCCCATCGACGGAAGCCCGAACACGCCAACTGGGTTCTGGCCGTCGGCACCCCCCGTCGCCGGCTCCCTGGTGATTGGGACGGTGTCGGGGGTGGGGGACCAGCTGTCGGCGGCGGGCGGGCCAGGTTGGATCGGCTGGCGGTGGTCGTGGGCGTGGGCGTGGGCGTGGGCGCGGAGCAGGGGCGCGCGCTGCCGCTCGGGAAGGTTCCGGCCGCGTCGGTGACATGCTGGCGGGGGCGGCTGGCCGGTCCCGGCGGTGCTGGGATCGGCCGGTGGGCCAGGAGGCGGCCCACCCAGTGGCGGCCGCAGCCCGGACACGCCTGCGCACCTGCGGGACGGTAGCGGGACGGGGCGGGGTTGCCGTCGAGGGCGAAGTACTCGAAGCCTTCGCCGTTCGTGTCGGTGTGGCGCTGGACGTTGAACTCGACGCTCCACCACTGCCAGCGGTGCCCGCACGTGACCTCCGCGCGTTCCACCATCGCCACGAGCCGGTTCGGCACCATCCTCGGGCTATGCGTGTTCGACACCACGGCCAGGCGGAACCCTGCGCTCAACTCCTTTGGGACTCCTGACAAAAATGGTGGTCTTGACCTGGTCAGAGGATGGTGTCGTGCACGCAGGTCGCCGGGTAGCGGGACGCGGGCAGCCGCGTCATCGCATGCGATAAACCCGGCGACGTCGGCGAACTTCCCCGGGATACTGGTCGCCCATGGATGAGGTCAAAGTCGTCGTCGCCCATTCCGAGCGCGCGACTCTGCGCGTCGGCGACGTGTTCCTGAAGGTGGACGCCGATCAGGCACGCATCGACGTCGAGGTCGAGGCTATGTCCCTCGCACCGGTCCCGACCCCGGAGGTCCTGTGGCGCAAGGCGCCCGTCCTCGCGATCGCCGCACTCCCGGGGACGGTGCTCGGCCGTCTCGGTGAACCGTCAACCGCGTCGCCGGCCGCGTGGGCCGCGGCAGGCGCCGCCATCCGGAAGCTGCACGAAGCACCGTTGCCGCCCTGGGCCGGTCGGCGCCGCCGGAGTCCCGACGAATTGGTGGCGGAACTCGACGGCGAGTGCGACTTGCTGGTGACGAACGGCATCCTGCCCGCCGACCTGGTCACCCGCAACCGCCAGATCGCCGAGGCCGCGCTCCGTCCGTGGATTCCAGCGTTCACGCACGGCGACCTGCAGATCGATCACGTCTTCCTCGACGGCGACGAGGTCACGGGCATCATCGACTGGTCCGAGGCGGGCCGGGGTGATGCCCTGTTCGACCTCGCCACCTTGACGCTCGGACACGAGGAGCACCTCGACGACGTCATCGCCGGTTATGGCACCGATGTCGACCTCGACGTGATCCACGCCTGGTGGTCGTTGCGAAGCCTGCTGGGGGTCCGCTGGCTGGTCGAGCACGGCTTCGACCCCTTCGCGCCGGGCTGTGAGGTCGACGTGCTGAGATCCCGGATGTGAGGCTGTGGGGTCGGACTGGCCACGTATGCCGCTGCCAGACCCCGGCCTCGCTCCAGTCCCGCAGTCGTCGCCAGCAGGTCATCCCCGAGCCGAAGCCCAGCTCCTGGGGTCTCCGCCGAGGGCGCGAGCGGGGTACGGCACCGGGCGGCACCACAGCGGCGCGTCTGCTACCGCCGCACCGGACGGAGCAGGACCGACTGGTTCTCGCCGACCAGCACCACGGCCGCGAAGGCCGTCAGGGTGCCGTCGATGACGTACACGGCCATCGACGGTGAGTCGTAGACGTGCGGGCGTACAACGCTGGCCAGCAGGGTCCACAGCAACACGGCCCCGGCGGCCAGGCTCGTCGCGGCACGACGGGACAGCACCCGCATCCATGCCGGAGTGCTGAACGCCATGGCCAGGGCCGGCAGCAGGTACGTCATCTCGGCCTGGCTGCGCGCCAGCGCCGGCACCGCCGCGACCGCGCGCAGCACCGCGAGGGCTGAGGAGACCACCAGCAGCCGGGCCAGCGGCCCCGGAAACACCGTCCCGCCAGCACATCCAGCGCCCTTGCCGCCCGCGCGCGGCGAATCCAGGTAGGAGGCAGCAGGGAAGCCACAATGAGCAGGTGCGCACAGATCTCCCCACCCGTCTCCTGCGGCATGCTCTCGCCGCTCGGGGCATCGGGGCCATGCCGGAGCAGAGGGATCCAGGAGAGTCCGGCGGCCCGAGCGTGGGTGCGCTGCTGGCGCGCGAGCGTGCCAGCCTCGGCCTGACCCAGGTACAGCTGGCGAAGCGCGCTGGGATGACTCAGGCGGCCGTGTCGCGTAGCGAGACCGGTAGTTCCTCGCCCGGCATGCGCAGCCTCCAGCGGCTCGCCGCTGCCCTGGGCCTGGGGTTCACCCTGGTTTTGCAACGCGGCGACCAGGCCATCTGCGAGGTCGCCGGAGGCGGGCCGTCGTGATGGATGCCGGCGATGTGCTCGGACGCGACGCCGTCCGCCTGGACGCGACCGCTCGCTCGTTCGGGTGGCGGGTTTACTGGGAGAAGGATGGCGGCGCCCTCATCTCCAAGGGCCCCTGGACCTTGCTCGCCCGGTTCGACCACGACGGCGCGTTCCGCTTCGCCCGGGCCCGCGGCCCCGGTGCCGGTGGAAGCGAACTGACGCTCACCCAGGTCGTCGACACCCTCGAACACTGGACCACCCCGTAACAGGGCTCACCACTCCACTGCCCGCTGGCGGGCCTTTCGCTCCGCGCTGATCCGCGCCGCAGCCCGGGCAGCGTTCCGGCAGGCGCGACCCTGCCCCGGCCCCAGGAGCCCGCACACGGTGCGGAGCATGCGCACCAGCGAACCGATCAGGAACACGGAAATACCCCGCGCAGCGGGGCAGGGCGGCGAGCCACCCCACACCGGTCAGCTTGCGGCGCCGGTGACGCCGGGGGCGATGAAGCGGCGGTGCATCGGGCGGAAGCTGGTCTGCGGCTCGCCCTCGATGCCGGCTTCCTTGATCGCGGCGGCGAGCCGGTCGGCGAAGAACCCCTCGAAGTGGGCCTGCGAGTCCCACACATCGGTCACGTGCAAGGCGCCGCCCTCGAAGGAACACACGTGCAGGTGCGCCCCGTCCGGCGTGTCCTGCTCCCAGCGGACCAGGTCACGCACCTGGTCGTACTGCTTCGGCGTCACGCCGTCCCAGCGCATCGTCATCACAACAGCCATGTCGCACAATCTCCCTTCGTTGGGGCCCGGACGGCCCCCAACCAGCAGACCGCCCCACACCGCGCCCCGCACGCCGGAGCACTCCGTTCGCGTCCATCGGCCACCGGCACCCGGCCAAAGCAGGCAGCCGGGCCTGCGGAATCCGCGGCACTTGCGGCACCGGAGCATTCAGGCGGGAGAGGGCTCGGTGCCGGGGAGACGGAAGCCGGTGATCAATTCCGGGTGGATGCGGACGGTACAGTCCATCGTCCGATCCACCCAGGGGCGCAGCAGTGTGCGGTAGCGCTCGTTCTCGGCCGGGTCGGTGACCAGGTGGGCGTAGCCGGTCACGATCACGCTCCAGCCGGTGTGGGTGTCCGGGTCGATCTGGTCAGCCTCGTAGGAGCGGCCGGCCAGCGCTGGAGTCGAGTCAGGAAGTCCGGACCCGATGGGAACGGTGAAAGTGGTGCTGCTTCGTGGCCGCGTTGCCTCCGGGGTCTCCCATGCGGCTCGTCGTCTGCGGGTAGCACGGGCGGGCCGATACGGCCGCCGCGGCCGGTGGAGTAGAGCCTCGCCTCCGGCAACCGCTGTCGCCGGTGCCAGGCAGGTTCAGCCCTCGAAGTTCCGCTCGTTGAGCAGGTCGAGGTTGCGGAACACCGGGGGGCCGTCGCACAGTGCGGCGAGCTGTGCCGCGAACTCCGCCGTCTCGGGGCGGTTGGAGTTGTCCATGGCCTGTTCGTAGGAGGGGAACTCCACGATGTTCAGGTACACGTTCTCCTGGTCGCGATCGCGGACCTGCAGAGCGCGCGTCACCAGGCGATGGCCTTCGTTCTTCTCGACCCAGGCGTCGAGCAGGGCGTTGAACTCGTCGATGCGACCGGTCTTGAACTCGATGATCTGTACGAACTTCATGGCTCGGCTCTCTCGGCTCGGTGGGGCAGCGGGTGCCGTCTCTCCTCCAGGGTCTGCCAGCCAGGGGTCGCACGCGCGTCCTCGTACCGCATCCGGGCGTATGAGGCGCTAGCCTGGTGATCATGGCCTGCTGGACCTGCTTACCGTCCAGTAGGCTTGATGGTGTGGCCCGCGGCGTGGCGGTGACCTGGGGAGTCCGTCGCGCGCGGCATGTCATGCCGGTGGCAGGCGGGCCAACCTGCGGTGCTCAGCCCCGTGGGGAGTCGAGCTTCGGCACCACGGGGGAAGTGTCCGGGAACCGGGTCGTTCGATGGATGACGTCGCAGGCGCCTTGAAGCCCGGGGGCAGGTGGCGGCCGGTTCTGGGTGTCCTTCCGGGTCTGTTGCTGGTGGTGGCGGCGGTCGCGGTCATCCTGGCGCCGCCGGAGCATCACTACGGTCTGCTGCTGGCGGCAGTTCCGCTTCTGGCGGCCGTCGTGTACCCGGTGTCCACGACCGCCGTGCTCGGCGCGGTGAGCGTTGTTCTCTACGTTGTCCTGCACTATCAGCGCAGCGAGAGCCTGGACGTCTGGCTGATCAAACTGGGGCTGGTCGCCGGGTTCGCGATCGTGGGCGTCCTGATCGCGCAGGCCCGGGCCCGCGAGCAGCGCCTGGCCCGTACGCGTGACATCGCCCTCGCTCTGCAGCGTGAACTCCTGCCTGCCGTGGTTCCGCGCCTGCCCGCCGTCGAGGTGGATCACCGCTACGTGCCCGCCGACAGCGCCGCCGGGGTGGGTGGCGACTGGTTCGACGTCATCCCGCTCTCGGGTGGTCGGGTGGCCCTCGCGATGGGCGACGTGGTGGGTCACGGCGTCCACGCCGCGGCACTGATGGGTCGGCTCCGCACTGCCGTGCAGACCCTGGCCGATCTCGACCTCGCCCCCGCCGAGCTGTTGTCGCGCATGAACGACCTGCTGGTGCGGCTCGGTGAGGAGCAGTCCCACCGGGAGCCCGGTGCGACCATGCTCTACCTGGTCTACGACCCGGTCACCGGTTGCTGCAGCATGGCCTCGGCCGGGCACACCCCGGCCGCTTTCCGCCGCCCGGACGGCTCGGTCGAGTTCTCCCGAATGCCGGAGACGCCCCCGCTCGGCCTGCCGGGCACCGTCTTCGAGGACACCGACTACCACCTGGCGGCGGGCACGGTAATCGTGCTCTACACCGACGGCCTGCTCGACCTGCGCGACAGCGACCCCGAGCATGCGCTCGCCGAACTCGCCGCCGTCCTGCGCACCGCACCCGCAGACTCACTGAGCGACCTGTGCGACCGCATCACTGCTTCCCGCGCCACTCAGCCGGGCGACGACGACACCGCCCTGTTGCTCGCCCGCACCAACCTCCTGGACCACCGGCAGGTCGCTACCTGGACCCTTGACAGCGAGCCACGCGACGCCACCCGCGCACGCGCCCTCATCGGCGACCAACTGCGCACCTGGGGGCTGGCCGACCTGACCTTCACCACGTCCCTGATCGCCACCGAACTCCTCAGCAACGCCATCCGCCACGCCACCCCACCCATATCCCTCCGCTTGATCAAGGCCCGGACCCTGATCTGCGAAGTCAGCGACGCCGCGCCCACAGCCCCACATCTTCGACGCGCCAAGGCCATGGACGAAGGCGGCCGAGGCATGTACCTGATCAGCCAGCTCGGCGACCGCTGGGGCACCCGCTGGCACGAACCCGGCAAGACCATCTGGGTCGAGCAGCACCTCCCACGCGGCCACCGATAGCCCGCTCCGCCGGCCAGTGGCAGCCACCCGATCAGCCATACCGAAGGGATCCGGCTGTCGAGACACGTAGATGGGTTCGTAATCCGCAGGGTGATACCCGCCCACCGCCCTGGGGGCTGTCCGCTAGGGTCAGCGCACTGTCAGCAGGCGAAGGAACCGGGATTCCATGACCAGCGGCGTCGTGAAGTGGTTCAATCTGGCCAAGGGCTACGGCTTCATCGCCGTAGCCGGCAGCCAGGACGTGTTCGTGCACCACACCGGCATCCTCGGAGAGGGCTTTCGCAGCCTGGCCAAGGGACAGCCGGTGATCTTCCGCCTGGAGTGGGCCAAGCGCGGACCCCAGGCCAGGGAAACCCGCCCCGCGTAGTCCCGGGTGAAAGAACAGCCGGTTCGCTATAGTCGAACTATGGCAAAGACGACGATCCAGGTGGACACCGAGACCCGGGACCAGCTCGCCCAGCTCGCCGCCGAGGCCGGAACCACCATGGGCGCACTGCTCGCCTCCTGGGCCGCCGAACACCACACCCGGAACCAGCGCGCCGAGCGCGTGGAGCAGGGCCGGGCAGCGATGCGCCGTCACATGCCGAACCCGCCCAGCGACGAGATTCTCGACGCCGCGCCGGACGACATCATTGACCGCGTCCACAAAATCGCCGACGAAATCCGGGCACGGGCGGCGACCGGAGGCCAGGCCGCGTGATCCTTTTGGACACCAGTGCGGTACGGGCCTTCTGGAACAACCACACCACACTCCTGCACCTTGTGGAGCGGGCCAATCACGGCGACCGCGCCGAACTGCACGTACCCGCTGTATGCCTGATGGAGGCCGAAACCCTGCTGCCCGGCAGCGGCCTCACGATCCTTGAGCAACCGGGCATCGCTGTCGTCCCCCTCGGCCACCTCGCGGTCGCCACCGGGATCCTCGCGCACGAGCAGCCTGAACTCTCCCCGGGCATGGCCCACGCAATCGTCTGCGCCGCACCAGATCCTTCCGGCCCGCTCGGCGGAATCATCGTCACCACCGAAGCCGAGCTCTACCCCTACGGCGTGGTCGCCGTCGACGCCGACCACCCCGGCTTGCGATAGGTGTCGGCTGAGGCCCGAAGGGGACGAACACCGCGATCCCTCCTCCGGAATGCCCGCCGGAGCGCCCCCACTGGTTGAGTCGATCCGGAGGATCACGCCCGGCTTCCTGGTTGAGCGCCAACAGAGCGGACGTTGTCACCGCAGGCAGATCGACGGCTGTCCTGCGCATCCCGCTTGAGGTCGTCGTACCAGGGGCCCAGATGCCAGCGATCGGGGAAGGCACCATAGTCGGCGGCGGCCGCGGACCGGCCAAGGTGCTTGGCGGCGCGCCGCAGGGCGTCTTCACGGGCCTGGCGGCAGTCGGTGCGCTCGGCCAGTCGGCGGGCGTGGTCGTGGACGTAGTCGCGGAACGCGTAGCGCGGTGCGTCACCGGGCAGCCGGGTCAGCAGGTGCCGCCGATGCAGTTCGTCGAGCTGGACGGCTGCCTCCTCGGTCCGCACTCCGCAGGCGATGGCCGGTACGGACATCGGATCGATCACCGGAATACGCCCGCCGAGTTGAGCCCCGCGCGAACGGGGCTTGCTCGCTAACGTAGCGAACATGACAGTTCAAGGCGGGGACTTCGCAGATCACCGGCGTGCGTATAACCGACCGGCCACCGACGTGGTTGGTCTATTCGGCCGTTCTGCAGTCGCAGGCAAAGCCCTGCGTCGAAGGATCGCTGTTGGCTCAAGAGCCGACTGATACAGAGGGTTCGTCCGCAGTGAGCTTGTCTGCTGGGTTATGGCGTGGGATCAGCAGTGCGGTGGCTGCGGATCCGGCGACGGCGAGGGCGGCCAGATTCATGGTGGTGCCGATGCCGATCTGCTGACCGAGGACGGCTCCGGTGAGCATGCCGACCAGGGTGGCCGCCGCCTGTGCCATGCCGTAGGCGGAGCTGGTGCGGCCGAGGAGGTGGTCGGGGGTGTGGCGGGCGATGAAGGTGTCGACGGTGACCAGGAAGCAGACCGCCGGCGGTCCGATGAGGGTGAACAGGACGAAGTCCCAGGTGGTGTGGTGGGTGTTGAAGGTGGCGGCGAACACCGCGCTCAGGACGGCCAGGCTTCCGATCGTGATCGTGCGGGGAGTGAGGCGGGCGGTGAGCGCCCGGCTGAGCGGGGCTCCGGCGAGATAGCCGATCCCAAGCGCGGCGAACAGCCAGCCCAGGGTGCCCGCGGCAGCGTGCAGGACGGTGCCGACGTAGGGCACGAGCAGAGCGGTCAGGGCCGCGTTGCCGAAGAAGAACACGGCGGCCACCGAAAACAGGATCGGGAGCCCGGAGGTAGAGCGGACGTGGGACGCACCGACGCGCAACTCGCTCGCGAACCGTTGCAGGGCAGTGCCGTCGAGGCTTTGAGGGGCCAAGGCGGCGGGACGGCGGCTGATTGCCACGATCAGGGCCGCTGAGGCGAGGTAGCTGCCTGTGTCGATAGCCACCACGGGAGCGAAGCCGACCAGGACGTAGAGGGCGCCGCCGAGCGGGCTACCGACGAGTTGGACGGTGCCGGAGACAAGCGCGGCCAGGGAATTTGCCTCGGCCAGTCGCGGACCGCGGCCGACCAGGGTCGGAATGAGTGCTTTGCGGGCGGGGGCGAAGAACTGGCTGAAGCTCGCCTCGCCGATCAGCGCGATATAGATGAGCCAGACCTGGCCGGCGTGGTGCACCAGAAGCATGAGCGCGACCGTCGCGGCCCGCAGCAGGTCGGTGGTGAGCATGGTGCGGCGCCGGTCCCAGCGGTCGGCGAACACACCGGCCACCGGGCCGAGGAGGAGCGCCGGCACGGTCTCTGCGGCCAGGGAGAGCCCGGTGGCCAGGGTAGAGCCGGTCAGGCGGAGCACGAAGAAGGGGGCCGCGACCAGCAGCAGCCAGTCTCCGAGACTGGAGAGCAACTGCCCCGTCGCCACCAGTCGGTAGTCACGGACCCGCAGGACACCGAACACGCCTGACCCCCGTCCCAGGCGCCGCATCGCAGCGCGTTGGTGCCGTGCGCTGCGTTGCCACGCCACCAGTTAGCACTCTCAGAGTGAGAGTGCTAACGATGACTATCAGTCACGATCCCTGTGATGCAAGGGGTCGCGGCTCCTCAGCCTTGTTCGGGATCTCCGCGCGAAGGCCCGCGGGTTCGTGGAGCGCTCCGACGTGGTGCTGTGCGGCGGTCTGCCGATGTCCGAGCTCACGGCCGTCGACCAGGTAGTGACGTTGTCGGTCCGCGAGCGCGAGATGATCGCCGAGTGGTCCGCCCCGGGCAGCATCAACGTCGAAACCGGCGAAGAGGACGCCCCGCCCGGCCGGGGCAAGTTCCTCATTAAGGTCGGCGGCCACCCCGGTATCCCGGTGGACGTGGTGATGACCGAGGACGAGGTCCCGGTCAACAACACGAACCAGAAGTGGGCCAACAGCACCACTCCCAGCGTCGCCGCGCAGCGCGTGCCGAGCGAAGCGACCGTCCGGTGAGGCGCGGGGACGACCGGGCCACCGCGGCGCAGTGAGGGGCGCTGGCGGCCGGTGGGGCGGTGCTGCTGATAGCTGCCGCGGTCGATCTGGTGATGGAGGGCGCGCAGTGGTGGGCGGCGGGGAGCTGGCCCGCCGTCAGCCCGTTCGCCCCGCTGTCGGGGCTGGTGACCGGCGGCTGGCGGTGGACGTCGACGGCGACCGTCGTGCTGCTGCTCGAACTGCTGGTCTTGGCCAGTGTCGGCGTCCTGGTCGCGCGCCTGGTGCGGCGGACCCGGCGGCGCGGCCCGTCGCTGCGCGCCTACCAGGACGCCGCGCGGCGCATGTCGACCGGCCGGGACCGGATCGCACTTCAGCACAAGGCGGAACAGAGCGCGGAGCGGCTGGGTGTGGAGGGCGAGCCGGGGATGCGGGTGGGCCGGCACGTGCCTTCCCGCAAACGCCTGTTCGCGCCGTGGGAGTACCTGATGCTGGTCATCGCCACGCCCGGCCGGTTCAAGACGACGGGTTTGGTGATCCCGCAGATCCTCCTCGCGCCGGGCGCGGTGATCGCCACCTCGATCACGTCGGACATCATCGCGGCCACCCGCTGGGCGCACTCCCTCAGGGGGACGGTGTGGGTGTTCGATCCGCAGGACCTGGCCGGGGAACCCGCCTCGTGGTGGTGGGACCCGCTGACCGCCGTCACGAGCCTGTCGGACGCCGAGGAGCTGGTCGAGGTCCTGGTGCGGTCAAACCAGGAGGCCACCGACCAGGCCAAGCGCGACGGGTTCTTCGACCCCAAGGGGCAGAGCGTCCTGGCATTGACCTTGTTCGCGGCCGCGCTGGACAAGGCCTCGCTGCGCGAGGCCTACCTGTGGCTGGGCGACCGTCAGGACGAGGGCCCCGAGCGGATCCTGGCCAAGCAGGGGCAGACGGTGGCCGCGTCCAGCCTGGCCGCCATGCGCCGGCTGACGGCGAAGACCTCTGACGGCATCTGGGCCACCGCCGAGATCTACCTCAAGTGGATCACCAACGAGAAGATCTCCGCGTGGGTGACGCCCCAGGGTGAGCACGACCACCGCGACCGCCTCGACCCGAGCGCGTTCGCAAGGAGCACCGACACCATCTACCTGCTGTCCATGGCGACCGGCGTCACCTCCGCTGCTCCGGTGACCACCGCGCTCCTGCGCGCCGCCGACCGCTACTCCTCGACGCTGCCCGGGCAGCGCCTGCCGGTCCCGCTGTGCGCGATCCTCGACGAGGTCGCCAACGTGTGCCGCTGGCACGAGCTCCCCGAGCTGTACGCGCACTACCGCTCCAAGGGCATCTGGCTGGCCACCTACCTACAGACCTGGGCGCAGGGACTGCAGCTGTGGAGCCCCACCGGCTCGGCACCCTGCGCGACAACGCCGGCGTGATGGTCTACGGCGGCGGGGTCCGCGACGGTGCGTTCCTCGACGAGCTGTCCCGGCTCATCGGGAAGTGGGACCGGCCCCAGCAGACCAGGCACAGTGACGCCCGCTCGCTGCTCGCGGCCTCCTCCTACGCGGACTCCACGCACAAGGAACCGATCCTCGACGTCGACCAGCTCGCCGCCCTCCCCGAGCTCCACGCCATCGCGGTGTTCACCGGCTACCAGCCGATGATGACAACCCTGGAACCCTGGTGGGAGACCGAGTTCGCCCCGGCGGTCAACGAGTCGCTGCAGCTCTACGGGACCGGCACCGACGTGCGAGACGCGCTGCCGGAAGGAGTTGCTTGATGGCGCAGGCCGGTGGGGAGGCGGGCGGCAGCGCGGGGGAGGACGTCGCGGCGACGGCGCTGCGCCTGCTCTGCAGCGCCGAAGAGCGACACCGCAAGAACCTGACCGAACTGCAGGCCGGGGTCGACGACGCCTTCGGCCGGCAGCTGGAGCCATCGAGAAGATCGAGCAGTTCCTCGACGCCCAGTTCCCGGGCGAGCCACAGCCGTCGAACCCGCGGCCCTGGAGTGCCCGAGCCAGCGCGGAAGACCTCGAAGCGCTGGCCGACTGGCTCCTGGCGACCTATCAGCCCGTCACCGAGCACGCCATCGCGCCGTGCTGGCCCGCCCACCCGGGCGCGGTGGAGGAGCTGGCCGCGCTGCGGAACGCGTGGGCGGCCGCCATGCTCAAGGACGAACGGGGCCCGGCCGACAGTGCCGCGTACTGGCACAAGAACTGGCTCTGGCCTGGCTTCGCCGACATCAACAAGATCATCCCGAATCAGTGCAAAAGCGGGGCCCACAAGCACGACCGGCAGCCACAGCCGACCGACCGGAGCCTGCTCGCCCGAGAGGCCACACAGTCGGTTGGGCGGCTCGAATCACGAGATTGAGTAGCAGTTAGGTCGGCGTCCGCTGCAGGACCTCGCCCGGGTCGTCCTTCGGGGTGGGCGTCGTCCTGCTGAGCGGGCTGGTCTGGGTCGTGGGCGCCCCGGCCGCCCTGGCGTTCGTGTCGAGGCGGGTTCGAGGCTTGCCCTCCACATGACTGACCGGCGGCCAGCTCCGGCTTGCCGCCGGTGGGCCCCGGAGGGCGAGATGCGCTCCTGGATGGGCATGCGCACACAGCGCGCGGCGGGAGCATCCAGCGCCGCCGGGCACGGTCTGGGTGCTTCTGGTACCGGTAGGAAGCCCTCAGAGTCGGGCGGGTGGGCGCCTCCACCATCGCGGCTCGACCACGGCTTGGAGCTTCCGAGCGTCCGCGTAGTGACGCCTTTCCCTCAAGAGGCTGATCACCGGCAGGAGGCTGCCCGGGTCGTGGGAAAGACTGAGGAGATAGAGGAGCGCCTCGGCGTCGCCCCGCAGCTTCGCCGCCCTGAGGCCGATCAGGAGCATCCCCGCTTCGCGTGCGGGGCGCTCGCGGAGGACTGCGGAGAGAATCTCCCCGATGAACGGCGAGCCGCCGTTGGCGCGCAGTGCTTCGATCACGGCCACCACGCCTGGAACGGGGCGAGAGCGCATGCCGAGGTGGATCAGGCCCACGGCTTCGTCGGGATGATGACGTTCGGCTTCCGTCACCAAGGCCGCCATGCGGGCGGTCGACTGGTCCCTGAGGACGAGGCGGATCAGGCGTCCCGCGAGGTCGAGGCTCGCGGCTTCACTCATGGTGAGAATGTCCTGTGCGGACCGTTCCGAGGCGGCTGCCAGCAGAAGCTCTAGGTCCTCAGCCTGCCCTGTTTCGTGGAGCCTGCGCGCCACGTGCGCAGCATCCCTTGGTGGCAGGGTTCTGCCGGCCGCCTCCGCTCCGACTGTCTGCAGCAGGTCCTCCACCCATGTCGCCTCGGAGGTCTCTTCAGGCACGCTGACCGGCCGCGTGCTGCCTGCGGCCGGACGTGCCGACAAGATCATTTTGGCCACCGTGCCAGCGTAGTCGCGGCTGCGCGGATCGACGAGGGCTTGGTTCATCGCGAGCCATTCGCTTCGCCACGCCACCTCGTCGCAGAACTCGCTCGGCAGCGGGTGCCCCACGGAGGCTGCATGGTCACGGAAGGCGGCGACCAGAGCCAGGACATGCTCGGCCTTCGGTGCAGTTCTGCCCTTCAGTTTGTCGTCGATCGTGGACCTGGGCATCGCCCAGCGCGCCCCTTGCCCGGCGGTCAGCTTCGCGAGCCGGTCGAGCGAGGGCTGGTGTGCGCGCCTCCTCAACTCGCGCAGGGCTGATGCCACGACCTGAACCGGATCTTTCGGGGCATCTGCCATTCCCATACGGCGCTCCTCGCGCGTCGGCCGCGACGTCTGACGGATCAAGCCTAGGAGCGGCACTGTCCGGGTTCGTCCGGATCAGTTCAGAACGGACCGTCCGGACGGCTCTGCTCAAGGGGACACCCGCCGTTGCGTGGCTGACCCCGGAGGAGCGCCGTGACCCGCACAGCCGTGACCCGCACCTTTCTCCCGCTCGCAGCAACTGCTGGACTTGGTCTGCAGGCAATGATGTCCCACAGCTCTGTGGCTGTGATGCTGGCCGTCGGCCTGGTCGGGGGCGTACTCCTCCTCGGGGTCGCCACTCTGCTGCTTCTGGTGATGACCTCCATCTGGTCAAGCCAGCCGAGGCGTCGCAAGGACGCGTTCAAGGTTCTCGACCGTCTCCTGTCCTTCGTCCACGCGGTCATCCGCCCGAAGGGGGATCGCCGTCCGCTACCAGCCCCGCAGCGGCACCCGCCCCGGGCTGGTGGGCGAAACGGGCGCCGCCGAAGGGGCTGGCCCTGATGGGCAGTCACGCACGCGAAACCCCAGCGGCTTCGTCGGCGATAGCGGACCCAGACCTACCACAGAACGAGCCCGTCCGAGCTGCTGGGGAACCGCCCCGAGACGAACCCGGCCGTTGCGTACGTACGCAACGGCCGGGTTCGTCTCGGGGCGATCCGGTGAGGCGCGATTTTCGCGATGCCGCCGCCGTAGCCGGGGCCCTGGGCGAATACGGCCTCACCGTGGACGAGGCCGACCTGGCCGCAGGTCCGTGGAGCCGCATCGTCTCCCATGACGGCGCGGACGTCACCCTGTCGGTCTCCGTGCTGACCAGATCCTCCTGACTTGGCCGCAAACGGCCGGGGTCACAAGTGCAGGTCAGGCCTTCTTGACCACGCTCGACTTCAGCTGCATCGCCCCGATCCCCTCGATGCGGCAGTCGATGTCGTGGTCACCGACCCCGGCCACCAGCCGGATGTTGCGGACCTTCGTCCCCGCCTTGATCCCGCCCGGCACACCCTTCACCTTCAAGCTTTTGACCACGGTCACGTCGTCGCCGTCCGCCAGCGCGTTGCCGACCGCGTCCCGCACCACGTCACCCTCGCCGCCTGCCTCGGCGGTCTGGGGCTGCCACTCGTGCCCGCACTCGGGACACACCAGCAGCGCCCCCATCTCATAGGTGAACTCACTCGAACACTTCGGGCAGGCAGGAAGGGTCTCGCTCATAACGATCATCCTAATCGGCGGGCGCAGTCCGTACCCACCGCGACGACCCCCGAGGCACAGGAACCTCGCCTTCGGCCCCGGCACACCTGTCGCGCCAGGGACCCCGACTCCCCGCGGCGCGCGATCAGGACTGAACGGCCCTATCCCACACCCCACCCGCGGCCGGATCATGCCCCCATGGACGCGCTGGATCGACCCACCCCGCCCGAACCCACCACCACGCCCGGCGCCGGGTCGCACGACAGGCTGCGGGCCATGCGACGGCTGGACACCGCAGAGGCTCTCCAACTGCTGGCCGGCGTGAGCCTGGGCCGAGTCGTGTTCACCCGCGATGCACTGCCCGCGATCCGACCGGTCAACCACCTCGTGGAGGACGGCGAGATCATCATCCGCACCCACGAAGGCGCCGCCCTCACCAACGCCGCGGGCCAGGGCAGCCCAGACGGGATCGTCGTCGCCTACGAAGCCGACCAGATCGACCCCGCCACCCACACCGGCTGGAGCGTAGTGGTCACCGGCTACGCCCGCCTGGTCACCGACCCCGACGACGCCGAACGTTACGCCCGGCAACTGCACCCCTGGGTCGACCAGGCCATGGACTGCACCATCCGCATCCACCCCGAAGAGGTCACCGGCTTCCGGCTCACCACCAGGCCCCCGGCCACGCCATAGCCGGGCAACGGTGCCCCCGCCGACGCCGCCGCGCACCCGGACACACCCGCTGATGGGGATATTTGAGCGTCTGCGTCGACATCTGCCCCGCCCGACGCGGCAACCGCAAAGGCGTCGTCCACGATCTTGAGTACCAACGTCGGCATTGATTGGGCCTCGGCGTTCGGGGACGCGACGGTCGCTGCTGCGACGAACCCCATGACCGACCCGATCCTCCGCCCCCACTGCACCAACGAGCCCATCTGACTGTCACCGATCACCCGGGCCCGGCGACCTTCGGTCGCCGGGCCCTCAACATCGCGCCGAGACAGACGAAGAGCCGGTCTATGATCTCTGCCTTCCGCACCTTGCCGAACGGGGGACGAATCATGGAGATCTTTCGCTTCGAGCGTGCTGAGCGGCTCATGACGCGGCACGGGAGCATCGGCCTGCACGCGACTCGCGTCGCCGCAGGCGAGGGCCGCCTGCAGGTCACCTGCCTGACTGTCGAGCCCGGCGGCATCATCGGGACGCACCCGGCTACTTCCGCCCAGATGTTCCTGGTGGTCACCGGCGGCGGCTGGGTCGCCGGTCAGGACGGGAACCGCTTCCCCATCAGTGCCGGGCAGGGCGCCCGCTGGGAGGCAGGCGAGGAACACACTACGGGCACCGACACCGGCCTCACCGCCCTCGTGCTCGAAGGCCCGCTCGACCTCTTCGAACCCGAAGCAAGCAGCGGCACAGCCGAACGCTGACCGGGTCCCCCAACGATCGCTGATCTGGGCCGTCCCCAGTCACTTGAAGGCCCAACCATCCAAGGAAGAAGATCCAGGCCGGCCGATTTCAAGAATCGCCATCACCGTGACCAAGGGCGGGCAGAACTCGCGCGTGGGGACTCCCACCAAGGCGGCACCGCCCTGGTCCACCCGGTCCGGGCGTCAGCGCGGCAGGGCAGCTATCGCGGTGTCCCATGGGTAGCCGTCCAGGTCGCCGTGCTTGGGGATGTGCGGGATGAAGCCGCCATCGCCGAGCAGGATGTCGACACCCGCGCCGCGCAGGACGTCGACGTGGCGCCCGAGAGCGGGGTGGGCGGCTTGGGCGGCGTTGAGGTAGGGCAGTGCCACGACGGGGAGCTGCAGGCCGATCGCCTCGGTGAGCAGTCCGAGGACCAGCGTGTCGGCGTGCCCGTCGGCCCACTTGTTGAGGGTGTTGAAGGTGACCGGCGCGGCCAGGATCGCGTCAGCCGATGGCAGCACGTCCGCCTCATCGGGGAGCTTGAACTGGTGGCGCACCGGGTGGCCGGTGGCCTTCTCCAGCGCCGGGATGTCCTCCTGCAGCCAGCGGTGGGCGGTGGGGGTGAGGACCACGGCGACGTTCCAGCCTGCCTGCTGGCAGGCGCCGACGGCGGGGAGCAGTCGGCGCACGGGCGGGGCGGCGCAGCCGAGCAGGTACAGGACGCGGGAGGAGGAGGTCATGCCGGGAGTCCACACCGCTGCGCCAGGGCGCGCAAGCGTCCCTCAGCGCTGCCGACGCCCAGCAGGCGCAGCTCCGCGACCAGGCGCGTGGTGGCGGGGCGGCTGCGAACCTCCTGCGGGGCGAGGCGTTCGGCGTGCAGCAGCGTGTCGACGGCCTGCTCGCGTCGGCCGGCGAGGCGGTAGCCGAGCGCCCGGTCGACCAGGTGGTTGGCGCGGCGCTCGCGCGGCAGCGCTTCCAGGGCTCCCTGGTCGACGTGGTCGGCGGCGGTGACGGCTTCGGGGCCGTCGTCGAGGCGGACCATCGTGGACACCTGGTGCAGCTGGACGTTGGTGGGCCCGAACGCGGTCCACAGTGCGTTGCCGTCGACCCGGAGTCGGTCGGCGGCCGCCTTGGCGGCGTCCAGCTGGTCCGGGACCGCGCTGCGGTCGTCGATGTGGGCGGCGGCGACGGCGGCCTTGAGATGGAGCATCCCCAGCACGCTGAGCCCAGAGGGGCCGCGGGCGAGCAGGTCGGGCTCCAGTCGCTCGGCGACGACGGAGGCGATGGCGATGGCGGCCGCGCCCTCGCCGCGGTGGAACATCGCGTCGACCAGGTGGCGCGCGGCGCCGGTGACGACGACCGGGTCCTCGGAGCGGTCGGCGGCGGTGACGGCCCGGTCGGCGGCGCGGTGGGCCAGGTCGTGGTCGCCGAGCTTAGTGGTGACCGCGCAGGCCAGCTGGTAGGCCATCGACAGCAGCGCGTAGGCGGTGCGCCGCGCGTCGCCGTTCAGGTAGCGGGGGCTGCGGCTCGCGTCGACCAGCAGCGCGGGCAGGACCTGGGTCACCGGCGCGTAGCCCGTGGCCTGGAACGCGGCCCAGCCGTAGGCGACCTGGCGGCGCAGTTCGTCAACCGGGAGCGGCGCGTCGGCGTCGTCCAGGCCGGTGACCACGCCCGGGTGCTGCAGCGCGCGGCGGATCGCGGCGAGTTCCGGCTGCTAGGTCGGGGCCGCGTCCGCGGAGACCGTGGTGTCGGTGGGCAGCTCCTCCAGCGGGATGCCCAGCACGCGGGCGGCCTGCTCCAGCACCGAGAAGCGGGGGTCCGCCTGCCGCTGGCCACCTTCTAAGGACTGGACCCACCGGATGCCCTTGCCCATGAGCTGGCCGAACTCGGCCTGCGTGTAGCCGCGCCTGCCGCGCCAGTAGGCGACGCGTCGGCCGATTCCCCTGCAGTCCATCCTCGCCGCCGTTGGGTCGACGACGCACACGGTCCGTGTGCGTGCATCTCCGTTGTACCGCCCTACCGTGCGAGGTACTGACGAACCGCCATGAAAGGGGCGCGCGACGATGACCAACACGCTGGCCAGGGTCACCGAGGAGTCCGAGCACAGGCCCGACCAGGTGCTCCTCGTCTCCGGTCCGTTCGCCTCGATCGACCAGTTCACGGCCGCCGCCTCAGGCGGCACGCTGCAGCTGCTCCTCGTCGGCGTCCGCTGACCTACCCTCAAAGCACCGTCCGGCGCACTTCGGGCGGCCCGCTGGCCCCGGCCCTGCCCCCCGTGCGAGCAGGCAGTCATTGCCGGCGGGGGAGCCCCCGCCGCCCAGCGGTACTCCTGAGGAGGGTCAGAGCTGTCTTAAGTCCCGGACGACCGTCAGCACGATACGAGTCGAAGGCGAACGACATGTCGTAGGCGCAGGCAGAGGTAGACCGCCTTCTTGCGCGCAGCAGGACGCGGACAGCGTGACGCGGCTGGTGCCCGGGGTGAGCACCAGCGGCATGGTGGAGCGCTCCTCGTCGGGCTACCGGCGGCGGTTTGTCGAAGACCTAGCCGAACTTCTGGTCCGGCTAGATGGCTCCCTCGTGCATGTAGCAGTGGTTGCAGGCGAGATCACACCCGCTGTGGATCTTAAGAACAGGCTGTGCCCCGCAGCCCGGGGTGCGGGGCACAGCTGGGTTCGGCGCCGTCAGCGCTGAACCCAGACCCACAGTGCGGTGACCAGCACGCAGCCGCCAGTGTAGGCCGCGCCCATCGCCGCCCTGAGCGCCAGGACGCGCAGGTAGCGGCGGGTCCGGCCACGCTGGTGCCGTGCCTGCCTGGGCTCGATGGGGGCCGGAGTCGTATCGGGCCTTCGCCCAATGCCGGGAAGTTAACGGATTTCAGCTGGCGGCAAGGGTGTTGATGTCCATGGGGTGGCTGCGTAGAGGCCGGGTCCGAGCTTGTGGATGATCCCGGTTTCGGCCCATCGGGACAGCTGCCGATACATGGTGTGCAGGGTGACGTCGCCGAAGTGGGCGGCGATCTCCGCGGGTCTCCAAAAGCGCGTCGGGTCCTTTTGCAGGAGTTCGAGGATGCGGTGGCGTCGGCGCTGGCCAGGGGAGACGTTCCGGTCGTCGCGGGAGATGGTAGGTAATGGCGACTGGTCGGGGCCGGGTTCGAGGACGGTGACGGTGAGGTCGGCGATGGTGCGGCTGCGGTCGGGGCGACCGTCGTCCTGTCGTTCGGCGTACCGGGAGACGGGTGAGCGGACCTTGCGGGTGCTGACGCGGGGCCGGCGTCGTGGGAGGAGGGCGGCAAGGACGCGCTGGGCGATGACGCCGATGGTGCCGGTGTGCGGGGCCGCGGTGACGCCGGTGGCCTGGACGACGAGGTCACGGGCGGCCTGGAGGGCTATGGTGAAGCCGCAGCGGTCCGGGTCGGTGCCCGGCCTGGATTCGGCGGCCTGGACCATCACGGTGCGAAGCGCCTGGTAGAGGCTGAGCTGGGCCCACATCTCCTGCTCGACCCCGATCGGGTCGCCGGACCTCAGCGGGCGGCCCTGTCCCAGAGTGTGCCGCAGCGCGAAGTACGTTGACTCGTGCTCCCACCGCTCGTGGTAGAGCGTGACGAGCGTGGCGGCCGGGTAGCGGTTCGCGCAGGTCAGCGTGGTGGCGAGCCGGTAGGAGCCGGTGAAGGACGTGCCGTCATCCAAGGCCACGGTGACCTGGGCCTCGATGATGCGGACCGGGACGGTACCGATGACCGACAGGTAGGAGCCGTCGCGCAGGCGGGTCAGGACCGGGGTGCGGCGGTTGGCTCGGATCCGCCCCAGGAACTGCGCGCCTGTGCCGGTCAGCGCGGCGAGGAAGGCGTTGGCGTCGAAGCCCTTGTCCCATAACAGCAGCATGTCGGGCCCGAGGTGGTGCAGCAGCCGGCTGGCGTAGGCGGTCTCGCCGGTGTCGGTGGGACCGAACACCGCGCCGATCAAGGACCTGGTCCCGGTCTCCACCAGCGTCATCAGCTCCAGCATCGGGCAGCCGCCCCGGCCGCCGGGGCCGAACCAGCCCACGTTGCGGGCGGTGTCGGCCAGCCGGATCGAGCTGCAGCCGTCGAAGGAGACCGTCCGGAAGCGTCCGAACCGCACTCCGGCCGTGGCCGGTCGTGCCAGTGGCCCGGCCAGGACCTCGAACAGGCGGCGGACCGGCGCCGGACCGACCCGTCGGCGCAGGTCACGCAGGGCCTTCGCGGTCGGCCCGGCAACATCGAGCCCCGAGCTGGTCAGCGCCGCGGTGAGTTTGTTCCAGACCAGCCGGTAGCCGACCTCCGGGAACAGGCACATGGCCAGCAGGAAGTAGACCCCGACCCGCGAGGGCAGGTTCCGAAGGCGGCGTTGCACGCAGCCAGACTCCTCAAGGACCGCATCGACGAGCTCGAACGGCACGACCTGCGTCAACTCGCCCAGATGACCAGGCGCGAACGGCCCCGCGGCCACGGTGAACTCGCGGGAGAGCACCATCAGGCCAGACGGCACGGCACAATGACGTACGGGCAACGGGGCACCTCGAAGATCAGCAGTCTTGGCGGACTATCTGATCAACGTGGCCCCGTTGCCCGCGTCACGATCCGACGCTGAAACCCCTTGCCACCAGCGGAGATCCGTTAACTACCCGGCATTGGGCCTTCGCCCTGAGTCGTGGACACGCTGATACTGGATCTGCTTGATCCGGAGGAAGCGAGAAGACCGCCGATGGCGATGAAGGACTACTCGGACGAGTTCAAGGCCGATGCCGTGGCCCTGTACGAGTCCACGCCCGGGGCGACGTACAAGGACATCGCCGCTGACCTGGGCATCAACAGGGCGACCCTGCGCGAGTGGGTGCTGCGGGACCGCGACCGCCGTGGCATCGCACCCACCGACGCCCGGCGGGGCGGGACGGCACTGGCCCGGGCGGGACAACCGGCCGCCTCCGACGATCCCGACGAGCGGATCCGGCAGTTGGAGGCCCGGGTGGCCGAGCTTGAGGCGAGCGAGCAGAAGCTGGCCACCGAACGGGACATCCTGCGGAAGGCGGCCAAGTATTTCGCCGGCGAGACGAACTGGTGAGCCGCTACCAGTTCGTCCATGACCACCGGGACGCCTACGAGGTGAAGCGGCTGTGCCAGGTCCTGGAGGTCAACCAGTCCAGCTACTACAAGTGGCTCGGCGGCGCCGAGGCCAGAGCCGTCCGCCGCAGCGAGGACCAAGTCCTCGCTGAGCGGATCCGCCGGATCCACGCCGATTCCGGTGGTGCTTACGGCTCTCCGAGGGTGACCGCGGAACTGCGTGGAAACGGAGAACGGGTCAACCACAAGCGGGTCGCCCGGGTCATGCGGACCCACGGCATCGCCGGGATCCGCCTGCGCAGAAGGGTCCGCACCACCGTCCCGGACCCGGCCGCGACCCTCGTCCCGGACCTGTTCCAGCGGAACTTCAACGCCCCGGAGCCGGGACGCAAGTACATGGGCGACATCACGTATCTGCCGCTGGCGGGCGGGGAGTTCCTCTACCTGGCGACCGTGCTGGACTGCTTCAGCCGCCGGGTCGTGGGCTGGTCGATCGCCGATCACATGCGCACCGACCTGGTCGCCGACGCGCTGCGGATGGCAGCCGCGACCCGCGGCAGCCTGGATGGGTCGGTGTTCCACAGCGACCACGGGGCGCAATACGGGTCCCGGGCCTTCGCCGACCTGTGCTCGGAGCTGGGCGTCACCCGGTCGATGGGCTCCGTCGGCAGCAGCGCGGACAACGCTGCCTGCGAGAGTTTCCACGCTTCACTGAAACGGGAGACGCTCCAGGGCGCCCGCGACTACGGCGACCCTGCCACCTGCAGGAGGACCGTCTTCGCCTGGCTGACCCGCTACAACACCCGTCGGCGTCACTCCGCCAACGGTCAGCTCAGCCCGAACGAATACGAACAGCGACAGCACACGGCTAAGCTCACGCTCGCCGCGTGACAACCAACCGCGTGTCCACCTTCACGGGCGAAGGCCCATCCTCCATGCCAGGAGCTCCTATCTGTGTGAGTGCAGAAGGTGGACAGTTCCGAAGCAGGGCCCTCGGCGGAGCGGGAACTCAGTGCCGGGGGCTTCCTGCTTTCGGCTGGCTGGAGTCTAGAACCGCGTGTGGACATTCAGCGGAGGCCCAGAAGCGTAAGAGCGCCCAAATCGGGCACCCGGCGCGTCAGGTGCCGGGCTGGTGGATGACAGAGACCTCGCCGGTAGGTACGGACAGGGTCGTTGGGCCTGTGCTGTCCTCTTGCGCTCCGAGCCGCAGTCGATCTCGTCACGGACGGCGATGAACGCTGGTAAGGCGGGCCACTGCCATGACGTACGGCCTCACCGTGCAGAACAAGCACGCCAGGCATCCATACGGCGCGTTGAAAGCCAACCTGAGCTTCTTCAGCTCGGCCGTGGCCCGCAGAAGATGAATCAGGCGCTCGGCCAGCGCGTTCGCGGTGGTGAGCCTGCGCCTACCTCGCGCTTCAACATGGCCACATCCTGCGTGGGCTCGTTGAAGAACGGGATGTGGTCCTCCTTCACCACCAGTCCGGGTTGTCGCCATCGTTGTCGATCTTTACCTCGTTAGACGTCCCCGAGGGCCATGGCAGCGTTCTGGTACTTCTTCGGCAGGTTCTCGAAGGTGAACTTGAAGAAGAGCAGATCGACCTCATGGCAGGTCTTCTTGCGCGGGCCGATCTCCTTGACGTCGCGCGCGAAGTTGGGGAAGCGGCTCCCGGTCAACTGCTGGACGTCTTGAACTCGAAGTACGTGATGTCGAACTCTGCTCGGAGGGCTCGTCCAACTTGTCGTGCATGGAGATACGTAGGACCCACCCTCGAGTACCCACATGACAGAGCCCCCGCCGCCCATCGGGGCGACGGGGGCAGATCTTCGTGCGGTGAAGGTTGAAGGACTACCGGCTGCGGGATAAGAGCCGTCGGGGTTGAGGATGAGCAGCGGTCCAGGTGCCCAGTTGCGCGGGAGCAGACCGCGATCAGCGAAGCGGCTCGATACAACGCTGGGGTGAACGCATTCAGCCCCGACCGGGCGGCCTCAGACCCAGATGTCGTCCTCACCCCGGTAGTGGGGCCAGGGCTGGCCTGTTCGGGGGTTCGCGAGCATGTTCTCGATGCCCTGGGCCCAGACACCGGGGCGAATGAGCTCGATCAGGTAGCGGTCGAGGGCGGAGCGACGCATCTGGAGCGTCCAGCCGGGGGTGGCGGTCCAGCCGTTCGGGAGCTGCGCGAGCAACTGCGGAGTCAGGATCAGCGGGCCCGGATCCACCACAGCAGCACGCCGGCCGCGCCGGCTCCGAAGCTGTAGGCGGCACCGCTGACCATCTGCCGGGCCGCACGACCGCCGTAGCCGCGCAGCACGCGCCGCCAGCGCTCGCGCCCGCTGGAGCTGGCGGGCTCTGCGCTCTCGCTGGTCTGACGCTCTATCTCGGGCCCCATCTCGGACTCCTTCTCGTGTAGGGGCGGATCGCGCGACAGATCCACAGTGGTCGTCGAAATCCGGCGTCGGTATGCCGTCTGACTGCCGTTTCACTGCCATATCTCGGCGCGGCGCCCATCCGAGTCCATGACCGTCGCCGCACCAACACCGCAATGCCGTCCCTCGGTGCGCTCGGCCGTCGTCCCGCTCGCCCGGGAGCGCCGACGCGATCCAAGGCCCGGATCGGGGCGCACCAGGAAGGGCCGCAGCTGGCCCGCCGCGTCATGACGGCCGCGGCGAAGGCCAAGCGGACCTGACGGGCCCGGATCGGCGACCCAGCTCCGGGGGCGTCGACACGTGTGGGCAGGCCCGCCGCGTCTACCCGGCGGCGATCTCGCGGATGAGGTCGGGGGCCGCTTCAACTCCTGGCTGGCTCTACCGCAGGCTCCTGCGGCGGACCCTGATCAACTCAACTCCGTCAGCCGTACGCAGTGACTCCATCAGGCGCAGTAAGTCAGACTAGGACAAGGCCATCGCACACATCTCATCAACGAGCTTCGCTACTCGGAGAGTTGCGCGGTGGCCGCCCCATGACCAGGGGTCATTCCAAGATCGCTGCTACACCATTCGGCGGGACGCCATCCTCTCGAGGCCCTGGGGCGTGTCTGGAGTCGTGATGACGTGGCGTGGAAAAGGGTTGAGGGGATGATCATCGGGCTGGTATCTTTCACTCGACCGTGAAGCCGCCCAAGGAGGTGAGACCCATGAACGCTGTATCCATGTGGGTGCTCCCCCTCTCGTCACGGTCGGGCGATTGACGCAGGTCTCGCCGGGAGCGCCTCGATAACAGGGCACTCCCGAAAGGCAACACCCATGCACCCACTGCAATTCACCGCCGAGTCGTCGTCGAACGGCATGGTCGAACGCGACTTCACCGTCGGCGATGTCCCCGGTGTCCTCTGGTCGCCGGCCTCCAGCACAGCCGGCCGCGCGCCCCTGATCCTGATGGCCCACGGCGGCGGCAACCACAAGAAGCACCCGGCGATGTCCGGCCGCGCCCGACTCCTGGTGGCAGGCTGCGGCTTCCACGTCGCCGTCATCGACGCGCCCGGTCACGGCGACCGGCCGCGCACGGCACACGACGAGGCGGAGATCGCCGAGCTGTTCCGGACGCGGGCGGCGGGCGAGTCGGAAGGCCCGATCGTCGTGCGCTACAACGACCACCTGGCGGAGCTCGCCGTGCCCGAGTATCGGGCGCTGCTGGACGCCCTCCAGGAGCTCCCGGAGATCGGCGCTGATGGGCTGGTCGGCTTCTGGGGCATCAACATGGGCACTGCGATCGGCATCCCGTTCGTGGCGGTCGAGCCCAGGATCTCCGCTGCGGTCTTCGGCCAGCACTGGCCCGAGACCCTGGCTGAGAAGGCGAAGCAGATCACCATCCCGATCGAGTTCGACCTGCAGTGGGACGACGAGCACATCGCGCGCGAGGAGGGTCTCGCGCTGTTCGACGCCTTCGCCTCGAAGGAGAAGTCCCTGCACGTGAACTCGGGCAAGCACAAGGAGCTGCCCCGGTTCGAGGCCGACAGCGCGGCCAGGTTCTTCGCCCGGCACTTCGGCCGACCGATCACCTCGCCCGCCTGACGTGCGCAGCCGCGGCGTCCGGCTTGCCAACCGGGCGCCGCGACCGCGGCCCCGGGTTGAGGCTGACACCTGATCGCCTGAGAGCGTCGACGCGCTCGGCGGCATACTGGCGGGACGAGCTTCAAGGTGGGGTCCGGCGAGAACGACTGGGGCGGCATGACACTCGGGGAGAGGTTGCTGCGTGCGGCGGAGGGCCTTGGGGTCGTCTTGCCTGAGCACGAAGGACAGTGGAGTGGCATAGCTGTGTACGTCGACGCAGGACTCAACCGGCGGGTGAGGGTGAGTCCGACCGACGAGCAGTGCCGGACCTTCTGGGTGTACCTGCAGAGCAATGGCCTGCGCCTGGCCGGCGGGTTGACCGCCGATCTGGCTGAGGTAGTCAGGGCGCTAGTGGCCTGGACCGGTGGAGCGGGGCTCGAGGAGACCAAGGAGCAGGCCCCGTGCATCGAGTTCCGCCCCTGGGCCCTCGCGCATGAGCGGGAGCCGCTCGGTGCTGTCGAACTGGAGTGGTGCCGCAGGCTCGACCGCATCCACATGCCGCCGATGAACCGGTTCCCGCGCGTACACGCGCTGTTGGCAGCGGCGTACGCCCAGCCCGAGCTCCGCCAACTGATGCCGGTGACCAGCCACTTCAACCTCTGGTTCTCCACCAGTACCACGGCTAATCGGAGGACGACAGGGATCGGGCCCATGATCTGGCCGCACTATGAGAGGTCCTACGCGGTACGGAACGGGCATGAGGTGCTCGCGCGCTTCGAGACGCCGGAGGAGGCCGTCGCCTTCGTCGTGGCCGTCCTGCCAGAGGGGATCGGGCCGGCGCGTTGAAGCGTCGGCCGAGCGGTACTGGCAGCGATCGTGTCCGTCGCCACGTTGCGCTACACCTGGCACCAGCGCTCTTGATCGCCAGGACACCGCCTAGTGGATCACGTGGCCCGGCGGGGGCAGAGCCGGGAGCTTGTGCGACCCGCCGCCATAGCTGATCATCCGACCTGGAAGACTGCCGAGGTGAACACCTCGAAGGAGATCAGCCGCACCGCACTGCTGCGCCGGGGCTTCGCTCTGGAGTACGCCACCCTCGGCTGGAACGTGATCGGCATCGTGGTGCTGGCCGTGGCGGCGATTGCCGCCCGCTCGGTGGCGCTGGCCGGGTTCGGCCTGGACTCGCTGATCGAGATCGGCGCCTCAACCGTGGTGATCTGGGAGCTGTCGGGGACCGGCGAGGACCGGCAGCGCCGGGCGCTTCGCCTGATCGGCGGGGCGTTCGCGCTACTGGCCCTCTACCTCGCGGTGCAGTCCACCGTGGTGCTGGCCGTCGGCTCCCAGCCTCACCATTCGCCGCTGGGCATCGCGTGGACCGCGGTCACCGCCGCGGTGATGTTCACCCTGGCCGCAGGCAAGACCCGCACCGGCGCGGCCCTGGACAACCCGGTACTGAAGACCGAAGGCAAGGTCACCTTCATCGACGGCGTCCTGGCCGCCGCCGTCATGCTCGGCCTGACGCTTAACTCCCTGTTCGGCCTGTGGTGGGCAGACCCGCTGGTCGGGTACGTGGTGCTCTTCTACGCCGTCCGCGAGGCCCGCGAGATCTTCTCCGGCCACCACTGACCAGCATCGGACCGATCAGACTCGAACCGTGGGCGTCACGTCCGTTCGACTACGACGCTGGTCGATTTCACCCGGGCGGTGGCCCGCATCCCGACCTCCAGCCCGAGGTCCTCGACGGCCTCGCGGGTCAGCAGGGACACCAACCGGAACCCACCGGCCTGAATCTCCACCTGCGCGGCCACATCGCGCCCAGCTTGATGCAGGTCACGATCCCGGGGAAGGCGTTGCGAGCCGAGGTGACAGGCCGCTCGTCGTCATCACTTCCGCCCTCCTACGCAAGCTCCACGCAGAAGGCCGCCAGGTCCGCGCCCTGCACTGTCCTCCGGTCCTTGGCATCGCGGGTAGTGGCGAAGCGTCCCGCGTCCGCCCAACGCCGCGCGGTGTCGCTGCTCACCCCGAGCAACTCGGCAGCCTGGCCGATCGTGTAGGACTCCATAGGCCGAGCCTGGTGCTGTGACCGCTATCGTTCGCCGGGTTGAGAGGGAGGACCGGGTGTTCGTCGAGATCGTTTTTGTGGGGCTGCCGATCGATCGTGACGAGGTCGAGGAGGCTCTGGACGTGGCGTTCGAGCTCGACGGCGAGGTCACCGGCGCGGGCAGCGGCATGGGTCAATGCCATCTCGACCTCGAAATCGCGGAGGACTCGGACCCTGCTGCGACCCTGGAGCGGCTTCGTGCGGTGCTGTCCGAGCTGGGCGTCGCGGACTGCGCGACCGTGAACGTCAGTAAATGATCAGGCCGCGGTGCGCTCCGCCCCAGCGGATGCCCTTCTCCGCCGTCACGGCGGTGATCTGCGTGGGCGCCACGCAGGCGGACGCACTGCAGGCGGCGGACTGGGCGGCCGTTCCCGCCCGTGGACCGCGGCCGAGACGGCCCGGTTCCGCAATCAGCAGGCGAGCGTGGAGCAACTGCGTGCCCACAGTGCGGTGCGACCGCTGCCCGCGCTGGGGGCCGGGACGGGCATCGAGCGCGCGGTCGTACTGGCGGAGCCGGTACGACGCACCGCCCAGGCCCTCCTGGGCCGGGCCGGGGTGGACTTCCACCGGCTCAGTCAGGACGAGCACACCTGGACCTTCGAGGAACTGATCTGGTCCAGCTACGAGCCAACGGTGCGCCGTCAGGAACGCCCTGTGGTCGTGTACGTGATGGCGCAGCCGGGAGCGGGGAAGACCGGCGTCCTGTCATGATCAAGCGGGGGATGGCCAGGCGCGGCGCGCTGCGCCTGGAGGCTGACATGCTGAAGGTCTTCCACCCCGACTTCGCGGAGTTGCAGCGCGCCGACCCGCGCACCGCCGGCGCGAAGGTCCGCGCGGACGTGAAGCGGTGGCAGGCGTCGTTCGAGGCGAGACTGCGGGCCGCTCGCAGAGACCTGATCATCGAGATCGCCCCCGGCAGCCCGCGGCAACTGCTGGACTCGGCCCGCCCGTTCGCGCGCGCCGGGTACCGGGTCGAACTGGTCACGCTCGCCGTTCGCGCGGGTAGCCCCGCTTCATAGGGCCAGCAAAACCCACTCGACCGGCCCAGGACGGAGACATCGCCTGTCTCGGCGCTTCCGCGAGGCGCTCAGCCCCACCAGAAGGACGCGGCGATGATGGCGTACAGGGTGACCAGGGCGGCTCCTTCGAGCCAGTTCGAGTCACCGTCGAGGACCACGACGACGGTGACCACGACGGCCAACAACAGGGAGACCAGGAGCAGGGGCGGCAGCACCAGCGTGAAGGACGCTCCGACCAGCGGGGAGAGCAGGACCAGGGCGGGCGCGACCATCATGGTGATCTGGACCGGGCTCTGCAGGATGACGGAGAGGGCGTGGTCGGGCTGGTTGCGGGCGGCGAGCTGGATGCCGACGACATTCTCCACGGCGTTGCCGGCGATGGCCACGATCACCAGACCAGCGAAGGTCTGCGAGATGTGCAGGGCGTCCATCGCCGGGGTGAGCCCGGCTACGAACCAGTCGGACACCAGGGCCGCAGCGACGCCGGTCGCGATCAGCATGGTGATGGCCAGCCACATCGGCCAGCCCGGTGTGACGTCGTGCTCTCCGCCGACGGCCGGGCTCGGCCCGGCGGAACCGCGTTCCGATTCCTGCTTCTTCAGGGAGGCGGGCAGGGAGGCGGCGAAGAGCGCGAGCAGCAGCACGGACACCGCGATGGACAGGGCGCGCTCGTGCCCAGCGGCGGGGGTGTGGAGCAGCGAGGTCAGCGCGGGCACAACCAGCGCGGCCACCGAGAGGACCAGCATCAGCGAGATGCGGCGGGCGGAGGCAGCCTCGAACCTCTGGACGCCGTGCTTGGCACCGCCGGCGATGAACGCCAGCCCCAGCACCAGCAGGACGTTGGCCAGGATCGACCCGACGATTGTGGCCGTGGCCACGTCGTAGAGCTTGGCCTTGAGGGCGAACAGCACCACGAACAGCTCGGGCAGGTTCCCCAGGGCGCTCTGGACCACCCCGGTCGCCCCCGCCCCCAGCCGGTCCCCGATCGCCTCGACGCTCTTGCCGACGAGGCTGGCCAGGAGCGCGAGTGCGGCGCCGGAGAGGACGAACGGGGCGATCGTCCCGCCCACGTGGGCGTAGTAGGTGACCGCGGCAGCCGCGGTCACCACCGCGGTCAGGCCGACGAGACGCGCCTCGGATCTGCTGAAAACCATGCGGCAGATCATGCCGCACGCGGTGGTGCTCCCTCTTACCGGTCTCATCACAAACCGTTAACTTCACCGCTCGGCCGCCGCCGGGCCGCGCGGGACTCGGCTGCGTGGCTTGGAGTTTGACTGACGTGGCTACAGGTACTGTTCGGCGCCCGGTTCCAGAGTGAACTCGGCGTCGTCGTGGTCGAACAGCTCGCCGTAGCGGCCCCAGTCGACGGCGGTCTCCAGCTGGTGGCGGGCCTGTTCGGCGGAGAAGCCGCGTCGCTGCAGGTCAAGGAACAGGTCCTCGCGCACGGTGTGCTTCTCGGTGGTCGCCAGGACCACGGCGACGATCGCGCGGGTGAGCCAGGCGGCCTTCGCGGACACAGGTCACGGGTGACGCTGCCTCAGGAGCCGATGGCCCCCGAGGGGTGGTCGGCCGGAGAGTATCCGGCCCTCCTGAGCGGTGAGCCGATTGGTGGCTGGTCGCTTCGGTCCGACGGGTGCCGGACCGAAGCCACTGTGCCGGGGCAGCCGACCCGCGGAGTCTACGGCGGGCCAGTGACACCGGGACGCCGTCAGGACGCTCTGTTCTCCTGGGAGCGGATGGCCAGACAATCAGCGCAGGCGGATGATCCGGTGCATGCCGAGGAAGGCGTGCGGGATGCCAAGCTTGTCGTCGGGGATGAAGCAGAGCATGGCGTAGCGGCCGCCGACCGGGTCGAAGTGCAGCAGCTGGACTCGGCCGGGCGACATGGGGGCCAGGCCGCGCGAGCCGTTCTCGGCGAAGGGGTTCATGGTGGAGGTGCCGTTGAAGACCTTGGTGAGGTCCTTGTCGGTGACGCCGGGCTTGACGCGTTGGAACGACAGTTCGTGGATCTCGTCGGCGTGGTTCTCCACGAGCACGTTGTTGTCGGTGTTGAAGCTGTCGGGGGCCACGAACCGGGGGCCGTTCTTGGTTTCGACCTGCTTGACCACCGCGGCGAAATGCAGGGGGGCGTCCTCGAAGTCCCCGTGGACCTGGACCTCGTGGAAGTTCACCTGTTGGTGGGCGAAGACCTGGTTGAAGTCGAAGAACCAGTACGTGCCGGCCCGCAGCGGAATCGTGGACGAGACGGCGGTCGACGGCTCGACAGCGGTTCCGCCCACGAGTAGAGCGTCCTTCGCGACTCCGCGGATGCCGGCGGCCGCGGTCGCCGGGGTGTTGCTGATCGCCTTGTTGATATCGACGAGGAGCTGGGCCAGGGTGTGACCCTTGCGGAGCTGGAAGCCCTGGAGACTGTGGCCCTGCGCGTCCCTGGTGCTGGTGCGGATGGTGACCCAACCGGCGCGGAGGTGGTGAGGGAAGGCGAAGCCGGAGTTCTTCATCACGACGTCGACCCGTTGCGGGTGGTCGGTGTCCGCGGCAGCGGTGCCCGCCGGTGTGGCCAGAGCCAGGCAGGCGGCCGTGAGACACGCCCCGGCCAGTCGGACAGTCCCGGGTGTGGTGAACGGCATCGCACGTTCCCTTTCGTCATTGATGGCGGCAGCCGCCCCGAACTGTCGTGACAAGGCCACGACCTGCTCTACCAGTGGGGGAACGGGGCCAGTCCAGCCAGCATGTGACGGCACGGAACCTCAGTCCGGCAGAACGCGGGCCTTGCGCCGCGAGTTCAGCCATCCGGCCCCGCCCGCGGCACTCCAGCTTCCCGCCCGCTTGTGCGCTGTCGGATCCTTGACGAGTCTTAGGATGATTGTCCTAAGATTCGTGCGGGTGGTCGGCCCTGGCCTTTGGCGCGGGCGGCCGACATGGGAGAGGGGGAGCATGAACGTGCGAGGCGGGGCGACCCGGGCGCAGATCGTCGACGCTGCCGACCGGCTGTTCTACCGGCAGGGGTATGAGCGCACGTCCTTCGCCGCGATCGCGCAGGCCGTGCAGATCTCGCGGGGCAACTTCTACCACCACTTCAAGTCGAAGGACCTCATCCTCGAGGCCGTCATTGAGGCCCGGCTCGGCGATACCCGGCGGATGCTGGAGCAGTGGGAGACCGAGCAGCCTGAGCCCGGCGACCGGATTCGCCGGTTCGTCGAGATCCTGCTTACCAACCGGGCCGACATCCAGAGCTACGGATGCCCCGTCGGCGCCCTGACCAGCGAACTGGCCAAGCGCGACCACGCCGCGCTCGCCGAGGCGAACGGCCTGTTCACGCTCTTCCGCACCTGGCTCGGCGACCAGTTCACCCTCCTCGGACACGCGGACGAGGCCGACGCGCTGGCCATGCACCTCCTCGCCGTCAGCCAGGGCGTCGCCACGCTCGCGAACGCCTTCAAGGACGAGGACTTCATCCGCCGCGAGGTCCGCCGGATCAACGACTGGCTGGGCACCTACACCACCACCTGAAGGGAACCCCCTGATGTTCGTCGTCCTGCTGCGTTTCGCCGCCAACAAGTCCGCCGCCAGCCAGTACATGGACGGCCACCAACAGTGGATCAAGCAGGGCCTCGACGACGGCGTGTTCCTGCTCGTCGGCAGCATCCAGCCCGGCCTCGGCGGGGCCGTCCTCGCCCACGGCACCTCGAGTGAGGAACTGGAGCAGCGCGTGAACGCCGACCCGTTCGTCGCGCGGGACGTCGTCAGCGCCGAGATCATCGAGATCGCCCCCGGCATGGCCGACGACCGCCTGAAGTTCCTGCTCCCTTGATCGAGGCTCTGCCCGTTGTGGCCCCGCTGACCCGCCACCAGTGACCCCACTGCACGCCCTAGTGCTGTCGCGCGGCCGCCAGAGGCCACCCCGCGACCAGACCTGCACCACATCGCCCGACAAGCTGACCTGTGATGGGCGTGTAACCGCCAGCAAGGGCCAGCGGGTGCCGCGCACTCCTCTCGGGCGGCCAGGACGCAGCTGTCTGCGTCCTGGCCACGAGCGCCGTCGCGAGAGGCTGACCGGGATGTCCGGCGGGTCTCGCTACAGGGCGGGGGCGCCGTCGGTGTGGGTGCCGGTGACGAGATAGATGATGCGTTTGGCGACCGTGACGGCGTGGTCGGCGAAGCGTTCGTAGAAACGGCCAGCCAGGGTGACGTCGACGGCGTCCTCGACACTGTGCCGCCAGCGGTCGTCCATCAGGCGTCGGAACAGGGCGCGGTGCAGGTCGTCCATGGCGTCGTCGTCGCCCTCCAGTTCGAGCGCCACTTTGAGCTCGCGGGTGGCGATCACATCGGCGGCCTTGGCCATCAGGCGCTGGGCGACCTGCCCCATCTCCAGCACCGTGGCGTGCAACTCCAGCGTGGTCGGGGTAGCGGCGGCGGGCCAGCTTGGCCACGTTCAGGGCCAGGTCCCCGGAGCGTTCCAGCTCGGCGCTGATACGCAGCGCGGTCACCACGGTGCGCAGCTCGGTGGCGACGGGCTGCTGGCGCGCCAGGACGGCGATCGCACGTTCCTCCGGTCGCGCTGCATCCGGTCGATCCTGTCGTCGGAGGCGATGACGGCCTTGGCGAGTTGCAGGTCGGCGTCGAGCAGGGCGGTGGTGGCCCGCCCGATCGCGGAAGCGGCGAGGTGGGCCATCTGCTCCAGGCCGTCGGTGATCGCGGCAAGCTCCACGCGGTACGCGGCGCGCATTCGGCTCCCCTTTCTCCTGGGCAGTGCCGCCCTCGTGTGCTGGTCGTGTGCAGACGGGGATACACCACCGGAGTGAACCCGGATGACTCCAGCCCTGGAGCGGGCGAGCAGGCCCGGCACCCGCGGGTAGCGTTCACCACGGCCCGGCGCTACAGGCGATGCCGCCGGGCCACCCGCTGCGCCGGGCCGCGCACCGGCAAGCGGTCGAACGCGGCGACTTCGTTGTGCTGGTCGCGGCCCCCTTCTTCGTGCTCCGCCTGACCGGCTCGACCCTGGCCACCGGGTGCTGCTCCAGGCCCTACCTGGAGTGGACCGCATCCATGCCGGGCAGCTCTTGCACGCCTTGCACATCGGGGAGCACTCCACGACCGCCCCTTGTCCGCGCTGGCGCGGGGGGCACTGCGGCGCTGGTTGGAGGACCGGGGAGCAGCTGCGGCGCGGCGTGACACCGAAGACGGCCGAGGCCCCGCGCCAGGTCGACGCCGAGCGCGCCGTCGTACGGCTGGACGCGGTCACCGCGCGGGCCGCCGAGCTCGCCGCACTCCACGCAGAGAGCGACGAGGGTTCCACCGTCGAGCTGCAAGCCCGCGTCGCCGTCCGCCAAGCCGTGCGCGACGCCTGGGCTGAAGGCATCGAGCACCATGTCCAACTCGGTGTGCTCGGGAAGGCCGGCCTGCGCTCGGACGCCGACCTGGCGGCCGCCGGGTGGGAGCCCACACTGCTGACTGCGGTGCAGCGGGCGGCCGGACCGTTCGGAACATCACCGTGGGTCAAAACATGCGGACGCCCCTACGGGGCGGCAACCTGAAATGGGTGCAGTTTCCTTGAAGGGAAAGGCCCGTGCTGGGCTGCGCCGAGTTGCGAAGCGTCGGCGCAGCCGGGGTGGGTGTCGCAGACGGTCCAGCGGAAGTGCATCGCGCTGCGGCCCCCGACCAGGAGAAGTTCAATGAGTAGCAAGGGGGCGACAACTGCCCGAGGCAGTGCAGAGCTCGGGGAAGTCCGGGACGCCCCCCCATCCCGCCGCTGCGGAACACCACCAGGGCCGCGGCGGGGCGACCGGCTTCGTCGATTACGGCACCTTCATCCGCACCGTCGATCTGCCCGCCGAGGCCAGGGACGAGGACATCTCCGCAGCCTACGACAAGGGCCTGCTGACCGTGACCGTGCCCATGGACACCGGCCGCACGGCCGCACGCCGCATCAAGATCAACCGCTGACCGTACCGGTCACCGGCCGCACGGCCGCACACGGGGACGGGAGGTGACCACCGTGGACGGACCGCCCTTGACCTGGCACGAGATGCGTGCCCTAGCAGTCATCGAGGAGGAACTGCGGACGGACCAGGAGCTCGACCGCGAGTTGACGACCATGCGCGTACCCCGCAAACGCTGGGGCCGTCGCCTGGTGCGGCTGGTGCGGCGGTGCCCGCGTCCGCCGGCCAGCTTCGAAGTCCTGCTCACGGCGCTGGCGCTCGGCATCACCTGGGTGGTGGTCCAGCTGCGCACCGAGACAGTTACGTGATCCTCGCCCTGGCCTGGAGCGCCGCACTGCTGACCGCCGGGGCCAGACTCGCCCGTGGCCGTACCGCCCCACGTGCCGGGACACCATGCGACCGGTAACGGACGCCATCACAGAGGTCCCTTCTTGCCATAACGGCGCAAACTGGACTAAAAGCTACTATTCCTCCCAGGTCTCACACACGAACTGCGATCGGCGACCACACCGGAGGTCCCCCGCCGATGACCAGCCCCGAGCACGGAACAGCAGGCGCCCGCGACACCACCGAGGGCCCCATCTACACGATCACCGGTGGGGACTGGGACGAGCTTCTTGCTGCGGCCAAGAGGGCGGACGACGAGCGGATCATCGTGAACATGGGTCCGCAGCACCCGTCCACGCACGGTGTGCTGCGGCTGGTCCTGGAGATCGACGGTGAGACGGTGCGCGAGGCGCGCTGCGGCATCGGCTACCTGCACACCGGCATCGAGAAGAACATGGAGTTCCGCAACTGGGTGCAGGGCACGACGTTCGTGACCCGCATGGACTACCTGATGCCGTTGTTCAACGAGACCGCGTACTGCCTGGCGGTGGAGAAGCTGCTCGGGATCACCGCCGAAGTGCCCGAGCGGGCCAGCGTCATCCGGGTGCTGATGATGGAGCTCAACCGGATCTCCTCCCACCTGGTGGCTCTGGCCGCGGGCGGGATGGAGATCGGCTCCACCACGCTGATGGTCTACGGCTTCCGTGACCGCGAGGTCATCCTCGACATCTTCGAGCTGGTCACCGGCCTGCGCATGAACCACGCCTACGTCCGCCCCGGCGGGCTGGCGCAGGACCTGCCGCCCGGCGCGCTCGACCAGATCCGCGAGGGCGTAGACCTGCTGCGCAAGCGGCTGCCGGAGTACGACAAGCTGGCCACCGACAACCCGGTCTTCAAGGCCCGCCTGATGGACGTCGGCTACCTGGGCCTGGCCGGCTGCATGGCGCTCGGCGCGACCGGGCCCATCCTGCGGGCCACCGGACTGCCGCACGACCTGCGCAAGTCCGACCCCTACTGCGGCTACGAGAGCTACGACTTCGAGGTCGTCACCGCCGACACCTGCGACTCCTACGGGCGCTTCCTGATCCGGCTGCGCGAGATGGAACAGTCGCTGCGAATCGTCGACCAGTGCCTGGGCCATCTGGCCGGCAGCGCCGGGGCGGTGATGGTTGCCGACAAGAAGATCGCCTGGCCAGCTCAGCTCTCGCTCGGCGCGGACGGGCTAGGGAACTCACTGGACCACATCCGAAGGATCATGGGTGAGTCGATGGAGGCGCTGATCTACCACTTCAAGCTGGTGACCGAGGGCTTCCACATCCCGCCGGGCCAAGCCTACGTGGCGGTGGAGTCCCCCAGAGGCGAGCTCGGCGTCCATGTCGTCTCCGACGGCGGCACCCGGCCCTACCGGGTGCACTTCCGCGACCCGAGCTTCACCAACCTCCAGGCGATGGCCGCGATGTGCGAGGGCGGCCAGGTCGCGGACGTCATCGTCGCGGTGGCGAGCATCGACCCCGTGATGGGCGGCGTGGACCGGTAAGAGTCCGGGCAGCACCAGCCAGACCCGCCCAGGAGTCATCCATCGGGCGCACGACCATGTGGCACTGACAATGGGCCTGCACGACGGAACTGCTGGATGAGCTGCAAGCCTGGCAGGTTGTCGGTATATCGCGCAAAGAATCACGCCACGAACCGATCAAAGATCAAAGTCTCAGCCTGGCGGGCTCCACCCCGGGAGGATGTGGCTGCGAAGACGGATCGCAAGGGTTACTGCGGAGCCGGCAGGGTTTGCCCGATCACTCACGGCGGATACCCCAGGTGGGGATGTACGGGGGGCGCGCGGGCGGGGGCGGTGCGCGCAACGTGCATCCATGGGCCACGCCGTGACTGCTTCGTCGCGGGGGCGTCGGGTATGTCCTGGCCGTGGCCGTCCGGTCCGGGCGGTACGTCCAGCGTGGGGAGCTGTGATGAGTGAGTCGAATGGGCTGGAGCCGGTAGCGACGTTCTGCGGTAGCTGCGACTGCGGCTGCCCGCAGTTGTTCGTGGACGCCTCCGCCCCGGCGGAGCGGCGGGTCGTGCTGACCGACGACTTCGGCCAGCGGATCCAGATGAGTGCGGACCAGTTCGCGTCTTTGGTAGGAGAGGCAAAGGCCGGGCGCCTCGACGTGGTCGCGGGGGCCTGAGTCTGCCGTCCGGCCGGGAGACGGGGGTGCCAGAGACCCGCTGTGTGACGGCTGTCAGACTGTGGGCGATGAATCGGCCGTCGGCACCGGAGACGGGCACCTGAAACACCCACCGTGGACTTTTTGTCGGCGAGGATCCGGCAGTAGTCGGCCGCGTTCAGGGTGTCAAGCTGGCGGTCGAGCCTCTGGCCGCCGGTGGAGACGCGGGCGTAGCCGATGCGGATCTCGGTCAGACGTGCGGGTCCGGCGGTTCTTGACGACGCAGGCGCGGCGTTCCTCTGCGGCGGGAGGCCTGACGGCACCTCACCCCTGGCGCGACAGGTACTCCCCGAGATTGCCGAGTACTATCTGCCAGGTCTTCTCCGCCTCCGGAACCTCATCGTGGCTCCGGTTAGAACCCTGAGTGATCGTCACCTGAGTGCCCGCTGTGACTTCAGCGAGTTCGTAGGTCACTGTGTGATAGTTCTCCGGGGCGTCGGGGAGTCCGGTCAGCGGACTGAAATGGGTGCACCGCAAGCGCCGCGGGGGCTTGAACTCAAGGACGCGGCCGTGATCCTCGTACTGCTTTCCGTGCCACTCCCCGCGCCACACGATCGGGCCGCCCACGCCCCACTCGGTGATCACGCTGGTGCCGAAGAAGTACTCCTTGATCTCCGCAGGGTCGGTCAGCGCTTTCCACACGCGGTCCACCTGGCACGGGATCGTTGCGGAAGCAACCGCATCAGGGATGGTTTCGGTCATCATCAGCTCCTTCGCGCATGGACCCGACCCCTCGTCGGTCGCGGCTTCATTGCCCTTTCCGCGCTCTGCGGACCGAGGCTGGATTCCGGGGCGGGCGCGCGTTCGAAGGGGTGTGGGCGTTCATGACGTGGTGCTCCGCCCCACTGGCCTCCACTCTTGTCGGCGGGCGGTGGCACCGCTGCGTGCGGCTCCCAAGAGCGCGCGACGGTGATCGGCAGGCCGGCCGGCTCCACGCTGGACCCGGGACCGGTCACGAGGCACATGCCCCCGCAGTGCCGTTCAAAGCTGCTCGGCCCGATACGTTTTTAGTGGCCCCGCAACGGGGCTCCGGCTCCTCCATCCGCAGCGCAACAAACAACTCAAACGCGCCCTCTACCTCGCCGCATTCGCCTCGCTCTCGCAGCTGGAGTCCCACGCCTTCTACGACAAGAAACGTGCAGAGGGAAAACACCACGTCGCAGCCGTCGTCGCACTCGCCCGACGACGCATCGACGTCCTATTCGCCATGCTCCGAGACGGCACCTTCTACCAAGCCCCGCCTACGTGCTCACACAGAGAGTCCTCCAACACGTCAGCTTGACCAAGAAGATAGAGGCACCTTTCCGGGACTGGTCACCCCCAGGCTGCCCGTCCCACCGTGCGGGCTCGGCGGCGGTCAGGTCATGCACGGTCCTGGGGCTGCAAGTGAACACGCCGTCGCCCAGGCTCCCGATCGCACCGCGCCTGGGAATCCTCTCGGGCGAAGTCCGGGGCTTTGGGCGCACGGGCGGCCGACAAGACCCCGCGGCTGGTGGGATAATTTCCGTGATCTCGAAGATCCGAAGCAAGGGGGCAGCAATGTCCGCGATCAAGGAAACCGTCGAGATAGCGCGCCGTCCTGAGGCCGTATACGCCTACATGGCGGACCCCGCCCGCGAGGGCGAGTGGCAGGAGAGCCTGGTCTCCGCACGGCCGGCTGATGACCTTCCACTCCACGTGGGCTCAAGGACCGTGGTGACGCGTCGCGTCAATAAGCGCGAGTTCACCATGACCACCCAGATCGACGAGCTGGACCCGCCCCGGAGCTTCAAGGCCCACGGCGTCGACGGACCCGTGCGGCCGCACTTCGCGGCCGTCATCGAACCGCTCGACAACGGCGAGCGCTCACGGGTCACCATCTCGCTCGACTTCGAGTCCCACGGTATGGGCAGGGTGCTCACGCCGCTGGTGGTCAGACCCAGCGCCCGCAAGGAGTTGCCGCGCAACGAACAGAAGCTGAAGGAGATCCTCGAACGCGGCGTCTGAACCCGCCGCCCTCGTGGCGGTTTCGCGCGAACGCCTGGGGTCGAACCCGTGCGGACAGCGGTTGCCCGCACGCGGGACGGGAACGGATACCGGCCCGCGCCCCCAGGCACCTGGGAGCAGCCACCGAGGAGAGGAGCCGCCATGGGCCACGGCGCAGACATCATCGAGGTGCTGAAGGCCGACCACCGCGGCGTGCAGGCCATGTTCGACAAGATCAACGCGCTGGCGCCCGGCGACGTCCGCCGACGGGAGATCGCGGACACGTTCACCATCGAACTGGTCCGGCACGCGGTCGCGGAGGAGCGGTACCTCTATCCCGCGGTGCGCGCGCACATCCCTGGCGGGGACGCGATCGCCGACCAGGAGATCGCCGACCACGCCGCGGTCGAGGAGCTCCTGACACGGCTGGAGGTCGTGGACGCGGACCGCTACCAGTTCGACGCGCTCGTCTCGTCGGTCATCAGCGAGGTCGTCGCGCACGTGGCCGACGAGGAAATCCGACTCTTCCCGGTCCTGGCCCACGCCTGCACTCCTGGGCAGCTGAACGAGCTCGGAGCCAACGTCCGTTCCGCCAGGGACGAGGCCCCCGCCGGCCCGCACCCGGCCGCCCCGAGCGCAACGCCGATGGGCAGGCTCCTCGCCCCTGGCACCGGGCTGGTCGCCCGCGTCCGCGACCTCCTCACCGGTCGCGGCCGTACCTGACCCGCCAGCCACCGGTCGCAAACGGCAGGCCGGGTGACGCGGGCGGCGGGGCGCGACCGTCCGACCACGGCAAGCAGGTCCCAGCGGCGAAGCTGGAGCGCCCGTGCTGGAACGCGAGTCCGTCAAGCAGGGCGCCAACCACCACGACGGTCAGAACGGCCACATCCACGCCTGACCCCGCCCCGACCCCGACACCTGCCCCCGCCAGCAGCGCCTGGGGCCAGCAACTGGGGCACGGCTGCCCCAGGTGGCGCCGACGAGTCCTGAACACCGACTCGGGTTTGCCGTGCCCGCGAGCGGTGAGTCGCCCAGCGCGGGTTCTCACCGCCAGGTGGGGAGACCGCGCGGCGCACCGGACCACCGCCCGGTCCGGGCCGAGTCGCGGGCAAGGGGCGGCCAACGCCGTTTCATCCGCAGCGCACCCGCTGAGCCGGAAAGCAGAGAGCGACCGGACGGACCACCCGCCCGGAACGGGGCGGTGGCCCCGACGTGCGGGGAAGGAGAGGGATTCGCGATCGTCCGCCAGTACGAACAAGGCGTGGTGTTCCGGCTGGGGAAGGTCACCGCGGTCCGCGAGCCGGGCCCGCGGTTCATGGTTCCCCTGGTCGGCCGGCCAGCGAAAGGTGAGCCTGCGCACGGTCACCCTGCCGATCCTCTCCCAGCAGATCATCACCAGCGACAACGTCTCGCTGGCCGTGGCTGAGGCATGGGCGGCCGCGGCCGGGGGTAGCCGCCGTCCGGGGCCTGCCGGCGGGGGCGCATCGAGGAGAGGGAGCATGAACCATGGAGGAGAGGGAGCATGAACCATGTACGTGGCCCGATGACTCTGGCGCGGCGGCTCATCGCCGAGCATCTCGTCGAGGGCGAGATGGTGGCCGGCGAGGAGATCGCGCTGCGGGTCGACCAGACGCTGACCCAGGACGCGACCGGCACCTTGGTCATGCAGGAGCTGGAGGCCCTGGACCTGGACCAGGTCCGCACGGAGTTGAGCGTGCAGTACGTCGACCACAACATCTTGCAGGCGGACGCCCGCAACGCGGAGGACCATCTCTTCCTGCGCTCCGCGTGCCAGCGTTTCGGCCTGTGGTACTCCGGGCCCGGCAACGGCGTCTCCCATCCCGTGCACATGCAGCGCTTCGGCGAGCCGGGCACGCTGCTGATCGGCTCCGACTCCCACACCTGCGCCGCCGGGGCGCTCGGCATGCTCGCGATCGGCACCGGAGGCCTGGACGTGGCTCTGGCGATGGCGGGCGAGCCGCTGCGGCTGCGCATGCCCCGCGTCTGGGGCATCCGCGTGGACGGCGAACTGCCCGACTGGGTGAGCGCCAAGGACGTCATCTTGGAGCTGCTGCGGCGCCACGGCGTCAAGGGTGCCGTCAGCTGGATCCTGGAGTACCACGGCCCAGGGCTCGCCGCGCTCTCCGCGATGGACCGACACGTGATCGCCAACATGGGCGCCGAACTGGGCGCGACCGCGAGCGTGTTCCCCGCCGACGAGCAGGTCCGCGCCTTCCTTCGCGCCGAGGACCGCAAAGACGCCTTCCGCCCGTTGGCGGCCGACGAGGGGGCCCGCTACGACCGAGACGACGCGATCGACCTCACCACTATCGTGTCGCTGGTGGCCATGCCGCACTCGCCCGGAAGCGTGGTCCCCGTGCTGGAGGCATCCGGTGTCCCGCTCGGCCAGGTCGTCATCGGCTCCTCCGCCAACCCCGGCCTGCGGGACTTCGCGATCGCTGCCGCCATGGTCCGCGGACGCCGTGTCGCGCCGGGGCTAGCTTCGACGTCAACCCCACCTCACGCGAGCTGCTGCTCGACCTGACCCGCATGGGCGCCGCATTCGACCTGGTCGCGGCAGGGGCCCGGCTGCACCAGGCCGGCTGCCTCGGGTGCATCGGCATGGGCCAGGCCCCCGCGGCGCGCACCCTCTCGCTGCGGACGTTCCCGCGCAACTTCCCCGGCCGCTCCGGCACCTCCGACGACAGCGTCTGGCTCAGCTCCCCTGAGACCGCCGCCGCCTCCGCCCTTACGGGCACGATCGAGGACCCCCGTGCGTGGGCCTATCGCGAGGGCGTCGAACCGCCGCGCCTGGACCTTCCGGAGCACCCCGCCCTGATCCGCGCCACACTGGAGAGGCCGCTGCAGCCGTATCAGGCGCAGCGGGTGGAACTGGTCCGCGGGCCGAACATCTCCACCTTGCCCGAGCTGGATCCGCTGCCGGACAGCCTGGACGGGCCGGTGCTGCTCAAGGTCGGCGACGACGTCTCCACCGACGAGATCTCCCCGACCGGGGCCCAGGCCCTGCCCTACCGCTCCAACCTGCCCAAACTCGCCGACTTCACCTTCACCCGCATCGACCCCGACTACCCCAAGCGTGCCCGCGACGCCGGGCCGCACCTGGTCGTCGGCGGCGAGAACTACGGCCAGGGCTCCTCCCGCGAACACGCCGCGATCACCCCCCGCCTGCTGGGTCTACGCGCCGTGCTCGCCAAGTCCTACGCCCGCATCCACTGGCAGAACCTCGCCAACTTCGGCGTCCTCGCCCTGGAATTCACCCAGCCCGGCGACTACGACCGCATCGACCAGGGCGACCGCCTGGAACTCCCGGACCTGCGAACCGCCCTCACCGAGGACGGGGACGAACCGGTGATACGGGTCCACAACGCCACCAAGGACGAGGACTACCACCTCACTCACCACCTGTCCGCACGCCAACGCGACGCCGTCCTGGCCGGAGGGGTCATCCCGGCGTTCGCGGCCGCCGCGACGAGAGCCTGAGCCCATGCCGCATCCCGAACCCACCCACCCCGACCCGGTCCCGCCCGCCCCACCCCCGCGCCTCCGGGCGGGCCGGACCCCGGCACCGGCCCCGGACCCCGCCCCGAGCCGCTGGGACCCGATCCGCTTCCGCCGCCGAAACCCGAGCCGCTCGGCCCCGACCCCGTACCCGCGCCACCACCGGGCCGCCCCGGCCCGGCACCCGAGCCGCCCAAACCGGTACCGCAACCCTCACCCGCCTGAACCAGCGGCCCGGTGCCGCCCGTGCTACTCCTCCAGGGCGCGCAACGTGCGGTCGGCGCGGGCAAGCGAGCGTGGGCGCGAGGCAGGACTCCAGGGGTTCTCCTTGAGCAGCGCCTCGGCGCTGGAGACCGTCCAGCGGCGTGCCGCGAGGCCCGGATCACCGACACCGTCCCAGCTGATCGGCGCGGCAACCGGCGCCCCGGGCAGGGCACGGACCGCGTACGGGGCCACCTCATGCGCGAGAACCGACAGGACTTGTACACGAGTTTGGACAGCACTCGACCCGCTGCAGGAATCGAACAACTCATGATTCCTGGCCCTGCCGGATCATCGTGATCAACGCCTCTCCGAGGGGATGTCAGTTGACGACATGCCGGGGAGTCCGTCTGTGCTTGACGGGTGCTCGGTGGCGGCCCAGCTGGCGAGGAGTTGCAGGGCGTCGTGGTCGGGGGTGCCGGGGGCGGCGCTGTAGGCGGTCAGGGTCAGGCCGGGCTGGGCAGGTAGTTCCATGGCGTCGAAGTCGAGGGTGAGGGTGCCGACGGCGGGGTGGTGGAACGCCTTGCGGCCGGTGTGGTGCAGGCGCACGTTGTGCTTGGCCCAGGCGGTGCGGAACTCCTCGCTGCGGGTGACCAGTTCGCCGATCAGACCGGTCAGTTCGGTGTCGTGCGGGGCGCGGCCTGCCTCGGTGCGCAGCAGGGCGACGGTGGTGTTGACGCCGATTTCCCAGTCGGGGAAGAAGTCGCGGCCGGCAGGGGTGAGGAACTGAGCGCGGGCGATGTTGGTGGTCGTCGCGGTGGAGTCCGGGAACAGGGGGCGTAGAGGGCGCGGCCGAGGGTGTTGGTGGCGAGGACGTCGAGGCGGCCGTTGCGGATGAAGGCCGGGGAGTCCGTCATGGACGTCAGGACGCGCAGGACGCTGTCCGGGAGGGCTCCGGCGGGGCGGCGGGTGCGGCGGGTGGGGCGTTTGGCGGCGGCCCGGGCCAGGTCGAACAGGTGGGCGCGTTCGGCGTCGTCGAGCTGGAGGGCGTTCGCGACGGCGTCGAGGACTTCGTCGGAGGCGCCGACGAGGTGGCCGCGCTCGAGGCGGACGTAGTAGTCGATGCTGACGCCGGCGAGCAGGGCCACTTCTTCGCGGCGCAGGCCGGGGACGCGCCGGTTGCCGCCGTAGGCGGGCAGCCCCGCCTGCTGCGGGGTGATCTTGGCGCGGCGGGAGGCCAGGAAGGCGCGGATGTCGCTCTCGGTGCTCATGCCTTCCACGCTAAGCCGGACGGCGCAGGCGTGGGGGGTCCTGTCAGTACCTGTAACGGCAGACCCTTCTCCACCGTGTTGACCTGCTATTTCCTCGATACCAGAGGCCGCAGGCGCCGCCCGGACCCGGCTGGTACGGGGGCTGCGGCAAGAGCCGCGGAAGCTGCGCCGACAGACCGTGGACCTACCCGGTCCAAGCCGTCCGATCAAGGAGTCACCCCGTCATGCCGAAGCAGTCCGCACCCCAGGACCTGGCCCTCATCGCCCCGAAGCTGGTCGAGGTCACCAACGAGGTCCTCTTCGGTGACGTCTGGGAGCGCCCCGGGCTCTCCCCGCGCGATCGGAGCCTGGTGACCGTGAGCGTGCTGGCGGCGCTGTACCGCAGCGAGCAGCTCGGCTACCACCTCGGGGTCGCCCTGGACAACGGGCTGAGCGTGGAGGAGCTGTCCGAGGCGATCACGCACCTGGCCTTCTACGCCGGCTGGCCCAACGCCATGACCGCGATCACGCAGCTCAAGAAGATCGCCGACGAGCGGTCCGCCTGACCCCCGGCGCAACCGACGCCACGAACTCCCGCACGCCAGGGCGTGCGGGAGCGATAAGGAGAGAACGCCATGACTGCCAGCGGATTCGATCAGATCTTCCCCCTCGGGGAGAAGAACGACGCCTTCGCGCAGTACTTCACCGGCCAGAGCTACCTGGCCCCGCTCGCCTCGGGAAGCGTTCCCGTCAGCAACGTCTCCTTCGAGCCGGGCTGCCGCAACAACTGGCACATCCACCACGGCAGCGCCGGAGGCGGGGACCAGGTCTTGCTGTGCACCGCCGGCAGCGGCTGGTACCAGGCCGACGGTGAGGCGCCCGTCAGGATGGAGCCGGGAACGGTGATCCGCGTCCCGGCGGGCACGAAGCACTGGCACGGCGCGAAGGCCGACTCGTGGTTCTCCCACATCGCCTTCATCACGCCGGGCGAGAACGTCAGCAACGAATGGCTCGAACCCGTCGCCGACGAGGCGTACCGGAACCTGCCGAAGAACGGAGCAAACGCATGAGCACCCTGAACGAGACCTACACCCTCTCCAACGATGTCGAGATCCCCAAGCTGGGCCTCGGCACCTGGTTCATCGACGACGACAAGGCCGCCGAAGCGGTCCGCGCGGCCGTTAAGATCGGGTACCGCAACATCGACACCGCCCAGGCGTACGGCAACGAGCGCGGCGTCGGCGAGGGCGTGCGCACCGCGGCAGTGCCCCGCGACGAACTGTTCGTCTCGACCAAACTTGCCGCCGAGATCAAGGACTACGACCAGGCGCTGGCCTCGATCGACGGCTCCCTGAAGAAGCTGGGCCTGGACTACGTCGACCTGATGCTGATCCACAGCCCGCAGCCCTGGGACGACTTCCGCGGCGGCGACTACGCCCAAGGCAACCGCGAGGCATGGCGTGCCCTGGAGGAGGCCCACCAGGCCGGCAAGATCCGGTCCATCGGCGTCTCCAACTTCCAGCAGCACGACCTGGAGAACATCCTTGAGGGCGCAAGCGTCGTCCCGCACGTCAACCAGCTGCTCGTGCACGCCGGCAACACCCCCTCCGAGCTGCTGGCCTACTGCGCGAGCAAGGAGATCCTGGTCGAGGCGTACTCGCCGATCGCCCACGGCGCGATCATGAAGAACGCCGAAGTCCAGGCGATGGCGCACAAGTACGGCGTCTCCGTCCCGCAGCTGTGCATCCGCTACACCCTGCAGTTGGGCACCGTGTCGCTGCCCAAGACGGCCAACCCCGAGCACATGCGCTCCAACGCCGAGGTCGATTTCCAGATCTCCGGCGATGACATGAACGTCCTGCGCGACCTGCGCGACGTGGACTACGGCGAGCACAGCGCCTTCCCCGTCTACAGCGGCAAATGACGGCCGGCCGGCGCCGTCTCGCGCCGGCACCGGCCCGATCGCAACCGTGCTGAGCCCTGCCCCACCCCAACCCGAGGAGCTGCCGCCATGCACCGCACCGCGCTCACCCGCCCCGACGCCGCGCCGGCCGCGCCGGCCACGCCGGGTGGTGCCGGTGCGGCGCGGGCGGCGGCGGTGCTGGGCTTCTTCGTCATCACCTTCGACGCCGTCGTCGTCAACGTGGCCCTGCCCTCCATCCGGCGCGACGTCGGCGGCGGCATCACCGGCCTGCAGTGGGTCGTCGACGGCTACACCCTGATGTTCGCCGCGCTGCTGCTGTCCGCCGGCTCCCTGGCCGACCGGATCGGCGCCCGCCGCGCCTTGGCCGCGGGCATGACGGTGTTCGCCGCCGCATCGGCCGCCTGCGGCCTCGCCCCCACCCTCGGCACCCTGGTCGCCGCCCGCTTCGTCCAAGGGGCGGCGGCCGCGGTGATGATGCCGGCCTCCATGGCCCTGATCGGCCACGCCTACCCGGAGGCCCGCAGCCGGGCACGGGCCGTGGCGATCTGGGCCATGGGCGGCGCCGTGGCGTCCTCCTCGGCCCCGGTCCTCGGCGGACTGCTCACCCAGCTGTCCTGGCGGTGGATCTTCTTCATCAATCTGCCCGTCGCCGCGGCGGCCCTGCTGCTGCTCGTCCGCACCCCGCGTTCGCCCCACCGGCGCGTCCCGCTCGACTGGACCGGGCAGGCCACCGCGGTGGTGGCGATGGGCGCCTTGCCCCCGCCGCCTACGCCTACCAAACTCGTGTACAAGTGCTGTCGGTTCTCGTGAACATAGCCACCCGCGCGCGGCGAATCCAGGTGGGGGGCAGTGGGGAAGCCACAATGAGCAGGTGCGCACAGATCTCCCCACCCGTCTCCTGCGGCATGCTCTCGCCGCTCGGGGCATCGGGGCCATGCCGGAGCAGAGGGATCCAGGAGAGTCCGGCGGCCCGAGCGTGGGTGCGCTGCTGGCGCGCGAGCGTGCCAGCCTCGGCCTGACCCAGGTACAGCTGGCGAAGCGCGCTGGGATGACTCAGGCGGCCGTGTCGCGTAGCGAGACCGGTAGTTCCTCGCCCGGCATGCGCAGCCTCCAGCGGCTCGCCGCTGCCCTGGGCCTGGGGTTCACCCTGGTTTTGCAACGCGGCGACCAGGCCATCTGCGAGGTCGCCGGAGGCGGGCCGTCGTGATGGATGCCGGCGATGTGCTCGGACGCGACGCCGTCCGCCTGGACGCGACCGCTCGCTCGTTCGGGTGGCGGGTTTACTGGGAGAAGGATGGCGGCGCCCTCATCTCCAAGGGCCCCTGGACCTTGCTCGCCCGGTTCGACCACGACGGCGCGTTCCGCTTCGCCCGGGCCCGCGGCCCCGGTGCCGGTGGAAGCGAACTGACGCTCACCCAGGTCGTCGACACCCTCGAACACTGGACCACCCCGTAACAGGGCTCACCACTCCACTGCCCGCTGGCGGGCCTTTCGCTCCGCGCTGATCCGCGCCGCAGCCCGGGCAGCGTTCCGGCAGGCGCGACCCTGCCCCGGCCCCAGGAGCCCGCACACGGTGCGGAGCATGCGCACCAGCGAACCGATCAGGAACACGGAAATACCCCGCGCAGCGGGGCAGGGCGGCGAGCCACCCCACACCGGTCAGCTTGCGGCGCCGGTGACGCCGGGGGCGATGAAGCGGCGGTGCATCGGGCGGAAGCTGGTCTGCGGCTCGCCCTCGATGCCGGCTTCCTTGATCGCGGCGGCGAGCCGGTCGGCGAAGAACCCCTCGAAGTGGGCCTGCGAGTCCCACACATCGGTCACGTGCAAGGCGCCGCCCTCGAAGGAACACACGTGCAGGTGCGCCCCGTCCGGCGTGTCCTGCTCCCAGCGGACCAGGTCACGCACCTGGTCGTACTGCTTCGGCGTCACGCCGTCCCAGCGCATCGTCATCACAACAGCCATGTCGCACAATCTCCCTTCGTTGGGGCCCGGACGGCCCCCAACCAGCAGACCGCCCCACACCGCGCCCCGCACGCCGGAGCACTCCGTTCGCGTCCATCGGCCACCGGCACCCGGCCAAAGCAGGCAGCCGGGCCTGCGGAATCCGCGGCACTTGCGGCACCGGAGCATTCAGGCGGGAGAGGGCTCGGTGCCGGGGAGACGGAAGCCGGTGATCAATTCCGGGTGGATGCGGACGGTACAGTCCATCGTCCGATCCACCCAGGGGCGCAGCAGTGTGCGGTAGCGCTCGTTCTCGGCCGGGTCGGTGACCAGGTGGGCGTAGCCGGTCACGATCACGCTCCAGCCGGTGTGGGTGTCCGGGTCGATCTGGTCAGCCTCGTAGGCGACCACGACGCCGTCCAAGGCCTGCTGGGTGGCGGTGGCCAGAGCAGCGCTCTCGTGGGTGCGGATGATGACGTCGCCCTCCTCTACGAGATGGTTGACGGGGCGGATCGCGGGAAGCGCATCGCGGGTGAACACCACCCGGCCCAGACCGACGCTGCCCAGCAGGCCCATCGCCTCGGCAGGATCGAGGGGCCGCATCGCACGCGGCTGGCCGTGTCGGCCGCGGTCTTCCATGCGCGTCATGATCAGACCCGGGGCTGTCGCGTGTCCAGGGCCATCCGGCCCTGATCAGGCCGTTTTTCAGCACGGGAGGCAGGGCGGCATTCGCCCGCCGGCGGTCACGGCGGCTTCGCTTGGCGGCCCGACCGCACCGGGCAAGCGCACCAGCGATGTGGGTCTCATCGGTACAGGTGGCCGTAGCGTGGGGTGCGGACCGAGACGTCGGCCCAGACCGTCTTACCGTCGCCGTACCGGGTGCTGCCCCACACAGATAGCCGGGACAGGATGTGCAGGCCATGACCCCCTGCCTGGTCTGGCCGGTGGGGCAGGGCGGGCCGTGGCAGGCGGCCCGGGGCGGCGTCGGCCACGGTGATCCGCAGGCGCTGGTCGGTGGGGTCGAGGTCCAGGCGCAGCTCGCGTGCGCCCCCGGCGTGCTGTTCGGCGTTGTCCAGCAGTTCGGTGGCACACAGCAGCGCATCTTCGGCGCGTTCTTCGTCGCCGCCGATCTCGGGTGAGCCCAGGTGCCATTCGGCCAGCGTCTGCCGCACGTACTCCATGCCCCGCGTCACGGCCAGCGCACGGTCACCGTCGGTGAGGAAGCGGATCCGGCGGTGGAAGAAGGACGGCGGGTAAGGGGCCGGGGCGCTCATGGGAGGGTCCAGGGCGATCGTTCCGGAGGGTCGCTGCGCGCCTGCCCGCTCAACCCGGCTCCACACCTTGGCGTTGCGATCACTGGCGGCCGAGGTCGTCGACCGCGAGCTCGTAGTGCGGGTAGATGTGGAACAGCTGCTCCGCGGCGGTCAGCTCCAGCAGCCGCTCGACCCGCCGGCTGGGCGCGATCACGGCCAGCGGCACGCGTTCCTGCTCGGCCAGCGCCCGCACCCCCAGCAGCATGTTCAACCCGGCCGACCCGCAGAACCGTACGTCCCGCATGTCCACACAGACCACCCCCGGCCGCGACCCGACCGCCCGCCACAACGCCACGCCAGCGGTCGAGCAGGTGTCCGAGTCCAGATCCCCGACCAGCGAGCACACCACCGCGCCCGGTACCGGCCGGCACTCCACCTTCAACGAGGACGGCAGCCCGGAACCCGCCAGAGGATCGACTCCACCCATCGGCCACTCCGAAATCCACGACGTGACGGCCACGTCCAGGCTATGACCGCGCGCGCCACAGACCCAGACACAGGCGACGGCCCGCAACCGCGACCCTGCGCCCACCACCGACGACCGTGACGGCCAGCGGCCTGCCAAGGAGCCGGAGCCCCTTGGCTGCGGGGATTTGCCACTACCGGTCCCACATGTGTGCGGTCTCTGGAGTCGACAGCGGCTCTTGCGCGGGCCCTTGGGGGCGATCCAGACAGGCCGGTGAACTTGGCGCTGGGGGAACCACTGGTTCGCCAATGCCCCGACGGTCTCAGGCGAAGAACGCGGCCAGGATGTCGGCCAGCGCTGCCGGGCTCTGCAGGATGGTGTGGTCCTCGCCGGGCATGAGGGTAAGGACGGCTCCGGGGACGGCCTTGGCGACGGTCTTGGTGGCTGCGGCGAGGCCCGGTGAGGTCTGGTCCCCGTAGATGGCGAGCAGGGGGAGGGTGAGCGCTGCGAGGCGGTCGGACGGCAGCAGCTGCCAGGGGGCGCTGACCAGGACGTCGTAGGGGAGACTCGGCGCTTTGTCGGCCAGAAAGGCCCAGGCGGGCCCGGCCTTCATCTCGGCGACGGCGTCGGCGGGGACGCCGATCACCTCACCGAGGAACATGACCGCCGCGCCGTCCCGGTCACCGGCCGCGACCAGGGCCTTGAGCCGCTCGTAGACCGCCTCGTCGGCGTGCGGCAGACTCTCGTCCGCCCGGAAGGACGGCTCGTACACGGCGATCCGGTCCATGGGCAGACCGTGCATCGCGCCTTCGAGCGCGAGGGCGGCGCCGGACGAATGGCCGAACACCGAAGCCCGCCCGCCGACGTGGCCTAGGACGGCGGCCAGGTCGTCGACCTCGTTGGCGACCAGGTACTCGCTCGCCCTATCGTCACTGGCACCGCGCCCACGCCGGTCGTACGTCACGACAGTGAAGCGCCCCGCGAGCTCCGCTCCCAGCTGGGCGACGGTGCTCCGGTCGTTGAACGCGCCACCGATCAGAACCACGGGCACGCCGTCACCAACGGCGTCCACGACCAGGGAGGTGCCGTCCTTCGTGGTGATGCTCGTGGTCGTCAAGTCCGCGGTCATGATGCCACCCCAATCTCGGATTCAGTCGGGCGAGCCACCGCCGCCACCGAGGCCAAGACCCGACGCCACCGAGGGCATGCGGAGGAAGACTCCCCCACGTGCATGGGTCCCAGCCTGGCCTCTCGCCACTTGTTCGGCAGCTCGCCACGCCGGTTTGCCCGCTGACCCCAGCCGGTGGTCAGTCGGGGCCACGGTGGATCACCATCAGTGAGCGCTTCATCACCCCCGCACGCCCCAAGGGCACGGCCGCAGGTGCGGTTGTCGCGCACCAGCCAGAACACCGCGGAACCATCGCGGATGTCCCTGCGTCAGACCGCCGTCAGTGCCTTCCGGGCCGCCTTGATCCAGCGCTTCAGGTCACCGGTGGACACCATCGCAGGCTTCTTCGCCAGCACCGACCGGCTTGCAAGGATCCCGGCCACCTCCTCGCCATGCTGCCTCTGCCAGCGCTTCAACCGCACCGGGTCCACCACGTGCTTCGCCTTGAGATGATGCAACCCCTCCAAACGCGCAGCCAGGTCGAGGAACTCCCCCTCCAGCCGTTCCCTGTCCGCCTCCGCTGCCACGTCTCACTCCGTCGAATGGTCGCTACCCCGCACCCACCAGCATGCCCGCCTGCCATGACACCCGGCGACGCGCGGCTAAAGTCACGCGCCCCCGGACGGTGCATGCCCAAACCGGGCTACAGCCTGCCCGGATGCCGACGTGGCGCTGCGTGACCCCAGCGGTTAAAGATCGTTGGCTGTGCATGACCACCACTGCAAAGCGGCTCCTGGCCGCCGTCGCCCTGGCCGGGGCAGCCCTCGCCTGCACCGGCCCAGCCCACGCTGACGCGACCGCGAACGGGGCTGCCACACAGGCGCGGTCCGGCTCTAACGTGGCCGGCTCCGTGCGCGCCGCAGTCCCGGACCGGGCGTGGCAGACGTTGAAGGTTATCGACGCGGGCCAGTGGCCGCCGAACGACGACTCCGGCACCAAGGGCGGCACCACCTGGCCGAACAAGGACGGGCTGCTGCCCCACACCGACAGCGAAGGCCACCCGATCCACTACCTGAAGTGGGACGTCAACCGCAAACAGCCCGGACAGCCCCGCGATGCGGAGCGGATCGTCACCGGAGACGACGGAAGCGCCTGGTACACCCCCGACCGGTTCCACACCTTCGAGCGCATGCGCTGAACCCGACCGGCAGCACTCATCACCGTCGCTGAAGCTTCATCACGTTCGCGCGAGATCACCCGGCACTGACGCCCACGGGCCAGCAGCAGGTCCGTGCCGATGACGCCGAGCGCGGTGATCCGGGCGCTGTAGAATCAAGCCCGAGGTCACCAGCGGGGCCCCGTCGTCGGATTAGCCGACCAGGGCCAGCCCGGTGCCGGCGAGGCAGCCGTCGATGAGGTCCGGCCGGTACTGGACTCGGCCCAATCCACGCCGCAGGGCACGCATCAGGTGAGCCGGATCGGTGAAGGCCGTGTTGGCCTGGCAGCGGCACCGGAGCAGGGACCAGATCCCTTCGGCCGGGTTGAGCTGCGGTGCGTAGGCCGGAAGGTAGTGGACGGTGATCCAGTCCTGGGCGTCGATGAACTCGCGTAAGCGGCGGTCCCTGTGGACGTTGAGGTTGTCCCAGACCAGGACGATCGGCTTGCCGAGTTGATGGTGGGCGGCGACCAGCAGGTCGCGGTAGTCCGTCCAGGCGAAGCTGCGCCGCCCGCCGGTTTTGTGGTCCAGGTGGACCATCGGCCGGTAAATCAGCCGCGAGCGCTCACCCGACTTGTAGCAGGCCAGGGCAGCAATGGAAATCCGGCGCTGGGAACGCCCGCAGACGCGGACGACCGGCGTGACGCCGCGGCGGGACCGGCCTCGTCCTCGAAGACGAGGTAGGCGTCGAGCGCCGCCGCGGTGCTTCCACGGACGGCCAGGACTCTTTCACCCATCCGGCCACGGCCGCATCGTCCCGCTCGACCGCGCGCCGGGCCGGGACCTGGTGACTGCACCCGTGGCGCCGCAGCATCTGCGAGATGCCCGAGATTGAGAACGATTCGTGGAACCGCCGCCCGATCAGCGTCTTGATCCGAGCCAGGGTCCTGGTCTGGTCCGGCCTGGAGTTGCTCCGCTTTGACGGACACCGTTGGTGTACTGGTCGATCAGAAGCCCAGTAGCCGTGCTGATCGGGTCGGCAGCAGTGGATTACAGCGTGGCGAGGTCCCGGGCTCCGTCCCCGCGTCAGCGGACCACGACGGCCATGTCCCCGAATGTGGCGTAGCCGTGGGTGAAGGCTCCCAATCCAATGCGATACCGCCCGCGGTAGGGGTCATTGACCCATACCGTGTCGCCGCTGAAGCCCGTCACCGTAACGGCGTGCTCGACGGGGCCGGCGTAGGGAACCGAGTTGCCGTCCCACGCCCGGTACCAGTGGACCTTGTGATACTGCCATCGGAAGTCGGTCCAGATTACGGCGAGATGTCCGGCTGCGATCAGCACTCGGAGCTGGGCGGGGGTCAGGCCACCCCCTTCCGCCAGCACGGTCAGGCCGTAAGAGCGGGCAGCCCGGGCGACTGGCGGAGCGTAGACGCCGTAGCCGGTCCCCTTGTGCTCCGAGCCGTTCGGGTCGCCCACGAAAGCCCGAAATGGGTCCCCCGACCGCAGACCGGAATGCCCGAATTCCGGGTGTACCCGGTCAACACCGATCCGGGAGAGAATCCCAAGATCCTCCGCTGTGACGCCCCGGGCAGCCAGAACCATGCGCAATGCTGCGGCCTCGCAGTCACTGCGCAGCTGTTGATGGAACCACGGCATCGCTTCGGCTGCAGCAGCGACACGTGTGGTGGCGTGCGAGGGGAGCACAGCCAGATCAAGAGCGGTCATCACGGTCAATACGGCGGCCATCAGCCGCGCCTTACATTTCATGAATGCCGACTCTAGGCGTTTCGACCAGCGATTCAGCATTCGCACGCAGGAAAATCGGCGAAATTGGTCAGCGGTTGCACCGAGCGGAGCGATGCTTCGTGGGACGGACTTGGACGGGGCGTCGCCACTCCAGCCGGCTGGGAGCGGGGGCTCTGAAACGGGCAGGTGGGGAACATAGTTGAGCACGATTGGGGAGTTTCGGTGGGCACGCCTCCCGGAGGGTCACCAGCCAGCGCAACCGTCGTTGGAAGCGATGTCCGGTCGCGCAGCGGAGAATGGAGGATTTGATGAAGCGAATGCAAGTGTGCACGGCGCGGGGCAGTGTTTTGGCCGCGGTGACGACCCTGATCCTGGTGGGCGTTGGCGGTCACGCGGATGCTGCGGGAAATAGCGTGGTGACGGTCAAGGGCGACCAGTCGCCCAAGAGCGGTTTCTCCTGGGCCCGGTGCCCCGTCGGCACGCAACTGATCGGTGGAGGCTACGTCGCCGGCGGGCCGCAAGCGCCCGCGAACATCAGCGCCCCGTCGGTCTCGCATCCTGGCGCGTGGGCGGCACAGGCGACCTACTCGTCTGTGCGGGCCTACGCCCTGTGCGACAAGAAGTCCGCGCCCACCAGCGCGGTTGTGGGAGATCTCGTGACAGACGGCGGGATCTCCTACGCGCAGTGCCCGGCGGACACCGAACTGATCGGTGGAGGCTACGCCACCCGCTTCGGTTACAGCGGAATCCACCGGACCAGCGATGCGATCGAGGCAAGTGCTCCGTCGTTCGCCCATCCCGGAGCCTGGGCCGCCAAATCGTCCAGCGGGACCGTGGTCGCCTACGCGCTCTGCCGCGCCGAGCGCTGAGCAGGCAAAAGTTGGGCCGACTCCCGGACGGCGGAGTCGGCTCGCCGCCCCACCTCCGCCAGCCGGACGCCGAGGTTGGACCGGGAGACGGCGAAGTCGGGTTCGCCGCGGTGCCGGGGGCCGCGTCGACTGGCAGCGGTCCGTGCTGCAGGAGGTCGACGAGGGCGCGGGAGGGGTACGGGAGCGCGGCGGTGGCGCCGATAGTGCCGCAGCCGCCCTCAACCGCCTCCTGCAGGACTACACCGGACCGCTCCACCTGAAACCTCGCACGGCGGCAGCACCTCCCGGCATCCCCACCTTGACCGCGACGACAACGCACCCTGGGACGAATGGCTCCTCGCCTCGTCCTGCATGGCCCCGACCGTCCTCGTCTGGGATCGATGAAGAGTCCCTTTTCTGGGTGTTCGTCGAAGTCCCGGAACCGTTCAGGGTGTGCGGGTCCGGGACTTCGACGTGCCAGCACGCGCTTGCGGTGCAGACACACTTTGACTCACGATCCGGCAGACGGTTGGACGACGACGCCGACGACCACCGGAATTCCCCAGGCACATCGCTTCCCGGGTCAGCGGCCAGGCCGGGTTCCAGAGGCTCCGTCTCGGCAACCTAAGTCGACCTGGAGGGGGAGCAGCCCGCCGCATAGCGTGGGATGGGGAATTTCAAGGAACCCTGCCGAGGCCGGCTAGGGCCTGTTTGGAGTCGCGATCATGTGGCGGGGCGGAGGCTGCGCATCCAGATGATGGATCCGCGCAGTTGAAGCCCCGCCATGTAGCTCTCGGGCGTCTTGTCGTAGCGGGTTGCCAAGCCTCGCCAAGCCCGGATCTTGTTGATGCAGCGCTCCACCGTGTTGCGGTCCTTGTACTGGTCGGCGTCGTGCGAGACCGGTCGCCCGCCGGCGCTTCCGCGCTTCTTGCGGTTCGCGGCCTGGTCAGCCTTTTCCGGGATCACTGCCTTGATACCGCGTCTGCGCAGGTAGGCCCGGTTGGCCCGCGACGAGTACGCCTTATCGGCGGCCACCGCATCGGGTCTGGTCCGCGGACGGCCGACGGGCCCGCACACCCTGATCTCCTCCAGCACGGCGACGAACCGAGGGCTGTCGGCGGCCTGCCCGGGCGTCAGCACGAAGGCCAACGGGCGACAGCGAAGGTCTGCCGCAAGATGAACCTTGCTGGTCAGTCCGCCACGAGAACGCCCGAGCGCCGCTGCCTTGAGTCGGGCACGGCGGCGCCGACGTAACTTCCGGCGCTCAGCCCGCTTCGTCTCCAGCTCTGCTGATGTCGTGGTCACCGGGGCGGTTTGCCCGGTTTCCGATGCCCCTTTTCCTCCGCTGCGGCCTCTTCCAACGCCGCCAGCACCTCGGGGTCGACCACCATCCCCGCCGCGTCGTGATGCGCGCGAGCCACGGTCGAATCCACGCTGACCAGCGACATGTCCGCCTGACCGCGCCGGGCGGCCTCCGTGATCATCGCCTTCATCAGCGCGGCGAACACACCCGCGTCACGCCACTGGGCGAAGCGGTCGTAGACCGTCTGCCAGGCACCGAACTCCGTCGGCATCTCCCGCCACTGGCCACCGCTGCGGAACTTCCAGATGACGCCCTCGAACTGGTCACGAAGCCGCTGCGGATACGGGCCGAACCGGCCGATGGGCAGGAAAGGCTCGACCAACTCCCACTCGCTGTCGCTCAGTTCGCGTCGCGTCACAGGAGCGTTCTACCAGCCCGGCCCAGCTCGCGAGGGCGAACCGAGCAAGACTGATCACAACTCCAGACAGGCCCTAACCCCGACCGGACAGGGCCTGTCAGAGCAGATCAAGAACTTGCTGCGTCAGCGATCGACTCTCGTGCGCGAGTTCACGGGCTCAAGACTGTGACGTCTTGGTTCGACCTCGAAGGCGCCTACCCGAAGGCCATGCAGAAGGCAGGCCCGAGTGTTAGTCGGGTTTGTCCCGACCTGTGCCTGCCTCCCCGGCTGGGAGCGCAAAGTCGTGCGGCGACCTCTAGACCTTGAGGTACACGCGCTGAAGGGCTTCGTCGACGGGTGTTCCGGCGGGTGCCCGGTCGAGGGCGCTGAAGACTGCGGCAAGGAACTTCGTCTCGAACTCGGGTAAGTCCTGGCTGCTCTGGGCCGCGAGATTGACGAGTGCTTGGACGAGTGGTCCGTCGGGGTCGATGCCGAGTTGCCGCGCTGTTTGGGCGGCCCACTGTCGGCAGGCGTCACTTCTCTGATCATTCATGGCGGGTGATTGCCCAACTGCGGGCGGGGCAGGCCAGGGCGACGGATATGTCAGCCCAACGAGTGAGGCCCCGCTGCTCCCGAGGCCGGGGAGCGGGGCCGTTGGCGCCTTGGAGAGCTCTTGAGCCTCCGGCGTTGCCGAAGTCAGGCGGGTGTGACGTTCTCGGCCTGGGGACCCTTCGGGCCCTGGGTGACGTCGAAGTTTACCTGCTGGTTCTCCTGCAGCTCTTTGAAGCCGCTGCTGTTGATCGCGGAGTAGTGGACGAAGATGTCCGGGCCGCCGCCGTCCTGGGCAATGAAACCGAAGCCCTTCTCGGCATTGAACCACTTCACAGTTCCGGTTGCCATGATCGTTCTCCCGTTCGGGACAGAGGAGCCGGAAGTACTCCCGACCCCTGGACGGGTCGCGTCCCCGAACAGCAGCAACGGGTGAAGCGCTAGCGCGGACAGCGAATGCCGGTGATCACGTTACCGGCAGACTGCGGTCCGTGACGGCACTCGGCCGGCTTCTTGCTACCGGACGGGGCCGAGGGCTGCTGCTCGTCTTCCTGAGGGCCATTCCGGTCGCGCCGGGCTTCGACGAAGTGGGGGAGGTCCTGGGCTGGGAGCTCTCGACTGCGCTGACGCGGAGCTGGACCCGTGGTCCGGGAACTGGATGGGCTCGCAGCGGGTAGGCGGTCCTGGCACCGCGCTCCGGCTGCGACATCCTGCTGTGCAACGAGCTGCGCCCGATGACATGCTGCTCGCCGACAGCGGCGGTCTCTCCTGGCGCCCGGTCGGTTCGGAGAAGTCCCGGGCACGGATGGCCGCTTGGTCGACGTGAACGGACGGCTGGTGCGGTGCCCGAGCAGACAGCGAAGGCAAGAGCGCAAGGCCGCAGTGGAGTTCGTCCCCAACGTGATAAGCAGCGCGCAGACCAGCCCGGGGGCAGGCCCCCATGACTGTCGCTGCGGGTTGCGGTTGCTCATGTTCGTCCGCTCCGCCGCGCCCGGCGGTGTGCAAGGCCGACTGCGTCACGCGAGCGTAGCTCATCCCGCACCCGCCAGTTGAGCCCAAACCCGGCGCGCCTGCGCGCCAGTAATGTCCGTTGTTGCCCTCAGGACGCCATTGAGTCGATCTTCTCCAAGGCCTTCCTCGTGACCACGGCCGGGTCGGGGAGCTTGCTGACGCTGCTCGGAGGGGCCAGGAAGGTCATGAAGACCAACGAGCTCCCGTCCTGGGCGACCACCAGGTCACCTTGGACGGCGGTCGACTTGGCGCTCCACGCTGTGGCGTTCGTGAAACCCGGCACGCCCATCGCTTGGGTGATGTCCTGCGGTGTCGAAATGGAGATGACGACGGAGCTGCCGTCGCTGGCGTAGAGGTGTCCGCTGGAGCACTGCAGGCCTTTCTTGGCCGTGTTCAGTGCGCTGGTGGCTTGGGCAGCGCTGGCGTAGCTCTTGAACTCCTCCACGAACTCCGCCTGTAGGGCGCTGTCGACAATGGTCCGGCCTGCGACGAAGGATGGCGGGACCTGCTGGTCCAGCGTCGGACTGCCGGCCGGCGCGCAGGGCAGGGGAGCGGTGTTCTTGGTGTACTGGGCTTCGGTGAAACCCGCGCCGACGTCCTGGGGTGTCAGCAAGGCCGCGGTCGCCTGCGGACTGGACAGGGTCGTGGTGGGAGTAGCCGAGTCGGCGGCACTCGTGCCGCTGGCAGCCGCACTGCCCGCGCCGACAGCGTTGGAGGTCGAACTCGAGCTGCACCCGGAGGCCAGGGCAAGGCAGGTGAGGACCAGGGCGCCCATCCTTGCTCCGCGGTGGCGAGGCTGTCCCAGCGTGCTCTGCCCGCCGCCATTCACCACTGCTTCGATCCTGTCCATGAGGGCCTCCGATCCGGTTGTGCCTGCCCGCGGCGAGTTCTTCTTAGCGAGGCCGCTCACTTCGCCCGACGAGCCTCGCCGCAGGTAGGACCATTCGGGCGTCCCGGTATGCGCGTTCGTGTGAACCGTCAGGGAGGCAATGCGGAGGGGGCGGTGGAGGTCTGCCGGACGAGCGGTCACCCGCACTCCTGGAGCGGATGCTCGAGCGCGGCCGGTCGGGTGGTGACGTGGACCAGGGCGTCATGCCTCCGCCGCGCGGGATGATCGCGCCGGCGGGCAGGGCGTCCGTCCAAGGCGGCCTGGATGGTGGTGCGGGACCGATGGCAATCCGAGGGGCGCGTCGCCGACGTCGGCCGCCGCTGACCCGCAACACCGAACGGCCTGAGAATCCGCCGAAGGCGACGCCCGGGGCCAGCCCAGAAGCGAGCGGGCGCTCCCTTACGGCCGGGCCATGGCCGGCCGCGTCCGAACTCGCTGCGCAGCTCCGGTGCCGTGCGGCGCCCGGACCGACCATGGGTGGCTCGGTGCGGAGCCGGTAGCGGTGCCGGCTGACCGGGAGCACGAAGTTTGTGAACTCTGCTGTCTGGCAACGGGCTTCACGCCGAGCCCCTTTGGCCTGTCGCAGTGTCCTTCGCCAACTTGAGTTAGCGGATGGGTAATTGCGGCGAGCTTCCCCGGCTGTGACGTTCTCGGCGTGGTGAAGTTGTGCGTCAAACGGCCTAGGCCGGGCGTTGGCGAGAGCATGGGGCGAGAACCTGGTCTTCTGCTGCTTCTCAACTTGGAAGGCCTGTTCATGCGTCATCCTGTGCCCCGTTTCACCCGCCTGCTGGTGGCCGTGGTGTCCATCGCGGTCGGCGTGCCCGCTAGCGCCAGCGCCATGGCGATCCCAGGTGCGTTCGGATCGCCGGCGCCGCACCACCATCGCCATCATGGGAGGCTGCCCCTCCCGGCGATGAGGATCTGCGAGTACCTTCACGCCCACAAGCACAGCCACACGTGTACGGGCCCGCGCCCCAAGGGCACGCAGCCGGCAGGCACACGCCCGGTGACACAGGTGAAGCCGAAGGGTCCGGCGGTGATGCTGCCGCTGCAGCGAAAGGCGGTGCAGCGGCAGTACTCCTCGATCACCGCGTACACGACGCCCACCAGCGGGTCGGGCCCCTCCGGCATTACCGAGGGCCCCGATGGCGCGATGTGGTTCACCGAGAACAGCGCCGACAAGATTGGAAGGGTGACCACGGACGGCACCTTCACCGTGTACTCGACGCCCAGCAGCGATTCCCAGCTCGCGGACATCGCGGTGGGCTTGGACGGCAACCTGTGGGCTGTCGAGCACAACACCGACAAGATCGCCAAGATCACCACGTCGGGCGCGATCACCGAGTACTCGCTGCCCACCGCGGGCGCTCATCCCTGGGGCATCGCGGCAGGCTCGGACGGCAACCTGTGGTTCACCGAGACCGATGGCAACGCGATCGGCAAGATCACTGCGTCTGGCACCGTCACCGAGTATCCGCTGCCCACCACCGGGGCTTTCCCCATCACCATCACCGCGGGCCCCGATGGCGCCTTGTGGTTCACCGAGGCGTTCGCCGGCAACATCGGACGCATCGACACCGACGGCACGATCACCGAAACCGCCGCTCCCACCGCCGGCAGCGGATACTCGGTGCCGATCGGCATCACCACCGGGGCCGACGGCAACCTGTGGTTCACCGACGAGGGCACCGACCAGGTCGACTCCCTGACTCCGGCAGGCACCTTCAGCCAGTACCCCGCTGGGGATGACGAGACCGGACTGTGGGGCATCACATCGGGCCCGGACGGCAACGTGTGGTTCACCGGACAGAACAGCAACTCGGTCGGTGACGTCACCGTCGACGGCACGGTCACCATGACCTCCCTGCCGGGCACCGACAACGTCCCGTGGGAGTTGGCCACCGGGCCCGACAACGACCTCTGGCTTACCGAGTACGCCACGGACCAGGTCTCCAAGCTGACGTTGCCTTAGCCGGACCGACGCCTGCCCCGGCCCATCCTACGCGGCCGGGGCTCGCAATCGCCGCACCACCACCAGGGCACGGGCCTGGGGGCCGCCTAGAACACGGCAGCCCAGACGCAGACCCACGCAGCCCCACCACCGGCGGCTCACCGGGAGTACCCGAGACGAACTTTGCAGCCTGGAACCCCGAACTCGTCACCGCGATCCCAGCCGGGCGCGGTGAACGCCCCCACCCGGACGGTGACCCATTCGACCGCACAGTCTGGCCCGCTTCATGGGCACGGCCGCCTCAGTGCTCGCGCTGGCCCTCAGCGCGAGCAGCGCAGCCGCAGGCACCCACGCCAACACGCCGTCCTCCGACGGTCAGGGCAGCATCGGCCTCAAGCTGCTGGACGCGCCGCTGGAACGCGAAGCCGACCCACGCGCGCACATGTACATCGTGGACCACCTCGCGCCAGGCAGCCTCATCCACCGACGCGTGCAGGTGACGAACACCTCCGATGTGGACCAACGTGTCGACCTCTACGCGGCCTCCGCGGAGATCAACAGCGGAAGCTTCGCCATCGAAGCCGACCGCACCCCCAACGAGCTCACGACCTGGATCTCGGTGGACGACTGCGTTTCGGACGCGGACGTGACCGACGGGGCCACGGACTGCGGCACGCCCCAGACCCACGACTCCACCCGGCCGTCCACCGGGCCGTCGACCGGGCCGGCCAACGCCGTGCGCGAGGTGCCGGCCCACGGTGCGGCCGTGGTCCGCGTAACGGTCCGGGTACCGCCGAAGGCATCCGCCGGTGAACGGTACGCCGTCTTGTGGGCGCAGGTCGCCGGCCCGGCCGACCGGACTTCGAACGTTCGCCTGGTCAGCCGGGTGGGCGTCCGGCTTTACCTCGACATCGGCCCCGGCGGGGACCCGCCGTCCGACTTCCGGATCGAGGAGCTCACGCCCGCGCGCTCGTCCGACGGCACCCCGCGTGTGGTGGCCAAGGTCCGCAACACTGGCAAGCGTGCCCTGGACCTGACTGGGTCGATGTCGCTGGCCGACGGGCCGGGATCTCTCAGCGCCGGTCCCTTCGCGGCCGATCTCGGCACCACACTCGGCATCGGTGACACCGAGCCGGTCACCGTCCCCCTGGATCGACGGATCCCCAACGGCCCATGGAAGGCCCGCCTCACCCTGGCCAGTGGACTGATCCACCGCACCGTCATGGCCACCCTCACCTTCCCCGGCGACGCCGGGGCCGGCGCATCGGTCACACCGACCGCTGGGGATTCCGCCTCCATGACGGCGACCCTCATCGTCGGCCTGTCATTGCTCTTCCTGCTGGCCGTCTTCGGCTACAGAACGGCCCGCCGCAGGCGGGTCGGCTGAACCCAGCCCACGCCGGCATGCGTGGGCTGGGTTCAGGCGACGGAGTTGGTGACGGTGCCCGTGTAGGTGCCCGCCACCGCCGAGGCGGGGATAGTGACCACCACCGTGGGAGTCCAGCTCGTGGAGTTGTTCCCGTTGCCGCTCGAGCTGAAGGCGGTGACCGGACTACCGAGCGGCTGCTCGGCCGAGGCGCTGCCCTGGCCCGGCGTGACCGTCACCGTGCCGTTCGTGGTTGTCGCGGCCCCGGACCAGTAGGAGACCTGCCCCGCGCTGATGGTTTCGGCCGCCGTGCCGCCGCCGGTGGTGAAGTTCGTGGCGACCACGCTCGCCGTCCACGTGCTGGTGGACAGCCCTCGTTGGTCCGAGACGGTCACCTGGCCGACCGTCGCGCTCACGGTGCCCTTCGGTGACGCGGCGCCGAGGCCCATGGTCGCCGGAATGCTGATCGACAAGGTGCCCGTGGTCGGGATGACGCTGAGCTGGGTACTGTTGCTGCCGCCGACTTCGACCGTGTCCGCGACGGCGCGGGTAAAGCTGGCTTTGCCTCCTGAGGAGGCGCTGAACTTCCCCGACGCGGTGTAGACGGCGCCCCCGCCAGTGAGCCATGAGCCGTTTCCCGAGACCGTGACGGTCGCGGTGTTGTTGCGGTCGGCGATGAACGTCATGCCGGTGAAGTCGCCCGTGGTCGGTGCGCTGAGGGTGGACTTGCCTCCGCCCTGGTCGGTGAAGAACGCCCCGCTGGTGGACGCCGCGCACGCCGTCGGGTAGCTCGGGCAGGCAAGGTAGATCGTCACCCCGGAGCCGGTCAGCTTGCCGCCTGAGATGGTCACACCCGTGGTGACGACGTACGTGCCGGGATTGAGCGTGAGCGTGCCGCCTGCGGACGAGATGCTGGTATACACCCCCGGATTGATCGTCTGGCTTCCGGTGAGATGGCTGACGGTGGGGAACGGCGGGGTTGGTGTCGTGGGGCAGGCCGACGCGGCCGGGCACTGTGCCAGGGCGGCATAGGGATCGGTGCCGGCGGGCTGGCTGACGGGAGCCGGACTGTAGGCGCCTCCGTTGGAGGTGGCGAACCCGGCTGGTGCGGCCGGTCCGCCGATGGTGCCGCCGGTCGCGGTGATCGTGGTGGTGCCGCTGACGAGAGCGGCCTGACTGTTCGTCGAGTCGACCAGGATGCTGCCGTTGACCTGGACGCTGCCGGGGTGGACGTACAGCGCGTCCGCGGCGCTCGCGTCCAGGACGCACAGGGCCGCCGTACACGCCGTCGCGGCGTGGGCGCTCCCTGCCGGACCGGCCACGATCCAGGCCAGCACGGTTACCAGACCCATGACCAGGGCACGGGCCCCGCGTGACAGGCGGCGCTGATCGCGGACCTGCACACCCCCGATCAGCTGGCCGCGACCTGGAACCCCGACGGCGCCAGAACGGGCCGCCGGCCCACCGGCCGGCCCCTGACTCACCGTCACCAGACCCCCACGACCTGCCCGGACAATCCCCGAAAATCCGGTAGCCCGCGCCGCCATACCCACCGTCCTCAGCATGAATCCGGACCGTATCAAACCGCCCGGATTCGATACGAATATCCCGCAGGGAGACGCCCGGTCAATATGCCCTGGTTCTGGCTGAAGACCCCTTTGGCGCCTGGCGTCACTCTTTGCGCCGAGCAGTGGGCAAAAGGTGTGGACGGGCGCCCCCTCCGCCTCGACCCGGCGCCGTTGCGGGGGAGATGAGTGGGCGAAGGGCCGCAAAGATCAACCTGCCAGGAGGCGATGGCACCGCGACTGTTCTGCTCAACCTTCGGACGGAGCCCTGGAGAAGGCTCATTGTTGAATTGCCGATTAAGTGGGGAATTCTGCTGGCCTGGGGAATTTCCATGATTGCCGCCCGTGACTCCGGCCCGGAGGCCACAGAGCCTCACTATTTCGGCGCAGCATTGCGTGGCTGACCATGTCTGTCGTCCCTAGGGTCGACTAGAAATGTTCTTGCCGCTTGATTGGTGGCCACGGACAGGCAGATGCGTCGCGGGTCGGGTTCCGTGGTGGGCCAGGTCCAGGCCATACCGGAGGAGGAGTTTTCCATGCGACCAGGTATGCCCGTGGCTGCGGCCGTCGGTGTGCTGCTGGTGGGTGCGTCCGCCGCGCCCTCGAATGCGGCCAGCAGCGGAGGAACCACCACCACCTTCACTGTGTCCGGGGGCGCGCTCGGGATCACCATCCCGGCAAGTGCGGCCCTCGGCACCAGCACCCCGGGCGGAACGGTCAGCGCGCAGCTGGGTGCGGTCTCGGTCAGCGACAACCGGGCCCTGCTGACGGCGGCTTGGACGACTTCGGTGACCTCTTCCAGTTTCACCACCGGCGGAGGCACGTCTGCCGAGACGATCCCCGCCGCCGGTGTGTCGTACTGGTCCGGTGTCGCCACGGCGACCAGTGGGGTCGGTACGTTCACCCCAGGACAAGCCACCGCTTTGGTCGCGGCGACCTTGGACACGTCCCGCACTGCCTACACCCTGACCGTCGGTGTGGGTGACAACTCCGCCACGTGGAATCCGACGCTCGTTGTTGCCCTGCCGGCCGCGGCCGTGGGCGGCACCTACACGGGCACAGTCACCCACTCCGTGGCATGACCGGGTCCGCCAGCTGCTCGTGCTCGGCTGACCCTCGTGGATCTTCCACAAGCTCTCCTCGAAGGCAGGCCGCCAGTACGCCGGGGGCCGGCAACGTGATCGTCTGGTCGTCGGTGGCCGGGTGGCTGCTGCAAGAGCACTTCGCCACCGCTCCCGACGCTCCTCTCTCCCCGCAGTTCTCCCCAACCACACACTCTTGGAGCTGTTCATGCTGGAGCGCGAGTCCGTCAAGCAGGGCACGAAGGTCACCTTCGTGCTGCCCGGCACCGACCCGGGCGCGGTAAGCGTCGTCGGCGACTTCAACGACTGGACCCCCGGTGCCCACCCCTTCCGGCCACGAAAGGACGGCAGCCGCGCCGTGGCCGCCGTCCTGCCCGCCGGCCAGACCACCGCGTTCCGGTACCTCGCCGAGGGCGGCCACTGGTTCGACGACGAGAGCGCGGACCACCACGACGGCCAAAACGGCCACATCCGCACCTGACACATCGCACCACGCCGTGTGTGCGCCGCCACCGCGGGCAGAGACCATGTAAGAGAGCGGCGCAGATGGGAGGCGCGTGATGCTGTCTATCCATAACCGGCGGGAATTGGCCGGCATCGAGGAGCAACTTGCCGCCCAGCAACCCGACCTGGCGCGGCTCCTGGAGGGGTTCGACCAGTGGGCGCCGCGGCGGCACCGGACACGGCACTGGGCCGTGCTATGGGCGTGGGCCGTCGGGTGGGTCGCGCTGGCGCTGGCGTTCGCCGTGCACAGCGCGGCCGTGCTGCTGCTCGCGGTGCTGCTCCTGGCCTCCAGTGGCCTCGCTGCGGCCGTGCTAACGCTCCTGAGGCGGGTGCGGCGCCGTGTGCGCGCCCGCGAGGCGGCCGCCGGGCGGGCTGAGCCCGCCGCCTCGTGAACCCCGCCCAGGGCGCCGCGACTCCTGCCGAACCCGGGCACCTCGGTCGCCCCGTCGTCACCGCGCCCGAGGTATCCCGGGCGCTCACGACACCATCGCGTCCCCATTGCCGCGCGGCCCGCGCGAGACGGGGCTCCTACCGAGACCTCTGGAGGCCGCCGAGTGATCCGCCTACCCGGCCACCGCGAGCAGGGCTATGCCCTCCTCGGCACTCCCATGGCTGGTCTATCGGGTCCCTGCGAAGCGGGGAGCCGTGAGCCCGACGAGAACGAGCCCACCGCACCTGTGCCGGAACAGGCCCGGCCCGCCGCCCCGAACGACGGAAGAGAGCGATGACGTCCCGGGCCGAGGCCAGCCCCCCACGTGGAAGCGTGGGCCTGGCCGGGCGCATCACCGCGGTCATGGTCTGGCACGGCCGCACCGTACGGCCAACCCTGATCGCCGAGCTTCCCGCAGACCCCGGTCCACGGGACCAGGCGGGCACTGCAGCACCCGACCCTCAGCTCTCCTTGTTGCACAGTGAGGGCTTCGCCTGGTCCTGCGACCTGCACGAGGTCCCGGGAGCGGCACCGGGATGGTCGGTCCATCTCGTCCCGCGCTCATCCACCGCCGCACACGCAGAGATCATTCAGGACGGCGCCGTTGTCTCGACGGACACCGTGGCGCTCCCGCCTGGGTTCCTGGACGCCGCCGAGGGCCTGGGCTGGCTGGTGCTGTACTGCGGCGACGTTGGCCTGCCGGACATCCCCGGCGAAGATCAGGCTGCCCGGCTCGCCGCCTTGAACACCGCGGCGGCGACAGGCCGGGTAGCCGGCGCCAGCGTCGCGGTACGCACCTGACGCCCGCGCCAACGGGTCTCCTTCAACGGTGGCGGCTTCCGCGGCTTCGAGTCGGACGACTTCGTACCGACCCCGGCAAGCGCAGAGGCCCCGCTAGGGCCGCCGGTGGACACCCTCGCATGACTGATCAGGATCTCGGTGCGGTGGGCGGGCTCGGCGAAGAGGAGGGACAACGGGTCGGGCTCGGAGGGGATACTCACGCCCGGGATGCTGGTCCGCGGCCCTTCGGCCGGTAGAACGGGATGACTTGATCGGCGCTGTGGGCCACTTGGGTGGGGGAGCGTGGGGAAGTCGTGCGTCGGCGTGGACGTAGGGCTGCGTGTGGTGTGCCCTGAAAGCGGAGCCGCTGAGTAGCGGAATTGTCAGTGCCGAAGAAGTGGGAGCGTGAGAGATGGCTGGTCTGGTCCGTATGAGCCTTGATTCGCCCGAGGAGGTCCGCCCGTTCGAGGAGGGCAAGGGCAAGCTCGAACTGGTCAATCTCGATGAAGGGCCGGTGGGCCGGGCAACGTTCGAACCAGGATGGCAGTGGTCCAAGCACGTCAAGCCCATCGCCCAGACCGAGAGCTGCCAGGCCGCTCACATGGGCTACTTCATTTCCGGCCGCATGAAGATCGTCATGGACGGCGGCGAGGAAATGGAATACGGGCCGGGCGACTTCATGGTCTGCCCCCCTGGGCACGATGCGTGGATCGTTGGTGATGAGCCCTGTGTCGTGATCGACTGGCAGGGCTTCGCGGACTACGCCAAACGAGCCTGACGGCAACGGTCCGACGCTGGACCGGCCTCGTCGCCTGCTGACCGACTGCAATCGGCAGCCCCGCGAGCTGTCCACGTCGTGGCGCCCGGGACAGGTGTGGGCACCACGACGTCCTGGGAGTCGGGCTTACTTCCAGGCCCAGATCTGGCCGTGGGCCTTGCCCCTCTCGTCCACCTCCCACTCGAAGGCCCCCGCGACCCCCGTGAGCTGCGCGAATTCGGGTGAATCGCTGGTGTAGACGATGGAGCCCCGCCAGCTGGTGCCTCCGCTTTCGGTGAACGTCCCGACTCCCTGGCCCTCACCCGAACACAGACGGGGCCGCTGCCCGATTCGGGGGTGTCGGCCCGGCTGGAACGGCGAAAGGTGCCAGTCGGACGGCGGAGGGCGAAACTGGTGGTACGCACACGTCGTAGTAGGACAGTGGGAATCCTGAGGGGTAGGTCCCACGATGGCCGCACATACGTCCGAGGAGGGTCCTGACCGCCTGCTGGCAGGGCGCTACCTGTTGGACGATGTCCTGGGCCGCGGGGGGATGGGTGTGGTGTGGCGTGCCCGTGACCAGCTCCTTGACCGCGAGGTCGCGGTCAAGGAGCTGCACGTGAGCGGGATGCCCGACGTGGACCTGCACACCCTGTTCTCCCGGATGCAGCAGGAGGCCAGGGCTGCGGCGCGCATCGACCACCCGAGCGTGATCACTGTCCACGACGTGGTCGAGCAGGACGGTCGTCCGTGGATCGTGATGGAACTGGTCGACGGCCAGTCGCTCGCGGAGATCCTCGTGCTGGAGGGGACCCTGCTGCCGCGCGACGCAGCGCGTGTCGGCGCGCAGGTTGCCTCGGCGCTGGCGCAGGCGCACCGCCAGGGGGTGCTGCACCGGGACGTGAAGCCGGCCAACGTGATGATCGACCGCCGCGGCCGGGTGGTGCTGACCGACTTCGGCATCGCCAGGTTCGAGGGCAGCGGTGGGCTGACCCGGACCGGGGAGATCGTCGGTTCGCCGGACTACCTTGCCCCGGAGCGGGTCACCGGTCACCGGCCGGGACCGGAGTCGGATCTGTGGGCTTTGGGTGCGACCCTCTACGCGGCAGTCGAGGGGCAATCGCCGTTCCAGCGCAGCACGACGGCAGCCACCTTGCAGGCCGTGATGGCCGAGCCGTTGCCCGAGCCTGTGCATGCCGGTCCGCTGGCTCCTGTGATCGCGGTGCTGATGTCGAAGGATCCCGCTGTGCGGGCCACCGGGGATGAGGCGGTTCGCATGCTGGAGGAGGTGGCACATGGCCACACGCCGCCCAGCCCGACCCTGATCTCCCCGTTCGTGACGCAGGACCGCTCCCTGGAGCCGCCCGCCTCGGCGACCCCGACGCTGCCCTTCCGGCCGTCAAAAGGCGGACCCGACGAGCCGCGCTCCTTCCAGCAGGAGCCCAGCAGTTCCGGTCCCGGGCACGGAGTCGGTACAGGTGGACGGCCCGTGGCGGGAAGCGGTCGTCCACCGCCGCCACCGACCAACGTGGGGCGCGACTGGTCCGGGCCCCCTGTCTCGGACCGACCACGGCGCGGACGCCCCCGGTGGCTGGTGATCGCGGGGGCGGTATTGGCCGCAGCGCTGGTGGGCGGCGGAGCAGCCGTGGCAGTGCTGGCGACCCACACCCAGCACGCCGGCACGGCCGGCCAGCCCACTCCAGCCGGCTCTACCACTCCGAGCCTGTCAAGAACACCCACAGCCCCCTCGCCCAGCCTGCCCGCCAGCACCAGACCACTGCCGCCTGCGAACCCCGCGCCGGCCACAACCACGGTCACCGCGCCCGTGAACCCCGTACCACCCGCGCCTGTGAACCCCGCACCAGGTCCGGCCCAAGTGGTGACCTCGTACTACGCCGCGATCAACGCGCACGACTACGCCACCGCATGGAACCTGGGCGGCAAGAACCTCGGCAGCTCGTACAGCTCCTTCAGCAACGGCTTCGCCGACACCGCCAGCGACACGGTCACCGTGGACAGCGTCAGCGGGGACAGGGCGTTCGTGCACCTTCACGCCATCCACACTGACGGTTCCACGGCGGACTACAGCGGCTCCTACACCGTCGACAACGGCGTCATCACCGGAGCCTCCATCCAGCAGACCGCATGAGACCGGCACCGTATTCCTTGAGCGGACAGCGAGGTCTGGCACCCGTTCGACAGGCGGCTCAGGTCCGGAAGAGCGACGGTCCCTGACTCGCACTGGTGTCCTCACGCCATCAGCGATCAGACGGAACACCGTTTCCATACGACATGTGCCGGATGCCCAGCGAACCCGTGAGGGGTTCCATGCAGGAATCGACCGTGCGGAGACCCGGTTCCCGATCCTCGCCGTTTCCGCGGCGCTGGTTTCGGCAGGCTGCCCCGGTTGACCTTTTACGGGTGCCGGGGTCTCGTCACTCCCGGTTCGTCAGGGTCGGCTTTGGGGGTCGGTTACGAGGCGGTGTCCGGCGACCTGGAACCAGGCGACGTGTGGGTCTCCGCCGGAGTCGCGGAAGAGGCGGGGCGCGATGGGGCCCTCGGCAGACGCGGGCATCGCGTCCAGGGAGGCCTGGTCGCGCCACAAGGTGTGGATCCGCCAGTCCCCGTCGGCACCCTGGAGGAGTTCGGTGCGGAGGAGCCCGTCGGGGAGCGGCCGGGCGACGGCCTGCTGGTAGGCCGCGATCAGGTCAGCTTCGCGTTCAGGGGCGATCGTGGCGCTGACCTCGGTCAGGATGTGGCCGGTCACGCGGCCTTAGCTTCCACGATGTCGGCTTCGGCGGCGGCACGCTTCACGGCTTCGCAGCCGCGCTCGGCATTCGCCTTGGTGGGGTACGCCTCGCCGGATGCGACGATCTCGCCATTGCCGGCCTTCAACCGGAATCGCCACTGGTGGGCCTTGTCCTCGTAGATCTCGAAGTGCGCGGACACGCTGCCTCCTGCTGCTTGGGTGTGGTTCTGGTCCAAGCCTCAGGCGGCTGCGGATAAGCGGCATCTTCGGCTGGGCCTCTGCCGCCCGTCCGGGTGAAGACGCAAGTCTGGGCCGTTCGACCCATGCGCCCGCGCTTGCCTGAGCGGATCGTGGGGAGAAGCCCGCCAACAGGTGATCCTCATGCCCTTCCAACTCCAGGCCGAGTACGAGTTCCTGCAGATCTACGCTTGGCACATCGTGCCCGCCGGCACGCACCGGAGCCTGTGTGGCAGCCCCCTCGCGCCCGCGGCCGAGATCCGGCCGATCAGCGATCTGCCCGTCACGCCGGCGTGCCGCACTTGCGAGGTCCTACGCGGCACCGCGACCGAGCACTGACCAGCCGCACCCGATCGACGCCGTTGCTCGTTCACAGGTCATGGCGTGAGCTTCGACGCGGAGCAAGGCCAGAAGGGCCCCAGGCGGCCAACATCGTGCGGGGCTGACCCCAGCAACGGAGCTGGCCTCGCCGCCCGTCGTGGGCAGCGGGGCCGTTTCAGATCATGCTAGCCAGCGACGTCCACGGTGACCTGCCACGTCCTGACCATCTCCGGGCACACTGCGCCCGGGGTCGTGACCGTGCACCGCGCCTCGGCCGCGAGCGTCGCCGTCCCGTCCGCCTGCACGTCGAACCTGGCGCCCGAAGCGCCGCCCGGACTCGTGTGGAAACGGACGCGCTGCAGCACGCCCGGGTCCGACGACACCGGCGCGGACCACACCCAGGTCGTGCCCTGGTCCTGCACAGCGCTGAGACGGACCCGGAGGGTGTCGCCTGGGGATGCGACGAAGGTACGCCCGCTGTCGGCGTTCGAGAGGATGATGCCGCCGGATGCTGCGCCGGGCGTGTAGGCGGTGGCGCCGCTGCACAGGGCGATGGCAGCGGCGGCGAGGGCAGCTCGGCGGAGTGGAAGTTTGATCACGATCGGCCCAGCGATCACCCCGGTCGCGGGTTGTGCCGGATGGCGTAGCGCCACACAGGTGGAGCACTCTGCAACCGGACCGTCGGCCGCTCGTCTGGCATGACCAGCTGCACCTGCCCGCCGCCCGAACGTGATCTCTGCGCGCACTGCGCCGGCTGGGGCCACGCGCCCGGCACCACCGGCCACGAGCTCCCGCTCTGCACCCTCTGCGGTGGGCACGGCGGCATCAACCACCGCGCCAACCGCGCCGTCCTGGCGACTGCTGTGGTGCTCCGAGCAGTGTTGCGACCACAGGACGATCACGCGGCCAGGTGCCGGAACCAGCTGATCGAGCTCAAATCGATTCCAGGCCAGGCGAATTGCGAGAGTCGGTCAACGTGGCCGCCGCGGGCCGCGACCACAGTGCGACCACTAGGTACGCACACAACGAAAAGGCCGTCCACACCTCTCGGTGGAAACGGCCTCCGACCTGCGAAAACGCTGGTCGGGACGACAAGACTTGAAACTGCGAGCCCTTGACCCCCAGTCATGCCACGCTGGTTCGGGGGAAGTTCGCTGCCATTTGATGGATGCTTCCAATCAGCAGAGAACAGTTCGTAACTTCATGGCATGCGTTCGACATGATTGTTCCGACGAGGAGTACCGCCACGGCTGCCGGTCCCGACCGACCCCGTTCAAGAGCGGGTGGTGCGGGATGAGGGTGTGACGGTGGGCGGGCTGTCAGGTCGGGTCAGCCCGCCCACCGCGCTTACGGGGGTTGTGCTAGGAGACGGTCACGTCGTCGTAGTAGGTGTAGGTCGGGTCGCCGGGGTAGTTGTCGTCCTTGTTGGTCAGGGTCAGCGTGTAGCTGTGGCCCGCGGTGACGGTGGCGGTCTTCAGCACCCAGCCGGAGCTGGAGACGCAGGTCTTGGCCAGGACGGTGGTGGTGGTGCCCGAGGTGTTGTCCTTCAGCGTGGCGGTGGCCCAGTCGTAGGTGACGGTGTCCGGGCAGGTCACGTTGTAGTAGAAGGACAGCTTGGTGGTGCCGGCCGGGGCGGTGAAGGTCTGCGCCGCGGTGGAGGTGTTGGACGGGGTGGTCAGGCCCAGCATCGCGCCGTAGCTGCCGGAGTGCGCCGCGCCGGCCGTCACCGCGGCGTTGCCGGTGGTGGTCCAGCCAGAGAAGCTGCCGCTCTCGAAACCGCCGTTGGTGAGCCCGCCCGTGGCCGAGGAGACGGTCAGCGCGTAGCTGGTGGTGTGGGTGTGCACGGACCCGGTACCCGTGACGGTGATCTGATACGTCCCGACCGGCGTAGTCGGGGCCGTCGAGACGGTCAGCGTCGAAGAGCCGCCGGCCGTGACCGACACAGGACTGAACGCCGCTGTGGCGCCGGTCGGGAGGCCGGACGCGGACAGTGCGACCGACTCGGTGTCCCCGCCGCTCGCGGTGGTCGCGATCGTGGTGGTGGCCGACGACCCCTGCGCGACCGAGCCGGAGGCGGGGTTCGCGGCGAGCGCGAAGTCGGACGCAGGGGGCGCGGTGGAGACGGTCGTCGCGTAGATCTCCGCGGTGGAACCGCCGCTGTCCGCGCTGCCCCAGCTCACGGCGATCTGGTTGTTCGGCAGCTTCGCCAGGCCGAAGGTGTCGCCCGGCCACACCGAGGCGTTGCCGTAGTTGGTCGACACCTGCGTGGGTGTGCCGACCAGCCCTGACGCGGTGGTGAAGGTCTGCAGATAGGTGGCGTAGCCCTGGCTCGGCGCGTTCGTCTGCCAGCCGACGTATGCGGTGCCCGCCGGGCCGCCGACGACCTCCATGATGTGCGCCGCGCTGGTGTTGTCGGGTGTCACGTGTGTCGGTGCGGACCAGGTGGCGCCGTTGTCGGTGGAGTAGCTGAGCCAGCCGATGTCGGTGCCGGATGACTGGGTGTCCCAGGTGGCGTACAGCGTTCCGCCGGCGTCGATGGCGATGGAGCCGTTGATCCACCAGTTGGCCACCGCGTCGGTCCCGGCGTCCGGCCGCACCTGGACGGTCGGGTTCGGCCAGGTGGCGCCGGCGTCGTTCGACCAGGTGAAGTACTCGTAGCCGTTGTGGATCGCGTAGGGGGACGTGGTGTCGGTCGGGTGGCCCTCGTAGAGCGAGTCCACGCGGCCGTGCGAGTCGACCAGCAGTGGTGCGGCGAATCCGCCCATGGTCGGGTAGTTGGGGCCGATCGCGGTGAATCCGCTGAAGGTCTTGCCGCCGTCGGTCGACTTCTCGATGACGGTGTTCAGCTGGCCGTCGGCGAAGGAGCACGATCCGACCGGGCTGCAGGTGGTTTGGACGTTGTTCTTGTTGGGGCCGTAGTCCCAGGTCACGTACACGGTCCCGTCGGGTGCCACGGCTATGTAGGGTCTGTCGCCGAAGTAGCCGCTTCCGGATGGCTTCACCGAGGCGGTCTGGGTGAACGTCGCCCCGTGGTCGAACGAGGCCTCCACGACCGGGTAGTTGTTCGTCGACATGAACGCCGCGTAGACGGTGCCGTTGGGTGCGACCGCGAGTGCCGGGTCCCAGGCTCCGGATGAGCCGGACAGCATGATCGGCGCGTTGTAGCCGGCGCCGCTGTTGGTGGACCGGGCGAACCCGATGCCGCCGCATCCGATCCAGGACTGGAAGACGTCGCCGGTGGTGTCGGCGGCGGCCACGACTTCCTGGTTCTGGCCGGAGCAGGACGAGCTGACGTTCAGGATCGGCGTCGTGGCGGCCGGGTGGGGTGGTGGTGTCGCCTGGGCTGTGCTTGTGACGCCGAGCAGCAGGAGGGCCGCGGAGGCCGCTGTGGCGAGGCTTTGCAGGCGTCGGCGAGAAGCGGCTAATGGGCGGGGATCGGCGTGGAACATGATGGTGGCACCCCTTTCAACTGCGCATGCGGAGATTCGGGGTGGTGCAGGCCATGCATGTCTGACTCGCAGACAGCGAAGAGGGCCCGGCGGATAGTAGAAGGAGGCATGACAAGACGTCAATATCTCGTGCGGGCCCGCACCGACGCCGATGCGCGTCGAGAGCATCGCTCCGTTCGGCGGCTGCCGATGGCGATCCCATGATTGGGTGCCCGCGTGCCCAGGACTGCTCCTGTACTGGCCTTGTTCGGGGCAGCATGGAGATTGGGCGCCAGCGGAGGCGCGCCCGGGCGGAGCCAGGAGCCGGTGAGGGTGTCGGCCCAGCTGCGCGCTCGGATGGCTCAGCCTGGATACGGTCCTGCGCCGGCATCGTGACCTGATCAGGCGTCGACGCGTTCGCGCGGGTGCCTGGCGCCGGTCGTGGCGTCCGCAGGTCGCATCGGTGCGCAGTCTCGCCCTGCGCCTGGCGCCGGAGAGCTCCTCCTGGGGTTAGCGGGGGTGACGATCAACCACAGCCGTGTGGTCGGCAACTCCGCGCCCGATGACACCAAGGGGAACAAGGGCGCGGGCGGTGGCATCCTCAACATCAACTTCTCGGCCCCCGGTTCGCCGATCCCCGACAGCGGTGTGCTCATCATCGACGACAGCCGGATCAGCCGTAACAGCACAAGCGCCAAGGGCGGCGGAATCCTGAACAACATTCCCAGCCAGCTGCCAGCCAGCCTCACAATCAACCGTAGCCACGTGACCGAGAACACCGCCCACAGCGGCGGCGGCATCTTCAACGCTGGAGGCCCCGTCTCACTCAGGTTCACCGCGGTCCGACACAACCACCCCGACAACTGCCAGCCCATCGGCAGCGTCGCCCACCGGGTGTTACCCGCTCTCAGCGCGTTCGCCGGCGAACCAGTCCGCGTCAGTCCGGCGGCGAGCGGATCACCCTGAAGACTTCGGCCACCTGGTAGATGGTGCAGGACTCCATGCAGCCCAGGTCGGCGGGCCCTCGTCGCCGCTGCTGCCGGGCTCATGCCCCCAGTCGGCGCAGCGCGCGCAGAGACCACGTTCCGGGGGCGGGCAGCTGCCACTCGTCATGTGAACTCGCCGATGACTCGCGCAAGTTCCGCGGGCTGGTCCAGCGGAATGAGGGTGTAGCTGTCGTCCACCTCGACCAGCCGTGCGTCGGGGAGGAGTTCGACGAGGCGCCGTGCGTGTTCGGGGGGCATCACGCGGTCTTCGCTTGCCCAGGCCACGAGGGTTGGGTGATCGAAGGTCGGCAGCCGTTCGGCTGCGGTGAGCAGGAGGCGGGTGTCAGCTGCTGCTGCTCGGAGCATCCGTACGGTGTCGCGGCGAATTCCGGGCTGCTGCAGGACCGGTTTCATCCACTGGGCGGTTGCGGCGTCTCCGCGCTTGGTCAGCCACCCGAATGCAATCGGCAGCCGTCGTAGCGCGCGGAGTCGCATCTGCTGCATGAACAGGCCGAACAATCGGGGTGAGAGCCTCCCGGTGAGCATGAGCGTCCTGCCGGTCAGTCCGGGCGGGAAGTTGTCGAACGCCTCGCACGAGACGAGCACTGCGCGCCCGACGGCTGTGGCCCGGTCGCCCATCAGGAGTTGGACGAGCACCCCGCCGGTGTCATTGCCGACAAGTGTGACGTCGCGGAGGTGGAGGCGGTCGAGGAACTCCGCGACCAGCCGCGCCATGCCGGGCAGGGACAGGTCGGCGTCGGGGCGCATCGGGAGTCGGTGTGCCCCGAGCGGCAACGTGGGTGCCAGGCAGCGGTGATCGGCGGCGAGACGGGCGATCGTCCCGTCCCAGAGCGTGGCGTCCATCATCAGCCCGTGCAGCAGCACCAGGACGGGGCCGTCGCCACCGGTGTCCTGGTATTCGATCGTGCCCGCCGACAGCTCGATGCGGTTCACGACAGCCCTCCGGTCGGGCCTGATGCGGCCGTTCGCTGCGGGGCGGGGACAGCGGCAGGGGCCGGGTTGCGGGATGGCCGATGAGTGCTGCGCGTTGGGGTCATCGCCGCCGCGCTCAGGAGCCCGAACGCGACCACGGCGGCGGCTGTCCGTACCGCGTGGGCGATCTGCCAGCGGTCGCGGACGCTCGCCCAGTCCGCGGGAGGTGTCTGCACATTCCAGTGCAACTGGTCCGAGTTGATGGGGAGGTTGAAGACGACCGTCGTGGCGACGACACTCAGCAGCAGGCGAACGCTGTCGCGGTGAGCAAGAAGGTGCGGTCTCTCGCCTTGAGCGACATGGCGGCGAGGATCGCGGTGGTCGGCAACGTCGGCAGGAGGGTGGCGGAGGCGAGGTCGTCCAGTCGGAGGAGTTCGATCTGTCGCGTCTGGGTGTAGACCGAGGCGTCGACGTGGCGCAGCGAGAGTTCGAAGACGAGGACCGTGACCAGGAACCCGGCGAACAGGCCGGCAAGAACGAGACTGACGAAGCGCAGGGCGGTGGCTGCCCGCTCGGATCTCATGACGGCCTCAGCTCCGAAAGTCGGCCGCGTGCTCGGCGGCCCAGGCGGCGAAGGTCAGGGCGGGGCGGCCCAGGAGTTGTGCGAGGGTGTCCGTCGTCGGCCCCGGCTCCTTCAGGCACGCGGCCGCGTAGCCGACCAACCGGTCGGGAATGTCCTCGGGCAGGCCCTGGGCGAGCATGGCCCGGCGCAGGCTCTCGGCGGGAATCTCCTCGAACGATACGTCCCTGCCGATGGCCTCGCCGATGAGTCGGGCCTTGTCGCGCTGGGTGAGTGCCTCCGGCCCGGTGATCGCGTACGCCTGGCCCGCGTGGGCGGGGTCCAGCAGCGCCCGTACGGCGGTCTCGGCGATGTCCCGCTGGTGGATCGGGGAGGTGGCGGCATCGCCGTGCACACCCCGGGCGTGACCTGTCGCACGGATCTGCGGCGCCCAGGCGAGAGTGTTGGCGGCGAAGTCGGCGCACCGCAGGAACGTCCACGGCAGCCCGGAGGCCACGGCTGCGGCCTCGACCCGCTCGAACTCCTCGGCGAAGCGCCGGTACCCGCCGCCGTATTCGACGGTGACCGCCGACAACACCACCACCCGCCGCACGCCGTGCTCGGCCGCCAGCGCCAGCAGCTCGGCACTCGCGCCGCCCACGGCGCGCGGACTGAGCAGGAGGGTCTCGACGCCGTCCAGTGCCGACGCCAGCGACTGCGGGCTGGAAGGATCGCCGACGACAAGCCGGATACCGTCGGCGACCACGCCGGCGGCCGGGTCACGAGTGACCGCCGCCACCTCGGCTCCCTGTGCCGACAGGTGCTTCACCACTTCGCGGCCGGCGATTCCGGTCGCGCCTGTCACCATGATCATGTGCGTGCTCCTGTTCGGGAGGCCGTCGACACCTCGTGCCCGTGGCCTTGGTGGGTGGTCGTACCTGAGATCCGCGGCGGGCCCGGAGTGTGACATCGGGTCGGCCGCCACCGGGCGGCCGGCGGTGGAGGATCCAGGGGATAAATCGGCGGGTTCAGCCGATTCGAGCGGGGGAGCGGTCTGGTTCAGCGGTGGTCGCGGGAGGGCAGGTGCTTCTGCAGGAATGAGATCTCCGCCTCGACGGCCTGTTCGTGCGACTTGAGGAACGGGGCGTAGTGGCGGCCTGACAGCTGGACCACCTCGGACCGCGGCGTGGCGGGCCGCGCGGAGAGCGGGGCCGGGGAGCGCACTCTGGTCCTGGTCACAGACGACCACCAGGAGCGGGCAGCGGCTCCGGGAGGCATGGCGGCCGGGCCGGTACCCGCCGAACTGCAGGGCGATGCGTGCGGCGACCGTCTGCTCCCAGTCCGTATGCCGACGGTCGGGGTCGAGGGCCCGGTCGCAGTCCATGGCGTCCGCTGTGGTGAGCGAGGCGACGGTACCGCGCGGTCCGGCCGTCGGGACCAGGAGCGGCGGCCGTCCCATGACGCTTCCGAGTGCGTCCGCGACGCTTCGGCCGAGGAGGCGCAGCAGTGCGAGAGTGGTCATGGAGCGCAGCGCGTGCGGAGCGACGGCGCGGGCGTCGACCAGTGGGGTCTGCGCGATCGCGCCGGCCAGCCGCGGGTGGTCGGCGGCGACCCGGAAGACGTGGCCGCTCGCCAGTGAGAACCCCCACAGGGCGATCCCGTCCGGCGCGACGTCGGGCAGGCCGGCCGCGTAGGCGATCGCGGCGTGCCAGTCGGCGACCTGCTCGTTGAAGCGGACGACCTGGCGTGGGGTGCCCCCGCTCTGTCCGAACCGGCGGTGGTCGAAGGCGAGGACGGCGAAGCCGGCATCGTTGAACCTGGCGGCGACAGGTCCGCGGCCGGTTCCTTCGTCACCGCGGTTCCGCCGGCCATGATCACACAGCCGCCGTTGGACCCCGGATAGTGCCAGGCAGCGCACTCGGTGTCGCCGCTGGCGAAGCGGACTGCTTGCCCTTGCTCGAACGCGGGCACGTGAACCTCCGTGGTGGATCTGTCGTTCTCGGGTGCAGTGAAAGCCGAGGGCAGCCTGCGGCGTCGTCGCACCGCGGACCCCTTCTCCCGGTCGCCGGTCGCGGTACCGGAGGTGCTGACGGTGAGCCGGTCAGGCCGGGGAACCAATGCTCGGGTCGAGGATCATCGGTTGCTCGTTGCGTGGCTCGGGTTCGCCGACGTGGCTCGCGGACAGGCGGGGTGGATGAGCTCCATCCTTGGGCCGTGGTCCCCGGAACAGGCATCGCAGGGCGACGGAATGAGCGAAACTTGTCTTCATGGCGTACGAATCGACGAATTCCGTACTGAGCCTCACGGATCAGCGGCTGGTCGCCGCGCTGCAGTGCGACGGCCGCGTCACCGCCGAGCGGGCGGCCGGCGTGCTCGGGCTCAGCCCCGCCACCGTCCGCCGACGCCTGCACGCGCTCGGCGCCGACGGCACCGTGCGCGTGGTGATCTCACCGGTCGCGCGACCGCGCAACGGTGGCTCGGCCGGGGCCCTGTTCCTGCGCATCCGGGTTCTGCGCGGAAAGCTCGACACCATCGTGGCCGCGCTCGCGGCACGCGAGGACATCCCCTTCATTGACGTCACCACCTCGGGCGACGAGATCTTCGCCGTCGCCCGCACCGAGCCGGGCTCACGCGACCAGTTGGTCTTCCGTCAGCTCCCCTCCACACAGGCGGTGACCTCCCTGGAGAGCGCCACGATCCTGCATGTCTTCCGGCTCACCTCCGAGTGGCGTCACCAGGTGCTGACCGAGCCCGAACGCGCCGCCCTGGGCCCGAGCCAGCCGGCCCCCGAGCCACCCGCCTCCGGTTCCCCGGGCCCGTACGGTGTCGACACCGATGCCTTGGAGCAGTCCCTCATCGACGCCCTCACGCCCGACGCGCGCCTGACCGCCGCGGCACTGGCCGATCGCACCGGCCACCCGGAGAGCACGGTGCGTCGGCGCCTCGCCCACCTGGCCGCCCAAGGCCGTCTGGTCACCCAGGTGCTCGTCGATCCCCGCCGCCTCGGCCTGCCCATCGAGGCCAAACTCCTGCTCCAGGTGGCCCCCGACCATCTCGCCGCCACCGGGCGGGCGCTGGCCGAACACACCTCGGTGCACGGCGCGTTCGCGACGTCAGGGCCTTCGAACCTGCACGCGGCCGCGTACTTCCCGGACCTCGCAGCCCTCTACGGCTTCCTCTCCCATGACCTGGCCGGTCTGGGCATCACGCACGTTGAGACGGCCATCGTCAGCCGCGGCGTCAAACGCACTCCCCAGCCGGTCCAACCGGTCTCGTCGAGGTGAGGACCGAGGACACTGGTCCGCCGCGACCTCACCCCGGGCTAGGCACCGTCGCGGAGCGCCTTTTCCTCGGCGTCCGCCAGCCAGAAGTAGAGCGGCGGCATCACCAGTTCGACGACCGCCAGCACCACCTGGAACCACTGCGTCTCCGGGAGACCGGTGCGGGCCGCGACGGTGGCCACCGGCAGCCGGGCGTCGGGGTGAGGGCGTCAATGATGACCCGTTCCAGGGCGTCGGTCCCGACACCGTAGTGGCCGTTGTCGGCGGGAGCGGCGGGAGCGGCGTTGCACGGGGCGCCGGGAGCCAGCGCGTCGATCTCGTGAGGGGCGAGGACCTGATGGCGCCACTCGGACGTGACACGCAGGACGTGCAGGATGGTGGCGGTTTCCACCGAGATGACCGCCAGGCTGGACGGGAGTTGACGGAAGACCAGGGGATCGCGTGACCCGGGTTCCGTCGCGGCTATCACCAGGATCTCGTCGCCGGACGTGGTGATGTCGACGAACGGGATGTCGTCACGGGCCGCGAGCGAGCGGACGACGGCGTCGAGTTTGTCGTGCCGCACCCGGATGTGCAGCAGGTGCGCCCCCGACAGCCCGCTCGCACGAGGGCGGGCGATGGGGGAGAGCACCACCCGCAGGATGCCGTCCGCCGTCATCGCCTGCCAACGGCGGCGCACGGTACCCGGACTGACGTTCAGAACCTCGGCAGCCCGCTCGGCGGTGAGGCGGCCGTCGTGCTGGAGGACCGAGATCAGTCGCTGATCCTGCATGGACACGACGGAATTCGCCGCTACGAGTGTCATGGAAGCGACTTTCGTCCATTGCGGCGCCGCGCGGGCCAACCGCCCGGCTCATCCGGCGAGGATGAACCGGTCGCTTCCACCGCGAGCGCACGGCATCCGACCGCGTGCCAACTCGCCATGGCGGATGCGTTGTTCACGCCACCGACCCGCAGTGACCGGCAGTCGCGCACCCCCCGGTGCGCCGACGGAGGTCGCCCGATCGATCAGGAGTCGATTCTTGAACACCACGTTCTGGAGCAGACGACGCATCCTGGGCTACGCCGCCGCGACCGCGGCAGCTTTCGCGCTGCCCCTCAGCACGACCGCCCGGGTCTTCGCCGCCACCGTCGGCTCGGGGGACATCCCCACACTCCCCTCCCTGCCGGACACTCCGCGGGCCAAGGCCGTCACCGCCTGGCAGTGCGGCGGTCAGGCAACCCGGGCGGCCGCCGCCGCCGCTCTCGTCGGCACCGACGCGGACGTCGAGGAGTTCATCGTCACGGGGCTGCCCGCCGCCACCGCCGAGGACAATCGCGTCGCGCTCTTCAAGTCGCTGTCCCTGTCGGGCAAAGGCACGGCTGCCGAGATCTCCCGCGTGCTGGATGCGGGTGACACCGAGATCGCGGCCTTCCTCGGCGGTGGATTCGCGACAGTGCAGCAGGAGGACCTCAGCGTCCTCACCTTCACGGTCAAGGCCCAGGGCGGCAAGAGCGTGCAGGCCGCCGCCGACGCCGCGCTCAGCGACGGCTCCGGCGACGCGCTGCTGAAGTTCATCACCGACACGCAGTTCAGCGCGCGCCTCGAGGACGAGACCGTCGAGGTCTTCAAGCTCCTCGCCGGCGCCGGGCCCGAACTGAGGACCTTCGCGCAGCGCGCCCTGGACGACGGGAGCGCGGACGCCATCCGCTGGTTCCTGGAGATCGGTCAGAACATCGCGCGGATCCGTGACGACGAGGCGGCCACCATCGATCAACTGGTCGCCGTCGTTGAACGGCAGTCCCAGCGTGCCCAGTTGACCACGGAGCAGGCGAAGGAGGAGTCGGCCAAGGCGCAGCTGGCCGCCGCCGGGGCCAAGAAGGCCGCGCAGGATGCCGCCGCCGAGGCACAGGCCGCCAGGCAGGACGTCGCCAAGTCCGCGGCGGCCGCCCGCAAGGCCGCCAGCGCCGCCAAGGGCGCGGCGAACGCCGCGGCCACCGCCATCTCCTCCTCCAACGCCGCCCAGGCCGCGGCCCGCAAGGCCGCCTGGGCCGCCCACGCCACGACCTCCGCCGCCGCGACGGCCGCCCGGGCCGCGTCCAGCGCCTACCAGGCGGCCATGGCGGCGTCCAAGGACGCGTCCAAGACGCAGGCCGCCAAGGACGCGGCGGTCGTCGCCCGCAACGCCGCGGCCAAGGCCCGTACGGCAGCGAACGCCGCCGACTCCGCCAGGGTCGCCTCCGAGCAGTCGGTGGCGGCCGGCAACTCCGCCGCGGCGGCCGCGTCCGATGCCGCTGCCGCCGCGAACGCCTCGGCCACCGCGGCCTCGGCCGCCGGTGCCGCCCAGTCGGAGGCCGCTGCCGCCCGCGCGGCCGCCGCCGACGCGGACGCACAGGCCGCCCGCGCCACCCGTGCCGCCGCCGCGGCGCAGACCCTGGCCACCAGTGCGGAGGCAGCGGCCGCGGCGGCCCGTGACGCCGCCAACGCCGCGGCCGACCACGCGGAGAAGGCGGCGGCCGCCGCCGATGACGCCGTGAAGTACGCGGGCAAGGCCATCGACTTCGCCAACAAGTCCACCGCGTACGCCGCCGACGCCCAGACGGCGGCCGATGCCGCGGTCAAGGCCGTGCTGGACGCGCAGAAGGTGGAGCAGGACGCCGTCGCGGCGGAACTCGCGAAGCTCGACGCCTACACCGACCAGGGCAAGGCCGAGGCCGCCGCGCTCGCCGCCCAGGAGGAGCAGGACCTCGCGGACTTCCGCACCCAGACGACCCAGCAGCAGGCCATCGACTCCGCCACGCAGCAACTGATCGCGGCCGCAGAGCAGGCCTTCACGGCTGGCGACCACCCGACCGCCGTCGGCCACGGCCGCAGCGCCTGCCTCAACCTGCTGACGTCCCACGGCACCTGGACCCGCGAGGCGGCGGAGTTCGCGCTCGCCGCCGGTGAGGAGTCGGTGCTGAACTGGATCGAGGCCGACCGGCTCATCGCGCAGCGGCAGGACGACCGCGAGAGCGTCGTGTTCATCGCCCAGGTCAGCACGCCCGACGTGGCGACGGCGGCCCAGGCGGCCCTGCAGTCCACAGATCCGGGCGCGCCCGCCGCCTTCCTCACCACCGGCGCGACCGAGGCGGCCAGGACCGACCAGACCGCGGCGATCTTCCGGATCCTCGGCGGGAACCCCGGCAGCGCGGTCAGGCAGGCCGCGACCGATGCCCTCGACGACGGCTCGGCCACGGCCGTGCACGACTTCTTCACCGTCAAGTACGGGCCGGCGCAGGCGCAGGACGACAACGTGGCGGTCTTCGCCACCATCGACTCCGCGGGCCCGTACACCAGGACGGCTGCGGCGGTCGCGCTCGAGGGCCCGAGCTGGATGCGTCGCAACTTCGTCACCACCGTCCACCCGCGGATGCTGCAGCTCGACTCGGACGCGGCCGCTCACACCGCGGCCATGCAGGCCCTGCTCGCGCACGCCGCCAAGCTCGCCCAGGACGCGACGACCAACGCGGCCTCCGCGCAGAAGACCGCGGCGGACGCCCGCAAGGCGGCGGACCAGGCGCAGAAGTGGGCCGACGCCGCCACGAAGTCCGCTCTCAAAGCCCAGGGTTACAAGCAGCAGGCGGACAGCAACGCGGACGCTGCGGAGAAGTCCGCAGCGTCCGCCAAGGCCTCCGCCGACAAGGCGAAGGCCGCGGCGCTCGCCGCGCGCGGTGCCAGCCGGCGCGCGAACTACTGTGCGAACCAGGCGACCGCCGCCGCGGACGCCGCGACTGCGTCCGCCGTCGACGCCCAGGCCTCCGCCAACTCGGCCGCATCCTCGGCCCTCCAGGCCGGCAAGGACGCCAAGGAGGCGGCAAGCGCTGCCTCCGAGGCGAAGCAGATCGCCGCCACGAAGCGCCAGCAGGAGCAGGTGGAAGCAGCCAGGCTCGCCGCGGAGGCGGCTGCGAAGGCGAAGCAGGACGGTGTCGACCAGGCCGACAACCCGGAAAACGACGGGGCGAAGCAGTCGGGCACGTTCATGGGCGGCACCAAGGGTGACTGGCAGGACGCGGCCGATACCCTCGGCACCGAGTCCACCAACATGGGCTACCTGGCCGCCGTTTCGCTGCTGGCCCCGCCGCCGGCGGGCGAGATCCTCTTCACGGCCTTCGGCGCGGGCTCCCTGCTCGCCGGAGTGGAGAGCACCGTCATCTACGGGTTCACCGACGGCCTCTCCTCCGCCCACTTCCTGCTGTCGACGTTCAGCCTGGCCGTCGGCATCTACACCACCGGCGTGCCGTGGACCAGGTTCGGGGGAACGGTTGGCGCCATCGACGACGCGTACCACGGGATCGAAGGCGGCGTCCTGTCGATGGGTGTCCAGGCTCGGCGCGTCGGCGCGTCGGTCCTGTCGCCGGCCACCAGTGCCGTCGTCGATGCCGGCAAGACCGTCGGCGATGCCGTCAGCGACACCTGGCACGACCTGACGCCGTGGTGATCCGGCATCTCGTTCTTCCGACTTCCGAATACGACCGAAACGAGGGTGAGGACCGTGCTGGAGACGCGAACGGCAGTGGGTTCCCGGCCGCAGTGGCAGCGAGCCGCCCGGCGGGCATTGGGAACCGCGGCGGTGGCCGCGCTGGCCGTGTCGGCGGTGGTGGCGGGCTCGCAGGGCTCCCCGGGTTCGCAGGGTTCGCGGACCCGGGCGGCTGCGAGCGGTGGGGGCGGAAGTGCGGTGGCCCCCGTGGCCGATGAGGAGCCGGGGTACGCGGTGGAGGACTTCAGCTACCCGGGGGCGGACAAGATCCTGGCGCAGCAGAACATCGTCCTCAAGCGCGGCGACGGGCACATCGTCCTCGCCGACTGTGCCAGCGCGACCGGGCTGCTGGAGGTCTGGTCCCGCAGCAGCGCGAAGATCTGCTTCAAGGTCACCGGCGCCTCGGGCTGGCTGACCCTGGAGATCCCCCGCGTCTACGGCATCAAGGGCAGCGTCGACCAGTCCGCCCAGGTCGACATGACCACCGGCACCGAAGAGCAGACCTACGACGTCGCCAAGAACGCCTTCACCGGGGTCGGCGAGAGCACGGACCCGCAGGGCCGCGACTTCACGCTCATGGAGATCCGAACCATCGCGTAGCCGCCGGCCCCGCGTCCCACCCACAACCGTTCCCAGAGAAGGAAGTCGTATGTCCACCAGCGCCGCTCGGGCTGTGTTCACGGCCGCAATACTGTCGACCGCGCTCACCGCGTCCGTGCTGACCATGTCGAACGCCTCCGCCCTCGCGGGCGACCCGGTCGCGGCCGGCGCCTACGCCTACAGCGCCAAGCTGGTGATCGGCGAGGGTGACACGCAGCGGGCGTGTTCGGGCACGCTGGTGGACCCGCAGTGGGTGCTGACGGCGGCGAGCTGTTTCGCGGACACACCGGGCATGGCGGTGGCGGCCGGCCCGCCCAAGCTCAGCACGACCGTCACGGTGGGGCGCACCGACCTGTCCACCAGCGCGGGCGCGGTCACCACCGTGACGGAGCTGGTCCCGCGCGCGGACCGCGATGTCGTCATGGCCAAGCTGGCGCACCGCGTTCTGGACGTGGCTCCGGCCAGGATCGCGGCCACCGCTCCGAGCCCGGGGGAGCAACTGCGGGCCACCGGCTTCGGCCGGACCAAGGACGAGTGGGTGCCCGACCTGCTGCACTCCTCGCTCTTTTCGGTGCAGAGCGTCAGCGGCTCCGACGTCGCGCTAGCCGCGGGCTCGCAGGGTGCGGTGATCTGCAAGGGCGATGCCGGTGGTCCGCTGGTGCGGGAGCAGGGCGGCAGCGTCGAGGTCGCCGCGGTCAACAGCCGCTCCTGGCAGGGCGGGTGCCTGGGGACGGCCGACACCGAGACACGTACGGATGCCGTGAGTTCCCGGGTCGACGACCTCGGTTCCTGGATCAAGGACACGGTGTTCGTCGCTCCCGGTGACCTGACCGGCGACGACAAGCCCGACCTCGTCGCGGTCGACGGCGCCGGTAATCTGCGCCTCTACCCCGGCGACGGCAAGGGCGGTCTCGGGTCCTACGTCGTCATCGGCACCGGCGGATGGTCGGGAGCCTCGGTGACCCACCGCGGCGACTGGACCGGGGACGGGCTGGAGGACGTCGTCGCCATCGTCGGCGGCGAGCTGCGCGTCTACCCCAACCGCGGCGACGGCTCACTCGCCGCGCCGATCAAGGTCGCCAGCGGTCTGCCCACCAGCTCCAAGGTCGTGGGCATCGGCGACGCCACCGGGGACGGACGCCCCGACCTGGTCATCTCGCACGACGACAAGCTGTGGCTGTACGCAGAGGGAACCGGCGCCACCCCGTCCGTCGCCGCACCCGTGCTGATCGGCAGCGGCGGCTGGACACCCATGACCATCACGGCCCCCGGCGACGCCAACCGAGACGGCCGGGTCGACCTGCTCGCCCGGGACACCCGCACCGGCGACCTGTGGCTCTACCCGGGCAAGGCCGGTGGTGGCTTCGGCACCCGCACCCAGTACGGACACAGCTACAGCACCACCATCCGCCCGCTGCTCGCCGGTGCGGCCGACGCCGACGGCAACGGCGTGGCTGACATGTGGGCCACCACCAACGACGGCACCGGCACCCTGCTGTTCTACGCAGGCGCCACCGACTCCACCGGCAACCCCGTCGACGGCCCCCGCACCACGGTCGGCACCGGCGGATGGAGCGGCATCCAGTCCATCAGCTGACCGGGCGTCCGGTTCCCGGGGCAGCTCTTCGAGTTGACCGACGGTGCGTCACGAAGCACTGTTGTACCCGATGCGGCGACGGACGGCGGCAGGGCGCGACATCGCTCCGGCCCGGAGCCCGCCCTCGCCGCAGCCCGCTGTGGCAAGCCACGAGGCGCCGGCCACCAGCAGGTGGTCGGCGTCCCGCGCTGTGCCTGCCAGCGGAGAGCGGTGAGGTCGGGGACCCGCTGCTCGGGCGGCAGCTTCTCCAGAATTGCTCGGGCGAGGCGATTCGACATCAGAACACTCCGCTTCCCGAGGTCAACTACTTTTCGCAGTAGGCCGATCACGGCCGGATTGGAGCGGATTGGCGACATGGGACCCGTCCGTCCAACGGGGCTGGTCGGTGCCATCGCCCGTCGTCACGGACGGACGTCCCTGCCGTCAGCTCACCTCGGGTCCGAACCGGTGCCTGTACGCCGACGGAGTGATACCTGTCTCGCGACGCATGAGCGATGGCAGGCTGGTAGCCGTTCCCAGCCCGCTTCGGCGTGCGACGATCTCGAATCGTGACTCGCCCCGCTCGATCAAGCGGCACGCCAAGGCGAGCCGCTCGCCCGTGAGCCACATCAAGGGAGTCGTTCCCAGTTGCGCCCGGAAGCGGCGGTGCAGTGTCGCCGGACTGACCGCCGCTCGCGCCGCGACGTCGGAGACCGTGAGTGGTGCGTCGAGCCGCTCTTGGGCCCAGGAAGGACGGGGGCCAGCGATTCGTCGAGGAGGTCGGGCATGGGACGCTCCACGAACTGCCGCTGTCCGCCGTCGCGGCGCGCCGCGAAGACCAGTCGCCGGCTCACGGAGTTGGCGACCTCGGCGCCGTGGTCGCGGCGGACCACGTGCAGCCCGAGGTCGAGTGCGGCCGCGCTTCCCGCGGCGGTGAGGATGTCACCGTCGTCAATGAACAGCACGGCTGATTCGAGGTGGACAGCGGGGAAGCGGGCACGGAGGGCACCCGCCCACTGCCAGTGGGCTGTGGCCCGGGAGCAATGCTCAGGACTTGTGGATCGGTGCGGGGAGGGGGAGGGACGCGAAGGCCCTACCTTCCAGGCTAGGGCCCTGGCCAGCAGGTTCGCCTGTTCAGAGCCCGGGGCTCGTCTCGGCCTGTTCGCCGCGCGGCGGTTCGGGGAGGCGGATATCGGTACAGACGGGCCGTGCCTTCGCGTCCGGCTCGGGATTGGCGTCGATGCCGGGCAGGGGCGGACCGCTCATCGGTTCAGCGTAGATCGATGGGTGGCTACTTCAGCTCGAACAGCAGCGCCCGGACCTCAGTGCCTCCGAGGTTGTGCGTGGAGTGGTCCATGGCTGGCATCCACATCGTCTGGCCGGTTGCGAGAGCGACTTCGACGGTTTCACCGGACTCGTCGGTGAAGGCTGCTGTGCCGTCGGCGAGGTTGTAGACGAGATTTTCCCTGGGGATTCCGCGCGTCACTCGTCCCACGCTTCGATCATGACCTGCTCGGAGATCTTGCCGTCGCGCAGCGTGATCATGGACTCGGACAGAACACGCAGCCCGTCCGGGTACTGACACGATTCGCTGAAGGCCACCTGATCACCCTGGACCACACAGCGCTCCAGCTTGTGCGTCATGTCGCGGCTGTATACATCGGTGAGCATCGCACCGATCGCGTCCCGGCCTTGCAGGACTTTGGGGTGGCTCGGCGTGGCGTCGCGGTTGACGAGCCGGATCTCGGCATCGTCCCGGTACAGGGACAACAGGGTCTCGGGAGTGTGTCCCTCAATGCCCCGACGCAGCGTGTCGGCGTCGAAGGCGGGTGCGGCAGTGGCCATGGTGACCTCCTTCGTCACCTTCGAGGCTCCTCCGTGCGGGCGACGTGAGCAAGCTCAGAGAAGGCGGGGTGCCGCCGAGACTCTTGCCACTCTGCATTTGCCGCCACGATCGGCGAACCGGCTTTCCGAGGACGGAAGACACGCTGGCCCGTGGGCTCGGGCGGCGCCCTTGCTTCCCTGGTTGCGGCGACTTCTTCACAGGAGGAGCGTCGTATTCAGGAAACGTCAAGGAGGATTGGGGGCCAGTCATGTACGTGCGCACGACTTATGTGACAGGCGATCCGGGCAAGATTGACCAGGCCCTGGACGGGCTGCTGGTCGAGGCCGTCAAGCTGCTCTCCGACGAGCCCGGCTACCGGGGTTACGGGCTCTTCGCCGACCGGGAACTCGGCAAGATCACGATGGGCAGCTGGTGGGACAGCGTCGCGGCGGCGCAAGCCAGCAACGAGGCCGTGCGGCAGCGACGCGCTGAGCTCTTGGCACCCTTCGCCTCGTCGCTGTCTGTCATGACACTAGAGGCGCTGGCGTACACGCCCCACCCGCAGGTCGAGCGAGGTGGGGGCTTCCGCCTCGGGCGATTCCAGATCCCCCCGGCCAAGCTGGACCAGATGTCCGAGCTGTTCCGGACTGCGGCACTGCCCGGGTTCGAGTCGACGCCGGGCTTCGCCGGGGCTGCACTGCTCGCCGACCGGCAAACCGGCCTGGGATCCGTCGGCACCCTGTGGGCCACCCGCGACGCACTCGTGGCCTCCCGCGGGGCCCAGTCCGCCGCACGGGCACGCGCGACCTCGGACGTGCCGATGAACGTGATCGCGCTGGAGGAGTTCGAAGTGCTGCTTGTGGACCGTCGCGACTGACGCGACCGGAGCAAGTGATAACGGTGTCTTCGCCCCCGCACGGTAGGTGCGATCAGCCCGACGGACGGCGAGGGTCGACCCCGGGCGGCAAAGCGGGCCGGCCCTCGCGCGTCACTCCGCATGGTCCGCGAGGACGGCGCAACCGAGATCGGTGACGCGCACCGCCTTCCCCTTGAGTGGAACCTACTCGCCGAGCTGGACCAGGCCGTCGGCGAGGAGTCGGTCCAGGGCGGGCTCGATCACGTCGGAGCCGGGCTTGCCCGGCTCGCGGAAGACGTGGATCGGCTGCTGCAGCGCGGCGCTGAGGAGGCGGGACAGGTAGGTCCGGCCGGTGGCCGTGGTGCGTGGCAGGGCGGTCACGTTTTCCTGTCTGTAGTCGGGCGGCTGCGCGGCGGCCGTCGCCCGATCGGGGCTCAGGGCGGGGCTCGGCGGAAGAGGGGGACCCTGCCCCAGGCGTGTCCGTCATCGCCCATGCGATCGCAGCGTCCGACGCCGATTCTGCTTGTTCACCGAGGTTGCGCCCCGGAGGTCGGCGGTGCGTCGCCATCACGACGAGGGGATCGCCATATGCCTCTGGCCTGCGTGTCGGGTTGCCTGATCGCGATCACTGCGGCGTCGTCACCGAGTCGCCCGTCGCAGTGTTCGAGGAGGTCTCGCTGGAGGTGCCGGAGCAGCGTCTCGGGTGGCTTGTTGGCCCACTGGCCGACCCGCTCTTCGAGGGGTAGAACTCTCCATCCGGGTTCCTGGCTTCGATGACCCCGTCGGTGTAGAGCAGCAGGGTGTCGCCGGACTTGAAGGCGACGGTGTCGGCTGTGTAGTCGGTAACGGCCAGCAGGTGCATGCCGAGTGGCGGGATGGGGTTGGTGGCGTGCAGAACCTGGATGGTGCCGTTGTGGAGGAGGAGAGGTGGCGGGTGTCCGCAGTTGGTGATCTGCACGGCTGCGGCACCCGCGGGGATGTGGAGCAGCAGGGCGGTGATGAAGTGCTCTGCGGCGTGGGCGTAGTCGTCGACGAAGTCGGCCAGGTATCGGCTGACGCTGAGGTCGAGCGCGGCGGCGAGCTCGCCGAGGTCGGCGTGACTGTCGGCGGCCTCGCGGAACGCTCCGATCAGCAGTGCGGATTCGCCGACCGCTTGCAGGCCCTTGCCGCGCACGTCCCCGATGATCACGCGGGTGGCGTCCCGGACGCTGGTGGCGGTGTAGAGGTCGCCGCCGATCTCGGCCTGGTCTGCTGCGGCCAGGTAGAACGAGGCAACCTGCAGTGAGCCGAGGCGGTGGGGTAGGGGACGCATGAGGGCGCGCTGGGCTGCTTCCGATACGGCCCGGATCTGCTCCATCTGTCGCATGCGCCGTTCGCGGATTTCGGACAGGAGGACGACCAGAGTCGACAGGGTTGTGGTGGCGAGGATTTGAATGGCCTCATCGCGCTGGACGCTCAGCACGTCCAGGCGGGCGGCGATGAAGGCCTGGGCGCACACGGCCAAGAGCCCGATTCCGGCCGTGAGCCACGGGCCGCCAACCAGTGCCGCGATCATGGGTGCCAGGATGAGCAGCACTCCGTAGTGGACGCTGTCCGGGGTGACCACGTCGAAGATCGTGACCGCGATGATGAAGCCCAGAGGGATCAGGGCCAGGGCATCACGTCTACGCCATGACGGCCACAGGCTCGGTCTGCCCTGCTGCTCTCCCATTCCTCAACCATGCGCCTCGGGGGTCGGTCGTTCCAGGCGGGCACCCGCCCTGTGCACGGGGGCGAGACCCCGGTCAGGCCGTGAGCAGGAGGTGCCGGCGGGCGGTCTCGTAGGCGGGCTTTCGGGGGCGGTAGTTGGTGGCGATGAGGGAGACCTGGGCGGGGGTGTAGATCGCGTAGTCGCGGGTCCGGCCGTGGCGGCGGACCTGGACGGTGCGGCCGGTGATGCCGAGCTTCGTGGCGTTCGTCCGGAGGAATCCGGCGACGGAGCGGCTTCGCGGATCGGGAGACCAGCTGCGAGGGCGTGGGTGGTGGCGGTGCGGGTGGCGATGGTGCGACGCGGGTTCCGAGTGTCTATTTTGTAGACACTTCTAGAGTGGCGCGGACGCGCCTCGCTGGCTACTCCATACACAGTTTTGCCGTCTAGGAGATAGACGCCGATCATGGGACCATGAGCGGTATGATCGAAATCGATTGGGAGAAGCGCCTCCGCCAGCGCCGCGCCACCATCGACCGAGCAGAGAAGGCCCTCGAAGAGGACATCGCCGACGCCCACGCCCTAGGCAAGCTCTCCTGGCGCAAGATCGGCGCAGCGGCCGAGGTCAACCACGAGTGGGCGCGGCAGAAGGCCGACCAGGTGAAGCAGCGCCGCGCCGCGTCCGAGCCCGTCTTTGCGTCGGACCGCATCGACGCGCCGGCCACCGCCAACCCGGGCCGTGCGCAGCTCGACTGACTTGCCCACTGGACTGCGCCTGCCGAGAATGCCATCCACGCAGCTCAGGGCCCTGGAGCCTGGTTCGGCAGGATGATCACCCGTGTTGCGGGGCTTCGCCTTCTGGCGGTGACCCATGCCTTCGCCGCGGTGCGACTGTTGCCCATGAGCGACCTTGAGAAGGACGCAGAGACGTCGCCGCCCCCGCGGTGTTCCGATGCCGGATCACCGCAAGGGGGCTCCGGAGCTGTGCCGTTTCGAGATCGTTTCGCAACGGAGGCCAGCCCCTGGGTGTCGTGCTGACCCCTAGCCGCGCCGGTCAGCGGGCTGTGCCAGGAGCGGGGGAAGGTGACTTTGGACGTACCCAGTGCGCTGTTCCCACGCGGTCCAGAGGGGCCGAGGCGAACGCGTTCAAAATCTGCGTGACTGGTTGACGCTGCACAGGGGCCGCCGTGCCTTTGACCTGGGCGGATGACTTATCGGCACTCACAGCACCGGCCGCCCTCCGACGGCGGCTGCGCTCAAGCAGTTGGTGCTGCGCTGGCACAGGAGAATCCGCGGTGGGGCCATAGGCGGATCCAGGGCGAGCTTGTCACGTTGGGGCGTTCGATCGCCCCGTCCACGGTGTGGCAGATCCTGCACGCGGCCGGCATTGCCCCGGCCCCGCGCCGCGCCGGCCCGAGCTGGCGCGAGTTCCTCACCGCCCAGGCCGAGTGGATCATCGCGGCGGACTTCTTCCACATCGACACCATCACCGGTAGGCGGCTGTACGCCCTGGCGTTCCTGGAACACGGCACCCGCAAGCTCCACATCACCGGCGTGACCGCCCACCCCACCGCACAGTGGGCAGCCCAGCAGGCCCGCAACCTCACCGCCGACCTCGGCAGCCGCGCCGAGTCGCTCCGATTCGTGCTGCGGGATCGCGACAGCAAGTACACCGATGCCTTCGATGGTGTCTTCGAGGCCGACGGCATGGACGTGGCACGATCCGCCGAGAGGCGCTCGACCACGTCCTGGTCATGAACGAGGCCCACGCCCGACGCGTCCTCGCCGAGTACCAGGAGCACTACAACGCCCACCGACCACACCGATCGCGAGACCAACGGCCACCCGAAGCCTCGAGACAGCCGCGGGACTGGCCCGTCGACGCGCCGCGCAGGCTTCTGCGCATCCGTGTCCTCGGCGGAGTCATCAACCAGTACCAGTACGTGACTTGAGCTGCGGCGATGACTTTAGGAGCGCGCCGGCGGCGGTGAGGCAGGTGAGGGTCCGTAGCGTGGACAGGCGAATCATGAGGTGATCACTCCCGAGTAGACGGGCACCCGACGGTACTGGCCGCAGCTGGGCCTACTGGCCCGCGAACCGCGCGCAAACCCGACGGAGTGAACGATCTTCACCCGTTGGAGGTCCGTCAGGCAGCAAGGGCGGCGGTGTTCGTCGCCGTGCCCCCAACCGCTGATTTTCGACGGATTGCCCGAAAGGGTCCCCTGGTAGCCGATAGGTTCTCCTCAACCCTCAAGCCACCCAGGAGACGCCTTGCTCCGTCGTACCTTCGCGGCCGTCGCCACGGCCGCAGCGATCGCCCTCGCCCCCGCTGCCGCCGCGCACGCCAGCACCGCCCTGCCGGCCACGAACACCGCGCACCGCTGCGTCGCCCACACTACCGGCCTGTGCGGCTGGAGCCACCACCAGCGGCCCGCCAACAATTACGAGACCGCCCAGTGCACCGACCGGACGCTCTCCTACAGCGCCCACTCGTCGGGCACCTGCTCCCACCACCACGGCGTCCGCTACTGGTTCAAGTAACCGACGCCATCGAGCGAGAGACCCCGGCGGGTGCCGGGGTCTTCGCCCTTCCCGGGCGCCTTCGAAGGCGGTGAGCCCGTCGCGGTGACGGGCTCGAAGGGTGTCGTCACCGAGCCCCATCTCAGCTTGAAATTTAACCTCGCAGGTCACCCGACCTGCTGGTTTGCGGTTCTTCCCGGGACAACGAGGGCGACCGTTCTCCACGCTTCGAGATGTCGAGTCATGAAGCACGAGAGAACGGCCGCCGCATATGAGTCTGCCCCTCGTTCCGTCCGCTGGTGACGCGTTGGGCCTGTTGTCCCGCTTTCGAGTTGAGTTCTACGACTGCTTGTACGCCCGTGCGGACTCGCTCTTCGAGCTCACCGACGCAGTGCTGTGCGTGGACAGTCCGGTGAAGACCCTGGTCGAGCTCAGCCTGGCGGTCGAGCACCGGCGCGGGCACGGCGCGTTGTACGCCGCGCTGGACCGGGGCTGGCTGGAGCCGACACGGCTGCGCCGCACCCTCGCGAACCTGCCGCTGCCGAGGGCGGCCGACGGGCGGATCGTGCTGGCTGTGGACGTGTCCAACTGGCTGCGGCCCGACGCCCCCACCAGCAGCGATCGGCTGTTCTGCCACTGCTACGGCCGGGGCGGCCGGGCCAGTGACCAGTTCGTGCCGGGCTGGCCCTACTCCTTCGTCGCAGCGGTGGAGCGCGGGCGGACCTCCTGGGTCGCCCTGCTGGACGCAGTGCGCCTGGGGCCTGCCGACGACGCCACCGCCGTCACTGCCACCCAACTACGCGACGTTGTCGAGCGGTTGATTGCCGCTGGCCACTGGAAGGAGACCGAAGGGGACATCTTGATCGTCATGGACGCCGGCTACGACGGCGCACGCCTGGCCCACGTGCTGGCGGATCTGCCGGTGGAGATCGTGGTGCGGCTGCGCTCGGACCGCGTCATGCTTCGCGATCCGGGCCCGCCCCGCTCCACCGCCCGCGGCGGGCGTCCGCGCCGCCACGGCGGCGTGCTCACCTTCGCCCGCCCCGAGACCTGGCACACTCCCGATGCCACCAGCCGGACCGAGACCACCCGCTACGGCAAGGCCGAGGCGCTGGCGTGGGATCACATGCACCCCCGGCTGCAGCGTCGCGGACCATGGTTGGAGTACACCGACGCCGAACTCCCCGTGCTGCACGGCACGTTGATCCGACTGCAGGTCGAGCGCCTGCCCGGTGAACGAGAGGCCAAGCCGCTGTGGCTGTGGTCCTCGGCAGCCGCCCTGACCAGCGCGGAGATGGATGTGCGGTGGCAGGCGTTCTTGCGCAGATTCGATCTTGAACACACCTTCCGCTTCCTGAAACAGACCTTGGGCTGGACCGCACCCAAGATCCGACACCCCGACGGCGCAGACCTGTGGACCTGGCTGGTCATCGTCGCCTACACCCAGCTCCGCCTGGCCCGCCCCCTCGCAGCCGACCTACGACGCCCCTGGGAGCGGCCGGCGCCGCCGAACAGGCTCACGCCAGCCCGGGTCCGACGCGGGTTCCGCCACATCCACGCGAAGACCGTCTCTCCGGCGGGTGTGCCGCAACCGACACGCCCCGGCCCGGGGCGCCCGCCGGGCTCAAAGAACCGCAGGCCAGCACCCCGCTACGACGTCGGGAAGACCGTAAAACGCGAACTCACGCTCGAGGCTCATCTCGCGAAACAAACGGCCGCCGGTTAAAGATCAAGCTCAGGACGTGGGGCTGAACCAGACAAGCCGGCGGCGCGAAAGTGCCTTGCTCCTAGCGGCCCCTACCGGAAAGATCTCGCGGCGCAGGACACAGATCGAGCCGGGAGCGACCCGGCGAACTGAATCGGGGGAAGTTCATGGCCAGGCTCTCGAAGACCCTGAAGACCAGTCTAATCGCTGCAACCAGTAGCGCGGTGCTGCTCATCGCGCCTACCTCGGCGTCGGCGTCGGACATCCAGTACGGCGGCAACTGGGCCCGGCAGTTCGACACCGCCGGCCAGGGTTGCTACGCCTGGACCAACTGGACCAGCAACACCGTCACCGCGCACATCTACCAGCAGAGCGACGTGGAAGACTGCTACATCCAGATCCGTCAGTACCCTCGCGGCGTGGCCAGCTACTCCTCTTCTGATGGGCTGACCAATTCCTCGAACCAGACCATCACCGTGCCTAAGCTTGAAATTTAACCTCGCAGGTCACCCGACCTGCTGGTTTGCGGTTCTTCCCGGGACAACGAGGGCGACCGTTCTCCACGCTTCGAGATGTCGAGTCATGAAGCACGAGAGAACGGCCGCCGCATATGAGTCTGCCCCTCGTTCCGTCCGCTGGTGACGCGTTGGGCCTGTTGTCCCGCTTTCGAGTTGAGTTCTACGACTGCTTGTACGCCCGTGCGGACTCGCTCTTCGAGCTCACCGACGCAGTGCTGTGCGTGGACAGTCCGGTGAAGACCCTGGTCGAGCTCAGCCTGGCGGTCGAGCACCGGCGCGGGCACGGCGCGTTGTACGCCGCGCTGGACCGGGGCTGGCTGGAGCCGACACGGCTGCGCCGCACCCTCGCGAACCTGCCGCTGCCGAGGGCGGCCGACGGGCGGATCGTGCTGGCTGTGGACGTGTCCAACTGGCTGCGGCCCGACACCCCCACCAGCAGCGATCGGCTGTTCTGCCACTGCTACGGCCGGGGCGGCCGGGCCAGTGACCAGTTCGTGCCGGGCTGGCCCTACTCCTTCGTCGCAGCGGTGGAGCGCGGGCGGACCTCCTGGGTCGCCCTGCTGGACGCAGTGCGCCTGGGGCCTGCCGACGACGCCACCGCCGTCACTGCCACCCAACTACGCGACGTTGTCGAGCGGTTGATTGCCGCTGGCCACTGGAAGGAGACCGAAGGGGACATCTTGATCGTCATGGACGCCGGCTACGACGGCGCACGCCTGGCCCACGTGCTGGCGGATCTGCCGGTGGAGATCGTGGTGCGGCTGCGCTCGGACCGCGTCATGCTTCGCGATCCGGGCCCGCCCCGCTCCACCGCCCGCGGCGGGCGTCCGCGCCGCCACGGCGGCGTGCTCACCTTCGCCCGCCCCGAGACCTGGCACACTCCCGATGCCACCAGCCGGACCGAGACCACCCGCTACGGCAAGGCCGAGGCGCTGGCGTGGGATCACATGCACCCCCGGCTGCAGCGTCGCGGACCATGGTTGGAGTACACCGACGCCGAACTCCCCGTGCTGCACGGCACGTTGATCCGACTGCAGGTCGAGCGCCTGCCCGGTGAACGAGAGGCCAAGCCGCTGTGGCTGTGGTCCTCGGCAGCCGCCCTGACCAGCGCGGAGATGGATGTGCGGTGGCAGGCGTTCTTGCGCAGATTCGATCTTGAACACACCTTCCGCTTCCTGAAACAGACCTTGGGCTGGACCGCACCCAAGATCCGACACCCCGACGGCGCAGACCTGTGGACCTGGCTGGTCATCGTCGCCTACACCCAGCTCCGCCTGGCCCGCCCCCTCGCAGCCGACCTACGACGCCCCTGGGAGCGGCCGGCGCCGCCGAACAGGCTCACGCCAGCCCGGGTCCGACGCGGGTTCCGCCACATCCACGCGAAGACCGTCTCTCCGGCGGGTGTGCCGCAACCGACACGCCCCGGCCCGGGGCGCCCGCCGGGCTCAAAGAACCGCAGGCCAGCACCCCGCTACGACGTCGGGAAGACCGTAAAACGCGAACTCACGCTCGAGGCTCATCTCGCGAAACAAACGGCCGCCGGTTAAAGATCAAGCTAAGAACTCGGTCGGGTACTACTACTACGGACCGTCGTCGGCCGGCTACCTGTGTGTTGACGTGTGGGCTGAGAGCGGCAACCCCCGGTCGACATACCGAGCCACCGTGGTCTACGGCACCGGCTGCTAGCGAGGGTCTCCCGCAGCAGAGATTCCCGACGACAAGGCCCCCGACGCCCAGCCCGGCGGATTCTTGGGGTCCTCGCAACACCTGACGGTCTACGTGGTCGTCAGTAGATCACGCAGGCGCTCGGCTGGGGTTTTCCAGTCGAGCGTTTTGCGTGGCCGGCCGTTGAGTTGCTGGGCGACGTGTTCGAGGTCTTCGGCGCTGTGCACGGACAGGTCGGTGCCTTTCGGGAAGTACTGCCGCAGCAGGCCGTTTGTGTTCTCGTTCGATCCGCGCTGCCAAGGCGAGTGTGGGTCACAGAAGTAGACCGGCACTCCGGTGGCCACGGTGAACTGCTTGTGCGCGGCCATCTCGCAGCCCTGGTCCCAGGTAAGCGAGCCGCGCAGGTGCCCGGGCAGGGCCTGGATCAAGGGCACCAGCACATCGCGGACCTCCCCGGCGGTGTGCCCGCCGGGCAGATGCCCCAACATGACGTAGCGGGTGGAGCGCTCGACCAAAGTGACGATCGCGCTCTCACTGCGGGGACCGACGATCAGATCGCCTTCCCAGTGGCCGGGAACCGCCCGGTCGGCGACCTCGGCAGGACGCTCGGAGATCATCACCATCTCGTCGACGAACCTGGACGTGCGCTGGTCCGGGCTGCGGTGCGGCTTGCGGCGGGTGCGCCCGGTGCGCAACGCGGCCGCGACTTCGCGGCGCAGTCTGCCACGGGCCTGGACGTAGATCGCCTGGTAGATCGTCTCCGGACTCACGCGCATGCCCTCGTCGTCGGGGAACTCGATGACCAGAGCGTGGCAGATCTGCTCGGGCGACCACCGTTCCTGCAGCTTGTCCGCGACGAACCGGCGCAGTGGGCCGTCCAGGGCGAGCTTGGAGCCCTTGGGGCGTGACCTGCTCCCGGCCCATGCCCGCTGGGCCCGGTGCGGCCGGTAGACGCCGTCGACCGACCTGGTGTCGACCTCCCGCTTGATCGTGGAGGCCGGTCGACCCAGTGCCCGCCCGATCGCGCGCAGCGACCGGCCTTCACGGTGCAGATCGGCAATCAGCTCCCGCTCGGTCACCGTGAGGAACCTGGGGTGCAGCGCGGCCTCGACCGCAGCAGCAGACGGCTGCGACGAGGCGGCAACAATGGTGGTCACACCGGTCTTGTAGTCGATCCGGCGCCCGTCAGGATGCAAGCGCGAGTGACCGATCTGCCGGATGCCACGGTCCCAGTCGTCAGCAGTGCGCTCATGGACGCCAGCCTGCGCGGCGGCCTCACGGCGCCGGACTCCGGCCGCACGCAGCCGCTCGTACTCCGCCCGACCCGGATGCCCACTCGTGCCTGTCTTCCCGCGGCCACGGACGCCGGCCTTCCGCGCCCAGGCAGCCGCCGTAAAGCGATTCACCCCAACCGCCCGAGCAGCCCCCGCAACGCTGCCGTTCTCCCGGTCCAACGCCTCGAAGAACCGCGCCCTCAAGTCCTCAAAATCCACGATCCCCGCAACTCCCTGAACTTCAGAGTGTTGCGGGGATCGTTAGAACCCGCCCTGATGGGCAGCCGGGGCGTTCTGCGTTGCTGTGGTCAGCCGCGGACGATGTGCGCGGCCTGGGGGCCCTTCTGGCCCTGCTCGACATCGAACGTCACGGTCTCGCCCTCGACGAGCTCGCGGTAGCCGTTGCCGGTGATCGCGGAGTAGTGGGCGAAGACGTCCGGGCCGCCACCAGCCTGCTCGATGAAGCCGAAGCCCTTCTCGGAGTTGAACCACTTCACGGTGCCGGTAGCCATGCTCTTCCCGTTCCGGGACGCGGGGTGCTGTCTGATCAGTACCCCTGTGTGTTGATCGCCCCGGTCCTTGGACTGCTGGTGAAGCGACTTCGGAACCGCGCGTTCGAGCAGCACGGTACCCGGCGCGGCGATCACGGAAACGGCGGGGCCTGTCTACCTACTCCGCCGCGGCGAGGTATCGCTTGGTCTCGGCGAGCAGCGGGGCCGCGGATTGGATGCTGGCGACTGCCGCTGAGACCTCGGACGGCTTGTTGTCGCTGAACCCGCCGTTGCAGTTCCACCAGCCCGTGTGGAGCGCGGCAAGGGCGGCGCTCCACGTCTTCTGTGCCGCCGCGTTCGGGATCGGCGGGGCACTCTGGGCGTTCTGCCAGTCCGTGTCGAGAGCCAGGCAGTCCGTGGGGAGGCTGCTGCTGTCGTGCTGGTCGGTGGACACGCTGCTGATGTCTGCCTGCAGTGTGCCGATCAGGTCTCCGTTCACCTTGGACCAGGCGGTCGAGGACATGGCCGTGCTGCTGGCGGCTGCGGTCGGTGTCGCGGGCAGAGCCATTGCCGACTCGATGCTGCCGACGGTGATGGTCTTTTCCGGCTGGGGGCTGCTGGACGAGGTGGTGGCGCAGCCGGCGAGGACGGCGGCGAGCGCGACGGTCGTGGCTGCGGCGAGGGGGCGGTTCATGAGGGGTCACACTGCCAGACCCCGCCAGCGGAGCGCGCAGCGGGTGACCGGAAGGTGACCCGGCGTTTGAGCGCCCCTCAGAGGATGACGCAGACCAGCAGCACCAGGCCGAGGGAGCGAGAACGATCAGGGAGGCTGTGTCCTGCCCGCACGCCTGCTCGCCGAGGTCGGTGCACTCGGACTGGACATCGTGCTCGACCTCTATCCGCCCGATTCAGCCGCGACCGTCGTTTGTCCGTGAAGACGGGACGGCCGTCTCGGCCGGTCAGGCGAGGGTGAGCCCGGTTCCGGAGAGGCAGCCGTCAACGAGGTCCGGGCGGTACTGGATCTTCTTGAGCCGGCGCTTCACGGCCTGGGTGATCTGGCTGAGGTCGGCTGCGGCGAGGTTGCCGATGTCGATGAACTCCCGCATGCCAGCCGTCAGGTGGAGTCGGACGTAGTCCCAGACCAGCACGATCGGGCCGCCGAGCTGGATGCGGGCGCGGACGATCAGGTCGCGGAAGTCGCGCCAGCCGAAGCCCTTCGGTTTGTCCTTGCGGCCGCGGTATTCGCGGATCGCGTAGATCAGCCGGGACCCGGGGGACACTGCTGGCGTGGCATCGCAGGCTGATCGCGAAGCGGTGGGACTACTCCCATCGACGCCGACGCCGACGCCGATGCACCGGCCGCCCTCCGACGGCGGCTGCGCTCAAGCAGTTGGTGCTGCGCTGGCACAGGAGAATCCGCGGTGGGGCCATAGGCGGATCCAGGGCGAGCTGGTCACGTTGGGGCGTTCGATCGCCCCGTCCACGGTGTGGCAGATCCTGCACGCGGCCGGCATCGACCCGGCCCCGCGCCGCGCCGGCCCGAGCTGGCGCGAGTTCCTCGCCTCCCAGGCCGAGGGGCCCATCGCGCCCGTCTCCGTCGTGGGCGTCGACGGCGGTCCGGTCGTCCACCGCGCCGTCGTGGCCCTGCCCGAGCCGGCCGATGCCTTCGTTGCCGTCCCCGGGAGTGGCCGCACCCTGGTCTGGGTCAACGGCTTCCTCCTCGGCCGCCTGCGCACCGAGCGGGGCCCCCAGATCACCCTCTACGCCCCCGCGCCGCTGTGGCGCGCGGGCACCAACGAGGTCCTGGTCCTGGATCTCACCGGGACCGCCGAGCCGCTCACCGTGGAACTGCGGGCGGGCCCCGACCTCGGCCCGACCGCCGCAGCATCTCAGTCCTGACTGACGGTCAATACATCGGATGTTATTGGCTCTAGGCGATGCCTCTTCCTGCGATTTTCCTGCTGCGAGCATCTTGACGCGAGAAGGACATCGGACGTTAGCATTTCGCGCGATCACCACCGCCCCCGACTGCTTCAGGCTTGACGGGAATCTGCGTCACCGCGGGCGGCTCTCGTGTCACAGAACGAGGCACCTTCTCAGGAGAGGACCCGCTCATGCGGAGAAGAACGATCAGGAGGGCGCTTGTCGCCCTCGCACTGTGCGTGCCGATCGGAGCCTGGTCGCCAGGGACGGCCTCTGCCGCGTCGACCTCCACCGCCTGGACCAACGGAAGCTTCTCGGTCGACGCCGCCAACCTTGTCCGTGAGGCCGACATCGTGCTCGGCGCTCCGAACACGGCGGCGACCCAGTCGATGCCGCTCGGGAACGGCACCCTGGGCGCGGCGGTGTGGGCCGCGAACGGTTTCACCGCCCAGCTCAACCGGGCCGATACCTTCCCGGGGCGGAAGTCGCCGGGCTGGTTGCAGATACCGGGTCTGTCGCAGATCACCAGCGCCTCGGACTTCACCGGCGCCGTGGACCCGTACGACGGCGTGCTGCGCGAGTCCGGCGGCGGGATGACGGCCACCGTCTACGTCCGTGCCGACAAGGATGAGCTGGTCGTGGACGTCACGGGGGCCAACCCGAACACCGCCCAGAGCGCGACCGTCAACCTCTGGTCGGGCCGTACCCCGACCGCCGCCGCCTCGGGGAGCGTTGCCACGCTCGCCGAGACCTGGGCTGACAACAACGCCACCACCGGCTCAGGCAAGACCTTCGGCTCCCTCGCGGCGCTCACGGCGGGCGGACGCAACGTCAGCGCGTCCGTGGTCGACTCCCGGACGGTCAAGGTGAGCTTCACCCCGAACGCGGACGGCAGCTTCCGCGTGATCGTCGGCAGCCCGCACTGGGCCGGAGGTGACCCGGCCGCCACGGCGTCGGCCCTGCTCGGCAGCGACGCGTCCGCCACCTCAGCCTCGCTGGAGGCCGGCCACCTGGCCTGGTGGCACACCTTCTGGGCCAACCTGGGCCTGGTGAAGCTCTCCTCCGCCGACGGCACCGCCAACTACATGGAGAAGCTGCGCACCCTCTACTACTTCACCACCGCCGAGGAGTCCCGCGGAACCCTCCCGGGCTCGCAGGCGGGTGTCGGCGACCTGTTCAACTTCTCGCAGGACACCCAGAACTGGTACCCGGCCGCCTACTGGTTCTGGAACCTGCGCGGCCAGGTGGCCGCGAACATCGGCGCCGGAGCCTCCGCTCTCAACACTCCGGTGTTCAACCTCTACACCTCCAACCTCGCCAACATCCAGGCCTGGACCAAGACCTACATGGGCAGCAGCCTCCCCGGCATCTGCGTGCCGGAGACGATGCGCTTCAACGGCAACGGCTTCCAGGACGACAGCAGCCCCTTCAGCGACGCCTCCTGCGACCAGGCCCTGAGCACCTGGAACGGCCGGACGGTCTCCTCGGGCGCGGAGATCGCCCTGTGGGCCTGGCAGACCTACCTCACCACGAACGACCGGAACTTCCTGACCGCGAACTACCCGCTGATGCAGCAGGCGAGCGAGTTCCTGCTCGCGTACACCACCGTCGGAGCCGACGGAAAGCGCCACGCGGTGGCCAACGCCCACGAGAACCAGTGGAACGTCCTGGACCCGGTCAACATGATCGACGCGATGAAGGCGCTGTTCCCCGCCACCATCGCCGCCGCCCAGACCCTCAACACCGACGCGTCGCTCGTCTCCCAGCTGCAGACGGCGATCGGGCAGATCCCCGACTACCCGCGCACCGACGCCGCCACCCACCAGAAGAACCTGACCGCCTCCGCCGACGCCTCCGGCACCGACGTGTTGGGCCAGTCCTCGCAGCCCACCGCCGCCGTCAACAACTCCGAGAACGACGACCTCGAAGCGGTCTGGCCCTACGGCCTGGTCGGCGACAACTCGTCGCTCACCTCCCTCGCCCAGCGCACCTACAACAGCCGGGTCAACGTCCACGCCAACGACTGGAGCTTCGACGCCGTCGACGCCGCCCGCCTGGGGCTCGGCTCGTCGGTCGCCGCCGACCTGACCGCGCTGACCCAGACGTACCAGACCTACCCCACCGGCATGGCCAACCTCTGGGGCCAGTCCGGAGGCACTGAGCCCTACATCGAGCAGGCGGCCGACGTCGCGCTCGCCGTCAACGAATCCCTCGTCCAGGACTACGACGGTCTGCTGCGGATCGCCCCCGCCCTGCCCCCGGGCTGGGACGCGGACGGCACCCAGTACATCCAGGGCGGCAGCACCGTCTCGGTCCAGGTCCACGGTGGTGTGATCGGCACCGTCGGCATCCACGCGGGTTCCAACGGCACCATCACGATGCGCAACCCCTGGCCGGGGCAGAGCGTCGAGGTCGTCGACGGCACCGACGAGTCCACCGTCGTGGTCGCCCCGACGACCGCCTCCCAGTTCTCGGTTCCGACCACGGCCGGCAACTCCTACCTCGTCCAGCCGGTCGCCGCACCAGTGTCCGGCATGACCTTCGCCCAGCTCACCGGGACCCCGGCGACGACCGTCAGCCACCTCGGCAAGGTCCGGATCGGCATTGACAAGACCGGGCCCACCGGCCCGATCACCGGCATCAACGGCCTGTGCGTCGACGACTCCGGCGCCAGTACCACCAACGGCAACCCGATCGTGGTCTGGGGCTGCTCCGGCGCCGCCAACCAGCAGTGGACCGTAGGCACCGACGGGACCCTGCGCACGCTGGGCAAGTGCACGGACATCACCGGCGGCGGGAAGGCCAACGGCACCAAGATCGAGCTGTGGGACTGCAACGGGGGCGCCAACCAGGTCTGGCAGGCCCAGGCCGACGGGACGCTGAAGAACCCGCAGTCCGGCCGGTGCCTGGACGACTCCGGTAACGGCCCGGCCGGCACCCAGCTGATCATCTGGGACTGCACGGCCGCCGCCAACCAGCAGTGGCAGCTGCCCTGACCGTCCGACCGGACCGGCGCGGCCGGTGCACCCCTCCGGGTGCACCGGCCGCGCCGACGCGCGAACGGGCATGGACCGCGGCACGCTCGTCACCCGCCGAACGCGGGGGCATACTTGCTGATCGAACAGTGGAGTATGGAGAGGCGTTGACGTGGCCGTCACGGACGAAGCCATCGAGAAGATCAAGACGATGATCCTCTCCGGCCAGCTCAAGCCCGGCGACCGGCTGCCCAAGGAGCCCGACCTGGCGGCCGAGCTCGGGCTGTCACGCAACTCGCTGCGCGAGGCGGTGAAGGCGCTGTCGCTGCTGAACGTGCTGGACGTGCGGCAGGGCGACGGCACCTATGTGAGCAGTCTGGAACCCCCGCTGCTGCTGGAGGCGCTCACGTTCATCCTGGACCTGCACCAGGACGGGTCCGTGCTGGAGCTCTTCCAGGTGCGCGCCGTACTGGAGTCCGCCGCGGCGGGGCTCGCGGCCCAGCGCGTGACGGACGCCGAGGTAGTGGGAATGAGAGAGCTCCTCGACAGCTTGGGGGAGACCCCGAGCGTGGAGGAGCTGATCGCCAATGATCTGGAGTTCCACCGGCGGATCGCGCAGGCCTCAGGCAATGCCTTGCTGGGATCGTTCATCGAGTCACTCGCGAACAGGACGGCCCGCGCGCGCGTCTGGCGCGGTCTGACGCAGCAGACGGCTGTGGAGCACACTCTGGCGGAACACCGGGCGATCCTCGACGCGCTGGCCGCGCACGAGGTGGAGACCGCCAAGGCACGCGTGACCGCGCACATCGCCGGCGTCGCGGAGTGGCTTCGGCAAGCGCTCTGAGAGCCGGGGCACGGGAGAGAGCGGGGCTCTCGGCCCCGGTACCGGACTCCCGGCCCGCCCGCCGCACGGGCCGCTCAGCCGGCGAGGCTGTCGGCGAGCCACCGTTCGACGGCGGCGACGTGCACCGCGGTCGCGGAGGCGGCCAGCTGCGCGTCACGTGCGGCCAGGGCCGCGAGGATGGCCTCGTGTTCGCGGTGGACGTCCTCGATCGCGCGACCCACGCGTGCGCCCCGCAGCAGCCGCACGCGCTGCGTCTGTGTGGACAGGACCTCCAGCAGCATGGACAGCACCGGGTTGCCGACCAGGGCTGCGATGGTCAGGTGGAACTCGACGTCGCAGCGGATGAACTCCTCGACGTCGGAGGCCGCGCGACTTCTGGCGAGGATGCCCGCCAACAGTTCGACGTCCGTGTCGGCGATGCGCGTGGCGGCGAGCGCCGCGGCCTGGGGTTCGAGCAGCCGGCGGACCTGGAGCAGCTGGAGTGCCCCCTGGCCCTGGGAGACGTCGGAGAGGAACGACAGGTTCTCCAGGAGCAGGTGGGGTTCCAGGCTGGAGACGTAGGTTCCGTCGCCCTGCTTGGTGACCAGGATCTGCATCGCGGTGAGCGCGCGTACCGCCTCGCGCAGCGAGCTGCGTGACAGGCCGAGCTGCTGGGCGAGGTCTTCCTCCCGGGGCAGGCGGGAGCCCGGCGGGAACTCGCCCGCAATGATCATCTCCTTGATCTTCTCGATCGCGTCGTCGGTCAGTGCCATGGCTTGTCGCTCCTGAGGGCGGGGAGGGGAACCGCAGATCCCCGGACGCGGCGCGTCTCGGGGATCTGCGGCTTGCATCGGGCGTGTGGCGAGGCCGGACGCGGCTGCTACTCCTGCTTCTCACCGGAGGCGTAGCGGGAGATGATCAGCGCGAGGATGATGATCGCGCCGTTGAGGAACCCGTTCCACAGCGGCGGCACCCCGGCCAGCGTCATCACGTTGACGACCAGTTGGAGCGTCAGCACCCCGGTGAGCGCGCCGAAGAGGGTGCCCTTGCCGCCGTTGAGGCTGACGCCGCCGATGACCGTCGCGGCGAAGACCTGGAAGATCCAACCGCTGCCCTGGTCGGCGGAGACCGAGCCGTAGTGGCCGGTGTACAGGACGCCGGCGAAGGCGGCGAGCACGCTGCCGATGATCAGCACGGTCCAGGTGATCCGGTCGACGCGGATACCGGCGGTGCGGGCGGCCTCCGGGTTGCCGCCGATCGCGTAGAGCGCGCGGCCGTGGCGCAGCCACGCGAGGGCTGCCCCGCCGACGGCGAAGAGGATGAGGCAGATCCAGACGGCTGCGGGGGCGCCGAGCCAGGAGGTCTCGCCGAGGTAGAGGAAGGAGTTCGGGACCTCGACGATGGACTGGCCCTGGGAGATGGCGACCTGGAGGCCGCGGAGCATGGTCAGTGCGCCGAGCGTGACGATGAACCCGTTCAGTCGCAGCTTCAGGATCAGGAAGCCGTTGACCGCGCCGATCAGTGCGCCGACGAGCAGGCAGACCGGGATCGCCGTCCAGGTCGGCAGTGCGCCGAGACCCTGGAAGCGGCCGCCGTGGGAGGGCAGCACCAGCCACATGGCAATGACCGGCGCGACGCCGATGGTGGACTCCAGGGAGAGGTCCATCTTGCCGACGACGAGGATCAGCGCCTCGCCGAGCACCAGCAGGCTCAGCTCGGTGGACTGCTGGGCGACGCCGAGCAGGTTGGCCGAGGTGAGGAAGGCGGGGGAGACGATGAAGCCGATCAGCGCGAGCACCAGCAGCACCGGGACCAGGGACAGGTCGCGGTAGCGGGCCAGGTTCAGGGTGCGGCTCGGCCCGGAGGCGGGGGCGGCGGCCGCTTCGCTCGTGGGGCTGGGTTCAGTGATGGCCGCCATGGCGGGGTCCCTTCGTGTCGTGCTCGGTCTCGGTCGGGTCAGCGGGCCCTGGCTCGGTCGGGGTGTCGCTGTCCACCGCAACGCCCTCCATGGCGGCGACGAGTTGCTCGTCGGTCCACCCGGCCGGGTACTCGGCGGCGATGCGGCCGTGGAACATCGCGATCACGCGGTCGCAGGCGCGCAGGTCGTCCAGCTCGTCGGAGACGATCAGGGCGGCGCGGCCCTGTTCGGCATGCCGCCGGAAGCGGCCGAGCAGGAACTCCTTGGACTTGATGTCCACGCCGTTGGTGGGCCGGATCGCGACGACCAGTTCGGGCTCGGTGGCCAGGGCACGGGCGACGACCACCTTCTGCTGGTTGCCGCCGGACAGGGCGGAGACCGGCGTTGCGGCGTCCGGGGTCTTGATGTCCAGGTCCTCGATCATTCGGCGGGCGAAGTCGCGGGTCCGGGACGGCAGGACGGTGCCGTAGGGGCCGAGCTGGTCCGTCACCGTGAGGGTGGCGTTCTCGGCGACGCTGCGTTCGGGCACCAGGCCCTGGAGGTGCCGGTCCTCGGGGACGAAGCCGATGCCGGCTGCCAGCGCCGCCGGGATGTCGCCGAGGCGCACATCGCGGCCGGCGACCGTCACCGCACCGCTTCGGGGATGGTGCAGGCCGGCGACTGTCTCGCCGACCTGAACGTTGCCGCTGGTCGTGGCCCCGGCCAGGCCCACGACCTCTCCGGCCGCCACGGTCAGGGACAGGTCTGTGTAGACGCCCGGCAGGGTCAGCCCCCGCACGTCCAGCACGGGCCGAGCGCCGCGGCCACCGACCGTGAGGGTTCGGCTCCCCTGCGTGGAGGTGGTGACCTGGTCCGGTGCGCCGCTCTCACCGGTCATCGCCTCGACGAGTTCGTCGTGACCGAGACCGGCGACCGGTGCGGTGAGGATGTGCCGCGCGTCGCGGTAGACGGTGACGCGTGTGCAGAGTTCGTAGATCTCCTGGAGGTGGTGCGAGATGTAGAGGAAGGCGACGCCCTGCTCCTGCAGTGCGCGGAGCTTGGTGAAGAGGCGTTCGATGCCGCGGGCGTCGAGCTTGGCGGTCGGCTCGTCGAGGATGATGAACCGTGCGCCGAAGGAGAGGGCGCGGGCGATCTCGACGAACTGCCGCTGCTCCACCGTCAGGTCCGCGATCCGGGCGGTCGGGGAGACGTCGACGCCGTACTCGGCGAGCAGCGCCTCGGCGCGGGCGCGGAGCGCCTTCCAGCGGATCGGGCGCAGGCCGCCGTCGCTCTGACGGTTCAAGAAGAGGTTCTCCGCCACCGTCAGTCCGCCGACCACGGTGGAGCGCTGGTACACGCAGGCCACCCGGGCGCGCCAGGCGTCGGTGTCGCCGAACGCCGGGGCGGGCTCTCCGGAGAAGGAGAGAGTGCCGGTGTCGGGCTGCTGGATGCCGGTGAGGATGGAGACGAGCGTCGACTTTCCCGCCCCGTTGCGCCCTACGAGGGCGTGTGACTCCCCGGGGTCGATCGCGATCTTCGCGTCGCGCAGCGCCACCGTCGCGCCGAAGCGCTTGGTGACGCCGGCCGCCTCGACCACCGGGACCGTGGTGGCGACGGCCTGTGCGGCAGGGGCCTGCGCCGTGTCCGCCATGGGGTGCCGTCCTTTCTGTGCGGTGAATGCAGTGAGTGCCTGGGGGATCGGGGGCGGCGTCAGCTGGAGACGTTGTTGCCCCACAGGCTCTTGTCGTCGACGTTTGCCTTGGTCACCAGCGGTGCGGGCAGCTGGTCCTCCAGGCCGTTCGGCAGCTGGATGATGGTGGAGTTGTGGTCGGTCGGGCCGGGCTGGAAGGTCTTGCCCTCGGCGGCGGCCTCGGCGTAGAAGAGCGCGTACTTGGCGTACAGGTCGGCGGGCTGCGAGACGGTGGCGTCGATCTCGCCCTTGCGGATCGCGTCGAACTCCTGCGGGATGCCGTCGTTGGAGATGATCGAGATGTGTCCGGGCGTGCCCGCCGGCTTGAGCAGGCCCTTCTGCTGCAGCAGCGCCAGGGTCGGCTGCAGGAAGACGCCGCCCGCCTGCATGTAGATGCCGTTCAGGTCCGGGTTCTGCGCCAGCAGGGTCTGCAGCTTGCTGGACGCGACCGCGCCGTCCCAGTTGGTGGTGAGCGGGAAGACCTGGATGTTCGGGAAGTTGGTCTTCATGCAGTCGGCGAAGGCCTGCGAGCGGTCGCGGCCGTTGACGGAGGTCAGGTCGCCCTCGAACTCGGCCACCTTGCCCTTGCCGTGCAGCTGCTGGCCGAGGAACTGGCAGGCCTTGGTGCCGTAGGCGCGGTTGTCGGCACGGACGACCATGTAGACCTTGCCCTTGTCCGGGCGGGTGTCGACGCTGACGACGGGGATGTTCTTGGCGGCCAGCTGGTCCAGGGTCGAGGCGATCGCGCCGGTGTCCTGAGGGGCCATCACGATGGCCTTGGCACCGGTGTTCTCGAAGACGTGCACGTTGGCGACGAGCTTGGTGATGTCGTTCTGCGAGGAGCTGATCGGCAGCGTGTTCAGGCTCTGGCTGGTGATGTCGCCCCGTAGGTACTGGGCGTAGGAGTTCCAGAAGTCGGAGTCGGCGCGGGGGAGATCGATGCCGATCGCCGGCTTTCCGGCCGCGGCGGACGAGCCGGCCCCGGTGACGGTGCTGCCGCGGTTGCAGGCGGTGGCCAGACCGCCGACCAGCAGCGTCACGGCAACTGCTGCGGCGGTGCGGGAGGTACGCAGGTTCACTGGGAATCACTCCAGGGGAGAAGGATGCTGGGCGACGGCTCCTGTGACTGCGTGCTCCTGCCGTCAGGTTGAGCAGGCGCGTGGGAGGCGCACAGTGCGGAGCGCTCGGCCGAAATCATCGGGTGGCTGTCCGATGGCGAGGACGTTACGGCTGCGTTGCCTGGCCTGACAAGACCTACATCCGATGTCTTCGGCGATCGTCGCCGGATCGACACCGGAGAGAATCCATGCCGTCAGCACCCCTATGGTTTTGACCTGGTGCTTTGCCAAATGGGCCGCGGGGCGGCGGACAACAAACCTCTGAGGTCTACTTGCCTGGGCGTGCGGGCACGCCTAGGGTCACGTTCACCGACGTCATACATCCGATGTATGCCAGGTCGAATTTCAGCCCTACCACTTGCAGCCCTGACCTCTTCGAAGGGACCGCCGATGAGATTCCTGCGCCTGGGGCCCCGAGGAGCCGAACGGCCGACCGTGCTCGACCCGATCGATGATGGCAGGGAGCGCTACCTCAGCCTGGACGACGTCACCCGTGACATCGACGGTCCCTTCCTCGCCTCGGGCGGAATCGACCTGGTGCGCGAGGCGGTCGCGGCGGGGACGCTACCCGAGCTGGCGCCGCCGCCCGGCGGTTGGCGAATCGGCGCGCCGGTGGCCCGGCCCGGCAAGGTCGTCTGCATCGGCCTCAACTACCGCGACCACGCGGAGGAGACGGGCGCCGCGATCCCGGAGCGGCCGGTCGTCTTCATGAAGGACCCCGGCACTGTGGTCGGCCCCTACGACGAGGTGCTGATCCCGCGTGGTTCGCGCAAGACGGACTGGGAGGTGGAGCTTGCGGTCGTGATCGGCCGTCGGGCCCGCTATCTGGCCTCGCGCGAGGAGGCGCTGGCCTGCGTGGCCGGGTACGCCGTCAGCAACGACGTTTCCGAGCGGGAGTTCCAGTTGGAGTTCTCCGGCCAGTGGGACCTCGGCAAGTCCTGCGAGACCTTCAACCCGCTCGGCCCCTGGCTGGTCACCCCCGACGAGGCGGGCGACCCGCAGGAGCTCCGTCTGCGGCTCTCCGTTGACGGGGTGGGACGGCAGGACGGCCACACCAAGAACATGATCTTCGACGTCGCGGAGATCGTCCGCTACCTCAGCCAGTACCTGGTGCTGGAACCCGGCGACGTGATCAACACCGGCACCCCGGCCGGAGTCGCCCTCGGCCTGCCCGGCCACCCCTACCTGCGACCGGGCCGATGCGTCGAGTTGGAGATCGACCGCCTCGGCCGCCAGCGCCAGACCTTCCAGCAAGCGTGAGCCTTGAGCCTTGAGAGAGCACAGCATGCCGACTGCCACGGCGCGGATCACCGCGTTGGACACCTACGACGTCCGCTTCCCGACCTCACGGTCGCTGGACGGCTCGGACGCGATGAACCCCGACCCCGACTACTCCGCCGCCTACGTGATCCTTCGCACCGACGCGGGTGACGGCCTCGAGGGCCACGGGTTCACCTTCACCATCGGGCGAGGCAACGACGTCCAGGTCGCGGCGGTCAACGCGCTGCGCCACCACGTCGTCGGACGCTCCGTCGAGGAGCTGTGCGCGGATCCCGGCACCCTGAACCGCGACCTGATCGGCGACAGCCAGCTGCGCTGGCTCGGTCCCGAGAAGGGCGTGATGCACATGGCGATCGGCGCCGTCGTCAACGCCGTCTGGGACCTGGCCGCCAAGCGCGCCGGACTGCCGCTGTGGCGGCTCCTCGCCGAGGCGGAGCCGGCCTGGCTGGTCTCCCAGGTCGACTTCCGCTACCTCACCGACGCCATCACCCCCGAGGAGGCCCTCGCCCTGCTGGAGGCGGCCCGCTCCGGCCGCGCCGAGCGGACCACGCGCCTGTGGGAGAGCGGCTACCCGGCCTACACGACCTCGCCCGGCTGGCTCGGCTACAGCGACGAGAAGCTGACCCGCCTCGCCAAGCAGGCCGTCGCCGACGGCTTCACCCAGATCAAGCTGAAGGTCGGCGCCGACCTGGCCGACGACATCCGCCGCTGCCGCGCCGCGCGCGCCGCGGTCGGTGAGGGCGTGCGGATGGCGATCGACGCCAACCAGCGCTGGGACGTGGCCGACGCCATCGCCTGGACGCGCGCGCTCGCGGAATTCGACCCGTACTGGATCGAGGAGCCCACCAGCCCCGACGACGTGCTCGGCCACGCCGCGATTCGTGCGGCCGTCGCGCCGGTCAGGGTCGCCACGGGCGAACACGTGCAAAACCGCATCGTCTTCAAGCAGCTGCTCCAGGCCGGCGCCATCGACGTGCTCCAGCTCGACTCCGCCCGGGTCGGCGGCGTGAACGAGAACCTCGCCATCCTGCTGCTCGCCGCCAAGTTCGACGTCCCGGTCTGCCCGCACGCCGGCGGGGTGGGACTGTGCGAGCTGGTACAGCACCTGTCCATGTTCGACTACGTCGCCCTCTCCGGCACCACCGAGAACCGCGTCATCGAGTACGTGGACCACCTGCACGAACACTTCGTCACCCCCACGGTGATCCGCGACGGCCGCTACCGGGCCCCCGCAGCCCCGGGCTTCTCCGCGCAGATGCTCCCGGAGTCGATCGCCACCTTCACCTACCCCGACGGCACCTTCTGGACCGAGGACCGCGCCGTCGCCGAGGCCGCCGCGACCGTACCGGAGGAGCAGAAATGAACGAGCTGCACGGCCTGCGAGCGGTCGTCACCGGGGGCGCCTCGGGCATCGGCCTGGCCACCGCGAACCTGCTCGCCGCCCGCGGCGCCCAGGTCGCCGTGCTCGACCTCGACCCTGGCACGGTCCAGGGGCCCCTGCGCGCCATCCGCGCCGACGTGGGCGACGACGACAGCGTCCGCGCCGCGGTCGAGGCCGCCGTCACAGCGCTCGGCGGCCTGGACATCCTGGTCAACAACGCCGGAATCGGCGCCGCCGGTACGGTCGAGGACAACCCCGACAGCCAGTGGCAGCAGGTGCTGGACATCAACGTCCTCGGGATCGTCCGCGTGACCCGCGCCGCCCTCCCACACCTGCGACGCTCCGCGCTGTCCCGACCGGGGAGTACCGCGGCGATCGTCAACACCTGCTCCATCGCCGCCACGGCCGGGCTTCCGCAGCGCGCGCTGTACTCGGCCAGCAAGGGAGCCGTGCTCTCACTGACCCTGGCCATGGCCGCCGACCACGTCCGCGAGGGCATCCGGGTCAACTGCGTCAACCCCGGCACGGTGGACACCCCCTGGGTCGCCCGCCTGCTGGATGCCGCCGACGACCCGGCCGCCGAGCGCGCCGCGCTGAACGCCCGCCAGCCGCACGGCCGCCTGGTCGGAGCCGACGAGGTCGCCGCCGCCATCGCCTACCTGGCGAGCCCCCTCGCGGGCTCGACCACCGGCACCGCCCTCGCGGTCGACGGCGGCATGGCCGGCCTCCGCCTGCGTCCGCCCCGACCGTAGGTGCCGCCGCACGACGCCCGAGCGTCGCGCGAAAAACTCCGGCCGGACCGAGACCCGACTGACGGTGTCGTGCTCTCGGCCCGGCCGGGCCCCTCACGCCGGGCACACCGCAGGCTGCGCCGATGACAGGAAGGGCACACCACACCCATGCACACCACGAGGCTCGGACGCGGCGACGTGGAGGTCACCCGGCTCTCCCTCGGAGCAGCCGCGCTCGGAAACCTCTTCACCGAGATCGACGACGAGCAGGCCCGGTCCACGGTGGACGCGGCCTGGAAAGCGGGCGTCCGCTACTTCGACACCGCTCCGCACTACGGACTCGGTCTCTCCGAGCGACGCCTTGGGGAGGCCCTTCGCAACCGACCGCGCGCCGAGTACGTCGTGTCCACCAAGGTCGGACGCCTGCTGCGACCTTGGCCGGAGCCCCACGGCGACGACCTCGCCCAGGGCTTCTCGGTGCCGGCCACACACGAACGGGTGTGGGACTTCAGCGCCTACGGGGTGCGCAGCAGCCTGGAGGACAGTCTTGTCCGGCTCGGACTGGACCACGTCGACGTCGTCTACCTGCACGATCCGGACGACCACGAGGAACAGGCCTTCTCGTCCGCCTACCCTGAGCTGGAACGGATGCGCGCCGAGGGAATGGTCGGCGCCATCGGCGCCGGCATGAACCAGACTCGGATGCTGGACCGGTTCGTCCGCGAGACCGATGTCGACGTGGTGCTCCTCGCCGGGCGCTACTCCCTGCTCGACCAGACGGGCCTGACTTTCCTGCTGCCCGACGCCGCGCGCAGGGGCGTTTCCGTGGTGGTCGGCGGGGTCTTCAACTCCGGTCTGCTGGCCGACCCGAAGCCCGGTGCCACGTACGACTACGCACCCGCCTCGCAGGCGCTGTTTCAGCGGGCGCTACGGATCGAGACTGTCTGCGAGGAGCACGGCGTGCCGCTGCGCGCGGCGGCCCTGCAGTTCCCTCTCGGCCATCCCGCCGTCGCCAGCGTCCTGGTCGGCACCCGCAGCCCGGAGGAGGCCCAGGACGCAGCAGCCATGGCCCGCTGGGAGATCCCCGCGGAACTGTGGTCCATGCTGCGGTCGGACGGCCTGCTCCCCTGGGACGTGCCCCTGCCCACCGCCGATCCCGCCGCCCCCGCAGACCCCGGGCAGGAGGCCTCCTGATGCGCATCGCGCTGTTCGTCACCTGCTTCAACGACACGATGGGCCCCGAGACCGGCAAGGCAGTCGTCACCGTGCTGGAGCGGCTCGGCCACACGGTCGAGTTCCCGCTCGCGCAGACCTGCTGCGGGCAGATGCACTTCAACACCGGCTACCGGCCGGAGGCGATGCCGCTGATGCGCCGCTTCGTCGAGGCGTTTGCCGGCTACGACGCGATCGTGACGCCCTCCGCGTCGTGCGCGGGCATGGTCCGCGAGAACCACCCCGCTCTCGCCGGGCAGTCGGGCGACGAGGCACTCCGCAGAGATGTCGGCGAACTCGCCCCACGTGTACCCGAGTTCACCGAGTTCCTCGTCGACGTCCTGGGGGTGACCGGCGTGGGTGCGTACTTCCCGCACCGGGTCACCTACCACCCGACCTGCCACTCGCTGCGCGGGCTGCGGCTGGGCGACAAGCCGCAACGGCTCCGTCTACCCCGGCCCGATCGGCGCGATCCTGACTCCGCAGCTCGTAGGCGTCGAGCACGCCTCCACGTTGCCCTTCGCCTCCACACTCTGCGGCGCCTGCTACGACGCCTGCCCCGTCAAAATCAACATCCCCGAGGTGCTCACCCATCTGCCGGCCAAGGCCGTCGAGGCCAAGCGCATCAAGCGCCCACACCCACCGCCGAGGCCCTCGCGATGCGGGCGGCCACCGCCGTCCTCTCCTCACCCGGCCGCATTGCCCAGGCCCAGAAGGCCGCCGCGCTCGGCGGGCGCCTGGTCGCGCGCAAGGGCGTCATCGGTCCGCTCCCCGGTCCCCTCCGCGGCTGGACCGACGTCCGCGACACCCCCGCTCCGCCTCCGGAGCCCTTCCGCGCCTGGTGGCAGCGCACCCACCCGCAGCCCCCGTCAGGAGACCAGTGATGACGGCCCGTGACACCGTCCTCGCGCGCATCCGCGCCGCCCTTGCCGACGTGCCCGCCGACCACGCGGACGGCCAGGACACGGTCGCGCTCTTCGCCGAGCGCGTCGCCGACTACCGCGCCCGGGTTGTGCAGACCACGCCAGGTGAGGCCCGCGACACCATCGCCGGGCTGCTGACCGGCAACGACGCCCGCACCCTCGTCGTGCCGCCGGGCTTCCCACCCGAGCTCGCCCCTGACGGGCCCTGGCGACGCCTCGCCGAGCCGCTGGGGTTGAGCGACCTGGAGGCCGCCGACAGTGTGCTGACCACCTGCGGGGCCGGGATCGCCGTCACCGGCACCGTCGTCCTCGACGCTGGCCCCGGCCAGGGCCGCCGGGCCCTCACCCTGCTGCCTGACCACCATGTGTGCGTCGTGCGGGCCGAGCAGATCGTCGCCGACGTGCCGGACGCGATCGCCCTGCTCGACCCCGCCCGGCCGTTGACCTTCGTCTCCGGCCCTTCCGCGACCAGCGACATCGAACTCGACCGCGTCGAGGGTGTCCACGGCCCCAGGATCCTGGATGTCGTGATCGTCAGAGAGGAGCCGCGCGCATGAGAGTCGCCCTGCACACCCGCGTCCGCGCCGACCGGATCGCCGCCTACGAACATGCCCACCGCGAGGTGCCCGAGGAGCTCACCGGTGCCATCCGAGCCGCCGGTGCAACCGAGTGGACCATCTGGCGCAGCGGTGCCGACCTCTTTCATCTGCTTGAGGTCGAGAACTACCCGAGGCTGCTCGCGGAACTCGGCGAACTGCCCGTCAACCTCGCCTGGCAGGCGCGGATGGCGGAGCTGCTGGAGGTTGTCCACGACTACTCCGCCGACGGCGCGGGCGCGCCGCTCCGGGTGGTGTGGCAGCTGTGATCACCGAGAACCCGCGCGTCATCGACGCGCACCACCACGTCTGGGACCTGTCCGTCCGCGACCAGGACTGGATCACCGGCCCCGAACTCGCCCCTCTGCGTCGCGACTTCGGCCTTGAACACCTGCGTGCGCAAGCCCGGTCGGCAGGCGTTGACGCCACCGTCCTGGTGCAGACCGTCTGCGTCCCCGAGGAGACCCCCGAGCTCCTCGCCCTGGCCGACGCCGACCCCCTGGCCGTGGGCGTGGTCGGCTGGACCGACCTCACCGCACCGGACATCGCCGACACCCTCGCCGACCTGTGTGCCCTGCCCGGAGGACGACACCTGGTCGGCATCCGCCACCAGGTGCAGTCCGAGCCTGACCCCGAGTGGCTGCTGCGGCCCGACGTCCAACGCGGCCTGCTTGCCGTCGGAGCCGCCCGTCTCGCCTACGACCTCGTGATCACCCCGGACCAGCTTCCGGCCGCCACCAGAGCCGCCGCCGCGGCGCCGGGCGTCACCTTCGTCCTCGACCACCTCGGCAAACCCCGGATCGCCGCCGCCGAGGTGGAGCCGTGGGCGTCCCGACTGCGCGCCTTCGCGGTCCTCCCCAACACCGTCGCCAAACTGTCCGGCCTGACGACCGAGGCCGACTGGCACCACTGGACCACCGACGACCTGCGCCGCTTCACCGATGTCGCCCTCGCCGCGTTCGGCGCGCGACGCCTCCTCTTCGGATCCGACTGGCCCGTGTGCACGCTGGCCGGCGACTACGTGCGCGTCGTCGACACCACTCGTAAGCTGCTTTCCGAGCTGTCGCCGTCCGAACGCGCAGCGATCATGGGTGGTAATGCCGCGCGTGTCTACCGCCTGTGAGCTGTCTGCGGGCTCTGGCACAGCGCCTGCCGAGAATGTCATCCGCCCAGGTCAGAGATTTCTTGGGGTTACGGCAAGATGATCACTTGTGTTGCTGCGCTTCGTCTACTTGGCCGTCTCCCACGCTTTCGCTGCCGTGCGGCTTCTGCCGATGAGCGACCGCGAGAAGGACGTGGAGATCCTCGTTCTGCGCCACCAGATCGCCGTCCTTGAACGACAGCACGGCGGGGGCAAGGTGACGTTCACTCCGGAGGGCCGCGCGTTCCTCGCTGCTCTGCTGGCGCCGCTGCCGCGGGAGTTCCTGCGTCGGCTGCGGTTGCTCGTCCGCCCGGACACGGTACTGCGCTGGCACCGCGATCTCATGAGGCGGCGCGACGCGCGCACGTGCCGGCCGAAGCGGCCCGGGCGCCCTCCCACAGTCCGCTCGATCCGACTCCTGATCCTTCGGCTTGTGCGCCCGAACCCGTCCTGGGGCTACCGCAGGATCCACGGCGAACTCACCACGCTCGGCATCAAGGTCGCCGCATCCACGGTCTGGGAGATTCTCAAGGCCGAGGACATCGACCCCGCACCGCATCGCGGCGCCACCACCTGGGCCGACTTCCTTTGCAGTCAGGCCGATATCCTGCTGGCCTGCGACTTGATCGAGACCGTCGCCCTGACCGGCCAACGCCAGTACATCCTGGCCGTCATCGAGCACGCCACCCGCCGCGACCGAATCCTCGGCACCACCGCACACCCCACCGCCAACTGGGTCACCAAAGGGGCGCGGAACCTCGTCATGGACTTGGAAGACGCCGGAGCCACCGTCAAATACCTGATCCGAGACCGGGACGCGAAGTTCCCAGTCGGGTTCGACCAGATCCTGGCCAACACCGGCATCCAAGTCGTGCTCACCGGCGTCCGGATACCGAGGATGAACTCCATCGTGGAGCGCTGGGTTCAAACCTGCCGCCACGAACTTCTGGACCGAACCCTGATCTGGAACGAGAGCCACCTGCGCCGCGCACTACGCGAGTTCGAACAGCATCACAACACACACCGGCCCCACCAAGCCATGAACCAGGCCGCACCACTACGCGCGGTGCCCGAACCACTTGAACCCGGACAGATCACCCACCTGGACATACGCCGGAGAGACCGACTCGGCGGAGTTATCCACGAGTATCGACATGCTGCTTGAGCTGCATGGATGAGGTTCTCGGCAGGCGCAGTGCCGCCCGGGACCGGGGCGGGTGGTCCTGCTCACATTCGCGGGATCGGGCCGCTGCTGCGCCGAAAGGGGCATGCCGGAGGTGGCGCCGACGGAGCGAACTCGCGTGGTCGGGCGAGAGTGAGGAGCAGCTTCTCCAGTTCTGCCTCGCTCGCCGGCGCGGCACCCTTGCTCGCGACGATCTTGAATCCTCCGACGGCGCCGGTGGCGGGTCAGAGGGCCGTCATGACGTGCTTGATGCGCGTGTAGTCCTCGAATCCGTAGGCGGAGAGGTCCTTGCCGTAGCCGGACTGCTTGAATCCGCCGTGCGGCATCTCGGCGAGGAGGGGCGCGTGGGTGTTGATCCACACGCAGCCGAAGTCCAGGCGCCGGGACATGCGCATGGCGCGGGCATGGTCCTTGGTCCAGACGGAGGAGGCCAGGGCGAAGTCCACGCCGTTGGCGTACTCGACCGCCCGGTCCTCGTCGGTGAACTTCTGTACGGTGACGACCGGGCCGAAGACCTCGTTCTGGATGATCTCGTCGTGCTGTTCGAGGCCGGAGACGACCGTCGGCGCGTAGAAGTAGCCGGCCTCGCCGACCCGGTGGCCGCCCGTCTCCAGCGTGGCGTGTGCGGGCAGCCGCTCGATGTAACCGGCGACCTGGGCCAGTTGGGCGGCGTTGTTCAGCGGGCCGTAGTGGACGCCCTCCTCGTCGGTGCCGCCGGTTCTGGTGCCCGCGGCGGCCTTGGTCAGAGCTTGGACGAACACGTCGTGGACCGAATCGTGCACCAGGACCCGGGTGGCGGCCGTACAGTCCTGGCCGGCGTTGAAGAAGGCCGCCGCCGCGATCACCCGGGCGGCCTCGCCGAGGTCCGCGTCCTCGAAGACCACGACGGGCGCCTTCCCGCCGAGCTCCAGGTGGACGCGCTTGACGTCCTTGGCCGCTGCCTGGGCGACCTGGATCCCGGCCCGTACCGAGCCGGTGATGGCGGCCAGTGCCGGGGTGGGGTGTTCGACCATCAGACGGCCGGTCTCGCGGTCGCCGCAGATCACGTTGAAGACCCCGGCCGGTAGTCCCATGTCCCGGAGAATGCCGCCGATGATCTCGGCGAGAAGCACCGTCGAGGCGGGAGTGGTGTCCGAGGGCTTGAGGACCACGGTGTTGCCTGCCGCCAGTGCCGGGGCGAACTTCCAGACGGCCGTCATCATCGGGTAGTTCCATGGTGCGACCTGGGCGCAGACGCCGATCGGCTCGCGGCGGACGATCGAGGTCAGCCCTTCCGCGTACTCGCCCGCGGACCGGCCTTCCAGGAGGCGGGCGGCGCCAGCGAAGAAGCGGACCTGGTCGGCCATGGGGCCGATCTCCTCGGAGATGGTGAGCCTGCGCGGCTTTCCGGTGTCGCGGCATTCCGCATCCACGAGCTCGTCGGCTCGGGCCTCGATCGCATCGGCGATCCTCAGCAGCAGCCTCTGGCGGGTGCCGGGCGTGGCGTCGCGCCAGCGAGGGAACGCCTCGGCGGCGGCCGCCATGGCGGCGTCCACGTCCGCCGCGCCCGACAGGGGCGAAGTCGCGTACACCTGACCGTCGGTGGGGTCGACGACGTCGAGGGTCCGGCCGTCGGCGGCGTCCACGAAGGCGCCGTTCACGTGGTTGCGCAGGGTGAGACTGGTGTTCACAGTGTGTTCCTCGGTTCCGGGCATGTCGGGCGCTCAGCTGGGCCCGAGGTGGGTGGGCTCGAACATCCGCAGGAAGGCGGGGAGGACGACCACGCTCGGGCCGGGTGCGGCGAGCGCGGCCGCGAGGTCGTGAGCGAGGCCGGCCGCGGTGGTGCGGGTGGCGGGAACCTCGAAGGACTCGGCGAGCCTGACGAAGTCGGGCCGGACCAGTTCGGTCGCAGTCGCCTCGCCGAAGGTGTCGTTCATGTACTCGCGCAGGATGCCGTAGCCTCCGTCGTCGACGATCAGCCAGGTGACGTTCAGCTGGAGTTGACGGGCGGTGGCGAGTTCGGCGATGGAATACATCGCGCCGCCGTCGCCGGAGACGGCCAGGACCGGGCCGTCCGGGCGGGCCGCGGCGGCGCCGAGGGCCGCCGGGTAGCCGTAGCCCAGGCCGCCGGCGCCCTGGCCGGAGTGCATGGTGTTGGGCTCACGGGCGTCGAAGGCGGACCAGGCCCAGTAGCCGAGGATGGTCATGTCGAAGAAGACCGGGGCTCCGTCGGGGAGCGCCTGGCGCACGGACGCGAGGACACCCTGCTCGAGGTCGAGGTCCTGGCCGTCCAGGCGGGCCCGAACGCGCTTCAACAGGTCGGCCGTGATGGCCTCGGCGACGCCGTCGGGCGTTTTGGCGGGGACCTGGTCGGCGAGGGCGGCCAGGGCGAGCCGGGCGTCGGCGTGGATGCCGAGGGCCGGGTGGTTGGACTCCAGTTTCCCCAGGTCCGCCTCGACCTGGATGATCCGGCCGCGCGGGGCGAGGGTGTGGTAGTTGCTGCTCAGCTCGCCCAGCCCGGAGCCGACCACCAGGAGGACGTCGGCGTCCTCCAGCAGCTCGGTGGTGTGGCGGTCCTCCAGCCAGGACTGGAGGGAGAGCGGGTGCTCCCACGGGAACGCGCCTTTCCCACCGAAGGTGCAGGCGACGGGCGCGCGCAGTCGCTCTGCCAGGCGCAGCAGTTCGCCGGTGGCGCCGGAGCGCACGACGCCGCCGCCGGCCAGGATCACCGGACGACGGGCCGCGGCCAGCAGCGTCGCGGCCTCGGCGACCAGTTCGGAGCGCGGCGGGAGCGCGCGCGGTTCGGCGTGCAGTGCGCGCACCGGTGGAACGATGGTCGCCGCCAGGAGCACGTCCTGGGGGATCTCCACCCACACCGGTCCGCTGGGCGCGGTGAGAGCCGACTCCCAGGCTGCGGCCAGAGCGGAGGGGATCTGCGAGGCGGTGCGGGCGACATGGACGGACTTGACGACGTCCCGGAAACTGGCCTGCTGGTCGACCAGTTCGTGAAGGTAGCCGCGGCGGCGGCCGCCCAGTCCGGCGGAGGGGATCTGGCTGGACACGGCGAGCACGGGTACCGAGGCGGCTGCGGCTTCCTGGAGCGCGGCGAGCGAGGTCAGGGCGCCGGGACCGGTGGACAGGAAGAGCGGGGCGACGGTTCGGGCGGTGCGGGCGTATCCGTCGGCCGCGAAGCCGGCGTTGTTCTCCACCCGCAGGCCGACGTAGCGCAGTTCGGAGCGGCGCAGCGCGTCGAACAGGCCGAGGGCGTGCTGTCCGGGGAGGCCGAAGACGCAGTGCGCGCCGAGCGCGGTCAGGGACTCGACGACCAGGTCGCCGCCGTTGCGGACGTGGTTCACTGGGCGCTCTCCTGCCGGGAGGCGGCGATCTGGCGGGCCATCAGCGTGGTGAGCTCGTAGGCCGTGTGGGACGCGGCGACCGCGGTGATCTCGGCGTGGTCGTAGGCCGGGGCGACCTCGACGACGTCGGCGGAGACCAGGCGGCAGCCGCTCAGCCCGCGCAGGATCTCCAGCAGCTCGCGGGAGGTGAGGCCGCCGGCCTCGGGGGTGCCGGTGCCGGGGGCGTGGGCCGGGTCGAGCACGTCGATGTCGACCGAGACGTACAGGGGCCGGCCGCCGATCCGCTCGCGCAGCTGCTGCGCGACCTCGTCCACGCCGCGACGCATGACGTCGGCCGAGGTGACGATGCCGAAGCCCAGCTTCTCGTCGTCGGTGAGGTCCTGCTTGCCGTAGAGGGGGCCCCGGGTCCCCACATGGGAGAGTGCCTCGGTGTCGAGGATGCCTTCCTCGACGGCGCGGCGGAACGGGGTGCCGTGGGTGTACTCGGCACCGAAGTAGGTGTCCCAGGTGTCCAGATGCGCGTCGAAGTGCAACAGGGCGACCGGCCCGTGCTTCTTGGCGACCGAGCGCAGCAGCGGCAGGGCGATGGTGTGGTCGCCGCCGAGCGTGATCAGCCTGGCTCCGGTGGCCAGGAGTTCGTCCGCGGCTGCCTCGACCGTCTCGACCGCCTCGTTGATGTTGAAGGGGTTGGCGGCGATGTCCCCCGCGTCGGCGACCTGGACGAGCGCGAACGGCGAGGCGTCCTGGGCGGGGTTGTAGGGGCGCAGCAGACGGCTGGCCTCGCGTACGGCGTTGCCGCCGAAGCGTGCCCCGGGACGGTAGGAGACGCCGCTGTCGAAGGGGACACCGACCACGGCGATGTCGGCCCGCGCGACCTCGTCGAGACGGGGGAGGCGGGCGAAGGTGGCGGGACCGGCGTAGCGGGGGGTGCGGGAGGAGTCGACGGGTCCGCGCGGTTCGGTGGAGCTCATGGGGGTCCTTGTCAGTCGGTGTAGTCGGGGGCGACGCGGTCCAGCAGCCGTAGCAGGGCGGCCCAGGCCAGGTCGTGGGCCTGCTCGTCCTGGAGGTCGGATCCGTGTTCCTCGCCCGCGAGCTGGCGTGCGGTCAGCTCGCAGACAGCGGCGTCGGGGATGGTGAGCTTCGCGCCGCCCGCCGTCGCCGTGGTCTGGATCTCGCAGGCCTTGTCCAGGTAGTACATGCGCAGGAACGCCTGGGCGGGGGTCTGGCCCACGGTCAGCAGGCCGTGGTTGCGCAGGATCATCGCGTCGTGGGCGCCGAGGTCGGCGACCAGGCGTTGCTGCTCGCCGAGGTTGAGGGCGACGCCCTCGTAGTCGTGGTAGCCGAGCCTGCCGTGGAACTCCATGGAGATCTGGTTCAGTGGCAGCAGCCCGTCCTGCTGGGCGGCGACGGCGCAGCCCGCCCTGGTGTGGGTGTGCAGGACGCAGTGGGCGTCCGGTCGGGCCGCGTGGATCGCGCTGTGGATCACGAAGCCGGCCGGGTTCACGGGATGCGGCGTCTCCTCGACCGCCCGGCCGGAAAGGTCGATCTTGACCAGGTTGGAGGCGGTGATCTCCTCGAAGAGGAGGCCGTAGGGGTTGATCAGGAAGTGCTGCTCGGGGCCGGGAAGGCGGACGGAGATGTGCGTGAAGATCAGGTCCGTCATCCGGAAGTGGGCCACGAGGCGGTAGACCGCCGCGAGTTCGCGTCGCAGGCGCAGTTCCTCGGCGGTCCGGTGACCGGCCTGGAGCGTGGTGTTCGGGGGCATCGCGTGCGCTCCTGGTTCGGGTTGGGTCACAGTGCGGCCGGCGCGATCGCGGCGTCCCCGGCGCTCACCTGTGCCGGCTCGGGGCTGCGGCCCGCCAGGCGGTCGCGCCACTGCGCCAGCACCGCCGCGTCCGTGGGCCGGGTGAGGAGGCTGGCGGCGGTGTAGGCCACCAGGCTCACGGCCAGGCCGTAGTAGATCGGCTCGTTGGCGAGCACACCCTTGGTGATCATGAAGACGATGACCGTGGCACCGCCCGCGACCATCGAGGCCAGCGCTCCGGCCAGGTTGCCGCGCTTCCACACCAGGCCGCCGAGGATCGGCACCAGCAGACCGCCGACCAGCAGGTTGTAGGCCACGGTGAGAGCGGAGACGACATCGCTGAGCAGACAGGCGATCACGATCGCCGTGACCCCGAGGACGACGATGGCCAGCCGGTTGCCCCGCACCTCGTCGCCGTGCCCGGCCGGGCCGTCCTGGGCGCGACCGCTCCGCAGGGCCCGCAGCCGGCCGAGGATGTCGTTGTTCGCGACGGTGGCCGAGGCGATCAGGGCACCGCTGGCCGTGGACATCATCGCCGACAGCGCGGCGGCGAGGACCAGGCCCTTGATCCCGGTGGGCAGGACGTGCTTGACGATCGTCGCGAACGCACTGTCGGCGCCCGGGAGGGTCGGGTAGAGCGCCTTGGCGGCCATGCCGATCACAGCCCCGGCCACGGCGTAGACCAGGCAGTACACACCGGCGACGGTGCCGCCCCAGGCGGCGACCTTGTCGCTGCGGGCGGTGAAGACCCGCTGCCAGATGTCCTGGCCGATGAGCATGCCGAAGGTGTAGATCAGCACGTAAGTAAAGATCGTCTGCCCACCGATGGAGGTGGGGGAGAGGTAGCCGTGCGGCAGCCTGTCCGCCATGGCGCCGAACCCGCCCGCCTTGACCACGGCGATCGGCAGCAGCAGGAGCAGGACGCCGATGCTCTTGACCACGAACTGCACCATGTCGGTCAGGGTGATCGACCACATGCCGCCGAGAGCCGAGTAACCGACGACGATCGCGCCGCCGATGCACACCGCGGCCCAGCGCGGCACGTCGAACAGGACGTCGAAGACGCTGGCGTAGGCGATGGTGGAGGTGACGGCCAGCATGAGCGTGTAGATCCACATGACCACGCCGGAGATCAGGCTCGCGCCGTCGCCGTAGCGCAGCGAGAGCATCTCCGCGACGGTGTAGACGCGCAGCCGCGCGATCCGGGCGGAGAAGAAGATGCTCAGTGCCAGCAGTCCCAGGCCGATGGCGAAGACCATCGCGGCTCCGGACAGGCCGTAGGTGTAGCCCAGGCGGACGCCGCCGATGGTCGACGCCCCGCCGAGGACGACGGCCGCCATGGTGCCGGTGTACATCACCGGCCCGAGGCGGCGTCCGGCGACGAGGAAGTCGCTCTTGGAACGGGCACGTCGCTTGCCCCACCAGCCCACGCCGATGATGCCGGACAGGTAGACGATCATCACAAGGTAGTCGACGGCCATGCAGGCACTCCCTAGGTGGGCAGGGTGAAGCCGCTGAGCTCCGAGAACGGGGCAGCAGGCAGCTGTGGGGGTGGGGCAGAGCGAAAGAGGGACCGGAGCGCCCGTCCGTGGCGTCCCGTCTCCGAGGGAGAAGCTAGTTCGCCGCCGACCCCCCACGGAAGTGCAGGATTCATCCATTATGCTGTGCCGGAATGGATGAATCCGCACAGCCTTCCGCGGTCGGCCACGCACCCGCGCCCGGCGCCCCCGCCGTGCCGCTCAGCGTGCTGCTGGCCGACGTCTCGCTGGGCCTTCGCCGGATCGCGGGCCCCGCCGAGGACCGCCTCGTCGGCACGGTCGGCACCACCGAGGTCGAGGAGCCCGCCCCCTACCTGCTCAGCGGGCACATGCTGCTGACCGCGGGGGTCCGGCTCCCGCAGACGCCCGAGGGCGTCGACGCCTACGTGCGCAGCGTCGTCGGAGCCGGTGCGGCGGCCATCGGGTTCGGCATCGCCCCCGTCTACGACGAGGTGCCCCCCGAACTGGTCGCGGCCTGCGACCTGCACGGCCTGCCGCTGCTACGGGTCCCGCGTGAGACGCCCTTCGTCGCCGTGGGCCGCGCGGCCTACTCGGCCATGGCCGAGGCCCGCAACCGTGAACTGAGGCAGATCTCCGCCGCCCAGTCCGCACTCGCCGCAGCAGCCGGCCGCCCGGACGCCCTGGGAGCCGTCCTCCACCAACTCTCGGTCCACCTCGACGCCTGGACCGCGCTGCTGGACCCCACGGGCCGGGAACTCTTCGCCGACGGGGCCCGACCCGCCGCCGCGACCGTCCAGCGGCTTCGCGAACTGACGGCCCAGACCGTCGCGCAGCAACAGACGGCGCTCGAGGTGAACGGCGCGGACCGGCCCCGCCCGCCGTCCTCGGCCGCGGAACACCACACCGGGTCCCACCTGACCGTCCACACACTTCCAGGAACCGACCGGGCCACCGCGCCCCTGGTCCTCGCGGTGGCGGCCGAGGAGCCGCCGACCGCCGTGCACCGCTCGGTGACCGGGGTGGCCGTTGTGCTGCTCTCCCTCCTCACCAGTCCCCGGCACGCACTGGGCGCAGACGCACGCAGCGCGGGAGCTCTGGTACGACTGATGCTCGGCGAGGCCCCGCACTCGGTCGCCCTCGCACTCCTGCCTCCCGACGCGCTCTCGGGCACCCGCTGGATCGTGGTGCACGGCCGCCACACCGGTCCGGTCTCGGCCGGGAGCCGTCCCGACGGCGATCCCGTTCAACTGGCGGCCCTGGGAACCACTCTGGGAACGTCCTATCTCCAACTGGACGGTGTCTCACTGCGTGCCCTCGTGCCCGAGCCGCGCGAGTCCGGACCGACGCAGCCCACGGTCCTGGGGCGGCAGGGCTGGACTTTCGGCTTCAGCGCGCCCGTGCCGGCGACCGACCTGGCGGTCGCGGACAACCAGGCCGCCCGCGCGCTCCGCCGCGCACTGGCCACCGGCGCGCCGCTGGCGCGTCACCAGGTCCAGGACCAGAGCCTGCACGGCCTGGTCGCCCCCGCCGACGCGGAGGCACTGGCCCGAGCCCGGTTCGCCCCCTTGGCCCACGCCGGGACACCAGGGGCCGACGTCCTGCTCGAGACGCTGCGCACCTGGCTCAGCCTGCACGGCAGTTGGGACCGGACCGCGGCCGCCCTGCAGTTGCATCGCAACACGGTCCGTCAACGCATCAGCCGGGTCGCCGAGTTGCTCGGCATCGATCTTCAGGACCAGGACGTACGCATGGAGCTCTGGTTCGCCTTGCGTTGGCTCCCGGGTGAGCACACCTGGCGGCCCGCTTGAGCGGTCGACCGACGCATTGATCACTGCGGGCCGCACCGGCTTCCACTGCGGAACCCTCTGCCTACGGCACGCCTGAGCGGTGCGAGCCCGCGACAGACCCGAATGCGCCGAGCACGTGCCCGGAGCAGCGGGCTCGGCCTCGCGGAGGTGGCGCGGACCGCCGTGCCGCACCCGGTCAGCGAGGCTGGCGACTCGATGCTGTCCCGATCGACGCGGGGGGCGGAGAACGGCCCCGAGACCGTTCCCCGCCCCTCGCATCGATCGAGGTGGGCGGTCAACGCCGGTGTCCCCGCCCGTCCCACGGCGCAGTGGGCGACCCAGCAGGCCCGCGACTCCACCCGCCGACCTCGGCAACCGCGTCGAGTCGCTCCGCTTCGTGCTGCGCGACCGCGACAGCAAGTACACCGACGCCTTCGACGCCGTCTTCGAGGCCGAAGGCATCGATACGCTGCTCAGCGCACCCCGAGCGCCGCGGATGAACGCCCACTGCGAGTGCGTCATCGGCACGATCCGCCCCTGGGGCTGCGCCGTGGGCCCTGCCTTGGAGCCTTCCGGGGCGGAAGCGGTAAGGCGGTCCGTCAGCCGGCGCAATCCCCGAGGATGCCATCCCACAAGGCAACACGCGCGGCAAGCGCCCGGCGAACCGTGTCCGCACACTGGTTCCAGCGCTCTCGGTCATCCCCACACAGGTCGATCAGCATCTGCATCGCCATCGGGGTGTGCTGCTCACCGTCCACCTCGATGTGGCGTGCCAGGTAATCCTTGAACACCCCCAGCCGATTCTCGGCATCCTCGATCCGGATCACCTGCTCGAACATCTCCGGGATCAGGTCCTCTCGCCCGAAGGCGAAGGCGGCAGCCTGGCAGTGCACCGGTGCGTTCTCGATGATGTCCCACGTCACGGCCATGAAATCGGCCGCCACCTGGGGAATATCAGCCTTCTTCGCCGCATCGGCAACGCCCGCCCCGGTACCGAGCAACCGCAGGAACTCGTTCACCGCGCCAGTGTCAGCGCCCGCGCGGGTCATGCCTTCGAGATAAAGCTCGAAGTGACTGATGTACCCGCCGTCCAGCTCGTCGCTCTCCTCGACCAGCACGATCTCGTTGATCAGCCGACGGCTCGCGGTCGGCCCGCTCGGCACCCACGGAAGCTCCACGCACGTCAGTTGACGCTGCAGGGACTTGAGCAGCGACATGAAGTCCCAGACTGCGAGAACATGGCGCTCCTGAAACACCCGAACCCTCTCAAGAGAGTTCAGCTCCCGGTATATCCGGTGCTCGACAACCTCGCGGCGCACCGGCTCTATCGATTCCCGCAGGTCGGTCAAGCCAGGGTGCGAGCGGTCCCAGTGGTAACGGTCAGAACTCATGGTGTCCCCCCAAGAGTGGAAAAGTCGGGCGCCCGATGGCGCGAGTCAGACTAGGGGACCGGGCTACGCGAAATCGATACCTCTGCGGGAGGGAACTTCCGGCCACACAAGCTGAACAGAACACCCGGCAGAGAGGTGAGGGAGCATGAGGATGCCCTCGACGCCCAGCCCGTGGCGTCGAGGGCACTCGCGCGCCGGTCCTGCCTCCACGACAGGACGGCGTCGGCCCGGCCGGGTCGCCTGAGGGCTGTGCCCCCGGACGGGAGACTCACTGCCGGACGAAGCCCGGCAGTTCGTACGACAGCGACCCGTGCTCGACGCGCTGCACCTTTCGGTCGACGTGCACCCCGAACGCGTTCGGGGCGGGACTGCTCGCCGGCCGCCGTACGTCTGGGGCTGCGTGCCCGGGGGTCGCGGCTCATCAGCGGTTGGTCAGGCGAGGGCGGTGTAGGTGTTCCAGTTGCCGCCGGCGGAGAGCCGGGTCTCGAACGGGGTCGAGGGTCGGCCGCTGCCCTGGTAGTACCAGAGGGCGCCGGTCGTGTCGCGGGCGATCAGGCCGGGGTGCCCGAGACCGCTGAGGTCCCCGACTCCGACGATCTGAGTGAAGGCGTTCCAGCCGCTGCCGACGCGGACCCGTGCCTTGAAGGGGGCGGTGGGGTTTCCGGTGCCCTGGTAGAGCCAGAGGACTCCGGTGCTGTCGCGGGCGACCAGGTCCGGCTGGCGGTCGCCGGTGATGTCGCCGACGCCGATGATGGCGGTGTAGGCGTTCCAGCCGCTGCCGACGCGGACCCGTGCCTTGAAGGGGGCGGCGGGGTTTCCGGTGCCCTGGTAGAGCCAGAGGACTCCGGTGCTGTCGCGGGCGACCAGGTCCGGCTGGCGGTCGCCGGTGATGTCGCCGACGCCGATGATGGCGGTGTAGGCGTTCCAGCCGCTGCCGACGCGGACCCGTGCCTTGAAGGGGGCGGTGGGGTTTCCGGTGCCTTGGTAGAGCCAGAGGACGCCGGTGGTGTCGCGGGCGACCAGGTTCCCGGTTCCGTCGGCGCGCTGGCCGTTGAGGCTGGTGAGCGCGGTGTAGATGTTCCAGCCGGTGCCGACCTGGGTGCGGGGGGTGAGCAGGGTGGATCCGCCACCGGCGCCCTGGTACTGCCACAGCGCGCCGTGGGTGTCGCGGGCCAGGACGTTCCAGCGCTGGTTGGCGGGCTTGAAGACGACCGAGGTGATCGTGTATTGGGCGCTTGCGGGGGTGAGGTAGTCGGTGGGGCCGCTCTGGCCGGCGTCGGTGACCGTCCAGGCGCGGGGGATGTCGATGGGGACGGCGATCTGGAAGCGGCCGTTGGCATCGGTGGTGGTCCACCGCGGGTCGGCGGCACCGGGGATCGCGATCTGGATGGGGCTGTTGGTAAGGGGTGCCCAGGTGCCGTCGGGAAGCTGCCGCTGGGCGGTGCCGGTGACGGGAGTGGTGGTGTTCCACAGGGCATTGGCGTTGCTGGTGTGGTCGAGCGTGATCCGAGTGGGCGAGTCGACGAAGGTGAAATCGGTAGGGAGTTCGCTTCCGGTCGGGGTGCCGCCGCCCTGGCCGCTGGCCACGACGTCGAGGTAGCCGGTCTTTTCGCCGGGCGGCGCGGTGAGGGTGAAGGTGCCGTCGGCGGCGACCGGTGCTTCCTGGCCGACCATGAGCCCGTCCCGGGTCATCCAGACGTGCTCGGGGACGGTGGCGGGCCAGGGTTGGCCGGTGTCGCCGGAGCCGGGGTCGTAGGTGGTGAGACGGCCGGTGACGGTCAGATCCGGATGGTCGTAGCTGAGTGTTGTGGACCCGGGGGCGACGTCGTGGAAGACGGCCTGCGGCCGGTAGTTGATGCCGGCCCACTGGAACGGAGCGGATGCGGCCCCCGAACTGTCGACGGTCAGGACGCTCGCGCGGTAACTGGCTTGGACGGGCAGGCCGAGGGAGCCGCTGCTGCGCCAGGTCCCGTTGTCGCTGGTGCCGGAGACGAGATGGAAGTCGGTGACGGTGCTGACGAATCCGGCTGGGACCTGCACCTGGATGGAGGTGATGGTCGCGGTGACCGAGGTGACGCCGGCCGGGGCCTTGATGTCGGCGTCCAGTTCGAGGCCGGTGCTGGTCGCGACGGTCTTGACCGAGGTGACGGTGGGCGAGGCCGTGTCGGCACTCGCGGGTACGGGAGATGCGACAACTCCCGCGAGTACGGCAGAGGCGAGCGCGGTCAGGTGGGTATTACGGTTCATGGTCACGCTAGCTCTCCAGAGCTTTCCAGGGATGGTGGCAGTTGCTGTCGGGCGGCCACCCGACCGACTTCCCAACGCCGGCGAACCCGGCGGCCGGTACCGGGTCAGCGCGCGGCCGGCGCGGGTGCGGGGGGCTTGCGTGCGCCCCTGTGGTGGTAACGCTTCGCCCAGTTGGTGGTGAGCAGGCCGTTCAGCACCATGATCGGGAAGACACTCAGGCCCCAGGCGAGCATGAGGTCCTGGTACCAGAACCCATGGCCCACCAGGTGAATGTAGAAGCCTCCCGCGAGTACGCCGAGGCACGGGGCCAGTGGCAGAAGCGGCAGTGCCATGGTCACCCGGAAGGCATCGTCGAAGGCGGCCTGCTGTGGCAGCAGGCCGACCCTGCCTGCCAGTCGTCTGCCGTTCAGCATCCACAGCTGCAGGCGCTCCACCGACCACGCCACCAACCAGCCCAGTGGCGCCAACGCCGCGAAGCCAAGGGCCAGGCCGGCCCGGCCCTGCACCGCGCAGGCTCCCGCGGCCACCAGCGCGGGAAGGACGGCCAGCACTCGCGCCGCCCAGATCAGCCAGAGCGGCACTGCGTGCCGCAGCCGTACCGCCACGGCCGGTTCGGCGAGAAGCCCCGCCACCGTGGCCGCTTCCCGCCGGGCACGGGCGACTTCCCAGACACCCTCCAGCAGGGTGATCGCGATCCCGGGAGCCGCGATCAAGGCGAAGCCCGAGGCGCCGGGGAAGGGCACCGCTTGGAAGTCCATGCGGCTCACCGCAGGGTCGTGCAGCCCGGCTACGAACATGCCGACCAGGTAGCCCAGCCACGGCCCCGCGATCAGGGCCGAGAGGACCAGCCCGAGCACCACCCGCCTCCGCAGCCGGGAGGCGACCTGGGCCACCAGTTCCTCCGGCAGGTACAGGTCCATCTCCTTGGCAAAGCGGTCGGCGCGTCTGAAGTCTGCCTTCGGGCTTCTGCTCCGGTGGGTCACCCACGCGCTGATTCCGAGGGCGACCGGGCCAAGTGCGCCCGCGCCCACCCCCACCACTACCGCCGACATATCCTGACCTGCCCGTTTCTGCTGCCACGCACTCCGCGCGAGTTGAGGTGAGCGTTCTAGCACACGCTCCTGCCACCGCCGACAGCCGGGGCCTGGATCAGAGGCCGACGGGACCCGCGCCCGGCTTGGCCCGCGTGGACAGTCTTCGCGGCGACCCGGCCCCGCCGATGCGCCAGAGGCGGCTGGGATCGGCCCTTGAGCTGACCACCGAGCCCCACCGGTGGAGGGGACCCGACGTCACTGCTTGGATGGTGCGACTGCCCGTCGGCGCGTCTTGGGGTGCCGGCCTGGAATCGGTCGCGGCGTTTCCGGCCGTGCCGTGCGGCAAAGCCTGCTGGCAGCTGTACACCACGGCTGGTGCTACCCGAGCGGGCCGGGCTCGGCCACCTACGGTGCGGCGCGGCGGCGGTGCCGGAACAGCTCCCCGCGCCGACGTGCCCCACGCGCAGGCCCAGTTGATGGGTTCGACAGGAGTCGACCAGATCCGGCCGGCCGGGGTGGACGGTCGAGTCGAGGGCATCGCGGAATGCGTGGCCGTACTCATGGGCAACGAGGCGAACCCACACGAGGGGGTCGAAGTCCACATCGGTGCCCAGCGCTGTGGCGTCCAGGACAATGGCCGTGCGGGAGTAGTCGCGCTGCTGGCCACCCCGGAAGCCGCCCGGCCGACGATGCCCCACCATCGCACCGACGTCGGCCCATTGAGGCGGACGCCCTGAGCAGGCCCTCCATCCGTCCCCGGCTCACAGGTCGAGTTGGGGACGGTCGGGGTCGAGGAGATCTGGGTCCTGGCGAACCAGTGCGTCCTCGAATGCCTTCCAGCCCTTCTCGCGAATGAAGGCGGTCTCCTCGGCCGTGATGGGGATCAGCCAGACGACGGCGACATCACTGCCGTTCTCGATAGTGACCGAGAAGAAGTCGTCCTCGAAGTAGACAGGCAGCCCGGCATAGAGGCACGTCATACGTCCACCGGGCAGCGGAGCGGGAAGCGGAAGCACGTCGCCGCGGAGGATCGCCCGGCCGCTCGCCACCAGCTGCCCGGCGACGTATTCCAAGACCGCGGGAAAGTGCCCATAGCCCGTGGTACGGCCGGCTGTCTCGCAGGCCAGCAACTCCAAGTGGAAGTGGCGGTCCGACGTCGGATCCCGCAACGGAGTACGAGACAGTCCGATCGTCGCGAACGCCTGGGCGCCCGAGAGCTGACCTTCCCGGAAGCACGCCACCTGAGGAGTCCCCTGCGGGGCGCCTGCGGGCGGGGACCAGGCGCCGAGCATACGCCCGAGTCTGCTCTCAAGATGGTCTATGAGCTCCGGCATCAGGTCTCCCGTTTGGCTTCCGAGCACGTCAGGCCCGGCGATGACCAATGATCCCTTGGACAGTAACGATCGCGCCGAGACGGGAGCCAGCCAGGTCGGACTACGCGCACCATCCCGACAGCCCCTCACCGACCATCAGGGACCGGCGACCTTCGGGACCGCTGTCCATCCGACCCATGCCTGGGTCACCCAGGGGCTGCGCAGCCTGCTCAGGGACCTGGAGGACGCCGGCCAGCTTGCCACAGTACGGTTCCTGATCCGCGACCGGGACGCCAGGTACCCGGCCATCATGGACCAGATCCTGCAGAGTGCGGGCATCGCGGCTGTCCTCCTCGACACCGACAGCCCGCACAGCATCCTGCGCCGTTCCGACCTCGCCGTCCGCACCGCACGGAATCGTGTGGGCCGCTCACCGCGTCAGCTGAGCGACCAGCGCGAACCAACCAACACCGTCGGTCGAGTGCGGCGAGGTCCTCGGGCGGGCGGGTGTTGGCGATCTTGTGGCGCAGGAGTTGGAGGCTGCTGAGGGCGTAGGCGCCGACGGTGTTGTCGTAGGCGGCTCCGACGCTCACGGTGATGGTGCGTTCCGCGCCGTCGACGCCTCGGACGACCACCTGCGGCGCCTGCGCGAGAAGGCACAGGACCGTGGGTCGAGGACCACGTGACGCGGGCGTCGGGGAAGCTGTCGCCTGTGGGCGCCAACCTTTCGCCAACCTTGGGGGACGAGAGTGTGCGGGGAATCCACCGTCCGCTCGACGAGGAGCGCGCAATGGCCTACGCCCAGCCCGGGACCGAGGGCAGCATCGTCACCTTCAAGCCCCGCTACGACAACTTCATCGGCGGCGACTTCGTCGCGCCGGTGGAGGGCCGCTACTTCGACAACCCTTCCCCGGTGACCGGTGAGACGTTCTGTCAGGTCGCCCGGTCCGGCGCCGAGGACATCGAGCTCGCGCTGGACGCCGCGCACCGCGCCGCCGACGCGTGGGGGCGGACGTCCCCGACCGAGCGGGCGACGGTGCTGCTGCGGATCGCGGACCGGATCGAGCAGCACCTGGAGATGCTCGCGGTCACGGAGACCTGGGAGAACGGCAAGCCGGTCCGGGAGTCGCTGGCCGCCGACCTGCCGCTGGCCGTGGACCACTTCCGCTACTTCGCCGGGGCGATCCGCGCGCAGGAGGGGTCGATCTCGCAGATCGACGCCGACACCGTCGCCTACCACCTGCACGAGCCGCTCGGGGTGGTCGGGCAGATCATCCCGTGGAACTTCCCGATTCTCATGGCCACCTGGAAGCTGGCCCCCGCGCTGGCGGCCGGGAACTGCGTGGTCATCAAGCCGGCCGAGCAGACCCCGGTCAGCATCCTGGTCGTGATGGAGCTGATCGCGGACCTGCTGCCGCCGGGCGTCGTGAACATCGTCAACGGCTTCGGCGTCGAGGCGGGCAAGCCGCTCGCGTCCAGCAGCCGGGTCGCGAAGGTCGCCTTCACCGGGGAGACCACGACCGGGCGGCTGATCATGCAGTACGCCTCGGAGAACATCATCCCGGTCACCCTGGAGCTGGGCGGCAAGAGCCCGAACATCTTCCTGCCGGACGTGATGGCCCACGACGACGACTTCCTGGACAAGGCCGTCGAGGGCTTCGTGATGTTCGCGCTGAACCAGGGCGAGGTCTGCACCTGCCCGTCGCGGGCGCTGATCCATTCCTCGATCTACGACGAGTTCATCGCCCGCTGTATCGCCCGCACCGAGGCGATCGTGGGCGGGGACCCGCTGGACCCGGCCACGATGATCGGCGCGCAGGCCAGCAACGACCAGTACGAGAAGATCATTTCGTACCTGGACATCGGCATCAAGGAGGGCGCCCAGATCCTCACCGGCGGCGGCCCGCGCAAGGTCGCCGGCCTGGAGGGCGGCTACTACATCGAGCCGACGATCTTCAAGGGCCGCAACGACATGCGGATCTTCCAGGAGGAGATCTTCGGGCCCGTCGTCGCGGTCACCACCTTCGACACCGAGGCCGAGGCCCTCGCGATCGCCAACGACACCCTCTACGGTCTCGGCGCGGGCGTGTGGTCCCGCGACGGCAACACCGCCTTCCGCCTCGGCCGCGGCATCAAGGCCGGCCGCGTCTGGACCAACTGCTACCACGCCTACCCCGCCCACGCGGCCTTCGGCGGCTACAAGAAGTCCGGGATCGGGCGGGAGAACCACAAGATGATGCTCGATCACTACCAGCAGACCAAGAACCTGCTGGTCAGCTACTCCGACAAGAAGCTCGGTTTCTTCTGATGGACGACATCCCGCGACGCACCTCGCGGGTGGAGCTGACCGAGCCGGCCGCCGCGCTCCTGCGGCGGCTGGCCGGTCGGCACGGCCCGTTGATGTTCCATCAGTCCGGCGGCTGCTGCGACGGCTCCGCTCCCATGTGCTACCCGCGCGGCGAGTTCCGCGTCGGCGGACAGGACGTGCTGCTCGGCCACGTGGGCGACGACGAGACGCCGTTCTGGATGAGCGGCGACCAGTTCGCCTACTGGCAGCACACCCACCTCACCGTCGACATCGTCCCCGGCCGCGGCAGCGGCTTCTCCGTCGAGGCCCCCGAGGGGGTCCGCTTCCTGATCCGCTCCCGCCTCCTCACCGACACCGAGCTCGCACACATCGAGGAGGAACCGGCCCTGCCCACGGGCCTCGACCACCCACAGGCCTGACCGGACCCCCAGCACCGAACGAAGACAGCCGTCTGGCCGCCGCCTGAAGCCACCAGGCTCGGGCGACCGGTCCGTCGGGCGGGACAGTTTGCGGGCCGTGCAACATCGGCTGGGTCTGGTGCGATCACTCAGGACTCGCCTGCCGCTGTGGAGCCGTCAGCTTCCGGGCCGTACTGCCTGAGTCTGAGGGCACCATCGCGATCGCCCACCTCCTCGCGCGGGTGGCCAGCCGGGCCAGGGCGCTCTCGTCACCAGCTCCGGCGGCCGCTCTCGGGTGGTCGTGGTGGGTGCCGGGCGTGAGAAGGCTGCGTGGGTGGTCTTGGCGCAGGCCCTCGCGCGGGGCTCGCCGTGGTCCCCAAGGGGGAGTGCCGCCTCTACTCGGCCCGCCGACGCGCGAGATGGACGATGATGTCGGCAGTGATCTCGACTGTCTCGGGCAGGACCCCCATGATCACGTCGTACGCCTGCTGCCGCCTCGATCGCGGCAGTTGGAGATACGCCGAGACGGTCGACAGGTAGCCAACGTAGTCAGGAGCGCTCATCGTCAAGCGCCGCTTGACGACGGCCTGCTGAACGTCGACGAAGAAGGGGGATCGTCGCAGCTCCGTACCCGGCCACTGCATCGCCTCATCCGGAGCCGTCCCGTCGGGCGACGGAACGTCATCGCTTTCCAGGAACGGCGCCCGTGCCGCACGCACAGACTCCTCGACTGCCGGATCAGCCAGCTGCACCGGGCCACCGAATGAGGCAAACACACCCGCCGGCTCCAGTAGCGCGGCCATTCTTGACCACCGCTCCTCCGGGCGCGTCCAATGCAGGGCTGCCGCCGCATAGACCAGCCCATAGGTTTCACCTGACCGCAGGTCCTCGAATGCGGCCCGCACGGTCCTCACGTTCGCTGGCGCCGACTTGTTCAGCTCGGCGAGCATGGAGGGGTCGGGCTCCGTCGCCGTGACCGTGATCCCATGCTCAGCGAACAAGCGGGTTGCTTTTCCTGTCCCTGCACCGATCTCCAGCGCCGTCCGAACCGGCCGGCCCGCGTACGTCATCACCAAGTCGAGGAGCTCTTTGGGATACCCCGGCCGGAACCATTCATAGGCTTCCGCGATTGCGCCGAAGCTCAGTGCACGAGCAGACATGCCGAGCATCCTGGCACGAGCCGGGAAGCCAGCGCTGGGCAATACTCAGCGGCTTGGCCTCCCGATCTCGAGCGATGTCGGTCGAGCCGAGTCTCGACCGGGTGACCGTGGCGGATGCCGTGCAGGAAAGCAGGGCCACTTGGTAGCCGGAAGGGTGTCGACGCCAGCAAGCTGTCCAGGAGGCCCTGTTGTCGCATTTCCACGAGGCCTGACCTGACGGCTGCTCAGCCGAAGGCACGCTGGTCCTGTCCGTACGCCAATGCCTGATCATGTCGGTACACCTGTCCAGGCGACCCCACCCCTGCCACCGTCCTCAGTTCTGGACGACGGCCCGGACCAGGTTGTGGTCGGACAACCCGCCGACGGGGACCACCTGCGCGTCGGTGACGGTGGCGGCGCGCACGACCACGTGATCGATCCACTTCCCCGGGCTCCCTTCTGCGGAGGTGAAAGGACGGGTCGGGGGGCCGTCGTCGGGCAGGGCGGGGATGTCGAACTCGGCACCCAGAGCGGAGAGCACCGTGCGGCGGTCGGCGTTGAAGTCACCCAGCAGCACAGCCGGGCGCCCCGCCTCGGTCCTGGCCGACTCGGCCAGGCGGGCCAACTGGCCGGCGGACCGCGCATCCCCGGTCAGATGGGTCGCGACCACCACCGTCCCCGCGGCCTCGATGACCAGCACACCTTTTCCGGGGTCGTCCGGGAAGGCGTCGGCGGCGATCATCCGGCTGGGGCCGTCGACCAGGAGCACGAGGTGCTCGGCCGGATCGTGCAGCGGGAAGGGGGCGTCCGTACGAGGCCGCGGCACTCGGGGGTATCGCAGGGAGTGGAACGTCCGGCCGGGCAGCGCGGCGCGCAGGGCCGCGAGCTGGTCGCCGCTGACCTCCTGAAGGGTGATGACCTGTTCCGCTCGCTCAGCCAGACGGGCGGTGATCATTGCGATCCTGGCCGCCTCGTCCGGGTAGTGGGTCGCGACATCCCCGCCCCAGTTCTCGGCATGGATGCGATGCAGGGACATTCCATCCATGATCTTGCAGGGTATCCCCGGCTTCAGTCGGGGAGGGAAGGCATCCTTGGCGCGGAGCCGTGAAGCGGCGGAGATCCCTGCGCCAACTGTCTGTGATGGTTGCTCACGTTCTGTAGTATGATCCTGGTTGTCGACCTTGCAGGGGGTGGGCCGGGTGATCCGTGCGTACAAGTTCCTCATGCGGCTCTACCTTCCTTTTGGGTTCGTCCCAGCCATTCGTAGGGTTGTGGCACCCAGGGGAACCGGGTGTGGCTTTCATGCGGCTGCCGTCCGTGGCTCTGTGGGCTTGGCCGCCCGGTTCCCCACGACGACTCGGCCGCCGATTGGGAAGTGCGAGAAGGTCGCTGTGTAGAGCAATGCCGGCGAGGTCGTCCGTGGTACGCAAGACAGGAACGACCTGATGGAGAGCGATGAGCCGGATATGGGCGGGGACCGACTGCGGCAAGACCCACCACCACACGCTGGTTCTGGACGTCGAGGGCAACACGCTGCTGTCGCGGCGGGTGGCGAACGACGAGCCGGAGCTTCTCCAGCTGGTCGCCGACGTCCTGGACCTTGCCGACGGTGGCGCGGTGACCTGGGCGATGGACATGACCGGCGGTGAAACCGGCCTGCTGATCAACCTCCTGGCCAACCACGGCCAGGAGCTCCTCTACATCCCCGGCGTCGCGGTCAACCGCGCCGCAGACAGCTACCGAGGCCAGGGCAAGACCGACGCCCGCGACGCCCACGTGATCGCCGACCAGGCCAGGATGCGGCGCGACCTGCTTCCCGTCCGCCTCGACGACGAGGGCATCATCGAACTGCGGCTGCTGACCGAGCACCGTGCAGACCTTGTCGGCGAGCGCACCCGCGTCACCAATCGGCTCCGTGCCCTGCTGACCAGCATGTTCCCGGCGTTGGAACGGACCTTGGACCTCGGCAACGCCGGCCCGCTGCGGCTTCTGACCGGCTACCAGACACCAGCGGCCATTCGCCGATCCGGCACCAAGCGGCTGACGACCTGGCTCCGCAACCGCAAGGTCTACGGCGCGGAGGCGCTGGCCGCCAAGACTGTCGAAGCGGCTGAGCGGCAGCACACCGCCGTCGCCGGAGAGAAAGCCATCGCCCAGATGGTCCACACCCTGGCCGAGGAGGTGATCGCCCTCAACGAGAAGATCGCGGAGACCGACAAGCTCGTCGAGGGACGGTTTCGGGAGCACGAACTCGCGGAGGTGATCACCTCGATGCCGGGCGTCGGCTCCACCCTCGGAGCGGAGTTCCTCGCCGCAATAGGCGGCAGCCTGGCCGCTTTCCCCACTGCGGATCGCCTTGCGGCCTTCGCCGGAGTCACCCCGGCCCCGAAGGACTCCGGCAAGGTCAGCGGCAACCTCCATCGCCCCCAGCGATACCACCGGGGCCTCCAGCGGGTCTTCTACACCTCCGCGCTCATCAGCATCCAGCGCGACCCAAACTCCCGCACCTACTACGACCGCAAGAGGGCCGAAGGCAAGCGGCACGTCCAGGCAGTCCTCGCACTCGCACGCCGCCGCGTGAACGTCCTCTGGGCACTCATTCGTGACGGACGGTGCTACCAAATCGCACCTCCTGTCACCGAAGCGGCTTGACATCAGCATTGGGAAGCCCACCGTGGGCCAGACGCAAGCGCTTGCCGAGATGCTGCGTGACCACTGCTCTCTCTATAACGGGGCCCTTCAGGAGCGGCGCGACGCCTACCGGCACGCATCGAAGACGAGCGTCAAGTACGGGATGCAGTCGGCGCAGCTCAAGGAGATCCGGGCGTTCGACCCGGAGCGTCAGGGCCGGTGGTCGTTCTCCTCGCAGCAGGCGACGCTTCGCCGGTTGGACAAGGCGTTCGCGGCGTTCTTCCGCCGGGTCAAGTCCGGTGAGACGCCCGGCTACCCGCGCTTCCGGGGCGTGAACTGGTTCGACACGGTGGACTTCCCCAAGGACGGCGACGGCTGCCGCTGGGACTCCACCCCGCACGACCCCGTCACCCGCGTCCGGTTCCAGGGCATCGGGCACGTCAAGGTCAACCGGCACCGGGCCGTGGTCGGCAAGGTCAAAACGGTCTCGGTCAAGCGTGAGGGCCGCAAGTGGTTCGTCGTGCTGACCGCCGAGCAGTCGCGGCCCGAACCGCTGCCCGCGACCGGGGCCGTGGTCGGCATCGACATGGGTATAGCCAACTTCCTCGCCGACTCGGGCGGCGAGTTCGTGCCCAACCCGCGCCACGCCCGTAAGGCCGCCGCGAAGCTCCAAGCAGCACAGCGGGCCCTGGCCCGGTTCCCTCGTGTCCGCCGGGACAAGCGCACCGGCAACCACCAGCGAGCCGTTCAGCGCGTTGCCGACCTGCACCGCAAGGTCCGGCGTCAGCGTCTGGACCACGCCCACAAGACCGCCCTCGCCCTGGTTCGCGAGCACGACTTCATCGCGCACGAGGATCTCAAGATCCGCAACATGGTCAAGGCCCCCGCGCCCAAGCCCGACCCCGACCCCGACCAGCCGGGCACCTTCCCGCGCAACGGGGCGGCGGCCAAAGCCGGACTGAACAAGTCGATCAACGATGCCGGTTGGGGGGTGTTCCTGACGATCCTGCGCGCCAAGGCTGAAAGCGCCGGTCGGGAAGTGATCGCCGTGGACCCCCGCAACACCTCCCGGCGGTGCCCCGCATGCGGGCACACCGCCAAGGAGAACCGGCCCACACAGGAGAGGTTCCACTGCCGGTCCTGCGGCCACACCGCGCACGCCGACACAGTGGGAGCCACCAACGTTCTACGGGCCGGGCTGGTCCGTCGCGACGCCCGGAAGGGTTAGCGAGAAGCCCCCGGCTTCACCCGGGGGAGGAGTCACGTGGCTACCGTGATCACGGATCACGATGCTACGGGCGTGTGCCACCCCCGGGTGAGGGAACGCGGCGGCTGGATGGTGTCGTGACCCCATGCGCCCGCACCACACGATGGTGTCACCGGCATCGGCAAAGGGTGCAGTTCCTTCGCAGGGAGGACGAGCGGCCACTGCGGGAGCCCGGACCCGGTCGGCCGATCGCTGCGCACGGACGCAGCACCCGTGGGCCGTAGGCGGCGCGGACCGGACGGCTGCTCAGCCGCCCAGCGCGTGAACCATGTTCATGATGGCGGTCATCTGCGGCGCGCTCCTGACGGCGAAGTCGGCGCCGTCGTAGCCGAACCAGTCCCAGCAGCCCTGCGGATTGACCGGCAGGAGCGAGGAGATGGCCTGCGGGTAGAGGACGACGAGGTCGTTGGTGTCGGCGTAGGTGTCGAGGTTGCCCCGCGCGGCGAAGGTGTCGCCGAGCAGGTACTGGCCGGAGAGGCAGCCGTGCAGGGCGACGACCAGCTTGCAGGGAGCGCCGGCGGCGCAGGACGCTGGGATGTAGGCCTGGGCGGTGTCGTCCATGGACAGGGCCGGACCCCACCCACCGGGGACGTAGGCGTCCTGGTCGAAGTGGAGCAGGGTGCCCTGCGGGGTGCCGGTGTTGGGGGCGTTGACGTCGCCGAGCCAGGTGCGCAGCATCCCGCCCTCGGGATCGTCGAAGCAGTTGCTCATGAACGGCGGGGCGGTCGCGCCGCAGGGGACCGGGCCGTAGGGGGTGACCCAGGCGTGACCGGCCGGATCCCGGTCGTGGTAGGTCGTGCGTGCGCCGAAGTGCTGGTAGAAGCTGACGCCGGCGGCCGAGAGCACCGGGTTGACCACCGGGTCCAGGACGCCGTGGTAGGTGTAGACGGGCTTGTTCCGCAGGTTGGACAGCGGGTCGATGAGTCCCTGCTGCGCCCAGGTGGCGGCCCGCTGCTCCAGTACGGGCAGGCCGATGCCGAGGTCGCAGGCGTCGACGCCGATGACGGTGCCCTGGCCGCAGTCGTACGGACCCGCGGCGATGATGCCTGCGCCCTGGAACGTGCGGGAGTAGGCGACCTGCAGCTGGGTGGCCATGAAGCCGCCGGAGGAGACGCCGGTGACGTAGTCGCCGGTGATGTCGAGGTGCGGCAGTGGCGGTGCGGTGGCATGGGCGGGGCCGGCGAGGCCGAGGGCGGCGAGTGCCACGGTGGAGGCCAGGACGATCGCGGTTCTGGCGGTCCTGGTCAGGGAGCGGACGTTCACGGAGCACACTCCTTGCGTCTGGGCGGGGGAGCAGGGCGCGGTTCCTGCCGCGAGGGAGCCGACCAATCGATCGGTTGGCTGCGGCACTGGGGATACCCTCGGGCCTCCATGACGGCCTGTCAACCAATCGATCGGTGGGAAATTCTTCCGGAGGGATCTTGCGGGCCGGCCGCGCACAGCCGTAGCTTTCGAGCAGCCGGACACGGGCCACCGATCGATCGGTAGTGATCCGGTCCGGCCTGGACCGGCCGGCAGACCGGCACCGCACCCTGGAGGCGCACGTGGAGGATCCCGGCTGGCAGCCGCGACGGCTGGCCGCCGTGTCGGCGGTGCTCCCCGACGGCGTCACCCCTCCCGGCACCCGGGGAAAGATCCTGCACGCCGCCCTCGGGCTCTTCGCCGAGGCCGGTTTCGCCGGCGGCTCGATCCGGGGCATCGCCGCCGTCGTCGGCATCAACTCCGCGACGCTGTACTCGCACTATCCGTCCAAGGAGCACGTCCTGGCGGAGCTGGTGCGTATCGGCCACCAGGAGCTCCTCGACCGGCTCGCCGACGCCCGTGCGCAGGCCCCCGACACCCCCATCGGACAGCTGGCCGCCATGGCCAGGGCACACGCGCTCGTGCACACCGACTTTCCGCTGCTGGCCGTGGTCACCAACGACGAACTGCACTGCCTGTCGACGGAACTGGCGGCCCCTGCCCTCGAACTACGGAGGGAATGCCGCCAGATGCTGCTGGACGTGCTCGAACGCGGTGTCAAGGACGGCGACTTCCAGCTGCCCGACCTGCTGCTCACCGCCTCCGCCATCGGCGCGATCGGACTGCGGACCGCCTACTGGTTCGATCCCGCGCAGGACCACACCCGCGACGACGTCGCCGACGCCAACACGGAGTTCGCCCTTCGTCTCGCCGGCGCCCGCCGCTGACCATCCCATGCGCCGCCCCGCATCCACGCCCGACCGTCCAGGAGCCGCCATGCAACCGGTCGTCCACACCCGTCACGGCTCCGTCCGCGGCCTGCGCGACGCAGCGGGGATCAGCGCCTTCAAGGGGGTCCCCTACGCCGCGGCCCCCGTCGGCGCGCTCAGGTTCCGGCCGCCGCAGACCCCGCAGCCGTGGCAGGGCGTGCGCGAGACGGTGGACTACGGACCGACCGCGCCCAAGGCCCCCTATGCCGCGCCCTTCGACCAGCTCATCCCCGAGATCGACATCCCCGGCGACGACTGCCTCAACCTCAACGTCTGGACTCCCGATCCGGCGGCCCGTCTGCCGGTCATGGTGTGGCTGCACGGCGGAGCCTTCGCCAACGGCTCCGGCTCGGTGCCCGGCTACGACGGCACCGCCTTCGCCCGCGACGGCGTGGTGCTGGTGACGCTCAACTACCGCCTGGGCGCGGAAGGCTTCCTCCATCTCGCCGAATCCGACAGCGACGCCCCCGCCGCCGACGCGCGTGGTGGGACCGGCGCGGCCAACCTCGGCCTGCTCGACCAGATCGCCGCCCTGGAGTGGGTCCGCGACAACATCGACGCCTTCGGCGGCGACCCCGACCAAGTGACCGTCTTCGGCGAGTCCGCAGGCGCGATGAGCATCGGCGCGCTGCTCGCCATGCCCGCCGCGCGCGGCCTCTTCCGCCGCGCGGCCCTGCAGAGCGGCGCGGCGCACCACACGCTCACCCCGTCCTCCGCCGCCCTGGTAGGGGCCCGCCTCGCCGAGATCCTCGGCGTCGCGCCCACCCGCGCCGCGCTCGCCGAGGTACCCGCCGAGCGCCTGCTCCCCGCACAGCAGCGACTGCGCGCCGAGATCTCGGCGCTGCCCGATCCGAGCAGGTGGGGCGAGGCCGCACGCAACCTGATGCCGTTCGAGCCGGTCGTCGACGGCGTCACCCTGCCGTGCGCGCCGCTCGACGCGATCGCAGCCGGCGCGGCGGCGGGCGTCGACGTGCTCGTCGGAGCCAACCGCGACGAGTTCCGGCTCTTCCTGGTCCCGACCGGGCTGATCGGCCTGGTCACCGAGGCCATGCTGGAGCACACGGCGACCGGCTACGGACTTCCGCCGGAGGAGGGGGTCCGCGCCTACCGGGCGGCCTTCCCCGACGCCGCACCGGGAGAGCTGCTCGCTGAGATCGCCACGGACTGGTTCTACCGCATCCCCGCGCTCCGGCTGGCGGAGGCCCAGTCACGCCAGGGCGCCCGGGCGCACGTCTACGAGTTCGCCTGGCAGCCGCCCACCTTCGGCGGGGCGCTCGGCGCCTGCCACGCCTCCGAACTCCCCTTCGTCTTCGACAATCTGGCCGACCCCGCCTTCAAGCCCCTGCTCGGCGCGGAACCGCCCCAGTCGCTCGCCGACGCCATGCACGCGGCCTGGGTCGCCTTCGCCTCCACCGGGGACCCGGGCTGGTCCCCCTACCTGGCCGACCGCCACGTCATGCGCTTCGGCGCGGCCGCGGACTCCGCCTCGGTGGTCGAACCCGACCCGCGCGGCGACCTCCGTGTCCTGTGGGACACGATCCGCTGACGTGCCCCGTCACGGAGTGCGGAACCCCCGGAAGGTCACCGCCCTCCGGGACTCGAAGCCCATCGACTCGTAGAGCCCGATCGCGCCCGCGTTGGCCTCCGCCACATGCAGGAAGGGGTGTTCGCCGCGCGCCTCGACGCGCGCGACGAGCTCGCCGACCAGCAGCGAGGCGTACCCGCGACCGCGCGCGGCGGGCGCGGTGCACACGGCGCTGAGCTCGGTCCACCCCGGCGGACGCAGACGCTCGCCGGCCATCGCCACCAGCGCGCCGTTCTCGCGCACGCCCAGATAAGCACCCAGCTCGCGAGTACGCGCCCGGAACGGCCCCGGCTGAGCCAACGCGACGAGATCGAGCATCTCGGGCACGTCGGCCGGGCCCAGCTCCACCACCGAGGCGGCCGCGCCGACGCACGGGCGGCCGGACCGAAGACCGCCCGGAAGGATCATCTGGCGTCCTTCGAGCACGAAGACCGGCTCCCAGTCCGCAGGCGGCGTCGCCTCGCCGCTGAACATGTCCGCGAACGCCCCCGGGCCGAGGAGCCGGGCGAGATCGGCCCAGGCCTCGGCGTCCGGCTCACCGGACGCCGAGCGGCCGGACGGGGCGGCCGAGACGCAGGAGAACGTGGCGACGTCCGGAAGGAAGGTCGCGGCCCGGCCGAGCCGACGGGCGAGGTGCGCGTGGTGTCCGTCCAGGGACGCGGCAACCGGGTCGTCGAGCGCGACGGCATCGTGGATCACCCGGCGAACGTTACCCCGCGCCCGACGACCCGGGCGGGCCGTGCGGGTCACCGCACCAGCCGGCATCCGGGGGCCGGACGAACGAGTTTCGCCCGGCCCCCGGCCGGTCAGCGGTCACGGCCTGAGGGCGGCCTGGCGGCGGCGCGACGTCGGCAGCGATGATCGTCGTCGACTCGCTCTGCACGAGCGGCTCCGGCGCGCGGACGGCGGCACTTCGGCTGTCGAGCCCTGGGCCATGGGGGATGATGCAGGTCAGGGCAGCAGGCGTTCCACCGCCGCCGCGCCCTGCTCCTCGATGGCCTTGCGGGCCTTCTCGATCAACTCCGGCGTCGGCTCACGGCCGCTCGCGAGGACCAGGTCCTCCGGGTCGACCGGGTGTTCGGATCCGGTGTGGAGCAGCCGGTCCGGAGTGGGCCGGGACTCGTCCTCGGGCTGGGTCATCTGGTACCTCCAGGCCGTGCGTACGCGTCGTCCTACTCCCTGCACTGTAGGCCGATGCCGCCCCGCCTGCACGCCGCCGCTCCGCCCGCCGTCCGGCCGCGCCGACAGTCCCCGGGCCTACGCTGGACGCATGTGCCGATCCATCAAGACGCTCCGCGCCCCGGTCACGCCCGACCCGCAGGAAGCCGACATCCAGGCGGCCGCGCTGCAGTACGTGCGCAAGGTCTCCGGCTTCCGCGCCCCGGCGGCGCACAACCGCGAGGCCTTCGACGAGGCGGTCGAGGCCGTGGCCACAGCCACCAGGGAACTGCTCGGCTCCCTCGTGGTCCGCGGCGCGCACGCCGCGCCCCACGAGCACCCGCACGACCACGAGCACGAGCACGCGCACCCGCACGAGCGCGCGCACGCCGCCGGGGCCCCGGCCTGACCTTCGTCACCGGCCGGAGTCCTGCCGTCGTGCCGCGCGCGTCCGCGCTCTGCCGCGCCCCTCGGGCTCAGGCCGTGCCGGACTGCTCCCGCTGCGGTTCGCGGTGCTTGATGTGCGAGTCGGGGCCGGGGAAGAACACGCTCACCCTGCCCGTGTGCGCCCAGCGCACGTCGTAGGGCGGGGTGCCGTCCGGGTGGTGCAGGGCGACGATCTCGCCGTCCCGGCGCGGCGTCCCCTCGCGGGTTCCCTCAACGACGACCAGGTCTCCGATGACCGCCTGCATGGCCGCCTCCTTCGAACAGTCGTGGGATGCGATGCCTCTCCTCCCAGGGGATCACGCCGGGTCGGTCGCGTCCACCCTCCCGAGGCGGCCCGTTTCGGCCGTCCTGCGGGACGGGACGCCCGAGGTGCCCTGCGAGCTGCCGTCGCCCGACCCGAGCGGCCGGCCGCCGACGCCGCCACCGCCGTTCGCCACCCACCACGTGTCGAAGGCCGGCTGGTCCATCGAGGCCCAGTCGGGCGTCCGCTGCACATGCGCCCGCCCGAGACTGCGGCCCAGCTCCAAGATGGCGCGGCCCACCGGCGCACGTTCCGCGTCGTAGGCGGCCAGCCCTTCCATGAGGTGGTCGGCGGTCGCCAGCGCCCGCCCCAGCACGGTGGCGTCCTGCAGCGCCTTGAGCGCGCCGCTGCCGGTGTGCGGGCGGGCGATCGCCGCCGCGTCCCCGAGCAGCACGAGCCGACCGCGCGTGTAGCTCGGCGCGGCCATGTCGTAGATCGGCTGCAGCAGGGTGCCCTCCTTCGGCGTGCCGAGGACGACGTCCCGCCAGTAGCCGGGGAAGTGGCGCTCGACCAGTTCGTGCTGGAAGCCGGTCAGCGCCTCGGTGAGCTCCCGGGACGGCGGGGTCTCCGGGTCCGCCAGCGCGCTCGTGGCCGTCTCCGGCGGCGTCGCGTAGAACACCCAGTTGACCTGCGGCTCACCCGCGGGCCCCGGAATCCGATAGGCGATCATGTGGCCACCGGGGAAGACGACGGTGGTGGCGTCCTCGGCGGGGAACGCGGAGGACGGCTCCGGCAGCTGCCGCACCGGCAGCGTGCCGCGCCACGCCGCATAGCCGCCGTAGCGGGCCGCGGACGAACCGGGCGGCAGCATCGCGGCGCGGACCACCGAGCGGTGGCCGTCCGCGCCGACCACCAGGTCGAACCGCTCCTCCCCGCCGTCGGCGAGAACGATCCGCGCCCCGTCCGGCTCCGGAAGCACCCGCGCGACGGCCGCGCCCGCGCGGTAGTCGACCTCGTCCGGCAGCCGACGGCGCAGCTCCTGCCAGAGCGAACCCCAGTTGTAGGAGCGGTAGGGGAACGGCAGCGCCGCGATCTCGCGCCCGGCCCGGGCGTCGCCCGCCCGCACCACCCAGGGGCGCCTGGTCAGCTCGACCCACGGCATCGCGGCGTCGAGATAACCCGCCGCCTCCAGCTCCGCATAGCGCTCGCGCTGCAGCGCGAGACCCACGCCCCGGTCCTGGAGCCGCCCGGTGGCCCGCTCGAGGACCACCACCTCGCCCGCGCCCGCCCGCACCAGCGCCCGCGCGGCCGCACACCCCGCGATGCTCCCGCCGACGACGGCAACCCTCTCCCCGCGCACAACTCCCCCTCGTCGCAGTGGGTCCGGCCGACAGCCCCGCGTCGGCCCTCCGCAGGAGTATGTCAGCCGAGGGTGCGGGCCAGGCGTCCCTCCAGGAGCAGCAGCAGGGTGGCCAGACCCTCGGCGAGTTCGGTCCGTGCCTGCGGCTCGATGCCCGCCAACAGCGATCGTTCGAGTTCGAGTTGGCTCGGCAGGACACGGTCGGCCAGCTCGCGCCCCGCGTCGGTGAGCGAGAGGTGGGCGACCCTGCGGTCCCGGCTGTCGGTCCGCCGCTCGACCAGGCCGCGCTGCTCGAGTGCCCGCAGCCGCTTGGTGACGGCCGCCCCCGAGGCGAAGGTCTCCCTGACCAGCTCGCCGGGGGTCAGCGAGCGGCCCGACCGCCGCAGGGTGCCTAGCAGGTCGAACTCGGCCCGGCTCAGCCCCTCGTGGCGCAACTGCGCGTCGGCCGCCTGCTGCAGCAGGGCGGCGCAGCGGTTGATCCGCCCGATCAGCGCGATGGGCTCGACGTCGAGGCCGGGATGCACCGCCTGCCACTGCCGGATGATGCCGGCGACGATGTCCTCGCCCGGCCGCTGTGCCGCGCTCATCCGCTGCGCTCCCCGTGGGTCAGCAGGGCCAGCACCCGGTGGCCCTCGCGTTCGGTGGTCAGGACCTGCTCGGCCGGGACCGGCCGCTGCCACCACTCCCCGGCATGTCCTTCGGCCGATTCTCGCAACTCGTGCAGGGACTCCGCCACGCGTCGGCCGATGCGCCGGTCCGCGCCCGCGACTGCGCCGGTGCCTGCGCCTTCGGCGAGGTGACCGAGGGCGAAGGCCTGGGCGTCCTCGGCCCGCTCCAGGGCCCGCGCGAGGCGGTCACCGGCCCGTCGGTTGGTCACCACGAGCGCACTGAGCACACCGAGTCCCGCGCCGAGCAGGGTGTCCAGCCAGCGGTCCGTCACCAGCCGCCCGACCGGCTCGGCGGAGCCCAGGGAGACCAGCATCAGCGCCATGGGCGTGACGAAGACCTGGGCGGCCCAGTAGTTGCGGGTGATCGTCGCCTCCGCGCCGACCTGGCAGACGGCGATCACCAGCAGCGCGACGAGCTCGGCGGAGCGGGTCAACGGCACGGTCGCGGTGAACAGCGCCAGCCCGAGCAGGCTGCCGACGGTCCGCTGCAGCGCACGCTGCCAGGAGACGCTGGTGTTGGACCGGTGCACGGCGGCGGCGGTCACGACCGCCCAGTAGGGGTGGCCGACACCCGCGGCCAGCGACGCCAGGCCCGCCAGCGCGCAGCCGAGCCCGACCCTGACCGCCAGCGGCAGCAGCGCGCGGACGTCGTGCGGCGCGCGGGGCGCGGCCAGGACGAGTGCCGGTCCGTGCGCCTTGACCAGCGCGGGCGCGAGGCAGACCAGCAGGGCCACGGCCCCTCCGGCGAGCGTCAGCCCCAGATGCGCGGGGACCTCGCCGAGCCGCTGCGGGACGAAGAACGCGGAGGCGCTCACGAAGGTGAAGATGACGTTCCCCGGCGGACCGAGCCGGGTCGCGTCGCAGAGGAGCTTCTGCGCGGCCGCGACCAGCGCGGCCAGCAGCACCAGCGCCGCAGCGTCCGGCACCAGCGCTGCCGCGCCCAGGCTGAGCGCGACGCTCGCGGTCATGCCCAGCACCACCCACACCAGCGTCCGCGCCCGCTCCCGGTACGGCAGCGCGTGCGCGAACAGCGCGCACATCGTCCCGGCGGAAGTGTAGAGCAGTAGGTCCAGCCGCCCGAGCGCGAGCAGCAGCAGCCCCGGCACCAGCGTCGCCACGGCGACGCTCAGCGCGGGCCTGTGCCAGGGCCCTACGGCGGGCCGCAACGCGAGCGTGCCGCGCAGCGGCAGCGGCCGGATGCGGGGGTGGGCGGGGGAGGACATGGAACAAACCTTAACAGGTATTTCACTCGTAAAATAATGGGGGACGGCGAGCGCACACGCGACGGCAGTCCTAGCCGATGCCCGCCTCGCCCGTGTGGGGTTGGTCGGGTGCCGGGTCTGGGTGCGACAGATGCCGCGGGCCGACGCCCGCCCCGGGCGATGGGGGCGGGTGGCGGGCGCCGGTCTCTTGGCGAGTCGCTCGGCCGGGTCGCCGGGTGGGACTGGTCGGGTGCGGGCCCCGTTCGACAGGTGCCGCGGGTCGACGCGGGCTCTGGCCGCGGGCGGGGGCCAGGTGGTGGACGTCCGTCCGCGTGCGAGCGTTCCGGGGGGTGTCGGGCTGGTCGGGCGCCGGTGCGCCCGGAGTCGGCGGGCGGCGAGGGGCTGGCCGGGGCGTCGGGCGGGCCCGGGAGCCGGGGGTGGTGGGCGAATGGGTGAAAGGGACGAAACGGGCGCTGCTCACTAGACTGGTGCGATCAACTCGACCCTGGAAGGGAGAGCCGCGATGGCCGCTCACCAGTCCAAGAAGTTGCGCCGGGGCGCGGAGGATCTGCTGCGCCGGACCGGCATGGCCGCCGCGCCCGGGGGTGCCGAGTGGGCGCCGATGCCCGGCGGCGGCATGGCCGCGCCGTCCGGGAACGGGCCGACGACCACGGCCTTCGCCCACCACGGCCCCGGCGGCCAGCGCGGGCGCGCGGGATCGGCGCTGGCTGCCGCGCACGACCTGGTGCCCGGGCATCGGCACCGCGGTGCCGAGCAGCATTCGGCACTCAGCGGCGGCCGGTGACGCTCCGCAGTCGTTCGAGATGCGTGTGTGACCGGAGGCTGCCAGGGTGAGGTCGTGCGCCGAAACCTTTGCTCGTCCCCACGAGCACGGCGCCGCACCCCATTTGGGAGAGAACACCATGTCGAAGGTCAAGAACCAGCCCCGCAAGCAGAAGACGTCGCACCCCGCGGGCCGCCCCGCGCAGCAGCACGACAAGGCCGCGATGTCGGATTCCAAGGCTTCCATGCCGTCCGGTGGGTCGGACATGCCGTCGATGAGCATGCCCGAAGCCCCGATGCGGGGATCGCAGTCGACGCACGCGCTGCAGTCGGCGCACAAGAAGGAGAAGCGCTTCGGTCACAACTGACCTGCGCCGCAACCTGCCTGCCGGCCCGACCGTGTCCCTGCGGCCGGGCCGGACGGCTGTCCGGAGGCGTCCGGCGGGGCCCTACGCGTCCGCGGCCACGGCGCGGCACACCTCGGCGGTGGTCGCCTGCCGGACGCCGATGCGGCCCAGGTCCTCGCCCCGCTCCCGGCTCCACTGCGAGACCGCGTCGGTGACCAGCACCGTGCGCAGATCCCTGGCGCTGGCGTCGAAGAGCGTGGCACGGGGGCAGTTGGGAAGGTTGCAGCCCGCGACGACGACGGTGTCCACACCGTGCTCGCGCAGCAGTTCCTCCAGCCGAGTGCGGTGGAACGCGCTCCAGCGGGGCTTGTAGAGCACGAACTCCCGTGCGCCGAGCGGCTGCGGGGCGCCGGTCAGCAACGACGCCGGGTCCAGTGGTGCCGGCCGGTGGTCGCCGAGTACGGCCGGAACCAGCTCGCTGCCCGTGCTCCCCGGTGCGGCCAGCCGTCCTCCCTGCTGGACCGCGGCCCGCCGCGGCAGGTCGACGTCATCGCCACCCGGCTCGTAGAGGCGCACGACGTGCACCACCGGCCTCCCGGCGGCGCGGTACGCGTCGACCAGCTCGGCGAGCGCGGGAAGGATCTCGTCCGTCCCCGGCACCGGCATCGCACCGCCGGCGACGAAGTCGCGCTGCACGTCGATCACCAGAAGTGCGGAGCGGGCCCAGTGCGGGCGCGTGTGCACGTCTCCCTCGTCCATGCGCCAGACCCTAGCTGGTCCAGACCAATCCGCGGGGACGGTTGCGCGATTCGGATGGAACGTCATCTTCCGGATGTTCCGGACCCGGTGCTGACCTGCGAGGATCCTGTGAACGCGTGAGATAGGGTCACCGGTGGGGGAGTCCGGGGGACACCACGGGCGGCGCGGAGAAATCCGTGTGCCGCCGTGCCGCCCGTCCGGGTACTGTGCGCGGGCGGTGTCACCGCGGCGCTCAGCCGTCGGGCCCCTCCACGCCGCCCCATGAACCGACCTCAGGAGCTCACGCATGCGCGCCCGCAAGACCGTCATAGCCCTCTCCTGCGCCGTGGCTATCGCCGCCGGCGCCGCCGCCTGTGGAACCGCCAAGCAGCTCAGTGCGGCCGAACAGGTCTCTGACGGCTTCGACAAGCTGGGCGCGGCCAAGTCGGTGAAGGTCTCCTTCTCGCTGGACGCCACCCCGGCCCAGCTGGTCGCGCTGGCCGGCACCTCGGCCGCGGACAAGCTCAAGCTGACCGACGCCACCAAGCTCTCCGGCCTCGGCGCCACCGTCACCCTGAGCTCCGCCGGCTCGGTGCAGCAGGCCCTCAAGGTGCTCCAGGACCCGAAGGCCACCGGCCTGCCGGCCGGCTCCGCCCTCGCGATGGAGGTTCACGCCGGGGACGGCAAGCCCCTCGTGGAGATCCGCGAGATCGGCGAGAAGGCCTACGTCCGGATCGGCCTGGACCAGATCGTCAGCCTCAGCGGCGACGCGTCCATGCGCACCGAAATCGCCCAGATGCGCGCGGGGATGGCGCAGATGCCCGCCGCCTACAGCGCCGTCAAGGACCTGTTCGAGGACAAGTGGGTGGGCATCGACGTCAAGGCGGCGGGCGAGCTCGCCAAGAACGCCCCGACCACGGGACTCCCTGTCGGCATCACCCCCAGCGCCGCGCCGTCGCTCGACGCCGCCACGCGCACCAAGCTGTCCGACGCGGTCATCGGGGTGTTCAAGAAGGACGTCGCCTTCACCGACAAGGGCAGCAAGGACGGTGTCCAGCAGATCCAGGTGGCCGCCCCCGCCCGGCAGCTGGTGACGGACCTCCAGGGTGCTGTGCTCCCGATCGTCAGGACCATCCCGGGCGTGGGCTCCAAGCTTCCGACCGGGGCGCCGACGGACGTGCCGGACAAGCAGGCCGCCGCCGAGGTCTTCCTCAAGGACGGCGTCGTCACCAAGGTCACCATGGACCTCAACCAGCTCGACCCGGCCGGCGCCGGACAGCAGCTGCCGGTCTCCCTCTCCTTCGCCCTCGACGCGCCCGCGGTCACCGCACCGGCAGGCGCGTCCGAGCTGACCTCGGGCGTGCTGCAGGACATGCTGAAGGGCATGGGCTCGCAGAGCTGAGCCGCCGCTCGCACTGCGCACAGCGCCCACAGCGCTCATCCGCAGCTGCGGAGCGGGCCGCGGCCATGGCCTGGATCAGGCCGCGGCCGCGGCCTCGAGGAGCTGCTTGAGGGCCGCCAGGTCCCGGGTGTTGGCGCGTCGCATCGCGGCCGCCATCACTCCCGCGCCCATCCTGGCGAACCCGCCCGGCTCGCCGCGGTTGCGGAGCGTCATCCGGGTGTGGTCGGCGTCGACGGCCTGCCAGGTGTAGCTGGTCTCCATCGGGAAGGGCCCTTGGGCCGTGCGCATGACGAGCCGTCCGGGCGAGAGCTCGACCACCTCGTAGGTGTACCTCAGGGTCCGTCCCAGAAAGTGCGCGACGAAGTCCAGCTTCGAGCCGACGGCGAGCGGCGGCTCGGTCCGCCAGCGGACCGAGGTGATGTTCGCGTACCAGGTCGGTGCGTTCGAGGGGTCCCGGGCGTAACCGGCCACCTCGGTGAGCGGGCGGGCGATCACGGTCTCGGTCACGACGTCGACGGCCACGGCGGAGCTCCCTCCGAGCAGTGCGGTGCGGTTCCGTGCGGCCAGCCTTCCCGACGAGGCGGCCCCGCAGTGCGGGACACGCCCGGTCTCACCGCGGAACGACGACCGCGGCGAAGGTTTCGTCGACGAAGCGGTTCAGGAAACGGCCCTCAGGGTCCAGCCGCCGGGCCAGCCGGACGAAGTCGCCGGCGCGAGGGTAGGCCACCGCCAGGTCCTCGGGCGAGAAGGTCGCGAGCTTGCCCCAGTGCGGGCGCGCGTCCAGTGGGCGCAGCGCCGCCTCGACCTCCGCCAGCACCGGCCGCACCGCCGCGGCGTCCGCGACCCAGGTGAAGTGGAAGGCGACGCTGTCCCTTCCGTAGGCGGGGCTGAGCCACAGGTCGTCGGCGGCGACCGTGCGGATCTCGCTCACGTGCAGCACCGGTGCGAGCCGGTCGCCCAGCGCGCGCAGGCGCGTGATCCCCTCGGCCGCGCGCTCACGGGGCAGCAGGTACTCGGACTGCAGCTCGTCGCCGCGACTCGGGGTGAAATCCGGCCGGAAGTGCGGAAGCCGCTCGTGCCAGGGGCCGGGCACCCCCAGCTGCGCGGTGCACGGGTCGGCCGGCAGACCGGGGATCGGGTGCTGACCGGTGGTCGCGGGCACGGCCCCGGCGACGGTCGGGGCTCCCCCGGGAGCGTCCGTCCGCTGCTTGAGCCAGATCGCCGCCTCGCCCGATCCCCAGGTGGTGAAGGCGCTGACGCTGTAGGCCGCGGCGAAGACCTGCTCGAACTGCTCGGCCAGCCGGGGCAGCGGCAGGCCCAGCCAGACCCGCTGCGCCACCTCGAACGCCGGCTCCACGGCGAGCGTGAGCTCGGTGACCACGCCGAGCGCGCCCAGCGCGACCACCGAGCCGGGGAAGTCGGGCGCGTCGTCCGCCCGACTCAGCTCCTGCAACTCGCCTTCTGCAGTGACCAGTTGAAGAGCCAGCACCGCCGATCCCAGGCCCTGGTTCCGGTTTCCCGAGCCGTGGGTCCCGGTCGCCACGGCCCCGGCGACGGAGATGTGCGGCAGCGAGGCCAGATTCGCCAGCGCCAACCCCTCCCGCCACAGATGATCCGCCACGGCCGCGTACCGCAGTCCGCCGCCGACCCGCACCGACCGCCGGTCCCCGGCGATCCGCAGGACCGGCGGCAGCGCGGCCGTGGAGACCAGATCGCCGTCGGTGTCGGCCACCGTGTTGAACGAGTGGCGGCTCCCGAGCGCCCGCACCCGGGTCCCCCCGCGCACGATCGCCCGCAGCTCGTCGACGCTCGCCGGCTCGTGACGGCGCGCGGCCGAGTAGCGGAGACTGCCCGCCCAGTTGGTCCACAGCGCTGCGTCCGACGGCGCGGGGTCCGAGGGCGCGGGGTCCGAGGGCGCTGCGTTCGACGGCGACGACGATGACATGGAGGCTCCGATCGTGGCTCTTGCCGTTGCGGGCTGGGCGGACGCCCGGGAGCGATCATGCCACCCCGACGGTCCGCCGACGCCGTCAGAACCCCTGGGCCAGCCGGTGGTAGGCCTGGTTCCAGCGCAGCTCCCTGACCAGGCCGCGCGGGGTCGTGGCGGCGTCGATCAGGACCAGCTCGGTCCGGGTCATCTCGGCCAGGTCGGCGAGCTGCTCGCCGTCGAGCGCGCTGGAGTACACCGTGTGGTGGGGGCCGCCCGCGGTGATCCACGACTCGGCGGAGGTCGCCAGGTCGGGACGGGGCCGCCACACGGCTCGGGCCACCGGCAGCTTCGGCAGCGGCTGCGGCGGGGCGACGACGTCGATCTCGTTCGCGACCAGCCGAAAGCGGTCGCCCAGATCGGCCATGCCCATCACCAGCGCCGCGCCGGGCGCCGCGTCGAAGACCATCCGGACCGGATCCTCCCGCCCGCCGATGCCCAGCGGGTGGATCTCCACGCGCGGCGTGCCGGCGGCGATGGACGGGCAGACCTCCAGCATGTGCGAGCCCAGCACCAGCTCGCTGCCGGGAGTCAGGTCGTAGGTGTAGTCCTCCATGAACGAGGTGCCGCCCGGCAGGCCGACCGCCATCGCCTTCAGTGTCCGGACCAGCACGGACGTCTTCCAGTCGCCCTCGCCGGCGAAGCCGTAGCCGTCGGCCATCAGCCGCTGCACGGCCAGGCCCGGGAGCTGCCGCAGACCGCCAAGGTCCTCGAAGTTGGTGGTGAAGGCCGAGAATCCGCCGTCCTGGAGGAAGCCGCGCAGGCCCAGCTCGATCCGTGCCGCGTAGCGCAGCGACTCGTGCCGCTCGCCGCCCTCGCGCAGTTCGGCGGCGACCTCGTAGCGGTCCTGGTACTCCTTGACCAGCTCGGTCACGGCCGCGTCCGTGGCCGCGTCGACGGCGGCCACGAGCTCGTTGACCCCGTAGGTGTTGACCGAGACGCCGAAGCGCAGCTGAGCCTCGACCTTGTCGCCCTCGGTCACCGCCACGTCCCGCATGTTGTCGCCGAAGCGGGCCAGCCGCAGCGTGGACAGTTCGGTGCGCCCGATCGCCGCCCGGATCCAGCTGTCGACGCGCGCGGCGACCGACGGCGTCGTCACATGCCCGGCGACGGTCTTGCGGGCCAGGCCGAGCCGGGTCTGCACGTAGCCGAACTCGCGGTCGCCGTGGGCGGCCTGGTTGAGGTTCATGAAGTCCATGTCGATGGTGGACCACGGCAGCGCCACGTTGCTCTGCGTGTGCAGGTGCAGCAGCGGCTTGCGCAGCGCGTCCAGCCCGGAGATCCACATCTTGGCCGGCGAGAAGGTGTGCATCCAGGCGATCACCCCGACGCAGGCGTCCGCGCCGTTCGCGTCCAGCATCGCTCTGCGGATCGCGGCCGCGTCCTTGAGCAGCGGCTTCCACACCAGCTCGACCGGCGCCGCCAGGCGTGAGGTCAGCTCGGCCGCGATCGCCTGCGACTGCTCCGCGACCTGGCGCAGCGTCTCCTCGCCGTAGAGGTCCTGGCTGCCGGTGAGGAACCAGACCTCATGGGTGACGGGAAGGGTCATGCCGGGGCTCCTTCGGAGTGCGCGGTGGTGGGCTGCTGCTGGCCGTACACGTGCTGGTAGCGGTCGTGCAGACGGTCGATGTCGGCCTGGGGCAGCCGGGCCACCGGGCCGAGCTGGCGGGCCAGGTGCATGGTCCGGGCGACGTCCTCGCACATCACCGCCGCCTTGACGGCGGCCTTGGCGCTGCCGCCGATGGTGAAGACGCCGTGCTGCCGCATCAGCACCGCGGGGGAGCGGTGCCCGGCGAGGGTGGCCACGATGCCCCGCCCGATCGAGTCGTCCCCGATCAGCGCGAACGGACCGACCGGGATGTCGTCGCCGAACTCGTCGCCCATGGCGGTGATCGCGCAGGGGATCGGCTCGCCGAGCGCCGCCCAGGCCGTGGCGTACGGGGAGTGGGTGTGCACCACACCCCCGACCTCGGGCATGGCCCGGTAGACGTAGGCGTGCGCGGCGGTGTCGGAGGAGGGCGCGTAGTCGCCCTGGACCACCGTGCCGTCGAGATCCGCCACGATCATCTTCTGCGGCGTCAGCTCGTCGTAGGAGACCCCGCTGGGCTTGATCACCAGCAGCTCCGCGCCGGGCACCCTGGCGCTCACGTTCCCGGCCGTCCAGGCCACCAGTCCCCAGCGCAGCAGCTCCGCGTGGAGCGCACAGACCTCGGCCTTCAGCGCCTCGATCACGTTGGCCGAGCCGGCGGCTTCGGCCGCGCGGGCGTCGATGTCGGTCACTGCGGGATGCCTTCCTGGTCGAGGCCGACGCGGGCCGCGTCGCGCAGGGCGCGCAGGCGGTGCATGGCGCCGGCACCGCCAGTGCCGTGCTCGCGGCCGAAGTGGTCGTGCAGTGCGCGGTACTCGGCGAACAGCGCGTCGTAGGCGGCGGCGCGTGCCGGGTCGGGGCGGTACACGGCACGCTCGACCCGGCCCATCGCGGCCGAGGCGGAGGGGATGTCCGGGTACGCCCCCGCCGCCACCGCCGCGTGGATCGCCGAGCCGAGGGCCGGGCCCTGGTCCGAGCCGATCAGGTTGACCGGGCGGCGCAGCACGTCGCTGTAGAGCTGCATCAGGAACCGGTTCTTCGCCAGGCCACCGGCCACGGTGAACTCGGTGACCGGCACGCCCGCGCGCTCGAACGCCTCGACGATCACCCGCGTGCCGAAGGCGGTGGACTCCAGCAGCGCCCGGTAGATCTCCTCAGGGCGGGTGTCCAGGGTCAGGCCCAGCAGCAGCCCGGAGAGCCGGTGGTCGACCAGCACCGAGCGGTTGCCGCTGTGCCAGTCGAGTGCGACCAGGCCGTGCCCGCCGACCGGCTGATCCGCGGCCTTCTCCGTCAGCAGCTCGTGCGCGGACAGGCCGCGTTCGCGGGCCTCGGCGGCGTAGGACTCCGGCAGCACGGTCCGCGCGGCCCAGGCGAAGATGTCGCCGACGCCGCTCTGGCCGGCCTCGTACCCCCACAGTCCCGGCACCACGCCGTCGCGGACCACCCCGCACATGCCGGGGACCTCGGCCAGGACGTCGGAGTTGAGGATGTGGCAGGTGCTGGTCCCCATGATCGCCAGCAGGTGGCCGGGGTCGAGGGCCCGGGCGGCGGCGCTGGTGACGTGGGCGTCGACGTTTCCCACGCACACCGGGGTCCCCTCAATGATCCCGGTCCAGGCCGCCGCCCGGGCGGTCAGGGCGCCCGCGCGGCCGCCGAGCGGCGCGAGCGGGTGGTCCAGCTTGGCGGTGAAGCCGGCGAAGCCGGGGTCGAGCGCGGCCAGGAACTCCGCGGCCGGGTAGCGGCCGTCCTGGTGGATGCCCTTGTAGCCGGCCGTGCAGGTGTTCCGGGTCTCCACGCCGGTCAGCTCCCGGACGATCCAGTCCGCGGCCTCGATCCAGCGGTCGGCGGCGGCGTAGACCTCGGGGTCCTCCTCCAGCAGTTGGAGCGCCTTGGCGTACTGCCACTCGCTGGAGATCCTCCCGCCGTAGCGGGGCAGCCAGGCCTCGCCGCGTTCGGCCGCGAGCGCGTTGATCCGGTCCGCGTGCGTTTGGGCCGCGTGGTGACGCCACAGCTTGGGGAAGGCGTGCGGGCGGTCGGCGTACGCGGGGAGCTCGCAGAGCGGGGTGCCGTCGGCGGTGGTCGGCAGCACCGTGCAGGCGGTGAAGTCGGTTCCGATGCCGATGACCTGATCAGGCGTCACCCCGGCGAGCGCGAGCGCCTTGGGCACCGCGGTGCGCAGCACCTCGCGCCAGTCCTCGGGGATCTGCAGCGCCCAGTCGGGCCCGAGGGCCGTCCCGCCCCCGGGGAGAGCGTGCTCCACGACCCCGTGGCGGTACTCGTGCACGGCGTCGGCGAGTTGCGTGCCGTCCTCGACCGAGACGACGACCGCGCGGCCGGAGAGGGTGCCGAAGTCCACGCCGACGGTCACCCGGGGTGGCGGTGTGCGATTCATGTGAACGCTCACATTCTGTGGCGAGGCGGGCGGGCTCCCGGGAGGCGGGCTGGGGATGCGTCCTATTGTTAGCGCTAACATTCGCTGAGCGTCAAGGCATCGGACGAAGTCCCTCGCGCATCCCGGGTGGTGGACACGCGGAGGGCACCGCGCGCGGGGCCGACGACGACGGCGGCGGGGAGGGAGGAGGCACCCGCCCCACCCGCCGCCCGTCCACCGCGGTCCCGGCCGGACCGGCCCGACCCGGCGGGACCCGGGGGACTGCCCGACCGATCGGCGCGACGTGCCCGCCCGGTGGGACCCACGGACCGACCGGCCGACTGGCCCGGCCCGGCCGATCGGCGCGACCGGCCGGACCCGCGACGAGCGCGAGCAGGGCGAACGCCATGTCGCCGAGGATCGGCAGGGCCGAGAGCCAGGGGAGGTAGGAGTGGACCGGCCCGACCATCGGCAGCGCGGCGAGCTTCTCCGCGACCGCGACCGCGACCGCGACCGCGTCGCGCTCAGCGTCGTGCGCGGCCGAAGTAGCGTGCACGGACGCGGTCCAGCAGGATCGCGATGCCCAGCACCGCGCCCTGCACGACCTGCTGGTCGTAGGGGCTGACCTTCAGCGCCAGCAGCCCGTTGGTGATGAACTCCAGCAGGATCGCCCCCGCGGCGATGCCGGCGATCCGGCCCTCGCCGCCGAAGAGCGACATCCCGCCGACCACCGCCGCCGCGATGGCCGTCAGCTCCCAGCCCGGCCCCACCGAGGGGTCGGCCACGTTCATCCTGCCGATCACCAGGATCCCGACGACCCCGGCCAGCACCGCGCTCGCCACGTAGGTGGAGGTGATCCGCCGTGCCGTGGGGATGCCCGCGAGCCGCGCCGCCTCCTTGTTGCCGCCCACCGCGTAGATCTGCCGACCGACGTACGTGCGTTCCAGCACGAACCAGGCGACCACGGCCGCCCCGACGAAGAAGAGCGCGGGAACCGGCACCTCCCCGATGTAGTACTGGCTCAGGTTGCTGAACAGCGGCGAGATGTTGTTGACCGGCGAGCCGCTGGTGATCGCCAGTGCCGTGCCCTGCGCCACCGTGTAGGTGACCAGGGTGATCACGAAGGGCGGCACGTTCAGCCGGGTGACCATGGTGCCGTGCCACAGGCCGACCGCGCCGCAGACCGCCAGCGTCACCACGATCGCGACCGGGGCGGGGAGCCCCTGGTCGACGTTCAGCCACGCCGTCAGGATGCCGGCCAGGCCCGCGAGCGCCCCCACCGACAGGTCGATGCCGCCGGTCAGGATGACCAGTGACTCGCCGATCGCGAGGATGCCGACCTGGGAGAGGTCACGGCCCATCACCTGGAGGTTCCCGACGGCGGTGTAGGTGGGCGCGTCGGCCGCGATCCCGACGAACACCAGCACGCAGGCGATGATCACCCCGGCCTCCGGGGAAGCGGCGAGCCTGCGGACCAGTGCGGCGGCGGCCGGACGCGCACGCGGCGCGGTCTGCTCGGGTGCGAGCGTGCTCTGGGCGCTCATGCGGAGGCTCCGTTCTTCGTCGTCAGCGGGTCGGTGGAGTGCGGTGCGGGGGCGTCGGTCGAACCGGCCGCGGGCTCGGACCCGGCGGGCTCCGAGGCGACAGGCTCGGTGGCGCCTGGCTCGGCGGCGACGGGTGCGGTCGCTCCTGGTGGCGTCGCTCCCCGGTCGGGGGAGGAGCGGGAGGGGTGGGAGGTGCCGGCCGCGGCCGTCATGATGCGTTCCTTGGTGGCCTCCGTCCGGTCGAGGACGGCGACCACCCGGCCGTGGTTCATCACCGCGATCCGGTGGCAGATCCACAGCAGTTCCTCCAGTTCGGAGGAGGCGACCAGCACGGCCGCGCCGTCCTCGGCCGCGCGGTCGATCAGCTCGTAGATCTCCGCCTTGGCCCCTACGTCGACGCCGCGCGTGGGCTCGTCGAGCAGCAGCAGACGGGGGCCAGCGGCGAAGGCGCGGCCGAAGATCGCCCGCTGCTGGTTGCCGCCGGAGAGGGAGCCGATGGGCTGCTCCACCGACTGCATCCGGACGTTGACGTTCTCGGTGATCCGCTTCGCCTCGGCCCGCTCGCGCCGCGGCCCGAGCAGGCCCCGGGTGCTGATCCGGCGCAGTACCGAGAGGACGACGTTGGCCCGGATCGGCGCGAAGGCCACCAGGGACTGCTCCTTGCGGTCCTCCGGGATCAGCGCGATCCTGGCCGCCGTGCCGTCCCCGGGCCCGCGCGGCGCGTACGGCGCGCCGCCCAGGAGCATGGTGCCGCCGGTCGAGGGCTGCGCGCCGGCGACGGTGTGGATCAGTCTGCTGCGACCCGAACCCATCAGGCCCGCCACGCCGAGGATCTCGCCCTGGCGCACCGTCAGATCCACCGGCCCGAGCCCGTCGGCGGTCAGCTGCGTGACGTCGAGCATGACCGGGCTGGAGGCGGGCCGGGCTTTCGGCTCGCCGTGCGCGATCTCGCCGCCGACCATCTCCCTGATCAGCCGTTCCTCGTCGGCCTCCGCCGGGGTGAGGTCGGCCACCAGTCTGCCGTTGCGCAGCACCAGGATCCGGTCGCTGACCTCCCGCACCTCGTCGAGCCGGTGCCCGATGAAGAGCACCGCACCGCCGCGCTCGGCCAGCGTCCTGGCCAGCCCGAGCACCACCTCGGCCTCGACCGGACCGAGCGAGGACGTCGGCTCGTCCAGGATCAGCAGCTTCGGTTCGCGGCCCCAGGCCTTGGCGATCTCGATCATCTGCCGGGTCGGCACGGGCAGCGTCCGGACCAGGCGGGTGACCGGGATCGCCGTGGCCGACAGCCCGATCTCTGCGAGCATCGCGGTCGCCTCGGCGCGCATCGCCGCCCGGTCGACCAGCAGTCTGCGGCGCGACTCGCGCGGACGTCGGCCGAGCAGCAGGTTCTCCGCGACGGACAACTGGCCCACCAGGGGGAACTCCTGGGACACCAGGGCGACGCCGAGATGTCCGGCGGCCTCGGTGGAACCGGGGGTCAGCGCCCGGCCGTCGATCTCGATCTCGCCGCCGTCGCGATGGACCGAGCCGGCCAGGGTGCCCATCAGCGTGGACTTTCCCGCGCCGTTCTCCCCGACGACGCCGACCACCTGCCCGGCGTAGAGGTCGAGCTCCGGCAGGTCGAGGACGCGCACCGGACCGTAGGACTTGTGGACCCCCCGCAGCCGCGCGGTGACCGCGCGGCCGGGGTGGTGGTTCGCTGCGCTCATGGTCAGCCGATTCCCAGCTGCGACTCGAGGGACTGATAGGCGCTCAGGTCCGACTTGGTCACCAGGCCCACGCCGGAGCTGAGGGTCGATCCGTCGGACTCGAGGTAGGGCTTGACGATCGCCATGGTGGCGTCCTTGCCCAGCACCTTCTCGGCGGCCAGGATGTAGGCCCCCGTGTAACCCTGCTGGTAGGGCATCTGCACGACGGTCCCGGAGATGACGCCCGACTGGATGAACTGCAGGGTCTGTGCGTCGGAGTCGTCCGAGACGATGTGGACCGATCCGGTCTTGCCGGCCGAGGTGACCGCCTGTGCCAGTGCCGGTCCGTCGTAGGAGTACACCCCGTACAGGCCGGTGACGTCGGGGTTGTTGGCCAGGATGGTCTCGGCGTCGGACGTCGCGGTGCCCGCCGACAGGTTGTCGTTGACCTTCTGGGCGATGGTGATGCCGGTGCCCTTCAGCGCGTCCTCGAAGCCCTGGATCCGCTGGGTGGCGTTGGAGGCGGTGAGCGAGCCGACCAGGATGGCGACCTTCCCGCTGCCGCCCAGCACCTGCTTCATCGCGGTGCCCGCCTGGAACCCGGCGGTGTAGTTCGGCGTGCCGAGGTAGAGCGAGGCCGCGTCGGTGCCCGGCAGCGGGGAGTCGATCGCCAGCACGCTGATGCCGCCGGAGACGTCGGTGTGGATGGTGCCCGCGGCGGAGGTCGGGTCGATCGCGGAGATCGAGTAGCCGGTGACGCCCTGGGAGCGGAGCGTCTCCAACTCCGAGCTCTGCTCGGTCAGCTTGCCGTTGGGCGGGGCGAAGTAGGTGCACTTGGCGTTCGAGACGCCGAGGTCCGCGCAGCCCTTGAGGAAGCCGACCTGGCCCGCCTTCCAGTAGTCGGCGGCCACGTTGACGACCATCGCGATGTCGACCTTGGACAGGTCCTTGCCGGTCAGTGCGGACTTGAGCGCCGCGTCGAGCTTGCCGAGGTTGTCCTGGTTGAACGTCACCGACCCGGACAGCGCGACCGGCGCCGCGCCCGACCCTCCGCCGGAGCCGGCAGGAGCGGGGGCGGCGGAAGAGCCGGAGGGACTCTTGGAGCACGCGGCGGCCGTGACGGCGAGCAGGACGGCGACGGCGGCGGCGGTGGCGCGGGATCTGGTCGTTCCGGTCATGGTGATCGGTGCCCTTCTGTTCTGTGGCGGCGGAGCGAGGGTGGGTGGGGTGCGGCCGGTGCCGTGCGTGATTGTTATCGCTCACAATCAGGCCCGGCGGTGATGGATCCGAACGGGGAGAGGGCGCGGGCGTGCCGGGGCGCGCGCGAAGGGGCGCGACCGGATGTGCGGCGGTGCGGATGCGCGGGGCGCGGCGGTGCGGACGTGGGGACCGGCGGCGTGCGATGTGGCGGCAGTGCGGCAGTGCGGCAGTGCGGCGTTGCGACGGTGCGGATCTGCGGCAGTACGTCGGTGCGGCGGTGCGGGCCTGCGGTGGTGCAGCGCGGTGCGGGTGGTGCGGAGGTGCGGTGGCGGGCCTGAGGCCTTCGACCGGGTGGTGCCCGTCGGTGCCGGTGCGTGGCCGGGGGAGCCCTTGGGCGGTGCTCTGCTCGGGCGGCGCGGCCGGGGAGGGTGGCCCCGGCCCCTCCCGCCCGTGTCCGCGTCCGGCCCCCTGGTCGCTTTCGGCCCTGGGGTCGGCCGCGGGTCAGCCGCGGGGTGCGGCGGTGCTGCGGCGCAGCACCAGCTCCGGTGGCACCAGCACCCTGGGTCGGGTGCGGACGCCGTCCTCGATCTGTTCGACCAGAAGTTCCAGGCCGCGTCGGCCCAGCTCGCCGAAGTCCTGGCGGACGGTGGTGAGCGGGGGAGTGAAGTAGGAGGCCTCGGGGATGTCGTCGAAGCCCGCGACGCTGATGTCGCCCGGGATGTCGCGTCCGGCCTCGTTCAGCGCCCTGAGCAGCCCGAGTGCCATGTGGTCGTTGGCGCAGAACACGGCCGTGGCCTCGGGGTCTTCCGCCAGCTGCAGCCCGGCCTCGTAGCCGGATCTGGCGCTCCAGTCCCCGGCCAGGACCGGCGGCTCCGGTGCGCCGGCCTCCGCCAGCGTGGACCGCCAGCCGGCGAGACGGGCCTGGGCGTCCAGCCAGCTGGACGGCCCGGCGACGTGGTGCACGGTGCGATGCCCGAGGTCGAGCAGGTACCGCGTCGCGGCCCGCGCCCCGGCCTCGTTGTCGACCGCCACCGCGGGGACCCGCGCCTGCGGCCCGGTTCCCACGGCGACGACCGGCACCTGCCCGCTCACCTGCGACAGTGCGCCGACCGCGGAGGTCTGCGGCGCGATGACGAGCACGCCCTCGACCGCCTGTCCGCGCAGCCGCTCGACGGCCTCCTGGACCGAGCGGCCGTCGAGCGAGCGCAGGCTGGCGATGCTGACGAAGTAGCCCGCGCTGCGGGCGGCCTGCTCGATCCCGTAGAGCATCGAGGCGGGACCGTAGAGCGTGGTGTCGAAGCTGACGACGCCGAGGGTCTGCGAGCGCTTGGTGACCAGGGTCCGGGCGGCGGAGTTCGGACGGTAGTCCAGCTCCCTGATCGCCTGGAGGACGCGGTCCCTGGTCTCCTCCTTGACGTGCGGGTTGTCGTTGAGGACCCGGGACACGGTCTGGTGGGACACCCCGGCGAGCCGTGCGACATCGGCCATCACCGGCTTGCGGTCCGGTGCGGTCGCTTCCGCCGTCATGGTCGCCCCTCCCGTCGTTCTGCTGCTGTTCCTGCTGGGTGTGCTGCTGCGTGCCGTGCGTGTTCCGGTGCTGTGGTTCTGCTGTCCGGCCGTGTGCTGAACGTTACCGTGCGGCGTGTTCGGTCTTCCTCGACACGGAATTGTTAGCGCTCACATGCGACCGCGTCAATGGGTCGCGCAGGTCACGATCGGGACACGGAGGCGCAGCCCGCGGCCGGGTCCCCTCCGAGCTGGGAGGGGACCCGGCCGCGGGCCGCGGCAGCGTTCGGGCGGTCAGGCCTGCAGCGCCCGGGCGCGCTCCAGGGTGCGGCTGATCAGGTCGAGTGCTGCCTCGTCCCGCTCCACGGCGGGCAGCACCGGGCCTGCGGCCGTGTCCCAGCGCCGCGCCACCTGGTCGGCGGCCTCGCCGGTCAGCAGCGCCGCCGCCTGCGCCGCCGCGCCCAGGGCGACGAGCTCCGGCGCGGTCGGCACCTGCACCGGCCGGCCCGACAGCCGCAGCACCGTCCGCTGCCACCCGCGTCCCCGCGCCCCGCCGCCGATGAGGAGCAGGGGCCGGTCGGCGTCGCGGCCGCCCGCGTCCGGGCTCTCGCCGCCCGCGGCGAGGACGTCGTCCAGGGCCGTGAGCAGCGCGTGCGCGGCGCCGTCGTATGCCGCCTGGAGCAGTTGGCCGGGAGTGGTGTCGTGCCGCAGGCCGTGGACCAGGCCGCTGGCGGCGGGGAGGTTGGGGGTCCGCTCGCCGTCCAGGTAGGGGAGGACGACGACCTGCCCGCCCGGCTCGACCGCCTCCCGGTCCCGCCCGAGCAGGGTGGCGAACCGGTCGACGGCCAGCGTGCAGTTCAGCGTGCAGGCCAGGGGCAGCCAGCGCCCCAGCGCGTCGGCGAATCCGGCGACCGTCCCGGTCGGGTCGGCGGGCCGCTGCCGGGCGACCGTGTAGACGGTCCCCGAGGTGCCCAGGCTCAGCACCGGCTGACCGGGGAACAGCCCGAGCCCCAGCGCGGCGGCGGCGTTGTCCCCCGTGCCCGTCGCCACCGGCGTGCCCGCGCGCAGCGGTCCGCCGGAGCGGGCGACGCCCGCCTGCGCGCCCGGCTCCAGCACGACCGGCAGGGCCGAGCGCTCCAGGCCGACGAGCCGCAGGATCTCCTCGTCGTAGCCGTCCGCCCCCCACCAGCCGGTGCCGGAGGCGTCGCCGCGGTCGGTGGCTGCGGTCCCGCACAGGCGCTCGGTCAGGTAGTCGTGCGGCAGCCTGACCGAGGCCACGCGGGCCGCCGCCTCCGGCTCGTTCTCGCGCAGCCAGGCCCACTTGGCGACGGTGAACGCCGCCGTCGGCACGCTGCCGGTGCGCCGGGCCCAGGCTTCGGCCCCGCCGAGCGCCTCGACCAGCCCGGCGGCCTGTGGCGCGGACCGCACGTCGTTCCAGAGCAGCGCGGGCCGGACGGCCTCGCCCCGCTTGTCGAGAGCGACCAGCCCGTGCTGCTGCCCGGCGACCGAGACGGCCTCGGCGACCTGGCCGAGGCCGGTCGCGGCCACGGCCGCGTCGAGCGCCTTCCACCAGCCGTCCGGGTCGCTCTCGCGGCCCGCCCCTGCGGAGACGACGTGCGGTGCCTGGCCGCGTCCGAGCACCTCGCCGGTCTCGACGTCGACGGCGAGAGCCTTGGTCGACTGTGTCGAGCTGTCGATGCCGATCACCACGTGCCGTGCGGCCATGGGTGCTCCTTCTACGGGCGGATCTGTCGGGACGGTGCGGGCGATGCGGGCGCAGCCGGAGGGACCGCCGGAGGCGCCGCCGGGGCGGGGGCTTCCGTTCGCCGCCCCCGCATACTAATTTGTTTTTTGCCAATACGAATAGAGCCGCAGTGGCACCGAACGGAGCAGATCCCATGACCGACCCCCTGCGCCCCACCCCCGAGCACAAGTTCACGTTCGGCCTCTGGACGGTCGGCTGGCAGGGCCGCGACCCGTTCGGCGACGCGACGCGCCCGGCCCTGGACCCGGTGGAGACCGTGCAGCGGCTGGCCGAGCTCGGGGCCTACGGCGTCACCTTCCACGACGACGACCTCATCCCCTTCGGCTCGACCGACGCCGAGCGCGAGGCGACGGTGAAGCGCTTCCGTGCCGCGCTGGACGCGAGCGGCCTGCGGATCCCGATGGCGACGACGAACCTCTTCACGCATCCGGTCTTCAAGGACGGCGCGTTCACCGCCAACGACCGCGACGTCCGGCGCTACGCGCTGCGCAAGACCATCCGCAACATCGACCTGGCGGCCGAGCTCGGCGCGTCGGTCTACGTCGCCTGGGGCGGCCGCGAGGGCGCGGAGTCCGGCGCGGCGAAGGACGTGCGCGTGGCGCTGGACCGCCTGAAGGAGGCCTTCGACCTGCTCGGCGAGTACGTCGTGGAGCAGGGGTACGACATCCGCTTCGCCATCGAGCCCAAGCCGAACGAGCCGCGCGGCGACATCCTGCTCCCGACGGTCGGTCACGCCCTCGCGTTCATCAACGAGTTGGAGCGTCCGGATCGCGTCGGCGTCAACCCGGAGGTCGGCCACGAGCAGATGGCGGGCCTCAACTTCCCGCACGGCATCGCGCAGGCCCTGTGGCACGGCAAGCTGTTCCACATCGACCTGAACGGTCAGTCGGGCATCAAGTACGACCAGGACCTGCGGTTCGGCGCGGGCGACCTGCGCCAGGCCTTCTGGCTGGTCGACCTGCTCGAGTCGGCCGGCTACGACGGTCCGCGTCACTTCGACTTCAAGCCGCCGCGCACCGAGGACTTCGACGGCGTCTGGGCCTCGGCGGCGGCGTGCATGCGCAACTACCTGTTGCTGGCCGAGCGCGCCCGCTCCTTCCGCGCCGACCCGGACGTCCAGGCCGCGCTCGCGGCCTCCCGCCTGCCCGAGCTGGCCGTCCCCACGGCCGCGGACGGCCTGGCGGGCCTGCTGGCCGACCGCGCGTCGTTCGAGGACTTCGACGTCGAGGCGACGGCGAAGCGGGGCATGGCGTTCGAGGTGCTGGACCAGCTGGCGATGGAGCACCTGCTGGGAGCGCGAACGGCAGGCTGAGCGCTCGTTCCTCCACCGCGGTGAGGGTGGTTTGCGGCCGGCCGTCGCATGGGAGGCGGCCGGCCGGGCCGGTCACGGCGGCGGTCCGGGGCCGGACGGCCGGTCCCGCCGGGCAGGTCATGCCCTGTGCGTCACCTCGACGGCGCTTCTTCCGGATCCTCACTTCGCCACGGGTTGACCGGCGGCCAGGGGTAGCCGAGTTGGTCGGCGTGGTAGGTGCCTCCCCAGACCTCGGCGGTGGCGCGGGGATCGCCTGCGGTCAGCTCCGCTTCGAGGCGCGCGGCCTGGTCGGAGGGGTCGTCCTCGGAGATCGGGAGGGTGAGCCCGAACTGGATCCAGGGTCGGTCAGGATCGGTCAGGCCGCGTGGATGCCCCAAGACGACCCGGATTCGATCGGGCTCCGAGCGGGAGGCCCAGACGCCTTCCACCTCGCAGTCCCACCGGTCCAGCCAGTCCTCGCGCCGGTTCAGCCCCGCCTCCAGCAGCCGTGCGACCGCTGCCCCCGGCCACTCCCACCCGCGGTCCGCCTCGGCTCGCAGGACCTCGGCCTCGTACGCGGCCGCGGCGAACCGAAGTCCCGGGGCGTCGAACTCCGGATGGGCCAGGTCGCGCCAGCCCTCCCAGAGGACATGCTCCCCGTCCCGCCGGACCGTCACGTAGAGAGCGCCGCAGCACAGCTCCACACCGCACCCGGACACGGCGACACGAATCTCGTGGGGTGTCGCGGTGGCATGCAGCGGCCCGTCCGGGTCCAGCAGGGGCCGGGGCCCCACTGGGACGTAGCCGGGGCTTTCCGGGCTCTCGGCGAGCACGTCGGTGAGAAGATGCCGGCCGTTGACGATCGGGTGGGCTTCCACCCCGCCCTCGCCGGGCGGTGGGCAGATGATGTTCAGGTTGAGAACGTCCGGTTCCGAGGTCACCGGCCGATGGTCGTGGAAGAAGCCGTAGCTGTCACGCGAATTGTCGGGCCGCCGTGCCGGAGACGCGAAGCGCCTGGGGCGATTCGTGCAGGGCGGTGTCCCTCACCTTCATCGGGTGACCTCCTCGACGTCGTCGCAGCCCGGACCGACAGACCCGGCGGCGTCCTCCACGAGTACCGCCCTTCCTGGGACCCTGAGGCGGTTCGGCCCCGTCGACGCCCCCGCTCCACCGTGTACACGCGCGCAGCGGGCGTCGATCACTTCGGGCGGGAGTGAAACCCTGGACTGTGCCGCTCGCCCCACGGTCAGCCGGGTGGGGCGGGGGCCACCAGGCCGGATTCGTAGGCCGCGATCACCGCTTGGGCGCGGTCGCGGACCTGGAGTTTGCCGAAGACATTGGTGATGTGGTTCTTCACGGTGGAGGCGCTGATTTGCATCGCCTGCGCGATCTCGTTGTTGTCCAGGCCGCCGGCGATCAGGCGCCACACCTCCACCTCACGGGTCGTCAGCTCGGCCGAGCCGGCGGGCCGGGCCGCCGCCCCGGCGCCCTGGTGGGACGGCCGACCCGGAGCGGTGACGTAGGCGGCGAGCAACCGGGTGAGCAGGCGGGGCGCCACGGCGGCCTCGCCCGAGTGCACGGTGCGGACGGCCGCGAGCAGGTCCTCCGGCGAGACGTCCTTGGGGAGGAAGCCCGCGGCGCCCGCGCGGAGGGCGGCGACCACGTACTCGTCCATGTCGAAGGTGCTCAGCGCGAGCACCCGGCAGTCGGGCAGTTCGCGGGCCAGGCGCTCGGTGGCCTGGACGCCGTCGAGCACGGGCATCCGGATGTCCATCACGACGACCGAGGGCCGGTGCAGCCGGGCCAGTTCCACCGCCTGCTCGCCGTTCGCGGCCTCCGCGACCACGCGGACACCGGGTGCGGGGGAGAGGATCAGTGCCAGCCCGCGGCGGACCAGCGGCTGGTCGTCGGCGATCAGAACCGTGAGGGGAGCCGCGCCCTTGTCGGGCTCCGCTCCGCTGTCGGGCCCGGCGTCCGGGTGCCTGCTCACGGGGTGTCCGGTCACGCGAACCCCACCTCCACCGCGCCGAACGGCCGCGCGTCCGCCGGCTCGTGGGGCAGGCTCGCCGCGATCCGGAACCCGCCGCCCGCGACGGGACCGGCCGTCAGGGTGCCGCCGTGCAGCGCCACCCGCTCGCGCATGCCGATCAGTCCGTATCCGCCCACCGACTGCCCCGGCACCGCCCGCTCGCGGGCGGCGGCTCCGCCGTGCGACGGCGGAGCCGCCGCCCCCGCTCCGTCATCGCTGACCTCCACCGTCACCGACTCCGGATGGTAGGCGAGCCGCACCCGAGCCCGTGCCGGCCCGGCGTGCTTGCGCGCATTGGTGAGCGCCTCCTGGACGATCCGGAAGATCGTCAGCTCGGTGGTCGGCGGCAGCGGACGGACCGCGCCGTGGACCGTGAACTCGGTGGGCATCCCGCCCAGCCGCGCGTCGTCGACGATCCGTTCCAGGTCGGCGGTTCCCGGCTGCGGCGCACCGGGGGTCTCCTCCCGCTCGTCGTCCGCCCGCAGCACGTCGAGCAGTTGCCGCATCTCACGCAGGGCCAGGCGGCCGGAGCCCTCCAAGGTCACCAGCGCCTCGCGGACCACCTCGACGTCGCCGTCCAGGTTTGCCCGCGCGCCGCCCGCCAGCAGCTGCATGGTGGTGATGTGGTGGGCCACGATGTCGTGCAGCTCGCGGGCGATCCGCCGCCGCTCCTCGGCCACCGCGCGGTCCGCCAGCAGTGCGCGCCGCACCTCCGCCTCCTGCTGGCTGCGGCCGATCACCGCGCCCGCGCCGACCACCAGCGCGCTGCCGAGCAGGCTGCCGAGCACGTCGCCGAAGGTCAGGCCCACGTGCGGGCCCTGGCTGGTCAGCACGGTCAGCCCCGCCGTGAGCCCGGCGGGCACGGCCAGCCGGAGCGTGCAGTGCCGGCTCACCGAGAAGAGCGCCACCACCACCGCGACCGGGAAGTGACGTGGCGCGGGCTCCCACAGATTCAGCGTCAGGATGAAGGCCAGCACCACGCCCAGCACGGCCACCGGCCACGTCCGGCGGACCAGCAGCGGCAGCGCCGCCAGCACGCTGAGCACCAGGGCCGGCGCGGTGACCGCCCGGCCGTCCTCCAGGCAGCTCATGGTGTAGCCGAAGACGTCCAGCACCGCCGTCCCGGCGGCCAGGAGGGCGTCGCCACGGCCGGGCAGCCAGCCGTCGACGGCGACCGGCGTACCCGACACGCCTCGACCGGTGTCCGCTTCCGCCGTGCCCGGCAGTGGTCGGCCTGTGGCCATGTCCTCGTCCCCTCGGCGGCTCCGCCGCTGTTCTCGATGCGCCGTCACCGGAGCGCCACGGACCGTTCTCCGCGCGAACCATTCTCGCACCGCCCGCCCGCGCACCCACCCGGACCTGCGGAGGAGCCAGGACTGGGAGCACGGTCCTGGTCCGGTCCCGGCCGGGGCCGGGCTCCCGCCCGGCTTCTCGTCCTGTGTCCCGACGAGAAGCCGCCGCGCCGGTGATGGGCTGGAGAAGGCCGGGAAACCCCGGCTCCCCACCCCCCTTCCCACTGAGGAGCAGCACGTGATCCGCGCCCTGACCGGGTTCGCGACCAGGAACCCATGGAAGGTGATCGCCGGCTGGGCGGTCCTGGGTGCCCTGCTGACCGTCCTGGGCCAGTCCCTGATCTTCCAGGTGACCCGCAGCCAGCCGGCCGACTTCCTGCCCAAGAGCTACGACTCGGCCGCCGCGCTGACCATCGCCGAGAAGGAGTTCGGCGCCGATCCCGACGCCGACGTGGTCACCGTGCTGGTCGACCGCCCGGACGGCTCCCCGCTCAGCGAGGCCGACCGGCGAACCGTCGCCACGCTGGCCGAGCGGCTCGGCCGGGAGCGGATCGCGATGCCGCACGACAAGGACAGCCCGCCGTTCGCCCACGACTACTCGCAGGTCCCGAAGCTGGCAGTGGGTCTGCTCGCGCCGGACCGCAGCTTCGAGCTGGTCTCCGCCCGGCTGACCGGCAACGCCGCCGACCCCGGGCTGCAGGCCACCTACCGGGCGTTCCGCGACCACACCCGGGCAGTCTTCGAAGCGTCCGGCCTGCGCGCCGGGTTCACCGGTGGCCTCGCCGACCAGGTCGACTCCGACGACGCCGGCAGCACCCGCTCGGCCATCGCCTCCGGCTGCGCGGTGGGGCTGATCGTGCTGCTGAACGTCCTGGTCTTCCGCAGTGTGCTGGCCGCGGTCGTGCCGCTGCTCGCGGTCGCGCTGATCGGCGGCGTGGCGAGCGGTGCGGTGGTGCTCACGGCGCTCGCCACCGGGATCGACCTCGACCCGAGCGTGCCGAGCCTGATCAGCGTGGTGCTGCTCGGGATCGGCGTGGACTACTTCCTGTTCATGCTGTTCCGGTTCCGCGAGGAACTGCGGGCCCGTCCCGACCGGCACCACCGCGCCGTGGCGGCCGAGGTCGGCGGGCGGGTGGGCACTGCGGTCACCTCGGCCGCGCTCACCATCGTCGCCGCCTTCGCCACCCTCGGGATCGCCAGCTTCGGGCAGTTCCGGGTGCTCGGCCCGGCGATCGCGGTCTCCGTGCTGGTGATGCTGCTGGCCGCGCTGACCCTGATGCCGGCCGTGCTGGCCGCCGCCGGCCGCAGGCTCTTCTGGCCCTCGCGCACCCTGCGCCGTGAGCCGCGCGCCGGTGCGGCGGCCGGCCTCGGTTCCCTGATCGCGCGTCGGCCGGCTGCGCTCGCCCTCGCCGCCGTCGTCGCGCTGGGCCTGCCTGCGGCAGGCCTGGCGGGAGTCGCGATGGACTACGACCTCGGCGGTGGCGGCCCGCAGACCGCCGCCCAGGCCACCGCGGAGCAGATCACCCGCGCCCTGCCGGCCGGGGTCTCCGACCCCACCACCGTTTACCTGCGCAGCACGGACGGCGGCACGATCGCGCCGGCGCGAGTCGCCGGACTGCGGAACAGTCTGGCCCGGGTGAAGGGCGTGGGCCAGGCGGCCGAGCCGGTGCTGGCCCCGTCCGGGCGGGCCGCGCGGATCGACCTCTACCTGACCGCCGACTCCGGCTCCGCACAGGCCCGCGCGCTGGTCGCGGGCCCGGTCCGGGCAGCCGTCGCCGCGCACCTGCCGGCCGGACTGGCCGCCCACGTCGGGGGGACCGCGGCGGTCTACGTCGATGTCGCCACCGCCGTCGACCACGACCTGCGGATCGTCTTCCCGGTGGCCGCGCTGCTGATCGGCCTGATCCTGCTGATGCTGCTGCGCAGTCTGCTGGCGCCGGTGGTCCTGATGCTCTCGGTCGGGCTCGGCTTCGCGGCCACCCTGGGGGCCGCCGCGCTGGTCTTCCAGCACGGGATGGGCAAGCCGGGCGTGGTCTTCACGCTGCCACTGGTGCTCTTCCTCTTCGTGGTCGCGCTGGGCACCGACTACAACATCCTGATCACCGACCGGATCCGCGAGGAGATGGAGCGGCCCGGGTCCACCCGGGACGCCGTGGCACGCGCCGTGCGACACACCGCGCCCGCGATCGCCACGGCCGGGCTGGTGCTGGCAGGTTCCTTCGCCAGCCTCGCGGCCACCCCTGCCGCGGCCACCCAGCAGGTCGGCTTCGCGACCGGGCTCGGCATCCTGCTCTCCGCGTTCGTGCTCTCGATCGTGCTGGTGCCCGCCCTGGCCGTGCTGCTCGGCCGCGCCCTCTGGTGGCCGCTGCGCGGACGACGCGACGCGGACGCCCGGAGCACGCCGGGCGCGGACTGCGCCGCGCCCGGCGAGCAGCCGCGGTCGGACCACCTCTACGGGATCGAGCCGGACGCGCCGGAGTTCACCACCCCGCGGTACTGACGGCACCGGCGGATCGTCCTCGCGCTGGGGCGCAGGGGGATGATTCGCCGGCCCGCGCTCAGGCGGAACGCCCGGCGGCGCTTTTCTGCGGCCGCCGGGCGCAGCGCCGCAATGGGAGGCCGCTGGCGCTTCCGACGATCGGCCGCGACCTATCGGGCACGCCGACACCGGCTTTAGGAGGCTCCGTCTAGGTAACCTAGGGTGACCTGGATGGATTCTGCCTGCGGCAACTGACCAGGTTCTCCCCGCAATTCCCCGCTCTTTCCCGCGTCTCCCCGCCCCGTCTGGCACGGTCCTGGCACGGTGGCGTGCATGACGGACACGCCCAACGACACAGAACCCATCGAGTCACCCAAGGACACTGAGTCGGGCGACGGCCCATCTGGGTGCAGCAGTCCTCTATGGGGTTGCCTCCTCGTGGGCGTCGTGGGGACCGCCGCGCTGGCCTTCCTGTATAGCGTGCTCGCTGGGCTCTGGTGGTGAGTCGCCAGCGGGCATCGGTTCGGCCCGCCAAGGACACTGACCCCCTCGATGCGAACTAGTACTCCAGCAGGACTTTGCTATCTGACCTGGGGCGATGCAGGCGGAGTGGAGTGTAGTCAGGGTGCCAGGCGTCAGGGGCGGCTTCGTGTGGGCTGCCCCTCGATCGTGTGACTGCGCCGTCGGTAGTGGCTGCGGCGGGCGACGGCCTGGCGTCGTCGACGCCAGGCGGACCAGCTCAGCGCGTGAGTGCGGGGCGAGCGCCGTGGCGGACACGGGCCACCGCCGCCGCCAACTGCCAGGAGCCTGCGGATCTCCGCCACGGTGAGGTCGACCAGGGTGCCGGAACCGTTTCTGCAGCCCCTTTTGACGCCGCGGCGGCCGCCATCGCGGCCAAGAACGCGTGCGCGAGCATGGCGAGCGTGATGTGCCGCATCCAGCCGGTGTAACGGCGGACTTCGTACTGATCCAGACCGCATTCGTTCTTCGCGGCCTGGAAGCACTCCTCGATCGCCCTCCGCATCCCCGCGATCCGCACCAACTCCGTCACGGTGGTCTCCGGCGGCGCGTAGGCGAGGTAGTAGGCGATCTCGTCCGGCTTGGCGATGCTGCGGCGGGCCATCGCCCAGCGTGCTCGGACCAGGACCTCGCCCTGGTAGTCGTACTCCGCCACGGCCCGCAGCCGGATCGCCGCCCAGTCGTAGACGCGCGGGCCCTTGGCGCCGTCACCGCACGACATCCGCTCCCAGGCCTCGTCCGGGGCCTGCGCGAACAGCCAGTCGATGCGGGGACCGCCCAGGCTGAACTGGGACTTGGGCACCGCCAGGACGTAGCCGACACCGGATTCCTCCAGCAGCCGGCGGAAGCGTCCCTACTGCCCATAGGCCGAGTCCGCGGTGACCCAGGCGATGGGCAGATCGGAGCCCAGCGCCCGCAGCACCAGCCGCTTCGCCAGCTCGCCCTAGGTGCAGAACTCCCGCTCGTCGGGGATCCTCGCCGCACGGCAGCGATCGCGGTCTTCGGTCCATGACTTGGGCAGGTAGAGCTCACGGTCGACCAGGGCCCGGCCCCGGACGGAGGCATAGGCGGCGAACACTCCGATCTGGCAGTTCTCGGTCCGGCCGGCGGTGCCGGAGTACTGGCGCTGCACCCCGGCGGAGGTGGTGCCCTTCTTCACGAAGCCGGTGTCGTCGAGGATCAGTACCCCGTCAGGCTCGCCCAACCGCTCGGCGACAAATGCCTGCAGGTCATCGCGGATCTCGTCCGGGTCCCACGCGGCCCCGGCGAGCAGATGCTGCAAGCCGTCGGGGGTGCGGTGACCGGCCTGCTCGGCCAGCTGCCAGCTGTTCTTCCTGGCGACTGGAGCCAGCAGGCCGCGCACGTAGTCCCGCATCCGGCGCCGCGCTTCGACGCGACGGAAGCGGTGTCCCACGGTCAAGAAGAGTTCGTCCAGTTCGCGGTCCCACGTCTCGGCGACGGTCTCGGTGATCACATCGAGAGGCTGCCCCGCCGCAGCCACTACCGACGGCGCAGTCACACGATCGAGGGGCAGCCCACACGAAGCCGCCCCTGACGCCTGGCACCCTGACTACACTCCACTCCGCCTGCATCGCCCCAGGTCAGATAGCAAAGTCCTGCTGGAGTACTAGGCTCTGTCTGGAGTTGTGATCAGTCTTGCCCGGTTCGCCCTCGCGCGCCGGGCTGGGCCGGTAAAACGCTGCTGTGACGCGACGCGAACTGAGCGACAGCGAGTGGGAGTTGGTCGAGCCGTTCCTCCCCATCGGCCGGTACGGCCCGTATCCGCAGCGGCTTCGTGAGCAGTTCGAGGGCGTCATCTGGAAGTTCCGCAGCGGTGGCCAGTGGCGGGAGATGCCGACGGAGTTCGGTGCCTGGCAGACGGTCTACGACCGCTTCGCCCAGTGGCGTGACGCGGGTGTGTTCGCCGCGCTGATGAAGGCGATCATCGCGGAGGCCGCCCGGCGCGGTCAGGCGGACCTGTCGCTGGTCAGCGTGGATTCGACAGTGGCTCGCGCACACCACGATGCGGCGGGGATGGTGGTCGACCCCGAGGTGCTGGCGGCGCTGGAAGAGGCCGCGGCGGAGGAAAAGGGGCATCGGAAACCGGGCAAAACGCCCCGGTGACGGCGGCATCGGCAGAGCTCGAGAGGGATCGGGCCGAACGCCGGAAGTTACGCCGGCGTCGCCGTGCCCGACTCAAGGCAGCGGCGCTCGGCCGGTCCCGTGGTGGGCTGACCAGCAAGGTGCATCTTGCGGCGGACCGGCGTTGTCGCCCCTTGGCCTTCGTGCTCACGCCCGGACAGGCCGCTGACAGCCCACGGTTCGTCGCCGTCCTGGAGGAGGTCAAGGTGCGCGGGCCCGTCGGCCGTCCGCGGACCAGGCCCGACGCGGTGGCCGCCGATAAGACACCCCATGCAGCTATGGGTCAAGCTGCGGCGCTGAGTTCAGGCCTCGCTGGTGTTGCGAAGGCGATCCCCTCGTCGAATTTCTGGTGAGTGTTCAGGCAGTGGTGCAGTTGGCCGAGCATGCGGTTGAAGAGATGACGGAGGGCTGCGTGGTAGCGGTCACCCGCGTCGCGTCGGCGGTTGTAGTGGGCGTGGGCCCCGGGTGACGCGGTGAGAGCGGCGAATGCCCAGTGTCGTCCGGTTGCGGCCAGGCGGCTGTTCTTGATGCGGCGGTGGTTCACCTGGCGGCTGCGGCCGGACTCCCGCGTCACTGGTGCGCTTCCGGCGTAGGCCTTCAGGTTCCGTGCGGTGTCGAATCGGGTTCGGTCGTCGCCGATCTCGGCCAGGATCCGGGCGCCGGTGAGGACCGCCAGACCGGGGAAGCTGGTGATGATCTCGGCGTCCGGGTGCTGCAGGAACAGCTCTTCAGTGGCTTGGGCCAGGTCGTCACAGGCTTGGCAGGCGGCGTTGAGCTGGGCCAGGAGGGCGAGAGTCTGGTGCCCCATCGCCGTTTCCACTAGTGGCGGTTGGTGCATCCAGGCGCGACGGAGGATCTCCCGGATCCGGTCGGTCTCCGCCTCGATCCTGCGCTGGCGGCCTGCTCGCACGACGGCGGCCTTCAGCCGGCTGCGAGTGAGCGCGGCCGCCTCGGTCGGAGTCGGGGCGATCGCGAGGATCGCGCGGGCCTCCCGGGCCAGCAGGTGTTCGCGCCGATCCGAGAAGGCCTCCAGGATCGAGGGGTAGTACTCGCGCAGGTGCGACCGCAGCCGGTTCTGAGCGCGAGTGCGGTCCCAGACAGCGTCCTGCTGGGCCCTGGCCAGCACGGCGATGGCTCTGACGAGGTCGGAATCGCCCGGCAGCGGGCGGTGGTGCTCCGCGTCGGTGCGCAGGATGTTCGCCAGGACGAGAGCGTCCTGGTGGTCGGACTTCTTGCGTGAGACCGTGTGCCGGTCGCGGTATCGGGCGACGGCCATCGGGTTGATCGCGTAGACGCGGCGGCCTGTCGCCCTCAGGCAGGCGACGAGCAGGCCGCGGGAGGTCTCGATGGCGACCGGGATCGGTTCGTCGGGACTGTCGCCGTGCTCGGCGAGCAGATGCAGGAGTTCTTGGAAGCCGGCAGCGTCGTCGCTGATCCGCAGCTTGCCGAGCAGCCGCGCTTCAGAGTCGACCACCGCCACGTCATGGTGGTCCTCGGCCCAGTCGATTCCGCAGGTCACCTGCACATTCGCTCCTTTGCCGTCGCTGTCCCGTCGGCGTCGAGCCGCGGCAGGACCACCCGGCGACCTAATAGAAGCGCTCGCGGGCGCACCACCCCATCAGCCGTCCGTGGTCCCAGCTGAGTCCAGGGGCCTCGCTCTCGTGAAGAGCTCGACGGCTCCGGCTGATCAAGAGATGACCCTGGACATGGCTCGAACCACGGCACGGTACGGCGATCGAGTTGGAAGCGGCAGGGGCCGTGCAGGCATCGCTCTTATCGAAGCGCTCAAGGCGCGGCATACAGTCCAGACGTTGACGGCCCCTGCCGAGGTCGCCAAGAACTCAACCTCGGCGCCTATTAGGCGTACTCGTCGCGAGCCAACCGGGCCTACCTGCGCAGACGCGGGATCAAGGCGGTGATCCCGGAGAAGGCCGACCAGGCAGCGAACCGCCAGAAGCGTGGCAGCGCCGGCGGGCGACCGATCTCGTACGACGCCGACCAGTACAAGGACCGCAACACGGTGGAGCGCTGCATCAACAAGATCAAGGCATGGCGGGGTCTGGCAACCCGCTATGACAAGACACCCGAGAGCTACATGGCGGGGCTTCAACTGCGCGGATCCATCATCTGGATGCGCAGCCTCAACCCGGGGCCGCGGTTGCGGCGTCCGGCTTGCCAGCCGGACGCCGCAACCGGGTACGTCAGGCCGACGCGGTGATTGCTCGGCCGAAGTGCCGGGCGAAGAACCGGACCGCGCTGTCGGCCTCGAACCGGGGCAGTTCCTTGTGCTTGCCCGAGTTCACGTGCAGCGACTTCTCCTTCGAGGCGAAGGCGTCGAACAGCGCGAGACCGGCCTCGCGCGAGATGTGCTCGTCGTCCCACTGCAGGTCGAACTCGATCGGGATGGTGATCTGCTTCGCCTTCTCGGCCAGGGTGTCGGGCCAGTGCTGGCCGAAGACTGCGGCGGAGATCCTGGGTTCGGTGGCCACGAATGGGATGCCGATCGCGGTGCCCATGTTGATGCCCCAGAAGCCGACCAACCCGTCGGTGCCGATCTCCGGGAGTCCCTGGAGAGCATCCAGGGTCGCCTGGTACTCGGGCACGGCCAACTCCGCCAGGTGGTCGTTGTAGCGCACGACGATCGGGCCTTCCGGCTCGCCCGCGGCCCGCGCCCGGAACAGCTCGGCGATCTCCTGCTCGTCGTGCGCCGTGCGAGGCCGGTCACCGTGACCGGGCGCGTCGATGACGGCGACGTGGAAGCCGCAGCCAGCCACGAGGAGGCGGGCGCGACCGGACATCGCCGGGTGCTTCTTGTGGTTGCCGCCGCCGTGGGCCATCAGGATCAGGGGCGCGCGATCGGCTGCGTTGGAGGCCGGCGACCAGAGGACGCCGGGGACGTCGCCCACGACGAAGTCGCGCTCGACCATGCCATTCGACGACGACTCGGCGGTGAACTGCAGAGAGTACATAGGTGTTGCCTTTCGGGAGTGCCTTGTGGTCGAGGCGCTCCCGGCGGCGAAACTACGTCAATCGCCAGCCGTGACGGGAAGGGGGAGCACCCACATCGATACAGCGTTCACGGGGTCTCACCTCCTCGGGCGGTGTCACGGTCGACTGAAAGCTACCAGCCCGATGATCATCCCTTCAACCCTATTCCCGCCACGTGATCACAACTCCAGACAGGCCCTAGCGGCAGTCCGGTCGCTGAGGTCTCCCGACCTGGTCAAGCACGTTAGGGCGGTCGGGTCTGGTCGGCTGGGGTCGTCATGGTTGCTGTACTTCCGTGCTGTACGGAAGCGCCTCGAAGCCGGAGCCTACGTCGTGGCGGAGGGCCGATCTGGCCCTGGCCCCGCCACTAGCCGTGCTCGGCTATCCAGAACAGCAGCGCGCCGAACAGCGGCATCAAGAGCCAAACGCTCAGGAGGAGCAGCACGACCGAGACGGCCGTTCCGGCGGCAACGGCCAGCCGTCGGATGGAACCCTGAAGCTGGGTCATGCATCCTCCTCAAGATCAGGCTGCCGCACAAGCCATCTCGCCGCCCATCCTTCCGGCAGCTGATTCGTGAGCGCACCCCTGCCCGAACGGGGCTGCCTTCTCGATCGGGCGGCTGCGCCGAACCGAGGTTCTCCAGGAGCGGATTTACAGTCGGCCCGACGAATGCCCAGCCACTGAGCCCTGACCTGCTACGAAAGGGCTCCGGGGAGCACGGATCTCAGCTTTTGTCCGTCACTGGTCCGGATCTTGCTTCGGCCCTATGCCCCCGCGCTTGTGGATAGCTGTGCCTGGTTCCTCCTCGATCGGGCAGCTCTGCCGGACCGGAGTTCTCCCAGGGCCGCCAGGCTCACCGCGTCGGTTGAGGTCTACGCCCCCAAAGCCTCCGGCCCGTTGCGGAGGGGCCAGCCGGGTTCGAGTCGTGACGGTGGGTCTAGGATCCCGCCGTGATCATTGGGATAGCTTTCTTCGCTGTGCTCGGCATTGGGCTGACGGCGCTCCGCGTCCATCGGCGGCAGCGGCTCGCTGCCATCGCTTCGCTCCTGGGCTCCGCCTGTGCGGAGATGGGCTACGCGAGTGGTGTGATGCACATGCCCTGGATCAGCGTCGTTGCCGCCGTTGTTGGTGTAGGCGGTTCTGCGGTCCTGTGGATCCTGATGCGCCATGCAGCGCGATCGGCTGGCGAGCTACAGCCAGGCATCCAGGGGCAAGCTACGAGCGACTACAGGCCACCCATTACTCCCGAGCCGGCCCCGAGACCGTGGCCGCACCAACGTCCAGGCCCTTTCGTGGAGGTAATCGCACGGGTTGCGATGCTGATCATGCCGGTTGTGATGATCATCTCCGGAATTGTCGGCCCGTCCGCCGGCCCCGCGGTCTTCGGTGCTGTCTGGCTGCCCCTATCGCTCTGGCTGGTCGTCGCTCGACCGTTGCTGCGCAGGCGGCGCAGAGTCACGTACACGCGCCCCTGGTAGTCGGTTCATCACGGCCGCCTCGGCCATCTGGTGGGCCTGAGTGGGGTGGTTCCTCCTCGATCGGGCAGCTTTGCCGAGCCGGGGTTCTCCCAGGGCCGCCAGGCTCACCGTGTGACCCTTGGGCTTGGCCGTGGCGGCCCTGGGAGGTTCCCGGTACGCCTCCGGTGCGAGATCGGGGAGGGACTGCCCCACGCCCCCACCCTTACCCCCTCCTCCCGCACCCTCTCCTCTTCGCCGCGCTCCTCCTTGAGAAGGGCCGGGGTTTGGGCGGAGCCCCGTGTCATCCGCCATGCTGGCGGCGATGGTTGCGGCTGAGGAGAAGGGACCTCGGGGCGGGCGACTCAGGGCGACGCGTCACGCGGCAACGGCAGCCCGTCCCGCAGTTGGGCGAGCACGCGCCGGACCGTCTGGAGATCGTAGACGGGGCCGAACGGCGTGCGCTCCCATTCGGTGTTGAGGACCCGGACCGGGGTCGCGATGCGGCTGCCGTCGGCGAGTTCCAGGGTGATCGCGTCGCTGCGGAAGGGTCCCTCGGTTCGTGCGATCGGACGTCGTGGGGCGGTGCTGACCGCCGTCAGCGCCCGCCGATCGGCCGTACGCGTGCGCAGCAGCGTTCGCACGCGTACATGCTCCGGTCCCAGGTAGATGCCGATGCGGTAGCAGCGGACCATGAGAGCGGTCATCGCGGCCAGGCCGACGTCGACCGCCGCTGCGCCACCGCGCGGGCCACTGCCGAGGAGGAGCGCGGTGGTCAGACCGGCACACAGGACACCCCACGCGCAGGCCGCCGGCAGACAGGCCGCCTGACGTCCGTACGCGGGCGTGATCCGCCGCAGTCGCTTGCCGCGCATGGTTCCTCCCCAGGCAGGCGAGCCGAGTGTAGAGCACGGCCTGACGCCCCGTCCGGTCAGCGCGCCCACCCTTCTCGTCCACGTGCGCACGCAGGACGCGGGTCGTTCGGCCGCTCGCAGCGGTCGAAGCGGTTGAAGGGACCCGCCCGGTCCTCACCGGACCCGACGGAGGGCTGAGCAGGAAAACGGGACGAGCCGGCCGACTGCGGGCCGCCGGGTGCCTGGGTCAGGCGGGCGAGTGGCTGGTGAGGTGGGCGTAGACGACGACGTTGCCGAGATAGGAGTGGCGAGTCCTGGAGTAGCCGGCGCCACAGGTGATGAGGCGAAGTTCGGGTCGTCGAGCCGGGTCGTAGACGGTGTGGGTCGGGAAGTTCGTGGCGGAGTAGGCGGCGACGGCGTCGATGGTGAAGACGGCGGTGGTCTGATCGGCACGCGGTACAGCGATGGTCATGCCCTTCTTGAGGGCGCCGAGGTTGTAGAAGACGGCGGGGCCGGCGTCGGTGTCGACGTGTCCGGCGATGACGGCGGTGCCGGGGGTGCCCGGTGGGGTGCCGTCGGCGTACCAGCCCGCGGCCCTGGGGATGTTCGCAGGGGGAGCGCCGAGGTGCTGGTCGGGGAGCAGGGTGAGCGGGACCAGGGGGGCGTCGACGCCGATCGCGGGAATGACGACGCGGATGGGTGCGGCAGGCGGGAGCGCGGAGACCCAAGGCGTCACGTCCTCGCCGGTGACCCCCGGATCGGGGACGGCGGAGGTGAGTGCTTGGGCGGGGTCGGGCTGCGGCGGCGGCGCAGGGGCAGTGAGACCGTAACCGAACAGTGCGGCCGCCGCGGCCAGCAGCGGCAGAGCCGGCCAGCCCGCCGCATGCCAAGATCGTCGCCCCGTGCCCTGCCGGCGCGTCGCGTTGGTCGAGTCGGTCTGGGGGTGGTTCACGCGGGTGCTCTCGGTCGTCTGTGTGTGACTCGCGGGTGCGGGGCTGCCCCCGCAACAGGTGCTGCGGGGGCAGCCGACCGGTGGCCGGCCGGGTTGTCGCGCGGCCGACGGTGACGCCGGATCAGGCCTGGTCGCCTCCGCGGGTGCGGCGGCGCAGCGCGACGGTCAGGCCGGCGGCGCCGACCAGGCCGACGCCCGCAGCGAGGTCGAGGCCCACGTGGCCGGTGCTGGTGGAGCCGGTGCCCGTCGTCATGGTGCCCACCGGGCTGCCGGTGGCGCCGCACACCCGGACGGAGTCGGAGGTGGCCAGGCTCGCCGCGTTCTTCAGGCTGTCCAGGTTCGCCTGTTCGGCGCTCCCGGGGTGCCCGCCCGCCGCTATCTCCTGGTTGTAGTCGGCCAGTGCGGCCTGGAAGGCAGCCTCGGCCTTGTTCGCGGCGTCCACCGCGGCGGTGCAGGCGGCGCTGGCCGCGGGCGTGGCGGCGTGTGCGGCAGGGGCGGCCAACAGAGCCGCACCGGCCGCAACGGCACCCGCGAGGGTCGACACAGTACGCATCAGGGGACTTCCTTTCCGTGCGGTTCGGTCCCGTGCCTGTGCACCAGCTGTGTGATCCCGAACCAAACCCCACACAACCTCCGCTTCCAGGCACCCTGCAGATCGAGCACCTGCGCACGGCGTCCCCCGCTGCCGCGGTCATGGCGCCCCGGCAGAGCACTTTTCGCAGTTCAGCGCGCCGAGCCGCTGCGGCGGAGCCGGCGTCCGGCAACCGCCAGCGGCGTCCGCCGCGCGAGTGACCGCGCTCCTGCGAATGGACCCGCTCCGCCACCTCCCGCGTGTCCGGCCGCCGCACCCAGGCGTCGCATCAGCCCGGCAGGGCGCTGGTCACCGGCACAGACGACCCAGGTCGCGACGGGTCCGCGCCGATGTGACGCTTCGTGCATGAGCACCGTGACCGAGCCGGCTCCACCCGCCGCCGCGCCGCCCGTTCTCGATCGGCGGCAGCGGAACATCGTCTTCGGCACGATCATGCTCGGGATGCTGCTCGCCGCCCTCGACCAGACCATCGTGGGCACCGCTCTCCCCACCATCGTCGCGGACCTGGGCGGGGCGGCCCACATGTCCTGGGTGGTGACGTCGTACCTGCTCGCGGAGACGGTGGCCACCGTGCTGGTCGGCAAGTTCGGCGACCTGTTCGGGCGCAAGCTGATCTTCCAGGTGTCCGCGATCGTCTTCATCACCGGATCGTTCTTCTGCGGTCTCGCCACCAACATGTCGCTGCTCATCGGGTGGCGCGCGCTCCAGGGAGCCGGCGCCGGAGGGCTGATGGTGACCGCCATGGCGCTCATCGCCGACGTGATCCCGCTCCGCGAGCGCGGCAAGTACCAGGGGGCGATCGGGGCGGTCTTCGGCGTGGCCACGGTGATCGGGCCGCTGCTCGGCGGGCTCTTCACCGACCACCTCTCCTGGCGCTGGGCCTTCTACGTCAACGTGCCGATCGCCGTCCTGGTCGTGTTCAGCGCCGCGCGGACGATTCCGTCGTTCAAGGCCGCCGTGCGGCCGGTCATCGACTACCTCGGCATCGCCCTGGTCGCCGTCGGCGCGAGCGCCCTGATCCTGGCGACCAGCTGGGGCGGAAACCAGTACGCCTGGGGATCGGCGACGATCATCGGCCTCTTCGCGGGCGGCGTGGTCGCGCTCGCGGCCTTCTGCTGGGTCGAGACGCAGGCCGCCGAGCCGATGCTGCCGATGCGGCTGTTCCGCAACCCCGTCTTCGGCGTGTGCTCCGTGCTCAGCTTCATCGTCGGTTTCGCGATGCTGGGCGCGCTCACCTTCCTGCCGACCTTCCTGCAGTACGTCGACGGCGACTCGGCGACGCTCTCCGGGGTCCGGACCCTGCCGATGGTCCTCGGACTGCTGCTCGCGTCGGTCTTCAGCGGCAACGTGGTGAGCAAGACCGGGCAGTACCGCTTCTTCCCCGTCATCGGCTCGCTGGTCATGGCGCTGGGCCTGTATCTGCTCTCGCTCATGAAGCCGGGCACCCCCGCGTGGATCGCGTCGCTCTACATGTTCGTGCTCGGCGCGGGCATCGGGCTGTGCATGCAGGTGCTGACCATCGCGGTGCAGAACACGGTCGACTACTCCGACCTCGGCACGGCCACCTCCGGAGTCACCTTCTTCCGTACGCTCGGCAGCGCCTTCGGCACCGCCGTCTTCGGCACGATCTACGCCAACACCCTCAAGACCAACCTCGCCCAGGGCGTGGCCACCTCCGCGGCGCTCACCGGCGCGAACCCGCTCGCGCTCACCAAGGCGGCGTCGAGTCCGCAGGGACTGCACGCGCTGCCGAAGGCGCAGGCCGCGCCGCTGATCCTGGCCTACTCGGACACGCTGCACACGGTGTTCCTGTGGACGGTGCCGGTGGCGCTGCTGGGCTTTGTCGTCTCGCTCTTCCTCAAGCAGGTGAAGCTGCGGGACACGGCCAGGTCCGCCTCCACCGACATGGGCGAGGGTTTCGCCCAGCCGAGCGGCAGCGATTCGTGTCAACACCTCGAGTACGCGGTCGGGAAGATCATCAGCAAGGTCGACCTCAACACCGTCCGGCTCGTCGTCCACCAGGCAGGGACGCGTACCGACATCGCCGGCGCGTGGGCGCTGATGGAGGTGGAGGGCCTGACCAGGACGGTGGGTCACGCCCGTCTCGGACTGATCGCCGCGCGCAAGCGCCTGCCTCCCGAGGTGCTGGAGCCGGTCTTCGACCGGATGGTCGACGAGGGCTACCTCACCCGCGACCACGACTTCCTCTCCCACACCCCGGCCGGGGCCGAGGAGGTCAGCAGTCTGAGTCAGGCGTGGTCGCGGTGGCTGAACGCGAAGCTGGAGGCCGATGTCGGCCGCCCACGCAGCGCGGAGCTGCGCGCCGCGGTCGACACGATCGCCAAACGCCTGCTGCTGGAGGACCTGGCGAACGGCATCCCCCAGAAGGTGGGCTGACCGGCGCCGGGCCCGCACAACGGACTACGGTGGGCGGGCGGCTGCCGTACGAAAGCCCCGACCAGGTCCGGAGGACGACCCATGCGCATCACGGTGCTGACCGTCGCGGACTGCCCCAACGCGGCGCTCGTGCGCGAGCGGATCGACGTCGTGCTCGCGGGCCGGCCGGGACCACGGCTGAGCCATGGCCGTCGCGGCATGCGCGCCGGGTCGGCGCGGGTAGCGTGCCGGTCATGGATACCGAGCAGACCGAGCAGACCGATCAGACCGATCGACGCACCGAGGAACTCCGCGCCGCCGAACGACGGCTCCAGGCCGCGCAGTTGGCAGGTGACGCCGACACGCTCGACACCCTGCTCGACGACCGTCTCGTCTTCACCGGACCCGACGGGAGTCTGAGCGGGAAGGGCGACGACCTGGCGCTCCACCGGAGCGGCGAACAGCGCCTGACCCGTGTCGAGGAAGAGGAGTTGGCCGTGCTGGTCGTGGACGGGACCGGCGTCAGCTGGTTCCTGGGCACGGTCGCCGGGACGTTCAAGGGACAGGAGTTCTCCGCGCGCGTCCGGTACACCCGCACCTGGGTCCGAACGGCCGCGAGCGGTTGGCGTGTCGTCGCAGCTCATGTGACGCCGGTCTGACGCCAGGGACGACGATGCCGCGCCGACGGGAAGTCGGCGCGGCATGCGTTCCTGCGGGGGCGGGCAGCCGGCCGTCTAGCGGACCAGGGTGAACGGGCGGAGGACCTGGTAGGGCATCAGCCAGTCGTTGGTCGGGTGGCCGTAGCGGTCGTAGAGCTGGTAGCTCGCGATGCCGCCGCACTCACGCCACAGGCCGAGGTGGGCGGCCGCGGTGAAGGTGATCCGGACGGTGAGGTGGCCGAACTGGTTCGGGGCCAGCCTCGGCGCCCAGTGGCCGGCCGGAGAGACGAACTCGAAGACGTGGTTGGCGTTGTCCAGGGTCGGCTTCTCCCAGCGACCGGTGGCCGGGTCGAGCCAGGTGACGACGACGCCGCTGGTGGTCCACGTTCCGTAGTGGGTCGGCGTCGCGTCACGCTGCAGACCCATGCCCCAGGAGAGCGGGGCCATCCACTCGCTGGTGTTCTCCTTGTACCAGTACGTCAGGGTGAGCGTGCTGCCCCGGTGCACGGTCTTCGGGACGGCCTCCCACGCCCACATGGTGCCGATCATGCGTCCCGCGTTCTTGCTCGCCTGGGGTGCGGCCGCTGCCGCGCCGGCCTGCGGGGCGGTGGCGGTGACCAGTCCGAGTGCGGCGAAGGCCGCGGCGGCGGAGACGGCGGCGCGCCGGATCCGGGTTCTCATCGGTGTTGTTCCCCCTCTGATGTGGTGATCGTCGGCGGGAGCCTACCGCCGACGCCATGGCCCGGACCGGGCGGCCCGGCCCGCCCGGTCGGGGTGCGCCTCCGGCAGCCGCTCACCGCCGCAGGGTTTGTGACGTGTCGTCATGGTTTGCAGTTCTGCGCACCGGCGGGCGGTCCGGGACGGAGGTGGTCGGCCACGGCCTGGAGCTCGGCGGTGGGCAGCGGCGGGTCGGCGAGCAGGGCGAAGCTGAGAAGGACCCCGCAGCCGGTCCGTTCCTGCCAGGCCAGGCCTCCCGGGCCGGTCCGGGCCAGACGGCCGTGCGCGGCGACGAGGGCGCCGGTGGTGGCGGGCGGCCATCCATCGGGCCAGTGACGCCCGTACTCCACGGTCAGCCACAGACGTGCCGACCCGGCGTCGAAGAGCTCGGAGGCGGCCACGTCCCACTGGCCCGAGGAACCGGTGCCGAGGTAGCCGGGGGCGTCGTAGGCATGGTGGAACCCCGGCGGGAGCACGTCGGCCACGGGCAGGTCGGTGGCACGGAAGTACGGGACCTGTCGGCTGCCGCCGGTGGCGTCGAGCAGTGTCCGACCGCCGAGCGGCCGCGTCAGGCGGACCGACCAGACCGTCAGCTGGGCGCCGCCCACGCAGTGCGGGGTGGGCGGGAGGGTACGGAAGTCCAGGACGACCGCCGTGCCCGTCTCGCGGGCGCGCAGCTCGCCCGCGCCCAGGCACTCGCCGCTCTGCGCGACGCCCAGGGTCCTGCCGTCCCGCGCGAGCAGCGTCACGCCGACCGGCGTGCCGAGCAGCTCAGGCGGTGGGCCGCCGAGAGCCGTCGCCAGGCCGATCACGACGGCCGACACGACCGCCGCGACGCCGACCCGGACGACGGTCCCCACGCGCACGGCGTCCTCACCGCACCGTCTGCGCGTCGGCGAAGGCGCGCGCGCAGTACCCGCCGGGCTGGTTGGCATCGCCGGCGGTGGCGGGCCGCAGGAGGAGCCGCTGCGCCCGCCCGGCCCACGCCCAGTCCACCTGCAACCGGCCGCCCGAGTCGCCCCAGCAGATGGCGGGAGCGCCGTTCACCGTGCCGTGCAGGGGTCCCTGAACCGGCTCGGGAGACGGTCCGACAGCGGCAGAGTCCAGCGATTGAATCAGCTCCCAGGAGGTACCCGCGGCGTCGCGGAAGAACCTGAGCAGGGACACCGAGCCGAGGCAGGATTCTTGGAAGGGGTGCAGGGGCGCGACGCACAGTCCGGGGTCACCCTCAACCATCCCGGGCCCTCGAGGACGGGGAAGCGTCGCCTCCAACACCGTGCGGAGCGGGCGGCCGTGGGTGTCCGTCAGCGTGCGCGAGCCGAGTGGCCGGTCGAGTGTGGCACCGATCCCGGTGAACTGTGCACAGGACCCGTTGGGCATGCCGGAATGCCACGGCACGCTGCGGAGGTGGAAGCGCACGGAGACGTCGGCACCCTGTCCGGCGGTCACCACGGAGACACCGAGACCGCCGAAGCAGTCGCCGGGATGCCAGGCGGGGTCCGGCACGCCCGGCAGGATCAGGGTCCGGTCGTCGTCAGCGACCAGAATCGGACCCTGGGCGTCCACGTCCCACTCCCTGACATGCAGTACGAACAACGCGTCGACGCCCCAGCCGACCAGCGCGCAGGCCAGGAGCAGGCCCAGCGCCACCAACAGGGCCCGAAGGGAAACCCGTCCTGATTCTCCGTGCACCGAAGCTGATCCCATGGCCGCCCCCGTCGTCGGTGTCGGGGGTCCGACGCAGGCGCGGCCGCGTGGGTTCCCGTGGGCCGGACGAGTGACATCGGGCAGCCCGACGGAGCAGGGCGCGGGTCGCCGCCGGGTCGGCTCCTATCGTGGGCGCAGAGTGCGAGGAGGCGGTGCGTGACCGTGAGCGGGCCGGAGATCGACTACCGGGCGGTGTTCCAGGCCCTGCCGGGCATGGTGGCGGTGCTGACCCCGGAGCTGGTGTACGCGGACGCGAACGAGGACTTCGTCCGCAACTCCGGCCGCAGCCGCGCCGAGCTGATCGGCCGCCACGTGTTCGAGGTGTTCCCCGACAACCCCAACGACCCCACGGCCACCGGCGTGCAGAACCTCCAGGCGTCCCTGCACCGGGTGCTGGCGACGGGGGAGCGGGACACGATGGCGCTGCAGCGGTACGACGTGGAGTCGCTGGTGAACCCCGGCGAGTGGGAGGAGCGGTTCTGGAGCCCGATCAACGCGCCGGTCCTGGACGCGGAGGGCCGGGTGGTGCTGCTGGTCCACCGGGTGGAGGAGGTCACCGAGCTGATCCGGGCCCGGCGGCGCGTGGGCGGTGACCGGGCCAGGGTCCTCGAGGCGGAGCTGTACACCCGCTCCAGGGAGCTGCAGGAGGTCAACGAGCGGCTGCGTCAGGCGCACGCCCGCGAACGGTCGGTGGCCCTGGCACTGCAGGACGCGATGCTGCCCGCCCCGCAGCTGGCCGCGCACCACCGCGCGGCCGTGCGCTACCGACCGGCGGTCGGCACGCTGAACGTGTGCGGGGACTGGTACGACCTGGTGGAGCTGCCCGGCGAGCGGATGGCGGTCGCGGTGGGCGACGTCGTCGGCCACGGACTGGCCGCGGCGGGGGTGATGGGTCAACTGCGCAGCGCGCTGAGCGCCGCGTCGCATGTCGCCGCCGGTCCCGCCCAGGCGCTGGAGGTGCTGGGCCTGTACGCGCGTGCCGTCGAGGGGGCCGAGTCGGCCACTGCCGTGTCCGTCCACGTCGACTGGGCGGCCGGCACACTCCGGTACAGCTGCGCCGGCCACCCGCCGCCCGCCCTGCTCCGTCGTGACGGCTCCGTCACCTTCCTCGACCAGGCCACCGACCCTCCGCTCGGGGCCCGACCGGCTCACGTGCCCCGCCCCGAGGCCGCACAGACCTTCGCGCCCGGCGACACACTGGTCCTCTACACCGACGGCCTGATCGAGCGCCGAGGCGAGGACATCGACACGGGCCTCGGCCGCCTGGCGGCCTCCCTGGCCGTGCACGGCAGCCTGGAACCCGACCAGCTCGCGGACTTCCTCCTGCTCGACCTGCTCCCGACCGCCGGCGCGACCGACGACACGGCGTTGGTCGTGCTCCGTCTCTGACGCTCCGACCGCAAGCCGCCTTCTCCTGTGCCGGCTCTCAGTCCGGCGAGCGGTCGGGCATTCTCACGCCGCCGCCCGGAAGCGAACTGATGAAGCGGCTGCCGCGCAGGCTGACGATCCAGCCGAGGGCGCCGCCGCGAGCAACGGGCACGTCCAGACGCCAGCCGTTGGCGAAGCGCACGTGCAGGCTGCTGGCGTCGGCCGCATGGACCTGGGCGACCACCTGGTCGAGCAGCAGCGGCAGCCGGCCGAGGTTGATGCGTGCGGATGCGTGGGCGGACACGACTTCGCGTTCCATCGTCAGCTCGGCGGGACTGTGAACCTCGATCCTGTTCGAACCGGTGTGAAGCCGCAGGACGTTCCCGATGATCACCTCGCCGATGCCGATCCCACGCATCGCGCGGATGTCCCAGCCGTCTTCCACATGGTCGATCCCGTTGTCCATCCATGATCTTGCAGGGTATCCCCGGCTTCAGTCGGGGAGGGAAGGCATCCTTGGCGCGGAGCCGTGAAGCGGCGGAGATCCCTGCGCCACTGTCTGTGATGGTTGCTCACGTTCTGTAGTATGATCCTGGTTGTCGACCTTGCAGGGGGTGGGCCGGGTGATCCGTGCGTACAAGTTCCTCATGCGGCCCACCGTGGGCCAGACGCAAGCGCTTGCCGAGATGCTGCGTGACCACTGCTCTCTCTATAACGGGGCCCTTCAGGAGCGGCGCGACGCCTACCAGCACGCATCGAAGACGAGCGTCAAGTACGGGATGCAGTCGGCGCAGCTCAAGGAGATCCGGGCGTTCGACCCGGAGCGGCAGGGCCGGTGGTCGTTCTCCTCGCAGCAGGCGACGCTTCGGCGGTTGGACAAGGCGTTCGCGGCGTTCTTCCGCCGGGTCAAGTCCGGTGAGACGCCCGGCTACCCGCGCTTCCGGGGCGTGAACTGGTTCGACACGGTGGACTTCCCCAAGGACGGCGACGGCTGCCGCTGGGACTCCACCCCGCACGACCCCGTCACCCGCGTCCGGTTCCAGGGCATCGGGCACGTCAAGGTCAACCGGCACCGGGCCGTGGTCGGCAAGGTCAAAACGGTCTCGGTCAAGCGCGAGGGCCGCAAGTGGTTCGTCGTGCTGACCGCCGAGCAGTCGCGGCCCGAACCGCTGCCCGCGACCCGGGCCGTGGTCGGCATCGACATGGGTATAGCCAACTTCCTCGCCGACTCGGGCGGCGAGTTCGTGCCCAACCCGCGCCACGCCCGTAAGGCCGCCGCGAAGCTCCAAGCAGCACAGCGGGCCCTGGCCCGGTTCCCTCGTGTCCACCGGGACAAGCGCACCGGCAACCACCAGCGAGCCGTTCAGCGCGTTGCCGACCTGCACCGCAAGGTCCGGCGTCAGCGTCTGGACCACGCCCACAAGACCGCCCTCACCCTGGTTCGCGAGCACGACTTCATCGCGCACGAGGATCTCAAGATCCGCAACATGGTCAAGGCCCCCGCGCCCAAGCCCGACCCCGACCCCGACCAGCCGGGCACCTTCCCGCGCAACGGGGCGGCGGCCAAAGCCGGACTGAACAAGTCGATCAACGATGCCGGTTGGGGGGTGTTCCTGACGATCCTGCGCGCCAAGGCTGAAAGCGCCGGTCGGGAAGTGATCGCCGTGGACCCCCGCAACACCTCCCGGCGGTGCCCCGCATGCGGGCACACCGCCAAGGAGAACCGGCCCACACAGGAGAGGTTCCACTGCCGGTCCTGCGGCCACACCGCGCACGCCGACACAGTGGGAGCCACCAACGTTCTACGGGCCGGGCTGGTCCGTCGCGACGCCCGGAAGGGTTAGCGAGAAGCCCCCGGCTTCAGCCCGGGGGAGGAGTCACGGTCGTCCTGAAGGCCGAGGGCGGAGCGACGGTCGGCGTGCGCTGGCACATCGTCCGGGACGAGGGGGGCTGGGCGCTGTGCCACCGCCTGCTGTCGGCCCTCGCCAGCTCCCGGCCGATCATCGACCTGACCGGCGGTCGTGTCGAAGCGGACATGGTCTGCCCGCGCTGCCGTGCCGTGTTCGAGCACGGCACACGGCCCACGGGCGGCCAGAATTCCGGTTGACTCCTCGTGCCCCCGCCCAGGTGCGGGGCACCGAGGCGACACCCGGCCAGGCCGTGGTGCGGCAGATGCCTGCCCCGGCGGGAGACCTGATGGCGCGGCCGACCGGATGGCGGCGAGAGCACGCGAAGATGCCGCGTCGAGTGCGACGAACCGCTCCATGGCGGTCGCGCAGTCCCGGAGTGTCCGCCGGGACGCCGCCACAGTCGGGTCAGTTCGCGGGTCTGACGGCGGGAACCTGTCCCGTGCTGATCGGTCCCAGCGGGAACCCGCTGCCGGAGGTGTCCACGCAGGACCGGCACACGCTGACCAGCACGATGACTTCACCCTCGGGCACGAAGCCGGGCTCGGTGATGCCGTGCGTCTTCGCGAGCTGCCGCACGACCACCTTCTCCGCCCGCGCGGCGGGGATGCCGAGCAGGGCCAGGCCGATCATGCTCCATTCGGCCTCGCCGATGAACGCGAGGCCGGTGTCACAACCCTGCCGGCACACGATGCAGCTGCGGTCGCCGGCGCCGTCGGCGCAGGGAACCGGCAGGGCCCGCCCCGTCGTTCCGGCCCCCGCGCGGGACCTGCTCATCTGGTGGCTCACCTTCCCGGTCCGCGAGCGGCGAGAAACTGGGCGCGCCCGCGTGGCGCCGAGCCATAGGCGGGTTCTTGGAGTGAAGAGTTGATGAGCACCTCAGAACTCGGCTGCAGACGTGAATCCGGCACCCCGTCAGGGTGGCAATGGTGAGGCTACTGGCGCGTACATGCCCAAACAATGAGTCGGCGGCGTTTCAGAGCGGTTTGAGAAACCCTCACATCACCTGCCGCGGAGGCGATCGTCCCGCAGTGCACCGCTGTCCGGGCCGAGGCCTCGCAGGAGGCCGGTCACCGGATCGTCTCGGTGGAGGCGGGCACCCAGCGTGCGCAGGAATATGACCTACGCGCTCGCCTGCTCGAGCACGTCGGCCAGGCGAGCGTCGTCGAAGGATTGACGACGCTCGCCTCGACGATGGGTTGCCGCGCTGGGCCGACCGTGCGTCAATGGTCCGCCGAGAAGGTCTCCCTGACCTCGCGGGCCGCATGGCGGACGAGCACGTACCCGGTGGCCCATGCGGCGCACCACCAGTCCTGGGCGAGGTTGAGGACCAAACCGACCACGACGGCCGCGCCCGGCAGGCCGTCGATGCGCGCGTGCCCCCGCCCTGGTTCCGACGGCCGGATCAGACCGTGCTCGGTCGCCCGGTGTGGAGTGGTCAGGGGTCAGCCGAGAGTCGCCGCCCAAGATCGTGCGCGGTCGATCTCCCCGGTCTGCAGAGGGCCGTCTGCCGCGCCGTCGACGATGAACCCCATGGGTGGCGCGATGAGTTCGTAGCCGTGACCGCGCAGCCCGCGAGCGATCCCGTGAGCCGCACCGCCGGCGGTGAGCATGCCGGTGCGGGTGTCGAAGGCCGCCGCGCGAGGGCGGCCTTGGGCCGTGTGCAGGGCCCGGAGCCAGGTGCGGACTCCCGGGCCCTGGGCGCCCGGCTCAGGCTCGCGCACCGTCTCGCCCTGCGCGATCTTCGCCCGCTCGGCCTTCACGCCCATCTTCCGTGAGACACGGGAGGACATGCCGTACAGGTGGGTCGGACCCCCGACGACCAGCAGGTCGACCGACTCCAGATGTTCTGGATCCGCCTGGTCGACCCGGAGGCAGTCGACTTCGGCTTCGGGGTGGGAGGCCCGCAGCTCATCGCGGATCGTCTCGGCGATCTGGCGAGTGTTGCCGAACAGGCTCTCGTAGACGATTGCGATGTACTTCATCACCGTTCTCCTGGGTCTGGTCGCCTCACGGCTCCCTCACTGCCGGCGGCGGGTCCGGGACGAACAAGCCCGCGCAGCGGTCCGACCTGCCGACACCTCCTCAGCGGGTTCTCTCGCGCCGTGAGAGCCCCGGCTGGATGTGCGTCTGCTTCCGTGGTCGCCTTGTCGATCTCCGCCGGGCTCGGTCGAGTTCGTCGGCCGCGTGCTCGGCTGCCGGGGAGGCGGTCGAGCCAGCCTTTCACCAGCGTCTCTCCGGTGCCGGTACTGTCCTAGGGACCTTGGGTCCAGTACCTGTCCGCCGGTGGGCCCCTTGCCGACGCCGCCGCAGCCTGGGCCTCGTGGTCGTGCCTGCGTCCTGCGCGCTCGGCTGTGCACTATGGGCGACCGGAACCGCTTGCGGGCGCAGCGTTGCAGGAGGGGCAGCCGACCTGCCGGCGGCAGATCGGGGGCACGGCGGAGTGCGGTCGGCGAAGGCACCGGTCTCACAACAGCGGTGAGGCGCAGGGTGGAGTTGCGGAAAGCCCACCTGCGGCGATCAGACCCTCCGGCGGCCGGGACCGTGACAGTTGCCCTGGATGTTCGGGAATCGGCCTGATCGTCGGCGTCTCCTCCGCGCCCGCCCTTGCGGACAGCGTCCGCCACCTCGCCGGGCGCGGTCGCCACGACGATCGGCGCGTCCTGAGCCCTGGCCGGGTCGCACGGCACACTGTCACCATGCTGACCGCCGGCTGGGACACCGTACGGCTGTTTCTCCATGTCCTCGCCGCGACCGTCTGGTTGGGCGGCCAGCTCACCCTGGCGGCACTGGTGACGGCGCTGCGAGCCGTGGGCGCGGCAGCGCCGAAGGCGGCGGCGCGGCGCTTCAACCAGGTGGCCTGGCCCGCGTTCGCCGTGCTGCTGGCGACGGGCGCGTGGAACGTCGTGGCCGAGCAAGCCAAGGATCACGGCGCCTACCGGACCACCCTGGTCGTGAAGCTGGTCGTGGTCGCGGTGTCAGGACTGTCCGCCTACTGTCACGCCCGGTCCCGCAGCACGGCAGGGTTGGCGGTCTTCGGCGCGCTGACCGGGTTGAGCTCCCTGTCGGCGCTCTTCCTGGGGGTGCTGCTGGCCGGCTGAGCGGCTGCCCGGCGCTCAGCCGTGCGGGACCAGCGCGATCGGACACGCAGCCCGGTGGATCGCCGCCCGGGCGACCGGCCCGAGCGCCCCCGTGTGTCGGCGGCGACCGAGGACGAGAAGGTCGGCGCGGCCCGCCTCGTCGACGACGACGTGCGCGGCTTCGCCGGTGCGCGTGTCGAAGCGGACCTCGACCTTCGGATGCTTGGCGGCCAGGGGCAGCACCAGATCGCGCAGCCGCTGCTCGACATGGTCCTCGGCGGTGGCCCGCTCCGCCTCACCCGGCGGTATCGGCCAGGTGACCCACAGGGCCGGCGGCGCCCAGGCGTGCACCACGCGCAGTGGCAGCGTGCGTGCCTGCGCCTGGCTCAGCGCGAACTCGACCACCGTCTCGACCGCCCGGCCGGGGTCGAGGGCCAGCACGATCTGAGGGCGGTGGGTCATCCGCTGGGCTGGGCGGTTGGGCGCCAGGACGACGGGTTGCTGGGCGCGGGCCGTGACGGCCTGCACCGTGGCACCCGGGGCAGGCCGCGTGAACCGATCCGTCCCGCGCGAGCCCAGTACCAGAGCGGTCGCGTCCGCAGAGGCGGCGAGCAGTTGGGCGATCGTGCTGCCCGGGAGCAGTTCGACGTCGGCCCTCAGCCCGGGGTGCCGGGTGCGCAGATCCAGGACCGTGCGGTCGAGCATCCGCACCGCCTCGGCGCGGTTCCGGGCGTACGAGCCGGCCGGCGCGTCGAGCCCAGGACGCCGGGTGTCGACGAACAGCAGCCGCAGCGGGGCCCCGGTCAGGACCGCCGTCTCGGCGGCCCATGCGGCGGCGGCGAGGCTCGGGGCCGAGCCGTCGACTCCGACGATCACGGCGCGGTTCATGGCTGTGCTCCCTTCCGGTGCGCCCAGTACGGGCGAGGCTCTCTGCCGACGCCCGCGGACGGCGTCCCGCGTGAGGCGGGGCACCGAACAGCGTCAGCGCCGCGGTTGCGGCACCACGGCGACCGGGCAGGGGGCCGCGTGCATGACCCGTTGCGGGACCCGGCCGATCGGAAGCCCGAACCGGGTCAGCCGTCGGTGGGCGCCGACCACGACCAGGCAGGCGTCCTGCGCCGATTCCACGATCGCCTGCTCGGGGACTGCCGCGACCACCCGGGTGATGACCGCGACCCCCGGGTGCGCGGCGCGTGCTGGGGCCAGCAGCCTGTCCAGGTCCGCGGCTTCCTCCTTCGTGCGCTGCTCCGCGTCCCGCGGGAGCAGGAACCGGTGTCCTGTCGCCGGCTGCGGACGCGTCCACGCCCGCACCGCCACCAGCGGAACGCCGCGCATTTCGGCCTGACCGAAGGCGAAGTCCACGGGGGTGTCGCTCTCGGGCGCCACACCCAGGACGACCGGCCCGTGCGTGCGCGGTGTGCCCCCGTGCGACACGACGACGGCCGGCACCGGGGCGTGGGCGACGACTCCGCGGCTCACCGACCCCAGCAGGAAGGTCCGGAAGCCATGGAGACCGCGCCGCCCGGTGACGACCACATCCGCGTCGGTGGCGGCCATCCGCAGCAGGCCCTCGACCGGAGGTTCCTCGATCAGCTCAGGTTCCACGGGCAGCCCCGGGTGGCGCTGACGCGCCTGGTCGGCGGCCTGCTCCAGCAGCGTCCACGCCGCGTTCCGAGCCGGCTCGGCGATCTCAGCGAGATCCGCCCGGGGCAGCCGGTAGGCCTCCAGGTTCCAGGAGTGGCCGATCCGCAGGGTGGCACCGCGCCGCTCCGCCTCGTCAGCGGCCCAGACCAGCGCGGCCCGGGAGTCCGCGGACGGGTCGAGGCCGACGACGACGGCCCCGCTGCTTCGCCTGCTCATCGTGTACCTCCCACAGTTCGGACAGGTGTCGTCACGTGACCCTGTGTCAGTCCCAGGCTGACCCGGTCCGGCGTCGCCGGGCAGGGGCTGACCGGCCCGGCGACGCGGTCCGACCGGCCTTCGATCTCCCGGCGGCTTCAGCTCCTGGGGAGGATCGCCACCGGGGCCCTGGACATGTGCATCGCCACTTTGGCCACTCGACCTGTGGACGGACCGAACCGTCCGTGCCGGTGGTGGCCGCCGACCACCAGCAGGGAGGCGTGGGTGGACGCGTCCAGCAGCAGTTCCTCCGGCAGACCGGGGCCGACCCGGACGCGGAACCCGACTGCCGGGTGGGCCCTGTGGGCCTCTTCCACGAGCCGCTCGACCTCCGCCCGCTCCGCTCCGTCGTGGCCCCGGTGATCGATCGGAGGGATGGACAGGTACCCCGGCAGGTGTCGCGGGCGCAGCAGGGCACGGACGGCCTCGAGTCGCGTTCCGCGCCGCTCCGCGGCCGCGAACGCGAACTCCAGCGGAGCAGCCCCGTCTGCGCCGACGCCCACCACGACGGGGGCGCCCGCTGCCGCCGGCTCCTCCTCCACCGTGACCAGCACGGTCGGCACGGGACTGAAGGCCACCACTCCCTCGCTGACCGAGCCGAGGAGGAGTTTGACGAAAGCGTTCACGCCCCGACTACCCACCACCAGCAGGTCGGCCGACTCGGCCAGGTGCAGCAGCCCGTCCACAGCGTTGACGTCGAGCAGGAGGGCCTCGACCTTGAGCCGCGGATGCCCGGCGCGGGCCTCTGCGGCGGCCCGGTCGACGAAGTCCTGCGCGGCCGCACGTGCCCGGGGCGCGTCGTAGAGCGGGTGCGGACCGGGCAGGTCGTAGGCGCTGAGGGACCAGGCATGGCCGATGCGCAGGACGGAGTCGCGCAGGGCGGCCTCCTTCGCGGCCCAGTGCAGCGCGGCTCGGGCGTGGGCGGAGGGATCGAGACCGACCACGACCGCCCCGGTCTGTTCGAGTGGCATGGCGGCTCCTGCGTTCCGGCCCAGGCCCGCGCCGGGGCTCAGTCCCAGCCTGGGTCCCCTCGGCTTCCGGGCCGAGGGCCGAACGGGCCAAGGTCCGGGCCTGGCGGTCCCATGACGAGGTGGCGCCCGGGGAGCAGGCTGTGCGACGAGGGCCCCGCCGGGGCCGAGAAACCCTCTGCGGAGGTACCCATGGCAGGATCGTTGATTCCGCGGCACCGCACGTTGCTGCCGGATCTGTTCGACTGGCTGGACGGGGGCTTCGGCCTGCCGCCCATGTTCCGCAACGGCGCCGACCTGCACAGCATCCCGATCGAGTTCACCGAGCAGGACGGCGCCCTCCTGGTGCGGGCCGAGCTGCCGGGCATGGACCCGGAACGGGACATCGAGGTCACGGTCAGCGACGACGTGCTCGCGATCCGCGCGCACCACGTCGAGACCAAGCAGGACAAGGAGAGGCACAGCTCCGAGTTCCGCTACGGCTCCTTCCAGCGAGTGCTCAGGTTGCCGGGCCCGATCCCGCAGGAGGGCGTCGAGGCGACCTACGACCAGGGCATCCTGACGCTGCGGATTCCCAAGCCGCCGACGGCGAAGCAGGCCGTGCACACCGTCAAGGTCGCCACGGCGGCGACGCCGGCCGCGAAGGCGGTCAAGGGGTAGCCGCCGCCCCCACCGGCCGCGCCGCCGCCATGCCTCCCCGACCGGCCCGGCGGCGGCGCGCACTCCGCGCGCGGCATTCGACGACGGCCCGCAGCATCACGCTGCGGGCCGTTCGCGCTGTGCCACGGCGGCGGATCCGGTGGGCCGTGCGGCAGGGCCCGCCCGGGGCCACCGGTCAGGACCGGACGGCCCTGCCGCGGTGGACCCGCAGCGGCCAGTCTGGGGTTGCCGGAGAGGTTCCGGCTCCGTCCGAGGGAGGGAACTGCCGTGGTCACCATCCTGGGTCCGCACTTCTGGACCGTGTTGGCACTGCTCACCGCGGCCGGGGCCGTGGCGACCGTCGTCCTGACGTTGCTGCTCGACCGGCTCGTGGTCCGGCTGACGTCGGACCCGCACCGCGATCCCGCGGGTCCCGCCGGCGGACCGCGACTCGCCGAACCGCGCGGCGCGACCGGCGCGGGTCGTACGGTGCGCCCGCACCGGCGCCTGCACCTGCACGCGCACTGAGCACTGCTGCGGCGCGGTGGCACCCTGGTCCTGGTCGCCCTGCCCGCCCAGGGCAGGCTCGAACTCCCGGTTTCGGCACCGTCCTGAACGGCACCAGCGTCATCGGCTCGATCGTGGGAACCCGCCAGGACCTGGCCGAGGGATCTTGGCTCACAGCGCTGAGCAGCCCAGCGCCTCGCCGGCTAACCGGGCGGGGTGAAGGGTCTCACTCGCTGTTCGGCCTGGCCGGCGACTGGCTTGGAGGCGGCCCGTGGACTTCACGATCATCAATGGTGAGGTGCACGACCGCCTCGGCTCTCGCCACGCCTGCCGGGCCGGGCCAGAGGGTGAGCAGCAGGCCGACGGCAAGGAGTGCGGCCGTCGGCGACGGGAAGCGGCCGTCGAGGGCGAACCCGTGGCTCGCGAGAAGGCAGAGGGAGTAGACGACGGCGGCGAATCCCAGGGCGAACAGCGCCGGGAGCCGCACCTCCGCCTCCGGCCGCAGCCGGTCCGCCAGCGCCCGGAGGGCCCGATCGAGCGGGGCCAACGCCGCGAGCAGGGCGAGCAGGAGCGCGGTAAGGATCGCCAGCCAGGGCAGGCGCAGCGCCCACCAAAGGGCCGAGCCGAGGTCGGGTTCCGGCGCCAGGTGGGTGAGGTAGAGCAGCCCGGCCGCCAGGACCGGCACCATGTGCCACAGGTAGGCGGGCATCGACGCGCGGCCCACCGGTCGCACCACGCGCCACAGCCCCTCGCTGCGCAGCAGGCGCCGCGCCGCGGGCGCGAGGGCGACGCAGAGGCCGCACTGGCCGATGACCCAGGCCAGCATCGCCACCGAGGGCGGATTGGTGTTGGACACCGTCTCCGTCGAGACGAGGATCAGGCTGACCGGGAACGGGCCGAAGGCCGTGAGCAGGGCGAAACCAAGACCGCCGACGGCTGCCAACACCCAGGGCAGCAGCGGACGTCGGGTCAGCAGACCGTCCGCCCAACAGAAGCCCAACTGATAGGCGACAGCCCAGACGAGCACGTAGTTGAGGGACCCCAGGAAGCGCGGGTGCGCCCCCAGCACCACGCCATCGATCGCCACCGCTGCCAGTGCGAGCCCGGCCGGAACGGCGAGGCCAAAGCGGCGGTGCGCCGCGTACAGGAGCGGGGTGAGCGCGGTGACCAGCAGGTACACCGGCAGGAACCAGAACTGCATGGCCAGCGCCCACCCGACCATCGCCAGCAAACCCGGATCCACACCGACCGCCGCAGACACGGCGACGGCGATGAGCGCCAGGGCGGCGTAGACGCCCGTGGGCAGCAGCAGCCGGACCGCCCGCTGCCGGATCCACGGTAGCGCTCGCCCGTGCGCCCTCCTCCAGGACCCCGCCGCAGCGCAGCCACCCGCGAGGAAGAACAGCGGCATGATCTGAAAGAACAGCGTGAGCCACTGCGTCCACGGGCGGGCGGCCAGCAATTCGGGCGCAGCCAAAGTACCGTTACGGTGCGTCAGGGCAGTGATGAGCCAATGGCCCACAACCACACAGCAGATGGCCAGAGCACGCAGGAAGTCCAGGTAACGGTCGCGGTTCACACGGCCTGATTGTCCGAGCCGGGCGCGACCCGGACCAGCACGGCTCGGCATCGATGCAGACGCGGCTTCGTTGCCATGAGGAGCGGCCCTTTCGCACGCGGAGCATCAATGCAACGATCACCGGCGGAACACGGGCCGAACCGGCCCGTGCCGTCATCCGACAGAACCAGGGAAAACGTGTTCAATCGACTGACCCGCAACCTCCTCGTGGGTGCGAGTGCGTGGGTGCTCTTCACCGGACTGACGACAGGCAACGTGTCCGCGACGACGGGGTACGCAACGAACGTCATCGAGGTCGACCTCGGCAAGAGCCAGGGGACCTTCCCCTACGCCCTGGGACACGACCTCAGCAGCAGACCGTTCCTCGGGGACCAGCGCGACACCACTGTCATCACCGGCACCTCGACCCCCGACGACCAGATGTCGGACGCCACGGTGAGCAGGGTCGCCCAGCTGAAGCTGCAGCACACGCGGCTGTGGCTGACTCTCGCCGACCTGTGCAACGCCACGACACACGTCTGCGACGACGCCGCGAAGGACCCGTACCTCGCGAGCTACGACGGCCTGACCCAGAGCATCTTCCTCAACTGGGGTTCGGACTACGACGAGTGGGTCAAGGCGCCGAAGGCGGGGGTCTCCTGGACCGCCGCGCAGCTGCAGGACGCCACCGACCAGGCGCTGACGCACCTGAAGACGGCGTTCCCGAAACTCGAGTACATCGAGGTCGAGAACGAGAGCATCAGCCCCACCGCCCCCGACATCGCTGACTACATGACCAAGTACCTGATGATGAGCCGCCTCGTGAAAGCGGTCAACGGACTGGGACTGCCGGGCCCCAAGCTGAAGGTCGGCGGACCGACGACGGACATCTTCAGCACCTGGCGGATCGGCATGTTCCTGGCGGCCTATCAGGCGTCGACCGACCCCGACAAGGAACTGGACTTCATCTCCTACCACCAGTACATCACCAACTCGGGCGGCCCCTACGCCGCCGCGGACGGCGCGGATCCCGCGGTGGCGGCCACCGAGCGGTCGACCCTCGACGGTCTGCTCACCAAGTACGGGCAGCCGGCCGGCCTGCCGGTCTTCGTCTCGGAGACCGGAGTCTTCCCGGGCACCTGCGACACCCAGTCCTGCCCGACCACGGCGACCACCCCGAACGCCCTGGACTTCCACATCCAGGCCGCGGCGCTGGCCTCGCTGGACTACTACTACGCAAACCAGCACGGCATCACGCCGATGCACTGGACCATCGCCCACGGCGGAAACGCACGCAAGAGCCTGTTCGACGACTACACCTCGGCCACCCCGCAGGCCAGGCCCTACTACGACATGATCCAGATGCAGACCATGCTGCCGGCCACCCGCTACCAGTCGGTCAACCGGGACACCACCCAGCTGAGCGCACCCGGTATCGGCGTCTACTCCCTGGCCGCCGCAGACGCCACCACCGTCGCGGTGATGAGCTGGAACTACCAGTGGGCCGCCACCCAACCCCAGGGCTACGACTCGGAGATCCACTTCGCGAACCTCCCGCCGGCGTTCCAGACATCCAACGTCCTGGTCACCCGGTACTACCTGCCCGCGTCGACACTCTCGGGCGACCTCAAGCCGGTGGAGAGCTTCGTGGTCGGTCCGCGCACCGCGGGCACCTACTACGGCGAGAACCTTCCGCTCGGCGCAAACGAGATCCGGTTGACCGTCCTCACCCTGACCAACGCCCCCGTGGGCACCCGCTACTGAGCCAGAACGCACGTTCGTCGAAGTGGCCGACCAGCCACTCCACGGAGCGCCGGCCGTGACCCCCACTCACGTCGCTCCCGGGTGCGCCGGTCGGCCTCAAGCGAGCGCGGCGCAGGTGTGGCACCAGGTCTCGCTGACGGGGTGAGTCGGCCGCGCATGCCGTCGTCGCCAGGGCATTCGCGGTGGAGGCCCTGGGTCGGCGGGACGCATCGGTCGGGCTCGAAGACCATGAAGGCCCCGATCAGCGCGAGTGCCACGACACCCCGACGATGTTCGCCGGCCATTACCCGACCGCAGGCGGTGCCGTGGCGGATGCGGTGGCGACCGCCACGGCCAGGGGATCGCGGACGGGGTGGCCCAGGATGTCGGCGAGGTCGGGACCGGTGCTGTCCAGGAAGCCGTGCCGGATGCCGGTCGCGATCGAGGCGAGCATGGGCGGTTGGAAAGGCAGCAGTCCTGGTGTCTCGTGGAGCCTGCGCCGGTACTCGCCCAGGTTGATGGTCCGGTGCGTTACCGCGAGCCGGTCGGCGACGTTCACCGCCGTGATCGGCGTGCCGACCAGTTCGTAGGTGCGACCGCCGTGCCGGGCGGGATCCGCCGCGATGACGGCCGCGGCCTCGGCGAGATCCGCGCGGGCGACGGCGGCCACAGCACCTTCGCCGAAGGCGGACTCCAGGCCATCGGCTGTCCACATCAGCAGGTCCCCGAAGAGTTCGGCGTAGAGACCGTTGCGCAGGATCGTCCACGGTACGCCGCCAGTTCGCACAAGACGTTCGGTCGCACGGTGGGCCAGCGCAAACCCGAGATGGTCGCCGGCTCCCGTCAGGCTCGTGTAGACGACGTGCCCCACCTCGTAGCGGGCAGCGGCTTCCAGGACGGCTGCGTGACGACCGATGACCTTGTCGTCCTCGGCGTAGCCGGCAGAGATCAGCACCAGGGTCGACACACCGGTGAGGTCGAAGGCGGACGGCTCGTCGAAGTCCAGACGCCGCATCCCGGCGCCCGGGTTGCGACTTGCGCCTGTCGCGGTCGCACCCCGAGCTCGCAGCGCCGCCAGCGTCGCCGAGCCGAGGTTCCCGTTCGCTCCGGTCACCAAGATCATGTCGGTCACGTCCCCTGTGGTTCTCTTCAGTAACTACGCTTGATCCTCATCCGCCCACCAAGCGGCCACAAGGAGGCAGTTCGATGTCACCCACGCACACGCCGGTAACCACCCCGCCCGCCGACCTCGACCCCTGCGGGCGCGAAGACCACCCGGACTGCGGGATCCGCGACGTACTGGACCGCATCGGAGACAAATGGTCGGTCCTCGTGATCGTCGAACTGGCGAACCGCCCGCGCCGCTTCCGGGAACTGCAACGCGCGATCGACGGCATCTCCCAACGTATGCTCACCCTCACCGTGCGCAGGCTGGAACGCGACGGGCTCATCCTCCGCACCGTGTACCCGACGGTCCCGGCGCGGGTCGACTACCGCCTCACCGACACCGGGGCCGGCCTGACTCACCTGGTCAAGGCGCTCGCCGACTGGTCCCTTGCCCACCGCGGCGTTATCGCCGAGGCCCGTCACGAATACGACCGGACCCACCCCGACCACGACATCCGGTGACCCACACCGCCCTGCCGCGGCGCCGACGGCTCGTCGCGCTCATCGCCCCCTACTCCTGTCCACGGAGCTCGTATCCCGATCTTGTGGCCTGGCGTCCACCGAGTGCGGGGACAGCGACATCAATCAGCACTCGCAGGCCTCTTTGGCGGAGCAGCGAGCTGCCTCGGGTTGCAATGACTACTGCCGCGCACGCCGTGGGCACGCGTCGCCGGATGATGGCTAGGTCGGGTGTGGGCCGCTCTGTGACGGTGCGGAGGGAATCGGCGTTTGTGGCCGACGGAGACGGGCACGAACACCCGCCCACATTCTCCCGGCCGCACCGGCGGTCTCCGACTCCCCGGGCGACGCCAGGAGAGACCCCGTGGCCACGGTGCGGACCGCACGGGTTGCCCGGTGAGGCGGCCGCCGGACCGGGCGCCCGGGGAGGCGGGGTGGCGGGGCGTCAGGTGCTCGTGCGAGCGGCGCCCGCGCCGGGGTTCGGGTGGTCGCGGTACCAGTCGCGCCAGATCAGGCGGTACACCCGCGTCAGTCGCGGGATGTCGCGCAGGCCGGGGATGAAGGGGACCAGCAGGAGCAGCGCGCTCAGCAGCGCCATGGTGCCCCAGACCAGGGCGTCGGCGTTCCCCGAGCTCTTGTACGGGTCGATCTGGTACCAGAAGGTGTAGAGCCAGAGCCAGGCCTGCCCGGGGTAGTTGCCGGTCTCGTTCATCATGCCCCACTGGTCCCCGCCCAGGTGCTGGGCGCGGGCCTGGTCCTCCAGGTAGGAGCCGTCGGCCAGGAAGAGCAGGGCGCGGGTGTAGTCGGTCTGGAAGTAGTGCCCCTCGGCCAGAAGTTGGGCGTCCAGTGTGCCGGACCGGCCGAGCTCCAGCAGCCGCGCGGTGAGCACCGGAACGGGACCGTAGTCGCCGGGGGCGACCTTGGCGGGGTCGCCGTTCGGGGCCTTGCCGAGCGCGTCCGCGTAGGCGGCGGTCCATTTCGCCTGCTGGTCGGCCGACGCCGCGTCCCACCGGGCGAGGGCGGCGGTGACGACGGCCGGCTCCGGGGTCTGCTGCAGCGGCTGGACGACGAAGTCGTGCGCGGTGTCGATCGGATGCCGCACGCCGGCCCACTTCTGCAGGTACAGCGGGCCCAGCTTCTGGCCGTCGGCGGCGGTGTTGTACGGCGGACCGTACTGCGCGGTGGAGCTCGTGCCGCCCAGCTCGCCGACGGCGGTCGCGGTGAAGTCGGCGGGGTCGGCCTTGGACCAGGTGGCGATCGTGACCGGTTTCTCGTTGGGGGAGGAGAAGAGCGTGGCCAGCCCGAAGGTGAGCAGGGTGACCGCGATCAGGGCGATCACGGCCTCCTTGACCAGGTCGTAGGGCCTGGTCGGAAAGGCGTGGCTGTCCGGGGTCTCGACCCGGGGGCGCTTGCGCATCACGGCTGCTCCTCCTCCTGCTCCTGGTCGGGCGTGGGGTCGACGACGGCTTCGGCGTCGTCGCCGGGGACGACGGCGCCGATCGGCGGGACGATGCCGCGCCGGCGGACCAGCACGAGGTGCCAGACCGTCAGCAGGCCGATCACGGCGGGCAGCAGCACGATGTGCCACATGAGCATCTGACCGAAGTCCATGACGTTGAAGAACGCGCCGATGCCGACGGAGTTGAGACCGTCCTTGGCCTGGGTGGAGATCCACTGCGAGTCGAGGTTCTGCTGGGCGAGGTAGCCGGTGAAGGCGGTGCCGATCGAGGCGAGGAAGGCGACGACGCCGGTCATCCAGGTCATCGCCCGCCTGCCGCGCCAGGCGGCCATGAAGAACTTGCCCCACAGGTGGATCACCATGAAGGCGAGGAACAGCTCGACGCTCCACAGGTGCATGCTGTTGACGTAGTGCCCGACGGAGGACAGGTGCCACCAGGTAGGGCCCTTGAGGGCGAGCACGCAGCCGGTGCCGATCACGACGGCGAGGGCGGCGACGGTGAGCACGCCGAAGAGGTAGATCCAGGACGCCATGTAGGCGGGCTGGCTGTCGGGCAGCAGCCGGTCCGGCGGCAGTTCGCGCAGAAGTCTGCGACGCAGGGCGCCGGTCCAGTTCCGGGGTTCGTCCGGGACGTCGGTGGGGGCGCGGTCGGCGGTGCTCATCTGCGGCCCCGCTTCCGGGGGAAGGGCAGAAGGATCGCCGCGACGAACAGCAGCACCATGATGCCGATGACGACGAGGTTGGCCACCGAAATCTGGATGACTCCCCAGTTCAGGTAGTGACCGGGCCCGTTCAGATCGATGGGCGCGGCGAGCACGTGCGCGGGGAGGGACGGAGTCGCTGGCATGAGGTCACCTCTTCGGGATCGGGACGAGGGCGGTCAGGCGTGCGGAACGACGGCGACGGCGCTGTGGCCGTAGTGGACGGCGGCGTGGACGGCGGGGCCGAGCGCCGAGACGGCGCGGTGGCTGCGGCGTCCGAGAACCAACAGGCCCGCCTGGTCGGCCTCGTCGACCAGGATGTGCGTGGCGCTGCCGGTGCGGACCTCGTAGTGGACCGTCACGCCCGGGTGCTTCTCGGCCCGCGGGCCCACGAGCTCCCGCAGCCGTTCGGTGACGTGCTCCTGGACCGCGGTGCGCTCGGCCTCGCCCGGCGGTATCGGGCCCGCGAGCCACCAGGAGGACGGCATCCAGGCGTGCACCACCCGCAGGGCGGTGCGCCGGCGTTCGGCCTCGGCGAGGGCGAAGTCGATGAGCGGCGCGCGGTCGGGTCCGGGTTCCAGGCCCAGCACGACCTCGTGGCGCGGCAGCCGCGGATCGGTGTGGTCGCGGACCAGCACGACCGGGTGATCGGCCCGGGCGGCGACCGAGAGCGCGGTCGAGCCGAGCAGCAGACCGGTGAAGCCGCCGATGCCGCGCGAGCCGAGGACCAGGGTGCTGCCGGATTCGGCCGCGTGCAGCAGTTGCACGGGCGCCTCGCCGGTGAGGAGTTCGAAGTCGACGTCCAGGCCCAGGTGCCGTGCGCGCAGGTCCTCCGCGGTGCGGGTCAGCAGGTCGACGGCCTCGTCCTGCAGCCGGAGGTAGGCCTCGGGGACCGGGACGCCCTCGCGGTGCGGCCAGTGGGCGAGCACGAGCCGTACCGGCGCACCGGTGAGCATCGCCTCGGTGGCCGCCCACTCGGCTGCGGCGAGACTGGGCTTGGAGCCGTCGAAACCGACGATCAGCGGGAGTGCCATGGTCGTGAGTTCCTTTCGGGGGAGGGGACGGTGACGGGGTCGTGCGCGGGCATCAGGCCGGCTCGCCGGGGGTGTCGGGGAGACGGCGCAGGCGGCGGAGGTAGGGGTCGGGGGTGCGGCGCGGTTCGAGACGGACGCGGGCGTCGACGCAGACGACCCCGTGCGGGCCGCAGATCAGCGGGTTGAGGTCGGCCTCGGCCAACTGCGGGAGGTCGGCCGCCATCCGGCCGAGCCGGGCCAGCAGGTCCTCGACGCGGGCCAGGTCCACCGGCGGGCTGCCGCGGTAGCCGAACAGCAGCGGCGTGGTGCGCAGCGAGGTGACCATCGCGCCGATGTCGGCGTCGGTCAGCGGCGCCAGGCGTGCGGTGCGGTCGTCGAGCAGGTCGGCGGTCGTGCCGCCGGCGCCGAACACCACCAGCGGACCGAACACCGGGTCCTGGACGACGCCCGCCAGCAGCTCGACGCCGGCCGGCTGGCGCGGCTGGACCAGCACGCCGTCCAGCTTCTCGCCGAAGCGCGCGACGAAGTCGCGGTGCACGGCGCGCACCTGTTCCCCGACGGCCGAGGTGATCCGGACCGCACCGAGGTCGCTCTTGTGGATCTGACCGGGCCAGTGGGCCTTGAGGACCACCTCGCCGCCCTCGCCGGTCCTGGCCAGCACCGAGGCCGCCTGGACCACCGACTCCTCGTCGTCGCACCAGATCGCGTCCGCGAGCGGCAGGCCGTAGCAGGCCAGCAGCCGGGCCACCAGGGGCGGCGCGGGCCAGCCTCCGTCGGGGTGCTGGGCGAGGTACTGCTCGACGAGTGCCGCGGCCTCGGTCGGACGGCAGTCCGGCGTCTCCCGCTCCGCCGAGAGCGGCTGGGCCAGCCAGCGGGAGCGGCGCACCGCCTGGGTCAGTGCCCGGGCCGCGGACTGGGCCTCGGCGAAGGCCGGGATGCGGGCGCCGTCGGCGCAGTCGAGGAAGCGGACCGGCTCGCGCTGGTCCAGCAGGACGGCCGCGACCGGGCGGGTGCGTCGCCCGGGGCCCGCCAGCAGCGGCGCCAGCGCTTCCAGCGTGGTCTGCGCCGTGCCCAGGGCGGTCGGCGCCAGGCAGAGCAGCACCGCCTCGACCGCGCCGGACTCGGCGAGCAGGTCGACGGCTGCCACGAGGGTCTCCGCGGGCGCGGCGGCGGTGGAGTCGACGGGGTTGGCGGTCGCGGCCCCCTCCGGCAGCAGGTCCGCCAGACGCAGCGCCAGCGGTGCGGGCAGCTCGGGCACGGTCAGGCCGTGGTCGACACAGGCGTCGGCCGCCAGCACGCCGATGCCGCCCGCGTTGGAGACGACGGCCACCGTGCCGGTGATGCCCGGCAGCGGCTGGGAGTCGAGCAGCGCGGCGGTCTCCACGAGTTCGGCGATCGAGTGGGTCGCGGTGATGCCGGCCTGGGTGAACAGCGCCTGCCGGGTCACCGTCGGGGTGGCGGCCGCGGCGGTGTGCGAGGCGGCGCCACGTCGGCCTGCGACGGAGCGGCCGGCGTCCACCGTGAGGATGGGCATGAGCCGGGCCACCCGGCGCGCGGTGCGGGAGAAGGCCCGCGGGCTGCCGAACGACTCCAGGTGCAGCAGGGCCAGTCGGGTGCGGCCGTCCTGCTCCCACCACTGGAGCAGGTCGTTGCCGCTCACGTCGTACTTGTCGCCGAGCGAGACGAAGTCGGAGATCCCGATGCCGAGCGTGTCGAGCTGCTCCATGAGGGCGATGCCGACCCCGCCGGACTGCACCGCGACCCCCGCGCCTCCGGCTTTCGGCGTGGCGCGGCCGAACTCGGCGTCGAGGCTGACGGCGGGATCGGTGACGGCCAGGCCCAGGCAGTTGGGGCCGACCAGGCGCATGCTGTGCCGGCGGCAGGCGCGCACCAGCCGGGTGGACTGGATGCGGGACAGGCCGGAGGTCAGCACCACGAGCGCGCGGACGCCACGTCGGCCGCACTCCTCGGCGGTGACGGCGACCCCGTTGGCGGGGACGGCGAGAACCGCGAGGTCCGGGACGCCCGGCAGGGCGTCGAGGTCGGGGAAGCACAGCAGTCCCTCGATCTGGCCCGCATGCGGGTTGACCGGCCAGAGCGAGCCGGTGAATCCTCCGTTGCGGATCTTCAGCAGCAGACTGTGCCCGACCGTTCCGGTGCGGCGGGAGACGCCGATGAGGGCGACGGAGCGGGGCCGCAGCAGCGGACGCAGGCTGGCGATGTCGGCGCGGCTGCCGCGCGCCTCGACCGCGTCCAGATAGGGCGTCGCGGTCTCGTCGAGCACGGCCTCGATCCGGACCTGGGCGTCCGCCCAGTGCCGCTGGGTGGCGAGCCCCAGATCGGTGAAGACCCTGTGCATGGCCCGGTTGTCGGCCAGCGCGTCGGCCACCAGGACGCGGATGTCCTGGGCCCGGGCCGCGTGCACCAGGTGCTCGATGAGGAGGGTCGCCACGCCGCGGTGATGCCAGTCGTCGGCGACGGCCACGGCCAGCTCGGCCCGGCCGGGGTTCTCGGGTTCGGCCTCGCACTCGACGACGCCGATCAGCTGCCCGGCCGCCGGCTCGAACGCGCCCAGGGCGACGAAGCCGGGGCGGGGCGGGGCGCAGAGGCGGTCGGCGGTGAGCTCCGGAGCGCGTCGGCTGATGCCGAAGAAGCGCAGCCGCTGGTTGTCCGGCGACATACGGCGGGCGTGCAGGTCGGCGATGGCGTCGTGGTCGCCCCGCACCAGCGGGCGGATCGTGACGACCGTGCCGTCGGCGAGCAGCGCCTCGGCGCTGCGCGGGAGTTCGGGTGAGGTGACCATCGTGCGCCGCCTTCCGGGAGGGCCCCTGCGGTGAGGGCAGTGCGGGGGGGTCCGGGCCGGTGCCCGGGGACGACAGCACTCTGCTCCTGGCCGGGTGCCGTCCTGGAGGGCCGTTCGGCCCCGGGGAGGGGGCCGATGAGGCTCAGTCGAGGGCGTCGGCGGCGTTCGCCCGCGGGCTGGCCGCGCCTTCGGGTCCGTAGCCCAGCCGGATCAGCATCTGGACGTGCTCGGGTCCGTTGCCGGGGTCGCGCAGCATCCAGCGCAGGTCGGGCCATTCGATGGCCTGGTGCAGCAGCGAGCTGCGCACCTTCGCGCGGGTGGCGAGCAGGAGAACGTGCTGCAGGGCGAGCCCCGCGCGCAGCCAGTCGGCGCGCCGGTCGTGCGCGGTGGCCAGGACGGCCAGCTGGGGGTGCGGCTCGAACGGCTGGGAGGGCAGCAGCGTGGGAGGCCGCAGACCGGAGAAGTCCCGCATCGGCAGGTGCCCGGCCGCGTCGTGCGGTCCCAGCGCCTCGGGCGGGATGCCGAAGTCGGTTTCGGCGCGCGCCCGGATCCAGCGGCGGCTCTCGTCGCGTCGGGCCTGGTCGGTCAGCGTGCGGACCTCCGCCTCGCGGGTGAGCGCCATCAGGCGGCGGGACTCGTCGACGCCCGGCAGGTGGAGCAGGGCGCCCTCGGCGTGGGCGGCCTCGCAGAGCTCCGACCGCAGCGCTCCAGGGACCGGTCTGCCCGAGAAGGGCTGGCGGCTGGAGTGACGCCGCCAGATCTGCTCGTACAGATCGGGTGCCACGGTGTCCGGCGCGCTCGGCACGCGGCCCGCGAGCCGGACGGAGGCGAGCAGCTGCGGTTCGTGCGGGTCGGGCAGCAACCGCACGACGGGTTCCCAGCCCCGGTGCGCCACCGCCAGCCGCAGGTTGAACGCGGCCGCGCCGACGGAGACGTGCAGCCCGCGCCCTTCCGGGTCCTCGGCCGGCAGCTCACGGTCCAGCGCGGCACGGATCTCGATGGTGTGCGTGCGCGGCTGCAGGCGGAAGCGCCACGGCTGGGTGTTGTGCATGGACGGCGCGGCGACGGCGGCGGAGACCAGCTCCTCCAGGACTGCGGCGTCGAGCGTGGGGGTCGTCGTGGTGGTCATGGCGCGCTCCTGCGGATGCGGCGGACGGCGGCGCTGCCGCCTGTTCCGAGCCTGCGCCCGGTGCGGAGACGCGCGCAGGGCCGCTCGGGGGCGCGCGGCCCGCCGAACGGCCCTATCAGGCCGGGCGCCTCATCCGGTCCAGGTCCAGTCGGCCACCTCGGGCAGGTCGGTGCCGTGGACGCGGATCCACGCGTCGTGGCGGGCGCGGGCGTCCGCCATCCGCTGGCGGACGGCGGCGGCGCGGGCCGACAGGCCGGGCACCCGGTCGACGACGTCCATGACCAGGCGGAAGCGGTCCAGGTCGTTGCGGACCACCATGTCGAACGGGGTCGTGGTGGTCCCGGACTCCTTGTAGCCACGCACGTGCAACTGCGGATGCACGGCCCGACGGTAGGCGAGGCGGTGGATCAGCCAGGGGTAGCCGTGGTACCCGAAGATCACCGGCTTGTCCCGGGTGAACACGGCATCGAACTCCGCGTCCGTCAGCCCGTGCGGGTGCTCCCCGGCCGGCATCAGCCGCGCCAGGTCGACCACGTTCACCACGCGGACCGCCAGGTCCGGCAGCTCTCCACGAAGCAACTGCGCCGCGGCCAGCACCTCCTGCGTCGGGACGTCGCCCGCGCAGGCCAGCACCACGTCCGGCTCACGGTCACCGCGCTCGGTTCCCGCCCACTCCCAGATGCCCAGCCCCCTCGCGCAGTGGGTGCGGGCCTCCTCCAGCCCCAGCCAGTCGAAGCACGGCTGCTTCCCCGCGACCACGACGTTGACGTAGTCGCGGCTGCGCAGCACGTGCTCGGCCACGCAGAGCAGGGTGTTGGCGTCCGGGGGGAAGTACACCCGGACCGCCTCGGGGCTCTTGTTCATCACGTGGTCGACGAAGCCGGGGTCCTGGTGCGAGAAGCCGTTGTGGTCCTGGCGCCACACGTGCGAGGTGAGCAGGTAGTTCAGCGAGGCGATCGGCGCCCGCCAGGGGATGGTCCGGGTGGTGCGGAGCCACTTGATGTGCTGGTTCACCATCGAGTCGACGATGTGCACGAAGGCCTCGTAGCAGGAGAACAGACCGTGCCGGCCGGTCAGCAGGTAGCCCTCCAGCCAGCCCTGGCACAGGTGCTCGGAGAGGACCTCCATGACCCGGCCGTCACGGGCGAGGTGTTCGTCCACCGGGAGGACCTCCGCCTGCCAGGCCTTTCCCGTGGCCCGGTAGACGGCCTGGAGCCGGTTGGAGGCGGTCTCGTCCGGTCCCACCAGGCGGAAGTCGCGGCGCTGCGCGGTGTCGGCCATGATCTGCGCGACGAACTCGCCCAGCACGCGCGTGGGTTCGTGCAGGGTCGCGCCGGGCTTGTCGACCGGGACGGCGAAGCGCTCCAGGTCGCGCAGCGGCAGGTCACGGCGGAGCAGACCGCCGTTGGCGTGCGGGTTCGCACCGAGGCGCCGGGCGCCGACGGGGATCTGGGCGAGCACGGGCGAGGTGGGGCGGCCCTCGGGGTCGAACAGCTCCTCGGGGCGGTAGGAGCGCAGCCAGGCCTCCAACTGCCGGAGGTGCTCCGGGTTCTCGCGGACCTGGTCGAGCGGGACCTGGTGGGCGCGCCAGGTGCCCTCCACCGGCACGCCGTCCACCTCGGCGGGGCCGGTCCAGCCCTTGGGCGTCCGCAGCACGATCATCGGCCAGCGAGGACGCTCCGTCGCGCCGTCGACGCGGGCGGAGTGCTGCGCCGCGGCGATCGCGTCCAACGCGGTGTCGAGTGCCGCGGCGAGGGCGCGGTGGACGGCGGCAGGATCGTGGCCGCTGACGTGGATCGGCGAGTGGCCGTACCCACGCAGCAGCGCGTCCAGTTCCGGCTCGGGAAGGCGGGACAGGACGGTCGGGTTGGCGATCTTGTAGCCGTTCAGGTGCAGGATCGGCAGCACCGCGCCGTCGTGGACCGGGTCGAGGAACTTGTCGCTGTGCCAGGACGCGGCCAGCGGCCCGGTCTCGGCCTCGCCGTCGCCGACGACACAAGCGACGACCAGGTCCGGGTTGTCGAACGCGGCGCCGTAGGCATGGGCGAGCGCGTACCCGAGCTCGCCGCCCTCGTGGATCGAACCGGGCGTCTCCGGCGCGACGTGCGAGGGCACCCCGCCGGGGAAGGAGAACTGGCGGAACAGCCGCGCCATCCCGTCCGCGTCGCGGGTGACGCCCGGATAGTGCTCGGTGTAGCTGCCGTCCAGCCAGGAGCAGGCCAGCACGGCCGGTCCGCCGTGGCCGGGGCCCCACACGCACAGCGCGTCCAGGTCACGGGCGCGGATCGCCCGGTTCAGGTGCGTGTGCACCAGGTTGAGGCCGGGGGAGGTGCCCCAGTGGCCCAGTAGGCGCGGCTTGACGTGCTCGGGGCGGAGCGGTTCACGCAGGAGTGGGTTGTCCATCAGGTAGATCTGCCCGACGGCCAGGTAGTTCGCGGCACGCCAGTGCGCGTCGAGCTCGGCGAGTTCGGCGTCGGTCAGCGGTGCGCTCATGATCGGCTCCCCCTCCGGGAGTGCGGGGCGACGGCGTCTTCCCTCTCGTACCACCGTGGCGGGCCACGGCGCCGCTCGGACAGGGCCGATCGGCCCACAGCCCACGCCGGGCAGGGCCGTTCGGCCGCCCGGTGGGGCCCGCCCGGTCCTCCCGGCCCGCAGGCCCTGGACCGGAGTGTGGGAGACACGGCCCACGAGGAGGCGAGACCCATGCCAGCGCCCGCAGCAGCACCCCGTCCTTCCGCCCCGTCCCCCCGACGATCCCGCTTCGCCCTGGCGCGCGCCCGGCACCGCAGCGCTCTTCGACGCCCGACCGACCGATGGCGGTCCGCCGTGGTGGAACTGCAGGTACTGGCCGTGGTCGCCGCGGCGGTGCTGTGCGCACTGCTAGGGATGTCCGCCTACCAGCAGGGCCGCGCGCACGCCCTGGAGCAGGCGCAGCACCTGCGGCCGGTCCAGGCCAGGATCGTGGGGCAGCCGTACGCGGTCGGCGTCGGCGGCGAGATGGCCAAGGTCAGCTGGAGCGCCGCCGACGGCCGCACGGTCCAGGGCAGTGCGACGGTGCCCTCCTCGGGCCAGGTCGGTGACCAGGCCAGGATCTGGCTCGACGCGGGCGGCAACCCCACGACGGGGCCGGCGACGACGGAGAACACGGTCAGCACCGCCATCCTGACCGGCACACTGGCGCTGATCGGCGCCGGTGTCGTGATCGCTTCGGCCGGCGCCTTCGTGCGGCTGCGTCTGAACCACATGGACGAGACGGCGTGGACCCGGGAGTGGCAGGTCTACGAGCCGCTCTGGAGCCGCCGTCGCTGAGGGCGTCAGGGGCCGTTCGGCCCCGTCCGAGGGGCGCCCCGGCCCAGGCCGGGGCGTCGCCGTGCGCCCACAGTGGGAACAGCAGCCTTTCGACGCGGCCCGTGCGGGCCCAGGAAGCAGGTGTCCCATGACCGGTGGACTCAGCGACGACCCGGCCGTCCCCGCCCCGCACCCGCGACCGGGTCTTCTGACCTTCCTCGGCGGCGTCGGCACCGTGACCGGCAGCAAGTTCATGGTCGAGACCGACCACGCCAGGGTGCTCGTGGACTGCGGGCTGTTCCAGGGGCAGAAGGAGCTGCGGCGCCGCAACTGGCGGCCCCTGCCGCTCGACCCGCGCGACGTCGAGTCCGTCGTCGTCACCCACGCGCACCTGGACCACACCGGCTACCTGCCCCGCCTGGTGCGCGAGGGCTTCCGCGGCCCGGTCTACTGCACCCCCGACACCGCCCGCCTGGCCGAGCTGATCCTGCGCGACAGCGCCCACCTGATGGAGGAGGAGGCGCTGCACGCCAACCGGGAGGGGTGGTCCAAGCACCGCCCCGCCGAGCCGCTCTACACCCTGAAGGACGCCGAGGAGGTGCTGGCCCGGTTCAGCCCGGTCGAGATCGGGCTGGACACCGAGATCGCCGAGGGCACCGTGCTGCGACTGCACCACGCCGGTCACATCCTCGGCTCCAGCTGGGCCCACCTGACCCTGGAGGACGGCGGTACCGTCGCCTTCAGCGGCGACCTCGGCCGCCAGGTCCACCCGCTGCTGCTGCCTCCGGAGCCGTTCTCCGGCGCGGACGTGCTGCTGGTCGAGTCGACCTACGGCAACCGGCATCACGACGACGCGATCTCGCGCGACGTCTTCGCCGCGGCCCTCACCCGCACCCTCGCCCGCGGCGGCAGCGTGCTGATCCCCTCCTTCGCGGTGGACCGCACCGAGGTCGTGCTGCACCAGCTGGCGGAGCTGCGCCGCACCGGCGTGCTGCCGGCCGCCGTCCCGGTCTACGTGGACAGCCCGATGGCACTTCGGGCGCTGCGCGTCTACCAGGACGCCTTCGACCGCCGCTCGCCGCAGCTGCGGCCCGAGCTGCTCGCCGACCCCGGCGCGGCGCTGGACCCCGCGCCGTTCACGGCCGCCCGCACACCGCAGGAGTCGGCGGAGATCCAGCACAGCGCCGTGCCGAGCATCATCGTCTCCGCCTCCGGCATGGCCACCGGCGGCCGCGTCGTGCACCACCTGCGCCGGATGCTCCCCGACCCGCGCAACACCGTCCTGGTCGTCGGCTTCGCCGCGCAGGGCACCCGGGCCCGCGACCTGGTCGAGGGCGCGCGCTCGCTGAAGATGTTCGGCACCTACGTTCCGGTCCGCGCCGAGGTGGTGGACGTGCCGGGCTTCTCCGCGCACGCCGACTCCGAGGAGATCCTCACCTGGCTCCGGGGCGCGCCGCAGCCGCCGAAGGCCCTCTACGTCGTCCACGGCGAGCCCGAGGGCTCCGAGCGGCTCCGGGACCGGATCGAGCACGAGCTCGGTTGGAACGCGGTCGTGCCGAGTTCCGGCGAACGGGTGCTCGTGCGCTGACCGGGCAGGGTCGCCCGGATCGGGGCCGGTCGGCCCTGCCGAACAGACCGCGCGGCCCAGGACCGGGCCACGCGGTCCGGGGCATCGTGGTGTCAGGAACCCTCCCGGAATCAGGAGCGAGCCATGACCAGGACCGTGCAGGACAGCAGGCGGCTGTCGCGGACGTCCATTCCCCGGCACCGCCTGGTCGGGGAGCTGATGACCCGCCGGGTCTTCGCGATCGAACCCGACGCCGACTTCACCGCCGCCCTCGCGGCGCTGCGCGAGACCGGCCACGAGGACCTGCCCGTCGTCGACCGGCAGGGCCGGCCCATGGGCATGGTGTGCGCGCCGGACCTGCTGGCCAAGCTCGCCGCGACGGCGCTGCCCGAGCCCTCCGTCTTCGAGACGCGCCGCACCCGGGACATCCGCCACCGCGCCGCCGCCGTCTCGGTCGCCGAGCTGATGACCACCCCGGTCCGCAGCGTCGCCGAGCACGACACCGCCGCCGACGCGGCCCTCCTCGCGCTGCGCCACCGGATCCACCAACTGCCGGTCGTCGACGACCACCACCGGCTGGTCGGTCTGGTGACCCTGAACGACCTGCTCGACGCGCTGCGCCGGACCGACCAGGAGATCGAGGCCGAAGTGCGACTCGTCGCCCTCGGCTACGAGTTCGGCGTCAAGGCCGCGACCCTGCACGTCACCTGTCAGCGCGGCCGGGTCCTGCTCGACGCCCGCACCTCGCTGCGCAGCCAGGCGGAGCGTCTGCTCGCCCGGATCCGCACGGTCGAGGGCGTGGTCGACCTCGCCGAGACCCTGCGCTGGGAGACCGACGACTCGCTCCCCGCCGCCCTGACGACCGCCGCCCACAAGGAGGCCGCACGATGACCGCCGACGGCGCTCCGTCGCCCCGACGCCGCGTCCTGGTGGCCTACGCCGGCCGCAGCGGTGCCACGGCCGAGATCGCCCAGTGGCTGGCCGAACGGCTGCGCGGCCAGGAGGAGCACTTCGACGTCACCGTCGCCGAGGTCTCCGACACGCTGGACCCTCGCGGCTACGAGGTGCTGATCCTCGGCTCCGCCCTGTACGAGGGCCGCTGGCTGCGTTCGGCCTCCCGCTTCGCGCGCCGGCACCGCCACGACCTGGCCGACGCCTGGGTGTGGACCTTCAGCAGCGGCCCACTGGACGACTCGGCGACCGCGGGCGAGGTGGTCATCACCCACAGCGCCGACCGCGCCGCCCGCCGTCTCCTGGCCCGCGACCACGTCACCTTCGGCGGCCGCCTGGCCCCGGACTCCCGTGGCTGGCTCGCCCACACCCTCGTCGAGGGCGGCCGTGGGGGCGACTTCCGCGACCGTGCGCAGATCGACGCCTACGCGGACCAGATCGCCGGGGAGCTCTCGATGCTGCCCCGGCACCGTCACAGCGCCGCGTGAACCCCGGCGCCGCCTGAACACGGCACAACGCGGACGCCGCCCGGGACCTCGGGCGGCGTCCGCGTTGTGCCGTGTTGTGCCGTCCGGAGTCAGCCGTCGGCGAGCGCGGGGAACAGGCGGCCGTGGACGGCCTCGGGCAGGATGTGGATCTCCACCGCGCCGGTTGCGCCGTCCCCGGCGCTGACCACCGCGCGGCCGAGAAGCGTCACGCACCAGCCCCCACCGTCGTCGTCGAGTCGGTCCGCCTCGAAGGCGACAAGAGTGCCGCCGACGGCCCGGGCCGGTTCGGAGCCGGCCGGCGTGCGCAGCAGGACGCCGCCGTCCGGGGCGACCTGGAAGAAGGACGGCCAGACGGCGGGCATGGCGGCGACCGTGTAGATGACGCGCCCGGTCCGCGCGGTGGCCAGCAGGTCCAGCGCGTCGGCGCGGTCGAGATGCTGTGCCGGGAGGGTGGTCATGTCTTCGATCGTCGCGGCTCGGGCGGGGGGACGGGAGGGGCGAACGGCCCGGGTGCCGCCGCCGACCGGCCCCCGCCGGGGCCGCACGTCAGCGCCTGCTGGTCCGCGCCGAGCCGGACGAATCGCCGGTGCTTCCCGAACCGGCGGCGTGCTCGGCCGCCTGGGAGGCGATCACGGCGGCCTGGACCCGCCGCTCCACGCCGAGCTTGGCCAGCATGCGGGAGATGTGGTTCTTGACGGTCTTCTCGGCGAGGTACAGCCGCTGGCCGATCTCCCGGTTGGTCAGACCCTCGCCGATCAGGGCCAGGATGTCGCGCTCACGGTCGGTCAGTTCGGCCAGGACGTCCGGCTGCTGGGGCGCCTGCGTGGCCTGCCCGCGCAGGCGCGCCATGAGCCGGGTGGCCGCACCCGGGTCCAGCATCGACTGCCCGGAGCCGACCGTGCGCACCGCGGAGATCAGATCGGTGCCGCTGATCTGCTTGAGGACGTAGCCGGAGGCCCCGGCCATGATCGCGTCCAGCAACGCGTCCTCGTCGTCGAAGGAGGTCAGCATCAGGCAGGCCAGCTCGGGCAACTGCGAGCGCAGTTCCCGGCAGACGGTGACGCCGTCACCGTCCGGCAGGCGTACGTCCAGCACCGCGACGTCGGGGCGCAGCGCCGGGACCCTGGCCAGCGCCTGGGCGCAGTTCGCGGCCTCCCCGACGACCTCCAGGCCGGGTTCGGCCTCCAGCAGGTCGTGCACGCCGCGACGGACGACCTCGTGGTCGTCCAGCAGGAAGACCTTGATCGTGCCGGTGGCGGGCCGCTCGCCGGAGGTGTCGCCAGTCATCCTCTACCCCATGTCCTCGTCTGCGCTTCTGCTGAGTGCGCTGCCTCGTCCCGGCACGGCGTCGCGTGCGGGCGATCCCGAAGATCTTCCCGTCGGACCCGGGACCTTCGATAGGGCCGAACGGTCCCATCATCTCGCGATCCACCCGGCGTGGCACGGGCCGAACGGCCTCATGTCCTGCCCTGCCCGGCTCAGGACCACCGGGGTGCCGACGCGCGACAGTGGTGGCACGCGACCGGGGAACCTCGCCGCGGGCGTCGCCATCGTGCAGGAGGTAGCCGTCATGACCAGGCAGATTCCGTGGAGCGGCGACACCGTCGCCGACGTGATGACCCATGCGGTCGCAGCCGTGGGCCGCGACGCGGGGATCGACGAGATCGTCGAGACGCTGCACGGCCGCAGGGTCAGCGCCCTGCCGGTGCTGGCGGGTGACGGCCGGGTCGTCGGCGTCGTGTCGGAGTGCGACGTCATCGCCGCCGAGCTGGCAGCGGCGGACTCCGGGCCGGGGCCGACGGCGGGACAGCTGATGACCGCGCCCGCGGTCACCGTGCACCCCGAGGCGTCGCTGGCGGAGGCCGCGCGGGCGATGCTGGCGCGCAAGGTCAAGCGTCTGCCCGTGGTGGACGCTGAGGACCGGCTGCGCGGGATCGTGAGCCGGGCGGACGTACTCAAGATCTTCCTGCGCGGCGACGACGACGTGGCCAGGCACGTGCGGTTCGAGCTGATGGCGGCGCTCACACCGCAGCAGGTCGCGGGGATCGACGTGTCGGTGGTCGAGGGCCGGGTGCACCTGTCCGGTCGCCTGCCCACCGAGCCTGGCCCGGCCGTACTGAGCCGCCTGGTGCTCGGCGTGCCCGGCGTCGTCGACGCCGTGGTCGATGTGGCACAGCCGGCCTGACCGCCGGCGAGCTCCGCGCGAGCCTCATGCGAGGACGTGAGAGGGCCGGTGCGACGGGCGTCGCACCGGCCCTCTCACGCGCCCGGTCAGGCCGGGGGCAGTGACGTCAGTGGGGGACCACCGCCACCGGAGCGTGGGCCAGGTGCAGCACCCGGTGCGGCACCCGGCCGATCGGCAGGCTGAAGCGGCGCGTGTGCTTGCGGTGCGCACCGACCACGACCAGCGAGGCGTCCGTCGACGCGTTGACGATGAACTCCTCGGCCAGGCCCAGCTCGACCTGGACGCTCACCGCCACGTCGGGATGCGCGGCGCGGGACGGGGCCAGCAACTCCTCCAGCTCGGAGGCCTCCTCCGACTGGCGCTGCGCCTGGTCCTGCGGCGGGACCGCGATGTAGCCGGGGAAGGCCTGCGGGTACATCCAGGTACGGACCACCTTGAGCGGGACGCCGCGTCGTCCGGCCTCGGCGAACGCGAACTCGATGGGCTCGGGCTCGCCGGCCGCGACGCCCACCACCACGGGGCCGTCGGGGTCGGGCGCGCCCTCGATCGGCACCAGCACGGCGGGAACCGGGGTGTGCGCGACGACGCCCTCACTGACCGAGCCGAGCAGGAAGGTCAGGAAGGGGTTCAGGCCGCGTCGTCCGGTGACGACCAGACTGGTGTCGGCGGCCGCCATCCGCAGCAGGCCGTCGATCGCGGCCTCCTCGATCAGCTCGGGCTCCACCTTCAGCTCCGGGTGGCGCTTCCGCATGTCCTCGGCGGCACCCTCGAGGAACCTCCAGGCGGCCTTGCGGGACTCCTCGGCGATGTCGCGCTTGTACGCCTCGGGCAGTCGGTAGGCCTGCATGCTCCAGGAGTGGCCGATGCGCAGCACCGCGCCGCGCAGGCGGGCCTCGTCGGCGGCCCATTCCAGGGCCACGCGCGAGTTGTCGGAGGTGTCGAGACCGACCACGACGGCCTCGGTCGGCGAAGTGTTCATCAGTGCCTCCTGCCTGGTGGTCGGGGAGGCGTCGCGGCCCCGCCGACGGTGTCGTGATCAGCTTGACACCGCCGCCGGCTCACGCCGAGGGCTGACCGGACCGCGCCGGAGGGCCGGTCGGCCCGGAACGCGCGGCGTGTGCCCACGTCGGCAGCAAACGGGCCAGGCCTTCGGCCACCGGGCGTGGGCAGGCGGCGCGAAGCCGGTCCATCTCGGACTGCATCACCCGCTGGGTGGCGTCGAAGCAGGCCGCGACGACGTCCGGGTCCTCGGGGTCGCCGTACGACTCCCTCACAGACCAGTCTAGGGCGGGCAGGAAGCTCACCTTCACCGCTGCGGGCAGTGGGACCTGGGGCAGCACCGGCGCCACGCCGAGGGGCAGCCCGAGCGTCCACGGGAACACCTTGAGTCGTAACCTGCCCAGGCCCAGCAGCCGGGCGGTGACCTCGCCCCGGCTGAGGATCACGACTACGTCGTGGCCGCCGTGCGCGACGACCGGCACCACGGGCACACCCGCCTGCAGCGCCAGGCGGACGAAGCCGCTGTGTCCGCCCAGATCGACCCGGCCGCGCTCCCGCCAGGGACGACAGGCCTCACGGTCGCCACCGGGGTAGACCAGTACCGCGCCGCCGTCCTTGAGCCCGGCGAGACCGGAGTCCATCCCGGCCGGCAGCGCGCCCAGGCGCCGCAGTCCGTCACCCACCCCGGGGGCCCGCAGCAGCAGGTCGTGGACCAGCGCGTAGCTGGGCTCCCGGAGCCCTCGCCGCTCCAGCATCGCGAGCGCAGTGACCCACACGTCCGGCATCCAGTACAGGCCGGAGTGGTTGCCGACGACCAGTACCGGGCCCGCGGGCGGCAGATGCTCAAGTCCGGTGACAACGGGGGAGAAGTAGCGGGTGTAGGCCCGCACGAGCGGGACCGTGCGGCAGACGAAGTCGGGATCGGGGTACCGATGGTCCGTCATGGGCGCTTCCCCCGGATTCTGCAGTCGCGGCCTTGGTGGCTCCTTCATGGCTCAGCGTGCGCGTCCGGTCGCCCCGGGTGAAGGGGCCGGTCGGCCCCCGGTGCGATGCCGGTCGGCGGGATCCGCGTGCCGCCAGGACCGACCGCGGGCCCGCTACGAGTGAGGTGCGGCCGACTTGTCGGCCGCGCCGCACCGTTCGCACACCTCACCGTCGTGGGCTGCCGGGATCGGCTTGGTCTCCGCCGCGGGGGCGAGCAGCCGCCCGCACAGTGCCGTGCTGTCCCCGGACGGAACGATGTGCCACTGCAGGACGGTGCGCCACTCGTATTCGGCCTTGAGTTCGACGTTCATCGTCACCACCGCTCCCTGGTTCGGGTCCCTGTGGCGCGGGTGCCCGCCGACGGCGGTTTCACGCGTCCGGCGCCGCCTCCACCGGGCTTCGTCCGGTCCGGGGCCGAGCTCCGGCCTCGGCGGCGCGCTCGTGCGCCCCGGGTGCGGGGTCGCCGGGGCAGACCAGCGTCCCGGTCGTGCCGAGCAGGACGCCGAGCGCGTCGTCGAGCGGGCCGATGCCGGCGAGTCGGCCGGTACGCTCCACGAACGACGCGGCCGCCCGCGCCTTGGGGCCCATCGACCCCTGCGGCAGGTCGAGCGTCCGCAGTTCGGCCGGTGTGGTGCGGGTCAGCGGGCCGGGGTCGCCGTGCCCGAAACGCCGGTAGACGTGGGTGACGTCGGTGAGGATCAACAGGGCGTCCGCCTCGACGAGTTCGGCGAGCAGAGCGGCCGTGAGGTCCTTGTCCACCACGGCCTCCGCGCCGCGCAGCAGGTTCGTCGCCGGGTCGCGCAGCAACGGTATCCCACCGCCCCCGGCGCAGACCACGATGTCCCCTGCTGCCAACAGCGTCCGAACGAAAGGAAGTTCGAGGATGCGCGCGGGCGCCGGGGAGGGGACGACGCGTCGCCGTGCGTCGCCGTCCCGGGCCAGGGTCCAACCGCGCTCGGCGGCCAGCTGCTCCGCCTGCTGCGGGGTGTAAGGCCGACCGATGAACTTGCTGGGCCGGGCGAAGGCCGGATCGTCCGGAGCGACCTCGGTGTGGGTCACCAGCGCGGCGATCTCGCGGTCGGGCAGCCGGTCGCGCAGCTCGCGGACCAGGAGCGAGCCGATCAGCCCCTGGGTCTCCGCACCGAGGAGGTCGAGCGGGTAGGGCGCGGTGAGGTCGGCGTCGGCCGCGCTCTCCAGGGCGAGCAGCCCCACCTGGGGCCCGTTGCCGTGCGTGACCACCAGTTCGTGCCCGGCCAGGACGAGTTCGGCCAGGGACAGGCCGGCCTCGTGCACGTGGCGGAGCTGGGTGTCGGCGTCGGGACGCTCCCCGCGGCGGAGCAGGGCGTTGCCGCCCAGGGCTGCGACGATGCGCATCTCACTCTCCTCCGAGGGTCGCGACGAGAATCGCCTTGATGGTGTGCAGGCGGTTCTCCGCCTGCTCGAAGACCAGCGAGGCGGGCGAGGCGAACACCTCGTCGGTGACCTCCAGGCCGTCGAGCCCGTAGCGCTCGTAGAGGTCCGCGCCGACCTCGGTGCGCCGGTCGTGCAGTGCGGGCAGGCAGTGCAGGAAGGCGGTGGCCGGGTTGCCGGTGGCGTGCAGGGTCTTGGCGTTCACCTGGTAGGGCAGCAGCAGTTGGATCCGGTCCCGCCACAGGTCGGCGGGCTCGCCCATGGAGACCCAGACGTCGGTGTAGAGGTAGTCCACGCCGTGCACCCCCTCGTCGACGGACTCGGTCAGCGTGATCCGTGCGCCGCTCCCCTCGGCGACCAGGCGGCACCGCGCCAGGAGTTCGTCGTCGGGCCACAGGTCGCGTGGTGCGGCGAACCTGACGTCCATTCCGAGCAGGCTGCCCATCGCCAGCAGCGAGGCGGCGGTGTTGTTGGAGGCGTCGCCGAGGTAGCAGAAGGAGATCTCCTCCACGGGGCGACCGCTGTGCTCGCGCATGGTGAAGACGTCGCACAGGCTCTGGGTGGGGTGCGCGGTGTCGGTCAGTCCGTTGTAGACCGGCACCCCGGCGGTGCGGGCCAGCTCCTCGACGACGTCCTGACCGTAGCCCCGGTACTCGATGGCGTCGAACATCCGGCCGAGCACGCGGGCGGTGTCGGCGACGCTCTCCTTGTGGCCGATGTGGGATCCGGCCGGGTCCAGGTAGGTGGTGGTCATGCCCTGGTGGGCGGCGGCCCCCTCGAAGGCGCAGCGGGTGCGGGTCGAACTCTTCTCGAAGACCAGGGCCAGCCGCAGCCCCGTCAGACACGGGGTCTCGCGCCCTTCGCGGTGGGCGGCCTTGAGCTCGGCGGCGAGGTCGAGCAGGTGGTGGATCTCGGCGGCGGTGTAGTCCAGCTCGTGCAGGTACGAGCGGCCGTGCAGGTCGACGCTCATCATGGCTTCTCCTCGGGGGACGGAAGGTTACGCGGGGTCGCGCTCGATCGGGCAGGACATGCAGCGCGGACCACCGCGTCCACGGCCCGGCTCGGAGCCGGCGATGGTGACCACCTCGATGCCCTGGCGGCGCAGGTAGGTGTTGGTGGTGACGTTGCGCTCGTAGCCGACGACCACGCCCGGCTCCAGCGCCAGGAAGTTGCTGCCGTCGTCCCACTGCTCCCGCTCGGCCGCGCGCACGTCCTGCGGCGCGGACAGGAAGCGGACCTTGTCCAGGCCCAGAGCGTCCGCGAGCGAGGCGCCGAGGTCGGCGTCGGCGGAGACGGCGAAGCCGGTGGGCCGCTCGGAATCGGGCGTGAGCGTCCAGGACCGCAGGGCGTCGGCGAGACCGGGATAGAGCGCGAAGGCGTCCCGGTCGACCATCGTCATCACGGTGTCCAGGTGCATGAACGCACGGCTGCGCGGCAGCCGGACGGCGATCACGCGGTGCGCCGTCCCGGTGGCGAACAGCGCGGCGGTCAGCTGCTCGACCGCCTGCGGGGTGGTGCGCTCGCCCATGCCGACCATGACCACACCGGGCGCGATCACGTGCACGTCGCCACCCTCCAGGGTGGTCCCCGGGATCGGGGACGTGCCGTCCAGCAGCGGCGCCGGAGACTCGGCGAACAGCGGGTGGAAGCGGTGGATCGCCGCGGTGTGCACCGTCTCCCGGATCCGGGCGGGCCTGGCCATCGGGTTGAGCGAGCAGCGGTCGCCGATCCAGCAGCAGTTGTCCCGGGGGAAGAGGTGGTTGGGCAGCGGCGGCAGGGCGAAGTCCTGGTCGCCCAGGGTCTTCCAGACCAGGCTGTCCGGATGGGCCAGCGGCAGGTCGTCCTTGAGGACGCCGCCGATCAGGTAGGCCGCCAGCGTCTCGGCGTCCAGGTCCTCGCACAGCCGCCGCACCGGGTCGACCAGGGCCGGACCGACCGCGCCGGGGCTGACGACCCGGTCCAGCAGCCAGGCCCGGGCGGCCGGCTGCTCCAGGGTCTGGGCAAGCAGTTCGCCGTAGAGGTGGACACGGACGCCGCGGTCGCGCAGCGCCTGGGCGAAGGCGTCGTGCTCCTCGCGGGCCCGTTTGGCCCACAGGATGTCGTCGAAGAGCAGCGCGTCGACATTGCCCGGGGTGAGCCTGGCCAGCTCCAGGCCGGGCCGGTGCAACACGACCTGGCGCAGCCGGCCGGCCTCGGAGGCGACGTTGAGGGCGGACATGGGGTTCCTCCTGCGATGGTGCGGACGGTGCGGTGCTCTGTGTCGGGCTCAGTGACGGACGTGCAGCTCGGCGTCGGGCTCGGCATCGGCCGCGTGAGCGGTCGCCGGTTCCGGTCGGGACGCGGTGGCCTCGCCGTACTCGCCGCGTTCGCGCTTGAGCCAGACGTAGACGGGGATGCCGAGCAGGATCACGAACAGCCCGTAGTAGACGGTCTGGTACCCGCTGCCCTGGATCGACCAGTAGCAGAAGGCCAGCGCCAGCACACCGACGACCAGGTCCCGGGCGAAGCGGGCCACCGTGAGCTGGGACCGGCCCCTGACCAGGAGCCAGAACAGCTGGGCCGCCGCCGAGAACAGGTAGGGCACCACGGCGGTCAGCACACTCAGCAGCACGATCTCGGTGAAGACCGACGTGAACCGGGTGTAGCTCACCACGGTGAGCACCGAGGCCAGCGCGGTCGAGGACACGATGCCGAACGCCGGCACCTTGCCCGTGCCGACCGTACGGGTGAAGACGGAGGGGAAGAGGCCGTCGCGGGCAGCCGCCATCGGCATCTCGGCGCAGATCAGCGTCCAGCCGTTGAGCGCTCCCAGCCCCGAGACGATCGCCGCGAGCGCGACCGCGTTGCCTGCCCAGGTGCCGCCGACGATGTTGTTCACGGCGTCGGTGAACGGCGCGGTGGAGGTGAGCAGGCTGTGGTGGGCGACGGTGCCGAAGACGGCCAGGGTGCCGAGCAGGTAGATGACCGCGCAGGCCAGCGTGCCGTAGACGGTGGCCCGCGGCACGTTGCGCTGCGGATCGCGGACGCGGCCCGCAGCCACCGAGGCGGTCTCCAGCCCGATGTAGCTGAACAGCGCGATCGCCGCCGCCGCCGAGATCGCGCCGAGCGCCGAACCGCCGCTCGCGTTGAACGAGCCGAAGTTGCCCGACTTCATGAACAGCAGCCCGATCGTTGCCAGGAACAGCAACGGCACGAACTTCAGCATGGTCGTGATCACCTGTACCGCGCCGACGTTCCTGGCCCCCGTCAGGTTGACGACCGCGGGGAGCCACAGTCCGGCCAGCGCGATGGCTATCGAACCCGCGGTGTGGTGCCCCTTGTCGACGAAGACCTCGACGTAACCGACCCAGGCGACGGCGATGGCGGCATTGCCCGCCCAGGCGGTGATCCAGTACGACCAGGCGGTCAGGAAGCCCGCGAACTCGCCGAACGCCTCCCGGGCGTAGACGTACGGGCCGCCGCTGCCCGGCAGCCGGCCGGACAGCGAGCCGAAGGTGAGCGCGAGGGCTATGGCGCCCACGGTGACCACGACGAAGGCGACCAGCGCGATCGGCCCGTACGGCGCCAGGGCGGAGGGCAGCGCGAAGACTCCGGTTCCGATGACGCTGCCGACGACCAGGGCGGTGGCCGCCGGAAGGCCGAAGGCGCTCCGCCGACCGGGGGCGTCGCCGTCAGGGAGGGCATCGGGAAGCGGGCCCGCAGTGGAGGGTCCGGGGCTCGGCGTGGGCTCGCTCGGCGACATGGCTGTGCTCCTGAGGGGTCGGCACATATGCGGGCCACGGCGGACGGTGCCGGCGTGGCCCGGGGACAGGAAGATCCTCTGTCCCGCCCGCGGACCCCGAGCAGGGCCCGAAGGTCCCCCGGGCGGGCCCGCCCTGCCCTACCCGAGGCCCGGGGCCGGGGCCGGTCGGCACGGAACCGCAGGTCCCGGCAGGAGCGGTGGCAAGACGGGGCCGGTTGCCGCCGAGGCCGGGACCAGTGGCCCTGTGGGCGTCTCCCGGACGCCGACCAGAGTGATCGTGCGCCGGACAGTGGGTGTCCGGTCGATCGCCCTGGGAGGCAACCGCCATGACCGCACGCCCCGTTCTCGCCGCGACCGACGGATCCCCGCAGAGTCTGGCCGCCGTCCGCTGGGCCGCGCAGGAGGCCGTACGGCGCGGCGCCGCGTTGCGGCTCGTGCACGTGTGGCCCCAGCCGGTCGGCGTCTACCTGGAGCAACTGCAGGCGGAGGGAGCCGCGCTGCTGGCCGACGTCCAGCAGCAGGTCGTCGCCGAGCACCCGGAACTGGAGGTGGACACCGTGCTCCTGGGCGCCTCGCCGGTCCCCGGTCTGGTGGACGCCGCGGCCGACGGGCAGCTGCTGGTGCTGGGCAGCCGCGGCCTGGGCGGCTTCACCGGGCTGCTGATGGGCTCGGTCTCGCTCACGGTGGCCGGCCGGTCCCCGATCCCGGTGGTCGTGCTGCGTCCGGGCGGGCAGGACGTCGACGGGACGCCGACGAGTGCGAAGGGCGACGTGGTGGTGGGCGTCGGCGCCGGCGACGCTGCGGAGGAGGTGCTGGAGTTCGCGTTCTCCCGGGCGGCGGAGCGCGGTGCGCGAGTGATCGCGGTCTACGGCTGGGACGTGCCCGCGGTGTGGGCCGGACCCGGCGCGATCGCCACCCCCTTCGACTCCGGCCTGCTGCGGAGCGCCGCCGAGCAGCATCTGGCGGAAGCCCTCGACCCCTGGCGGCAGAAGTACCCGCAGGTGCCCGTCGAGGCCAGGGCCGAGGTCGGCGGCGCGGCGAAGGCTCTGGTGGACGCCTCGGGCGACGCCGACATCGTGGTGATCGGACGCCGGATCCGCAGGCACGCCGCCGGCGGTCACCTCGGCGCCGTCGCCCACGCGGCCCTGCACCACGCGCAGGCTCCGGTCGCCGTCGTCCCGCACGCCTGAACACCTCACGGTCCGCGGCCCGACGGGGCCGCGGACCGATCGCTCGAACTCCGAAGGGCAGGACACCTCTCATGACCGATCTGCACTCCCCGGCCGCCGTGGACATCGTGGTGGAGACCAGGGGACCGGTCTCGCTCGCCGCGCCGGACTACGCCCGCGCCAAGCTGCTCTCCGTCGCCGAGTGCGTGGGCGAGCCCGTGCTCGCGCTGCGGGTGAAGCTGACCCAGGAGACCAGCCACGCGGTCGCCCAGCCGTCACGGGCGCAGGCCACCGTCGACCTGGACGGACGTCCGGTCCGCGCCCACGTCCGCGCCGCCACCATGCAGGAGGCGGTCGACCAGCTCCAGCAGCGGCTTCGGTCCCGGATCGCCAGGGTCAGACAGCACCGTGACCACGGGCGTGACACGGTCCGTCGCGCGGGGGCCGTGTCCTGGGAACAGGGCGACGACCGGAATCCTCAGCCGCTGCCGCGCGCGACCGGGGAGCGCCGCGTCAAGCGGCACAAGAGTTACAGCCTCGCCCGGCAGACCCCGTGGTCGGCGGTGTTCGAGATGGAGGCGATGGACTACGACTTCCACCTGTTCACGGACGCCCGAACCGGTCGGGACAGCGTCGTGTACCGCGACACCGACACTGACACCGACACCGACGGCTACGCGCTGGTGTCCACCGGCCCGGAGACGATGCCGGAACCCGGCATGGCGCTCAGCCGTCTCGGCGCCCCGGAGCTCACGGTCCGGCAGGCGATCGACCGGCTCGACCTGAGCGGTCGGCCCTTCACGTTCTTCACCGAGACCGTGACCGGACGGGGAAACCTGCTCTACCACCGTTACGACGGCGACTACGGCCTGATCACCCCCGTCCAGGAATGACGCGGGCGCGGGCCTGCGGTGGCCGACCGAAACGGGCCCGCTCCGCACGGCGTCGGCGGACGACCCCGCCGTCCGAAACAGGGCCGGTCGGCCTCTCCACAGCACCCCGTTCCGCACTCCCGGCGTTCGCCGTGCCCGCGATGTCCTTGAGGGGCAGCGAGTGTCGCTGCATGGATTGCGACATCCTCAGGCAGGCAGCATGGGACCCGACGACCGCACCGGCCGCTCCACCGCGGCCACGCCCCCGACCGGGTCCGCTGCGGGCCCCGCACCGTGGTGGCGGACCGAGCCCGCGTTGCTCGCGATCACCGGTGCCGCGCTGATCGGCGGTGGCCTCGCGTGGCTCGCCGGAGCGCGGACGGCGGCGGACGTCCTCTGGGCCACCGGCACGGTCGTGGCGATCGTGCCGTCGGTGGTGTGGGTGATCGGCGCGCTGCGACGCGGGCGGGCCGGAGTCGACATCGTCGCGGTGCTCGCCCTGGCAGGGACGCTCGCGGTCGGCGAGTACCTGGCCGGCGCGCTGATCGCGCTGATGCTGGCCACCGGCCGCTGGCTGGACGCCGCAGCCGAGCGGCGCGCCTCCCACGATCTGCGGGCCCTGCTCGCACACGCGCCCCGCTTCGCCCGCCGCCGTGTCGCAGGGGGCGTGGAGCAGGTGCCGCTCGCCGAGGTCGCCGCCGGCGACCTGCTGGTCGTCGGTCCCGGCGACGTCGTGCCGGTCGACGGCACCGTCGAGGCCGGTCCGGCCCAACTGGACGAGTCCGTCCTCACCGGGGAGTCGCTCCAGGTCGAGCACTCCGACGGGGAACAGGTGCGCAGCGGCGCGGTCAACGCGGGAGCCGCGTTCGAGCTGCGCGCCACCGCCACCGAGCAGGACAGCACCTACGCCGAGATCGTGCGGCTGGCGCAGCAGGCCGGAGCCGAGACCGCGCCCGTCGTCCGGCTCGCCGACCGCTACGCCGCCTGGTTCCTGCCGCTGTCCCTGGCCGTCGCCGGGATCGCCTGGCTGGTCAGCGGCTCCGCGGTGCGGGCGGTCGCGGTCCTCGTGGTGGCCACCCCCTGTCCGCTGCTGCTGGCGGCACCGGTGGCGATCGTCTCCGGACTGTCCCGGGCCGCCCGCGAGGGCGTGGTGATCCGAGACGGCGGAGCGCTGGAACTGCTCGGCCGGGCCCGCACGCTCCTGATGGACAAGACCGGCACGCTCACCACCGGCCGCCCGCAGGTGATCGACGTCGCGACCGCGCCCGGGCACAGCGCCGCCGATGCGCTGCGACTGGCGGCCTCGGTGGACCAGTACTCCCCGCACGTCCTGGCCCATGCGATCACGGCCGAGGCCCGCACCCGCGGGCTGGCCCTGGACGAGCCGACGGACATGAGCGAGGAACCGGGTCGGGGAACCACCGGGCGGATCGGCGGCCGCCTGGTCGCCGTCGGCCGACTGCCCACAGCCGAGGCGTCCCTGCCGGCCTGGGCGCGTGCGGTCGACAACCGCGCCCGCCTGGACGGGGCCGCCATCGCCTGGCTCACCGTCGACGACGCGCCGACCGGAGCCGTCCTGCTGCGCGACCCACTGCGCTACGACGCCCCGCGCACTCTGCGCCGACTGCGCGAGAGCGGCATCACCCGCCTGGTGATGCTCACCGGAGACCGTCCCGAGCCCGCGCGCGAGGTCGCCGCGGTCCTGGGCCTGGACGACGTCGCGGCGCGGCAGAGCCCGGCCGACAAGGTCGCCGCCGTCCGGGCCGAAAGCGCCCGCGCGGTGACCGCCATGGTCGGCGACGGCGTCAACGACGCACCCGCGCTGGCCGCCGCCGACATCGGCGTCGCCATGGGCGCCCGCGGCTCCGGCGCCTCCTCCGAGGCCGCCGACATCGTGCTCACCACCGACCACGTGGACCGCCTCGCCGACGCCGTCGCCATCGCCGTCCGCGCGCGCCGCATCGCCGTACAGAGCGCGCTCGGCGGCATGCTGCTCTCACTGGCCGCCATGGTCGTCGCCGCCTGCTCCCGCCCGCCGCCGGAGCCCTGCTGCAGGAGGCCATCGACGTGGCCGTCATCCTCAACGCCCTGCGTGCGCTGCGTCTCCCTGAGACGGCACGGCCCGCCGTCGACTCCGCCACCGCCGACCTGATCCACCGCTTCGCCGCCGAGCACGACGATCTCAGGGAGGTCGTTCAGGCCGTCCGCGACACCGCCGACCTGCTCAGCGCCGACGGGGACCAGCGACCGCTGGAGGCCCTGGAGAGCCTGGACCGACTGCTGACGGAGCGGCTGCTGCCGCACGAGCACGCCGAGGAGCACGAGCTCTACCCCGCTCTCGCGCCCACGCTCGGCGGACCGGAGGCCACCGCGACGATGAGCCGCGCGCACACCGAGATCGACCGTCTCGCCCGCCGTCTGGACACGCATCTGACCCTCGCCCGCGCCCAGGGCGGCGTGCAGCCCGATCAGACGGACGACCTGCGTGCCTGCCTCTACGGCCTGCACACGGTCCTGCGGCTCCACTTCACCCAGGAGGAGGAGAACTACTTCTCGCTGGCCACACGCTGACACCGTCATCACCCAGGAGGGAGCACACGATGAGCTGGTTCCTGCTCGTCCTGGCCGGAGTCTTCGAAACCGGGTTCGCAGTCCTGCTGAAGCAGAGCCACAGCTTCACCCGGCTGTGGCCCACCGTCGGCTTCGCCGTCTGCGCCCTGGTCAGCTTCGCCCTGCTCAACCTCGCCCTGCGACACCTGGAGGTCGGTCCCGCCTACGCCACCTGGACCGGCATCGGCGCCGCAGGCACCGCGCTGGTCGGCATCGCGTTTCTCGGCGAGTCGGCCTCCGTCGTCAAACTCGTCTCCATCGGCCTCGTGCTGGTGGGCGTCGTCGGACTCAACCTCTCCGGTGTCACCGGCTGACGCCGGCGCACCGAGCCAGGACAGGAGGTGAAGCGATGACCGTGCTCGTCGGATACGCCAGTGCCCACGGCTCCACCCGGGAGATCGCCCAGCGGCTCGGCACGCGGCTGGCCGAACTCGGCTGCCCGGCTGACGTGGTCTCCCTCGACGGCGATGTCGACCCGCGGGCCCACGGTGCCGTGGTCCTCGGCAGCGCCGTCCACGGTCAGCACTGGCTCCCGGTGGCCGAGGACTTCGTCCGCGCCCACCGGGACGTTCTCGCCGAGCGGCCGCTGTGGGCCTTCAGCGTCGGCCTGCCGGCAGCTCTGCGCGGCCCCTGGCGTCGCCTCGCGGGAAAGGAGGAGAGGGTCGTCCTCGACGCCCTCGCCCTGCCGGCGAGCCTGCGCGGCCACCGCCTCCTCTCCGGCGTCATCGCCCCCGAGCACGTGGGCCGGGCGGGGGCCCTGATGTTCCGGCTCGTCGGCGGTCGTTTCGGTGACCACCGCGACTGGCAGGCCGTCGACGCCCTGGCGGCCGACATCGCCACGGCGCTTCGACCCGGCATGTGACCCCGCCGCGACGCGGCACGGCGCGAACCGCCGCCCCGCACGGCCCGGCCCCGTGACGCGGCATCAGGCCGGTACCATCCGCATGCCGTTGACGATCTCGGGATCGAGGACCACGGCGTGGGTCATCTCCGCGTCGAACCACGGGGCGGGATCGGCCCGATGGCCGTCCCCCAACGAGCCGTCGGTCAGGTCCTCGGGGGTGAGCAGGCGGGCGTAACCGGTGACGGTGACACTCCACCCGAGCCGGGTCCGCGTGTCGACCGCGTCCGCCTGGTAGACCACGACCGTGCCGCGGTCGTCCCCGGTGGGCAGAGCGCTGGTGAGGGCAGCGCCCCTGTGGGTGCGGATCACGATCCGGCCCTCCACCAGCACGTGGTTGACCAGGCGGATCGCCGGAAGGGCGTGCTCGGTGAAGACGATCCTGCCGAAGGGCGCCTCGGCCAGCAGGGCGAGCGCCTCGTCGCGCGCCAGCGACACGAGGCGGCGTGGGCCGGGGAGGTTCGGCACGTCGCGCTGCGTCAACAGGTCCGCGCCCGTCACGCGGTCGTCGGTGGGCGCACCGCCCTCGATCTCGTCGTTCACCATCCGTGTCCCTCTCGAAACGCCCCTCACGCGCGGGCCGGTCAGGTTCCCGCTCCGCCGAGCATGAGCCGCGGGACGAGAACCTGTCGAGGGCCGAACGGCCCTGCCGCCACCGTGTCCGGCGCCACGCCGCGGGACCGCACCGCGATGTGCCACTGGGGCCCGCATCCCCTGCGGACCCTGTCGGCGAGCCCTCGCTCGACCGAGTCGTCCCACGAGGTCGGGCGAGAGCGAGGCGGCCGTGGAGATCGATCACCGGGTGGGTGGGCCCTGTGCTACGTTTCTCGAGGCCGTGCGAGAGAACGAGGAGGTGGTACCCGTGAACGCAGAACTGACATGGGTGCTCCCCTCCGGGGTCACGGTCGGGCGATAGGTCGTCGTCCGGGAGCGCCGTTCCGCAGCACTCCCGAAAGGCACGACCATGACTCTTCACCTCACCGCCGAACAGCGCCTCGACGACGACGTCCTCGAGCGCGCCTTCACCCTCGGCGAGATCCCCGGCATCCTCTGGACGCCGGAAGCCGCGTCCGCCTCCGCGCCGGTGCCGCTGATCCTGCTCGGCATCCCCCCGCTCGGACTGAACCGGATGTACCCCCGACTGGTGGCGCGGGCTCAGCGCGCCGCGGCGGAAGGCTTCGCCGCGGCCACCATCGAGCTGCCCGGCAGCGGCGAGCGGCCCCGCCGGCCTGTACTGGACCGGGCCCGCGCCGACCTGCGCCGCGCCATGGAGGCCGGCGAGCCGGTCGGCGACGAGATCGTCGACGCCCTCGTCCTGCCGCTCGTCGACAAGGCCGTGCCGGAATGGCAGGCCACCCTCGACGCCTTGCTCGCCCTTCCCGAGATCGGCGGCCCGGTCGGGTACTCGGGGGGAGTGATCTCCATCGGCGTCCGCCTCGCGGCGGTCGAGCCGCGCATCGTGGCCGCCGGGCTGTTCGCCGGGAGCCTCGTGCCCCGCTCCATCGTCGAGGAAGCCCGTCGGGTCAGCATCCCGCTGCACGTGCTGCTCCAGTGGGACGACGAGGGCAACGACCGGCAGGCCTCCCTGGAGCTGTTCGACGCCTTCGGCTCCAAGGAGAAGACCCTGCTCGCCAACATGGGCGGGCACACCGGCGTCCCGCAGCACGCGGGGGACGACGCGGCCGGGTTCTTCGCCCGGCATCTGAAGTAGGGCAGGGCGTCAGGCCGGCTGCCGTCGCTGGGCGGTGACCTGCGGGCGGGGGTGGCGGGGGCCGCGACGAGTCCCGCCGCCCCCGCAGCTGACACCGCGGTCCGATGCGACGCCAGGGCCGCCCCGCCCACGGTCCGGACCGCCCCGCGGGGCCGGTCGGGTCCGACCGTGGGGCCGTTCGGCCCCGATGCGGGCCGGGGGGCGCTCACGGCCTCCTGCGCCAGCGGGGCGGCTGGTAGAACCGGTGGCGGCCGCAGTGCTTCGGCCCTCTCCCATCTCGCCTTTCTCCGTCTGGAGTTGCCATGCTGTCCGCCGAGTCGGCTTCCGTGATCCGTGCCACCCTGCCCGCCGTGGGCGGCGCGCTGGACGAGATCGCCACCCGCTTCTACGCCTCCATGTTCGCGGACCGCCCGGAGCTGCTGGACGGGATGTTCAACCGGGGCAACCAGGCCAGCGGCGCGCAGCGCCGGGCCCTGGCGGGCTCCATCGCCGCCTACGCCTCGGCGCTCGTCCACGATCCTGAGGCCGCCCCCGACGCGCTGCTGGACCGCATCGCGCACAAGCACGGCGCCGTCGGGGTGACCGAGGACCAGTACACGATCGTGCACAAGTACCTCTTCGCGGCGATAGCCGAGGTCCTGCGCGACGCGGTCACCCCAGAGGTGGCCGCCGCCTGGGACGAGGTCTACTGGCAGATGGCCGGCGCGCTGATCGCCAGGGAGGCGCGGCTCTACCAGGCCGCCGAGGTGCCGCCCGGCGACACCTGGCGGCCCTGGACGGTGGTCGGACGACGCGAGGAGACCCCGGACACGGTGTCCTTCCTGCTGCGTCCCGCCGACGGACGCCCGGCTCCGCGGGCCAGGGCCGGACAGTACGTCAGTGTCCGGGTGCAGTTGGGCGACGGGATCCACCAACTGCGTCAGTACAGCCTGTCCGCCGACCCCGACGCTCCGGCCGACCTGCGCCGGATCACCGTCAAGCGGGTCGTCGGCGAGGATGGCGCCCCGGACGGCGAGGTCTCCGCGTTGCTGCACGGGACCGTGGAGGAAGGGGACCTGCTGGTGCTCTCCGCCCCGTTCGGCGACGTGGTGCCGGACGAGAGCGAGGTCCCGCTCGTCCTGGTCTCCGCCGGGATCGGCTGCACCCCGATGGTCGGCATGCTCGACCACCTCGCCACGACCGGCTCGACCCGCTCCGTCCTAGTGCTGCACGCGGACCGCACCCCGGCCGACCACGCGCTGCGCGAGGAGACCCGCCGCCTGGTCCACGAACTCCCCGGGGCCCGGGCCCTCTTCTGGTACGAGAACGATGTGGCCGGGACGGGCGACCTGTTCGGTCGGATGGACCTGTCGAAGGTCGCCGTTCCCGCGGACGCGCAGGTGTACCTCTGCGGCCCGATCCCGTTCATGCGGGGCGTCCGCGCCCAGCTCCGCGAGGCCGCGGTTCCCGCGGACCGCATCCACTACGAGGTCTTCGGCCCCGACCTGTGGCTGCCGGAAGCCTGACGCCGGGGGTGCCGCCGGTCCCGGCACCGGTCGGCACTCCGCCCGGCGTCCCTGCCTCGAGGTGCGCACCCTTCGGGGCAGGGCCACGCTGGAACCAGGGCTCGGGTGCTCGTCGTCGAGGGGCCGCTCGTCGGAGCCCCGCTGGTCGCCGTGATCGAGAGGGCGACGCAGCAGCGGACCGACATGCGCGAGGCGGGCTTGGGCGAGCAGGAGACGGTCATCCGGGCCGCGGGGCTCACCAAGGTCTATCCCCGGGCGTCGGCACCCGCCGTCCACGGACTCGATCTGGACGTCGCCCGCGGGGAGCTCTTCGGGCTGCTGGGGCCCAACGGCGCGGGCAAGACCACCACCGTGGGGATGCTGACCACCCGGGTCGTCCCCACGTCCGGCCGGGCGTGGGTGGCCGGGATCGACGTGGTGGCCCGTCCGACCCTGGTGAAACAGCTCATCGCGGTGGTCACCCAGCAGAACACGCTGGACCGGGCGCTGACCGTCCGGGAGAACCTCTACTTCCACGCCCTGCTGTTCGGTGCGCGGAGCCGTCAGGCACGGGCGGCGGCGGACGAGATGCTCGAACGCTTCCACCTGGCCGGCCACGCCGACGACTCCGTCCATGTGCTGTCGGGAGGCCTGGCCCAGCGGCTGATGGTGGCCCGGGCGATCATGCACCGCCCCGCGGTGCTCTTCCTCGACGAGCCCACCGCGGGACTGGATCCGCAGAGCAGGCTCGCGCTCTGGGAGGTGCTGCACGAACTCGTCGCCCGACGGCAGACGATCATGCTCACCACGCACAACATGGAGGAGGCCGACCGTCTCTGCGACCGGGTGGCCATCATCGACCACGGCCGGATCCTGGCCCTGGACACCCCGTCGGCACTCAAGCGCGGTGTCGAGGCGGACACACAGGTGACGGTCCAGCTCGCCGGCGCCGGCGCCGGTGCCGCTCCCGCCGACGGGGACGGCGACAGCCGGGAGCTGGCCGAGCTGCTGTCGCTGCGGGTGCCGGGCGTGGTCCGGACCAGGGTCGTGGACGGGCGGGTCGAGCTCCAGGTCAAGGCCGGGGACCGGCTGCTGCCCCGGGTGCTCGAGGCAGCCGAGTCGGGTGGCTTCCACGTGGCCGACCTGTCCTCGGCGGAGACCAGCCTGGAGACCGTCTTCATCCGCCTCACCGGGAAGGAGCTGCGGGACTGATGAGCACGGACGGCTTCGCGGCAGCGGGTGACGCCTCGCTCGTGGGACTGCCGCCGCCGCGCACTTCGGCGGCGGCGAGCCGTGCCGCGTTGCGGGCGCTGATCCGGCGGGATCTCACCGTCCTCGGCAAACACTTCGGCGAGTTCGTCGCCCGCACCCTGATGCAGCCGTTGCTGCTGGTCTTCGTCTTCCTCTACGTCTTCCCGACGATCGGCCAAGGCGTGGGCGGGGGTGGCGGTCCGGTGGGCGAGTCGGCCTTCGCCACCGTCCTGGTGCCGGGCGTCGTCGCCATCTCGATCATGTTCCAGGGGATCCAGTCGGTGGCGATCCAGCTCTCGCAGGAGTTCGGCTACACCAGGGAGATCGAGGACCGGGTCCAGGCGCCCTGCCCCATCTGGCTGGTGGCCGTCGCACGGGTGATGTCGGGGGCGGTGCAGGCCCTCATCTCGGCGCTGATCGTGTTCCCGATCGCGGCCGTGGTGCACGCGCCCGGTGTGCACGCGCACCTGACCGTCCACTGGTGGATCGCCGTCACGCTCATCCCGCTGGCCTGTGTGGCGATGACCTCACTGGGCCTGGTACTCGGCACCACGTTCGAGCCGCGCAACATCGGACTGATGTTCGGCTTCGTGGTGCTGCCACTGGTCTTCCTCGGCGGCACCTACTACCAGTGGACACGCCTGGGCGCGGTGAGCGCCGCCGGCATCCACTGGCTGCAGGTGCTGGTCCTGGTCAATCCCTTGATCTACATCGCCGAGGGGATGCGCGCCGCGTTGACCGACGCCGCGCACATGCCGCTCTTCGTCGTCTACCCGGTGCTCGTCGGCTTCTGCGCCCTCTTCCTCGCGCTCGGCCTGCGGAACTTCCGCCGTCGCGTGCTGTCGTGACGGGGGCCGCCCGCCGGACTCAGATCAGCCGCGGCATGACCTCGGTGGCGAACAACCGCATCGACTCCAGCCGGGCGGCCTCGTGGAAGTAGAGGACGAAGTACTGGATCCCGGCGTCGACGAGCGTGCCGAACATCTCCACGAGCTGCGCGGGCGTGCCGACGGCATTGTGCTCGGCGAGCTCGGCGCGGGTCCGGCCGTTCAGGTGGGGAGCCGTCATCCGGTCGAGTCCGGCCTCGTCGGGAGCGACGAACACGGAGAGTGCGGCGGTGCGCAGGATGTCGTCGTAGTCGCGGCCCACGTCGGTGCAGTGGCGGGCCAGCACGTCGAGCTTGTGACGGTAGAACCCCGGGTCGGTGTGGTCGGTCAGGTTGCAGGCGTCCGCGTACTGCGCGACCAGACGTAGGGTGACCTTCTCGCCGCTGCCGCCGATCAGCAGCGGGATGTGCGGCCGTTGCACCCCGGTCGGGACGTTCACGGCGTCACGGACCCGGTGGTGCAGACCCTCGACGGTGCTGCGCGGTGTCCGCAGCATCGCGGTGACCACCTGCGCGGCCTCGCCCAGACGGTGCAGCCGCTCGCCGGTGGCGGGGTAGGGCGCGGGGTAGCCGTAGGCCTCGTACTCGCGGCGGTCCCAGCCGGCCCCGAGGCCGAGCAGCGCCCGGCCGCCGCTGGCCGCGTCCAGCGTCGCCGCCATCTTCGCCAGCAACGCGGGGTTGCGGTAGAGGTTGCAGGACACCAGTTGTCCGAGCCGCACCCGCCGGGTCTCCCTGGCCAGTGCGGCGAGGCTGGTCCAGCACTCGAACACCGCCTCCTCCTCGGCCTGGACCGGCTGCAGGTGGTCGTACAGCCACACCGAGTCGAAGCCGAGCTCCTCGGCTTCGCGACCGACGGCGATCATCGCCGCGAACTGCTCGACCGGATCGATCAGATGGCCGAGATCAAGCCGCCAGCCCTGCGGCAGCACCGCACCCCACCGGATCCCCGACATGCCCGTACGCCCTCTCGCCCAGATCCTTCACCGTCCCGTCGGCCGACGGACGTAGGACATCCGGCAGGACCGCGCCGAGGCTAGCCCGTCGCGGGACACCTGTGCAAAGTCTTGCTGCAAGAACCGGTAGCGTGGGCGCGTGGGTCCGCCGGCGATCCTCGAGGAAACCCGGCACCCCGTGCCGCCGGTCGGCGCTCACCGTCCGGTCGGCACGCTGCCGCTCCACGCACGTGCCGGGGCCCGGCTGCCGCCGGTCCGATGACAGCCGCGAGCCACGGCACGGGGACGGAGGGGACGGCAACCGCGGGTCCGAGGCGGCGGCAACCCTGTTCTGCCGCCGCCCCGGATCGCGGCGAACGCCCGTCCGATGCGGCGCCCGAGCGGCGGCGAACTCCTCGCCGGCGGCTGCCGGCGAGCGGGTGGTGCGATCCTGGCAGTGTTCCGCACGACTCGCATGTCCCGTCCTGCTCCGTTCTGCCTTGTCCGTCGCGAGCGAGAGAGTCCGATCATGACCAGTTCCGCCCTCTCGGGCCCCGCCTCCACCGTGCCGTTGCGCGGGGGCGTCGACATCCCGGTGCTCGGCCTCGGCGTCTTCCGTGCCCCGGCCGGCCGGGAGACCCGGCAGGCCGTCACCGCCGCACTCGACGCCGGGTACCGGCACATCGACACCGCGGCCGTCTACGGCAACGAGGCCGACGTCGGCCAGGCGCTGCGCGACACGAAGGTGGCCCGGGACGAGGTCTTCGTGACCACCAAGCTGTGGAACGCCGACCACGGCTACCGGCAGACCCTGGACGCGTTCGAACGCAGCCGCCGCCTGCTCCAGGTGGACCACGTCGACCTGTACCTGGTCCACTGGCCGGTCGCCGGGCCGCGTCTGGAGACCTGGCGCGCGATGGAACACCTGCTGGGGACCGGAAAGGTCCGTGCGATCGGCGTCAGCAACTACATGAGCCGGCACCTCGAGGAGCTCCTGGAGCACGCCGAGCAGCCACCGGCGGTCAACCAGATCGAGCTCAGCCCGTACAACTGGGCCTCCCGTGCCGGCACGGTCGACCTGTGCCGCGGGAACGGAATCCAGGTCGAGGCCTACAGCCCGCTGACCAAGGGCCGAAAGCTCGCCGACCCGCCGCTGGTCGCCGTCGCGGACGCCCACGGGCGGTCCACCGCCCAGGTGCTGATCCGGTGGGCGCTCCAGCACGGGCTGGTCGTCCTGCCCAAATCGACGCGCTCCGAGCGTATCGCCGCGAACGCGGACGTCTTCGGCTTCACCCTGACCGACGCCGAGATGACCGCCCTCGACGCGCTCGACGAGAACCTCGTCACGGGCTGGGACCCCACGACCGCCCCCTGAGCCGAGCGGCGGCCATGCACTCCGCCCTGATCCACAGGAGAGGCCCTAGTGCCGCCTGACCACGAGCGTGACCGTCCAGCTCTTCCCCGACGTCGTCGAACTGGAGATCCTGGTGACGCCGACGGCAGTGCCGACGAACATCGCCGGGGTGACGCCGAGCGGTGCGGTCATCACGCCGGTGTTGGTGGGGGTGACGACCGTGCCTCCGTCGGAGGCATGGACGGGCTGCCAGCGGCCGCCTCGGGCCGCCGTGAGGAAGACGTCGACCCGATCGCCCATGGGCAGGCAGTAGACGCCGGCCTGCTGCTCCGTCAGAGTCCCTGCGGAGTGCGGCAGTACGGGGTCCGGCAGCTTCGAGCAGGACGGCTGCGGCGTGGGCGCGGCCGCCGGGGTCTTCGCCGCCGAACCGGCGCAGCCGCTGAGCGTGGCCAGCAGCACGACGGTGACCAGCGCGTTCTTCATGGCATTCCTCGGGATCACGTGAAGGCACGGAGACCGAGCCCGGCCCGGGGAGGGTGACGGGCTCGGCCTCCGGAGCGTGGAGCGTCAGTGCTGGTTGGTGGCGCTGGTGTAGGAGACCACACACCCGCCGGCGTTGCCGTTGAAGTTGTTGCTCCACAGCGACTGCACGGCGAAGTTGGCGCCGTTCAGGCTGACGATCGAGGACGCGCCCTGACCGCTGGAGATCCAGGCGCACTTGTCGCCGGTCTCCGCCCCGGACCCGTCCACCCAGCCGCTGCTCGGCGCCGGGTCGGTGATCGTCTCGGCGTACTCGTGGCCGCCGACGATGGTGACGCCCTCGGTCGCGCCGTTGACACCGGAGGAGCCGGTGGCGACGAAGTTGGCGCCGCAGCTGGCGCCCGCGTCGGTCAGGTAGGGCATGTTGGTGTAGGGCAGGTCGGCGCCGGACCCGGTGGTGGTGTGGTCGTGCCAGGCGCACCACTGCGTCTTGAAGCCGGAGGGCGCGACACCCGTCGGAAGGTCCACGATGACCTGGACGTTGTCGCCGGAGATGCCGAAGTGGGCGGCGGCCTTGACGGCCTCGGCGGCGATGGCGGACGTGCTCGGTCGGCTCGGGGTCTTGGCCGAGCTGTCCAGCCAGGTGCCCTTGACCGGGTTGGCCGACGGGTGGCCGACCGCGGTGCCCGCACCGTTGCACTGGGTGGTGCCGACGGCCACTCCCTGGCAGTACTGGGTCTGGGAGTTGGACCAGGTGTCACCGCTGCCGTAGGCGTGCTGGAAGAAGCTCAGCTGGAGCGGCGCCTCGCCGGACGGGTCGTTGGTCAGCGAGGAGGTGCCCCACTGGTTGCCCCAGTAGACGATGTAGATGTTGGGGTTGGTGACGACGTTGCCGCCGCCGTAGGCCATGTTGCCGCTGCTGCTCGCCGCGGCGGCGGCCTTGTGGGCGTTCATGTGGTGGGGGGCGAGCTCGGAGGCTCCGGCGGGGGCGGACAGCGCCAGACCTGCGGCGGCCAGCGCGGTGGCGCAGCCGGCGACAAGTGCGGAACGAAGCACGGTGGTGCCCTTCTCGAAAGCGGGGGAGAACGGGAGGGCTGTGCAACGCCGCTGGCCAGGCGGCTCGTTGGTGTCACCACGTTGAGGGGGGTCCTTGCGATCCGAGACGTTAGGTGATCTGTCGCGTGCCGTTCAAGAGCATGTCGCCAGGGTCTGAGCGAACTGAGAGGTTCCGGAAACACGGCGGTTTCACGAGGCACGACACATACGAAGAAATCCGGCGCAGCCCGGGGGAGTGGCGGCCGGGTGCGCCGAAGCCGCGGGGCGTGGCTGACGATTCGTCAGTCGGCCACGCCCCGCCTACCCCTGGATGCTCGGCTCACGGCACGCTCGCGCCCGCCGACTCGCCCTCGCGCAGTTCTGCCAGCAGGTCCTGCTGGCCGGCGATCAGTTCGGTCAGGATCCGGCGGGCGGCGCGCAGCAACTCCGCGACGTCGCCGCCCGCGAGGGAGTACACGACGGTGTCGGCCTCGCGCACCGCGGTGACGATGCCGGAGCGTCGGAGCACCGCGAGCTGCTGCGACAGGTTGGAGCGTTCGACGTCGATGTCGGCCAGCAGGTCGCGTACGGGCTTCGGCCCGTCCTGCAGCAGTTCGAGCACCCGGATGCGGACGGGGTGCCCGAGCATCCGGAAGAACTCCGCCTTGGCCTGGTACAGCGGAACCGGCACCACGCTCTCAACTCCCGTCCCTCTCGCCAGGACAGCCTGTCCCGGCCTGGCACATCGCCCCATTCTCGCGCGCCGGCCCGAGCCGCGCCCGGGTTTCGCGTGGGCGCCGCCTCCCGTGCCGGACGGCAAGGCGGCGCCCACGTCCTTCGACGCCTCCCGGCTCAGAGGTCCAGGTCGGCCTCGATCTGCTTCAGCCGGTGCCGGGCCATGGCCAGGTTGGACCTGGCCCGGTCCAGCACCAGGACCAGGAACAGCCCGCCGCCGGTGTGCGAGGTGAGCGGACGGATCAGGTGGTACTGCTTGGTCAGCGTGATCAGGACGTCCTCGATCGCTCCTTCCAGACCCAGCATCTCCATCGTCCGCAGCTTCGCCCGCACCAGTTCCGTGTGCCCGGCGGCGGCCACCGCCAGGTCCAGGTCGTCGGTCCCGCCGAGCACGCCCAGGCTCATCCCGCTCGCCAGATCCACCAGGGCGACCCCGAGGGCCCCGTTGACGGTCATGGCGTCCTTCATTGCAATGTCGATGTTCACCATGACGCAGGACGCTAGGACCGCCGCCGGATCCGCAACTGACGAATTGAAGAAGTCTGCAATTCCCTCGCGCCGCAGGAGTAATGTGGCCACTTACCGCTCGACGCGCCCGCCGCCCGAGCATGGTTATCCTGCCACGGTGACAGTGATTCTGCAGGTGGGGGCCCCGGTCCGGTCGACCGCGACCGAGCCGGTGGTGGAGCTCTGCGCGGCGCCGAAGACACCCGACGCCGGATGGAGCGGGCCACACCTGACCGTGCACGGACGGCCCGCGTTCGAGCAGTCCTTCTGGTGCGGCACGTGCGCCCTGCTCTTCCGCCGCCTGGACGGCGCCGACCACTACCGCGACCCGGCACTCCTGCGGGACCGGCTGGCCACCGGCCTCGACCGGCTCGACGACGACGTGGTGCGGGCCTTCGTCGGCCTGCTGGCTCCTGGGCGCTATCTGCCGTTGCTGCTGGAGACCACCCCGGAACTCGTGCTGCCCGGAGGTGAACGGGACTACTTCCTTCGCGAGCAACTGGACACCTGGGATGCCGAACAAGCCCCGCACGACCTGCCCGTCGACCCGGCCACCGCCTACTACCGGCTGGACCCCGGCACCCCCTTGCCGGTGCCCGACGGCGGTGTGCTGTTCGAGTTCGTCGTGCCGATGCAGGCGGCCTCCCACGACGATCCGGACACCGTCGACCGCTACGCGCGCGCCCTGCTCGACGGAGGGACCCCCACCGCGGTCGCGGTCGGCGTGCTGGACACGGCAGCACCCGCCGTGTGGACCAAACCCCCGAAGCTGGACGCCCAGCACTGGGCGCTGACCCACTTCCTGCTCGACGGCCACCACAAGGCCCGGGCCGCCGCTCTCGGTGGGCAGCGACTGCGGCTGCTCTGCCTGCTCGCCCTCGACGGCGGCAACACCGACCCCCGGTACGCCCAAGCGGTCCCCGCCCTGTTCGACGGTGCGCCGGCGGACGTCGCCTGGCCCGTCGGAACGGGGTGAGAGGCGGCGTGTCAGCAGTCGAAGACCGACCAGCAGATCGCGTTGCGCAGGCGCTGGTCGTCCAGAACGAGTGCGCGGATCTCCTGCGGGAGCCGGTCGCGCTGCCAGCGGCATTCGAGGCGTCCGGCGTGCTCGGCTTCGCCCGCGGGGACGGCTGCGCGCACCGCCTTGATCGCGTAGGCCGCGGCGCCCAGCTCGTGGGCGGCCACGTGCGCCACCACCGCCGCCTGCCCGGCGGCGAAGGCCGCATGACGCGGCGCTCCGGTCAACACCCGGGCCGCCGCCATGGCGTGACCGCCCGCCGCGCGGGAGTCGGACATCCTGATCTCGCCGCGCGTCCACGCCCGGATCTGCTCGATCGCGTCGCGGGGCCGGGGGTCCTCCGGCTGCGCCGACTCGAAGAGCGGCAGCACGTGCTCCGCGCACGCCGCCGCCCACAGGGCCAGCAGGTAGTGGTCGGAGTCCGTGAGCGTTCCGCCGCGGCGGAGGGTGATGAAGCGGGGGTCTCGCTCCTTGGGGAGGATCACGGGTCATCCGGCCCCTTCGGTGCGGTCGAGCTCCTCGGCCGCCGTGCGGATCCGGGCAGCGGCGGCGCCGAGGAAGCGGACGACCGTGGCGCGGTCGGCCTCGCTCAGGTCGGCGGCCGCCGCGTCGACTCCGGCGATCAGCGGGCGGAGGGCGGCGACGATCTCCTGGCGGGCGTGCTCGGTGGGGAGCACCACGGTCCGGCGGCGGTCGCTGCGGTGGGGCGCGCGGGTGACGTGTCCCGCTTCCGCGAGGCGGTCGACCAGGACGGTGGCCGAGGCCGAGCGGATGCCGAGAAGGTGGGCGAGGTCCATCGGCCCGAGCCCCTCGGGGGAGCCGAGCAGGTGCTCCATCGCGGTCACGTCGTTCTGGCCCAGGCCGAGGTGTCTGGCCAGCGCCAGCTCGGCGTCACGGTTGGCCAGCAGCAGTTGCCGGACCGCCCAGGCGACCGGTCCGCCGAGCTCCGGCTCCCCTCCCTCGGACGCACCGCCACCCCGGCTCGCGCCGTACTCGGCCTCGGACACCTCACCGCACCGCCTCTCGGATCCCTCGCCGCCGACCGAGGTCGGCGGAGCCTCGTCCGCCGGGACGGGCCGGGTCTATTGTCCCCGGGCGGGAGCCTCGCGCGGACCGGCCACGTCGTCCGCGGGCCGACCCGGCGAACCTGGCCGACTCAGCCTGCTCGGCCACCAGACCCGGTCGCCCAGATCGTGGACCAGGGCCGGCACCAGCAGGGAGCGGACGACGACCGTGTCCAGCAGCACGCCGAAGGCCACGATGAACGCGATCTGCAGCAGGAACGCCAGCGGGATCACGCCGAGCGCCGAGAAGGTGGCCGCCAGCACCACGCCGGCCGAGGTGATGACGCCCCCGGTGGTGACCAGCCCCCGCAGCACACCGGCGCGGGTCCCCAGCCGTCGGGACTCCTCCCGCACCCTGGTCATCAGGAAGATGTTGTAGTCCACGCCGAGCGCCACGAGGAACACGAACCCGTACAGCGGAACCGAGGCGTCCGCGCCGTGCAGGTCGAACACCGCTGGGAGGACCAGCGCGCTGATACCGAGCGTCGCCGCGTAGTTGAGGACCACCGTCGCGATCAGCAGCAGGGGCGCGACCAGTGAGCGCAGCAGCAGGACCAGGATGAAGGTGATGATCGCCAGCACCACCGGGATGATGACCAGGCGGTCGTTCGCCGCGGTGTCCTGGATGTCCGACTGCTGTGCGGTGTAGCCGCCGACCAGGGCGTTCGCGCCCGGCACCCGGTGGACCGCGGACCGCAGGGCTCGGACGGTCCGCTCGGCCGCCTGGCTGTCGGCCGGGTCGGCGAGCACCGCGGCCACGCTGCCCGGGCGGCCTCCCCGTCCGGTCGGCGCGAGGTCGGCGGAGGCCACTCCGTGGGTGCCGCGCACCGCGGCCAGGACCTGCTCCGCCCGGGCGGGGTCGGTGAGGACCACGACGGGGTTGCCCTGTCCTGCGGGGAAGTGGTCGTTCACGACACGCTGGGCGGTGACGGAGGGTTCGGTGTGGATGAAGGTCTCGTCCAGCGGCAGGCCGTGGGCCGAGAACAGCGGGAGTGCGCAGGCCGCCGCGACCAGGCCGGCCAGCGAGAGCGCCCAGACCCGGCGCGCTCGTCGGCCGATCAGTTCCGCGGTCCGGGTCCAGACGCTGGAGCTCGTGCTGTCCCCGCGGTGTGGGCGTGCGGGCCAGTACGCGGCACGGCCCGTCAGGACCAGGACCGCGGGCAGGAAGGTGAGGGCGCCGAGCGCGGCACAGGCGACGCCGATCGCGCCGACCGGGCCGAGCGCCTGGTTGTTGGTCAGATCGCTGAGCAGCAGCGCGAGCAGGCCCAGGGCGACGGTCGCCGCGCTCGCTCCGATCGGTTCGACCGAACGCCGCCACGCGGTGCGCATCGCGGCGAAGCGGTCCTGCTGCCGGGTCAGTTCCTCCTTGAAGCGGGCGCTGATCAGAAGCGCGTAGTCGGTGGCCGCACCGATCACCAGGATCGAGAGGATGCCCTGCACCTGGCCGTCGATCCGCACCACGCCGTGGCGGGCGAGCGCGTAGACGACGCCTGAGGCCAGCCCGAGGGCGAACACCGCGCTGATGATGACCAGGAAGGGAAGCAGCAGGCTGCGGTAGACCGCGAGCAGGATCAGCAGCACGACGGCCAGCGCGACGCCGAGCAGCAGACCGTCGATCCCCGCGAAGGCGTCGACGAGATCGGCCTGGCTCGCCGCCGGTCCGGCGAGGAACACCGAGGCGCCCGCGATGCCGGCCGTCGAGCGGACCGCGTCGACGGTCCCGTGGAGCCGGTCTCCCAGGTCGGCGCGGAGCGGGACGACGGACTGCAGGGCCTGACCGTCCTCGGAGCGTACGACCGGGCTCGGCGGGCCGACCAGTCCCGGGACCCGGGCCACGGCCGTGAGCCGCTGGTCGGCCGCCTGGGCCGCGCCGGACGGCAGCGCGCCGGGAGCGGAGCTCCATACCAGCACCAGCGGTACCGACTCCTCGGTGTCCGTGCGGCGTTGGAGGGCGAGGACCTTGGTCGACTCGGCGCTCTGCGGCAGGAAGGCCGCGTTGTCGTTGGTGGCGACCTGGCCGAGCTTGCCGGCGAAGGGGCCGAGGGCGCCCCCGATCGCCAGCCAGACGACCACCAGAACCGCGGGGAGCAGCCAGCGCAGACGGCGTTGGAGCAGGGGTGAGGGGGACACGGCGCGTGGCACCTACCTAGATAAACGAGCTACCTGTTTCTCTAGGTATATCAGAGGCGGGCTCCCTGTTCAGGCGCCGGACCGCTCCGAGGTCCCTGAGCACCGCGCGGGCCGCCCGGGAGCCGGAGGCCAGCGCGCCCTGCACCGAGGCGGTGGCCCGGTGGTCGCCGCAGACGTAGCGGCCGGGAGCGAGCCGGGTGGTGTTGCTGAGCGGAGCCGAGGCGGGGAGTGCGGGCAGCGCCTCCGGGACGTGGTGCACGGCGATCCGCTCCCAGCTCCGCAAGGAGGTCCGGTAGAGCGCGGCCAGGCGCCGCTCGGCGAGCCCGATCTGCTCCGGGGAGGCCGTGCCCAGGAGCGAGGTGGAGATCAGCGCTGTGCCGACGGGGGCGTAGGCCGGCTGGACGTTGCTGACGACGCAGCTGTGCAGCAGCGGCCCCTCGCCGTCCACCAGGAGCTGCTTCGCGGTCCAGGGCGGCGCGGGGGCGGCGTGATAGAGCGTCGTCACCGGGCGGACCGGCACCGGGGGCAGGTGCGGCAGCAGCGATCCGGCGGCGGTCGGGCCGGTGGCCACGACCACCGCGGGCGCGTGCACCTCGCGGCCGCGCGCGAGCAGGACGCCGTCGTCGCCGAGGCGCTCGACCGGGCTGCGGAGCCGCAGCACCCCCGCGGGCAGACGGTCGGCCAGTTGGCGCGGGACCTGGCCCACGCCGCGTTCCGGCAGACAGAGCGTGCCGCGGAGCATGCTGCGCCACACGAGGTGGAAGAACCGGCCGGAGACCGTCAGCTCACGGTCCAGGAACACGCCGCGCAGGAAGGGCGCCAGTACCTCGTCGCTGAAGCCGTCGCTCAGACCGGCCCTGGTCAGTGCCTGACGGGCGGTCACCTCCCTTCCGCCTTTGAGCAGGCCGACGGGGGCGAGCATGTCCCTGGCGCTGAACGCCGCCAGCGCGGCGAGGTCGCGTGCGGAGCCGAGCCGCAGCAGTCCGGGCAGGACGCCGCGCTGCCGGGTCGGATCGCCCACCAGGACGCTGCCGTCGGCGCGGGCCAGGACGAATCCGGGGTCGAAGGCCCGCAGGCGCAGCGCCCGCAGGTCGACCCGACGCCGCACCTGCGGGTAGGCGGTGTTGAAGACCTGGAATCCCCGGTCGAGCAGGAAGCCGTCCTGCGGGTCGGAGACCATGCGCCCGCCGACGCGGTAGGAGGACTCCAGCAGCATCACCTCAAGCCCGGCGTCGCACAGGTCGTTCGCGCAGGCGAGCCCGGCCAGGCCCGCGCCCACCACGACGGCGTCCACTCGCACCGCACGCGCCATCGGAGATCACCCGCCACTTGAGAACCGTCACCGCCGTCCACCCCTGCACCTCCGACCCTCCCGCCGCGTCCGTCCCGTCACGACCCGCCGCGTTGACGCATCGAAGTGCGGGCATCGGCACGCGAGTCGATGAGACGGCGATGCGACTCGCCTCTGGGCGACACGCCCCGCCACGGTCGGAGAGGAAACCACGGGCCGGCGCAGAGCCGGGCAAGGAGGCACGTGTGACCGCGACCCGCCCGCACTGGCTGTTCGCGGACCAGCTGGGTCCCCACTTCCTGACGCCGGAGGACCCTGGACCCGACGCCGACGCGCCGGTGGTGCTCGTCGAGTCCCTGGCCGTGCTGCGTCGGCGCGTCTTCCACCGCGCCAAGGCGCACCTGGTCCTGTCCGCCCTTCGACACCGGGCGGCCGAGCTGGGGGACCGGGCGCGGTACGTCCGGGCGGACACCTACCGGGAAGGGCTCCGCCTGGCCGTCGGCGACGCGGCGGTCACCGTGCACCACCCCACCTCCAGGGCGGCGCTCGCTCTCGTGGACCGGCTGCCGCAGGTGGAGGTGCTGCCGCCGCGCGGATTCCTGACCGACTTCGCCGCGTTCCGGCGCTGGGCAGGGAGCCGCGGCCCGCGGCGCCTGCTGCTGGAGGACTTCTACCGTTCGGTGCGGGAACGGCACGAACTGCTGATGGACGCGGGACAGCCGGCCGGCGGCCGGTGGAACCTGGACGTGGAGAACAGGGAACGGCCGCCGCGCGGTGCCGGCCGGCTCCCGGTGGAGCCGCCCTGGCAGCCCGAGGAGGACGAGATCGACCAGGAGGTGCGGGCCGACCTGGACCGGTGGGAACGCCGGGGCGAGGTCCGGTTCCTGGGCCGCGACGGCCCACGCCGTTTCGCGGCCACTGGAACCGAGGCGCGTCAGGCGCTTGCCCACTTCCTCGCCCGGCGCCTGCCCGACTTCGGCCGCTGGGAGGACGCGATGCTCTCCCAGGACCCGTGGATGGCCCACAGCCTGCTGTCGGCGCCGCTCAACCTCGGCCTGCTCGACCCGCTGGAGTGCGTGCGCGGCGCCGAGGACGCGTACCGCTCCGGCGCGGCCCCGCTCAACAGCGTCGAGGGCTTCGTCCGGCAGATCGCCGGGTGGCGCGAGTACGTGTGGCAGCTGTACTGGCACTTCGGCGAGGACTACCGCCACGCGAACGCGCTGGACCACCGCGGGGCCGTCCCGGCGTGGTTCGCCGATCTTGACGCCGACGCCGTCGGGGCCGCCTGTCTGCGCGGCGCTCTGGCCCAGGTCCGCGACACGGGATGGACGCACCACATCCCCCGCCTGATGCTGCTGGGCAACTGGGCGCTGCAGCACGGCTGGGACCCCCGTGCGGTCACCGACTGGTTCCACCGCGCCTTCGTCGACGGCTACGACTGGGTCATGGTTCCCAACGTCGTGGGCATGTCCCAGCACGCCGACGGCGGGCGCATGACCACCAAGCCCTACCTGGCCGGCGGCTCGTACATCCACCGGATGAGCGACTTCTGCGGCTCCTGCCGCTACGACCCGCAGCGGCGGACCGGACCGGAGGCCTGCCCGATGACCACCGGCTACTGGGCGTTCGTCGCCGACCACCGCGCCCTGATGGCGGGCAACCCGCGCACCGCGCGGGCCGTCGCCGGCCTGGAGCGCCTGGGCGACGCCAGGCGGCTGCTGGCGGACGAACGGCGGCGCGGAGACGGGCCGCCGTGAGCCCGCCCCCGGCCGCGCGAGCGTCGGCGCCCGGCGTCAGCGGATGACTCCGGCGCGGCGGGCGTCGGTGAGCCACTGCGGGAACTCGCTCAGCAGCCGGTCGTAGAGCTCCGCGTCGGTGATCCGGTCGATGTCGTCGACCTGGAAGAAGCCCGCGTTGTCGACCAGACGGCCGGGCATGGTGTCGAAGCGCTCCAGGATGCCGTAGTCGGACCGGCCCAGCCCGACGAACTGCCAGAACACCGGCTCGGCCGCGGCCTTGGTCAGCAGCGCCTGGATCTGACGGCTGCGGTTGATGCCGCCGTCGGAGAAGAACAGGACCAGTACCGGGTCGCCGGGCTCGGCGGCGTAGAAGTCGAGGATGTCCCTGATGACCTCGGGCTCGTTGTTGCCGCCGAAGACGTGCACCAGGTGGTCGGGGACCCGCAGGCTGCCGTCGGGGAGCGGTGGCAGCTGCCGGTTTCCCTGGCGGATGTAGACGTTGGCGGCGATCCAGGGCTCCAGCTCCTGCGGCACCCGCAGCGAGGGCAGCCGGGCGCACTCGTCCGCGAAGATCCAGGCGTCCAGCGAGCTGTCGTCGTCGACGACGGCGGCGACCGGGGCGATCCGCTCGACCAGCCGGCCCACCACGCCCGCGTGGTAGAGCGGCCGCATGGAGCCCGAACGGTCCAGCACCAGGGCGACCCTGGCCCGGACCCCGGCCGCGCCGCGCTTCTCCAGACTGACCCTGACGATCTCCTTGCGCAGCGAGATCGGGTCGCCCGCCGGGGCGGACCGCGGGGGCGCCGGCGGCTCGTCGTCCACGGTCACGCCGAAGTCGGCGGCGAGCCCGGCCAGGCCGGTGTCGTAGCCCTGGCCGAGCGCGCGCAGCCGCCAGCCGCCCTGGCGCCGGTAGACCTCGGCGAGCAGCAGCAGCGTCTCCGGCCCCGCGGTCCGGACGGGGAAGGACGCGGCCACCGAGCCGGCCGCGTCGTGCAGTTCCAGCGCCAGGTCGCGCACGTCGGCGAAGACGCCGCCGTCCACGGTCGCGGCGACGACCACCCGCTCCACGTCGGCGGGCAGCCGTGCCGGATCGACAGCCAGCGTCTGGCGGCCCGGCGTGCCGCCCAGGTGCCGCACCGCACCGGCCTCGGCCTGCGGCTGGTTGTAGAAGACCAGATCGTCGTCGGAGCGCACCCTCCCGTTCGCGGCCACCAGCACGGCCGACGCGTCCAGTACCGAGCCGCCCGCCCAGCGGAGCAGCAGGGTCAGTTCCCCGGCGGGGACGGGGGTGTGGGCGCCTGCGATCAGTTCAGTCATGGCGGCATTCTCCGGCACTTCGGCCCGGATTTGTTCGGCGGTCCCCGAGAATTCCGGGAATTGGGAGCACCCCTGGCCGGGGTGCCGCTCTCAGGGCGGCGTTCACCCTTCCCCCACAGAATCTTGATAAACCCACGTCAACACCCATTGTCCCCACACATGTTCGAAGGTAGAGTCCCGAATCGCCGAGCGTGACAAAGGGGGGCACGCAGGGCACTACTTGGGGCGGACATGTCAAATCACAAAGGCGTCGATGCGCAGACCGCCGACCTTCTTGACGCGTTCATGGAATTATCTCGTCGTCAGCCGGACCGACCCGCACTCGCATCCCCGGACGGCGTTCTCGACTATGGTCAACTCGCGGTCAAGGCCCGTCATCTGACGGAATGCCTGGGATCAGCGCCGGGCATCGTCGCGGTGGCGGCGGAACATCGGCCGCAGACCGTGATCGCCCTGCTGGGGGTGCTCGCGGCCGGCGGCGGCTACTGTCCGGTCGACCCGGCGCACCCCCGGTCCCGCAGGGAGGCGATGGTCCGGACGGCGGGATGCCGGCTGCTGCTGGGCGGCGGCGCGGACCTGGCCGCGGAACTCGGTCTGGAATACCGGGAAATCGAGTCGGACGCGGTTGCCGGGCCGCAGGATAGGCAGTCGGCCGCCGATGACCGAGCGGCTGCGGCGGATTCGGAGACGCCCGCCTACCTGCTCTTCACCTCGGGATCCACGGGGCGGCCGAAACCGGTGGTGACACCGCGTCGGGCAATCTCCGCGTCGGTCGGGTCGCTGCGCGACCTGTTCGGGCTGACGCCCGAGGACCGCGTCCTCCAGTTCGCGTCGCTCAACTGGGACACCTGCTTCGAGGAGATCCTGCCCGCGCTCACCGCGGGAGCGGCCGTGGTCTTCGATCCCGACGCGCACGCGGGCTCGTTCCCACGCTTCCTCCGGATGATCCGGCGTACACGAATCACCGTACTCGACCTACCTACGGCGTTCTGGCACGAGCTGGTGCTGCATCTGGTGGAGAGCGGGGAGAAGCTGCCGGACAGCCTGCGGCTGCTGGTGATCGGCGGCGAGGCGGCCGCCCCGGCGCGGCTGGCCGACTGGTCCCGGCTGGACACCGCGGGGATCCGCCTGCTCAACACCTACGGCTGCACCGAGACCACGCTGGTCACCCATGCGGTGGACCTGTGCGGTCCGCTGGCCGCGCGGCCCGGCGCGGCCTGGGACGCCGCCGTCCCGGCGCCCATCGGCCGACCCCTGCCGCACGTGCGGCAGCGGATCGGCGCCGAGGGCGAACTGCTCGTCGGGGGCCCCGGACTGGCCACCGGCTACCTCGGGCTGCCCGAGGCCACCGCGGCCCGGTTCACCGAGGTGGACGGCGAGTTCTGCTTCCGCACCGGCGACCGGGTCGAGCGCGGCGCGGACGGCCTGCTGACCCACCGCGGCCGGCTGGACGGCGAGCTGAAGGTGCGCGGAGTCCGCGTCGACCCGGCCGAGATCGAGGCCCAGATCGCGACCCACCCCGAGGTGGGCGCGGTGGCGGTGGCCGGGGCGCTCGTCGCGGGCCGGACCACGCTGCTGGCCTACGTGGTACCGGCCGCGCGGGCCAGAACCACCGGACTGGACACCGAGGTCCGGTCCTTCCTGCGCGGCCGGGTGCCCGAGCAACTGCTGCCCAGCCGCGTCACCGTCGTCCCCCGGCTCGTCCTGACCCCGAGCGGCAAGGTCGACCGGGCGGCCTCACACCGGCGTTACGCACCACCCGACCAGGTCAAAGGAGACCTCTGATGAGCGTGGACACCACCCTCCCCGACGGCGGCACCACCGGAGGAAGACCGGGGGAGACGGCGCCGAGCGGTGCGTCCGCGGCGCTCGTCGACGACCTGGTGGCGATCTTCCGCCGGGTCCTGGAGCGCTCCGACGTGACGGCCGACGCCGACTTCTTCGCCCTCGGCGGCGACTCGCTGCTCGGCACCAGGGTGCTCAGCGCGATCGCCCGCGGCCACGGCGTGGAGCTGGAGTTCGGCGACCTGCTGGACGCGCCGACCCCGCGCGGGCTGGCCGAGAAGACCGCGGCGGCGCGGTGAACGGGCCGGCGGGGCCGGCGGTGAACGGCCCGACGCGCGGTGGCGGCGAGGCACGCGGCCGGGTCGTGGTGGTCGGCGCCGGCCTGGCCGGGCTGACGGCCGCCGACGGGCTGGCCGCCCGGGGCTTCGCGGTGACCGTGCTGGAGGCCAGGGAACGGGTCGGCGGCCGCACCCACGGCCTGGAGGTCGCCCCCGACCAGTGGATCGACGCGGGCGCGGCCTACCTGGGCGAGCGTCACACCGAACTGCTGGCTCTGGCCGCGGACACCGGCCTGAAGACCACCCCGACGGAGATGCACGGCGCCAGCCGCTTCGCCCTCGGCGCCGACCCCACCGCCACCAGCGACGGCCGCTTCCCGCCGTTGAACGCCGTCGCCCTGGGCGACCTGTTCGAGCTGCTCGACGAACTGGCCGCCGCCGTGCGACCGGACGCGCCCTGGCTGACTCCGGACGCGGCCCGCCTGGACACGCTGACCGTCGCCGAGTGGGCCGGGCGGGAGCTGCCGCACCCGGACACCCGGCTGTTCCTGCCGCTGTTCCTCGGCGAGATGACCGCCGCCGACCCGGCCGACGTCTCGCTGCTGCACCTGGCCTTCTACCTGCGGTCCGGCGGCGGCCTGCGCTACCTCAACGCCTTCGAGGGCGGCGCCCAGCAGGACCGGATCGAGGGCGGCGCGCACCAGCTGTGCGAGCGGCTGGCCGAGCGCCTCGCCACCCGGCCCGGCGCCAGGCTCCGGCTCGGCGAGCCGGTCCGCGCGGTCACCCAGGACGCGGACGGCGTCACCGTCCGGTCCGCCCGCGGCGAGTACCGGGCCGAGGCGGTCGTCATGGCGCTGCCGCCGCTGCTGGCCGAAGCGGTCGCCTACACGCCCGCGCTGCCCGCGCCCCGGGCGGGGGAGCGCACCGCGCCCGGCTGCGCGGTCAAGGTCAGCCTGGTCTACCCGGCGCCGGTCTGGCGCGACCACGGACTGTCCGGCTGGTCGGTCAACTCCGAGGGCCCGCTGCTGTCCACCGTGGACGACTCGCCGGCCGGCGGCGGCGTCGGCGTGCTCACCGGCTTCGTCACCGGCCGCGAGGCCCACCGCTTCGCGGCGCTGGACGCCGAGCGGCAGCGGGCCGTCGCGACGGAGCAGGCGGCCAGGCTCTTCCCGATGCTGCCCGCCCCCGTCGGGGTGCATGTCACCGACTGGGTGAACGAGCGCTACAGCCGAGGCTGCTACGCCGCCCTCTTCGGCCCCGGCGACTGGCTGCGGCTGGGCCCGACGCTGACCGCGCCCGTCGGCCGGATCCACTGGGCGGGCACGGAGACCAGTACCGAGTTCTTCGGACTGATGGAGGGCGCGATCCGCTCCGGCCTCCGCGTCGTCGCCGAGCTGGCGGAGACCGCGCAGCCGTCGGAGCCGGCCGACCGCGGCTGACGTCGCCTCAGGCCCGGCACCGTGCCGGGCCGTTCGTCGCACCTCGCATGACGCACCTCGCATGACGCACCTCGCATGACGCACGTCGTACCGCGCACCGGTGCCACCCCGCACCGCCTGCACCGCGCACCACCCGCACCACCCCGCACCGCGCACCTCGCACCGCATGTTGATCGCGGCCGCCCGGCCCGGCTCCACAAGAGCCGGGGGCCGGGCGCGCCTCACCCCGGGAGAGCGCCATGAGCGACCAGAGTTCCATCGCCCCCCTCGCCGCCAGACGGCAGTTGATGACCGAGCCCGACCTCGGCGCCGGCAACTTCCTCGACCACGCGATCGCGGTCAACCCGCATCGCGCGGTCCCCTTCGCCTACAGCCACCACACCGACCACCGCGGTCAGGTGGTGCTGCGCGGCCACACCCTGCTGGACCTGGCGGCGCTGCGGGACCGCTACGCCCGGTGGTACCACGCCAACGGGGTCAGGCCAGGGGAGCCGGTCGGCGTCGTGGTGGCCGAGGGTCTGGAGCCGCTCCTGCACTTCTTCGCGCTGACCGCGCTCGGAGCGATCCCCGCGCTGGTCAACGATGCGATGCGGCACGACGTCATGGTGCGCTACCTGAACCATGTGGGCGTGGTCGGCGTGGTCGCCGACGACACCACCCGACTGGCCGCCGCCTACCGCGAGGACCCGCAGCGGCGGCCGCGCTTCCTCGCCCTGGCCGCCGAGGTCCAGGCCTTCGACGCGGACCGGGCCGAGCTGCCCGAGGTCTACCCCTACCGCCATGCCGCCGACGACGTGGTGGCGCTGATCCACTCCTCCGGCACCACAGGTACGCCCAAGTCGACGATGCTGGCGCACCGTCAGTTCTGGGACGGGAAGCAGCCCCGGATGGAGCGCTTCCCCGCCGAGCCCTACGACCGGCTGATGTCGCTGATGCCGCACACCCACGCGGGCGGGCTCAGCTACTTCCTCACCGCCACCCTGATCGGCCTGCCCACGGTGGTGATGGGCGACTGGCGGCGCACCACCGTGGAGCCGGTGATGGAGGCCTTCCGGCCCACCATGGTCGCCTCGTTCCCGCGCACCTTCGTCGAGCTTGCCACCGGCGAACTGCCGGCCCGCGGGGCGGCGAAGGTGCACTCCTGGTTCAACACCGGCGACAGCGCGCACTACGGCCACATCCGGCGCCTGGTGACGCTGGGCGAGCGGCCCGCCGGGCTGATCAAGCCCTGGTTGCTGCCGCAGGACGCCGCGCAGGAAGAGCCGTTGCCCGGTTCGCAGTTCGTCGACGGCCTGGGCTCCTCGGAGATGGGCATGGCCCTGTTCGGCCAGGTCTTCACCCCGGAGACGCCGCGCGACGACCGCTGCGTCGGCAGGGCCACCGAGGTCGTGATCAAGGCCGCGGTGCTGGACCAGGACGGCGCGGAGGCGCCCGACGGCACCGTGGGCATGCTGGGGATCGTCAGCCCCTCGCGCACCCCGGGGTACTGGCACGCGCCGCAGCTCACCGAGTCCTTCGAGCTGGGCGGCTACTGGCTCACCGGCGACGTGGCACGCCGCGACGCCGAGGGCCGGTTCTACCATCTGGACCGCACCGTCGACGTGATCGACACCCTCGCCGGACCGGTCTACAGCCTGCCGATCGAGGAGGTGCTGCTGGCCGACTGCGCCGAACTGGTGCAGGACTGCTCGGTGGTGGGCGTGCCCGGAGCGCCGGGGGAGGGCCAGCGCCCGATCGCGGTGGTGCGGCTGCAGGCGGACGCCGCGCGGTGCACGGCCGAGGAGGTCCAGGAGGCGGCCAACAAGGCGCTGGCGGAGGCGGGTCTGGCGACCCTCGCGGCGGTCAGCGTCGCGCGGACGCCGGAGGAGTTTCCGCTGGGGCCCACCGGTAAGGTCCTCAAGCGCGAACTGCGGACCCGCTTCGCGACCCTGCTCTCCGGCCTGTAAGCCGGCCGATGGAACAGCACCTGATCCGGCAGCCGTACCAGTACGCGCGGACCGCCCTGGTCGAGCCCGACTGGCGGCGGCTGCCGGGATGGCGTGACGTCACCGTGGCCCAGTGGCGGGACGCGCAGTGGCAGCGGGCCCACTGCGTCAAGAACATCCGGCAGCTGCGGGCGGTCGCCGGCGAGCTGCTGGCGGAGCGGTTCTACCAGGACCTGGCGGCCGACCAGGCCGGCTTCGCCACGATGTCGATGCTGCTGCCCCCGCACATGCTGAACACCATGGCGCCGCACGCCACCGGCGGGCAGGAGGGGTTCACCGAGGCGTTCCTGGCGGACCCGGTGCGCCGGTACATGCTGCCCGTCGCCTCGGACCGGCACCCGCGCTGGCCCAGCCACCCCAGGGCCCAGCGCGACTCGCTGCACGAGGCGCAGATGTGGGTGGTGGAGGGGCTGACCCGCCGTTACCCGACTAAGGTGCTGGCCGAACTGGTCGCCACCTGCCCGCAGTACTGCGGGCACTGCACCCGGATGGACCTGGTCGGCACCAGCACGCCCCAGGTGACCAAGGCCAGGCTGGCGCTGCGTCCGGTGGACCGGCAGGAACTGATGCTCGACTACCTCAAGCGCACCCCCGGTGTGCGCGACGTGGTCGTCTCCGGAGGGGACCTGGCCAACGTGCCGTGGCCGCAGCTGGAGTCGTTCCTGCTGCGGCTGCTGGAGCTGAGCTCGGTCCGCGACATCCGGCTGGCCAGCAAGTCGGTGGTCGGCCTGCCGCAGCACTGGCTGCAGCCCCGGGTGGTGCAGGGCCTGGCCAAGGTGGCGGTGGTGGCCTCGCGGCGCTCGGTCAACCTGGCCGTGCACACCCACGCCAACCACGTGCAGTCGGTCACCCCGCTGGTCGCCGAGGCGGCCAGGACCCTGCTCGACGCGGGGGTGCGCGACGTGCGCAACCAGGGTGTGCTGATGCGCGGCGTCAACGCCACCCCGGGTGACCTGCTGGACCTCTGCTTCGCGCTGCAGGGCGAGGCGAACATCCTGCCCTACTACTTCTACCTCTGCGACATGATCCCCAACGCCGAGCACTGGCGCACCCCGCTGCACCAGGCCCAGCGGCTGCAGGAATCGATCATGGGCTACCTGCCCGGCTACGCCACCCCGCGCATCGTCTGCGACGTCCCCGACGTCGGCAAGCGCTGGGTGCACCAGGCGGTGGCCTACGACCGCGAACGCGGCATCTCCTGGTGGACCAAGAACTACCGCACCGAGCTGGAGACCCGCGCGCCCGACGACGCGGACCTGGACCGGCGCCACCCCTACTTCGACCCGGTGGACACCCTCCCCGAGCCCGGACGCCGCTGGTGGACCGAGCAGAGCCGACCGAAGGACCGACCGTGAACGCACCGAACGACCCCGGCCCGCTGCGCCGGATGATCTGGGTCTTCCCCGACCGGGAGTCGACCCGGACCGGGGCCATGTGGAAGCACTACTTCTGGGACCTGTACGGGGAGGTGGCCGAGGAGCTGGGGATGAACTGGACCCGGCACTCGCCCGACGCGGTGACCGTCGACGGCACCGTCCCCGGCCGGCCCCGCGTCTGGGTGGACGAGCAGGAGGTCACCCCCGAGGACACCCTCTTCATCACCGCCCTCTACTCGCTGCCCTACCAGTCGATGGACATCTTCAACCAGTACGCGCTCTGCACGGTCCTGGAGCAGGCCGGCTTCTACCTGCCGTTCCCCGCACAGGCCTCGCTGATCGGCAACGACAAGCTGGCCACCGTGCTGCACCTGGAGGGCTCCCCGGTGCCGCCGATCCCGACCGTGCGGATCGGCACCGGGCGCGACACCGGCAAACACCTCTACGAGGTGGCACTGGCCAACATGACCTACCCGGCCATCGTCAAACCGGCAGGCTGGTGCGGCGGCGGAGGCGTGAACCTGGCCCGCAGCGCCGAGGACGTGCGCGGACTGGCCAGCCTGGCGCAGGGCGGCGACACGACCCTGGTGATCCAGCCCTACCTCGGGGACGGCACCGTGGACCACCGCGTCTACGTGATCGACGGCCGGCCGCACGCGGTGCTGCGGCGCATCCCCGAGGACGGTTCGCCGGTCGCCAACGCCAGCCGCGGCGGCACCATGGAGTTCGCCCCGGTGCCGCCCGAACTGGCCGCCGCCACCGCCTGGTTCGCGGAGCGGGTGGCGCTGCCCTTCTTCTGTGTCGACTTCCTCTTCGACGGCGAGCGCTACTGGTTCTCCGAACTGGAGCCTGACGGCGTCATCGCCCCCGACCTCGACGACCCGCAGCGCACCGTGCAGCGCGGCATCACCCGCGCCCGCTTCACCGCCTACCGCGACGCCCACGCCAAGTGGCTGGCGGGCCGCGGCCACCGACGCCAGGAAGGAGCCTCGGCATGACCTCCGACGCCTTCTCGCAGTCCGCCGCGTCGGCCGAGCCCCACCTGGAGCCGGTCCGGCGCAACCTCGCCCGGCTGCGGACCGTCCCCGAGCTGGCCCCGCGCTACACCGGCAGCCCCGAGCCGACCACCCTGGCCGAACTCGCCTTCCTGCCGGCCTTGTTGAAGGACGACCTCAACACCGCCCTGGCCGCGCTGGAGCCGAAGGCCGAGCAGGGCGCCACCTGGCTCTTCCAGAGCGGCGGCAGCACCGGAGCGCCCAAGGTCGGCTACGCGCCGACGGGCTTCTACATGGCCGGGGTGCACGCCCACTGGCAGCCGCTGGACCGGGACGACGTCTTCGTCAACGCCTGGGGCGCGGGCCGGATGTGGGGCGCGCACTTCCTCGCCGCCGCGCTGGCCGACCTGGCGGGGTGTCAGGTGATCGCGCTGGGCTCGGTCACCAGGGACGAGTACCCCGACTGGCTGGCCTTCATGGCCGCGCGCCGGGTCACCGCGATCGGCGGCACCCCCAGCGTGCTGCGGCTCTGGTTCGGCGCCGCGCGCGCCGCGGGCGTGCGGCTGCCCGCCCTGCGCAAGGTGATCTGGCTGGGCGAGGCCTGGCAGCCGCAGCTGGAGCAGGACATCGCCGAGGTGGCGCCGGACGCGCGCCGCTGGGGAATGTTCGGCAGCACGGAGACCTGGGTGGTCGGAGCCAACACGCCCGACTGCCCGGCCGACACCTTCCACGTGCTGCCCGAGCAGCTGGTGCACGTCGGCGAGGAGGGCCTGCTCGACTTCACCACCCTGAACCCGGCGATGCTCAACCCGGTGCTGCGCTACCAGACCGGCGACGCGGGTGAACTGACGTCGTGTCCGTGCGGCAGGGCCGGCCGGGCGATGCGGGTGCTCGGCCGCAGGGACGGCGTGGTGCAGGTGCGCGGGCTCGGTCTGCACGTGGACCAGATCGTCGCGGAGGCCGAGCGGGAGCCGGGCGTCGGCCGGGCGCAGGTCGTGATCACCGAGGCCCGGGGCCGGGCCATTGCGGTGGAGCTGCTGCTGCTCACCGACCCCGGCACGGCCCTCGACACCGAGCGGCTGCGCAAGGACCTGCTGTCGGCGACCTTCACCCTGGCCACCGCGTTCCAGCACGATCCCGAGCAGTTCACCGTCCGCGTCGTCGACGCGCTGGTCAGCAACGACCGGACCGGCAAGACCGCCAACTTCGTGGTGCGGGAGGAGGAGCAGTGAAGCTGAAGCGGCCGGCCTCGCTGGGGCGCGGCTTCAACCTGTTCTGGTTGGGCCAGAGCGTCAGCGTGGTGGGCGACAAGATCACCCTCTTCGTGGTGCCGACGCTGATGATCTTCGTGCTGCACGCCGACGCGTTCCAGGTCGGCATCGTGGCGATGGCCCAGTACCTGGGCATCCCCCTGCTCGGCCCGGTCGCCGGGGTGCTGGTGGACCGCTGGGACAAGCGCACCACCATGCTGGTCTGCGACCTGATCCGGCTGGCCGCGGTGGCGACGATCCCGCTGGCCTACTGGCAGCACTGGCTCTCCACGCCGCTGCTCTTCGGCTGCGTGGCCGTGGTCAGCAGCGCGACGATCTTCTTCACCGTCGGCTACCTGATCGCCGTGCCCGCCGTCGTGGAGGGCGAGCACCTGGTGTCGGCCTACTCGCGGCTGGAGGGCAGCCGCTCGGTCGCCGAGGTCTCCGGGCCGTCCGTCGCGGCCGCCCTCTACGCGGCGCTCGGCGTCTCCGCGCTGCTGGTCGACGCGGGCAGCTACCTGGTCTCCGCCCTGTGCTTCCGCACCATGCGGCCCTGGGGCGAGCAGACCAGGGTCGAGGGCAGCATCAGGGAGCGGCTCACCCTGGGCTTCAGGCTCAACTGGACCGACCCGGTGCTGCGCCGGGTGGTGGTCGCGGCGGTCACGCTGAACTGCGGCGGTCCTGTCTTCGTCACCGTGCTGCCGGTGCTGGCCTACCGGGGCCTCAAGGTGAGCGTCGCCGAGTTCGGCGCGGCGATGTCGGTGGCCGCGCTCGGCGCGCTCCTGGGCGCCGTGCTGTCGCCCAGGCTCAGCCGGCGCTTCGGCACCGGCCGCACCATGGCCTACGGCCTGCTCTGCCACTGCCTGGTCGGCCTCGGCGTGCTGGCCGCCCCGGCGCTGCCGTCCGGTCCGGTGATCGCGGTGACCATGGGCTGCTACGGCTTCTTCATGTCCTGCATCAACGTGTGCAGCGCCCCGGCCCGGCAGTCGCGGATGTCCGCGGCCAACCAGGGCGTCATGCACGCCGCCTACCGGACCGTCACCTGGGGCGTCATCCCGCTGGCCGCCTTCGTCGGCGGCTGGGTCGTCACGCTGCTGACGCCGTCGCTGGGCATCCTGGACGCCGCCAGGGTCACCATGGCGGGCGGCACCCTGCTGGCGGCCTTCTCCTTCCTGCCCGCCTCCGGCCTGCAACGGCTGCTGGACGCCGCGGAGCGGGAGAAGTCCGCGGGCCCCGAACCGGCGCTGGCGGACGCCTCGTGACCGCCGGGACGCGTCCGGTCGTGCTGATCACCGGCACCTCCTCGGGCATCGGCCTGGCCACCGCGGTCGCCGCCGCCCGCGCCGGGTACGCGGTGGCGGCCACGATGCGCGATCCCGAGCGCTGCGGTGCGTTGCTCGACGCCGCCGAGCGGGCGGGCGTGCGGCTGGACGTGCGTCGGCTCGACGTCACCGACGAGGAGTCCGTGGTCGACTGCGTCGCGGCCGTGGGGCGCGACCACGGGCGGCTGGACGCGGTGGTGAACAACGCCGGGATCTCCAACTTCGACCCGACCCTGGAGATGTCCGGCGCGGCCGCGCTGCGCGCCAATCTGGAGGTCAACCTGTTCGGCGTGCTCGCGGTCACCCGGGTGGCGCTGCCGCTGCTGCGGGCCGCGGGCGGCAGCCTGGTCACGATCGGCAGCGTGCACGGGGTCGTCGGCCAGCCCTTCAACGAGGCCTACAGCGCCGCGAAGGCGGGGGTGGAGGGCTTCATGGAGGCGCTGGCGCCGGTGGTGGCCGTGCACGGGGTCAGGGTCTCGATGGTGGTGCCCGGCTTCGTGCGGGGGACCCGCTTCGGGATCTTCCCCGACGTGAACCGCCGCACCGTGGAGGCGGCCTCCGGCCCCTACGCGCCGACCTTCGCCGCCTACCTGGCCTGGATCGCCGGCCAGGGCTGGGAGCGGGCGAGCCAGGACGCGGACGAGGTCGCCGAGGTCGTGGTCCGCACGCTGGGCGAGCAGCGCCCCGCCTTCCGGGTCCCGACCAACGCGTGGGCCGCCGACTACCTGCGGCTCAAGCTGGCCGACGGCGACGGCCGGAACGTGCAGCGGCTCGCCCGCACCTGGATCGGCCGGCCGCCCGAAGAGCCGGATGAGCCTGAACGGCCGCAACTCGTGGAACAGCCCGAACAGCCCGAACAGCACGCACCGCAGGACCTGATGGGGGAGGAGCCCGCAGCATGCCCGCCAAGAGCCTGAGCGAGCTGGTCGAGTTCGCGCGCAGCCGCTCACCGTTCTACGCCGAGCTGTACCGCGGCCTGCCGACGCGGATCGATCGGTTGGTCGAACTGCCGCTGGTCGAGCAGACCGCGTTCTGGGCCGCCAACAAGTGGCCCGACAACCGGCTGCTGACCGGCCCGCTCACCGACGCCGGGGTCTACCGCTCCGGCGGTACCACCGGCGCGCCCAAGTTCTCCCCGTGGACCCGCCAGGAGCACGAGGACGCGCTGGCCGCGTTCGGCGCCGGCATCGCCAGGGCCGGCCTGCGGCCCGGACACCGGGTGGCCAACCTGTTCCGTGCCGGAGAGCTGTACGGCGGCTTCCTCTTCATCGAGGGCGCGCTGCACCGGGCTCCGGTCGACAACGTCAGGCTCGGCTTCGGCGCGGCCCCCGACGACTTCGTGGCCGAGCTGATCGACAGCTTCGGGGTGGACGTGCTGGCGGGGGAGCCGATGAAGCTCAGCGCCGTCGCCGAGCACCTGCTGCGGCAGGGCCGCACCGCCGACGGGGTGGAGCTGCTGCTCTTCGGCGGCGACCTGCTCTTCGACGACCTGCGACCGGTGCTCTCGCGGGCGTTCCCCAAGGCCGCGCTCGCCTCGATCGGCTACGCCTCGGTCGACGCGGGCCTGGTGGCCGGACCGGTGCCGGGCGAGGACGTCCGGGTGCACGAGGCGTTCCCGCACTGCACGGTGGTGGAACTGGTCGACGAGGACACCGGCGAGCCGATCACCACGGCGGGGGTGCCGGGCCGGGTGGTCGTCACCAACCTGTTCCGCACCCTGCTGCCGATCCTGCGCTACCCGACCGGCGACCGCGGCGAGTGGACCGATCCACGGCGCGGCCGGTTCCGGCTGGTCGGCCGCTCGCTGGAGGGCGCGCGGGTGGGCACCATCACGATGCCGGTCGAGGACCTGCGGGCGGCGCTGCTGGCCGCGGACCCCGAGCGGCTGATCTGCGGCATGCAGCTGGTGGAGCGCCGCAGGGACGGACGCGACGAACTCGTCGTCCGGCTCGGTCACCTGGAGCCGCCCCCCGCCGACGGTCTGGCCGCGCGCAACGAGCGCCTGGCGCTGGCCGCCGCACTGGCCCGCCCAGGCTTCCTGGAGGAGGTCGCCGACGGCGCGATCCACCCGATCGCGATCGAATGGGTCCCGCGCGCGGAACTGGCGACGAACCCGCGCACCGGCAAGCTCCGCCAGGTCCTGGACGAACGCCCGCACACCTGAGCGAGCGGCGACCCTCAGCCGGTGGCCGGGCGGGAGGCGAGGGTGACGCTCTGGCCGCGGAACTCGGCGACGACCTTGCCGGTGACGGCGTCGCGCACGGTGACGTCGTAGACGCCTTGGCGGCCGGAGCGCACCCGCTCCACCGCCTCGGCGACCAGCTCGTCGCCGGGTTCGACCGGGGCCAGGAAGGTCACCTGCGCGGCCTGGGCCAGGGTGACCGGGCCGTGGCTGTTGCAGGCGTAGGAGAAGGCCGCGTCGCCCAGCAGGAAGAGGTAGCCGCCGTGCGCGATCCCGTGGCCGTTGACCATGTCCGTGCCGACGCGCATCCGCATCACCGCCCGGCCGGAGCCCACCTCGTCGAGCGCGATGCCGAGCTGCCGGCAGGTGAGGTCCCGCTCGTACAGCGCGGCCATCCGGGACTCGACGGACTCGGCGGACTCGGCGGACCCGGGGTCGGTGCTCATGGCGGACTCTTCTCCTGTCGGCGCGGACGTTCGCGGCGGTGACAGGCTAGTCAACTCGACCCGGCCCTGAAGGACCGGGCTTCGAGGTAGCGCCCGGCCGGCTGTCCCGCTGATGGCGACCCGGGTCAGCCGCAACGGCCGGCAGTCCCCGCTTCCGGGCCGACCGGCCCATCGGCGGTCGTGGTATGTCGGAGCATCGTGGACTCACGGGTGCAGGCGTTCTCGCGAACGTGAGACGCCTGCCGGGTGGGGGAGACCGGTCCGGGGCGCGGAACAGCCGGCCGTGCCCCGGACCGCACAGCCGGCCGCCGCATCGGGCGCGGCGCGCAGAGGATTCGCGGCGGCGGGCCGCTTCGTGGACGCTAGAGGGACATGTGCGCGACCGCAGGTGCGGTCAGGGCGCTCGAGGAGATACGCAGGAAGAGGGCGGCGGTCGGACATGACAGCCGAGGTGACAGATCAGGACCACGGCGCGACCTCCGGCGCGCCCCGGCCGTCGTCGGCGCCACGGCGCGGTCTGGTGCTGGGCGGCGGCGGGAGCCTGGGCGCGGCCTGGACGATCGGCGCCCTGTGCGCGCTGGAGGAGGCCTGCGGATGGGACCCGCGCACCGCGGACGTCATTCTGGGCACCTCCGCGGGGTCGCTGGTCGGCTCGATGCTCGCGGTCGGCGTCAGCACGGCCGAGCTGCGCGACCATCAGCGGGGCGTCATGCTGGCCACCGGGCCCATGAGGGAGATCAGGGTCGACTACGACACCTGGGTGGGCGGTGCGCTGCCGCGCGTGCCCCGGGCCGGGATCGGATCGCTCAGACTGCTGCGCGACCTGGCCGGACATCCGCACCGGATGCCGCTCACCACCGTGCTCGCCGCCGCCGCGCCGCCCGGCAGGGGCAGCCTGGACGGGGTGCGCGCGATGTACCGGCAGCTGCGCATGGACGACCGCTGGCCGGACAACCCATCGCTCAGGGTGGTCGCGGTCGACCTGGACAGCGGGATGCGAGTGCTTTTCGGCACGGAGGGGGCGCCGCGCACCGACCTGGCCTCGGCGGTGACCGCGTCCTGCGCCCTGCCGGCCTGGTTCGCCCCGGTGCGCATCGACGGCCGCCGCTACGTCGACGGCTGTGCCTGGTCCGACACCAACCTCGACCTGCTGACCGGGGAGCATCTGGACGAGGTGTTCGTCCTGGCGCCGACCTGCGCCCGCGAGACCGACCACCCGCGCGGCGTCCCCACCCGCGTGGAACGCGCCCTGCGCCGGATCTCCACCACCCGCCTGCTGCGCGAGTCCCAGCAGGTCAGGGCCACGGGAACCCGCGTGCACGTACTCGTGCCGGGTCCGGACGACCTTGCCGCTATGGGCGCGAACCTGATGGCCCCGACGCATCGTCTCGCCGTCCTGGAGACCTCGCTGCGGACGACGGCCGCGGCCTTGGCCCAAGCGGTGACGCAACCCCGGTAGGCCACGGCACGACGGCCGGCGGTGACGGGTCACGGGGACCATCGGCCCTCGCGGCGGTCCCGGGCGGCCCTGCCTCCCGGGGCGGGCGACGAACGAGGGTGGGCATCGCGGATCAGCCGGACCGCCGTTCACCCGCGCCACCGAGGAGCCTCAATGATTGAGTCAAGCTGCCTGCGCGAGCGGCGGGTCGGGGGTGAATTTCCGGTTGTCGCGCAGGAGAGCCCACAGGACGTCGACGCGGCGTCGGGCCAGGGCGATGAGCGCTTGGACGTGCTTGCAGCCCTCGCTGCGCTTCTTGAGGTAGAAGTCCCGGTTGGGTCCGTCGTTGATGACGCTGGTCTGGGCGGACATGTAGAAGACGCGCCGCAGGCGGCGGCTGTAGCGCTTGGGCCGGTGCAGGTTGCCGGTGCGGCGCCCGGAATCACGTGGCACCGGGACCAGGCCGGCCGCCGAGGCAAGGTGACCGCTGTCGGCGTAGTTGGCCAGGTCACCTGCGGCAACCAGCAGTTCGGCGCCGAGGATGGGACCGATGCCGGGCATCGACTCGATGATCTGGGCTTGCGGGTGGGTGCGGAACGTCGTGCCGATCTGCTGGTCCAGCCGCTTGATCCGGTCGTCCAGGGCCAGGATCTGGGCGGCGAGGTCGGCCACGAGCTGGGCGGCGACGCTCTCACCGGGAAGTACGGTCTGCTGGGTCTGGGCGGCCTCGAGTGCGGTGGCGGCCACCACGGCCGCACTGCGGACCTTCCGGGTGGTCAGCCAGCTGGTCAGTCGGGCCTGGCCGCGGCGGCGGATCACGGCCGGGGCCTGGTAGCCGGTCAGCAGGACCAGGGCGCCCTTGCTCGCGCTGTAGTCGAAGGCACGCTCCAAAGCGGGGCAGATGCCGGTGAGCAGGTCACGCAGCCGATTGATCATGCGGACCCGGTCGGCAACGAGGTCGGAGCGGTGGGCGGTCAGGAGCGCGAGGTCGGCGGCCAGCTGGGCCGGGACGTCGATGGTGGTGAAATCGCGCCGGTGGCGGACCGTCTCGGCGATCACGTAGGCGTCGCGGGCGTCGGTCTTGGCCTCGCCCCGGTAGGCGCCGGACATGCGGTTGACGGTGCGTCCGGGCACGTAGACGACCTGCTGGCCGTGGGCGGCGAGCAGGGCCAGCAACAGCGCCGAGGCGGTTCCGTTGATGTCCACGGCCCAGTGGACCCGGTCGGCCAGCTCGACGATCTCTCCGATCGCGGTCAGGATCTCTGCCTCGTCGTTGACCACCTTCCTCGACCACCGCGTGGCACCGGTCGCGTCGACCGCCGCACCCCAGTGGTGGCCCTTGCCGGCATCGAAGCCGACCCATAACTCGTCCCGTTTGGCGGCTTCCACGGTGTCCTCCTCACGCCGAACCCACTGGTCAGGCCCAAGGAACACCCCGCCGTCAACTCCGTAAACAGCGACAAGATCGCAGACCTCAATAAGCAGCCAGGGTGCCCCGAAGGGCCGAGCGGCCGCTCCTTGGAAGCCACAGAAGGCAAGTCCCCATCAGCCACACCCGGCCCTCCTGGGCCGCCTAAAACCTTACGGAGCCCCCATGCAGCACGCGCACCGCACGAACAAGGCCTACCTGGTCGGCGGCGGCATCGCGTCGCTGGCCGCCGCGGCCTTTCTGATCCGTGACGCGGGCTTCCCGGCGGCCGACATCACGATCCTGGAGGAGCTCCCGCTCTCCGGTGGTTCTCTGGACGGCGCGGGCGATCACGACCACGGCTACGTGACCCGCGGCGGCCGGATGCTGGAGGAGGAGGCCTACACCTGTCTGTGGGACCTGCTGGAGAGCGTGCCGACCCTCACCGACCCGAACCTGTCCGTCCGGCAGGAGATCGTGGACTTCAACCACCGTTGGCCCACGCATGCCCGGGCCCGGCTCGTCGACGCGGACCACGGCATCGTCGAGGCCGCGCACCTCGGGTTCGACCAGCGCGACCGGATCGAGCTGGCCCGGTTGCTCGCCCTGCCGGAGAGCGTGATCGGCGCCCGGCGGATCGACGAGTTCTTCTCCGAGCACTTCTTCGCCACCAACTTCTGGGCGATGTGGCGGACCACCTTCGCGTTCCAGAACTGGCACAGCGCGATCGAACTCAAGCGCTACTTCCTGCGCTTCCTCCAGGAGTTCCCGCGCATCCACACCCTCGCCGGAGTGCGCCGGACCCGGCTGAACCAGTACGACTCGATCGTCCGTCCGCTGCTGGCGTGGCTCGGCGAGCAGGGCGTGCGCGTCGAGCACGGGGTGCGGGTCGTGGACGCCGACTTCACCCAGGACGCGTCGGGCCGGCACTGCGAGCGGCTGCACCTGCTGCGCGGCGGCGTCCCGCAGACGATCGAGCCCCGCCGCAACGACCTGGTGCTGCTCACCCTCGGCTCGATGACCGCCGACGCCGGCTACGGCGGCGACGACACCGTGCCCGAGCTGGTCCGCGACAGGCGCGACGGCGGCTGGGCCCTGTGGGAGGCGATCTCCCGCAAGGCACCCGACTTCGGGCGCCCGGAGGTGTTCAACGGCAACATCGGCGAGGCGAAGTGGGAGTCGTTCACGCTCACCATGCGCAGTCCGGCGCTGTTGAAGCGGATCGAGGAGTTCAGCGGCAACGCACCCGGCACGGGGGCGCTGATGACCTTCAAGGACTCCAACTGGCTGCTGTCCGTCGTGGTCCCGCACCAGCCGCACTTCGACGGGCAGGCCGAGGGGGTGTTCACGCTGTGGGGCTACAGCCTGTTCACCGAGACCGTCGGCGACCACGTGCCCAAGCGGATGTCGGAGGCGACGGGACTCGAGATCCTCGACGAGTTGCTCGGCCATCTGGGCTTCGCGGACATCGCCGAGGAGGTGCGGGCCACCACCACGGTGACGACGGTGATGATGCCCTACATCACCAGTCAGTTCATGCGCCGTGCCCCGCACGACCGTCCTGACGTGATTCCGGTCGGCTCGCTGAACTTCGCCTTCCTGGGCCAGTTCGTGGAGATTCCGGAGGACGTGGTCTTCACCGTCGAGTACTCGGTCCGTGGCGCCATGCACGCCGTCTACGGCCTGCTCGGCGTCGACCGGCCCATCCCGCCGGTCTACCACGCCCTGTCGGACCCGAAGGTGGCCTTCCGCGCCCTGGAGACCGCGTTCACCGGGGTGTGCCCGGAGTGACGTGCTCGTCCCCGGCGGTGCCGAACCGGGGGCGTCAGGGTCTCAGCGGGTAGCGCTGGGCCTCTCAGCCGTCTTCGCCGCCTTCGAACCTGGACGCCATGCGCGCTCTGGCGAGCAGGAGAGACGCCTCCATCGCGGCCTGGCGCAGCCGCGCGATCTTGACCCGCTCCGTGTCCGACACCACCCTGCTGCGCGCGACGGCGGCTTCGGGGTCGGGCCCGGGGCCGGTCCAGCCGGGCGAGTCCGGGATCATCGCGCGGTACTTGGCGGCGACCTGCTCGGAGTAGCTCTCCAGTTCCGCCTGAGCGGATCGGAACGTCGCCTCAAGCTCTTCGATCGACAGCACGGCCGCAGCATAGAACGCCGAGCGTCCTCCGTCAGCCTGCCGAGCCCGGTGCCGCGGTCGGGGCCATGGTCGGTCGGGCGCGGGGCCGTACGACATCGGGAAGGGGCTGAGCGGCCCTTCCCCGGCACGGAGTGCCGTGGCGCACTGGAACTCGCGGGGAGAGCACCGGAGCCGCCAGGACCAAGGAGGCACTCATGTCCTACGGAGACCGCGACACCGCTCGCATCGTCGTGGGTGTGGACGGAACGGGGGAGAGCCGGCACGCGGTGGCCTGGGCGCTGGAGGAGGCGGCCTGCCGCAAGGAGGCGGTCGAGCTCGTGCACGCCTACGAGTACCCGCCGCCACTGGTGCCGTTCTACGACGCCGCGACCGACCTCGGTGAGGACAGCCTGCGCGCGGTGGCTCGCGACGCCATGACGCGAGAGCTCGCAGCCACCGCCGCGGAAGCGCCGGGCGTGCCGGTCACCGGTGAGGTCCGCGAAGGCGTGCCCATCGAGGTACTGCTGGACGCCGCCCGCGAGGCGCGGCTGTTGGCGGTGGCGACCCGGGGAACCGGGGCGCTGGGGGAACTGGTGGTCGGCTCGACCGGAACCGCCCTGGCCGGCTCGGCGGCGTGCCCGGTGGTCGTCGTTCCCGCACCGAGGGGTCACGGATCCCCGGACGCGCCCGGGCGGGTGGTCGTCGGCGTCGACGGCTCCACGCACGGGCAGGCGGCACTGCGTCAGGCCCTGGAGGAAGGGGCGCTGCACGGACGCACCGTTGTCGTCGTGCACGCCTGGCATCCGGTGCCGGGCGGCCTGTCTGCCTCGGCCGCCGCGCAACAGCGCCGCCTGCGGGCCGACGCGGTGTCGCACGAACTCCTGGTGTCCGAGACGCTGGCCGGCGAGGGGCAGCGGTTCCCGGAGGTCGCGGTCGGTACCCGTGTGGTCGAGGACCATCCGGTCCGGGCCCTCCTGGACGCCGCCGGCGGCGCCTCCCTGATCGTCGTCGGTGCCCGCGGTACCGGCGGTTACCCGGGGTTGGAGCTCGGTTCGGTCGCCCTCGGAGTGCTCCACCACGCGACCTGCCCCGTCTGCGTCGTCCCGGACTGACCGGGGCCCACCTCGCCGTGCGCGAGCGGAGTCCGCGGCGGAATCTGAAAGCATGACCGACGACGTGCCGGACCACGACCACCCGGTTGAGACCGTCGCACCGACAGACGGGTGCGAGGACCGGCCGACCAGGTCGTCCAGGCGGTGACGATGCGCATCGGCGTGCTCACCAGCGGCGGCGACTGTCCGGGCCTGAACGCCGTGATCCGCTCGGTGGTCCATCGGGCGGTCACCGCGTACGGCGACACGGTGGTGGGGATTCTGGACGGTTACCGCGGTCTGCTGGAGGGCCTGGCGCGTCCACTCGGTCTGGACGACGTGCGCGGCATCCTCGCCCGCGGTGGCACGGTCCTCGGCTCGGCCCGGGTCGAGCGCGAGCGGATCGTCCGAGGCGTCGAGCGTGGTGCGGAACTGGCTGCCGCCCTGGGCATCGACGCCCTGATCGCGATCGGCGGCGACGGCACCCTGGTCGCGGCCGAGCTGTTCCACCAAGGGGGACTGCCCGTCGTGGGGGTGCCCAAGACCATCGACAACGACGTCGCGGCCACCGACACGACATTCGGCCACGACACGGCGGTGCTCGTCGCCACCGAGGCCCTGGACCGGCTGAAGACCACCGCGGAGTCGCACCAGCGGGTGATGGTGGTCGAGTTGATGGGCCGCCACACCGGTTGGATCACCCTTCACGCCGGGATGGCCGGTGGCGCGCACGGCATCCTCATCCCGGAACGGCCTTTCGACGTCGAGGACGTGTGCCGCCTGGTCGACGCCCGATTCGCCCGGGGGAAGCGGTTCACGGTGCTCGCCGTCGCCGAAGGGGCGACCCCCGCTCCCGGCACCCTCGACTTCCGCCACGGGGGTCAGGACGTCTACGGGCACCAGCGGTTCGGCGGGATCGGGCACCGGCTCGCCGTCGAGCTCGAACACCGGCTGGGCAAGGAGGCCCGACCGGTGGTGCTCGGACACGTCCAGCGCGGTGGAACACCCACGGCACAGGACCGGGTTCTGGCCACACGCTTCGGTTGGCACGCCGTCGAGGCCGTCCACCAGGGAGTCTTCGGGCATCTGACCGCACTGCGCGGCACCTGGATCCGGCTGGTACCGCTCTCCGAGACCGTCGGCCGGGTGCGGACCGTACCGCCGGACCAGTGGGTCGAGGCCAGGGTCGTCCTGTGATCCGCCGGGGCGCCGCGCGGACGGGCCCGTCGGACGGCTCTGGCGGGTGCAGGATGGAGAGGGGCGGACGCCGCGTCCGTGCGCGCGTACCCGAGGGGTTCCACAGAGGAGAAGGCCATGTTCGGCTATCGTGTTCCGGCCCCGGACCAGGCGATGTTGATCTCCGGGGGCCGACGGGGGATGGGGGCGGCGCCGTTCCGCGTCGTCACCGGGCACGGGGCGTTCGTGTCGCCGGTGTTCCGCAAGACGCGGTTCCTGACGCTGGCGATGTGCGAGGCGGAGGTCGACGAGACCTGCGTCACCCACCAGGGCATCGCGCTGACGGTACGGGCGGTGATCGCCTTCAAGGTGGGGAACGACCAGGAGAGCATCGTCAACGCGGGTCAGCGTTTCCTGTCCGACCAGGACCAGATGTCGGTGCTGACCGGTCGGATCTTCGCGGGTCACCTGCGTTCGATCATCGGGTCGATGACGGTGGAGGAGATCGTCACCGAGCGGCAGAAGCTGGCCACCGAGGTGCTGGAGACCTCGAAGGCGGAGATGGGCAAGATCGGCCTGATCGTCGACTCGCTGCAGATCCAGTCCATCGACGACGGGAAGACCGGCTACATCGCGGCCATGGCCGCGCCGCACCAGGCCGCGATCCAGCGACAGGCCAAGATCGCCCAGGCCGCCGCCACCCAGGCCGCGGCGGAGGCGGAGCAGGCCGCCGCGCGGAACCAGGCCGAGTACGCGCGGCAGACCGCCGTCGTGAAGGCGCAGTACACCGCCGAGATCGACCGCGCCCAGGCCCAGGCCGCGCAGGCCGGCCCGCTGGCCGCCGCGAACGCGCAGCAGGAGGTCCTGGAGGCCCAGACCCAGCTGGCCCAGCGTGCGGCGGAGCTGCGGCAGCAGCAGCTGGTGGCCGAGATCGTGAAGCCCGCCGAGGCGGAGGCCGAGCGGATCAGGGTGCTGGCCCTGGCCGAGGCCGAGCGGATGAAGATCCAGGCCGAGGCGGCGGCCTCCAACGACAGGGTCGCCTTGGACCGGATGCTGATCGACCAGCTGCCGCAGATCGTCAAGGAGGCGGCCGGCGGCCTGAAGGGCGCCAACGTCAACGTGCTCAACGGCGCGGACGGGCTGGGCGAGATCGCGGCCGGACTGGTCGGCCAGGGTCTGACGATCCTCGACTCGGTCCGGAACGACCTTCGGAGCGCCTCGAACCGGGACCCTGCCGACGACGGCGAACCACCCAAGCGGCATCTCGGGCCGGTGGACTGACCACCACACCCGCCGTGCGCGAACGCAGCCTACGGCGGACGCTGGAGGTATGACCCACGAAGCCCTGGAGCATGGCCACGCGGTCGAGATCGCCGCGTTCGCGCCGCAGGAGCACGGCCGCCACGTCCGCATCGAGCGGCCCGGTACCACTCCGGTCGTGGTCGTCTGCTCCAGCCAACGACAGTTCGAGGAGGTCCTGGGCCGGGAGCGGCCCGACATCGGCCCCGACGACGAACAACAGGTCCACTGGGCCGACCGCCCCGGAGAGTGGCCGACCGGCCGACGCACCTGAGCCCCGTCGGCCGCAGGTCAGATCACCGGCCGGGCCCCTCGGGGCCCGACGGGCTGATCAGGTGACTCTTCGCCGCAAGACCCGGCCTTCCGGCCGGGGCACGAGGGAACTGCAGGACCACGTCCGGCGGGAAGCCGGACCGCTGCAGCCGAGCGTCGCGAGGGACGGGAGGCCCGCCATGCTGTCGCAGCACGATCGGCGGACACTCGCCGCCATCGAGGAATCCCTGCGCGCGGACGCCCCGGACCTCGAACGACTGCTGACACGGTTCGACCAGTGGGCTCCCGAACGGCGGCGGAGGCGTTACCGGGCGACCTGGTGCGCAGTGCTGCTCGGTGCGGTGCTGCTCGCCGTGGCATTCGTGGTCCGCAGCGCGGACCTGCTCGTCCTGTCGGCGCTGCTGCTGATGTTCGGCGCCGTTCGCTGGACCGTCGCGGCCGCCGTGCGCGCCGTGGCCCACCGTCGCCCGACCCGCACAGGGGCTCGGCGCTGACCCACGCGGCTCGGCGTGTGCCTGCCTGCGCCGGCCTGGTGCATCTGGGGCTGGTCGGCCCAGCTGTGAAGGGCAGATGGCTCTGTGCCGCCCGGCGGTGCGCATGCTGCGCTGGAGGCAGCGGTGGCCTGGCCACCGGCCCTCGCCGCCGCTGGCGGTCACCCAACTCCGCGCCGTGGTTCGGCCGCGTGCGCACTCCGCTCGTCTGCGACGGCTCGGGGAACTCGGGTCCAGGACGTGACATCTGGTACGGCCCCGGCCCCCGCGACGTCGCGGGCCGACGCAGCGACTTTGCCCACCACACCGCCGCCCTCCGGGCCACGGACGGCCTGCCGGTGCGCGCCCGCGTCCGCGGGCGGCACCGGTTCGGTCCGGATGGCCTTGCCTCGGCGCGGGTGGTGGGTTTCCAGCGCCTGGTGAGCGGGGCGACCAGCAGCGGTCCACGGACAGGGCGGCACAGGTGTGACCCCGCGCTGCTGCCGTCGGTGTTCTCGCAGATCAACGCGCGCGCTCGCTGCGCCCCGAGCTGTCCTCGGCGGTGACGTCCAGGTGCGCGAAGCGCGCTCTCGCACCCAGGTCAGCCGCGAGCGCCGAGCCCTCCGCGTCGAGTACGTCCGCGACGGTCACGCAGATCCCGGCCCTGGTCTGCAGCGCTCTTCGGACGGCGACGTCGGACAGTGGTCCGCGCACGCGCACGTCTGCGCCGCAGTCCGGATCAGGTCAGCACGGCGCGCAGTTCCTGCGGCAGCGCGTCCAGCACGCGGTCGAGCTGACCCGCGGAGAAGTGGAAGTAGAGGGCCTGACCGATCGCACGCGCGGTGTCCTCGGCGTTCTCGGCGTCCTCGCCCTCCAGATGTGCCTCACGGCGGAAGCGGTCCAGGAACTCGGCCCGCCCGTACGCGGGGGTGACCGTGTGCGGGTCCCAGCCCTCGTAGAACTCGCCGCGCAGCAGGGTGGGCAACTGGGCCCCGAGGTGCGCGATGACGTCGACCGGCAGGCGGTCGCGCACGCTGTGCAGCCAGGCGCGCAGCAGGCGATGGGCGCGGGCGTGGTCGGCCTCGGTTCCTGTCGCTTTGGCGACGTCGGCGAGCCAGGCGTTGGCCATCTGGATGGCGTGGTCGAAGCTGTGCAGTCCGGTGATGGTCATGATCGCTTCTCTTCGGTCGCGAGCGCACACGGCTTGATCCGGTGATCGATGTGCCGGTCGTACTCGACTCCTGCCCGTCCTCTCCATCGATACGCCCCGAGGGACCGCCCGGGCTCCGGCCGACCGGACCTCGTTTCATGGCCTGTGCGGCCCTCGCGCCGAGCGCCGCAGGCGTACCGGGCCGGAGGCGGCCCCGGCCGGTACCCCTGTCGCGACGCCTGCGGCTCGACCATCAGACCGCCCGACGGTAGAGCCAGACACCCAGCGGAGCGAAGGCGGCCACGATTCCGGCGTCCCATGCCAGTGCCAGCCAGATGTCGCTCGCGGCCGGATAGCCGAGCACGAGATCGCGGACGGCCTGCGCGGTTCGGGAGACCGGCTGGTGGTCGGCGAAGGCCTGGAGCCAGCCAGGCATCGTGCTCACCGGGATGAACGCACCTGAGGCGAAGACCAGCGGCACCAGGACCGGGAAGGCGGCGGCCTGCGCGGTCTCCGGGTCGCCGACGGCGAGTCCGACCACGGCGAAGATCCAGGACATCGCGAACGCGAACGCGATCACCAGCAGCACCCCGGCCAGGAACGCGGGCACCGGGCCGTGCAGCCGGAAGCCGACCGCGAAGCCGGCCCCCGTCATCAGCGCGACCACGAAGACGCTGCGGGCCAGATCGGCCAGGGTGCGGCCCGCAAGAACGGCGGAGCGGGACATGGGAAGTGACCGGAACCGTTCCATCAGGCCCGTCTGCATGTCGGTCGCCAGGCCGATCGCGGTGTTCATCGCCCCGAACACCGCGGTCTGCACGTAGATGCCGGGCATCAGGTAGTTCACGTAGGGGACGCCGATCAGCGTCTTGCCTATCACGCCGCCGAACACATAGCGGAACATGAGCACGAACACGAGCGGCTGGATGGTGGAGAAGACCAGCAGTCGGGGTACCCGCACCAGCCCGAGCAGGTTCCGCCAGGCGACCGCGCGAGCGTCCTGGAACGCCGCGGGGGTCATGGCGCGCCGCCCGCCTCGGCGTGATGTCCGGTCAGTGCCAGGAAGACGTCGTCGAGACTGGACTCGCGGACGGTGACCGCGCGGGGCGTGAGCGCGTGCTGGTCCAGCAGATGCAGCACGTCCAGTAGCAGCGGTGAACCGTCGCGGGAGGAGAGTCGCAGGAGGACGCCCTGTCGTTCGGGTGACAGCGGGAGTCGCCGGGAGAGCATCCCTACCGCTTGCACCGCGCGGCCCTCGTCGGGCATCCGGAGTTCGATGACGGTGTTGCCGAGCCGCTCCTTGAGGACGGCGGGCTCGTCGTCAGCGATGACGCGCCCCTCGCTGAGCACGGCGACGCGGCTCGCCAGACGGTCCGCCTCCTCCAGGTACTGGGTGGTGAGCAGAACGGTCGTGCCGGTGTCGACCAGTTCGCGGATCATGTCCCACAGGGCGAGGCGGCTGGCCGGGTCGAGCCCGGTGGTGGGCTCGTCAAGAAAGAGCACGGGCGGCTCGGGGACCAGCGCAGCGGCCACGTCCAGGCGGCGGCGCATCCCACCGGAGTAGGTGCGCACGGTCCGGTCGCCCGCGTCGGAGAGGCCGAAACGCTCCAGCAGGTGGTCCGCGCGCGCCCTGCCCTGGTTCCGCGGGAGCCGGGTCAGGCGGCCGATCAGCCTCAGGTTCTCCCGTCCGGTGAGGTTCGGGTCGACGGCCGCGTACTGTCCCGCGAGACCGATCAGCCCGCGTACGACCCCGGGCTCACGCACCACGTCGTGTCCCAGCACCTCGGCGCGTCCGCTGGTGGGCCGCAGGATCGTGGTGAGAATGCGGATGGCGGTGGTCTTGCCGGCACCGTTGGGACCGAGCAGACCGAGGACCGTCCCTGTCGGCACCGTGAGGTCGACCCCGTCCAGCGCGTTCCGTGCGCCGAACCGCTTGGTCAGGTTCTCTGCACGGATCGCCGACGAGCTCGCTGCAGCCTCCTCGGTCTGCGGGGGCGGGCCGGCGGAGCAGGTCCGTCACGAACGGCCCGGACCGTTCGGGGCGTTCGCTGCCTACCAGCCTGAGCTCGCGGAACATGACCGGTACAGGGACCTTGGGCCCCGTCCACCGGTACCGGTCGGGCCTTTTCGCCCGTAGGGGCGACAACTAGCGTGAGGACGGCCTGCGGAGTGAGCGCGGAGCCCGACCCGCGCGGCTCCTGCCAGCGCGCGACGTCCGGAATCACGATCGACCCCCGAACACCCGTCACCGTCGGGGCCGACCTCCCCCCCCCCCGGCGGCAGCCGTCAATCCGTGCCCTGCGGCGACGCTGTGAGGGCAGCCGCTCGGCGGGTCATCCGCCCGACCGTGAGGAGCCAGGGCCGTGAAGCTCGAACTCGCGCTCGCCGGCGACACGATGCTCGGCCGCGGCGTCGGCGAACAGCTCGCCCGTTCTCCTCGGCTGGACGCGTTCTGCGCGCCGGAGATCGTCGGCGTTCTCGCGCGGGCGGACTTCGTGCTGCTCAACCTCGAATGCTGCATCTCCGCACGCGGGACGCCCTGGCCGGATCCGCGGAAGCCGTTCTTCTTCAGGGCGCCGCCCGCTGCGGCGCCGCTGGTGGCCGAACTCGGGGTGGACTGCGTGACGTCGGCCAACAACCACGCGCTGGACTTCGGCTACGACGCGCTCGCGGACACCGGCTCGCTGCTGGAGCACTTCGGCGTGCGCGTGGTGGGGGCGGGGGCGGACGAGCGTCAGGCGCGTGCCCCTGTGCTGCTCGACGCCCGGGGCGTGCGCATCGCGGTCGTGGCCGTGACGGACCATCCGCGCGACTTCGCCGCCGGAGCCGAACGGCCGGGAGTGGCATGGGCGGACCTGCGGTCCGGTGTCCCGTCCTGGCTGACGGCCGGGATCGGCCTGGCGCGGGAGGAGGCTGACGTCGTGCTGGTGACTCCGCACTGGGGACCCAACATGACGCCCGGGCCACCCCGCTACGTGGTCGGGGCGGCGGAGTCGCTGCTGGCCGCCGGTGCCACCCTGGTGGCCGGGCACTCGGCCCATGTCTTCCACGGCGTTGCCGACCGGGTCCTGTACGACATGGGCGATTTCGTCGACGACTACGTGGTCCACCCGGGTCTGCGCAACGACCTGGGCCTGCTCTTCCTGGTCACCCTGGACGGTCCGGCCGCAGATCACCTGTCCCCGGTCCGCCTGGACGCCCTGCCGACAGCGATCGACCGTTGCCGCGTCCGACCTGCGGCAGGCGAGGAGTGGGAGTTCATCCGCGAGCGCTTCACCAGCGCCTGTGCGGAGTTCGACACGCCGGTACTGACCGAGCACGGTCGGCTCGTCGTCGCCTGGTCCTGAGTCCGGGCGCGCCGTCGGTCGTGCCCCGCCCGCCGGCCGGCCACACCCGGGGGGCCGGTCGGCGGAGCCGATCGGGCCCATGGTCCCTGTGCCTGGGCCCTGACCAGGCACAGGCTGATGGTGAACGGCGCTTCGGCCATTTCGCGACGCGACTGCCGGCCGAGGGAGCCTTCGCCCTCGATCAGCGCTCTGGGAGGATCCCATGGCATCACAAACGTCCCCGACCGCGTACCAGCCGCGGTCCGCAGCGCGTGCGCCGGCACAGTCCGAGCGCAGCGGCATGGTCACCTTCGCGGCGGTCATGCTCTTCATCCTGGCGTTCTTCAACGGCCTCAACGGCATCTCCGCGATCAACAACGCGCGCGTCTTCACCGGCAACACGGTCCTGATCGTGGGCGACCTGCGGGCGTGGGGATGGACGCTGCTGGCTCTCGGCATCGCCCAGGCCCTGGCCGGCGCAGCCGTGCTGCGCGGCGGACAGGTCGGACGATGGTTCGGCGTGACCGTGCTGGGCGTCAACGCCTTCGCCCAGATGTGGTTCGTCTCCGCGTACCCGATCTGGTCCCTGACGATCATCGCGCTGGACGTGGTGGCCATCTACGGGCTCTGCGCCTTCGGCGGCCCGCCCGGTTCCCGGGAGGCGCGCGACCAGTGATCCGACCATGAACTCCGGTCGCGCCGGAGCACCCCGGCTGCGGGGACCGCGCTCATCGCCCGGTCCCCGCAGCCGTTCCCGGTCGTGTCCGTCGGCGGGACGCCCATGGAGCGGCACCTCGCCGATGCCCGTCAGAAGCTCCGACGTCTCCACCGCACCCACGGGGCATGGCTCCTGGCGGATCAGCCGCTCAGGGACCGGAGGCCCTCGGGGTCGCCGTGCGGTTCGTCACGCCGACTGTCGGACGACGAGCCGGGTGGGGAGCATGATCGAGTAGGGCTTGCCCCCCTCGGACATCGTGCCCGGCTGGATCAGGGACAGCAGGAGACGCGCCATGAGGCGCCCCATCTCCTCGATGTCCTGTCGTACGGTCGTCAGCGGCGGCTCGGCCCAGGCGGCGATCGGCTCGATGTCGTCGAAGCCGACGACCGCCACGTCCTCGGGGACGCGTCGCCCGGAGTCGTGCAGGACGCGCAGGGCCGCGGCGGCCATGGTGTCGGAGGCGGCGAACAGTCCGTCGATGTCGGGTGCCTGCTCCAGGAGTTGTGCCATGGCCTTCGAGCCGCCCGCGGCCGTGAAGTCCCCCTCGGCGATCAGGCTCGGTTCGGCGTCGGGGAGCAGATCACGGTATCCGGCGAGGCGGTCCATGGCGGAGGTCTGGTCCAGCGGCCCGGTGATCGTGGCGATGCGGCGTCGTCCCCGGTCGAGGAGGTGCTGGACGGCCAGTTGGGCGCCGCCGCGGTTGTCCGTGTCGACGTACAGGGCCGGCCGGTCGGCGGCCGAGGCTCTCCAGCCCGGGCGCCCGCCGAAGACCGTCGGCAGCTCGGCCCTGCGGAGCAGGGCCGGCAGCGGGTCGTTGGTGTGGAGGGAGAAGAGCAGGAGCCCGTCGACGTGGCTGCCGGCGAGGTAACGGCCGATCCGGTCGTAGTCGTCCGGGCTGTCGACCAGGAGGAGCACGAGCTGGAGGTCGGCGGCGGTCAGTTCCTTGCTGATGCCGCGCAGGTGCTGGGCGAAGAACGGGTCGGAGAAGACGCGGGCCTCGGGTTCGGATATGAGGACCGCGACCGCCCCGTTCCGGCGGGTGACCAGGGAGCGGGCGGCCAGGTTGGGGACGTAGCCGAGTTCCTGGATCGCCGCTTCGACCTTCTCGCGCAGCACCTTCCGCACGCCTGCGCTGCCGGTGACGACCCGGGAGACCGTGGCGCGGGAGACGCCCGCGCGCTCGGCGACCTCGTCGAGGGTCGGACGGCCCGCCTGGTTCGGGGGCCGATGTGCTGCTTCCTCGCCCACGACGGCACTCCTTCGGTCGGTGTCACCCTGCGCCGGCCGGCGCCGGACATGAGGGGAAGCCGGGTGACGAGAACTGATTCTAGCCAGTACTGAGAGCGCTTTCCGTCCGTCGCGCCGGGTGTGCCACCCGGCCCGGACGGCCGGCGTGGTCAGGGTGGCGGGAGGTGTCCGGTGCGTACCGCCCGGGCGTACCACGCGGCGCTGTCCTTGGGTGTGCGGCGCTGGCTGGCGAAGTCCACGTGGACGATGCCGAAGCGCTTGCTGTAGCCGAAGGCCCACTCGAAGTTGTCCAGCAGGGACCAGACGAAGTACCCGCGCACGTCGGCGCCCTCGGCCAGGGCTCGGGCGACGGCGGTCAGGTGGGCGTGCAGGTAGGAGATCCGCTCCGGGTCGTGCACGTGGCCGTCAGGGTCGGTGTAGTCGTCGAAGGCCGCGCCGTTCTCGGTGACGACCAGCGGGACCGAGGGGAGCTCGTCCCGCAGCCTGGTGAGCACCTGGTGCAGGCCGTCCGCGTCGATCGGCCAGTCCATGGCGGTGGCCGGCCCCGGCAGGGGAAGGAAGCGCACCTGGTCCGCGGCGGGCCAGGGTGAGGGCGCCGCGCCGTCGTCGTCGGGCGCGGGGGCGTTCTCCGGGTCGCGGCCGGCGACGACGGTGGGGCTGTAGTAGTTGATGCCGAGTGAGTCGATGGGGCGGGAGATCTCGCCGAGGTCGCCGGGGCGGACGAGCGTGTCCCAGTCGACCAGGTGGGCCGTGTCGGTCAGGACGTCGTCCGGGTAGCGGCCGTGGAAGACGGGGTCGAGGAAGAGGCGGTTGGCGAGCCCGTCGATCCGGCGTGCCGCGTCCAGGTCGGCGGGATCCTGGGTGTGCGGGCGCACGGCGGCCAGGTTCAGGGTGAGGGAGACCTCCGCGCTGGTGGGCAGGACGCTGCGCAGGGCGGCGGTGGCGAGCCCGTGGGCCAGGAGCAGGTGGTGGTGAGCCCTCAGGACCTCGGGGTGACTGTGGCGGCCGGGCGCGTGGACGCCGCTGCCGTACCCGAGGAAGGCGCTGCACCACGGCTCGTTGAGCGTGGTCCAGGCCGGGATCCGGTCCCCGAGACGGGTGGCGGTGACGGCCGCGTACTCGGCGAACCGCTCGGCCGTGGCCCGGTTCGTCCACCCGCCGTCGTCCTCGAGGGCCTGGGGCAGGTCCCAGTGGTAGAGGGTGACGACCGGCCGGATGCCGTGGTCGAGTAGTTCGTCGACGAGCCGGTCGTAGAAGTCGAGCCCCGCCCGGTTGACCGGCCCACTGCCCCGAGGGACGATCCGCGGCCAGGCGAGGGAGAAGCGATAGGCGTTCAGGCCCAGGTCGGCCATCAGCGCGATGTCGTCGCCGAAGCGGCGGTAGTGGTCGCAGGCGATGTCACCGGTGTCGCCGTTGTGGACGCGGCCCGGAGTGTGGCTGAAGGTGTCCCAGATGGAGGGGGCGCGACCGTCTGCGGCGGCGGATCCCTCGATCTGGTAGGCGGCCGTGGCGGCGCCCCACAGGAAGCCGGCCGGGAAGGCCGTGGCGCCGGCGGGGGCGTGGGAGGACTGGACGTCGACGGACATGTCGCCTTCCGATGTCGGCGGTGCTGACGGGAGCGGTGCGAGCGGGAGCGGTTCCGCCGGGGGAGGCGGCCGGAGTCAGCCCTTGACGGCGCCCTGCATGATGCCGCCGACGATCTGACGGCCGAGCAGGACGAAGACCAGCAGCACGGGGAGGGTGCCCACGAGGGTGCCGGCCATGATGATCGACTGGTCCGGGACGTAGCCTTCGCCGAGCGAGTGCAGGGCGACCTGGACGGTGGGGTTCTGCGAGCTCAGGGCGACGATCGGCCAGAAGAAGTCGTTCCAGGTGGCCATGAAGGTGAGCATGCCGAGCACCGCCATGGCGGGACGGGCGACGGGCAGGACGATCGAGGCGAAGATCCGCGTGTAGGAGGCGCCGTCCACCCGACCGGCCTCGACCAGCTCGTCGGGCAGAGCCTGGACCAGGTACTGACGCATGAAGAACACGCCGAAGGCGGAGACGAGAGCGGGCAGGATCACGGCGGGCAGCCGGTCCTGGAGGCCCAGCCTGACGATGATCATGAAGAGCGGGATCACGCCGAGCTGCGGCGGGATCATCATCGTCCCCACGGTGACGGCCAGGAGCAGCCTGCGACCGCGGAAGCGCAGCTTGGCGAACGCGAACCCGGCCAGTGTGGAGGACAGGACCACGCCGGCCGTGACGGTGGTGGAGACGATCAGTGAGTTCCACAGCGCGGTGCCGATGTCGGCCTGCTGGAGCGCGGCGGCGATGTTGTGGAACAGGTTCGGTCCGGGGGTCAGCGCCGGTGTGGCGGAGCTGAGTTCGGCGTTGGTGCGGCTGGCGGCCACCAGCGTCCAGTAGAAGGGCAGGACCGAGAGGACGGTGGCGGCGGCCAGGACGCCGTAGGCGAGCGGCCCTCCCTGGAGGGTGGAACGCCTCCGGCGTGCACGTCGCGTGGCGGGCCGGGAGGGTACGACGGGGGGTGCGGGGCGCGAGTCGACGAGGGCCATGAGTCAGTCACCGGTCCGTGCGGTTGCGGCGGGCGGCGACAGCCGCGTTGAGGAGTGCGAGAACCACGATCAGCAGGAACATCACCCAGGCGACGGCCGCGGCCCGGCCCAGGTGGAAGAAGGTCCACCCCTGCTGGTACATGTACAGGCCCAGGGTCTGGTACTGGTGCGAGACGCCGCCGCCGGAGTTGCCCTCGTACATCAGCGGCTCGCCGAACAACTGGGTGGCGCCGATGGTGGAGACGATCACGGTGAAGACGATGGTCGGGCGGAGTCCGGGGACCGTCACGTGGCGGAACTGCTGCAGGCGGGTGGCGCCGTCGATCGCGGCGGACTCGTAGAGCTCCATAGGGATCGCCTGCATGCCGGCGAGGTAGATGAGGGCGTTGTAGCCCGTCCACCGCCAGGTGACGACGGTCGACACGCCGATCTGCGAGGCGACGGTGTTCGCCTGCCAGTCGACCGGGTCGAGGCCCGCCTGGTGCAGCAGCCAGTTGATCAGCCCGTAGTCGTGGCCGAAGAGCTGGGCGAAGACGAGGGTGGCCGCGGCCACGGAGGTGGCGTAGGGCATCAGCATGGCGACCCGGAAGAACGTGCGGCCGCGCAGGCGGTAGTTGAGCAGATGGGCGAGCCCGAGTGCCATCAGCAGCTGCGGCACGGTCGAGAGCACGCCGATGGTGAAGGTGTTCCGCAACGCGTTCCAGAAGTACGGGTCCTGGAACAGGCGAACGTAGTTCTGCAGGCCCAGCCAGTCCATCTGCTGGGAGGTCTGCAGCTCGACCCGGTGCAGCGACACATAGGCGGTGTACAGCAGCGGGTACAGCCCGAAGGCGGTGAACAGCACGAAGAACGGTGCGAGGAAGCCGTAGGGGGCGAGCGTCCGTCCCGTCCTGGTGACAGCGGCCGGGCGCGGACGCCCGGGGGCGGCCGCCGGTCGTGGGCCAAGGGCCCGGGAGAGTGCCATGGAGGTCCTCGAGTCGATGTGGTGCCGCCCGCCGGTCGTGCGGCAGGCGGCACCGGTGGAGGTAACGCCCTCGGGGTCAGTTGCCGGTGGCGTTCTGCACGTTGGCCAGGGCGTGGTTCCAGGCGGCGGCGGGCGCGGTGCCTGTGCGTTCCACCTCGCCGAGGGCGTCGCTGAAGGCCTTGGTGATCACCGCGTCGTTCACTCCGAGAACCTGGGCGGGCATGTTCGCCGCGGATTCGGCGAAGATCGCGCCTATCGGCGCGTTGTTGAAGTAGGGATCCTTCACGTCCTTGATCGCGGTCTGGGCGCCGACGCTGGAGGGGAAGGAGCCCTGCTTCGTGAAGAGCGTCACCTGCTGGCTCTGAGCCGTCAGCCAGGCGATCAACGCCGCGGCCTCCTTCGGGTGCTTCGCCCCCTTCGGCACCGCCAGGTACGAGCCGCCCCAGTTGCCCGTCCGGCCGGGGCCGGGGGCCACGTCCCACTTCCCGGCGAACGTGGGGCCCGCCTGTCCCTTGATGTACCCGAGCATCCACGCGGGGCAGCTGAGGGTGGCGAACTTGCCCGTGGAGAAGGCCTTGTTCCACTCCGGGCCCCACTGCGGCAGCTTCGCCGAGAGCCCGTCGGCGACCAGCGCGGTGGCGTCGTTCCAGGCGGTCCTGACGGCGGGGCTGCTCTGGTAGACCGGCTTGCCGCCGTCGTCGGTGTAGCGCACGCGCTGCTGTCCGACCTCGGCGGCGAACATCCCGGCGGCGCTGTCCGTCCACGCGTTGCCGGGCGCGGCCTTCGCCTCGTACTGCTTGCCCAGCGCCAGGTAGCCGCCCCAGGTCGACCAGGCGGTGCCGAGCGTGGTGCGGTCGGTGGGCAGGCCCGCGGCCTTGAACAGGTCGGTGCGGTAGCAGATCGCCTCGGGGCCGATGTCGGTCCCGGCGCCGAGGACCCTCCCGTCGGGGGTGGTGACCGCCGCCCCCTTCCACGGCACCAGGTCCTTGTTCACGTCTCCGGCACCGAGGGTGCGCAGATCGGTGAACTTGTCCGCCTGCTGCTGCACGACGCTCGCCACCCGGCCGACCTCGATGCCCTGGATGTCCGCGAGTCCTCCGCCCCCGGCGAGCTTGGTCTGCAGCGCCTGCCAGTACTGCGACTCGTCCTGGGTGTCGGTCTGCTTGATGACGATGTTCGGGTGCAGCTTCATGTACTGGTCGTACAGGCCGGCTTCCTGGTACCCGAACGTGCCGAAGAGGTCGATCGTCAGGGTGACCTTTCCACCCGACGCGGCCTCGCCTGCGGTACCGGCCCCGCCGCTGCCGCAGGCCGAGGCCAGCAGGCTCACCGCCACGGCAACAGCTCCGAGCACGGCGGAGCGTCTGGTCTTGATGGAACGCACGGAGATCCTCCTGGATGGTGGCAGCAGGGAGCGGGCAGGGCACGAGGACATGGACGCGCCGTCCTGGCCGAGCTTTTTGAAAGCGCTCTCAAGATGGGAGCAGCGTGCCGGGACGACGCTCCGGCGTCAAGGGGCGGTACGGCGAGGTTCGACCGCAATGGACGAGGCCTGCACGGGCCTGAGATCGGGGCGAAGGCCTCGATCGGGGACCATTCGTGACGCCTGAGCTGGCCCTATGTGCAAGGTGTTGACGGGCAGTCAGAGGGGCTCTAGCCTCCCGTTTTCGAAAGCGCTTTCAATCTCCCCGCCGCCCGCTCCCGGGCCGAGCGCTCTCAGGGATGCGCCCCGACTCGTCGCGCAGCCGTAGGACAGCGGTTGTGCGCGAGGGGGCGTGCCCCGGCTCCCTGTACCACCACCCACCACGATCGCCGCGCCCGCAGCGGCCGACCAGGGAGAGAACACATGGATCCGGCAACCCCCGCGCCGCCCCCTCGGCGCCTCCTCGGCGGCGCGCGGCCCGCGCGCCGCCTGCGCCGCAGATCGATCGCGGTGTGCGTGATCATGTCCGTACTCGCCGCGTGCCTGGCGCTGCTCACCTCGCACGCCGCTTCGGCGGACACGGTCGGAGCCGGCAGCTACACGACCGCCGCCGTCGGTCCGCTGCCCTCGGGCTGCGGCAACATCTCCACCGACCCGCGCGAGTGGGTCACCGCCGACGCCCCGTCGGGGGCCGTGCCCACCAACGACTGGTGGACCTCCATCCTGTGGAAGCGCACCAACTGCGCCTACGGCGAACCCATGGTCGCCCATCCGCTGGACTTCCACGCGAGCGCCGGCGGCCTCGGCTTCTCCTACACCACCACGCCGACGATCTCAGGAACCTCCACGGGCCCCGGGGAGTACCACTTCCCCTACAACGAGGACTTCGTGGCCGGCGTGGTGGGGCTGAACTGCCCTGACGTCAAGGTCGACGACTGGTCCGACTGGACCGTCAGCCCGTACTTCACCGACGGCTCCCGCAGCCTGCGCGCCACCATCGGTGAGGGTCTGCCCTTCGCCTACTTCAAGGTCACCGGCGGCAACGCGCAGATCGCCGCATCCAACGGAGCCGCCCTGACCACCTGGGCCGACAACGGCTCCATGATCGGATACACGGTCAACGGCCACGACTACGCCGCCTGGGCGCCGACCGGCGCGACCTGGACCGTCAACGGCGCCGTCCTGACCTCCGACCTGGCCGGCAAGGGCTACTTCAACGTCGCCGTCCTGCCGACCACACCGAGCACCACCGCGAGCGACCGCGCAGCCCTGGCCGCAACCTATGGCCAGTACGCCTACGATGCGGTCACCGGCACCCGCGTGTCCTACAGCTACGACCCCGACGCCAGCACCGTCACCACCACCTACACCCTGACCACCACTCCGGAGGAGGGCGCCGGCACCGGCACCGTGGCCGCACTCCTGCCGCACCAGTGGCAGAACCTCGCCCCGGGCACACCCGCGCCCCTGGCCCAGAGCTACATCTCGGCGCGCGGCGCGATGAAGGTCCTCACCGGCATCGACTCGTTCACCACGAGCATGGTCTTCCACGGCGTGCTCCCGGAGCTCCCGGCGGTCGCCGACAGCACCGGCACGGACGCGAGCACCGAGCAGAACTACCTCGACGCCGAACTGGCCAACCCCACGAACCAGCAGAGCGACGACACCTACTGGACCGGCAAGGGACTGGGCCGTGCCGCCCGTCTCGCGGAGATCTCCGACGAGTTGGGCAACACCACCGTCCGTGACGCCGCCCTGTCCGCGATCAAGTCCAAGCTCACCGACTGGTTCACCGCCTCCACCGGCAAGACCGCGCACCTGTTCTCCTACGACAAGAACTGGGGCACCCTGATCGGCTACCCGGCCTCCTACGGATCCGACCAGGAACTGAACGACCACCACTTCCACTACGGCTACTTCGTCGCGGCCGCCGCCACCCTCGCCAAGTTCGACCCCAGCTGGGCCTCGCCCTCCCAGTACGGCGGCATGGTCGACATGCTGATCCGCGACGCCGACAACTACGACCGCACCGACACCCGCTTCCCCTACCTGCGGGACTTCGACATCTACGACGGCCACGACTGGGCCTCCGGCCACGGCTCCTTCGCCGCCGGCAACAACCAGGAGTCCTCCTCCGAGGGCATGAACTTCGACAACGCCCTCATCCAGTGGGGCGAGGCCACCGGCGACACCGCCGTCCGCGACGCCGGCATCTACATGTACACCACCCAGTCAGCCGCCATCCAGGACTACTGGTTCGACACCGGGCACCAGGTCTTCCCCAGCAGCTTTCCCCACCACGAGGTCGGCATGGTCTGGGGCGACGGCGCTGCCTACTCCACCTGGTTCTCCAGTGCCCCCGAACAGATCCAGGGCATCAACCTGCTCCCGGTCACCGGTGGACACCTCTACCTCGGCGACGACCCGGCCTTCGTCCTCGCCGACTACCAGGACATGCTCACCAACAGCGGCAAGACCCAACCCACCATCTGGACCGACATCTGGTACGAGTTCCTCGCCCTCGGCAACGGCCCCCAGGCCCTCGCCGACTTCCGCGCCAACTCCGGCTTCACCTCGGAGGAGGGCGAGAGCAAGGCGCACACCTTCCACTGGATCGACAACCTCGCCTCGCTCGGCCACGTCGACACCGCCGTCACCGCCAACTACCCCCTCGCCGCAGTCTTCACGAACAACGGAGCACTCACCCACGTCGCCTCCAACATCAGCGGCAACCCGATCACCGTCACCTTCAGCGACGGCACCGTCGTGAACGTCCCGGCCGGCCGGACCGTGGCCACCGGTGCGCGGAACTGGAGCGGTGGCACCGCGTCGGGTGGCACTCTGCCCTCCGGCGGCGGCTCCGGCTCCCCCTCCCCGTCGGCGAGCCCGAGCGGCAGCCCCTCTCCCAGCCCGACCGCTTCCGCGTCTGCGAGCCCGTCGTCCTCCCCATCGTCGGGGTCGTCGTCGCCGACGTTGTTCCTGCAGGCTGACGGGAGTGTGTCGGGTGTGGCGGCTTCGGGCGGTTCGACGGTCACGATCGCCTCGGCGGGTGGTGGGACGTTCGACGGCACGCCGACCCGCGCGCTGACGTACACCGCCACGGGGGTGAACCTCGCCTACAGCGGTGGCAGCACGGCATTCGACCTGCCGGTGGACGCGGGGACGGCGGTGGGTGACGGGGTGCAGGTGCGGGTCTCCTACGACTGCACCGGCAGCGGTACCTGGAACCGGGTGGAGACGTACCACTACTTCGCCACCGATCCGGTGGCCGGGTACGAGCACTACACCCAGAACGCCGGACTGGAATCCTCCTCCGGCAGCCTGTGCGACCTGGTCAACGGCACCGTGCGGATCCAGATCTGGAACGCCGTCGGCAACGCCCCCACCACCCTCGCCACCGGCAACCAGGCCCTCGTCACCCTCCCCTACGCCGGATCCGCCGCGTCTGCGAGCCCGTCGTCCTCCCCATCGTCGGGGTCGTCGTCGCCGACGTTGTTCCTGCAGGCTGACGGGAGTGTGTCGGGTGCGGCGGCTTCGGGCGGTACGACGGTCACGATCGCCTCGGCGGGTGGTGGGACTTTCGACGGCACGCCGACCCGCGCGCTGACGTACACCGCCACGGGGGTGAACCTCGCCTACGGCGGTGGCAGCACGGCATTCGACCTGCCTGTGGACGCGGGGACGGCGGTGGGTGACGGGGTGCAGGTGCGGGTCTCCTACGACTGCACCGGCAGCGGTACCTGGAACCGGGTGGAGACGTACCACTACTTCGCCACCGATCCGGTGGCCGGGTACGAGCACTACACCCAGAACGCCGGGCTGGAATCCTCCTCCGGCAGCCTGTGCGACCTGGTCAACGGCACCGTGCGGATCCAGATCTGGAACGCCGTCGGCAACGCCCCCACCACCCTCGCCACCGGCAACCAGGCCCTCGTCACCCTCCCGCACGCCTGACCGGCTGCCCGGTGCCCGAGAGCGCTTTCAACGGCCTTCGCCCGGTTCTCCTCGCCGGGCGGAGGCCGACAAGCCGTTCCAGACTGGAGGAATGACCACGAACAAAGGCGCCACGGAGCGCCGGATCGGCGGAGTGAGGGTCACCGCCGGCAGGATCGTTCTCGCGGTCGTGACGGTCCTGGCGGTGTGGTTCATCCTGATCAACAGGAACACGGTCAAGATCCACCTGTGGGGGATCACCACAGTGAACGCCCCGATGTGGCTGGTCCTGCTGATCATGCTGTTGGCGGGTTGCCTGATCGGCGTGCTCGCCCACATGCGGAGCATGGCGCGCCGACGGCGCTGAGAGCCGGGCGCGTCGGCCGGCCGGGCTCCGGGCGGTCGGCACGCGGCGGGCCGAGGCAGGAAGCAGAGCCATCGGGACGTGGGAGGCAGCGATGAGCACCGCGCCGTCGGGATCCGTCGTCGCAGGAGTGGACCGGTCCGCCGGGGCCCGCGCGGCTCTGGAGTGGGCCGCGGCCGAGGCGAGCCTGCGCGGTGTGCCGTTGCGGGTCGCCTGTTCCTGGAACCAGCTGGAGCACGAGCTCCCTGAGGACTTCGAGGAGGACGTGAACGATCCCGCCCGACAGGCCACGGTGGCATTCCTCGACGAGACCACGGCCGAGTTGCGCTCACGGTACCCGGACCTGGACATCGGCACGGTCACGCTGGCCCAGGCACCGGCTCCCGGGCTCATCGGGCTGTCCCAGGGGGCGGGGCTCCTCGTCGTCGGCAGACGGGGCCGGAACGCCTTCCTGACCATGCTGCTGGGCTCGGTGAGCCAACGAGTCGTGGCGCACGCCCCGGTTCCTGTCGTGGTCGTGCCGGAGACTCCGGCGCCTTCGGCTGCCGAAGCGCCCGTGGTCGTCGGCGTCGCCCGCGAGGTGACAGAGCCGCTCGTCTTCGCGTTCGCCGAGGCGGAGCGGCGTCGTGCGCCACTGATCGCGGTGCGCACGTGGTCACTGTCCAACCCGTACGTCGTCGCCAGCCCCGAGGCGGTGGCCGAGATCGAGGCCGACGAGAGCAGGGAGTTGCAGTCCCTGGTGGATGTCGTCCACCGGCGTCACGCGTCCGTCGTGGTCGACACCCGGGTCGAGTTCGCCACAACGGAAGCCGCCGTGGTCGAGGCGGCGAGAGGCGCCGGCCTCGTGGTGCTCGGTCGCCACCGCCGGCACCTCAGGTACGGCCTCCCGCTGGGTCGGGTGCCCCATCGTGTCCTGCACCTGTCGGACCTTCCGGTCGCCGTGGTGCCGAACTGACGATGCAAACCCAGGGATGCTTCCTCGACAAGCCCAGCGAGGAGCACAGGGAGCGCCTTCGGCGGCTCGGGCACGAGGTCCGGCTCCCGGGCGACGACCCGGATTTCGCCCGGTTCCTGGTACGCGCCGGGATCGCCTCGATCTCCGTCGCCCCGGACAGCTTCTTCGCCGTCAAGGAGAACGTCGCAGCCGCGGAGGCCGAAGTCGCGTGAGCTCGCAGGCGCGGAGGACGCCGGGGCGGGAACGGCCTCGTCCGGAACGGGCGAACGCCGGCGTCCTCACCGGGTGACGGCTGCTCGCGCCGGGGGCGCGAGGTCGGTAACGTGGCCTTGACCGGGGGAAGTCGGACAGATCAGGTGGGGTGGAGGGCCGGTGCCCGAGGAACCGTCGTCGGCGGGGAAGGAAGCCCTGGGGCTCCCTGACCTGCGCCTGGACCAGCTCCTGGGTGAACTGCAGACCCGGCTGGACGCCGCACGCGGCACCCGCGACCGGGTGCACTCACTGCTGGAAGCCGTGCTCACGGTCGGCCGGGAACTCGACCTCGACCAGGCGCTGCAGCAGATCGTCGAGTCCGCGGCGAGCCTGGTCGACGCCCGGTACGCCGCCCTCGGGGTGATCGGCGAGGACGGCATGCTCGCCAAGTTCCTCACCACGGGCCTCACACACGAGCAGATCGAGGCGATCGGCCCGTTCCCGACCGGCCACGGCATCCTCGGCGAGCTGATCCGGCACCCGGAGCCGCTGCGTCTGCGCGACATCGCCGACCACGCCGCGTCCATCGGCTTCCCGGCCCACCACCCGCCGATGCACAGCTTCGTGGGCGTGCCGATCCGGGTGCGCGGGGTGGTCTTCGGCAACCTCTACCTGACCGAGAAGCGCGGTGGCGGCCAGTTCGACGCCGAGGACGAGTCGGTGCTCCAGACGCTCGCCGTCGCCGCAGGGGTGGCCATCGACAACGCGCGTCTCTACCGCGACGCCAGGCTGCGCGAGCGCTGGCTGGTCGCCAGCGGTGAGATCACCAGTCGGCTGCTTTCCGGCGCCTCCCAGCAGGACGTCCTGGCCGAGCTGGTCCAGGCCTCGCTGGAGATCCTCGAGGCCGATCTCGGCGTCATCGCACTCGCTCTGCCCAGCGCCCAGGGCATGGGTCTGGCGGTCCAGCTCGCGGAGGGCGTCGACGCGGAGGCGCACCGCGGCCTGCTGCTTCCGCTCGAGGGTTCCTTCATGGGCTCGGCCTTCTCCGCGCAGACGCCGATGACCAGCAACGACATCGCCAACGACCCGCGGGTGACGGCCGGGCCTCCGCGTTGGCAAGGTCTTGGCCCCGCGGTGGCCGTGCCGATGGGCTCCGGCCCCGACGGTCCGCGCGGAGTGCTGATGCTGGCCCGCCGCGCCGGGCTGTACCCGTTCTCTGCGGTCGACGTCACGCCGTTGAAGTCCTTCGCCGACCAGGCGGCCCTGGCACTCGAGCTGGCCGCGCGCCGCAGCGACGCCGAGCAGCTCGCCCTGCTGGAGGACCACGACCGGATCGCCAGGGACCTGCACGACCTCGCCATCCAGAGGATCTTCGCCACCGGTATGACGCTGCAGAGCGCGCAGCGCTTCATCAGCCACCCGCAGGCGGCCGACCGGGTCGGGCGGGCGGTGGAGGACCTGGACGAGACCGTGAAGATCATCCGGACGTCCATCTTCGGACTCCGCTCCCGCGGTTCCGCCCAGGAGTCCGCCGGACTGCGGGCGCGGCTCGTGGACGTCGTCTCCCGGTTCGTCCCCACCTTCGGTTTCACGCCGGCGCTGCGTCTGGAGGGTCTGCTGGACACCGACGTCCCGGCTGAGATCGCCGACGACGTGCTGGCCGCCGCGGAGGAGGCGCTGAGCAACGCGTCGCGGCACGCGGCGGCCAAGGCCGTCGAGGTCTCGGCGAAGGTCACCGGGGGCGCCGCCCCCGAGGTGGTGCTGTCGGTCGCCGACAACGGCGTCGGCCTGCCCGAGGGCGGTCGGCGCAGCGGGCTGGTGAACCTCGCGGAGCGGGCCGCCAAGCACGGCGGCACGTTGGAGACCGACTCCTCGCCCGGCAACGGCACCCGTCTGGTCTGGCGGGTGCCGCTGCCGACGGAGGTCTGACCCGTCCGCTCATTGCGGCGACAACGCGGCCCGGCCCGCCTCCAGACGGGCCACGGGCACCCGGCGCGGTGAACAGGAGACGTAGTCGAGGCCGGTCCGGTGGAAGAAGCCGATCGAGGCGGGGTCGCCGCCGTGCTCCCCGCACACGCCGGTGGCCAGGTGCGGTCGGGCGGCGCGGCCTTCGCGGACCGCCAGCTCCACCAGGCGGCCCACGCCCGCGGTGTCCAGCGTCTCGAAGGGGGAGTCGCGCAGGATGCCGCGGTCCAGGTAGGCGGAGAGGAACGCGGCCTCGGCGTCGTCACGCGACAGACCCCAGGTGGTCTGGGTCAGGTCGTTGGTGCCGAAGGAGAAGAACTCGGCCTCGGTCGCGATCCGCCCGGCGGTGAGTGCCGCCCGCGGCAGTTCGATCATCGTGCCGAGCGGCAGCTCCACCGCGACGCCGCTCTCGGCGCCCACCTCGGCCAGGACCCTCTCCACCTCGGCCCGGACCTGGCGCAGCTCCTCGACCGTGTCGACCAGCGGGACCATCAGCTCCGCCCGCGGGTCCCCGCCCGCGAGCCGACGTGCCACGAGGGCCTCGGCCAGCGCCCGCACCTGCATGGCGACCAGACCGGGGACCAGCAGACCGAGCCGCACGCCGCGCAGACCGAGCATCGGGTTCTCCTCGTGCATCCGCTCCACCGCGGCCAGCAGCCGCTCGCGCTCGGCACTCACCGGCCGTCCGGCCGCGCGGTCCGCGGCGACCGAGACGGCCAGCGCGGTCCGGTCCGCGAGGAACTCGTGCAACGGCGGATCCAGCAGGCGCACGGTCACCGGAAGCCCGTCCATGGCGGCCAGGACCGCCTCGAAGTCGGCCCGTTGCAGCGGGAGGAGACGGGCCAGCGCGGCTTCGCGGGCCGGGTCGGAGTCCGCCAGCACCATCTCCTCGACCAGCTTTCTGCGCGTCCCCAGGAACATGTGCTCGGTGCGGCACAACCCGACGCCGCGCGCGCCGAGCGTCCGCGCCGCGGCGGCGTCCGCCGCCGTGTCCGCGTTGGCCAGGACCCGCATGCGCGCGCACCGGTCCGCGTGCTGCAGCAGCATGCCGACCGCGCCCAGCAGGTCGACCGTGTCACCGTCGGCGCTGTCGGGCTGCCCGCCGAGCAGGTAGGCGCTGACGGGGGAGTCGGTCAGCGGCAGGGCGCCGAGGTAGACCGCGCCGAGGGTGCCGTCGACCGAGATCAGATCCCCGGCGGCGACCACGGTGCCGTCGGCGGTGGTGAAGCGGCCCGCGTCCGCCTCCACGCGCAGGGACTCCGCGCCGCACACGCAGACCCTGCCGAGGCCACGCGCCACGACGGCGGCGTGGCTGGTGCGCCCGCCCCGGCTGGTCAGCACGGCCTGGGCGGCCAGCATCCCGGGCAGGTCGTCGGGTGAGGTCTCCGGCCGGACCAGCACCACGCGCTCACCCGCCGCCGCACGCCGGACCGCCTCGGCGGAGGTGAACACCGCCGCGCCCGCCGCCGCGCCGGGGGAGGCGGCCAGACCGGTCGCCAGCGGCACGTGGTCGGCGGTGCCGGTGAAGCCGGGCACCATCAGCCGGGACAGCTGCGCGCCGGTCACCCGCAGCAGGGCCTCGTCCATGGTGATCGTCCGTTCGACGGCGAGCTGCGCGGCGATCCGGAAGGCGGCCTCCGCGCTGCGCTTGCCGATACGCGTCTGCAGGATCCACAGTCGGCCGCGCTCGATGGTGAACTCGACGTCGCACAGGTCCCGGTAGTGCTCCTCCAGGGTGCGCAGATGTGCCAGCAGCTCCCGATGGCAGTCGGGTGAGAGCTCCGCCAGCCGGTGCAGCGGCACGGTGTTGCGGATGCCGGCCACCACGTCCTCGCCCTGCGCCTCGGCCAGGTAGTCGCCGTAGACGCCCGGACGTCCGGTCGCGGGATCGCGGGTGAAGGCGACGCCGGTCCCGGAGTCGGGGCCCAGGTTGCCGAAGACCATGGCCTGCACGTTGACGGCCGTGCCGAGGTCCTCGGGGATGCCCTCGCGACGCCGGTAGACGCGGGCGCGCTCCCCCTGCCAGGAGCGGAACACTGCGCGCACGGCCAGCCGCAGTTGCTCGCGGGGGTCCTGCGGGAAGTCCCGCCCGGCCTGGTCGCGCAGCACCCGGCGGAAGGTGGCGGTCAGCTCGCGCAGGTCCTCCACGGTGAGCTCGACGTCGCTCGCCGCCCCGCGCCGCTCGCGCCGGGCGGTGACGGCGTCGTCGAAGAGCCGGTCCGGCACGCCGAGCACGGTGGCGCCGAACATCTGCACCAGGCGGCGGTAGCAGTCCCAGGCGGCGCGCTCGTGGCCCAGGGCCTTGGCGAAGCCGGTCACCGTGGCGTCGTTGAGGCCGAGATCGAGGATCGTGTCCATCATCCCCGGCATGGAGAAGCGGGCACCCGAGCGGACCGAGAGCAGCAACGGCTCGTCGGGGTCGCCGAAGCGGCGGCCGACCGCCGCCTCGAGCGCCTCGAGCCTGGCGTCGATCTCCGCCTCCAGCCCCTCCGGCTCGTGTCCTTCCAGGAGGAAGAACCGGCAGGCCTCGGTGGTGACCGTGAAGCCTGGCGGCACCGGGAGGCCCAGCAGGGTCATCTCCGCCAGCCCGGCGCCCTTGCCGCCCAGCAGGTCGGCCTCCTCGGCCCTCCCGTCCGCGAAGTCGTACACGTAACGCTTCATGGTCGCCCCTCTTCCGCCTCGGTCCTCTCCCGAACTCTCCGCGCCCCCACGGCCGGAGCGAAGGGCCGATCGGCCCCGGCCGCAGGGGCGTACCGGCTCAAGACCCCGCTCCCGCGCCGGAGAACGCTGGAAGCAACCAGGAGGACCGTGACCCGAGGGAGGTCCGGCGATGTCCGCGATCCACGACACACCGTCGCGCTGCGTGCGGGACGTCATGTCCCACCCCGTCGTGAGCGTGCTGCGGGAGACACCCTTCAAGGAGTTGGTACGGCTGATGAGCGAGCACCGCGTCAGCGCGCTGCCGGTCCTCGACAGCCGCCGTCGGGTGCTGGGTGTGGTGTCGGAGGCGGATCTGCTGCCGAAGGAGGCCCAGCACGACCGGCGCCTCGGACTGCGGCGGGCGCTGCTGCGACCGGACGAGGCCGGCAAGGTCACCGCGCTGGTCGCCGAGGACCTCATGTCCGCACCGGCGGTCACCGTCGGGGCGGACGAGACCCTGGCCGCTGCCGCCCGGCTTCTCGGCCGGCGCGGCATCAAGCGCCTGCCCGTGGTCGACGCGGGCGGACGGTTGCGCGGCATCGTCAGCCGGGGCGACCTGCTCAAGGTGTTCCTGCGCGACGACGCGGCGCTCGCCGAGGACGTCCGGGCGGCGCTGGCCCGTGAACTGCACGCGGCCGAGGCCGCCCGGCTGACCGTGACGGTCACCGAGGGCATCGCCGCGATCGGCGGCACGCTCGCCGACTCGTCCCGCATTCCGCTGATCGCCCGCACCGTGCGCGGCGTGGACGGGGTGGTGGACGTGGCCTTCGCCCTCGACTCGGCGCCGCGTCCGCCGGCCGCCCCGCTCCCGCTCGGGCCCCTGTACTGAACCGCACCTGCACCGCACCTGTCCTGCGTCATCTGCGATCATCGAGAAGGGACCACCGATCATGTCCACCCACTCCCACGCATCCCACGGCTTCCGTCTCCCGGCGCTCGCGCGCAAGCAGCGCGCGGACGAGGCGGCCGGGACCACGACGCTGTTCGCCGCCGACTACGCCCTGGCCGCGCTCCGGGTGCTCGTCGGCTTCGTCTTCCTGTGGGCGTTCCTCGACAAGACCTTCGGACTGGGCTACGCCACCCCGTCGGCCAAGGCCTGGATCCACGGCGGTTCGCCGGCCAAGGGCTTCCTCGGCAGCGTCGCCGTCGGTCCGCTCCAGTCCACCTTCCACAGTTGGGCCGGCCAGGGCTGGGCCGACTGGCTGTTCATGCTCGGCCTGCTCGGCATCGGACTCGCCGTCATCAGCGGTGTGGCGCTGCGGCTCTCGGCCGCGGCAGGGAGTGTGCTGCTCGCCCTGATGTGGCTGGCGGAGTTCCCGCCCGCGCGACACCTCGCCTCCGGGGCGCCGAGCATGTCGACCAACCCGTTCGCCGACTACCACGTCGTCTACGCCGCCGCCCTGATCGCGGTCGCCGCCGTCGCCACGGGCTCGCGCCTCGGCCTGGGCCGCCTGTGGTCCTCGCTCCCCGTCGTCCGCGACCACGCCTGGCTGCGCTGACCCTCCACCACACCCCTACCGCACACGCACCGAAGGGTGATCGGACATGAAAGCACTGACCTACCACGGTCCCGGCCGCCGGGTGTGGGGCGAGGTCCCGCACGCCGTGATCCACGAGCCCGAGGACGCCGTCGTCCGGGTCGACGCCGTCACCATCTGCGGCACCGACCTGCACATCCTCAAGGGCGACGTCCCCGAGGTCGAGGCCGGTCGCACCCTCGGCCACGAGGCCGTGGGCACCGTCGTCGCCGTCGGCGACGGCGTGCGCACCATCGCCGTCGGCGACCGGGTCCTGGTCTCCTGCATCTCCTCCTGCGGGCGCTGCGGGTACTGCCGCGTCGGCGCCTACGGGCAGTGCACCGGCGGAGGCGGTTGGATCCTCGGCCACCTGATCGACGGCACCCAGGCCGAGTTCGTGCGCACGCCGTTCGCGGACAACTCCCTGCACAAGCTCCCGGACTCGGTCACCGACGAGAGCGCCCTGCTGCTCGCCGACATCCTGCCGACCTCCTTCGAGGTGGGCGTGCGCAACGGCCGGGTCAAGCCCGGCGACACGGTCGCCGTGGTGGGAGCCGGACCCATCGGGCTCGCGGCCGTCATGACCGCCAGGCTCTACAGCCCCGGCCGGATCGTCGTCGTCGACCCGGACGCCGGCCGCCGCGACGCCGCCAAGCGGCTCGGCGCGGACATCACTCTGAGCGCCGCCGAGGCCACCCCCGAGAAGATCAGGGGACTGAGCGGCGACGGGCTCGGCGTGGACGTCGCGATCGAGGCCGTCGGCGTCCCTGAGACCTTCGAACTGTGCGCCGCGGTGGTGCGCCCGGGCGGTCACGTCGCCAACGTCGGCGTGCACGGCCGGCCGGCCGTGCTGCACCTGGAGGACCTCTGGATCAAGAACGTCACCATCACCACCGGGCTGGTCGACACCCGCACCACCCCGATGCTGCTGGAGATGCTGGCGGCCGGACGCCTGGACACCCAGGGCCTGGTGACGCACCGCTTCGGCCTCGACGAGATGCAGGAGGCGTACGACGTCTTCGGCGACGCCGAGAGCACCGCCGCGCTGAAGGTCGCCCTCTTCCGGGCCTGACGTCCGGCGCGACGCCGCGGGCCCGATGCCGAGGCATCGGGCCCGCGGCGTCGCGGTGTTCAGGCGGCTGCCAACGGCTCCGCGGCCGGCTGCTCGGGCGATGCGCCGGTGAGGCGGCCCAGGCGGGGGCCGAGTTTCGGCCGGATGACCGCGTCCAGACTCCAGGTCGCCCCGGCCGCCGCCTGGAACAGCGCGAGCGAGGCGAAGACGTAGGCCACCGCCGGGCCCACGTCGGTGATGCCGGGTGTGTCCCAGGGCAGCCCGAAGGCCTCGGCGCTGGACCAGATCCCGAGGGCGTACACGGCGCTGCCGATGAAGACCGCATTGCTGAACAGGCCGAGGATCAGGGCGGCGGCGATGCAGGTCTCGACGACGGCCGTGCCGACGGCGAAGGCGCCGGGCGAAGCCGAGGCGACGGAGTGCCAGACCTCGATCCACTGGTGGATCACCGGCGTGTGGACGGTGCTGCCCTGGCCGAGCTCGTCGTCGAGCGTCCGGCCGTCGATGAAGCCGGGCTGCCACTTGAAGGACGCGTCGATCGCCCACAGCAGGCCGAAGCCGATACGCAGGGCGGCGGCCCGGTGAAGCGTGCGTAAGCCGTACGGGCCGGCGGATCCGTGGAGGCCGGAGCGTCGTCTTGTCGCGGTCGTGAAGGCGGACATGGGTCTGGGTCCTCTCCGGAACGGGGGTGCGGGGAGCCGGAAAGCGACCGCACCAGCAGGAGCTGGTGCGGCGCCCCAAGGGGAGACGTCTCTGACTCCCCGTGACGGGGTGTCATGTTGAGACTGGCGAGATGCACATGGGCATGTCAATGACATATATGTCTTTCAGAGGCCCTTGAGAGTCCCCACAGAGGCGCCTCGGAGCTTCAGCGCGCGGCTCGGTCCCCTCGCGCCCGCGTGCGGCAGACTTCGCGGACCAGTTCGGCCGCTCTCGGAACTGCCGCGGCCACAGCGGGGGACAGTCCCTCGCCCCAGTCGAAGTGCTCGCCCTCGATGCCGACCACGACCAGGCGCTCCGGCAGCAGGTCGAGCACCCTGCTGAGCTCCACGGCCTCACCCAGGCCCAGCCCGTGGGTGTTCGCACCGCCCTGGACGAGTGAGGCCCCGGCCAGGTCCAGTCGGTGGATCCGGCCCGGTTCGCCCGGATGGGCGTGGACCGTGTCGACGACCACCGCCAGATCCCGCCCCTGCCACAGGCCGAGCAGCCGGGTGGCCTCCCCGTCCGTGTGCGCCAGGCGGTCGGCGGGCAGGTCCCGCGCGTCGAGCAGCCGCAGCACGGCGAGACCTGCGCCGTCGTCCTGACGGTACTCGTTGCCGATTGTGATCACGACGGTGCCGCTCACGGCCGGGTCACCCTCTCTCCACGGTCAGGTCGAGGAAGTGCGTGGCGCAGGAGATGCACGGATCGTAGTTGCGGATCGCCTGTTCGCACTGCCGGGTGAGCTCCGCGTCGTCCAGGTGGAGGCGCTGCTGCACGAATTCGCGCAGGTCCGCCTCGATCGCCGCCTGGTTCTGTGCGGTCGGCGGAACGATGTCCGCCGTGACGACCGTGCCGTCGGCCGCCAGCTCGTAGCGGTGGTAGAGCAGCCCGCGTGGCGCCTCGGTGGCGGCGTGGCCGACCCCCGCGCGGGGCGGGACGGGTACGGCCGGCCGGGGCGGCGGCTCGTAGGCTTCCAGCAGTCGCTGCGCCTCGCGCACCGCCCACAGCACCTCGATCGCCCGGATCACGATGCTGCGGAACGGGTTGTCGCACACCTCGCCCAGGCCCGCCGCGGCGCCGAGGTCCCTGAGCTCGACCGGCAACCGGTCGGCGGCGGTGCGCCATCGGGCCAGGGGGCCGGTCAGGTGGCGCAGGCCGTCCGCGCTCGCCTGCAGCGCGGTCGAATGCGGCACCTGAGCCTCGACCACGTGCCGCTCGAACTCCCCGACCGGGAACGAGGTCAGCGCCGGGGCGTCGGGAAGGGCGCCGTGCAGGGTCGGGACGCCGCCGTCGAGCGGGTAGGAGTCGGCGGCCCGAAGCGCCAGCAGCGCGTGCCGGACGTGCAGGTCGGGGAAGTCCAGGGTGGCCGTCCAGGCCACTGTTTCCTCCGCGTCGCGGCGAGCGGTGCGCAACAGCCGGGCGAGCCGGTCCAGTTCAGCGGCCTCGGGCAGACGGTGGAACCCGCCCAGCCGCACGTTGACCGGGTGGACGGCGCGCCCGCCGAGAACCTCCATGATCTGGTTGCCCGCCTGCTTGAGTCGCAACCCGCGTTCGACCAGTGCCCGGTCGGTGCGGGCGAGCGAGAGCGCGTCGGGCAGTCCCAGGAAGTCAGGGGCGTGCAACAGGTAGATGTGCAGGGTGTGGGACTCGATCCACTCGCCGCAGTAGAGCAGCCGGCGCAGTGCGGCGAGCTGACCGTCGACGGTCACGCCGCAGGCGTCCTCCACGGCCTGACAGGCCGTCATCTGGTAGGCGACCGGACAGATACCGCAGATCCGCGCGGTGATGTCCACCGGCTCGTCGTAGCGGCGGCCGCGCAGCAGCGCCTCGAAGAACCGCGGCGGCTCGTAGATGCTGAGCTTCACGCTCTCCACCTCGCCGTCGCGTACCCGGATGTGCATCGCCCCCTCGCCCTCGACGCGGGCGAGCGAGCGGACGCTGAGCAGACGATGGCTGCGGTGGGTCATCGGCGGTCTTCCTCATCCGGACTCAGGGCGTCCCCGGCGGCGTCGCGGAAGGCGGGGGCCTCGGCGTTGAAGGTGCGGTAGAGCCGGACCACGTCGTGCTCGGGCAGGCCGTCGGCGTGCAACAGCGGCAGCAGCGCGCGGGTGTTCGGACTTGCGCTGGGCCCGAAGCAGCCGAAGCAGCCGCGTGCGAACGCCGGGCAGAGGGCGCCGCAGCCGGCCTGGGTGACCGGGCCGAGACACGGCGTGCCGTGGGCGACGGTCACGCAGGTGACGCCACGCCGCTTGCACTCGAAGCACACGCTGTGGTCAGGGATGTCGGGCTTGCGACCGGCCAGGAAGGCGGAGACCACCTCCAGCAACTGCCGTTTGTCGATGGGACAGCCGCGCAGCTCGAAGTCGACGGGGACGTGCGCGGCGATCGGCGTGGAGGTCGCCAGGGTGTCGATGTACGCGGGATCGGCGTAGACGGTCGAAAGCAGCTCGTCGAGGTCGCGTCCGTTGCGCAGCGCCTGGATGCCGCCCGCGGTCGCACAGGCGCCGATGGTCACCAGCGCCCTGGACTGCGCGCGGATCTCATGGATCCGTTCGACGTCGGCCTGTGCGGCGATCGATCCCTCGACCAGGGACAGGTCGTAGGGGCCGGGACCGGCGGCCCGTGAGGCCTCCAGGAAGTACGCCACATCGACCCGGTCGGCCAGCGGGAGCAGGTCCTCCTCGCAGTCGAGCAGGGTCAGCTGGCAGCCGTCGCAGGAGGAGAACTTCCAGACGGCGAGTCTGGGGCGCGGAGTGGACACGGCGGCTGGATCTCCTTTCACAGTTCGTGGACCGCCAGCAGGTCGGCGGCCTGCCGCCAGGTGAAGACCGGTCCGTCGCGGCAGACAAGGACCCGGCCGAGTTGGCAGTGGCCGCACCAGGCGGTGGCGCAGCGCATGTTGCGCTCCAGGGAGAGGCGGATGCGTTCGGGGGGGACGCCGCGCCGCATCAGCGCCTCCGCGCTCGCCCGCATCATCGGTTCGGGGCCGCAGACGAAAGCGGTGGTCCGTTCGGGGCGGAAAACGGCGTGCCGCAGTTGATCGGTGACCTGCCCGACGGGGCCTGACCAGCCGGCTTCGGGGTGATCGACGGTGACCCTCACGTCGCCGAGGGCGCACCACTGCGTCAGATCGGCGCGGTGCACGAGCTCGCGGGGGCTGCGGGCACCGACCAGCACGGTCAGGCGGCCGTAGGCGCCGGGCCGGGACAAAGCCAGCCGGACCACGGGGCGCAGCGGGGACAGCCCCAGACCGCCGCCCAGCACGACCAGGTCCTCGCCCGGGTCGGTGCCGAGGGCCGTCACGCGGTCGTCGTCCTCGGAAGGCCCGACTCCGAGCGCCCAGTCGTTGCCGAACGGCCCGCACACGCCGACCACCTCGCCCGGCCGCAGCCGGCACAAGGCCTCGCTGACCTTGCCGACGGCGCGGATCGTGTGGGCGAGCGCGTCGTCCGGCGCGATGCCGCTCACCGAGACCGGGATCTCGCCGACGCCGAAGGCGTAGAGCATGGAGAACTGTCCGGGCCGGAAGCGCGGCAGCGCCTCGTCCAGCGGGACCAGTTCGAGGGTCACGGTGTCGTCGGTCTCGCGGAGCCGGTGGCGCACCAGGTAGGGGAGCGGGGTCGCCGGGTCGGCGGCGCGACCGGGCACGGTGGCGGCGCTGGTCATGGTCCGGCCTCCTCGCGCAGGCGGGCGGCCTCGACCGTCAGGTCGATGCCGACCGGACACCAGACGATGCACCGGCCACAGCCGACGCAGCCGCTGCTGCCGAACTGGTCGTGCCAGGTACCGAGCTTGTGAGTGAGCCACTGGCGGTAGCGGCTCCTGCCGGAGGTCCGGACCGAACCCCCGTGGACGTAGGAGAAGTCGAGGTCGAAACAGGAGTCCCAACGACGCCACCGCTCCGCGTGCTCGCCCGTCAGGTCGGTGGTGTCCTCGGTGGTGGTGCAGAAGCAGGTGGGGCACACCATCGTGCAGTTCCCGCAGGTCAGACAGCGGGAGGCGACCTCGTCCCAGACCGACGAGTCGAGGGTTCCCGCGAGGACGTCGCGCAGGCCCTCCGTCTCCAGCTCACGGCCCATGCGCTGCGCGGCGTCCTCGGTCCGACGCCTGGCCAGCTCAGGCAGCTCCGGATGGGGTTCGCGCAAGGGCAGCCGCGGGTCGGAGAGCAGCTCGGCTCCGCGGCCGCTGTGCGCCGAGATCATCAGCCGCACGCCGTCCCGGTCCGCGATCTCGTGGACCGCCAGGTCGCAGGGCGCGTCCTCGCGCAGGCCGGGGCCCGTGCCGACGGAGGCGCAGAAGCACAGCTCGCCAGGATCGGTGCAGGCCACGGCGATGACGAAGGCCGCGTCCCGCCGCGGGCCGTAGACCGGGTCGCGGAAGGCGCCCCCCGTCAGCACCCGGTCCAGCCGGGAGATGGCCGCCAGGTCGCAGGGGTGCACCCCGAGCAGCGCGTAGCGGGGAGCCGGCGCGGTCTCCTCGGTGTCGGGCGTGAAGGTCACCCCGCCCTCCTCGTCCCGGTCCGCCTGCCAGAGCCGGGCCCGCTCGGGGTGCAGGAAGTTCTTCCAGGACTGCGGACCCGCCGAGTGGGCGAACGCCGCACGGTCCTCGCGCTGTCGGAGCCGGTAGCCGCCCGGGGCGAGGCGGACGCCCACTCCGTGAGGGAGTTGGTCCGCGCGGGTGAGCTCGGCCAGGACCACGGCGCCGTCGCGTTCGGTCGGCCCGACCACCGTCCAGCCGCGCGCGGTCAGCGCGTCGAAGAGCGCCTGGAGGTCGTCCTGGGCCAGTTCACGCGGCTGCCCGGCGGTGACGGTCGGGCTCTGCGGTTCCATGGTGCCGGCCTTCCTGCACGAGCGGATCAGCCATGGTGCCGCTGCGGCTGCATGACACCGCGGACCACGGGGGGCTCGAGATCGGTGTGGGTGTCGTCGAAGGCGAAGGTGAGGTTCGCATGCAGGGCGACCACGCCGTCGACGGACCGGCACAGCCGCTCCACGATCGGAATCATGCTCCTGCGCTCCAGCTGTCCGCGCATCCGCACGACGCCGTCCTCGACCTGGACCTGGATCGCGGCCGGATCGATCATCATGATGTGCTGCAGCACCTCGGAGACGATCTCGCCGCGGATGGCCCGGTCGTTGCGCAGGAAGACGCGCAGCAGGTCGCTGCGGCTGACGATGCCGACCAGGTGGTCGGTCTCGTCGACGACGGGCAGGCGCTTCACATGGTGGCGGTCCATCATCCTGGCCGCCTCGACCACGGACCACTCCGGGCGGGCCGTGAAGACGGTGCGGGACATCAGTCCGTCCGCGTTCTCGGCGCGGGCCCGCTTGCGGTTGCTCGGGCTCAGCCACACGGAGGGGGTGTGGCCGTCGGGGTCGCGCTGTCCGGACTCCTTGCGCAGCAGGTCGGCCTCGGAGACGACGCCGAGGACGCGGCCGGTGTCGTCGACCACCGGCACGGCGCTGATGTCGTGCTCGGCCAGCAGCTCGGCCACGGCCTTGAACGGGGTGTCGCGGCGGACGGTCGTCACCTGGTGGCTCATCACGTCACGGACGGTGCGGTGCTGCATGGCGGTGCTCCTTCGCTACGGGTCGCGCCCGGTGCTCGAACGCGCGTCGGCCGGGCCCTACCGGGTCCCTTCCTCCACCCTCCGCCCGCGCGGGAGGCGGGGCGAGGGGCCGAACGGTCCCTGAAGCAGGGCCGGGGAGGCCTCGTCGGGCGTGGTTCACGGGTCAGGCCGCCCGGCCTTCGGGGTGAGGCCGGGCGGCCCTTCCCGCGCAGCCGACGACGTGGCGCACTGGAGCCGAGGCGACTTCGCCTCAGCCGCCCGACGAAGGAGGCAGCCATGTCGTTCGCAGACGGTGGCCGGGCCCGCATCGTGGTCGGCGTCGACGGAACCCTGGAGAGCCGTCACGCCACGACCTGGGCGCTGGACGAGGCGATGCGCCGCAAGGAGGCGGTCGAGCTCGTCCACGCCTACGAGTACCCGCCGCCCTTGCTCCCCTTCTACGACTCCGCGACCGAACTCGGTGAGGACCATCTGCGCCAGGTGGCCCGCGAGGCGATGAGCCGCGAGGTCGCCGACACCGGGGCACGCGAGCCGGGCATCGCCGTCACCGGCGAGGTGCGCGAGGGTACCCCGATCGAGGTCCTGCTCGACGCGGCCCGCGACGCCCGGATGCTCGTCCTCGCCACGAGGGGGACCGGCGCCCTCGGCGAGCTCGTGGTGGGCTCCACCGGTACCGCACTGGCCGGCCAGGCAGCCTGTCCGGTGGTCGTGGTCCCGTCGCCCGCGGAGACGGCCGCACACACGGCGCCCGGCCCGGTGGTCGTCGGCGTCGACGGCTCCTCCCACGGTCAGGCCGTCCTGCGGCAGGCACTGGAGGAGGCGGACCTGCACGGCCTCCCGCTGATCGTCGTGCACACCTGGCGCCGGATGCCCGGCGGCCTCTCGGTCCCGGTCGAGGAACAGCGGCGCCGGTTCCGCCCCGAGCAGGTCTCGCACGAGCTGGTGGTCTCGGAGGCTCTCGCGGGCGCCGGACAGCGCTTCCCCGAGGTCGCGGTCACCGCCTGGGTGCGCGAGGACCATCCGGTCCGCGCGCTGCTGGAGGTCGCTCGCAGCCGAAGCGCGTCCCTGCTCCTCGTCGGGGCCCGGGGCAGCGGCGGTTACCCCGGGCTGGCGCTCGGCTCCGTCGCCCTCGGCGTGCTGCATCACGCCACCTGCCCGGTCTGCGTCGTCCCCGACTGACCCGGCACCGGAAACACCGAAGGAGGAAGATCGATGAACACCGAACCGCGCAGACCCGCGTCGGACGACTACCACACCAGGACCTGGACCGTCCGGCTCGACCTCTTCGAGGAGGGTGACGTCACCCGGGTGCACGCCGTGCTGGACACCGGCGACAACCGTCTCCAGGCAAGCGCGGCCTCGATGCGCGATCCGGTGGACCGCCCGGTGCCCGAGATCGGCGACGAGTTCGCCGCCGGACGCGCCCTGCTCGACCTCGGATACCAGTTGCTGAGGGCAGGCAACACCGACTCCGCGGGCAACGGTGTCGACGTTCCCTCATGACGCGTTCCCCCATGACGGGGACGGCCCGCTACCGCCGGGTGCCGCGCGCGACAGCGCGCGGGGCACCCGGCGGACGTCTTCGGGCAGTCGTGCCGCAGTCGGCGGCTTCGATCAGTAGGGCAGCGGACGCCCGGACGGGGTCCGCAGGTCCAGCGGGGCAGGCCGCGGAAGTCCGGACGGTCGCTTGGCGACGGTGATCCGCTTCATGGCTCTCGGCTCCTCGGCGCGGTGTCAGGCGAGGTAGTGGGGCGCGTGGGACGTGTCGGCCGGCTCGATCAGGCCGTGCCGGCAGGTGGCCTCGTGGCCGTCGGTGTGGAAGCGCAGCCGCACGCCGCCGTCAGCGTGCATCCGTACCACGGTTGCCGTCTCCATTGCGGCCAGTGCGCTGTCCCGGTAGATCCGGACCAGATCACCCTGCTGGAACGCCGTCGTGCGTGACATCGCTCTCACCTTCCGGAGCGGAGTTCCCGTGGGAAGGAAACCCTTGCCTGTCCCACGATGCCGAGCGGAGCGAGAGGAGGCACAGGGTCGAGGGGGTCCTCTCCCCGACGCCGCAGGACCCTACGCGGCAGTCGCGCGGATGGGTCCTTCGGTAGCCCGGGCAGTACCCGCCCCGGCCGGAAGGTCGTGGCCGGCGCCGGCCCGGTGGCTTCGGGCCAGGGCCCTTCGGGCCGGTCGCAAGGGACCGAGAGGCCCAGCCCCGACCTGTGCCCCAGGCTCGCAGGGGACCGGAGTGGGGACCGGTCGGCCCTGTCCCCTGGGTGGGGCGGCAGCGAACCCTGAGAAGGGAGCCACCCGTCCGAACCGCCCCGATGCCAAGGCCCCGGACGGGACCCGCGTCAGGCGGGCCGATCGGAAGGAACGTCGCGATGACCACACCACTGATCGTCGGGGTCGACGGCTCCGACGCGAGCGTCGGCGCGGCGGACTGGGCCGGGCGGGAGGCCGCCGCGACCCGCCGGCCCGTGCGGCTGATCCACGTACGGCCGACCGGACTGTGGATCCGTCCGGGGGACGAACGTGTCGAGGAGGCCGAGGTGGAGGCCCTCCACGCGATGACCCGGCTCGCCGCCGACCTGCGCCGGACCCATCCCGGGCTGCACGTCGAGATCGAGCCGACGGCCGGGCCGGTGGACCTGACCCTGCTGCGCGCCGCCGACGAGTCCGGGACGCTGGTGCTCGGGACGCGCGGGAGCGGCGGCTTCGGCGCACTGATGCTGGGTTCGGTCGCCCAGTCGGTGGCCGCTCGCGCCGAGCGGCCCGTCGTCCTCGTGCCGGGGCGCGCCGCCGCGGCGGGACCCGGTTACCGGGTCGTGGTCGGAGTCGACCCCGCCTGGGACTGCCGGCCCGTCCTTGAGTTCGCACTCCGTAGCGCGCAGGAGCACGGAGTCGTGCTGAGGGCCGTGCACGCCTGGCAGCCGCCGCTGCTCTGGGGTGCGGGTCCGGCGCAACCCGGCGAAGCCGAACGCAGAGAGCTCGAGAACCACCAGGCCCGCGCACTCCACGAGGCGGTGACAGCCGCTCACCACGGCTTCCCCGACGTGGACGTGACGACCGCGGAGCTGTCCGGGGATCCGGCGACGGTCCTGGTCGAGGAGGCCGAGAAGGCCTCACTCCTGGTCGTCGGGCGCCGCAGGCACCGCCCCGTCTCCGCCCTCGGGCCCGTCGCGCACGCGGCCCTCCATCACGCGCGTTGCCCCGTCGCGGTCGTCCCGCACTGGTGACGACCGGGGAAGGAAGCGATCATGTTCGCAGCATCCGGGACTCCTGCCCCCCGACCGCGGGGAGGCGCACGCCGCAACCCCGGCGACCTCGGCCGACGAGTCGCCCGACGCAGGCGCGAACTCGGCCTCGGGATCGACGAGCTCGCCCGGCGTGCCGCCATGACCCCCGGATTCGTCGACTGGATCGAGACCCGCCCGGCCGAACTGAGCCCGGGCGAGCTGACCCGCCTGGCCGCCGCGTTGGAGACTTCACGGGTGGAACTGCTCGGTGGTGACCGGGACGTGGCACCCGGCCGAGCCGGCCCCGACCGACGCACGCGCATGGTCGACCTGACGGAGGAGGAGTGCCACGGCAGACTCGGCCGACGCGGCATCGGCCGTGTCGTGTTCCAGATGGGCGGCGCCCTGATCGTCCGACCGGTCAACTACCGGGTGACCGACGGGGTCGTGCTCTTCCGCAGCGAGACGGTCGGCGCGCTGGCCGAGGCCGTGGGGCGACGCGTCGTGCTGGAGGTCGACCACCTCGACGACGTCATGGCCGAGGGCTGGAGCGTGCTCGTCACCGGTGTCGCCGAGGAGGACCGACGGGACGTCGACCGCCCCGGCGCCGACGAGAAGGAGCCCCAGCCCTGGGCCGAAGGGCCACGGGACCTCCTCGTGCGCATCCACCCCGTCCGGATCACCGGACGCGAGCTGCGCCTCGCGGCCGGACGCCCCACCACCAGCGAACCGTGAGAGGAGCCCCCGATGCGCGCAGCACTGGGAGATCAGATCGTCGTGGACGGAACGCGTCCCGGAGTCGTCCGCAGGGACGGCGAGGTCGTCGGGCTGCATCACGTCGACGGCAGCCCGCCGTTCGACGTCCGCTGGTCGGACAACGGCCGGACCTCGGTGTTCTTCCCCGGTCCCGACGCACACGTGGTCCATTTCGTCCATCCGCAGGACAAGGGAGGCGGCAGTCATGTACGGCAGCGGTAGTCCGCACATCGTCAGCGACGTGATGACGGAGACGGTCGTCTCCGTCGGCCAGGAGGCGCCCTTCAAGGACATCGTCGCCCTGATGGCCCAGTGGAAGGTCAGCGCGGTGCCGGTGACCGCGGGGGAGGGCCGCGTCGTCGGCGTGGTCTCCGAGGCGGACCTGCTGCCGAAGGAGGAGTTCCGGGACGCGGACCCGAGCCGACCCGAACAACTGCGCCGACTGGGGGACATGGCCAAGGCCGGGGCCCTCACCGCGGCCGAGTTGATGACCGCGCCCGCGGTGACGGTGCGCGCCGACGCGACGCTCGCGCAGGCGGCCAGGCAGCTGGCCCGTCACCACGTCAAGCGCCTGCCGGTGGTGGACGAGTGGGGCATGCTGGCCGGCATCGTCAGCCGCGCCGACCTGCTCACCGTCTTCCTGCGGCCGGACGAGGAGATCGCCGAGGAGGTCCGCCGCGAGGTCGTCGCCTACCTCTTCGGCGAGGACGCGAGCGGTGTGGTGGTCCACGTCGAGGACGGCGTGGTGATGCTCACCGGGCGCCTCGCCGACACGACCCTGGTTCCCGTCGCCGCGCGGCTCGCGCGGGCGGTGGAGGGCGTGGTCGACGTCCAGTGGGACGTCACCGGCCAGACACTCGTCAACCGTTGACCCAGGGGGAGACGCCCGAAGAGGAGGCGGCCGCCATGACCGACAACGCCCACACCACCGACCCGGCCCTCACCCCGGACCGGTTCGCCTTCCTGGCCGCGGCCGGGGGCGCGGCCCCCTCACTGCACAACAGTCAGCCATGGCGCTTCGAGGCCACCGCCGACCGTCGCGGGCTGCTCGTCCACGCGGACGGGTCGCGCGCCGTGCCCGTGACCGACCCGACCGGACGCGCGCTGCACGTCTCCCTCGGTGCCGCGGTGCTCAACCTGCGGGTGGCCGCCGCCTTCCTCGGCCTGCAGACCCGCCTGCGGCTGCTCCCCGACCCCGAGCGACCCGATCTGGTCGCCCACCTGTCCTTCGCGGGGCGCCCTCCGGACGCGGAGCCCGAGCGTGACTCCGAGCTGTACCCGGCCGTCGCCGAGCGGCACAGCAGCCGGAGGCCGTTCACCAACCGTGACGTGCCGGAGAGCCTGGTCGGCGAGCTCATGGCCGCCGCCGACCAGGAGGGCGTCGTCCTCGCGATGCTCGAGGAGGCCGAGACCCGGCGGGTCCTGGCCCTGACCGCGGACGCGGAGCGCCGCACCGCTGCCGACGTGCTGCGCGAGGCCGAACTGCGCAGCTGGGTGAGGCTGGAGGCCCCTGCCACCGACGGGATCCCGGCCTCCGCGCTGGGCCCCATGGACCGCGATGCTCGCGTTCCCGTGCGGAGCTTCACCGGCCATCCGCCCACCGCCGTGCCGGCCCCGGCCCGGTTCGAGCCGCTGCCGCAACTGGTGACCTTCACGACGGCCCACGACGACCACAGCGCCTGGGTGCGCACGGGTATGGCGCTGGAACGCGTCTGGCTGCTCGCAACCGTCCACGGACTGCGCGGCTCCGTGCTGCACCAGGCCGTCGAATGGCCCGACACCCGGTGGCAGCTGCGCGATCCGGAGTCCGGACCGGGCTATGTTCAGATCATCCTGCGCCTCGGCTACGGCCCGCCGGGCGCCGCCTCCCCGCGTCGCCCCGTCGCGGACATCCTGCACATCGCCTGATGGGAGATCACCATGTCTGGTCCGGTCGTCATCGGAACCGACCTGCCTCCGGACGACGGGCCCGTCGTCGCCTGGGCCGAGTCGGAGGCGGAACTGCGCGGCGCGGAGCTGAGGCTCGTCCACGGCTGCGGGGAGGCGGACATGCGGCACGCGCACGCCGAGGCCCTGCACACGGTCCGCGACCAGGCGCGGCAGTCGCTCGACGAACTCGCCCGGACCGTGCGCGGGCGGCGACCGGCGCTGACGGTGTCCGCCGAGGTGCTTGACGGCACTCCGCGCGCGGTTCTGGCCGAGGAGGCCGAGACGGCCGGGTTGCTCGTGATCGGAGCCCGCGGCTCCGGCGGATTCCCCGGCCTGCTGGCGGGCTCCACGAGCCTGCACACGGCCGCGACGGCGCGGTGCCCGGTCGTGGTGGTGCACGCGACCGACGACACCGCCGGGCGCACGGCAGGGGAGGTCGTCGCCGGCGTCGACGCCCGGGAGCCGGACGAGCCGGTGCTGCGGTTCGCCTTCACGGCCGCCGAGCGCAGGAAGCTGCCGCTGCGTGTCGTGCACGCCTGGCGTTACCCGCTGCTGCGCATCGGGAAGGCGGCCCCGCCGGTCTACGAGGAGGGCCACGTCGAGGACGAGGAGCGGCGGCTGCTCGCCGAGGTGCTGTCGGGTTGGCGCGAGGAGTTCCCCGCGGTCGAGGTCCGCCCCGACCCCGTCAAGTCCGGGGCCGCCAAGCAACTCGTCGCCCTGTCCGCGGACGCCAGCCTGCTCGTCGTCGGCCGGGGCGGACGACCGACGGGTCCGATCGGCCGTCTCGGCTCGGTCAGCCAGGCACTGGTCGAGCACGCCCGCTGCCCGGTGGCGGTGGTTCCGCTCGGCTGAACGGGCGGGCGGTGCGGAGTCACCAGTCGACGCGGTGGCTTTCGCCCGCCCGCAGTGTCGTCGGGCTGCCGCGGAGCACCACCTGGATCGGTGGGGCCGTGCCGGCCGGCAGGGTGACGGTGGCGTGGCGGTGGGCCAGGCGGACCCGGACGTCGCCGTGCCCGCGGTAGCGCAGGTTCAGGTCCAGCCGTCCCAGCTGCGGTGGCAGCGCCGGGTCAAGGACGAGCGTCCCGCCCTGCAAGGACAGGCCGGAGTAGCAGCGCTCCAGCAGGTCGACCACGCCCGCCATCGCGCCCAGGTGGACGCCCTCGGCGGTGGTGCCGCCCTGGATGTCGTGGACGTCGCCGGCGACGGCCTCCCGGAAGAACCGCCACGAGGCCGGCCGGTCGCGGCGCGCCAGCACCCAGGCGTGGACGACGGCGCTGAGCGTCGAGCCGTGGGACGTGCGGGCGAGGTAGTAGTCGACCGTGCGTTCCATCAGGTCCGGATCGGCCGCGCAGCCGAGCCGGGAGAGCATGCGCCGCACCTCGTCGGGAGGGAACAGGTACCAGAGCATCAGCACGTCCGCCTGCTTCGAGGCGCGGTAGCGGTTGACGGTGTCCCCCTCGGCCTCCAGCAGGCGGTCCAGCCGGCGGATGTCGCCGTGGCGGGCGCGCAGGGCGGACCAGTCCAGTTCCTCCAGCCGCTCGTAGCCGTCGAACTGGCTGATCACCCCGTCGTGGAAGGGCACATGGAGCCGGTGGGAGAGCTCGTCCCAGCGCGCGAGCTCGGCGGGCTCCACCCCCAGGGCTGCCAGGAGCTCTCCACGTCGGTAGGACGGCAGCTCCCTGAGCACCCGGCGGGCGGTGTGCAGCGTCCAGGACGCCATGACGTTGGTGTAGGCGTTGTCGTCCAGGCCCGGTCGTGAGCTCCACGGGTAGCCGTCGTGGTACTCGTCCGGGCCCACCACACCGCGGATCCGGTACCGGTCGATCCTCTCGTCGAACTCCGCCGAGTCCGCCCAGAACCGGGCCACCTCCAGGATCAGCTCGGCACCCGCATCGGCGAGGAACTCCGTGTCGCCGGTGGCCTGGTGGTACTGCCAGACGTTGTAGGCGACGGCGGAGCCGACGTGGCGCTGCAGCCTGCTGTGGTCCGGCAGCCAGCGGCCGGAGCGCGGGTTGAGGTGCAGCTCCTGGGTCTCCTCGCCGCCGTCGCTGCCGCTCTGCCAGGGGAACATCGCCCCGCGCCGCCCCGTCGCGGTGGCGTCGCGTCGGGCCCGGTCCAGGCGGCGGTGGCGGTAGCGCAGCACCGCACGGCTGAGTTCGGGCAGGTGCCGGTTGAAGTAGGGAAGGATGAACAGCTCGTCCCAGAAGACGTGGCCGCGGTACGCCTCGCCGTGCAGGCCCCGCGCCGGGATGCCGACGTCCAGGTCGACCGAGTTGGGCGAGAAGGTCTGCAGCAGGTGCAGGGCGTAGAGGTGGACCGTGCCGGCGCCGTCGAAGTCCGCGCCGACCCGGCAACGGCGCCACAGCTCCTGCCAGCGCAGCCGGTGCTGCCGTTCCAGGTCCGGCACGTCCTCGGCCGCGGCGACCAGGTCCCGTGCGCTGGCGGCGGGTTCGGCGGCCAGTCCGTCCCTCGAGGTGAACAGGGCGGCGGTCTTCTCCACGGTCAGCGTGTGTCCCTGACGCACCGCCACGGTGAACGACTGGTCGATTCGCCCCTCCACGTCGGGCAGACCGTTCCGGAGACCGCAGAACGCGGCGTCGCCGGCACGGAAGCGGATCCGGGCGGCCAGCCCGACGCGCAGCCCGGAGTCCTCCGTCCTCGCCTGGAGCCAGCCGACGTCGCCCTCGACCCCCTGCCCGGCGGGGATCAGATGGCGGCTGTTCAGACCCCGGTAGCGCGCCACGCCGTCGTTCGCCACCCGGCCCTCCAGACCGGAGCGGACCTCCAGCATCCCCGTCCAGTCGACCGGGGTCAGCTGGGTGACCAGCACGCCCAGATGCGGCCGGCCCATGTGGGCGAAGACCCGTTGGACGACGTCCGTGGTGCGCCCGGCACCGTCCCGGCACCGACGTCTGCGGGTGAGCACGGCGTGCCGGAGGTCGAGTTCGAGTCGCTGGTCCAGAGCGGGGAATCCGGGTTCGCCGAACCACGGGCCCTCCTCCCCGGCCGCCCGGAAGGACAGCGGCAGCCAGTTCGGCCCGTTGACCAGATCCTCGTTGACGACGGTGCGCCCCTGCACGGACGAGGTCGCGCGGTGGTAGCAGCCCGCGAGGTAGGTGCCCGGGTAGTGCACCCCGTCGGCCGTGGCCTCGGGGGCGGCGGCGCGGGTGACGAAGTACCCGTTGCCCACGGCGCACAACGCCTCCAGCAGCCCCTCGCGGGCCGGGTCGAGTCCCTCGTGCCTGAGGGTCCAGGCGTCGCCGTTCACGGTGGCTCCAGGTGCTGCCGCGGATCCCCTCATGGTCCCCGCCGACCGGGTCGTCCGCACCTCGGTGCCGGGTCGTGCCTCGCGCTTGCGGCGCTGCGGCGGCGGAGGGACCGTCGAAGGGGGAGAGCAGGCGGCGGAACGGGTGATGCCATGACCGGGCACGGGCGGGAGACGGAGGCCTGGGTCGTCGAGAGTCCAGGCCCCATGGACACGCGACCCCTACGGCTGGTCCGGAAGGCCGTGCCGGATCCGGGCCCGGGGGAACTGCTCGTCGAGGTCGACGTGTGCGGCGTCTGCCGCACCGACCTGCACCTCGCCGAGGGCGACCTCGCCCCCCGCGCGCCCGGACGCACACCCGGCCACGAGGCGGTGGGCCGGGTGATCGCCACCGGGCCGGACACGCCCGGCTTCGGGCCCGGCGACCGGGTCGGTGCCGCCTGGCTCGCACGGACCTGCGGCGTCTGCCGCTACTGCCGGGCGGGCCGGGAGAACCTCTGCCCCGAGTCGCGCTACACCGGCTGGGACCGCGACGGCGGCTTCGCCCGGCTCCTGATCGCCGATGCGCGCTACGTCTACGCACTGCCGTCCGACGGGCGCGACGAGGCCGAACTCGCGCCGCTGCTGTGCGCGGGCATCATCGGCTACCGGGCCCTGGAGCGCGCGGAGCTGCCGCGCGGCGGGCGGCTCGGCATCTACGGCTTCGGCGCCTCCGCCCACCTCACCGCCCAGCTGGCGATCGCCAGGGGGGCGACCGTCCACGTGCTCACCCGCGCCGAGGAGGCCCGGTGGCTCGCCCTCGAACTCGGTGCGGCCTCCGCGGGCGGGGCCTACGACGCCCCGCCCGAGCCGCTGGACGCGGCGATCCTCTTCGCGCCGGTCGGCGACCTAGTGCCGGTGGCGCTCGCCGCGCTCGACCGCGGCGGGACGCTGGCCGTGGCCGGGATCCACCTCAGCGACATCCCGGCCCTGAACTACGCCGCGCACCTGTTCCAGGAGCGGACCCTGCGCAGCGTCACCGCCAACACCCGGGCCGACGGCCGCGCCTACCTCGCCGAGGTGGCCGGTCTGCCGCTGCGGGTGCGTACGGTCGCCTACGCGTTCGGCGACGCGGACCGGGCTCTCGCGGACCTGGCCGCCGACCGGGTCACCGGGGTGGCCGTACTGGATCTCCGCGGACGGCCCGGAGCGACGTGATCAGAGCCCCAGCAGCGTCGGCAGTTCGGTCAGGCCGTCCACCACGAGGTCCGCGCCGTTGGCCAGCAGCTCGCCCGCGCCCGCGCCCCGGTCCACGCCGACCACGGGGGAGAAGCCGCCCCGGCGGGCGGCCTCGACGCCCACCAGGGCGTCCTCGACCACCATCGTCCGGGCGGGCGCCGTGCCGAGCCGCCGCGCCGCCTCGACGAAGAGCGCCGGATCGGGCTTTCCCGCCAGGCCGAGTCTGGCCGCTTCCAGGCCGTCCACGAGGGCGTCGAACCGTTCGGCCAAGCCGGCGGCGGCCAGCACCTGCGCGCAGTGGCGGCTCGCCGACACCGCCGCCGTGGGCACGCCGAGCCCGTGAAGCGCGCTGAGCAGGTCCACCGCGCCGGGCGACGGCGCCACGCCCAGGTGACGGAGCAGCGCCAGGTAGATCCTGTCCTTCCGGAGGGCCAGACGTCCGATCCTCGACGGGTCGAGGTCGCCCAGCCCCCGGGAGGCGAGAAAGGCCCGCACACCGTCCTCGCGGGAGCGGCCGTCGACGTGGCGCGGATAGTCGGTCGCCAGGTCGAACGGCGCACGCGCCGCGGCCGGAACGCTGTCCGGCAGCGCGCGCAGCAGATCGTCGAAGGCCGCCTTCCAGGCCATCGCGTGCAGGGTCGCGGTCTCGGTGAGCACACCGTCGGTGTCGAAGACGGCGCCGTGGAGGCTGTCGATCGCGCTCACAAGCCCAGTACAGCACCTGACGCCTGCGCACGCGGCTCCGAGCAGGGCCGGTCGGCGGGCTGAACGGCCCTGGGGCGGCCGGCCGCCCGACGGCACTCTCGAAGAGGGCCGACCGGGCCCGTGCGAAGGGAGTCCGCGATGAACGTTCCCAGGGGAAGGCAACCGGTCCTGGTCGGTGTGTCCAGGTCCACGGCCGCCCCGTGGGCGGTGCGCTGGGCGGCCGACGAGGCGGCGGCGCGGGGGCTGCCACTCCTGATCGTGCACGCCCAGGAGTGGCCGTCCGCCATCTCTCCCGAGACGGCCCCGGGCAGCGCCGGCCACCTGTGGGCTTCCCACTTCAGGGCCACAGGGCAGGCGCTCGTGGACACCGCACGCGCGGAGGCGCTGCAACTGCATCCCGACCTCGAGGTGAGCGTGGGCGTGGCCGAGGGCAGGCCCACCGAGGTCCTGCAACGGCTCTCCGCGGACGCGTCCCAGGTCGTCGTCGGCACGCGCCTGCTCGGGGACGTCGAGGCGGCCTTCGTCCGCAGTCGGGGAGCCGGTCTGCTGGGACAGGTCGCCTGTCCGGTCGCGCTGGTGCCGAAGCCGGAGGAACCGCAGCCGGAGCACGGCGGAACCGTCGTGGTCGGTGTGGACGGCTCGGCCGCGTCCGAGGCCGCGGTCGCGTACGCCTACGAGGAGGCGGCGCTCACGGGTGCCCGCCTGACGGCGGTCGAGGTGCGTCGCCCGCACGACGCCGCCCGCCCGGCGGTCCAGGAGGAGGCCAGGCTGGACCTGGCCGAGGCTCTGGCCGGTTGGAACGACAAGTACCCGCACGTCGAGGCGGAACCACAGGTGCTCACCGGCCATCCGGCGCACGTGCTGGTGCGGGCCGCCGAGCACGCGCGCTGTCTGGTGGTCGGCAGTCACGGTCGCAGCGGCTGGCACGACGCCCTCCTGGGCTCCACGACCCGATCGCTGCTCCACCACGCCCACGGTCCGCTCGTGGTGGTCCCGCCGCAGTACACGGGGAGGCCGTGATGACGCTGCCGCTGACCGTCGCCTGGGACGGCTCGGAGACCGCTGCGGCGGCCGCCCGCTGGGCCGCCAGGTACGCGGCCAGGGCCGGCGACGCCGTCCGGTTGCTGTACGTGCGGCCGACGGCCGACCAGGGACCGGTGCTGCTGCGCCCTCGGCTGAACGACCTCGAACTGAGCACGCGCGAAGCGATGGCGCGTGTCGCCGAGGAGTTGCGGCGGACGCAGCCCGGCCTGCGGGTCGAGACCTCGGTCGAGGAGGGCGACGTGGCGCAGGCCCTGTGCCGGGCGGCGGACCGTGCGGGGACGCTGGTCGTCGGCACGCAGGGGCTCGGCCCGGCGGCCAGGGTGCTCGGCTCGGTCGCCCTCACGGTCGCCTCGCACGCGGAGAGCCCGGTGCTGCTCGTCCCGCCCGGCGCGGCCGAGGCTCCGGCGGACCGCGAGGTGGTCGTGGGCGTCGACCTCGACGGCGACTGCGGGCCGGTTCTGACCTACGGCTTCGAGCAGGCCGGCCGCCTCGGGGCCCGCCTGCACGCCCTGCACGTGTGGCGCGCGCCCGAGGGCCTGGCCGCCGTGACGCGTCCTGGGCGCACCCCCGTGGATCCGCGGCAGGCCGAAGGGCGGGTCCTCAGCACCGAACTCGCCGCAGTCCACGCCTTCCATCCCGGTGTCGAGGCCGTGAGCGAGGAGGTCGGGGGAGATCCCGCCCGGACGCTGCCGTCAGCGACCGAGAAGGCCTCGCTGCTCGTCCTCGGACGTCGCCGCCGCCGTTCGGCCCCCTCCGTTCCCGGTCCGCTCGTCGTGGAGACGCTCCGGCGGGCGGTCTGCCCGGTCGCGTTGGTGCCGCACTGGTGAGGCCGCTCGTGCGAGCAGCTTTTGCAAGGTCATGCTGCAAGTTGCAGCAGTCACTCCTGGCGGGATGGCGGCGCGAAGCGCGGGGGAACCGTACATACAGGCCCATGTGTCCTCCGGGTGCGGCGAAGCATGGAGGGGGCTGATCGATGTGTCCCGAATGTTTCCGTAAGATTTTTCAGAAAGCATTGACGCGGTCACTTCGAGCGCGAGAAGGTCTGGTTCGCGGCGGGGCGGCCACAGCGGGAGTGGCCGGGCGTCGCACCCCCACCCTTGGCTCCACCGCGGCCTCCGGCCCGCTCCGGTGCGACGACGCACGCGCTCCCCGCGCGCCGCCCGGACCTGGCCGTCCGCGGCCGGGCCGCGCGCACCAGGAGACAACCACCATGAAGCGCAATGAGTCGAGACGCGGTACGTCGAAGCGCAGCTCCGCGGCCCGATGGGCCACCGTCGGCGCCCTGCTGACCGGCGCCCTCCTACCGCTGAGCCTGGAGGCCGCGCCTGCCCACGCGGCCGCCGCGCCCGACGGCGGTGACGTCATCGCCAACCTGTTCGAGTGGAACTGGACCTCCGTCGCGAGCGAGTGCACGAACGTGCTCGGTCCCAAGGGCTACGGCGCCGTCGAGGTGGCCCCGCCGCAGGACTCCATCCGGCTCTCCGGCGCCCACCCCTGGTGGGAGGTCTACCAGCCGATCGGCTACGACCTCAACAGCCGCATGGGCAACGCCGCGCAGTTCGCCGCCATGGTCACCAGCTGCCACAACGCGGGCGTCAAGGTCTACGCCGACGCCGTGCTCAACCACATGGCGGGCAACAACAACACCAGCACCGACTCCTACGGCGGTGACACCTTCAACTCGGCCGCCTTCAGCTACTCGCAGCCCGGCTACACCAGCGCCGACTTCCACACCTCGCCCGCGAACTGCCCCAACGCGGACATGTCCATCCAGGACTGGAACAGCCAGACCCAGGTGCAGGAGTGCGACCTGTCCAACCTGGAGGACCTCTACACCGAGACCACGCACGTCCGGGCGGCCGAGGCCGGCTACCTCAACACCCTGGTCGCCGCCGGCGTGGACGGCTTCCGGACGGACGCGGCCAAGCACATCAACCAGGCCGACATGGCCGCGATTTTGGCCCAGGTGCACAACACCACCTGGACCGGCGCCCGGCCCTACGTCTACCAGGAGGTCATCCCCGGCAGCTCGGGCAACCTCGCCCCGGCCGCCTTCGAGTCCAACGGAAGCGTCATCGAGTTCACCTACGCCCAGGACCTCAAGGCGCAGTTCACCGGAAACATCGCCAACCTGAAGACCTTCGGCCAGAGTTGGGGGCTGGAGCCGGCGTCGGCCTCCACCTCGATGGTCACCAACCACGACACCGAGCGCAACGGCAGCACCCTGAACTACAAGTCCGGCGCGAACTACATCCTGGCCAACCTGTTCGAACTGGCCTGGGGCTACGACGTGCCGCAGGTCTACGCGAGCTTCACCTGGACCAACAGCGACGACTCGCCGCCCGCCGACGCCAACGGCTTCGTCAACGCCACCAACTGCTCCAGCGGCTGGTTCTGCACCGACCGCAACCAGGGCGTGGCCAACATGGTCGGCTGGCACAACGCCACCGCCGGGCAGTCGGTCGCCAACTGGTACGACGACGGCTCCAACCTGATCGCCTTCAGCCGGGGCGACCGCGGCTGGATCGCGATCAACAACGAGTCCGCCGCCAAGACGATCACCGTCGAGACGGGCCTGCCTGCCGGCGCCTACTGCGACGTCATCCACGGCAACCTGACCCCCTCGACCGGCGCCTGCTCCGGCTCGACGGTCACGGTCGCGACGAACGGGACGGCCACCGTCACCGTCCCGGCCATGGACGCGGTCGCGCTCTACCTCCCCAACGCGGCGTCCGGCACCGTCGGCGAGAGCTTCGGCGTCAACGAGACGACCACCTTCGGCCAGAACGTCTACCTGGTCGGCTCGATTCCCGCGCTCGGCAGCTGGAACACCGGCCAGGCGATCCCGCTCTCGTCCTCGGGCTACCCGGTCTGGCGCGGCACCGTCACCCTGCCCGCGAACACCTACGTCGAGTACAAGTACATCATCAAGAACCCCGACGGCTCGATCGTCTGGGAGCCGGGCAACAACCACTCCTTCACCACCGGCGGATCCGGCAGTGGCAGCCTGAACGACACCTGGTAGCCCGCGACCGGCCATGAGCCAGGGCCTTCCGGCCCGGGGCGGACCCCGACTTCCGCCCCGGCAGCCGGAGGGCCCTTCCCGCGCCCGCAGGACGAGACGAGACGGGTTTCGGACGACCAGGCGTCGGTCAGCGGGGGGAAAGGGTGAGGTTGATCTGTGCACCCATGGCCTCGGCGAGCCGAGTCAGCATCTCCACCGTGGGGTTGACCCGCCCTTGCTCGATGCGCGAGATCAGGGCCTGGCCGGTGCCTGCGGCCTGCGCGAGCCGTGCCTGGGACCAGCCCAGTTCTTCGCGGCGGTGCCGGATCAGTTCACCTGCGGTCATGCGCCCGCTTCTCCGTAGCGGGGGAGCCCCGCAGTGTCGATGGTCCAGTCGCCGACGGGGATCCTGTCTCCGAAGAGGTAGGCGACGTGGTTGTCGTAACTGGGGTGGCCTTCCTTGGCGATGACGCTCCAGTGGTGATGGGCGGACCCGTTTCGCGGATCGATGATCAGGTAGTGAGGGATGCCCATGGCCGGATAGTCCCGCATCTTGTCCTGGTAGTCGTTCTCCGGATTCGACGGAGAGACGATCTCCACGGCGAGCTCGACCGCGTCCGCGGGAAACGCGTCGTCGGTGTCCATGGCCGCGAAAGGCAGGACGACCAGATCGGGCCGTCGCAAGATGCCCAGGGAAACGTCCTCCACGTCTCCGCCGGTGTGGGCGACGATGCCCTCGGGGAGCTGGGGCTGGAGCTGGTGGGCCAGCATCCAGGCGGCACGCTCGTGGCGGCCCGCAGGGCTCATCATCATGACGATGCTGTTGCCGCTGATCTCGAAGCGATCCGAGAAGGGCGGCGGGGGTGTCAGGTGCGCGGCGTAGTCGCGCAAGTGGCGGTAGATCTCTTCCCTGGTCGTCACGCCTCCACGATACATGTCATATCTGTCATAGCCCGAGGGTGCGCGTTCCATCCATGATCTTGGAGGGTATCCCCGGCTTCAGTCGGGGAGGGAATGCATCCTTGGCGCGGAGCCGCGAAGCGGCGGAGATGCTTGCGCCACTGTCTGTGATGGTTGCTCACGTTCTGTAGTATGATCCTGGTTGTCGACCTTGCAGGGGGGTGGGCCGGGTGATCCGTGCGTACAAGTTCCTCATGCGGCCCACCGTGGGCCAGACGCAAGCGCTTGCCGAGATGCTGCGTGACCACTGCTCTCTCTATAACGGGGCCCTTCAGGAGCGGCGCGACGCCTACCAGCACGCATCGAAGACGAGCGTCAAGTACGGGATGCAGTCGGCGCAGCTCAAGGAGATCCGGGCGTTCGACCCGGAGCGGCAGGGCCGGTGGTCGTTCTCCTCGCAGCAGGCGACGCTTCGCCGGTTGGACAAGGCGTTCGCGGCGTTCTTCCGCCGGGTCAAGTCCGGTGAGACGCCCGGCTACCCGCGCTTCCGGGGCGTGAACTGGTTCGACACGGTGGACTTCCCCAAGGACGGCGACGGCTGCCGCTGGGACTCCACCCCGCACGACCCCGTCACCCGCGTCCGGCTCCAGGGCATCGGGCACGTCAAGGTCAACCAGCACCGGGCCGTGGTCGGCAAGGTCAAAACGGTCTCCGTCAAGCGCGAGGGCCGCAAGTGGTTCGTCGTGCTGACCCCCGAGCAGTCGCGGCCCGAACCGCTGCCCGCGACCGGGGCCGTGGTCGGCATCGACATGGGTATAGCCAACTTCCTCGCCGACTCGGGCGGCGAGTTCGTGCCCAACCCGCGCCACGCCCGCAAGGCCGCCGCGAAGCTCCAAGCAGCACAGCGGGCCCTGGCCCGGTTCCCTCGTGTCCGCCGGGACAAGCGCACCGGCAACCACCAGCGAGCCGTTCAGCGCATTGCCGACCTGCACCGCAAGGTCCGGCGTCAGCGTCTGGACCACGCCCACAAGACCGCCCTCACCCTGGTTCGCGAGCACGACTTCATCGCGCACGAGGATCTCAAGATCCGCAACATGGTCAAGGCCCCCGCGCCCAAGCCCGTCCAGCCGGGCACCTTCCCGCGCAACGGGGCGGCGGCCAAAGCCGGACTGAACAAGTCGATCAACGATGCCGGTTGGGGGGTGTTCCTGACGATCCTGCGCGCCAAGGCTGAAAGCGCCGGTCGGGAAGTGATCGCCGTGGACCCCCGCAACACCTCCCGGCGGTGCCCCGCATGCGGGCACACCGCCAAGGAGAACCGGCCCACACAGGAGAGGTTCCACTGCCGGTCCTGCGGCCACACCGCGCACGCCGACACAGTGGGAGCCACCAACGTTCTACGGGCCGGGCTGGTCCGTCGCGACGCCCGGAAGGGTTAGCGAGAAGCCCCCCGCTTCACCCGGGGGAGGAGTCACCTGCGTCCGGGGCTGGAGCCGGACCGGGGCGGGGCCGGCACGAGGGTGTCCCCCTGGCTTCGGCCGGGCACTTCGCTCGATCGGCCGCGCACGGGAGTAGCTGATCGTTTCAAACTGGGACTTGACCGCACGGGACCGCGCGGCCCTGGGGACGAGGGGCGGTGGCCGGGGCGGCGGGTTACGTTGGAGGCAGGACTCGGCGCGCACGGGGAACGCCTCGGACCCCTGCTGGGCAGGGTGCCGTGCCGCCGGCGCCGAGCTCACCGCCGCCGCGGCCGCGTTGCCCGGCGGCTGAGACTCCCGGGCAGGTTCCCATGGCTTCCTCGACAACCCCCGTGCCCGGCCCGGCCAGGGATCCCGGTGACGTGCTCGGCGACGTCGGCTCGTCCTGGGTGTGGTGGCTCATCAGCGGAGTGCTCACCCTCGTCGCGGGGATCATTCTGGTGAGCTGGCCCCACGTGACGGTTCGGGTCGTCGCCGTCGTGATCGGCTTGCAACTGCTGCTGACCGGGGTCGTCCGCTTCGTGCGCGCCTTCGGCCGTCACGACCCTTCGGAGAGCAGCCGCACCCTGCAGGTGCTGGTGGCGTTGCTCGCCATGCTGGCGGGCGTCCTGGTGCTCCGGCACCAGATGCAGACGGTGGGCCTGATCACGATCGTGGTCGGGCTCTACTGGCTGGTCGCGGGCATCGTGACCGTCTATGTGGCCATCGACCGCCCGATCCGTCACCGGGGCTGGGTCCTGGCCCTGGGCGCGCTCGGGGTGGCGGCGGGCGTGGTCGTGCTGGCCTCGCCGGTGGACAGCGCCGTCGTGCTCACCCGGCTTCTGGGCGTCTGGCTCATCCTGATCGGGGTGGTCGACGCCGTGCTCGCGATCGTCGTGCGCATGGGGACGAGACACGCCAGATCAGCCTGACACGCCCGCCGCCTCAGGCTGCGCGAGGCGGCGGCAGCACACGCCGCCGCCCGCCACGGCTGCTCACCAGCCGGTCCCATTCCCGATCACGTCGACCGGGCACCATCCGGCCCGCGGCGGCCCACTCCGCCGCGAGCTGGTGGAACACCGGCGTCGGTTCCGGCCGGTACGGGCCGGACGGCAGCGGGGGCACTGGCTCCGAGGTCGTCACAACGGCATGAACGAGACGTGCGCGAGCGCGCAACGCACGTTCCCGCTGCCGGGGGAGCGCACGCAGGCTCACCGCACCACCCGGCGCCGCCCGGTTTCCTGGCTGTGCCCTACCGCGGGCCCTGTCGGTTCGGCGGGCCGGGGAAGCGATCAGGGCCGCTCGGCGGGGCTGAACGGCCCTGTGGCCGACCTCCTGCGAGGAGGACGCTCGAAGCAGGTTCGAGACGTCTGCCGGAGGGGAGCGCCCGATGAAGGTTCCGAACATGCGAGAACTCGTATGACGGGCCATCCCGGCACCCTGCGGGAGGGGCCCGTCGAGGAGGTCGCTCCGGATCCGCGTGAGCCGCTCGCCCTGCTCTTCCGGGACCTGCGGACCTCTCCGCAGGGGCTGACGGAGCGGGAGGCCACCCGGCGGCAGACCGTCCACGGACCCAGCGCGCTGACCAGACGCGGCGGCCGGCGTTGGCCCAGGGAGCTCGCGCAGCAGTTCACCCACCCGCTGGCGCTGCTGCTGGCGCTCGCCGCCGTCCTGGCCGCGGTCAGTGGCACCCCGGCGCTCGCCCTGGCGATCCTCGCCGTGATCCTGCTCAACGCCTTCCTGGCCTTCGCGCAGGAACAGCAGGCCGAGCGGGCCGTGGAGGCGCTCGCCGCCTTCCTGCCCGAGCAGGTCACCGTCGTGCGCGAGGGCAAGCGGCGTCAGGCGCCTGCCACCGAGCTGGTCCCGGGTGACGTGCTGGTGGTGGAGGAGGGAGACCGCATCTCGGCCGACGCCCGCCTGCTCTCCGGAGGCGTCGAGGTGGATCTGTCGGCGCTGACCGGCGAGTCGGTGCCGGTGAGCCGCGCGGCCGACCTCGACGACGGCTCCGGGGCCCTGCTCGATGCCCGTGACCTGGTCTTCTCCGGAACCGCCTGCACCGGAGGGCAGGCCCTCGCCGTGGTCACCGCGACCGGCATGGACACCGAACTCGGCCGGATCGCCGCCCTCAGTCAGCGGACGCAGCGTCAGTCGAGTCCGCTGGAGGAGCAGGTCAAACGGGTGGCGCGGCTGATCGCCCTGATCGCCGTCGGGGTCGGCGTCGCCTTCCTGCCCATGGGCCTGGCGGCGGGACTCTCGGTGGCCGCCGCGGGCAGTTTCGCGATCGGCCTCCTCGTGGCCAACGTGCCGGAAGGTCTCCTGCCCACCATCACGCTGGCGCTCGCCGGGGGCGTCCGCGAGATGGCGCGCCGCGGCGCCGTCGTGAAGCGGCTGTCGGCGGTGGAGACGCTGGGCTCCACCCAGGTGATCTGCACGGACAAGACGGGCACCCTGACCGAGAACCGGATGCGGGCCGTGACGGTGTGGACCGGGTCCGGGGACCACGCCCTCGACGCGGGCGGCGACGTGCCCGCCGACGTCCGGATGCTCGCGGACGCGGCGGCCAGGTGCACCACCGCGGATCCGGAGTCGGGCCACGGAGACCCCACCGAGCTCGCGCTGCTCGAACTGCCCGCCCGGCTGGGAGCGGCTCTGGCGCCGGAACAGCGTGACCAGGACCGGGTGGCCCTGTTCCGTTTCGATCCGCACACCAGGCTGATGACCACCGTCGACCGGATTCAGGGCATGGTCGTGCTGCACACCAAGGGAGCCCCGGAGGAGGTGCTCACCCACGCGACCAGCCTGTTCGCGCCGGGCGGGGCGCGGGCGCTCACCCCCGAGGACCGCGCGAGGGTGGTGCGGGCGGTCGGGCGGCTCGCCGCGCGCGGGCTGCGCGTCCTCGCCGTGGCCCGACGCCCGCTCGACCCCGGTCGGCCGTCGCCGGAAAGCCGCGACCAGGCCGAGCGCGACCTGTGCCTGCTCGGGCTGGTGGCCCTGGCCGACCCGCCGCGCCCCGAGGTGGCCCGGGCGATCGAGCGGGCCCACCACGCGGGTATCACCGTGAACGTCGTCACCGGGGACAACGGCCTGACCGCCGCCGCAGTCGCGGAACAGGTGGGGGTCGGCCACCGGGGTATGCGGATCGTCACCGGTCCGGAGCTCGACGCGATGGGGGAGCAGGAACTGGACGCGCTGCTCGCGCGGCGCGAGGAGCTGATCTTCGCCCGCACCTCGCCGGAGGCCAAACTGCGGATCGCCGACGCCCTGCGGGCCGAGGGGTGCACCGTCGCCATGACCGGCGACGGCGTCAACGACGCACCCGCCCTGCGCAGTGCGGACATCGGCGTCGCCATGGGCCGTTCCGGCACGGACGTGGCGCGCGAGTCCGCCACCATGGTGCTGACCGACGACAACTTCGCCACCATCGTCGCCGCGGTGGAGGCCGGACGGCGGACCTACGACAACATCCGCAAGTTCATCGTCTACATCTTCACCCACGCGGTGCCCGAAGTCGTGCCCTTCCTCGTGTTCGCGCTCGCGGGCGGCGCGGTCCCGCTGCCGCTGACGGTGATGCAGATCCTCGCCGTCGACCTCGGCACCGACACGCTGCCGGCCCTGGCGCTCGGCAGGGAACGGGCGGAGCCGGGTCTGATGGACCGTCCGCCGCGTCCGCGCGACGAACGGGTGATCCGGCCCGCCATGCTCGCCCGGGCCTGGGGCTTCCTCGGCCTGATCTCGGCCGCCCTGGTCATGGGTGGCTACTTCCTGACCCTCGGCCGCGGCGGCTGGCACCCCGGTGCGCCCGTCGGCCCCGGCACCGCCCTGCATCCGACGTACCGCCAGGCCACCACGGTGGCCTGGCTGGGCATCGTGGCCTGCCAGATCGGCACTGCCTTCGCCGCGAGGACCGAACGGGCCTCGCTCCGGGAGATCGGTGTGTTCAGCAATCGGCACCTGCTCGGCGGCCTCGGCTTCTCCCTCGCCTTCGCCGCGGCGATCGTCTACCTCCCCGCGCTGCACGGGCTCTTCGGGACGGAGTCCCTCTCCCTCACGCAGGTGCTCACCGTGGCGCCGTTCCCTCTCGTCGTCTGGGGCGCCGACGAACTGCGCCGGGCGTTCGTGCGCCGTCGTGCGTTCGCACCGCAGCCGACCACGCCCCCGCTCTCGCCGCAGGCCGTGCCTCGGCCTGCGGCGGCACCCGTCGCGGGGGAGGAGCACCACGCCTTGGCCCTCCTCCTCGCACGGCACGGCTGGACGTCCGGCCGGCTCACCCACGCCCTCGGCGTCAGCGAGCATGCCGCCGCCGAGCTCGTCGCGCACGCGCACGCGCACCGGCACCGGGAACGGTGACCGGGGCGCCCTTTCAGCGAGCCGGCGCGGTCCTGCGGACGGGCGGCGGGCTCCAGCGTCCGTCGAGCGCTTCGGGGCCGGGCGCGTACAGCCGCATGGTGATCCCCAGCGGGCCGAGTGGCGCCGGCAGCCAGTTGGCCCGCCGGTCCGCGCCGGGGTCGCGGTGGGAGATCAGGATGTCGAGCGAGCCGTCGGCGTTGTAGGCGAGGGGATCGCGGTCGCCGAGGGCGAAGCGGTCGATCGCGTTGGCGGCCTGGAAACCCTCGCCGTCGTACATGGTGACGGACCAGAAGGCGCCGGCCGGCGGCAGCGCGTCCGCGTCGAAGTGCAGGACGTAGTCGTTCTCGCCGACCACGGGCGCGCCGTCGGCGTCGGTGGCCAGAACGGGGTAGACCGCGTCCTCGGGCGGGTTGGCGCCGAGGCCCGCGGCGGCGACCACGGCGCGCTTGAAGTAGTCGTTGCCGTACACGCCCATGGTCTCCGTGGACGTCCGCCAGCCGTTGGCCGGGGTGCCGAAGGTCGCCATGGAGCCGAGGATCGCGTCCCTGGCAGCGCCGGCACCTGCCTCGATCCGGGTGAGGGCGGCGGTGTCGAAGCGCCCCGGGTCGAACTCCCGGCCGGGGACGACGCCCAGGTGCGCGATGCGCGCGAGCAAGGAGAAGTCGGACGGGTGCGGCGGGTTCACGGCCAGGGCCCGCGCGGCGTGGGTGAGGAACTCCACCGCGCTCATGCTGTTGACCAGGGTGAGGGCGTCCGTCGTCACGTCCGTGTCGGGGTCGGGCGTGTGGTCGGCCGGCACCCGGGCGGTCAGCGTGTAGCCGTCCTGGACCTTGTGCACCGCGTCGTAGTCCGCCGGGCCGTTGGTCTGGGTCCGCCCGATGACCCACACGTAGGGGGTGGGCGCGTGCACCACGGTCGCCCCGGCCGGAGCCTCCGCGCGCTGTCCGGGGCCGGCGACCAGGTAGGTCTGGTCGCCGGTGCCGGTGGTGCGCTGCCCGACGGTGGCGAACACGTCGGTCCACATGTCCATGAGCGGGAGCATGTAGTAGCGGTCCGCGGTGTCGGCGACGTGCAGCTCCACCGGGCCTGCGGTGAGGTCGAGCCAGGCGTTGGAGTAGAGGGTGTCGAAGTTGGGCCGCACGACGGCCCGGAAGTCCGCCGCCGGGAAGGCGCGCAGGTGATGGAACCGGTTAGGCGGGCCGTAGCCGGGCTTGACGCCGGCCGGCACAGCGATGGACTGGCGGCGGGTCACGTCCATCGTCACCAGCGGGTAGAGGTAGACGTACGCCTCACGGCCCAGGGTTCGCAGATCGTCCGACAGCATGGTCACGCCCGTCCTCGCCTCCGTGTCGAGGGGCCGCGGCGGCGTCCCTCCCACGTGGCAAGCTGCCGGGCGGTCACCGGCGCCGCAATCGGGGTAGGCCGAACGGGTCACCTCGACCGCGCCGCGGGACGCGTGGGTCAGTCGCCGTCGGCCCGGGCTTGGGAGCGCTGCAGGCTCTCGGCCCGGCTCTTGACGCCCAGCAGCATCCTGCGTTCCATCACCAGGCTTCCGGGCTCCATCACGTACAACGAGAACAGGCGGTACAGCGGTGAAGGGTCGGGCGGCTGGATCCGGTTGCGGCTGATCAGGCGGGTGGCGTCGCCCTGGGGGTGGAGACCGAAGGACCACACCCACGCCCCGTCCTGCGAGAAGAACACCAGCGCCTTCTCGGGGTCGAGCTCGGCCACCTCCATCACCGGCCCGTTCGCGCCCAGCGGCATGGTGTCGCCCGGCTTCAGTTCCTGGAACTCCGGGATGATCCGATCGGCGCTGTGCATGTCCAGGCCCATCAGGTTCTCGATCCAGTCGTAGGTGTAGGCGCCACCGCGCCCCGGCCCCATCTGCAGCAGCCACGGCCAGATCGCCGACGGCGGGGCGTCGACGGTGACGGCCCGGGTCGTCACCAGCGGGGCGGTCGGAAGGAGTGCGTCGCCCGGCATCTCCCGGCACACCTCCAGCACGCTCGCGCCCCAGGTGAGGCAGCGAGGGCGCCACAGCACCGGATAACCCACCGCCAGGGCGGCCGCCGTGGCCGCGCCGATCCCGACCAGCGCTTGTTTCCTCATCTCGGTCTCCTCGCCCGCTCAGTCGCGCGTGGTGGAGGGAGACGCACCCCGCAGCACGGCGAGCCGCTGCCGGTACTCGGCCTCGTCGATCTCACCGCGGGCGAACCGCTCCGCGAGAACGCCCTCGGCCGCCGACGCCTCGACCCGGGGCCGCTTCGTGTCACCCGGCTCACCGCGCCGTCCCAGGGCGCGGACCAGCAGCACGACGGCTCCGATCAGGAGGGCCCAGAAGACCACCGTCCCGAAGGCCATCAGCACCCAGCCGTAGCCCGTCATTCCGTGGTCGTACCACATCACGGCCGCTCACCTCCCGCACCCGTGCGCGGTCACGACGGTGCGCCGCGCTGCTTCCAGGCTCCTCCGATCCCGCGCCGCTGCCTGGGTCCGAGCGGTCCCGGCAACAAGGGCCGACCGGTCCACCGCGGGGGGACCAGAGGACCTGGCACCGTCGCATACCGCACCCGACCGTGGATGCCAGGAGGCGGCGGGGACCTGCCGCCGTGGAGGAGGCGAGAGCGATGTCCGCACCGACACGAACCCGGAGGACCGGGACTCGGACGCGGGCGGCCCAAGCCGCCCTGCTGGCCCTCGCCGCCACCGCCACGAGCGTGCTGCTCGCATCCCCGGCCCATGCCGCGGACACGGCGCCCTACCGGGCGACCGTGCTGGAGCACGGCTACGACACCGCCAAGGTGGTGACGCTCAGTTTCGACGCCGACTGGAGCGACGCCGGCGTTGCGAGTGTGCTCAACACCCTGAAGGCGAACGGCATCACCGCCGCGTTCTCGCTCACCGGCCGCTTCGTCGAGCGTTACCCCGCCTCGACCCGGACGATCATGGCGGCGGGCAGCAAGCTGGTGAACCACAGCTACGACCATCCGTACTTCAGCAAGCTGACGCAGGCCCAGCGCTGGTCGGAGCTGAACCGGGCCGAGGCCGCCTACAACAAGCTCGGCTACTCCTCGAACGGCTGGTTCCGCGCCCCGTACCGGGACGGCTACGCCGACCCCGGCGTCAACCGCGACCTCGCGCTCGACGGCTACTACATCAGCTTCGACTGGACCTTCGACACCACCGGCTACAACGGCGCCTCGACCGCGACCATCCTCAGCCGGGTCCGTCAGTACGTGCGGCCCGGCGCGATCATCGTGATGCACCCCGGGGAGGGATCGACCGACCCGGCCGCGCTGCCGCAGGTGATCTCCACCCTGAAGAGCTTGGGATACGGCTTCACCAACCCCTACCTGACGGTCACCCACGGCGCGATCGGCAGCAAGTACGCCGCCCTCGGCGCGCAGCGCTCCCTGCTCGGCCCGGCCCGGACCGTCGAGATGCCGGGCACCGTCACCGGGTCGGCGATCCAGTGGTTCGCCGGCGGCCGGGTCTACTACTCCTGGGCCACCGGCGCGCACGAGGTCAACGGAGCCATCCTGGGCAAGTTCGTCTCGCTGGGCAGCGTGAACGGCTTCGTCGGCTACCCGCGCAGCGACGAGACGGCCGTGACCGGCGGCCGGGCGTCCCAGTTCCAGGGCGCCAACATCTACTGGTCCGGCGCGACCGGCGCGCACGAGGTGAACGGCGCGATCCTGGGCACGTACCTCTCTCTCGGCGGTACCGCGAGCCGGCTCGGCCTGCCCACCAGCGACGAGCACAGCGTCACCGGGGGCCGCGGCAGCGACTTCCAGCACGGGGCGCTGGTGTGGAACTCCGCCACCGGAGCCGTCACGGTCAGCTACTTCTGACCGTCAAGGTCACCGTGGGCCACCCAGTGCCAGCCGCTGCTGGAGGAAGCGGGACACGTCGTGAGCGGTGACGATGCCGACCAGTTCCTGGCCCTCCAGCACCAGGACACGCAGTGGGGCTCCTGGCGTCATCCGTTCCATGACCTCGGTCAACTCGTCGTCGGGCGCCGCCAGCGGGACCTGTCCGATCGGCAGCGCCACCTCGGAGATCCGCGTGAGAGCACGTGAGGCGGGCGGGACCTGGCCCAGGCGGCGCAGCGAGACGATGCCGGAGGGCCGGCCCTGCAGGTCGAGGACGGGCAGATGGGTGTGCCGGCTGGCGCCGGCGACCTCCTCGACGAAGCGCTCGACCGTCAGCCAGTCCGGAGCGGTCGCCACGGGCGCGGACATGAGCTGGGCGAGCCGGACTCCGTGCAGCATCGCCTGGGTGGCCGACTGGCGTGCCTCCGCCTGCGCGGTGGTGAGGACGAAGAAACCGATCAGCATCAGCCAGAGGCCGCCCGCCCCGCCGCGCAGCAGGACCAGGGCACCGAAGCCGATCATCAGCGCACCGAAGACCTGCCCGCTGCGCCCCGAGGCCTGTTCGGCGCGAGCCCGGTCGCCGGTGCGCCACCACAGCGCGGCCTGGAGCACCCGGCCGCCGTCCAGCGGCGCGGCGGGAATCAGGTTGAACGCGGCCAGCAGCAGGTTGGCCCAGCCGTACCAGAGCAGCACGTCGCCCGCGACCGTCCAGTGCGGGCCGTGCAGCAGCCAGAAGGCCGCGCCGAGGCCGATCCCGCCGAGCAGCAGGCTGGTGAGCGGTCCCGCGGCGGCGATCGCCAGAGCGGCCCGGGGCCGGTCCGCGCGATCCATCCGGGTCACGCCGCCGAGGGCCCAGACCGTCATGTCCTCGACCTTGACCCCGGCCCGGCGCGTCACGACCGCGTGCGCGCCCTCGTGCAGCACCAGGCTCGCCACGAGCAGCAGCGCGCCGATCGTCCCCGCCAGGGTGTAGGTGGCCTGCGAGCGGCCGGGGACCCAGTGCGGGAGGGTGCCCGCGCCGAGGCTCAGCCCGAGCAGGAGCGCCAGCAGCGGGGCGCTCCAGTGCAGACGCAGCGGGATGCCGAAGATCGTTCCGAGGGGCGGTGCCGAGCCGAAGGGCCCCTGCCCCCGTGCCTGCTGTTCGCGGCCCCGGTCGCGGTCCGTGCGGTCGGTCATGGTTGTCCCGTCGTCGGCGAGGGGTGGTCCTGTCTCCAACGGTCCGCGTCGAACGGCCGGGGCAGCAGGGCTGATCCGCCCACGCTGCTGGGCCGACCGGCCCCTGGAGCACCCGAACGGCCCTGGACGCGGGGGCGCCGCATGTGGCGCAGTGGAGGTGACGGCCGCTTCGGGCCGTCGGCAAGCGCCGGAGCGACCGGAAGCGGGTGATCTCGTGAGCGCCAAGGAATGGAACGTGACGGTGTTCATCGACGAGGGGCCGGACCGTACCGTGGCCCGGGCCGTGATGACGGACGACGGACGGATGGCCGCAGTGGGCCGGGGAGTGGCACGCCGTAACCCCGTCGACCGGCCGGTGGCGGAGATCGGTGACGAACTGGCCGTGAGCCGGGCGCTGGAGGATCTCGCCCAGCGGATCCACGACATGGCCTCCCACGACTTCGCCCACATGGCGGGGCCGGCCGGCCAGGTGCCCGCCTGAGTTCTCGTGGCTGCGGGTCCGCGGCGACGTCCCGCGGCGACGTCCCACGACGACGTCCCACGACGACGTGTGGAGCGTGACTGAGCCGTGGACGTCGTCCACCGCGCTTCGACGGTGCTCGTCCGTACGCCGGCTCAATCCTCGTCCGGATCGAGCGTGCCGACGGCGGCCCGGGCGGTCGTCGTCGACATCAGGGCGATGCAGTCCACGTCGATCCGGTCGGCCAGGCTCTGCAGCATGCGGTCGAAGGCCTCCACCGTCGCCGGATCGGCGCCTTCGGCGACCCAGTCGGCGACCTCCGCCGCCACCTGGCGTACCAGCCGGGAGAGCGTGTCCGCCGAGACCAGGAGATTCCCGTCGAGCAGCCACACCGCGGGGATCACTATCTGCGTCATGGTCGCCACCTCCCTGGGAGGAGAAGAATTTCGGGCAGGACATCCCGCTCACCGCGGTCTTCCCGGCAGGGTGCCGCCGGGGCGGCGCAGGAGCGGGTCGGGCTCGGGGCGCGGCCGGGCCACCGCGGCCGCCGCACGGAGCAGCGCCAGCAGCTCCGGGTCCCTGCTCGGGCTGCCGTGGCGGTGCGCCTTCCGGCGCGCGGCCAGACGTCGGTACTTGGCGTTCATCGCGGTGCACCTCCGTCCGTCGGTCCCCCGGTCCCAGGGTTCCAGCCTGCAACGCGCCCGGCCCGCCCGACGAGGACCTCCCGGCCCTGCCCCCGGGCCGGTCGGCCCTTCCGCCTCTACCTCCACGTCGGATCCCGCGCCGCCGCGAGCTGGGGACCAACGGCCCCAGCGGTATGGCCCGCCCGGCCGGTGCGGCTGCGGCGTCTCCCTCCGAGGCTGGACACAACGGACATACCGGCCCCGGTCCAGGGTCGGTGAGGAAGCCGAGGAGTGGTCGAGATGGCCTCACGTCAACTGGAACGCCGCCCGCGCTGGTGGCCGCCCTTCTCCGACTGGTTCGAGGACTTCCCCCTCGACCTGCGCCTGAACGACGGCGAGCACATGATCCGCGTCGAGGAGTGCGAGGAGGAAGGCGTCTACACGGTCAAGGCCGAGCTGCCCGGCATCGACCCGGACAGGGACATCGAGATCACCGTCGACGACGGTGTCCTCATGGTGCACGCCGAGCGCACCGAGGAGACGAAGGACAAGCAGCGGTCGGAGTTCCGCTACGGCTCCTTCACCCGCAGCGTGCGCCTGCCGGCCGGGGTGAGCGAGAAGGACATCAGCGCCACCTACGACAAGGGCGTGCTCACGGTGAAGGCGCCCATGCCGGTCGCCACCGCGTCCGAGCCGCACCGCGTGAAGGTCTCCAAGGGCGGCTGATCCGACTGCCGGGCAACCCGGTTCGGGAAGGAGAGCGTGATGAGACACCGCTTCGTCGATGACCTGATGACCCGTGACGTGACGAGCGTTCAGGCCGACACGCCGTTCAAGGAGATCGCCGTCATCCTGGCCGAGCAGGAGATCAGCGCCGTGCCGGTGCTGGACGGCTCCGGCCGCCTGATCGGGCTGGTCTCCGAGGCGGACCTGCTGCGCAAGGAGGCCGCGCAGGCCGACCCCGAAGGGCGCGGCCCCGCACCCCGTCCCGCGTCCGAGTTCGAGCCGGGCGTGGCCGCGGCCACCGCGCAGGACGTGATGTCCACGCCCGTCTTCACGGCGCACTCCGGCTGGAGCGTGGTGGAGGCTGCGCGTGCCATGAAGGAGCATCGCGTCAAGCGCCTGCCCGTGGTGGACGACACGGACCGGGTGATCGGCATGGTCAGCCGCCGTGACCTGCTGCGCCTCTTCCTGCGCAGCGACCGGGCGATCCGCGAGGAGATCGAGTACGACGTGCTGCGCAGCACCTTGTCGCTGGATCCCGGCGCGGTCCAGGTCCACGTCGTCGACGGCGTGGTGACCTTGGACGGCCGAGTCCCGCGCCGCAGCCTGGTGCCCGTCGTGGAGCGGCTGTGCCGCGGGGCGGACGGCGTGGTCGGGCTCGACTCGCGTCTCGGCTTCGAGGAGGACGACACCCGGCGTGCCACGATCCGGACCGAGGGGTGAGCGGGCCATGCTGGTCAGAGAGTTGATGAACTCCCCGACGGTGACCGTGGGTCCGGGGGACCCGATCCGGCAGGCCGCCGTCGCGATGCACGCGCACGGCGTCGGCAGCGTCCTGGTCACGGTCGACGGCGTGCCGCTCGGGATGGTCACCGACCGGGACGTCGCGGTGCGGGCGGTCGCCCCGGGCCTCGACCCAGGGGCCCCGGTGACGCTGATCATGTCCGAGCCCGTCGTCACGATCCCCGCCGACGCCGATCTCGCCGACGCCTACCGCGCCTTCCGCCGCAGCGGGGTGCGGCGGCTCCCGGTCCTCTCCCAGGAGCGTCTGGTCGGCCTGCTGGCCGTCGACGACCTCTTCCTGGATGTCTTCCAGCGCTACGCCGACCTGCTCGGGCCCGTCTCCTGGAGCGCCCTGCAGGACCAGCCACTGGACGAGGGCCCCTCCTGGGCGCCCCGCGCCCGCGGCTGAACCACGGACGGAGCGAGCACCATGGCCACGACGTCGACCCAGGTCCATGGGTACCGACCCCTGCCGCCCCGCCAGGCCTGGCCCGCGGTGGCGCGGTGTGTCGTGGTGAGCGCGCGGCTGCTGGCATCCGGCCGCGTCCGGCAGCCCCGGACGCAGGTCGGTGAACGTCTGCGATTCGCGGACGGCACGTCGGCCCTGGTCTACCGGGAGACCAGGCTGGACAACCGGACGGCCCCGGACGCCTGCGCGCTCGTCGTCGCCTTCCGGCTGCGCGCGGTTCGCGGGCGGGGCCACACGCTGTTCCGCTGGGTGAGCCTTCTCAACACCCCGCTCTTCGTCGGCTTTCCCGGCTTCGGGTCGAAGCTGTGGCTCGCCGCCGACGAACGCGGCCGTTATCGCGGCGTGTACGAGTGGGACGGGGCCGAGCGGGCCGAGCACTACGCACGGTGCCTGTGGCGGGTGCTCGCCCTGGTGAGCGCGCGCGGATCGATCCGGTACCGGGTGATCCCCCGGGTCCGCCGCGACGATCTGGTCCGTCCCCCGGCCGGAGGACCACGGGCTCGGGCGGAGCGGGAGGACGGCTGGTGGCTGCCGGTGGACCCGTCCTGAGGGACGGGCCCCCTCCTGCTCCGTTCCGACGCGGTGGGTGACGCGGGGCGTCGAGGCGGGTCAGCTTCTGGTGAAGACGGTCACCGCCTGGGCGTCGCAGGAGTTGTCCGTGGCCGAGGTGGCGCCGTTGGTGTCGAGCACCTTGGTCCAGTTCCCGGCGGGCAGGGTGACGTGGTAGGCGCTGCCGGTCGGGTTGGCGACCACCACCGTGTCGTAGGTCGTCGGGGCCGCCGGATTCGAGCTGATCATGGCGGCCACGACCGAGCCGTTGACCTGGGTGGTCATCTGGTTCTTGACGGCCGGCCAGCTGGTCAGTCGCAGCGAGGCGGTGGCCCTGCGCAACGCGATGGCGTCCCGGTAGTAGGCGACGACGCTCGCGTTGGCGATCATGTCGCCCCAGTGGACGGCGTTGACCGTGTCCGGGGCGTTGTAGGAGTTCATCGCGGTGGCGTAGTCACCGTTGACGACCTTCGACCGCAGGAACTCGTCGCCTTCGGCGATCACCGGGACACCCTGCGAGGCGAGGACCGTGCCGACGGCGAGGCGGTCGATGCGTCCGGCGGTGCCGGTCGCGCCGCCGGTCGCGCCGGAGTATGTGATCTTGTCGTAGAGGTTGAGGTTGTCGTGGATCGACACGTAGTTCATCGTCTGTTCGGGGCTGACGGCGAACGCCGGGGTCCACAGGTTGGACACCGCCGCGGTGCTGTCGGCGTCGGTCGGTGAACCGGTCAGGCCGAAGGCGATGGCCGAGGGGTTGCCCGAACCGCCCATGAAGGCCATGACATTGTCGTTGGTGCCGCCGCGGATGGCGTCGCGATAGACGCCGTTGAAGGCTCCGAAGTGCACCGGAGACAGGGTGGGCATGGTGCCGTACCGCACCTTCTGCGCCTCGTTGGGGTCACTCGCCCCGCCGTTCCACGGCTCGCCGTAGAGCATCAGGTCGCGGTCGGCGTAGGTGGTCTCCAGATAGTTCGCCCAGGAGTACACGTCGGCGGCGTAGTGGACGCCGGCGAGGTCGAAGCGGAAGCCGTCGACGTTGTAGTCCCTGACCCAGTGCTCCAGCGAGTCCTGGATCATCCGGGCGACCATCGGGTTGCCGTCGTCGATCGAGTCGCCGGTGCCGGAGAGATCGGTCGGCGTGTAGTAGCTGCCGGTGATGTTGCCGAAGACGTTCTTGGTGAGGGTGTGGTTGTAGACCACGTCCATGATCACGCGGATCCCGTTCCGGTGGAACGCGTTGACCATGTCCTTGAACTCGCGGATCCGGTCCTCCGGCGCGGTGAACTGGGAGTACTGCTCCTCGGGCACGTTGTAGTCCACCGGGTCGTAGCCCCAGTTGGGCACGGTGCTGCCGAAGTCGAACGAAGGCATGATCTGGACCGCGGTGACGCCCAGCTGCTTGAGGTGGTCGATCCCGGTGCTGACCCCGGAGTAGGTCGTGCCCGTCTGCACCAGGCCGAGGAACCTGCCCCGCTTCGCGGCGTCGACGCCGGAGCTCGGGTCGATCGTGTAGTCGTGGACGCTGAGCTCGTAGACGACCGCGTCCTCGCGGTCGACCAGGGCGGGGCGGGGGTCCCAGCCGCCGTCGGTCGGGGTCACGGCGGCGGTGTCGACGACGATTCCCTGCGTGGTCCCGGGGCTGACCATCTGGGCGTAGGGGTCGGGCACGGCGACGCCGTTGACGGAGAACTGGTAGCCCTGGTCCAGCAGGTTGCCGCTGACCACGGTCTGGTAGACGTTCGAGTAGCCGCTGAGCGTGGTCGGGCTCATGGGGTGGCTCGTGCCGCCGACGTTGACGGAGACGCTGGAGCTGTCCGGCGACCAGAGGCGGAAGGTGGTCGCCGTGGGTGTGTACAGGGCGCCCAGGGTGTTCAGCGGGGCGGCCGGACCGTTCCCGCTCACGACGGTGGTCAGGTGGGTGGCCGCGTTGTAGGCGAAGGTCGTGGTCGCCCCGCCGTTCGGGACGGTGAAGGGGATGTTGGCACCGTTCGCGGCCCCGCCCGCGCCGTAGTTGGTGTTCCAGGACTGCCCGAGCGTCACTTTGGTGTTCCACGTGCCCGCCGGGATGGCGGTGGTGGACCACGAGTAGATTCCGGTGCCGTTCGGGTCGGTCAGCGTGGTGCCCGCGCAGGACGCGGCCCAGTTCGCGGTGCAGCCCAGCGCCGACTGGAAGTCGCCCGCAGCGGTGACGACGGGCATGGCGGAGTTGTCGGTCACGACGTGGGTGTCGGGGTCGTAGACGAAGGCGACCCGCTCTCCACCGGCCGGGACGGTGATGGCGATGTTCGCACCGCCGGGCGCCCCGCCGGCGCCGTAGTTCTCGGTCCAGGCGTCGTTGACGGCGATCTTGTAGGAGTAGCTTCCTGCGGGCAGGTTCAGCGAGGTCTTCCAGCGGCCGTCGGCGGCGAGGGTCAACTGTGCCTGGGCACAGGCGGGCAGCCAGTCACCCGAGCACCCGATGGCCGAGTCGAAGGTCCCAGGCAGGCTGATCGCCGTCGGCGCGGCCGCGACGGCGGGTGCGGAGGCGGCGACCCCGCCTCCGCCGAGCAGGGCGAAGGTCGCCGCCAGCGTCGCGGAACGCCGGAACCGGACCCGGACATGTCCGGGCCGGGTCCGTCTCGGCCGGAGGGGTCTGCGGCTCATGTGGGCCTCCAGGGCAGGTCGCGGCGTCGGCGCGGCCGTGCGGCACGGCCGGGCGGCGACGTCGCGTGGGTGGGTGGGAGTGGCAAGGGGGCCCTGACCCTGCCCGGGGCGCCGTGCCGTCCCGGGGACACGGCGCCTCAGGCGAGACGATCGCGCCTGGCAGACGGCACGTCAAGACTCTTCGCAAAGTCTTCCTGAATCTTGCTGCAAATTCATTCAGGGTCCATGGCGGCATGCCCGGCCAGGCTCCGGCGGTCAGCTCTCGAGGTGCTCGACCGGACCGAGTCTGCGGCGACGCGGTGTCACCGGCGTCGCGGAACTCTCCCTCAGGCCCGGCTCGGCGGCCGCGCGTTCGTACCACTGCCCGTAGCGCAGGGCGAGCACTCCGGCCGAGGCGCCGTGGAGCAGCACGCTGAGACCGACGGTGATCGCGACCACCCAGCCGATCTGTTCCATCCCCTGCAGATGCTCCTCGGCGAGCAGCAGCCCGAAGACGACCGAGGCGAGGCCCCGCGGCCCGAACCAGCCGACGTACGCGACGGTCGGCCGCCTCAGTCCGCTGCCGACCAGGGCCAACGCCACCGGGACCATCCTGACCACCGTGAGGCTCAGCAGGGCGTAGCCGACGATGCGCCAGCTGAGGTGCTGGAGCGCGGGACCCAGCACCACGGCGCCGAAGAACAGCAGGCTGAGCATGGCCAGGCCACCGCCGAGGAACTCGGCCAGCTCGGTGGTCTCGGCGACCACCAGGGGCGACTCCTCGCCGTGGCGGAAGACGCCCGCGAAGGCGAAACCCGCCACCCAGGCGGCGATGAAGCCGCTGCCGTGGGTGGCCGTGGCCAGCGTGTAGGAGCCGACGGCCGCGGCGAGGACGAAGATCTCCCGCCAGTCCCGGGCCACCCAGCCGTGATCGAAGGACACCCTCAGCAGGCGGCCGCCGATCCCACCCACCGCCAGCCCGACGGCGGGGCTGAGCAGCAGAGCGCGCCAGAAGGTACCGGCCGTGCCCTCGTCGGCGTACGAGGTGCCCGGTACTGCCGCCAGGAAGAGCACGAAGAAGGGCAGTACCAGGCCGTCGTTGAGACCGCTCTCCACGTTGAGCGTCTGGCGGACCAGGCTCGGAACCCGCGGATCGGAGATGGCGCTCTTGCCCAGCGCCGCGTCGGTGGGCGCCAGGACTGCGCCGACCAGGGCCGCCTCCCAGACGGTCAACCCCGGAAACAGGGCCCAGGCCAGCAGCCATCCCGCGCCGATGGTGAGGACCAGGCCGACGGAGAGCAGCCGTCCGGGCAGGGCGCCCTCGGTGCGGAGGTCAGCGGGGCGCACCACGGCGGAGTCGGTGAAGAGCACCAGGGTCAGTGCAGCCTCGACCAGGGTGCGCAGCTGCGCGCTGTCGTGTCCCAGGCTGACCAGGTTCCAGCCGAGCGGCCCCAGCAGGAGGCCGAATCCCACGAACACCATCGCGCTGGACACCGGCGTCGTGGCCAGGCGTCGCGACACCAGGGAGTAACCGGCGGCGACCGCGGCGACCGCCGCCCCGGTCCAGGCGGCGTCACTCACGGCGTCGTCCCCCTTCGCAGTTCGGGAACACTCTCTCCCCGGGCCACTGTGCGGCATCACCGGCCGGCTCACCCGCACCGACACGTGGGCCTTCGGGAGCGGCCGCCCCCGAAGGCGGGCCGGTCACCCGTCCGGCCGTGCCCGGCCGTGTCCTGACCGGCCGTCCGCCGCAGCCGCCCTACCTTCGGGGGACGACGAGCAGTCCGAGCGTGGCGAGCGAAGGGCAGGCCATGACCGAGCGCCCCAACATCCTGATGATCGTCACCGACGAGGAGCGCCTGTCGGTTCCCCGACCGCCGGGCTTCTCGCTGCCCGCCAGGGAGCGGATCGCGGCCCGCGGTACGACCTTCGAGCGCTACTACACCGCCTCGGCGCAGTGCAGTTCCGCCCGGTCGGTCATCTACACGGGGCAGCATCTGCCGCTCACCGAGATCTACGACAACGACAACATGCCGTACATCCGCCCGCTCGATCCCGAGCTGGGAACGATCGGCACGATGCTGCGGTCCGCCGGCTACTACACCAGCTACCAGGGCAAGTGGCACCTGTCGAACGCGTACGTGACTTCCGAGAATCCGGGGCCCACGACCGACGCCCTGGAACCGTACGGGTTCAGCGAGTTCAACGACTGGGGTGACATCGACGGCGGAGCCTGGGCGGGGCTCAAGATCGACCCGGTCATCGCGGGCCAGGCGGTGCGCTGGCTGCGCAACCGGGCGCCGGTGGTCGCCAAGGACCAGCCCTGGTTCATGGCCGTCAACTTCGTGAACCCGCACGACATCATGAGCTTCGACTACGGCGGCCGCTCCCAGGTCCAGCTGCCCTTCGGACTCGCCCACGCCGTCGTCGCCCGCGCCGCCGCGAACATCCCCGTCTACCGGCACCGCTGGAAGTTCGACCTGCCCGCCAGCCTGCACGACGACCTCTCCGGCGCGGCGCCCGCGGTCGCGGAGTACGCCCGGATGCTCGACACGGTCTTCGGTCCGGTCGCGGACGACGAGCACTGGTACGACGGCCTGAACTTCTACCTCAACGCACTGCGCGACGTCGACCGCAGCGTCGAGTTCGTGCTCGACGCCCTGGAGGCGACCGGCCAGGCGGACAACACCGTCGTCGTCTTCACCTCCGACCACGGCGAGATGGCCGGATCCCACGGACTGCGCCAGAAGGGCAACCTGGTCTACGACGAGAACTTCCACGTTCCCTTCATCCTCGCCCACCCCGACGTGCCCGGCGGCGCCCGCACCCAGGCCCTCGGCTCCGCCGTGGACCTCGCCCCCACCCTGCTGGAGATCGCCGGAGTCGACCCCGCCACCGTCGCCACCCGCCATCCCGCCCTCAAGGGCCACTCGCTGATGCCGGTGCTGCACGGGCGGTCCGTGCGCGACGGGGTGCTCACCGCCGTCGAGTCCATCACCACCCTGGACGCGTCGTTCTGGTTCGAGTTCGCCGACGCGGACGCGCCCGCGCGGGTCGCCTCCGGTGACCTGCGACCGGACTGGAACAAGCGCGGCTTCCTGCGCGGCTACTCGGACGCCCGCTACACCTTCGGCCGCTACTTCGCGCCGCTGCGCCCCAACCGGCCCGCCGACACCGAGGCCCTGCTGGCCGACAACGACGTGGTCCTCTACGACCGCGAGCAGGACCCCGCCGAGATGCACAACCTGGCCGCCGACCCGGCCCACCGCGACCTGGTGGAGCGCTGTCGGGCCCGCCTGGAGAGCCTGATCGACGCCGAGATCGGCTCCGACACGCGAGCGTGGGTCACCGAACGCCCCCGCCTGCTCGGCTGGCCCACCTGGCACGGGGACACCGACAGTCCCGAGGCGGTCGCGGCCGGCCGCCCCGCCGGGGACCGGTGATCCGCGGGGCGGGGGGCGGACGCTCCCCGCTCCACCACTGACCTCCGCCTGCGCGGTCCCCGGGCCTGTTCGGGACCTTCGGCCACCTCGGACGGGGCGCAGCGGCCCACGACGCCGCGCGTCCACTGAGCCAGGCTGGCGGTGTGGGCCGCTCCGGCCGGTGCGACCCGCACGAGCCCGAGGAGGTGGCGGCGATGGCGTCCCCGACGACGGCCGTGCCGTCCTGGTCACCAGGACCGGTGCGGGTGGAGGCGAGACTCGATGCCCCGCTCTCGCGCTGGCTGTGGCTGGTGAAATGGGTGCTTGCGATCCCGCACTACCTGGTGTTGGCGTTCCTGTGGATCGCCTTCCTCGTGGTGAGCGTGATCGCCTTCTTCGCGATCCTGTTCACCGAGCGCTACCCGCGTGCCCTGTTCGACTTCAACCTCGGTGTGCTGCGCTGGAACTGGCGGGTCGCCTACTACACCTACGGGGCGCTCGCGACGGACCGCTACCCGCCCTTCAGCCTGCGTGAGGAGCCCGACTACCCGGCGACGCTCGACATCGACTACCCGGAGCGGCTCTCCCGGGGTCTGGTGCTGGTCAAGTGGTGGCTGCTGGCCATCCCGCAGTACCTCGTGGTCGGCATCCTGGTGGGCAGCAGTGAGAGTTCGTGGGCCTCGATCGGACTGGTCGGCCTGCTGGTCCTGATCGCCGCCGTCGCCCTCGCCTTCACCGCCGAGTACCCGCGCGACATCTTCGACCTCGTCGTCGGCCTGGACCGCTGGGCACTGCGTGTCGCCGCCTACGCGGCCCTGATGACGGACCAGTACCCGCCGTTCCGACTGGACCAGGGCGGACGTGAGCCGGCCGCGCTCGGCGCGGCCGGGACGTGGCACACCGCAACCGAAGGAGATGAGCCGTGATGCATGTCGCGATCGTCTACGAGAGCCTGTTCGGCAACACCCGACAGGTCGCCGAGGCCATCGGCGAGGGGGTGCGCGCGGCCCACCCCGATGCGGAGATCGACTGCCTGCGAGTGGACGAGGCCGACCCGGAGGGCCTCGGGCCGGTGGACCTGCTCGTGGTCGGCGGACCCACCCACATCCACGGCATGAGTTCGGGCTTCTCGCGGAAGATGGGCGTGGAGTCCGAGCGGAAGAAGATCGCCGAGGGTCAGCCCGTCCAGGAGCCCGAGCCCGGCGCGGAGGGGCCCGGTGTCCGCAGCTGGCTGCAGAGTCTGCCCAAGGCCGGCAGCCACCCGCACGGTGCCGCCTTCGACACCCGCGCCGCCTTCCCCACCTCCGGCGGCGCTGCCCACGGCATCGCACGCAGGCTGCGACGCCACGGCTATGACGTGGTCGCCGAACCGATCGGATTCGTCGTCGAGGGCGCCGACGGTCCCCTGCGCACGGGGGAGCTGGACCGGGCGCGCGCCTGGGGCTCCGAACTGACGGCGAAGGACTCCTGAAGCCCCGCCATGCGGTCGGCTCCCGGACCGGCAGGTCCCACTCGACCGGGGTGACGGGGCTCGGAGCCGGAGCGGCGCGCTCGGCGCGGGTTCGGCCCGAACGGCCCTCCCCGTGGCGGACAGGACGCGTAGCGTGGGAGGAGACGGCTGTTCCCGCGTCGGAACAAGGAGGCGCGACGTGGACCTCTCATTCCTCCGTCCGCTCTACGCCCGTCCCGGGCCCTTCGCCAGCGCCTACCTCGAGGCGACCGGGGACGGGGACGAACAAGGGACACCTTTCGCCGGGTGGGAGCGCCTGCGAGAGCGACTCGTCGCCGAGGGCGCCGACGTGGCCACCATGGGAGCACTGGCGCACGCCGTGCCACAGGATGACTCCGACGTGTCCGGCAGAGGCCTGGCCCTGTTCGCCGCCCACGGCAGGCTGGCACTGGCCGAACCCCTGTCCCAGGCGCCGGGAGAGGACCGGGCCGCGGTCGCGTTCGTGCCGGACGCGATGCCGCTCGCGCTCCAGCGCGCTCCCGACATCGCCTGCACTGCGATCCAACTGCGCCGCGTGCACGAACCCGGGGGCATGTCACGGCTGATCGCCGAGACGCAGAGCGGTCGGTGGCCCCATATTCGCGTCGCGCCGCCGGAGCCGGACGTCCGGCACGTGCCGGCCGGGGAGTGGCGTCAGGCGGCCAGGGCCCTGGCCGACGAGCTCGTGGCAACCGCCGAGCGCAACCGGACCGAGGTGGTCGTCCTGGCAGGCGACCGATGGGCCGGCTCCGTGCTGCTCGAGTCGCTGCCGGAGCACGACCGCGAGCGCGTCGTGCGCATCGACGCGGTGACGACCCCGGCGTCGCCCGGGCGGTTGCTGTTGGAAGGCGAGCTCGAGTACCTGGTCGGGGGACGGCTCAGCGCCGGGGACCGGCGTCACGTGGACGGGTTTCTCGAGGAACGTGCCAGGAACGGGGCAGCCGTCGAGGGGCTCGACGCGACGGCGCAGGCGCTGCGCCGGGCCGCGGTGGCCGCGCTGATCGTCGACACCCCGACCCGGCTGGACCGCGAACGACTCTGGGTGGGCGCGGTGACCCGGCAGCTCGCCGTGGCCCGTGAGGAGCTGGAGCCACTGCGTGCCTCGGCGTGCTGGTCGGCCCCGGCGGACGCCGCGCTGCTGCGGGCGCTCGTCGGTGAGGGCGGCGAACTCGTCGCCGTCCGCCGCGAGGAGCTGCCGCTGATGGACGGGATCGGCGCATTGCTGCACGAGCGTTCACCTGGACGGGCGGCGTGAGGGTTCCCTCCGCACGCCGGCCTCCGCAGCAGGGCCGGGTGGCCCCACGGACGGCGACGACCGGACCTGGCTCCGACCGCTCCTGAGGCGGATGGTGGTGGTGTGCCCTCGCCGGGTCGGCGCCGCCCGCCGGGTGCGTACCCCGGCGTCCTGAGCGTCACTGCGCCCGTCCGCGGGAGGCGCGACCGGCTCGACCGGCGCGACGACGGCACGAGTACACCCGCCGGGTGTCCGGCGGCCGACCTCCAGGAGTCCACGATGACCCAACCCGCCCCGACCGGGACACCGTCCACCGACATGCGGCCGAAGGGACGCGACCTCGAAAGCACCATCGAGCGCGCGGAACTGCTGGAAGCGCGGGTCCAGGCCCTCGGCCGGGCCGTCCGCGCGCTCATCGACGGCATGGAGGAGATCCCCGACCGGGCGCCCGACCCCGGTCGCCCCGCCCGAGCCGCGCGCCTGGCCCACGAGATCCTGCTCGCCCAGGGGCTCTAGTACCGCGCCAGGCTCGCCGCTGCGGGAGCGGGCCGGCGTTGGAGGCATCATGCTGCAGCACTACGAACTGAGGGCCGAGCACCGGCCCGTTCCCGGCGGCCGACGCGTCCACATGTGGCACGTCGTCCGGGCCGACGAGCAGGCAGGCCTGTGCGGCTACCACCTGACGCCGAACGCGGAGACCGGCCGGATCGCCGATCTGGAGGACCTGCCGGGGCAGCGGTGCGAGACGTGCCGCACCGCCTACCGCTCTGCACTGCCGCCGGCGGACTGACCGGCGCGGACGAACGGGTGCGAGGGCCGTGTCCGGGCCCGTCGAGGACGCGAGCGCGGCAGCGCTGCGGCCGGAGAGGGCGCCGGGCGGCCGACGCCGACTGCTCTGGTGGTCGAGCGCCGCCTGCGTGGCGCTGGCCGGGACACTTCTGGCGGCGACGCACCGGCGGGAGCTGCGCGCGGTACTGCACCTGCTGGGCCAGGTCGAGACGGACCGGCTCGTTCTGGCGGCCGTGCTGGAGACGGTCTCGTTCCTCTCACTGGCCGCCCTGGAGCTGTGGCTGCTCCGTGCGGCGGGAGCGCGGTCGCGCCTCGGGACCGTCACCGCGCTGGCCGCAGGCGCCAACGCGATGGCCGGGGTGATGCCGGCCGGAGGCGTCCTGTCGCTCGGCTGGGTGGTGCGGCAGCTGCAGCGGCGCGGCGTGGCTTTCACCGCCGCCGCCGCGTCGCTGGCCGTGGCGGGTGCCGTCAGCCTCACCGTGCTGGGCGTGCTGCTCGTGGCCGGTGCGCTGCTGGCCGACCCGTCCGGTCCGGCCCCCGGTCTGCGCGAGTCGGTGCTCGTCGGAGCCGCCGCCTTCGCCGCGTTCGCCCTGCTGATCGGCCTGTTGTCGCTCTCCTCCGCGCTGCGCCGCGCCACGGCTCGCGCGTGGCGGCGCCTGGGCGCCGCCCGTCCCGCCCTGGCCAGGGCGGAGGCCTCCCTCGCCGACGTCGTCCGCGCCGCCGCGTCGCTGCAGCCCGATCCCCAGAAGTGGACGCGCCCGTTCCTCCTGTCCGGGCTCAACTGGCTCGGCGACGCGGCGGCGCTGGCCCTGTGCCTGCTGTCCCTGGACGCGCACGTCCCCTGGCGCGGCCTGCTGCTCGCCTACACCCTGACCCAGCTCTTCAGCAGCCTCAGGATCACCCCGGGAAGCCTGGGCGTGACCGAGGCCTCGCTCACGGCGCTGCTGGTGCTCTACGGAGTGCCCGCCGACCAGGCGATCGCCGCCACCCTGCTCTACCGCGGCCTCAGCTTCTGGCTCCTGCAGCCGATCGGGTGGACGTGCTGGCTCGTCGTCACCCTGCGCGGGCGGAGCCGGGACAGCGCCGACGGCACGCCCTGACCACGTGCGGCGGGCGGCGCCTGCGAACCCCGGGGGAGGTCAGCCGGACCGGTCCTCGGGGGTGATCCGCTGCTCCGTCCAGATGGTCTTGCCGCGGCCGTCCCTGCGCACACCCCAACGTTGGGTCAGCTGGGCGGTGATGAAGAGCCCGCGCCCGTTCTCGTCCTGGTCCAGGGCCCGGCGCAGGTGCGGGGCGGTGCTGCTGTCGTCGGAAACCTCGCAGAACAGGGTGTCGGCCAGGACGAGTCCCAGCCGGACGGGCCCTTCGGCGTACCGCACGACGTTGGTCACCAGCTCGCTGACGACCAGGGCCGTGTTCTCGGCCAGTTCACCGCCGAGTCCCCACGAGGCGAGTCGGCCGGTCGCGAGGCGGCGTGCCCGGGAGACGGACTCGGGGGCGTTGGGCAGCGTCCATGAGGCGGTGCGGTCCGCGCCGAGCACGCGGGTGCGGGCGAGCACCAGGAGGACGTCCTGGGTCGGCAGCCGGGCTGCCAGGGCGGCCGCGAGCCCGTCGCACCGTGCCTGGAGGTCGTCGGCCCCCGAGGCGTCGGATGCTCCGAGCAGTTCGCCGAACAGGTCTTCGGTCCCCTGCGTCGTGGGTGTCTGCGACAGCGGGGTGTTGTGGATCAGCACGGTGGTGGCCGCCGGCAGGGTGCGCCGGACGGCCCGGAACCCGGGCGGCCCGCAGCCCAGTGCCGGCCCGGAGGGGACGTCGAGCATCTCCACGGTCCCGTCGGGGAACCGGAGGACCGGGGAGGGATGTCCGGCGCTCGCGGCGGTGCAGGTCAGGGTCACCGGGTCGTAGACCAGGTAGAGGCAGGTCGCGGCCTCGGTGTCGTTCCCCGCGGCGTCACCTGGGCGACGCCCGGGGTCCGCGAGGTCGGGCCGCGACCCTCCCGCCAGGTCGTGCAGCCGTTCCAGGATCTCCTCGGGCGGCAGGTCGAGGTCGGACAGCGCCTCGACGGCCGCGCGCACTTCGCACATCGCCGCGGGACCGGCGGCCGAGCCCAGTGGGGTGCGGCCCGCGACGAGTGCGACCCGGGCGCTGGAGAGCGGGATCACGTCGAACCAGGAGCCGCCGTCACCGGCCGGCCGGTAGCTTCCGGCCAGCTCGACTGCGACCGTCGCGGGCGTGTCCGGATGGCTGCCCCTGCCCTTCATGACCCGGGCGGCCGAACGTTCCCGCGCGTAGAGGCGGGCGTTGTCGAGGCAGAGGGCCGCGTGGGCCGTCAGCTGTTCGGCCAGCCTCCGGTCGTCCTGGTCGAAAGGCAGGGGGTTCTGCCGCCGGAGGAAACAGGCGAGGCCCAGGACGACCCCGCGGGCCCGAACGGGGACCGCGAGCACGGACCGCGCCCCGGACACGGCGGGGTCGACGTCGTCGAGCAGGTGGGTGGTCCACGTGACCAGCGCCCGGTGCTGCGGCGAGTCGCCCGGGTAGGTGACCAGCTCGCCGACGGGAGGATCGTCGTGCGCCCGGCCCCCGGTGACCGAGAGCAGTCCGGCCCGCCGCACGGCCGCTCCACGCTCGGCCGAGTCGACGGCGGGCGCGCGGCCGCGAAGGACGCTGTCGTACAGGTCGACGACCACCGAGTCGGCGAACTGCGGGACTGCGAGGTCGCAGAACTCCGCGGCGATGCGGAACATGTCGAGCGTCGACCCGAGGCGCGTGGCCGCCACGTTGAGCAGGCGCAGGCCTTCCTCGGCCCGCACCTGCGCGGTGATGTCGGTGAGTGTGGCGCAGACGCCCAGCACCGCGCCGTCCTCGTCGTGCAGGCGAAACAGCGCCGCCGAGGTCAGCACCTCGGCCGGCGGGTCGCTGCGGCCGCGCAGCCGGATCCGGAGACCGTTCACGGGTTGCCCCGTCTCCAGGACCCGCCGCGCGATCTGCTCCAGACGTCCGGCGTCGGCGACGTCGAAGACGGGCAGGATCTGGCGCAGCGACCGGCCGAGCAGCTCCTGGTCCGCGACCTCGCGGAAGAACCGGGCGGCGGAGTTGACCCGCACCAGGCGCAGCTCCCCGTCGAACACGTACAGGCTCGTCGGCGACTGGGTGAACAGCGCGTGCAGGACCGCCTCGCCCACGCGCTCGGCGGGAGAGCCGGACTCCTGGGGGACGGGATCGGTCACGAGGGGGACGACTCCGCGGGGGCGACGGGGGCGACGGGGGCGCGGCGGGTGCCGCCACCTCGATCCAAGCGCGGGACCGGGGATCCGGCCACCTCAGCGGCTGACACCGCGGTCAGCCGAAGCGGCCGTCCGACTCCGCGGCGGCGTCGGTCTCCCCGGCGCGCAGGAGCTGCCTGCCGAGTTCGATCAGGGCCCGGCCGGCCGCGTACTCGTCGCCGATCTCCGGGATCGAGGCGTCGTGGGGATTGCGGTGCGCCGAGCCCCGGCCCTCTAGGGTGCGTTCCTGGGTCTCCAGCACGGCGTGGGCCTTGGTCTCGTCGCCCTCCTCGAAGAGGTCGAGGCTGAGGTTCCAGCGCTTGGCGCTGAGCGGTGCGGGTGTGGTCGGGGATGTCATGGCAGGGTTTCCCATCGTGTGGTCGCCGCCGGTGCGCCGCCTTGGTCGGGCCGCTGGGAGCGGTGTCCTGCAGATGCCTTCCACGCTACCCGCGTGCCCTCGGCCCGACCTGCCGACCGGGCCCGGACGCGGGCGGGTTCTGCCGGCACCCAGGGCGGTCGCCCGTGCTCCCTGTACGGCCGGTGACCGCCCGTCCCCGTCCGGTGATGGGGCCGGTCGGCGGTCGGTGAAGGGCCCTGACGGCTCTGGGCCGACCCGTGGCCGGTTGGGACCGTGGGGACAGCGGGGGCCGTCGGACGGAACGGACCTGGGAGTGAGCACCATGCAGGAAACCGACACGCGGCTCGCGGCGAGCACGTCGCGTGAGCCCTCCGCGGATCCGGTACACGTGAGCGTCGTTCGTCAGAAGGAGCAGGAACGGCCGGACGGCCGTGTCGTCGTGGGCATCGGGCCCCCGGACTCCCCTCTCCCGGGAGCCCGCGCGGAGCTGACCCCGGCGCAGGCCCGCCTCCTCGCGGGCCGGCTCATGGGTGAGGCCGCCCGCGCGGAGTTCGGAGATCGGGCCCTCACATGCCGCGAGCAGGGAACCGTCGAGGCGCAGGCCACGGGCTACAGCGCGTGGTGCGCGACGGCGGACGGGCGGCACGTCTTCACCACCGCAGGCGGGCCTTTCGGCCTGGCGCCCACCGGCGCGGAGCTTCTGGCGGCCTCGGCCGCCGTCTGCGCGGCCGCGCGCGTGGGCGAGTACCTGGAGTCGCGCGGGTTGAGTCGACGCCACGTCGAGGTCCGTGCCCACTACGAAAGCCGTGGCACGGGGCCGGCACGGGTGACCGCCATCCGCCTCGCGGTCAGGCTGCGCACGCCGTTGGGCCTGAGCGACCGTGAGGGTGTGCGCGACGTGCTCAACCGGTGCACCGTCGTGAACTCCCTCCAGCAACCGCCGAGGGTCGGGATCGAGCTGCGCCTTGCCCACCGCGCTCGGACCCGGCCGGACAAGCCGGGCCCTGACGATCGGACGAGTCGGCGGGGCGGTCCGCCGCGGCGTCCCGAACGGCTCGAACAGGATGGATGACGAGCAGTCGGCCGGGAGGACAGCTCACCGCACCGACCCCGACGGAACGGAGGAAGACATGAACGCCACCGTGGGAGACAGGTTGAGATTCCTCAGCCACCGGGTGGGCGACCACGACCGGCTGGGGCGGATCGTGGAGGTACGGGGTCCGGACGGGGGGCCGCCGTATCTCGTGGAGTTCGAGGACGGCCATCGCGGGGAGGTCTTCCCCGGATCGGACTGCGAGCTCGAAGCCGGAGACGGGCGCGGGAACGCGCCCACCACCTGAACGCCTCGGCGCGGCGGCGGGCGGGTCACCGCAGGTGCCGGGTGAACCACTCGGCGGCCAGATCCGCCACGGTCTCCAGGGCGCCGGGTTCCTCGAACAGATGGGTGGCGCCGGGCACGACCGCGAGTCGGTTCTCGCAGCGCAGCATGCTCTGGGCGCGGCGGTTGAGGTCGAGCACCAGAGGGTCGCGACCGCCGACGACGAGCAGGGTGGGTGCGGCGACCTCAGGCAGCCGTCCGTCCGCGAGATCGGGGCGACCGCCGCGTGAGACGACGGCCCCCACCGGCGAGCCGGGCTCCGCCGCTGCCCACAGTGCCGCGGCGGCACCGGTGCTGGCGCCGAAGTATCCGAGGGGAAGGCCGCGGACCTCCCGGCGGCTCTCGAGCCAGCGGGTCGCTCCGGTCAGCCGCTCGGCGAGCAGCGCGGTGTCGAAGACGTTGGCGCGGTCGTGCTCCTCGTCCGCGGTGAGCAGGTCGAACAGGAGGGTGGCCAGCCCGGCCCGGCCCAGGGCGTCAGCGACCTGACGGTTTCGAGGGCTGTGCCGGCTGCTGCCGCTGCCGTGCGCGAAGACCACGACGCCGGTGGCGTGCGACGGCGTCGCCAGCCGCCCGGCCAGGTCGACCTCGCCCGCCGGCACGGACACCTCGGGATCGGCCGGGTCTCCGGCCCGCCTCGACGGCGAGGTTCCTGCTCCGCCGGCCGCGCCGGGGACCTCGCGCAGGCAGGCGGCGACCTGTTCGTCGGTGGTCTGGCTGAAGTCCTCGTAGAACTGGCCGATGCCGAAGAACGGGCTGGGGTTGTCCAGACAGACGAGTGCGTCGGCCACCTCGCGCAGTCCGACCGCCCAGTCGCGCGGGGCGACGGGAACAGCCAGCATCACCCGGGACGCGCCCCGACGGCGGGCGATCAGGCAGGCGGCGCGGGCCGTCGAACCGGTCGCGACGCCGTCGTCCACGATGATGACCGTCCGGCCGTCAAGGGGAAGAGGCGGGCGGTCGCCGCGGTAGCGGCGCACCCTCCGCTCCAGCTCGGCCCGCTCGCGTGCCTCGACCTCCGCCAGCTCGTCCGGTGCGGTCCGCGCGGTTCGGACGACGGCCTCGTTGACGACGCGGACACCCTCCTCGCCGATCGCGCCCATGCCGAGTTCGGGCTGGAACGGAACCCCCAGCTTCCGGACGACGAGGACGTCGAGCGGCGCGCCCAGCGCTTCCGCGACCTCCGCCGCGACCGGCACACCGCCCCGGGGCAGGCCCAGCACCACCACGTCCCCGTGGCGGCCTTCGCCTCCCGCAGACGCCCGGCCAAGCGTCGTCCAGCCTCGGTCCGGTCGGCGAAGTACATGGTCCGGCCTCCTGCGTCGGGCGCGCACTGCGCCGCCAACGACCCCTTTCCACGCTACGCGCCGCCGGGGCACAGGCCCCGGGCCGGGCGCACCCGACCGGGGCCGCTCGGCGGCGGTTCGAGGGGCTGTCCGGCCCTCCCGGGGCAGTGGGCGGGACCGCACGGTGGAGGGATGGAGACGCAAGCGGCACCGGTCGAGCGGCCCGGCCAGGGCGCGGAAGCCGAGGCACCCGTGCTCCGGTGCGAGCACCTGGTCCGGAGGTTCGGCGAGCGCACCGCCGTCGACGCCCTCTCGCTGGCCGTGCGGCCGGGCGAGACCTACGGCCTGCTGGGTCCCAACGGCGCCGGCAAGACCACGACCATCCGGCTCGTCTGCGGCCTGCTGCGCGCGGACGCCGGTCGGATCACCGTCCTCGGACGGCCGGTGCGGCCCGAAGCGCGCGAGGCCAAGCGGCACATCGGCTACGTCCCCCAGGACGTGGCCCTCTACCCCGATCTGACGGTCCGCGAGAACCTGCGCTTCTTCGGGCGACTGCACCGGATGCCGCGCAGGCGGCTCGAGCAGCGCGTCGCGGAGGTGCTCGAACTGGTCGATCTCACCACCCGTGCCGGGGACCGGGTCGAGTCCCTCTCGGGCGGCATGCGACGGCGGCTCAACATCGGCGCCGGGCTGGTGCACAGCCCCACACTCCTCGTGCTGGACGAGCCGACCGTGGGCGTCGACCCGCAGAGCCGCCACGCCATCCTGGAGAGCGTGCGCCGCTTCGGCGAGGCGGGGATGGCCGTGCTGTACACCACCCACTACATGGAGGAGGCCGAGCGACTCTGCGACCGCGTCGGCATCATCGACCACGGCCGCCTGGTCGCCGAGGGAACCCGTCGCGAGCTGGTCGCCCTGGTCGCCGAGCGCGACCGGATCCGGCTCACCGCCGTCGGCGACCTCGGAGCCCTCGCCGCCGCCTGCCGCGCCACCGCCGGGGTGGAGGCCGCGGACGTCGTGGAGGACGGCGTCCACGTCGTGGCACGCGAGGCGCGCAGCCTGCTGCCCGCTCTGCTGGACCGCGCCCACGGCAGCGGCGCGCAGATCCGCGCCGTCGAGATCGACGAGCCGGACCTGGAGGCGGTGTTCCTCCACCTCACCGGCACCGCCCTGCGGGAGTGAGCGCCGTGCACCCCGCCCTCGTCATCGCCGGGAAGGACCTGCGGCAGCGCCTGCGGGACCGCTCCGCGCTCGTCCTCGGCTTCGTCGCCCCGCTGCTGATCGCCGGACTCATGGCGCTCGCCTTCAGCAAGGTCACCACCTACCACGCCACCGTCGGCTACCTCGACCTCGACCACGGTCCGGCCGCGGCCGGACTGGAACGGACCCTGCACAGTCCGGACCTCGCCGGCGTCCTCGCCGTCCACGACTACCGGGACCGGGCCGCCGCCGACGCGGCCATCGGCCACCACACCGTGCAGGCCGTGATCGTGGTCCCGGCCGGCTTCACCGCCGCGGTGACCGGCGGCGGTGCCCCGAGACCGGTCCAGGTCCGCGCCGACGTCGACAACGCCCTGGCCGGACAGGTCGCCACCGCCGTCTCCCAGTCCTTCGTCGCCCAGGTCAACGCCGACCGCCTCGCCGTGCGGACCGCCCTGGCCGCGGGCGCGCCGCCCGCCGACCTGGCCCGGCTGACCGCCTCGGCCGTCGAGCAGCGCCTGCCCGAGACACCCGTCCAGCAGAGCGCCGCGGACCACAAGCTCAAAGTGATCAGCTACGTCGCCCCGGCCATGGGCATCTTCTTCGTGATGTTCGCCGTCGGCTACACCTCGCGGGGGTACTTCGTCGAGCAGGCCCACGGCACACTCGACCGCATCCAGGCCGCGCCGGTCGGGCGCACCGTCGCGGTGGTCGGAAAGTCGCTGGCGACCTTCGTCTACAGCGGCGCGAGCCTGGCCACCATGGTCCTCGGCTCGACGCTGCTCTTCGGCGCCGACTGGGGCAATCCGGCGGCCGTCGCGCTGCTCTGTCTCGGCATCTCGGTCTCGGTGGTCTGCCTGACCGCGCTCACCATCGCACTGGCGCGGACCGAACGTCAGGCGGAGGGCCTGGCGGCGGTCGTGGTGTTCGCCCTCGTGCTGGCCGGCGGCAACTTCGTCTTCGTCTCGCAGGAGCCGCCGCTGCTGCGCCGCCTGGCTCTCTTCACGCCCAACGGCTGGGCACTGCGAGGCTTCACCGACCTCGGCACAGGCGCCCGCGGGATCGGCGTGGTAGGGGCGCCCCTGCTCGGGATCGCGGTCTTCTCCCTGGTCGTCGTCGCCCTGACGGCCCTCGTCGTCCGGTCGAGGAGGCAGCCGTGACCGCCGCCCTCGCCGTCGCCGGCGCCACCGTGCGTCGCATGCTCCGCGACCGCACCGCGCTGTTCTTCGCCTTCCTGCTCCCCGTCGCGGTCATCGTCATCATCGGCGCGACCGTGACCGGATTCGGGCAGTTCCGGGTCGGCGTCGTCCAGACCGGTGGCGGACCGCTGGCCCGGGAGCTGGTCACCGAACTGCACGGGTCGAGCGCGCTGCGCGTGCACGACTACACCGACGAGGCGCAGGCCCGCGCCTCACTCCGGCGCAGCGAACTCGACGCCGTGGTCCTGGTGCCGCCCGGCCTGGACTCCGCCCTGCGCGGCGGCCGGAACGTGAGCGTGCCGATCCTGGTGGAGGGCAACGGGACTGCGGGGCCGGCCGCGGCCGCGGCGGTGTCCACCACCGTGGCCGAGCAGGGAGCCAGGATCCAGGCCGCCCGCTTCGCGCTGTCCGAGCAGGGCGGTGGCTTCGACCAGAGACTGGCCCTGGCCCGCTCGCAGCAGGCCGGGGCCGCGCCGATCACGGTCCAACAGGTGGTCGTCGGCGGAGGCAGCCAGTTCCTGCCCGCGGGGTTCAGCTACAGCACCCCGACGATGCTGGTGCTCTTCGTCTTCCTCAACGCCCTGGCCGGCGGGGCGTCGATCGTCTCGACCAGAGGGCTTGGCGTCTACGCCCGCGTGATGGCGACCCCGGCGGGAGCCCGAGCCGTCGTCCTGGGGGAGACCCTCGCCTACCTCGCTCTCGCGTTGCTCCAGTCCCTGGTCATCGTGCTGGTCGGGGCGGTGGCCTTCGGCGTCCACTGGGGCGACCCCGTCGCCGCCTTCGCGCTGGTCGCCGTCTGGGCGTTGGTGGGGACCGGCGCAGGGGTCCTGTCGGGGACGCTGTTCCGGACCCCGGAACAGGCGAGCGCGATCGGTCCCGCCGTCGGCATCACCCTGGGCATGCTGGGCGGCTGCATGTGGCCGCTCGCCATCGTCCCCGCCTGGTTGCGAACCGTGGGCCACGCGACGCCGCAGTCCTGGGCGGTCGACGCCTGGACCGAGCTGCTCTCGCGTCACGGCGACCTGCTCTCCATCGCCCGGCAGCTGGCGGTGCTGGCCGCCGTCGCCGTGGGACTGCTCGCTCTGGCGACGGTGCGACTGCGCCGCAGGGTCAACGGATGAGCGGGAGGCCTCCCGACGGGCCGGCCCACCGGCCGCCTGCCGGAGCGCGGTCAGCCCGGCAGCCGGTTGGCGACGCGCATCAGCGTGTCGAACGCCCGGTCGGGCAGCACGCCGCGCAGCACGATCAGCGGGCGTGCGCCCGCACCCACGACGTAGCGGGTGCGAGGGCGTGGCGCGGTGACGGCGCGCACGACCGCCTCGGCCACCACGGAGGGCGGTGAGACGAAGCGGGTGTTCGCCTCGCCGTCCAGGGTCCGGGCCATCGCCTGGGCCTGGCCCGCGTAGGGGCCGTGACCGGAGGTCTCCCTGAGCTTCTTCGCGGCGATGCCGCCCCACTCGGTGCGGATGCTGCCGGGCTCGACCACGACGACGTCGATGCCGAACGGCTTCAGTTCCAGGCGCAGACAGTCGCTGAGCCCCTCCAGGGCGAACTTGGTGGCGTGGTACCAGCCGCCCAGCGGCGTGTGGATGCGGCCGCCCATCGAGCCGACGTTGACGATCCGGCCGCTGCGGCGCTCCCGCATGTGCGGCAGGACCAGACGGATCAGCTCCGCGCAGCCGAAGACGTTCACGTCGAACTGCGCGCGCGCCTCCCGCAGCGGCACGTCCTCGACGGCGCCGTAGGAGCCGTAGCCGGCGTTGTTCACCAGGACGTCGACGCCGCCGCAGTCCTCGGTGATCTTCTCCACCGCGGTCCGGCAGGACGCCGGATCGGTGACGTCGAGGGGCAGCGGCCGGATGCCGCGGTCGGCCAGGTGCGCCATGCGCCCGGTCCGCCGGGCCGCGGCGTAGACGGTGCAGCCGCGTGACTGCAGGGCGACGGCGACGGCCTCGCCGATGCCGGACGAGGCTCCGGTGACGAGCACGACCTTGCTGGACATGCCCTCATCCTCGCGGCCGGGACGGCCCTCCGCACTCGGTGAGGGAGCCGCGGGTCGCCGGCCGTTCGCCCCGCCGCCGGGACGAGCGGCGGCGGGGCTGCTTCGCGCCGAGTCCGTCCACCGCAGTCCGCCAGGCCTCGGTCACGGCCGTCCGGGCCTGCTCCGTCGCCTGCGGGACCGGCCCCGAAAGCCGGATGGGCGCGCCCAGGCAGACCTGGACCCGCGGCCGCCGCACCGGCGCGGTCGCCACCCCGGCCACTTGCTTGAACGTGCTGCCGGACGTGATCCGCCGCGAACCCGCCTGACCCAGCGGCACCACCGGCGCGCCGGTGGCCAGGGCGAGCCGGGCCAGCCCGCTGCGGAACTCCTGCGGCGTCGCGTCGGCGGAGTCCGGACGCGGGGGGATCCGTCCCTCCGGGTAGATCACCACCACCCGGCCGCGGCGCAGCTCCCGCTCGGCCGCCTCCAGCGCGGCGGCGGCCTGCGCCGTGCCCCGGTGCACCGGGATGTGCCCCTCGGCCCGCAGCACCCGGCCGAGCACCGGGATCCGCCACAGCCCGGCCGTGGCCAGCACCACCGGCTGACGCTCGCCCATCCGGCCGAGTGCCGCCAGCACCACGCCGGGGTCGATCAGCGAGCTGTGGTTGACCGCGACGATGCACGGCCCCTGCGGAAGCCGGCCCGGACCGACACGGAACCGCCCGAGCACGGGCACGACACAACGGGCGAGGTCACTGAGCATGGGGCGATCATCGCGTGCGGCGGGGCGGCGGGTCATGAGTGGAAGTACGCGGCAGTACTCAGTCGGGTACTCAACCGCGGGCCGCCCCGTGGTGCGCGCCGTCGGCCGGCGGCGCGTCGAGGAAGCGGTGCAGGGAGGCGGTCAGGTCGGTGACGAACGCGTCGCGGGCCTGGTCCGTCAGCAGGTCCAGCGACAGGTAGGGGTTGAGGTCCTCCAGCTCGACCAGCAGGAGTCCGCCGTCCTGGGTGCGGCAGGCGTCCACCCGCTGGACGCCGTGGTCGAGGGTGTTCCAGTCGACGAAGCGGCGGGCGAAGGCGAGGTCGGCGTCGGTCGGCTCGTAGGGCGCAAGGGCCCAACGCCGCTCCGGGTCGGGCGCGTACAGGGCGTACCGGCAGGTGTCGTCGACGAAGTAGAACGACACCTCGTGGCGGAAGTCGATCCGCGGCTGGACCAGGACGTCGCCGAAGGGAAGACCGTCCAGCTGCTCGGGCGTGACGACGTGGAGCCCGATGGAGTCGGCGCCGACCTTCGGCTTGACCACGTACGCCTCGGCCTCGGGCAGCCCGTACAGGTCCTGCGGCCGGTCGACGGTGGGGATGACCGGGTACCCGGCGGCGGTCAGGTCCAACAGGTACTGCTTGCCGGCCATGTCGCCGCGCCCGGTGAGCGGGTTGTAGACCCGCGTCCCGCGCGCGACCGCCTGCGCCCGGAACGCCTCGTACCCGGCCTGGTAGTGCAGCACCGGCCCGCTGTTGCGGACGACCACCGCCGAGAAGGCGTCCATGAGCGCGACGGCGTCCAGCGGGTGGCACAGGGCGATGTCGAAGTCGTCCCGCAGCCGGGAGGTCAGGAAGATGTCCTCGTCGCAGTAGCGGCGGCCCCGCGCCTGGTAGGCGAGGTCCGTCACGAACAGGATGCGGGGGCGGGCCGGCATGGGAGAGGCCTCTCGATCGGGCTCAGCGGTGGGATTCGTAGGCGAAGACGGTCCTGCCCACGGCGTCCTGCAGGGGTTGGAGCCGGTCCTCCAGCCCCTGGAGGTCGGCGGCACGGCCGTCCGACCACTGGCCGAGCCCGACGACCATCGCCCGCCCGGAGCCGGTGAACGCCTGGACCATGGTGCTGTCCGGCGGCAGGGTGCGCAGCCCGGAGGACGGCGGCGGCGCCTGGGCGCCGACCTCGAAGTCCTGGAAGGCCATGCTGAGTTCGTTGACCATCCGGAGCGTGTCCTCGGGGTCCTTCATGGTGAAGACCGCCAGGTTGAACTGGTCGTCCTGCTTGTCCTTGTACAGCGCGACCTGCTCGCCCACACAGCCGTGGCTCGTGTTGATCATCGCGATGAGCCGGGGACCGACCGAGTCCGCCAGGGTGCACGAGGACAAGGTGGCCGCGCCCACCTTCGTGTAGACGGCGCCACCCGCCTTCACCTGGGCGGGAAACGCCTGACGCAGCGGCACCTGCGGCCGGGTCGAGACGCCCGGCGCGGACGCGGAGGCAGACGCCGAGGCCTTCGGGGTGACGACCGCCTGGGCGGGCCGGTCGGCCGTCGTGCCGGACGTGTCCGCGGCGGGCTCCAGAGTCCTGAGCCCCACGAACGTCACCGCGGCGGCCCCGAGCGCCAGCGCGAGGTTGCGCGGCCAGACCCGCGTGGGCAGTCGGTCCTGGTCGGAGGTGGGGTGGTCGTCTCGCACAACGCCCTACCGTAGTGATCGCAGCCCGCGGGCCGACCCCCGGCCGGTCACAAGTGGATCACCTTTCCTCGGCGGGAGAGCCGTGGGCCTCGCGCGCCTCGCGCACCGCCGCGTGCAGGGCCTCCCGGTCCTCGTAGAACCTCATGAACGTGTCGTAGCGGTCGTCGATGATGCGCAACGCGGCGGCCATGGTCAGCTCCACGTTCTCCCGGTCCGACGTGAGCGGCGCCCGCAGCACGTCGAGCATGACCGGCTTGAGAGCCGGTTCCTTCCTGTCCTGCACCAGCTGCACCAGCGCGATGCGCTGCGGCCACTCCTCCAGCGTCCAGTAGAACCCCACCAGCGCCTCGACGTGCTCGGGCCCGACCCGGGGGCGGGCGAACTCGATGTCGTCCCAGGCCGTCGCCAGGACCATGGACCGGAACCGTTCCCATGCGTACATGGGTGGCATGCTAGGCCGTCAGATCCTTCCGATGATCCGTGCGATTGGAGCGCTCATGCCTGATTCCCTGGCGGCCGACGACCTGCTTCCGGTGGGAGTGGTGGGTCTGGGGGACATCGCGCAGAAGGCGTACCTGCCGGTGCTCGGGGCGCTGCCGGGGCTGGATCTGCGGTTGATGACGCGGGACCGGGCGAAGCTGGACCGGTTGGGGGACGCGCACCGGGTCGGTGCCGGGGCGCGGTTCACGGATCTGGGGGAGCTGATCGGGAGCGGGATCCGGGCGGCGTTCGTGCACGCCGCGACGGACCAGCACGTGCCCATCGTCGAGCGGCTGCTCCAGGCGGACGTGGACGTGTACGTCGACAAGCCGCTCGACTACACGCTGGAGGGCGCGCGTCGGCTGGTGGAGCTGGCGGAGCGACGAGGGCGCTCGCTGATGGTGGGGTTCAACCGGAGGCACGCGCCCGGGTACGTGCGCGCCGGGCAGGCGCCTCGGGATCTGATCGTGCTGCAGAAGAACCGGGTGGGGCTGGCCGAGGCGGCGCGGACGCTGGTCTACGACGACTTCGTGCACGTGGTCGACACGCTGCGGTTCCTGGTTCCCGGCGAGATCGAGCACCTGGACGTGCGCTGCCGTCGCAACGGCGACGGGCTGGTGGAGCACGTGGTGCTGACCCTGGGCGGGGACGGGTTCACCGCGCTCGGGATCATGAACCGGCTGAGCGGCTCGACCGAGGAGGTGCTGGAGGTCTCCGGGGGCGACGCCAAGCGGGTGGTCGTCAACCTGGCGGACGTGGTCGACCACGACGGCGGTCAGACGCTCACCAGGCGCGGGGACTGGGTGCCGGTCGCGCGGCAGCGCGGGATCGAGCAGGTCGTGCTCGCCTTCCTCGACGCCGTTCGGGCGGGCAAGGTCCTCGACGCGCGGGACGCGCTGCGTACGCACGAGGTGTGCGAGGAGATCGTGCGCCGGATCGAGGGCTGACGCGGGACGTTGCGCCGTCGGGTTTGACGCCCTTCCGGCGCACGTGGGCGGAATGACCCATTCCATAAGTTGGTGAAAATCTCCCCACGCGTGCCGCCCGCGCGCGGGCGGCACGCGTTCGTGTGGAAGGCTCTCCCTCCATGGCGAGAGATCAACTGCTGCAGTCGCGTCCCGGCGCCCAGGCCCGCCAGGCGCTGAGCAAGGTTCCGGAAGTCACCGCGCTCTTCTGGATCATCAAGGTGCTCACCACCGGCATGGGCGAGACCACCTCCGACTTCCTGGTGAAGCGGTTCGACCCGCAGCTGACCGTCGCGGCGGCCGGCCTCGTGCTGGTGCTCTCGCTGGCCGTCCAGCTGGGGGTGAAGCGGTACTCGGCCGCGATCTACTGGACCGCGGTCGTGATGGTCAGCGTCTTCGGCACCATGGCGGCGGACGTGCTGCACGTCCAGTTCGGGATCGCCTACGTGGTGTCGGCGTCCTTCTTCGCCCTCGTGCTCGCGGCGATCTTCGGGCTCTGGTACGCCACGGAGAAGACCCTCTCGATCCACAGCATCACCACCCGCCGGCGCGAGCTCTTCTACTGGGCCACCGTGCTCACCACCTTCGCCCTCGGCACCGCCACCGGCGACATGACGGCGACCACGCTGCACCTGGGCTACTTCTCCTCCGGCCTGCTCTTCGCCGGGCTGATCGCGATCCCGACGCTGGGGCACTGGAAGGCCGGCCTGAACCCGATCTTCGCGTTCTGGTTCGCCTACGTGGTGACCCGCCCGCTGGGGGCCTCCTTCGCGGACTGGATGGGCGTCTCGCAGCAGCGCGGCGGTCTGGACTGGGGGACCGGCTGGGTCAGCCTCGTCCTGGCCGCGGTCATCGCCGCACTCGTCGGCTACCTGGGCGTGACCCGCAAGGACGTCGCCTGAGCAGCCGCCACACCCGGCCCACGATCGACTGACGGCTCCCCGCCGAACCCGGCGGGGAGCCGTCGGCGTTCCGCACCCATCCGTGCGCGCCGCTGCCCCGAATACCCCACGAGAGGGTTCGGACGGCGCGCGGGGAGAGTCGTGATGGAGCGGGAGCGGGTCGCGGTGGTCGGCAGCGGGGTGGCCGGGCTGACTGCGGCGCACGTGTTGCAGCGGCGGTTCGACGTGACGCTGTACGAGGCCGACGACCGGCTCGGCGGGCACGCGCACACCCATGACCGGGTCGACGCGCACGGAGTGCTGCAGCGCGTGGACACCGGCTTCATCGTGCACAACCGGCGCACCTATCCGAACCTGCTCCGGCTCTTCTCCGAGCTCGGCGTCGGCACGCAGGAGTCGGAGATGAGCATGTCCGTGCGCTGCGAGGGCTGCGGACTCGAGTACGCGGGCGCGCGCGGGCCGCGCGGCCTGTTCGCGCAGCCGCGCCGCGCCGCCGACCCCAGGTACCTGCGCATGCTCGCGGAGGTGCCGCGCTTCCACCGCAGCGCCCGCGCCCTCCTGGCGGCCCCCGAGCAGCCCGGCGGACCGGCGGACACGGTCGGCGCGTTCGCCCGCCGGCACGGCTTCTCGCCCTACTTCGTGGCGCACTTCCTCACCCCGGTGGTCTCCGCGGTGTGGTCCTGCCCGGCCGACGTCGCCCTCGGCTACCCGGCCAGGTACCTGTTCCGCTTCCTGCAGCACCACGGCATGCTGTCCGTCACCGGCTCGCCCACCTGGCGCACCGTCACCGGCGGGTCGCAGGAGTACGTGCGCCGGGTCGCCAAGCAGCTGCACCAGGTCCGCACCGGCACACCGGTGACCCGGGTCGTGCGGGAGGCCGCCGCCGCGCAGGTCGAGGACGCGAGCGGGGAGGTCCGCGCGTACCGGGCCGTGGTGCTGGCGCTCCATCCGCACCGGACGCTCGCCGTCCTGGACGCACCGACGAGCGCCGAGCGCGAGGTGCTCGGCGCCTTCCGCTACTCGCGCAACCCCGCCCAGCTGCACGGGGACGCCTCGGTGCTGCCGCGCCGCCGCGCCGCGCAGGCGTCCTGGAACCACCTGCTGCCCGCCTGCGACGCGGAGTCCGGAGCGGTCCAGGTCAGCTACGACATGAACCGCCTGCAACGCCTGGACACCCCCGACCGGTTCCTGGTCACGCTCAACGGCGGCGCGCTCGTCGACCCGGCGACGGTGCTGGACCGCATGGAGTACGAGCATCCCGTCTACACCACAGGGTCCGTCGCGGCCCAGGCCCGGCTGCCCGAGCTGAACAGCCCCGTCTGCGCCTTCGCCGGCGCCTGGCACGGCTGGGGCTTCCACGAGGACGGCTGCCGCTCCGGAGTGGCGGCGGCCGCGGCTCTGGGGGTCGACTGGTGAACATGACGGCGCACGGTCCCGAGCAGGGAACGGCGCGGCCCGCGGCCGGGGCCGCCGGCACCGCGTCCGGCGCGACCCCGCCGGTCGGCGCGATGCTCTACGACAGCCGGGTCCGGCACGTCAGGACCGCACGGCAGCGTTACGCGCTGGACCACCGCACCTACTACTGGCTCGTCGACCTCGACGCCCTCCCCGTCCTGCCGCGCCCGCTCCGCCCGCTGGCCGGCTTCCGCGGCCGCGACCACTTCGACGGGGCCGGGCCCACCATCCGCGCCGGTCTGGACCGCTTCCTCGCCGGGCAGGGGGCCGCGCCCGCGCGCGGACGGGTGCTGATGCTGGCCCAGGCCCGCGTGTTCGGCTACGTCTTCAACCCGCTCAGCGTCTACTGGTGCCACGACGAGGACGGCGCGCTGCGCCAGGTCGTCGCCGAGGTCCACAACACCTACGGCGGCCGCCACGCCTACCTGCTCGGCCCGGAGGCCGCCCGCGACGCTGCCGCGGACAAGGCCTTCTACGTCTCCCCGTTCCTCCCGGTCGCCGGCCGCTACCGGATGCGGCTGCCCACTCCGGGCGAGCGCCTCGACCTGACCGTGCATCTGGACCTGGACGCCGCACGGGCCTTCACCGCCACCGTGAAGGGCGTCGGACGCCCCTGCACCCTCCCGGCCCTGGCCGCCGCCGCGCTGCGCCACCCGCTCGCGCCGCTGGCCGCGACCCTCGCCATCCGCTTCCACGGCATCCGCCTCTACCTGCGCGGACTGCCCGTCGTCCCGCGTAACCGCCACCAGCCCCAGGAGGGCATGAAGTGACCCTGCAGCAGACCCAGCCGCTCCTGCGGGACCGGATCGACCCGCAACGCTGGGCCGACGTCGTCCGCGTCCCCGAGAGTTCACCGCTGCGCACGGCCGTGGCCCGCGCGGTCATCACCCGCGCACTGAGCCGGCTTCCGCTGCGCGTCCTGATGGGCGAGCGGATCCTGGGACGAGGAGGCCCGCTGCTGCAGGTGCACGACCCCGAGGCGTTCACGGCCCGGCTGGCCGAGGACGGTCTGATCGGCTTCGGCGAGTCCTACCAGGCGGGCGAGTGGGACGCGCCCGACCTGCCCGGCGCGCTGACCGTGATGGCCGAGCAGCTCACCACGCTGGTGCCGCCCTCGCTCCAGCGGCTGCGGCGGCTGTGGGAGTCACGGCAGCCGCACGGCGCCAACAGCGAGGCGGCCTCGCGCACCAACATCCGTGCCCACTACGACCTGTCCAACGAGCTGTTCCGGCTCTTCCTGGACGACTCGCTCACCTACTCCAGCGCCGTCTTCGCCGAACTGCCTGCGCGCTGGGAGGACTTGGAACGGGCCCAGCATGCCAAGATCGACCGGTTGCTGGACCTGGCCGGGGTCGGCCCCGGCAGCCGGGTGCTGGAGATCGGCACCGGCTGGGGGGAGCTGTGCATCCGCGCGGCCAGGCGCGGCGCGACCGTCCTGTCGCTGACGCTCTCCCAGGAGCAGCACGACCTCGCGCTCGACCGGGTGCGCGCCGCCGGGGTCGCGGACGCGGTCGAGATCCGGCTCCAGGACTACCGGCGGCTGGAGCCGCTGCGCGACGGCCGCTTCGACGCCGTGGTGAGCGTGGAGATGATCGAGGCCGTGGGCGTCGAGTACTGGCCCACCTACTTCCGCACGCTCGACTCCGTGCTCGCCCCGCGCGGCCGGGTCGCCCTCCAGGCCATCACCATGCCGCACGACCGGCTGCTGGCCACCCGCCGCACCTACACCTGGATCCACAAGTACATCTTCCCCGGCGGGATGCTGCCCTCCAACGAGGCCATCGAGGAGGCCACCCGCGCGCACACCCGGCTGCGGGTGAGCGGCGGCAACGGGTTCGGGCAGCACTACGCGGAGACCCTGCGGCTGTGGCGCGAGCGGTTCACCGCGCACGCGGACGAGGTCGCCGAGCTCGGCTTCGACGAGGCGTTCCGCCGCATGTGGACCCTCTACCTCGCCTACTCCGAGGCCGGGTTCCGCTCCGGCTACCTGGACGTCCGGCAGATCCTGCTCACCCGCGCGGAGGGCGCATGACCACCACCGCGGACCGCGGCGCCCGCGACCGCCGCGCGGAGTCGGGCGCGGCGGCCCGGCTGCTGCCGCTGATCGAGGAGCTCACCGGCTCGCCCGCGCCGCTGCGGGTGCGCGCCTGGGACGGCAGCACCGCCGGTGCACCGGGTGCGCCCACCCTGGTCCTGCGCTCCCGGCGGGCGCTGCGCCGTCTGCTGTGGCAGCCGGACGAACTCGGCCTCGCCCAGGCCTACGTGAGCGGCGAGCTGGACGCCGAGGGGGACCTGCGCGAGGCGCTGCGGGCGGTCCGTCAGGCCGTGGAGCAGCGTGGGCTGGTGCGGCAGCGGCCCGGGGTCGGGCCGCTGGCGCGGGCCGCGGTCACCGCGGCCCGGCTCGGCGCGGTCGGCCCACGCCCGGCCGCGCCGCAGGGGCAGGCCAGGCTGCGCGGTGCGCTGCACAGCCGGACCAGGGACCGGGCGGCGATCAGTCACCACTACGACCTGTCCAACGACTTCTACGCGCTGCTGCTCGACCCCTCGATGGCCTACTCCTGCGCCTACTGGGCGAGCGACGAGCACGGGTACACCCTCGCCGACGCGCAGCGCGACAAGCTCGACCTGATCTGCCGCAAGCTCGAACTGCGCCCCGGCATGCGGCTGCTGGACATCGGCTGCGGCTGGGGCGCGCTGGTCCTGCATGCGGCCCGGCACCACGGCGTCCACGCCACCGGCGTCACTCTGGCCGCGGAGCAGGCCCGCTTCGTCCGCGACCGGGTGAAGGAGCAGGGCCTGGGCGACCGCGTCGAGATCCGGCACCAGCACTGGCGCGACGTCGAGGCGGCCGGGTTCGACGCGGTCACCACGATCGAGATGGGCGAGCACGTCGGGGACGACCAGTACCCCGACTTCGCGGGGCTGCTGCACCGGGCTCTGGCTCCGGGCGGCCGGCTGCTGGTCCAGCAGATGTCGCGCGGCGCGAACGCCCCCGGCGGCGGCGCGTTCATCGAGTCCTTCATCGCCCCGGACATGCACATGCGGCCGCTCAGCGGGACGCTGGCGCTGCTGGAGCGGGCCGGCTTCGAGATCCGGGACGTGCAGGCGCTGCGCGAGCACTACGTGGCCACCGTCGACGCCTGGCACGACACGCTCGAGGAGCGCTGGGAGGAGTTCACCGCCATGGTCGGCGAGGTCACCGCGCGGGTCTGGCGGCTCTATCTCGTCGGCGGCTCGCTCGCCTTCGAGCAGGGCAGGATGGGCGTCGACCAGATCCTGGCCCGCCGTCCGGCCGGATCCGCCGGGCGGGGCGAGGAGCGCGACGGGTGGGACGGCCCCGGTCGGCCGGAGCCGAGGTCGGCGCGGTGAACGCCTTCCCGTGGGCGGCGTTCGCGGCGAACCTCGCCGCCGCCGCGGGCGCGGCGCTCGCCGTACTGCTGGCGACCTTCGCGATCGCCCTGGTCAAGGGGATCCACCGGATCGTCGACAGCGCCTGGGGGCTCGCCTTCGCGGCCGTCGCGGTGACCTCCTGCGCCGTCGCGGCGGCGGGAGGCCACGGGGACCCCGGACGGCGCGCGCTGGTCACCGCGCTGACGGTGGCGTGGGGGCTGCGGCTGTGCCTGCACATCGCCTGGCGCGGGCGCGGCCACGGCGAGGACCCGCGCTACGAGCGGATGCTCGCCAAGGCCGGGCCGGGGGCCGCCCGCCGGGCCTGGTACGCGCTGCGGATGGTCTACCTGCTGCAGGCCGCGCTGGTGTGGCTGATCTCGCTCCCGGTGCAGGCGGCCTGCTACGCGCCCGAGCCGGTCGGCGTGCTCGCCGTGGTGGCGGCGCTGGTCTGGGGGGCCGGTGTCGCCTTCGAGGCGGTCGGCGACTGGCAGTTGCGCGCCTTCAAGGCCGATCCGGCGAACCGCGGCCGGATCATGGACCGGGGGTTGTGGGCCTGGACCAGGCACCCCAACTACTTCGGCGACTTCCTGGTCTGGTGGGGCCTGTACCTGCTCGCCTGCACCGGCCTCGCGGTCGCCGCCGCCACCGTGGTCTCGCCGCTGACGATGACCTTCCTGCTCACCGCGGGCAGCGGCAAGGCGCTGCTGGAGCGGCACATGGCCGACCGTCCCGGCTACGCCGCCTACCGGGCCCGCACCAGCGGCTTCTTCCCCCGTCCGCCGCGCCGGGTCTGACCGGGCGCGGCGGGCGGGGCGGACGTCAGACGGCGGCGCCGACCGCGTCGAGGCCGCGGGTGGTGACGACGTTCGCGGTGCCGTCGGTGAGCCGGTAGGACAGGCCGACCACCGCCGTGCGGCCGGCGTCCACCGCCTCGCTGAGCGCGCGGGAGCGGTCCAGCAGCAGGTCGACGGAGGCGCGGACGTGTTCCGCTATGAAGTCGGAGTCCTCGGTGTGCCCGGCGGCGCGGGAGGCCAGGATGCTCGGCGTGACACGCTCGATCACGTCGCGCACGTAGCCCTCCGCCGCGGGAGCCCCGCCGACGGCGTCACGCGCCGCGCCCACCGCGCCGCAGGAGTCGTGGCCCAGCACGATCACCAGCGGGCAGCCCAGCAGGCTCACGCCGTACTCGATGCTGCCGAGCACCTCGGGACCCATCACGTGACCGGCGGTGCGGACGACGAACAGGTCGCCCAGGCCGCGGTCGAAGATGATCTCGGCGGCCAGGCGCGAGTCGGAGCAGCCGAACAGCACCGCGAAGGGGCTCTGGCCGGGGGCCACCTCGGCACGGCGGGCGGCGTCCTGGTTCGGGTGCTCCGGCGAGCCCGCGACGAAGCGCTGGTTGCCCGCCATCAGCAGGTCGAAGGTTTCCCGGGGAGTCCGTGCCATGGAGTCACTCATGCCTGCAGACTACGGCGCGCCCCCACGGCACGCATGATCGGGGTGCCCGTCGGCGGTCGACCCCGCCGGCAGACCTCGGCCAGGCCCGTCAGCCGACTCGGCCCGTCCCTGGCCCTGAGGGGTGGACGAGACCGGTGCTGACGACCGGGGCGGGTCGGCCCGGTCGGTCAGCCGCGACGGCCGGCCCGCGCGATCCGCAGCGACCGCACCACCAGCGGGACCTGGAGCGGCACCCGGCCCCAGGCCGCGGCCCGCAGCGCCGGGGCCCGGTCCTGCCAGTCCAGCGCCATCTGCACGTTCGCGGGCAGCACGGCCAGGAAGAGACCGGCGGCCATCCAGCCGCCCGCCCTGCGGGTCCGAGGGTTGGCCAGCGCCGCCGCGACCGTCAGCTCGGCCACGCCGCTCACGTACGTCCAGGTCCTGGCCCGCCCCGGCAGGGCCCGCGGCACGATCGCGTCGAAGGGCTTGGGCGCGAGGAAGTGCGTCGCCCCAGCGACGGCGAGCAGCCCCGCCAGCGCGGTGGCGGACGGAGCGGCGGGGGACGCGGCGGCGGGGGCGGGGGTGCTGTCGGTCATCGGACACCTCGGGGACTCGGGCGCGCTTGGTTACCAGTCGGTAGGCAACAGTAGCGGGCCGGGCGGTGTCAGTCGGCGCCCCGTCGGCGGCGGAACCTGGCGAGGGCCTCGTCGAGCGCCACCAGCGGTTCCGGGTAGCCGAGTTCGGCCCGCAGACCCGGGGGCAGCTTCCACGGCTCGTGGATCGCGGGCGCACTGAGCCGGGCCAGCTCGGGCACCCAGCGGCGGACGTACTCGCCCTCGGGGTCGTAGCGCTTGGCCTGGGCCGTGGGGTTGAGCACGCGGTTCGGCCGGGTGTCGGTGCCGGTACCCGCGACCCACTGCCAGTTCATCTGGTTGTTGGCCACGTCGCCGTCGACCAGAAGGGAGAGGAAGTGGCGCGCCCCCTCCCGCCAGTCGATCCCGAGGGTCTTGCACAGGAAGCTCGCCGTGACCATGCGGGCCCGGTTGTGCATCCACCCCTCCGCGGCCAGCTGCCGCATGCCCGCGTCCACCAGCGGGTACCCGGTACGACCCTCCTGCCAGGCCCGCAGCTCCTCGGGAGCGTCCCGCCAGGTGTCGTGACGGGGACGGTAGTCCTGCCGCGAGGCCTGCGGCCGGGCGGCGAGCACCTGGTGGTGGAAGTCGCGCCAGGCCACCTGCCGTTCGAAGGCCTGCGCCCCGGCGCTCGGCGCGGACCTGGCCCGCTGGACGAGTTCAGCGGCGGACAGCGTGCCGAAGTGCAGGTCGGGGGAGAGACGCGAGGTCAGGTCGTCCGCCAGGGCGTCGTGTTCGTCCTCGTACGCGTCCAGGTGGTGGTCCAGCCACTGGGTCATCCGGCGACGCCCGGCCACCTCCCCGCCGGCCGCCAGCAGCGGTGAGAGCGAACTCGGTCCTGGGCGGGCCGGCAACGCCTCCGACGCGGGCTCGGCCGGGGTCCGCAGCCGGCGCGGCGCGGGCAGCGGCGTCCGCAGCGGCACCGTGGACCAGCGGCGCAGGTACGGGGTGAAGACCGCGTAGTGGTCGGAGCCGGTCGGCACCGCCGTGCCCGGCGCGACGGCCGTCAGCACGGCCTCGTGGGTGACCAGCCTGGCCCCGAGACCGTTCAGGGCCGCGCGGAGCCGCTCCTCGCGGGCGAGGGCGAACGCGCTGTGGTCGGCGGCCGTGTGCACCTCGACCGCGCCGGTCTGCTCCACCAGCCGCGCGACGTCCTCGGCGACCGGTCCGTGACGCACCACCAGCCGGCTGCCGCAGGCGCGCAGACCCCGGTCCAGATCGGCCAGGCAGTCGTGCAGGAAGGCCAGCCGGTTCAGGGCCGCGAACCCGGCGGCCGCGACGGCGGGATCGCTGACGAACACCGGGACGACGTCCGCCCTTCCGCCCGCCGAGGCCGCGAACAGCACCGGATTGTCGGCGAGCCGCAGATCGCGGGTGAACAGGCAGATCCGGACCGTCATGCCGTGGCGCCTTTCCTGGCAGGGGACACCCGTCGCGTCACCCCGTGGTGCGGCGGCCGGGGACGGGCCCGCCATTTCGGCCGTTCCGGCCGCCGCGCAGCGAGAGCCTACGGACGTGCCGTCGGGGGAGGCCCTCGCCACGCCCCAGCAAATCCAGGCCCGAGGAACGATGCACAGCGCATCGTTCGCGCAGCGGTTCGCCGAGGCGCGGTTCAGCGCGGCGCGAGCACCTCGGGGAAGCCGAACACCGCGACCAGCGCGGGATCGTGGAAGGAGACCACGGAGGCGACGCCGCCCGCCGTCGGGGTCAGCACCACGACCCCCTGCGCGCGCAGCACCCCGTCGGCGTCCCGCCGGTACTCGACCGCGGCCGGCTGGCCGTTGGCCGTGGTGGCGAGCATCCGCCAGTCGCCCGGCGCGCCCAGGACGTACGCGTCGAGCATCCGGAGGCAGTTCACCCGGCCCGCCTGCCAGTCGCGGAACGGCGTCGCCTCCAGCGTCGCGTCCGCGCGCAGCACGGCCTCCAGCAGCCGCGCGTCGGCGTGCTCGAAAGCGGCGACGTAGCCGTCGAGCAGCGCCCGCGCCCGCTCGTCGGTCGGCTCCAGCAGGGCCTCGGGTTCGGGGTCGAGTTCGTCCAGCCGGGCGCGGGCGCGCTGCAGCCCGCTCTTGACCGCCGCCGCGGTGGTGCCCAGGATCTCCGCGGTCTCGTTCGCGGAGAACACCAGCACCTCGCGGAGCAGCAGGATCGCGCGCTGGCGCGCGGGCAGGTGCTGCAGCCCCGCGATGAGCGCCAGCCGCAGCGACTCTCGGGCGACCACCGCGGCGGCGGGATCCCGTCCGGCTTGATCGTCGCCGGCCGAAGCGATCCAGCGCTCCGGCAGCGGTTCCAGCCACGCCACCTCACCCGGTGGCACCTGCCGCGGCCGCCCCTCGGACCCGTCGCACGGCCCGGTCAGTCCCGAGGGCAGCACCCGGATCCGGCGCGGTTCCAGCGCCGTGAGGCAGACGTTGGTGGCGATCCGGTAGAGCCAGGTCCGCACCGACGCGCGGCCCTCGAAGCCCTGGTAGGAACGCCAGGCCCGCAGATACGTCTCCTGCACCAGGTCCTCGGCGTCCTGCGCCGAACCGACCATGCGGTAGCAGTGCGCCAGCAGTTCCCTGCGGAACCGCTCGGTCTCCGCGGTGAAGCGCTCCTGGTCCGCGGCCTCCTGCGGATGCGCCGTCATGCCGCGAGTGTAGGACGGGAGAACCGACCCGGCCGGGGAGACGGCCGCCGGGGCGGCGGCCGTCGCGGTCGCCGTCACGGGCGCAGCGCGAGCTTGCCGACGGTCGCCCTGGCCTCCAGCTCGGCGAGGACCTCGGGGCCGTCGGCGAGCGGACGGACGGTGGGCGCGGCGGGCGGCAGGACACCGGCGGAGACCAACGTCGAGAGCTCGCCCATGACCTCGCCGAAGACCTGCGGCGCGGCCCCGATCAGCACCCCGATGTTGAGGCCGACGAGCTGGACCTGGTGCCGGTAGACCAGATCCCGGTTGGTGACCGCGGCCTCCCCGCCCGCCAGCCCGAGGACGACCACGCGGCCGGTCACCCGCCTGGCCGCGGCCAGCGAGGCCTCGAACGCCGATCCGCCTGCCGACTCCAGCACCAGATCGGCGCCCGCGCCGCCGGTCAGCCGCAGCACCTCGGCGGCGAGGTCGCCGCTCCTGGAGTCCAGCACGTGGTCGGCCCCGAGTGCACGCACGGTGTCGTGCTTGCCCCGCGACGCGGTCGCGATGACCGTCGCGCCGTAGTGCTTCGCCATCCGCACCGCGGCCTGACCGGTCGCACCCGCCGCCGCGTGGATCAGCGCGGTCTCCCCGGCGGCGAGCCGGCCGAGCGGCCGCAGTGCGGCGAGCGCGGCGGGCCAGTTCACCACCAGGCCCAGCGCCTGTTCGGCCGTCCATCCCTCGGGCACCGGCATCGCCCCCGCCGCGGGCAGGACCAGGTACTCCGCGAAGGCCCCCTCCCCGACGCCCGCGACCAGCGACCCGGCGCGCGGGCCGGTGCCCGCCGCAGCCACGACCTCCCCTGCCGCCACGACCTCCCCTGCGGCCTCGAAGCCCGCCAGGTAGGGCGGCTGCGGGCCACCGAGGAACGTCCCACGGGACCGGGAGACGTCGGCGAAGTTCACCCCCGCGACGGCGACCTTGACCAGGACCTCGCCGGGGCCCGGCACCGGGACCGGCGTGTCGGCGACCAGCCGCAGGTCCTGCGGACCTCCGTGCGACCTCTGCTCCAGCGCGCGCATGGTGGCGGGAACGCTCACGGCGATCAGCTCCTCTTCGCTCTCGGCCTTCGTCGGCGGGCCGCCCCTTCGCCGGGCCGGCCCCTCGACCAGGTAGACCGCCGTCGGAGGGAAAAGGAATCGCTCGCCCGCTCAGATCCGGCCGACCAGGCTTCCCTGCCTTCGCCGCGCCGGGTCAGGGCGCTCGCGGGCGGCCTCGCGGGCGATGTTGCGCACCATCCCGCCGAAGACGATGCCGTGGAAGGGCGCCACGCTCCACCAGTACAGGTGCCCGGCCAGGCCGCGCGGGTGGAAGACGGCCCGCTGAAGGTAGCGGGAGCGCAGCGGCCCGTCCGGCTGCACCCGCAGCTCCAGCCAGGCCAGACCCGGCAGCCGCATCTCGGCGCGCAGCCGCAGCAGGCTGCCCGCATCGATCTCCTCGACCCGCCAGAAGTCCAGCGAGTCGCCGATCCGCAGCCGGTGCGGGTCGCGGCGGCCCCGCCGCAGGCCGACCCCGCCCACCACCCGGTCCAGCACGCCGCGCAGCGCCCAGGCGAGCGGGAAGGAGTACCAGCCGTTCTCGCCGCCGATGCCCTCGACCACCCGCCACAGGTCCGCCGGGCTCGCCCCGACGGCCGACTGCCGCACGTCCTCGTAGAGCGAACCGCCCGCCCAGTCCGGGTCGGTGGGGAGCGGATCGCTGGGCGCGCCGGGGACCGGCGCCGAGGACCAGCGGGTCGCCACGTCGGCGTCCTTGATCCGTGCCAGGGCGAGGCGGACGGCGTCCTCGAAGCCGACCAGGCCCTCGGGCGGATCGGGGATCCAGCGCCGGATGTCGCTCTCCCGGCAGACGACCTCGTGCCGCAGCGACTCCACCAGCGGCCGCGCCAGACCGCCGGGCACGGGGGTGACCAGACCCACCCACAGGCTGGACAGCGCCGGCGTCAGCACCGGGACGGGCAGCACGACGCGGTGCGGCAGCCCGGCGACGCGGGCGTAACGCAGCATCATGTCCCGGTAGCTCAGCACGTCGGGGCCGCCGATGTCGAAGCTGCGGTTCACTTCGGGCGGCAGCTCGCCCGCCGCGACCAGGTAGCGCAGCACGTCGCGGACCGCGATGGGCTGGATCAGCGTGCGGACCCAACGGGGCGTCACCATCACCGGCAGCCGCTCGGTCAGGTGCCGCAGCATCTCGAACGAGGCCGATCCCGAGCCCAGCACCACGGCGGCCCGCAGCTCTGCCGTCGGCACCGGCCCTGACCGCAGGATCTCCCCGACCCTGGCCCGCGAGCGCAGGTGCGGGGAGAGCGCCTCGGGGGCGACGCCGCTCGGCAGCAGCCCGCCGAGGAAGACGATCCGGCGGACGTTCGCCGCCGCGGCGGCCTCGGCGAGGTTGCGCGCCGCGGTCGCCTCGGTGCGCTCGAAGTCGGGGCCGCTCCCGAGCGAGTGCACCAGGTAGTGGACCACCTCGACGTCCTTCAGGGCCGGACCGAGCGTGGCCGGGTCGCACAGGTCGCCGCGCACCCGTTCGACCCGGTCGGCCCAGGGCTGGTCGCGCAGCCGGTCCGGATCCCGGCTCAGGCAGCGGACCCGGTGTCCGGCGGCCAGCAGCTCGCGGACCAGACGTCCTCCGATGTAGCCGGTGGCACCGGTGACCAGGCACAACGCCCCGGTTGCGGTGGCAGGCGGGGGAGACGAGGCGTTCACCATGGGCCCTCCCTGGTCGACGGAATGCCCTTCCAGGGTCCCGCCGGGCGCGGGGGACCACGAAGGGCAGCGATGCCGCATCGATAAGGACGATGCAGGATCGATGCGATGGGTGCCCTCCGTTCGTTCTCGGACAGGGTGGTCCCAGTAGCACGCACCCGGAGGAAGCCCATGCCTGCTCACACCGCTCCGGAGATCGGCCTGCCGACCGGGGAGGTGGCGCGCCGCCTCGGCGTCTCGCCGGTCACACTGCGTTCCTGGGAACGGCGGTACGGCATCGGACCGGCGCAGCGCGCCGAGGGACACCACCGCCGCTGGACGGCGGCGGACATCGCCCGGCTGGAGGTGATGTGCCGGCTCACCGCCCAGGGCCACCCCCCGGCCGAGGCCGCGCGCAGTGCCGTTCTCGGGCCGCTTCCCGCGTGGGCGTCAGAGCCCGATCCGGACGAATCCCGTCCGGCGGGCCGGGACGCCGGGGGCGGCGACCGGCGCGAGCAGGGCGGGGGCGACGCGGCGGGCAGGCGGCAGGCGCGGGGGCTGATCCGGGCGGCGGACCGGCTCGACGCGCCGGCCGTGCAGGAGCTCCTCTCGGCGGCCCTGGACCACTGGGGTGTGGAGGGCGCCTGGGAGAACGTCATCGCCCCGGCCCTGCGTGCGGCCGGCCGGCGCTGGACGGCGCTGGGGGAGACCTACGTCGAGGTCGAGCACCTGCTGTCCTGGCACGTCGCCGCCGAGCTGCGGCGCCACGCCGCGGTCGTGCCGCGGCGCGGACCGGTGGTGCTGCTGGCGGCGACCCCCGGCGAGGAGCACACCCTGCCGCTGGACGCGGTGGCGGCGGCCCTGGCCGCCAGGGGCGTCGCGTTCCGGATGCTCGGAGCGGCGGTTCCGCCGCTGGCGCTGGCGCAGGCGTACCGCCGCCTGGGCCCGGCGGCCGTGCTGCTCTGGTCGCAGTCCCGCGCCACCGCGGGGCCCCAGCTGGCAGCCGATCTGATGGGTCTTCCGCTCGGGGTCGCCGGGGCGCGGCACACCCCGCTGCTGCTGCTGGGAGGCCCGGGCTGGCGGTCCGTGACCGGTCCCCCGTCGAGCCTGCGCCCGGCGAGCCTGCGGGCGGCGGTGGACCGCCTGGCGGTGGCGGCCGCGGTGCAGTGACCACCCCCGGCGGGCCGTCGGGCGGGCTCGGCACCGGGATGGTTCTGAACGTGAAGGGCGCATTCGCTCAGGGTGGTTGCTCGGGCAGTTCCTCGCGCCCCTGACGGGGCCGACGGCTTCGGGGGCGCCGGGCGGTATCGGGCGTTCTGACCCGGAGTGTTGATCTACCGTCGGACGCGCGGTCCTGGCAGACTCGGTCGGTCTGTCACCTCGTGCAGTCCCGCCCGTCCCGCCCACTGAGACCAGCCGGCCGGCTGACCCGATCAGCGCGGTCGTGGGGGAGTCATGTCTCGGCCTCGCCGTACTCTTCGCAACGCCTGCCTGACCGCGGTCGCGGCCCTCTCCGCGCTGTCGCTCGGCGTGACGACCGCGACCGCCGCGGGCGGCCCTACCGCCGCCGACCGGACCATCGCGGCCAAGCTCAACTCCCGTTTCCCCGCGGAGCATCTGGGCGCGCACGCGGGCGGGGAGGTGATGGACGTCGCCGCCGGACGCGTCGTCTGGTCCCGCAACGCCGGGACGACGCTGATGCCCGCGTCGAGCGCCAAGCTGGCCACGGCGCTGGCGGCGCTGACGGTGCTGGGGACCCGTCACACCGAGCAGACCCGCGCGCTCCTGGACGGCAGCACCCTCTACCTCGTCGGCGGCGGCGACCAGCACCTGACCAGCGCCGACCTGAACGCCCTCGCCGCGGCCACGGCCGCCGCACTGAAGGCGCAGCACCGCACCTCGGTCACGCTGCGCGTGGACGACTCGCTCTTTCCCGCGCCGACGCTGTCGCCCGGCTGGCCGTCGAGCTACTACCCGGGCGAGATAGCGCCGGTCCGGGCGCTGGCGCTGCTGGGGGACCGGGTGATGGACACCTCGCTGCACGCGGGCACCGTCTTCGCCTACCAGCTCGGCACCCACGGGATCCACGCCACCTCGGCCGGACACGCCACCGCACCGGGCGGCTCACGGCTGCTCGCCGCGCACACCTCCGGCTCGCTCGCCTCCGAGATCGAGTACATGCTCAAGGAGAGCGACAACGACAACGCCGAGGGCTTCGCCAGGCTCACCGCGCTGGCCCAGGGCCGCACCGCCGACTGGCGCGGGGCCACGGCCGCCGTCCGCTGGGCGATGACGCGCTACGGCGTGCCGCAGAGCGGGGTGGTCATGTACGACGCGAGCGGCCTGTCGCGCAGCGACAGGATGACCGCGTCCGCGCTGGTCACCCTGGCCGGGCTGGCGGTGGACGCCCGCTACAACGCGGTCCTGTGGCCGATCCTGCCGGGGCTTCCGGTCGCGGGCGTCGACGGGACGCTCGGCCCCGGCTACGGCCGGTTCACCACCTGGCCGAGCGACTGCGCGAAGGGCAAGGTCCGGGCGAAGACCGGCACCCTGCACGACGCCATAGCCCTGGCCGGAGTGACGGTCGGCAAGGACGGGCGCTGGAAGTCCTTCGCCTTCGTGGAGAACAGCGCGCCGAACATCACCGCCGCCCGCGGCGGCGAGGACGCGTTGGCGGCGACGGTCGAGGGCTGCTGGTAGCCCGGGAGGAGCAGGGATGACCAGGGAGCCGGGCCACGCGCTGCTCGCCGTGCACGCGCATCCGGACGACGAGTCGCTGTGGACCGGCGGCCTGCTCGCCCGGTACGCCGCACGCGGCCGGGCCACGGCCGTGGTCACCTGCACGAACGGCGAGCTGGCGGACGGAACCTCGGCCGCCGCACCCGGTACCCGGGTCGGCGAGCTGGCCGAGGCGCTCGGGGTGCTGGGCGTCGCGGAGTCCTCGGTGCTCCCGTACCGGGACTCCGGCCACCTCGGCGCGGGCCGCGGCTCGCTCTGTGCCGCGCCCTTCGACGAGTTGGTGACGCGCCTGGTGGAGCGGATCAGGGCGCTGCGTCCGGCGGCGGTGGTGACCTACGACGCGGCCGGGATCTCCGGCCATCCCGACCACGTCCGGGTCCACCGCGCGGTACTGGCCGCCGTCGAGGCGGCGGCGAACCGGTATGTCGAGCCCGAGGCGGGGCCCGCGTGGGCCGCGCCCTCGCTCTGGCTGGCGACGATCGCCGAGTCCCGGCTCCGCGCGGCCGCTGGACCGCCGTCCGACGCGGTTTCCGACACCACGGCGCCGCCCTCACTTCCCTGCACGCCCGACGAGCGGATCGCGGCGGTGGTCGACGTGCGGCCGTGGCTCGACGTGAAGTGGGCGGCCGTCAGGGCCCACGCCTCGGAGTTCGCGCGAGGCGGGCGGGTCACCGCCTTCGAGGACGCGCGGCTGCGCGAGCTGTTCCTGGGCACGGAGTGGTACCTGTTCCGCCCCGGCCCGGGCGCCGCGCCCGCGGCCGGTCCCGGGGACCTGCTCGCGCCGTGAACTCCCAAGGTGTGTCCTGCTCGGCCGTGTCCTACTTGGCCGCCGGCGAGGGCGTCGGCGGCTGGTCGCCCAGCAGGTAGCGGGCTCCCGCGCCGTTCTCGGCGGCGGTGTCGTCGGGGTTGTAGAGACCGCAGGTCTTCAGCGAGAGGCAGCCGCACCCGATGCAGCCGCCCAGTTTCCGGCGCAGCAGCTGCAGTTCGGCGATCTGGTCGTCGATCCTGTGCTGCCAGGCACGGGCGACCGGGGCCCACTCGGTGGCCGTCGGGGCGTGGTCCTGCGGCAGCCTGGCCAACGCCGCGCCGACCTCCTCCAGGGAGAGGCCCACCCGCTGCGCCGCGCGCACGAAGGCGACCCGGCGCAGCATCGCCCGGTGGTAGCGCCGCTGACCGCCCGCCGTGCGCTCCGAGCTGATCAGGCCCAGCTCCTCGTAGTAGCGCAGCGCGGAGGTGGCCAGTCCGCTGCGGGCGGCGAGTTCGCCGATCGTCAGCCGGTCCCGAAGCGCCGTCATCGGAGCCCTTCCCTTCCTTCGACCAGGTTCCCTCCCGGCTTTCGATCATTTCGGATCCGCCGCTTGACTTCAAGTGCGCTTGAAGTTGCACGATCATGCCATGACGTTGACCACGGCAGATGCCTGCACCGCCACCGACCTCGCCCACCTGATGAGCCGCATGACCGGCGCCGAGAAGCACGGCCCGGCCGCGAGCTCCACCCTCGACGCGCTCTGGGTCCTGTACGACCGGGTGCTGCGGATCACCCCCGACACCGCCGACGCCCAGGACCGCGACCGCTTCCTGCTGTCCAAGGGCCACGGGCCGATGGCCTACTACGCCGTCCTGGCCGCCAAGGGCTTTCTCGACCCCGCCGTGCTGGACACCTTCGGCCGCTACGACTCGCCGCTCGGCCACCACCCGGACAGGACCCTGATCCCCGGCGTGGAGATCGGCAGCGGTTCCCTCGGCCACGGCCTGCCGCTCGGCGTCGGCACCGCGCTCGGACTTCGGGCCCAGGGGCTGACCGACCCCGCGGTCTGGGTGCTGATCGGCGACGCGGAGCTCGACGAGGGCAGCAATCACGAGGCCCTGGCCTACGCCGGTGCGGCGGGGCTGGACCGGCTGCACACGATCGTCATCGACAACCAGTCCGCCACCCACGGCTGGACCGGCGGCATCGCCTCCCGCTTCACCGCCGCCGGCTGGTCCGCGGTGACCGTCGACGGCCGCGACCACGACGCCCTCCTCGAGGCGTACACCCGACCCCACCCCGACCGCCCGCACGCCGTCGTCGCGGTCGTCGAGCCCAAGAACTGATCCGACGCGCGCCCCCGAACCCGCCCCACCCAGACCCAGGAGCACCCGCCATGCGTGACCGTTTCATCTCCACCGCCACCGCCCTGCTGGACGAGGACCCCCGGCTCGCCGTCGTCCTCGCCGACATCTCCGCCGCCGGATTCGACTCGGCCGCTGCCGCGCACCCCGACCGCGTGCTGAACGTCGGAATCAGGGAGCAGTTGCTGATCGGGGCCACCGGCGGGCTCGCGCTGACCGGCATGCGGCCCATCGCGCACACCTTCGCCAGCTTCCTGGTCGAACGGCCCTTCGAGCAGGTCAAGCTCGACCTCGGACACCAGGGCGTCGGCGCGGTGCTGGTCAGCGCGCTGGGCTCGTACGACTGGCCGGCCGGCGGCCGCACCCACATGTCCCCGGCCGACGTCGCACTGCTGGACACCCTGCCCGGCTGGACCGTGCACGTGCCCGGCCACGCCGACGAGGCCGACCTGCTGCTGCGCGACGCCGCGGCCGGCGACGGCCTGGTCTACCTGCGGCTCTCCGCCCAGACCAACGCGAGCGCACGGCCGATCACCCCCGGACGGTTCCTGACGGTCAGGGAGAGCGCGACCGGCCCCGTGGTCGTCGCGGTGGGGCCGGTCCTGGACGAGGTACTGCGCGCCGTGGCGGGGCTGGACGCCACGGTCCTGTACGCCGCGACCGTCCGCCCCTTCGACCACGCCGCGCTGCGCACCGCGCTCGCCGGCCGGGCGAGCGCCGACGTGGTCCTCGTCGAGCCCTACCTGGCCGGCACCTCCACGCCGTTCGTCAGCGAGGCGCTGGCGGACCGGCCGCACCGGGTGCTCGGCCTCGGCGTCTCCCGTGAGGAGCTGCGGCACTACGGCACGATGGACGAGCACATCGCCGCCCACGGCCTGGACGCCCGCTCGCTGCGCGAACGGATCAGCTCCTGGGCGTGAGCTCCTGCCCCCGGGCCGCCCTGCGGCGGCCGAGCAGCGCCCAGGTGAGCACCGCGGCCGCGACCAGCAGGCCGCCCGAGAGCAGCGCCGCGACGTTCATGCCGTGGACGAACGAGGTCTGCGCGGAGTGCAGCAGGGCCTCGCCGGTCGCACCCGGCAGACTGTGGGCCGTCTGGACGGCCCCGCCCAGTGAGTTCTTCGCGTCGGCGGCGCTGCCCGCGGGCACGCCGGCCGGCAGGACCAGACCCGAGCGGTAGATGGCCGTGACCACGGTGCCGACCAGGGCGATACCGAGGGCCGTGCCCAGCTCGTACGCGGTCTCCGAGACCGCGCTGGCCGCGCCGGACTTCGCGGCGGGCGCCGCGTCCAGCACCATCGTCGTGGACATCGCGTAGACGACGCCCTCGACCAGGCCGATCGCCGCGAAGGCCGCGCCGATCAGCAGGTAGGGGGTCGACGCGTCGACCCAGCCCAGCAGGCCGAGGCCGAGCCCCATGGCCAGCAGCCCGCCGGCCAGGGCGCGCCGGTGGCCGAAGCGCCCCGCGAGCCAGGCCGCGGCCAGCGCGCCCAGCGTCGAACCGGCGAAGGCCGGCAGGTCGGCGAGCCCGGCCTGCAGCGGCGAGTAGCCACGCACCAGCTGGAAGTACTGGGAGAGGAAGAAGACCACGCCGGAGAGCCCGATCAGCGCGATCAGCGCCGCCAGCACGGCGGCGGTGAAGCGGCGGTCGCCGAAGAGCCTGACGTCGAGCAGCGGCATCGGCAGCCGCAGCTGACGACGCCAGAAGGCGACCAGGCAGCCCACGCCGAGCACCGCGGCCGGCCAGACGTCGGGGCGGGCCAGGCCGGAGACGGCGGCCTCCTTGACGGCGTAGACCGCGCCGATGATGCCGACCAGCGACAGCACCACGCTGAGCAGGTCCCAGGCGCCCGGCTTCGGGTCACGGGACTCGGGCAGCAGCCGGCGGCCGAGCACGATCAGCACGAGCACCAGCGGGACGTTGATCAGGAAGACCGAGCCCCACCAGAAGTGCTCCAGCAGCACGCCGCCCAGCAGCGGACCGGCCGCCGCGCCGGCCGTGGCCGCGGCGCCCCAGATGCCGATGGCGCGGGCGCGCTCACGGTCCTCGGGGAAGAGGGTGCGGATCAGTGACAGGGTGGACGGCATGATCGTCGCACCGGCGACGCCGAGCAGCGCACGGGCCGCGATCAGCCAGGCCGCACTGGGCGCGTAGGCGCCCAGGAGGGACGCCGCGCCGAAGGCGGCCGCGCCGATCAGCAGCAGTCGCCTGCGGCCGATCCGGTCGCTGAGCGAGCCCATGCTGACCAGCAGACCGGCGATGACGAAGGAGTAGATGTCGCCGATCCAGAGCAGCTGCGGTGCGGAGGGGTTCAGGCTCTCGCTGATGAAGGGCAGCGCGAGGACGAGCACCGTCGCGTCCACGGCCACGAGCAGGACGGCCAGGACGAGCACGCCGAGGGCCACCCAGCGGGCGCGCGGGCTGCGGGCGCCGGGCTGGATATATCGGTAGGCAGAAGTCGTCTGGGGGACCGTCATGTCGGTGGGCATGTCTCTCTCCTGAGAGCCGAAGTACGAGAGGAAGTCGAGGGAGGGAAAGGAAGCAGCGAGGTCGGGAGGCCGGGTCAGGCCGTGCGGGCCGCGCCGCCGAGGAAGAGCTCGGTCAGGGCGCGGGTGCTGTCGCGCTGCGCCAGGCGGCCGTCCTGGACGGCCCAGCCGACGCCCGCCAGGAGGTCGAAGAACGCCTCACTGAGCCAGGACGCCGGAAGTTCCACGCGGAACGCGCCGGACTGCTGGCCGCGCAGGAAGAGCGCGGCGACCCGGGCGTCCATCCGGTCCCAGGCGTCGGTGATCCCGGTGTCTTCGAACAGCCGGTTCTCGCCCGCCAGGAAGGCGGCGAGCTGGGCGTCGGGGATCAGGGCCTCGGCCAGCCTGCGGACCGCCTCCACCGGGTCGCCCTCCTCGATCGCGGCCGTGTCCAGCGCCGCGTCCATCCGGACCAGCGCCAGCGCGCCGATCTCGCGGATCAGCGCGTCACGGCCGGGGAAGTGGCGGTGCAGCGTCGCCCGGCTGATGCCGGCGGCGCGCGCGATCTCGTCCATCGGCGCGGTCGGCTGCCGGGAGAGCAGCGCGACGGCGGCGAGGAGGACGGATTCGCGGTCGGTGGCCATGATGCAAGACTATATCAAGTGAGACATGATTGTCTCAAGTGAGGATCGGCGGTCTTCGCTGACGGAGGGCAGATCCGGAGTGTGGGTGGCGGAGGGAAATCCTCCGCCGGAGACTGTTCATCAGCTCTTCATCGGAGGGATGCGGTGCGCACAACCCGCTGGTGCAACATCTGCCGTGCCCGTTCGCGTCTCCTTCCGAGACCTCTGCCCCCCTGACAAAAAGGCCCCACCGCTGATGGCTCCGAGGCTCTCCGTCGTCGTTCCGATCTACAACGTCGAGTCCTACCTCCAGGAATGCCTGGACTCGATCGCCGCCCAGACCTTCGCCGACTTCGAGTGCGTCATGGTCGACGACGGGTCCACCGACGGATCGGCGGCGATGGCCGAGGCCTACGCCTCGACCGACCCGCGCTTCCGCCTGGTGCGCCAGCAGAACCAGGGCCTCGGAGCCGCCAGGAACACCGGATGGCGCAACGCCTCCGCCGACGCCGAGTACCTGACCTTCGTCGACAGCGACGACATCGTGCCGGCCGACGCGTACGAGCGGATGATCAACTCCCTCGACAAGAGCGGCTCCGACTTCGCCGCCGGCAACGTGCTCCGCCTGGTCTCCGACGAGCTGGTCCCCTCCCGGGTGCACCTGGAGCCCTTCCGCACCGAGCTGCAGGCCACCCACGTCACCCAGCTGCCGACCCTGGTGCGGGACCGCACGGCCTGGAACAAGGTCTACCGCCGCAGCTTCTTCGACGGCGCGGGCCTGCTCTACCCCGAGGGCATGCTCTACGAGGACGCGCCAGTCAGCATCCCGCTGCACTTCGCCGCGACCAGCGTCGACGTCTTCAGCGAGCCGGTCTACCACTGGCGGATCCGCGAGGCCGGGGCGCTGTCGATCACCCAGAAGCGCACCGACCCCCAGGGCCTGGTCGACCGGGTCCACTCGATCGAACTCGTCCGCGGCTGGCTGGCGGCCCGCCCCGAGCCCGAGAACGAGACCTACCTGCGCGCCTACGACGCCAACACGCTGCGCGAAGAGATCCCCATGTTCTTCGCCTGGGTCAGCCGCGGCGACCGGCCCTTCCGGCTCGCCTACCAGCAGCACGTCAGCCGCCTGCTCCAGGAGATGGGCCCGGACCGGCTGGAGGCGCTCAGCGGCCCGCTGCGCCTGAAGTACCGCCTCACCCTCACCGACCACATCGGCACCCTGGTCCTGCTGCAGCGGGTCCAGCAGCGCTACTGGGCGCTGCGCCGGATGCTGACCAGGGCCTGACCGGCCCTACCCGGCCCCCAGCTCGTTCCGACGGCGGGTCAGGGCGGCCGACTCGGCCGTGTTGCCCGCCAGCTCGACGGCGCGGTCGTACGCGGCTCGGGCCTCGGCGTCGTGGCCCAGCCGGCGCAGCAGATCCGCGCGGGTCGCGTGGAACGGGTGGTAGCCGGACAGCCGGTCACCGAGCCGGTCGACGGCCGCCAGGGCCACCTGGGGGCCGTCGAGCTCCGCGATCGCGACGGCCCGGTTGAGCGCGACGACCGGTGACGGGTCCAGCCGCACGAGCTGGTCGTAGAGCGCGACCACCTGCGACCAGTCGGTGTCCTCCACCCGCCGGGCCGAGGTGTGCACCGCGTTGATCGCCGCCAGGATCTGGTACCGGCCCGGAGCCGCACCGGTGGCCAGCCGCTCGCGCACCAGCCGGTGCCCCTCGGCGATCAGAGCCGCGTCCCAGGCGGCGCGGTCCTGCTCGCCCAGCGCGACCAGCTCGCCGCCGGAGGAGACCCTGGCGGTCCGGCGCGCCTCGGTCAGCAGCATCAGCGCCAGCAGCCCGGCCACCTCGCCGTCCCCGGGCAGCTGTGCGCGCAGCAGCCGGGCGAGCCGGATCGCCTCGGCGGTCAGCTCCTGCCGGACCGGCTCGGTGCCGGGGCCGGTGGCCAGATAGCCCTCGTTGAAGACCAGGAAAAGGACGGCGAGCACACCGGAGACCCGATCGGGCAGATCCTCGGCGGACGGCACCCGGTAGGGAATGCGCGCCGTCCTGATCTTCGCCTTGGCCCGGGTGATGCGCTGCCCCATCGCGGCCTCCTGCACCAGGAACGCCCGGGCGATCTCGGCCACGGTCAGCCCGCCGAGCATGCGCAGCGTCAGCGCCACCCTGGCCTCGGGCGCGAGAGCCGGATGACAGCAGGTGAAGATCAGCCGCAGCCGTTCGTCCTCGATCACGCCCACCGGCTCGGGCGGCTCGGACGGTTCGTCGTAGGACAACTGAGCCTCCCGCTGCTTGGCGTCGCGCTTGCTCTCGCGCCGGATCCGGTCGAGCGCCCTGCGGTGCGCGGTCGTGGTCAGCCAGCCACCGGGGTTCGGCGGCACACCCTCGTCCGGCCACCGCTCCACGGCCGCGGCGAACGCCTCGGCCGCCGCCTCCTCCGCGACGTCGAGATCCCCGAAGCGCCGCGCCAACGCGGCGACCACCCGGCCCCACTCCTCGCGGTGGGTCCGGGCGATCGCGTCCTGCACCTGGATGGCGTTCACAGGATCGGTCGGACCTCGACCTTGCGGTTGCAGGCCTTCGAGCCGCCGGCGGCCAGCTTGAGCGCCACGTCCAGGTCGGGGGCCTCGACGATCCAGAAGCCGATCAGGTACTCCTTCGACTCGACGAAGGGTCCGTCGGTCAGCAGCGCCTGCCCGCCCCGGTTGTCGACGACGGTGGTGTTGTCGGGACCGGCGAGGCCCGCGGCGAAGACCCAGTGGCCGTCCCGCTGCATTCCCTCGTTGAAGACGTCGATCGCGGCCGCCTCCTCGTCGTCGGCGAGAGCGGCACTGTCGGTGATCACAGAAAGCAGGTACTGCATCTCGGCTCATCTCCTGAGCTCCGGGGACGCCCCTGGCGGGCGGCCGTTCACCAGTGCAACGAACAGCTCCTTCCCGTTCCGACAGCCGCCCCGGGATTTCCTGCGGACTTTCTCTCAGCCCTGGTCGGGCGCGGTCATGGCGTCGTAGAGGGGGCGCAGCGCGCGCTCCAGGGCGCGGTCGGGGGCGGAGCCGCCGAGCCCGGTGAGGGCGGGGTCGGGCGGCAGGTCGTCGCGGCCCGGCGTGGGGTAGGGGGCGGGTTCGGTCCAGAAGCCGCGGGCGGAGAGGGGCTCGGGCCCCACCAGGCCCGGGCCGCGGCGCAGCCGGGCCAGCAGCCGGGTCTCGTCCCGGCCGCGCCAGCGCAGCAGCAGGAAAGGGTCCTGGTCGAAGGCGCGTGCGACCGCGCCCAGCAACGCGGCGACATGGCGGCAGGCGCCGTCGGCCCGGCCGCAGGCGCAGTCCAGGGTCAGCTCCCGCGCCTGCCCCGGCAGCAGCGGCAGGCCGACCCGTGCGAGCAGCGCGTCGACGTCCGGAGGCAGGTCGTGGGCGAGCAGCCGGTCGCGGACCGGTAGCAGGGCCGCCTCGGCCCGTTCCCACTGCCCGGCGTCGAAGACGGCCAGATCCGCCCAGGCCTCCACCCCGCCGACCCGGGCACGGGCCGTGCCCGGCGCGACGACGACATCCCTGACCCGCGCGGAACCGCCCGCCCCGCGCATCTGGTCGGCGAGCAGCCCGACGCCGAGGGACTCCACCCGCGCGAGGAAGCGCTCGGACCAGGCGCGCGGGGGGCCGGGGATCGTCACAGCTCGCTCACCGCCTCCTCGGCCAGGGTCAGCACCTCGCGCAGCGCCTCCGGGGCGAGCGCGGTGAGCTCGTCGAGCGCGCCGGGGGAGCCGGCGCCGATGACCGCGTCCACCAGCGCGCGCTTGGCGGTGAGGAGTTCGTCCACGCGTTCCTCGATCGTGCCCACGCAGACGAGCCTGCGCACCTGGACGTCGCGCTGCTGGCCCAGGCGGTGGGCCCGGTCGGTGGCCTGCTCCTCCACGGCCGGGTTCCACCAGCGGTCGACGTGGACGACCTGGTTGGCGGCGGTGAGGTTCAGTCCGGTGCCGCCGGCCTTCAGCGAGAGCAGGAAGACCGAGGGGTGGTCGTCGTCCTGGAAGGCGTCCACCAGCTGCCGCCGCGACCGCTCGGGGACGCCGCCGTGCAGGAAGCGGACCGTGCAGCCGAGCCGCCGCTGCAGGTAGGGCTGCAACAGGGCGCCGAACTGGGCGTACTGGGTGAAGCAGAGGGTGCTGTCGCCCTCGGCCAGCGCCTCCTCCAGGATCTCCTCCAGCCGGGCAAGCTTGCCCGAGCGGCCGGCGAGCCTGACGGCCGCTCCGCGCGCGCCCTCGCCGGTGAAGTGGGCGGGATGGTTGCAGATCTGCTTGAGCCGGGTCAGCGCGGCCAGCACGTGGCCGCGCCGCTCCAGGTCGCGGGTGTAGCCCATGCCCTTGATGCGCTGCAGCAGCTGGGCCACGACCGCGCGGTAGAGGGCGGCCTGTTCCGCCGTCAGATTGCACAGCACCGTCATCTCCTGCTTGCGCGGCAGTTCCGCCGCGATCGCCGGATCGGTCTTCCGGCGGCGCAGCACGAACGGCGCGGTCCGCTGCCGCAGCAGTGCGGTGGCGCGGACGCTGGCGTTGCGTTCGATCGCCACGGAGTAGCGCTCCTTGAAGCGTTCCGCGGTGCCGAACAGGCCGGGGTTGGCGAAGTCGAGGATGGAGTGGAGCTCGGCCAGCCGGTTCTCGACGGGCGTCCCGGTGAGCGCGATGCGGTGTGCGGCGGGCAGCGCGCGGACGGCGCGTGACTGGAGGGTGGCGGCGTTCTTGATGTTCTGCGCCTCGTCGGCCACCACCCGGTGCCAGTCGATCCCGCGCAGCGCCTCGACGTCGCGGGCGGCCAGTCCGTAGGTGGTGAGGACCAGGTCGGCGGCGAGCGCCGCCTGCCGGATCCGCGCCGCGCCGCCGCGCCCCGCGCCGTGGTGCACGTGGACGCGGAGCCCGGGCGCGAAGCGGTCGCACTCGCGCTCCCAGTTGCCCAGCAGGGACATCGGCACCACGACCAGCGTCGGCGCGGCGGGCGGTTCGGCGGAGGCGTACTCGGCGGCGAGCAGGGCGAGCGTCTGCACGGTCTTGCCCAGGCCCATGTCGTCCGCGAGGACCGCGCCGATCCCGAGCCGGGACAGCGAGGCGAGCCAGTCGACGCCGGTGCGCTGGTAGGGGCGCAGCTCGGTGGTGAAGGACGCAGGCAGCTCGACCCGGGCGGGCGGGTCGGCGGCGTCGGGTGGCGGGCCGGTGGGGGTGAGCGCGGCGACGAGGGCCCGGAGTCGGCCGCCGACCTCCACGGCGATCACCGGCAGCCCGGCCGGCTCGCGGGCGTCGAGGACCAGTTCGAGCACCTCACGAGCGGCCATCGAGCCCGAGCCCTCCCGGTCGAGGAACGCGGCGGCCGCGGCGAGCCGGTCCGCGTCGGCGACGAGCCAGTGGCCGCGGATGCGGACCAGGGTGCCCTTGGCGGCGGCGAGGTGGGCGAGCTCCTCCCCGGTGAGCGGTTCGCCGCCGAGGGCGAGCTGCCACTGGAACGCGAGCATCTCGTCGCGGCCCACCAGGCTCTCCCGCTCCACGACCCCGGCCTGGGCGGGGTGGGCCGCGAGCAGCATGCCGAGCGCGGGCGGCTCCCGCCACCAGGAGGGGAGCAGCACCAGGAATCCGGCCTCGGTCAGGACGGGGGCGGCCTCGCGCAGGAAGAGCAGCGCGTCGGCGCGGTCCAGCCAGAGGCCCTGGGCACGGGCCTCCTCGGCGAGGCGGGCCAGGAGGCGATGGCAGCGGGCGGCGCGGGTCAGCTCCAGGGCGAAGGCGGCGTGCGGCGCGGTCATGCTCTCGGCGAGCACGTCGGCCCCGGGGCCGCCGGCCCAGAGCTCGGCGGCGGTGACCAGTTGGGACGGTTCCTCGGCGGGGTTCATGACGAGTTCGAGCCACCAGCGGTCCTCGGACTCTGGTTCCGTCTCGGCCTCGCCCTGGGGCTCGACCAGGCGGAAGCCCAGGCGGAGCGGCGCCGTGGCCGTACCGCCGACGGCGGCGAGGAGGCGGCCGAGTGCCTCGGCGAGCGGCTGCCGGTCGGCCGGCGCGCCGGTGAGCCGGCCGTCGGCGGAGACGAGGGCGGCGACGAGGCATTCGGCGGGGCCGGTGGGGGCCGGGGCGCGGAGGGCGGTGAGGCAGGCGCGGGCCTCGCGGTCGACCAGGACGGCGAGGAGCTCGTCGGCCAGGCCCGCGGCGCCGCGCCGGGCGCCCGCCTCGGCGCGGGCCACCGGCGGGCAGGCGGCGGTCAGCCCGGCGAGCTCACGGGCCTCGGCGGGCCCCGGGGCGGGACGCCACACAGCCCGGTCCGGCTCCACGACCGGTAGCACGCGGCCGCGTCCGACCAGGCGCCAGGCGAGATCGTGAAGGGCCGTCAGCCAGCGCAGCGAGGCGCCGAAGGCGGCCTCGACCGGGCCGAGGCCGGGCAGGTCGGGATGGACCGCCTGACGCTCGGGATCGTGGAGCGCGCCGAGAAGTTGGGCCGCCTCGTCGGCGTCGAAGAGCAGCGAGGGGACCCGCCAGGGGGTGAGCAGCGCGCCGGTGGGGCCGGAGCGAGGGGCGGGGAACGCGAGCTCGGGGGAGGGCAGCGGCCGGCCTTCGAGCGTCGGCAGCAGCAGCCGGGTGTCGTCCTCGTCGGCCAGGCCGGCGAGCCATTCCAGGCCGGGGCTCACCGCGCCGAGCAACGTCCGGAGGGCCTCGGGCGGGCAGGCGAACGGGTGGCGGCCCTCGGCCGGGGCGTGGTCGGAGGGGCGGGCGGCGTCCTCGGCCCACAGGGCGAGGCGGCGGTCGGCGCGCCACAGCCCGTGCAGTGCGAACATCGAGGAACTCGCTCTCGGTCGTCGAGGTGGCCGCCCACCTCGCGGTCCTGCAGCCTAAGCAGCGGCACTGACAGCACGCACAACCGCCGGCATCCGCGACGGGGGCGCGGATGCCGGCGGCAGGAGGAGTGTGCTCAGCTCTGGTTGTAGAAGCCGGACCCGTCCGAGGCGTTGTCGATGACCATGACCTCGATCTCCGGCGGCGCGAGCAGGAAGACCCGGCGGGCGATCCGCTCCATGGTGCCGCGGGTGCCGAACACCAGCCCGGAGGCGAAGTCGATCAGACGCTTGGCGTCGGGGTCGGCCATCTGGGTGAGGTCCATGATGACGGGCGTGCCCACGCGGACGTGCTCGCCGATCTCACGGGCCGACTCGAAGCTCGTCGGACGCACCTGGGTGATGTGCGGCGCGGGCGGGGCGGCGGGTTCGAGCTCCGGGGAGTCCCACGGCTCCTCGTAGTCCGGGACCGCCACCGGGTACCGCCCCGACGGCGCCAGCCACCCGCGGTAGTCGTCACGCAGTGCTGCTCCCATGCCCAACCTCCCCATCCGTCCTGCTACCCCGTGTGATGCGTGCGGTGAGGCACGCCCGTGCTGCTTGCTGATGCTGCCTGTGTTGCTCGTACCGCATGTTGCGCTGGCTCATTCCCATCGCGCTGTCCGAGTATCGCATTGATCACCGACAAGGCACCCGTCCGGACGCCTCGCCGCGCCGTCTGTGTCAATCATTCTGACGATTCGTTCGGACGCGATACCGATTGGGATGGTTCCATTCGAACAGAAGTACGAATAATCACTCACTGAAACAGCTGACTTCCCCAATGGCCCGGTTTTGTCGCACGTGGGCCGGGAAGGTTCCCTACTCGCCGGTGGCTCCGCCGATCCGCCCGCTCCGGACGCGCGTCGCATCGGACCGCGGATCCCGGGCGGGAATGGCGGCCTGATGCTCCTTCGGCTCCGGTGGGTTCGGCGGTGTCATGCGCCCATGATTGCGGTTCGGGCGTAAAGCGGCCATCGGATTAGTGAGAAGAATCGGAAATCGGCATATTCGAAATCGTTCAGGTATTCGATTGGGCGGCGGTCTGCTGCTGCGCCGGGGCCTCCGCGTCCCGGACGCGGGTGCGCGGGGCGAGCAGTCGGGCGCCCAGGATCAGACCCGTCGTCAGGGCGGTGATCACGCCGAAGCTCACGCGCAGTGAGCTGGCTTGGGCGATCGCGCCGATCGTCGCGGGCGCGATCAGGCTGGAGGTGTAGGTGACCGTCGCGACGCCGGCGATGGCGCGGCTCGGGTTGTCACCGCTGTGCCCGGCCGCGGCGAAGCAGAGCGGCACGACGACGGCGATGCCGATCCCCAGCAGGGCGAACCCGGAGATCGCCTCGACCGGCCCTCGAGCGGTGGCCACCAGTGCGCCGCCGGCCAGCGCCAGCGCGCCGCTGCCGCGGACGGTGGGCACCGTGCCGAAGCGGCGCACGGCCCAGTCGCCGACCAGTCTGGCCGCGGCCATCGTGCAGGCGAAGGCGGTGAAGCTCCCCGCGGCGACCGCCGGGCTCGCGCCGGCGACGGTGCGCAGGTAGACGCCGCTCCAGTCGTTCGAGGCGCCCTCGGCGAAGACGGCGCAGAAACCGACCAGGCCGATGGCCAGCGCCGACCTGGGCGGCAGGGTGAACCGCGGCGGCGCCTCCTCCTCGGGTTCGGGGCGCACGTCGAGCAGGTTGCGGCAGGCGAGCAGGGAGGCGGCGACGAACACGGCGGCCATCACGGAGAGATGGAGGGGGGCCGGGACCGCCAGCGCGGCGGCGGCCACGCCGACGGCCGAGCCGATCAGGCCCCCGAGGCTCCACATGCCGTGCAGCCCGGACATGATCGACCGGCCGAGCCGCGCCTCCACCTCCACGCCCTGCGCGTTCATCGCGACGTCCGCCACGCCCGCGGTCGCGCCGTAGCAGAGCAGTGCCAGGGCGAGCGCCGGAAGGTTCGGCGCCAGGGCCGGCAGGGCCAGGGCCGCGGACCAGAGCACCATCAGCAGCCGGATGCCGGCCCGGTGGCCGCGCGCGTGCAGCAGCCGTCCGGCGAGCGGCATGGCGGCGAAGGAGCCGACGGCGGGGGCGACCAGTGCGAGTCCGAGCTGCCCGGGACTCAGGTGCAGATGGTCCTTGATCCATGGGATCCGGGTCGCGAAGCTCCCGGTGACGGCGCCGTGGATGACGAAAACGGCGGACACGGATATCCGGGCCCGCCGCAGTGACGGCTGGCTGCTCACTCCACCCCCAGGGCGCTGGTACAGACCAAGATCCTAGCGATGGGAGCGCGCCCACGGCCAGGGGTCCGCCCCATGCTGTCCCGGGTTCTGCCCCATGCTGTGGAATGGACAGAATCGGCCAGGTGAGAGGCGGGGTTCCGCATGGATCCCCGCACATGCGAGCCTGGCTGCATCGGGGCACTCGCTTGTGCCATGCTACGAGTGACGAATGGCTAGTAAGTGCGACAGGATGATCGTCACGTGAACAGCTACCGGATCGGCGAGGCAGCCGCCCTGCTCGGAGTCAGCGCCGACACCATGAGGCGCTGGGTCGACGCGGGCCGCCTGCGTGCCGACAGGGACGAGCACGGCCACCGCATCGTGCCCGGTCCTGATCTCGCCGCCTTCGCGCGCGAGCTCGCCAAGCCGGAGACCGCGGCGGCCGAGGGCCTGCCCTCCTCCGCCCGCAACCGCTTTCGCGGCATCGTCACCCAGGTGCTCCTGGGCGACGTCGCCGCCCAGGTGGAGATCCAGGCCGGGCCCTTTCGCGTGGTCTCGCTCATCAGCCGCGAGTCCGCGGAGGAGCTGGGTCTGGAGCCGGGGGTCTCGGCCGTGGCTGTCATCAAGTCGACCAATGTCGTAGTCGAGCGGACCTGACCGGCGTCCCGCCGGAGCCTGGCCGCCCCAGCCGAACCGTGGGGGTTCTCCGATGTCCCGTTCCAGCCTGTCCCGCCTCTCCGCGCCGCGCGCCCGCCGCGCCGCCGCCGCCGCGACAGCCGCGCTGGCACTGCTCGGCCTCGCGGCCTGTGGCTCGTCCTCCTCCTCGACCGCGGGCAGCGCGGCGACCAGCTCCGCCACGAGCGCGGCGACGAGCTCCAGCGCCGCGCTGAGCGGCAAGGTGACGGTCTTCGCCGCCGCCTCGCTGAAGAAGACCTTCACCGAGCTCGGCAAGGCCTTCGAGGCCGCCCACCCCGGGGTCACCGTGACCTTCAACTTCGGCGGCAGCGACACGCTCGCGGCGTCCATCGTCTCCGGCGCCCCGGCGGACGTCTTCGCCTCCGCGAGCACGGCCACCATGAAGACGGTCGTCGACAAGGGCGACAACGCCGCCGCCCCCGTCGACTTCGCCAAGAACGAGCTGGAGATCGCCGTCGCCTCCGGCAACCCCAAGCACCTCACCACGCTGTCCCAGCTGACCGGATCCGGCGTCAAGGTCGCCCTCTGCGCCAAGACCGTGCCGTGCGGCGCGGCCGCCCAGAAGGCGCTGACCGCGGCCAACGTCAAGCTCACCCCGGTCACCCTGGAGCAGGACGTGACCTCGGCGCTGACCAAGGTCGAGCTCGGCGAGGTCGACGCGGCGCTGGTCTACCAGACGGACGTGAAGGGCGCGGCCGGCAAGGTCACCGGCGTCGACTTCCCCGAGGCCGCCAAGGCGATCACCACCTACCCGATCACCGCCCTCAAGGGCAGCACCAACGCGGCCGCCGCGCAGGCCTTCGCCGCGTACGTCGCCTCGCCCGAGGGCGAGCAGGTGCTCGCCGCCGCCGGCTTCCAGGCGCCGTGACGAACGGGCCCGCCACCCGGCTCGACGAGCCCGAGGTGCTCGAGAGCAGGCCCCGCCGCGCGGCCCGTCGGCTGCGCGGCGGGGTGGGCGGCGGGGCCCCGCTCCCCCTGCTGCTTCCGGCCGCGATCGGCCTGGCGTTCCTGGTGCTGCCCCTGATCGGACTCCTGGTCAGGGCGCCCTGGAGCGACATGCTCTCGCTGCTCGGCGGGGACGCCGTGTGGCCGGCCCTGCGTCTGTCGCTCATCACCGCGACCGCCGCGACGGCGGTGTCACTGCTGCTCGGCGTCCCGCTGGCCTGGCTGCTGGCCCGGACGCAGTTCCCCGGGCTGCGGCTGGCGCGCACCCTGGTGACGCTTCCGCTGGTGATGCCGCCCGTGGTCGGCGGCGTGGCGCTGCTGCTCGTCTTCGGCCGCAACGGCCTGGTCGGACAGTGGCTGGACTCGGCCTTCGGCATCACCCTCCCGTTCACCACGGCGGGCGTGGTGGTGGCCGAGGCCTTCGTGGCGATGCCCTTCCTGGTGCTCAGCGTCGAGGGCGCGCTCCGCGGCGCGGACACCCGCTACGAGGAGGCCGCGCTGACCCTGGGGGCGTCCAGGTTCACCGTCTTCCGGCGGGTGACGCTGCCCTTGATCGCCCCCGGCGTCGGAGCGGGCGCGGTACTGGCCTGGGCGCGCGCGCTGGGCGAGTTCGGTGCGACGATCACTTTCGCGGGCAACTTCCCCGGCACGACCCAGACCATGCCGCTGGCGGTCTACCTGGCCCTGCAGGACAACCCGGACGCGGCGATCGCCCTCAGCCTGGTGCTGCTCGTGGTCTCGCTGGCGGTCCTGTTCGCCCTGCGCGGCCGCTGGGCGACCGGAGCACAGGCATGAGCGCGAGCGGGCGCGGCGGCGGAAGACTGGACGTGGGAGCCGCGGGCCGACGGAGCGAGGGAGGACGAGCAGCGGCATGAGCACATCGGAGACCCAGCCCCAGCAGACGCCCGACACGCGGCCGCCCGGCGGGCCGACGTCCGGCCCGCAGGTCCGTGGCCCGGAGGCGTCCGGCCGGCAGGCGAGCGGCTCGGAGTCGTCGCCTGCGCAGGCGCAGCCCGGTGCGCGGCCGCCCGGCGGGCCGACGCCCCGCCCGGAGGCGTCTGCCCCGGAGGCGTCTGGCGTGCAGACGTCTGGCCCGGAGGCGTCCGGCCGGCAGGCGGGCGGCTCGGAGTCTTCGCCCGCGCAGGCGCAGCCCGGTGTGCGGTCGCCCGGCGGGCCGACGTCTGGCGTGCAGACGTCTGGCCCCGGGGTGTCCGCCCCGGAGATCCCTGGCCCGGAGGCGCCCAGCGAGGCGACGCCCCGCCCGCAGACGTCCGGGCCGGAGGCCTCGGCCGTGCAGCCTGTCGCGCTGGAGGCGCGTCTGGTCGTCGACAGGGGCACGTTCTCGCTCGATCTGGCCCTGACCGTGGCCCCCGGCGAGGTCGTCGCCCTGCTGGGGCCGAACGGGGCCGGCAAGACCACGGCCCTGCGCGCGCTCGCCGGGCTCGTCCCGCTCACCGGCGGCCATCTGCGCCTCGACGGCGAGACTCTGGAGGAGCCCGCCTCCCGGCTCTCCGTGCCCACCGAGCGTCGGCCGGTCGGCGTCGTCTTCCAGGACTACCTGCTCTTCCCGCACCTGTCCGCGCTCGACAACGTCGCCTTCGGACTGCGCACGCACGGCCGCGGCAAGGCCGAGGCGCGCGAGGAGGCACGCGCCTGGCTCGACCGGGTCGGCCTCGCCGAGCACGCGGGCGCCCGTCCCCGCGCCCTGTCCGGCGGCCAGGCCCAGCGCGTCGCGCTGGCGCGGGCGCTCGCCCCCGAGCCGCGCCTGCTGCTCCTCGACGAGCCGATGGCCGCGCTCGACGCGCGCACCCGGCTGGAGGTGCGCACCACGCTGCGCCGACACCTGGCGGCCTTCGACGCCGTGGCCGTGCTGGTCACCCACGACCCGCTGGACGCCATGGTGCTGGCCGACCGGCTGGTGGTGCTCGAACAGGGCCGGGCCGTCCAGGAGGGCGCTCCGGCCGACATCGCCCGCCGCCCGCGCAGCGACTACATCGCCCGTCTGGTCGGCCTGAACCTGTTCCGCGGCACCGCCGAGGGACACCAGGTGCGGCTGGACGGCGAGTCCGGGACCGTCGAGGCGGGGACGCCGCTCGCCACCGACGACAGCAACGAGGGCCCGGTCTTCGCGGCCTTCGCCCCCGCCGCCGTCACCGTCCACCGCAGCCGCCCCGACACCAGCGCACGCAACGCCTGGCCGGTCACCGTCGTCGGCATGGAACTCCACGGCGACCAGGTGCGGCTGGACCTCGCCGGTCCGTTGCGGCTCACGGCGGACCTCACTCCCGCGGCCGTCGCGGAACTCGGACTGAGCGAGGGCAGCGAGGTCTGGGCATCCGTCAAGGCCGCGCAGACCCGGGCCTACCCCGCCTGACACGACTTGCGGGCTCGTCGTCGGCGGCGCGTAATCGAAGGAGTGAGCAGAAGGTCTCCGTCCCCGGGCGCCACGGTGTGACCCGCAGCGGTTGGGAGCGTCCGCACCGATGGTCCTCGACTTGCTCGTGATCGGCACCGCCATCACGCTCGGCCCGCTGCACAACAGCGCCTTCATCCTCTTGCTCTGCTCCCGGCGCGGCGTCCGCAAGGGCGCGTCGTTCCTGCTGTCCTGGCTCGCCAATCTGGTCGCCGTGGTCGCCTGCGTGGTGCTGCTCACCGGCGGCAAGCCCCCCGCCGCCCACAGCGCCCCCTCCACGGCCGCTCTTGCCGCCAAGCTGGCGTTCGGCGTGGTCCTGGTGGTCTTCGGGGCCCACCGGCGCCGCCGTCCGAGCGGGCCGCCCCGGCCGCCGAAGTGGGCCGCCAGGGTGGACGGCCTCTCGCTCGGTTCGGCGGCCGGGATCGCCTGGCTGCTGCAGCCGTGGGCCCTCGTGGGCGCCGGCGCGGCCACCGTCGTCGACGCCGACCTGTCCGCGACCGCGACCTGGTTCGCCCTGGTCGGCTACTGCCTGCTGGCCACGCTCAGCCTGATCGTGATGGAGATGTACACGGTCTGGGCGCCGGAAGCCGCCGACGCCCGGCTGACCGCCCTGCGCAGTTGGCTGGAGCGCCACCAGGAGCAGCTCCTGGTCACGCTGTCCCTGCTGGCCGGTCTGTGGCTGACGGCCAGGAGCATCTACGACCTGGTCGCCTGAGAGCCCCGGCCGACCGGGCGGAGACGCTGCGCCGCACCGCCGCCGCGCTCTGGAGGCGGTGGGACGGGGGCGGCAATCCGGGCGATTGCCCACAAGCCCCCGGGCAGGACCGGAATCACCTTGATCACGTGGCGCGGATTCGCCATGATGCGTCGTCGAACGGGGCCTACGACGGGTGCGGCAGCGTGCCAGGCGTGTGGTCGACCGTGCGATTCGACGACCTCTGGTGAGTGGCGGCAGCGTGAACCGAACAGTGGCGGCCGGGCCCATATCCGGTGACATCGGACCCGACGCCGCGGCGGACGGTACTCCGTCCGCCCCCGTGTCGCCACGACGGCGCCCGACCCTGCCCCGACCGGTGACACCGGCCCGGCTGGCGCTGGGCCTGATCGTCGCGGTGTTCGTCTGCCTCTCGGGCTGGTCGATCGATTCCGCGGGGTTGGAGACGTACTACGCCGCCGGCGTGCGGAGCATGGCCGGGAGTTGGCACGACTTCCTCTTCGCCGCCTTCGATCCGCGCGGCACGATCTCGATGGACAAGCTGCCAGGTTCCCTCTGGGTGCAGGCGCTGTCGGTGCGGGCCTTCGGCTTCTCGGTCCGGTCGTTGGTGCTCCCGCAGGTGGTCGAGGGCGCCCTGACCGTCTGTGTGCTGTACCGGGCGGTGCGGCGGGTCGCCGGGACCAGGGCAGGGCTGACCGCGGCCGCGCTCTTCTCGGTGACGCCCGTGGTCGTCTCGTCGACCGCCGGCAACCTGTCCGAGCCGCTCTACCTGCTGTGCCTGGTCCTCGCGGCCGACGCGGTGATGCGGTACGTGCTGCACGGGCGACGCCGGGCAGCGGTGGCCGCCGCGTGCTGGATCGCCCTCGGCTTCCAGGCGAAGATGGCCGAGGCCTGGCTGGTGCTGCCCGCCCTGGCCGCGGCCGTGCTCGCGGGGGCTTCGGCCGGTCGCCGGGGCCGGGCGGCACTGAAGGCCGTCGCCGTCGCGGTGACCGCCGTCGCGCTCTCGCTGGTGTGGGTCGTCGGGATCTCCCTGGTCCCGGCCGGGTCACGTCCGTTCGTCGACGGCAGCACGCACGACTCGGTGTGGGAGCAGGTCTTCCTCTACAACGGTGTGCACCGCTTCGACGGGGACAACCTGTTCGGTCTGCGCCCGCTCGGCGCCCCGAGCCCTTCCGCGGTCGGCGCGGCGGCGGAGGTCGACAGCCCTGCGCTGGCGGCCGGCCTGGGCACCGCCAACCGGTCGAAGCCCTCGGTGGAGCGGCTGTTCGTCGGCGGGCTCGCCCCGGACACCGCGTGGCTGCTGCCCGGCGCCCTGCTCGGCGCGGCCGTTCTGCTGCGTCGGCGTCCGGCCCGGTGGAGGAAGGTCAGGGGGATGCCGGCCACCGCGGGACGGAACGGGGATCCGCGTCGCGCCGCCGCCTGGCTGTGGGTGGTCTGGCTGCTCACCTTCGGGGGCGTGTTCAGCGCCTCGCACCTGGTCCACGACTACTATCTGGCCAGTCTCGCCCCGGCGCTCGCGGCTCTGACCGGCCTGGGCGCCTCCGCGCTCTGGCGCGCGGCCGAAATCGGCGGCCGTCGCGCGGCGCGCCTGCTCACCGTCGCCGCGGTGGTGGCCGCGGGGTGGAGTGCCCTGCTGCTGTTCGCGGGCGGACAGGCCGTCCCCGGTGCGCTGGTGGCGGGCGCGGGTGTGCTCGCCGGACTCGGGGTCGGGCTGGTGTTCCGGTCGGGGCGGATCCGGCGCTCGGCCACGGGCGAGCCGCCGTCACAGCCGGACGCCGCAGGCAGCAGTGGCGACCGGCGCAGGGCCGCCGGGCTCAGGGGCGTAGCGGCCGTGCTGGCGCTGAGCGCCCTCGCCGGGCCGCTGGTCGCCGACCAGTGGCTGCTGCGCCACGACGGCGGACCCTTCGACACCCCGTTCGCGGCGGAAGGCACCCTGGCCCGCCCGAGCCATGCGGCGGAGGCGGCGCGCAGGGAGATGCCGGGCCGGTACGTGGGCACCCTGCTGCCGGAGACTCCGACGGGTTACTGGGCCGCGCTGCTGAGCCACGGCCGGCAGACGCAGGCGCTGGAGAGCGCCCGCCACACCCGGCTGCTGGTCTTCACCTCGGCGGCGGCCTCTTCCGTCGTCCTCTCCGGGGTCTCCTCGGTCGAGCCGATCGGAGGGTTCTCCGGGGACATCCCCTTCCCGACCGTCGGCCGGCTCGAAGCGGAGCTGCGTTCCGGCGCCGTCTTTCTGGCCATCGTGCCCGGGCCGGACGTCTACACCAGCCAGGACCCGCGCGTCCTGCTGATCGAGCGACTGTGCCGGCCCCTGCCGAGCGCGGCCCCGACCAGCCACCTGCTCTACTCCTGCGCGAGCGCGGGAACGGCCCCGTAGGCGGTGAGCTCCCGGCGGCGGCGTCCGTACCGCGTTCGGGGAACAGGGTGCCCGCGGGGCGGCAGCCCGGCACCATGGGACGCATGACGCCTCAGCGGCACCACCCGGTCGTCCCCGACCTCAGCGGGGTGCCGGAGACGATGCTGTGGACGCTCTTCCAGCGGGCGAGCGAGGCCGCCAGGCCGGACCCGGTGCTGGAGGACCCGTGGGCGATGGAGCTGTGCCGTCGCCTCGACTACCCGTTCGTGGCGCGCTTCGGCCCGGCCTACGGTCTGCTCGCGCAGTCGATCGCGCTGCGGGCCGCCGCGTTCGACGGCGTCGTGCGCGCCTTCCTCCGCGAGTTCCCCTACGGGACGGTGGTGGCCCTCGGGGAGGGGCTGGAGACCGCGTTCTGGCGGGTCGACAACGGGCGGGTCCAGTGGCTCACCGTCGACCTGCCCGAACCGCTGCGGGTACGCGAGACGCTGCTCCCGGCCGAGGGCCGGCGCAGGGTGCTGGCCTGCGACGCACGCGACCCGCGCTGGACCGGGGCCGTGCCGCCCGCCCGTCCCACGCTGGTCACCGCGCAGGGACTGCTGATGTACCTGCGGCCGCAGGAGGTGCGGGACCTGATCGCCCTGTGCGCCTGCAGTTTCCCGGGCGGCGGCCTGGTCTTCGACGCGGTCCCGCGCTGGTTCGCCGCCGGGACGCGGCGCGGCCGGCTGCGCACCCCGAGCGGCTACCCCGCCCCTGAAATGCCCTGGGGCATGAACGCGGACCAGCGCGCTCGACTGCGCGAGGCGGACCCGCGCGTCGCCGAGGTGCACGCGATCCCCCTGCCGCCCGGCCGCGGCCTGGTCTGGGGCACGCTCGCACCGCGCCTGGCCGCCCGCGGGCCACTGTCGAACCGGCGACCGACCGTCACCCTGCTCCGCTTCACCAGCCGCTGACGACCGGCCGGCCGTCCGACGCCCGTGCGCACCGGCCGCTGACGGACCCTGCCACCCGTCCGGCCGATCGCCTGCGCCACCCGACCTTCCGGCGTGCTCCCGCACCGGAGGCCCGCCCGGCTCCGCGCCGCAACTCCCGGTCGGCCGGGCACCGACGGGAACTGACCCGCCGCGCCCGCTTCCTGAGTCACCTCGGGCTCCCACGCCCGCCCGGCGGTGCGCTGGGGGCTCGTTCTGCCGGGCGTTGACGCCCCGTGGGCCCCCTCCGGCGCCTGATCCCCTCGACGCCGTGCGCCGGGGGCCCGCTCCTCGCGCTGACGGGCCGTGACCCGCTGCGTCTTCGCCGCCTGAGTCACCCTCTCTTCCGACGTCCGCCCGGAGGGTTGTGCGGAGGCGGGAACGGCGCGCTGCCCGCAGGCTGGGTCCAGGGGGCGGGCGCGGGCGACCGGGAGGAGCGGGTGTGACTGGCAGCGGTGACGGCCCGGGCGGTGCCTCGGGAGTCCGGCGGCGGGAGTCCATAGCCGGCGCCGCCCGTCAGGTGTCGGCCGGACGGACGTTCCTCTGGGCGTTCGTCGCGCTCTTCACGGTGGGCTGCGGCTGGTGTCTGGCCGTGCCCTACGACGGCTTCGCCGACGAGGCGCGGCACACCGTGCGGGCCTGGTCGGCGGCGGGCGGCGCGCTGGTGTTCCACGGCCCCGTGCAGGGCGACGGAACGCCGCTGATCACCGCGCCGAAGAGCCTCGCACCGAACGCGCCCGCGAACTCGGCCTGCTTCCAGCAGCACCCCCAGATATCCGCCGCCTGCTCGCCCCCGGCGGGGCTGCGCTCGGACGGGCGACGCATGGTCACGATCGCCACGGGCGCCGGTCGGTACAACCCCCTCTACTACGCGATCGTCGGCCAGCCGCTGCGGCTGTGGCCGGACAACCGCGGCATCTACCTGGCCAGGACGTTGTCCGACGCGATGGTCAGCGCCCTGTTCGCGGCCGCGTTCGCGGTCACCGCGTCGGCCGCGCGCGGCCGACGGCTGCTGAGCGGCCTGCTGGTCGCGCTGACCCCGGTGGCGCTGAACCTGTCGGCGGCGATCAATCCGGCGGGCCTGGAGATAGCCGGCGCGGTGCTGCTCTGGTCCGCGCTCGTGCTGCTGGTGGACGGTCGGATGACCTCGCCCTGGTTGGTGCGGGCCTGCGGGGTCGGCGCGGCGGTGCTGGCCGTCGTCAGGGCCGGCGGCCTGGCGTGGCTGGCGCTGATCCTGCTGGTGGGGGCGCTGGGCCTGAGTCGGCGTCATGCGCGGCGGCTGGCCCGCGAGGGCGCCGTCCGCCGCTGGGCCGCCCTGGTGGCGCTCGCGGTGGTGGCGGGCGCGGGCTGGAACGCCTGGCAGAACCCGACCGGCCAGGCGCTGACGCTGCAGCCGGGACAGTCGCGGTGGAACCTGGTCGCCAACGCGCTGAACATCGACGTCTGGGGACGCGGCGAGTACCTGGTCGACGGCGTGGTCGGGCTGGTCGGCTTCGGGGACACCTCCCCGCCCGGCCTGGTCTTCCCGGTGTGGTTCTGCGCCTTCGGCGTCGTGCTGTTCGGCGCGGTGGCGCTGACCCGCCGGCGGGACCGGATCCGGCTGTTGCTGCCGATCGCCGGGACGGCCGCGCTCTCGCTCGCGGTCGACGTCGGGCCCATCAGCCAGGGCTGGTACCTGTCGCAGGGTCGCTACGCGCTGCCCGTCCTGGCGGGAGTGCCGATCCTCGGCGCTTATCTGCTCGCCGAGCGCGGCGTCCTGGACGACTCCTCGCTCGCCAGGCTCGCCCGCTGTTACGTCGTCGTCCTGCTGCCGCTGCAACTGCTCACGCTCTACGCGGCGATGCTCAGGTACCAGCGGGGCCTGCAGCCCGCCGACCCGATCCCGGTGATGCCGGTGAACCCCTTCAAGGGCGCCTGGCTGCCGCCCCTCGGCCCGCAGCTGCCGCTCGCCCTGGCGGCGGCCGGGCTGGCCGCGCTCGGCGTGCTGGTGTGGCGCACCGCCGGGCGGCCCGGGCCGCTACGCGGTCCCGGTGACGCGGGCGACCAGGTCGAGCCAGCCGGCTTCCAGCTCCTGCGCGCCGCGTCCACGGACGGTCAGCAGATGGTCGACCAGGCCGGGATCGAGTGAGCTGAGCAGGGCGCCGGCCAGCAGCTCGCGGTCGCCGGTGACGCCCGCCTGGCCGAGCAGCAGCACGAGGTGGCGTTCGCGCACCAGACGGGCGGGCGCGCTGTAGCGGTGCGAGGCGCTCTTGTCCGCCTCGACGTAGACGTCCCTGTGCTGCCGCAGATGCCGCAGCGCGGCCACGCCGAAGGCGCGCAGCCGCTCGACCGGCGGTGCGCCGGGGCCCAGCGGCGGCGGCCCGAACATGAACGCGTGCTGGAAGTCGCTCTCGGCCTGGTCGAGCACGGCCAGCAGCAGGCCGACCCGGTCGCCGAACCGGCGGAAGACTGTGCCCTTGCCGACCTTGGCCGCGCAGGCGACGGCGTCCATGGTCATCCGTTCGGCGCCCTGCTCGCGGATCAGCTCGGCGGCGGCCGCGAGCAGCTTGGCCCGGTTGCGGGCGGCGTCGGCCCGTTCGGGGACGGGGGAGGAGAGCAGCGCGATCGGCTCGGGGGGCGGGGTGGCTGCCGCTGGGGTCGGCGGGGTCATGAGCCCAGCGTAGCGCGACGCGGACGAACTGGACCGCGGTCCGTTTCGTGTGTTACTTCTAATAACCGGACCTTGGTCCGCTAAGACTCTCCGCCCACTCCTTCCTCCGGGAGATCTCATGTCCGTTCGCATCGCCGCCCTCGTCGGCAGTCTCCGCGCCGGGTCGCACAACCGCCAGCTCGCCGAGGCCGCCGTCAAGCTCGCCCCCGAGGGCGTCGACGTCATCATCGTGGACGGCCTGGCCGAGGTGCCGTTCTACAACGAGGACATCGACGTCGCCGACGGCGCCCCGGCCGCTGCGGCCGCCCTGCGGGAGACGGTCGCCGCCGCCGACGCCGTGCTGCTCTTCTCGCCGGAGTACAACGGCACCATGCCGGCCGTGCTGAAGAACGCGATCGACTGGCTGTCGCGCCCCTACGGCGCCGGCGCGCTCACCGGCAAGCCGGTGGCGGTCGTCGGCACCGCCTACGGCCAGTTCGGCGGCCTGTGGGCCCAGGACGAGGCCCGCAAGGCCGCGGGTATCGCCGGCGGCACGGTGCTGGAGGAGGTCAAGCTCTCCGTGCCGGGCTCCGTGGTCCGCTTCGCCGAGACCCACCCGGCCGACGATGCGGAGGTCGCCGAGCAGCTGGCCGCCGTCCTCGGCCGGATCGCCGCCGCGACGGACACCGTCGCCGCCTGACGCACGCCGCGGACAGCGGAAAACGGGTCGGCCCCGCTCCCAGGCACGGGAGCGGGGCCGACCTGTCCTCGGACTCAGACGTTCCAGACCTGGAACTCCGAGAGCTGGCCGGCGGGCCATCCGGTGTTCGCGGTGACGTTGATCCGCCAGTACCGCTCGGTGCTCGCCGGGAAGGTCAGGGTGACGGTGTTGCTGTTGACGTTGGGGTCGAAGGTGTAGGTCGCCGAGGCCACCACGGTGCTGAAGTTGGTGCCGTCGGTGCTGCCGAGGAGCGACAGCGTCTGGTTGCGGGCGCCCCAGCTGGTGCCGGCCGGGAGCTCCAGCACCACCCGGCTCGCGCTCTGGGCCGAGCCCAGGTCGACCTGGACCCACTGCGGGAAGGCGTTGTTGTTGCTCTCCCAGTAGGTGCTCTGGTTGCCGTCGGTCACGTTGGACGAGCCGTAGGTCTGGGTGTGGCTGGACTCTCCGGTGGCCTTGCCCGCGGCCAGGTTGGTGGCCACCGTGCCCGCGCCGGTGCCGGTCAGGGCGACGGTGAGCGGGCTGTTGGTGGCGTTGCCGTTGACGGTGAGCGTGCCCGTGCGGGTGCCGGACGCGGTCGGGGTGAAGGTGACGTTGACCGTGCAGGACGCGCCGGCGGCCAGCGAGCTGCCGCAGGTGTTGGTCTGCGCGAAGTCGCCCGTGGTGGTGACCGAGCTGATCGAGGCGGCGGCGCTGCCCGTGTCGGTCACCGTCACCGCCTGGGCCGAGCTGGTGCTGTTCAGCGTCTGGGCGGCGAAGCTCAGCGAGGTCGGCGCGGCCGACAGCGTGGCCGAGGAGGAGCCGCCCGCGCTCGGGAAGACCTCCAGGTCCGAGAGCTGCGCGGCCGACCAGCCGGTGTTGCCGGTGACGTTGACCCGCAGGTAGCGGACGCTGGTCGCGCCGAACGGGATGGTGACGGTGTTGTTGTTGGCGTTGGGGTCGAAGTTGTAGCCGGCCGAGCCGACGATCGTCGAGAAGTTGGTCCCGTCGGTGGAGCCGAGGACCGAAAGCGTCTCGGTGCGGGCCGCCCAGGCGGTGGCCGGCGGGAGCTTGAGGACGACCTTGCCGACGCCGTAGCTCTGGCCGAGGTCCACCTGCGCCCACTGCGGGAAGGAGCCGTTGGCGCTCTCCCAGTACGTGGACGGGTCGGCGTCGGTCAGATTGGCGGGGGTGTAGGAGCCGTTGCTGGAGCTCGCCGAGGCCGGGCGGCCGGCGGCAATGTCGGTGGTGCTGTCGATGCCGGTGCCGCTGAGCGAGACCGTGGTCGGGCTGTTGTTCGCGTTGCTGGTCACCGTGAGCGTGCCGGTGCGGGAGCCGCCCGTGGTCGGCTTGAAGGTGACGGTCACCGCGCAGGACGCGCCGACGGCGACGGAGGAGCAGTTGTTGGTCTGGCTGTAGTCACCGGACACCGAGACGCCGGAGACCGTCGCCGCGGTGGTGCCCGAGTTGGTCACCGTCACCGTCTGCGGCGCGGCCGAGGAACCGACCACGGTGCTCGCGAAGTTCAGGCTGCCGGGGGCGGCGGCCAGCACCGGACCGGGTGCGGTGCCCGTGCCGGAGAGGGCCACGGTGTTGGTGACGCCGCCCGCGTTGACGGTCAGGCTGCCGCTGCGCGAGCCGGTAGCGGTGGGGGAGAAGGTCACCGAGACGGTGCAGGAGCCGTTGGCGGCGATGGAGCTGCCGCAGGTGTTGGTCTGGGCGAAGTCGCCGGTCGCCGCGATCGAGGAGACGGCCGCGGCCGAGCCGGTCGGGTTGGTGACGGTCACGGTCTGCGCGGCGCTGGTCGCGCCCGTCGCCACCGAGCCGAAGCTCAGCGCGCTCGGACTGGCCGTCACACCGGTGACCGGGTACGGCGGGTAGACCGGGGTCGGCCAGGGACCGCAGTACGGAGTGCCGCTGATGCCGGAGTTGCCGCCGCCGTCGGTGACGACGAAGTTGCCGCCCTCGCAGTTGTAGACCGGCGAGGGGGCGCCGATGCCGGTGGCGGTGACGTTGGTGAAGCTCGCCGCGCCGCCGGTCTGCTCCTGCAGCGCGTAGGTGCCGGTGCCCGCGATGGTGACGTTGTTGAGGTTGACCCCGCTGATGGTGCCCTCGACCCACTCGACCGCTTCGAAGGGGCTCTGCTCGATCAGCGCGTTGCTCACGTTGATCGGTCCGGTGATCGCCCCCTGGCTGCCGTCGAACCAGAGCGCGCCGACGCCGAACTGCCAGTTCGGGTCGAGGTCGCCGTCACGGATCAGGGTGTTGTTCGAGATCGTGGTGGTGCCGACCGGCGTCGAGGTGAAGCGCTGGCCGACGTGGATGCCGCCGCCCTGGGCGATGCCGCTGTCCTCGACCAGGTTGCCGGTGACCGTATTGTCGTGCCCGCCGTAGATCGCGATGCCGTTGGCCAGGATCTGCAACTGCACCGTGTTGTTCGAGATGGTGTCGTTGGCGTCCGCGCCCAGGCTGGAGTCGGCCCAGGTGGCGATGCCGTCGTCACCGGTGTTGCGCAGATCGCTGTTGGTCACCTTGGAGTTGGTGACGCCGCCGTGGAAGTTGATCCCGTCCGCGGTGGTGTCGCGGATCCGCATCCCGGAGAAGGTCAGCCCGTCCATCGGGCCGTCCATCCAGGCCCCGACCTTGTCGTGCTCGATCCACAGGTTCGACACCGTGGAGTTGCTGAGCGCGCCGCCGATGCCGTTCACCTGGGCGCTGTCGTCGCGCTCCTGGACGTTGCCGAAGATCGCGAAGTTCTGCAGGTGCACGTTGGTGCTGGGGTTGGGCGCCGAGTTGCCGTAGAAGCCGGGCGCCGTGCCGGTGACGGTCGAGTACCACATGCCCGCGCCGGCGATGGTGACGTTGTTGACCGCGATGTGGCCGGGGATGTCGAAGGTGCCCGGCGGGATCCACACCGTGCCGCCCGACCCGGCCGCGGCGATGGCCGCGTTGAACGCGCTGGTGGAGTCCGTCGCCCCGGTGGCGTCCGCGCCCTTGCTGGTGACCGAGACCGAACCGGCGGGCTGCGTCAGCGCCGCGCCCACCTGCTCGAAGTCGGCCAGGTCGACGGTGTAGGAGGAGGCGCTGTCGCCGGAGTCGACCTGGAGGGTGAAGGTGGTGCCCTTCGGATAGGTCGTCGGCAGCAGGCGGTGCACCTCGTCGTAGAAGTGGTGCGGGTTGCTTCCGGGCGAGTTGGTGAAGGGGTAGCTGCCGTAGTACCAGCTGTAGGCGTTGGTGAGGCTGAAGTCGCTCTGCCGGGTCCCGTTGATGTAGAGCGAGAGCGGAGCGGAGTAGACGGAACCGCCCGCGGTGTCGGGGATGCTGTAGCGGAAGTCGATCGAGTTGGTGGCCACCGGCGTGGTGAAGGTGACGTACTGGCCGCTGCCGTTGCCGGCCAGGGTCACCGCCTTGCGGCCCGAGGCCTCGTCGGCCAGTTGGCCCTGGGTGTAACTGGGGCCGATGACAGTGCCGTTGGTGGCCGAGCTCTCGGCCTGGACCTCGGCGTACGGCAGGGCGGCGCCACTGCCGCCGGTGGCCGCCGCCCAGGCGGCCTGGCCGCCTGGGACGACCACGGCTGCGGCGGCCAGCAGGGTGGATCCGGCGGTGAGCACGAGGGCCCGCCGTGGATCTCGGATGGTTCTGAACACCTTTGCTCCTAGGACAGGTGGGTGGAGGAGCGACGGCGCCGGGGGGACGGCGCGAGGGGCGGCGCAAGGGGGACCGTAATGTCTGCGATGCTTCGCCGCAAGATCTCGACATGAACTTGTTGATTACTGGTCTACCTCTTGCAAGAACGTCAGTTGTCGGCGTGCCGACGAGCGTTGACCAGGACGGCGGCCCAGGATGGGCGGTGTCGGGTCCACGAACGGAGAGCGGCGCATGGGTGTGACGAGGCAGAACGCACGGGCGGGCCGCGGCCGGACCGCCGCCGCGGGAACGGCCGCGGCGCTGCTGCTGGCGGCGCTCGCGGGATGCACGAGCGGGGCGGGCGCGCAGCACGTCGCCGGCTCCGCGCCTGCGGACTCCGGCGCCGCCTCGGGTGCCGCATCGGCCCCGGCGACGGCGCCCAGCCCTTCGGGCGGCGCGGTCGTCACCGCCGTCCCCACGCCCTCACCCTGGACGCAGGAGCGACTGCAGAAGGCGCTCTCCGACCACGGCGGGAACACCAGGACGGCGAAGTCGAACGTGGTCACCGCGCGGGTCGGCGCGATCTTCTCGCAGAGCGGCAAGGGCGACCACTTCTGCACCGGCAGCGTGGTGCAGAGCAAGGGGCAGAGCATCGTGCTGACGGCGGCCCACTGCGTCGACGGCGGAAGGAACGGCGGCCCCAACACCGACATCGTCTTCGTCCCCGGCTACCGCAACGGCAGCGAGCCGCAGGGGCAGTGGCCGGTCCGCAGCATCGTCGTCGACCAGCGCTGGGAGGACTCCAGCGACCCCGACCTGGACGTGGCCTTCCTGGTGCTCGGCACCGTCCAGAACAAGCCGATCGCCTCGGTGCTGGGCGGTAACAAGCTCGGGGTGAACCTCGGCTTCGGCCGCACCGTCGCGCTCACCGGCTACCCCTCGAACGCCGGGGAGCCGATCGCCTGCTTCAACACGACGACGCAGCAGAGCACGTACCAGATGAAGATCGAGTGCAAGTCCTTCCCCGGCGGGACCAGCGGCAGTCCCTGGCTCACCTCCTTCGACAAGCAGACCCGCACCGGCACCGTCATGGGAGTCATCGGCGGCTACCAGGAGGGCGGCGACACCGAGGACGTCTCCTACAGCCCCTACTTCGACAACGACGTGCTCGCCCTCTACAACCGCGCGGTCGCGGAGGGCGGCTGACGGCGCCGCCGGCGCTGCCCGCGCCGGGCTGCAGCGCCCCGTTGCACTGTCGCGTTGCACGGCGGGCCGAGCACCCGCCGGGGCATCACGGCCTCAGCAGTCCGCCCACCCACCAGTCGTGCGGCTGGCCGTCGTTGGCGATGCCGCGGTTGCGGAGTGTCCCTTCGACGGTGAAGCCGAGCTTCTCGGCGACCGCACGTGAGCCGGTGTTTCCGGCCATGGCCCACCACTCGATGCGGTGCACGTCGAGCGCTGCCCAGCCCCAGTCGCACAGGGCCCGAGCGGCCTCCACCGAGTAGCCGCGTCCGCGCTGCTCCCTGACCGCCCAGTAGCCGAGCTCCCAGACGCCGCGGCTGACGAGGGTCAGGCAGTAGGAGCCGACCAGGGCGTTGTTGTCCTTACGGAACGCGCCGAGGGTGTAGTCCCTGTCCTCGGCCCACTGAGCGGGCAGCTTCCGGACGACGAGCTGCTCCGCGTCCGTGCGCCGGTACGGCACCGGCACGGGGGTGTAGAACTGGATGTCCTCGTCCTGGCAGGCTTCGTACACCGCGTCCACGTCCGCGAGCGCGAAAGCCCGAAGCACCAGACGGTCGGTCTCGAGTGTCACTGGGTCCATCGCCGCAGTATGCCCGCCGGCAACAGGCGGCCGGCGAAAACCTCGACCGGTCACCGCCGTCACCCGCGTCAGGCGAGGCCGAGCAGTCTGACCGACTCCTCGCGCATCTCCACCTTGCGGATCTTCCCGGTCACCGTCATCGGGAAGCCGTCGACCAGGTGCAGGTAGCGCGGGATCTTGAAGTGGGCCAGCCGGCCCTCGCAGTAGGCGCGCAGTTGCTCGACCGTCAGGTCGGACGCGCCGGGGCGCAGCTTGACCCAGGCCATCAGCTCCTCGCCGTAGCGCGCGTCGGGAACGCCGATGACCTGCACGTCCTCGATGTCCGGGTGGCTGTAGAGGAACTCCTCGACCTCCCGCGGGTAGACGTTCTCGCCGCCGCGGATGACCATGTCCTTGATCCGGCCCACGATGGACAGGTAGCCGTCCTCGGCCATCTGGGCCAGGTCGCCGGTGTGCATCCAGCCCTCGGCGTCGACGGCCTCGGTGGTGCGCTCGGGCTCCTCCCAGTAGCCGAGCATGACCGAGTAGCCGCGGGTGCAGAGCTCGCCCGGCGTGCCGGTCGGCACCGTCGCGCCCGACTCGGGATCGACGACCTTGACCTCGACGTGCGGGTGGACCCTGCCCACGGTGGCGACGCGGTGTTCCAGGGAGTCGTCGGGGTGGGTCTGCGTGGAGACCGGAGAGGTCTCGGTCATGCCGTAGGCGATGGTCACGTCGGTCATGCCCATCTCGGCCATCACCCGCTTCATCACCTCGACCGGGCAGGGGGAGCCGGCCATCACACCGGTGCGCAGGGAGGAGAGATCCCAGCGGCCCGGATGCGCCTCCAGCTGGGCCAGTTCGGCGATGAACATGGTCGGCACGCCGTACAGCACCGAGCAGCGCTCCGCCTGGACGGCGTCCAGCGCCTCGGCGGGGTCGAACAGCTGACCGGGGATGACGATGCAGGAACCGTGGGAGGTCGCCCCCAGGTTGGCCATCACCATGCCGAAGCAGTGGTAGAAGGGCACCGGAACGCAGACCCGGTCCTGTTCGGTCCAGCCCTGCACCTCGGCGACCTGGAAGCCGTTGCCCAGGATGTTGCGGTGCGACAGCGTCGCGCCCTTGGGGCGGCCGGTCGTCCCCGAGGTGTACTGGATGTTGGCGGCGTCGTCCGCGCCGAGCGCCGCCTCCCGCTCGCGCAGCCGGTCGAGGGGGACCTCGTGACCGCTCTCGACGAGCGCGTCCCAGTCGGGGGTGCCGATGTACACCACTCGTTCGAGCGCCGGGCACTCCGCGCGCACCGCGTCCACCAGGGCGACGTAGTCGCTCGCCTTGACCCGGGTGGCGGAGACGAGGAGGCGGGTCCCCGACTGCTGCAGGGCGTAAGCGATCTCGTGACGGCGGTACGCCGGGTTGAGGTTGACCAGAATCGCACCGGCGCGCGCGGCGGCGTACTGGGTGAGCACCCATTCGGCGCAGTTGGGCGACCAGATGCCGACCCGGTCGCCGGGGCCGATCCCGGCGGCGAGCAGGCCGCGGGCGAGGTCGTCGACGGCGGCGTCGAACTCCGCGTACGTCCAGCGCCGGCCGGAGGCGCACTCGACCATCGCATCGTGGTCGGGGTGGGCGCGTGCGGTACGGGCGAGGTCGGCGCCGACGGTGCCCTCGGGCAGCGGCGGAGTGGTGCCACCGCGTCGGTGGGAGAGATGCTGATCAAGCTCGACAGCGGACATGACAACTCTCCGGGTTCGGCGGGTTTGGTGGAACGGAGCCTAGGGGAGGGGTCCGGTCGTGTCGACGGCGACTCGGCGTGGGCACCTGCCTGAGGCTCCGTCAGATTGTGATCATGCCGAGCGGAACGTGTGCGGATTTATTGAAGGAATGCGCGTACATGCCAGAGGCAATTGCGCCATGATGATTGTCCGAACCCGAACTCGCCCGGGAGAGCCGTCGACGTGGGCCGTCATGCCAACGAACCCCTTCCGCCTCCGGCGGTGACCAGAACCCATCTGCGGGTGCTGTCGACCCTGCTGGCCCGGCACGCGGCCGACCTGCCCGACGAACGCCTGCTCGACGCCGACCGCCAGGACGCGGTGCGCCTGCTCGCCTGGTCGACCTCGGCGGCGGCGCTGGCCGCGGCGGCCCTGGCCGAAGCCGACCCCCAGCAGGCCAGCCGCTATCGCAGCCAGGTCCGCGACACCCTCGCCGAGGCGCACGCCCTGGCCTGGTACCCGGGCGCCTGACCCCGCGGCCCGCGCCGGCGCCTGTGCGACATGCGTTCCGCCCGATGTCCCGCCGGGCGTTCCGCTAGACGTTCCGGGCGCGGGCGATCGCGGCGCGGTAGAGGGTGGCGACGCGGTCGCTGAAGTAGGAGCTGTAGGAGATGTCGTCGGTGTAGCCGCCCTCCTCGAAGCCGCCGATCACCCCCACGACGGTGCCCTCGTCGCCGGTGGGGCCGCCCTGGCCGGGAATCAGCCACGGGCTGCCGCTGGTGCCGTCGCTGTAGCCGGTGCAGTCGATCCGCATCTGGGTGGCGCTGAAGCGGTCGACCAGGTTCGAGCAGGTGATCGGTTCGTCGGAGACGTCCGGGTAGCCGGTGATGGTGACCAGGTGGTCGAAGCCCTCGTCGACCGCGATCCTGTTGGCGCCCACGACCTGCTCCACCGTGCGTCCGTCGAGCGGCTTGAGCAACGCGAAGGCGACGTCGACGTCGGCGTCGCCGTCCGCGGTCCAGGTCGGGTCCTCGACGGTCGAGGCGATCTGCCAGACGCCCAGCGGAGCGTTGCCGTCGCGGTAGCCGGGGACGAAGACCTTGTCCTGGTCCGTGCCGCTGAGGCAGTGGGCCGCCGTGACGATCATGTTGCCCTCGGGGCTGTCCACCACGCTGGCGGTGCAGTAGTGGGTGCCGCCCAGGCCGCCGGTGAAGAGCGCGCCGACGCGGTCGTCGACCCGGTTCGCGGGGGCGGTGTGCGGATTGCCGAGCTCCTCGCTCGGCATCGCCGCGCCGGTGGCTCCCGCCAGGGCCAGCGCGACCAGCCAGGCGACGGCGGGGCGGGTGGAACGGCGCCGGTCGCCCGCGGCGGTCGGCGCGGCGGCCGCCGGCGGCGAGAGGGTCTCCTGCGGGGGGAGGTCCGAGGGGCGGGCCAGGAGGGCAGGCTCCCGCCGATCTGATCGGCGCTGGCCGGGGAGAGGCCGCGCCGGGTCGCGCCGGACAGGGCTGCGCTGAATGGAGAACAGGGGGACCTCGCAGCGTGCGTGGGGAGGTTGCGGACATGCTGCCCTGTTGTTGCCGCTGGTCACAAGCCCCGACCGGGAAAAATCACCCATTCCTTGACATGTGACCGAATGGTCACCTATGGTCGAGGCGTGGACGAGGTATTCAAAGCCCTGGCCGATCCCACCAGGCGCGCCCTCCTCGACGCGCTGTTCGAGAGCGACGGCCAGACGCTGAGTGCGCTGGAAGCAAGGTTCGAGACGAGTCGCTTCGCCGTGATGAAGCACCTGAAGCAGTTGGAGCAGGCGGGCCTGGTCGTCACCCGACGCCAGGGCCGGGAGAAGCTGCACTTTCTCAACCCCGTCCCGATCCGGCTGGTCCACGACCGCTGGGTCAGCAAGTACGCCGAGCCCTGGGCTGCGGCGCTGAGCGATCTCAAGCGCAATCTGGAGTCGACCATGGAAAAGGTCTTCGAGATCTACATCCGCACCACTCCCGAACGCCTGTGGCAGGCGATCACCGACCCGGAGATCCGGGCCAAGTACAACTTCGGCGCCCGGATCACGGGCGAGCCGGTGCCCGGCGGCGCGTTCCGGATGTCCGCGCCCGGCGCGCCGGGCCCTCTCGGGGAGGGCGTCCATCTGGAGGTCGATCCGCCGCGTCGGCTGGTGCAGAGCATGACGGCGCTCTGGAGCGACGAGGTCAAGGCGGAGGGTACGACCAGGGTCACCTGGGAGATCGAGCCGGTCGGCGACTCCTGCCGGCTCACCGTCACCCACGACCAGCTCCGCGAGGGTGCCAACGAGGAGCTGTACGGCGGCTGGCCGATGATACTTTCCGGCCTGAAGACCTGGCTGGAATCGGGGGAGCTGCTCACCACGCCGGGCTCGCTCATGTACGGCAGCGGGGCCTGACGGCCCGCTCCGCGTCGGACGGGGCGGAAGAGGACTTAGGCCCCTTGGATGATCCGCTGATTCGGGAGAGGCTGGAGTGGTAACCGACCACCCTCCCGGACGCGAAGGACCAGTCCCCGCTGTGAGCGCGCACCTCTCCGCCCCCGCTGTGCTGACCGCCGATGCCGTGCTTTTCGACAACGACGGCACCCTCATCGACTCCCTGGACTCCGTGCGCAGATGCTGGCGCCGGTGGTCGGAGGAGTTCGGCGTGGGTGCGGCGCGGCTGGACGAGGTCGGCTACATCGGCCGTCCGGCCCGGGAGGTGATCGCGGATCTGCTGCCCGGGCCCGAGGCGGACGCGGCCGTGGCCAGGGTGCAGCAGCTCGAGCTGGCGGACGCCGCCCGCACCAGACTGCTGCCCGGCACCGAGGAGTTGCTCTCGCTGCTGCCCAGGGACCGCTGGGCCGTCGTCACGGCGGCGGCGCGGACGGTGGCGCTGCGCCGGCTGTCCGCCCTCGGCCTCACCGTGCCCATGCTGGTCGGCGCGGAGGACGTCAGCCGCGGCAAGCCGCACCCGGAGGCCTACCTGAAAGCCGCCGGGCGGCTCGGCGTGGCGCCGAACCGCTGCGTCGTGGTCGAGGACTCCCCGGCCGGACTGGCCGCCGGACGGGCGGCGGGGATGCACACCATCGCCCTGACGACCACGCACGACCCGGGAGAGCTCGCCGCCGACGTGCTCGCCACGGATCTCTCCCAGGTCGGGCTCCTGGTGGAGGCGGACGGCTCGCTGGCCCTGCTCGTCGGCTGACCGCGCCCGACCCGCCCGTGAGGAGGGAGCCCCGGTCGCCCGGAGCATGCGGCGGGCGGAGGATGGAGGGAAGGGCCCGCCGCCAGGGCTCATGGAGTGGAGGGCGACGATGGACATCGGACCGGTCGAATACGCGGTGATCGCCTTCCCCGGGAACAAGTTCAAGGGCGACATCGCCCCCGAGCTGCGGCGCCTGACGACCGAGGGCGTCGTCCGCATCATCGATCTGACGTTCATCAAGCGGGACGTCGACGGCACCGTCGAGATCCTCGAGCTCGACGCGCTGCCGGCCGACGAGGCCGCGGCCTTCGCGGACGTCGACGGCGAGATCGGCGGGCTGCTCAGCGACGAGGACCTCGCCTCGATCTGCGAGGAGATCCCGCCCGACAGCTCCGCGGCGATCATCGTCTGGGAGAACTCCTGGGCGGCGCGGCTCACGCGCGCGCTGAGGGAGGCGGGCGGTGTGCTCGTCGCGCGCGAGCAGGTACCCGCCAGCGTGGTGGCCGAGGACCTGGCCGCCATCGGCCAGTGACGTCTCCGCCCGGAAGCGCCGCTCCGGCGGGGTCACGGCCGAACTGCTTCGCCGTGGAGACCGTGGAGACGAGGAGAAGATCATGATTGGTCGTCGCGTCGGCCGGGGCGGGCGCCCCGGACTCATCGGCACCGCAGCCCGCACGGCCGTCGTCGCCGGCACCGCCACGGCCGTCTCCGGACGGGTCGCGGCCCGACACCAGCAAGCGGCCGCGGCCTCGCAGCCGCCGGTCGCCCCGCCGCCCCCGGCTGCCCAGGCTCCCGCCGAGACGGCAGCCGCACCGGCGCCGGGCGCGCTGGACGACCAGGCCCTTGCCAACCTGGAGCGGCTCGGGGCCCTGCACCAGCAGGGCATGCTGACGGACGAGGAGTTCGCCCAGGCGAAGCAGCGCATCCTGACCACCTGACCCGCAGCCGGATGCCGGAGGGGCGAGTTCGGCCTCGGACCGTTCCGGGTGCACCTGCGCCACGCGGCCAGGGAGGGGGGCGGTGCAGCGGTGCGCCGCACAGCCCCCTGTCCCACAGCCCCGTCCCACGGCCGCCGACCTGCGCATGCCCTCGGCGGCCACGAGCATCCCGGGGCGGGCTAGCCGAGCGTCGCCAGGTGGGCCTTGAAGCCGGCGCCGAAGGCGGTCGGGGTGCCGTCGTAGGCGCTGATCAGTGCGGGGCCCGAGCTGCAGTCCCAGGTGTTCCAGGTCCACGCCAGGTACGAGGCGCCGGCGCTGTCCAGCCAGGGCAGCAGGCTGTCCAGGTAGCCGTGGGCGCAGTCGTTCTCACCCAGCTCGCCGGTGACCAGCGGCACCTTCGCCAGCACCGGGGAGAGCTGGGAGTTCCAGCAGGAGCTGTTGGAACAGGTGTTGAAGTTGTAGGAGTGCCAGGAGGCGGCGATGTTGCCGGTGGGGTCGGTCGGCTCGTAGGCCGACCACTGGGTGAGGTCGTTGGAGTACGCCAGGCCGCCCAGCATCACCACGTTGGTCGCCCCTGCACCGCGCACCGCGTTGTCCATCGACTGCATCCCGGCGACCGCGTAGCCGATGCCGGGGCAGGTGCCGCCGTCGCGCCAGCAGGCCCAGCCGCTGGTCTCACTGCCGGTGGCCCGCTCGGGGTAGGGCTCGTTGAAGAGGTCGAAGACGACGGCGTTGTCGCCCTTGAAGGTCGAGGCGACGGAGCTCCAGAAGGGGATCGCACCGGCCGCGTCCGGCATCGGCTTCTGGCAGGTGGCGGTGGCGGACGCGCAGCCGGAGGAGTTGCCGGTGTAGGCGCCGTCGGTCCAGTGCAGGTCGAGGATGACGTTGAGGCCGTTCTTCTCCAGCAGTGCCACATAGGCCTTGACCGCGTCGATGTAGTTCGCCCCGGCATAGGCCGCGCTCACGTTCGAGTGGGCCAGCCAGCAGTCCTCGTTGAGCGGGACCCTGACGGCGTTGATGTGCCAGGAGGTCATCGCGGAGACCGAGGTCTGGTCGACCGGGCCGTCGAACAGTCCGGTGCCCTGGACGCAGGCGAACTCCGCGCCGGAGCGGTCCACGCCGTGCAGCGTGACGGTGCGTCCGGACGCGTCGACCAACTTGTTCCCGGACACGTGCAGGGCCGGCGCCGCGCCGGGTGTCCCGGTCGGGCTCGCGGAGGGACTGCCGGTCGGGCTGGGGCTGCCCGTCGGGGTCGGGCTCGCGCTCGGGCTGGCGCTGGCGCTCGCGGACGGGGAGGGCGAGGCGTTCGGGCCGCAGGCGAGGCCGTTCACGGTGAACGAGGTCGGCGCCGTGTTCGCGCCGGAGTAGGAGAAGTTGGCGTCGGTCGTGTAGGAGCCGCCGGGGGCGATGCTCGCGGCCCAGCTGGGCGCGGCGACGGAGACGTTGTGGCCGGACTGGGACCAGGTGCCGTTCCAGCCGGAGGAGAGAGTCTGGTTGCCGGCGTAGGCGTAGCCGAGCGTCCAGGAGGAGAGCGGGGCGCTGCCGGTGTCGGTGATCGTCACCGCGGCGGTGAAGCCGCTGCCCCAGTCGTTGGTGACGGCGTAACTGACGCTGCAGGCGGGGCCGTTGGTCGCGGCCGGTGTCGCGGCCGGCGAGGCCGAGGCCGGGACCAGGGGGATCACCGCGGCGGCGCAGCCGCCGAGAGTGGCGGCGACGGCGGCCAGTTGAGCGCGTGGACGCATGCGCATGGAGATGACGCTCCTTCATGACTTCGAGGTGGTGGACCCGAATCGGAAGCGCTCCCACGCCTGCCCGCCGCCCAAGGTAGCGACAGGGAGCGGTCGGGGGACAGGGATCGTGCGAAGGTCGGTGGAACTTTCCTGGCCACGGTCAAGACTCTTGACGGTCCGTCGGATGCGGTCAACGATTGGGAGCGCTCCCACCCTCCCCGTTCCGATGACGGGTGCGGTCCCGCTGTTTCCGACAGTCGCCGTTCCGGGAAATCCCCTCCGGAACTCCGGCTGATCTGGGACCGCTCCCATCGTCCTTCCGTCCACAGAGAGGCAGTACACAGTGGCGCACCCACCCTTGCGCAGACTGCGTGTGGCGGCCGCGGCCGCAGCGCTCGGCGCGGCCTGGCTCGTCCCGGTCGCGGCGGCACAGTCGGCGCACGCCGCGGTCACCCACCTGGCCAACCCCTTTGTCGGGGCTACCCCGTATCTCAACCCCGACTACGTCGCCGAGGTGAACTCCCAGGCGAGCGCCGACGGCGGCACCCTGGGCACGGCCGAGGCGAAGGTCTCCGGCTACCAGACCTCGATCTGGATGGACCACATCGGCGCCATCGCCGGCGACAGCACCCACCGCGGCCTGCAGGCCCAGCTCGACAACGCGGTGGCGAGCGGCGCGAACCTGTTCGAGGTCGTCATCTACGACCTTCCCGGCCGGGACTGCGCGGCGCTCGCCTCCAACGGCGAGATCCCGGCGACCGCCGCCGGGCTCACCGAGTACGAGTCGCAGTACGTCGACCCGATCGCGGCCATCCTGGGGAACAGCAAGTACAGCAACATCAGGATCGCGGCGATCATCGAGCCGGACTCGCTGCCGAACGCCGTCACCAACCAGAGCAAGGCCGCCTGCCAGACGGCCACGCCGTACTACGAGACGGGCGTGGAGTACACGCTCAACAAGCTGCACGCGATACCGAACGTCTACAACTACCTGGACATCGGCCACTCCGGCTGGCTCGGCTGGTCCAGCAACATGGGCCCGGCGGCCCAGGAGTTCGCGAAGGTCGCCAAGGCGACGACGGCCGGCATCTCCAGCGTCGACGGCTTCGTCAGCGACACCGCCAACACCACTCCGCTCGACGAGCCGTTCCTGCCCAACTCCACGCTGCAGGTCGGCGGCAACCCGCTCGACTCGGCGAAGTTCTACCAGTACAACCCGTACTTCGACGAGCACACCTACGACGAGGCGATGCACGCCTCCCTGGTGTCGGCCGGCTTCCCGAGCTCGGTGGGCATGCTCATCGACACCTCCAGGAACGGCTGGGGCGGCTCCGCCCGGCCGACGGCGCTCAACTCCTCGCCGACCACGGTCGACACGTACGTCGCGGCGAACAAGGTCGACCAGCGCCCGTTCCGCGGCGACTGGTGCAACGTCAACGGAGCCGGCATCGGCGCCCGCCCGACGGCGCAGCCGTACGGCAGCAGCGACCCGATCATCGCCTTCATCTGGGTCAAGCCTCCGGGCGAGTCGGACGGCGACTACCCGACCGCCACGCACAGCCACGGCGACCCGCACTGCGACCCCAACGGCACCCAGACCGACGGCAACGGCGGCACCTACCCGACCGACGCCATCCCCGGCTACGACGTCCCCGCCGGGCAGTGGTTCGCGGCGCAGTTCCAGCAGCTGGTCGGCAACGCCTACCCGACCCTGGGCGCCTCCTCCGGCGGCGACACCACCCCGCCGAGCGTTCCCGGCGGCCTGAAGGTCACCGCGACCACGTCGAGCAGCGTCTCGCTGTCCTGGACGGCGTCGACGGACAACGTGGGCGTGACGGCGTACAACGTCTACCGGGGCGGTACGAAGGTCGCGACGGTGACGAGCGGCACGAGCTACACGGACACCGGTCTGTCGGCGTCCACCGCCTACAGCTACACGGTCACGGCGCAGGACGCGGCGGGCAACGTCTCGGTGGCCTCCTCGGCGGTCAGTGCGACCACGTCGGCCTCCTCCGGCGGCGACACCACCCCGCCGAGCGTTCCCGGCGCTCTGACCGTCACCGGGACGACGTCGAGCAGCGTCTCCCTGTCCTGGACGGCGTCGACGGACAACGTGGGCGTGACGGCGTACAACGTCTACCGGGGCGGTACGAAGGTCGCGATGGTGACGAGCGGCACCAGCTACACGGACACCGGTCTGTCGGCGTCCACCGCCTACAGCTACACGGTCACGGCGCAGGACGCGGCGGGCAACGTCTCGGCGGCCTCCTCGGCGGTCAGCGCGACCACGTCGGCCTCCTCCGGCGGCAGCGCCGGGTGCACCGCGACCTACTCCATCAGCAGTGACTGGGGCAGCGGCTTCAACGCCAACGTCACGATCACCAACACCGGCAGCAAGCCGACCACCACCTGGCGGGTCGTCTGGAGCTTCGGCGGCAACCAGACGGTCTCGAACATGTGGAACGCCACCTACACCCAGTCCGGGTCGACGGTGACGGCGGCCAACATGAGCTACAACAACGCCATCGCCGTCGGCGGCAACACCAGCTTCGGCTTCGGTGCGACGTACAGCGGCACCAACGCCGCGCCGACGCTGACCTGCACGGCCTCCTGACGAGCCGTCCGCAGGTCAGTGCTCAGAAGGGGCCCCGCCGCTCTGAAGCGGCGGGCCCCTGTGGGGTGGGCGTGGTCAGCGCGAGCGGGCGCCGGTGCGGCGGGTGCGGCGCGCGGTCCGTTTGGCGATGCGGCGGGCCTGGACGTGGGGGTGGCGGGTGAGCCAGAGGTTGTAGCCGACCGCTCCGACCGCCAGGGCGACGGCCAGCAGGAGCCAGTCCTGCCACGGCATGCCGATGACGATGCCGAAGGCGATGGCGACGGCGGCGCTGCAGGCGGCGTCCTGGCGGGAGAGCAGGAGGGCCTTCTTGATCTTCGATCGGGACACGCGCGAAGCGTAGCGGGTAAGGATCTTGCCCGCTACGCGCGGGGCGTCAGGTCAGCGAACCCTGCGCCTTGTAGAGGGCGGCGACGGCGGTGTCGAAGTAGGGGCTCTGGTCCCACCCCGTGCTCAGGGTGACCGTGCTGGTCACCCCGTCGACGTAGCCGAGCCGGCTGCTGGTGTTGTACGAGCGCAGCCACGGGCCGCCGCTGGCGCCCTGGCCGTAGCGGCAGTGGATCTGGACCCGGGTGGTGCCCCGCTCGGGACCGGTCCAGCCGGTGCAGTACATCTGGACCTGAGCCTGGTAGTAGTTGCTCGGGTAGCCGAGCACGGCCACGGGCGTGGTGCGGCTCGCGTTCCAGCTGAGGCCGTTGCCGCCGGTCACGTTGACCAGCTTCCTGCCGTTGTTCGGCCAGGTGGTCACCATCGCGACGTCGCGGGCGAGGCTGCTCGACGTGATCCACGCCTGGAAGGCGCGGAACGACTTCGCCGCGAAGACCCCGTAGGGGGCCGTGCCGTTGTGGTAGTCCGGCACGTACACCCACTTGGTCATCCAGGTGCCGCCGCGTCCCCCGTGCACACAGTGGCCGGCGGTGACGACCAGCTGTCGGGAGGGGCTGTTCAGCGCACTCGCCGAGCAGGAGTAGTCGGCCCCGTTCCTGGGGTTGTGGAAGAACACCCGGCCCGCCGCCGACGACGCGAAGACCGTCTGCGGCGACGGCCGCGCCGGGCCGCCCGCCGTGCGCTCCGCCGGCTGCGGCGGAACGGACGCGGGCCTGCCGGCGACCGCGGGCGCCGGGGACGTGGCGGTGAGTGCGGCGCCGGACGGCAGCAGGTCGAGCGGGGTCGCCTTCCGCATGCGCTGCGGGGTCCAGTAGGCCTGCGAGGCCGCCGCGGACCCCGCGCCCGAGTCCGCGGCGGTGACCGCGACCGTCGCCGCAGCCTGCAACTCCGGTCCGGGCGTGGCCCCTTGGCCCACCCCCGGAGCGGTCAGGGTGATCAGGCCCGCCGCCGCGACCGGCAGCAGGACCTTTCGCATGACGCGCACGTATGTGCTCCCTCGTCTCGTCGCAGCCCGGAAGCGCTGCGATCGTCCACATCGTGGTGCGGCATCGGCCCGGCGGTCGGTGCCCGGCCGACGTTCGGTCACCGATCATGCTGCGCGCGGCGCACCAGCGGCCAGGTCATCCCACCGGCCATTTGTGACCGGGTGTCGGTTCTGCCTGGCCAGCCGCGAAAAACCCGCTGCCGACGCCCGCCGCTGTGGTGTGCTGGGTGCATGACAGAGCACGCACCCACCCCGTTCGGCACACTGCGGATCCGGACCGGGGCGCTGGTCTTCTGCGGTGAGCGGATCGCGCTGCTCCGCCGCGAGCGCCCCGCCTCCGTCCACTACACGCCTCCCGGCGGCAACGTGGAGGCGGGGGAGGATCTGCTCGACGCCCTCGCCCGCGAGCTCGAGGAGGAGCTCGCCCTCACGCCCGGCCACCACACCACCCCGCAGCTGTTGTGGGTCGTCGACCAGCGCGTGAACCGCCCCGGCCCGACACCACCGCCGCGCAAGCTCCACCTGATCTACCGCCTCCACATCACCGAAGGCGTCCGGTCCCGGCTCGCCACCGAGGAGTACGACGAACAGCCCGACGGCAGCACCGAGACCGGCTTCGTGGAGTGGATCGACTACCGCCGAGCGGCCTCGTTGTCGATCTTCCCGCCGATCGGTCCCGCCCTTGCCGCGCTCCCGCATCCCGACGCCCCGGTCCTCGACGCGGGGCTGCCCGCCGTCACCGACCGGAACTACACCTGGGTCTGAGTCCGCGGCCCACAGCCGAAGGGGGCCGGTGCGAAGGCAGGGCGAGGTGGCCGCGGGAACGTGACCGGCCGCCCGGGAGCGAGTGCTCCCGGGCGGCACGGCTGAGGTGTGGCGTCAGGACGTTCGGAGGGCACAGGAGGCGCCGTTCAGGGTGATGGCGGTGGGTGGGTTGTTGCTGCCGGTCCAGGTGCCGTTGAAGCCGAACGAGGTGGAGCCGCCGGCGGCGATCGTGCCGTTGTAGGAGAGGTTCGTGACGCTCACCGTGCTGCCGGACTGGGAGTAACTCCCGTTCCAGAGCTGGCTGACGGTCTGGCCGTTCGGGAAGCTCCAGCCGACCGTCCAGCCGTTGACCGGTGTCGTGCCGTGGTTGACGAGTGTCACGTTCGCGCCGAAGCCGCCCGCCCAACTGCTGCTGACGCCGTAGTCCACCTCGCACCCGGTTCCGGTCGTGGCCGAGCCGGAGGGAGAGGGTGAGGGGGAGGCGCTCGCCGAGGGCGAGGAGGACGGCGAGGTGGACGGGGCAGAGGACGGCGAGGCGGTCGCCGAGCCCGTCGCGCCGCCGCCGACCTGATCGCCGTAGATGATGCCCCGGCCGTTCGTGCTCAGGTAGACCCGCCCGTAGACGCGCGGGTCGCCCGTGATCGCCGCGCCCGTCCAACCCCACTGATGCTGGTCGTCGTTGATGCGGACCCAGTCGGCGCCCGCGGTGTCCGAGCGGAAGATGCCGCGCACCCCGCCGATCTGCGCGCTGGCGTAGAGCGTCGGATAGCCGCTGCCGGGGGCGGCCTTGCCGAAGCCGATCGCGTCCGCCTGGTCCACGCCCGCCACGCGGGCGAAGTTCGCACCGCCGTCGGTCGAGTGCCACAGGCCGTAGGCGTTCGCCGTTGTGGCGCCGCCGGCCAGCCAGATGTCGCCCTTGACGCCCGGCAGGGCCTTGAAACGGACGTTGCCCACTGTCGGGAGCCCGACCGCGCCCGTGGCGCGGAAGGTCGCGCCCGCGTCGGTGGAGACGTAGAAGGAACCGCCGGAGAAGCCGTAGAAGGTCTTCGGGTCCGACCGGTCGGCCTGGACCGTCGCGCCCGCGGGGATGCCGGTGGAGGCCGCCCAGGAGGTGCCGAAGCCCGCCGAGTGGTAGACGCCGGTGCCCGTCGGACTCCAGACCGTGGTGTTGCCGTCGGCGGCGATCGCCACCGTGCCGCCTCCGGTCACCCCGCTCGGTTCGCTGCCAGGGGCGAACCAGTCCGCGCCGTCGTCCGTGGAGAAGCCGATGTGCTTGTCCGTCGAGCCCGAGGCAAGGTCGCCGACGCGGACGATCCAGCTCGGATTCGCCTCCGCGAAGTCGATGCCGGTCGAGGTGGTGAAGGTCGGTGTGGTGAAGATCTTCGAGGGGACCTGGGTGACGTCCGTGTGCCGGAAGCCGCCGAGGTCGCCGAGCGCGCTGAGCAGCGGCGCGCCGGTCGGCGGGCTGATCAGGCCGTTGACGGCGGTCTCCTCCAGCCCCTTGACGACCGGGGCGATCGCGATCTTCCTCCCCGCGTCGAAGTCCGTCAGGTCGCCGGTGCCGTACAGGGTCGCGCCCGTGCCGAACAGCATCCGGTTCGGATCGAACGGGTCGATCGCGAGGGCCTCCGTCATCCAGCCCAGCTTCGGCGCCTCCTCCGGTGCGGAGGGGGTGGTCCCGAAGGTCAGCCAGGGGACGCTGCTCGCGTCGACGGCGTACTGGTCCACCCTGGTCGGGTAGCCGTTGTAGGACCAGAAGGGTTTCCAGGTCGCGCCGCTGTCGGTGGAGCGCCAGATCTGGGTGTCCGGCCACCAGGAGCTGTACGCGGTCACCATGACGGTGCCCGGGTGCTCGGGGTCCACCGCGAGGCCGCTGTAGCCGAACCAGTCGTTGCTCGTGTCCGTCGAAGGGACCGGGCTGACCTTGGTCCAGGCCCCGGTACCTGTCGCGTACTTCCACACGTCGCCGTGCGCGCCGTCGTAGGGGCCGCCGGTGTCGCTGTACGCGACGAAGAGGTTGCCGCCGGAGGCGTCGAGCACGCCCTTGTGCGGGATGAAGCCGGTCGGCTGGCCGGTGACGGCCGTCCAGGTGACACCGCCGTCGTTGGAGCGGTAGATGCTGTGGGCCGGGTCGGCGACGCCGACGAACATGGTCCTGGTGACGCCGTCGACGGTGCCGCTGCCCTTGTCGAAGGCCTCCCACAGGACGCCTTCCGGGTCGCTCTGGTAGCCGGTGGTGTCGGAGGGGACGGGCGCGTAGGGGCCGGTGTCGGGAAAGGCGGAGACCTTGGCCCAGGTGACCCCGTAGTCGGCGCTGCGCCACAGCCCGTTGCCGCTCTCCGCGCCGAACCAGAGGACCTTGTCGTTGTTCGGGTCGATGGTCAGCCGCTCGCCCATGCCCCGGCCCGGCATGTTGCCGCCGACCTTGAAGGGGAGCGTGGTGCGCTGCCAGGTCGCGCCCTGGTCGGTGGAGCGCAGGATGGCGCCGTCGTTCGGGTCCCAGCTGTTGGTGTAGCTGCCGGCGGCCACATAGACGCGGTTCGGGTCGGCGGCGTCGGTGGCGAGACTGAGCACGCCGGTGAGGTTCCAGTCGTTCCAGCCGATCGAATCGAGCAGCGGGATCCACTGCTTGGTGCCGGGATCCTGCCGGTACGCGCCGCCCACGTCGGTGCGGGCGTAGACGAGTCCGGGCTGCGACTGGTTGAAGACGATGCCCGGCACGAAGCCGCCGCCGCCGATCTGCACGTTGTTCCAGGTGTACGACGGCGACGAGGCGGACAAGGCGGACGAGGCGGCAGACGACGGTCCGGCGGTCAGGGCGAGACCGAGGGCGGCGACGGCGCCGGCGGCCGCGAGCAGGCTCGCCAGGGGTCTCATGGGTCGATGGCGCATGGCTGGCTCCTTCGCGGGGGTGGCGCGGCGGGGCCCATGAAGACAGCCTGAAGGGTCCAGGTCAATGTGCGCCCGCGCCCACCTCGTCGAACGGCGTGGCCGCGCGTGAAAGCTACACGGCGCACCCGCCCGAGAACTGACGATCATTCAAGAATCAAATGCAGCACGGAGTATTGACGCCCCTTTGCCTTGATGGCTCCATATTGGGAGCGCTCCCAACGAGCTGCCAGCCTCCAAGGAGAGGAGACAAGACGGTGACTGTCAGGCCGACGCTCGCCGAAGTCGCCCTGCACGCAGGGGTGTCCACCGCCACCGCCTCCCGCGCGCTCAGCCGGTCCACCCGGGTCAGCGGACCCGCGCGGGCGAGGGTGGAGCGGGCGGTCGCCGAGCTGGGCTACGTGAGGCAGCGCGCGCCGCGTGCCGGGGGCGGCAGTACGGGGGCGGTCGCCGTGGTGGTCTGCGAGGACATGCTGCACTGTCAGTCCGATCTCTTCTACACCCGGCTGCTGGTCGCCGTGGAGCAGTCGCTCGCCCCCTACGAGCGCGAGCTGCTGGTGCTCACCGCGCTGCGGCAGAACTCCCGTCCGTCCCTCATCCGGTTCCTGCGCGGCGGGCACGTGGACGGCGTGCTGCTGGTCGGACTGCGCGGCGACGACGCGCTCCCGCGGCTGCTGCGCGCGGCGGACGTGCCGGTGGTCTCCATGGGCCGCCCCCCGGGCGACGCGGAGCTCCCGTACGTCGACGCCGACAACGTCGGCGGGGCGCTCCAGGCGGTCCGGCATCTGCAGGTCCAGGGCCGCCGGCAGATCGCGACCATCGCCGGCCCGGGGGACATGGCCGTCGGCGTTGACCGGCTCACCGGATACCGCAGCGCGGTACGGCAGTTCGGGTCCGGCCAGGAACTGATGGCCAGGGGCGACTTCACCGTGGCCTCGGGCGAGCACGCGATGCTGCGGCTGCTGGACCGCAACCCGCGCCTGGACGCCGTGTTCGCCGCCTCCGACTCGATGGCGGCCGGCGCGCTGCGGGCGCTGACCCGGCTCGGCATCAAGGTGCCCGACGACATCGCGCTCGTCGGCTTCGACGACGCGGCCATCGCGCGCCGCACCACCCCGCAGCTGACGACGGTGCGTCAGCCGGTCGAGGCGATGGGCGCGCGACTGGTGGCGGATCTGGTGCACCGGCGGACGCCGGGCCGGATCGTGATGGGCACTCAGCTGGTGGTGCGCCAGTCCGCCTGAGCGCGTTCTCCTACGCGCGGTACGGGCCTCAGCCTCCCGGGGTGATCGTCGGGAAGAGCTGGGCGAAGGAGTCGAAGGCCGTCGCGATGTCGGCCTCGGCCCAGAAGCGGTGGTAGTTGAAGACCGGCGCGGCCCCACCGTTCAGGTAGGTCTGCACCTTCGACCACTGCGGGTCGTTCTTGTACCACTGCCGGATGGACAGGAAGGTGTTGGTGGTGGTCGAGCTCAGCACCGTCCCGTCCGGGTAGGTCCCGGTCCAGCCCGGCGGCACGTACAGGCCCTGGTGGGTGCTCGGGTCGTACGCCTGGGTGAAGCGGCTGTAGTCGGTCCGGGTCTCCGGGGCCGAGTAGCCGAGCGAGTCGGTGTACTTGCTGTGCAGGATGTCCAGGATGTGCTGGGCGAAGTCGCGGGAGGCGGTGTCCCCGGACTTGGCCGCGTAGTAGGTGAGGGTCTTGGCCAGTGAGCCCGCCACGCCCAGGTCCGTCGCGGTGCCGCTGGTGGTGACGTGCAGCGAGGCGTTGGCGCCGGGGCTGGTGGCGTTCCAGGTGTCCGGCGCGCCGGACCAGCTGAGCGTGCCGGGCGTGGTCAGCGTGCCGGTGGTGGTGTCGGCCGTGGAGACCGACATCGCCCACTTGACCCACTTGTCCAGCACGGCCTTGGCGTTGGCGTCGCCGGAGGCGTAGTAGTACTCGGCGAAGCGCTCCATGGCCCAGGTCTGGAAGCCGAACCAGGAGTTGCTGGCCGGGTCGTGGTACTCCGGCTGCCAGTCGTAGTAGAGGCCGTAGAAGGTCGGGTCGCCGGCCGGCGGCGCGGAGACGTCACCGTAGTTGCCGCCCCAGCTGTTGGTCGCGCCGCCCGCGATCGCGCCCTCGCTGGACTGCAGCCAGCGGAAGAACTGCAGCTGCTTGGTCAGGCTCGCCGACCAGTCGGCGCTCGCGGTGGGGGACTTCGGCGTCAGGTCGCTGTCGGTGGACAGCGCGTAGGCGGCCAGCGGGTTCTGGTAGCCCTGGTGCGCGGTGGAGCCGGAGATCCGCCACGACCAGCTGCCGTCCGAGGCGCCGCCCCAGGCGAAGTACCAGGTCAGCAGGCCCAGTTGCTCGTTGGCCTTGGAGGTGCCCGCCGGGCAGGTCTTGGAGCCGTTGCAGTTGCCCGCCTGCTTGAAGTACTTGTCGTACAGGGCGTAGCGCAGGTAGTCGCCGAGCTTGGCGGCCTTGGACAGGGTGCCGCTGATCACCGAGGTCTTGCCCTGCGCCTTGGCGTAGGTGTCGGCCCAGTACGCCGCCTGCACCAGGCGCGCGTCGGCGTCCGGTGCGTCGGTGAACTTGTACTGCTTGGCGTAGGAGCCGCCGCCGTCGTTGAAGAGGCTGAGGAAGCCCGAGCTGGTGTTGCCGTACTTGAAGACGTCGCAGTCGGGCTGCGGGATCGTCTCCCAGACGGACTCCTCGGGGCCGCGCTGGTAGCTGTTGATCAGGCTCGGCTTGGTGGTGCCGTCCTCGCAGTTGCCGAAGCCGTACTTGTTGTCCGTGTCCATGATCCACGCGGGCGCGTACATGTCCGAGGTGCCGTAGGTGGAGGTCAGCTCGGCCGCGAGCGGGTCGGTGCCGATCGGCACGGAGGAGTCCAGCTTGACCGGGTACTGGTCCGGCTGGGGCAGCTCGGGGCCGTAGGTGGCGGGCTTGGCCGGGTTGTAGGTGCTCTGGCCCGGCTGCTGGGTGTGGCTCGGGATCATGTAGGTCTCGAGGTTGGTCCAGGCGTTGTTGAAGCCCGACCAGTCGCCGGTGACCCGGCCGTAGTCGGCCTCCAGCCAGAGCCAGTAGCTGTAGGTCTCCGAGGTCGTCTCGTGCCCGTAGTCCGGGGCCTCGACGATCAGCGTCTCCACCGAGTGGTAGGGGATGCCGAGCGGGCTGAAGTAGCCGTTCGTCGGGTTCTTGATCTTCGAATAGAGGTCCAGGAAGTACTGGTCGTAGCCGGAGACCCTGGCCGACTCCGTCGCGGTGACCGAGGCCGAGCCGTAGCCGGTGGCGCTCGCGGTGAAGGTGGCCGTGCCGCCCGCCTGCCCGGCGGCCGTCCCGGCGGTGACCGTCACGTTCTGCGCGGTGTTCCAGTTGGACGGCGTGAAGGTGAGCGTGGCCGGGGCGGCGCTCAGGTCGGTGTCGCTGCCGGAGCGGGCGACGGCGACACTCACGTTGGCGGTCGGCGCCGAGGAGAGCGTGACGCCGAAGGTGTTCGTCCCGCCCTGCTGAACGGTGATCGCGTTCGGGTTGACCAGGACGCTGGGACCGGTCACGTTGATCGCGACCGGGGACGAGGTCGCCGTCGAACCGCCGTTGTCGGTGGCGACCGCGGTCAGCGAGTAGCTCCCGGCCGCGACGTTGGCCCAACTGGCCGTCCACGGCGCGGCGGTCGCGGTGGCGACGAGGATGTTGCCGCCGGTCGCGGTGCTGGCGTAGTAGTCGACCTTGCTGACCGTGCCGTCGCTGTCGGCCGCGGTGGCGGCCAGCGGGACGGTGGCCCCCGGCTGGAAGACCTGACCGGCGGTCGGCGAGGTGAGGCTGACGGTCGGCGGCTGGTTCACGCCTCCGCACACGGTGCCGTTGACCGAGAAGCTGGTCGGTGCGGTGTTGGCGCCGGAGTAGTTGAAGTTGGCGTCCGTCGTGTAGCTGCCGCCCGCGGCGATCGTGGCGGCCCAGGTCGGCGCGGTGACGGTGACGTTCTTGCCGGACTGGGTCCAGGTGCCGTTCCAGCCGCTGGAGAGCGTCTGGTTGCCGGCGTAGGAATAGCTGAGCACCCAGTTGCTGAGGGCGGTGCTGCCGGTGTCCTTGATGGTGACGGCGGCGCTGAAGCCGCTGCCCCAGTCGTTGGTGTTCGCGTAGGTGACGCTGCACGACACCGAGGCGGCGGCGGCCGTGGTCGGCAGGGTCAGGGTGCCGCCCGCGGTGGCGATCAGGGCGAGGGCGCCGGCGGAGGAGAGCAGCGCCAGGAGTCTGGCGCGGGGCGAACCGCGTCGCATGCGTCGCATGTGCGACCTCCCGAGGGAGAGGGTGGGGGAGCGATGACGCGGCAAAGTGTGCGGTCGCTGTGCGCGGCCTGGGCAGCCCCACCCGGGCCGCCGCCCGCCCCGTTCCGCGTGCGCGCCGCTGACCTGCGCGGACGTGAACGTTTGCGGCGGACGGCGGGCGCTGCGCCATGTACATTCCACGGCGCGGCGCGCACGGCGACCGCCGGTCACCGGCGTGGCCGGCACGCTGGTGCTCTCCTCCCCGGTCGCGTCCCGGCAGCGCGGGTTGGCGGCACCTGACCTCCACTGCCCGACAAGCCGAAGCGGTCCGCCGGTGAACCGACGGACCGTCACGAGCGCGAGGGTCAGAGCGCGGCTTCGAGGGTCGCCAGGATGTGCTTGGTGCGCTCCTCGGTGTGATGGGTGTTGGTGTCCGACTTGTGGTCGAACGTCAGCACGCCGTCGGTGAAGGTGATCCCCGACGGGCTGAAGTACTCGCCGGTGTTCCTGACGATGATCTTCGAGACCCCCGCGCGGAGCGCCTCCTTGCCCATGTCGTCGGCCCCGATCGCGCCCAGCGCGTCCACCAGCGGCTGGAAGTACACCTGGGGGAAGTACTCGGCGTAGCTGTCCGCGTAGTCGGGGACGGCCAGTTCCTGCCAATCCACCTCGATCGGCACCTCGAACCCTGCCGCCTCGTCGATCCGCGACTTCCAGCCGGGGTAGTCCTCGTTCTTGAACCGTTCGGCGCTACGACGTTCCGCCAGGCCCATTCGAATCTCCATGGTGTTCGTTCTGTGCTCTTCCCAGAGCGCGGTGCTGATGCTCTCGACCCGCTCGCGGGGCGATCCCGGCCGTGGCCGGGGCGAGTTATCCGCCTGCGGTGATCCTTCCGGTCGCGGCACCGGGAGACATCCGTAAGACCACGTAAATCCCCTACGCAGTACCCGGGTCGGCGACGTCCGCAGGTTTGAGCCGGGTCGTCGTCGCTCACGCGGCCCAGCCGCGCCCACGCGCCGCACCGCCCCTTCTGCGAGGCGTCAGGAGCAGGTGATGAGCAGTGAGGTGACGACCGTGCAGCTGCGTCCGGCGGTGTCGTTCGCCGCGTTCAGGTCGACCGGGGTGCTCGCCGAACGGGTGACCGTGACCTGGTAGGGCAGCCCCAGGGTGAGCAGGCCGACAGGGACGCTGAACTGACGTGTCGCCGACGCTCCCGGGGCCAGGGCTCCGACAGCACAGCTGACGCTGCGTCCGCTCGTGGTGCAGTCGGTCGAGCTCGCCGTCATCGGCACCGGGAGCTGCGCGGTGACGGTGGCGGAGCCGAGCGCCGAGGGGCCGTGGTCGGACACCGTGATCGTGTAGGCGATGGTGCCGGCCAGCAGTCCGGGGTGGCCGACGGCGGTCAGGCCGACGCCCACGTCGGCCGCGGCGTAGGCGAACCGGTCCGCGGAGGTGGCGGCGCTGGTGCCGCCGGGGGTGGTCACCTGGACGTCGACGGCGCCCACCGCGCCGGGCGGGGAGACGGCGGTGCAGCTCCCGTCGGTGCAGGAGAAGGACGCGGCGGGCCGGCCGGGGCCGAAGCTCAGCGCGGTCGCCCCGGCCAGATGGCTGCCCGACACCGTGACCGTGGTGCCGCCGGCCGGCGGCCCCGAGGCCGGGCTGACGCCGCTGACCTGCGGTGCCGGTACCGTCACCGCGAGCGCGAGCCCGGCGGGGGCGGTGCCGACGGCGGTGTGGCCGACGACGGTGTCCGTGGCGGTGTCCACGCTGGTCACCTGGGCCGAGCCGAGATCGGTCACCAGCGCCAGTGAGCCGTCGGGGGTGACCGCGACGCCCTGCGGATTCGTGCCCGCCGCGATTGTCGCGACGACCGACCCGGAGGCCGTGTCCAGCACGCTCAGTGTGTCGGCGGGCCCGTTGGCCAGGTACAGCCGGCTTCCGTCGGGACTCGGCGCGAGCGCGAACGGGACGGCGGCCAGGGGGAGTTGCGCGGTGACCGTGGCCGTGGCCGGGTCCACGACGGTCAGCTGGGCCGAGCCCTGGTCGGCGACGTAGAGCCGGGAGCCGTCCGGCGCCGGGGCCAGGGCCACCGGCACCCCGCCCACCGCGAGCTGCGCGGTGACGGCGCCGGTCGCGGTGTCGACGACGGAGAGCCCGCCGCCCGCGCCGCTGTCGGCGACGTAGAGCCTGCTTCCGTCCGGACTGAGCGCCAGCGCGTCGGGTCCGCCGCCCACCGTGATGCTCGCCGTCACCGTGTCGGTGGCGGTGTCCAGCACGCTGACCAGGTCCGTGCCGAGGTCCGCCACGTAGGCGCGGGCGCCGTCAGGGGAGACCACGACCGCGGTGGGACTGGCGGCCACGGGCACCTGCGCGACGACCGTGTCCGTGGCGGTGTCGATGACCGCGACGGTGTTGTTGCCGATGTTCGGGACGTAGACGTGTCGGCCGTCCGGCGCGGCGGCCGCCCCCTGCGGCCCGTAGCCGACACCGGTGACGGTCGTCCGCACCGCTCCGGTGGCGGCGTCGACGACCGAGACGCTGTTGTCGCCCGCGTTGGCGACGAACGCGGTGACGGCCGTGTCGGGAGCCAGGACCGGTGCCGGGCGGGGGACCGCGTGCGCGGCCGGGCCGCCGGCCAGCAGCCCGCCGACCGCGAGTCCGGCGGCCAGCACCGGCACGCCGAGTCGGCGGCCGGGGCGTGCTCCCGTTCCACGGGGCCTGGGAGCGGTGGGCGGTAACGCCGACGCGACGGCGCCGCCGCTCGGGGAACCCTGCGGCGACCGGGACAACCACGACATTGAGAAGACCCCCTCCGGGCGCACCGCCACGGCGGGCACCGGCGGAGCCCTTCGACCTCGGCGGTGCGGTGGTGCACAGCGCCGGGACCGTCCGGGCCGGGCGCTGTGCCCGGCCGCGGCAACTGCGGCGGCGCGGTCAGGATCTCCCGGACACCCCAGCGGCCACAAGGGTGCACGTGCCACTCACGCGCGCCCCCTTGTCCGCCCCGCCCGCGGAGACCCCCGAGCCGCACTCGCCGGAGGGCGCGGCGGAGCCGGGCCGCGCCGCGTGGGCCCGGGGCCGGGGCACGGTCGAGGAGGCGCGCGGCCGGCCGGGAGCCGGATGCCGGACAAGACAGCGCCGGACAGCCGGGCCGGCCGCGCATCCCTGCCACGGCCGGGCGGTCACCCCGGTCGCAGCCGCGGGCCGCAGCGCAGGACGTACCTACCGCTGGCGCTCCACCAGTCCCCGGACGTAGGCGGCCTGCCCGGCGTGCTGGAGGTCGTCGGAGACGACGCTGATCAGCCGGACGGCGGCGGTGACCGGTGGGTCCCAGTGGGTGTCGACGACGCGGTCGAGGCGGTGGCCGCCGGGGCCGGACAGGAAGGCGAGGGTGCGGGTGTGCACGTCGTCGTAGTAGCCCAGCAGCAGCTCGGCCGTGGTGCCGTCGAGTGCGGCGATCTGCTGCCGCCGGTGTCCGTAGCCGGTCGCCCCGGCGGGGAAGGGCAGGTCGAAGCGATCGCGCCAGCCCAGTTCGGTCCAGGCCTGTGGCAGCTCGGCGAGGCCGCAGACGTGGTCGTCCTGGATCCGGGTCAGGTGCCAGACCAGCCAGGCGACGGAGTTGGCGTCCGGGTCGGCCCGATAGGCCAGCTCCTCGGTGCCGAGGCCGTCGACGGCCTCGTGCACGACCTCCCGGACGCGCCCGAAGGCGTCGGTGAGCAGCTCGATCGCGACGGTCACGGATCCAGGCTAGTCCGGGGCGGCGGACGGCCGCCCGAGCTGCTGGGCCAACGGGACGACGGGCGGCATGACGAAGTCGCGGCGCAGGTGGTTGCCGCCGTCGAGGAAGAGCGTGTGGCCGGTGAGGAACCCGGCGAACGGCGAGCAGAGGTAGGTCGCGGCCCAGCCGAGCTCGTGCGGCTGCCCCACCCGTCCGGCGGGCTGGCGGCGTGCGTCGACGGCGGCGTGGTCGGGGTCCTGTTCGCGCAGACGGCGCAGTGCTTCGGGGAGGTCCTGGTGCGGGAAGAGGCCGGGGACGAGCGCGTTGACGCGGATCCCGGCCTCGGCCCACTCGACGGCCAGCGTCTTGGTCATCGCCCCGACGCCCGCCTTCGCGGACGCGCTGTGCACCATGCCGGGGCCGCCGGTGAAGGCCTGGGCGGCGAGGATGTTCAGGATCGACGCGCCGTTCCCCTCCCGGCGCGCCGTGTGGCGGCGGTGCAGCTCGCGCGAGCAGTGGAAGGCGCCGTTCAGGACCGTGTCCACCACCGCCCGCCAGCCGTTCGGACTCAGCTCGGCGGCGAGCACGGGGAAGTTGGCGGCGGCGTTGTTGACCAGCACCCGGACCGGTCCGAGGGTCTCCTCGACCGTGTCGAACGCGGCGGCCACCGCGTCGGGGTCGCGCACGTCGGCCGCCGCGCCCACCGCGCGGACCCCGGACCGGCCCGCCGAGCGCGCGGCCTCGGTGACCGCGGCGACCCCCGCGGCGCGGTGCTCGGCGCTGCGGCCCAGCACGCCGACGCGTGCGCCGAGCCGCCCGAACTCCACCGCCATGGCCCGGCCGAGCCCGGTCCCGCCGCCGGTCACCAGCACGGTCGTGCCCTCGTAGCAGCCCGGCGGCAGCATCGCGGTGCCCAGCGGAGGCGGGGCACCCACCTCAGCGGCCCTCGAACGTGGCGGTGCGGCGCTGGGCGGCGGCCGCGTACCCGGCGGTCTTGTCGGCGGAGGCGAAGAGGGCCGAGGCGCTCAGGGCCTGGATGCGCAGGGCGTCGGCGAGCGCGTGGTCGGCGTAGGCGTCGATGCTGCGCTTGACGGCCTGGACCGCGAGCGGTGCGTCGCCGGCCAGCTGCCGGGCGACCTCGAGCGCGGTGGGCTGCAGCTCCTCGGCCGGGGTCACCAGCTGCACCGCGCCGATCCGCTCCGCGGTGGCGGCGTCGATCCTGCGGCCGGTCAGGGCCAGCAGCTTGGCCCAGCCCGTGCCGACCTCGCGGGCCAGCCGCAGATCGCCGCCCGCGTCGACCGCGACGCCGAGCGTCACCTCGGGGAGCCCGAAGACCGCGTCCTCGGCGGCGATCCTGATGTCGCACATCAACGCGAGCTCGAAGCCGAAACCGAGGCAGTACCCCTGGACAGCGGCGACGACGGGCTGCGGCAGCCCGGACAGGACGGCAAGCCGTTCGTGGACCTGGCGGATGCCCTCGTAGTAGTTGCGCACCAGCTCCGCGTCCGAGCGACCGGTCACCGGACTGCCGGGGGCCTGGGCGTCGATCCCGGCGCAGAACGCGCGGCCGTTCGCGCGCAGCAGGACCGCCCGCACCTCGGGATCGAAGCGGATCTGGTCGGCGCGCGCGGCCAACTGCCGGGTGGCCTCCCAGCTCCAGCCGTTGAGCTTGGCGGGGTTGTCCAGGGTGAGCACGGCGACGTGGCCGTCGTGCTCCCGGTCGAGCCTGATGAACCAGTCCTTCTCGGGCAGCAGCGGCGCGACGGGGAACACGGCACTCCGATCGGCTCGGCGCCCTAATCAGTTCGGATCAGCGGCCCATATTCTGACACTCCGTCAGTTCATTGGCCAGCGCCCCCGAGGAGTTCCGGTCCTCGGGTGGCGCTGAGTGCCCGGGTCTCGGCGTGACCAGCAGCTGCACGCCGCTCAGGGTCAGACAGAACCCCGCCGTCGCGACCCAGAGCGTGGTGGCGCCGGCGTGGGCGAGGAGCTGCGTGCCGAGCACGGGTGCGAGGGCGGCGGCGATGCCCCAGCTGACCCCGAAGACCGCCAGATAGCGCCCGCTCGCCCCTGGCGGCGCGAGGTCGGCGACGAGCGCGTAGGCGCGGCCCATGATCAGCAGATCACCGAGACTCCAGACGGCGGTCGCGCCGCACTCGGCGGGGAGGGAGCCGGCGACGGCGTAGCCGAGGAGCCCGGCTGCCAGCAGCAGATGGCCGAGCGCGAGCGCCGCCGGTGTGGACATCCGGCGTGCCGGCTCCAGCCGGACCAGCGGCTGCGCGAGCACGGTGGTGAGCGCCGCCGCAGTGAACAGCAGCCCGGCGTCGGCGGCCGGACGCCCCTGGTGTGCCAGCGCCAGCGGGAGGCTCATCACGGTCTGCTGGTTGACCAGCGCATAGGCGGAGCCGGTCAGCAGCATGGTGACCAGCGAACGGTCGCGCAGCGGGCGCAGTGGCGGGCGACCGGCCCCCTTGCGCGCGCCATGGGGCGCGACGCGGCGGCGGGGGCGTCGGTCCGGAGGCAGCGCCAGGCCGACGAGGACGGCGCAGGCCAGGCACGTGCCCGCGTCGGCGACGAAGAGCCACCGCAGGTCCCAGTGGCCGAGCACGGCGGCGAGCAGGCCCGCGCCCATGCCTCCCACCGCGAGCGCCGCACTGAAGAGGCTGAACGCCTGCACCCGCTGCTCGGGCGGGACGGACTCGCTGATGATCGCCTGACTGGGTGGCTCGTACAGCTCGAAGGCCAGCCCGAGCAGCACGGCGCAGCCGACGACCGCCGCCAACGAGCGGGAGCCCGCGATCCCCAGTTGTGCCACGGCGCAGCAGCAGAGCCCGAGGACGACCGTGAAGCGGCGTCCGACCAGGTCCGCCAGCCGGCCGCCCAGCAGCCGGGAGGGGATGGTGGCCGCCCCGAACGCCGCCGTCACCAGGCCCGCGGTGGTCATGCTCGCCGCGTGGTCGGTGCTGATCAGGGTGGTCAGAAACGGCAGCGAGAAGGCGCCCAGGCGATTGACGACCCGGGCCAGGAGCAGCAGGCGCACGCTGCGGGGGAGTGGCATCGACGCACCTCGTCACTGGCCAATGGGATATCGTCAGTCACTCACGCTAGGCAGAGATGGGGTAACTGGTCAAGTGCTGTTCGACAGTCACATGCGGACGCTGCTGGATGCGTCGGTCGCCCTCGTCAACGCCCTCACCGACGGCGAGGCGCACGGCAGGAGCTTCACCGCGCCCGTGGGGCCGGAGCTCTCGGCGGCCGTGCGAGCGGCGCTGCCGGGCGCCGACGGCATCGGCCGGACGGAGGCCGCCCATCTCGCCCGCACCGCGCGGGACCTGCGCGTCGTCTTCGAAGCCGTCGCCGCGGACCGGGTCGACGCCGCTGCGGCCGCGCTGAACGGGCTGCTGCGCGCCAGCGGCGCCCGCCCGCAGCTGGACCGCTCGCCGGGGGAACCCTGGCAGGTCCACTTCCACGGCGCGGACGACTCCTACGCCGTCGGCTGGAGCGCGGGCTGTGCGACCGGCCTGGCGATGGCGATCGGCGGCGACTACGCGGGCCGCCTGGGGATCTGCGCGGCGACCCGCTGCGACCGGGTCTACGTCGACGTCTCGCGCAACGCCGCCCGGCAGTTCTGCTCGACGGCGTGTCAGAACCGGTCCAAGGCCGCGGCCTTCCGCGCCAGGAAGGCCGCAGGGGAGTAGGACGGTGGGGGACTGAACGCCGCGAGGCCCCGCGCGGGGAGCGCGGGGCCTCGGACGGGTGGAGCGTCGGCGGGATCAGGCGGTCTGGACGCCCTCGGCGGCCGACTCGGACTCGGCTTCGGGAGCCTGCACGCCGCCGCGCAGACCGACGAGCGCGACCACCGCGGCCACGGCCATCAGGCCGGCCATGATGTAGAAGACCACCTGGGCGGCGTGGGCGAAGTCGAGGGCGATCGGCCGGGGGACCGTACCGCCGGAACCGCTGCCGCCCGAGCTGGAGCCGTGCGTCGCGGCGGCCGCCATCGCGTCCGCCTGCGCCCGCGTGGTGTGCGGTTCCTGGGCGAAGGTGTCCGCGAGCCGGGACTGGAACACCGAGATCAGGACCGTGCCCAGCACGGCCAGGCTGAGGCTGGAGGCGTAGTTGCGGACGGTCATGGTGATGCCGGTCGCCTCGCCGTAGGAGAGGCTGGAGGCGCGGTTGACCGCGTCGGTGTTGGACGGGCTGATCATCAGACCCATGCCCGCGCCGGCGAGGACGATGAACCAGGTCAGCTTGGACAGGTCCAGGTCGGTCATCCTGCTCGCCCAGAGGTAGAAGCCCGCCGCGGCGATCACGGCCCCGGCCACGACCGGCCGCTTGGCGCCGACGCGGTCCAGCATCCGGCCGCCGATCTGCGCGGTGACCACGAAGCCGCCGAAGAAGTAGAGCAGCGTGAGACCGGCCTGCTGGGCGTTCTGGCCCAGGGAGATGGACGCGTACTCGCTGGCGAAGAAGAACATCGGCAGGAAGACGGCCATGCACAGACCCAGCACCAGGCACTGCACCGCGAACGCGCGGTTGCTGAAGATCCGCACGTCCATCAGCGGCGAGGTCCGGCCGCGCTCGTAACGGAAGAAGAGGACGAGCAGCAGCGCGCCGGCCGCGATCGACAGGCCGATGGCCGGGTTGCTCCAGCCCCAGACGTGGGACTGCTGGAAGCCGAAGACGCTCAGCGCCACGCCGGAGGCGATCAGGACCAGGCCTCGGTAGTCGATCGGCGCGGGACGGAACCGGGTCTCCGGCTTCGACATCCAGATCAGCACCAGCGCGACCAGGGCGACCGGGATGTTCACCCAGAAGATGCCGCGCCAGGTCCACTGCGTCAGATAACCGCCGAGGATCGGGCCGACGGCGGTGAGCCCGCCCGCGATGCCGAAGAAGAGGGCCAGCGCCTTGCCGCGCTCGCGCAGTTCGTAGGTGTTGACGACGATGGCCAGCGCCGCCGGGTACATCACGGCTCCGCCGAGACCCTGCAGCGCGCGGAAGGTGATGATCCAGCTCTGGGCGAGCGCGCCGGTCGGCGTGGCGCCGCAGAGAGCGGAGGCGCCGGCGAAGATGATCACGCCCGCGATGACCGTACGGCGGTGGCCGAGGGTGTCGGAGAGCCGGCCGCCGAAGGCGAACAGGGCGGCCATGGCCAGCAGGTAGGCGTTGATCGCCCACTGCATGCCGGTGCCGGAGAGGCCGAGCTTGGTCTGGATGGTGGGCGCGGCGATCGACACGATCGTCTGGTCGATGAATGTCATCGCCACCGCGAAGATCATTGCTGCCAGTACCAGGCCCTTGCGCCCGGATCCGGCCCCGTTCGTGCTCATGGTGAGTTTCCCCCTGTTGTCCGTATGGCGGGCAGACCATAGCATTCCCGGACGTCTCGCGGCCCTGTGCGGACCGGCCCACTTCGCCGCCGGGGAAGCAATTCTGAGACCGCGTCCGATACCCCCGGGATCCGCAGCCGCCTGCCACCCCCTCCGCCGCGCCTCCGGCACGCCGGCGACGTCAGCGGCTCCGACGACGACGTCATCCTTCGGGCGTGTCCCAGAGCCGGTCGCCGGCACGTCGCCGTCGCCTTCCCCGGGACCACGCCGGCAGAAGGGTGTCAGCGGGCGGGGCCCAAAACCCTTCGCCTTGCGGGACGGTGGGTTGCTAGGGTCCCAGGCTGCACCGCAGGGTCTTCTGCACGGACGGCGAAGAGGAACACGACGTGAGCACGTATCTGATCGGTGGCGGCTGGAACGACGAGGCGGCCGACCTGGTCTACGGACCCTTCCTCGCAGCCGCCGGCCCGGAGCCGGTCGTCGCCTGTCTGCTGATCGACGAGGGCGACGGCGCCGAGCAGTTCGCGCGTTACGACACGGCGCTGCGCAAGGTCGCCCCTTGCACGCCGGTGCCCGTCCTGGTGCCGCTGGGCGGTGTCCTCGATCCGGCCTCGCTGGACGGGGCGGCGGCGCTGCTTGTCTGCGGCGGGCTCACCCCCGCGTACCAGGAGGCGCTGGTGCCGGTCCTGGCCGAACTGCCCGCCCTGCTGGCCGCCCGGGGCATGCCGTACGCGGGCTTCTCCGCCGGGGCGGCCGTCGCCGCGCAGACGGCGCTGGTCGGCGGCTGGCTCTCGCAGGGCACCCAGGTCTGCGCGGAGGAGGCCGGTGAGGATCTGGACGAGGTCGAGGTCCGGCCGGGACTGGGGCTGGTGCCGTTCGCCGTGGACGTGCACGCCGCCCAGTGGGGCACCCTTCCCCGTCTGATCGAGGCCGTCGCCCTCGGCAGGGCCGCGTCCGGTGTGGCGATCGACGAGAACACCCTGCTCACCGTCGAGGACGGCCGCGCACACGTCTCCGGGCACGGCCGGGTCCACCTCGTGCGCGCCGAGGGCGACCACCGCGACGTCGCGCTGCGCGCCTACCGCTCCGGCGAGGGGTTCACGCTGTGACGATCGAGTCGCTCGGGTTCCGCACGGACGTGTCGCTGCTGGAACTGGCCGGATCGGTGGTCACCGACCACGGAACGCACCTCGTGGTGCGCACCCCGGCGAACCCCGGCTTCTACTGGGGGAACTTCCTCCTGCTCGGCGCGCCCCCGCGGCCGGGCGACGCGGCCCGTTGGTCGGCCCTGTTCGCGGCGGAGTTCCCGGACGCGAGGCACCGGGCCTTCGGCGTGGACGGCGTCTCGGGAGACGCGGGCGACAGCGCCGAGCGCGCGGCGCTCGGCGTGACCGCCGAGATCACCACGGTGCTGACGGCGCGCGGCCTGCTGCCTTCGACGGCGGGACCGCACGCCGACATCCGCGCGCTCTCCGGCGACGACGACTGGCGCCAGGCGCTCGAACTGGACTATGCCTGCTACGGATTGCCGTCGGACGACAACGGTCGCCGCTTCGCCGAGCGGCGGGTCGCCGGCTACCGGGGCCTGTGCGAGGCGGGCCACGGCAGCTGGATCGGCGCCTTCGTGGACGGGCGCCTCCGTGCCGGAGCCGGACTGTTCGCCACCGGCCCGGAGCTGGCCAGGTTCCAGAACGTGGAGACCCACCCCGACTTCCGCCGCCGGGGTCTCGCCGCCGCGGTTCTCCGACATGCGGCCCGGCACGCGCTGCCGGCCGCGGCCGACCGCACGCTGGTCATCGTCGCCGACCCCGACGACGACGCGATCCGCCTCTACCGGGCGCTCGGCTTCGCGGACGCGGAACGCCAGGTCCAGCTCCAGCGGGCGGGCTGACCCACCCCAGGGCCAGGTCCCCGAAATCCCGGAGCCCGGGCCGGATCCTCCAGCAGGAGTCCGTGGCGGCGTGGCAAGCTGGTGCTCATGTGCGGTCGCTACGCGTCGTCCCGTAAGCCCGAGGACCTGGTCGAGCTGTTCCAGGTCGACCGGTGGAACCCGACCGAGGCGCTGGCCCCCTCGTGGAACGTCGCGCCCACCGACGACGTGTGGGCGGTGCTCGAACGGGCCGGCCGGGAGACCGGGGAGCTGGGCCGCGAGCTGCGGCGGCTGCGCTGGGGGCTGGTCCCCTCCTGGGCCAAGGACCTCTCCGGCGGCGCGCGGATGATCAACGCCCGGATGGAGACGGTCCACGAGAAGCCCGCCTACCGGAAGGCCTTCGCGAAGCGGCGGTGCCTGCTTCCCGCGGACGGCTTCTACGAGTGGACCGCGGAGCCCGCGACCGCCGAGCGCAAGGCCTACAAGCAGCCCTGGTACATCGCCCCTGAGGACGGGACGCCGATGGCGATGGCGGGCCTGTACGAGTGGTGGCGCGACCGGAGTCGCGAGGAGGACGACCCGCTGGCCTGGCTCGCGACCTGCACGATCATCACCACGGAGGCCACCGACGCGGCGGGCCGGGTCCACCCGCGCATGCCGCTGGCCATCGCCCCTGAGGACTTCGAGGCCTGGCTCGACCCCGCCCACCAGGACCCGGGCGAGCTCCGCGCCCTGCTCCACGAGCCCGCCGCCGGCCGGCTGCGGGTCCGGGAGGTGTCGCTTGCGGTGAACAGCGTGCGCAACAACGGGCCGCAGCTGCTCGACCCGCCGGAGCAGCCGACCGCCCGCGACTGACCGCCCGCGACTGACTGCCCGCGACTGACCGATCGTCATCCCGTCCGGTTCACCGGCTCGACTCCGGCTGTTCGAGGAAGACTTCGTCGACGAAGCACCATCCCCAGGCTTCACCGCTCTTGAGCGTTCGAGCCAGTGGATGGCCGGTCTGCTCGAAATGCCGATAGGCGTGCCGCCCCGGTGAACTGTCGCAGCATCCCACCGTGCCGCACACCATGCACACCAGCAGATTCACCCAGCTCCTGCCCGAGGTCAGGCACGCGGCGCAGGCCCGGCCCCGGGCTCCGCCGAGTTCGGCCAGGTCCAGGTGGCCGCACGCCCTTTCGTGAGCCGTTCCCAGGGGCTGCACGACCCGCCACGGCGTGATGTCCGGATTCATGACTTCAGTCAATCACGCATCCAATTGGCGGCGGGGAACGGCATATTCCCGCAGGACGATGCGGAATCGCTTCACGTCGTGCGCTCCGGGCCCGCATGAGCCCATGGGAGAAGCACTCCCAGGCGCAGTTTCCGAGGACCGGAGGCCCAGATGCCGCTCAGGCTGGGTGCGAGGACGGCGTCCCCCGCACGTCACTCGGAAGGAACTCCCGACCACGCGCTGCTGCTGGTGTGCCGCGGTGGCGCGGTGCTGTTCGTCGCGGTCTCCTCGGCGCTCGCCGCGCTGCTCGCCTCCTCCATGGCCCGCCTCGACGCCGCCGGCCCGGCCCTCGCGCTCGCCGCCGACGCCACCGTTCTCGCGCTCGCGGCGGCGAGCCTGGTCCTCGCCCGGAGGCGGGCGGTCCGCCCGGTGGTCGCGCTGGTCGTGGTCGCCCAGTTGGTCGCGTTCGAGGCCGTGCTCCGGTTCGGGGACTGGCTGCCTCTCCACGGGCGCGGAGACGCCGACGACGCGACCCGACTGCTGTGCAGCGGGACCGCCGCCGTCGTCTCGCTGTCCCTGTCGGCGTGGCTCCAGACGGGACGCCGTCAGTAGGGCAGCGGCCGACCGGAGGGGGTCCGCAGGTCCAGCGGAGGCCGCGGGGGGCGTTGCGGAGCCGGTCGCTTCATCACTCGGGTGAGTGCCATCTCCCTCACCTCCCGGTCGGACGGAGACTTATGAGGTGTTTGCCCGGGCCGAGCCCCGGCAACCCCGTTCCGGTCGGCAAAGTTGATCTGTGACCTTTCAACGCGACTGCGGCGGTGTGGAATCGGCTGCGGGCGCCGCGGGCGGCGGCTTGGATGAGGGCGGCGCGGCATGGACGAGAACATCTGCCCCAGAGGCTGAATCTGACGCTGGGTCCCGGCGAGTTGTGGGCGTCGTTGCCGGAGGCGAGTCGGCGCGATGCGTTGCGGACGTTGAGCTTGCTGCTGGAGCGGGCGGCGACACTGTCCTCGACCGTGAGCGGTCCGGTCGCGGAGGCGAGTGGTGAGTGTGATGCAGCGGATGGCCTCGGGCATGCTGGCCAAGGCCGCCCGCGGTGAGCTGGCGCTGCCGCCGGCGGGGTATGTCCGTCGGCCAACGGGTGAGGTGGCGTTCGATCTGGATGCGCAGGTCGGCGACGTGGTCCGGCTGGTGTTCGCGCTGTTCGAGCGGGTGGGCACGGTGCATGGGGTGCTGCGGTTCCTGGTCGAGCACCGGGTGCAGATCGGGATGCGGGAACGTTCGGGGCCCGGCAAGGTCCAGGTCGTCTGGCGTCCTCCGCATGCCCAGGACTGGTCAACATGCTCCGCAATCCGGCGTATGCCGGGATCTACGCCTGCGGACGCAGCCGCGTCGACCCAGCCCGGCGCACCGCCGGGAACACCGACTTCGGTCGGGTGCGGGGGCTCGGGGACGAGCAGTGGCTGGTGCGGATCGACGGCGCGTTGCCCGCGCATATCAGCGTGGTCCAGCGCGAGCGGAACCTGGCGCGGCTGGCCGCCAACCAGCAGATGGCCGGACGGTTCCCCGACGAGTTCGTCGTCGGCCAGGTCCTCTCGGCCCTGGCCCCGGCCGCGGTCGAGCTGTCGCTGGCCGCCGCGGCCAGGATCGAGGCCGATCGCGCCGCGGTCGACCGGATCTGGGCCCAGCGAGTAGAGCGAGCAGCCATCGCCTGCGATCTTGCCCGGCGCTGTTATCAGCTGGCCGAGCCGGAGAACCGTCTGGTGATGCGGCAGTTGGAACGTGACTGGGAGGAGGCGCTGGCCGCGCAGGCGCAACTGGCCGAGGACCACCGGCGCCACCTCGCCACCCTTCCGACCCGCCTGACGGCATCGGAGCTGGCCACGATCCGTGCCCTGGCCACCGACATCCCGGCGATCTGGACCTGCGCGACGACCACCGACGCCGACCGCAAGAAGCTGCTGCACGCGGTCGTCGAGAGCGTGACCGTGCAAGCCCAGGGCACCAGCGAGCGCGTTCGAGCGGTCATGCACTGGGCCGGCAGCGCCACCACCTCGGCCGACCTGATCCGGCCCGTCGCCCGTGTCGACCAACTCTCCTACTACCCCCGGCTCGTCGAGCGCATCACGGCCCTGGCCACAGGGACCCGCCAGGAAGTTCTTCTTCGCCAGCACCCCACTGAGCGGGTTGCGACCGGGTGCCCTGCGCGGACCAGTGCGACCAGGTGGGCGCCGGTGATTGTGCGCCAGCGGGCCGTTCGGGGGCAAGACACGAGCGCTGCCCAGGTCAGAGCGTTCGACCTGGGCAGCGCCGTGAGGTGCGGTGGAACTCAGCCGTGCGCGAGCGTTCGGCTCACGGACGCCGCCAGTTTCATTGCGAGCTGGAACAAGATCTTCAAGATCGTGAAGATCAGCAGGGCTGCAAACGCAAGATCCAGGCCCCGTCCTACCCATGATGCCGTTTCCTGCAGAGCGCTCGGCCACCCGAGCAACCTCGGCAGATGGCACGCGAGAACAAGACCTGGCAGGAGCAGCAGCCATTCAGGCCGGGTCAGGAGCTGTAACCGGGTCATCTGCGGCGTCCGGTACCGAATGCCCAGGTGGAGCAGCAGGCTCAGCACCGCGAGCCCGATGCCGATGCCTACTGTGGCCCAAGATGTAGCGATCAACATGTGACGGTCCCCAAACGTCATGCCGAGCCACGAGAGCGCTCGTCGGCTCCCTCTACTGTCCCAGGGGGTGCAGCCTGGCGATAGGTGAGCATGCCCACCATGGCTGGCTGATGTTGCAGGGATCGCCGACCGGACCCCGGCCGCCATCAGCGCGCCGCGGACCTTGAATCGAGTCCGGCGGCTGTCGGAGGTCCCCAGAGTGCCGCCGCTGGACAGGTGGGCGCGTGTTCGCGTGCGGTGCGGATAGGACCATCAAGCCCTGCGGCCAGGTCCCGACACCCGCCGCGGCGGGTGCAGAAGCCGGCGGATCGCGGGGCTGCATACCGAGCGCTGGCTTCTGACGTGCACGTCAGCGGCCGGATCGGGCACGCGGCCGCCGGGCGAGGAGCGCGACGAGTGAGGTTCCTGCCAGGTAGGAGCTGCTTGTTCCCGCGCCGGGAGGGCTGTTCACCGCGGATCGATGACCCGGAGCTGCGAGTGCGGACGCTGTCGGTTCTCCGCGGACACGCTACCGTCCCGGAGCGGCCCGGTCGGTCAGCCGTTCGGCCAGTACGGCCGCATCCTCGGCGACGCCGAGGAAGGTCGCGGACTGCCGCGTCCGCTGCCAGTGCACGCCCATGAAGTGCAGCCCCGGGACGACCGTGCTGCAGCCGTCGGTCTGGAGCGGGAAGCCCGTCGCGTCGAAGGCCTCAGGGAAGCCCACCCACCTCACGAAGTCCGGACGGTAGCCGGAGGTAAAGACGACCGCGCCGACGCCGTCGAGGTCCAGCTCGGTCACCGGCTCCGCCGCGAACGGTGGTGGCGGCGGCAACTGCGGGGCCCGCTCTCCGCGCTTGGCCAGGCAGGACGTCAGCAGCGCGCCGATCTCGGCGTGGCGCGCGTCGCCGAAGGCGACGGAGTCCGGCAGGTCGTCAGCAAAGTGCGCGCGGCCGTCGTCGGCGCCGAGGAAATGCCCAGCGAGTGTGACTCCCAGCGCCTGCAGGGTGCGGTAGTTGAGGTCGTGACCGCCGTCCCGGCCGCTGCACTGCAGGTTGGCGCGCAGCCTCATGCCGAGGTCGGGCAGGTCGCCAACCTTGGTGACGAAGAATGGCGTCTCCTCGACCAGCCAGGAGATGATGTCCCGCCCCTCGACGCGCCGGGGGATCCAGGGCGCGCGACCGCAGGCCAGGTGTACCCGGCGTCCGGTCTCGACCAGCTCTTCGGCCAGCTGGCACCCGGTCTGACCACTGCCGACGACCAGCACCCCGCCCGGCGGCAGGGCCTGCGGACGGGTGTACTCCTCCGCGTCGAAGACGACGACCGAGGGCGGCAACGAACGCCAGCCTGCCGGGCGGTGCGGTCGCTGGTAGCCGCCGGAGGCCAGCACCAGTTTCCGGGCGCGCAACAGGCCGTCCGAGGTGGCGAGCCGGAAGCCGCTTTCGGGGTCGGCGTCGACGCGGGTGACCTCGACGCCCTCGCGCACCGGCGCCCGTCCGCCGGCGGCGTAGCGCACGAGATGGTCGACGATCGCGTCACGCGCCATGAAGCCGTCCCGGTCGGATCCGGTGTAGGGCGCGCCACGGAGCCGGACCGTCCAGTTGGGGATCACCAGACAGAAGCTGTCCCAGCGCCGCCGCCAGCTCTGTGCCACGCGACCGCGCTCAAGCACGACGTGCTCGACATCCGCCTGCGCGAGCTCGTGCGCGATCGACAGGCCCGCCTGCCCGGCGCCCACGATCACGACATCGTGTTCCTCGGGACGGGACTGGTGCGGCTGGTGCTTTGCAGGAACGGCCATGACGGATCCGGCGGCGTGCTCGCACTCGGGGACGCGCGAGGCCCTTGGCCTCAAATGTCGCCGCGCCCTCATTATCGCCGCGCGGCGCGCTCCTCGCCTGCGGAAAGCTCAAGGGACGAGCAGCCCAGCAGACGGAAGAAACGGGCGGCGGAGAGCCTGAAGTGGACCAGTCCCGGCTGCACGATGGTGCTGCGCAAAGCGGTCAGCCGGCGGAAACGTCGGTCCGGCTGCTCGTCACGCGCGTGCTCGGTCGCCCCGCAGCCGTTGCAGACGTGAGCCACCGGGTCGAGCGCCAACACGTGCGTCGTCGAGTCCCCGTCCGGGCGCGAGAGCCGAAGCCGAGCCTCGCCCAGGCGGATCACGGCGCGCAGCCCTCCGCGCGCCTGTCGGCTGATGACCTGCACCGGCATTGATCCGCCCTGCCCCACCCGGGGCACGGCGCGGCTCACTCGTAGACCAGCTTCTCCTCAGCCGGAACGTTCGCTCTTCGGCTCCCTTCCCGCCCGGTCTCCCCGGGCGCTCGTGCGCCCTGCTCGTCCTGACCAACCTAGAGGTCTATCACTGGCGGACGATCAAGACCGCAGACCCCCGCTCACGACCAGCAAGGGCACCCCGACGTCACGCCAGACCGGTCCTTCGCCCAAGGCCGGGTAGTTAGCCTGTTTGTGCTGGTGGCAAGGGGGTTGAGGTCCAGGCGGTGGCTGCGTAGAGGCCGGGTCCGAGTTTGTGGATGAGCCCGCTTTCGGCCCATCGGGAGCTGGCGATACATGGTGTGCAGGGTGATGTCGCCGAAGTGGGCGGCGATCTCTGCGGGTCTCCAGAGGCGGGTCGGGTCCTCCTGCAGCAGCGTGAGGATGCGGTGCCGTCGGCGTTGGGCGGAGGCAGTGTGTCGGTCGAAAGCCAGGGCGGCGCTTGGGCCAGCCGAGTCAGTCGAGTTGTGCGCGATCGGGGTTGGCGGTGGCCGGCGCGTCGATGCGGTCCGATGGCTCCTCGGTGCGCGAGGACCAGGCGCTCACCTCCGGGCGCTCCGGCAGCACGGCACCGGGCGCGTGGAGGTACCAGGCGATGAAGGCGTTGACGAGCTCGGCGCGGGTGGCGCCGACGGACTTGGCGGCGGCGTCGAAGTCGTACCACTCGTCGCCGATACGGATCTGTCGGGGCGGTGTGTGGCTGGGCTTCACGGGGGTCATGCCAGCAGGTTAGGGCCCGTAGCTACACGCGGCAACGGACGCGGCAGTCGATCGGCGGAGATGTAGCTACACAAGTGATAGCGTGTAGCTACACGGGCGGCGCGACGCCGGACCGAACCCCCGGAGGTCACCATGCTCGCCAGCGCCCGCGCAGCCCGCCGCACCATCGCCACCCGCACCGCCACCGCCCACGCCAAGGCCCGCATCCACCGCAACCACGGCGGCTCTCTCATCACCCACGCCATCGAAGCCGGCCTCCCCATCCGCGAAGCCCGCTCCGTCGCCGGATCGCTCCGCACCTCCGCGAAGCGCCTCGGCGTCACCGGTCGCACCGTCCAGGTCCGCCGCCACGGCCACACCCGCGACTTCGCCATCTACACCCCCGCGGAGGTCGCCCTCATCGCCACCAACTACCGTCCCCGCAAGCCCGCCTACAAGACCGCCCGCCAGCACCTCCTGCTCGCAGCCTAGCCAGGGTCACACCCCCGTGCGCAGAGTGCGCACGGGACCCTCCTCGCCTGGAACGACCGACCCCCGAGGCGCATGGTTGAAGAATGAGAGAGCAGCAGGGCAGGCCGAGCCTGTGGCCGTCGTGGCATAGACGTCATGCCCTGGCCTTGATCCCCCTGGGCTTCATCATCGCGGTCACGATCTTCGACGTCGCCACCACGGACGGCGTCCACTACGGAGTGTTGCTCATCCTGGCGCCCATGATCGCGGCGCTGATCGGCGGCCCCTGGCTCACAGCCGGCATCGGACTCCTGGCAGTGTGCGCACAGGCCTACATCGCGGCCCGTCTGGACGTGCTGGACGTGCAGCGAGAGGAAGCCGTTCAGATCATCGCGACCACTACTCTCTCCACGCTGGTCGTCCTCCTTTCCGAAATCCGCGAACGGCGCATGCGCCAGATGGAACAGATCCGATCCGTATCGGAAGCAGCCCAGCGCGCCCTCATGCGCCCCCTGCCCCACCGCCTCGGATCACTCGAGGTCGCCTCCTTCTACCTGGCCGCCGCAGACCACGCCGAGATCGGCGGCGACCTCTACACCGCCACGAGCGTTCGAGATGCCACCCGCATGATCATCGGGGACGTACGGGGCAAGGGTCTGCAAGCTGTCGGCGAGTCAGCGCTGCTGATCGGAGCGTTCCGCGAGGCCGCCGACAGCCACGACAACCTCGGCGAGCTCGCCGAGGCCGCCGACAGCCACGACAACCTCGGCGAGCTCGCCGCCGCGCTCGACCTCAGCGTCAGCCGGTACCTGGCCGACTTCGTCGACGACTACGCCCACGCCGCAGAACACTTCATCACCGCCCTGCTGCTCCACATCCCCATGGACACTCCAGCCGTGCAGATCACCAACTGCGGGCACCCACCGCCCCTGCTCCTCCACAACGGGGCCATCCAGATCCTGGACAGCGCCAACCCCGTCCCCCCACTGGGCATGCACCTACTGGCGATCACCGACTACACGGCCGACACGGTCGCCTTCGAAGCTGGCGACACCCTCCTGCTGTACACCGATGGGGTCATCGAAGCCCGAAATCGAGGCGGAGAGTTCTACCCCCTCGAACAACGAGTTAGCCAGTGGGCAGGCAAGCCACCCGAGGCCCTGCTAAAGACCCTCCAGCGGGACCTCCTCGAGTACTGCGACGGGCGACTCGGCGACGACGCGGCCGCGATCGCCATCAGGCGGCCCACAATCGGAAACGAGGACAGACAGCACCCGCAATCCAGCCAACGAGCGACTCGCGGGAGGCTCCCGCTGGTCGGCTGAGCCCCGCTCCGAGCCACGGTCGGGTGGCCGCCGCCGCGCGGCCGCCCAACTCATGCTCTACCTGGTCTACGACCCGGTCACCGGTGCCTGCAGCATGGCCACGGCCGGGCACACCCCGGCCGCTTTCCGCCGCCCGGACGGCTCAGTCGAGTTCTCCCGAATGCCGGAGACGCCCCCGCTCGGCCTGCCCGGCACCGTCTTCGAGGACACTGACTGTCACTTGGCGGTGGGCACGGTAATCGTGCTCTATACCGACGGCCTGCTCGACCTGCGCGACAGCGACCCCGAGCATGCGCTTGCCGAGCCCGTCAGGGCCGTGGTGGGGTGGTTGTGCGTCCGAGCGGTTCCGTGCCATAGGCGCGGAACCGCTCGGGGGCTGGGGTGGGTGGTGGAGAGTGGTGGCCCGAGCTCCTCGCGGAAGTCGGGGAGGTTCTTGGCGACGTCGGCGTCGACGTTGGAGCCGCCGCTGCTGCCTGCGGGGAACGCCGCGGTTCCCCAGCAGACGAAGGCGTAGAAGACCGCGGGGGCCGCGTCGACCAACCGGTCGCCGACGCTCCTGCGGCCCGGCTCGCCGTGCACCGCCAGCCAGGCCCACCACAGCGCCATGCAGCCGAACCCGACGGCGAGCGCCCGGAGCAGCACCCGCCCGGACGGTTCCACCGCGATCCGGTGCAGCGCGCCCTGCCGGTCGACCTGGCTGCCGCCCTTCCCGAACGCGACGGCGACGGCAAGCGCCCCGATCAGGACGTAGAGCACGCCTCGGGTGACGAATCCGATCCGGCCGACTGCCCGGACGGCGTCGCGCCGGTCCGGTTCCGAGGCCGCCGACGCCCTCGTCGAGGCGCGCGCTGTCCTGCCGCGGTCGCTGCCGGCGTGGGGGATGCCACGAGGACCTCCACAGGTGACGGGTACGCACGTCGTACCCCTGCGGGCGCTTCTGCCCGCGACCGCCCCGCTCACGCGCGGCAGCCCCCGACGTCAGTCCCCGAGCTGGTCCCGCAGCACGCGCTCGGCGGCCTCGTCCTCGGCGGCCACGGGTGACACCTCGTCCAGGGTGTCCAGGTCGGTGTCGTCCTTCAGCTCCGCCTCCCATGCCGCGGCCAGTTCGCGCTGCCTGGCCTCGGGCTGTTCCCACACCTTCTGTCGGCCGGCCGGGCTGAGAGCGGCGAGAAAGCGGGTGAGTTCGTCGTCGGTCATGGGGGATCTCCTAAGGGCGGGAGGGTGGGCCGACAGACGTTCCATGGTGGGAGAGGAGACATGCCTGAGGTCCCCGACGTCACCCGGACGCTGTGCGGGGCTGTCGGCGCGCTCCCGCGGGCTCCATGTCAGGCCGGCGGCACGGTCTGAATCGGGATCACCAGCGGTGTCCTCGGCTTGTCGCGGGTCAGCCTCCTCTCGTCCGGGCACCTCGTGCTGCCGCTCTGTTCGGCGTATGACCCGGCGCGCCCGGCGCACACGCGTGATCGCGGCGCATACCGTTCCGCTCCGTGGGGCACATGGGCTTCGAGGAGGTGGACAGAGCTCATGAATCTCTCGGAGATCCTGCTGTTCGTTCCGCTCGGGCTGGCCGCGGTCCTGGCCGCCACCGCCGGCTTCCACGGCCCGGGCGGTCGGCACCGCCGCAGTCGATGACCCGCCCTGTCCGTCCGATCCCGTCCCGCCGCCGGAGGTGACTTCCGCCGTGTCCCACGACGCTCTCGTCCTGCTCAAACGGGACCACCAAGAGATCCGCCGCCTATTCCGTGACTACGGGCGGGCCACCGGCGAGGAGGAGCGCCGCGAGGTCGTGCAGCGGATCGCGCGCGTGCTGCTGGTCCACTCGTTCGTCGAGGAGGAGCTGATCTACCCCGGCATCCGGGCGAGCGTCCCGAGCCTCGCCCCGGAGCTGCTCCTCGCCTCCGAGCAGCACCGGCTCGCCGCCGTCCTGGTCGAACAGCTGACGTCGTCGGCCGCGACCGACGAGAGGTTCGACCCGAAGGCGCGGCTGCTGATCGACCTGGTCGGCCGTCAGATCGAGCGGGAGGAAGAGGGCTGGATGCCCGCCGCTCGGCAGGCACTGGGCCGCAAGGCGCTCCAGGACCTGGGCGCGGACATCGCCACCGCGCGCGACCAGGCCCCGCAGCCGGGGCCGGGGAGCCGCATCGAACAGGTCACCAGCGAGCTGCTCGGGCATCTGCCCGGCGTGCCGGGCTAGCCCCAATGCCGCGTAGTTAGGGCTTGGGGTTGGGCGTCAAGCTGGCGGCACGGCCAGGACGTCGATCCCGATCGTGGCTCTGTAGGTGGTGCGGTCGACGCTTCCTCGGGCGTTGTACTTCGAGATCGCGCGCTTGACCACGCGGGGCCGGGTCCTGACTCTCCGGTCGGGCATCAGGTGGGTCAGGACCCGGCGGCCGATGGCGCCGACGAGGTCGACGACAGCGTTGTCGAAAACGCCCGCGGCTTGAACGACCAGGTCTCGGGCGACGTTCAGGGCGACGGTGAAGCTGGGCCGCTTCGAGGCCGGCCCGCCGCATGAACTCCGTGACGTTCGCGGCGCTGTAGGCGTCGCCGGTCCGGCGCCCCGCCCACCTCGACCCGGCGCGACGGCCTGCCTGAACCGTCGTCGTCGACCGGACCGACCGTCACCCGCGCCGTTCGACGGGCGCGTCGGCGCCCTCGAGCTGCTTGAGCAGCGTCTCCACGGTGGCGTGGTCGTCCAGCTCCCGGTCGGCCATCGCCCCGCCCGTTGGGACGTGTTCGTGCACCGCGGGGTAGAGGAAGGCAAACGTCCCCGTCGCTTCGCCGCGCCTTCGGTCCCGGCCTCGCGAATTCCCCCGCGCCGCAGGTCACCGTGCTGTTGGATGGTCCTCATGACCCGCCAGAGCCTGACCGTGCCCGCCACCTCGACCGCCCCGGCGCTTGCGCTCCGTCCCTGGCGGGACTCGGACGTTTCCGCCGTCGTCGCCGCCCATCGGGACGAGGCGATACGCCGCTGGCTGATGCGCCCGCTCACCGACGAGGACGCGGCCCGCGCGTGGGTGACCGAACTGGACGCACGCTGGGCGGACGGCACCATGCTGAGCTGGGCCGTCGAGGAGCAGGGCAGGGTCGTCGGGCACGTGGCCGTGAAGGCGGCCGAACCGCCGGTGACGCTCGCGACCGGTGTGGGCTACTGGACGGTGGCCGACGCCCGCGGCCGGGGCATCGCCTCGCGCTGCGTCGAGGCGGCCACGCAGTGGCTGTTCGGCGGTCAGGAGATCATGGCCGCCGACGAGGTCGAACTGCTGCACACCGTCGGCAACGAGGGCTCCTGCCGCGTCGCCCGGAAGTGCGGCTACGTCCTGGACTCGGTGCTCCCGCCGATGCCGCCGACCTTCCCCTCCGAGGGGCACCGGCACCTGCGCAGGCGGTAGCGCGTCACCGGTCGGCCAGCAGGGCGTCGCGCAGGCCCGCGAGCACGCGGGACAGGATCCTCGACACAGCTCGGCGACAGGGTCCGCTCGGCGAAGCGCAGCGCCCCGACGGGTCGCCACCCCTCCGGTCAGGACCTCGAGGCCGAGGCGTCCGTGGTGACCGGGGGCGCGGGCATGGTCGATCGGGCCCGCGGGTGATCAGCGCCCGCACCCGGTGAGACCGCGACGGTCGGGGTCCCGCGCCCCGGTCGACGGTGGCGAGCGTGCGGGACCCGCCGTAGTTTGAACCCCATGGCTCGCTACGTCGTGGACGCCCGGACGCTGGTGCACATCGTTTCGACGGGAGTGGAGATCCACCCCGACCACCGGCTCGTGGCGCCCAATCCGGTCCGGTCCCAGGCTCTCGCCCTGCTCTACGAGCAGGTGCGCCTGGGCCGCCTCACCGCCGCCGAGGCCTTGCGGCAGCACGAGCGGCTCACGGAGCTGAAGACCCGGCTGCTGGGCGACCGCGTCTCGCGCCGCACGGCCTGGCAGATCGCCACCGAACAGGGGTGGGACACCCTCGGTGACGCCGAGTACCTCGCCGTCACGCGCCTGCAGGCCGATGCCCTGGTCACCGTCGACGAGGCCCTGGCCCGCAGGGCGGAGGGCATCGTGCCGGTCCTGCCGGTCGAGGCGCTGCACACCGAGGCACCGGCCGAACCGCGGCGGTGAAGGACGCGCGCGCCTGAGCAGCGCGGGTGGCGGCGGGTCAGCCCTGGTGCTCGGCGTCGGCCTCTTCCGGGTCGTGGCGGGCGCGGCTGGGTTGGACCCGCTTGGGCTCGCCCGGCATCTTCGGGTACTCCGGGGGATACGGCATGTCGCCCAGACCGCGCTCCTCGACGTCCTGCTCCCACAGCGCCAGTGCGGCGGTGAGGTCGTGGCGCTCGGCGTCCATCTCCGCGTGCACGTCGCCGAACTCGGCGTAGCGGTTCGGCATGGTGGTGATGTCGAACTGCTTGGGCCGCACCTCGGGAACCTCGTCCCAGTGGAGCGGCGCGGAGACGGGCGCGTGGGGGAAGGGGCGGATGGAGTAGGCCGCGGCGATGGTCCGGTCGCGGGCCGTCTGGTTGAAGTCGACGAAGATCTTGGCGCCGCGCTCCTCCTTCCACCAGGCGGTGGTGACCCTGTCGGGCATGCGACGTTCGAGCTCGCGGCCGATCGCGATGACGGCGTGGCGGACCTGGACGAAGTCCCAGTTCGGCAGGATGGGGACGAAGACGTGCAGGCCGCGGCCGCCGGAGGTCTTGGGCCAGCCGGTCAGTCCCAGCTCGGTCAGGATCTTCCGCAGCTCCAGCGCGGCGCGCGCGGCGTCGGTGAAGTCGGTGCCCGGCTGCGGGTCGAGGTCGATGCGCAGCTCGTCCGGGTGGTCGGGGTCCGTGCTGCGGACGGGCCAGGGGTGGAAGGTGAGGGTGCCGCGGTTCACCGCCCACAGGACGGCGGCGGTCTCCGTCGGGCACATCTCGTCCGCCGGCCGGCCGCTGGGGAAGGTGATCCGGGCGCTCGGGATCCAGTCGGGGAGGTCGCGCGGGACGCGCTTCTGGTAGAACGCCTCGCCGCCGATGCCGTCCACGAAGCGCTGCAGCGTGGTCGGCCGGTTCCGTACCGCGCGCAGCGCGCCCTCGGCCACGGCCTCGAAGTAGCGGGCCACGTCCAGCTTGGTGTAGCCGGCGTCCGGGAAGTAGACCTTGCTCGGATTGCTGAGGCGCACCGCGCGCCCGCCGACCTGCAGCTCCATCGCCTCGCCCATGAGCCCACGGTAGGGCGGCCCCGCCGGACCCGCCCGTCGGGACGGGCCACCCGCCTGACCCGGACCGCTCGACCCGGACGGCCTGACCCCGCGACCTGCTGACGGGTACCTGCTGACCGGGACCTGCTGACCCCGACCGCCCGGCGCCGGTTGCCCGCCCGGGTCAGCCCTGACGGGCGCCGACGATCCGGAGGGCCATCTCGGCGTACTGGTCGGCGATGTCCTCCGGGCTCCAGCGGCCGTCGTCGTGGTACCAGCGGGCGATGTCGATGCCCAGCGAGAGCAGTGCGACGGTGGCCATGCTGGGGTCGGGCGTGTCGAAGACGCCGGCCGCGACGCCGCGCTCGACCAGCCCGCGGACCTCGGCGTCGATGCTGTGGCGGATCTGCAGGATCTCGGCCAGGTGCTCCTCGGTGAGCGAGGTGAGCTCGTAGTTCACGATCCTGGCGCTGGTGCGGCCGCGGGCGTGGCTGACGGCGAAGTCGTGGATCACCCGGCGCAGCGCGGAGTCGGGTGCGTCCGCGGGTGAGCCGATCGCGTCCCGCACCAGCTGCAGGGTCGCCTCGTGGCCCGCCTTGGAGATCAGGTAGAGCAGTTCCTCCTTCGACTTGTGGTGCACGTAGAGGGCTGCCGGGCTCATGCCCGCCGCGGCGGCGATGTCGCGGGTGGTGGTGCCGCGGAAGCCCTTCTCCGCGAAGGCGGCGAGGGCGGCCTCCAGCAGGCGGGCGCGCGTCGCGTCGGCGCGGGGGATCTCGGACGTCTCGGGGCTCACCCGTCGATTATCCCCGCCCGCGCGCAGTCGATCACTGGAACGCGGTTGGGGGCCGGGCCGCCGGGGGAGAGCTGTGACCCAGGGCGCATTGACGGGCCGGGGCCGGATGATCCACCCTGCACACATAACATAAGCAAGCGCTTAGTAAGTGGGGATGAGCTGAGATGCAGGGGAACGGAGCGCCCGTCGTGAGCACCCGCTTCGCGGGAAGGACCGCGATCGTCACCGGCGCCAGCCGGGGCATCGGCCTGGGCATCGCCGAACGCCTGGTCGCCGAAGGGGCGAAGGTCGTGATCACCGCCCGCACCAAGGACGCGCTCGACGCGGCCGTCGAGCACCTCGGCGGCGCGGCGCACGCGCTGGGCGTCGCCGGGAAGGCGGACGACGTCGAGCACCAGGCCGACACGGTCCGTCAGGCGATGGAACGGTTCGGCAGCGTCGACCTACTGGTCAACAACACCGGCATCAACCCGACCTACGGCCCGGCCGTCGAGATGGACCTGAACGCGGCGCGCAAGATCGTCGAGGTCAACTGCATCGCCGCGCTGTCGTGGGTGCAGCACGTGCACCGGGCCTGGATGGGGGAGCACGGCGGAGCGATCGTCAACGTCTCCTCGCTCTCCTCGGTGCGCACGGCCCCGGGGATCGGCTTCTACGGGGCGACCAAGGCGATGCTGAACTCGCTCACCGACCTGCTCGCGGTCGAGCTCGGCCCCGACATCCGGGTCAACGGGGTCGCCCCGGCCGTGGTGAAGACGAAGTTCGCGGCCAAGCTGTACGAGGGCCGCGAGGACGAGGCCGCCCGCGCCTACCCGCTCAAGCGGCTCGGCGAGCCCGAGGACATCGGCAGCGTCGTCGCCTTCCTGCTCTCCGACGACGCCGCCTGGCTGACCGGCCAGACCGTGGTCGTCGACGGCGGCGTCAGCCTCACCGCCGGCGGCGAGTAACCCGTCCCGCCCCGACCCCCTCCCCGCCCATCGTCAGGAGCCCGCGCATGACCACCCCCGCCCCCCGCCCCGACGGCGTGAAGGTCTTCCACGGCATCGCCGAACTGGAGCAGGCCGTCGGCACCCACCTGGGGTACTCCGGCTGGCACACCGTCACCCAGCAGCAGATCGACACCTTCGCCGAGGCCACCGGCGACCACCAGTGGATCCACGTCGACCCGGTCCGCGCGGCCGGGGGGCCCTTCGGCACCACCATCGCCCACGGATACCTGACGCTGAGCCTGGTGCCCATGCTGGTCTGGGAGATCTACACGGTCGAGGGCATCACCATGGGCGTCAACTACGGCTCGAACAAGGTCCGCTTCCCGGCCCCGGTGCCGGTCGGCTCGAAGCTCAGGGCCGGGGTCGAGCTCGTCTCGGTCACCCCCGGCAGCGGCGGCTACCAGGTCGTCGCCAGGGTCACCGTCGAGCGCGAGGGCGGCGACCGGCCGGTCTGCGTGGCCGACGCCGTCAGCGTGCTGGTGCCGTGACCGGCGGCGCGGGGCGACGCCCCCAGGGGCGAGGGCCTTCGCGCACCGGCTTCCCCCTCGGGCCCGTGGGGCCCACCGCAGCGAAGGAGCAGGGCTGATGGATTTCGGGTTCGACAAGAGGACCGAGGAGCTGCGCGAGGCGCTGCTCGACTTCATGGACGGTCATGTCCGCCCGGCGGAGGCCGTCTTCGACGAGCAGTTGGCGCAGCTGGACGACCGCTGGGCGTGGGACTCCGTGCCCGTGCTCGGTGAGCTGCGGGCCGAGGCGCGCAGGCGCGGGCTGTGGAACCTGTTCCTCCCGGGTGAGGAGGGCGCGGGGCTGACCAACCTGCAGTACGCGGCGCTGGCGGAGATCTCCGGCCGCAGCATCCGGCTCGCGCCGGCCGCGATGAACTGCGCGGCCCCGGACACCGGGAACATGGAGGTGCTGTCGCTGGTCGGCACCGAGGAGCAGAAGACGCAGTGGCTGGAACCGCTGCTCTCCGCCGAGATCCGCTCCTCCTTCGCGATGACCGAGCCGGCGGTGGCCTCCTCGGACGCCACCAACATCGAGACCGCCATCGTGCGCGACGGGGACGACTACGTCCTCAACGGCCGCAAGTGGTGGATCACCGGGGCGATGAACCCGAACGCGAAGATCTTCATCGTGATGGGCAAGACCGACCCGACCGCGGACCGGCACCGTCAGCAGTCGATGATCCTGGTCGAACGCGACACCCCCGGCCTCACGATCCACCGCGGCATGACGGTCCTCGGCTACGACGACCACGACCACGGCGGCCACGCCGAACTGTCCTTCGACGACGTGCGGGTGCCCGCGTCGAACCTGCTGGGCGGTGAAGGGGACGGGTTCGCCGTCGCGCAGGCGCGGCTCGGGCCGGGGCGGATCCACCACTGCATGCGCGCGATCGGCCTCGCCGAGCGGGCCATCGAGCTGATGTGCGCCCGCGCCGACGAGCGGATCGCGTTCGGCAAGCCGCTCGCCGAGCAGGGCGTGATCCGCGACTGGATCGCCGAGTCCAGGGTGCGGATCGAGCAGCTGCGGCTGCTGGTGCTGAAGACCGCGTGGCTGATGGACACCGTCGGCAACAAGGGCGCGCACACCGAGATCCAGGCCATCAAGATCGCCACCCCGGCGACCGTGGAGTGGATCCTGGACAAGGCGATCCAGACCCACGGCGCGGGCGGGCTGTCGCAGGACTTCCCGCTGGCCCAGATGATCGCCGGGATCCGCACGCTCCGCTTCGCCGACGGACCGGACGAGGTCCACAAGAACGCCCTGGCCCGCACGGAGCTCCGCCGCCAGGCGGCGGCGCGCGCAGGTCGCTGAGCCGACACGCACCGCGCGGACCGCACCGGTCTTGACGGGTGCGGTGCGCGCCCACGAAAGTCGCTGAGCGAGCGCTCAGTCACAGTGCTGGTTGCTGATTCACCGGAAGGCAGCAGGATGACCATCGACGAACAGAGCCTGCGGCGGCGGGTCGAGGAGTTCCTCGCCGCGCACGACCCCGCGACCACCGAACGGCTCACGTTCCTCCGCGCCCGCTACGACGCCGGCCTGGCGTGGGTGCACTACCCGGAGGGCCACGGCGGCCTCGGCCTGCCGCAGGCCTGGCAGCCGGCGGTCGACGCGGCGTTCGAGGCCGCGGGAGCGCCGGACAACGGCAGGAAGACGAACGGCATCGGCCTGGGCATGGCCGCCCCGACGATCCTCCGCTTCGGCACCGACGAGCAGAAGCAGCGCCTGCTGCGGCCGTTGTGGACCGGCGAGGAGATCTGGTGCCAGCTGTTCTCCGAGCCGGGCGCCGGCTCCGACCTCGCCGCGCTCGGCACCCGCGCCGTGCGGGACGAGGCGAGCGGCGACTGGATCGTCAACGGCCAGAAGGTGTGGACCTCCGGCGCCCACAACGCCCGCTTCGCGATCCTGGTCGCGCGCACCGACCCGGACCTGCCCAAGCACCAGGGCATCACCTACTTCCTCGCCGACATGACCGACCCCGGCGTCGACGTCAGGCCGCTGCGCCAGATCACCGGCGAGGCCGAGTTCAACGAGGTCTTCCTCACCGACGTGCGCGTCCCCGACAGCATGCGGCTCGGCGGGGTCGGCCAGGGCTGGGCCGTCGCCAACGCCACCCTCAGCAACGAGCGCGTCGCCATCGGCGGCGGCGCGGCCCGCGAGAGCGGCATGATCGGCGTCGTCGCCCGGACCTGGCGCGAGCGTCCCGAGCTGCGCACCCCCGAGCTCCACGACCGGCTGCTGCGGCTGTGGGTGGAGGCCGAGGTCTCCCGGCTCTCCGGCCAGCGGGTCCGCCAGAAGCTGGCCCACGGTCAGCCGGGGGCGGAGGGTGCCGCGTTGAAGGTCACCTTCGCGCGGATCGCCCAGCAGCTGTCCGGCCTGGAGCTGGAACTGCTCGGCGAGGACGGCCTGCGGTACTCCGACTGGACCATGGTCCGGCCCGACCACGTCGACTTCACCGGCCGTGACGCGGGCTACCGCTACCTGCGCGCCAAGGGCAACTCCATCGAGGGCGGCACCTCGGAGATCCTGCGCAACATCATGGCCGAGCGCGTGCTCGGCCTCCCCTCCGAGCCCCGCGTCGACAAGGACGTGCCCTGGAAGGACCTGGCCAAGTGAGCGACCCCACGTCCCGGAACCACAGCCTGCTCTACACCGAGGTCGAGGACGACCTGCGCGCCACGGTCCGCAAGCTCCTCACCGACCGCTGCGACCCGGTGGCCGTCACCGCCCTCTACGACGGCGACCGCTCGCTCGTCGACGGCCTCTGGCGGGCCCTCGCGGGCGGGCTGGGCCTGGCCGGGCTGCTCGTCCCCGAGGAGCGCGGCGGCGCGGGCGCGACCGCGGCCGAGGCCGCCGTGGTCCTGGAGGAACTGGGCCGGGCGGCAGCTCCCGTCCCGTTCCTGACCAGCGCCGTCATCGCCACGACGGTGCTGCTGGGCGGCGACGGCGAACTGCTCGCCGGGCTCGCGTCCGGCGAGAGGACCGCCGCGCTCCTCGTTCCGTGGTCCACCGCCCCGCACGCCGCCCTCCCCACCGTCTCCGTGGTCGACGGCCGGGTGACCGGAACGGTCACCAGCGTCGCCGGCGCGATCGAGGCGGACGTGCTGCTGGTCCTCGCTGACGGCGCCGTCCATGCGGTCGACGCGGCCGATGCCGAGGTCACCCCCGTGGTCTCCCTCGACATGACCCGGCAGCTCGCCGACGTCACGCTGGACGGAGTCGCGGGCACTCGGGTGGTCGCCGACGCCGAGCAGGCCGTCCGCGACGCCCTCACGGCCGGCGCCGCGCTGCTCGCCTCCGAGCAGGTCGGCGTCGCCCAGTGGTGCCTGGAGACGACGGTCGCGTACCTCAAGGAGCGCAAGCAGTTCGGGCGCGCCGTGGGCGGCTTCCAGGCCATCAAGCACCGCCTCGCGGACCTCGCCACCGGCGTCGAGTCCGCCACCGCGGCGGCCCGCTACGCCGCGGCGACGCTGGCCGCCGGGGACGAGGACGTCGCCGTCGCGAGCAGTGTGGCCCAGGCCTACGTCAGTGACCTCGCGGTGCTCGCCGCCGAGGAGGCCGTCCAACTGCACGCCGGTATCGGCATGACCTGGGAGCACCCCGCCCACCTCTACCTCAAGCGCGCCAAGGCCGACCAGATCGCCCTCGGCACGGCCGGCGCCCACCGCGCCCGCCTCGCCGACCTGATCGACCTCCCCGCCCCGCGGTAAGGGCCGCTTCGATCGCTGCGCCGCCCGCGTTCACCGCGGGCGGCGCACGGCTTCACCCACAGCAGAACGCCGCACCCTTCCCCTGTCGACCGGGATCCCTACGCTGAGAAGGGTGAGCACTCCTGCGCCGAACCGACCCCGCGTCATCCCGCTGCGCCCGGCGGGGGCCCCGCAGCCCGCCGCGCCGAGGGAACGCCTCTGGCGCGACCTGGTGGGCGACGTGCTGCGACGCGAACGCCTGGCCCAGGACCGCACGCTCAAGGACGTCGCCGACGCGGCCCGGATCTCCATGCCCTACCTGTCGGAGCTGGAGCGCGGCCGCAAGGAAGCCTCCTCCGAAGTCCTCGCCGCCGCCGCCCACGCCCTCGGCCTGGGCCTCGCCGACCTGCTCACCCTCGCCCAGAACGAACTCTCCGGCCCCACTCCCGGCCGCCTCGGCCGGACGACTCGAACGACCCCTGCCCGCCCCTCGCCCGCGGCCCCGTACGACGGCCTCTGCCTCGCCGCCTGACCGGGCCGGCTTGCGCCTCTCACCAGAAGGGGGACGTGTTCATGACGGACGAGCGGCTCCGCGCCGATGCCCGACCCGAGGTCTCTGACGCGGCGACGGTCTCCGAGCAGACCGCCCGCCCGAGGCCCGGGCGTCTGGGCCGCGAGGGTCTGATCGCGAAGTTCAACCAGGCCGTCCGTCGGCCCGCAGACCACGGCGGCCTGTCCGTGCTGCCGCTGCTGCTCGACCTGATCGCGGAGGCGAGCCGGCTGACCGAGGGGACCGTGTGGATCCCCGACGGCCACGAACGCCTCAGCACCGCGCCTCTGGTACGCGATCACTTCGCCGACCCGGCCATCCATGTGACGGCGTCCCAGTACGGCGAGGACGCGTACCGCCACAGCTGGCTCCACCTGGACCGGCCGCTCACGGCTGCGGACCACTCCGTCCTCCTGGACCGCGCGCCCGCCTGGGCCGACACGGACCGCACCGTTCACGACGTCCTGGACGCGTTCGGCCCGGCCTCGGTCACCTTCGGCGACCCGGAACCACACCGCGCCAAGACACTGGGCTACGGGTGCGGCGACGCGAAGGCTCCGTTCGTCGTCTTCCACTTCGCCCCGGCAGCGGACGAGCCGGCGGCGACACAGGCGCCGAGCACCCTCGCCGCGGCTCCGCTGCTCGCTGTCCGAAACGTGTACGGCGGATATCTGGACCTGCAACTCACCCCGTACGGCCGGGCGGTCTGTTGGCCCGACCGGGAGAGGAACCCGCGCACCCGGCTGGATATGCTGCCCCGGTGACCGACACAGATCCGCTGGTGACCGTCCTGGCCGGGCTCCTCGTCGATGTCCTCTGGTTCCTCGACAGTTGCGAGGACGACGAGGTCGACCCGGACTCCGCCGTGAAGGTCAGCGAGAGCGTGAGTTGGGCGCTGCTGCGGATGCCGCAGGACCAACGCGACCGCTTTCTCCTCGTGCTCGCGGAGCTGGCGGAGGCGGAGACGGAGCCCGGCCGTCGGGAGTTCCTCGAGGCGTTTCCCTTCGCCTGCGGTCTCGTCGACGAAGGCTGAAGGCCGAACGCCTGCCTGGTCGGTCAGACGAAGGCGAGCCTTCGGCTCAGGACCTCGTCGGCGAGGCCGTAGGCGACGGCCTCGTCCGCGGTGAGGATCTTGTCGCGGTCCATGTCCGCGCGGAGGGTGGCCGTGTCGTGGTGGGTGTGGTGGGAGAGGACCTCTTCGACCTGGGAGCGGATGCGCGCCATCTCCTTGGCCGCGAGGGTGAGGTCGGAGACCGTTCCCTGTTGACCACCGCTGGCCGGCTGGCCGAGGAGGACGCGGGCGTGGCGTAGCACGAAGCGGCGGCCCGGGTCTCCGCCGGCCAGCAGGACCGCCGCCGTCGACGCCGCCTGGCCGACGCAGAAGGTGGAGATCGGGGCCTGGACGAAGGTCATCGTGTCGTAGATCGCCATCAGCGAGGTGAACGATCCGCCCGGCGAGTTGATGTAGATCGAGATCTCCTGCTCCGGGCTCGCGGACTCCAGGTGCAGGAGCTGCGCGATGACCACGTTGGCGACGCCGTCGTCGATCTCCGTGCCGAGGAAGATGATCCGCTCGTTCAGCAGGCGGCTGAAGACGTCGTAGGAGCGCTCGCCCTGCGCGGTCCGCTCGATGACGTAGGGAACCGTGTACGAGCCCATGTCACAACCCCATCCGTCGGCGCGACGTGGCCGGGCGGACGTCGGCGAGCGACGCCACCACCTGGTCCACCATGCCGTACTCCCTGGCCTGTTCGGCCGTGAACCAGCGGTCCCTGTCGCCGTCGCGGGCGATCGTCTCCTCACTCTGCCCGGTGTGCTCGGCGGTGATCCGTTCGATGGCCTTCTTGGTGAACTGGAGGTTCTCCGCCTGGATCTCGATGTCCGAGGCGGTGCCGCCGATGCCCGCCGAGGGCTGGTGCATCATGATCCGCGCGTTCGGCAGGGCGAAGCGCTTGCCGGGCGCGCCCACGGTGAGCAGGAACTGGCCCATGCTGGCCGCGATTCCCATCGCCAGCGTGGAGACGTCGTTGGGGATGAGCCGCAGGGTGTCGTAGATGGCGAGACCCGCGGTGACCGACCCGCCGGGGCTGTTGATGTAGAGGCTGATGTCGGAGCGCGGGTCCTCCGCGGACAGCAGCAGGAGCTGGGCGCAGACCCGGTTGGCCGACACCTCGTCGACCTGGGTGCCGAGCAGGACGATCCGCTGGGCGAGCAGTTGGGTCGCGAGGTGGTCGTCGAAGCGGCCGACCGGCGTGTCGCCGTCCTCCGCCCGGGGCGCGAACGTGGTGCGGGGAGTCATCAGGTCTCCTCGTCGTCGACGTAGGGAGTGCTGTCCTCTCCACTGTCGTCTCCGGAAGCTCCCCGAAGGCGGTTTGTCTGCCCGCCGCAGATTCGCTGTGGGCAGAGGCGCGGTCGCGACGGACCGCGACGGGTCGATCCGCGCCGTGGCATCCTGGCGGTTCGGGGTGGTCGGCCTGTTGATCGGTGCGGCGGGGGTGATCGGAGCGGTCGCAGGTTCGGTGGGGCCGTACCAGGACACCGCCGCCTTCCACCACGCGCTGCTCTGCCCGGGCGGCGTCACGACCCCTGTGCGGGACGCGGGCGGCCGCATCGCCCGCGAAGCGGGCACGGTGACGCGGCGTCACACGTATCTGGAATCCCTCCCGGACGACAGCGGCTCCAACTCGACCGTCACCACTACCGGGAACGGCGACGTTCACTCCCGCCGGAGGATGATTCAAGGATCTAGGAGCCCGCAGCGGGGCTGTCCGTGGGGAGCGGCTGTTCGGCCCAGATGGTCTTGCCGCGGGCGGTGTAGCGGCTGCCCCAGCGGCTGGTCAGCTGGGCGACGAGGTAGAGGCCGCGGCCGCCCTCGTCGGTGACGCGGGCGCGGCGCATCCGGGGCTGGCTGCTGCTGCCGTCGGAGACCTCGCAGGTCAGGGAGCCGGCGCGGATCATCCGGACGGTGATCGGCGGGCGTCCGTAGCGGATGGCGTTGGTGACCAGTTCGCTGAGCAGGAGTTCCGTGGTGAAGACCAGGGCCTCGAGGCCCCATCGTTCCAGGCACGCGGTGGCGGCCGCCCTCGCGCCGGCCACGCTGCGCGGGTTGGCGTCCACCGTCCAGACCACGACGTCCTGTTCAGGAACGGCCTTCGTCCGGGCGAGCAGGAGGGTCACGTCGTCGTTGAGCCGGGTCGGCGGCAGCCCGGTGACGATCCGTTGGCCGGTGTCGCCCAGCCGCACCTCGTCGGCGGGCACCTGGCTCAGCCGGCGCAGCAGCTCGGCCATGCCGGAGTCGATGTCCCCGTCCCCGCGTTCGATCAGGCCGTCGGTGTAGAGGGCGAGCATGCTGCCCGGTTCGATGTCCGCCCGCAGCAGTTCGAAGGGGAGGCCGCCGACGCCCAGCGGAGGGCCGGGGATCACCGGCAGGAACTCGGCCCGCCCGTCGGGGTGGAGGACGGCGGGCGGCGGATGGCCGGCGCTGGCGATCAGGCACGTCCGGGCGATCGGGTCGTGCAGGGCGTACAGGCAGGTCCCGGCGAACGAGCCCTGCTCGGTCCGGTCGTCGTCCGCGCTCGCGTCCTGGCCGGCGTCGTCCTCCCCGTCCGTGTCGGAGTCCGTGAAGGCCGTCTCGGCGAGCAGCTGCGAGACCAGGTCGTCGAGGTGGACCAGGAGTTCGTCCGGCTCCAGGTCGAGGTCGGCCAGCGTGCGGACCGCCGTGCGGATCCGGGCCATGGTCGCCGAGGCCTGCAGGCCGTGGCCGGTGACGTCGCCGACGACGAGGGCGACCCGCGTCGAGGAGAGCGGGATGACGTCGAACCAGTCGCCGCCGACGTCGCCGCTGTGGGCCGGCAGGTAGACGGTCGCGGTGGTCACCGCGGGCACCGAACGCGCCGCGGACGGCAGCAGGCTGCGCTGGAGGCTGACGGCCGCGCGGTGTTCGTAGGTGTACCGGTAGGCGTTGTCGAGCGCGAGGCCCGCCCGTCCCGCGATCTCCTGGAGCAGGACGTGGTCCTCGGGTTCGTACGGCTCCAGGGCCGGGCTCCGGTGCACCGTCACCTGGCCGAGCAGCCGGCCCCGCGCGCCGAGCCTGACGGTCATCGAGCGGAGCCCGCCGGTCTCTCCCTCCTGGGGGACGGGATGGGCTTCGCCGTCGGCGGCGGTGATCCGGAGCAGCTCGCCGGTGGCGGGCGCGGACTCCCCGGCCGCGGCGATCCGGCTGAGGCTGAGCCGGCCGGTGTTGTCGGGCCGGATCTCGTCGCCGTGGAGCGCGGCCGAGGCGACGTCCACGACCGCGGCCTCGGCGAACGGGCCGACCAGGGCGTGCGCCAGCTCCTGGGCGACGCCCGAGACGGAGAGCGTGCCGCCCATCGCGGCGGTGACCTCGTGCAGCAGCGCGAGCCGCCGCCGGGCGCGGTATTCGCCGGTGATGTCCGTGAACAGGCCCGCGACTCCGATGACGGTCCCGTCGACGTTCTGGAGCCGGAACGCCGAGATGGCCATGGCGATCCCGCCGCGGGGGTCGATCTTCGTCCGGACGAGCTGAGGGGAGGTGACCAGCGGCTGGCCGGTCTCCACGACGCTGCGCAGCATCGCGTCGACCGCCTCCGCGTCCTCAGGGAAGAGGAAGTCGTGGAGCCGGTGGCCCGCGAGATCGATCGGCAGGCCGGTGTAGGGGAGCAGATGCGTGTTCGTGCGCACGAGCCGCAGCTCGGGGTCGAAGAGGGCGACCCCGACCCGGTCCTGGAGGAAGAGTTCCCGCACGAAGGCCACGTCCTGGCGAAGCCTGCCCGCCGTGTCGGCCGGCAGGGCGAGCAGCAGTTGCTCGGGCGGCGAGGCCGGCTCGGCCGCGCCCGGGGACGCGGTGCGGCGGAGGGGGAGCAGGAGCGCGTCCAGAGGGACGGCCACGCCGTCAGCGCCCCGGAGGCCGACCTGGACCGGTCGGAACGCCTCCTCGTACGCGGCGTCGAATCGGGTGCCTTCGGGGACGGCCAGCGAGATCGGTCCGGGCGTGATCAGCCGATCGGCGGAAGCGGTCCAGGCACGGATCGTCGGGGTGTCGTCGACGAGGATCCCGACGAGGGCGTCGACGAAGGCCAGACGGCTGTCGTGCTCCACGGGTCTCCCCTCGCCAGGTCGTGCCGACCTCACTCATTGTCTCCCGCGGTGGTGGACCCGGCCTGGTAGGAAGGCGTACGGGGAAGGGGGAGCGGCGCGGCCCGGGTACCTCGTCCGTTTGTGTCTGTCCGGTCGGATCGCTCTGACCGGTGAGGTGAAAATGCGTGTGCTCCCGTGAGGTCCCGTGGAGGGATGTCGGGACGGAGTGCGACGGCTCGGACGACTACCGTGCGATCCGGTCCGCGTCGGCGGACACGGCCGGGTGCGGTTCCGTGGGAAGCCGGGGTTCCGTGGGCAGCCCGATGCGGCGGCCCACGGCGGCGATGTGGGCGATCAGGAGTTGCCGGGCGCCCGTCGCGTCGCCCGCCGCCAGGGCCTCAGCGAGAGCGGTGTGCTCCTCGATGTCCGCCACGACATGGGCGGGGCGGGAGGTGGAGGCGGCGCTGACCCGGATCTGCTGGTCCCACAGCGCCGCGTGCGCGCCGGCGAGCACGCCGTTGCCGCCCGCCCGCATCAGCCGGGCGTGGAATTCGCGTGCGGTCTCCAGCGTCCGGCGCGACGAGGGCCCGGTCTCCGCGTCCGCCTCGCGGGTCGCGAGCGCGAGCAGCTCTCGGCCGGTCGCCCGGACGACCGGGTCCGGCTGCTGGGCCAGCGAGTCCAGGGCGAACAGCTCCATCAGCAGCCGGGCCTGGAGCACGGCCGTCGCCTCGCCGGGGGTGACCGGGACGACCATCGCGCCGCGCTTGGGATAGAGCCGCAGGAAGCCCTGGGCCTCCAGTCGCAGGAAGGCCTCGCGTACGGGCGTTCGGGAGAGGCCCAGTTCGGCCGCGACGGAGCCCTCGGACAGCAGTTCGCCACCGGGGTACGCGCCGTCCAGCAGGAGGTCGCGCAGATGGGCGTAGGCGAGGTCGGCGGCGGGCGGCGGCTTCGGCATGGACCCATTGTGACCTGCGGAGCCACGTTCTGCATCTAAGCTTGCATCTAAGCTTGCGTCCATGTTTGCATGGGAACGCCGGAGGACTACGGACCCTCGCGACCACCTTCCGAAAGGCCGTTCTGTGCGCACCGCGCTCTTCGTGACCTGCCTGAACGACGCGCTCTTCCCGCGCTCCGGGCAGGCCGCCGTCAGCCTGCTGCGGCGGCTCGGGGTCGAGGTGGACTTCCCGAGCGGCCAGAGTTGCTGCGGCCAGATGCACTGGAACACGGGCTACCGGGCCGAGACCGCACGGCTGGCCAGGCACTTCGTCGACGTCTTCGAGGGATACGACGCCGTCGTGGTCCCCTCCGCCTCCTGCGGCGGCATGCCCGCCGAGGCGTACGCGCTCGCCGCGGAGAGCGTCGGCGACGCCGGACTGGTGCGCGACGTGCGCGCGCTCGCGCCCCGGGTGCACGAGCTGACGACCTACCTCACCGACGTGCTGCGGGTGGAGGACGTGGGCGCGTACTTCCCGCACCGGGTCACCTACCACCCCACCTGCCACAGCCTGCGCGCCGCGCCGGTGGGGGACCGCCCCTACCGGCTGCTGCGCGCCGTGCGGGGGATCGACTTCGTGGAGCTCCCCGCGCAGGAGGAGTGCTGCGGCTTCGGCGGCACCTTCTCGGTCAAGAACCCGGCCGTCTCCGGGGCCATGAACGGCGACAAGGCCCGCCACGTCCTGGAGACCGGCGCCGCGGTGCTGGCCGCCGTGGACAACTCCTGCCTGATGAACATCGGCGGCCGCCTCGCCAGGGACGGCCACGGCGTACGGCCGATGCACCTGGTGGAGATCCTGGCCCGCACCCCCGAGGACGGGCCCTTGCCCGGGCTTCCCGTCGCAGCCACGGAGGCGAACCGATGAGCCGCACCTTCGTCGGCTGGCCCGCCTTCCCCGAGGCCGCCGTCGCCGCGACGAGCGACGAGCAACTGCGCGCCAACGTCACCCGCGCCACCGGGACCATCCGCGCCAAGCGAGCCAGGCTCGTCGCCGAACGCCCCGACTGGGAGGACCTGCGCGACAGCGCCGCCGCACTGAAGAACGACGTGCTGGCACACCTGGACAGCTACCTGCTCCAGGTCGAGCAGAAGGTCACCGCGGCCGGCGGCGCCGTCCACTGGGCCAGGGACGCCGCTGAGGCGAACCGCATCGTCACGGACCTGGTGCGGGCCACCGGCGAACGCGAGATCGTCAAGGTCAAGTCGATGCTCACCGAGGAGATCGGACTCGACAACGCCCTGGAGGAGGTCGGGATCAGCGCCCGCGAGACCGACCTCGCCGCCGCCATCGTCCAACTGGGCGACGACCTGCCCTCGCACGTCGTCGTCCCCGCGCTGCACCGCAACCGCGCGGAGATCCGCGACATCTTCGTCCGCGAGATGGGCCGCCACGGCCGCCCCGCCCCTGAGGGACTCACCGACGACCCCCCGCAGCTCGCGGAGGCCGCACGCCTGCACATGCGGGAGAAGTTCCTCAAGGCCAAGGTCGCCGTCAGCGGCGCCAACTTCCTCGTCGCCGAGACCGGCACCGCCGTGGTCGTGGAGTCCGAGGGCAACGGGCGGATGTGCCTGACCCTGGCCGACACCCTGATCTCGCTGGTGGGCATCGAGAAGATCGTGCCCCGCTGGCAGGACCTCGAGGTCTTCCTGCAGCTGCTGGCCCGCAACGCGACGGGTGAACGGATGGCGCCCTACACGACCACCTGGACGGGAGTCATCCCCGGCGACGGACCGCAGACCTTCCACCTCGTCCTGGTCGACAACGGCCGCACCCGCGCGCTGGCCGACGAGGTCGGCCGCCAGGCGCTGCGCTGCATCCGCTGCGGCGCCTGCATGAACATCTGCCCGGTCTACGAGCGCACCGGCGGGCAGGCCTACGGCTCCGTCTACCCCGGCCCGATCGGCGCGATCCTCAACCCGCTGCTCAAGGGGCCCGACGACCCGCAGACCGCCTCGCTGCCCTACGCGTCCTCCCTCTGCGGGGCCTGCAACGACGTCTGCCCGGTCCGGATCCGCTTCACCGACGTGCTGCTGGAGCTGCGGCACCAGGTCGCCGAGGGCGACGCCAAGGTCAAGCACCCCGCCGAGAAGGCGGCGCTGCGCGCCGTCGGCGCGGTGATGGACCACCCCGCCGCCTGGAACGCCGCCGTCCGCGCGGCAGGAAAGGCTGGGCCGCTGGTCCCGAAGAACAGGCTGCCCGGCCCGCTCGGCGGCTGGACCGACAGCCGCCGGACCCCCGACATCCCCAAGGAGTCCTTCCGCGCCTGGTGGAAGCGCACGGAAGGAGGCAGCAGGTGACCAGCGCCCGTGACGAGATCCTTGCCCGCATCCGGGCGGCCACCGCGGACCTGCCCGCGGATCCGGTCGAGATCCCCCGCTCCTACCTGCCCCACGCGCCGGGGATCGAGCTGCATGACCGGGAAGCGGTCCTCGCGCTCTTCGCCGAACGGCTGGAGGAGTACGGCGCGACCGTCCACCGGGCCGGCACCGCAGACCTGGCCTCGGCCCTCGCCGCCGCGCTGCCCGCGGGGCGGGTCGTGGTCCCCGAGGGTTTCCCCGCCGCGTGGCTGCGCGAGTGGACCGGCGAGGCCGTGCCGGACCACCCCCCGCTCCCGCACGCCGAACTCGACTCCCTGGACGCGGTCCTGACCACCTGTGCGGCCGGCGTCGCCGACTCCGGCACCCTCGTCCTCGACGCCGGCCCCGGCCAGGGCCGCCGCGCCGCGACCCTCCTGCCGGATCTCCACGTCTGCGTGGTCCGGGCGACCCAGGTGGTCTCGTCGATCCCCGAGGTGATGGCCCGTCTGGACCCGCGCCGCCCGCTCACCTGGATCAGCGGCCCCTCGGCGACCGCGGACATCGAGATGATCCGCGTCCCCGGCGTCCACGGTCCGCGCCGCCTGACGGTGCTGCTGGTCGCCGACTCAAGCTGACTCCGATGGTGTGGCGAGACACCGGTGCAGGCGATGGGAGAGTGGCGACTCCCGCAGGCGCCCGACCCGCGCCGTCGTCGCCCGGCCCGCTCCGCCAGGCCCAGCACGGGCCGCGATCACCGCGCCGAAGCCGATACCAGCGTGCCCCTCTCCGGGCGGACAGGGCAGGGGAGTTGCGGTTCGGTCGGCACTGGCGGCGGCCGGCGACCGCCGGATCCTCATGGTGACAGCAGACCGTCCTCACCGGGGCGATCCCGGAAGAATCGATCCCCGCGGGCCGCCGGGCTCAGCCGACGTCCTCGACCTCGAAGACCATGCTGCGCACGCCCGTCCCCGCCGCCAGCACGCCTGCGTTGGCCGCCACCCGCCGACCCTCGGGTGACCGGAATGCCGCTTGAAGGGAGGCCATGTCGTCGAAGTCCAGTTCGGCGACAAGGTAGTACGACTCGTCGCCCCGGATCGGTGCGACGTTCCGGCCCAGGACGTAGCGCCGGAGCCCCGGCAGCTTCCTGGACAGCGGGACGTGGACCTCCCGGTAGTGACGCTCGAACTCGACGGGGTCCTGCGGGGTGTCCCACAGAACGAGGAATCGCGCTGCCGTTGCCATGTCTGCTCCTTTGCTCACCACTTCGTACCGGGCGACACCCCGCGACTCATCGCCGCCTGGGCGACCGTCATGGGCCGGCGTCCGTGCAGGCGGACGCCGGGCGCTCAGTCCAGGCCGACGCGGGCGGCGGCGGCCGCCCAGGCGGGGTCGTTGCCCCGGGGGAGGTGGCGGCGGACCGTCTGGGTGGCGGCGACCAGGCGGCGCAGGTGGGCACGGTCGGCGACCAGGCCGCGGGCGCGGGCCTGGACGAGGATGTTGCCGAGGGCGGTGGCCTCGGTGGGGCCGGCGAGGACGGGGAGGCCGGTCGCGTCCGCGGTGAGTTGGCACAGCAGGGTGTTGCGGCTGCCGCCGCCCACGAGGTGGATCGCCTTCACGTCCCGGCCGGACAGTTCGCAGGCCTGGCGGACGGCCTGACGGTGGGCCAGTGCGAGGCTCTCCAGGATGCAGCGCACGACGCCTGCCGGGCTGTCGGGAAGGGTCTGGCCGGTCCGCGCGCAGGCGGAGGCCAGGCGCGTGGGCATGTCGCCGGGGGCCAGGAACGAGGGGTCGTCGGGGTCGACCAGCGCGGCGAAGGGCTCGGCCCGGGCGGCCTGAGCCAGCAGCGTCGGCAGCGGGGTGTCGACGCCGCGGGTCTGCCAGCCGCGCTGGGTCTCGCTCAGCAGCCACAGGCCCATGACATTGCGCAGGTAACGGACGGTGTCGTCGATTCCGAGCTCGTTGGTGAAGTTCGCCGCGCGCGAGGCGTCGGTCAGCACAGGTGCGGTGAGCTCCAGGCCGACCAGCGACCAGGTGCCGCAGGAGATGTACGCGAAGTCCTCGCCCGTCGCCGGGACGGCGGCCACGGCCGAGGCGGTGTCGTGGGAGGCCACCGCGGTGACCGGCGTGGCGGCGGGCAGCCCGGTGGCGGCCCGGGCGGCGGGCAGCAGGGTGCCGGCCGGATCGCCGGGCCGTCGGAGGGCGGGAAGCAGGTGAGGGTCGAGCCCGATGGCGCCGATCAGCTCCTTGGACCAGGTCCGGGTGCGGGCGTCGAACAGCCCCGTGGTGGAGGCGTTGGTGGCTTCCGCGCCGACGGCGCCGGTGAGCCAGAAGGAGAGCAGGTCAGGGATCATCAGCAGGGTCCTGGCGGCGGCCATCCGAGCCGACCCGGCGTCAGCGGCCAGCTGGAACACGGTGTTGAAGGGAAGGTGCTGCAGCCCGGTGATGCGGTACAGCTCCTCCGGGCCGATCCGCGCCCGTACCTGTTCGACGAAGGGTTCGGTACGTGGGTCCCGATAGTGGAAGGGGCTGCCGAGCAGCTCGCCGGCGTCGTCGAGGAGGCCGTAGTCGACGGCCCAGCTGTCGATGCCGATCGAGGCGATCTCCGTTCCACCGCCGGCCGCCCGGCGAAGCCCGTCGAGGGCGGCCCGGTACAGGCCGCGGATGTCCCAGTGCAGCCCGGTCGGCAGGCGCACCGGCGTGTTGTCGAAGCGGTGGACCTCGTCGAGATCGAGCCGGTCCCTGCCGACGTGGCCGACGATGACCCGGCCGCTGGTGGCTCCGAGGTCGACGGCGGCGAAGGCAGTGGGGCTGGGGGTGTTCACGGCGGCGGACCTGCCTGTCGGGGTCGGACGGAGGGGTGACCAGGGCGCTCCGGGGCGGCCAGACGCCGGCCGCGCCCCGGAGCAGCCGGTGCGACGCGGACGTCAGCGCAGGAACGCCGCGGCCACGCCCGCGTCCACCGGGATGTGCAGACCGGTGGTGTGCGTCAGGTCCCCGCCGGTCAGGGCGAAGACGGCGTTCGCCACGTGCTCGGGCAGCACCTCCCGCTTGAGCAGGGTCCGCTGGGCGTAGAACTCGCCGAGCTTGCTCTCCTCGATGCCGTAGGTGGCGGCGCGCTGCGCTCCCCAGCCGCCGGCGAAGATGCCCGAGCCGCGGACCACGCCGTCGGGGTTGACGCCGTTGACGCGGATCCCGTGCTCACCCAGCTCGGCCGCGAGCAGCCGGACCTGGTGCGCCTGGTCGGCCTTGGTCGCCGAGTAGGCGACGTTGTTCGGGCCGGCGAACACCGCGTTCTTCGAGGCGATGTAGACGATGTCGCCGCCCAGGCCCTGCTCGACCAGGATCCGCGCGGCCTCGCGGGAGACCAGGAACGAGCCGCGGGCCATGATGTCGTGCTGCAGGTCCCAGTCACGGACGGTGGTCTCCAACAGCGGCTTGGAGATGGAGATGCCCGCGTTGTTCACCACGAGGTCCACCCCGCCGAACGCGAGGACCGCCTCGCGGAACGCGGCGACGATCTGCTCCTCGGAGGTGACGTCCACCGTGACGGCGACGGCGCGGTCGGGGCCGCCCAGCTCCTTGGCGACGGTGGCGGCGTTCTCCGCGTCGAGGTCGGCCACGACGACGCAGGCGCCCTCGGCGACCAGGCGGCCGGCGATGGCCCTGCCGATGCCCGAGCCCGCCCCGGTGACCAGCGCGACACGGGTGGCGAGCGGCTTCGGCCGGGGCATCCGCCGGAGCTTGGCCTCCTCCAGGGCCCAGTACTCGATGCGGAACTTCTCCGACTCCTCGATGGGCGCGTAGGTCGACACCGACTCGGCCCCGCGCATCACGTTGATCGCGTTCAGGTAGAACTCGCCGGCCACCCGCGCGGTCTGCTTGTCCCTGCCGAAGGAGAACATGCCCACCCCGGGGACCAGCACGATCGCCGGGTCGGCGCCGCGGATTGCGGGGGAGTCCGCGGTGGCGTGGCGGTCGTAGTAGGCCCGGTACTCCTCGCGGTATCGCGTGTGCAGCTCCGCCAGACGGGACTTCGCCTCCTCCAGGGAGGCGGTCGCGGGCAGGTCCAGGACCAGGGGGCGGACCTTGGTGCGCAGGAAGTGGTCGGGGCACGACGTGCCGAGCGCGGCCAGCCGCGGGTGCTCGGCACGGGCCAGGAAGTCCAGCACCGCCGCGCCGTCACTGAAGTGGCCCACCTGCGGGGCGTCCGTGGACGCGAGCCTGCGGATCAGCGGAGCGAGGGCGGCGGCACGCGCGCGGCGCTCGGCGTCGGGCAGCGGCCGGTAGCCGTCGAGCACCGGGCCGAAGGGCTCCGGCCTGCCGTTCTCCTTCAGGAACCGCTCGGCCGTGTGGATGATGTGCAGCGAACGCTCCTCGGCCTCGTCGCTGGTGTCGCCCCAGGCGGTGATGCCGTGGCCGCCGAGGACGCACCCGACGGCCTGCGGGTGCTCCCGCCTGATCGCCGCGATCTCCAGGCCCAGTTGGAAGCCGGGCCGCCGCCACGGCAACCACGCCACGCTGTCGCCGAAGCAGGCGGCCGTCAGCTCCTCCCCGTCGGCGGCGGTGGCCAGGGCGATCCCGGAGTCGGGGTGCAGATGGTCCACGTGCGGGGCGTCGACCAGGCCGTGCATCGCGGTGTCGATCGACGGCGCCGCGCCGCCGCGGCCGTGCAGGCAGTGGTCGAACGCGGCGACCATCTCGTCCTCGCGCTCGACCCCGGGATAGCGGTCCGCCAGGGAACGGAGCCGGTCCAGGCGCAGCACCGCCAGACCCGCTTCGGTGAGTGTGCCCAGGTCGCCGCCGGAGCCCTTCACCCAGACGAGCTCGACGTCCTGGCCGGTGACGGGGTCGGTGACGGTGCCCTTCGCACTGGTGTTGCCGCCCGCGTAGTTGGTGTTGCGCGGATCGGAGCCCAGGCGGTTGGACCGGGCCAGCAGCGCCTCGACGGCGGGGTGGAGCGTCATGGTGGGAGTCCTCGGGGGAGAGCGGGCCGGAAGGGTCGGGCGTAGCGCGGGGGGCAGGGACGGGGCGGGGCAGCGGCGGGCTGCGGGGCGGACCGGCGCCGCGCCGGTCAGGCGCCCCAGCCGGCCTGGGTGCCGCCGACGCGGGTGGCGACGATGTGGTCCTGCCAGCCCGTGGCGGCGTAGGACGCCAGCGGGTCGGGGTGCAGGCCCTGCTCCTCGCGGACCTCGCGCAGCAGCGGGCGGACGTCGGTGTTGTACGCGTCCATCAGCACGGCGTTGGCGCCGAGCACGTCGCCGCTGCGCTGCGCGGCGCGCAGCGCGTCGAGGTCGACCAGCAGCGCCTTGGCGGTGGCCTCCTGAACGTTCATCACCGAGCGGATGACGGCCGGGATCTTCGCCTCGATGTTGTGGCACTGGTCGAGCATGAACGCGACCTGCTTCTCCTTGTCGAAGCCGCCGTTCTTGGCGACCTCGTGCAGGATGCGGAAGAGCTGGAAGGGGTCGGCGGAGCCCACCATCAGGTCGTCGTCGGCGTAGAACCGCGAGTTGAAGTCGAAGGCGCCGAGCTTCTGCTCGCGCAGCAGGAAGGCGACGATGAACTCGATGTTGGTGCCCGGGGCGTGGTGGCCGGTGTCGACGACGACCTTCGCCTTGGGGCCGAGCCTGAGGCAGTGGGCGTAGCTGGTGCCCCAGTCCGGCACGTCGGTGGTGTAGAACGCCGGCTCGAAGAGCTTGTACTCCAGCACCATCCGCTGCTCGTCGCCCAGCCTCGCGTAGACCTCCGCCAGCGCCTCGGCCAGGCGGTCCTGGCGGGCGGTGACGTCGTCCTGTCCGGGGTAGTTGGTGCCGTCCGCGAACCAGAGCTTCAGGTCCCGGGAGCCGGTGGCGTCCATGATGTCGACGCACTCCAGCAGGTGGTCGACCGCCATTCGGCGGACCCTGGCGTCGGGATGGGTGACCGATCCCAGCTTGAAGGCGTCGTCCTGGAAGGTGTTGGAGTTGACCGCGCCCAGGCGCAGGCCCCGCTCCTTGGCGTGGACGGCCAGCCCCGCGTAGTCGTCGACCTTGTCCCACGGGATGTGCAGCGAGACGAGCGGCGCCACGCCGGTCGCGGCGTGGACCTGCGCCGCGTCGTCCAGCTTCTCGAAGGGGTCGCGCGGCACGCCCTGCTGGGCGAAGACCTTGAAGCGGGTCCCCGAGTTCCCGTAGCCCCAGGACGGGGTCTCGATCTCCTGGGCCTTCAGCGCGGCCTTCACCGCAGACAGGTCGGTCATGGTGATCCTTATGAAGTGGGCGCGGTGCCGAGCCTGGGGGCGGCGTCCGACAGGGGCCCTGCCGCCTCGGACCAGACTCCAGCGAAACGTTTCAATCGACTGCCGCGACGTTAACCCTCGGTTCTCCCGGGGGTCAAGGGCCACGGAGTCGACCGGGCACGTCAACGACCCGGCGAGGCGTCACCGGAACGGAATCGTGCTCGGGCGTCGAAAACGAAGGGAGGATGATGTCTGCCCAGGTCAGAACCGAAGGGGCGAGCCGGCCCGCTGTGGACGTGCCGATTCGGGGCGCCCCGATCCCTTGACTCCGCCGCTCGGTGCGTTCTAACGTCCCGGCAATCGAGTTGAAACAATTCATCCCGTCGGTGGAACCGCCCGGCGAGCCTAGGAGCGACCTCGATGTCCCACTCAGAACCGGACGCCGTGCCGGTGCTCGCCCTGGAGGGGGTGAGCAAGTCCTTCGGCGCGGTCCGTGCCCTGCAGGACGTGTCCCTGCGACTGTTCGCGGGCGAGGCGCACGCCCTCGCCGGGGAGAACGGCGCGGGCAAGTCCACGCTGATCAAGACCCTCGCCGGGGTGCACCGGCCGGACACCGGCCGGGTGCTCCTGGACGGTGAGGAGATCGTCCTGCACGGCCCGGCGGACGCCCGCGACGCCGGGGTCGCCGTGATCTATCAGGAGCCGACGCTCTTCCCCGACCTCTCCGTCGCCGAGAACATCTTCATGGGCCGTCAGCCCCGCCGCTCCTTCGGCCGGGTCGACCACGCCGCGGTGCACCGGGCCACCGCCAGGCTCTTCGCGGAGCTCGGCGTCGACCTCGCGCCCGACCAGCCGGCCCGTGGCCTGTCCATCGCCGACCAGCAGCTGGTCGAGATCGCCAAGGCCCTGTCCTTCGACGCCCGTGTACTGATCATGGACGAGCCGACCGCGGCCCTGACCGGCAGCGAGGTCGACCGCCTCTTCCGGGTCGTGCGGACCCTGCTGCGACGCGACGCCGCCGTGCTGTTCATCTCCCACCGCCTGGAGGAGGTCTTCGCCCTGTGCCAGCGGGTCACCACCCTGCGGGACGGGCGCTACGTCGCCGGTGAACCGGTCCACGGGCTCACCGAGGACGACCTGGTGCGCCGCATGGTCGGCAGGGACCTCGACGAGCTGTACCCCAAGCAGGACACCGAGGTCGGCGACGTCGCCCTCAAGGTGAGCCGGCTGACCCGCGAGGGCGTCTTCACCGACGTCTCCTTCGAGGTCCGCGCCGGGGAGATCGTCGGCCTGGCCGGACTGGTCGGCGCCGGACGCAGCGAGGTCGCGCGTGCCGTCTTCGGCGTCGACCGCTGGGACGCCGGAGAGGTCCACGTCCACGGACGGCCGCTCACCAGGGGTGCCCCCAGCGTCGCGATGGCCGCAGGCGTCGCCCTCGTCCCCGAGGACCGGCGCGCCCAGGGCCTGGTCATGGAGATGTCGATCGAGCGCAACATCGGACTCACCGGACTCGAGGCCACCTCGACCGCGGGCCTGATGAACCGCGGCGCCGAACGCGACCGCGCCACCGACTGGGCGGTCAGACTCCAGGTGAAGTACGCCCGCCTCGCCGACGCCGTCGGCACCCTCTCCGGCGGCAACCAGCAGAAGGTCGTGCTGGCCAAGTGGCTCGCCACAGGCCCCCGGGTGCTCATCGTGGACGAGCCCACCCGCGGCATCGACGTCGGCACCAAGGCCGAGGTGCACCGCCTGCTGTCCGGCCTCGCCGCCCAAGGCGTCGCCGTCCTGATGATCTCCTCCGACCTGCCCGAGATCCTCGGCATGGCCGACCGCGTCCTGGTGATGCACGAGGGCCGGATCACCGCCGAGATCCCGCGCGCCGAGGCCACCGAGGAGTCGGTGATGACCGCCGCCACCGGACGCGAGAGGAACGCGGCATGATGACCGAGACCATCGGGGCCCGGGACCGGGCCGTCGCCGTGCCGCCGCCCGCCCGCGCCGGGCTGCTCGACCTCGTCCTGAAGGTGAGGGAACTGGCCATCGGCGCCGTCCTGGTGCTGATGCTGCTCGCCACCCAGCTCTACAACGGCAGCTTCCTGTCCGTCCAGGGCATCAAGGACCTGCTGCTCAACGCCGCCATCCTGGTGCTGGTCGCCACCGGCCAGGCCGTCGTCGTGATCACTCGCAACGTCGACCTGTCGGTCGGATCCGTCCTCGGCATCACCGCTTTCGCGGCGGGTGACTTCCTCCAGGGCGGCGGCAACCCGGTCCTGGCCGTGCTGGTGGCCGTCACCCTCGGCATCGCCTTCGGACTGCTCAACGGACTGCTGGTCAGCATCGGACAGGTCCCCGCGCTGGTCGTCACGCTCGGAACGCTCTACATCATCCGGGGAGTCGACGCCATCTGGGTCGGGTCCCGCGAGATCACGGCCAGTGAACTCCCCGCGTCCTTCGCCCGTTTCGGTCACTCCGGCATCTGGGCGGTCCCCTACCTCGGGGTCCTCGCCGCCCTCGTCCTCGCCGTCGTGGCCTACTACCTGCGCAGCTACCGCAGCGGTCGCGAGCTCTACGCCCTCGGCTCCAGCCCGGAGGCCGCCCGGCTGGCGGGCGTCCCTGTGCGCAGGCGACTGCTCGCCGCCTACGTCCTGTGCGGCGCACTCGCCGGTCTGGCCGGAGCCCTCTACCTGGCCCGTTTCGGGAACGTCGACTCCGGCACCGGCAGCGGCTACGAGCTCACCGTGGTCAGCGCGGTCGTGGTCGGCGGCGTCGCCTTCACCGGCGGCTCCGGCGGCGTCTACGGCGCGGCCCTCGGCGCGCTTCTGCTCACCTCCATCAACAGCGTGCTGCCGGCCATCGGCGTCAGCTCCGTCTGGGTCCTGGCCATCGACGGCGTCCTGCTGCTCCTCGCCATCACCGTGGACCGGCTCGTCGCCCTGCGCGTGGCCCGGGTGCTCCGCAAGCGCGCCGCACAGACAAGGAGCGCCCACCATGCCTGACCCCAGCACCTCCGACCACCCCACGCCCGACCCCGACTCGCCCGGCCACGCCCCGGCCGACCACCCCACGCCCGGGACAAGGGCGCCTGACCAGGTGTCATCCGTTCCCGTTGCTGCCCGTTCCGGCGGGACGACCGGTCTGATCCGGTGGGACACCGTCGTCGGAGCGCTGCTCATCGTCCTGCTGCTGTGCTCGTTCGGCTTCGTCGACAACTTCGGCAACGCGCTCAACCTGTCGTTCCTGATCGGCAACACCCTGCCCATCGCGCTGATCGCGCTGCCGATGACCATGCTGGTCGTGGCCGGCGAGATCGACCTGTCGGTCGGCTCGGTCGCGGGTCTGTCCGGCGCGGTGATGGGCGCGCTGTGGAACCACGGCATGGCCATCGAGACGATCATTCCGCTCTGCCTGCTCCTCGGCCTCGTCTGCGGCCTGGTCAACGGGCTGCTGGTGACCCGCCTCGGGCTCCCCTCCCTCGCCGTCACCATCGGCACCATGGCCGCCTACCGGGGCATCGCCCAGATCGTCCTCGGCTCGAACTCGGTCACCGACTTCCCCCAGCAGTACCTCGACTTCGGCTCCGGGCGGATCCCCGGCACCTTCATCCCCTTCGCCGCCGTCCCGTGGGCCGTGCTCGCGGCCGTCGCGATCGTGGTGCTGCACGCCACCGGCATCGGACGTTCTCTCTTCGCGATCGGCGCCTCGGAGGAGGCCGCCTGGTTCGTGGGCATCAGGGTGAAGCGGCTCCGGCTGGCCATGTTCGCCGCCACCGGCCTGATCTCCGCCCTTACCGGCGTCCTCTGGGCGCTGCACTACGCCAGCGCCCGGTACGACAACGCCACCGGCCTCGAACTCTCCGTCATCGCCGCAGTCCTGCTCGGCGGCATCGACTTCGACGGCGGCAAGGGCACACTCGGCGGCGCCATCGCCGGCGTGTTCCTGCTGGGCACCCTGCAGAACACGATGAGCCTGGTCAACGTCTCCGCCCAGTCCCAGATCGTGGTCACCGGCGTGCTGCTGGTCGTCTCGGTCCTCGGCCCCCGAGTCGGCCGCCAGATCGCCCGGGCCCGGGCCCGGCAGCGTGCGACAGCCGCACCCGCCGCCACGGTGGCAGCCCCGGTCGCCTCCGCCTGAACCGCCCCCGATCCTGCCGCACCGCCCCACCCTCCCGCCTGTCCATCCCTGCGCCTCTCTCCTGAGACAAGGAAGTCAGATGTCCGTCACCGCCAGAAGCTCCGTCCGCGCCTCCGCCGCCCTCGCGCTGACTGCCGCCCTCGCGCTCACCGTCGCGGCCTGCGGCGGCACGACCAAGAACTCCACGGACGCCTCGTCGGGCGGACACGCCGCCGCGGCCGGCACCGCCAACCCCAACGCGGCGACCAAGACCGGCCTCACCGTCGCGTTCCTGCCCAAGCAGGTCAACAACCCCTACTTCACCATCGCCGACAACGGCGGCAAGAAGGCGCTGGACGCGCTCGGCGAGACCTACAAGGAGGTCGGCACCAGCAGCGGCACCGACACCGCCGGCCAGGTCTCCTACGTCAACACCCTCACCCAGCAGCAGGTCAAGGCCATCGCGGTGTCCGCCCAGGACCCCGGCGCCCTGTGCACCGCGCTCAAGCAGGCCATGAGCAACGGCATCAAGGTCGTCAGCTACGACTCCGACACCAACGCCGACTGCCGCCAGGTCTTCGTCTCCCAGGCCAGCGCCGAGGCGCTGGGCCGCAGCGAGGTCCAGCTGATCGCCAAGCAACTCGGCTACACCGGTGACATCGCGATCCTCTCGGCCGCCCAGACGGCCACCAACCAGAACACCTGGATCGGCTACATGAAGGACGAGCTGAAGAAGCCCGCCTACAAGAACATGAAGCTGGTCACCGTCGCCTACGGCAACGACGACGCGCAGACCTCGTTCCAGCAGACCCAGGGTCTGCTGCAGCAGTACCCGAACCTGAAGGGGATCATCTCCCCGACCACCGTCGGCATCAAGGCCGCCGCGCAGTACCTGTCCGGCTCGCAGTACAAGGGCAAGGTCCAGCTCACCGGCCTGGGCACCCCCAACGACATGCGCTCCTACGTCAAGGACGGCACGGTCGCCGCGTTCGAGCTGTGGGACCCGGCGAAGCTCGGCGAACTCGCCGGCTACACCGCCACCGCGCTCGCCTCCGGCCAGATCACCGGGGCCGAGGGTCAGACCTTCAAGGCGGGGGACCTCGGCAGCTTCACCATCGGCGCGGACGGGGTCGTGCTGCTCGGCAACCCCACCGTCTTCGACAAGAACAACATCGACCAGTTCAACTTCTGACACCCGGAGAGACGGTTCCCGGCGGCCGCCCCCCGGCCGCCGGGAGCGTCGGACGACGTCGGATCGACGGAGGAGCACCCGTGCAACGCATCTGCTTTCTGCTGAAAGTCCGCCAGGACCGAACAGGGGAGTACCGCGCGCGTCACCGCGAGGTCTGGCCCGAGATGCAGGAGGCGCTGCGCCGCACCGGCTGGGGCAACTACTCGCTCTTCCTGCGCGAGGACGGCCTGCTCGTCGGCTATCTGGAGACCGAGGACTTCGAAGCCGCCCGTGCCGGCATGGAAGCCACCGAGATCAATCACCGCTGGCAGGCAGACATGGCAGACTTCTTCGAGGATCTGGAAGGAACTCCCCCCGACGCTGCGATGCGTCCTCTCGTCGAGGTCTTCCACCTTGCCTGACCCGACGCCCGACCCGACGCACACCCGGAAGGAAACCCGCTGACGTGGCACGCACGGTGGGCATCAAGGACGTCGCCCGACATGCAGGAGTGTCCGTCGGCACGGTCTCCAACGTGATCAACCGACCTGATCTCGTCTCCGCGGACACCCGCTTCCGGGTCGAGGCCGCGATCACGCACCTCGGCTACGTCCGGAGCGAGTCCGCACGGCAACTGCGGGCCGGCCGCAGCCGCGTCCTCGCGCTGCTCGTCCTCGACATGGGCAACCCCTTCTTCGTCGACGTCGCCCGGGGAGCGGAGAAGGCCGCGCGCGAGCACAACCTGATCGTCATGCTCTCCAACAGCGGTCAGGACCAGAACCAGGAGAACCTCTACCTGGCGCACTTCGCGGAGCAGCAGGTCCTCGGCGTCCTCTTCTCCCCGATCGACGGCGTGAACGCCGACATGACCAAGCTCCGCCGAGGCGGGGTCCCCGTCGTCTGGGTCGACCGCGGGGCCGCGATCGCCGACGGCTGCTCCGTCGCCGTGGACGACGTCCTCGGCGGGACCATGGCCACCCGGCACCTCATCGACCAGGGCCACACCAGGATCGCCTTCGTCGGCGGCCCGACCACGCTCCACCAGGTCGCCAACCGCCTGGACGGCGCGCGCCAGGCCGCCACCGAGGCGGGCCTGCCGCCGGACGCGATCACCATGGTCGAGACCCCACGTCTGGACATCGCCGCCGGCAAGGACGCCGGCCAACGCCTCCTCGGACTCCCGAGCCGCCCCACCGCCGTCTTCTGCGCCAACGACCTGCTCGCCCTCGGCGTCCTCCAGGCGCTCTTCGCCATGGGCGTCCGCGTCCCCGACGACATGGCCCTGGTCGGCTACGACGACATCGAGTTCGCGGGAGCGGCCGCGGTCCCGATAACGTCCGTCCGCCAGCCGTCCTTCCAGATCGGCTACAAGTCGGCGCAACTCCTCATCGCCGAATCCCTCACCGACCCGGACCAGCACACCCACCAGCAGATCGTCTACCAGCCCGAACTCGTCGTCCGCGCCTCCAGCCGCTCGAGCCACCGCTGACCGTCGACGTCGCCGGCGCGCGACCGGCCGTCTCACGGCCGACACCCCGGTCGGCTGTCGACCTGTCAGTTCACATGATCCGTAACGGACAGGGTGCGCGTTCCTGGGTGTCCCCCCGGTGGCGGGTCGTGAGGGCGGTTGCGTTCCGCGGAGGGCTGTCGTCCGCGACGGCGGGCGGGGGAGACTGAGGCCCATGGGGACTTTCAAGCGGTCGACCAGGACCACGCGTGTGGTCGTCGGCACGGTGCTGGCCGCGATCGCCGTGGCCGCCGGTTACGGTTTCGGCTTCGCGTTCGACCATCTCGACCGGCCCGGCCCGAGCTCGACCGGTGGCCTGCAGCGCTCTCCCGCCGACGCGCGCGTCACCCCCGCGAACACCTGGGACATGCAGTAGGCCCTGGCGACGGCCCGAGCAGGACCGCCGCGCCCGTCGAGCGGACGCCGCTCGGACGCCGCAGAATCGGCACATGGACCTGCCCGTGATGCCGCCCGTCAAGCCGATGCTGGCCAAGGCGGTCGCCAAGATCCCGCCCGGCATGCTCTACGAGGCCAAATGGGACGGCTTCCGTGCGATCGTCCACCGCGACGGCCCGGAGACGGTGATCGGCAGCCGCAGCGGCAAGCCGCTGACCCGCTACTTCCCCGAGGTGGTGCGCGAGCTGGAGGACCAGCTGCCCACCCGCTGCGTCGTGGACGGGGAGATCATCCTGGTGGCCGACGACCGTCTGGACTTCGACGCGCTCACCGAGCGGATCCACCCGGCGGCCTCCCGGGTCAAGCTGCTGTCCGAGCGGACCCCCGCCTCCTTCGTCGCCTTCGACCTGCTGGCGCTGGGCGACCGCAGCCTGCTGGACGTGCCCCAGCGCGAGCGCCGCGCCGCGCTGGAGCAGGCGCTTGCCGGCATCTCGCCGCCGGTCCACCTCGCGCCCGCGACACTCGACCAGGAGCTGGCCCAGCAGTGGTTCAGTCAGTACGAGGGGGCGGGACTGGACGGGGTCGTCGCCAAGCCGCTGGACGCCCCCTACGGGGCGGACCAGCGCAGCATGTTCAAGATCAAGCACGAGCGCACCGCCGACTGCGTGCTGGCCGGGTACCGCGAACACAAGAGCGGGCCCGTGGTGGGCTCGCTGCTGCTCGGCCTGCACGACGCCGAGGGCCGGCTGCAGCACGTCGGAGTCTGCGCCTCGTTCCCGATGCGGCGGCGTGAGGAGCTCGTCGAGGAGCTCGCGCCGCTGCGGATGGAGACGGGGGAGGGCCACCCCTGGGCCGACTGGGCGGACGAGGCCGCGCAGGCGAGCTCCCGCATGCCTGGCGCGACGAGCCGATGGACCGGTACGAAGGATCTCTCCTGGGTGCCGCTCCGGCCCGAACGCGTCTGCGAGGTGGCCTACGACCACATGCAGGGGGACCGCTTCCGGCACACCACGCAGTTCCGCCGCTGGCGGCCCGACCGCACGCCGGACAGCTGCACGTACGCCCAGTTGGACGAGCCGGTGCGCTACGACCTCGCCGACATCCTGCGCCCTGCGGGCTGACCGCCGGACCGCGCGGCTCAGCTGACCGCCTGTTTCACCAGCGCCGCGATACGCGCCTCCACCTCGGCGTCGACCTCGGTCAGGGCGAAGGCGTTCGCCCACATGGAGCCGTCGTCCAGCCGCGCCAGATCGCTGAAGCCGAGAGTCGAGTAGCGCGTCTTGAACTTCTCCGCGCTCTGGAAGAAGCAGACCACCTTGCCGTCCAGGGCGTAGGCGGGCATCCCGTACCAGAGCTTCGGAGCGAGCGTGGGCGCGTTCGCCGTGACGACCGCGTGCACGCGCTCCGCGATCGCCCGGTCCGCGTCCTCCATCTCGGCGATCTTCTCCAGCACGTCCCGCTCCGCCTCCGCCGCCTTCTCGGCGGCCGAGGCGCGCCGCGCGGCGGCCTTCATCTCCTTGGCGTGGCCCTTCATCGCGGCGCGTTCCTCGGCCGAGAAACCCTCGTACGCCCCGCTCCTGGTGGTGCCCATCGCAGTTCCCCCTGCCGGATGCCGCTACCCGAGTCCTGGCACCGACCCTAGTCCGGCCCACCGACAACGGCCCGCCGGCGGACATCCGGCACAACCGGCCGACGCGGCTACGCCACGTCGGCGAGCACGGCGGGCTCCTCCGCCGTCGCGGTGGGGACCGTTCGCGCCGGGCGGTAGGCCAGTGCGAGACCGGCCAGGACCGAGCCGATCGCGCCGGCCACCACGAAGCCCCAGACCGGGGAGGCGTTGTCGATCACGGACCCCGCGAGCGGCGCGCCCAGCGAACCGCCGAGCGTCAGCGCCGCCGCCTGCAGCCCCATGGCCTGGCCGCGCGCCGACTCGGGCACGGCCCTGCTGATCGCCTCGGCGGTCGAGGCGACCGTCGGGGCGCAGACGAAGCCGGCCGGGATCAGCGCCAGACATGTCCACTGCCAGCCCAGGTCACCGAGCACGCCGACCGGGACGGTCAGCAGACCGAGCAGCAGCATCAGGACCGGCAGCGGACGCGGCCTGGCGGTCGAGCCGTGCCAGAAGCCGCCGATCAGGGAGGCGGTGCACCAGGCGATGATGGTCACGCCCGCCCACTGGGTCTCCCCGTGCGAGCGGAGCGAGGCCACCACGGAGACCTCGGTGCCCGACAGGACCAGGTTCGCCGACATGCAGACGGCGAGGATCAGGACCAGCCCCGGGTTGAGCCAGGTCCCGCGCGGCAGCTTCTCCGGGCGCGCGTCACCCGCGCGGCCGGTGCGGCCGGCGGCCGCGCTGCCGGGACCGAGCAGACGCCCGAGCGGCCAGAGCCCGGCGACGGCGGCCAGGGTGAGGCCGCTCAGACCGAGCATCGAGGGCGTCGCGGTGTGAATGCCCGTCACCGCGAGCACCGCCACGGCCGGGCCGATCATGTACGCCATCTCGACGAGCATCGAGTCCAGGGCGAACGCCTGACGCCGCTGCTGTGCCGGCACGTGCGCGGCCACGGCCTGCCGGATGACCGGGAAGACCGGCACCGCCAGCATCCCGCCGAGGAACGTGGCGACGACCAGCGCGGCATACGGGAGGAAGGGCGCGCCCACCCAGTAGACCGCCTCGGCCGCGCCCGTCACCAGCAGCACGGGCCGCAGCCCGTGCCGGTCGACCATTTTCCCGGCGACGGGCGAACCGAGGGCGAAGCCGAGCGTCAGCGCCATCGCGGCCAGACCGGCCGCGCCGTAGCCGCGGTGCTGGTCCAGGACGATGTGCAGGGTCAGCAGCATGCCCTTGGCGGTCGCCGGGATCCTGGCGACGAAGGCGACGACGAAGAGCGCGCGGCTGCCGGGGATGGCGAAGACGGAGCGGTAAGGGGCGAACAGACGGTGCATGGGTTTCCTCCGCGCGCATCATCGCAGATGAGCGACGACATGCGCCTTGGAATATCCGGCGGGCCTCGGCTCCCGGATTCGGACGTCGAGGCCGCTTGTACGCTGCCGGGATGACGTACCAGATGGTGATCTTCGACAACGACGGGACGCTGGTCGACAGCGAGACCAAGGCCCACACCGTGCTCTCCGGGTACCTCACCGAGCTCGGCTACCCGACGACGGTCGAGGAGTCCTTCCAGCACTTCCTCGGCAACGCGGGCCGCAACGTCCACACGGTGGTGGCCGAGCGTTTCGGCGGCACCCTGCCCGAGGACTTCACCGCCCGCTGCCACGACCGGGTCTTCGCCGCCTTCCAGCAGGGAGTCGACGCCGCTCCCGGCGCCGGCGACCTGCTGGCGGAGCTCGGTCGGCGGCGGCTTCCCTACTGTGTGGCCTCCTCGTCCGACCACGCCTGGATCGACCTCACCCTGGACCGCTCCGGGCTGCGCCGGCACCTGCCCGCCTCCCTGGTGTTCAGCGCCGAGGACGTAGCGGGCGTCGGCAAGCCGGCCCCGGACCTCTTCCTGCACGCCGCCCGGGCCATGGGCGTTGCTCCGGCCGACTGCCTCGTCGTGGAGGACAGCCGCAACGGCGTCCTCGCCGCGCGCGCCGCCGGGATGGACGTGCTGGGCTACACCGCGTTGATGCCCGCGGACCGGCTCGTCGCCGCGGGGGCCACCGCGCTGATCGGCGAGCTGAAGCAGGTGCTGGACCACCTGTGAGCGGTCCGCGGCCGCGGCGGGCCCGGCACTAGGCTGGCCGGATGATCGACCGCTGGGAACCGTCGACGCCCGGGCTGTTCGCCCTGCCCTCAGGACGGCTGATCCGGGGGAGGGGACTGCGGGACCCGTTGCCGCCCGGCCGGCTGCCGACCTTCGCGCTCTATCTGCAGGGTCGTCACGCGCCCTGCGTCGCGTGGGAGTCGCGCTGGGTGCGCTGGCCCGACTTCCGGCTGCCCGCCGACCGCGCCGAGGCCCGGTCGGCGTTCCTGGACGCCTGGCGGCGCGCCGCCGACGAGCGGGTCGAGGTCGCCTGCACGGGCGGCCGGGGCCGCACCGGGACGACCCTGGCCTGCCTCGCGGTCCTGGACGGCGTCCCGGCGGCGGAGGCCGTCGCCTACGTGCGCGCGCACTACTCGCCCCACGCGGTGGAGACGCCCTGGCAGCGCCGCTACGTCGAGCGTTTCCACCGCTAGGCCGAGACGCAGTCCGCGGAGGCGCGGCGCGGTCCGGCTCGCCACGCCATGGCCCGAGGCGGCATGCCCCCACACGGCTCGGCATGCCCCGGCACGGCACGGCACGACATGGCCCGGCGCCCCCCGTCACGGCACGGCACGGCACGTCCCGACACGGCACGGGCCCGGTCCGTCCCGGCCCGCCCGTCAGCCGAGCTCGGCGCCGTAGGAGAGGTACGGGCGGCCTTCGGCCTCGGCCTTCGCCCGGCCCGACCTCTGCTGGAACGGGGAGATGCCGCCCTTGTCCCAGGGCCCGACCGAGCCCGCCGCCGTCGCCGCCCCGTCCTTCGGCGGCAGGCCGAGCTCCCGGCGGGCGTCGTCGACGGGGAGCGCGGACAGGCCGAACCAGTCGACACCGAGCAGGTCCACGCCCGCGACCGCGCCGCGGCGCATCGCGTCGCCGAGCCGGACGGCCATGCCGTCCCGGTCCCGGGAGAGATGGCCCGCGTCCGCCTCGAACAGGCCGGCCGCGCGTTCGATCCTGCCGGTCTCGAAGAGGCCCAGGACCATGGCCAGCATCGAGAAGCCGCGGGGGTCGGGGATGCCCCGCGCGATCAGGCCGAAGACCTCCAGCTCGGCCTCCAGCGTCGTCCCGTAGTCCGCCACCACGTGCACCCAGTCGTGCTGCGCGAGGTAGGGCGGCGCACTGTCGGGCAGGCCCGGCGTGACGAAGCCGCGGGCCTCGTAGAACTGGTGCACGCCGCGGCCCAGGGAGCCCGGCGGGCAGTGCGCGAGCTCGGCCCAGCGGGCGGCGAGCTCCGGATCGTGGGTGGCCTGGTCCCACGGCTCGGCGAGCGCCGCCGTCGCGTGGAGCTGGCGGCAGCTGTCCGGACTCCAGTCGGCCGTGTAGCCGTTGCGTTCGAAGTCGTGCAGGGCCAGCCCGAGCGCGCCGTCGGCCAGGTCACGGGCGACCTGGCGCATGCCGTCGTCCACGCCGGCGGCGAGCGCGAAGGTCTCGATCGCGGAGCACACCTCCGCGGGCGGCTGGGGTTCCACGAGCTCGCCGATGAGCGCGAGTTGCAGGATGCGCGTGCGGAAGACGGCGTCGCGCCGCTCCAGCTTCCTGGCGAGCTCCTCGGGCGGGAGCGGCGTGACGGCGTCGGGATCCACGTCGAAGCCGGTCATGGAGTGCGAGATGGCACGGATCAGCAGGCGCTGAAGCTCCGTCGGCTCACCGCTCGGCGCGATCATGCCGCGCAGCCCGCGCACGATGGCGACGGTCTCGGCCCGGTCCGGCGGACGCAGGTCGACTCGGTCGGCTCCCGGCAGGGGGACAGGCATGACCCGTTGCTCCTCGGTTCGGCGACGTGCTGACCCGTCCATTGGCCCACGTCCGGGCGGCGATGGCACGCGTGTCCGCCGAAAGCTGACAGGCGTGTCGCACCGCGGCCCACCCGATCCACCGGGGCTCGAGCCGCTCTCGATTAAATCGGTTGCGCCCATCGGGTCAGCGGATAGCATGGCGGAGATCTTGCAGGAGTGAGCCGGGCCACGATGGTGGCCTCCGGCCGACGATGAGAGTGAGGTGCCCAGCATGGTTACGGCCTCGATGCGGCGTGCCCTCGACCGCGCGCCAGACGCCTTCCCTCATCTTCTGCTCGCCGGCTGAGCCGCGTCACGTCACTGACGCGCGCTCACATCCTCCGGCGGGCCACCTCGCAGGAGCATTCCTACCTTGAGCAAGCGTTTCGCCGACAGCGATTCCTTTGTCCGTACCCGCCCGAAGGGCACCGTCACCCGTCGCTCCCGCGAGGGTGCCGCCACTGAGCTCGATCGCGACAGCTGGGCTGCCGCATACGACTCCTTCTTCTCCGCCGACAGGCCCGCCGGGCCGTCCGCCCCGCCGGCGGACGACTCCGTCCACGACGGCCCCCCGGAGGGCGACCGCTGGTCGACCTGGGACCAGTCCACTCCCACCGAAAAGGGACCCGAGCCCCGGCCCGGCTGGGTCGTCACCGAACTCGCGGCGGTCGACACCGAGTTCGGCATCGTGAAGACCGGCAAGGAAGCCGACGTCTTCCTGGTCGAACGCGCCGTACCCGGTACCGGCCGCCGCACCCTGATGGCCGCCAAGCGCTACCGCGACGGTCAGCACCGGCTCTTCCATCGCGACTCCGGCTATCTGGAGGGCCGCTCCCACAAGGAGTCGCGGGTCAGCCGGGCCATGGCCAAGCGCAGCGACTTCGGCAAGCAGGCCATCGCCGGCCAGTGGGCCGCCGCCGAGTTCGCGGCGCTGTCACGCCTCTGGGTGGCCGGGGCCGCCGTGCCCTATCCGGTGCAGATCCTGGGGACGGAGATCCTGATGGAGTTCATCGGCGACGACTCCGGCGCCGCCGCCCCGCGCCTGGCACAACTGCGGACGGAGGAGGCCGACCTGGAGGACCTGTGGGAGCAGCTGGGCCGCAGCCTGTCGCTGCTCGCCCGCGACGGCTTCGCCCACGGGGACCTGTCCGCCTACAACATCCTGGTCAAGGACGGGCGACTGGTGATCATCGATGTTCCGCAGATCGTCGACGTGATCGCCAACCCGCGCGGTCGCTCCTTCCTGGAACGCGACGTCCGCAACGTGGGCGCCTGGTTCGTCGCGCACGGCCTGGCCGCCGGCCGGGTCGACGAGCTGGCCGCCTCGCTCGCCTTCGACGCAAGGCTCGACTGAACGCGGGCCAGAGCCCTCAGCCGTGCCGGACCGGCAGCACGGCCGGGCCGCGCAGGATCAGGTTCTCCCGGTGGACCGGGCCCGCGTCTCCCAGCCGTGGCGCGGCGACGCGGCGGGCGAACGCCGCGAGGGCGATCTGACCCTCGAGGCGCGCGAGCGAGGCGCCGAGACAGAAGTGGATGCCGAGGCCGAAGGCGAGATGCCGCTCGGCCTCGGCACTGCGACGCAGGTCCAGGCGGTCCGGTTCGGCGAACACGGCCGGATCGCGGTTGGCCGCACCGAGCAGCAGCAGGACCTGCTCGCCCGCGGCCACGGTGCGACCCTCCACCTCGGCGTCACGCAGGGCCGTGCGCATGGTCAGCTGCACGGGCGGGTCGAAGCGCAGCAGTTCCTCCACCACCTGCGGGGCGGCCTCGGGATGCGCCCGGAACCAGGCCAGCTCCGCCGGGTGCCGCAGCAGCGCCAGCACGCCGTTGGCGATCAGGTTCACCGTGGTCTCGTGGCCGGCGATCAGCAACAGCGTGCAGGTGGCCGTCAGTTCCGCCTCCGACAGGCTCTCGCCCTCGTCGCAGACCGCGACCAGCGCGCTGAGCAGGTCCGCGGCCGGCTCCGCGCGGCGGCGCGCGGCCAGCTCGCGGAAGTAGCCGTCGAATTCCGCGCGGGCGGCGTCCAGCACGGCGAGCGTCTCCGGGGGCAGCAGGAACTCCGGGTCGATGCCCCGGGCCAGCGCCTGCGACCAGGCGGCGAACCGGTCGCGGTCCTCGGCGGGCACGCCGAGCAGCTCGCTGATGACGATCACCGGCAGCGGGTGCGCGAACTCCCGCACCAGGTCGAACTCGGGCTCGCGCAGCGCCCGGTCCAGCAGCTCGTCGGCGAGGCGTTCGATGCGCGGGCGCAACGCCTCGACCAGACGGGGCGTGAAGGCCTTCGCGGCCAGCCGCCGCAGCCGCGTGTGGTCGGGCGGGTTGAGCGCGAGGAAGGAACGGGTGCGACCGTCGTCCGGCTGCTCCGCGCGGCCGAACGCCGGGTCGCGCAGCACCTGCGCGCAGACGCCGTGCGAGGGCGACAGCCACGGCCCGAACGCGGTGCGCCGCAGGCGTGCCTCCGGGCCGCCGACGGCGTGCAGCGCGGCGTAGGCCGGGTAGGGGTCGACCCGCCGGCGGGGGTCGAACAGGGAGAACTCCTCGGGCCGTTCGGTGTCGAGCGACACGGCGGCGTCCTTCCTGCGAAACGGTTCGAGTGCGGAGCCCGCGCAGATTAGCACCGGGCCGGGTTGCCCACTGCAACTTTCACGGACTCCGCCCTGTTCGGGCCGCTGACCTGCAACGTGTGAGGAATGAGGTACTGCCCGTCCTGTCGGCGCTACGTGAACGGCGCACTCAGCTGCGCCGGATGCGGCGTGCCGTCATCGAAACTGCCCTCGGTCGGCCCTGACGCGCCGGCCGTACCCGCCCGCCCGGCACCCGCGCCGGAACTCGCGCCGAGGCCCGCGCCCAGCAGCGCCCCGGAACCCCCGCCGACAACCGCGCCGCCGACAACCGCGCCGCCGAAACCGGCGTCCGGGCGTCGGGCACCGACCGCCGCCCCTGAACGGCGGCGCGGGAGCCCGGCCCCGGCACCGTCCCACCATGCGCGTCCGGCGCGCTCGGGCCACAGGCTCGTCCCGGCGCTGCTGGTGGCGGGGCTCGGTGTCGCGGGCCTGTGCGGGCTCGCCGGCTCCGGACCTGGCGCCGGACTCGGTCCGGAACCGGGCCTGACGGCACCGGACGCGAACGGCCCCCTCAACGGCGGCAGCGGGGGAGGAGCCGCCGGTGCGCCGACACTCCCCGGCCCGACCGCGCCGGGCGGGCAGCCCACCCACACGGCCGGCGTCGCAGCCGTCATCCCCGCGCCGACCACCTCGGGGACCGGCACCGCCGCGTCCCTCAGTCCGTCCGGAGCGGCGACCGCCCCCGCCGTTCCGACCGCCCCCGTGGGCGCGCCCTCCGACGACCCCGTCGGCGGGTCACCGACCGACCCACCGGCCGCCTCCGCCTCCCCGACGCGACGCGTCCTCCCCACCCCGTCCACCCTCCCGACGCCGACGTCGTCGCCCACCTCCACACCCGCACCGCCGACGGCCTGCAAGGTGCGACTGCTCGTCATCTGCCTGGGCTGAACGGCTCGCCGGGCCCGGCCGTGACGGTCCACAATGCGACCAACGCCGTCACTACCTCCCTGGGCATGAGAGAACGTGGAACTGAGCGAACGACTGCTCGCACTGCGGCCAGAGCAACGACGTCACGCCGCGACCCTGGCACTGTGGCGTCTGCGGGCGCCCCTGCTCGCGATGGAGCTGGACCCCGACTGGGGCATCGACCCGGTGGTGCTGGAAGCGCTCTTCCAGGCGGCGGCCTCCGCTCCGGACCGGGAGTCGGACCGTGCCTACCGCGAGGCGCTCACGGAGCTGTGCGCCGCCCCGCTCTTCAGCTCCGAGGTCGACCCCGAGACGGTCGAGCTCGTCCAGCTGGAGACCATCGCAAGCCTGCTGACCTTCGGTGAGGCGCTCACGGCAGGCGGGATCGACGAGATCGAGCAGGTGGTCGAACGCCCGCGCAGCCTCGCCGACCATCTCGACTGCGTCGTGGCGAACGCCTTCTACGCCCACCCCGCCGAGCAGGCGCGCCAGCACTACGTCGACAGCCTCGACCCCTCCGTGGGGCGGTACGGACTGGGCTACCTCGGCTCGCGCAACCTCCTCGCCGAGTTCACCTGCCATGAGGCGCTTCCGACCCTGCCGACCGGACAGGGCCTGCTCGCCACCCCGGCCGGCCGGGCCCTGCTGTCGCTGTGCGAGGAGGTCGGCGCCGAGTTGGTCGCGACGCTGTGGTGGATCCGCACCACACGCCACTGACCGACCAGGCTCAGCCGATGTGGGGTTCCTGGGTGATGCGGCCGGTGGTGGCGTTGTAGATCAACCGCACGCGTTCCGGCCGGTACCCCGTCGCCCTGGCCATCCCCGCCAGCCGCGCCTCCACGACCACATCCGGGCGCTCGGCCCGCACCACCTGCTCGGCTTCCTCGACGTCGACCCCGACGAGCTCGGGCCACGCGGACTTCCGGACCTCCGTCATGTCCAGCACCTGCCCGCGGGAGGCGGCAGGCATGCGGAGGATTCGGCCAGTCGACGGACGGTCACGCGGCGATGAGCTCCGCGAGATCGGCCGGCGTCACATCGCCGGGCTCACGTCCGTCCGCGAAGAGGTGGACGCCCGCCGCCAGCAGCGCCGCGTCGCACAGCTGACTGCAGATCATGCTCCTCCGCGACGCCATCACGTGACGCGCCCAGGGGATCCGCAGGTGGAAGTGCCACAACGCGAGCGCCACGTAGTCGCGGGCGCTGTAGGGCACCCCGAGGAACGACCGCGCCGCCTCCACCACCGCGCTGCGCTGCTCGTCGGTCATCGCGACATGCCCCGTCGACCAGGCGACCGGCCGTCCCGCGTACTCCTCCAGCTGGGCCAGCCGCGCCCCGCCGGGCTCCGCCTCGACGAGCTGGTCGTCGCCGACGTAGACGAAGGCGTGGTCCCAGTGGCCGAATCGGGAGCCGTTCAGCCATTCACCCACACTGATCAGGAAGCCCACGTCTCCGGTGACCGAGGTGACCGCGAAGTCTCCCGGCCGCGGCGGGGCGGGCGCGGTCATCCCCGCCCACCGAAGGTCCGAAGGAGTCTCACCTGCGGTTGCCGCGTCATTGCCTGCACCTCCACCATCGTGCTTGCGACCTCACCCGGAACGTACCGCTGTGCCCCCGGCCCGTGAACCACCACGGACGCGAGCTCACCGCAGGCGCGCCTCGATCCGCTCCAGCAGGGCGCGGAGCGCGGCCACATCGTCCTTGTCGGCAACCTGGTCGCCCTCCTTGAGGCGGACGAGGACGGAACCGCCGGGTTCGAGCACGACCAGCGAGGTCTCCTCGATGCCGTCGCCGCCCTGATTGCGCACGGCCACGCCGACGTCGCCCCTGGTCAGGCCCTGCCGCCGCATGGCCCGGAGGTCGAACTCGCCGTCGCGTGCCAGGACGGTCGGAACGCCCTCCAACAGCCGCGCGAACCACCTCCACCGCGCGCCCTGACGGACCAGCAGGGCATCGGTGAGCAGCAGGACCACGGCCCCGAACAGGCCGCCGGTCACCGAGTTGTCGTTGCCGATCACGGCGTTCTGCACGACGTTCGACAGCAGCAGCATCACCACGAGGTCGAAGGTGTTGAGCTGGGCCAGGCCCCGCTTACCCAGAATCCGCAGCAGGATCAGCAGCGCGAGGTAGACCAGGACGGTGCGCAGCGCCTTCTCGCTGTAACTGATCCCGGAGACGAACATGTCGTGCCACATCCGGTCACTCTAGGCAGCGTCCGCCCCGCCGCCGCCCCGCCACGCGCGGTCTCCCCTTCGGGACACTTCCCGGCTTCCGCTCGGTCGGGCGGATCAGAACCCCGGCAGCGTCTCCTGTTGCTCGCCCCGTGGCGGCTCCGGCAGCCTGACGACGGTGCAGACCGGGCCGTGCCCGCGGGCACGGGACGCCGGGTCGCGCAGCGGCCGGCCGCAGCCCTCGCAGCGCACCACCGCGTCGTCGGCCCGTTCGACGGTGACGCCGGGCAGGGGGATCGTGGTCACCGGCCCAGCGTAGTTCCGCACGGGGCGGCGGACGCGGGCAGGTTCGGGGCTCGGCCGAGCCATCCGCGTTGATCGACACGCGGCCGGTGACCTGCGGGCTTAGCGTGAACCCCAGGAACACCCCCTCCGCCGAGGGCCTGATCGGCGGACCCGTCCGGACCGGCTCCCGGGCCGAGCGAACCGTGAAGAAGGCGTCGTGAGCAGCGAAACCGTGCACCACGTGACACCCGACCGCTTCATCGACCTGATGCGCCACCACCATGCCGGGCGGAATCCCGACTGCCCCGAGTGCGGACAGCCTGCGACCGACATCCACTTCGAGGAGACCGCCGGGCAGCCGACGCTCACCTTCGAGCCGTGCGGGCACCGCATCGCGTCGGCCGTCATCCTGTAGGCCCGGCGGCCTGCGTCAGACCGTGGCGGGCCGCCAGTGGACCCGGTCCACTGCCGATGCCGGGACCGAGACGATGCCGCCGTCGTTCGGCAGCTTCAGGTGCAGCCAGCCGTCGACGAGGCGGACGTCGCCGCTCGCCCGGACCTGGGGAGCGTTCTGCTCGCCGAGGAACTGGCCGGGGGCGCGGAAGTGGACCTCCGCGCTGCTGATCCATTCGGTGGTCATGCGAGTGGTCTACCAGAGCACGCGGCGGCGGGCGGCCGTTACGGAGATCTCCGAACCGGCCGCCCGCCGCCGCGCGGGTTCCGGGGTCAGGACCGGGGGTCCTCGGGGCGGGACTCGGCCGCGGCCTGGAGGCGGGCGAGTTCCGCCGCCGCCTGGGCGGCGGGCACCCGGTCGAGGTGGGCGTCATGGCGGGCCGCGATCGCGTCGACGGAGCGCGGGTCGGATTCGACCATCTCCGCGACCAGGAGGCTGCTCTCGGGGTCCACCCAGGGCACCAGGCCGATCAGGGCGTCGGTCTGGGTCTCCGCGTCGTTGCCGTCCTGCACCGCGCCGATGCCCAGGCCGATGGTCGCGCCGACGGCCAGCCCCAGCGGTCCGGCGAACAGCCCGAGCAGCGCGCCGACCGTGCCGAACCCCAGCATGGAACCGCCCGCGCCCGGGTCGTAGTCCGCCGGCACGCTGACCCGGCCGTCGGCGTCCCGGCGCAGCAGCGCGGCCCGGGTCACCGTCGGCAGTTCGGTCACCTCGTCGAAGGCGGCAGCCGCCTGTTCGGGGTCGCGGATCGTGAAGAAGAGCACCTTGTCGTCGCGCTCCATGTCGGTCGACATCTCGCTCACGGTGTTCCTCCGTCGCCGCCCGGGCGGGGTTCGTCCTGGGCGTCCCAGGCCTCGTTGTGCTCCTTCACCCGCTCCAGCGCCCGTGCGGCCGCCTCGGCCGAGTCGTAGGGGCCCAGCAGGAACCGCCCCGGGCACTGGTGGCCCTGTTCCACCCGGTGATGACGGGTGCAGTAGAACCAGGCCTCCGGGCTGCCGAGCTGCTCCTCGTCCAGGTCGGCGTCGAACTCGTCACCGGCGTCCTTGGCCACGCCGTCCACCTCCGCCTCCGCAGTGGGAATGCTGTCATCCTGCGTCGTCGCGGCCGTCGGCGGCGCGCTGCTGCCGCCGTTCGGGGCAACGGGTCGTCCGGCGGGGGCCGGATGCGGCACGATGGCGGGGTCGGATGATCGCCGCGCGGGAGGACATGACGCATGCCGCTGCAGGGAGAGTACGAGCCGAGCCCGACGGACTGGGTCCGGGCGCAGGTCGAGCTGTTCGAGTCGTCGGGCGGGACCAAGGGCACGACGATCCGCGGCCTGCCGGTGGTGCTGCTCACCTCCGTCGGCGCGAAGAGCGGCCGGATCCGCAAGACGCCGCTGATGCGGGTGGAACACGGTGGCGCCTACGCGGTCGTCGCCTCCCAGGGCGGCGCCCCCAAGCACCCCGTCTGGTACTACAACCTGACCGCCGATCCGCGGGTCGAGCTGCAGGACGGGCCGGTCAAGCAGGACATGACGGCGCGTGAACTGTCCGGCGAAGAGCGTGAGCTGTGGTGGGAGCGGGCCGTGGCCGCCTATCCGGACTACGCCGACTACCAGCGCAAGACCGCACGCCGGATCCCGGTCTTCGTGCTGGAGCCGGCCGCTGCGCCGCACTGACCGGGGCCGTCGCGGGCGCGGCCCGGGCTCCTTCGACCGGGTGACGACGGAGCCGGAGTCCTCGCCGGGTCCCACCCGCTGAGGCGGCGGTCACGGAGCCGTCGGCGCACGGAGCTGCGTGCCACAGGCGCCGAAGGTGCCGGGGCCGTGCCGCCGGTGATCTCGAACGCCTCCCGCCCGAGCGGGGCACCTGCCCCGGTACCCGCGTGCGCCGGCGGGGTCTACAGTCCGGAGCGTGGAGGTGGTCCCGATGTCCGCGGCAGCGATGACCTGGGCGCAGCTGAAGGCCTACTGCCTGGCCAAGCCCGGGGCCTGGCAGGACGAGCCATGGGAGGGGGATCTGGTGGTCAAGGTGGGGGACAAGATCTTCGCGTTCCTCGGATCCGCCCCGCGCGGGCCCGAGCGGGCGGCCTCGGTCGGGCTCAAGTGCGGACCCGACCGGGACACCGCGGACGAGTGGCTGCTGCGCTACCCGGAGGCGGCCTCGGCCAGCGCCTACATCGGCCGTTACGGTTGGAACAGCCTGGCGCTGGGCGGCCCGATCCCCGACGACGAACTCCTGGCCGCCGTCGACGACTCCTACGACGCCGTCGTCGCCCGACTGCCGAAGCGCAGCCGTCCGAGCTGAGCCCGGTCGACGGGGGGAGGGAGGCACAGCATGGGACTGACCGGGGGAGGGACCCTGGCCCTCTCCGTCGTGCTCACCGTGCTGCTGGTGGCCGCCACGGTCTGGGTGTGGCCGCGGCTCGCCGGACGCGGCTGGCGGTCCGTTCTGGGGCGTCTCGGCACGATCGTGGCCACCCAGCTGGCACTGGTGTGCACGCTGGCCCTGCTGGCGAACAACTACTTCTCGTTCTACAGCAGCTGGTCCGACCTGCTCGGCACCGGCCGCGCGGGGCCGGCCTCGGTCGCGCTGGGCGCACAGCCCGGCAGCGTCCACGGCGCGGCCGAGACCCCGGCCCGCGGCGCGGTGCAGGTGCTGGGCACGGAGACCGTCGGCACGGCCGGGATCGGGGTCGACCCGCCCGAGCGGGCGGGCCGGCTGGAGCGGGTCAGGATCCCTGGCGCCGTCAGCGGTCTCACCACCGACGGATACGTCTACCTCCCGCCGCAGTACTTCCAGCCCGCCCACGCCAAGGACCGGTTCCCGGTGGTCGTCGCCATGACCGGGTTCCCCGGCGACGCCAAGAACCTGGTCACCAAGCTCCAGTACCCCTCGATCGCCCTCGGCCTGATCCAGCAGCAGAAGATCAAGCCGATGATCCTGGTGCTGATGCGGCCCTCGCCCTCCATGCCGAGGGACAGCGAGTGCGAGGACGTCCCCGGCGGTCCCCAGGCGGAGACCTACTTCACCGCGGACGTCCCGACGGACGTCGCCGGCTCGTACCGGGTGCAGACCGGCGGTCGCGGCTGGGGCGCGATCGGCGACTCGACCGGCGGCTACTGCGCGCTCAAGCTGGCCATGCGCAACCCCGCCCTCTACACCACCGCCGCCTCGCTCTCCGGATACTTCAAGGCCGCCCACGACATCACCACCGGAGACCTCTTCGGCGGCAGCGCGCTGCGCCGCGACGAGGCGGACCTCAACTGGCGGCTGCTCCATCTGCCGCCGCCACCGGTCTCGTTGATGCTCGCCAGCAGCAAGCAGGACGGCGGCGCCTACGCGGAGGGGCAGGCCTTCGCGGCCCTGGTCCGTCCGCCCACCACGGTCGCCGAGGCGACGGTGCCCAGCGGGGGCCACAACTTCACCACCTGGGTCCGGCTGCTGCCGCCCGCGCTGACCTGGCTCAGCGACCACCTGCCCGACCCCGCTCCGTGACGCCCTCCCCGTCGCGGGGGCGCGGCGGGGGGATCAGAGCTTGTAGCCGATGGTGCGCAGCAGCTGCCTGCGGTCGGCGACGTCCTGCTCGGTCTCCTCGCCCAGCGGCGGCGCGCCGTCGACGACGCCGATCACGCCCCGGCCCGCCGCCGTGACGGCGACGAGGACCTGGACGGGATTGGCGGTGGCGCAGAAGACGCCGCAGACCTCGGGGACGGCCTTGACGGCGTTCAGGATGTTCACCGGAAAGCCCTCGCGCAGCAGCACCACGAAACAGTGGCCGGCGCCGATCGCGGTCGCGTTCGCCGCGGCCAGGGTGGTCAGCTCCGGGTCGTTGCCTGAGCGGCGGACCAGGCGCGGGCCGGAGGCCTCGCAGAAGGCCAGCCCGAAGCGCAGATGCGGGCTCACGCCCACCAGGGCCTCGTGCAGATCCTCCACGGTCTTGATGAAGTGGGACTGCCCGACGACCACGTTCAGGTCGTCGGGCTTCAGCACCGACACGACGTCGATCGAGACCGCTTCGCCTGCCATGACTCACCTCTCCGGCCTTCGGCCTGCTGCGCCCCCTGTCACCGGGTTCCAGCGTGCACGCGGGCCGGGCGGCCTGCACCTCCGCGTGCGCCGAGCCGTCCCCTGACGCCACCGAGGGCGACGCGCTACTCTTGCGGTATGCATCGACTTTCGTGCCTGAGCTGGTGGCGCTCCTCCTAGGAGCGGCCGACCTCACGCATGCCAAGGGCCGTTCGTCTCGGACGGCCCTTCGGTGTTCCCCGGCTCGGGGTGGATCCGCGGTCCGTTCGCGACGCGGCCCGCCACCTCCCGAACCGATCAGGAGCACCCGATGACCACTCTCACCGCCGCCCCGGCCGCCTTCGCCGCCACCGCACCGGCCCCCGCGACCGTCTCGACCACCCGGCCCGCCGTCCGCGTGCTGACCGGGGACCGGCCCACCGGCCGACTGCACCTCGGCCACTACTTCGGCACCCTCGACAACCGTGTGCGGCTGCAGGCACGCGGCGCGGATCTCTTCGTGGTGATCGCCGACTACCAGGTGCTGACCGACCGGGACGTGGCCGACGACCTGCCCGGCCACGTCGAGGAACTGCTGCTCGACTACCTCGCTGTCGGGATCGACCCCGAGCGGGCCACGATCTTCACGCACAGCGCGATCCCGGCCCTGAACCAGTTGCTGCTGCCCTTCCTGAGCCTGGTCTCCGTCGGCGAGCTGCGTCGCAACCCGACGGTGAAGGACGAGATCAGCCACTCCCGCCAGGCCTCCGTCAGCGGACTGATGTTCACCTACCCCGTGCACCAGGCCGCCGACATCCTGTTCTGCAAGGCCGACGTGGTGCCCGTCGGGCAGGACCAGCTGCCGCACCTCGAAGTCACCCGCACCGTCGCCCGGCGCTTCAACAACCGCTACACCGAGCCGGGTTCACCCCTCTTCCCGGAGCCGGAGGCGCTGCTGTCGGCGGCGCCGCTGCTGCTGGGGACCGACGGCGCCAAGATGAGCAAGAGCCGCGGCAACGCGATCGCCCTCGCCGCCGACGCGGACGAGACAGCGCGGCTCCTCGCGGGCGCCAGGACGGACATCGACCGGAACATCACCTACGACCCGCAGGGCCGACCCGAGGTGTCCTCGCTGGTGCTGCTCGCCGCCCTGTGTCTGGACCGCGACCCCGTGGAGGTGGCGCACGAGATCGGTTCGGCGGGCGCGGCGGCGCTCAAGCGCCTGGTGACCGAGGCCGTCAACGGCTTCCTCGCCCCGATCCGGGCCCGCCGGGCCGAGCTGGCGCGGGACCGCGGCTACCTGCGCGCGGTGCTGCGGGCCGGCAACGAGCGGGCCGGAGCCGTCGCCGAGGCCACGCTGGACGAGGTGCGTACGGCGATGAACAGCCGCTACTGAGCGCTGCGGCGACCGGCGTTCCCGGCCCGGCGGCAGGCCCGTGGCGCGCGCCGCGGGGGCGTCCGCGGCGCGCGATCGGCGCAAAGCTTTGGCAACGCCGTTCCCCCACATGGCGCTCCGGGGTGGTTGGTCCGCGAGAGGGACGGGGACGCTGGTCAGGCGTGGTGAGAGGCCGCGCACGCGGCGGTCGCCCGTCCCCTCGGCGCGGTCGCCTGTGATCAAGGCAGAAACAGCACTGGAGTCGTACCGTGGCACGCGCAATCTCGATCATAACGACCGCCCCCGAGGCCCCCGACGTGTCCGGGGCCTTCGGTTCCGGGACGACCAAGGCCGATGGCGGCTCCGCCGCCACGGACCGACCTCCGGCGGAGACGGAACCCTCGCCCCAACCCGGCGCGGACTGGGCCGCCTCGCTCGTCCACATCGCCGTGGCCGGACGGCCGGTGGAGGAGGTGGCCAGGCTCTTCGAGCTGCTGGACTCCGGCGGGGAGATCCCCACCCCCAGCCCCGCCAGCGCCATAGCGGCCGGGCGTCCGGTCGACGAACTCTCGCAGCTGCTGGCCGCCCTGCGCGGGGAGCAGCTGTCGCGCGGTCAGGACATCCTGCGGGTCGCCGTGCTGAGCCGGCCGATCGACGAGGTGGTGCAGCTGGTGGCGGCCCTGGGCGGCCAGCAGTCCGGTGCGCTGTCGCAGGCGCTCCAGGTCGCCGCGCTGAACCGGCCCGTCGACGAGGTCGTCGAGCTCGCCCGCGCCCTCAAGGTCGCCGCGCTGCCGGCTCCGGAGCTGGAGCTGGAGCAGGAAGAGCCGCGCCGCCGCCGCAGCCGCTGGAACTGACCCACGCTCCGGACGGCGGGACGCCCATCCCCCTCGCGTCCCGCCGTCCGGCCCCGCACCCGCAGACTGCGTTCACACACGACGGCTCAACGCCGGGCGGCTCACGGACGCTTGTCCGCGTCGCCGACATGCTCGGCGGCGAGCCGCTTCGGCGCGCGCGTGAGCCAGGCCTCCGTGATCAGCTCCCGCAGCTGCGTCGCGTCGATCGCGTCGAGCCGCACGAGCACGGCCGGGTAGCCGTCGAAGTGCGGCGTGGTGAAGTAGACGTCGGGATCGCCGCTGATCAGCGCGGCTTTGACGCCCTCGTCCGCCACCCTGGCGCCCAGCACAGGCCCCTCCTGCGCCTGGAGGCCCAGCGCGTCGAGGTCGGATCGGCGCAGCGGCCGCTCCCAGACGAAGCCCTTGCCGCCGACCCACCAGTGCGCGTGGTCGCGCGAGGGCCTCTCGCTGGTGCCGGGCAGGGCCAGTGCGCATCGGCGGACGTCGTCCCAGGTGGCCATGGGTGCATGGTAGCCGGGGGCGGGCTCGCCGCCCGGCAGTGACCGCGCGCGCGATGCGGCGAGTTCCGCGATTGGTCATGTCCTCGCCATTGATGGCCGATACCTTCGACGGACGTCCACCCCCTGCCCGTTCCCGGAGGTCCGATGTCCGTCTCGCGCCGTGCCCTGTCGCTCGCCCTCGCCGCCGGAGCCTGTCTGCTGCCGCTGGCCGTCACCAGCGGCTCGGCCGCCGCCACCGACACCGGCGCGCTCTCGCTGGCCGGCGGCAGCTCCGTCGGGCTGCACAACACGTACAACGACACGGCGGCCTTCCCCTTCCTGGCCCAGGCGCTGGACTCCGGCACCTCGCTGGTCGAGCTGGACACCTGGGTCGACCCGATCACGCACGAGTGGAAGGTCAGCCACACCAACCCGCTCGGCAACTCCAACAACTGCGTCGACGCCGCCTCCGCCGCGGACCTCTACAAGGGCGGGGCCAACAAGGACCTGGGCAGCTGCCTCGACGACATCCGGATCTGGCTCGCCGCGCACCCCGGCCACCCGCCGATCATGATCAAGCTGGAGATGAAGGCGGGCTTCGACGCCACCGTCGGCCTCGGTCCGACCCAGCTCGACACGCTGATCCGCACCCACCTCGGCAGCGACGTCTACCGCCCGGCCGACCTCCTCGGCGGCTACGCCTCGCTCGACGCCGCCGCCCGCGCCGGCAACTGGCCGAGCCGCGCCTCCCTGGCGGGCAAGGTGGTCATCGAGGCGATCCCCGGCACCGTCGAGATGAACAACCCCTTCGACCACCTCTGGACCGACACCGAGTACGCCCAGCACCTCTCCGCCCTCAAGTCGGCCGGCCAGCTGGGCCAGGCGGAGATCTTCCCCTCCGTCCTCGGCGCCGCCTCCGGCGACCCCCGCACCCGCTACGGCGACAGCACGCTCCGCCCGTGGTTCGTCGTCTTCGACGGCGACGCCCACGCCTTCGTCGACGGCGGCATCGACACCTCCTGGTACGACACCAACCACTACCTCCTGGTCATGACCGACGCCCAGAACGTCAACCCGGCCATCTCCGACACCACCCCCTCCGCCGCGGACGCCGCCGCCCGCGTCGCCAAGCTGGCCGCCGACCACGCCTCCTTCGTCTCCTCCGACTGGACCGGCCTCCCGTCCGTCCTCGCGGAGCAGTTGCCGCGCGGCTGACGTCACCTCGAGCCGACACGGCGCCAGCGGGGTTCGTCCCGGGCCGGCACGCCGATCGCACGGTTCAGGCCGTGAGCCCGGCCGCCCCGGGAGAACCCCGCCACGGTGAGGACGAGCCGGTTCAGGACGAGGCGGGTGCGGGTGGCGAGGGCGTGGGCCGGAGGCCGGGCCGCGTCATCGGGGTCAGGACGGCGACCTCCCAACCGAAGGCCACCACCAGCCGGCCATGCGGGGTGAGTTTCAGCGCGTGGACGGGGCCAGGAAAGGCCTGGGGATGCCCGACGGGGTGACCGGTGGTCAGGTCCCAGACCCGCACGGTCCCGTTCCGGCTGCCTGCGACGGCGACCGGACGGCCGTGCGCCGCTCCCGTCGTCACCGCGAGTATCTCGTCGGTCTCGCTGGTGAGGAGGGTGCGGAGGGGGCGGCCGGCGCCGAGGTCCCACATGCGCACCGTCCCGTCCGGGCCCCCGGTCACGGCGACCGGGCCGCCGTCCACCACCGCGGTCGCCACCACCATCGGCGTCGCCCTGACCAAGCCGATGACGCCGGTGAGCGGTTCGCCGACCTGGCGTCCGGTGGCCAGGTCCCAGACCCGGACCGTCGTGTCCCAGCTCCCGGTGACCGCGACGGGGCGACCGCGCACCACTGCGGTCGCCACCGACCCCACCGCGCCGTAGTGGCCGGTGAAGGGCGGAGAGGCCGGGCGTCCGGTGGTCAGGTCCCACACCCGTACCGTCCCGTCCCTACCACCGGCGAGGGCCACCGGCGTTCCCGCCGGCAGCGTCGTCGCCAGTGACCGGACCGGTCCGGTGTGGCCGTCGAGGGGCTCCCCGAAGGGTGCGCCGGTGGCCAGGTCCCACACCAGGACGGTTCCCTCCCAGCGGCTGGTGAGGACGACCGTGCGGCCGTCCACCTCGGCGGTGGCCAGCGCCTGCACGACCTGGGGGTGGCGGACGGGCTCGCCGACGGGCCGGCCGGTGGCCAGGTCCCACACCCGCACCACCCCGTCCCGGCTGCTGGTGACCGCGACGGTGCGGCCGCCGACCACCGCGTCGGCGACGGCTCGCCCGACGTCGGTGTGACCGATGCGCGGGGCGCCGACGGGGCGACCGGGCGTCAGGTCCCAGACGCGCACTTCTCCGTCCTCGTTGCCGCCGGTGACCACGACCTGACGACCGTTCACCTCCGCGGTGGCCGCCGCCCACACCCCGTCGACATGGCCGGCCATCGGTCCGCCGACGGGGCGCCCGGTGGCGAGGTCCCACACCCGCACCCTCCCGTCCCGGCCACCACCGACCACGACAGGACGACCTCGCACCGACCCGGTGGCCAAGGCCTGCGCCCCGTCGGGGTCGCCGGTGAGGGGTTCGCTGAACGGGCGCCCGGTGGTGAGACCCCACGTCCGCACCGTCCCGTCCCGGCCCCCGCTGACAGCCACCGGACAACCGTCCACCACCGCAGTGGCCAAAGCCCACACCCCGGCGCTGTGACCGGTCAGCGGTTCGCCCACCGGGAGACCGGTGACCGGGTCCCACACCTGCAAGGTCCCGTCCCAGTTGCCGGCGACGGCGACCGGGCGGCCGTCCACGATCCCCGTCGCCAGCGCCTCCACCGGGCCGTGGCCGCGGGAGAGGGGCTCGCCGGCCGGGCGGCCTGTGTTCAGGTCCCAGACCCTCACGGTCCCGTCCCGGCTGCCGCTGACGCCGAGCGGGCGCCCGTCCGACACCATGGTCGCCACCGCTGTGACGACTTCGGTGTGGCCCGTGAGGGGTGCGCTGACGGGGCGTCCGGTGGTCAGGTCCCAGATCTGTACGGCTCCGTCCCGGCTGCCGCCGAAGACGACCGGGCAGCCCCGCACCGCGGCTGTCGCGATCGCGCAGACCTCGCCGTCCTGGCCGTCCTGGCCGATCAGGAGTTCGCCGATGGGACGCCCGGCGGCCAGGTCCCACACCCGCACCGTGCGGTCGTCGCTGCTGCAGGTGACGGCGACCGTGCGGCCCCCGAGCATCCCCGTCGCCACCTGCCGTACGCGCTCGGTGTGGCCGATCAGCGCCCGGAGGAAGCGGTGGTCGACCGTGCTGCCGGTGGCCCAGGCCACCTCCCATCGTCCGTCCGCACCGTCGTCGACCGGCACGGCGGTGATCCGCGCCGACAGCTCCGGTGCCCCGTAGCGGGCGGCGTCCAGCGCCAGCAGCTGCCGACGCACCCCTGGGTCCGCCTCCCGGTGCAGGTGCGCCGACGCCCGGTACACCGCTGACGCCAGCCGCTCGGTCGGCCCGGTGGCGGCATCCAGGCGGTCGAGCACCGCCTCGGGGTCGGCGTGCACCAGGAACGCCGGATCAAGGAGGTTCGCGTCCACGGCGCCGGCTTCAGGGTCGGAACCCTCGACGCCCGGGTTGTCGGACCGGCCGTGCACGCTCTCACCCGTCATCAGCGCATCAGTCCCTCAAGGCCCCGCTCGGCGGAGCGGCAGCGGTGAAGGCGACGCTGCGCCGGTCGCCACAGGGCCCCGGCCAGGGCGAGCACGAGCGGGACCTGGCAGGCCTGCTGCAGCACCGGAGGGCCGGGGACGCCGCCGCGCTCGGCCGAAGCCAGCCCACGCGGGTCGACGGTCACCTCGTAGGTGCCACCCACCGCCCAGTGCCAGGCGCCGGGAGCGCCGCCCCGGACCGGGTCCAACGGTGGGCCGTCGAGGACGGAGACGGTGTAGACCTCGGTGGACCCGCCGCTCATGCCGTCCGAGATCTCCCCGATCCCCAGCACCGTGACGTGTTCGACGCGACCGTGCGTGTGCAACGCCTGCTGGTCCAGCTCGGACCTCTGGAGGACCAGCACCGCCAGCAGACACAGCACGCCCAGGATCCACCGCACGGAGAAGAAGCGACCGGGAAGGCAGCAGGCGCCGAGGAGCACCAGCACGCCCAGGAGATCGATCCACTCGGCATGCCGGAAGAAGGAGGTCCGTGCGACCAGGCGCACGACCGCCCATAATCCGCACGCGCCCGCGGCGCTCGCCGCGGCGGTACCCAGCCGTCGGACGAGCGTCCCTGCCGTGGGGCGCCGTGGGCCCGATCGGCTCCGTACGGCGTTCGCTTCGTCCGTGCCCATGCCGGTCTCCGTCCTCCACGAGGTTCTGGCTCCACAAGGTAGAGATTGTTCAACGATCCATCAAGAGGTCATCCCCATGAGTCCGGGCATTCTGATCCCCTTGATTCCCCTGCCGGGCAGATGGGGGTAGCTTTTGTTCAACGAAAGTCGAGGAGGACGGATGAGCGCCAGCGCACCCAGCCCGTGGGTTGCCGGACTGGAGAGGGACAAAGACCTGCTCGGTCGCGGCAGCACCGCCGAGCGGGTGGCCGGCGTGCTTCGCCGGCGAGTGACCGAGGGTGACATCCCGCCCGGAACACGGCTGTCCGAGGAAGCCGTCGGGACGGCCCTTGGCGTGTCCCGCAACACCCTGCGCGAGGCCTTCCGGCTGCTCACCCATGAGCGGCTGCTGGAACACGAGTTGAACCGGGGCGTCTTCGTGCGGACCTTGAACGGCGAGGACGTGGCAGAGCTGTACCGGCTGCGGCGACTGGTGGAGGGCGCGGCCGTACGGGAGGTGGCCGGCGCCCCCGACCGGACGATCGAGGAGATCCGCGCAGCCGTGGAGGAGGGCGAGCAGGCGGCAGCCGAGCAGCGCTGGCCCGATGTCGCCACCGCCGATCTGCACTTCCACCACGGCATCGTCCGGCTGTCCGGATCACCGCGCCTGGCGGACTTCATGCTCCGCGTCCACGCCGAACTGCGCCTGGCCTTCCACGCCATGGGCGACCCCTGGCGCTTCCACGCGCCCTACCTCACCCGCAACCGCGAACTCCTGACCGCCCTGGAGGCCCGGGACGCCCAGCAGTCAGAACTCCTGCTCTCGGTCTACCTCGCCGACGCCGAACGACAACTGCTGCGGGCCTTCGCCGACCGTGAGCCGCTTCCGTCCCCGGACTGATGCGACGAGGCGGCATGGAACCGCGTGATCCGCCGGTGCGTTCGCTCGAAAGGCGAATGAGGGGGAGCACCTTGTCGATCCCGGGATTCCCGCCCGTGCGGGCACGAGGGCGTGGGGCGGGCTGGTACCGCGGGGACTGCCATGTTCACTCGGTGCACTCGGACGGAGAGCTCACACCCGGCGAGCTGGCACATCGGGCGCGCACCGCCGGGCTCGACTTCATCGCGACCACCGAGCACAACGCCGCCGCAGCCCCTGGGGTGTGGGAGCAACCGGCGGGGGACGACCTCTTGATCGTCCTCGGTGAGGAAGTGACGACGAAGACCGGGCACTGGCTCGCCCTCGGAATCGAACCCGGACAGGTCGTCGACTGGAACCACCAGGCCGACGACGGGCTGATCGACGAGTGCACCGATCAGGTCCACGGAGTGGGAGGCCTGTGCGTGGCCGCGCACCCGCATGCGCCCTACCCCTCCGGGGACTTCATGTTCCCCCTCCAGAGCTTCGACGCGGTCGAGGTGTGGAACGGTCTGTGGAACTCGGACCGGCCGTGGAACGCCGACAACGAGGCCACCCTGGCGGAGTGGGGGCGGAGCCTCGCGGCGGACATCCGGGCGGGCGCGTGGAGGTCCGCGGTGGGCAACAGCGACACCCATCTGGAAGGGCAGATCGGCGTTCCCCACACCGTGGTCTTCGCCGAGGAGCTGAGCACACGGGCGATCCTGGCGGGACTGCGGGCCGGCCGCTGCTGGATCGCAGGGTCGCGCGAGGTGGACGTGTCGTTCACCGCCGCCGTCGACGGCCGCGGCGCCGGGGTCGGGGAACGGCTCTCGACGCATGGCAGGCAGGTCGGGGTGCGGGCGGAGATCCGTGGCGTCCCGTCGGGGGCGGTGAGCTTCCACACCGATCGCGGCATGGTCCACGGCGGGTCCGTTCCCGCCGGCGGGGCAGGCGTGGTGGAGTGGCACACGTCGGTGCGGGACTCGGCGTTCGTCCGCCTTGAGGTTCGCCGTGCCGACGGGCACGTCGTCGCGTTGACCAACCCCGTCATCCTGGTCTGACCCGAGGCCTCGAACCCGTCGCGCCTCGGTGACGGTCCGCCACTTCCCGTTCAGGGGAAAGGGCGGACTGTGTTCAAGAGTTCACGGCGCGTCGCAGCGGCGACCTGGTTTGACCACAGGTGTTGACGTGAGCGGGTCAGCACGGGACAGTCTTCGGTGAACCGCGGAGACGCGGCGCATCCCTCAGTGGCGGCACGCTCCACGGCGTCACTGCGCGCGTGATCACGGCTGTCCTCCCACCCCCCACGAACAGGGAGCCGTAGATGATCTGTGCACCCCCACGCCCGCGCGCCCGGTGGCGCGCCCGGCTCATGGTCAGGCTGACGACGGCGGTCCTCGCCGTCTTCGGGCTGCTGCTCGCCTTCCCCGCCGACGTCGGGGCGGTGAGCGTGCCGGGCGCGCCCGCCGGTTGGACCACGGTGTTCAGCGACGACTTCTCCGGCGGGTCGGGCAGCGCGCCCAACGCGTCGAAGTGGATGTTCGACACCGGCCCCGGATCCAACTTCGGCACCGGCGAGATCGAGACCATGACGAACTCCTCCGCCAACGTCCACCTGGACGGCAGCGGCCACCTGGACATCACCGCCCTCAACAACGGCGGGAACTGGACCTCGGGAAGGATCCAGACCACCAGCGCCAACGTCGGAGCCCCGGCCGGCGGCAAACTGCAGGTCACCGCGTCGATCCAGCAGCCGAACCCGGGCTCGGGACTCGGCTACTGGCCCGCGTTCTGGATGCTCGGCCCGGGGCAGTGGCCCGAGAACGGCGAGATCGACATCATGGAGGACGTCAACGCCCGCTCCCAGGTGGCGGGGACGATCCACTGCGGCACCTACCCCGGCGGGCCCTGCAACGAGGGCAACGGGATCGGCAGCGGCCTGCAGAACTGCTCGGGCTGCCAGACCGGTTTCCACACCTACTCGATGATCCTCGACCGGACCAACGCCTCCGCCGAGTCGGTCACCTTCTACCTCGACGGCGCGCAGTACTTCTCGGTGACGGAGGCACAGGTCGGCACCGCCACCTGGCAGCAGGCCTTCGACCACAACCTGTCCATCATCTTCGACCTGGCCATGGGCGGCGGCTTCCCCAACGGCGTGTGCGGCTGCACCACGCCGACCTCCGCCACCAGCTCCGGTGCGACGATGAGCGTCGGCTACGTCGCCGCGTACACCACCACCGGCAGCGGTGGTGGCGGCGGGGGCGGGGGCGGCGGTGGAGGCGGTGGCGGAGCGGTGGTCGGCTACAACGGGCTCTGCCTGGACGACCGCGCGGCGAGCACGGCCAACTTCAACCCGGTCCAGGTCTACACCTGCAACGGCACCCCGGCGCAGCAGTGGACCTTCGTCCAGGCCGGGACGACCCTGCACGTGCTCGGGAAGTGCCTCGACATCAACGGTGGTGGGACGGCGAACGGCACCACCGTCGACCTCTACGACTGCAACAACACTGCGGCCCAGGTGTGGATCCCGCAGTCGAACGGGTCGCTCTACAACCCGCAGTCCAACAAGTGCCTGGACGACACGGGTTACGGCGGGTCCGGCACCCAGGTCCAGATCTGGGACTGCGCCGGCACCGCCAACCAGCACTGGACCCTGCCGTGAGCGTGGTCCGCTAGCCAGGACGCCGAAGAGGGAGGCCCCGCTCGCGGGGCCTCCCTCCGTTGTCAGGCGTCTGCTACTGCGCCCCGGCCGGTCAGGCCTGACCGCGCGTGCCGAAGCGGCGACCCGCACCGCCGGCCCGGCCGCCCTGGCCGGCGCTGCGGCCGGAACCCTGCCCCGCACCACGGCCGCCGCCCTGCCCGCGGCCGAAGCCGCCGCCCTGGCGCTGGCCCTGCTGGGCCTGGCTCTGCTGGCCCCGGGCCACACTGGACGGCTTGCGGCGCGGACGGCCGGAGCCCGAGCCCGCCGCGCGCTGCGCCGGCTCCGCGGCCGGCGCGGTGATGGTCACCGGGATGCCCGAGGGGCGCTGCGCGCCCGTGATCCGGGTCAGCTCGGCCTCGCCGGAGCGGACCTGGGTGGTCTGCGGCGTGATGCCGGCGTGGCGCATCAGCTGCACCATGTCGCGCCGCTGCTCCGGCAGGACCAGGGTCACGACTATGCCGGACGCGCCCGCGCGGGCGGTGCGGCCGCCGCGGTGCAGGTAGTCCTTGTGGTCGGTCGGCGGGTCGACGTTCACGACCAGGTCGAGGTCGTCCACGTGGATGCCGCGGGCCGCCACGTTGGTGGCCACCAGCGTGGTGACGTGCCCGGACTTGAACTGCTCCAGGGTCCGGGTGCGCTGCGGCTGGGACTTGCCGCCGTGCAGCGCGCCGGCGCGGACGCCGCTGGCCAGGAGGTCCTTGGTGAACCTGTCCACGGCCCGCTTGGTGTCAAGGAACATGATCACCTGGCCGTCGCGGGCGGCGATCTCGGTCGCGGTGACGAACTTGTCGGGGCCGTGCACGTGCAGGACGTGGTGCTCCATGGTGGTCACCGCGCCGGCCGAAGGGTCGACCGAGTGCACGATCGGGTCCTCCAGGTAGCTGCGGACCAGCAGGTCGACGTTGCGGTCGAGCGTGGCGGAGAACAGCATCCGCTGACCGCCGGGGCGGACCTGGTCCAGCAGCTGGGTGATCTGCGGCATGAAGCCCATGTCCGCCATCTGGTCGGCCTCGTCCAGGACGGTGATGCCGACCCGGTCCAGGCGGCAGTCGCCGCGCTGGATGAGGTCCTTCAGCCGGCCCGGCGTCGCGATGACGATCTCCGCGCCGCCGCGCAGCGCGGCGGCCTGGCGGCCGATCGACAGGCCGCCGACGACGGTGGCCAGGCGCAGCCGCAGCGGCTTCGCGTAGGGGGTCAGCGCGTCGGTGACCTGCTGGGCCAGTTCCCGGGTCGGGACCAGGACCAGGCCGAGCGGCTGCTTCGGCTCGGCGCGCCGGCCGGCGGTCCTCGCCAGCAGGGCCAGGCCGAAGGCGAGTGTCTTGCCGGAGCCGGTACGGCCGCGGCCGAGCACGTCGCGGCCCGCGAGCGAGTTCGGCAGGGTCGCGGCCTGGATCGGGAAGGGGGTGGTGACGCCCTCGGCGGCCAGCGCCTGCAGCAGCGCGGCGGGCAGCTCGAGCTCGGCGAACTCGGAGACGGGCGGCAGGCCGGGGTTGACCGGCTCCGGCACGGTGAACTCGGCCGGCTTGGCCGGGGCGGTCCGGGCGGGGCCGCTGCGGCGTGCGCCGGGGCGACCGGCTCCGGCGGCCTTGCCCGCTCCGGCGCCGACCCCGGTGCGGGGGCGGGACCTGAACGAGCGCTCATTCCTGTTGGGCGTGCGGTTCATCGCGAACCTTCCTTTTCGGGCACGTCGGGACGCTTTCCGGCGGTGGAACCGCACAGGCGTCCGGAAACACGAGCCCAGGGCAGGCAGGAACGAGCCGGGCGCGTTGATTTCAGTGGGGGCGGGACGGGGATCGCACTCGGTCGGAGGGCGACATCACTCCTGCGTCGGACTCGGTCCGGCCCCAGGGAAGAACAGGTGGTGCGAGAGGTGCGAGAAAACAAACGAGCCGGGGCCCGCACCCAAGGTGCGGGCCCCAGCGACGTCGGACGCTCGGCGTCAGGCGGGAACGATGTTCTCGGCCTGCGGGCCCTTCTGGCCCTGCGTGACGTCGAAGCTGACCTTCTGGCCCTCGAGGAGCTCGCGGAAGCCCTGAGCGTTGATGTTCGAGTAGTGGGCGAAGACGTCGGGGCCGCCGCCGTCCTGCTCGATGAAGCCGAAGCCCTTTTCCGCGTTGAACCACTTCACGGTACCGGTAGCCATGTCATATCTCCTTCGGGGCAGTGCCCGGCGTCCGCACTGTGCGGTCGCCGTGTCGCCGCGATGATTAACCCGTCCGGAATGACACCGGTCACACATAAAGCGCGCTCGCCGGGAAATCTCCCGGCAGGAGCGCTGAAGTCTTCTTGGGAACCACAACTGCAACTGAGATCAACGCTAGCACGTCGGCCCCCGAAGCGGCGGGCAGGACGATCATCGCGGGTCGGCGCGCCGCGTCCGCGGACGACCGGGGGCGGTGTCTGCGACCTCGGGGAGCCCGCCCGCACCGAGGTTCTTCGGTCCCGCCGCTCGGCTGGTGATCGGTGGCGGCGATAGCCTGTCCCCATGTCTCACCCCGATGAGCTCCTCGTCGCGATCGCTGCCCTGGTGGAGACCGAAGGCAGCAACCAGATGCCCCTCACGGTGGTCGTTCCCGGAGCGGTGATCACCGGCCGGCTGGCCGCCGAGTCGGTCTGGCGGAAGCGGGTCGCGGAGGTCCTGGAGACCTCCGAGCACCTCGGCCCCTTCGCCGCCCTCTTCCTGCCCCCCGACGACCCGACCGGCCCGGAGCCGGCCGACCGCCGGGAGTCGCCCACCCACCTGCACCTGCACCTGGCCCGCATCCTGCAGGGCAGCTACGGCCTGCCGCACACCGGCGGCATGTACCGCATCACGATCGACCAGATCAGCAGCTGGACCGTCGGCGACCTGAGCTACTCCGACCAGTGAGGCGACCGGGTCGGCGGCCGTTCGGCGACCCGTCAGCAACCCCTGCTCCGCCTGCGATCTGACGACGAGTCGTCAACTGGGGGTGGAATCCCGAATCATCCATATGATGTGATGGATGTGACAGAAGATTCCAATGCGCCTGCTGCTGCGCGAACTGTGGGGTTTCGTGTCCACATCCAACGCCCTGGCGGCTGTGGCTCTGACGGTTGCTCTGGCACTGCTCGTCCTGGTGCTCCGTGGCCGAAGAGCCCTCGCGCGACAGCGGACGACGCTTCAGGCCGGCCACGATGAGCTGCGGAGAGCCCTCGCCGAGCTCGAACGGGCCCACTGGCAGACGCAGGACCACAACGTGCGGCTGGTCAAGGAGCGCGACGAGCTGGCCGACGCACTGCGCCACAGCCGCACCCAGGGTGCGGAGGTGCTGGCCAACCTCGCGCTGCGGTCCCTCGTCCTGGTCGAACGCCAACTCGGCGGCCTGGAGGGCATGGAGGCGGTCGAGCAGGACTCGCTCCGGCTCGACGAGCTCTACCAGCTCGACCACCTGGCCACCCGGATGCGACGCAACAGCGAGAACATGCTGCTGCTGGCCGGCGGTGACCACCACCGCCAGGCGCGTCCCGTCGAGCCCGCGCCGCTGCTGGACGTGCTGCGCGCCGCCCTCTCCGAGATCGAGCGCTACGAGCGGGTGCACCTGACCGCGCTGCCCCCGCTGTGGGTGCGCCCCGAGCTCGCCGACGACCTCAGCCACCTCTTCGCCGAACTGCTGGACAACGGCACCGCGTTCTCGCCGCCCACCGAGGCGGTCACGGTGACGGCCTGGCACCTGGACAGCGGCGAACTGATGGTCTCGGTGGCGGACCGCGGCATCGGCATGACCGACCAGGTACTGCGGGAGGCCAACGCGCACCTCGCGGCCGGACACGCCGCCGAGGCGCAGGACGGCGTCGGCGCGGGCAGCGGACGCTCCCTCGGCCTGCGGGTGGTCAGCCTGCTGGCGCACCGTCACGGCCTGCGCGTCCAGCTGCGGCAGAGCCCCAACGCCGACGGTGTCACCGCGCTCGTCGCGCTGCCCGCCTCCGTCCTCTCCGCGGCGCCGGCCGAACCCCAGCCCGACCAGGTCCGCAGGCCCGCGGCCCGCGCCCACGTCGGGCCGAGGGCGGAACGGCCGCGCACCGGCCCGATGCTGACCGCCGTCCCCGGCGCGCGCTCGGCGGCGGGGCTGACGGGAGCCCGTTCGGCCACGACCGGGCTGCCCAAGCGCGTACCCGGCGAGAGCGGCCAGTTGGCCCGCCCGGCCCACCCGGCCGGGGGCGACCCCGGCGCCGCGACCCACGAGGCCGAGCAGGCCGCTCCGAACGGTTCCACCGACAGCAACGGCGGAGCCGCCTCCGCCGCCGACGAACTGCGCCGCCGCCTCGGCGGCTTCCAGAACGGACTGCGCGCGGCCGCCCCCCGCGCGGCGAGGAGGGCAAGGCATGACCGAGGCGAACCCGCAGCAGCGGCTCCGCTGGCTGCTCGGCGACGTGCTGATGGGCACACCCGGGCTGCGCGCGCTCGCACTCGTCTCGACGGACGGCCTGCCCCTGGTCGCCGTCGACGAGCACTGCCCCGTCGAGGAGCTGGCCACCCTCGTGGCCGGCATCAACGGCCTGGCCGGCGGCCTCACCGCGCTGCTCGAACTCGGCGGGCTCAAGCGGACGGTGGTCACCCTGGACGAGGGCACGCTGGTGCTCATGTCCGTGGACGCGACCGCCTGCCTGGCCGCCTACACCAGCGCCGACTGCGACCTCAGCGTGGCGGCCTTCCAGATGGCCCGGCTGGTCGAACAGGCCGGTCACGTCCTGACCCCGCACGTCCGACAGGAGGCGACCCGGTGATCCCTGCGACGCGATCGCTGCGGGTGCGCCCGTACGCCCTCACCGGCGGCCGGACCAGGTTCGGCCAGGTCCTGCTCGTCGAGACGCTGATCTCCGCGGTCGACGTGCGGCCGGGCCTCGGCAGCCCGCTCTCGCCGGTGCTGCCCGAGCTGGAGCGGATCTGCGCCCTGTGCCAGGGTCAGATGCGGTCCATCGCCGAGGTGTCGGCCCTGCTCAAGCTGCCCCTCGGGGTCGTCAGGGTCTGGGTCAGCGACCTGATCGACGCCGGCCGGATCCGGGTGCACGGCGCGTCCGTCTCGGTCCGCGCCGGCGGCTCGCCGATCGGCGTGCCCGCGCGCCCCAACCGCGTCGTGCTGGAGCGAATCCTCGGAGGCCTGCGTGATCTCGCCTGACGTCAGAACCACGGGCGAGCTCACTCCCGGCATCCCGCTGACGGAACTGCCCGTCACCTCCGCGAAGATCGTGATCGCGGGCGGCTTCGGCGTCGGCAAGACCACCATGGTCGGCTCGGTCTCGGAGATCACCCCGCTGCGCACCGAGGCCGTGATGACGGACGCGGGCAGCGACACCGACCCGCTCGCCTTCGGCAGCGGCAAGACCACCACCACCGTGGCCATGGACTTCGGCCGCCTGCACCTCGCCGACGACCTGGTGCTCTACCTCTTCGGGGCGCCCGGCCAGCGCCGCTTCTGGTTCATGTGGGACGACCTGGCCCGCGGCGCGGTCGGCGCCGTCGTGCTCGTCGACACCCGGCAGCTGGCGGACGCCTTCCCCGCCGTCGACTACTTCGAGAGCAGCGGGCTGCCCTTCATCGTCGCGGTGAACCAGTTCGACGGCGCCCCCGACCACGAGGACGACGACATCAGGGACGCGCTGAGCCTGGACCCTGCCGTCCCGCTGCTGCGGTGCGACGCCAGGTCGCGGCCCTCCTCGGCGCTCACGCTCGCCGCCCTGGTCCAGCACACCCTCGCCACCGAGGCGTTCTGACGGTCTGATATACACCCGCAGGAATCCCGCACCACGACCCACAGGAGCGCAAGTTGGCCAGGATACTCATCGTTGGCGCCGGCCAGGCCGGTCTGCAGCTGGCCCTCGGCCTGCAGAGCGACGGCCACGACGTCACGGTGATGACGGACCGGACCCCGGACGAGGTCCGTGGCGGCCGCGTGCTGTCCACCCAGTGCATGTTCGACACCGCGCTGCAGCACGAGCGTGACCTCGGCCTGAACCTGTGGGACGCGGAGGCCCCCAGGATCCAGGGCCTGGGCGTCTCGGTGAGCGGCCCCGAGGCGGCCCGGGTGATCGACTGGGTCGGCCGTCTGGACGGCGCCGCGCAGTCGGTCGACCAGCGCCTGAAGATGCCCGGCTGGCTGGAGCTCTTCGCCGAGCGCGGCGGCAAGGTGGTCGTCAACGGCGTCACCGTCTCCGACCTCGACGTCCTGGTGCGCGGCTACGACCTCACCGTCGTCGCGGCGGGCAAGGGCGAGCTGGTCTCGATGTTCGCGCGCGACGCCGAGCGTTCGCCGTACACGGCCCCGCAGCGCGCCCTGGCCGTCTCCTACGTGCACGGGCTCGCGCCGCGTCCCGAGCACGACTACCCCGCCGTGCGGTGCAACCTGGTGCCGGGCGTCGGCGAGCTGTTCGTGATCCCGGCGCTGACCCTGTCGGGACCGTGCGACATCCTCTTCTGGGAGGGCATCCCCGGCGGTCCGCTCGACGTCTTCGAGCCCGCGCTGGAGCCGGAGGAGCAGCTGCGTCGCACGCTCGACCTGATGCGTGCCTACACCCCGTGGGAGTACGATCGCACCCGCGGCGGCGTCGAACTCACCGACGAGCGGGCCACACTGGCCGGCCGCTACGCCCCGACCGTGCGCCGGCCCGTGGGCGAGCTGCCGGGCGGCGGCGTGGTGCTCGGTGTCGCGGACGTGGTCGTGGCCAACGACCCGATCACCGGCCAGGGCTCCAACACCGCGTCCAAGTGCGCGGCGAGCTACCTGGCCTCGATCCGCGCCCACGTGGACGGCCCCTTCGACCGCGCCTTCATGGAGTCGGCGTTCGACGCCTTCTGGACCGGCACGGCCAGTGACGTCACGGCCTGGACCAACGCGATGCTGGCCCCGCCGCCGGAGCACGTCCTCCAGCTGATCGGCGCGGCCGGCGAGATCCAGCCGGTGGCGGACCGCTTCGCGAACGGCTTCGACAACCCGTCGGACTTCCCCAACTGGTTCTTCACCCCGGAAGCCGCGGGCGCCTACCTGGGCTCCTTCAGCCAGGCCTGAGCCTCGTCCGGACCCGCCGGAGGCCGGAGGACCTGTTCGCCGTCGTGCGCCAGGTCCCCGGCCTCCGGACGGCCGGGACCCTGCCGACCCGACATCACCCGCATCGCTCAACGAAAATACTGACAAATCATCACATACTGGGTGAGCGGGGGTCTCGGCTACGGAAGGTGTGGACTGTGATCAAGAGGCTCACGATTGCTGCGGTGACGTCATTGGCCGTGGCAGGCGCGGTCACCTGTGCGAGTGCCGCGAGTGCGAGCGGGGCCGTGAGGGCCGGCGGCGCCGGCTGCACGGGCACGCTCACGAGCCCGGGTGTGCTGGCCGGCACCTATCAGGGAAACGTCGTGGTCACCGGCTTCTGCGTGGTGAACGGTGGACCGGCGCTGGTTCGGGGCAACCTCACCCTCGCGCCCGGCGCCGCGCTCAACGCCACCTTCGCCCGCAACGACGTCAGCGGCAAGGGCGCCTCCAGCCTGACGGTGAACGGGAACGTGACTGTGCTGAAGGGCGCGGTCCTCGGGATGGGGTGCGAGCCGAACGCGTCCCCCTGTTCGGACGACCCGAACGCCGGGACCGGCGGGACGCTCACGGGCAAGAACCACGTCCGGGGCAACGTGACCGGCCGGGACGCCCTCGCGGTCATCATGCACGCGAGTCGAGTCGACGGGAACGTCACCCAGGACGGCGGCGGTGGCGGTCTCAGCTGCGACGTGCCGACCACCGGGATCTTCTCGCTGCTCGGGTCCCCGGTCTTCAGCGACTACGAGGACAACACCGTCCGGGGGAACCTCTCCATCACCTCGCTCAAGAGCTGCTGGATGGGAGCGCTGCGCAACACCGTGCACGGGAACCTCGTGAACGACGGCAACACCTTCGCCGACCCCGATGCCGAGGAAGCCACCTCCAACACCGTCAGGGGAAACATCTCCTGCTTCGCGAACACCCCCGCCGTCCAGTACGGCGACGCGGCCAACGGCCGGCCGAACAGGGTCTCGGGCTCGGCCTCCGGGCAGTGCGGCTTCGACGTGAAGGAGCCCAACCCGGCCCCTGCCGGGCCGCTGACGCCGATCTCGGTGCGCGCCCACTGACCGCAGCGCACCTCGCCGACGTGCGACGGAACCCCCCGAGGGTTCCGTCGCGTCCCCGACCTCGACCCGGACAGCGGGGGTGACCGGCTGCACGGGTGTCCCGGCAAGTGGACCACTCCGATGGCGGAAAAGCGGCTCTCCCCACTGGGCCGGGGTCATCCTAGAGTCGGATCCATGACCACATCGAACGACGCCGCCGCCATCCTGCGTGCGCTGCACGTGCCCGGTAAGCCGCTGGTGCTCGCGAACGCCTGGGACGTCGCGTCCGCGCGGCTGGTGGAAGGGGCGGGGTTTCCCGCCGTCGCCACCGCGAGTGCCGCGATCGCGCCCACCCTCGGGTACGACGACCACGAGCAGACCCCGCCGGAGGAGATGTTCGCCGCGGTGGCCAGGATCCGCCGGGCCGTCTCCGTGCCGGTGACGGCCGATCTGGAGGGCGGGTACGGTCTCGAACCGGCCGAGTTCGTCGAGCGGCTGGCCGCCACCGGCGCGGTCGGGGCGAACATCGAGGACACCGACGCGCACAGCGGCGGGCTCCGCCCCGCCGAGCGGCAGGCGGAGTACCTCGCGGGGATCAGGGCCGCGGCCGACGCCGCCGGGTACGACCTGGTGCTCAACGCCAGGGTGGACGTCTACCTCCACGACGGCGGCTCGGACGCCGAGCGGCTGGCCGAGGCACTGCGCCGGGGCCGTCTCTACCGGGAGGCGGGCGCCGACTCGCTCTACCCGATCCTGGTCGCCGACGCCCCGACCATCGAAGCCCTGGTGGAGGGGCTGGACGCGCCGGTCAACATCCTCGCCAGGCCCGGCGTTCCCACGGTCGGTGAGCTGGCCGGGCTGGGTGTGGCCCGGATCAGCTTCGGGCCCGGCATGTTCCGGATCGCGCAGGCGGCGACCGAGGCCGCGCTTCGCGCCGTCGCCGACGGACGGAGCCCGTTCGCGCCGTAGGGCCTGCTGCCGGTCATCCCGCTCCCGCGCGCCGGGCTCCGGTGGCGGGATGCCCGGCGCGGACCGATCCTGGCCCAAGACGGCGGGCACGGCACGTTCCCGCGCCGAGGCAGGGAGCAGTCCATGCTGGCCAAAAAGTGGGTCCGCATCGTCGCCCTCGTGTTGGGCGTCGTCCTGATCGCGGGCGCCTTCGTGCTCGCCTTCGTCATCACGCCGAACCTCGTCGCACGGTTGCCCTCGGACACCAACGCCCAGCGCAGCTACTCCGGCACCTTCAAGGTCCTGCTCGACTCGCGCGCGGTCGCCCGGGGCAACCTCGCCGCCGCGTTCACCAGCAACGTCCCGATGACCGTCGACCGCACGGTGACCGTCAAGGCCACCTCGGGCGGCAGCGCACTGGTCGCCGACAAGCGGACGACCTCCGCGGCCGGCCAGGCGGTGGAGCAGACGACCTGGCAGTACGCCCTGGACCGGAAGAGCCTCGAGCCCGTCACGAACCACCCGAAGGACTGGGTCGTCGTCGACGCCCAGGGTCTGACGGTCAGTTTCCCCTTCGGCGCGGAGAAGAAGAACTACACCGGCTGGGTGCCGGAGACCACCTCGACCACCCCGGTGACGTACGTGCGCACGGCGTCGAAGGCGGGCTTCTCGACCTACGTCTACACCTCCGCCTACGGGCCCTCGCGGATCACCGATCGTCAGGTCCTGGCGGGGCTGCCCCCGGCCATCCCGAAGGCGACCCTGGCGCTCGCGGTGAACTTCGGCACCGCGACGGCGGCGCAGAAGGCGCAGCTGGCCGCGCTGCTGCCGAAGCTGAGCGACCCGGTGCCGCTGGCCTACACGCTGCAGGGCACGGACACCTTCTGGGTCGAGCCGGAGACCGGCGTGGTGATCGACGTCCAGCGGCACCAGGTCCGCACGGTGGGCGTCCCTGTTCCCGGCACCAGCACGCTGGTCCCGCTGTTCCCGGTCGCCGACTACTCCTACGGGCAGACCGCGGCGGGCACGAACGCCGCCGTGCACGACGCCAACAAGGGCCGCAACGCCCTCACGCTGTACGGCACGACCCTCCCGATCATCGTGGGCCTGGTCGGTGCGGCGCTGGTGGGCGGCGGTGTCTTCCTGACCCTTCGCGCACGGAAGGAAGCCGAGCCCGGGGCGTGAGCGGGTGAGACCGGGGCGCGCGGGTGTCGCCGCGCGCCGGGAGATTCCAGGAATGGCAAAGAGCATCTACATCTACGCGTAGATTGACGAGCCGTCGGAGCCCCTGCCCGACGTCGCCGCCCGACTGGAGTGACCGTCAGATGTCCCAGCCCACCCAGCGCAGCACCCCGGTGGTGCCCCTCGCCCGCGCCCCCTACCCGCTCGGCACGCCTCCCGACCACTACCGGGTGCAGGCCCTGCACGCCTGCCAGGTGCTGGCCGGCCTGCTGATGCGCCTGCCACGTCCCGAGAGCGTGCAGTTGTTCACGGCGCCGCACTGGTCCTCCCCATGGCTCCAGGTGCATCTGCACCCGGACCCCGACGACGCCCAGATGGCCGAGTACCAGCGCGTCTTCGGGGGCGAGGTGACCCGCCGCTGGCGCGACGGCACGGAGCCTGACCCCGACGGCGACCAGGCCGGCGTCGTCTACAGCGAGCTGGCGACCGTGGTCGAACGGGTCAGGGTCCAGGTCTGGAACGTCAACGACGTGCAGGCGGCGCTGCGCCAGGCGGTCCCCGAGCCGACGACCGTTCCCGATCCGCCCGCCGTCCCCGACGAGCCACCCGAAGCCTCCGCGCCGCAGGAGCCCGCGGCGGAGGCTGGGGCTGAGGTGGAGACCGCGGCCGAGCCGGATCCTGTGGCCGAGACCGAGACCGAGAGGGGGACCAAGGCCGAGACCGGGACCGAGGCCGACGTGGACCTGGAGACAGAGACGGAGACGGTGGCGGAGTCGGAAGCGAAGGCGGACACGAAGGCGGAACCCGATCCCGAGCCGGAGGCCGACCCCGGACCCGCCGGCGAGCCCGGCGAGAGCCCTGCCCCCGCCGCTCCCGCGGCCCCCGCCGCCAAAGCCGCGAAGGCCGGCCTTCCCGCCCAAGGGGGGAAGTCGAAGTGACCACCGTCCTGCTGCTGATCCTGCTGGGGCTCACCGGCGTCGCGGGCCTCGGGACGGTCGCCTGGGCCGCCTCCGAGTGGCGGCTCTCCCGGCTGCGGGCCCGCCGCTTCGCGGAGCGGGTCGATCTGGTCCAGCCGGGCTCCCGCGACTACGAACGCGAGTGGTTCCAGGAGTGCCTGATGCAGCTGCAGGCCGCCGTCGAGCGCGACGCCGCGCTCGCGGCCGCCGCCGCGTCGTCCGCGTCCGCGTCCTCCTCCCCGGCCTCAGCGTCCGCGAAGGACGGCGGGCAGCACCACCGGATCTCCGCAGAAGCAGCGGTAACCCTCCCAGGTCCGCGCGGCGCCCAGGTCCTGGAGCACCGCGGCGACCCCGTCGAGGGCGATACCGGCGGGCGTACCGCTCCTGACGACGATGGAGACTTCGACCGGCTCCCACGCGACGGCATGGCGTGCGACGTCTGCCATGCGAATGTGAACACACATGGGCGGCCCCCTCGGCAAGGAAGCGCGCGGCCGGTACGCGGTGATGCCTGTTGCCGCACTCTGGGGGAAAGACGCTACTCCGACGAGAGTGGCCTGTGAGGACCCCGTGAAGGAAGAATCAGGAATTCACGAAGCGAACACGTGCACCGCGCGCCCCGTCACGCTGCGGTACGACGACTACTCCGCGTGAACGGTCCTGGGCAACTTGGCCAGTGCCCTGGCCATTTCCACCAGAACCCGCTGCTGGTCGGTGTCCAGGTCGTGGAAGATCTCCAGCAGTCGCGCCTCGCGCTCGGCGTCCAGATCGGCCGGCGTGCGCCGTCCCGCGGCGGCGAACACCCGGGCGACCGGGTAGGCGGCGGGAAGCGCGTCGGCCAGCGCGCGAAGATCGTCCGCGGCGATCCGGCCGCCGGCGCCGCGCCGGCCCGTGACCCAGGCGTTGAGCGTCGCGTAGGGGATGCCCGAGGTCTCAGCGATCTTCTTCTGGGTCAGTCCCGGTGTCTCGGACAGGACAGAGCGCAGCAGCGCGGCCAGATCCTCGTCCGCCTGCCCTGCGAGGGGCCCGATCGCTTCCACAGCGAACATTATCCCGGCTCAGCGACACCAAATCCTATGGTCGGTACACGGCAACTATTCCGCGACGGGAGCACGGCCCGGCGCGCGCGCCCGGTCCCACGCCCCGAACTGCCGCTTCTGCGGCGGACCTCGGACCGTAAGGAACGGAGTCGGCGGTTGCCCGCGCGTGAGCGCGGGGCGGCTGCTACCGTGCGGCTGACTTGTGGTCGGCGGTCGCCGTGTTTCGCGGTCCGCGCACCGGGCCAGGATGACCATCATGATGACGACCCCGCTGCAGCTCTCCGCCGAGGTACGGGACGCGTTCGAGCGGGGGAGGCCGGTGGTCGCGCTCGAGTCGACGATCATCGCCCACGGTCTGCCCCGACCGCGGAACCTGGAGCTCGCGGGCGAGCTGGAGGAACTGGTGCGTTCCGGGGGAGCGGTGCCCGCCACCATCGCCGTGCTCGACGGGAAGGCCAGGATCGGCCTGGGCAAGGGCGAGCTGGAACGGGTCGCGCTCCAGGACGGCCTGCGCAAACTCGGCGTCCGCGATCTCGCGCCCGCGCTCGCCCTGGGGACGAGCGGTGCGACGACGGTCTCCGGTACCGCGTTCCTCGCCGCGCGGGTGGGGATCCGGGTCTTCGCGACCGGCGGTCTCGGCGGCGTGCACCGCGACTGGGTCGCCGACCAGGACGAGTCCGCCGACCTCGGGCTGCTCGCACGGACCCGGGTCACCGTGGTCTGCGCGGGCGTCAAGTCCATCCTCGACGTGCCCGCGACGCTGCAGCGTCTGGAGACGCTGAGCGTTCCTGTGGTCGGCTACCGCACCGACGCCTTCCCCGGGTTCTACCTGCACAGCTCCGGGCTCCCGCTCGACTGGACCGTGCAGAGCCCGGAGCAGGTCGCCGAGGTGATGCGGGCTCAGGACGCCCTGGGGAGGGACGCGTCGGCGCTCGTGGTCGCCAATCCGGTTCCCAGGAGCCAGCAACTGGACCCTGCCCTGCACGACCGGGTGCTCGCCGAGGCGCTGGAGGCCGCGCGGGCGGCGGGCGTGCGCGGGCAGGCCGTCACCCCGTTCCTGCTGGCCCATCTGGTCGAACACACGGCGGGCGCCTCGCTGGAGGCCAACCTCGCCGCCGTGCGCGGCAACGTGCGGCTGGCCGCCGCGATCGCCGCCGCTTTCGCCGCCACCCGTGCGGCACGCCCATGACCGCCGGACGGCTGCTGGTCGTCGGCGACCTGGCCACCGACATCGTCGCGGTCCACGACCGCCCGCTCACCCCGGCCACGGACACCGCCGCCCGGATCGCCTTCCGTCCGGGGGGAGCCGCCGCCAACGTCGCCGCCTGGGCGGCCGCGGCGGGTGCGCCCACCACGCTGCTGGCCAGGATCGGCACCGAGTCCGTCGACTGGCACCGCCGCGAGCTGGAGCGGACGGGCGTCACCGCGGTGCTGCGCGTCGACGAGGAGCGGGCCACGGCCGTGGTGGTCTGCCTCGTCGACGCCACCGGGGAGCGGACCATGCTCAACGACCGGGGCGCGGGCGCCGCGCTGGGCGTCGCCGACTGGGACGACCGGCTGCTGGAGGGCGTCGACTGGGTCCACCTCTCCGGGTATCTGTTCTTCGCCGAGGCGGGACGCGCACTGGGTGTCGCCGTCCTGGACCGCTGCCGCACGGCGGGGATCGGCGTGAGCGTCGACCCGGCCTCGGCCGGCCCCCTGGCCCGCCTCGGACGCGAGCGCTTCCTCGCCCTGGCCGCGGGGTCCGCCCTGCTGCTGCCCAACCTGGACGAGGCACGGCTGCTCAGCGGCGCGGTGGCGGCCGATCGCGCCGCGCTGCTCCTCGCCGAACGCTCGGGCGGCCTGGTGGTCGTCAAGGACGGCCCCCGCGGCGTCGTCCTCGCGGCGGACGGCCAGGTGCTCGGCCGGGTCCCGGCGCCGCCCGCGACGCCGGTCGACACCACCGGCGCGGGCGACGCCTTCACCGGCGCCTTCCTCGCCGCCCGCCTCTCCGGCGCGGACCCCCTCTCCGCCGCGAAAGCCGGCTGTGCCGCCGGCTCGGAAGCGGTGACCCGCCCCGGCGCCCGCCCGGCCTGAGGCGGTGCCCGGCCGGGTCGGGGCCGCCTGCCGGTGCGGGTCGCCCGCCGTCCGCCTAGGGTTGATGGTGTGAGGGCCGTCATCGGGGCAGTCACGGCGGCAGCCGCGCTGGCTGCGGTCGCGGCGTGCGGGACGGGGGGCGCTTCGCAGTCGGTGAACCCTCAGGTTCACACCGTGACCGTCACCTCGTCGCCCGCCGCGCCGACCACCCCGCCGCCCCGCACCAGGACCGCCGCGCCCGCGCCGACGGTGACGGTCACCAGGTCGGTCGCCGCGCCGCCGCCGGCCGCAGCGCCGGCCCCGAGCGTGAGACCCGCGCCGGCCCAGCCGCCGCCTCCGGCGAACCTGACGAACGCCGAGGCCGTGGTCACCCAGTACTACCAGGACATCACCGACCACAACTACGCCGCGGCCTGGGCGCTCGGCGGCTCCAACATCGCCGGGGCGAGCTACGACCAGTGGGTCGCCGGCTACGCGACCACGGCGTCCATCAGCCTCGGCACGGTGAGCCAGTTCGGCGGATCGCAGGTGCAGGCGGTGCTCTACGCGACGCAGACCGACGGCACGGTCAAGGTCTACGAAGGCACGTACACGGTCAGCGGCGGCGTCCTGGTCGGCGCGTCCATCCGGCAGGTCTCCTGACGCGGCGGCAGCCGGTTCAGTCGCCGCCCGGTTCGGCGATGCGCAGCAGCAGCGCGTGGAGGGTGGCCCGGTCGGCGGGGGCGAGGGGAGCGAGCAGGGCGTCCGTCACGCGGGCGCTGTCCTGTTCGCTGTCGCGCAGCAGCGCGCGACCGGCCTCCGTGAGGACGACGATGCGATTGCGGCGGTCGTTCGGGTCGGGCCGGCGTTCGGCGAGTCCGAGTCGCTGGAGGTCGTCCAGGAGGGAGACGATCGCGCTCGGGTCGTAGCCGAGCCGGTCGGCGAGCTCGCGCTGGCGGGCGCCCTCGACGGTCGCGAGGTAGCGCAGCACGGCGTAGTGGCGGAGGCGGAGACCGTGCTGTTCCAGGCCCTCGTTGAAGAGGCTCCCCGACCGCAGGCCGAGTCGGTACAGCAGGTAGCCGGTGTCCGTGTGCAACCCGCGCATCCAGGGCTCGTCGTCCATGGCGAGATCATGCCGCACAATCACGGCTGGCAACAACCATTGACGAGAACAATGATTGCTTCTACCTTCCATTGCCATGAGCCATGAACCCCACCCCGACTCCCTCGACCTCACCGGCAAGGTCGCCGTCGTGACCGGCAGCGGACGCGGTCTCGGACTCGCCTACGCGACCGCCCTCGCCCGCGCCGGAGCGGCCGTCGTGGTCAACGACCTCGACGCCGAGGTCGCCGCGCGGGCCGCGAAGTCCCTCACCGAGGCCGGTGGTCGCGCCGTGGCCGAAGCCGTCGCCGTCGGCACGAGCGAGGCCGCGCAGGCGCTGGTCGACCGGGCCGTCGCCGCGTTCGGACGGCTGGACGTGATGGTCACCAACGCGGGCATCCTGCGTGACAGGGTGCTGTGGAAGATGACCGACGAGGAGTTCGACGCCGTCGTCGCCACCCACCTGCGCGGCACCTTCACCTGCGCCAGGGCCGCCGCGGTCCGGATGCGCGAGCAGGGGGAGGGCGGCAGCCTCGTCATGATCGGCTCCCCGGCGGGGCAGCGTGGCAACTTCGGGCAGACCAACTACGCCGCCGCGAAGGCCGGCATCGCCGCCATGGTGCGCACCTGGTCGATGGAACTGGCCCGCGACGGGATCACCGTGAACGCCGTCGTGCCGGTCGCCGCGACCGCGATGACCGAGACCGTCCCCGCCTTCGCGCCGTACGTCGAGGCGATGAAGCAGGGCCGGCCGCTGCCCGACTTCCTGCGCAAGGGCGAGGGCTTCGGCACGGTCGAGGACTGCGCCGCCCTCGTCCCCTTCCTCGCCTCCGACGCCGCCCGGGGCCTCACCGGCCAGTGCATCGGCATCGGCGGCGACAAGCTCGCCCTGTGGTCCCACCCGCAGGAGACCGCCGTCGCCTACGCGGACGGCGGCTGGACCCCGCAGTCGATCGCCGCGGCCTGGGCCACGTCCGTGGGCCGTGAACCGCAGACCGTCGGCATCCCGGCCCCGGTCGTTCCCGAAGGCGCCGCACGGTGACGGACCAGCAGACGCAGCAGACGCAGCGGGCGGAGCGGAGCGCCCAGGCGTCGCCGACCGACCGGCCGCGCTTCGACCTGGGCGCGCTGACCGCCATCGACGTGCACACGCACGCCGAGGTCTCCGCGCACGGCCACGCCTCCCTCCCTGGCGAGCTGCACGAGGCGTCCAGCGGGTACTTCAAGGTCGAGGGCGCCCGAAAGCCGACCCTGCCCGAGATGGCCGCCTACTACCGGCAGCGCCGGATGGCCGCCGTCGTCTTCACCGTCGACGCCGAGCACGCCACCGGCACCGCGCCCGTCCCGAACGAGGAGGTCGCCGAGGCCGCCGCCGCCCACCCCGACGTGCTGATCCCCTTCGCCTCCGTCGACCCCTTCCGCGGCCGGGCCGGCGTCCGTCGGGCCCGGCGGCTGGTCGAGGAGTACGGAGTCAAGGGCTTCAAGTTCCACCCCAGCATCCAGGGCTTCTTCCCCGACGACCGGCTCGCCTACCCGCTCTACGAGTTGATCGAGGAGACCGGCGCCGTCGCGCTCTTCCACACCGGGCAGACCGGCATCGGCGCGGGCGTCCCGGGAGGCGGCGGCATCCGGCTCAAGTACTCCAACCCGATGCACGTCGACGACGTCGCCGCCGACTTCCCGCATCTGAAGATCATCCTCGCGCACCCCTCGTTCCCCTGGCAGGACGAGGCGCTCGCGGTCGCCACGCACAAGCCCGGCGTGCACATCGACCTGTCCGGCTGGTCGCCGAAGTACTTCCCGCCGCAGCTGGTGCGGTACGCCAACTCGCTGCTCCAGGACAAGGTCCTCTTCGGCTCGGACTACCCGGTACTGACCCCGGACCGCTGGCTCGCCGACTTCGACCAGCTGCCGATCAAGGACACCGTCCGGCCCAAGATCCTCAAGGACAACGCCGCCCGGCTGCTCGGGCTCAGCTGAGAGGGCATCCGCCGATGCGCAACGAGGGAATCGGCTCCTGGCCCGCCCGCCGGGCCAGGAAGACCCCGCACCGCACCGCACTCGTCCACGACGGACGCCGCATCAGCTACGCGGAGCTGAACGAGCGTGCCACCCGCCTCGCGCACGCGCTGCGCGCGGCCGGCGTCCGGTGCGGCGACCGCGTCGCCTACCTCGGGCCCAACCACCCCGCGTTCCTGGAGGCCCTGTTCGCCACCGGCATGCTGGGCGCCGTCTTCGTCCCGCTGAACACCCGGCTCGCCGCACCGGAGATCGACCACCAACTGCACGACAGCGGGGCCAGGGCGCTGCTCCACGCCCCGGGCTGCGCCGACCTCGTCGGACCGGCCGCGCCGCCGTTCACCGTCGAAGTGGGTCCGGACTGCCGGCGGTTGCTGGCCGCCGCGCCGAGCACTGTGATCGACGAACCGGTCAGGCAGGACGACACCTGCCTCATCATGTACACCTCGGGAACCACCGGCCGCCCCAAGGGCGCCGTGCTCACCCACGGCAACCTGACCTGGAACGCGCTCAACGTCCTCGTCGACGTCGACCTGCTCGCCGACGACGTCGCCCTGGTCTCCGCGCCGCTGTTCCACACGGCCGGACTGAACATGCTCGCGCTGCCGGTGCTGCTCAAGGGCGGCAGCTGCGTCCTGGTCGAGTCCTTCGACCCGGCGGGAACGCTGGAGCTGATCGCCCGCGAGCGGATCAGCTTCATGTTCGGCGTCCCCACCATGTTCGACCTGATGGCCCGCCGGCCCGAGTGGGGCGAGGCGGACCTCAGCAGCCTGCGGCTGCTCACCTGCGGCGGCGCGCCGGTCCCCACCGCGCTCATCGACGCCTACCTGCGCCGCGGCCTGGTCTTCCTCCAGGGCTACGGGATGACCGAGGCGGCGCCCGGCACGCTGTTCCTCGACGCCGAACACGCCGTCAGCAAGGCCGGCTCGGCCGGCGTGCCGCACTTCTTCACCGACGTGCGGGTCCAGCGCCCGGACGGACACGCCGCGGACGTCGGCGAGGTGGGGGAGATCCTGGTCCGCGGCCCGAACGTCGGCCCCGGCTACTGGGGCCTGCCCGAGGAGTCCGCCGCCGCTTTCACCGACGGCTGGTTCCGCAGCGGCGACGCCGCCAGGGTCGACGCGGACGGCTACGTCACCGTCGCCGACCGGATCAAGGACATGTACATCTCCGGCGGCGAGAACGTCTATCCGGCCGAGGTCGAGAACGCGCTGCTGGCCCTGCCCGGCGTCGCGGAGTGCGCCGTCGTCGGCGTGCCCGACGAGAAGTGGGGCGAGGTCGGCCGTGCCCACGTCGTCCCCGAACCCGGTGCGGACCTCGACCCCGAGCGGCTGCTCGCCGACCTGGCCGGCTCCCTCGCCAGATACAAGCTCCCCAGGACCGTGGTGGTGACCGCAGCGTTGCCCCGTACGGCCTCGGGAAAGATCATCAAGCACCGGCTCCGTGCCCAGCACGACAGCTGACCGACCGAAAGGCAGCACCACCCCATGGCCCTCACCGTCAACGGCCTCGACGAGCTCAAGGCACTGGCCGGCGCCGACCTCGGCACCAGCTCCTGGCTGGAGATCACCCAGGACCGGGTGGACCTCTTCGCCGACGCAACCGACGACCACCAGTGGATCCACACCGACCCCGAGCGTGCCGCCGCAGGCCCGTTCGGCGCGCCGATCGCCCACGGCTACCTGACCCTGTCCCTGTTCATCCCGTTCTTCACCGAGCTGCTGGAGGTGGAGGGCGTCGCCACGAAGATCAACTACGGCCTCGACAAGGTCCGTTTCCCCGCCCCGGTCACCGTCGGCTCCCGTGTCCGCCTGTCCGCGCGGCTCGCCGAGGTCGAGGAGGTCCCCGGCGGCCTGCAGATCACCGTCGACGGCACCGTGGAGATCGACGGCGCCCCCAAGCCCGCGGCCGTCCTCCGGAGCGTCTCCCGCTTCTACGCCTGACCGCCCGCCCGGCCACGCCGTCAGGCTCGTCGGGCGGAGGCCGTGAGGCGGTCGGCGAGCGCGACGACGAGTTCGCGCAGTTCGTCGGGGCGCTCGACGACGAACGGCCGGTCGAGCGCGGCGAGCGTCCCCGGCAGCCAGTCGAGCCGCTGCACCCGAAGCTCCACGCGCAGCCAGCGCTCGGCGGCCGGGTCCCGGCCGGTGGCGGGCTCGTCGTCCTCGACACGTGCGACGGTGGCGGGCAGGTGCGCCCGGATCTGCTCCACGGTCCCGTGGATCCGCACGGTCACCTCGTGCCGGTACTCGGCCGCGGCGAAACCCGACAGCACGCGCTGGGCCGGATCGGGACCCTCCGGCGATTCGAACGAGCCGGGCAGGGCCCGCGCGTCCGCGATCCGGTCGAGCCGGAAGGTTCGGTCCTCGCCGACCTGTGCGTCCTTGCCCGTCACGTACCACCGGCCCGCATGGGCGACGATCCCGTACGCGTGCAGGGTGCGTTGGCTGCGCCGTCCCTCGCGGTCGGTGTAGCGGATCGAGACCGGGCGGCGGTGGCGCACCGCATCGGCGACGGTGAGCAGGAGCCCGGCGTCCGGGTGGTCCGCCTCGCCGGGCCGGTCGGTGAAGGAGAGGGCCTCCAGGAGCGCGTCGAGCCGACGGGCGATGTGCTTGGGCAGCACCCGCCGGATCTTCGCCGAGGCCGTTTCGTTGGCTGTGCGCTCCGTCGGCGTCAGTCCCGCCCGGCGCCCGGCCACCAGACCGAGCAGCACGGCCAGCGCCTCGTCGTCGCTGAGCATGAGCGGAGGCAGGCGGTAGCCGGGAGCCAACTTGTACCCGCCGTAGCGGCCGCGCACCGACTCCACGGGCACGTCCAGGTCGATCAACTGGTCCACGTACCGCCGCACGGTGCGCCCCTCGACGCCGAGACGGTCGGCGAGCTCGGCCACGGTCCGGGTCCCGCCCGACTGCAGCAGTTCCAGGAGGGTGAGGACGCGGCCGGTGGGTCGGGACATGTTCGCAGCCTAACGTGAATACCGGACCGATTCTGTCCACTATCTCTCCTAGCCTGCGTGGTGCACGCCTTCAGCAGAGCCAAGGAGCCTCAATGATTGAGTCAAGCTGCCTGCGCGAGCGGCGGGTCGGGGGTGAATTTCCGGTTGTCGCGCAGGAGAGCCCACAGGACGTCGACGCGGCGTCGGGCCAGGGCGATGAGCGCTTGGACGTGCTTGCAGCCCTCGCTGCGCTTCTTGAGGTAGAAGTCCCGGTTGGGTCCGTCGTTGATGACGCTGGTCTGGGCGGACATGTAGAAGACGCGCCGCAGGCGGCGGCTGTAGCGCTTGGGCCGGTGCAGGTTGCCGGTGCGGCGCCCGGAATCACGTGGCACCGGGACCAGGCCGGCCGCCGAGGCAAGGTGACCGCTGTCGGCGTAGTTGGCCAGGTCACCTGCGGCAACCAGCAGTTCGGCGCCGAGGATGGGACCGATGCCGGGCATCGACTCGATGATCTGGGCTTGCGGGTGGGTGCGGAACGTCGTGCCGATCTGCTGGTCCAGCCGCTTGATCCGGTCGTCCAGGGCCAGGATCTGGGCGGCGAGGTCGGCCACGAGCTGGGCGGCGACGCTCTCACCGGGAAGTACGGTCTGCTGGGTCTGGGCGGCCTCGAGTGCGGTGGCGGCCACCACGGCCGCACTGCGGACCTTCCGGGTGGTCAGCCAGCTGGTCAGTCGGGCCTGGCCGCGGCGGCGGATCACGGCCGGGGCCTGGTAGCCGGTCAGCAGGACCAGGGCGCCCTTGCTCGCGCTGTAGTCGAAGGCACGCTCCAAAGCGGGGCAGATGCCGGTGAGCAGGTCACGCAGCCGATTGATCATGCGGACCCGGTCGGCAACGAGGTCGGAGCGGTGGGCGGTCAGGAGCGCGAGGTCGGCGGCCAGCTGGGCCGGGACGTCGATGGTGGTGAAATCGCGCCGGTGGCGGACCGTCTCGGCGATCACGTAGGCGTCGCGGGCGTCGGTCTTGGCCTCGCCCCGGTAGGCGCCGGACATGCGGTTGACGGTGCGTCCGGGCACGTAGACGACCTGCTGGCCGTGGGCGGCGAGCAGGGCCAGCAACAGCGCCGAGGCGGTTCCGTTGATGTCCACGGCCCAGTGGACCCGGTCGGCCAGCTCGACGATCTCTCCGATCGCGGTCAGGATCTCTGCCTCGTCGTTGACCACCTTCCTCGACCACCGCGTGGCACCGGTCGCGTCGACCGCCGCACCCCAGTGGTGGCCCTTGCCGGCATCGAAGCCGACCCATAACTCGTCCCGTTTGGCGGCTTCCACGGTGTCCTCCTCACGCCGAACCCACTGGTCAGGCCCAAGGAACACCCCGCCGTCAACTCCGTAAACAGCGACAAGATCGCAGACCTCAATAAGCAGCCAGGGTGCCCCGAAGGGCCGAGCGGCCGCTCCTTGGAAGCCACAGAAGGCAAGTCCCCATCAGCCACACCCGGCCCTCCTGGGCCGCCTAAAACCTTACGGAGATTCCCATGGAGTTCGTCTCGATCCGCATCATCACCGGCGACGTCGCACGCCTCGTCGAGTTCTACGAGCGGGCCACGGGGGTGGCGGCGACCAGGATCACCGAGGACTTCGCCGAACTCAGGACCGCGGGCGCGACCCTCGCGATCGCCGGCGCCCGCACCGTCCCGCTGTTCGCCGCCGGCTCCGCCCGACCGGCGGACAACCACAGCGTGATCACCGAGTTCCTCGTGGACGACGTCGACCGCGTTCACCAGAACCTGACCGGCTTCGTCACCGATTTCGTCAACGAGCCCACCACGATGCCGTGGGGCAACCGGTCGCTGTTGTTCCGCGACCCCGACGGCAACCTCGTCAACTTCTTCACCCCCGTCACCCCGGAGGCCCTCGCGAAGTTCGCACGCTGACGCCACGCCTTCGGAGCACGCGGCCCCGGCCACGCGGTCGCGTCATACCGGGGAGGTAGCGGGTAGACCCGCCGGATGATGCGCCGCGCGGGTCTCCTCTGCGAGGGTGGAGCGGTGTGGGGAACGGAGGACGCCGCGCTGACGGCGGCGCTGGCGGCGACGGTCGCCGTGGCGGGGTGGCTGGCGCTGGCGCTGCGCAGGCAACGGCGGTCGCACCGTGCCACCCTGGGGGAGCGGGGCTGGCTGCTGGAGCGCGAACGCGCGATCGCCGCGCAGTCCGCCGTCGAGGCCGAGCGCGCCAGGATCGCCCGCGAGCTGCACGACATCGTCAGCCACAACGTCAGCCTGATGGTCGTCTCGGCGACCGCGGCCCGCGAGGTGCTGACCACGATGCCGGACGAGGCGGCCACGGCGCTGCAGGCGGTGGAGGGCGCGGGACGCACCACGATGACCGAACTGCGCCACCTGCTGGGCCTGCTGGCCCCGGCCCAGGACGGCTCGGAAGCCGACGCCGAGCCCGAGGCCGCGACCGGCTTCGGGCCCGGCTCGCAGATCGGCTCAGGGGCCGGAGCGTCGTCGGCGGGGCTCGAACCACAGCCGGGGATGGACCGGCTCGGATCGCTCGTCGACCGGATCTCCTTCGCCGGGCTCCCGGTGGAGGTCCGCGTCCTGGGAGAGCCACGCCCGCTCCCGGCCGGGGTCGACGTGACCGCCTATCGCATCGTCCAGGAAGCGCTGACCAACGCCCTGCGCCACGGCGACGGCGGCAAGGCGGAGGTGACCGTGCGCTACGCGGACCACTCGCTCAGGGTGGAGGTGCTCAACACCGGTTCCAGCGTGCTGTCCGGCGGCGCACCGCCTCCGCGGCCGACGCGAGGCGCCGGCCGTGGACTGATCGGCCTGCGCGAACGGGTCGCCGTCTACGGCGGCGACCTGGACGCCCGGCGCAGGCTCGGCGGCGGTTACCGGGTCCGCGCCCGGATCCCCCTGGAGCGCCCGTGAGCTCCGCCGCCCCCGCCGCGCCGCGTGTGGTCATCGCCGACGACCAGGAACTGATCCGCACCGGCTTCCGGCTCATCCTCACCAGCCGCGGCATCGACGTGGTCGGCGAGGCGTCCGACGGCGTCGAAGCCGTCGCCCTGGCACGCCGACTGAGGCCCGACGTGGTCCTGATGGACATCCGGATGCCCAACCTGGACGGCCTGGAGGCCGCCCGTCAGGTGCTGGCCGCGGACCCGTCCTGCCGGGTGCTGATGCTCACCACCTTCGACCTGGACCGCTACGTCTACGCCGCCCTCGCCGCCGGCGCCAGCGGCTTCCTGCTCAAGGACGTGACGGCGGACCACCTCGCCGCCGCGGTCCGCCTGGTCGACACCGGCGACGCGTTGCTCGCCCCGTCCATCACCCGCCGTCTGGTCGAACGCTTCACCGCCCAGGACCGCACGCGGAACTCCATCTCCTCGACCCCGAGGGAGCTCGGCGCACTGACGCCGCGTGAGGTCGAGGTCCTGACCCTGGTCGGGCGCGGGCTGTCCAACGCCGAGCTCGCCACGGCCCTGACCCTGAGCGAAGCCACGGTCAAGACCCATGTGACCCGCATCTTCACCAAGCTCTCCCTGCGCGACCGTGCCCAGGCCGTGGTGCTGGCCTACGAGCACGGCCTGGTCGTCCCCGGCGACGGCGGCGCACCGCCGTCCCGCTCGGACGGCGCACCGGAGCGGCGGCGGTGATCGTCACGTAGGGTGCCGTGTCAGGGGATGCTCAGGAACTCCGTCGCTGGACGGCCGTCGAGGAACAGAGGTCTGTGCCGCCGTGGAGCCCGCAGTGACCTACCCGGACATGTCACACCGTTCACGGCTCGCCGCTCATGCCGCCGTCTCCACCGCCCTCGACCTGCACAGCGATCGCGCCCTCGGTGAACTGCTGGACGCGGCCGCGCCGATCGGATCCGGCCTCGGCGGCACGTCGGCCCTGCTGGAGGTGGCCGGCACGCCGGTCTTCGTGAAGCGGGTGCCGCTCACCGATCTCGAGCGGCGGCCCGAGCACGTCCGGTCCACGGCGAACCTGTTCGACGTGCCGCTGTTCTGCCAGTACGGCGTCGGCCTGCTCGGCGGACCTGGCTTCGGGGCCTGGCGAGAGCTCGCCGCCCACTCCATGACGACGAACTGGGTGCTCTCGGCCGAGTACGAGGGCTTTCCCCTGATGTACCACTGGCGGGTGCTGCCGGACTCGGCGCCCCTGCCCGAGGAGCTGGCCGACATCGACCGGGCCGTCGCCTACTGGGAGGGCAGCCCGTCGGTGCGCCGCCGGATCGAGGCCCTCGGCTCGTCCTCCGCGAGTATCGCGCTGTTCCTGGAGTACATCCCGCAGAACCTGCACCAGTGGCTGGGCACCCAGGTCGAGGCGGGCGACCAAGCCATCGACCTGGCCTGCGCCATGGTCGAGCGGGAACTGGCCGCCGGCACCTCATTCATGAACAGCCGCGGACTGCTGCACTTCGACGCGCACTTCGAGAACATCCTGACCGACGGCCGCCGCCTCTACTTCGGCGACTTCGGCCTCGCCCTCTCCCGGCGGTTCGACCTGTCGCCGCAGGACGCCGAGTTCTTCGAACTGAACCAGACGTACGACCGGTGCTACACCGCCACCTACCTGGTGAACTGGCTGGTCACCGCGCTGTTCGGGTTCCGGAGGGCGGACCGCGAGGGCCGCGCCGCGCTGGTGCGCTCCTACGCCGACGGCAGACGCCCCGAGCGCGTCCCCGACGGAGTGGCCGCCGTACTCGCGCGGAACGCGCCCGTCGCCGCCGCGATGTCCGAGTTCAACCGCGCGTTCCAGACCCGGAGCAGGCAGACCCCGTATCCGCTTCGCGTCGACGAGCTTCACAGGCCGGCGGAGGGGGTCCAGGTGGAGGGAAGGTCGGCGAAGTAGCGGTTGGGGACCTGCCACGCGCCATTGGAGTAGGAGGCGAAGGCGGTGCTGTAGGCCTTGAAGATGTCGACCGACTTGGTGAGGCAGTTGTTGTCGGTCAGGACGTAGCCGTTGGTCGCCTCGGTGGCCGCCTGGCGGGTGGCGGCGTCCGGAGAGCTGTCCGCGGTCGCGTCGCAGCGGTAGCGCGTGTAGTAGCCGGGGCCGTGGTCGGACCGGCCTGCGCGGAAGGCGGCCAGCATCTGGTCCCAGCCGCCGTGCCCGATCCAACTGCCGGTGGCGGCCGGGTCGCTGCTCGGCGGGACGGTCCAGGCGCCGCCGGGGTTTTCGGTGGCGCCGAAGGTCCAGGCGACGCCGTCGCCCCCGCGGAAGCCCCAGCCGACGTGCCCGAGGTTGCCCGCACCGGAGGGCGCGTCGAACATGCAGACCATCCCGGGCGCCTGGGCCCGCGCGGTGGCGGACCCGGCGGCGACCGTCAGACCCGCCGCGCACAGGACGGCGGCTGCCAGGGCGGTCCGGGCGGTACGGGCCGGGCGTGGGGTGCGCTTGCGCATGGTGCGGGACCTCGGGGGGTGCGGGGACGGTGAGGACAGTCTGTCCGGCCCCGGACCTCGGACCTGTCCCCTCCTCGACGGCGTCCGCCGTGTTCACCCGCACAGGCGAAAGGGCGTCCGGTCGGCTACGCCGGGACCTCGCCGAAGCCCAGCTCGTTCCCGTCGGCGTCGCGGTAGACGACCTTGCGCGCGCCGTTCGGGTACTCCTCGCGCAGCACCGGCGTCGGACCCTGTGCCGCGATCGCGGCGACGCGGGCGTCGAGGTCGTCCACGAGGACGGTGTGGAGGGCGTGGCCGGGATGCTCGACGTCCTCCTGGATGTAGAGGAACCGGTGGTCGTCCAGCCTCCAGACGGCCTCGGTGTCGTTCGGGCAGAAGTCGGGCTCCGCGCCCAGCACGCGGGTGTACCAGGTCCTCGCCGCGACGTAGTCACGGACGCGAATCCCCGCGAACAGGTCGATGCTCATGCCTCCACGCTAACCCCGGAGAAACGGGGTCCGCCCCCTTGCCCGTGGCCTCCCCGGCGATGAGGCGCTGGTGCTCCAGGAGCTCACATGGGGCAAGTCGGAGGTCGTCACCCAGGACACCCCGCGGTTCAATCGGCGACGACTTCCGGCAGACGAGTGCGGCGTGGTCGCTGAACTCGTCTTCCTGGCGATGTGGTCGACAGCGCACCGGTGGCTCGGTCCAGATCTTTGCCCCGGTAAATGATCTCCGGGGTGGGCCGGATCGCGTTAGCCTCTCGGGATGACTCGGACCGGTAGGTATCGGTGGCGTACCCGTCTGCGCAGGCACCTGCCGTGGGTCCTCGTCGAGCGAGGGCTCGCCAAGAAGGGGGGCAAGGACTGTGGAGCCCACGAGTGGTACAACCACGACGGCACTGTGGCGCGTTGCTACCACTGCGAGGCCGGCGAGCGTCCCTGGCCCGGCCCTTTCGGCAACGCATGGACAAGCCACTAGCTGCCCGGCTGTGGGTCCACCGCGGGAGCGGAACGGGTCGATGCCCGGCGCTCGGCCCGGCGGTGGCCGGCGATCCCGAGGCCCACCCAGAGCGGGATTTCCGCCATGCCGGTGGCGAGGGAGTCTCCCCAGGTCTGGGGTATGCAGAAGTGGCCCACGGCCACCGCCGCGCACCAGGTCGGCACCCACCACGCGCTCACGGCCGCCCAGCGCGGCAGTCTTCTCATGCGGGTCAGGGTCGCACGGCGGTGACATCACCGCCCCATCGGGGCTCCGCCGCGGTCACACTCGCAGCAGGTCCGGTACCGACCCGACAGGAGTCCTGATGCAGCAGCACACCCCGGACGAGCACGCCGCGTTCCTGGCCGGCCTGCCCCGCGCCTTCTCCGCCGCGAGTGCCCTGGTGACGGACACGGCCGGGCGGGTCCTGCTGGTGAGATGCCACAACCGGGCCCACTACGGGCCGCCCGGCGGCGTCGTGGAGGCCGACGAGAGCCCGGCACGGGCCGCGGAGCGCGAACTCCAGGAGGAGGTCGGTCTGGTCCTGCCCGCAGGCCGTCTGCTCGTGGTCTCCTGGATCACCGGCGACGGTACGACGCCGACGCAGATGCCCGGCAGCCAACTGGTCTTCGACATGGGCACCGTGCCCGCGGGCACCGGCGTGACCCTGCAGCCGGAGGAGGTCGTCGAGGCGGTGTGGGCGCAGCCGGCGGACCTGCTCCCGCTCATGGGCCCGCTGCGGGCGGAGCGGATCCGCGCCGCGCTCGACGCCCGCGACGGCGGTGAGGTGCGGGTCGTCACGTCGACGAGGGCCGAACTGAACGCGGACACCGAGCGTTTCGCGGCGGGCGCGGCCTCGCGCGGGGAGCGGGCCCCCGCGGGACCCGGAACCCCGTGATCACTCCCGGCCGTATCGTCAGTGCTGCCAGACGTCCGTGATCGGGGCCCGGTCGGCGCTCTGGCCGATCGGCGGCAGCGCGTACAGGGCCAGCAGCGTGCGCAGAAGCCGGTAGTGGTCCACGGGTTCGGCGTAGCTGCCGGGGCGCACGTTCGCGCCGGTGACCAGGGTCGGGATCTGGTTCGAGGCGGAGTTGTCGTCCTCGTCCCAGGTGACCACCAGCAGGCTGTTGTGCGTCCGCGCCCATGAGGCGTACGCGTCGAGGTGGGTGCGGAGCCAGTCGTCGCCCTCACGCACCGATCCGTCGTGCATGTCGTGCTGCACGTTCGGGATCACGAACGAGAGGGTCGGCAGCGAGGCGTAGCCGCTCGGGTCGGTGGGGAAGTCGGAGAACGCGCGGTTGTCGGCGGTGGGCAGGTTGGAGAAGTTCACCCAGGGGTTGTGCCTGCGGGCGTAGTCGCCCGCCGTGCAGCCGAGGAAGAGAGGGGACGGCAGCGACTCGGAGTAACCCGCGAAGGAGTGCCCGGCCGCCACGAGTTCGGAGGCGAGCGAGGGCCCGGTGAAGGTGTGCGGGCAGGAGTCGTCGGTGATGCCCTGCGTCGAACCGGAGAAGAGCGCCAGGTAGTTCGGCTGGCTGGGGTGCGTGACCGCGTACGAGGCGGTGAAGGACGCGCCGCTGTGGGCCAGCTCGTTGAGGTAGGGCGCGTCGCCGCTGCCGATGATGTCGGCGTAGGAGTGGTTCTCCTCGACCACGACCACCACGTGGGCGGGCCGCGGCAGGCCGCCTGCGGTTCCGCCCGTTCCCGCCGGACCGCCCGTTCCGGCCGTGCTGCCCGGCTGCACGTTGAGTGCGCTGCTCACGGCCGAGGGCTCGGCGCTGCCGCCGGAGGAGCATCCGCCCACGGCCATCAGCGCGCCCGCGACCACGGCCGCTGCCGCCGCTGCGGCGCGGCGCCGGGGTGACCGTGCCGAACGCATGGGTCCAGTCTCCACGATCCGGGGCCGGGCCGCCGCGTGGCGGCCCGGCCGGGCGCGTCATGTCCCTGCGGTCAGGAAGGCGGTGATGCCGAGCGCCACGCCGTGCGCCGCGTCCTCGCGCCAGACGGCGGCGGAGAGGCGGGCCGCGTCGGCGGTGTTGTGCATGTTGCCGCACTCGACGAAGACCGCGGGCACCTTCGACAGGTTGAGACCGCCCAGGTCGGACCTGACCATCAGGCCGCTGCCGCCGCCGAGGTAGGTGGCGTACGGCTCACCGGTCGCCGCCGCGAAGGAGGCGCGCAGGGCCAGCCCGAGACGGCGCGAGGGCCCCACGATCGGCCGGGTGTCGGCCGCGCCCGCGACGACCAGGGCGGGAAGGATCACGTGGAAGCCGTACCCGGCCGCCGCCGCGCCGTCGGCGTGCAGCGCGACCAGGGCGTCGGCGCCGGCCCGGTTGCCGATGGCGGCCCGCTCGGTCACGCACGGGCCCCACGGCCGGTCGCCGTCGTGGGTGAGCACGACGCGCGCCCCCTCGGCGAGCAGCAGCGTCCGCACCCGCCTGGCCAGGTCCAGGGTGAAATCGGCCTCGCGGTAGCCGTCGGCGGTCGCGGTGCCGGTCGTGTTGCACGGCTTGCGGCCGTTGCCGACGTCGACGAACGCGTTGATCTCCGCCCGGTGGCCGGCGTTGCCCGGGTTGTGGCCGGGGTCCAGCACCACGGTCCGCCCGGCGAGCGGAAGCGGTCGCGTCGCGGTGGCGTCGACCTGCCGCCCCGCGCCACCCGCCGGGGCGGCCAGGCCCAACCCGACCGCGAGTCCGAGCGCGAGCACCGAAGTCGTCAAGAAGCGCATGGCTCCAGGTCAACACGGGCGCAGCCGCCGGCCCGCCGCCCACCCGCGCGTCGCCGCCCGGTCCACCCCACCGGAGCAGTCGCCCCGCCCCGACAGGCCGGTCGCGCCCCCGTCCGTGCTGCACCGCCCGTCCGCGGCGCCGCGGCGTGGCGCGTTTGACACCCCTGTGGCCTGCGCGGATGGTGGACGCAGGGGCAACGGCCCGAGCCGACCCCACCGAACCCCCGGACGATCCGACGGAGCCCGCCATGGCCGACCCATGGGGCTTTCTCACCACCCCGCGCCGCAGCTGGCCGCTGCGCTCCGTCGCCGAGCGCCTGGGGGACTGGCGGGAGGTGCACCGGCCCGGCGCGCTGCTGCCGATCGTCGAACCGCAGGCCGGCCGCTGCATGGACTGCGGCATCCCGTTCTGCCACCATGCCTGTCCGCTGGGGAACCTCATCCCGGACTGGAACGCCAGGGTCGCGCTCGGCGACTGGGCCGCGGCGAGCGAGCTGCTGCACGCCACGAACAACTTCCCCGAGTTCACCGGCTTCCTGTGCCCGGCCCCGTGCGAGAGCGGCTGCGTGCTGTCGATCGACGCGGACCCCGTGACGATCAAGAACATCGAGCTGGCGATCGTCGAACGCGCCTGGGAGAACGGCTGGATCCGCCCGCTGCCGCCCGCGCGGCTGAGCGGCTTCAGCGTCGGCGTGGTGGGCTCGGGGCCGGCCGGGCTCGCCGCCGCCCAGCAGCTGACCAGGGCCGGTCACCAGGTCGCCGTCTACGAGCGCGACGACCGCCCCGGCGGCCTGCTCCGCTACGGGATCCCCAGCTTCAAGATGGAGAAGCAGCTGCTGGACCGGCGCCTGGCCCAGCTGCGCGCCGAGGGCACCGTCTTCCGGACGGGCGTGGCCGTCGGCCGGCAGGTCGACGCGGGGGACCTGCTGCGCCGCCACGACGCCCTGGTCGTCGCGGTCGGCGCGACCCTGCCGCGCGAGCTGCCGGTGCCGGGGCGCGAGCTGGCCGGCATCCATCAGGCGATGGAGTACCTGACCCAGGCCAACCGGGTCCAGCAAGGCGACGACCTCCCGGCCCCGGCGGTGAGCGCCGAGGGGCGGCACGTCGCGATCGTCGGCGGTGGCGACACCGGCGCCGACTGTCTGGGCACGGTGCTGCGGCAGGGGGCGGCCTCGGTGGTGCAGATGGACATCAAACCGCTGCCCGGCCCCGACCGCACCGACGCCGAGCCCTGGCCGGTCCACCCGCGCATCCACCGCGTCTCGCCGGCCCACGAGGAGGGACGCGAGCTGGTGGCCGACGGTGGGATCGCCGGCGGCGCGCCCGAGCGACTGCGGCAGGTGCCGGAGTTCGAGCGCGACGTGCGGGTCTTCGCCGCGGCGACCGTGCGCTTCGAGGGCGACGACCGGGGCCGGGTGCGCTGCCTGGAGCTGATGGAGGCCGAACCCGGCACCCGGCGTCCCCTGCCGGGCACGGAGTACGAGGTCCGTGCCGACCTGGTGCTGCTCGCCCTCGGCTTCACCGGACCTGAGCCGGACAGCGGTCTGGCCGAGCAGCTCGGCCTGGGGCTCGCACCGAGCGGCGCCTTCGCCCGCGCCGCGGACTTCGCCGGCGGTGCGCCCGGCGTCTTCGTGGCGGGTGACGCGGGTCGCGGGCAGTCCCTGATCGTCTGGGCCGTCGCGGAGGGCCGCGCCGCCGCGGCCGCCGTGGACCGCTACCTGACCGGGGCGACGACCCTGCCCGCACCGGTCACCGCCACGGATCGCCCGCTGGCCGCCTGAACCGCATCGACCGACACGCCGCCATCGCTCAGGGGACGTAGCGGAAGACCCGGCGCTCCCGCCCGGGCGGCGTGACGTCGTGGAACCCGGCAGCGGCGAACGCGGCCGGTGAGCCCATGTACGTGTAGAGCCGGGCGTCGGGCTCGACGGGGTAGCCCTCGACGACCCCGGCTCCCGCCGCGACCGCGTAGCGCGCGGCGGCCCGCAGCAGCCCCGTGGTCAGGCCCTGACGACGTGCGGAGGCGTCCACGAAGAGGCAGACCACGGACCAGACCGGCGTCTCGTCGACTCTCGCCAGCGCGCGGTAGCGCTCCAGTCCCCGGAACCCCTCGCGCGGTGCGACCGCGCACCACCCGACCGGCTCCCCGTCGTCGTAGGCCAGCACGCCGACGGGCTCGCCGTCCTCGGCCAGGGCCGCGAGCGCGGCGACCCTGGCCTCCTTGTCCGAGGCCTTGAACTCGGCACTGGTCATCCGCCACCGCATGCAGGAGCAGTAGCGGAACTTCCCGTGCCGGGAGGAGAAGCGCTCCAGATCGCCCCCGCGTTCGGGGCTGACCGGCAGGAACTCGAGCATGACGCGATTCTCGCAGAGCGGTGCGCGCGCGGCCCGGCGATCCCGGCGCGCCGCACGGTTGGATTGGTGTAGACCAATCATCTAGGGTGGTCCGTGCGGCCGACCGGCCGTCCGTGGAAGCGATCGTGGGGGTCTCTTTCGCCATGCCTACCGTGCTTGCGGGAACCGAGCTGCGCGCCTTCGAGAAGGTCGCGCGCGACATCGAAAGTGGGATCAGGGCAGGGGGAGTGCCGCCGGGTCACAACCTGCCCTCGCAAAGGGATCTGGCGGAGCATCACGGCGTGACCCGGCAGACCGTCCGGGAGGCGCTCGAACTCCTCACCGAGCGTGGACTGGTGCGCGGCGACAAGCTCGGCACCTACGCGCTCGGCGAGCGCGGCGGCGCGCCCGCGTCCGAGGACGCGTACGAGAACGTCTTTCCGCAGCCGCTCGTCGAGATCGACGAGGCCAGCGTGCCCACAGCCTGGCTGCGCAGGGCGCCGCTGGTGCGCGCGGAGGCGGAGGCGCTGGGGGTCGCGCCGGGCCGGACCGGGCTGGTCTACGAGCAGACCCTGCTCGGCCCGGAGGGCCGGGTCGCGCAGTGGACGCGGTCCAGTTTCGCTCCGGAGCTGCTGGACCGCGTTCCTCAGCTGTTCCGCCTTCAGGCGGCGCTGCAGTCGGGCCCCGAGCCGCGGATCGGGGCGGTGCTGACCAGTCTGCTCGAATGGGCGCGCCGGGCCGGCATCGACCTCAGCGCCGGCCCCGCCGAGCCGGGCGACCCGCAGCCGAACCCGACCGGCACGACCTGGCGCGAACTGCGGGACCAGCACGGCCGGGTCTGCGTCCGGACCGCCTACCGGCTCCACGCCGCGGCGCGCCGGCGCGCGCATCCGGGCGGCTGCGGCCCCGCCCTGGACGCCAGGGAGCGCGCCTGGCTCGAGGCCTGGGCGCTGCTCGACACGGTGGACGGCGCGCTGGCGCTCCGGTCGAGGATCGTGCTCGCCTGTCAGAGCGCGACGGTGGCCGAGGTGGCCAGGGACGTCGGGCAGTCCGAGGCGATCGTCACCGCCTGGCGCGGCCGGTTCGCCGCAGGCGGCCCGCAGGCGCTCCGCGCCGACGTGCGCGGTCGCCGTGGCCGACCCGCGCGGGAACGCCCGGACGAGGAGTTTCGGATGTCATGAGCATGACTTTATGAGGCCGCGGCGGCGGGCGACTGGGCAGTCGGCGACGGGACCCGGCGTGGGCGCTCAGGATCGGTCCATCCGGCGAGCCGCAGGCGGCGCACGTGCGGGCGGGCCGCGTGGCCGCCGGCGGTGACGCAGTTCTGGCCCCTGATGCGGCCGCAGCTCGGGCAGCACCGTTCGAGGGCGACGGCGATCCAAGCGGGGGAAAGGGCGACGGCGATCCAAGCGGGGGAAAGGGCGGCGGCGTTCATGCGCGTCCTCGCAGGCGGGAGCGGAAGTGTGCGTTCCCATCCTGCGCGGCGGGCACGCAACCTGTCATCAACCGACGGCGATGTCGCCCAATTCGGCATGTGCCTGCCGATATTGCCACCGCAGGGATCCCCGCGCCGCCCGGCACGACCGGGCGGAGGCGGCGGGGATGCTCGGGCGCCCCGCCCCCTCGCGGCCCACCCTGGCGGGCCTGGGCCTCCTGCCGTCAGGAGGCCCAGGCCCTCGGCTCAGCGGGCTGCCTCGTCCGGGTGGAGGCCCTCCGCCTCGGTCAGCTGACGGCCGAGCCTGCGCGCCGCGCCCGGTGCCGAGAGCACCGCCACGACGGCCGCCGCCAGCCAGCCCCCGGCCACGATCGGGAACCAGTGCCCCGGGCCTGACGCCGGGTAGGGAATCACGTTCCGGTAGAGGGTGTAGCCCAGCAGGCCCAGCGCCGCGAGCGGGATCAGGACCTGCCACATCGGCACGGGCATCCGGCGCTGCACGAAGATCAGCCGGATCGCGCCGATCGTGGTGAGCCCGTAGACGACCAACAGGATCAACGTCCCGATGGTGCCGCCCCACACGAAGGTGTCCTCGGGGACGGCCGAGAACGCCACGATGCACACGCCGAGCACCAGTGCCATCGCCACCGTGACGACGCCGGCCGCGTGGGCGGGCGTGCCGCGACGGGAGACCCGTCCGAGGCCCCGGTCGCCCAGGCCGTCGCGCGTCAGCGCGAACAGCAGTCGGGCCGAGCCGACCGTGCAGGCCAGGCAGCAGCCGAAGGCGCTGACCGTGGCGCCCAGCGTGACCACGTTCCCGACCCAGGGGCTGAGATACGCGCCGCCCAGATCGCCGACCAGCGACGCGGAGCCGCCGAACGCGCCGACGCCGGCCGCGTTCGTGCCGAAGCCCATCATCTCGACGGCCGTGACCACGACGAAGAACGCGCCGCCGAACAGGGTCGTGCCCAGGATCGCGCGCGGGATGTCCCGACGCGGATTCACCGCCTCCTCCCCGAGGGTGGACGCCGCCTCGAAGCCGGCGAACGAGAGGAAGCCGAACACCACACCGAGGAAGAGCGCCGAAGGCGCGGTGCCGGGGGGAACCGAGAACACCGAGAGGGTGAAGCGGTGTCCGGCCGGGGCGTTCCCGGCCAGCAGCCGGACCAGCACCACCGCGGTGATGACCAGGATCAGGGCGACGGTGGCGCCCTCCACGGTGAGCAGCACGTTCGTGCCGCGCCGCACCGAGGCCACCGTCAGCCAGCAGGCGAGGAGCAGGACGCAGCCGGTCAGCAGGAACGGCGCGTCGACCGGCGGCCTGGACCAGAGCCCGGTGCGCTGCAGGAACGAGGTGCCGAAGATGCCGACCACGGACGAGGTGGTGACGCCGTAGAAGAGGTAGGTGCCGATCAGCCCCCAGCCGGCCACCACCCCGCTGCGCGGCCCGAGCGTGGCGCCCACGAAGGCGTAGACCGAACCGGAGTGGTGGAAGTACTGGCACAGTCGCACGAACACATAGGCCACCAGCAGCACGCCGATGGTGGCGATCAGGAACGCGAGCGGCACGGCCCGGCCGACGCTCGGGGCGGCGGCCTGCGGGTTGATGTTGACGGCCATGCTGGGCGCCATCAGCGCCATGGACAGGCCGATCGCCTGCCAGACGTTGAGCGTGCGGCGCAGTGCCCGCTCGGGGGATGCGGCGGGCGGGGTGAGAAGGGAGTCGGATCTCGAGTCGGCGCTTGAGTCGGACATGCCTTCGAGTGTGACCCTCGTCGCAGGCGTGCGTAAGGGGCCTGCGAGGGGGGATCGCACCGGGTCGGGCCGCGGGGAGAGCGTGCTGCACTGATATATGAGTATCCGTCAGAGCTTGGGTACTGGCTGGGTGTCGACACCGGACTCGGTCTGTCGCTCCGCTGCGCCGGGCCCGGTCGGCAGCTCGGGGGTGGCGGCGACGTCGCCGCCGTCGGACGGTGGCTCGCCGGGAGCCCGCGCACCGCCGGGCAGTGAGCGCGTGGCGCGGCCGCCGGTCGGCGTCCCGTGCTGGCAGGATGGCGGCATGGAACGTGTGCTCGGCATCGGCGGATACTTCCTCCGCACCACCGACCCGACGGCGCTGGCCGCGTGGTACCGCGACTGCCTGGGTCTGGACATCGACGAGCACGGCCTGTGGCAGCCGGACGCCGGCCCGACGGTCTTCGCGACCTTCGAGGCCGACACCGACTACTTCGGCTCCCGCACCCAGCAGACCATGCTCAACTTCCGTGTCCGCGACCTGGACGCGATGCTCGCGCAGCTCCGCGAGAGCGGCGCGGACGTGGCCGCCGACACCCAGGACATGGCGGGCGTCGGCCGCTTCGGCTGGGTCACCGACCCGGCCGGCAACCGCATCGAGCTCTGGCAGCCCGCCTGAGCGCTCGTCCCGGCCGGTCGGGGGAGCAACTGCTTCCGGACCCGCCGACCGAGGATCGACTCCCCCGTCGTCCACGAGGTGGTTCAGCGGGGTTCGCAGCTCGGTCGGGTCGTCGGTCCCGGGAAGCAGTTCCCAGGGCCTGTCGCCCGGTTCGGCCGCGGAGTCGGGAGCGCAGAGCGACGTGCCTCAGGGAGCCGTGGCGAACTCCAGTGTCGCCTCGGCGAGGTCCCGGCGGAAGCGGTCACCGTCGAACGCGGGATCGTCGACCGTGCCCGGCGGGGGCGCGTCCATGAAGCTGAAGTGACCGGCCTTCGGCACGACGCGCAGGTCGACCTCGGCGGGCGCGCTGCTCAGATGGGCGACCTGCTGGACGGGCGTGATGGTGTCCAGTTCCCCCGCGAAGACGAGCATCGGCGCTGTCACCGCGTCCAGGGCTCCCGGTGCGGCGAACCAGCCGGCCGCGGGCGCGTACAGGGCGAGACGACCGACGCGCGGTTCCCGTGGCACGTCCATCGGCTCGCCGTCCCGGCCCCAGGGCGTCGCACCGGCCAGGCAGAGGGCAGCCCAACCACCGATCGAGTGGCCGACCGCCACCATCTCCGCGTCCGGCGAGGCCCACCGCCCGAGCGCCTCGACCAGACCGGCCGGCCGCGCGAGCAGCTCCGCCGTGGTCGCCTCCCGTGCGACGAAGCGCTCGAAGCGGGGCGCGATGACCTGGCAGTCATGGGCGGCCAGGTGTTCCAGGAGGGGCCGGTACCGCTCCGGATCACCACCCGCCCCAGTGGCGAAGAGCACGACGCGCTCATGGTTCGCAGGGCCGAGTCTCAGAGCCTGCATCTTGCTCCCTCACCACGAAAGTCGGCGGCCCGACGATGGATCACCCATGCTGCCACGTGCGGTGATCCGCTCGGTGCCGGCCCCCGTAGCCGTCAGGCCGCCGCCTCGTCGCGCACGACGCGGTAGCGGAGGCAGACGACACGGGAGCCGAACGTCCGGGTCTCCAGGAGTTCGAGATCGACCCGGCGCTCGCGCTGGGGGAAGAACGGGATGCCGCCGCCGACCAGCACCGGGTAGAGCCGGGGCCGGTACTCGTCGATCAGGTCCAGCGCGGCCGCCTCCGCCGCGAGCGTCGCACCGCCGATGGCGATCTCACCCTCCGTCGGCTCCGCGCGCAGGCGCGCGATCTCCTCGGCCAGCCCGCCGGAGGCCAGGCGGGCGTTGCCCTGGACCTCGGAGAGGGTCGTGGAGAAGACCACCTTGGGCAGCGGCTTCCACAGCCGGGCCCACTCCAGCAGGTGGGCGGGGAGCGTCGGATCCTGGTCGGCGGTCTCCCAGTACAGCATCGTCTCGTACAGCCGGCGGCCCATCAGATGGGTGGAGACCCCTCGGATCTCGTCCGTGAAGTAGCGGAAGATCTCCTCGTCCGGCTCCGTCCAGTTGAAGCCGCCGTCCGGCCCGACGATGTAGCCGTCCAGCGACATGCCCATCGAATAGGTCACGCTGCGCATCCGCACTCCTCCTCGGTGACGGCTCCGACCCTACGACGGCCCCGGCCTCCACCGCCCCAGGACTCGCCGCGCTCCGCGCGGCGCGGCGGCGGGGCCTTATGCCGGCCGTGCTCCTCGACGGCCTCCGCGCGCAGCGATAACGTACCGGCGGCGCCCGAGAAGGAGAGACCGGTGATCAGTACCACCCAGGGCGCGAAGCTCACCTCCCCGTGCGCCGGCTGTGGCGGCCAACTCGTCCGCGACGTCGGTCAGTTCGTCGAGCGAGGTCGGTTGCGATGGGGCGTCGAAGCGCAGTGCAGGGACTGCGCCGACGCCTGGTGCGAGACGGGCGTGGGCCCGGCTCCCCAGGAGATCCGGGAGGCCTTGCTGACGGCGCACGGTCCCACTCGGCTGCTCCTGGCCGACGGGGAGGCGAGCACGGTCCCCGTGATGCGGGCTCTGCGCGAGCAGCTGCCGCACCTGTCTCCGGGCGAGGCACGCCGGATGGCCGCCGAGCTCACGGAGGCCGGCCTGGTCGGCACGCTCGTCGAGATGTCCCGCCTGGCCGAAGGGCTGCGCAACCGGTCCGTCGCCGTGACCGTCAGCCCGCCGCCGTCCTGAGCGACGCCGTGTCGCTGCCGTGAGCTCTCGGTGCCTTCGCCCAGGGAGAGACGGACGTCTGCGGCGCGACCTGGCCGGTGCATCAGGGCGGAGCACCGGGGGACGTGTGCAGGTGAGGACCCTCCCACGGAGCCGCTGCCTCCCGCCTGCCCCTCGCGTGCCTGCGGGCGGTCCGGAGGCACGCCTGGGCCGCGGGCCGGGCGAGGCGTGAGCGGGGTCAGCCGATTTGGGGGAGGAAGCGGTCGAGCCAGCGGGGGAGCCACCAGTTGACGCCGCCGAGGAGTTCCATGATGGCCGGCACCAGGACCATGCGGACCACGGTCGCGTCCAGGGCGACCGCGACCGCGAGGCCCAGGCCGAACTCCTTGACCGCGATGTCCGGGGTGGCCAGGACGGAGAGGAAGACGGTGACCATGATGGCCGCGGCGGCCGTGATGACGCGGGCCGTGCGGCCGAGGCCGCGGGCGACGGCCTCGCGGGTGTCGGCGCCCGCGTCGTATTCCTCGCGGATGCGGGAGACCAGGAAGACCTCGTAGTCCGTGGAGAGCCCGAACAGGATCGGGAAGATGAACAGCGGGACCCACGCCGTGACCGGGGCCGTGGTCGGGAAGCCGAGGGCCGGGCCCAGCCAGCCCCACTGGACGATCGCGGTGAGCACGCCGAACGCCGCGCCGACCGAGAGCAGCGTCATCAGCGCCGCCTTGAGGGCGATGGCCACCGACCGCACCAGGACCAGCAGCAGCACCAGCGCCAGCCCGATCACCGTCACGATCAGCCACGGCAGCCGCGCCGCGACCTCCGCCGCGAAGTCGGCGTCGCCCGCGCTCGGGCCGCCGACGTGCACGCGCAGGCCGGAGTTCCGGACGGCGGCCGGGATCACCTCGTTTCTCAGGCGGTTCAGCGTCTTCGGGGTGGCGGCGTCCTGGTGGGCCGTGCTCGGGTAGGCGACGAACAGCGCGGCCTGCCCGTCGCGGCTGGTCCGCGCCGGGGTGACCTGCACGATGCCGGGAGTGCGGGCCACGGCGGCCTCCAGCGCCGACAGCGCCGCGGCCGCCTCCGCGTCGCCCGGCGGGACCTCGGCGACGATGACGAACGGCGCGTCGAAGCCGGGACCGAAACCGTCGCTGAGGATCTGGTGCGCCTGGTAGCCGCTGCTCGATCGTGGTTCGGTGCTGTTGTCCTCGAAGCTCAGCCGCATCGAGAGGGACGGAATGGCGAGCACGATCATCAGCGTCGCCCCGGCGACCAGCCCGGTGACCGGATGCCGCTGGATCACCCGGGCCCAGCGTTCGGCCATCGGGCTGCGCGATCCGGTGCGGCCCAGATACGGCAGCTTGAACCGGTCGATGCCGCGCCCTGCGAAGCCGAGCAGCGCGGGCAGCAGGGTGATCGCCGCCACCATCGTCATCAGCACCGTCACGGAGGCGGCCACCGCCGTCGCGTTCAGCAGTCGCTGCTGCACGACGAAGAGGCCGAGCATCGCGATGACGACCGTGGCCCCGGCGAAGAGCACCGAACGCCCGGCCCGCGCGATCGCGATGCCCACCGCCTCCTCGGGCTCCTCCCCGTCGGCCAGTGCCTCGCGATAGCGGGTGACGATGAACAGCGCGTAGTCGATGCCCACGCCGAGCCCGAGCAGGGTGGCCACGATGGGGCTGAAGGACGGGGCCGGGAAGACGTAGCCGAGCAGGAAGGTCAGCGCCAGGCCCGTGCCGATGCCGACCAGGGCGGTGACCATGGTCAGGCCCATCGCCAGCAGCGAACCGAAGGCGATCAGGATCACCACCATCGCCGCGAGCGCGCCGATCCCGTCGGCGACGCCGCCGTACGGCGTCTCCGCGCCCACCACGTCCGCGCCGCCGAGGGCGAAGGCGACGCCGCCGCCGGACGCCGACCGGGTCTGCTGGATCAGGTCCTTGACCTCGGAGGCCGGGAGCGGGTTGGTGTCGCTCTGGATCGGGGCGAAAGCCGCCGTGCCGTCGCGGGAGATCTGGCCGGGGGAGGTGTAGGGCGATCGGACGCCGGTGATGTGCGGGGCCGCCGCCAGGTCGGCCAGCAGGCGCTCCACCCTGGCACGGGTGGCGGGCGCGGCGACGCCCCCGGGGGCACGGATCGCCAGTGTCAGCGAGCTGCCCTTCTCCTCGGGGAAGTGGCGTTTGATGAGCGTCTGGGCCTGCGCCGACTCCGAGCGCCCGCCGGTGAAGTCGTTGTCCGCGGGCGCGGCGAACCCGAAGCCGACCGCCAGCACGACCACCGTGCCGACCGCCCACAGTGCGACCACCAGCCCGCGGCGCCGGTGGCAGAAGCGGCCGAGCCGACCCAGGAACCCTTGGTACGCGACAGCCGAGGTCATGTGTCCTGACGGTAGGCCCGCACCCCGCCACGGCGAACAAGGCGCGGCCGGGGCCACCCGTTCGGGCGCGGTAGCGCTCACGCGCGCCCGGCCCGGCCTCGCTGCGCCCCGCCGAGCCGGGTCGTGCCGTCGGCCGCCGTCCGGCCCGGAAGCCCCGTGAGACATACACCCGATATGTGATGTTTTGACTACCTCTGGGATGGCTAGTAGATCGACGAGCCCCCTCGCAGGGCCCCGCCTCCGCACGCACGGCGACGTGCGGGGGAGGCGCGGATCTCTCGCGTGAAGGAACGTGAGTCGGATGTCTGATCTTGGACGTCGCACTGACGACATACACGCGCACCCCGACGCTGCCGAGATGCGCGAACGCTACGCCCGGATGTTGGAGGGCGGGCGCCCGATGGCCGTCGACGGGCTGATGGTCCTGGCCGGCCTGTACGCGGCGATCTCCCCGTGGGTGGTGCACTTCCGCACCGCCAGCACCGAACTGACCCTGAACAACCTCATCATCGGCCTCGCCGTCGCGGCGATCGGTCTCGGCCTGAGCCTCGGCGACGAGCGCGCCGCCCGGCTGAGCTGGACCTGCGCCCCGATCGGCGTCTGGATGATCATCTCGCCCTGGGTGGTCACCATCGGCCATACCGCCAGCAGGGGCATGATCTGGAACAACGTGATCGTGGGCGCGGTGATCTGCGCCCTTGGCCTGGCCGCCACCCGGATGCTCATGGGCACGGCCCGATCCCGCCGCTGAACGCCCGCCGGAGCGCCACCGAACCGGTCCGACTGACGGTCCTCGCCCGCGAGCGCCGTCAGTCGGTCACGACCGAGGCCACCCGCGGCGACCCCGTCGGCGGACCGGGCAGCGCGCCCGGCACCGGCCCGGTCTCCAGGCCCCGCGCGGCGAGCTCGCGCAGCACCCGCGGCAGCGCCTGCACCGTGCTCCGGTAACCGCCGTCGTGCATCAGCACGATCGCACCGGGCTCCACCGTCGTGGCGGCCCGGCCCACGATCACGTCCGCGTCCGCGCCGTCCCAGTCGCGGGTGTCCGTGGCCCACAGCGTCTCGGTCAGGCCGAGGGAGCGCGCGATCGTGCGGATCCGGGGGCTGGTCTCGCCGTAGGGCGGGCGGAACACCGTGGGCGCGACGCCGGTCAGGGCCAGCAGCGTCCGCTGGGTGCGGTCGATCTCGGCCCACACCCGTTCGGGCGGAAGCCGGGTGAGGTGGGGGTGGGTGTAGGTGTGGTTGCCCAGCCACATCCCGGCGGCGTGCAGGCGCAGCAGCAGTCCGGGATGGCGGGCGGCGTGCTCGCCGAGGACGAAGAAGGTGGCCCGCTGCCCGGCGGCGAGCAGCGCGTCGAGCAGGGCGTCGGTCGAACGCGGATCGGGGCCGTCGTCGAAGGTCAGCATCACGGTGGTGGCGGGCGGGGTGGCGGGCACGTGTGCTCCTCGACGAGGTCGTGGGGGGCGGCGGCGGCCCGGAGGCCGCCGCCGGACGAGTGGGGGACGGACAGGGAGACGGACGGGGAAGCCCGACCGGTCAGCCCGCGGTGCAGGACCTCCCGTTGAGGGTGAAGGCCGCGGGCGCGGCCGCGTTCCCGGTGTGCGTCGCCTGGAATCCGATCGTGGTGGCGGCGCCGGGAGCGAGGGTCCCGTTGTAGCTCAGGTTCACCCCGGTGACGGTTCCGCTCGCCGGGGTGATCGTGGTGTTCCACGCGGAGGTGACCGTCTGCCCGGCCGGCAGGGTGAAGCCGAGCGACCAGCCGGAGATCGTGGTGCTGCCCGTGTTGGTGAGGGTGATGTTCTCGGTCAGTCCGGTGTTCCACGCGTTCACGACGTCGGCCACCTTGCACGCGCCGGCCGACCCCGTCGCGCTCGCGGACGGCGAGGGCGAGGCCGACGCGGAGGCCGACGCCGACGGGCTCGACGTCGATCCGCCCAGGGCCGTGACCACGGCCGAGTACGCGGGCTTCGGCTGGTAGTTGTTGTCGTACATGGTCGCCGCGCCGTAGCCGGAGAAGGTGCCGGGGATCCACGAGTCCGCGTCGCCCACGCCCCACTGCGAGACGCCCACGCAGCCGGTCACCGTCAGGCAGGCGTTGACCACGGCCGCGTAGTCGGAGGCCTGCTGGGACAGGTTGGCGCTGCTCGCGGGCAACTGGATCCGGTCGTCGAGCTCGGTGACCGCGACGTTCACGCCGAGCGCGGCGAACCGCTGCATGTTGGCCTGCAGCGTGGAGGGGACCTGGCCGAGGATGAAGTGGCTCTCCAGGCCCACGCCGTCGATGGGCACGCCCTGGGCCTTGAGCGAGGAGACCAGGTTGTACATCGCGTCGCTCTTCGCGTTCTCGCCCTCGATGTTGTAGTCGTTCAGGTAGAGCTTGGCCCCGGGGTCGGCCGCATGCGCGGTGCGCAGCGCGTCCGCGATGTAGCCGCTGCCCATGGCGGCGTAGAAGGCGTCCTGCCGCAGCGTGCCGTCCTCGTTGAACGGCTCGTTGACGACGTCCCAGGAGTAGACCTTGCCCTTGTAGTGCGTCGCCTCCGTGGTGATGTGGGCCTCCATGGCGGCCTGCACCTGGGCGGTCGGCAGGCTGCTGACCCAGGAGGGCAGCTGGCTGTGCCAGACCAGGTTGTGACCGCGCACCTTGGCGCCGATCGACTGGGCGTAGGAGACGATCTGGTCCCCGGGCGCGAAGTTGTAGCTGCCGTTCGAGGGTTCGGTGGTGTCCCACTTCATCTCGTTGCCGGGGGTCACCATGTCGAACTGGGCGGCCGCGACGGCGGTGAGCGCGGGAACGGACAGGTTGGACTGGGTCAGGGCGGTCCCGAAGTAGCGGCCCTTCGCCTCGGCCAGGGTCTTCAGTCCGGCGCTGCCGGCCGCGCTGGCGGAGCCGGCCTCGGCGGCGAGTCCGGTGACCAGCAGCGCCCCGGCGGCGAGACCGGCGACCGCGACGGCCAGGAACGGACGTCGGCCCCGGCCGCGGGGGTGCGGGCGTCCGTCGTCCGGCGGTAAGTCGCGCTGAGGAGTGCGTGTGCGGGTGGACACGGCGGGTCCTTTCGACGCGTCGAAACTTTCGACAGAATTGCCGAATGCAAGCGCAGACCCTAGGGCCAGGTCGTCGACCCGTCAACGGTGCGCGGGGCGGCCCCCGTCACGACGCAGGCCGCCCCGCGCGGCGTGCGGCAGTGCGCGTCAGCGGCGGCCTGCGGTTCCTGCTGCTCCGGCGGGCGCGGCGGTGCTGCTGCGCTCCACCAGACTGGTCGCAAGTTCCACGCGCACCGTGCTCGGCTGCACGCCCCGGGCCAGGTCCAGCACCATCCGGGTGGCCACCTCCGCCATCTCGGTCAGCGGCTGACGGACCGTGGTCAGCGGCGGCCCGACCCAGCGGGCCAGCGGCAGGTCGTCGAAGCCGACCACGCTCAGGTCCTCGGGAATCCGCAGGCCGAGCTCCCGCGCCGCCTCGTACAGGCCCAGCGCCTGCAGGTCGTTGCCGGTGAAGACGGCGGTCGGCCGGTCGGCGAGCCGGAGCAGGTCGAGCCCCGCCGCGTAGCCCGCCTCGTGGTGGAAGTCGCCGTCGCGGACCAGGCCGGGATCGAAGGCGACGCCCGCGGTCTCCAGCGCCGCGCGGTAGCCGTCGATCCTGGCGCGGCTGCACATCATTCCCGTGGGCCCGCCGATGACGCCGATCCGCCGGTGGCCGAGCTCCAGCAGGTGCCGGGTGGCGGCCAGGCCGCCGTGCCAGTTGGTCGCGCCCACCGCGGGCACCTCCTGGCCGGGGTCGCCGGCCGGGTCCATCACCACGAAGGGGATGTCCCGGCTGGTCAGCTGCTCCTGCAGGGCCCGGTCCAGGCCGGACAGCACCAGCACCACGCCGGTCGGACGCCGGGCCAGCACCCCGTCCACCCAGGACTGCCCGAGGCTGAGCCGCCCGGAGGACTCGGACAGCACGACGCTGAGGCCCTCCTCGCGGACCACGTTCTCCACGCCCCTGATGACCTCCATGGCCCAGGCGCTCTCCAGCTCGTGGAAGACGAGTTCGAGCAGCGGCGCGGCCTGCGTCGCACTGCGGCGGCGCCGGTAGCCGTGCACCCGCAGCAGTTCCTCGACGCGCTCGCGGGTGGCCGGGGCCACGTCGGCGCGCCCGTTGAGGACTTTCGAAACAGTCGGAGCCGAGACGCCCGCCTCCCGGGCGATCTCCGCCAATGTCGCCGTCCCCGTCACGGGCCCCTCCTCGGTCGTTCGTGCCTGCGAATTCCGTGCCACGGAAGAGCTCACGGCACGGATGGTAGCCCCTGGGTGAGGCCGGTGCGCAACGAGGCGGGCGCGTACGGACCCTTGACGGCCCCGGAAGCCGGGCCTAGGTTTCCCCACAACATTCGGCAATGACTCCGAAACAATCGAAGGACGGTCAGGCGATGGGACCTTTCAGAGGCGCCACCCGCGGCGGAACGACCAGAGGATTCAACCGGGCCGCGATGACCGCGGCGGCCTCCGCTCTCGTGATCGGTCTGACCGCGGGCTGCGGCTCGGGCGGCAGCTCCGCCGGAGCCTCGGGCGGGGGAGCGGGCGTGATCCACGTGCTGGTCTACGGCGACGCCGGCAACACCGTCGAGAAGCAGCTCGTGGACACCTTCAACAAGACCTCCAAGGTCAAGGCCGTGCTCGACACCATCCCCGGCGCGGACTACCAGACCAAGCTCCAGACGGTCATCACCACGTCCCAGGCACCGGACGTCTTCTTCAACTGGGGCGGCGGCAGCATCGCCCCCTTCGTCAAGGCCGGACTGCTGCTGCCCCTGGACGACATGATCGCCAAGGACCCCGGGCTGAAGGCGAACTTCCTGCCCTCGGTCTTCAACACCGCCGTCATCGACGGCAAGTCCTACGGCGTCCCGATGCGCGGCACCCAGCCGGTGCTGCTCTTCGACAACAAGAAGACCCTCGCCGACGCCGGCCTCACCCCGCCCGCCACCTGGGACGACCTGCTCGCCGACGTGCACGCCCTGAAGGCCAAGGGCGTCACGCCGATCGCCCTGGGCGGCGGCGACCAGTGGCCCACCCTGATGTGGTTCGAGTACGCCTACGACCGCGTCGCCGGACCCGGCCTCTTCCAGAAGGCGCTCGGCGGTGACGCCACCGCCTGGGCGAGCCCGGAGAGCCGCAAGGCCCTCGGGATGCTCAAGCAGCTCATCGACGCGGGCGCCTTCGGCAGCAACTACGACTCGGTCAAGTACACCGACGGCGGTTCCCCCGCGCTGCTCGCCAAGGGCAAGGCCGCCTTCGAGCTGATGGGCTCCTGGGAGTACTCCACCCAGCAGTCCAACGACCCGGACTTCGCCAAGAACGGTCTCGGCTACAGCGCCTTCCCGACCGTCACCGGCGGTGCGGGCGACCCGAACGACGTCGTCGGCAACACCAACAACTTCTACTCGGTGCTGAAGACCACCAAGCACCCGGACGCCGTCGCCCAGTTCCTCAAGCTCATGTACTCCGACGAGTTCGTGAAGGCGCAGCTCGGCATCGGCAACCTGCCCACCACCACGAACACCCCGCAGTTCCTCAGCGGCTCCGCCGACCCGGCCTACTCGCAGTACCAGTACAACCTGGTCAAGCAGGCGCCCTCGTTCCAGCTCTCCTGGGACCAGGCCTACCCGCCGTCCGCGATCACCCCGATCCACCAGGCCGTCCAGGAGTTCTTCGACGGGAAGCTCGACACCGACGGCTTCGTCAAGGCCATGCAGGCCCTGCCCACCTCGTAGACAAGGAGCCGTGGGACCCATGACCAGCATCTCCGCCGCCCCGGCCCCCGCTCCGGCGCCGCCCGCCCCCGCCGCGGCGGCGGGCCGCCGCCGGGCCCGGGGCGGGGCCGGGGTCACCCGCCCCGGCCTGGCCTGGGCGGCACCGGCCACCGCCTTCTTCGCCCTCTTCGCGATCGTCCCGCTCGTGCTCGTCGCGGTGCTCTCCTTCACCACCTGGAACGGCATCGGCTCGCCGCAGCCGGCCGGACTGGCGAACTGGACCGCCCTCTGGCACGACCCCGTCATGATCAAGAGCCTCTGGCTCAGCGCCCTGCTCACCACGCTCGGCGTCGTCGTCCAGACCCCGATCAGCCTGCTGCTCGGGGTCTGGGCGGCCGGACACCAGCGCAACCGGGCGATCCTGTCCGCGATCTACTTCGTACCGCTGCTGCTCTCCGCCACCGCCGTCTCGGTCCTCTGGCGCGCCCTGCTCGACCCCAACTTCGGCATCCCCGCCCAGGCGAGCTGGCTCTTCGGCGACGGCAACCTGCTCGGCAGCCAGGCCGGCTCGATCGGCGTCCTCGCCTTCGTCGGCGCCTGGCAGTGGACCCCGCTGCACACGCTCATCTACCAGGGCGGCGCGCGGGCCGTGCCGCAGGTGCTCTACCAGGCGGCCGCCATCGACGGCGCCGGACGGGTGCGGCAGTTCTTCCACATCACGCTGCCGCAGCTGCGCAACACGATCATCACCTCGATGGTGCTGATGGTCGTCGGCGGGCTCACCACCTTCGACACCGTGCTCATCCTCACCCAGGGCGGGCCCGGCACCGACACCACGATCAGCGCCTACTACATGTACCAACAGGGCTTCAAGAGCTTCGACTTCGGCGGCGCCTCGGCCGTCGCCCTGGTCCTGGTCGTCGTCGCGACGGTCATCTCGCTGGCCGTGGTACGGCTCTCCGGCTACGACCGGATGCGCAGCACGGTGGAGGGCCTGTGATCCGCCGACACGCCACCGCCCGACGCCCCAACTACCTCGCCGGGCTCGGCTCGATGGTCTGGCTGCTGCTGGTCGGGGTGCCGCTCTACGTCCTGCTGCTGACGACGCTGCGCACCCAGTCCGACTACGCGAACGCAGGACCGCTCAGCTTCCCCTCCCACCTCACCCTGCAGAACTACCTGGACGCCTTCTCCGGCGGCTTCGGCCAGGACTTCGTCAACACGCTGGTGGTGACCGCGAGCGTGGTCGCCCTGGTGCTGCTGCTGGTGCCGCCGCTCGCCTACGCCATCGTCAGAAGCCGCAGCCGCGCCACGGGAACGGTGTTCCGTACCTTCCTGCTGGGCCTCGCGGTCCCGGCGCAGGCCGTGATCGTGCCGATGTTCTACGTCATCAGCAAGGCCGGCCTCTACGACAACCTGCTCGGCGTGATCCTGCCCACCGCCGCCTTCTCGCTGCCCATCTGCACGCTCGTGCTCACCGGCGCGATGCGCGACATCACCCCCGAGCTGTACGAGGCGATGGCCGTCGACGGCGCGAGCCCCTGGCGGGTCTTCTGGCAGCTGGTGCTGCCGCTCTCCCGCAGCGGGCTCTCCACCGTCGTCGTCTTCTCCGCCCTCCAGGCCTGGAACGGCTTCCTCTTCCCGCTCGTGCTCACCCAGTCCGACTCCACCAAGGTCATCACCCTCGGTCTGTACAACTTCCAGACCGAGCACGGCGTCGACGCCCCCGGCCTGCTCAGTGCCGTGGTCCTGTCGATGCTGCCCGTCCTCGTCGTCTACCTGTTCGCCCGCCGCGCCCTGATCCAGGGGCTGATGGGGGTCGGCGGAAAATGAGAGAGCCCGTGAACCCGCCTGCCCGCACCGAGCCTGCCCGCACCGAGCCCGTCCGCACGGAGCCCGCCCCCACCCGCGGGGACGCCGAGGTCACCACGCTGCCGCGGTGGCAGGACACCGGACTCGACCCGGCCACGCGCGCCCAGGCCCTGATCGAGGCGATGACCCTGCGCGAGAAGCTCGCCCAGCTCGTCGGCGTCTGGGTCGGCGCCTCCGCCGAGGGTGGGGAGGTCGCGCCGCACCAGCACGAGCTGGAGGAGCCCGTCGACCTGGACGACCTGCTGCCGCACGGCCTCGGCCAGCTGACCAGGCCCTTCGGCACCGCTCCCGTCGACCCCGCCCTCGGCGCGCTCTCGCTGGCCCGCACCCAGCGCCGCATCGCCGGCGCCAACCGTTTCGGCATCCCGGCGCTCGCCCACGAGGAGTGCCTGGCCGGGTTCGCCGCCTGGGGCGCAACCGCCTACCCGGTCCCGCTCTCCTGGGGCGCCTCCTTCGATCCGGACCTGGTCAGCACCATGGCCCGGGCGATCGGCGCGGACCTGCGCGCGGTCGGCGTCCACCAGGGCCTCGCCCCGGTCCTCGACGTCGTGCGCGACGCCCGCTGGGGACGCGTCGAGGAGACCATCGGCGAGGACCCCTACCTCGTCGGCACCGTCGCCACCGCCTACGTCCAGGGCCTGGAGTCCGCAGGCGTCGTCGCCACGCTCAAGCACTTCGCCGGCTACTCCGCATCCCGCGCCGGGCGCAACCACGCCCCCGTCGGGATGGGCGCCCGCGAGCGCGCCGACGTCATCCTGGCCCCGTTCGAGATGGCGCTGCGCGAAGGCCGGCCGCGCTCGGTCATGCACGCCTACACCGACACGGACGGCATCCCCTCCGCCGCCGACGAGGCCCTGCTGACCGGACTGCTGCGCCAGGAGTGGGGCTTCACCGGCACGGTCGTCTCCGACTACTTCGGCGTCGCCTTCCTCAAACTGCTCCACGGCGTCGCCGCGGACTGGTCCGACGCCGCCGGAACCGCCCTCGCCAGCGGCGTCGACGTCGAACTGCCCACCGTGCGGACCTTCGGACAACCGCTGCAGGACGCCGTCGAGGCGGGAACCGTCCCCGAGGAGCTGGTGGACCGGGCCCTGCGCCGGGTGCTCGTCCAGAAGGCCGAGCTCGGCCTGCTCGACCCCGACTGGACCCCGCTGCCCGCCGCGCTCGCCGACGTCCCGGCCGCGGCCGACCTGCGCGGCCGCATCGACCTGGACCCCCCGGCCAACCGCGCCCTGGCCGAGCGGATCGCCGAGGAGTCCGTCGTCCTGCTGCGCAACGAGGGCGTCCTGCCGCTCGGCCCCTCGCGCCCGGGCCGCATCGCCGTCATCGGCCCCAACGCGGACACCGCGCACGCGCTGCTGGGCTGCTACGCCTTCCCCGTCCACGTCGGCGGGCAGCACCCCGACGTGCCGCTCGGCATCGAACTGCCGACGCTGCTGGAGGAGATCCGCCGCGAGTTCCCCGACGCCGAGGTCGTCACCGCCGCCGGTTCTGCGGTCGACGGCTCCGACACCTCCGGCTTCGCCGAGGCGGTCCGGGCGGCCCGCGGCGCGGACGTGGTCGTCCTGGCCCTCGGCGACCGCGCCGGCCTGTTCGGGCGCGGCACCAGCGGCGAGGGGTGCGACGTGGAATCACTGGCACTGCCAGGCGTGCAGCAGCGACTGCTCGACACCCTGCTCGACGCACTCGACGGGACCGACACCCCGCTGGTGCTCTCCCTCACCGCGGGCCGCCCCTACGCGCTCGGCCGCGCGACGGCGGAGGCCGCCGCGATCCTCCAGTCCTTCTTCCCCGGCGAGGCCGGCTCGCGCGCCCTGGCCGGCGTGCTCAGCGGACGCGTCGACCCCAGCGGCCGACTGCCCGTGAGCGTCCCCGGCCGCCCCGGCGTCCAGCCCTCCACCTACCTCGCCGCCAGGCTCGGCCAGGCGACCGACGTCTCCAGCACCGACCCCACCGCGGCCTACGCCTTCGGCCACGGCCTCACCTACACCCGCTTCGACTGGACCGACCTGCGGATCGACCGCGCCGAGACGGACACGGACGGCGAGTTCCACCTCGCCTTCACCGTGCGCAACGTGGGCGAGCGGCCGGGCACCGAGGTCGTGCAGCTCTACCTGCACGACCCGGTCGCCTCGGTCGTCCAGCCGGTCCAGCGCCTGGTCGGCTACCGCCGCGTCCCGCTCGCCGTCGGCGAAACGGCGCGCCTGCGGATCGCCGTCCCCGCGGACCTGGCCTCCTTCACCGGCCGCGACGGCCGCAGGATCGTCGAACCCGGCACGCTGGAACTCCGCCTCGCCGCCTCCAGCACCGACCCGCGCCTGACCGCCCCCCTCACCCTCACCGGCCCGGTCCGCCACGTGGACCACACCCGCCGCCTCCACGCCGCCATCACCGTCGAAGCCGACGCCTGACCCCCACCGGCCCTCACCCGGCTCCGCCTCGGCTCGCAGGTCAGGCGAAGTCCGTCGCCGGGTGCGGGGCCGGCCCGTCGAGCGCACCGAGGACGGCCGGCTGACGGAGGCTGACCATGCGCCGCCAGCCGCCCAGCCGCTCGAAGGCGTAGACGCCGTCGATCCCGGTGAGGATCACCGCCGACTTGGCCCTCGGCCAGCGCAGCAGCTCCGCCATCCGCCGCATCACCGCGCGGCTGACGTCCCGGTACACCCGGATCTCCGCCGCCGCGCTCGCGTCCAGCAGGTCCTTGATCCGGCGGCCAAGGCCCGCCGCGGCCAGGCGGAGCAGCTCCTCGTGGCAGTACGCGAGGTGGTTGTCCTCGTCGTGGCAGATCATCCGGACCGCGCGGCCGATGTCCGGGTCGTCGCCGAAGTAGCGCGCCAGCAGTCTCATCTGCTCCGAGGCCCGCTGCTCGGTGACGCGGCTGTGGGCGAGGTAGGTCACCACCTCGTCGGAGGTCAGCGGCCGGTCGCCGCGCAGGGTCCGGTGCGACAGACCGATGCCGCCCTGTTCCAGCAGCGCCGTGTAGTCGGTCTCCGGCGGGACCGGCACCGGGGTCAGGCCACGCTTGTGCAGCAGCGCGTTGAAGATCCGTCCGTGCTTGTCCTCGTCCGCGCCGTGCCGGGTGACCCGCGGCGCGAGATAGCCGAGCTCCGGGGGCATCAGCGCCGCGATGCGGCCGTTCTCCCACCCGCCCTGCGACTCGCCGCTCGCGGCGATCGAGCAGAAGAGCCGGAACGCCTCGTCGTCGTCCAGGATCTCCTGGAACACGCTCCTCGCCGTCAACACCGCACTCACCCACCTTCCGGGCCCTCCGCAGACCTTCCCTCCAGGCTGCGCACGCTGCGACGGGTGCACCACACGGCGGACGCCGACCGGGTGAGGGCCGCGACGACGTCGGCGGAGAAGGAGGAAGATTCTTTCCAGCGGCACCCATCCACCGCCCCACCGGCGCCGAATCACTGACGACCTCACTCACCGCCGGAGCACGGCCGCGTGCCGTGCACCGCCCGAGACACCCGAATGACGGAGCGTGCCGTGGAGCAACCCAGGGGAGAGGCCCGCGGAGGCCGGAGGGACGACGAACCCGTCTTCCTCGGCACACCGGGGCCCGCCGCCCCCCAGCCGGACGACCTGCTGGTGCTGACCGCCAGAGGCGAACAGGACGCCTTCGCCCAGCTCTACGACCGGATCGCGGGCCCGGTACTCGGCATCGTCCGCAGCGTGGTCCGCGATCCCGCGCAGTCCGAGGAGGTCGCCCAGGAGGTCCTGGTCGAGGTCTGGCGGACCGCCGCGAGGTTCCGGCCGGACCGCGGCAGCGCCATGAGCTGGGTGCTCACCATCGCCCACCGCCGCGCCGTCGACCGGGTCCGCAGCGCCCAGGCGGCCACCGACCGCGAGCACAAGGCCGCCCTGCTGGACCGCACCCCCGCCTACGACCAGGTCAGCGACGAGGTCGACCACCGGCTCGAACGCGAACTCGTGCGCCGCTGCCTGCGCGCGCTCACCGAGACGCAGCGGGAGTCGGTCGTCCTCGCCTACTACCGCGGACTCACCTACCGGGAGGTCGCCGAACTCCTGGCCGTGCCGCTCGGCACGGTGAAGGCGCGGATGCGCGACGGCCTGATCCGGCTGCGCGACTGCCTGGGGGTGACCGCATGACCGCCGCCGACCTGCACATGCTCGCGGGCGCCTACGCCCTCGGCGCACTGGACGCCTCCGAACGCGACGCGTTCGAGCAGCACCTCGCCCAGTGCGAGGCCTGCTCCACCGAGGTCCGCGAATTCCTGGCCACCAGCGCCAGACTCGCCCTGGCCGTCGAGGTGACCCCGCCTCCGGAGCTCCGGCAGCGGGTGCTCGGCCGGGTCGCCCAGACCCGGCAGGAGCCGCCCCGGGTCGAGACGCTGCCCGGGCAGCGCCGGACGCGCGGCAGCTCGCTGAGCCGCGCCTCGCGCTTCGCCCTCGCGGCGAGTGTGGCGATCGGGCTCTCACTGGGAGGCGTAGCGGTCTGGCAGTACCAACGGGCGGAGGACGCGCACCGGCAGGCCCAGCAGGCGCAGCAGGCCGAGGCCCAGGCGCGGCAGATCGCCGCCGTTCTGTCCGCGCCCGACGCCAAGACCGTCAGCGGCACCCTGGCCGGCGGCGTCACCGCCAGCGTGGTCGAGTCCCCGAGCGTCGGCCGCGCGGTCTTCCACACCTCCGGGCTTCCCGCGTTGGCGGACGGCAAGGTCTACCAGCTCTGGTACGACGACGCAGGCACGATGCGACCGGCCGGCCTGGTCACCCCGGCCGCCCCGGACCAGACGGTCCTGCTCGCCGGCCAGGTCGGGAACGCCGCGGGCATGGGCATCACGGTCGAACCGGCCGGAGGCTCGCTCCACCCGACCTCGGCCCCGATCGCCCTGATGCGGTTCCCCGCCGCGTGACGAGGTGACAGCCGGCGTGGCTCCCGTCGGCCGGTCCGTCCGGCCGACGGGAACCCCGCTCGGGTCCCGGCACCGCGGGGGCGACGGCGGGCGGCTCCGTACGCGTCGCTATCCGTCCGCGGTCTGCCGAGCGCAGTGGTCGGCGACGGTTTCGGTGAACGCGCGCGCCAGCGGGGAGAGGGCGTCCCAGCTCCGGACCGCCCAGCCCATGCTGAGCGGGGGGAGCGCAGGGAGGGGGATCAGGCGGAGGTCCGGATGACCGGGGCCGGTCCAGGCGGGAAGGGTGGGGACGACGGCCACGCCCAGCCCGAGCTCGGACAGCAGGATCGCGGTGTCCCAGTCGACGACGCTGGTGTCGAACACCGGCCGGACGTCGGCTTCCGCGAGCCGGGCGACGAGCTGCAGGCGCGACGTGGAGTTCTGCGGCAGCCCGATGAGCCGGACGTCCTGGAGGTCGGCCGGTTCGACACGGTCCCTGGCGGAGAGCGGGTTCGTCACCGAGACGGCCAGTGCCCAGGGGACCTCGACCACGGGACGCTGCTCGACGGCGCGATCCGTCGGCCCCAGCGTGATCCAGGCGAGGTCCACGCCACCGGCGGCGAGCGCGTCGAAGCAGCCGCGGCTGGAGGTCTCGGTCTGGAACTCCAGACTGGCCCGCGGAAACCGCCGCCGGAAGTCGACGACGGCCGCCGCCATGAAGTGCCGGACGGTCGTGGCGCCCGTGGTGACCCGCACCGATCCGCTCTCGGCCCGTGCGGCCTCGCCGAGCCGGCGCAGCGCATGGTCGATGCTGCCCAGGCCCTCGGCGACCCCCGCGTGCAGCAACTGCCCGGCCGAGGTCGGAACCACCCCGCGCGTGTGCCGCTCCAGCAGGCTCAGGCCGAGCTCCCGCTCCAGCCTCTTCACGTGCTGGCTCACGGCGGACTGTGTGCAGCCGAGCTCGCGGGCCGCCCCGCTCAGCGAGCCGGCCCGGCAGACCGCGGCGAAGACGCGGAGATCGTCGAGAGTCACGGCGACCCAAGCTATCGCTTGGGGCACTGCGAGTGAATCCGTTGATTGACTTGGATCTGACGGACGCTCAATGATGGCTGCAGGGCCCAGGGCGACAACCCGCCGGTCGTGCACGACCGGCGGGTGTCGACCCGCCACGCGAAGAACGCGACCCTGGAGGTGGAGAGCTGATGCGGTCCGACGCACGCTCGGCGGCCGAGCCCGCCGCGGAAGGTCTGCTGCGCGAACGAGGCGCCGCCGAGACGCCGCACCCCGGCGGCACGCTCCTTGACCACCTGCACCGCGTCGCCCGCCTGCTCGCCGACTGGGGCGCCGACCCCGATGTGCAGCTGGCCGGGCTCTGTCACGCGATGTACGGCACCGACGGATTCGACCACGCCCTGATGGGCATCCACGAACGCCCCCTGCTGGCCCAGGTGGTGGGTGCCCGGGCCGAGGCACTGGTCCACCTCTACGCGAGCTGCGACCGCGGCGTCGTCCACCGCCGGCTGGCGAACGACCGGCCGGTCGTCTTCCGTGACCGCTTCAACGGCTGCGAGCACACCCCCACGGAGCCCGACCTCCGCGCCTTCGTCGAGATCACCGTCGCCAACGAACTCGACGTCCTGTCCCACAACCCCGACCTCGCCACCCACTACGGCCCCGCCCTGCACCGCCTCTTCACCGAGGCCCGCGACCTGCTCTCCGCCCCAGCGTGGGACGCCTGCGCACGCCAACTGGGCCCGGCCGCACGACGACCGGGATGACCTGCACTGATGTTCGCCGTCGGCGATGGCCCGTGTCGGTCCCGGCGGGGTCTGCTTACCTGGTCCGCTGGAGTCGGTTCGGGTCGAAGCCCATGGCGAGCGCACGGTCGAGGAGTTCACGCCCCGCTGGATCCTCGCCGCGCCGCCTCAGGAGGTGCCCGAGATTCCACATCCCGGCCGGGAAGCCGACCTCCGCCGAGCGCCGGTACACGGCTTCGGCACCGTCGAGGTCTCCCTCCCGCTCCAGGAGCAGCCCGAGGTTGTACAGTTGGCCGCCGGCCCGCTGTGGAGGCACCCACCCCAGCAGAACACGTTCCGTCTCGGCCAGTCCCACACGCCGGTAGGAGCGCAGCATGATGTTCTGTCCGTTGCGCAGGCCTGACGGAGTGCAGCACCAGGCCAGCGGAAGCCCCACCGAGGCAGCCAGGACGGCGAGTGCCCAGGATGCCGGGAGCGGCAGGTGAAGCCATGACCGGGTCCACCCGGTGGCCGTTCCGACGAACAGCGCAGCGGGCGTCGCGATGCAGAGCGCAGCGAGGCCGCCTCGCGCTCGCCCGCTCCAACCGTAGTAGGTCACGTCGTCACGGAAGCATTCGCCTGGAGCGGAGTCAACGTGGCCTGGTGGAGACGTGACGAGGCTGCCTGAATCCGGCTCTGACCGGGGCGGAGCGAAACGATCCTGCGATGATCCTCGGGAAAGGCGGTGCTGAGCAGGCGCGGCCCAGGTGGGGGCCTCCGTTCCAGCTCAATCCCTCTAGACGCGCCGGGCGACGGTGACGATCCCCCTGCTCGCGGACGTGAACGCGCCGCCGTCGAAGTCGCCGTGGCGTGCCTCGACGACGAACCCCGCTTCGGTCAGGAACGCGTCGAGGGCCTCCGGGGTGAAGAAGCGCAGGGTGGCCCGGCCGAGATGGAGTACGGCGCCGTCGGCTCCGGCGGTCGTCTCCGTACAGGTGACGAGCCACCCTCCGGCCTGATCGTCCGTCACCGCTTCCACGCCGTTGCTGACGTAGAGGCGACGACCTCTGGCGTCGGTGACGTCGTCCGCGCCGGTCGACGTCCAGCTCTCCCAGGCCCGTGCGCCCGGGTGCCTGGTCTCGAACACGAAGCGTCCACCGGGCCGCAGTGCCCCGCACACCGCGGCGAGTGAGGAACGGACCTCCTCGTCGGTCACCAGGCACTGGAACGCGCAGCTGGACATGGTGGCCAGCTCGAACTCGGCCGCCCATCGCGGATGCGCGTCGGCGGCGGTTCCGTCGACCCACTCGACGCGCGATTCGCGGGCCCGGGCCCGTCTCAGCGAGGCGGCATCGGGGTCGATGCCCGCAAGGCGCCCCTGATGCCCCCGCGACCGCGCGAGATGGAGCAACTGCCCGGTGCCGCAACCGACATCGAGAGCCGATCCGGCGGCCATCACCAGATCGGTGTAGAAGCGGGCGGAGGGGTCCTCGGTCGGCTCCCAGGGATTGAGGAGGTCGTAGAGCGCGGCTTCGTCGTCAGCGGTGAAGTCTGAATCCACCGCTGCAGTATGAGCAGGCGTGCCCGGCGACGCACCCCGATTTCCGCCGGTGCGCGATCACGGCGTCGAGCGCGAACCGGCGTCAGCCGCCTGCCGAATGCGTTCGAACGACCGCTGCGGCCCGGGGGATCGGACCTAAGCTGGACGGATGACGGGGCGAACGAGCACGGTCGTGCTGATGTGCGGTCTGCCGGGGGCGGGCAAGACCACCTATGCCCTCGGGCTGGTGCGACGCGGTTACGCCCGGCTCTCCATCGACGAGGAGGTCTGGCAGCGGATCGGCCGACGCGACGCCGGCGTGGTGCTGACCGAGGAGGCGTTCGACCGGCTCAAGGAGGAGATCCGCCGCGAGCAGCGGCAGGAACTGGTCGAACTGATGCGGGCCGGGCACGACGTCGTGGTCGACTACAGCTTCTGGAGCCGCGCCGCCAGGGACGACTACAAGGCGCTGGTCGAGAGCCACGGCTGCCGGTGGGAGCTCGTCCACCTCAAGGCCGACCGGGCGACGCTGGAACGGCGGCTCGACATCCGCAGCCGCCGGCCGGGTGCCAACGCGGTGACCGTCACGCCCGGCCTGTTCGACCGCTATCTGACCGGCTTCGAGGAGCCGCAGGGGGAGGGCGAGCAGGTCCTGGTGCAGCCGCAGGGCTGACCTCCGGCCCCGATCATCGCGACCCCCCGGAGCCGGTCAGGTCCCGCAGCCCTCGCTCCAGCAGGGCGAACCCGTGGTTCGCGTCGGCCACCGCGCCCGCGTAGCGGGCGTCCGCCGTCTCCCCGCGTTCGAGCCGGGCGGCGTTGTCCTCGGCGAGGGTCCAGCGGACGCCCACGATCTGGACCGCGGCCAGACGTGCCGTCAGTTCCGCTGTGTCCGACGTCTCCTGGAGGGCCTCGGCGAGGGCGCGTTCGGCGCCCGTCCTGAACCGGTCCATCCGGGCCACCAGCGAGGGGGCGTCAAGGATCATCCGTCGGACGCGCTTGACCTGGGGATGGTCGTTGAGGCCGGTGATCGGATCACGATCCCGCAGCCCCTGGAGAAAGTGCTCGCGCACGGCGGTGAGCGGCCCGGTGCCGGCCGGGCGGGCTCGCACGACGCGGGCCAGCTCGGTCTCGTGGTCGGCGAGGCGGTGCACGACCAGGTCTTCCTTGGTGGGGAAGTAGGTGAAGAGCGTGCGCTTCGACACCTCCGCCGCGTCGGCGACCTGCGCCACCGAGACCTGGTTGAACCCGTGCTCCAGGAACAGCGTGATCGCGGCGTCGGAGATGGCCGTGTGGGTGCGCTGCTTCTTGCGTTCCCTCAACCCTGGCTTTGCGTCCACGGCATCCATGCTAGCAGGAAGCTGCCCTCGGTACATTTCTGCACCCGGTGTATGTTTGCTCTCGGGCAAGAAACGAGAGGACCGATGGTGATGACGACAGAGGACGCGACCGAAGTGGTGGTCGTCGGCGCAGGCCCGACCGGGCTGGCACTGGCGTACGAACTGGCACTCGCGGGCGTGGAGACCCTGGTGCTGGAGAAGCTGCCGCAGCGGATCGAACAGGTGAAGGGCGGGGGCATCCAGCCACGGACCGCCGAACTGCTGGAATCCCGAGGGCTGCTGGAGCCGCTGCTGGCACGGGTCGTCCCCGGCGACCCGGTGGGCGGCCACTTCGGCGCCCTGCCCGTGCCACTGGACTGCACACCCTGGCGCACCAGGCACCCCCACCCGATCGCCGTCGCCCAGTGGGAGCTCGAGGAGGTGCTGGAGGCGCGAGCGGTGGCCGCCGGGGTCCGGGTCGTGCGCGGCGCCGCCGTCTCCGGGGTCGAGCAGGACGAGGCGGGCGTGCTCGTGAGCGCGGACGCGACGCGGGTGCGGGCCCGCTACCTGGTGGCCTGCGACGGTGGGCACAGCGCGGTGCGCAAACTGCTGGGTCTGCCGTTCCCCGGCCGGCCGGGGACGCACCGAGCGGTCCTCGCCGACATCCGCCTGGCCGAGGTCTCACCCCTGGTGCCCGGCCGGTTGGGCCACATGAGCAGCCTGATGCGGCAGGCCGGCGGTTACTGGGCCATGACGGCCCCGCTCGGCGACGACCGCTACCGCTTCACCTTCGGCCGCGCCGAGCAGACGGACGGCGACGACGACAGCGCCGTCACGCCGGAGGAGATCTCAACGGCGCTGAAGGCCCTCTACGGGCCCGAGGTGGTCCTCGGATCCGTGCAGAACGCCTCACGGTTCACCGACGCCACACGGCAGCTGGAGCACTACCGGGTGGGGCGGGTGCTGTTCGCCGGCGACGCCGCGCACATCCACCCGCCGCTGGGCGGTCAGGGCCTCAATCTCGGCGTCCAGGACGCGTTCAACCTGGGCTGGAAGCTGGCGGCGGTGCTCCGCGGCCGGGCGGGGGACACGCTGTTGGACTCCTATCACGCCGAACGGCATCCGGTGGGCGCCCAGGTCCTCCACCACACCTCGGCGCAGCGGGTCCTGGCGGACCCGAAGCCCAGTGAGGACGTCGCCGCGCTGCGCGACATCGTCATCGACCTGCTGCGGCTGCCCGACGCCAACCGTCACATGGCCGGACTGATCTCCGGCCTGTCGCTGCGCTACGAGCTGCCGGGCACGCATCCGCTCGTCGGGCAGCGCCTGCCGGACCCTGAGGTGACGGCGGAGTCGGGCCGCGTCCGGCTCTCTGCGCTGTTCCGCGCCGGACAGGCGGTCCTGCTCGACCTGGCCGGGGTCGTGCCGGCGGACGTGCGGCTGCCGCCCGGCGTCGACCTCGTGCGCGCCCGGTGCGCCGACCGGCAGGACGTGGGCGCCGCCGCGGTGCTCGTCCGCCCGGACGGCTACGTCTGTTGGGTCGCCGACACCGTCGAGGAGGCGGCCACCTGCGGCGACGCCCTGGCGACTGCCCTCTACGGTGGGGGTGCCGGGTAGGAGACGATCTAGAGATAAGAAGCACTGCGGGCTTGAGTCTTCCCCCCCCGCGGAGCGGGTATCCGGGGCGCTTCGCGCCCCGGCAGTAGGGGCTTCGCCCCTGCCGCCCGCTCCGCGGGCGGCCCCAGGGCTTCCAGGCCGCTTCGCGGCCCGCCCTGCAGCGCCTCGCCCACGCTTCGCGCGGGCGCCGTCAACTCAGCGGTTGTGAACTCAGAGGCGTGACGCACTCCGCACGTGCCAGGGAGAGATCCTTGAGATGAGGAGGCAGGGAGGTCCCGGTCCAGGCCTCCAGGAGGTCGATCACGGTGTTGTACGTGCGGGCCAGCCCTCCCAGCGCGAGGCTTCGCCCAGGCGGTCCGCTGCGGGAGGCGGAGAGGGTCACCCAGACCTTGCCCTCGTCCGCGCCCTGGATGCCCGCCGCGAGGGCGTCGCGCTCCGTACGCCAGTCCTCGAGAGCCTCCCGGGTGCGCCGCGAGAGGGCGTAGACCTCGCGCAGCGGCGGCACTTCGACGTTCGCGCCGGGGCCGTAGCGCACCAGCGTGACCGTGCTCAGCTCCGGGCCGAAGTCGTCCCAGCGCAGCGCGTGCAGCTCGGCGGTGCGGGCGCCGGTGTCCAGGATGAGGCCGACGACGGCCAGCAGCCGCACCATCTTCAGGTCGCGTTCCCCGAAACGGCGCTGCCGCCGGGGCTCTATCTCGTCGGCGACGCGCACGCCCTCGTCGGGATCGATCGGCACGACGCGGGGGGCGGGCTGGGGTCGGGGCGGGAGTTCGGCCGCGCAGCCGGAGGCCTCCAGCAGACGGTTGAGTGAACTCCAGCGCGCCAGCCGGGTGTTGACCGACTGCGGGCCCTCGCGCCGGCTGCGCCGTGCGGTCCTGCTGCGCAGCCGGTCCGTACAGCCGAGCTCCCACAGCAGCGCCAGCGTGGAGGTCGTGAACAACTCCGCAACGGTGCGGACCGGCGGGAACTCCGGGAGGGTCCGCGCGACGGCCACCTCGCGTCTGGTCCAGGTGTGGCGCTCGCGGGAGGAGGCGCTGCCACTCGGCTCGGTGCGGGCGAAGAACGCCTCGAGCTCGGGCGGCAGACGCAGGGCCGCGGACCGGGGGGCTTCCGCCAGTGGATCGGACACGGAGTCAGCTTCGCACGAGGGGCCCCTTCGCGATCACCCCCGGGTGGGGCCAGGGGCGTCCCGGTCCCACCCACGGCGCGGCTACTCCGGCGCGGAGCCGGCCAGGCGGTCGTTGAGCAGCCGCGTGAGCGCGGCGAGCCGGGCCGGCCCGAGGTTCTCGTGCAACAGGTCGGCGACGGCCGCGAGATCGGTCCAGTCCACGCTCACTCGGCCGTGCGCCGCAGCCGCGGCGGGAGCGAGTGCGGACGCCCCGTTCGGAGCGGGGGCCGGGGATGTCGCCGCACGCGCTCCGCTCACGGCGGGCCCCGGCTCTCGCAGCGGCATCCTGGCGTCCCCGCGTCCGATGCTGTTGCTGTTCATCGGGTCCGGCGCCCCGACAGATTCCGGTTCCGGCACGGGAACCACGGCAGGCGTGGCAGTCGGGACGGGAGCAGGTCTCACGTCCCCGGGGGCCGCGACGGGCACGCCCGCCGGTGCGGGATCTCCGACCCGTTCCACCTCCGTCCCGCTCGCTTCAGGAGCAGGAGCAGGAGCAGGAGCAGGAGCCTCGACGGTCGCCGCCGCCGAGGACGACGCCGTCACCACCGCCTTCCGCTCCGCCACGGCGGCGTCCCGCATCCCGGCCACCGCGTCGAACTGCTGCTCCGCGCTCAGCTCGGCCAGGTTGGGGCGGCCCGCCAGCCAGCGCGCGTCGCGCAGCGCCATGCCCTCCCCGCCCCCGGCGCGGGCGCGGATGCTGGACTGCACCTCAGGGGCGAGCAGCAGCAGCCGGGTGCGCTGCGAGACCCAGGCGGGGCTCCAGCCCTCGGCGCGGGCCGCGGCCGCCGCCGAGTCGTACTCCTCGACCAGCGCCTTGACCGCCCGGGCCTCCTCGATCGGGTCGAAGTCCTTGCGGTTGGCGTTCTCGTCCAGGGAGGCGCGGCGCAGCCGAGCCCGGCTCGCCGCGACGTCGTCGTTGACGACGGTGATCAGTTCGGCGCGCCCGTACGCGACGGCGGCGGCGTGGCGGCGGCAGCCGTTGACGATCACGTGGTCGACGCCGCGCAGCTCCTCGGCGTACTCGGGCCACAGCCGCAGGTACGCGCCGCGGGTGACGGCGAGCAGGCTCTGCAACTGGATGCCGACGATGTCCTTGAGGTCGGAGAGGTCCCCGAGGTCCTCGCGCGGGTTCTGCGGGTTGGGGGCGAGCCGGGCGACGGGCAGCAGCACGGCGGCCGGGGAGTCCTCCTGCCGCGCGGCTGCGACGGTGGGCTCTCCCGGGCTGAGCAGGGTGGCCAGGGACTGACGGCGGGCCATCAGGCGGTGACCGCCTTCCTGGCGTCCGCGAGCGTCATCTGGTGCTCCAGGGCCAGGTTGAGGAAGTCCTTCTGGGCCTCCTGGGAGACGCGCGACTTGGGGTACCGGGTGACGACCTGACGGTCGGCGGCGGCGCGGGAGTGGAGCTTGTAGTGGCGGATCACGGTGCGGGCCAGCGGCCAGCCCTGGGCCCGGACGAAGGCCTTGGTGTCCTCCAGGTCGACCGTGCCGTCGCGCGGGTCCCAGTTCGAGATGACGACGAGGTAGGGAATGCCACGCGGCTTGATGATCCGCTCGATCGTGTTCTGGGTGGGCTCGAAGCCCATCGGCTCGGGCTCCAGCGGCACGATCACGAAATCGGCCGCGTCCAGCGCGGCACGGACCGCGTCGGCGATCGGCCCCTTGCCGAGCGGGTCGGCGCCGGCCTTGCGGGCGTCGGGGGTCATCCAGCCGGGGGTGTCGATGATGGCGTGCCGTACCGAGGTGACCTCACGCAGGCGCTGGATGCCGTCGAGGTCGTCGTAGGCGTCGATGAAGACGAACGGCAGGTCGTCGCCCACCCGTTCGGCCCACCACACGGCCGACCCCTGCGGGTCCACCGACACCGCGGCGACGGGTGCGAGCTCCCCTTCGGCGCGCCCGACGACCTCGGCGATGGTGGCAGACAGGTTCACGCTGATCGTGGACTTGCCTATGCCGCCCTTCTGGTTGAGGACGACCGTAACGTCAGCCATGCGTAATCCCCTCCGTGGACTTCCCGGACGCCCGGTCCGGTACTGCGGACGGAAACAGCATGACAGGAGTCGGACAAGAGCTGATCAAGGATGCGAATTCGCCCGCTCAAAAAGCCAGTTGGCGATGGTTCCGGTCTGTGGGGGTTCGCGCGGGCCCGTCGGCTCAGCCCTGGCCGGTCCCGTCCTCGCCGGGGGAGACCAGGCCGGTCTCGTAGGCGAGGACGACGGCCTGGACCCGGTCGCGGAGCCCGAGCTTGGCCAGGATGCGGGCGACGTGCGTCTTCACCGTCGCCTCGGACAGGTGCAGGTGCGCCGCGAGTTCGGCGTTGCTGAGGCCACGGGCGATCAGGCGCAGCACCTCGGACTCGCGGGCCGTCAGCGTGCCGAGTCCCTGGTGCTGGGCGGCCCGGTCCGGGCCGCCGGGAAGGGCGTTGACGTCGCCGCGCGCGAACCGGGAGACCAGCCGCCGGGTGATCGCCGGGGCGAGCAGCGCGTCTCCGGACCGGACCATGCGGACCGCGGAGATGAGGTGCTCGGGGCTCACGTCCTTGAGCAGGAAGCCGCTGGCGCCCGCGTTCAGCGCGGCGTAGACGTACTGGTCCAGGTCGAAGGTGGTCAGGATGATCACCCGTGGCGCCCGGTCGCCGCCGGACGCGAGGATCCTGCGGGTGGCTTCCAGTCCGTCGAGCTCGGGCATGCGGATGTCCATCAGCACCACGTCGGGCAGGGTGCGGCGGACCGCGTCGACCGCGGTCAGGCCGTCGTCCGCCTCGGCGGCGACCTCGATCCCCGCGGCGGCGAGGATCATGCGGAAGCCGGTCCGGACCAGGGCCTGGTCGTCCGCGATCACGACACGCAGCGGGGTGGTCACATGTTCTCCAGAGGGTTCAGGGGAATGGTTGCCTTGACGCGGTAACCGCCGGTCAGCCGGGGCCCGGTGGCAAGGGTGCCGCCGTGGAGGCCGAGGCGCTCGCGCAGCCCCACCAGACCCCTGCCGCTGCCGGAGGCAGCCGCCTCGCCGCGGCGGCCCTCGGTGTTGAGGACCTCGACGGTCAGTTCCCGTGGCGCGTAACCGACGTGGATCACGGCGTTCGCGCCCACGGCGTGCTTGACCATGTTGGTCAGCGCCTCCTGGACCACCCGATAGGCCGTCAGTTCCACGCCCGGCGGCAGCAGCGGGCGCTCGCCTGTGGTGCGCAGCTCGACGCCGATGCCGGTGAGCCGGATGCGTCCGACCAGGGCCTCCAGGCCGTGCAGGCCCGGCTGGGGGGTCAGGTCGGCCTGGGCGGCGGGGTCCTCGCCGGAGCTGTCCATCGTCAGCAGGCCCATCACCTGGCGCAGGTCGGTCATGGCGGCGCGGCCGCCGGTCTCGATCGCCAGCAGCGCCTCCTTCGCCAGAGCCGGATTGTCGTCGACGACCATCCGGCCGGCACCGGCCTGGATCACCATCACGCTGACGTTGTGGGTCACCACGTCGTGCAGCTCGCGGGCGATCCGGGAGCGCTCGTGCTCGACGGCGCGGCGCAACTCCTCGATGCGGTCCCGTTCGAGCACGGTCAGCCGGGCCCGGCTCTCCTCGGCCCGGCGCGACCAGACCTGGTGGCCGAAGGCCGCGGCCACCACCGGGAAGAGCATCAGGCCGCCGACCAGGCCGTTGGGGAAGTGCGGCAGCTTCGCACCGGAGAACAGGCCCACCAGTACCGCGCCCGCGACCGGCAGCCCGGCCAGGGACAGGCCCCGGTAGGGGGAGTGGGCGACCGCGCTGTAGACGGCGACCATGGTGACCAGACAGCTCACCCAGAGCACGTCGGGCTCCGCGCGGCTGAGCAACTGCGCCGTGGTCAACGCCAGTTCCGCCCAGAGGGCGAGCAGGGGAGCCCGGCGCCCGAAGGCGAGCGGCACGGCGGTCAGTGCCGCGAGCACGGTGGCCCCCAGCGGCGCGGCGGGGGTGTTGGGGGCGATCAGGGACGCGCGCACGGCGGCCAGGCCGAAGAGCAGCGCGACGGCGGCGTCGGCGAGCTGCCGCCGCGCCGTCACCCGGGCGGGATCCGGCGTCGGCCGGACCAGTGCGGAGATCCGCCGGCGCAGCCGGTCGGCGTGGGAGCTGGTCTCCGACGTCGGCCCCGATGCCGCGGGCGTGTCCGCGCGGTCGGTCCAGCCTGCGGCGTTCGGTCCGCTGCTCACCCTGTACCTCTCCCGACTACATCGCAGGGATGACTCCGGCGGCCGTCGTCCGTGCGGGGGAGCGCAAATGGCTCGCCCGGCCGACGTGGCCGATGATCTCCAGACCCTAGCGTCAAGGGCGTCGGGAAGAGCAGGACGCCAGCTGGGGAGAAGAGAGATGATCGAGCCCGTGATCGAACTGAGCGGGGTGCGCCGCGACTTCGTGGACGGACCTGCGGCGCTCCAGGACGTCTCGCTGACCGTCGGCGCCGGTGAGGCCGTGGCCGTCGTCGGTCCCTCCGGCAGCGGCAAGTCCACGCTGCTCAACATGATCGCGGGCCTGGACCGCCCCGACTCCGGCACGGTCACGGTCGCGGGCACCCGGGTGGACCGGCTCGACGAGGCCGGTGCCGCCCGCTACCGGCGCCACAGCATCGGCATGGTCTTCCAGTTCTTCCACCTGCTGGACGACCTCACCGTCCTGGACAACGTGGTGCTCCCGGCCGAGATGACGGGCACGGCCCGCGGTGAGGCGCGTCGGCGTGCCAACGAGCTGCTCGAGGTCCTGGGCATCGCCGGGCACGCCCGCGCCTACCCCGGTCGGCTCTCCGGCGGTGAGCGTCAGCGCGTGGCGGTGGCACGGGCGCTGATGAACCGTCCGGCGCTGCTGCTGGCCGACGAGCCCACCGGCGCCCTGGACTCCGCCTCGGGCGAGGAGGTCAAGGCCCTGCTGCGGGATCTGCACGCCGACGGGCAGACCGTCGTCGTGGTCACCCACGACCTGGCGCTGGCCCGGAGCTGCGCCACCCGCACCGTCCGCATCGTCGACGGCCGGATCGCCTCCGACACCGTCCACCGGCCCACGGTCGGGTCGCGGCGGCACGGCACCGCGGTCGAGGTGACCCGATGAGCGCTCTCGGCACAGTGATGCGCGCGGGCGTGCGGCGGCGTCGCGTGCAGACGGTCGTCACCGGTCTCGCCGCGACGATGGCCGTGACCGCCTCCGTTCTGGGCGGCTCGCTGCTGGTGGCGTCCGACGCCCCCTTCGACCACGCCTTCGCCGCGCAGCACGGGGCGCACCTCACCGTCGGATTCGACACCGCCAGGGCGACGGCGGACCAGATCGCGGGCAGCGCCCACGCCGCCGGTGCGACCGCGAGCGCGGGCCCGTTCCCGACCGTCTCGGCCGACCCGACCGGCGGACCCGGCCTGGACCTGCCCGCGGGCCTGACGCTGCCTCCGATGTCGCTGGTCGGGCGAGCCGACGCCGGCGGCGCGGTGGACGACCTCACCCTGACCTCCGGTCACTGGGCCTCTGGCCCGGGCCAGCTGGTCGTGTCGGCCGACTACGCGGGACCCCAGCTCCGGATCGGCCAGAAGCTGGACTTCCCCAGCGCCTCCGGCGGCGTCACCGAACTGGAGGTCGTCGGGGTCGCCCGCTCCGTCAGCCGCACCGCCGACGGCTGGGTCGTCCCCGCCCAGATCGGCGGGCTGACCGCGAAGGGCGCCCGCACCGGCCTGCAGATGCTCTACCGCTTCGCGGCCGCCACGACCGAAGCCCAGCTGACCGCCGACCGCGACGCCGTGGCCGCCGCCGTCCCCGCCGGATCCTTCAGCGGCAGCCGGACCTGGCTCAGCGTCAAGAACAGCAACGCAAGCAGCACGGGCGTCTTCATCCCGTTCCTGACCGCCTTCGGCCTGCTCGGCGTCCTGATGTCGGTGCTGATCGTGGGCAATGTCGTGGCCGGCGCGGTCGGTTCGGGCACCCGCCGCATCGGCGTCCTCAAGGCCGTCGGCTTCACCCCCGGCCAGGTCGTGCGCGCCTACATGGGCCAGGCGCTGATCCCCGCCGTCATCGGCACCGTGCTCGGCGCGGTCCTCGGCAACCTCGCCGCCGCGCAGGTGCTCGCGGCGACCGAGCAGATCTACGGCACGGCCTCGCTGACCGTCGCCCCCTCCGTCGACCTCGCCGTCGTCGCCGGGACGCTGCTCATGGTGTCGGTGACGGCCCTGGCCACCGCGCTGCGCGCCGGACGGCTGCGCACCGTGGACGCACTCGCCGTGGGCCGCACACCGCGGTCCGGTCGCGGCCGCCGGGCCGCGCGGATCAGTGCGGCGCTGCCCCTGCCGCGCGCGGTCACCCTGGGCCTGGCCCAGCCCTTCGCCCGCCCGGCCCGCGCCCTGGCGATGGCCACCGCCATCCTCTTCGGCGCCACGGCGGTCACCTTCGCCTTCGGCCTGGGCAGCTCGCTCCAGCGGATCCAGGACTCCAAGAGGTCCACCGCCGACGTCACCGTCCTCACCGTCGCCCCGCCGCACTCCGGCACCGGCCCCGTGCCCGCCCCCGCATCGGGAGCAGCCGCAGGTGCGGCCGGCGGCCCGGGCGACCCGAGCGGCGCGGGGGCCACCACCGGCGGTGCGACCACCTCCGCCGCCGTGCCCGGCTCGGTCGACACCGCGGCCATGGCCCGCGCGATCGAGGCGCAGTCGGGAACCCGCGCCTGGTTCGGCGTGGCGCAGACCGAGGTCACCGCCACCGGGACGACCGGCTCCGTCGACGTCACCGCCTTCCTCGGCGAGGCCTCGTGGAGCGGCTACCAGATGGTCTCCGGCACCTGGTTCCACCGGCCCGGCGAAGCCGTCGCGCCGACCCCGTTCCTGACGGCGACCGGCGCCAAGGTCGGCGACACCGTCGTGCTCACCGACCACGGCACCGCGGTCCCGGTCAAGATCACCGGAGAGGTCTTCGTCACCCGGAACCAGGGCATGACCCTGCTCACCGACGCCAGGACCCTGGCCGCCGCCGAGCCGAACCTGCACGCCGCCTACTTCTCCGTCGCGCTGAAGTCCGGTGTCAGCCGCAGCGGTTACACCAGCGCCCTGAACACCGCGCTCCGGTCCACCGGCGCCGTCGCCCAGATCGGTGACGGCGGCGGGACCAGCCAGCTCCTGATCATGCTCGACGCGCTGACCGCCGCGCTCACCCTGATGCTGGTCGCCGTCGCCGGGCTCGGTGTGCTGAACGCGGTGGTGCTGGACACCCGCGAGCGCGTCCACGACCTCGGCGTCGTCAAGGCCCTGGGCATGACGCCGCGCCAGACCGTCTCGATGGTGCTCGCCTCGGTGACCGTCGTCGGCGCAGCGGGCGGAGCGGTGGGAGTGCCGCTCGGGGTGGCGCTCCAGCGGATCGTGGTCCCGGCCATGGGGCGCAGCGCCGGCCTGCGCCTGCCGGCCTCGGTGCTGGACGTCTACCACGCCCTTCCGCTGCCGGCGCTCGGCGCGGGCGGGCTGGTCATCGCCCTCCTCGGCGCACTGCTCCCGGCCGGCTGGGCGGCCAGGACCCGCACGGCGGTCGCACTGCGGACCGAGTAGCGGCGGCAGACGACCGCAGCCCGGGCCGTAGTGCGGGCGTCGTGCCCGGTCCTTGCCTGGACCGGGCACGACGCCTCGTCAACTGCCGTAGACCTCGTAGGACCACAGCGAGTAGCCGTAGCCGGTGGCCCGCTGCGTCCCGTACATCCGCACATAGCGGCCCGTTCCCGAAAGCCCGGTCAGGTCCTGGACGCCGCCCGTGCCGGTGGTCGTCGAGTAGATCGTGGTCCAGGTGACGCCGTCCGCCGAGGTCTGGATCTGGAAGGCGGTGGCGTACGCCGCCTCCCAGGTGAGCCTGACCTCGTCGACCTGGTGACTGGCGCCCAGGTCGACCTGGAGCCACTGCGGATCGGCGAACGCGCTCGACCAGCGGGTCGCGGCGTTGCCGTCGGTGGCCAGACCGGCGGTGTCGCCGGTGCCGGACTGCACCGAGGACGCCGTCGTGGCGCGGCCCAGCGCCAGATCGCTTCCGGTGACCGTCCAGGTGAAGGACGCTGTGCCGCTCGCGCCGGTGCCGTCGGTGGCGGTCACCGCGACGGTCCGGACGCCGTTGCCGGTCGGCGTGCCGGTGATCCGGCCGGATGACGGATCCAGGCTGAGGCCGGTGGGCAGGCCGGTCGCGCCGTAGTGGAGGGTCTGCCCGGCAGCGGAGTCCGTCGCCACCAGCTGCAGCGGAGTGATCGTCGTTCCCGACGCCGTGTTCTGCGGGCCGGGGGAGGAGACGGTGACCGTGTTCGCGGCGCTGCCGCCGGTCGCCGTGAGGCTCAGGAGCTGCGCGGCGGCCGGGCGGGTGTCGCCGCCGGCGCCGGCGTTGTCCCAGGACCGCTGGGGGGCGGTCGCCACGGCGGTGGCGGCCTGCGCGTCCAGGCTGAGCGCCAGCCCGCTGTAGCGGTTCACCAGGCGGACGGCCCCGCCGGTGCTCTGCAGGGACCACTGCTGACCGACCGTCGGGCCCGCGCCGAGCGCGGTGGGCGTGACCGGCGCGCCCCAGGCCCGGCCGGCGTTGCCGCTCGCGTCGACGCCCAGCGCCTGACCGCTCGCCGCGTCGACGACGGCGTAGAAACCGTCGCCGGTGGGGCGGAAGGACCAGTTCTGCGCGGTCGACCCGTCCGCGCCCGGGGCTGCCAGCAGCGCCGTCCCGCTCTGGGTCAGCACCTGCCCGTTGCCGGCCGCGATCCGGTAGCGGACGCCGGGCGCGACCGGAGCGGGGAGGTTCGCGGAGCTGGCCGGGTCGATGGTGATGTCGCTGTACTCGGCGGTGTCGGTCGAGCAGTAGTAGGCGCAGTAGGACCGGAAGGTCCGGCCGACCACGGTCGAGCTGGTGCGGTTGGCCGGGTCGAGCATCCACCGGTACCAGGCGCCGTTCGGGTCGCCGGTGACCAGGCCCATGTCGGTCCACTTCTGCGTGGCCAGGCTGTCGGTGGCGTAGAAGTGCAGTGGGGTGAGGGTTCCGGTGGCCTGCGCGATGTTGTTCTGCGGCGTGCCGATGTACTTGCCGAGGTACGCGTCCCAGGCGACGTTCATGACGGCGAGCTGGGAGTTGTCGGGCATCGTCCCCGCCGCGACCTGGGTGGCCACCGTTCCGGCGTTGCCGGGCGCGTAGTCGCCGGCCGGGGAGACGTAGCCGCTGCCGCCGCCGTCGGCGGGGATGATGTCGCTCTCCTTGCCGCCGACCCCCGGCTGCGACCAGGCGCCGTCGTACCACTTCTGCCAGGAGCCGCTCGCCATCTTGCCGGAGATCGGCGCGCGGGCCACGTGCTGGAGCCAGACGGTGCCGCCGCCGGACTTGTCGAGAACCCGTGTGGCGTAGAAGGCGTAGAAGTAGCCCCCCGCGTTGTCGACGAACAGCCGCTGGTCGCCGTCGCCGTAGTAGTAGGTGGCGCCGGGGAACTGGGCGGTGTCGCCGCGCCTGGTGCTGAACGGCGAGGTGACGACGTGCCCCTTGATGGTCCAGGTGCGGCCCTGGTCGGTGGAGACGGCGTCGTCGACGGCGTCGTAGTGCAGGCCGTCGCCGAAGGGCTGCGGGGTGAACTCGTTGTGGACCAGCCCGTACCAGTTCCCGGTGTCGGGATCGACCCAGACTCCGCTCAGGTCGCAGTAGTTCCGCTCGGCGTAGCCGGAGCCCGAGGGCGCGTTCGTGGCCGCGACGCCGGTGGGGCTGTTGTCGCACAGGGCCGTGGTGTCCTTGTTCGTGCCGGAGTTGCTGATGGGCGCCGTCGTCGCGGTGTCGAAGTCGCTGCCGGTGGAGAAGTCCCACTGGCGGCTGTCCTTCGCGCCGTAGAGCGAGTGGGCCGACTGGTAGTAGAACTGGCCGTTCCTGTCGGTGTAGACGTCGGCCGGGGTGTCGTCGGGGTCGGCGAAGTTCACCGCCGCCCCGGAGGAGAGCACGTAACCCGCGGCGGGCGCGGAGCCCGCGGCCCACACCTGCGCGCTCTGCGAGGGGTCGCAGGAGGCGAGCCCGATCCGCGCACCGTCCATGACCGCCCCCTGGACCGCGAGGCACTTGCCGGAGTCGGAGCTGTAGACGGTGCCGTCGGGCAGATGCGCGACGTGCTGGTCCGCCTCGGCGGCGTCACAGGTCCACAACTCGGCCAGGGCCCCGGTGGCGGACGAACCCCCGGTGATCCGAAGGCATTTGCCCAGCGTCGACAGCGTCCCGTCGCCGTTCCAGGTCCAGCTCTGCTGCGCGGACCCGTCACAGCCCAGCATCTGCACGACGTTGCCGTCGCCCGTCCCCGCTCCGGCGTCGTCCAGACACCGCCCGCCCAGCTGCACCGTTCCCGCCGAGGCCGCCCGGTGCCCGGCGGCGGCACGTGCGGCCGCCGCCGCATCGACCGGCACGGAGGCCGCTCCCACCAGCACCCACGCACTCAACGCCAGGGCTGTCGCGCGACGTCTGGTGGAGCCGCCGGATGGCTTGCGCATGGTCGCATCCCCTTGTCATGCTCCGAGCTCAGTAATTAATTACAATAGAATCCAAACTAACTGAGGCAGCGTCAAGGCCCGTGCAGTCACTGCTTGAAGCCAAGACGTCGGTTGCTTACCGTGACCTGACGGATGATCGGTTAGCGTCACCCGCCATGGGTGAACTGCTACTGATCAGACACGGCCAGACCGCGTGGAGCCTCTCGGGCCAACATGCCGGCCGCACCGACGTCCCCCTGACCGAGGACGGAGAGGCCGCGGCCAGGCGACTCGCCCCCAGGCTCGCCGGCCGATCGTTCGCCGCCGTGGTCAGCAGCCCGCTCGGCCGTGCCATGCGCACCGCCGAACTCGCCGGTCTCACCGGCGTCCAGCCCGATCCCGACCTGCTCGAATGGGACTACGGCGGCTACGAGGGCCTGACCGCGGAACAGATCCGGGCCGCCCGGCCGCGCTGGGACCTCTGGCGCGACGGCGTCGTCCCTGGCGACGCCGACCATCCAGGCGAAGACCTCGACCAGGTCGCCGCCCGCACCGACGCGGCCCTGGCCCGCATCCGCCCCCTGCTCGCCACGGGCGACGTCGCCGTTGTCGCGCACGGACATCTGGCGCGCGTGCTCGCCGTGCGCTGGCTCGGCCTGGAGCCCTCCGCCGCCGGGCTCCTCGGCCACCCGCACCCGGGAAGCCTCGGTCTTCTGGCCACGGAGGACGGCCGGCCTCACCTCGCGGCCTGGAACGTGCCCTAGGTCGAGAACGCCGGCGCCGGAGGCGTCTACGGGGAACCACGTAGTTCCTCACTGAACCTGCTCCGATTCGAGCCGCGGAGCGGGCGGGGCGGCTACGGTGCCGGTCATGTCTGGTGATCTTCAGAGCGGTGGTCAGGACCGTGAGGTCGCGGCGGCGGGCGGGCGGCTGTCGGATCCGGGGTGGCTGGTGTCCGGCGACCCGGAACAGGTGCTGGCGGCGCTGGACGGCGCCTCCGGGCAGGAGGAGCTGACGGCGGCCGCCGTGTACCGGACCTCCGGGCACGTGCACCGTGAGGCGGGTGCGACGGTGCGGCGGCAGGTCCTGGCGGTCGACGCCGCCCGGCACGGGGACCGCGAGCTGGCGAGCAGCATCGCCGAAGCGGCGGTCGGTCAGGAAGCGGATGAGCCCTGGGTCGTGCAGTGGGCGACCGGCAGCGGTCTGGACTCCCGGTTGCGGTACTCGCTGCCCACACCGGACAAGGTGAGCGCGCTGGCGACGGTGGTCGCGGGTGGTCGAGCTCTCGCGGTCGCCGGCTGCGAGGACGGCACGCTGGCCTGGTGGGACCTGGTGACGGGCAGGAGGCTCGGTCAGGTCGCGACCGAGCGCAGGGGCGCCGTCCGCGCTCTGGCGACGGCGGTGCTGGAGGGCCGTCCGGTCGCCGTGACCAGCGGCCCCGAAGGGGCGGTCCGTGTGTGGGACCTGGTCGCGGGGGAAGCGCTCGGGGCGTTCCACACGGACGACGACTCCTGGGTGAAGTCACTCGCCACCGGACTGGTCGGGGGCCGCCCGGTCGTCGTCGGCGCCGGCGTCGACGACGTGCTGCTCGTCTGGGATCTTGCCGCCCTCACCCGGCACGGTGAGCCCCTGACCATCCGCACCGGCTCCGTGTGCGCGCTGGCGACGGCGGTGCTCGGCGGCCGCACGGTCGCCGTGACCAGCCATTCCAGGGAACTCGGGGCGACGGACCTGATCACGGGGGAGGAGACCCTCCGGTTGTGGGACCTCGTCACGGGGCGCGAGGTCGGTCCCCTGGGTGACCCCTCCCGGTGGTCTCCCGATTTCGCGGACCAGCAGTCCGGCCGGACGGCGGCAGCCGGCGAGGACGAGGACGAGGAGGGGGCGGGCGTGCACTGCGTCAGCCTGAACCTCAATGCCGAAGCCAAGTTCCTGGTCACGGATCCGGCAGCGCCGGAGTGCCCGATGGCCGTCAGTGTCAACGCCTACGAGGTGCACGTCTGGAACCTGCTCACGGGCGGGCAGAGCCGGGAGCCGGTTCCAGGGAGGTCGGCGGAAACGGCCGCCGTGGGGGTGCTGCAAGGCCGACCCACTGTCCTCCTCGGCGGCCCCGGGTCCGTCCAGGTCCTGGACCTGTCCACCCTCACGCCCCGGTGCCCGCCGCTGACCGGCCACCTGCGCACCGTCCGGGGCACGGCGATGGCGGCGGTGAAGGGACGTCACCTCGCCGTCACCGGCAGCGACGACCGATCGGTCCGGATCTGGGACCTCGACGCCGACCCGGAAACGGGAACCCGGCCGACCGGTCCCGCAGAGCACGTTCGAGCGTTCACCACGGCCGTGGTGAACGGTCGTTGCGTTCTCGTCACGGCCGACTCGGACCAGAACGTGCGGATCAGGTCCCTCGACGACGGAGGACAGCTCGAAGCCCCGCTGCCGGGCGCCACGGGCCACGTGGATCTGCTGACGGTGGGGACGGTGGAGGGACGACCCAGGCTCCTCACGCGCGACGTGGACCGAACGGTGCGGATCTGGGACCTGGCGACCCGGGAAGAGCTGCACGGACGGACGACGAGGGAGTACACGCTGACCGGCATCCGTTTCTTCGGTGTGGTGGAGGGCGGCTTCGTCGGCGTGACCTGGGAGGGCCGTGTGTGGGACCTGACTGCGAACGGATGGACCGGCGTGCAGCCGAAGCAGGACCGTGCCCGAGCCCTCGGCCTGGAGGCGGTCGAAGGCCGTGACCTCCTTCTGGCGACCAGTCGCACGCACGCGGTCCGCCTGTGGGACCTGGCCACCGGCGAGCCGGTCGGGGAGCCCCTGACGGGACACACCGACGAGGTGTGGTCCGCCTCGACGGCGGTGCTGGACGGCCGCCTCGTCGCCGCCACCGGGGGCGACGACCGAACCGTGCGGTGGTGGGACGTCACCACCGGGCAGCAGCTCGGCCAGTACGCCTTCCCCGCCGGCATCTGGCAACTGGCGGGAGCGCCGGACGGGAGAGTGGTGGTGGGTTCCGGCCGGCACATCGCCGTCCTGGCCCCCCGCTGACCGCCCGGTTCGTACGGACATCCGGCCCCCACAGCGCACGCCCGACCACGGGAGGACCATGGACGACCTGACGGCCGACTCACGGGGCGGAGCCCCGTCGCCCGACCCCGCCGCCCTGGCCCGGGCGGCCGAGAACCACAACCTCGAGGGCACCGAGCGCCTGAGCGCCGCCGAGACCCTGGCCTTCGCGGACGGACACCTGGAGGACGGTGCCGCTCTCCTGATCAGCCTCGCCGACGACACCTCGTTCCACGGCGCCCACCGCGTGAGCGCGGCGGAGGCCCTGTCCAGGCTCCCGGGGCACAGCGAGGACGGTGTCGCGCGCCTGACCCGATTCGCGGACGACGTCACCGGCGAGTGGCGGGCACCCAGGCCGCGCCGGCCTCCGAAGTGGGGTGCGGCCGTCAGCGATCAGAACGGTCATGCCCGGGTGAGAGCCGCCCAGGCGTTGACCGCCGTCGACGGCCACCAGGAGTCCGGTGCCGCGTTGCTGACCCGCCTCGCCGAGAACAGCTCCTTCGGCGTCGACGATCGTGTGGCCGCCGCCAAGGCTCTGGCCGGATTGGCGGAGCACCGCGAGACCGGCGCCGCCCTGCTGACCGCCTTCGCCGACAGCGCCGCCTTCGCCGGCCACGACCGCGTCAGCGCGGCCACCGCGTTGGCGGCCCTGGACGGGTGTCGAGAGGCCGGCGCTGCGGCTCTGGTCCGCCTCGCCGGGACTCCCGGGGCGAAGCGGACGTGGCGGTGGTGGCTCACGGTGCGAGGCAAGGTGGGTCATCACCCCTTCTTCGTCGACAGCAGCAGGGTGAACGCGGCCGGTGCCCTCGCCCGAGTGGACGGCTTCCACGACGTCGGCGCCGAACTCCTCACCCGCCTCGCCACCGACCCCACCCTGCGCGACCACGTCTGGCACCTGCGGGCCGCCCAGGAACTGCTCGCACTGGACGACCACAGGGAAGCCGGTGCCGCCCTCGTGTCCGGCTTCGTCCGGGACACCACCCTGCGCAGCTCGGTGCGCCTGGACGCCGCCTGCGCACTGATCAGGATGGAGCGCTGCCAGGTGCTCGGCGCGACCCTCCTGTCGGGCCTCACCCACGACACCACCCTCACCGCCCGGGAGCGGGCCGGGGCGGCCGCGGCTCTCGCGGCGGCGGACGGCTACCGCGAGGTCGGCGTCTCGCTCCTGACCGGTCTCGCCCGCGATGCCACCGCCGACGGCCGGCTCCGACGACATGCGGCCGACGCGTTGACCCGGGTCGACGGACATCGGGAGGCAGGTGCCGAACTCCTGACCACCGTCGCCGACGACACCTCGCTGAGCCCGCACGACCGCGTGCACGCGGCCGAGGACCTGACGAAGGTGAGCGGACACCACGAGGCCGGCGCCGCGCTCCTGATCCGCCTGGCCGCGGACCGTACCCTCGACAGCACCAGCCGCCTGAGCGCTGCCAGGGAGCTGGGCCGGATGGACGGACACCGCCACGAGGCCATCCGCCTTCTCAACGCACTGCGCAACACCGTCGGTTCGGATCCCTGGGTCGAGACCTACACGCGGGAGGTGCGGAAATCGTTGGAAGAGGAGAAGCAGCGGGACGCCCGGGCCGGTGAGGGGCACATCGGCTAGGGGCTTCCTGCCAGTGCTCTCGCCGGTCCGCGCGCCCGACCCGACGTCCCGCGCCGCAAAACCTCTCGCGACCGGGCGGAACCGTGGGGTAGGAGTGGAGGCATGGCCAGGACCGCGCACCATGTCCGTCGTCCGGCCGCCCTGTCGCCGGAGGCGCCTTCGCGTCCGTGGCGTCCCTGGCGGGCGGTCGTCCTGCACGATCTCCGTTACAGCTCCCAAAGTCTGCGCTGCGCCGCGCGGGACGGCAGACGCCCGCAGCCGCAGCAGGTGCGGCGGTCGGTCGCCGTTTACTCGTTCGCCCGCAGTGACACGCACGGAGGGGACGTGGGCGGCCTCGCCCGCAGGGACGAGCGCCGAGCCCGCCAGGTCGCACGGCACCAACTCGGCCTGCTTCGCCTCGGGCCGGCTTCGGACTTCGAGGCCGAACCGGGGCGCCACAGACACGCCGCCCTCTGGCGTGCCTGAGCCATCCGAACGTCGAAAGAGAATCCCGTGCCCCTCACCACACCCCGGCTCACGCTCCGTCGGTTCCGCGACGAGGACGCCCCGGCGCTCGCCGCGTACCGCTCCGAACCGGACGTGGCCCGCTTCAAGAGCTGGGAGGCGCCGGTCACCCCGCTGACCGCGCAGGCCTGGGTGCGCGCCTTCGCCGCCGCATCCCCGCACGCGCCCGGGCCCTTCTCCTACGCGGTGGAACTGACCGCGGAGCGGCGTCTCATCGGGGACGTCACCGTCGACCTCCACCAGAACCTGCGCCAGGCCGAGCTCGGTTTCACCCTCGCGGCGGGCCACCAGGGCCGCGGCTACGCCTCGGAGGCCGTGCGGGCCGTCCTCGCCGAGCTGTTCGACGTCCGCGGCCTGCACCGTGTCTCCGCCGAGTGCGACGCCCGCAACACCCGCTCGGCCGCGTTGCTGGAACGCGTCGGCTTCACACGGGAGGGCTGCCGCCGCCAGGCCACCTGGCTGAAGAACGAGTGGACGGACGACCTTCTCTACGGCTTGCTGGCGTCCGACCCCCGCCCGTAGTCCTCGCGCCGCGACCACCCATCAAAAAAGCAGCTCTGCCGTATCCATGACGACCCATCACCTTATTCTCCCTTGCTTGGTCATCTGGTTACCCACTAGAGTAGGTAACCAGATGACCGAAAGAAGGAGAGATGATGTCGCTCCCGGACGACGGCGGGCCGATCTTCGCCCAGATCGCCGCCGAACTGGCGAACCAGATCGCCGACGGCACCGTGGCGGAGGGGGAGAGGGTCGCCTCGACCAACGAACTCGCCTCGTTCTACCGCGTCAACCCGGCCACCGCGGCCCGAAGCCTCACCGCCCTCGTCGACGACGGCCTGGTCGAGAAGCGCCGCGGTGTCGGCATGTTCGTCGTGGCCGGCGCGCGGGAGAAGCTCGTCCTGGCCCGCCGGCGTCGCTTCGCCGACCGGTACCTGCGACCGCTCGCGGTCGAGGCGGCCCGCCTCGGCATCGGCCCCGACGAACTGCTCGGCCTGGTCCGCGAGGAGCTCGCCTCCGTCGAGGTGACGACGGGAGGCGGGGCATGACACCGCTGGTCTCGCTCGCCGGAGTCGGCTGCCGCTACCGCGACCACCAGGCCCTCAGCGATGTCACCTTCGACATCGACACCCCGTCCGTCACCGGACTGCTTGGCCGCAACGGAGCCGGAAAGACCACCCTGCTGCGCATCCTGGCGGGCCAGGAGTTCGCCACCACCGGACGCGTCCACTTGTTCGGCGCCGCGCCGCTGGAGAACGACGCCGTGCTGCGCCGGACGATCCTGGTCCGCGAAGACCAGATCTACCCCGACCTGCGCGTGCGTCACGCGGTCACCGCGGCGTCGCTGCTCTACCCCAACTGGGACGCCGAGCTCGCCGGCACCCTCCTCGACGTCTACGAGCTGCCGCCGAACCGGCCCATCAAGAAGCTGTCACGCGGCATGCGCACCGCGCTCGGCATCGTCATCGGGCTCGCCGCCCGCGCCGAGATCACCCTGTTCGACGAGCCGTACGCGGGCCTGGACGCGGTGGCCCGCGCCCTCTTCTACGACCAGTTGCTCGCCGACTACACGGCCCACCCGCGGTGCATCGTGCTCTCCACCCACCTCATCGACGAGGCGGCCGAACTCCTTGACCGCGTCCTGGTCCTGGACCACGGCCACCTCGTCCTGGACGCCCCCGCCGAGGACGTGCGCGGCACCGCCACCATCGTCTCGGGCCTCGCCGCGGACGTGGACCGCTTCGTCGCCGGCCGCGCGACGCTCAGCCGACGCACGATGGGCTCCCAGGCCAGGACGGTGATGGTCGGCCGGCTCGACGACCGCGACCGCGAGGTCGCCGACCACCTCCGGCTCCGCCTCGAGGCCGTCACGCTGCAGCAACTCGCCGTCTACGCGGCCGAGCACGACGCCCGACTCGGACTCACCCCGGCAGGAGCCCCCTGATGCGCCCCACCCCGATCGTCAAGGTCGCCCGCTGCCTGCTGCTCGACCGCGTCACCTACCTCGTGCTGCCCTGGGCATGGGCGGCGTTCGGCTTCGCCCTGGACGTGGTGATCCTGCAGCTCACCCCGGCCGGCCACACCGGCCAGCGCTGGGTCGGCGGCCTGGCCGCGGCATTCCTGGTCATGTTCGTCGTGGGCGTGCAGTCGGTCGCCCGCGCGCTGCCCTTCGTCCTCACCCTCGGCGTCAGCCGACGTACCTACTTCCTCGGCGCCTCCGCCCTGGCCACCGCCCTGGCCGTGGGCTTCGGGCTCGTCCTCGCCCTCGGCCAGGTACTGGAACGTGCCACCGGTGGCTGGGGCATGGACATGGCCTACTTCCGCGTGCCCTTCCTTCTCGAAGGCCCCTGGTACCTGTCCTGGCTCACCGCGTCGACGGTCTTCGCCTTCCTGTTCGTCTACGGCATGTGGTACGGCCTGGTGTTCCGCCGCGCCGGTCTGCCCGGCACCTCGCTCTTCGGCGCCGCGCAACTGGGCGCCCTCGCCCTGGCCGCCGTCGTCACGACCTGGGCGCACGGCTGGAGCGACGTCGGCCGTTTCTTCTCCGCGTTCACGGCCACCGGGGTCACCGGCGCCCTCGCAGCCGCCGTGGTGCTGTTGCTGGCCGGCGGCTTCTTCTCCATCCGTCGCCTGACGGTGTGACGGTGTGATACCCGCGGCACCAGGTATTCGGTGGTGCCGGCCCAGCCGGTGGCGCAGGATGAGGTCGTGACGTCTCAGGCTGTCGTGCTGGTGGAGGGGGTCAGCGACCAGGTCGCCCTGGAGGTGCTGGCGCGCCGCAGGGGGCGGGACCTTGTCGCCGCCGGGGTCGCCGTGGTGCCCATGCACGGCATCACCAACATCGGGCACCACCTCGCCCACTACCGCACCCTCGCCCCGGGGACGCGCATCGCGGGGCTCTACGACGAGGCCGAGGAGCGGTTCGTGCTCCGCGGCCTCGCGCAGGTCGGATGCGAGCGGACGACCCCCGAGCCGGACAGGACCTGGCTGGAGGCGCGCGGGTTCTTCAGCTGCTCCGCCGACCTGGAGGACGAGCTCATCCGCGCGGTCGGCCCCGAGACGGTGGAAGGCCTCGTCGCCGCCGAGGGTGAGCTGCGCTCCTTCCGTACGCTGCAGAAGCAGCCCGCGTTGCGCGAGTGGAGCCTGCACGACCAGCTGCGCCGGCTGATGAGCGGACGCTCGGGCGGCAAGGAACGCTACGCGGCGCTGATGGCCGGGGCCGTGCCCCTGGACCGGGTGCCGCGCCCCCTGGCCCAGCTGCTGGCCCGGATCTGAGGCGCGCACGCCCACGTCCCGCCCCACAGCAACGCGCCCGGCCGGCTTCCCCCGGTGCCGTCGCGGGTGGGCGGACCGGCGGTGGTGGCGGCGGTGATCGAGGTGATGTTGCCAGCGGGGGCGACCACGGCGGCCGATCCGGCCCGCGGCCGCAGCGAAGGGCGCCGGCTGTAGTCTTCGGGCCATGCGGCTTGGGGCTGGGGCGGAGCACGACTTCTGGGCGTGCAAGCTGCTCGCGGACGCACGTGTGGATCCGGGGGATCTCCGGCTGGACGTGCGCGAGCACGCGGACCGTGCGGAGGCCCTCGCCGTCAGCGCGTTCGACTCCGAGCGCGCCGAACTGGTCAGCGGCGCGATCTCGCTCGCGTCCGCCGTGCTGCAGCGATGGCGGGCTCCCCGGCCGGAGTTGGTGGCCGGCCTGACCCGGTGCGTGAAGGCCGCCCACCCCTCCGCCCGGGTCGACGCCGCGATGGCGCTGGCGCGGCTCGCGTCACCGGACTCCGCGCAAGCCATCGAGCCGGCCGTTCCCGCGCTGATCGCGGCCGCCGAGCATTTCCTACGAACGGATCGCCGGACCGGCGACGCTGGCTCTCGCCCGCATCGGCCATCCGGCGGTTCTGGCCACTGTGCGGCTGTGGCTGTCCCCGGGCGGCCGCATCCCGTTCTTCCCCACGACTTCGCTCGGGCAGGTGCTCCGGCCGTTGGCGCGCTGGGCCGAGGAGTTGTTCCCCGGAATCCGGCGTCGGCTCGTCGACTCGGCCGCTGCCGAGAGTCTTCGTCCCGTGCTGGTGACCCTGGCGGAATGGGGGCCGGTCGCCGACCAGGCGGTCCCCGAGCTGGTGACGACGCTCGCCACCCGCAACGCCCGCTGGGCCTGCGACGTCTTGGGCAGCATCGGACCGGCAGCGGCACCCGCGGCAGGCATCCTCGACGAGTTCGTCCGCGGAGTCACGCAACCACCACGCCACGACGGCAGCACGCTGACGCCGATCGGCGTTCGACGGTGGCACGGCGCGCAGAACGCCGCATGGGCCCACTGGCGGATCACGGGCGAACCGACCGTCTTTATGGCGTTCCTGGACGGGGAGTCCTCCAGGGGCCTGGGGTACGCCGACCTCGGCCGTCTGGCGCAGCTCGGGCCGCAGGCGATCGGATGTGCCCCCGCGGTCCGGCCCCTGCTGCGGTCACCGGGCCCCTGGACCCGCGTCCAGGCCGCGTACGCCTGGTGGCGGCTCACGGGCGACCCCGAGCCCGCCGTCCCGGTGCTGCTGGCGGCGCTGGAACCGTTGCGGTCGGGCGACGCCGACGAGCCCTGCCGCGCGGCGATCGGGTACATCGCCGAGATCGGAGCCGCGGCCTCGGCCGCCGCGCCGCTGCTCGAAGCGTCGCTCTCCTCCGACCGGCGCTTCCCGGCCGATCTCTACCCGGCGGCCCGTGCGGCGCTCGCGGCCTTCCCGGCCGGCACGGCAATCGGTCCACGGCCCTGAGGTTCATGTGTTCGACGGGTATCAAACAGTGTCATGTTCGCAATCCATCGAACACCCAACCCGGGAGGCGACCGTGCCACTCGTTCGCATCGACGCCAGCTCCGCCAGGACCCCCGAGGTCCTCCGCGCCGTCTCCGACGGCATCCACCGCGCACTCGTGGAGGCCATCGGCATCCCCGTCGACGACCGCTTCCAGGTCCTCACCACCCACCCCTCCCACGAATTCGGCTTCGACGAGCACTACGTGACTCCTCCCCTGCGTGAACGCCGGGGCTTCTCGTAACGCCGGGTTGGCGTCGCGACGGACCAGCCCGGCCCGTAGAACGTTGATGGCTCCCACTGTGTCAGCGTGGGCCGTGTGGCCGCAGGTGACGCAGTGGAATTTAGCTTGGGTGATCCGGTTGTCCGCGCTGGTGTGCAGGCATTCGGGGCAGGTGCGGGAGGTGTTGCGGGGGTCAACGGCGATCACTTCCCGTCCGGCGCTTTCAGCCTTGGCGTGGAGGATCGTCAGGAACACCCCCCATCCGGCATCGTGGATCGAGCGGTTGAGTCCGGCCTTCGCCGCCGCGCCGTTGAGCAGGAACGCCCCCCGCTGATCGGGGTCGGGCTTGGGTGCGGCGGTGCGGACCATGTTGCGGATCGTCAGGTTCTCGTGCGCGATGAAGTCGTGCTCACGGACCAGCGTCAGGGCGGTCTTGTGCGCGTGGTCGAGCCGCTGACGACGGACCTTTCCGTGCAGCTTGGCGACCCTCTCCACCGCCCGACGGTGGTTCGCGGTCCGCTTGTCCCGGCGCACCCGGGGGAACCTCGCCAGCGCCTGCTGGGCGGCCTCGAGCCGATCGGCGTTACCGCGCCCGTGACGCGGGTTGGGGACGAATCCGCCACCTGAGTCGGCGAGGAAGTTGGCTATGCCGAGGTCGATGCCGACCACGGTCCCGGTCGCGGGCAGCGGTTCGGGCCGCGACTGCTCGGCGGTCAGCACGACGAACCACTTGCGGCCCTCGCGCTTGACCGAGATTGTCTTGACCTTGCCGACCACGGCCCGGTGCTGGTTGACTTTGACGTGCCCGATGCCCTGGAGCCGGACGCGGGTGACGGGGTCGTGCGGGGTGGAGTCCCAGCGGCAGCCGTCGCCGTCCTTGGGGAAGTCCACCGTGTCGAACCAGTTCACGCCCCGGAAGCGCGGGTAGCCGGGCGTCTCACCGGACTTGACCCGGCGGAAGAACGCCGCGAACGCCTTGTCCAACCGGCGAAGCGTCGCCTGCTGCGAGGAGAACGACCACCGGCCCTGACGCTCCGGGTCGAACGCCCGGATCTCCTTGAGCTGCGCCGACTGCATCCCGTACTTGACGCTCGTCTTCGATGCGTGCTGGTAGGCGTCGCGCCGCTCCTGAAGGGCCCCGTTGTACAGCGAGCAGTGATCCCGGAGCATCTCGGTCAACGCCTGCTCCTGACCCGCGGTGGGCCTCATGAGGAACTTGTACGCACGGATCATCCAGCCCACCCCCTCAAGGTCAATGCGGCGATACTACACATTCGTCCACAACCTTCACGCACACTTGGTATTCGTCACCACGTACCGGCGCGATGTCTTCAACAACGACATGCTGACCCGCCGCGAGGAGATCATGCGCGACGTGTGCGAGAGCTGCGCGAGTTCAACGGCGAAGGCGATCACATCCACCTGCTGGCGCACTACGCACCCAAGGTGTCCGTCTCCAAGCTGGTCAACAGCCTCAAGGGCGTCAGCTCCCGCTACCTGCGCGCCGAGTACATCGGACGCGTCAACCGGATCGCAATGGGGTCCGTGTTCTGGGCACCCTCGGACTTCGCCGGTTCCTGCGGCGGCGCACCTCTCAGCATCGTCATGGAGTACATCGAGAACCAGAAGCGGCCCACCTGAACGTCACCGCAGAGCGCAGAGACCTCCGGCGCTTCGCGCCTCCGCGCCAAGGATCGCATTCCCGCCCGGCCTAAAGCCCAAGGCCATGAAGTTAAGGTTTTGCGGCGGGTGTCAGGATGCCGCAAGGAGCGCTGTTGGCGGCGGCGGGTCAGTACGCCTTTCGGCAGTTGGTACCCGACGCGGGGCACAGCGCCAGGTCCTGGCCTAGCGGGGCACCCTGGAAAGGGACCGCGAAACGATACTCAACGAAGGTGGCGGTCCGGCCACCGCCGAGCACGACCGTCCGCTGGTGCACCGGGCCGAAGGTGTGAGCGTCGTCGCCCTTCAGGGTGACCTCGCCTCCCGCCCCGAGGAAGACAGTGAACATGTCTGGGCCGACCTGGACACCACCGAACTGGACGGGCGGTGTGGCGGCGAGGCCGTCGAGTGTGCCGTGCAGGACGGATGGCAGCACGTCACCGTCCCCGTCACGCGTGATCGTCCCGGCGCAGACATCGACGTCGTCCACCAGCCAGACCACATCGGCCCGGTCGTGTCCGTCGGAGTCGAGCACAAGCATGTTCGACAGCTCCGGCGTGGGGCATTCAGACGGGACGACTGTCGGCGGTTTCCTCAGGACATCCAGAATCCATTGGGCCGTCGGTGGAGCCGGTTCCGGCAGCGCGACCCGGTGTCGAGCGGGTGTGGCACTCGCCGCGGATACGGCGGATGACACCGATGGCGCACCCGACACCGTGGCAGCGCCGCGGCTCCCACCGTCGGCCGGACCGCATGCGGTTACCACCGCCAGCGCCGCCACCGCACACGCACCACCAAGGATCCGATTCATCACGCCCCCAAGCGACAAACGATCGCTCCGGATCCTCCCACGGTGCTGCCGGGATGCAAGGCTCGGGGCCGGGCCCAGCCCATGGCGGTGACGCGCTGCGCGGTTGGCGGCAAGGTCTGGACCTGGTTCTGGCCGACTGCCGGACGCAGGAAGCGGAGCCCCGGTAGAACGGCTTGTCCGCCAAGACGAGTCGTTTACCACGGGAGCTCCGCTGTCCGGTCAGTGTGTCATCACCCGCGAGATCGCGGTAGCCGAAGGTGTCTTCGCCCCGGGCCATCTGGGCGAGTTGACGCAGATCGTGCCGTTCGAGATGGTCGACGAGGTCCTTGCCGAGTGCGGCGCGGTGCAGCAGCGTCTGAGGAAATTGCTCGCGCGGGTGGTGGTCTACCTGCTACTGGCGGCCGCGCTGTTCGAGGAGTGCGGATACCCGGCCGTGTGGTCCAAACTCACCGGCGCGCTCGACGCCGTGCCGATACCGAGGATCACCGCGACCGCGTTGTGGCACGCCCGTACGCGACTTGGCGTGCGTCCACTGCGGGCCCTGTTCAACCTGTTGCGCGGGCCCGCGAGCGCGATCCGCACCACCGGCGCCCGTTGGGCCGGCCTGCTGGTCGTCGCGATCGACGGCACCAGCCTGGACGTGCCGGACGCCCCCGCCACCCGTGCCCGCCTGGGCAAGGGCTCCAACCAGTACACGACCGCCGACTACCCGCAGATTCTGCTGGTCGCGCTGGTCGCCTGTGGCACCCGGGCCGTCATCGACGCGGTCTTCGGCCCCGGCACCCACGGCGAGAGCACCCATGCCAAGCGCCTCGCCCGCTCCCTGCACGCTGACATGATCGTGCTGCTGGACCGAGGCCTGTCCGGCAACCCGCTCCTGGAAACCGTCGCCGACACCGGCGCCGCCTTCCTCGCCCGGCTGTCCGCCGCCCGCAAGCCCCCCGTCCTGGGCCGCTTCCCCGACGGATCTTTCCTGTCCAGGCTCGGCTGGGTGGAGGTCCGCATCATCGAGTGCGAGATCACCATCGCCACCACGGCCGGACGGCACGCCGGCGTCTACCGGCTGGCCACCACTCTGCTCGACCGCCGCCGGTATCCCGCCTTCGAGTTCAAGCTCTACCATCAGCGGTGGGAGATCGAGTCCGCCTACTTCGCGATGAAGAAGACCATGCTCGGCCGCCGTGTCCTGCGGGCCCGCACCCTGCCAGGCGTCGCCCAGGAGATCTACGCCCTCCTGGCGGTCTATCAAGTGATCAGGATCGCCATCGCCGACGCCACCGGGGCCGTTCCCGGCACCGACCCCGACCGAGCCAGCTTCAGCGTCGCCCTCCAGACAGCCCGCGACCAGGTCATCCAGGCCGCGGGCGTGATCGCCGGCACCGTCATCGACCTGGTCGGCGCGATTGGACAAGCCGTCCTGGACCGGCTCATGCCCACCCGCCGCCTGCGCATCAGCCCCCGCGCCGTCAAACGCCCGCTATCTCGCTACGCGTACAAGGGCCTGCGAGTCGACCGACGCACCTACAAGGCGATCATTAGCATCGACATCCTGCTGACAGAGCCGATCAGCCCGTAACTTCATGGCCTTGGCCTAAAGACCGGGATTCCCTGCGAAGATCCAGGGATCGGGGTGGAGCGCCGCGACGTGGTGTTCATCCAGCTCACCCTCGTCCGCGGTCGCACCGAGGAGAAGAAGCAGGACCTCTACCGCCGCATCGTGAAGAACCTCCAGGCCGACGCGGGGATCCGCCCGCAGGACGTGGCCGTGACGCTGACCGAACGACCGCGTCGACTGGTCGTTCGGCGACGGCGTGGCCCAGCTCGTCGCGCCGTGACCGGACGGGCGGACGAAGGTCAGAGCGCGGCAACCGCAGCCGGATCGAGCTCGAAGCCGAAGAGTTCGGCGTAGGTGTCGGCCAGCTCCTGGGGCTTCACCTCGTGCTGCCGCCGTTCGCCGCCGTCGTCGGTCTCGATCAGGGTCCGGCTGCTCAGCGTGACCCTCCCCGTCGCGGTGCGCAGGGTGCAGACGGTGTTGCGGGTGAAGTGGGACTGCGGCGAGGTCTGATTCCACCAGCATCCGAGCTCGAAGTCGCCCAAGGTGCGCGGTCGTGTCTCCAGGAGGTACTGCGGCACGTCGCCCTTGAGCACCACCAGGTCGTCGGCGTGGGCCTGGTGGTGTTCGGCGATCCGGTAGACCCCGGTCGGATCGCTCTGCTCGGTGCGGACGTCGAGACGGAGCGGGTGATCGGTGTGCCGTCCGAAGCCGACGTCGACGAGCCAGTCGGTGCCGTCCTGGCAGGTGACCGCCAGGGCCAGATGGTCGAAGAGCGGACCGTAGCCCGTCTCGCCGTGCACGCGGGCGGCCAGCAGTGCGCACCGATAGCCCAGAGCGGTCAGCAGTTCGGCGAACAGGCCGTTGAGTTCGTAGCAGAACCCGCCCCGACGCCGGACCACGACCTTCTCGAACAGCGCCTCAGGAGTCAGCACGACCGGCTCCTTGAGGTGAATGCTGAGGTTCTCGAACGGGACGGCGCGCAGATGGTCCAGATGCAGCGCCCGCAACGCGTCGGGGTCCGCAGCCGCGGGGCGAGGGGCGCGGATCCGGTCGAGGTAGGCCGTTACCTGGGCATCAGTGAGGGGCATGGGACGGTTCTCCCACATCGGGGCCGGTCCCGCCATCAGCCATTGGCCCTACGACCCGGCGAATCCCGACGCGGCGTCACCGGGCGCTCCGGCACCCGCCACGGGCACGGGCACGCCGCAGGTCGCCCCGCCGAGGGTTTTCCGAGGGGTGGGTCGCGCCCCCTGCAGGCCTGTGGCGTGCGCCGTCCCGGTGAACCGTCGACGGGCCTGCGCGATGTTGATCTCATCATCGGGTAACCAGGAACGGCAGCAGCCGACAGCACGTCAGGGAGACCGCGATGGACCAGAGCGCCCATGTCCGGCCACCGTGGACGGCCGCTGTCCAAGCCCCCACCTGCGGGAGTATCCGCGTCGTCGGCGCCGCCGTGACGGGCAGACAGAGGTGAACGCCCTGACCGTGCGCGCGCCCTCGCCCGGCGCGCGCCCCGGGGGCGGCAGGAGGAGACGCCTGCCCCGCTGCGCGGCCGGCACGGTTCTGGTCTGCGCACTGCTCGCGGGCTGCTCCTCCCACACCGAGGCCGAGGCGCACTTCCGGCCCTGGCGGACCATCACCCCTGCGCCCCGCTCGCCCGCAGCAGTCACCGCGAGCCCCGCCGCACGCCCGGCGCCGCCGCCACGGCGCGTCTCCTCCGACGTCTCGGTCGCGTCCCTGGACCGCCTGCTCGGCCAGGCGCCCGGGCACGTGGCCGTCGCCGTGGAGGACCTGGCCGGCGGTCGGACGCTGGTCCGCGGCGCATCCGCCAGGGCGTTCGTCAGTGCCAGCATCGCGAAGGTCGACATCCTCGCCGCGCTGCTCCTGGAGCGTCAGGACGCAGGAGCGACCGGGCTGAACGCCGGTCAGCGGGCCCTGGCCACACGCATGATCCAGGCCAGCGACAACGCCTGCGCGGACCGGCTCTTCCGGCAGGCGGGCGGCGCCTGGGGCATCGGTCGGGCGAACCGCAGGTTCGGGCTGACCGGCACCGCTGTGCACACCCTGCACTGGGGGCTGACCACCACCACCGCCGGCGACCAACTGCGGCTCCTGCAGCAGATCTTCACCAGCCGTTCGGCACTGACCCCCGCGTCCCGTTCCTTCATCCAGCGCCTCATGGGCCAGGTGGAGGCCGACCAGGACTGGGGTGTCAGCGCCGCCGCCGACGGGCGCCACGCCCTCAAGAACGGCTGGCTTCCCCGGCCGGACGGCACCTGGACCGTCAACAGCATCGGTGGCGTCCGCCACCGCGATCACCTGCTCCTGATCGCGGTCCTCTCCGACCACGACCCGTCCGAGAGCGCGGGCATCACCTTGATCCAGACCCTGGCCAGGGCCGGCGCCCAGGCGGTCACCGGGGCCTGATCCCGTGTCGGCACCCCGGTGCGGGGCCGTGTCATGTCCTGATCGTCCTGATTGGCCGTCGGCTGCCGCCTCCGGGCCAGTATGTCCCGATTGCCTGACAGGGACAGGTGGCTTCTGCTGCACTGTTGACGACCGCGGTCCTGTCCGCCCGTCACAGGGCCGGCGGTTGTTCGTCATGCCCTGGGACGGGCAGCGAAGGGGGGACCTTGTGTCCAGAGCATCCAAGCGGGCCGCGCTCGTCGCGGCGTCCGCGCTGATCGTGGGCTTATCGCCGGTCGTGGCTGCGCAGGCGGCCGCACCACCCGCTCCGCCGTACCAGCAGTGCCCGGCCGTCGGTGCCGCGCCGGGCTGCGAGATCATGCTGGTCGTCAATGCCGACGGCTCCGTCTCGGTCCAGGGGGACCCGTCGGTCGGTCCGTACGACGGCAGTGACGACACCCTGGTCGGCATCGTCAACAACTCCGGCAAACCCGTCACCGCCGTGACCGTGTCGGGCCCGGGCTCCGACCTCTCCGGCTTCGACGGCGACGGGATCTGCAGCGGCGCGTACGGGGCCTGGGCTGGGTCCGCCTCCTGCCCCTACGGGCCCACCGGCTACGAGGGGCCCGGCACCTCCTTCGTGACCAGCCCGTCGCTCCCGGACTCCGCCGAGGTCGACTTCACCGGCGGGCTCGCCCCCGGCGGTTCCGCCTACTTCGCGTTGGAGGGGGCCCTGACCTCGGCCGAACTGACGGCCCGGCAGGGACCGCTCGGCTGCGACCCGGTCGGCGGCCCCGCGGGCGGCGTGCCGGACTACTGCATCCCGCAGGACTGGGACGTGCACACCGCGCCCGGTTCCGCCATCGGTGGCGTCGAACCGCTCAATCTGATCATCAGCGCCCGCTCCACCGTCCCGGCCTCGACGATCCTCGCGGCCATGCCGGGCTGGAAGCCGGTCGACACCGGCACGCCGGACACGACGCCCAAGGGCTGCCTGTCGGCGGAGACCGGCCAGGTCACGGGTTCGACGCCGGTCACGCAGGACGCCTCCTGGCGGCTCGACGGCTGCCTCGGTGGCAACTGGCTGTCGCTGAGCGGCCGGGAGAACCACGCACGGCTGTGGCAGCAGCCGGTCCAGGGCTCGACGGTCGGGGGCGCCACCTTCGTCGCGGCGAGCTTCGAGACGGCCTGCGTGATCACCAAGACCGGCGCCGTGGTGACCCTCGCGGGTCACCTGCGCGACCTCGTCGGCGGCAAGCTCTGGCACTGCATCGACGGCAGCCAGGGCAGCTTCGGCAGCAACGGCTACAACAACGGCGCCAACCAGTTCCTGCTGGATCTGGAGAGCGCCGCTCGGCGGCAGCACTGGCGCGTCGACTTCCGACTCGACCAGCGTGCCGCCGGCACAGGTGGGCTGGGCGCGGACTCCGGGGCGGGGACAGGCCTCGGCCAGGTCCCCTACAGCGCCCGCGCCCTGGTGGTGACGGTCGGGCCCTGACGCGCAGCCCCACCCCGGGTTGTGCCGGGGTGGGGCCGTGCGGTGCTGCTTCAGGGCAGGTTCCTCCGGCCGGTGGAGATCCGTGCGCGGTGGAGCAGAAGCCGTTGCGGGGTGTCGGAGTCGGCGTAGCGGATGGTGGCCGGACGACCGCAGTTCCAGCAGCCGGCCTCCGCTCCGCACCAGGAGATCTCGCAGGTGACGCAGACGAAGTGCGCGGAATCGGGTGCCCGGCGCTGGGCGATGCCGAGCATCGCGAGGCGGGCGAGGTGACGCTGCTGGGGAGAGGGAGGGACAGGGCTGAGATGAGGCAGGGTGAGGGTCGGCATCATGGCAGGCCTTCCTTCTACTGACCTTCGTGTCGGGAGGGATCTTGCCCAAGGACGGCCGACTTCGATCCGCCCGGCCCGCTCCGGTTCGGCGGCCGTCGGCGCGGACCGCCCAGCCACGGTGATCTGGCGGCGGACGCGCGCGACGCGTCGATCGCGAAAGGTGGCCGCCTCCCGGTGTGGGAGGCGGCCACCGAGTCCCTCACGCGACCAGGACGCAACCGGGCCTGGCGGTGTGGCTCCACCGGTCGGCGGTCTGCAGGACCTCCCACCAGATCTCCGCGACCACCCTGGCGGCCGCCAGTCGGTCCGAGCCCGGGATCTCCTCCGCGAGCTCCAGATACTCGCTCACGCGTGCGGTGGCCTCGGCCACCGCCAATCGCAGATCCCCCGCACCGGAACCCTCCTGCTGTGCGAGTTGGATCCCCAGTTGATCGACCAGCTGCTGCAGCTGGGCATGACTCATCCCACTCATCCCCGAACCCCCCGTTCGAAACCCGGAGAGTCTAGCGTCCGCGCGGCTCGCAGCGCCGCGAAACCGGGCGACACGCTCATGCCGTAGGGTCGGGCGGTGACCAGCTCCGTGTCGGTTCCCGCACCCGTGTTCACCGAAGAGCTGCTGCTCGAGGGCTACGGAGGTCCGAACGCACGCTATGTGCGCGATCAGGCGCTCGGCGTCTACCAGGCGGTGCACGCCGGGTCCGCGATCGCCCCCGAGGACGTCGGCCGCCTGACGCACCTGCTCGCCGACCCTGAGGCCTTCGTCAACGAGCCGACCGAGCCCATGTCCCTGCGCGAGCAGAACCGCCGCTACATCACCGCGGCCCTCCTGGTCCACGCGTGCCGCACGGACGACCCCGACCTCGTCGGGCGGCTCCGGCAGGCCGCCCCCTCCGAGCTGTACCGCGTCGACCTGCGCCTGCCGCTTTCCGCGCCCTGCCTGCTCGCGCTCTTCGACCGCGTCGCGGACGAAGACCTGTCGGTCCGTCACGCCGCGATGCGGATGGCCGGCCACATCCACCGGCAGACGGACCTCACGCCGATCCTCGGCACCGTCGTCGCGGAGCTGGCCTCCCCGGAGCACGGTCGCAGCCACCGCCGGCTCGCGCCCGCCGACGGCGCACGCAAGGCACTGGTCGCCTACAGCCTGAACTCCGACGACCTCGACGGCCTGTGCGAGAAGGTCGCCGCGGCGGTCGACCCGTCCGCGCCGACCCAGGGGGCGCTGCGCACGCTTGCCGCGCTCCATGCGGTCGCCGAACAGTTCGACAAGGTGAGCGGACTGGTCGGACGGGCGAGCACCCGCGCCGCGCTCATCGGTGGGATCCACGACGCCGTCTGCGAGATCGCCTGGAACCTGGACCTGGCGAACCCCGTGCCAACCTCCACTACCCCTTCGCCGAGGCCATCACCACCGCCGAGAGCCTGGCCACCAACGCCGGCCACCGCAAGCAGGTGGAGGCCATCCGAAAGCGTCACAGTCGCCTCCGCCCCAGCGGGCCCGCGCCCGAGCGCCTGCCCTCTGCCACGTAGCAGCCGTGGGGTCATTCACCGGATGCGTACTCTGGGGCCGTGATCGATCACGGCGTCGCCCTGCCTCACTACCGTCTCCATGTCGTGCCTGCGGTCGTGGCGCTGGCCAGTCCGACCTGGCAGCGAGAGGTGTGGCTCGATCCGGACGAGTTCGAGGATCTTGACCACACCGTGCACGTGCTCTTCGACGACTTCTGCGACGCGCACCATCCTCGGCCCTGGCTCGGGCAGTGCCTTCGCAGCGAGGAGGAGGTCGAGCTGATGGGCCGTCTCGGCGCCGCCTACAGTGCCGTGCAGGACTCGGTCGGCGGCACCGCGCGCGACGAGGTGTACCTGGACTCGCCCGGCTGGCCGTCCGTGGTCGCCGCAGCGGCCCGGCTGGCCCAGGTGATGGTCGCCAATGATCACTCAGCGTTGAGCAAGCTGCACGACGCCGGCCACCGCTGGCCGCTCGACACCCGGCCCGTCGCGATGGAGCCGGGAGTTCCGCCCCTCGGAGTGTGATCCGGCGCTGGGCGGGGCCGCGCCGATCATCGTGCGCGCGGGGACGCGAGCCGCGCTCACTCGCTGTCTGCGGACTCCTGTGCTTGGAACACGACGGACCTCACGAGCTCCGAGGGAATGAACACCAGGCCGGCACCGGTCGTGCTGTACTCCTGATCGACGACGATCCACCCCGGCTCGACGCAGACCATGGCGTTGGCGAGCCGGTCGGTCTCGGTGTTGGCCCCCACGTCGACGGGTTCGCGGAGGGAGACGGTGGCGCGGTGGAACACTCGGTCGTGGCGCGGGTCGAATCGATTGCTCATACGGCAACCCTCTCGAACCTGCGCGCGATGTGCACACTCGACGCGCCAGGGCCTCCTACGGGCCCCGGGCCGGTCCGAGCGGACCGATCAGCTGATCCGGCCGACGAAGACGAACTCGTTGTACGTGAAGCTCTTGCCGAAGGCACGCGGCAGCGGAAACGAATAGCTCTTGCGCTCGGTCACGCCGAGCGCCTCCGCGTGGGCGCGGAGCCCGTCGGGGTCGACGAAGCGCACATGTGTGGCGTCGCTGGCGTAGCCGGCCTCCTGCGGGCAGATCAGGATGACCAGGCCGCCGTGCCGGATGTAGGGCAGGTAGCTCTTCAGGACCTGGCCGGCGAGGTCTGCGTCCATGTGTTCGAGCACATGCGCGCAGAGCATCGAGTCGAAGGACCCCTGCGCGAAGCGGCCCTCCTCGAGGAACTCGGTGTCGGTGAAGGCGTTGAACCCGCGCGAGCGGGCGGTCGCGATCGAGGTCGCGTTGTGGTCCACGCCGATGCTGTCGGGCCCCAGGGCCTTGAGGTTGCGGCCGACGCCGCAGCCGACGTCGAGCGTGCGGCCCGGCCGGAGCCGCCGGAGGTTCCAGTGGTAGGGGGCCTGGGTCGGTAGGAAGCGCTTGAGGCCGGCCTTCTCCAGGGTCACCAGCCTCTCGGTGTAGTCCTCACCGATCGTGCCCGGCTGTGCGGCGGCGTCGCCCATGTCTGTCGGCTCCGTTAAGGGGAGAAAAGAGGTCCTTTCGACAGGATTGGAACACCTCAAGGGTGCATCTGGATAGAAGCGGAGCGAAAGATTCAGGTCGCCGAGTGACACTTCCTGCCCGATCGGGTGACGTCAATGTCCGAAAAGATGGGCCTGATCTGCAGAAATCGGACGTTGACGACCCGCTCGGATCCTTTTGCGCAGGTTTGGTGTCCGCTTCGTGTCGGCGCCGCCCCGCAGACCCGCCGCCGTCGCTTCGGGCGGTCCGCGCGGGGCGGCGGGTCTGCGGGGTGTGCGTCGGGGATCAGAGCGCCGTGTGAGCGCCGGGCCGGGGATTCGTGAGGTCGGTGGCCGAGGTCTCCGTGTCGGCGCCGCGCTGCGGGGTGATCGCCGCAGCGTCCGCGGGCCCGGCCGCCGGACCGCGGACGGCGTCCATGACCAGGGCGGCGATCGCGGCCGCCGCTGAGGCGGCCGCCATGAAGACCCAGACGTGCTGGAAGCGGTTCAGCGAAGCCACGCCCGTTCCCAACAGCCCGACCATGATCGACGTGCCGACGACGAGGCCGAGCTGGCGGGCCATGTTGACGACGCCGGAGCCCGTCGACGCCTGGTGGGGCGGCAGGGCCGCGGTCCCGGCGGCGGTGAGCTGGGGGAGGGCGAGGCCGACGGCGATGCCGGAGACCACCCACGGGCCGAGCATCTGCGTCGCGTACGCGGGCTGGTCCCCGGTCGCGGCGGCCTGCCACACCGCGCCGGCGGCGAACAGCAGGCAGCCCAGCGCCACCAGGCGCCCGGCCGCCGCACGCGGCGCGAGACGGGTGACCAGCAGGGAGGTGACGGGCACCAGGGCGGGGCCGACGGCGACGGCCAGGCCGGTGCGCACCGCCGAGTAGCCCCAGTGCTCCTGCAGCCACAGGACGCGCGAGAGCAGGCCGATGCCGAAGGCGATGTTGAACAGCAACTGCGCGATGTTCGCCCAGGCGAAGGACGGGACCCGCAGCAGGGCGGGATCGATCACCGGGGCCTCGTGGTGGGTGATCAGCCGGATCAGGACGCCCAGGCCCACCGCTGCCACCGCCCACGCGGCGAGCTCGGGGCCGGAGGACCAGCCCCAGTCGTTGCCCTGGACGAGGCCGAGCACCAGCGCGCCCGTGGCGACGGCGATGACCGCGCCGCCGAGCAGGTCGGGACGCGGGGCGTCGGCGTTGTGGCGTACGTCGGGGACCAGCTTGATCGCGGCGAGGGTCAGTGCCAGTCCGATCGGAACGTTGATCCAGAAGGCCGCCTGCCACGAGATCTGCACCAGCCCGCCGCCGACCGCGGGGCCGAAGGCGGCCGCGACCGCGCCCGTCATCGCCCACAGCCGCGCTCCGGCCGCGCGGCGCTGGGCCGGGAGGGCGGCGAGGAGCAGGCCGAGCGCGGCCGGCGTCATGAGCGCGGCTCCCGCCGCCTGCAGCACGCGGAAGGCGACCAGCCACCAGACGCCCGGGGCGAAGCCGCAGGCCAGGCTGGCCAGCGTGAAGACGAGCATGCCGGCCACGAACCCGCCCTTGCGGCCGTAGCGGTCGGTCAGGCGGCCCATGGGCACCAGCAGCGCCGCGTAGACGACCGCGTAGGCGTTGAGGATCCAGCTCAGCGAGCCGAGCGAGGAGGTGCCGAAGTCGCGTCCGATCTCGCCGAAGGCGACGTTCACGATGAAGAGGTCGAGGCTGGCGAGGAACGCCGAGCCGGTCAGGATCGCGACCGCGAGCCTGGTGCGCCGAGGCTGACTATGCGTGGACATAGCCAGAGGTTAGGCCTCTGGCTATGGATTCGGCAAGCCAGGTCGTATGGTGGATGGCATGACCGTTCAGCTCGAAGGCAGGCTCGCGCGCCGGGGCGACACGCCGCTCGGCGACCGCTGCGGCATCGACCGCACCATGCAGCTCATCGGCAACCGGACGGCCATGCTGCTGCTCCGGGAGGCGTTCCACGGCGCCACCAGGTTCGACTCGCTGTACAAGCGGGTGGGCGTCACCGAGGCGGTGGCCGCGCAGCGGCTGCGGGAACTGGTCGCGGCGGGGGTGTTCACCAAGCAGCCGTACCGCGAGCCGGGGCAGCGCACCCGCCACGAGTACGTGCTCACCGAGGCCGGCCACGCGCTGCTCCCGGTGCTGACCGGGCTCCTGGAGTGGGGCGGGCGTTACGCGCCCGCGCAGTACGGCCCGAGCCCCATGGCCCACGCGGGCTGCGGAGAGGCGGTTCATGTGGAGATCCGCTGCGAGGCGGGCCATCTCGTCCCCGAGGAGGACCTCGTCCTCGGGCCCTCGCGCGACGTCTAGGCGGCGCGCCCGCGCCTGGGACTGCGACGGTGACGGCAGCGACGGCATCAGCGGAGGTCGACGCGGGCGGCCGAGCACCGGCGGCGTCGCGGATCTCCGCGTTCCCATGCCCGACCGGCAGACGCAGCACAGCGCTGCACGGGAGTATGACGGCATGTCCGACGACGCCCACGACTGCCGGAGCTACGCCGAGGCCGCCGCCGAGATCGGTATCGGCGCTCGCCAGGTGCGAGCCCTGGCGCTCACCCAGCATCTGGTCCGCTGCCCTTGGCCGGGCCACACGCGGCGGATCACGACGACCAGCGTCGAGTCGGAGAAGGCGTGGCGCTCACGTGCGCCCCGATGGCGGCGCGCGCTGCGCCCCTTCGCCGTCGCCGCGCACGTCGTCGTGGCCGTCATCACGGAGTCGCTCTAGAACCTCACCCGGAGCCGGGCCGGCCGAGTGACTGAGGTGTCTCGCTTGGACGGCGTCCCCAGGCGGAGATCAGCGGCGCGAGTGTCAGGTCGAGTTCGCCCGCCTCGATCGCCGCCAGGTGCGCGTCGATCTCGGCGTCGTCGGCCAGGCCGGCCGAGAGCAGCTCGCCGCGCACGTGCCGGATGGTCGCCGCCTCCAGCCGGTTGCAGGCCGGGCCGCCGACCGGGAAGGAACCCGCCGCCGCGACCTCCACCAGGCCGGCCTCGCGCAGGGCCCGCGGCAACGTCCGGCCGTAGCGCAGGTCCGCGCCGCGGCGCGCCAGCAGCTCCCGGAACGCGTCCCGCAGCCGGTTGGCCCGCTGCTGGGCGGGGCCGCTCTCGTCCAGGCATGCGAGTGGCTGCAGCGCGGTGTCGGCGTCCTCGACCAGCAGCCGACCACCGGGCCGCAGCGCGGCCGCCATCGTGGCCAACGCGCGAGCCCGGTCGGGGACATGGACCAGCACCAGCCGGGCGTGCACCAGGTCGAAGGTCCCCGGCTCCGGGGGCGGATCGGCGGCGACGTCGTGCCGGCGCACCTCGTACCCGGCGCCTTCCTTCAGCCACGACGGGTCGATGTCCGTGGCCAGCACGTACCCGGTCGGACCCACGGCCGCCGCGAGCGCCTCGGGGATTCCGGGGCCGCCCGCCCCCACCTCCCAGCAGCGTGAGCCGACCCCGACGCCCAGCCGATCGAAGTGCCCGCGGGTCACAGGGTCGAACAGCTCCGCCAGTTGGGCGAAGCGCTCGCCCGCCTCGACCCGCGCGTTGTCCAGCAGGTACCCGCGGCCGGGAGCGGAGTCCCCGCCTGGCGCGGTGGTCCCGCCGGTCTGCTCCGGTCGGCCTCCGGCGTGCGGCGGGCGGGGCGAAGACGTCATGACTCCATGGTCGACCTTCCCGAGCCTCCAGCGCCACGGCGACGCGGGAAGGCTGCCTCACACAGTCGGCGAACCCGCCCGCCCGACCGCACGGTGGTGCCCCCCGACCTGCCCCGGCCTGGCGGACCGTCGCGGGGGATGCGATCATCCACCGATCGAGGACGGTCCGCGATGACGACCGGACCGACGCCGAACGGGGGAGTGGAACGTGCCGAGCACCGAACTGAGCCGGAGCTACGAGATCGCGGCGGCGCCCGCCGATGTGGCGGCGCATCTGTCGGAGCCTCAGAACTACATCGGGCTCTCGCCGCTGCTCGTCGACGTGCGGGACGTCCGGCGCGAGGCCGATGTCACCCGCTACGTCGCCGTCGAGCGCTTCCGATTTCTCGGACTGGTGCGGCACGACAACGTCATCCAGGTCAGCCTCCGCACGGACGAGGGCCGGCTGCCGGACGAGGCCACGGTCAGCGGCGAGGTGACGAGTCCGGGCGGTGTGCGGATGGACTACCGCTTCGCCGTGCAGGCGCGTGGCGACAGCGGCTCGCTGGTGGTCGACACCTTGAGGCTGCACGCACCGTTCGGGCTGCTCCGCTTTGCCGCGGGGAAGGCAGGAGCGGTGCAGGAGGAGCGTGGCCGGGTGCTGGCCCGCCGACTGGGCGGCGGCAGCTGAGCCGACGGCTCACACGGGAGTGGGCCGACGCCCGCGTCTGTGAGGCTGCGACCAGGTGACTCCCAGGCTCCACCTACGCTCGGCGCCTAGCGTCGCGAAGCATGTCCAGCCTCCGGTTCTCCCTGCTCACTTCGGCGACGGTCCTGGTGGTGGCCGTCGGCGGCCTGGCCCTCGCGCATGCCACGACCGAGCACGGTCACGCCTATGCTGCGGCTGTCACCGTCTCCCCGACGGCCTCGGCCGCAGCTCCGGCCACGCCGACGCCCGCGCCCTCCATCCCTCCCTCCGCCTCTCCTTCCGCATCCGCTTCCCCTTCCGCCTCGGAGGACACCGCCTTGGACGCCGCATTGTCCAGCGCCGCCGGGCACGCAGCCGTGGCCGTGACGGATCTCGACTCGGGCGCGGTGCTGAGTGAGGGCGACGCCTCTCACGCCTTCGTGACGGCCAGCATCGTCAAGGTCGACATCCTTGCCGCGCTGCTGCTCCAGCACCAGGACGCGGACACCTCGCTCACCGCCGCGCAGAAGGCGCTGGCCGTCCGCATGATCGAGCAGAGCGACAACGACGCCGCGTCCACCCTGTTCACCGAGGTCGGCGGCGCTTCCGGACTGGACACGGCGAACCGGCGCCTCGGGCTGCGACACACCACGGCGGGCGCCGACGGCTACTGGGGCCTGACCACGACCACCGCCGCGGACCAACTGACGCTACTGCGTCAGATCTTCGGCACCACGACCGCATCGAAGCTGAGCGCGGCCTCCCGAAACTACCTGCGTTCGCTGATGGGTCAGGTCGAGACGGACCAGGACTGGGGCGTGAGCGCGGCGGCCGATCCGGGCGGCCCCTACGCGCTCAAGAACGGCTGGCTTCCTCGGACGGCCACCGGACTGTGGGTGATCAACAGCATCGGCCGGGTGGACCGCGACGGCCACCGGTACCTGGTCGCCGTGCTCTCGGACGGCAACAAGAGCATGGAGAGCGGTGTGACGCTGGTCGAACGGGTGGCCGCCGCCGCGGTGGGTCGCCTGACGGGATCATGATCCACCGGCGGCTTCCGAGTGTCCGGACGGGCCAGGAGTCAGACCCGCCGCATCCGGTAGACGCAGGTCCGGTAGGGCATCTCGACGCTGTCGCGGCCGGCCAGGGCCGGGTCGGTGGCGGCCAACCCGCCCGTCTCCCGGTCCAGGCGGGCCCGCTCGGCGAGGCCGGCGGTCAGGTAGGAGGAGCGGGACCGCACCAGGTCGATCAGCCGGTCCGTCGGGAGGGTCACGGTGTGCTCGATCAGGCCGCGTTCGGGTTCGGTGAACCACGGCGTCACCGGCCCGTACTGCCAGGCGCTTTCCAGGCCGTATCCCTCCTTCCCGACGATGCCGGACAACGCGGCCACCCAGGGGGTCCGATCGTCGCGGACGTTCCACATCGCCGCGAAGACGCCGTCCTTGCGCAGCACCCGGTGAATCTGCGGCAGCGCGTCCTGCGGAGTGAACCAGTGGTACGCCTGCCCGACCACGACGGCGTCGACGGACTCGTCCGGCAACGGGATGTCCTCCGCGCTTCCGGCGAGCACCTGCGTGCCGGGGTTGCGTTCGGCGGCCACGGCGCGCATCTTCTCGTCGGGCTCGACCGCGATCACCTCATGACCGACGGCGCGCAGGACACCGGTCAGCAGCCCGGTGCCCGCCCCCAGATCCAGTACGCGCAACGGCTCGGCGCCGACGGCGTAGGCGACCGCTCGCGTCGGGTAGGTGGGCCGGATCGAGTCGTACAGGCGCGCAGCTGAACCGAAGGACAGTGCAGGGGTCGACATGCCTGCGAGCGTACCCGGATCCGTGCGGCGGTACCGGCGTGGCGGCAGCCAGTCTCGGCGGCCTCGACTCACACCGAGCTGGCGGGTTCGGATGCCCCCGGCTCGAAGGTGAAGTCCATCGGGAACGGGTTCGGAACGACGTCATCGGACCAGAGACAGGCGACTTCGACCGTCCCGGTGTCCGATGCCGGACTTGGCGGTGCTGCGGATCCGCTTGGTGCGGCCGGCTTCGGCGAGGATCTCGACGGCCTCGGTGTTCGTCCCGGCGGCGGTCTTGAGCTGGAGCCAGTCGGACGACGCGAGCAGGTCGTCCGGCCGCCAGGGCAGCTCGAGCGTGACGGCGCGGAAGAGCGCCCACTCCCGCAGGCGCCGGGCCAGGAAGGGGTTGTCGATCGTGGCCCGGGTCATCGCCTGCGCCCACTCCTCGTACGCAGGATCGGAGAGGAGGTCGGCGGCTCGACGGTCAAGGTGCCGCAGGACCGCGGACTGGGCCATCGTCCGGTGCGGATCGGTGAGCACGCGGCCGACCAGCTCGACCTCGTCCGCGTCGGCGACCTGCTGCAGCCTGTCGAGGTAGACCGCGAAGCGGACGTGCTCGTCCGGGGCCGACAGGATGTCGTGGCGGTTCATGCAGGCTGCCTCTCGCGCTCGACGACATGGCCGGTGTTCAGATGGTCAACCGGAAAGGTACGCCCTCCGCAGGCCGTCCCTGACCGGCTCGGTGGCGACTGACGGCTGCACGACTGCCGGCCCTCTCGCCTGTGCCGTCCGGCCCGCTCAGACGCGAGGCGGCAGAACCTCGATGATCTCGGCGAGGCCGGCGACCGGCTGGGCCTCGTGCATGGTGATCATGTCACCGGGCTTCAGGTGCCGCCACCGCTCGGGTTGCAGGGGAGCCAGACGGATGTCGGCAGTCTCCCCGGGGCCGAGTTGCGGCGTGAACTCCACCCACAGCCTGGCGATGTTCAGATCCTGTCGTCCGTCCGCGGTCCGGTTGCCGATGTCCCACAGAGGCCTCAGCCGGCCATCTCCCGCGAAGGCGGTCCGGCGGCCGCCCTCGTCGGCGCCCACCAGGGCCAGCGTCGCGCGGACCGTGCCGTGCCTGACTTCCCATGCCCGCCACTCGCACCAACGGCGGCTGCGGTCGAGCATCATCTGCCCGGCGGCCTCGGCGAGCATCTCCCAGAAGGCGACCGGCACGGGAGGGACATCCGCGATCTCGATGAGCCCGTCGAGCGCCAATTCCCACTCCTGGAACGCGATCTCCTCGCGGACATTCTCGACGGTCCGGCCGTTCTCTGCCGCAGCGTCCTCCGGCAGCAGGTCGGCCGCCCGTAGCAGAAGTGTGAACGCGTCATCCATGGCTGGATTGTCGCCCGGTCCCGGGCGCTTTGTCACAGACGGCCTGACAGGTCCCGGCGGCGGCGCACGCCCGAACGCACCGCCCCCTGTCCGCGCCGGCCGCGGGCTAGGGTGTGCTGCTGAATCGGCCGACGGCCGAACGTCCCAGTGAGGAGCGCTCCGTGACAGCCGCCGCAGAAGCCGTCCGACGGGCGGCGTTCTTCGACCTCGACGAGACGCTGGTGGCCCACACGACCCTGCTGAGCTTTCTCCGCCATCACCTGGCGGCCACCGGGCGGCCCGCCGGGGAGTACGAGCGCGTCGTCGCGGACATCCGGCAGGTGGGGGTCAGGGGCGGCGGACGTGAGGAGGCGAACCGGGCCTTCTACGCCCGGTTCGCGGGGGAGTCGGTGGCCGACCTGGCGGCGTGCGGCGAGGAGTGGTTCCGGCGGCAGCTGGCCGCGGGGGGCTTCTTCCATGAGCCCGGGGTCTCCGCCCTGGACCGGCACCGGGCCGAGGGACACCGGACCGTGGTGGTGTCCGGTTCCTTCTTCGCCTGCCTGGACCCGGTGGTCAGGCACCTCGGCGCGGACGCGGCCTTCGGCACCGAGCCCGTGGTCGAGGACGGGCGGATGACCGGCGCGATCGTGGAGCCGATGATCGGCGCTGCCAAGGGGCGCCTCGTCGCGTCCTGGGCCGCGAAGCACGGCGTCGACGCGGCCGACTGCTTCGCCTACGGCGACCACGCCTCGGATCTGGAGCTGCTGCGCGCGGTCGGCCACCCGGTGGCCGTCGGCGAGGATCCGGTGCTGCGTGCCCACGTCGCCCGCAACGGCGGCCGCACACTGCCCGGCGTCGCTCCCCGGCCGCGCTGACCCGCAGGCCGCGCCGGCCCCGAGCCCGAGCCCCGAGCCCGGAGCCTGGGCGCCCTCGCACCGCGCGGAGCAGCGCGGTGGACAGGGCCATGGGTGCGGGTTTGGCTCTGTGAGCGGATCGGGACCGGCGGGAGGCTGGAGGTCCGTTCACGAGGGAGGTTTCGATGTCGGGTGTGGCATTGGATCGGGCGCGGCTCGAGTCCTTGGCTGCCGAGTTGATGGAGCGCCAGTTCGAGCGGGTGCCCCGCATGCGGGAGCTGCACTCCGGTGAGTGGATCGAACGGGACTACTACGTACGGCACATGACGGAGACGGTGCTGCGGATCCGGCTCAACAACGAGGTCGACACGTACGCCCTCTTCAAGGTCGGGTCGCAGGACGACACCCTGGCGGCCCGCCTCGCGCAGTACCTCGCCGAGGAGTTCGGCCACGAGGGCATGTTCACCCGGGACCTGGCCAGGTTCGGCGTCGGGATCGACGCGCTCAACGCGACCCCGGTGTTCCCCTCGACGGCCAAGCTGATGGGATACCTGCGCCTCGCGGCGGACACCCGGGGCCCCGCGCCCACCACCCTGTGGGACTGGTTCGTGGAGTGGTACTCGGACCGGTACAACCAGGTCATCACCGACAAGGCGGCCGAGGAGTTCGGCCGCGAGTTCGTCCGGGGCACCCAGACCCACCTGGACTTCGACGAGGCGCACGACCACGACGAGCTGATGTTCCGTACGGTCTCCCGCGCGGTCGCCCGCTTCGGAACAGCGGAGCAGGCCTACGCGGACCTTGCCACCTACGTGGACCTGATCGGCGACTATTTCGCCGAGCTCCACGCCGCCACCGCGGTCCGGGCGGTCTCCCGTGCGTGAGCCGCGCCGGGACGCCCGGCTGCTGGTGGTCGAGCCGGTCGGATCGAGCCTCGCCGTGCTCGACGCCGCCCGCGAGCTGGGGGTCGAGGTCGTGGTCGCCACCTTCGACCAGGGGGACCGCACCCTGTCCGCCGCCCTGCGCGACCGGACCGACCACCTCCTGCGCGTCGACACGAACGACGAGGCGGCGCTCACGGACGCGGTGCTCGAACTCCACGCCGAGCACCCCGTCACCGCGGTCGTCCCCGGCTTCGAGTTCTACGTCGACACCGCCGCGCGCCTGGCCGCCCGCCTCGGCGTGCGGGGACTGGCCGTCGACGCGGCCCGCCGGCTTCGCGACAAGTCCCTGATGCGGGACGCGCTTGACGCGGCCGGGCTGCGGGTGCCCCGCTACGCCCGCGCCGGGAACGGCGCCGAACTGGAGGCAGCCGCCCGCCTGGTCGGCTTCCCCGCCGTCCTCAAGCCGACCCGCTCGGCGGGCAGCGTCCACGTCAGCCGGGTGAACTCGCTCGCCGAACTGCACGCCGCCTACGCCTGGATGCGGCAGGACCCGCGCACCGATCTGGGACGTGGACTCGACGGCCGGGTGCTGCTGGAGGAGTACCTGGCGGGGCCCGAGGTCAGCGTCGAGGGCTATGTCGTCGACGACGAGGTGGTGATCGTCTCTGTGACCGCCAAGGAGCTCGGTCCCGAGCCCAGCTTCGTCGAGGTCGGCCACACCGTAGGGACCGAGCTCGACCCGGAGGTCCGGGCGGCGATCGAGAGCTACGTCGCCGACGTCTGCCGCGCCCTGGGGGTGACCTTCGGCCCCTTCCACGGCGAGCTGCGCCTGCCCGACGGCCGACCGGTCCTGATCGAGATGGCCGCCCGGCTGGCCGGGGACCACATCTGCGACCTCATCGCCCTCGCCACCGGCACCAGCCTGCCGAGGATCATGCTGGCGTCCTACCTCAGCCTGCCCCCCGAGCAGGTGGCCGCGGCCGTGGCGCCCGCCGTGAAGTGCGCGGCCATCCACTTCTTCACCGCTCCGGAGCTGACGACGCTGACCCGGGTCGAGGGCTGGGACTCCCTGCTGCGCTCCGAGGGCGTCCTCGAGGCGGAGCTCTACCTGGCTCCCGGGGACGCCGTGCCGCCGCTGGAGGACTTCCGCGGCCGCCTCGGCCACGTGGTCTTCACCGCCGACTCCGTCGCCGAGGCGCAGCAGCGCCGCGCGGTCCTGGCCGGGGCGGTGCGCTTTGAGTGAGCAGATGTCACCGCTGTACCTGGTCCTGAACCGCTACGACGACGAGTTCGGCGAGTACCACCGGTTCGTCGACCGCGGCAGCTGCCGCCTCGCCTACATCACCCTCGCCGCCGGACTGGACGTGCTCGACACCGCGGGCGCGGTCGACACCGTCGTGGTGGAGAGCCTGGACCTGGCCACGGTGCTCCCGGTGGCCCGGCGACTGGTCGCGCGCCACGGGAAGCCCGCCGGCATCGTGGGTCTGTCCGAGTTCGACCTGCACACCGCGTCCGAACTGCGGGCCGAGCTGGGCGTGGCGGGCTGGGCGCCGGAGTTCGTGCTGACCTTCAGGGACAAGGTCTGGATGAAGGAGCTTGTCGCCGCCGCGGGCGTGCGCGTGCCGCGCTTCCGCGAGCTGGACGACACGTTCACCGCCTCCCGGGTGGAGGCCGAAGTGGGCATGCCCGTCATCCTGAAGCCGCGGGCCGGCGCCGCGTCCAGCGGCGTGGTCCGCGCGGCCGACGCCGCTCGGCTGGAGCGGGCCCTGGCGTCCGTCGACCCGCGCGACTACGAGTGCGAGGAGTACGTGGAGGGGGACATCCACCACGTCGACGGCGTCCGGCGGGGCGGTGCCTTCCACTTCGTGAGCGCCTCCGCGTACGTCAACACCTGTCTCGACTTCGCCCACGGCACGCCGTTGGGTTCGGTCCTGCTCGACCCCGGACCGCTGCGCGACCAGGTCCTCTCCTTCGCGGCCGACTGCCTGGACGCCCTCGCCCTGACGGACGGGCCCTTCCATCTGGAGCTCATCCGCACCGCCGCGGGCGAGCTGGTCTTCCTGGAGGTGGGGCTTCGGCCCGGCGGCGCCGAGGTCGCGTTCATCCACCGGGACCTGTACGGGATCGACCTGATGGAGGAGGCCTTCCGCGCCACCCTCGGGTTGCCGTCGCGGACCGCTCCCGAGGAGTTCGACGAGTACCGCGCGGGAGGCTGGGCGCTCATGCCCGAGCCCCGACCGTTGCCCAGCCGGATCACGGACGTGCGGGGTCTGGGCGGTGGGATCCCGCAGGTCTACGAGGAGATCAGCCCGGCGGTCGGCGACGTGTTCGACGGCACGGGCGGTTACTGGCACGTCGGGGGCCGGTTCCGGCTGCGCGGCCGCGACCAGGCCGAGGTGCGTCAGGCCGTGCTGCAGATCTTCGAGCGGTACGTCGTGACGGCCGAGCCGCTGCCCGCCCGCGAGGAAGCGGCCCTGCCCGCCCGGGAGTCGTCGGTGCTGCTCGCGGTGGGGGAGGGGGCCGTATGATCACCGCGGCAGCGGTCCTGCAGCTCAGCAGGGGCGGAGAGGAACTGCTCGACGTGGCCTTCCGGCCGGCCCGGCCGGAGGACGTGGACGGGATCCTGGACCTGTCCGCGCCCCACGTCGCCGCCGGTGCCCTCCTTCCGCGCCGCCGGACCGAGTACGAGGAGCGGGTGGGTGACTTCTTCGTCCTGGAGGCCGACGGGACCCTGGTGGCGTGCGCCGGTGCGGCACGCTGCGGCGGTCGCGCCGAGATCTACAACTTCGCCGTCCATGAGGGCCTGCGTGGCCGGGCGTTCGGCGGCGTGCTGCTGGCGAGCCTGCTCGCCGAGCTGCACGCCCGGGCGGTCCGGGAGGTCGTCCTGTTCTCGGGGACGGCGGCAGGCTGGTTCGAGCGCCACGGCTTCGAGCGGCTCGACGCCGCCGGACTTCCGGCAGGCGGCGCCGGGCGCACCGGGCCGGCTCGGGGCTCGGTGCCGCTGGGTCGCACCACCACCGGCGGCTTCGACGCCCCGGACGTCCTGGGCCGGATCGCCGGACTGACGGTCCGCTTCGCGCGCTCGGGTACCGCACACCGCTGGGACCCGCGGTTCGACTCGCTCCTGCAGTTCGCGGACCACCACGGGATCGAGGTCGACTCGCGGTGCTGGGCCGGGGTCTGCGGAACCTGCCGGACGTCGCTGACCCGAGGCACCGTCAGTTGCCACACCCGGCCCTGTGCCGAGCTGGAGGAGAGCGAGATGCTGCTGTGCACCGCCACGCCGGTGAGCGATCTGGTGCTGGACCTGTGACCGGGCCGGACCGGCTTCGCGCCGACGCCCTGATCGTGCAGTGGATCCGGCCGCGCCGCCTGGTCGCCGCCGGGCCTCTGGTCGAGGGGGTCTTCTTCCTCGCGCTCGGTGTGCTGCTCACAGTGGTCCTCACGGAGGCCGCCCATCGGTCCGTGCACCAGAAGGCGTCCGTGGCGGCCGTCATCGGGCTCAGCACCCTCACCGCGGCCTGTGTCACCAGCGGGGTGCACGCCGTGCTGCTCGCCGTCAGGACGAGGCGGCGAAGGGCCCTGCAACTGGCGCTCGGTGTCGGTCTGGCCTGGGCGTCGGTCCTGGCAGCGGCCCTCAGCGGTCTGCTTCGGGGCTGACCTCCGAAGCGGACCGCTCCGCACCGGCGTCCACGGTGCGCGTCCGGCGCAGCGGAGAACGCAGCAGGCGCAGGGAGGTGAGCGTCAGCGATCCGGTGACCAGCACCAGGGCGGCCGAGCCGCCCAGCGCGTCGAGGAGCGCCCCGCCCAGCAGTGCCCCCAGCGGCAGCGGAGCCATCGCGACCAGCCGGTAGACCGCGGTGACGGCGCCCAGGTACTGCGGCGGGGGAAGGGCCGAACGGAAGCTCAGCGCGAACACGTTGTAGGCCGCCAGGGCGACGCCGTTGACGACGAAGGCCACCGCCAGCACGGCCTCGGCCGGAGCGAACCTGGCCAGCACGCATCCCGCCAGCAGCGAGAGGCCGGCGACGATCAGGGATCCGCAGACCACCGCTCCTGCGTGCATCCGGGGCCCGACCCTTCCGACGACCAGTGAGCCGACCAGGGCCGCGCCGCCGCCGACCCCGAGCACCGTCCCAATCGCGCCCCCGGACAGGTGCAGGGACCGGATCCCGTAGATCATGAAAGCGGTCAGGAACGCCTGCTCGTGGAGGTTGAACAGCGCGGACTGCAGACACAGGTCGCGAAGGGACCTGTTACGGCGCACGAAGTCCAGCCCCGCCCGCATCGTGATCCCGCTCGGCGTGCCGTCGCCGCCTGCGGCGGGAGCCGGGAGGCGCACGGTCCGGAAGAGGACGATGGCGGCGAGGAAGAGCGCCGTGACCACCGAGGCCGTCGGGGTGAGACCGAGGCGGCGTGCTCCGTACCCGGCCAGTGCGGGTCCCGCCAGCTGCGCCGCCGAGTAGCTCGCTTCGAAGAGGCCGTTGCCCGCGGTCAGCTGGTTGCCGGAGAGGAGCCGGGGAGCCGCCGCGTCGTAGCCGATGTCGTGGAACACCGCGGCGGATCCGACGACGACCGCGACGCAGACCAGCGGCCAGAAGCTCAGGCCGGTGACGAGGCAGAGGGCCGCGAGGACCGCTGTCGCGACGCCGCGCAGCAGGTTGCAGGCCACCAGCAGGGTCCGGGTGGGCATGCGGCCGGCGAGGGAACCCGCCGCCGGCGACAGCACGACGACCGGCACGAACTGCGCCGCGGAGACCGCCCCGACCTCGAACGCCGTGCCGTGCAGCGCGGTGGCGGCCAGCAGCGGGAGCAGGAACTGCGCGATCTGGTGGCCCAGGCGCGCGACGGCGTCCCCGGTCCACAGGCTCCGGAACGCGGCGACTCGGAGCGGGGGTACCCGGCGCGGCGAGGTGGCCTGCCGGGTGGGTGCGCCGGGTGCGACGGCGGGGTTCATGCGGCGACCAACTCCCGCTCCCGGTGCGACAGGCGCGGTCCCTGATGGTGGGATTCCCGCACCTGCGGTCCCCGAAGGTGCGCCGCGGCCCGGACGAGGTTCCGCACGCCCTCGGCGAGGACGTCGGCGGGCTGCACGTAGGGGAGACGGACGAAACCGTCGAGCGACCCCTCGACGGCGAAGCGGGAGCCGGACAGCACGTCGACGCCGTGGTGCGTCGAGGCCGCGGCCGCGAGCCGCGAGCCGATCCGTTCCCCGAGGTCCACCCACAGGGACAGCCCGCCGCGTGGCGCGGTGAAACGCCAGTCGGGTGCCAGCGCCCGCAGCGCCTCGACCAAGGCGTCCCTGCGGGTGCGCAGCACGGTGCGGCGCTCCGTCAGCAGCGCGTCGTGGGACTCGAACAGACGGCAGGCGATCAGTTGGTTGACCAGGGAGTTGCCGGCGTCGCCCGGCCCTCGCAGGCGGGCCAGCCGGCCGATCACCGTGGCCGACGCGCGGATCCAGCCGAGGTCGAGCCCGCTCCAGAGGACCGGGGAGAGCGAGCCGATGCTCACCACCTCGCCGCGGTTGCCGTAGCAGGCCAGCGGCGCCGCCGCGGTGCCGTCCAGGGTGAGGTCGGCCAGGGTCTCGTCGGCGACCAGGACGGTCGCGGAGCTTCGCGCCGCGGACACCACCTGCCGTCGGGCGGCGTCGGACATGAGGTGGCCGGTGGGACGGTGATGGTCCGGCATGAGGTACGCCAGCACCGGCCGTGCCTGGCGGAGCGCCGAGCCGACCAGGTCGGGGTCCCACCCCTGGGGGCCGAGGCCGACGGGGAGCGGCCGTCCGGCGATCGACCGGATGGCGTGCAGCGCGTCGGGATCGGTGGGCGAGTCGACCAGGACCGGCTCGAACCGGCGCGCCATCAGGCGCAGCAGCAGCCCCCAGCCCTGGTAGGCGCCGGTGGTGATCATCACTTCGCCCGGCGTCGTGGGCAGGCCGCGTCGGCCGTAGTGGGCGGCGATCGCCTCGCGCAGCTCGTACAGGCCCACCCGGGAGTGGGCGGCGTCCGCCGGGTGGCCGCCCAGCTGCGCGGCGGCGTGGTGCACGGCGTCGGTCAGCAGCGGGCCGGGGTCGGGCGTCGTGTCCGTGGCGAGGTCGATGCGCGCGCCCGCGGCAGCGCCCGCGGGCCGCTCGGCCGGGGCGGGACGCGGGCGCCGCGCCTCGCCGGGGAACGCGGTGACGCTCCCGGCTCCCCGCGCGCCCTCAAGGTAGCCCTCCGCGCGCAGCAGGCCGAAGGCCGCCGTCACCGTGTTCCGGCTGATCCCGCAGTGCGTCGCGAGGCTCCGCTCGGAGGGGATCCGGGTGCCGACGGGCAGCCGGTCGTCGGTGATCAGCGCGCGGAAGGCCGACGCCAGGGCGACGTACGCGGGTCGCCCGTCGACCCAGTCGCCCAGCAGTCGGACGGCCTGGAGTGCGGTCAACGAGTAGTTCACCTTGGGCATGGCGCCGGGAGGCAAGGGGACTCCAACGAGAAGGGGCCGGTCGGGCTCAGGAGAGGTGGTCGGCGAGTTCGCCGCGTCGGCGGACGTCCAGGGAGCAGCAGTGGAGTCCGCCGCCGAAGGTCCGTCCGTGGCGGAACCTGGCCGGGACCGGTTCGACGCCGACCGCTTCGAGCTGACGCATGATCCGCGGCTGGTTGTCGGGGACCAGGACCCGGTCCGGGCCCAGGGCGAGGATGTTCATGCCGATCCACACCGAGGCGCGGGGCCAGCCGAAGGCGTAGCCGTCGTCCTCGGGTTCGTCGACCCACACGGTCCTCCAGCCCCGCAGCTGTTCGGGGATGCGGTCCGGGCTCAGGCGCGCGGAGTTGGCCAGCAGCAGCCCGGGGCGCAGGATGTGCAGGGTCGTGCCCACGTGGTCGGAGCAGATGGACATCTCGTGGACCCGGTAGTCGGGGCCGAGGACCCGACGGATCCAGGCCGCGCCCTTGCGGTTGCCGGAGTTGCTGACGTTGAAGAACACGTCGCGTCCGCAGCGCAGCATGTTCGCGCCGTCGAAGAGCGGTTCCAGCTCGGCGACGACGGAACGGCCCGGCTCGTAGCGGTAGGTCTCGTCCGGCAGCGTCGGCTTCGGCGCGGCGAGCCAGGCGGCGCCGTCCTCGAAGTACTCGTCCAGCAGGCGGCGGTAGGGGAGCGTCTCGAAGTAGCGGGCGCGCATCGCCATGGGCGCCTCGATGATCCTGTCGCCGAGCACCAGCAGGCAGTCACGCGGCATGAGGGCGTGCATGGCGACCGACGCCCAGCCCGGCGCCGAGTAGCGCAGGTCCGGTCGTGGCGGTTCGGGCCGGCGGACCGTCACGTCGGCGGCCTCCAGCAGCTTGCTCAGGTCGTGGAAGTCCTCCTCGGTCTCCTCGACGACCCTTCGGAGGGTGGAGGCGCTGATCCGCTCCTGCTCCGCGCCGGGCGGGGGCTCGAAGAAGTGCCGGACGGAGACGTCCACCGGCGGCGAGGTGAAGCCCTGCGCCGTGCCGAGAACGATCTCCTCCAGCGGGTCCCAGTCGTTGGTGCTCCATACGCGCGACATGGTGTTCTATCCCTTGGCAGTGGTGGGGGAGCGGAAGCCCAGGCCGAAGGGCTGGGAGGTCGGCATGATCTCGATCATGTTCACGTTGACCCGGGCCGGTTGTGCCAGGCACCAGGAGACGGCCTCGGCGATGTCCTCGGCGGTCAGCGGATCGACGTCCCGGTACAGGGCGTCGGCCCGCTCCTGGTCGCCGTCGAAGCGCACGAGCGCGAACCCGGTCCGCGCCATGCCGGGCGCGATGCAGGTCACCCGGACGCCGGTGCCCTCCAGGTCGGTCCGCAGGCCGAGGCTCAGTTGGTGGGTGAACGCCTTGGTGGCGGCGTAGACGTTGCCTCCCGTGTACGGGTAGACGGCGGCCACCGAGCCGATGTTGACGATGTGTCCGCTGCCGCTCGCGATCAGGTGCGGCAGCACCGCCTGCAGGCAGTGCAACTGCCCCATGACGTTGGTGTCGACCATCTCGCGCCACTGGTGCACGGCGGCGGACTGGACCGGGCCGAAGCCCCTGGAGAGGCCGGCGTTGTTCACGACGACCTCCACGTCGGCGAAGTCGTCGGGGAGCAGGGCGAACGCCTCGGCGACCGCGTCCTGGTCGCGGACGTCCACCTCCAGGGGCAGCACCCGCCCGTCGGGCACCTCGTCGCACAGTTCCTTGAGGCGGTCCATCCTGCGGGCCACCGCCACCACGGGCCGTCCCTGCGACGCCAGGCGTCGCGCCGTGGCGCGTCCGAATCCGGAGGACGCTCCGGTCACCACCGCCGATCGTGTGTGGCTCTGCACGGGATCCCCGTTTCTCGCGTGTGCGGTCGCGGTCGAGTTGAGCGGCGCTCAGGTGTCGTGCAGCGAAACCGGGCAGGTCCAGGCCGGGCCGACGGGCCGCCCCGAGTACTGCCGGGCCTCGGAGACCTCACCGAAGTCGGCGAGGTTGGGATTGATCGAGTGCTGCAGCCGCAGCTCCCGGTCCCGGATCTTCCGGCGGAGGCCGTCGTACGATCCGTTCGCCTTGAGCCGCCTGAACTGGTGGTGCGAGTTGAAGGCCAGGGCCGGGCGGCAGAACCGTCGGGAGATCCGTGAGGCCTGCGGATGCAGGCCCACGACGAAGAACGGATGGCCCACCGCGCTGAAGCCGAAGTCCCCGGACTCCGTGTCGATGTCGACGCCCGGGGCCCACGCGTGCTCCCGCCGGTCGAGGCGGTGCAGCCGCGCGAGCTGCAACCACAGCAAGCGCTCGAACTCCGGCTCGGCGAGATCGGTGGGTCCGTCGAAGAGCGCGACGAAGGACCGGAAGTTCTCCGCCGGGGCGGGGCCGTCCTCGCGGTCGCCCTCGGGGCCGTCCAGGACGAAGCGACGCAGCCCCGCGTGCAGGGCCGCCGTGGCCGAACCGGTGCCCATCGTGCCCAGTTCGGCGCAGGTGAGGATCCCCCGGCGCAGCGACGCCTTCCCGCCCAGGCAGGAGAAGGACTCGCTGCTGATCCACTCGACGAGGGATCCGCGGACGGCCTCCGCCGCCGGCTCCGGCGCTCTCGCGATCGCCGTGGCTCTTCGGTGCGCGGGCATGGGGCCGGCACTTCCCTTCGGACAGGACTCGGTGTTTCAGGCGGCCCGGCCGGAGCGGGCCGGCGTCGGCTCCCGGCCCGGCCCGGAGCCCGTGGCCGGGGGAGCGGCCGGCGGGTGCGGCGGCGTCCGGGAGGCGGGTACGGGGAGTTCGTCAGGGTCGAGGTGGACCGGACGCGGCGGGAAGGTCAGCGGGACCCGGAGCATCACCACCGGATTCAGCTCGGCCCACCAGGCGCGCAGGCCCTCCGACCAGCGGTGCAGCAGGCGGCGCAGCAGCGCCGTGAGGATCGGACGCACGGTCAGCTCCCGGCTCCGTCCCGGAACCACAGCACACTCTCGGCCACGATGTCGCCGTCCTGGGCCAGGACCACCCTGACGGAGGTGGTGCCGTCCGGGCTCCGCGCCTCGATCCGGCCGGTGACCTCGGCGGGCCGGTCCAGTTCGGCGAAGCGCAGGAAGTCGGTCCGGCAGGAGAGCGGCACCGCCGTGGGGTCGGCCGTCAGGACGAGGGAGGCCTGGCGCATCGCCTCCAGGACGACCATTCCGGGGACGTGGTCGACGGGGTGGTCGAAGAGCACGGGATGGCTCCGGTCGCAGCGCAGCAGCCAGGTGTCCGGGCGGGAGCCGGGGGAGAGGACGACGTCGGCCGCACTGTCGCGGCCCACGGCCGCCGGGTCCACCGGGGGCAGGGAGGCCGCGTCCGGTGCGGGCCGGTGCGACACCTCGCCCCGCAGCCGCCGGTAGACAGCCGGGGAGACGCAGCTGAAGCGGCAGCGGGCCTGCCCCACCCATTCCAGGTCGCGGTACAGGGCCACCTGCAGGTCGAGCCCCACCAGCCGCTGCCCGCGCCGCTGGACGTTGTCGCAGCGCGCCTGGAGCAGCAGGTCGGTCGGGGTCGAGCCGCAGGCCAGACCCGCGTCGGCGATGTCGAAGTCGAGGCCGTTCAGGATGAACTGGTCCCCGAGCGGGACCTGGTAGCCGGAGTGGCCGATGAGCAGCCCGGCCTGCCGGGTGGTCTCCGCGAAGAGCAGCGGATCGTGCAGGCCGGCGCGGCTGCGGTAGTAGCTGTGTCCGCGGGGCCACTGGGCGCTGAGCACGAAGGCGTCCGCCCGGTCCTGGTGAAGGTTGGTCAAGAACACTTCGGAGACCGAGGCCCGGTGGACGAGGCCGCGCGGCACCGGCTGTTCGTAGCGCCCCGCGGTGCAAGCGGCGGCAGGCCCGTCGAGCATGGCAAGTGAGTGGCGCATGACAGAGAAAGTCCTCCCCTGGCCGCCCATGTGGGCGATCGACTTGAAAAAAACCTACCGGCAGGAATATTCAGCGAGCAAGCGCCGTCTCACACCTTGAGAACCGCTTGAGTCCCCGCTGGTCAGGGGCGATGCCGACGATGTCCCGCATGCCGGCGCGTTGACCCTCGTCTGCCTCGGTGATAAAAACCCTTCCCGAAGGTATTTTTCTTGAGCGGGACTGGAGGGGTCGTGGACTTTTCCGTACTGGGACCGGTCGAGGTGCGCGACGGGGTGCAGGACCTCACCCTGGCCGCGGCCATGCCCCGGCGTGTCCTGGCCACACTGCTGCTGAACGCCGGGCGGATCGTCTCCCATGCGACCCTGAGCGAGGAGCTGTGGGACCAGGAGCCCCCGCGACTGGCCAGGAAGACCATCCAGACCTACCTCTACCAGCTGCGCAAGATGCTGGCCGGCGCTCCCTCGACGGGGGAGCGCCAGTGGTTGGAGACCCGCCCCAACGGCTACCGGATCGTGCTGCAGCCGGGCGAGCTCGACCTCCACGTCTTCCAGCAGCGCCTCTCCCTCGGCCGCGCCGCCCTGGCCGACAACGACCACGCCCGGGCCGCGCGCCTGCTGCGCGAGTCCCTGGCCCTGTGGCGCGGCAGCCCGCTGGACGACGTCGTCCACGGTCCGGTCCTGGCCGCCGAGGCCGCCCGGCTGGAGGAGACCAGGCTGGCCACCCTGGAGCAGCGGATCGAGGTGGACCTGCGCATCGGACGCCACCGCGAACTGGTCGCCGAACTCCAGACGCTGACCCGGCAGCACCCGCTGCGCGAGGAGTTCGCCGCCCAGCTGCTGCTGGCCGCCTACCGGTCGGGGCAGCGGGAGGAGGCGCTCGGCTGCTACGCCAGGCTGCGCCGGAACGTGGTCGACCAGGCCGGCCTGGAACCGTCGGAGCGCCTGCAGCGGCTGCACAACGCCGTGCTCGCCTCCGCCCCCGGACTGAACATGCCCGAGCGGTCGCCCGCCTCCCGGCCCTCCGTGCGGATCAGGCCCGCCGAGATCCCCTCAGGAAACGTCGACATCGTCGGCCGGTCCGCCGAAATGGCCACGCTGGAACGCCGGCTGGGCCGCCCCGGCGCCGTGGTCACCGTCAGCGGCGGCCCCGGCTCGGGCAAGACGGCACTGGCGGTGCACGCGGCGCAGCGGGTCAAGGACCGTTTCCCCGACGGGCAGCTGTTCCTCACCCTGCACGACCCCGACGGCCGGCCCCGCGACCCGCTGGACGCCCTGCACAGCCTGCTGCGCACCACCGCCGTGGGCGAACTGCCCACCTCGCTGGAGGAGTCGGCCCGTCGGTTCCGCAGCTGGACCGCCGACCGCAGGGTGCTGCTGCTCCTCGACGACGCGGCCGCCAACGACCAGATCGCCCACCTGCTGCCCGGCGGCAGGGACTGCGCGACCATCGTCACCAGCCGCAGGCGCCTGGCCGGCCTTCCCCACAGCGGCGGCGTGAGCCTGGACCGGCTCTCCGCCACCGACGCGCTCGCCCTGCTGGCCACCGCCGCCGGACCCGACCGCGTGGCGGCCGATCGGGGTGCGGCCCTGGAACTGGTCCAGCGCTGCGACCTGCTCCCGCTCGCGGTGTGGACCGCCGGACAGCGCCTCGCGGCGCGACCCGCCCTGACCGCCGCCGAGCTGGCCGGCCGGCTCGCGCCCGAGCAGAGCCGCCTGGCCGAGCTGAGCATCGCCGACCTGGACGTCCGGCAGCGGTTCGACACGGCGCTGAACCGCCTGGACGCGGGGGACCGGCAGACCCTCGCGCTGCTGGCCGGTCTGGGGGACCGCGAGTTCGACCTCGCCGAACTGGGGCGGGTCCTGGGCCTCCGCCCCGACCGGGCCGAGTCCCGTATCGAGGCGGTGCTCGACGCGCACCTGCTGTGCGACCGCGACCAAGCGACCGGGGCCGGGTTCCGGGTCCCGACCCTGGTCCGTCTCAGCTGCGCCGCCCGCGGCCAGGCCCCCTCGGCGCATCATCGGCGGGCCGAGGGCCAGCCGGCGGTCCGCTTCAGGACCGCCTCGCGGCTGCGCCCGCGCGTCCACTGCTCGGCCGGCCCGGCCGGCCCGCACATCCGCGGCTGACGGCCGGTCACCCGACCGCCCCGGTCAGCGGACGCCGCACGCCTCCCGCATCAACGGGGCCGGCGGGGCCAGGCGGATGTCGACCGAGGCCAGCAGGCGGTCGGCCAGCGGTCCGGCCGCGGCCGCCGACGCGGTGCCCACGACCAGGACCCCGTACCGCTCCAGGTTGGAGCTGACCGCCCTGGTGCGGCTGCCGACCCGGAGTGTGAGCTCGGCCGCCAGGAGGTCGGAGCGGGAGGCGACCTCCTCCCACCGGTCGATGCCGGCCACGGTGCCCTCCGGCACCGTCACGAACCGGGCCGCCGCCCCGCGCCGCGGGGCCGTGGGCGGGTCGACCGGGCGGCCCAGGAGGTCGTCCAGCCAGGCGCCGTAGAGCTCCAAGCCCGGATGGATCCACTCCACCATGGCGTGGATCCAGTCGCCGCCCTGACGGACGTGGACCTCTCCCAGCACGACGCCGTCCGCCGTGAGCCAGCACTCCACATGGAACAGGCCGTGGCGCACCTCGAGCGCGTCGAGCGCCCGCTCGACCTCGGCGGTGACCGCCTCGGTGGCGGCAGCGCCGATCGGTGCCGGCATGGTGTGGCCGCACTCGACGAACGATTCGGCCGACACCTGCTTCGCGGTCACGGCGAGCACCCGGGGCCGCCCGGCGGCCATGATGCCCTCGACGCTGAACTCGGGCCCGTCCACGAAGGTCTCCACCAGGGCGACCCCGTCCGCGTCGCACGCGCGGGCGAAGGCGGCGGGCATTTGGTCCGGGTCGTCGACCCGCTCCACGCCCTCGCTGCTGGAACCGCTGCGCGGCTTCACGACCACGGCGCCGCCCACCTGGCGGTGGAAGGCCTCGGCCTCCCGCCCGTCGGCGCACAACCGCAGCGTGGGCTGGCGGAATCCGTGCCCGCGCAGGTGTTCGCGGCAGGCGTCCTTGAGCCGGACCCGCCGCACCGCCTCGGGCGGATTGCCTGGCAGGCCGAGCGCCGCGGCGACCTCTGCCGCCGCCACGACGGCGTACTCGCGGAAGGCGAGCACCGCGTCGATCCGGTACTCCGCCGCGTAGGCGGTGGCCCACTCGACGCAGCGCTCCGCGTCGGTGAAGTCCAGCGCCGCCACGTCGTCGGCAAGCCGGGTGAGCTCGGGGCTGGAGTCCAGGTTCCCCGCCAGGTCCGTCAGGACGATACGGCTTCCCCGCGCGCGGAGTTGGGCCAGGGCGCGGGCGCAGATGTCGTGGACGTAGCCGGTCGCCGCCGGGGCCGCGCCGCCGAGGATCAGTGTCGTGGTCATGGTCCTTCCTACGGCGGCCCGGTCAAGGCGCGACCAACCCGCAGCCAATGTCCACGTGGTGAGACGGGGGTGCGAGTATGTCATTTGAGATGCCTAAGATGACATCATCAGCACATCAAAAGCAGCTGAGATGACATTTAGGGAGTGGCATGTCCGAGCAGACCGTCCTCGTCGTCGAGCCCAACTCCTCCGGGAGCGGCCTGGTCTTCGCCGTTCAGCGGCTCGGACTGCGACCCCACGTCTTCGACCGCAAGCCGGTCGAGCAGTTGCCCGCGCACGTCCGCATGGCGATCGACGCCGGCTGGGCCGACTACACGCGGACCGAGATCCGCGACCTGGAGGCCGTGATCGAGGCGGGCAGGGACCTGGCCGCCCGCACCCGACTGGTCGCCGTGGTGCCCGGATACGAGTACGTCGTCGACACCTGCGCGCACCTGGCCCGCGCCCTGGGCCTGCCCGGCCTGGCCCCCGAGGTCGTCGACGCCCTGCGCGACAAGGCGCTGATGAAGGCGGAGCTCGCCGCCGCCGGAGTCGGCGTCGCCCGCAACACCCTGCTGGGCACCGACGCCGACCCCGCCGCGGTGATCGCGAAGGTCGGGCTGCCCGCCGTGCTGAAGCCGGTCGACGGCTCGGGCAGCCAGTACGTGCGGCGGGTGGACAGCGCGGCCGAGCTGGCCGACTACCTCGCCGAGGTGCGGGAGCACCCCATCGAGGACTACGGAAAGGTCCTCGGACCGTCACTGCTGGCCGAAACCTACGTCTCCGGGCCCGAGTTCAGCGTCGAAGGCTATGTCGAGGGTGCGGGCGACGCCCTGCGCGTGCACGTCCTGGCCGTCACCGAGAAGCACCTGGGCCCCGAGCCCACCTTCGTCGAGGTCGGCCACGTGGTGGAGGCCGCGATCAGCGACGAGCAGCGCGCGCAGCTGGTCGACACCGTCCACCGCGCCGTCCGTGCGCTGGGCATCACCGTCGGCTGCTTCCACCTGGAGGCGCGGCTGACCCCCGACGGACCCTTCGTCATGGAGGTCGGCGCCCGCCTCGGCGGCGACCGGATCCCCTGGCTGGTCCAGGCGGTCTGGGGCGCGGACATGTGGGAGCTGGCCGTGCGCTCCTTCGCCGGCCTGCCCCAGCCCGCCACCGTCACCCGCACCGCCCCCCGGGGCGCGGCCGGCGTCCGTTTCTTCAGTGTGCAGGAGCCCGGCCGCATGGACGACCCGGCCCGACTGCTCGAACGCCTGCTGCGGATCGAGGGCTGCATCGAGGCCGAAGTCACCGCGGAGCAGGGCCAGGAAGTCCACCACGCGGTCGACCTGCACAGTCGCTTCGGGCACATCGCCATCGAAGCGCCCAGCCGCGCCGCCCTCGACGAGCGCATCGCCCGCGCCGACCGATACGTCCGCGAAGCCGTCCATTCGGCCGTCCCCGCCGGCCACTGAGCCGCGCAGAGGAGAAGACCACCGTGAAGATCCTGATCATCAACCGCTGGGACGACGACCACCAGAGCGACTACGGCTCGCGGATCGACCACGACCGGCACCAGGTCAGCTATGTCACCGTGCCCAAGCACCTGCCGCGCATCCCCGACGCGGCCCGGCACATCGAGGTGGTGCCCGATCTCGCCGACCCCGCGCCCGTCATCTCCGCGGCCGAGGCCGCGCACCGGGCCGTCGGCCCCTTCGACACGCTGCTGGCGCTGTCCGAGTTCGACCTGCTCACCGGCGCCGTCGTCCGCGAACGGCTGGGCATACCCGGACCCGACACCGAGGCGGTCACCGTCTTCCGTGACAAGGCCCGGATGAAGGAGCGGGTGGCCGCGGGCGGACTGCGGGTGCCGCAGTTCCGCGAGGTCACCGGCGTCGCGCAGGTGGCGGAGTTCCGGGCCGCGCTCGGCGCGCCCGTCGTGGTCAAGCCCCGGGCCGGCGCGGCCAGCGTCGGCACCTTCGTGGTCCGCCCCGACGAGGACCTGGACGCCGTCCTGGCCGGCACCGACCTGAGCGACTACGAGGTCGAGGAGTTCGTGGAGGGCCCCGTCTGGCATGTCGACGGGCTGATGGACGAGCGGGCGATGATCTTCGGCCGGGCCTCCCGCTACATGGACACCTGCTACGGCTTCTCCCAGGGCCGTCCCCTGGGCTCCGCCGTGCACACCGGACCTGAGGCCGAGGAGATGCTGGCCTTCACCGAGGCCTGCCTGCAGGCGCTGGGCCTGGACCGGGGCGCCTTCCACTTCGAACTGATCCAGACCCGCACCGGGCCGGTCTTCCTGGAGGTCGGCGCGCGCTTCGGCGGCGGGGAGATCCCCTGGGTGTTCCAGGACGTCTACGGCGTGGACCTGATCGGCGACTGGATCAGGCTGGAACTCGGCGAGCCGGTGCGGACGGTCCCGGCCGGCGACCGGCCCGACGCCGAGCACGGCGGCTTCCTGCTGGTACCCGAACCGCGCGGAACCAGGCTGGTCTCCCGGCCCTCGATGACGGGGACGGTGCCCCACCTGTACGCGGAGGAACTGCCCGCCGCCGGGCACCTGTTCGACGGAAAGGGCGGCTACCGCTTCATCCTGGGGCGCTTCCGCTACCGCGGCCCGAGCCCCGAAGCGGTGGAGGAGGCCATCAGGACCACCATCGAGGGCTACCGCTGCCGGCTGGAGGAACTGGAGCCCGAGGACGCCCCGTCCGGGCTGCGGGCCGACCGGCAGGTCCTGACGGCGTCGGCGGGACGGTCACGATGACGCGGCTGCTGACGCCCTATCGGCGGATCTTCGCGGTGCCAGGGACCCTGGCCTTCAGCTCCGCCGGGCTCATCGCCCGACTGGCCACCGCGATGTTCCGCTTCGCGATCGTCGCGATGCTGGCCCAACGCCCCAGCGCCTACGCCCTGGCCGGAGCCGTGACCGCGACCCAGGCCATCAGCTACGCGATCGTCGGCCCGCGCCTGTCGCGCGCGGTCGACCGCCACGGCCAGCGCCGTGTGCTGCTGCCCGCCGCTGCCACCGGCAGTGCCGCACTGACCGCGCTGGCGCTGGCCTCGGCCCTGGACGCGCCGCACTGGACCCTGTTCGTGGCCGCGGCGGGCGCCGGCGTGATCCCCAACGCGGGATCGATGGTCCGTGCCCGCTGGGCGGCGCTGCTGAGCGGGACCGAGCACCTGCACCCGGCCTACTCCCTGGAGTCGGTCGTCGACGAGGTCGTCTTCACCGTCGGACCGGTCCTGGCCATCGGCCTGGCCACCACCCTCGCCCCGCAGAGCGCCCTGTTCCTGGCGGCCGCCCTGCTCGCGCTGGGCTGCTGGCTGCTGGCCCGTCAGACCGCGACCGAACCGCCGCGGACCGCCCGGGCCCGCACCGTGCACCGGGGCAGCGCCCTGCGCTTCGCCGGCATGCCGGCCCTGGTGCTGACCTTCCTGGCCATCGGGGCGATCTTCGCCTCGGTGGAGGTGGTCACCATGGCCCTGGCCGCCGCGCAGGGCCACTCCTCGCTGGCCAGCCCGGTGTTGGCGGTCTATGCCGTCGGCAGCGCGGCGGCCGGGCTGGCCTACGGCGGCTTCCGTCCGCGCGGCACGCTGCGTCAGCGCCTGCTGGTCGGCACCGCGTTGATGACGGTGACCATGGTGCCGCTGCTGCTGACGGGGAATCTGCTGCTGCTGGGCGTCGCCCTGTTCGTCGCCGGCGGCGCCTGCGCGCCGACCATGGCCACCGCGCTGGGAGTGATCGAGACCGCGGTGCCCAAGGAGCGACTGACGGAGGGGATGACCTGGTCGAGCACCGGGCTCGGCTTCGGCATCGCGCTGGGCGCGGCCCTGGCCGGGCAGGTGGTCGCCGCGGCGGGCCCCCGGACGGCCTTCGTCGTCCCCGTCGCCTGCGGACTGGTCGCCGTGCTCGCGGCCGTGCCGGGCGTGCTCGCACGCAGGCGGACGGAGCGTCAGGAACCCCCGGCCGGCGCCGAGGCCGCCACGGTGGCCGAGGCGACCGTGGTCTCCGCCGGCCTGTAGCCGGTCACGTCCCGGCGTCCGGCTGCGCGCCCGATCCCGGCCGGTCCGGCGAGGGCCCCGGGCCCAGGCCTGGGGACGGGGACGGTCGACCGCGGCCGCTCCTCGCCCCAGGGCCTCACCCGGGGGGCCTCCCGGTGCGAGAGCCTCGCCGGGGCCGGCAACTGCTCCCGTCGCACGGCGACCGCGGCGGCCAGCCTCAGCAGGGAACCGATGTCGCGATGGCATGGCCCGGGATCCAGCCCGTACCCCTCGGCCCGCTCGGCGAGGAACCTGGCCAGCGTTCCCGGATCGAGGTGGAGACCGTCGGCTTCCTCCAGGCGCGAGGGCGGACCGCTGGCGAGCAGGACCCACAGGCCCGCCACCAGCGCGGCTTCCTCGCTACTCCACTCCTCCACCGGGCGGGCGCGCAGGGCGCGCAGCAGGTCGGCCTCGTCGGCTGCGCCGACGGACCGCCAGGGAACGTTCCCGTCGCCCGGGCTGGTGAAGCAGCGGTCGCCCACGTAGACCCGGACCGGCGCCGTCCGGGCCAGTGCGCGGTCGATGAGGTCCAGTCGCCGGTCGAGCTCGGTCCGCGTCCGGGCGGCGAGCCAGGCGCGCAGCCGCAGCCGTTCGGACTCGGCCTGCCGGCGCTCCGCCTGCCAGCGGGTCACCGCGCGGCCGAGCTGTCGTCGGGCGGCGACGCCGGTACCGCGGACCAGGGCCACCGGCTCGGCGTCCTGGTCCGGGCCGACCAGCTGGACCCGGCCGGTCGGGGTGAGGCCCACCCGTACCGTGGCGTGCCCTGCCTCGACGGTACGCGCACCACAGCCGTCCATGAGGGCGACGGCCCGGCACGGCACCGAGCCGAAGAGGCGCACCAGCGCGCGCGACTCCGCGGGCAGGCTGCCGAGCCCTCGGGGGACGGGAATCGTCCCGTCCAGCGAGAGCAGCGCCTCCAGAACGGCCGAGGCGTCGGGCGCGGCGGCTCGGCCGGCGGCGGCGACGCGGCTCAACAGGACGTCCCAGTCCGTGCTCGCGATCATGCTTCCCCCGTGGGTGCTGAGGTGACGGTCTGTCCGATGAGAAAAAACCTACTGGCAGGAATCTTATTTCCTCAAGCACTGTCCCGTATCGCGGAACCGGCAGGCGACGGGCCGCCGCAGGCCGTTCAAATCCCGGTCAAGTCCAGGGAAAGCGGACCAGGGGCGGCGCTTCTCGACCCGTCGGCCCTTCTGCTGTGCTGAATCGACTCGGGACACCCCCGGGCCGCCCACGACACCCGACCGTCCCGAGGGGTCTCCAGCATGTTCGTACTCGTCTCTCCCGTGTTCAGCGGCGCGGATCTGGCCCGGGCCTTCCAGGAGTTGGGAGCGGACTTCGTTCCCGTCTACTCCGGGGGCCGGCACGACGCCGACCGGCTCGCCCGGCTGCGGCCCACCGCCGTCATCGCCGCCAGCCCGATCGGCGGCGCCTACGCCGAGCAGCTGGCCGGGGAGCTCGACCTGCCCCGGCACGACCCCGAACTGGCCTCCGCCCGCAGCGACCTCGCCCTGATGACCACGACGCTGCGGCAGGCCGGACTCCCCGCCGTCCAGGGCGCCACCCTCGCCCGCGACAGCGCCGTCGACGAGCTCCTCGACACATGGAACGACTGGCCCGCCGTGGTCCGCCCGGCCTCAGGGCGGGCCACCGGCGTGATGCGGCTGTGCCGCACCGCCGAACAGGCCCGGGCGGCGATCAGCGCGATGCGCGACGCCTCGGGCGCCGAGCGGCTGGACATGCCGCTGCTGCTCCACGGGCTGCCCGAGGGGGACGGCTACGAGGTGCACACGGTCAGCTCCCGCGGACGCCACCTCGTCACCGAGGTGCGCCGCCACCACGAGACCGTCGCCGACGGGGTGGTGAGGCTCCGCCACAGCGAGACCCGGGCCGCGCTGACGGCGGCCGAGGAGCAGCTGGTCGCCGCCGCGCGGGCGTGCCTGGACGCCCTCGGGATCCGCGAGGGCGCCGCCGCCGTCGGCCTCCGACTCGGCGCGGACGGCGCGCGGCCGACCCACGTCCAGCCCTGGTTCGACGGGCCGCGCCAGCCGGACGACCCCTACTTCGCCGCCCTGGGCACCACCCGCGCCCACCTCCTGGCGGAGAGTCTGCTGCGTCCCGACCACTTCGAGCTGCGGCTGGCGCAGCCGTACGGGCGGCCGCAGGGGCTGATCCGTGTCGACCTGCACGCCCGTCCCGGTCACGGCAGGCTCCGCGGCATGCCCGGGCTCAACCGGCTGCGCCGTCTGCCCGGCTTCCACAGCGTGGCCGGACTCCCGCAGCCGGGCAGCCCCGCACCGACCGGCGCCGCGTCCGCCGGCGCCCACGGGTCGGCGTACTTCGTCCACGAGGACGAGAGCCTGCTGCGCAGCTCCGCAGCGGTCGTCCACAGCATGGAGGACACCGGGACGCTCTTCGACTACGCCGACTGAGGCCGTCCTCACGCACAACCCGGAGGGGGCCCACCGTGCCGGTGGGCCCCCTCCGCGTACCCGCCGGCTCCGCAGTCGGCGCGCCTCAGGAGACGGCACACGCCGAGTCGGCGACGGAAACCCGGGCGGCCTCGGGTGACTGTGCCCCGGACGCCGCCTCTGGCGGCCCTGCGGGCCGCGGGGGACGTGCGGCGAGCGCCGCCACCAGCACCAGCGCACCGATCAGCACGGCAGGCGCCGGACGGAAACCGCCGCCGAGCACGGCCTGCGTGAGATAGACCAGCCCGGGCAGCATGCTCAGCAGCACCATGGCCGCCAGCGGGTCCGCCCGCTGCAGTCCGATCTGGAGCAACAGCAGGGGAAGCGCCACCGCGGCCAGCGCGACCACGGCCATGACCGGCAAGGGGATGTGACCGGCGACCAGCTTTCCCCCGGTTCCCCTGACGAGCAGGACGCCCCCCGCGCACAGGTACGTCAGATGGAACCGATGGGCCATCACCCAGGTCGGGTCCGCGCCCGCCCGGCCCAGCCGGCGCGACAGCCGGGCCAGCAGCGCGGCCGACGCCCCGGACACGGCCACGAGCACCGTGCCCGCGAGCGCGGCGGGGCTCAGCGACGCCACGCGTCCGTCCAGCAGCACCGCCACCGCCAGGGACAGCGCCAGCAGCACCGCCGCGTACGCCGTGCGGCTGCGCGCCGGAGCCTTCTCCTTCGCCGCGAGGCCGATGCAGATGACCGCCAGCGGCCCCACTCCCGACTGGACGCTGCTCGCCAGGGCCGCCGGCACCCAGGCCAGCGAGAGGTAGAACCCCAGGAAGGTGACGGCGGTGGCGAGGTTCATCCGCACCATCAGCCCCAGCAGCAGGCGGCGCCGTTCTGGCTCCGGCTCCGGCGCAGGCCGCCCTCCGTCCCTCGTCCGGCTCCGGGCGCGCCGGATCGCGTACAAGGCGGTGCAGGCGAGGGTGGCGGTGACGAAGGCCAGACAGGAGAAGCCCAGGCTGCTGTCCACGCCCAGACGCCCCGACAGATAGCCGTCGGCGGTGGCCTGCAGCAGGACCGAGACGAGGATGAGAGCGATCGGCATGGTCAGTTGACTCCTTGCGCTACCAGGGACGGTTCGGGGCGCAGCCGGAACAGGGCGCCGGAGTCCTCCAGCGCGTGCAGCGCGGCCAGGGAGGCGTCGAGCACCTCGGCGTCGTCGTGGACGAAGAAGGCGATGCCGGACGCCGCTGTGGTGAGGTACCGGTCGCGGACGGGTTCGCCGACGGCGGGCATCTTGTCGAGGCTGTGGAACCCCGGCAGCCGCCGCAGCGTCCGCAGACCGTCGACGGCCTGCAGCACGCCGTCCCCGTGCGGCCGAAGGAAGGCCTTGGCGACGATGCGCTCCGGGGCGTAGGGGACTTCGAAACGGGCGGCGAACGCCTCCGGGCGCAGGTACCGCTCGACCACCAGATGCTGCTGGCTGTAGCCGAACCCCGCGAAGTAGGGGTCGGGGGACAGGGAAGGACCCATGACCCGGGAGTTGACCTCGATCAGACGCGGCCCCGCCGGGGTCAGCATCACCTCGGTGTGGGCCGCTCCCTCACGGATCCCCAGGGCGTCGAGGCAGTCCAGCACGTACGCGACCAGCCCGTCCTCCTCGGCGGTCGGCGTGGGGCGGGAGATGATGTGCCGCAGCACAGGAGCGCCGTCGACGTGGTCGATCCGCTCGCGGTAGACCTCGGACAGCAGGTGCCGGCCGGACCGGCTGACGGTGTTCACGATGTACTGGGTTCCGGCCAGGAACTCCTGGAGCAGGACCTCGTCGTTGCGCTCGCCCATCAGGTTCCACTCGTCGGCGATCGCACCGAACGCCGCCAGCGCCTCCTCGGGCGTGCGGCAGATCCGGCAGCCGTCGCTGCCGGCGCTGTTGCGCGGCTTGACCATGACCGGGAAACCGCCGGTCCATGCGGCGAGAGCCCGCCGCAGCGCGGCCTCCGAGCGCACCGGCACCGTGCGGGCCGTCGGGACGCCGGCGGCCTCCAGGGCCCGGACCATCAGCTGCTTGTCGCGGCGGGCCCCGATCAACTCGCGGCGGTGGTGGTCCAGTCCGAGCGCCGCGGCCAATGTGTCCGCGAGCGTGACGCCGAACTCGCTCGCCGCGATCACCGCGGTGGCGCCGACCTGCCGCAGCAGCCGCAGGGTGTCCTCGCGGTCCCGGTGCAGGAAGGTGTGCGGGGAGACGTCGTCCGCGTCGTAGGCCGGCAGGTGCTCGGGCTCGTACAGGTGCAGGCACTCGGCGCCCTCCTCGCGGAAGGCCTGGGCCAGCTCGGCTCCGGTGGACACGGGGTTGACGAGAACTATCACGGGAGGTGGCTTTCTGTCGCTGCTCGGGACGTGGGCATGGAACGGACGTGGTGGGCCGTGCGGGGGATCAGGCGGCCGATCGGGCGCGCGGGGTCTCGGCCGCGATCTCGGCGGCCACGCGCTTGGCGTGCTTGGCCGCGGCGTTCAGGTAGTTGACGATGGCGGTCCGCTGGTGGGCGGCCGCCCCCAGCAGCCAGATCCGCTCGGTGCCGCCGCGGTGCGCGTCGCGCAGCCGCAGATCCTCGGTGATCTCGGGAGCCGTGTCGCCGTGCACCGGCGCGCCGATCCGGTAACGGCCCGGCCCGGCCAGGTCCACCTGCGGCGGCTGGAAGCCGGTGGCGCAGACGAGGTGGGTGAACCGCTCGCTCCGGCCGTCCGGCCACTCGACCCGCCAGCCCGCGCCCTCGGGACGAACCTCGAGAGGGAAGCCGGGGGCCAGCCGGAGCCGTCCCGCGGCCATGTGTTCGTCCAGCAGGCGGGCGTTGCGCTGCGGGATGGAGGAGATGTACCGCGACATCACCTCGCGGTACCGCCCCAGCACCTCGGCGCGCAGGGACGCGTCCCAGGGGGCGGTCCACTCGTTGACGGCGTCGATGACCTCGGCCACGACATCCTGCCACGGCACCCGGCCGGCGGCCGCGAGGGCCAGCTCGTCGTCGAGCCGCTGCCGCGCCGAGAGCGCGTCGGAGGTCTGCTCGCGCAGCGGCAGCCGCCCGCCCGCCTTGCGGATCGCGGACACCAGCAGGCGCGTCAGGCCCAGGTCCAGGTGCGGGGAGCCGGGGGAGGCCCGCCGCCACCCGCGCCTGTCGAGGAAGGGCCGCTCGGGCCGCCGCAACCGGGTCCTGACGGCGGGCAGCCGGCCGGACGGGGACGCCATCACGGTCTCGACGCCGCGGCGGCACAGCACCAGGGCGGCGTCGACGGCGGACAGTTTGCTGCCCAGGACCAGAGCCCTTCCGTCGCCGGGCAGCGACCTCAGCCGGTCCGCCGGATAGGGCTGCGCCAGCAGCGAGGGACGGCCCAGGTGCTCACGGACGAGCTCGGGCACCCGGGGCCGGTCCAGCCCGAGACAGACCAGCACCTCGGTACCGGTCACCCGGCTTCCGTCGTCGAGCTCGACCGTGTACTCCCGGTCGTCCGGGCCGGGCCCGGTGATCCGGGAGCGGATGGCCGTCGCCCGCGCCGACCGGTGGTCGACCGCGATCCCGCGACGCTCCGCGTCGCGCCGGCTGCGCAGGTACACCTCCCGGCAGTAGTGGCCGACCAGGTAGCGCGGCACGAAGTCGTCCGGCCCGACCGGCCAGCCGCGCTCGGTCAGGTAGCGAAGCAGGCCGGACGGCCCGTCAGGGTCGAGGGAGGTGACATCGACCGAGGTGTTGCACAGGAGCTGCGGATCGGTGACCCCGAACGCATGCCCAAGCCCGGCCGGACGGGGATCGATGGTGGTGATCGACGTCACCGAGGGGACGCGGACCAACTGGGTGAGGGCGGACACCGCGGTGGCGCCACCGCCGATGATCAGAGTTCTGTGGTTCATGGAAGGACACTCAGGCTCCAAAAGGACTGACGGTCGTCAGGCACGGAAGGGAAGGGCCGCGGGCAGCGGAAGACGGTCGGCGACGGCACCCTGCAGCGCCAGCGCGTCCTCGGCCCGGTTCAGCGTGATGAAGTGCAGGCCGGGCGCCCCGGCGTCGACCAGGCGGGCGCACATCTCGTGCGCGTGCGCCATGCCGATCCGCCGGACGTCGTCCGGGCTGTCGCGGTGCCGCTCCAACTGCGCGGCCAGCGCGGGCGGGAGAGTCGCGTCGCTGAGCGCGGCGAACCGCTTCAGTTGGGCGTGGTCGGTGATGGGGATGATCTCGGGGATCACCGGGGTGTCGCAGCCAACCGCCTCCAGACGGTCGCGCAGCCGCAGGTAGGCCTCGACGCGGAAGAACATCTGGGTGATCGCGTAGTCCGCGCCGGCCCGGCACTTGTCCACGAAGTGACGCAGGTCCACGTCCTGGTCGCGGGAGCGTGGGTGGCCTTCGGGGAAGGCGGCGACACCGATGGAGAAGTCCCCGCACTCCCTGATCATTTCGACCAGCTCGGCGGCGTGGTCGAAGCCTTCGGGGTGCCGGACCCAGTCGGCGCGCGGGTCGCCGGGCGGGTCACCGCGCAGCGCCAGCACGTTCGTGATGCCGGCCTCGGCGTACCGGCCCACGATGTTGCGCAGCTCGGCCAAGGAGTGCCCGACGGCGGTCAGGTGGGCGACCGGGGTCAGCGTGGTCTCCGTGGCGACGCGTTCGGCGATCCGGATCGTCTGGTCGCGGGAGGTCCCGCCCGCGCCGTAGGTGATCGACACGAACGCGGGGGAGGCCGCCTCCACCCGGCGCAGCGCCTTCCAGAACCGGCGCTCGGCGAGTTCGGAACGAGGCGGGAAGAACTCGAAGGAGTACGAGGTGTCACCGGCGGCGAGCAGTTCCCCGAGCTTGGGCTGGGGAGCACGCCGGTAGCGCTCGGCCATGAGGTGTGTCCTTTCAGCGGGCGTTGAAGTACGTGGCGTCGGGGTGGTGGATGACGATGGCGTCGGTGGACTGTTCGGGGTGCAGCTGGAACTCCTCGGACAGGTGGACACCGATGCGTTCGGGGCGGAGGAGTTCGGCGATCTTGGCGCGGTCCTCGAGGTCGGGGCAGGCGCCGTAGCCCAGCGAGAAGCGGGCCCCGCGGTACTTGAGGGCGAACATGTCGCGCATGTCCTTGGGGTCCTCGGAGGAGAAGCCGAGCTCGGCGCGGACCCGGGCGTGCCAGTACTCGGCCAGGGCCTCGGCGAGCTGGACGGACAGGCCGTGCAGCTCCATGTAGTCGCGGTAGGAGTTCGCGGCGAACAGCTCGTTGGCGGCCTCGGAGATCCGGTTGCCCATGGTGACGACCTGCAGGGCGACGACGTCCTTCTCGCCGCTCTCCTCGGGGCGGAAGAAGTCGGCCAGGCACAGGCGGCGGCCGCGGCGCTGGCGGGGGAAGGTGAAGTCGGTGCGTTCCTTGCCGTCCTCGCCGAGCACGACCAGGGTGTTGCCGCGGGCGACGGCGGGGAAGTAGCCGTAGACCACCGCGGCCTCCAGCAGGCCCTCGGTCTGCAGCCGGTCCAGCCACATCCGCAGCCGCGGCCGCCCGTCGGACTCGACCAGCTCCTCGTACGAGGGGCCGCCCTCCCGTCGCCCGCCGCCACCCTTGTTCGAGGCGCTTCGCGCCGCCCCTTCACGGGCGGCCTTCAGTCCCCACTGGCCCTTGAACAGGGCGTCCTCGTCCAGCCAGGAGGCGTAGTCCGCCAGCGGGATGCCCTTGACGATGCGGTCGCCCCAGAACGGCGGGGAGGGGACGGGGTTGTCGGCGGCCACGTCGGAGCGGGTGGTGGTCTCCTCCGGCTCGGCGACCTCCACGCGCGCGTGGCGGCGCTGCTTCAGCTCGGGCAGGACCGCGCCCGGGACGCCGCGCTTGACGGCCATCAGCGCGTCCATCAGCCGCAGGCCCTCGAACGCGTCGCGGGCGTAGCGGACCTCGCCCTGGTAGATCTCGTGCAGGTCCTGCTCGACATACGCCCGGGTCAGGGCCGCGCCGCCCAGGATCACCGGGAACCGTTCGGCCAGGCCGCGCTGGTTGAGCTCCTCCAGGTTCTCCTTCATGATCACCGTGGACTTCACCAGCAGCCCCGACATCCCCACCACGTCCGCGCGGTGCTCGGTCGCGGCCTCCACGATCGCCGCGACCGGCTGCTTGATCCCGATGTTGACCACGTGGTAGCCGTTGTTCGACAAGATGATGTCGACCAGGTTCTTCCCGATGTCGTGGACGTCGCCCTTGACCGTGGCCAGCACGATGGTGCCCTTGCCCTCCGCGTCGGACTTCTCCATGTGCGGCTCCAGGTAGGCCACCGCCTTCTTCATCACCTCCGCCGACTGCAGCACGAACGGCAACTGCATCTGACCGGACCCGAACAGCTCACCGACCGTCTTCATGCCCTCCAGCAGCACCTCGTTGACGATCTCCAGCGCCGGCCGCACCGCCAACGCCTCGGTGAGGTCCTCCTCCAGGCCGTTGATCTCACCGTCCACGATCCGCGCCTGCAGCCGCTCCTCCAGCGGCAGCGCCGCCAGCTCCTCCGCCTTCCCCGCCCGCACCGACGCCGCACTGACCCCCTCGAACAACTCCAGGAACCTCGCCAGCGGGTCGTACCCCTCCCGGCGCCGGTCGTGGACCAGGTCCAGCGCCACCTCGCGCTGCTCCTCGGGGATCCGGGCCATCGGCAAGATCTTCGCCGCGTGCACGATCGCCGAATCCAACCCGGCCTCCACACACTCGTGCAGGAACACCGAGTTCAACACCATCCGCGCCGCCGGCGAGAGCCCGAAGGAGATGTTCGACAACCCCAGCGTCGTCTGCACCTGCGGATGGCGGCGCTTCAACTCCCGGATCGCCTCGATCGTCTCGATCCCGTCCCGCCGCGACTCCTCCTGCCCCGTCCCCAGCGTGAACGCCAGACAGTCGACCAGGATGTCCGACTCCCGGATCCCGAACCGCGCCCCCAGATCACCGATCAACCGCTCCGCGATCGCGACCTTCTTCTCCGCGGTCCGCGCCTGCCCCTCCTCGTCGATCGTCAACGCGATCAACCCCGCACCGTGCTCGGCCGCCAGCGCCGCGATCCGCCCGTACCGGGACTCGTCCCCGTCGCCGTCCTCGAAGTTGACCGAGTTCAGCACCGCCCGCCCACCCAGCAGCTCCAGGCCCGCCCGCAACACCTCCGGCTCCGTCGAGTCCAGCACGATCGGCAACGTGGAGGCGGTGGCCAGACGGCCGGCCAGCTCCTTCATGTCCGCCACACCGTCACGACCCACATAGTCCACACACAGATCCAGCAGGTGCGCACCCTCACGGATCTGCTCCCGCGCGATGTCGACACACCCCTGCCAGTCCCCCGCGATCATCGACTCACGGAACTTCTTCGACCCGTTCGCATTCGTCCGCTCACCGATCGCCAGATACGAGGTGTCCTGCCGAAACGCCACCGGCTGATACAGCGACGACGCCGCCGCCTCCGGCCGGGGCGTGCGAACGGTCACCGGCCTGCCCTGCACCCGCTCCACCACCGCCCGCAGATGCTCCGGCGTGGTCCCACAGCAACCACCCACGAGCGACAGCCCGTAGTCCCTGACGAAGGCCTCATGCGCGTCGGCCAGCCCCGCCGGACCGAGCGGGAAGTGCGCACCGTCCTTCGTGAGGATCGGCAGACCCGCATTGGGCATGCAGGAGAGCCCGACCCGCGCATGGCGGGCCAGATGACGCAGGTGCTCACCCATCTCGTCCGGACCGGTCGAACAGTTCAGACCGATCAGATCGATGCCCAACGGCTCCAACGCCGTCAGCGCCGCGCCGATCTCCGAACCCAGCAGCATCGTCCCGGTCGTCTCCATCGCCACCTGCGCGATGATCGGAAGGGTGAGCCCCGCCTCCGTCAGCGCCGCCTTCACGCCCAGAACGGCCGCCTTCACCTGCAAAAGGTCCTGACTGGTCTCGATCAGCAGCGCATCCGCACCACCCGCGATCAGACCCGCCGCGTTCTGCCGGAACCCCTCCCGCAACGCGTCGAACGCGATGTGGCCCAGCGTCGGCAGCTTCGTCCCCGGCCCGATCGAACCCAGCACCCACCGCTGACGCCCGTCCCCGGCCGCGAACCCGTCCGCCACCTCACGCGCCAGCCGCGCCCCGGCCTCCGACAACTCGAAGATCCGATCCGCGATGTCGTACTCCGCGAACGCGGACAGGTTGCAGCCGAACGTGTTCGTCTCCACACAGTCCACGCCGACCGCGAAGTAGGCCTCGTGCACCGCCCGCACGATGTCGGTGCGGGAGACGTTCAAGACCTCGTTGCAGCCCTCATGGCCCTCGAAGTCCTCCAACGTCGGGTCCTGCGCCTGGAGCATCGTTCCCATGGCCCCGTCGGCCACGACCACACGCGCGGCCAACGCCGCACGAAGCGCGTCAGCGCGCTCCTGGGCGGAGCTCACGCGGTCACCGCCAGGTGCTTCGCGAGGAGGTCCGCGGTCTCGGTGCCGTAGGCCTGCCGGATGCGCGCGACGACGCCCTCCGCGCCGAGGCGCTGGTCCTGCGAACCGATGCTCTCCAGGACGACGGTGGCGCAGGCGCAACCGAGCCGGGCCGCGTCCTCGTGGTCCAGGCCCCAGCTCACCGCCGCGAGAAAGCCGGCCCGGAAGGCGTCGCCGACACCCGTGGGGTCGGCGACGTTGAGCTCGGGAACAGCCGCGACGGTCACGGTCGGCAGCCCTGTCTGCCGGATCTGCGCCCCACGGGGGCCCAGCGTGGTGATCCAGGCGCCCACGCGGGTGAGCACCTCGTCCTCGGTCCAGCCGGTGCGCTCCAGCAGCAGCGCCGACTCGTACTCGTTGGTGAACAGGTAGCGGGCTCCGTCGACCAGTGTGCGCACCTGCTCGCCGGAGAGTCGGGCGAGCTGCTGCGACGGATCGGCCAGGAAGGGGATGCCCAGTGCCCTGGCCTCCTCGGTGTGGCGGACCATCGCCTCGGGGTCGTTCGGCGAGACCACGACCAGGTCCGCCCCACCGCCGGCGGCCAGGGTCTCCTTCAGCGAGATGCCGGCGGCCTCGGCCATCGCCCCGGCGTAGAAGGAGGCGATCTGGTTCTGTGCCAGGTCGGTCGTGCACATGAAGCGGGCGGTCTGCGCCGTGCTGGAGACGTGGACGGAGTCGGTGTCGACGCCGTTCTCCTCCAGCCAGGCCCGGTACCCGTCGAAGTCGGCGCCGACCGCGCCGACCAGGACCGGGCGCAGCCCGAGCCTGCCGAGGCCGAACGCGATGTTGGCCGCGACGCCGCCCCGGCGCACCTCCAGCTCGTCCACCAGGAACGAGAGCGAGACCGTCTCGAGGCGGTCGGCGATCAGCTGGTCGGTGAACCGGCCCGGGAACTGCATCAGATGGTCGGTGGCGATCGATCCCGTGACGGCGATTCGCACGGTCAACTCCTTGTCCTAGAGGCGGTGGTGCGCGGGGCGGATGGCGGTTGCGCAGGGGCGGTGACGTCGGTGGAGCAGTGGGGGAGGGGTGGGGGAGCAGGCCCGGAGGCGGCCCCGGAGGGCCGGGAGGCCTACGCCTCCGCGGCCGCTCGCAGGTCGTCCTTGCGGTCGGTGCGCTCCCAGGTGAAGTCGGGGAGTTCGCGGCCGAAGTGGCCGTAGGCGGCGGTCTGGGAGTAGATCGGGCGGAGCAGGTCCAGGTCGCGGATGATCGCGGCGGGACGCAGGTCGAAGACCTTGGTCACCGCCTCCTGGATCTTCAGGACCGGGACGGACTCGGTGCCGAAGGTCTCCACGAACAGACCCACCGGCTCGGCCTTGCCGATCGCGTACGCGACCTGGACCTCGGCCCGCCTGGCCAGCCCGGCCGCCACGATGTTCTTGGCCACCCAGCGCATCGCGTACGCCGCCGAACGGTCGACCTTGGACGGGTCCTTGCCCGAGAACGCGCCACCACCGTGACGGGCCATCCCGCCGTACGTGTCGATGATGATCTTCCGGCCGGTCAGGCCCGCGTCACCCATCGGCCCGCCGATCTCGAACCGGCCGGTCGGGTTCACCAGCAGCCGGTACCCCTGCGTCGACAGCTCGATCCCCCGCTCGGCCAGCGCCTTCAGCTCCGGCTCCACCACGAACTCGCGGATGTCCGGGGTCAGCAGCGACTCCAGGTCGATGTCGCTCGCGTGCTGCGAGGACACCACCACCGTGTCCAGCCGAACCGCCCGGTCACCGTCGTACTCGATGGTGACCTGGGTCTTCCCGTCGGGGCGCAGGTACGGGATGGTCCCGTTCTTGCGGACCTCCGACAGCCGGCTGGAGAGCCGGTGCGCCAGGTAGATCGGCAGCGGCATCAGCTCGGGCGTGTCGTCGCACGCGTACCCGAACATCAGGCCCTGGTCACCCGCGCCCTGCTTGTCCAGCTCGTCACCCTCGTGCCCGTCCAGGGCGGCACCCTCGACCCGCGTCTCGTACGCGGTGTCGACACCCTGGGCGATGTCCGGGGACTGCGCCCCGATGGAGACCGAGACCCCGCAGGAGGCGCCGTCGAAGCCCTTCTTGGAGGAGTCGTAGCCGATCTCCAGGATCTTCTCCCGCACCAGCTGCGCGATCGGCGCGTAGGCCTTCGTGGTCACCTCCCCCGCGACATGGACCTGACCGGTGGTGATCAGCGTCTCGACGGCCACCCGCGAGGACGGGTCGTCCTTGAGCAGGGCGTCGAGGATGGTGTCGCTGATCTGGTCAGCGATCTTGTCCGGGTGACCCTCGGTCACGGACTCGGAGGTGAACAGGCGGCGGGACATGGAGACTTCTCCTTGGATGAGAGCCGGAACGGAAGGTCAGTAGCGGTACTGCTCGGGCTTGTAGGGGCCCTCGACCTTGACGCCGATGTAGTCGGCCTGGGACTGGGTCAGCGTGGTGAGCTTGACGCCGAGGGCGTCCAGGTGGAGGCGGGCGACCTTCTCGTCCAGCTCCTTGGGCAGCGTGTAGACGCCGACGGGGTACTGCTCGGGCTTGGTGAACAGCTCGATCTGGGCCAGGGTCTGGTCCGCGAAGGAGTTCGACATCACGAAGGACGGGTGGCCCGTCGCGTTGCCCAGGTTCAGCAGGCGGCCCTCGGACAGCACGATGATCTTCTTGCCGTCCGGGAAGGTCCAGGTGTGGACCTGCGGCTTGACCTCGTCCTTGACGATGCCCTCGATCTTCGCCAGGCCGGCCATGTCGATCTCGTTGTCGAAGTGGCCGATGTTGCCCACGATGGCCTGGTGCTTCATCTTGGCCATGTCGGCGGCCATGATGATGTCCTTGTTGCCGGTCGTGGTGATGAAGATGTCCGCGAGGCCGACGACCTCCTCCAGGGTGGTGACCTGGTAGCCGTCCATCGCCGCCTGCAGCGCGCAGATCGGGTCGATCTCGGTCACCACCACGCGCGCACCCTGGCCGCGCAGCGACTCGGCGCAGCCCTTGCCCACGTCGCCGTAGCCGAACACGACCGCGACCTTGCCGCCGATCAGCACGTCGGTGGCCCGGTTGATGCCGTCGACCAGCGAGTGCCGGCAGCCGTACTTGTTGTCGAACTTCGACTTGGTCACCGCGTCGTTCACGTTGATCGCCGGGAACAGCAGCGTGCCGTCACGGTGCATCTCGTACAGACGGTGGACACCGGTCGTGGTCTCCTCGGTCACACCCTTGATCTCGGACGCGACCTCCGTCCAGTCCAGAGAGGTGCGGTGGAGCAGCTCCAGGATCACCCGGTGCTCCTCGTTCTCGGCCGTCGACACGTCGGGGACGACGCCGGCCTTCTGGTACTCCAGGCCCTTGTGGACCAGGAGCGTGGCGTCGCCGCCGTCGTCCAGGATCATGTTCGGGCCGGAGTGGCCCTCCCAGGTGAGCGCCTGCTCGGTGCACCACCAGTACTCCTCCAGCGTCTCGCCCTTCCAGGCGAAGACGGGGATGCCCTGCGGGTCCTCCACCGTGCCGTTCGGGCCCACCGCGATCGCGGCCGCCGCGTGGTCCTGCGTGGAGAAGATGTTGCAGGACACCCAGCGGACCTCGGCGCCGAGCGCGGCGAGGGTCTCGATGAGCACCGCGGTCTGCACGGTCATGTGCAGCGAACCGGTGATCCGGGCGCCGGCCAGCGGCCGGGCGGCGGCGTACTCGTTGCGGATCGCCATCAGGCCGGGCATCTCGTGCTCGGCGAGAGTGATCTCCTTGCGGCCGAACGCGGCCAGGGAAAGATCGGCGACCTTGAAGTCGCCGAAGGGGGTCGTGGACATGCTGGTGTGCTCCAGAGAAGGCGTGAGCGGGCAGGGGGCATCGACGGCGCGCCAACGAGGGCCGCCGGTGTCGCTTGGTCAGAGGTGTGCGCTAGCCGGCGATGCCGGAGAAGTCCTCGACGGTGAGCGCGCCGTCCAGATGCCGCGAGCGGTCCAGGACGAGCCGGCCGAGGGCGATGTCGAGGGAGCCCAGGCCGAAGGGCGCGTAGACGGCCTTGCGGCCGGGGGTGCGCCGGGCGCCGCCGACGAGGAGCTCGCCCACGGCGTGGATCTCCGCGCGGGGCACCGTGCCGTCCTCGACGGCCAGGGCGAGCGAGGTCCGCTCACGCAGCGCGTGGGAGACGTCGTCGACGACGTGGTCGGCGCCGGCCAGGGCGGCGGGGGTCAGGTCCCGCAGCGACATGTGCAGGACGGTCGCGTGCGGGGCGAGCATGCTCAGGTCGCCGATGTGCGGGGTGACGGCCGTCGTGGCGAGGAGCACCAGGTCGGCCCCGGCGAGGGCCTCCTCGGCGGTCGTGGCGACGCCGAGCCGCGGATCGGCGCCGTTCGTGCCGAGCCGGTCGACGAAGTCCTGGGCGCGGTCGGGGGAGAGGTCGAACACGGCCCCCTCGTCCCACTGCCAGCCGTCCTCGAGGAAGGCGCGGACGGTCGTGTCGGCGATGTACCCGGTGCCCAGGACCGCGAACTTGACGGCCCGGCGGGAACCGTCGCCCAGGGCGTTCGCGCCGACCAGGGCGGACAGCGCGGTGCGGAAGCCGCTGATGCGAGCGCCCTCCAGCAGGGCGACCGGGAATCCGGTGGCGACGTCGTTCAGCACGATGGTGGCCGAGGCCCGGGGGAGGCCCGCGCTCAGGTTCTCCGGAAAGCTGGCGATCCACTTGATGCCCATGGCGGGGGTCGGCTCGGGCACGTAGGCCGGCAGCGCGATCACCCGTTCGCGGGCCTCGGGGGCCGGGCGCAGGAAGAGGCTCTCCGGGTTGACGAGCCGTTCCTGGAAGGACTGGACGTAGACGTCCTCGACCATCTGCCGTGCTTCCGCGTGCGCGTCACGCAGCACCTCCTCGACCAGGCGGCCGGGGATCACGACGAGCGGTGGTGCGGTTGTCATGGGTTCCCATTTCCCTCGGGTGGTCTCCCCGGGCTACTTCCACAGGGAGAACTTCTTGGTGAGCGGATCGAGTTCGTCGCGCCGACCGAAGGCGGCGACCGCGTAGTAGTCCAGCGACTCCTCCGGCAGGCCGGCCACCCGGGTCAGCTGCTCGGCGTAGGTGTCTCCGGTCATCGCCGACACGAAGTCGTTGACCAGCAGCCCCGCCGCCCGTGCCTCGGCACGGAACCGGCGCAGGCCCGCGGCGCGGCCCTCCAGCACGACCAGCGACAGCCCGGAGATCGGGGCGTGCGAGCCCCCGTCGGCGTCGAGGAAGTTCAGGAAGGACATCTTCGCGGCCAGCTCCGGGTGCTCGGCCCCCGCCAGAGCGGCCAGACCCAGGGACGTGTGGGCGGCGGCGTTGAGCGCGACTCCGGCGGGCAGCTTCGCCTTCAGGACGACGGCGAACTTCCAGTCGGGGTCGACGGCGGAGGGATCGACGGTCAGCGTGGACACCTGGACTCCTTGACGGTGGTGAGATCTGGTGCGGTCGGTCGGTTCGGTGGTGCGAGCGTGAGTGGTTCGGGTCGTTCGGTCGTGCGGGTGGTGGGGCGTCGGGGACGTCCACGGGTGAGGTGGCGCCTCACCCTTCGGCGGCACCGGGCGCCCGGTCGCCGGAGGCGGGATGGAACGCCACCTCGCCGACCAGCATCGGGTTGAACCGGTAGCCGGGGCGTCCCTGGAGGAGGTCGTCCGGCTTGAGGCCGAGCTCGGTACTGCGGTCCAGCTGTTCCTGACAGACCATGCGGAACCGGCGGACCATCTGGGCGATGGCCGTCGTGGTCCGCCCGGTCCTGGCGGCCAGTTCGACCGAGGACAGGAAGGCGACCTCCCGGTCCTCGGCGCGCGCCGAGCGGAGCTCCTGGCCGAGCTCACGGAAGATGGCCGCCAGCGCCGGCGGGGTGGTCGCGTAGATCATGACTCCGTTGATCCACAGAGTCTCCCCGCAGCAGGCGATGTCGACCTCGGCCGGCATCTCCCTGCGGCCGCGCAGGCCCCGGCGGAAGACGCCCAGCGCCGACATGAAGTCCGGCACCCGGTAGACCGCCCTGACGCCCAGGTAGTTCGCCAGGGTGCTCTGCAGCCCCGCCTGCGGCGGGACCTGGAGCGTCTCCACCACCGCCTGCAGCGGGCCGGGAACCCGCCGCCGCAGCTCGTGCACCTGCGGTGAGAGCCAGGCGGCCGTGGCCGCCTTGCCGTACAGCGCGAAGTGCAGCATCCCCGCGTCGAGCAGCGCGATGTCCGCCTCCCGGTCCAGCCCGGCCGCCCGGAGCCGGTCGCGCAGTTCCGTCGCCGTCCGGATCAGTTCGGTGGACCTCAGGCGCAGTTGGGTCGCCTGCAGCATTCCGCGCCACCGCACATGGGCGGTCAGCAGCGGAGAGGCCGCGGCCGACCCCTCGGCGTGCTCGGCGAGCCGACGGAAGATCTCCGGGTAGGGCGAGGAGAGGTAGCCGAGCCAGCCGAAGGAGAACAGGTCCACCGCGGCGTCCAGATCCCGGCGCGCGTGGGACCTGCTGTAGGCCAACAGGCTCTCGCTCACCTTCACATAGCGCCGAAGCAGCGCCCGGTCGTCCTCGTTCAGCCCCTGGGGGCCGACGGCGGCCGAGTCGACGAAGGAGCTGTAACTGCCGCTCCGGACGTCGCCGAGGTGGAAGGCGTAGGAGGTGGTCGCCGTCGTGGGACGGTGCCCGGCGGCGGCGACCACCTCGTCCACGTAGCCGCGCTGTTCGTCCAGGACCCGGATCGCGGCCTCCTGGTCGTCGGTCAGCAGATGGGTCAGCACCAGGTCGGTGTAGAGCCAGGCGGCGTCCGCGTAGTAGGAGAACTGCCGGTATTTGGCGAGACTGACGCCGAACGATGTGAGCGCCCGGTCGGCAGCCCCGGCGGCGCATTCCGCGAGCCCCCGCCTCCAGGTGATGAAAGAGGTCTCGCGGAAGTCCTCGGCAGCACTCTCGACAGACATTCTCCCCGACAGCCGGAAAAAAGCCTCAGGGAAAATCGAAGCGGAATACTCGGGCCAGCCCTGGCTGATCGAATCGGCAGCTTCGACCAGCTTGTCGAGGGACTTCCCTTCAAGTCCTTCGTGGACGAGCTCGACGGTCGCCTTGGCGCGCGGCAGAACCCGCCCGGTGTAGAGGATCGAGGTGTCCGCGTAGCGGTCCGCGACCGCCTTCAGGTCGGACACCGAAGGTCCCTGCCCGGCCAGTCCGGCACAGAGACCGGCCAGGCACAGCAGGATGGCGAGATCGTGCTCGTCCGTGCGCTGCAGGTCGCTCTCGGCGAGTGAGCCGAGCGCGCCCAGCGCGTCGGCCGGAGCCGGCAGCCCGGCACCTCGACGCACATACTGTTCGAGTTCTTCACGGATCTCGGAGACACCCTGCATTGTGGTAATTCCCTCGGTGCACGGACCTGCCGATCGCAGCGCCCTGCGGATCTGGGTAATTCATGGAATTCTCTCAACCAACTCCAGAGAGGATAGCGTCCTCGGACGCGACGGGTACGGCGTCGGCTTCCGGCGGCGGTTCCAGTCCGATCGACCGGAGCCACGCGTCGCTGTAGACGGTGCCGGCGTACTTCTCGCCGCCGTCGGCGCAGAGACAGACCACGAGGTCGGTCTCCGGATGCCTCGTCAGATAGCGGACACAGCCCGCGACGACCGCTCCCGCCGAGGCCCCCAGATGCAGACCCGCGGTCCGCAGGACCAGACGGCAGTAGTGGGCGGACTCGTAGATGCCCGCGATCGCGAAGTGGTCCACCAGGGAGTCGTCCAGAAAGCCCGACGGACGACTCGCCCCGATGCCGGACAGGTGCCGACGGCCGGGACTGCCACGGAAGGCCACCGAACCCTCGATGTCCACGGCGACCATCGCCGTCCCCGGACTGTGCTCCCGGAAGTACTGGCTGATGCCCGAGAAGGTCCCGCCGGTGGATATCGCCGCGAACACCGCGTCCGGAGAGCGCGGCAGCTGGCCCAGGAGCTCAGGTCCCGTCAGTTCCCGGTGGATGGCCGGGTTCTCCGGGCTGCCGTACTGGTTGGTCCAGACGTAGCTGTCGTCGGCCTCCAGCAGCTCCGCCACGGTCGCCAGACGGGACAGCAGATAGCCGCCGGAGGCGTCCCGCTCGGTGACCGTCACGACGTCCGCGCCGAGCTCGGACAGCCGGTGCAGGCACTCGGGCGCGATCAGCGGGTCCACCACCGCGGTGAAGCTCACTCCGAGATAGCGGGCCAGCGTCGCCAGTGCGATGCCGAGGTTGCCGGAGGTGGACTCCAGGAGTCGGCCCCCCGGCTGCAGCCGGCCCTGCTCCAGAAGGCTCCGCACGAGCCCGTAGGCCGTGCGCGCCTTCACGGAGCCGGCGACGTTGTGTCCCTCCAGCTTGAGGTGGATGGTCCGGGGGCGCCCACCGATGTTCAGCGTGACGGGCGTGATCGGCGTCGGTCCCAGGAGCGCCCTGAAGTTCTCCAGGCGCTCCTGCATCGACGACCGTGCCCGGTCTTCGACAGTGGGCATCCGGTCAGTCCACGGGGGTGGCGAAGACGATCCAGTTGTCGTGCCGGTGCGGCTTGGGACGGAAGTCGCCGTGCGGCGGGTCGTCCCAGGAGACGCGCTTCAGCGAGATGATCTCCCAGCCGTCGAACAGCGCGCGGATCTCCTCCTCGGTGTAGTAGCGGAAGAGGGTGTCCTTGTAGGCGAAGGTGTTCGGCGCGATCTCCTCGCCCTCGCCGTAGGTCTCGTCCTCGGGCGTGAACGCGTTGGTGATGAAGACCCCCTCGTCGGTGAGCAGACGGCGGGCCTCCTTGATGAGCTCGCTCGGGTCCTGGATCTGGCCGAAGACGTCGAAGCAGGTGACCGCGTCGACGCTGCCGTCGATCAGGGGCAGCTCGGTCGCGTCCGCGCGGAGCAGGAAGGAGCGCTGCTTGATGATCTTGCGGGCGTGCTCCAGGCCGGTCGGCGCGATGTCGACCCCGAGAGCCGTGAAGCCGGCGTCGACCAGAGCGGCCAGGTTGCGGCCGTCGCCGCAGCCGAGGTCGACCACCGTGCGGGCGCCCAGCTCGGTCAGGGCCTCGATCGCCTGGGGGATCACCGGGATCGGATCGTCCTGCCAGAGCGGGCCGGCGGACTGCTGCTGGTACGCGGCCTCCCACCCGTACTGAAGCTCCTTGTAGGGGGACTCCGTGGTCATGCTTTCCTCCGTAGCTGATGGCACGTACTCGGCACGGTGGGTCGACGGTCCGGGGTCTCCCGAGACCTGTCTCCCGCTTCCGTGCACCCAGCCTGGGCGCACCGCGCCAAGGGAGGTCCAGGGCGCGTCAAAGCCGCGGCCAAGCCGGGGACGTGGGGGAACGCGGAAGGGGCCGGCGGCGCGATCCCACGGGATCGCGCCGCCGGCCCCTTCCGTTCGCCCGCCTTGCGAGCGGTCACAGGCCCCGGGCGGGCATTCTCGCCAGGGACTCGACCATGTCCCAGAGCAGGGCCACATCCTCCGCGGTCGTCTTCGCGGCCCCGCCCTCACCGGACCGCCGGCCCCCGACGACCAGCGCGACCACCAGCCGGGCCAGCCCCTGCGCCGGCGGCCAGTCGGGAAGACCGCCGGACCGCTGCGCCCGGACCAGTTCCTCGGCCAGCGTCTGCTGCAACTCGGCGACGAATCCGGACGGTGACGCCACATCGGTGGACCGGTCGCCCAGCAGGCGCAGCGCCGCCCCGAAGCGGATGTCCTCCTGGGAGCACCAGGCGAGCCCGGTCACGAGTGAGCGCAGCGCCACGTGCCACGGGTTCCCCGGCGCGCCGGCGCTCTCGCGGATCAGGAGCCAGGTCTGCCCGGCCTGCCGGATCATCTCCTCGGCCAGCTCGTCCTTGCAGGTGAAGTGACCGTACAGCGCGCCTTTGCTCATCTTCATCCGGTCGGCCACGGCCTTGAGGGTGGTCCGCTCGTAGCCGTGGCTGGCGAACTCGTGGGCGGCTGCGTCCAGGATGCTCTCGCGTGTCCTGCGCGCCCGTTCCTGCTTCATCGCCACCTCTGGTCCACGGGAAGATACCTTCTGATCGGTATGTTATTGGAGTGCGCATGCCCCGCGCAGCGCGTCGGGGAGAGCCTGATCTCCGGGCCGGAACTGCTCGGTGAGGGAGCGTCGGACCTCTCGCCTCCGGTTTCGCGGGGCGCGGTCCACCGTGCGGCTGCGACGTGCTCAGCCGTGGATCCAGAACGGCACTTTCCGGTTATGAGTGGCGCTCTGTAATATACCTACAAGAAGGTATATTGTAAGGGCAAGGGTGCCGCGCGTCCCGTCGGAGCCTGCGACCGTGACACAAGGAGCACCGCAGCGTGACAGCCAAGATCTCGATGCCCGGCTGGACGGGACCCTCCACGGAGGGGATGCTCCCCGACATCCGCCAGGACCGCGCGATCCAGACCCGCGCCCACATCCTGCGCGCAGCAGCGCACGTCTTCGCCGAGAAGGGCTTCAAGAGCTCCTCCGTCCTCGACGTGGCCCACCAGGTCGGCATGACCAAGGGCGCCATCTACTTCCACTTCCCGACCAAGGAGATCCTCGCGGTCGCGGTGGTCGAGGAGCATTACTCCCGCTGGCCCCAACTGCTCGAACGCATCCTCGAGGACGACCTCTCGCCCCTGGAGACCGCCATCGCGATGCTCGACGGCGCGGCGGAGGCCTTCGCCAACGACATCGTCGTCCAGGCCGGTGCCCGCCTCCAGCTGGAGAGCTCCGTCATCGACGCGGACCTCCCGCAGCCCTACGTCGGCTGGATGCACCTGCTCACCCAACTCCTGGACGCGGCCCTCGCCGAGGGCCAGCTCCGCGACGACGTCGACCCGGCCGCCGTCGCCCGCGCCCTGGTGGGCGGCTTCTTCGGCGTCCAGCACGTCTCCGCCGTCCTCACCGGCCGCTCGGACCTCCAGGAACGCTGGGCGGAACTGCGCGACCTGATCGTCGCCCGCATCCAGGCCTGACCCGACCGGGCCCTCTCTCCACCCGGCTGTTCGAAGCCGCCTGAGCCTGTGTGGCGCGTCGGGAGCCGCGCAGGCCGACCGGATCGACGGCGTCCCGCATCAGTTCGGCGTCGCCGACCGGATCCCCGTCGTCACTGATGTGTCGCAGTAGGCCTGGCGGTCGACTCCGTCGAACGGCCTGGTAACGTCGCTCCCTTCGGTGAGCATGCTCGCGGGAGTAGACGACCGGAGTCGCCGTGCCCACCTCGGATGCCCGACCCATGGAGCGCGCGATCGCCCGTGTCGCGGAGGCCTTCGCCGGCATGACGGCCCACCCGGACGAAGCCGGCTGCGGTCGCTGCTACAGCGCGGAAGAAATCGCTCTGCTGCGGACCGCCCACGTCGCCCTGCCCGCGGACCTGGTATGCATGGTCGCGGAGGAGGTTCCTGGCCATTGGGATGACCATCCGTCCGTGATCCGTCGGGTGCTGCCGCAGGTTGCCGTATTGCTCGCGCAGGGCGCCACCTCTCCGGATCTGATGGCCCGGGGGCTCGCGGCCGCCCGTTGGACCCAGTGGCCCGACCAGCAGGTGCAGGCTCTTCGCGGCTTTCTGGAGGCCTGGTGGCTCGGGACCCTGGAACAGGACTCTCCGCCGACCTCGGCTCGGGAGGTCTTCGAAAGCTGCGTCACCGCGACGTCGTCCGTCACGCCGTGGCTGGCATGGTGGGACGCCGGGCTTGGGCCCGTGGCCAGTCGGCATCTGGAGGAGTGCGCCGACTGGTGGTGGGACGACCTGCAGAACGACGTCTCGCCGTTCGCCTGGTGGTGGGGCACCGAGGCGCAGGAGCGGGCGGCCTGCGCCGAGCTGAGGACCTGGTTGGCCGCGCGAGTTCCGTTCGAGGACGACGCCCGATGACGCATCGGGCGACGTTGAACCCTGAGCGCGATCTGGCGCAGGCGTTCGTCGGCCGTCCGGGCGCCCCGCGCGCCGAAGAGCCCGCCCGCCGAGCGCCCGCGCCGTTGCCGGGACGCGCCCTGTCTCCCGTGCAGGGCGGCTCCCGTGGTCACCGTGAAGCGCAGTCGGGGCACCGGTAGGGGCCCAGCGCGTTCTCCGGGTCCTGGTAGCGCCATCCGTCGTCGCAGTGGCCGCAACGGGGCGCGGGCAGGCGGGCGGCGGTGACCGCCGTGCGCGGGGGCGCGCCGTCGCCCTCGAAGGTGAGCGCGTCCTCGAAGCGGGACCAGGTCGGCTTGCGGTGGCCCATCCACCGGGCGCGGGCGACGAGCCAGTCGACGTCCTCCTCGCCTGCCTGGAGCAGGTCGGCAGCCTGTTCCTGCAGGGCCGCCTGACGCCGCGGCATACGCGCTCCGCCGCCCTGACGCACGCCGTCGGACCAGGCTTCGGCTATCAACCGCGCTGCGGCGACCGCTTCGACCGAAGCGGTCTCCGCCGGTGCGGCGTTCTCTCTCCCGGAGTGCTCGGCCGGCTCGATCCGTGAACCGCGACCACCCGCCCGTGCAGCGAGAGAAGAACTTCTTGGAAAGCCTTCTTTGGGAGCCGCGTTCTCGCTGGTGAGCGGCGCGCCGGAAGATTTTTTCTGCTCCGGTCGGGCAGATTTCTGCGGACGGGACGCAGTTTTCCGCGCGGCCCGCGCGGAAAACTGCGGTTCGACGGCGTCGTCGGACGACCGGTTGGTTCGGACCGCGTTTTTCCGCGGTTCGACGGCGGGCCGGATCCCGTGGGTCGGCGCGACGGGCGGGTCGGCGCGCCAGTCGGGGTGGTAGGCGTCGAGTTTGTCCCAGGTGTTGCGCCACCCCTGGTAGGGGTCCGTGGGCAGGTCGTTGACCTGGTAGCGGCGCAGGGAGTTGGTGATCCCGTTCCGCCCGGTCGAGGTCACCAGGCGTTCCCGGTCGGGATTGGTCACCAGGCCCAGCTGGTTGAGCTCCCGCAGGGCCTCCTCGACGGTCCGCTTGCTGATCGGCTTGCCGTTGATGCCGGGCAGCAGCCAGCACAGCTGGTCGACGGACATGCGGCGCAGCGAGGTGCTGCGCTTCTCGCTGAGCATGGAGCGCAGGAGCAGGTACAGGTGCAGCGCGGTGCGGCCCAGATCGGGGTGGAGCAGGATCCAGTCGCGGACTTTGGTGTATGACCAGTAGTCATCCAGCGTGCCCACGAACTCCAGTTCGGTGGCGGGGCGGGTCATCGCTGTGCAACCCCCGGGCGGAGCGCCTCGTGCAGACAGTGCGTGGTGCAGGTGCCGCTGGCGGCACGGGGCATGGTCGCTCCTCCAAGGGATGTACGGGTCGTGCTCAGGCGTGCATGGCCTTCGCGAAGGTCTTCTGCAGTTCGGCCCAGCGCTCGAGGATGTCGGCCCGGCGGTGCAGCACGTCGGAGATGTGCTGCATGCCGAAGAAGCTCGCGACCAGACATCGGGCGGCGACGGCGGGATCGACGTCCGGCTGCAACTGGCCGGCCCGGCGCGCCTGCTCGAGCAGTTCGGTCAGCACCTCCACCCACCCCACGTAGGGCTCAGGCAGGGGCGCGTCGATCAGGGAGCGTTCGATCTGCAGACGGGCTCCCGCCCGGACCGCGACGTCGTCGCGGAAGGCGAGCGCCGCCCGGTCGAGCATCTCCATGGCCAGCTCCCAGGGGCCGAGGTCCTCGGCCGCCAGCTCCGCCAGGAGTTGCGGCCACGTGGAGTAGTGCTCCTCGATGACCGCGACCGCGAGGGCCTCCTTCGTGGGGAAGTGGAAGTACACCGCGCCCTTGGTCAGTTCGGCCCGGTCGGCCACCTCCTTCAGGGACGTGGAACGGAAGCCGTGTTCGGCGAAGCACTCCGCCGCCGCGTGCAGCACGTCGGCGCGGGTGCGCACCGCGCGCTCCTGCCGCAGTTCGGGTGAGGCCCCGGTGCTGCGCCTGGTCCAGACGCTGGGCACGGCCGGAGGGACGGCGTGAGGGACGGCGTGAGGGGTGGTGTGGCTCATCGGAGGGGTGCCCTTTCCACGAACAGGCCGGGGGTTCCCGACCTGTGAAGCCGGTCCGCTGGGTGAGCGGCGCTTGTAATATACCGGCCGACCGGAATATTTTAAGCCCGGTTCGCCGAGGAGGGCAGTGCGACGCGGGAACGCCCCACGTTCCCCGCGCCTGATGGGGGGAGAGGTGCATGGTCCAGCAAGCCCAAGGTTCGGCCCTGCTTGACCGTTCGGCGGGGGAGGGCCCGCCCCCGGTGCCGAGAGGTCCGGAACCGGTAGGGATCCGAAGGGAAGTGACGGTCCCGCAGCAGATGGTACACAAACAGGCGTCCGCCGCCGTCCTGCTCAGGAACGTGGAGCGGCTGGCCGAGGACCGTTTCCGCGTCGGCGCCCGCTGGCCGACGCGGGGGCGGTTGTTCCACAGCGACCCCCAGGGCGAACCGGTGTTGTTCGCGGAGGCGATGCGGCAGAGCGCCATCCACCTGTCCCACAGCGCCTACGCGATTCCCCACGACCACCAGTTCCTGCTCTGCGGCGTCACGGTGGAGACGCCCGCCCTCTCCGCCTGGCGGCCGGCCCGGCGGCAGGAGGCGACGCTGGAGCTCGGCTGCGTGCGCCACGTCTCCACCGCGCGCAGGTTCGGCGCGGCTCTGGAGGCCGACGTCGTCGCCGACGGGGTGATCCGCCGTCACGGCACACTCCGGTGGGAGGCGTTGGCCCCGGACTACTACGCCCGCCTGCGGGCCGCCGGACCCGGCAGTGGTCTGTCCTTTCCGCGCCCCGGCAGGCACGGCGGCCCCGCCGCGATGGCGGAGCCCGAGGCGGTCGGGTGCCGATGGCCCACCGACGTGCTGCTCGCCTCGGGCGGCGGGTCCGAGGGCTGGACGCTCGTGACGGACACCGGCCATCCCGGCTACTTCGACCATCCGGTCGACCACATCCCCGGGATGGTGCTGGTCGAGGCCTTTCGGCAGGCCTCCTACGCCGCCGGACGACGGCGGGCGGGCGACGCCGTCCGCCCGCGACTGCTGCGGATCGGCGTCCAGTTCAACACCTTCGTCGGCTTCCACGCACCGGTCCGGATCAGGGCGGCCGCCCGAGCCGCCACCCAGCCGGGCACCGGGGTATGGGAGGTGACGGCCATTCAGAACGACCGTGTCGTGGCCGGCGGACTGACCGTCTGGTCGCTGAAGGAGGAGCAGGGATCATGGTGACCATCGCCCCGGGACTCTTGTCCGCGGCTGAACTCCTCACCGCCCACGTCCGACCGCGCGCCGAGGCCGTCGAGGAGCGGTGCCGCCTGGACGACGTCACGGCCACCGAGATCAGCGACGCCGGCTTTCCTGCCCACTTCGTTCCCGCCGTCCACGGCGGCCGGGCCGGGACGTTCACCGAACTCGTGCGCGCGGTCACCGAGCTGGGGGAGGGGTGCACCTCCACGGCCTGGTGCGCGGCGCTGTTCGCCGCCCATGGTCGCCTGGCTTCCTATCTGCCCGAACGCGGCCGCGCCGCGGTGTGGGCCAGGGGGGCGCAGACCCGCATCGCCGCCGCGGTCGTTCCTCCCCAGGGAAGCGCCGTCGCGGTGTCCGGCGGATGGCAGCTGAGCGGCAGGTGGACCCCCGCCAGCGGCGTCGACCACGCGCAGTGGATCCTGCTGGCCAGCCGGACGGGAGACCAGCACCGGATCTTCGCGGTGCCGGTGCGCAGGTGCACGATCCTGAGCACCTGGGACCATGTGGGCCTGCGGGGCAGCGGCAGCAACAGCGTGGAGCTCGACGGCGTGTTCGTCCCGTCCTGGTCGACCATGACCCTGGACGACCTGGCGCGGCCGCACCGCGACCCGGATGCGGCCCGCTGCCACCGAGTGCCCTTCCCCCTGGTGGCGGGCCTGATGTTCGCGGCCCCCGCACTGGGCGCCGCGCAGGCCGCGGTGGCGGACGTGGTCGCCGCGCTCCGGCAGCGCAGTGCGGCGGGGCCGGCCCGGCCCGCCCGGGTACGGCGGCCGCGGTGGCGGAGGCCTCGGCCCAGGTGCGGGGTGCGCGGCTGCTGTTGCTCGGCGCGGCAGGCCGCGCCGACGCGGGAGAGGTGACGCCCTTCGCGGTGGCCGAGAACGTGCGCGACTGCGCGGTGGCGGTCGACTGGTGCGTCCGGGCGGTCGAACGTCTTGTCCGGGTCGCCGGTGCCCGCGGGCACGGTGCGGGGGAGCCGTTGCTGCGGCGCTGGCGCGACGTGCACGCGATCGCCGGTCACGCCACGCTCGATCTGGACGCCGCCTACGACCGACACCTGGAAGCCCTGATGTCCTGATGCCCTGATGTTCCGAGCCCGACCGACGGCCCGTCCGCCCCGCCAGGGAGCGGGCGTGCCTTCCGGTCCTAAAACATACCTTCCAGATGGATTCTTCTTTGTCGATCCCACGCCCCTCCCGCTCCTCCACCGCCGCGGAAAGGAGCCCCGTCCTCGCCCGCGCGGGGTGGAGATCCTCGACCCGGCTCCGGGCGCCTCCACCAACGGCCTACGCGCACCGAGCCAAATCTCGCTCCCCGAACTGGAGTTCAACCAACGGCCGATGTTGCCGCCGCTCCGCGCAAGAAGCATCGAGCGCGGCACGACAGCATCCCGAGACATCCAAGGAGCGCCCCAGCCATGGAGCCCGTTTTCAGCTTCACCGATGCGCAGCGTGACGAGCTTTTCCACCTTCTTTCGGCGGTGGCCAAGAACCCCTATGAGGACTACTCCGCCTTCTCCGCCGCCGTCGGCGACGTTCTCGCCCGCGGCGAGGTCCCCGCCTACTTCCTCCAGGCCTGCGCCACCGTGCGGGCCCAGCGGGAGTCCGGCGAGTCCGACGCCCACGTCCTGCGCAACTGCCCCGTCGACGCCGAGATCCCGCTCTTCGAGCAGGACGACCCGGTCGCCGACAAGTACCGCAAGAAGACCACCTTCGTCGGGGAGACCTTCCTCGAGCTCTTCGGCCAGGTCGTCGGCACCCCGCTGCTGGCCTACGAGACCCGCAACAACGGCGACTTCTTCCACGACGTCTACGCCGTCAACCGGTACACCGGCACGCAGACCCAGAAGACCGACAGCGAGCTGTACTTCCACAACGACCGAACCGCCCATCCGGTCCGCGCCGACTTCCTGGCGCTGCTGGGCATGCGCTGCCCGGTCGAGGACCAGATCTACACCGGCTTCGCCGACGGCCGCGACGTGCTGGCCAACCTCACCGACGAGCACCAGCAGACGCTGCGTCAGCCGCTCTTCATCACCCCCTTCGACCGCTACTCGCGTGACTCCAACTCCACGCAGACGGTCTCCGAGCCGCACGCCATCCTGGAGAACGACCACAGCCTGCGCTACTACGACACGCGCACGCGGGTCGCGCCGGACGCCCCGATCGCGGCCTACGAGGCGCTCCTCGCCCTGAAGAACGCCATCGTCAAGTCCAAGAAGCGCCGCCACAAGATCCTGGACCGGGACCTGTTCGTCCTGGCGAACCAGGACGGTCTGCACAGCCGCGACATGGTCGAGATCCTCGACCCCGAGCGCGCCCGCCAGCGCTGGCTGCTGAAGACCTACGCCTTCCGCGACCAGAGCGCCGCGGACCGCCACAACAGCGACTGGCTCGACGGCGTCGTCGGCCGCGTCGCGGACTGACCCCCGGCCGACTCCCGTCGCCCGGCCGGTGCGGGCGCCTGGCTCTCCCCCCAGCCATGCGCCCGCACCACCACCTCCCACAGACCGGCCACCATGACCACCACCTCCGCTCCCGCCGTCGGCCCGCAGGCAGTTGCCGGCGGGCCCGCCGCCACTCCGCCCGCCGCCACCCCGCCCGCCGCGCGTCGCGTCGGCACGCTTTCCGACATCGTCCGCCTCGCGCTGCCCGCCCTCGGGTCCCTGGTGGCCGAACCCGCCTTCCTCCTCGCCGACAGCGCCATGGTCGGCCGCCTCGGCGCCGACCCGCTGGCCGGCGTCGCGCTCGCCGCGACGATCCTGGCGGCCCTGGTCAACGCCTGCGTCTTCCTCGCCTACGCGACCACCTCGAGCGCGGCGCGCAGCATCGGCGCCGGTGACCGCGACGGAGCCCTGCGGGCCGGCATCGACGGTGTCGGCCTCGGCCTGGTCCTGGGGGTCGTGCTGGCAGCCGTCGTCGCCGCGACGGCCCCCGAGGCCGTGCACCTGCTCGGCGGCACCGGCGGAATCGCCGCCCAGGCCGTCCGGTACCTGCGCATCAGCGCGCTCGGACTGCCGGGCATCCTGGTCGCCACCGCGGCCACCGGGGTACTGCGCGGCCTGCGGCGTTCCCGCACCGTGCTGACCGTCGTCACCTGCGGCTTCGCCGTCAACACCGCGCTCAACGCCGAACTGGTCTTCGGAGCGCGCTGGGGCGTGGCGGGCTCCGCGTGGGGGACCGTCATCGCCCAGACCGCCATGGGAACCGCCCTCGCGGCCGTCGTGGCACGTGACTCCGCACGTCGCCGGCTCAGCCTGCGGCTGCACCCCGCAGGGATGATGCGGGCCGCCCGCGCCGGCGTCGCCCTGGTGGTGCGAACCGTGACGATGCGTTCGGTGATCGTGGTCCTGGCGGGCGCCGCCGCCACGCTCGGCGCCGCGCCGCTGGCCGCGTACCAGCTCGGCTTCTCCCTGTGGATGTTCCTCGCGCTGGCCCTGGACGCGGTCGCCATCGCGGCGCAGACCGTGGTCGCCGGACTCCTCGGGGCCGGGGAGCCCCGCACGGCCCGGATCGCGGTGCGCCGCATGACCTTCGCGGCGGTGCTCGCCGGGACCGCACTCGGCGCCGTGCTCTGGGCGGCGCAGCCCCTCTACCTGGGCCTGCTGGCCGACCAGCCCGCCGTGCGTCACGCACTCGCCGACAGCCTGCCGGTGATCGGGCTGCTGCAGCCGCTGGCGGCGGCCGTCTACGTTCTGGACGGCGTCCTGATCGGCGCCGGGGACGGCCGCTACCTCGCCTGGGCCGGTGCGGGCACCGCCGCGGCGGTGATCCCGGCAGCCGGCTGCGTCTACCACGGTTCGCTGACCGCCGTCTGGGCGGTGTTCGGCGTGTTCCTCGCCGTCCGCGTCGCGTTCCTGGGCGCCAGGGCCAGAGGCGACCGGTGGATTCGCCTCGGCGTCTGAGCCGGCCGACGACTCCGCGGGGGCCCGGGCGTCGCTCAGACCCGGCTGAGGTCCGGGCGGGTCATCAGGATCGCCTCGATCCGGTTCCGCGCCCCCAGTTTCGTCAGGGCGTGCGAGATGTGGCTCTTGACCGTGGCGGGGGAGACCCCGAGACGGCGGGCCGCCTCGGCCGTCGACAGGCCCTGGGCCAGCACCGCCAGCACCTCCCGCTCCCTGGAGGTCAGCAGGGTGGCGGAACGGCCGACGAGAACCGGCCCTTCTACCTGCTGCCCGGAACGCGGGGCCCCCGCGTACAGCTCCATCAGGTCGGGGGAGAGCACCATGTGTCCGCTCACCACCGCCCGCACCGCCGGCCCCAGCCGTTCGGTCGCGCTGTCCTTCACCAGGCAGCCCATCGCTCCCGCCGACAACGCGGCGTGTAGCCGGTCCTGCGTCCAGCCCACCCCGATGAGCAGCACCGGGACCCGGTGCTGCGTCCAGGTGTGGATGCTGTCCCGCGGCGAGTCGCGGTGATCGGTGGCCAGCACCGCCGCGTCGACCCTGGCCACGACCGCCTTGGGGCGCGGCGACATGCTGGCCGCCGTCACCGCCAGGCCGCTGCGCCGCAGCGCGTCCTGGAGCACGTGCCGGGCCAGCGGGTCCGGGTCCGCCAGGAAGACGGCGGTCTCCTTCCGGGCGCCGCGCGGCCGCGGCATTCTCTCGTCGTCGATTGTTCGCATGCGGGTGCCACCCTTTCCCCTCTCCGGACGAAGTGACGGTCGGTGTGTCGCCTCAGCCAGCCGGGGCCTTCGCCCCCGATCCCCGGCAGACGGCTGCGGCCCTGCCAGGGGCAGGGCCGCAGCGGGCGGTTCAGCCGGCGCTGTTCCTTCGTGCGCCGAGCAGGACGACGGTCTGGACGACCAGGTTGGCCAGCGCCAGGACCAGGAACAGCCCGACCGTGGACAGCACCGGTAGCAGGAGCCCGCCGGCCACCAGCAGAAGGGCCGACCACACGGCCTGCTGCTGCTCCATCCGTCCGGTCATCGTCCTGCGGGCCTGTGCGGACAGGCCCTGCAGGTAGGGCTCGAGGTTCGCCATGCCGATCGGTCGGATGAACCCGCCCGCCAGACCCAGTGCGACGATGGCCGCCAACGCGGTCACCAGACTGGGCACGGCGAGCAGGGCCAGCCCACCGGCGGTCAGCACGGTCGACAGGGCGGCCAGCTGCCGGGGGCTGCCCTTGGCCATCACCTTCGGCGACAGCCGGGCCGCGGCGAATCCGCTCAGGGTGTAGAGCCCCAGCACGGCGCCGAACCAGGACAGTCCCAGATGCAGCCGGGCCGCCAGCAGGTAGGGGATGAAGCCGACGTAGGGGGCCAGCAGGAACGCCCGGTTGAGCGCGTAGTACTGCTGCCAGAACCTGGCCCCGTCCCCGGCCCGCTCCTCTCCGGCCGTAGCCGCAGCCGCGTCCGACGATGGAGCCGATGCCGATGCCGATGCCGATGCCGATGCCGATGCCGAAGCCGTGGTCGCAGCCGGGGCCGGCGCGGCAGTCCGGTCGCGCAGCCCGGCCGCGGTCAGCGCGAGGCAGACCAGGGCCAGCGCGGCCGCGCCGCCCGAGGCGGCGAACGGCGCCGTGTGCGCCCGGCCGAACAGCAGCGCGCCGGTGGTGCCGGCCGCGAAGGAGATCGCGAACATCCAGCCCTGCGTCGTCGCCTCCCTGCGGCGGAAGTCCGCGCCGGAGGTCAGGGTGCTCAGCAGCGCCGAGTCGGTGCCCGCGGTCAGCGCGAAACCGGCGCCGGACAGCACCTGCCCGACGACCGCACTGGTCCAGCCCGGGCCGAGCGCCAGGCACACCAGGCCGGCGATCTTCACGCTCTCGCCGACCGCCAGGGTAGCGGGCAGGGACAGACGCCGGGTCAGCGGCCGTAGCGCCAGGGGCGCCGCGGCCACTGTGAGCCCGTAGCCCGCCATCAGCGTCTCGACCCCCCACAGCGGCAGGTGGCCGCGGAACAGGAAGACGAACAGCACCGGCAGGTGGAAGTAGGCGCGGGAGACGACGCGGTACCCGGTCAGCGCGCGCAGCGCCGCCGTGGGGGCGCCCGTCCCGGCCGCAGCCCCCGCCGCGGTGGCGGGGGCCGTGGCGGTGGGGGCGCTCATCGGGCGTCGGCCGGGACGGCCAGGTCGGTCAGGTGGCGGCCGACGATCTCGGGGCCGATGTCGCCCTGGCGGACGATCGCGGGGCGCTCGCCCAGCAGCGACACGATGGTGCTGGAGGAGGTGTAGGCGGAGGCGCCGGAGCCCTGGACGGCCAGGTCGATGTGCTCGCCCAGGTGCTCCACCGCGGTGTCGAAGTCGACCAGGCCGGTGTCCATGGTCCCGCTGATGTTGGCGGAGGTCGCCGCCAGCGGCAGCCCCGCGTAGATCGCCAGCTGGTTCAGCACCTGGCTGCGGTTGTGGAAGACCGCGACGGACTCCTGACCGGCCGTCACCCAGTCGGGGACGGTGGGGCGCTTGCGCACGATGATGTTGAGCGGGCCCGGCCAGACCTCGTCCAGCAGGCCGTCCAGGCCGGGATGACCCGGGTCCTTGGCCCAGCGCTGCCACTCGGTGGGGGAGGAGACGTACAGCGTCAGCGGCTTGCCGCCGTCGCGCTTCTTCATCTCGTAGACGCGGCGCACCGCCTCGGGGTTGAACGGGTCGCAGAACACGCCGTAGTTGGTGTCGGTCGGTACGACGACGACGGCGCCGCGGCGCAGCCGGTCGGCGGCGGAGATCAGGCCCTGGACGTCGCCGGGGCGGATGATGCGGGTCACGGCAGGGGTTTCCCTTCTCGAACGGTGGGGGTCCGGAGCCGCCGGGGGAACGGCTCCGGACCCGGTCGGGGCGGATCAGCCGGCGGCGACGGCGACCTGGCCGTTGCAGGTGGGCAGCCAGTCCGGGCGGCGCTGCTCGTGCTCGGCGATCGCCTGGTCGAGCTGCAGCGTCATGTCGATCAGGTCCAGGCCGTTGACCAGCCGGTAGTGCGCCGCGTCGTCCAGGAAGAACGGCGCGTCGACGACGCCCGCCTCCGGGCACTGGATCAGGCGGTTCTCCACGTCGACGGTGATCTCCACCGAGGCGTCCGCGGTGGTGGCGTCCAGCAGGGCGCGCACCGTCTCGGGATCCGCCCACGCCGGCACCAGGCCGACGTTGGGCAGGTTGTTGCGGAAGATGTCGGCGAAGCCGGGCGTGATGACGACCTTGAAGCCGAAGTCGCGCAGCGCCCACGGGGCGTGCTCACGGGACGAGCCGCAGCCGAAGTTCGGTCCGCTGACCAGCACGGTCGCGCCCGCCCGCTCCGGGCGGTTGAGCACGAACTCGCTGTCGCGGCGCCACTTCTGGAAGAGGCCGTCCTCGAAGCCGGTCCGTTCGATCTTCTTCATCCACACGGCGGGGATGATCTGGTCGGTGTCGACGTCCGAGCGGTCCAGCGGCACGGCGCGGCCGCGGATGCGGGTGACGGGGTCCATGGTCTTGTCGCTCTCTTGCTCGTACGGTCAGGACAGGTCGGCGGCGGCGGCCAGGTGGCCGGCCACGGCGGTCGCGGCGGCGGTGGCCGGGGAGACCAGGTGGGTGCGGGCCTGCGGGCCCTGCCGCCCCTCGAAGTTGCGGTTCGAGGTGGAGGCGCTGTGCGTGCCCGGCGCGACGATGTCGCCGTTCATGCCCACGCACATCGAGCAGCCGGGCGAACGCCACTCGAAGCCGGCGTCCAGGAAGACCTGGTCCAGGCCCTCGGCCTCGGCCAGGTCCTTGATGACCGCGGACCCCGGCACGGCCAGCGCGCGGACCCGCGGGTTGACCTTCCTGCCGCGCAGCACCTCGGCGGCGGCCCGCAGGTCCTCCAGCCGGCCGTTGGTGCAGGAGCCGATGAACACCGTCTCGATCGCGATGTCGCGCATGGCCTGACCGGGTGTCAGGCCCATGTACTCCAGGGCGCGTTCGGCGGCCGCCCGCTCGGACGGGTCGGCGTAGGCCGAGGGGTCCGGCACGTTCTGGTCGATGCCGACCGTCTGACCGGGGTTGGTGCCCCAGCTGGCCTGCGTGAAGATGTCGTCCGCGTGCAGACGGACCTCACGGTCGAACACCGCGCCCTCGTCGCTGTGCAGGGTGCGCCAGTCCTCCAGCGCCCGCTCCCACGCGGCGCCCCTGGGGGTGCGCTCGCGGCCCTCCAGGTAGGCGAAGGTCGTCTCGTCGGGCGCGACCAGGCCGCTGCGCGCACCGGCCTCGATGGCCATGTTGCACACCGTCATGCGGCCCGCCATGGACAGCTGCCGCACGGCCTCGCCGCGGAACTCGATCAGCGTCTGGGTGCCGCCGTTGGTGCCGATCTTCGCGATGACGGCCAGCACCAGGTCCTTGGCGGTGACCCCGGGGCGCAGCGTCCCGTCCACGGTGACGGCCATCGACTTGGGCCGGGCCATCCGCAGCGTCTGGGTGGCCAGGACGTGCTCGACCTGGCTCGTGCCGATGCCGAACGCGACCGCGCCGAAAGCGCCGTGGGTGGCGGTGTGGCTGTCGCCGCAGACGATGGTCATGCCCGGCTGGGTCAGGCCCATCTGCGGGCCGATGACGTGGACGATGCCCTGGCCCGGGGTGTTCATCGGGTGGAGCTCGACGCCGAACTCCCGGCAGTTGTCGATCTGCAGCTGCAGCTGCCTGGCCCCGATCCTGTCGGCCAGCGGCAGGTGGGTGTTGGCGGTCGGGACGTCGTGGTCGGCCGTCGCGATCGACAGGTCGGGCCGGCGGACCTTACGGCCCGTCATGCGCAGGCCCTCGAAGGCCTGCGGGCTGGTGACCTCGTGCAGCAGATGCAGGTCGATGTAGAGCAGGTCGGCCTCGCCGCGATCGACGACGTGCCGGTCCCAGATCTTGTCGACGAGGGTGGTCGGTGCCACGGTTCCCTACTTTCAGAGTGTCCAGTATGTGAAACGAACTGTCTCGTCCTTCGGATGGGTCGTAAGTTAACCACAGTCAGCTCGGTTGCGCGAAGGGGAAACCGGACGTCATGCCCAGAACTGGAATGGACCGAGTCCTGGCCATCGTCGATGCCGTCGTGGCCGGTGCGAACAGCGTTGACCTGGTACGGGAGGCCACCGGGATCCCCGGATCCAGCGCCCATCGGCTGGTCGCCCAACTGGTCGAGGACGACGTCCTGCACCGCGCCCAGTCCGGCTACCTCAGCGTCGGCATGCGGGTGCGGGCCTGGAACAGCGCGGGCGAATCCCAGCCGGTGATACGCGTGAACTATCCGGTGCTGCGTCAGTTGCGGGACCGGACCGGGGAAAGCGTCCAGCTCTACCGCCGCCTGGACGACCGCTGTCTGTGCATCGCCTCGGTCGAGCCCGACCAGGGACTGCGCGACACCGTCCCGCGCGGCACCGGATGGCCGCTGCCCGCCACCGCCCCCGGCAAGGTTCTCCTGGCCTGGGCCCTTGACCAGCACCGCTTCGACACCACGGCCGAACTCGACCGGATCCGCCTGCGCGGCTTCGGCGAAGGGCCACGCGAGGACGAACCCGGCGTGTGGTCCGTGGCCGTGCCCGTCCCCGGCGACGACGGCCAGATCAGGGCCGCCCTCAGCGTCAGCGGCCCCGCCCGCAGGATCCGCCCGAAAGCCGCCGCGATCCGGCGCCAACTGCTGCACGCAGCCCAGCGCCTGTGACCGCCCGTCTCACCCACTGAGAAGGAGAACCAGATGAACCTCGACCGTCCCACCCCGCCGGAGCCCTACAACTTCCTCCCGGCCGTCCCCGACTTCACCCTCACCAGCAACGACATCGCCTCCGGCGAGCGCATCGCCGACGCCCACGCCCACCACAGCGCCGGCGGCGGCAACGCCTCCCCGCACCTGTCCTGGTCCGGCGCACCGGCGGGCACCCGCTCCTACGCGGTCACCTGCCTGGACCCCGACGCCCCCACCGGCAGCGGCGCCTGGCACTGGCTCCTGGTCAACCTCCCCGCCACCACCACCGAACTCCCCACCGGAGCGGGCGGCGAGGCCAAGCTCGCCGACGGCGCCTTCCACACCCGCAACGACCTCGGCGGCGACGGCTACGACGGCGCAGCCCCGCCGCCCGGGGACCGTCCGCACCGCTACCTCTTCGCCGTCCACGCCCTGGACACCGACGCCCTCGACGTGGCCCCGGACCTCAGCCCCGCCCTCGTCGGCTTCAACCTCACCGCCCACACCCTGGCCCGCGCCGTCCTGCGGCCGGTCCGCTGACGGGTCCGGCGGGCGGGAGCCCCACCTCCCGCCCGCCGCCCACCGCGGCCGCACGCCGCACACACGAAGGGGGACAACCCGTGCTCCAGTACCTCGCGAACGGCCTCACACTCGGCGCCGTCTACGCGCTCTTCGCCGTCAGCTTCTCGCTGCTGTTCGGCGTGCTCGACATCCTCAACCTCGCCCAGGTCTCCATCTTCACCCTCGGCGCCTACCTCACCCTGGTCTGCGCCCGCGCCGGCCTGCCGCTGTGGGCGGCGGCGCCGGTGACCATGGCCGGCTGCGGCGTGGTCGGCGTCCTGCTCGACCAGGCGGTGCTGCGCCGACTGCGCGGCCGCCCCGGTGCCGACCTGCGCACCCTGGTCGCCGCCATCGGGCTCGGCGCCGTCCTCGACGCCGCCATGCTCGGCTGGATGGGCCCCGACCCGCAGACCTTCCCCGACGGCTGGCTGCCCACCACCGGCCTCCACCTGCTCGGCGCCGACGTGACCCTCGCCCAGATCCTCTGCGGCGCCGTCGCCCTGACGGTGATGGCCGCCCTGGCCGCCGCCCTGCGGTACACCGCCTGGGGCCGGCGCGTCCGCGCCGTCGCCGAGAACCCCACCGGCGCCCGCGTCACCGGCATCAACGTCGAGGGCACCTACCGTTCCACCGTCGCCCTCTCCTCCGTCCTCGGCGGCCTCGCCGGACTGCTGTTCGTGCTGCAGTTCAACAGCATCACCCCGGACCTCGGCCACTCCGTCGAGCTCAAGGGCCTGGCCGCGATCATCCTCGGCGGCATGGGCTCCGCCGTCGGCTCCGCCCTCGGCGGCCTGCTCCTCGGCCTCGCCGAGGTCGCCACCATCGTCTGGCTGGGCGCGGACTGGAAGGACATCGCGGCATTCGCGGTCATCCTCGCCGTCCTGCTGGTCCGCCCCCGCGGCCTCCTTGGCGCCGTGCAGACCAGAGAGGCCTGAGCCCGTGAACCTCACCAGCTTCTACCTCGCCAACGAGAGCCTGCTGTCCAACGCGGGCATCGGTGTCCTGTACGCCCTGTCCATGACGGTGCTCATGCGCGCCGGAGTGTTCTCCCTGGCCCACTGCGGCCTCGGCGCCGTCGGCGCCTACACCAGCGCCCTGCTGATCCTGCACGCCCACCTGCCCTGGCCGCTCGCCGCCGCCGCGGGCGCCGCCGCGGCCGCCCTGGTCGGACTGCTCCTGGCCGCCACCGTCGCCCGGCTGCGGCACGTCTACCTCACCATCGCCACGGTCGCCTTCGCCGAGGTCATCCGCCTCGCCCTGGTCAACTTCGGCTTCACCGGCGGCCCGGTCGGCCTCGGCCCGATCCCGCGGACCGTCCAGGCGCCCACCGTCTGGATCACCGCCCTCGCCGCCTGCTGGGTCATCGCCCGGCTCGCCCGGACCCGATTCGGCGTCAGCGCCGAAAGCCTGGGCGCCGACGAGCCCGCCGCCCGCGCCCAGGGCGTCGACGTCGCCGCCACCCGCATCCGCCTGTTCGCGCTCTCCGGCGCGCTGGCCGGCACCGCGGGCGCACTCGGCGCCCTGCACGACTACCACATCGACCCCGGCAACTACACGCTGCAGCAGACCCTGGCCGTGGTCATGTGCGCCGTCGTCGGCGGCACCCGCCGCGTCACCGGCACCGTCCTCGGCACCGTCGCCATCACGCTCATCCCACAGGGCCTGATCGACCTCGGCGTCGGCGCCGGCTGGATCAGCGTCGCCCTGCAGGGCGCCATCCTCGTCCTGGTCGTGCTGTTCCTGCCGCAGGGACTCGGCGGTCTGCTGCCCCGGCGGGCCCCGGCCCCCGTCGCCGAACCACTGCCCGCCGCCCCCGCCCGCCCCGTCGCCCTCGACATCGAGGACGTCAGCCTCTCCTTCGGCGGCGTCAAGGCGCTGACCGGCGTCACCCTGCACGCCGCCCCCGGCGAAGTACTCGGCCTCATCGGTCCCAACGGCGCCGGCAAGACCACCCTCATCAACGTCATCACCGGCCAGTACCGGCCCGACCGCGGCAGCGTCCACCTCGGCGGCCAGGAGATCACCGGCGAGCCGGTGCACCGCATCGCGCGCCGCGGCATCGGCCGCACCTTCCAGAACCTGCGCGTCTTCGCCGACCAGACCTGCCGCGACAACGTCACCGCCGGGGCCGTCACCACCCTGCCCGCCACCGCCTGGCACCGCATCCTCGCCCTGCCCAAGGGCCGCCGCGTCGACCGCGACCTGGCCGCCCGCGCCGCCGGACTGCTGGGCCGCGCCGGACTGCCGGGCCGCGACACCGCCCTGGCCGGAGCGCTCGCGTACGGCGACCAGCGCCGCCTGGAGATGGCCCGCGCCGCGGCCGCCTCGCCCGGCCTGCTGATCCTGGACGAGCCCGCCGCCGGCATGAACGAGAGCGAAGCCCTGCAACTCGCCGACACCATCCGCGAGCACGCCGCCCAGGGCCACACCGTGCTGGTGGTCGAACACAACATGGCCATGATCCGCCGTGCCTGCGACCGCGTCCTGGTCCTGGCCTCCGGCGCCCCCCTGGCCGAAGGAACCCCCGACGAGGTCGTCAACGACCCCCGAGTGATCGAGGCCTACCTTGGTGCTTGAGACAACCGGGCTCAGCGTCCGCTACCCGGGAACCCCCGACGTCGTCCGCGGCCTCGACCTGGCCGTCCCCGACGACTCCACCTTCGCCCTGGTCGGCGCCAACGGCGCCGGCAAGACCACCACCCTCAAAGCCGTCGCCGGACTGCTGCGCCCCTCCGCGGGTCGCGTCGTCTTCGACGGACGCGACATCACCCGCATGCCCTCCCACCGGCGCGTGCGCGCCGGCCTGGTGCTCGTCCCCGAAGGCCGCGCCGTGCAGGCCCGCATGAGTGTCCGCGACAACCTCGCGATCGCCGGAACCGACCGCACCGGCGTACTGGACCGCTTTCCGATCCTCACCCAGCGCTGGCACGCACCCGCCGGCACCCTCAGCGGCGGCGAGCAGCAGATGCTCGCCATCGCCCGCGGGTTGCTGCTGCGCCCCCGCGTCCTGCTGCTCGACGAGCCCACCCTCGGCCTGTCCCCGCTGATGGCCACTCAGGTCTTCGACCTGATCGGACAGATACGCGCCGACGGCACCACCGTCGTCGTGGTCGAGCAGAACGCCCGCCGCGCCCTGGCCGTCGCCGACCGCGCCGCCGTCCTGGAGACCGGACGCCTCGCGGTCACCGGCACCGGGCAGGACCTGCTCGCCGACGAGTCGGTCGCCGCCGCCTACCTCGGCGGCGGCGCGACCCGCCCGCTCGCCACGAGCCCGGCATGAACATCGCCTTCGCGCGCATCCGAGGCCTGCGCACCCGCATCCTGACCGCCGGCACCCGAGGGCCCGCCCTCGTCCTGGTGCACGGCGGCGGACTCAGCGCCGACCTCTTCGCGCCCACCGTGCGCGGCCTGGCGGACCACTTCCAGGTCGCCGCGCTGGACCTGCCCGGCTGCGGTTACAGCGACGCCCCCACCGACACCAGCCGCCCCGTCGCCGCCCTCTGCCGCGACCAGGTCCTGGCCGTCGCCGACCACCTGGGCCACGACCGGTTCACCGTGCTCGGCAGCTCCCTGGGCGCCCAGGTCGCGGTCCTCGCCCACCTCGCCGCCCCCCGGCGCGTCGAACGGCTGGTCCTCACCGCCTCCGCCTCCGCCTTCCACAGCGCCCAGCAGATCTACGACTCCGTCCGCGACACCCTCACCCGCAGCACCCTCACCGCAGCCGGCCAGTGCTCGGACCAGGACGTCGAGAGGGAACTGCGCCATCTCGCGCCCGCCGCCCGGCACCAGCTCATGGAGATCCTGCTGCCCTTCACCACCGCCCAGGCCCTGCCAGGACGCACCGCAGCCAACACCCTGATGCTCTCCGAGCTGATGGACCCCCACCTCGCCGGCCAGTGGCACGTGCGCGACCGGCTGCACCAGGTCACCGCCCCCACCCTCGTCGTCTGGGGCGGCAAAGACCCCCGGGTGCCACTCGATAGCGCCCGAAGCGCCATCGCCACCCTGCCGCACCACCGGCTCGAACTCTTCCCCGACAGCGGCCACCTGCCCTTCTTCGAGGAGCCCGACCGCTTCAACGCCCTGGTCACCGAATTCGTGACCAGTACCGCCGCGCACCACCTCACCGACCGAGGAGTCTCATGAACCCCCGCAACCGCCGCGCCCTCGCCGCCTCCGCCGCCGCCACCGCACTCGGCCTGCTCGCCTCCGGCTGCGCCGGCACCGCCAGCGCGACGAGCAGCGACGGCACCGTGAACATCGGCGTCGTCGTCTCCACCACCGGCGCGGCCGCCCCCTTCGGCACCGCCCAGCAAAGAGCGCTGAAACTCGCCGAGAAGGACATCAACGCCTCCGGCATACTCGCGAGCCGCCGCATCCACTTCGAGTTCACCGACGACCACTCCCAGGTCGCCCAGGCGTCCACCCTCTACGACCAGCTCATCAACGCCGACCAGGTGGCCGCGATCATCGGCCCCACCTCCTCCACCAGCGCCCAGACCACCTCCCCGGTCGCCCAGAGCGCCGGAGTGCCGGTGCTGCTCGTCTCCGCCTCCGCCACCAAGGGCATCACCGACGTCGGCGACAAGATCTGGCGCGACTCCCTGACGGACAGCCAACTCGTCCCGCAGGCCGTCGCCGCCGCCAAGGCCCGCTACCACATCAAGCGCGCCGTCCTCCTCTACGCCGACGACGACGCCACCACCACCTCCTCCGCCAAGACCTTCGAAGCCGCCATGCGGGCCCAGGGCATCCAGCTCGCCGCCAAGCTGTCCTTCGCCTCCACCGACAAGGACTTCGCCGCCCAGCTCACCCAGGCCAAGCAGGCGAACCCCGACGCCCTGTTCGTCGCCGCCGTCCCGCAGGGCGGCATCGGTCTGCTGCAGCAGGCCCGCCAACTCGGCCTGAACCAGCCCGTGGTCGGCAGCAACGGCTTCAACAGCCCCAAGTTCATCGGCGGAGCCGGTGCCGCGGCGAACAACACGCTGGTCGCCTCGGCCTGGGACTCCCACTCCGCCGACCCCCTGTCCAAGGCCTTCGTCGCCGAATACCGCAAGGCCTACGGCACCGACCCGGACCAGTTCGGCGCCCAGGCCTACGCCGGAGCGTTCATCCTCGCCCACGCCATCGCCACCGGCGGCGCCGACCGGGCCGGCATCCTCGCCGGGCTGAAGCAGACGAAGAACCTCGACACGGTCCTCGGCAGCTTCAACTTCACCGCCGGACGCGACGGCAACTACCGGGCCGTCCCCCTGGTGATCGAGAACGGCGTCTACAGCCCGATCAACTGACCAGCCCGCGGGGGCGGCGCCACCCGGCCGCCCCCGCGACCCAGGAGAAAGCCCACCACCCATGACGCAGGCCATCCCCACCAGCGCAGCGAACACGGCGCCCACCCCCGGGGCCCCCGTCGCCGTGTTCTCCGTCGCGGCACGCCTGAACCGACTCCCCGTCCTGCCCGCCCACCGCCGGATCACCGCCGTCATCGGCCTCGGCCTCTTCTTCGACCTGTACGAGGTCTTCCTCGCCGGAGTCCTCAGCGCCACCCTCGTCCGGGACTTCCACGTCACCGCCGGCCGGCTCCCCTGGATCCTCAGCTCCGCGTTCCTGGGAGCCTTCCTCGGCGCCTGCGTCCTGCCGCTGGTCGCCGACCGGATCGGGCGCCGCACCGCGTTCCTGACCACGCTCGCGCTCTACTCGGCCGCCTCGCTCGCCGGCGCGTTCAGCCCCACCCTGCTGTGGCTGGTCATCGCCCGGTTCGTCGCCGGCATCGGCATCGGCGCGGAACTCCCCGTCGCCGACACCTATCTCGCCGACCTGCTGCCCGAACGCGTCCGCGGCCGGTTCATCGCCGTCGCCTACACCGTCGCCTTCTGCGGCGTCCCCGTGGTCGGCCTGCTGGGCCGCACCCTGGCCACCTCACACCTGCTCGGCCTCGAGGGCTGGCGCTGGCTGCTCGTCGCCGGCTCCCTCGGCGCCGTGGCCGTCGCCTTCGTCCGCCGCGCCCTGCCCGAGTCGCCCCGCTGGCTCGAGGCCGTCGGCCGGCACGACGAAGCCGCCCGCATCACCGCCGAGCTCGAACACCAGGCCGCCCGCCGCGGTCCCCTCGCCCCGCCCCGCCACGACATCGACCCCGCGCCCCGCCTGCCCATCCGCGCGCTGCTGCGCCGACCGCTGGCCCGCAACACCGCACTCATGGGCGCCTTCCAGACACTGCAGACCTTCGGCTACTACGGCTTCGGCAGCCTCGCCCCGCTGGTGCTGACCGCCAAGGGCTACTCCGTCGTGGGCTCCCTCGGCTACACCGCGGCCGCCTACCTCGGCTACCCGATCGGATCCCTGCTCTCACTGCCCCTGATCGAACGCGTCGAACGCAAGTGGCTCATCACCGGCTCCGCGCTGCTGATGGCGGCCCTCGGCCTCGGCTACGCGCTCGCCGCCAGCCCCGTGTGGCTGGTCCTGGCAGGCCTCGCCTACACGATGGTCTCCAACGTCTTCTCCAACGCCTTCCACGTCTACCAGACCGAACTCTTCCCGACCTCGGTGCGTGCCGTCGCCACCGGCAGCGCCTACGCCATGTCGCGCCTGTCCACCGCGGCCATGCCCTTCGTCCTGGTGCCGCTGCTCCACAACGCGGGCACGGCCTGGGTCTTCACGGTCTCCGCGGCCGCCATGGTCACCGTCGCGCTCGTCATCGCCGCCTTCGGGCCCGCCACCAACGCCCGCCCCCTGGAAGGCATCGCCACCCCGGCCGACCGACCCCGGCCCCTGCACGTGTCCTCCCGCACACCGTCCGCCACGAAGGAGAACAACCCATGACAACGACCAGCACCGCCCCCGTGCACGTCACCGGCGCCCCCAGAGGCCTCCAGCGCAACCTCGGGTTCTGGGGCCTGATGTTCGTCTCGCTCGGCTCCATCATCGGATCCGGCTGGCTGCTGGGCGCGCTGACCGCCGCCACCGTCGCCGGGCCCGCCTCCCTGATCTCCTGGGCCCTCGCCGCCGTCATGCTCCTGGTGATCGCCCTCGTCCACGCGGAACTCGGCGCCGCCTACCCCTTCGCCGGCGGCACGGCTCGGTTCCCCAGCTTCGCCTTCGGACCCCTCGCCGCGTTCACCGCAGGCTGGATGACCTTCCTTCAGGCGGTGACCATCGCCCCGATCGAGGTCGAGGCGACCCTGTCCTACACCGCCCACATCGGCTGGGTGAGCCGCCACGTCACCATTCTCGACCCCCACGGCGACCTGACCTGGCCGGGCATCGCCATCGCCAGCGCGTTCCTGCTCCTGTTCACCCTGATCAACCTCGTCGGCGTGCGCATGCTGTCGGACTCCAACGCCGTCGCCGTGGTCTGGAAGACCCTCGTCCCGCTGCTGACCGTCGTCGTGCTGGTCACCCTGTCCTTCCACGCGGGCAACTTCACCGCCGGCGGCGGCTTCATGCCCTTCGGCGTCCACGGAGTCTTCGCCGCGCTGCCCGCCGGCGTCGTCTTCGCCCTCCAGGGCTTCGAACAGGCCATCCAGATGGCGGGCGAGGCGCGCCGCCCGCAGCAGGACGTCTCCCGCGCCGTCATCGTCTCCACCGTCATCGGCATGGTCGTCTACCTGCTGCTCGAGGCCGCGTTCATCGGAGCGCTCGTCCCGGCCAACCTCGTGCACGGCTGGGCCAGTCCGATCGGGGCCGGCGCCTTCGGCCCCTACGCCCAGATCGCCAGCGCCCTGGGGGTCGGGTGGCTCGCCTTCGTGCTCTACCTCGACGCCGTCGTCTCCCCGGCCGCCACCGGCCTCGTCTACGTCGGCACCACCGCGCGCATCACCTACGCGATGGGCCGGGAACGCTCCCTGCCCGCCCAACTGGCCCGGATCAACGTGCGCGGCGTCCCGGTCTGGTCGATCCTCGCCGCCTTCGTCATCGGCGAACTGTGCCTGCTCCCGTTCCCCAGCTGGCAGTCCCTGGTCGGCCTGGTCACCTCCGCCACCATGATCATGTACGCCTACGCCCCGGTCGCCCTGCACGCCCTGCGCCTGCGCGACCCCTTCCGCCACCGCCCCTACCGCACCCCGGCCTGGCGGGTCCTGTCGCCCCTCGCGTTCGTCTTCGCCAACCTCACCGTCTACTGGTCCGGCTTCGAGGCCAACTGGAAGATCTGCGCCTCCCTGGCCCTCGGCCTCACCGTCTTCGCCGGCATCCGCCGCCTGACCCCCGCCGAAGCCCGCACCGACCTGCACTGGCGCTCCGCCCTGTGGATCGCCCCCTGGCTCGGCGGCATGCTGCTCATCGGCTACCTGGGCCGCTACGGCACCGCCGCCCGCGGCATCCTCCCGAACTGGTGGGACCTCGCCACCGTCACGGCCTACAGTCTGGCCGTCTACTACTACGCCGTCCGCAAGGCCCTGCCCGCCGAAGCCGTGGTCACCGCCGTCGCCGCGGACGAGTCCCGCGACCTCCCGGCCCCGCCCGCCACGGCCGTCGCCTGACGCCGGACCAGAGCCCGGCGCGCCCTCGGATCCCCCCAAGAAGGCGCGCCGGGCCTGCCCGTACGCCGAGCTCCGTGCCGGCCGAGCCGCGCCGCGGCTGGTGGCCCTCGCTGCCGGGCCCGTCCGATCCTTCCTCCCGTGGCGGGATCGCCGGCCCGGCATCAGGCGGTCGGTGACACCGCATCTCCCGGAAGGCCCCGGTACTGCGTCGCGTGGGCGGGGCACAGCCAGTAGACGTGGCCCTCGGGAGTGCTCACCTTGCTCAGACCCGCCCACGAGCGCTTGGGGTCCAGGTGCGTCAGCAGGTCCTGCATACGCCGGAACGCGGCATCGGTCTCCGCCCGTACGACACGGACGCTCGGGGCCACCAGGTGCTGGGGCTCATGCAGTTGATCAGGGAGACCCTCGATCAGGGCTTCCATGGTCTCGATGTCGGCCTTGAGGTGCTTGGCCAGATCCTCCGATGCGATGCCCACGGCCGCCCCAGCCACCGGAACCGCGTACTTGAGAACCGTGAGGACCCGCTGGACGTAGGGTAGGACGGTCCGCCTTATTTCCGACGACAGGCGGACTTCGTAGGGGGCGACCCCCGGAAGGCGGTGCCAGGCCCCGGGAGCCTCGCAGTACAGGTGCAAGTGCAGCATCTTCACCGGCAGCACCCCACCGATCCGTCGACGGGCCGGAAGGACCGACACGACGGACGGGCACACCACCTCCTGGGCATCGCGCTGCATCCGCGCGAGCGCCAGGAAGCGGCGCTGCTGCTCGGTGGCGATCGACTGCTGCTGGGCGCGGACCTGCCGCAGCTGGTCGACGACGTCACCGTGCTGCTGCGTGACGGCGTGCTCCAGGTGCTGGACCGCTTCCAGGGCGGCCTGAGCCAGCTCGACCGACCGCTCGGGCGCCGGCGGTTCGAGGCCCTGCAGAAGCTGTCGCACATCCAGCGGCGGATCGAGGTGGACCGGACACTCCACCCGGACCAGCGGGGGCGTCCGGCGCAGCCGCTGCAGCAGCAGCTGGTGGGGGAACTCGTGAGCGCAGTGCTCCCCGTCCTGGTCGTGGTGGGGGCAGGGGACCAGACGGGTGACCTCGAGTCCCGGGTAACGACCGAGGGTCTCTTCGAAACCGTCACTCAGCAGAGCGAAGAAGTCGTGCGGATAGGGGCCGCGGACCGTCAGCTCCGCCGTTCTGGCATGACGGTCCACGCTGAGCAGAGCGCGGTGCTCCCCGTCGGGGTGAGCCAGGACGACGCCGGTCCGCCAGTGCAGCCCGGTGGTGAAGCGGTGCTCACGGGCGATGAACCAGGTCGGGATCCCCGGCGGCACCGTGTGCAGCCGGTAGCGCAACCGCAGCTCGCGCTCGCCGCCGGCAGGCTGCTCGTCCCAGACGTCGCCGTAGGCCGGGGGCTGCCACGGCAGCAGCTCCACGACCAGGACGTTGCTGTGCTCACTGGTCCGGTAGGAGAGGTCGAACCGGTCCATCATCGACACGAAATGCTCTCGGAGGCCCGGTTCCAGGTCATGCCAGATTCGCCGCCGCGCCTCCGCCGTGAGAATCCCGTGATTGAGTCGCACCTCCGGGTCGTCCAGCACCTTGCTCAGGTAGCCGGTCAACCACTGCGGGCGAAGCACCACCATGTCGGCGAGGTCTTCGTCGCCCGGGTAGTACAGGATGTCTCCCAGGCTGTGCAGCGCCGTGGCCAGCGCGTGCCGGTGCACTGGATCGCCGATGCCGTGTTCGTCCAGGGCACGTTGGAGTTCCTCGCTGGTGATGTGGGTGTCGGGTCGCTGCCGCAGCGACTGGGCGGAGTCGAGCCAGGACCGTGGCCAACGGATTCCCATCAAGGGCAGGTCGGCGGCGAGACCCGTGATGAGGGCCCGCAACTCGTCCAGGCCCTCACCGGTGGCGCTGTCGACGGCCACGCTGCGGGCGATCATGCCGGGATAGGCCTCGTGGAGCAGGTGCAGCGGCAGGTCCGGAGGCCGCGGCCCCAGATGGGTGGCCACCAGCACCACGGGCGCGTGCGGCGCCCGGGCCTTGATCATGTCGAGCCAGTAGTAGAGCTTGCTCTCCTCCCAGCCGACCTGCGCGTCCCACAGGAGCAGGAACAACGAGCGCTCACTGAGGAAGAACTGGTGGGTGGCGTGGTAGATGTCCTGGCCCCCGAAGTCCCAGGTGCTCAGCTCCATCGTCACCCCCTCCCGACGCGGGTGCGCCAACTCGAGTCCGGCGACGTGCACCCCGTGCGTGCTCAGCTCACCCGGATCGTGTTCGAGCCCCTGCAGGGCCTTCAGCAGGGACGTCTTGCCGGACCTTCCCTGACCGACGAGAAGCATCTTCGACGTCCACAACTGCACGGGGTCCGCCTGAACCCCCAGCAGGAACGCGACCGCGGCCTGCGCCCCCTGGATCTCGGGCGGGACCTGTGGCAGCGGATTCCTCGAAAGGTCCAGGATGCTGAGCGCAGCCAGGGTGCCCAGCGACTCCGGCAGGGCCGACAGGGCGTTGCCGGACAAGTCCAGCTCCCTCAGCACGGGCAGGGTGCCCACCCAGTCGGGAAGCTGTGTGAGCCGGTTCCCGGACAGGTCCAGGTACTCGAGAGACCGGAACTGCAGTGACCGGGGGAGCTCCGACAGTCCGGTGCGGCCCACGGACAGCCTGGCCAGGCCTTTCAACCTCCCCAGCCACTCCGGCAACGCCCCAAGGTCGTTGCCGGACACGTCCAGGGAGTTCAGACGGCCGAAGTTGCCCAGCCACTCAGGGAGCGACGTAAGCCGGTTGTCCCGTAGGTAGAGAGCCAGGACATTGGGGAGCTCGGCCATCCATGGGGGCAGCTCGGACAGTTGATTTCCAGAGAGGTCCACGTCCGTCAGGCGGTCGAACACCCCAGGTCTCCACCGCGGGAGATCCGTCAGGTTGTTCCGTCCCACATACAAGGTCACGAGTCCGCTGAGGCTTTCCAGCCAGTCCGGCAGCGAGGCGAGCCCGTTCCCCTCCAGGTCGATGCTCTCGAGCTGACGGAGGTTGCGCAGACACTCCGGCAGCGTGGTCAGCAGGTTGTAGGACAGGTCCAGGTGCGCCAGTCCGCCGAGGTCGCTCGGCCACGCCTCCCAGTCCGGCAGCTCCGACAGGTGGAGCCCGGCAAGGTCAAGCTGTTTCCCGCCCGCTCGCACGGCGTCGTCGAAGCGCTTCTGAACCTCCTGACTCGCGGTGGTAGGGCGGGTCGTCATCCAGTCCCCTCAGACGGCCTGATCACAGACTGCCCATCGTCCCCGATCGAGGCTCCGGATGTGGGGTTATGGGTCACAACACCTGCCCTCTCCACCCGCACACCGACCACGCGCAAACGCCATCCGGCAGATGCGGGGCTGCCGGTGGAGACGGATGTCGGTGGGTCACCGTAGGTTGGCTTCGTGGTTCGGAATGTGGTCGACGAGCGGGCTCTTGAGGCTGCCGTCACCGACGCGCTCTTGGGCGACAAGGGCTGCGACAGCAACCCCAACCGGAAAAAACTGCTACGGCCAGGGATCCTGCCCGTCGTCTCTCGCAAAGGTCAGCCCGACATTCATGGCCTGGGCAAGCTGCGGTACGTCGTGGAGCAGACGTTCGCCCTTCTGCACCAGTTCAAGCGCCTCGCCGTCCGCTGGGAAAGTCGCCAGGACCTCCACGACGCTTTTGCCTCGCTCGCCTGCTCGCTGATCTGCTGGAGGAGACTCCGAAAGGGGTAGCTTGATCGTCCTGTGACGAGGACGGAAGGGCGGGACGGATGTCGGAGCAAGGTGTGAGGCCAAGCCAGGTCCTGGCGGAAGACGAGGTTCGACTGCTGCGACGGGCTCTCGGTGAATGGGGCGGGCCCGCGCGGTGCAGCGACGAACTCGCTTTCGGAATGGGGTTCGTGGACGCTCGCGATCTGCTCGATCAGTGCCGGATCCTGAGCCGCGCTCTGGGCGACGATGATCCGATCAAGCCCGTCGATTGGGCGCGGACCCTTCTGGCTGCGGAGATCGTCTTCGTCAGTGACCTCGTCGGCTCGGGCGTCGAGTGGCGAACGACCACCGGGCTCACCGACGAAGCCACCCTCCCGATCCTCCGGGCGATCCAGCGAAAGCTGGCCAGGACCTTGCGCGCATACTACGGAAAGCGCCCGGTTGCGTAGCCAAGATCGTTTTACGAGCTCGTAGGAGCGTCCGGGGCTGTTCCGGCTTGAGCTAGAAGCTGCAGCAGATCGTGCGCCGGGGCAGCACCAGTTCGGTGTGGTTCCGGCGGGCGATGATGCTGCTGGCGTCGGCCGGCGGGAACCGGGTCCCGGTGATCGCCCAACTGGTGCAGGCCGACGAGGACACCGTCCGCGATGTGATCCACCGGTTCAACGAGATCGGCCTGGCCTGCCTGGACCCTCGGTGGGCGTGAGGCCGTCCCCGCCTGATCAGTCCTGACGACGAGGACTTCGTCGTCGCGACGCCCACTACCCGCCCGACCAAGCTCTGCCAGCCCTTCACCCGTTGGTCCATCCGCAAACTCGCCGCCTACCTGCGGAAAGTCCACGGCCGCGTCATACGGATCGGCCGCGAGGCGTTACGGTGCCTGCTCGCCCGCCGCGATGTCACCTTCCAGCGCACCAAGACCTGGAAGGAATCACCCGACCCCGACCGTGACACCAAGCTCGACCGGAGCGAGCACGTCCTAGACCGCTTCCCCGACCGGGTCTTCGCGTTCGACGAGTTCGGTCCGCTCGGCATCCGGCCTGCCGCCGGCTCAGGCTGGGCTCGGGCCGGCCACCCTGAGCGGCATCCCGCGACCTACCACCGCACCTACGGAGTCCGTTACTTCCACGGCTGTTAATCGGTCGGCGACGACAGGCTCTGGGGCGTCAACCGCCGCAAGAAGGGCGCCGCGAACACCCTGGCCGCGCTCAGGTCGATCCGCGCGGCTAGACCGGACGGCGCTCCGAGCTACGTCATCTTGGACAACCTGTCGGCCCACAAGGGCGACAAGATCCGGCGGTGGGCGAGGAGCCTACCTGCGAGAACGCCCGACACCCCGACGTGCTGACAGCCCAGCGCAGGGAGCGTGCTCGGGTCCGCAGCGAGAAGGGCATCCGCTGGGGTGGACGCCCGCTCACAGCGGCGGCCTGACCGACCCCGCACTCCAGACCGTCAGACCACCAGGGACGCGTGCAGCGCGTCGAACACCTCGCGCAGGTCCGGGATCGCGATCGGATCGAGTTCCATCTGCAGGTGACATGCGCCGTCGTCACCATTGGGAGTCAGGCGAACGGAGAAGGCGTAACCGTCCTCGACGGGCTCCGCCTTCAACACCAGCGGATTGTTCCGGCCGGGGGTGACCGCCGCTGAGAAGCTCGCCCCCGACGCCGCGTCCAAGTGGGAGAGCATCCGTCCCGCGAAGTCCATGACCTCGGCATCGGTGAGGTGAGCGGCGAACTCGGCAGTCAGCTGGGAGCACCAGTCTGCGGTGACCCGCCAGGTGTCTTCACCTATCCGAGTCAGGTCCAGCCACGCAACATCGTTGCCGAGGCGCATCTGCGACTCTTCCATCCTCACCCTCCGACATCCCGCCCTGCCCTCAATCTCCTATGGCGGGGGTCTCCGCCGCCGGATCCACCGAGGCACCCAGCACGCCGCCAACCCGGTGAACTATGTGGTCAGAGCACTAGCCCCACTTTGCGGGGAGCGCTGGGATGCTCACGGCTAGTACTCCAGCAGGACTTTGCTATCTGACCTGGGGCGATGCAGGCGGAGTGGAGTGTAGTCAGGGTGCCAGGCGTCAGGGGCGGCTTCGTGTGGGCTGCCCCTCGATCGTGTGACTGCGCCGTCGGTAGTGGCTGCGGCGGGGCAGCCTCTCGATGTGATCACCGAGACCGTCGCCGAGACGTGGGACCGCGAACTGGACGAACTCTTCTTGACCGTGGGACACCGCTTCCGTCGCGTCGAAGCGCGGCGCCGGATGCGGGACTACGTGCGCGGCCTGCTGGCTCCAGTCGCCAGGAAGAACAGCTGGCAGCTGGCCGAGCAGGCCGGTCACCGCACCCCCGACGGCTTGCAGCATCTGCTCGCCGGGGCCGCGTGGGACCCGGACGAGATCCGCGATGACCTGCAGGCATTTGTCGCCGAGCGGTTGGGCGAGCCTGACGGGGTACTGATCCTCGACGACACCGGCTTCGTGAAGAAGGGCACCACCTCCGCCGGGGTGCAGCGCCAGTACTCCGGCACCGCCGGCCGGACCGAGAACTGCCAGATCGGAGTGTTCGCCGCCTATGCCTCCGTCCGGGGCCGGGCCCTGGTCGACCGTGAGCTCTACCTGCCCAAGTCATGGACCGAAGACCGCGATCGCTGCCGTGCGGCGAGGATCCCCGACGAGCGGGAGTTCTGCACCAAGGGCGAGCTGGCGAAGCGGCTGGTGCTGCGGGCGCTGGGCTCCGATCTGCCCATCGCCTGGGTCACCGCGGACTCGGCCTATGGGCAGGAGGGACGCTTCCGCCGGCTGCTGGAGGAATCCGGTGTCGGCTACGTCCTGGCGGTGCCCAAGTCCCAGTTCAGCCTGGGCGGTCCCCGCATCGACTGGCTGTTCGCGCAGGCCCCGGACGAGGCCTGGGAGCGGATGTCGTGCGGTGACGGCGCCAAGGGCCCGCGCGTCTACGACTGGGCGGCGATCCGGCTGCGGGCCGTGGCGGAGTACGACTACCAGGGCGAGGTCCTGGTCCGAGCACGCTGGGCGATGGCCCGCCGCAGCATCGCCAAGCCGGACGAGATCGCCTACTACCTCGCCTACGCGCCGCCGGAGACCACCGTGACGGAGTTGGTGCGGATCGCGGGGATGCGGTGGGCGATCGAGGAGTGCTTCCAGGCCGCGAAGAACGAATGCGGTCTGGATCAGTACGAAGTCCGCCGTTACACCGGCTGGATGCGGCACATCACGCTCGCCATGCTCGCGCACGCGTTCTTGGCCGCGATGGCGGCCGCCGCGGCGTCAAAAGGGGCTGCAGAAACGGTTCCGGCACCCTGGTCGACCTCACCGTGGCGGAGATCCGCAGGCTCCTGGCAGTTGGCGGCGGCGGTGGCCCGTGTCCGCCACGGCGCTCGCCCCGCACTCACGCGCTGAGCTGGTCCGCCTGGCGTCGACGACGCCAGGCCGTCGCCCGCCGCAGCCACTACCGACGGCGCAGTCACACGATCGAGGGGCAGCCCACACGAAGCCGCCCCTGACGCCTGGCACCCTGACTACACTCCACTCCGCCTGCATCGCCCCAGGTCAGATAGCAAAGTCCTGCTGGAGTACTAGTACTCCAGCTGTAGATCTTGATCTTGCTAGTGCAGCGACCACGGCCTCCATGAATTCCTGTTAGTACCAGAGAGTGAGCCCGACCGCGCCGACTCCGGTGCGCGCCGCGTGACGCAGCACCCGAAGTGGGCCGTCGATCAGCTCGTCGATGTCGCAGTTCGGGTCGTCCGCCATCTCGTCTAGCCATTGCCGGATCCGGGCGGTCACGTGGGCCCGGCGCCGCAGGGGAAAGGTGAGCGCTTGTTCGGCCGCAGGAAGCGCGGCATGCACTTGGGCGGCATCGAACAGGAACTGCCCGCAGCAGCCTGGGATTCGCAGCGTCGTGTCGCGGCCGAGCCCCCACATGAGCGCCGCTGCGCCGTCGCCCCTGGGTACGGCGGAGCAGAACATGCCTTCGCTCTCCTGCTGCGGGACCAGGTGAAGCAGGCAGTCCTGGAACTCGTCCACCTCGGTCTCGTCGTTCCGGACTCTGTAGACCGCGTCGGCAAAGCGCGCGATTTCGTCAATGCTCGACGGCCGCTCGGGTGTCCCATCGGGCAATTCCGCAGGCTCGAGAGACTCGCACCACTGGCTTACGTCGGCGGACGACGCCGGCCACGTGCCGTGGGCGCCTGCCGCGTCGGGGAATCGGCGACGCGCGTCCTCAATAGCATCGTCCGCTACAACGCCGACGACCCAGACCCCCATCCCGCCCATCCGCGCTCCTTACATCCACGTCGCTCAAGACCGGCGAAGGGGAAAGCCAGTGCCGTGACCGGGAAGGTTACCGTTGAAGGGCTTGGCGCTGGTAGTGGCTGCTGCGCGCGCGGGCCTGATGTCGTCGGCGCCAACGCGACCAGCCGAGTCGGTGCGCCAGGCTGCGGGGTATTGGTGCTGTGAAGGCGGCGAAGAGGCGTTGGATCTCGCCGCAGGTCAGCGGAGCGAGCCCTGGTGAGGTGGCCACGGAGGTCCGTTCGATGGCGGCTGTGACTACGAGGAAGGCGTGTGCGAGCATGGCCAGCGTGGTCCAGCGGTGCCAGGAGGTCCAGCGGCGGACCTGGTGCTCGTCGAGCCCGGTCAGTCCCTTCGCGGACTGAAAGGTCTCCTCCACCGTCCAGCGGCGTCCGGCCACCCTGACCAGGGTGCTCAGGGGAACGGGAGCGGCCGAGTAGCAACGGTAGAAGGCGAGTTCGCCGGTTCGCCGGTTGCGTCGAATGAGCAATGACCGGTGACCCTTGCTGCCGGACGGGCTGTCGATCTCGACCTGTGCCCAGTCATAGAAGCGGTGTCCTTTGGCACCGTCTCCGGCCGAGAGTCGCTGCCAGGCAGTCTTCGGGAGGCAGTGGGCCAGCATGCCGGCCGTGAAGACGCCCGCGCGGGTCGGGATCGGTCGCTTGCGTGAGACGGCCAGTACATAGCCGATCTGACGGCGCTCCAGCTCGGCGCTGAGGTGGGGGTCGCCGCCGTAGACCTCGTCGCCGGTGACCCATGCGGCCGTGACGCCGGCCTCCAGGGTCTGGGCGATCATCTCGGTGGCCAGGGCGGGCTTGGTGTCGAACCCCGTGTTCTCTGGGATGCCAGCCGCTCGGCACCGGTCGGGGTCCTGGGTCCAGGAGTGTGGGATATAGAGGCGCCGGTCGATGGCAGCGTGGCCAACCGGAGTGGAGTAGACGAGGTAGACGGCGACCTGGGCGTTTTCGATTCGTCCTGCGGTTCCGGTGTACTGGCGTTGCACCCCGACGCTCGCGGTGCCCTTCTTCAGGTCGCCGGTCTCGTCCACCACGAGGACGGCGTCCTGGTTGCCGAGGTGCTCTACCACGAAGTCCCGTATGTCGTCGCGGACTCGGTCGGCGTCCCAGGACGCGCGGCTGAGCAGGTGCTGCATCCCGGCCGGACTGCTGTCACCGGCGTGCTCGGCGATCGTCCAGCAGTTCTTCCGCGGCAGCTCGGCCAGCAGGCCCAGCACGAACGCCCGTGCTCTGCGACGCGGCTCGACCCGGGCGAACCGCCCTGCCACCCTCGCCATCAAGCTGTCGAACACCGGCTGCCACCGGGCAGGGTCTACGCTGTGGCCCACGGCCATCGGCTGATCTTCGTCTGTCCACACAACCGACGATGATCAACGGTGGCCGTCCCTTCTACGCCACCCAGCAGTACAACTTCTCGTCTCCCTCGCCGACAGTGCGAGCCACGTTGGCCAAGCCGCCCAGGATCCACACGGCGATCTCGGGATCGAAGACCTCGCCGTCCGCCGCCCGCTCGGCCACCCACAGCAGGCTGACCTCAGCGAGCCGGTCCTCGCTGGCGGAGCTCAGGGCGGCTTGAAGGGTGCCGGAGACGGCGAGGACGAGCGGCCCCTCGCTGTCGCCCAGGTCGGCAACAGTCTCGGGCACATCGTCGTCAAGGACTTCCTCAAAGCTCCGACCGGTGAAGATGCCCTCCCACTCGATCAGGGCCTCCTCGACATCGAAGTTGCCGAACGTCAGCGACTCGAAGACCCCGTCAGGACCACCCTCCGCGACACCAGCGGCAGCTTCAGCGTCCGGCGCCACGAAGAACTTGATGACGATGCTCACCGGGGAACAGTGCCTGCTCCACCGGGCTCGGTCTACCAGCCCGCGGCCAGCAGAAATCGACCCACCGACCCGAGATGCCCTCCGCCCACAGGCCAAGATCAAGATCTACAGCTGGAGTACTAGGTCACCGTGAGAGGACGACGCCGGATGGTGTCCTCGAAGGAAGAGCTGTTCCTACTGATCCGCCGGAACTCGTGGGGCGAGGAGTTGTCGGTCCGCGCTGGCGTGCAGGTACGGGTTCACCGGCGTCTGGTGCGCGAGGCACATTCTTCGGCGGTATCCGCGCCGCGGCGGACACCGAGGCGGCATTCGCCCAGATTGAAGCCGTTCAAGAAGATGATCGACCAGTGGCTGCTGGACGATTTGGACGCCCGCCCGAGCATCGGCCCACCGTGAAGAGGATCCTGACCCGGCTTTAGCAGAGGGCCGGCCGCTGACCGGACCGACCGCCAGGGCAGTGACCTGGACAATCCCTGATCACGGCCACTCGCGCAGCTCGGGCATCGGCAGTCGCCAATTGCCCACGAGCACCAGGAGAACCCGGCGAGCCAAAGCCCTTGTCTCGGCCCATCCAGAGTCAGCTGCCAGGGCCTTATCGCACCAGCGGTCCGCCTGGTCCTGGCCGCTCATACCATCGAAGATCTCGTCGATCGTCTTCAGATCTGCCAGGACTTCCCGATCAAGCTCAGCTTCGCCGGCGCCGGACACGCCTCGGTAAGCGTGTTCGAAGTCCAGCGCGATCCGTCCGTTCCCATCCGGTATCGGTCCACGCAGGCCAACTGTTCCGACGCATCCGCAGCCACAACTGTGAGCGACGCAATGAGCAGGGAGCGACGAGCACCAGGAACAAGGCCATCCATCTCGGGATCATCGCACAGGCGGACCTCCGGAGAATCGAACACCCCACTGACTGCATACGGCGAGCCGCAGTTCGCCCGAGGACATGACGTCGAGCACGACTGCGTCCAGGACGCTCCCGATCGCTGGGAAGTCCTCGGGGAGCGGATGCTCAGGGCTGTCCGTCAGGTTCACGAAGTCGATGAAGGCGGGGACTTCGATGCCAGGAGTGACCACAGAGACCTCGACGCCGAAGCGGCCCCGGTGGCCCGTCACCCGGCATCGCACTGATTGCTTCCGACGGAGACCGTCGCGTATCCGCACGTCGTCGTTGCCGCTCACAACCCGTCAGCCTATGCGTTCAGCGCGACGATGAGCGACGATGAGCTGCTTTTGATCCACCCGGCGGACCATACGCGCGCCACGCCGGGCTCAGTACCCGAGGCCGGGCACGCAGGCGGCAACGGGTCCACACAGGTCGTCATCGGGACCCCGCGGCGTAGCACGGACGAACGGGCAAGGGTGCCCAGGTTCTTCGATGCTCGCTGCGAGCTCACGTGACGTTGTCGGAGAGGCGAGCCTCCGTGAAGTGGCCAGCCTGTCGGCGGTGTGCGCGGGCGAGGTGGTGCTGGAGGCGCACATGGCGGAACTGGTAGACCGCGCCGCAGCGGCGCAGTGCGCCGCGCCGGTAGGCGTCGTCCAGGAACGCGCGGGTGTTCCAGGGGAGTCGGCCGGTGAGCGGAAGCTAGAAGCGGACCAGGACGAGCCACTGGCCCCAAGCGGTGAAGGTGAGGATGTAGGCGACGGAGCCGCCTGCCCCGCCGACGGCGCCGATCTCGAATCCGCTCGTTCCCCACACCAGCGGGCCGAGGGTGCCCTGCAGGACGGTGACGACGACCTGGCCGACGCCGGCGACGGCGAGCGTCAGCAGTGGGACCAGCAGCAGAAGCAGCCGCCCGGCCTCCCTGCGGTTTGCGGACAGCAGCGCTGAGGGAGTCGCCGCGGAACTGGTGTCGAGCGGTGCCTCCATGGCGGCGAGGAAACCGAAGACGAGTGTCGCCGCCGCGCCGAAGACGAGGCCGAACACGGCGATATTGATGAGGGTCACCTCGCGCACCAAGGGAGCGGTGAGGGAGACGCCGTAGAACAGGCACTGCTCCAGCGTGAAGGAGACGGCCGTGCCCGCTCCCATCCCTTGATCTTCGCAGGGAATCCCGGCCTTTAGGCCGGGCGGGAATGCGATCTCGAACCCGGAGCCGTGTAGCGGCGGGGGTCTCTGCGTTGCGGGGTGAGGTTCAGGTCTGGTCATGCCCGTTGTCGGTGGGGTGTGGCATGTTGATCACCGAAGCCGAGAGGAGGTGGGCCGGATGATCCGGGCGTACAAGTTCCTGATCAGGCCCACCGTGGGCCAGCAGCAGGCCTTGTCGGAGATGCTTCGGGATCACTGCTCTCTCTACAATGCGGCGTTGCAGGAGCGGCGTGACGCCTACCGTCATCCCTCGAAGACGACGGTCCGGTACGGGCAGCAGTCCGCGCAGCTCAAGGACATCCGCGCGTTCGACCCGGAGCGTCAGGGGCGTTGGTCATTCTCTAGCCAGCAGGCGACGCTTCGCCGGTTGGACAAGGCGTTCGCAGCGTTCTTCCGCCGGATCAAGAATGGTGACAAGCCCGGATACCCCCGCTTTCGGGGCGTCAAATGGTTCGACACGGTCGAGTTCCCCAAGGACGGGGACGGGGTCCGCTGGGATGCCACTCCGCACGACCCGCAGACCCGCGTCCGCTTCCAGGGGGTGGGACACGTCAAGGTCAACCAGCACCGGCCGGTGGCCGGCAAGGTCAAGACGGTGTCCGTGAAGCGTGAGGGAAAGCGCTGGTACGTGATCCTGACCGCCGAGCAGGAGCAGCCCGAACCGCTGCCCGCGACCGGTAGCGTGATCGGGATCGACCTGGGCATAGCCAACTTCCTCGCCGACTCAAACGGCGAGTTCGTGCCCAACCCGCGCCACGGCCGTACCGCCGCCGCGAAGCTCGAATCCGCACAGCAGGCACTCTCGCGGTTCCCGCGTGTCCGCCGCGACAAGCGCACCGGCAACCACCAGCGGGCGGTCGAGAAGGTCGCGAAGCTACACGGCAAGGTCCGCCGCCAGCGCCTGGACCACGCGCACAAGACCACCCTCACCCTGGTCCGTGAGCACGACTTCATCGCGCACGAAGACCTCGAGATCCGCAACATGTCCCGCTCGGTCGCGCCCAAGCCCGATCCCGAGACGCCGGGCGTCTTCCTGCCCAACGGGGCAGCAGCCAAGACCGGACTCAACCGCTCGATCATGGATGCCGGTTGGGGGGTGTTCCTCACGATCCTCACCAGCAAGGCTGAAAGCGCCGGTCGAGTGGTGGTCGCCGTGGACCCCCGCAACACCTCCCGCACCTGCCCGTCCTGCGGGCACACCGCGAAGGAGAACCGGCCCACACAGGAGACATTCCACTGCGTCAGCTGCGGCCACCGCGCGCACGCTGACACTGTGGGAGCGATCAACGTTCTACGGGCCGGGCTGGCCCGTCGCGAAGCCCAACCGGCATAGCGAGAAGCCCTGGCGTTCACGCCGGGGAGTAGTCACGTCGTCTCCTTCCTGAGCGCGAAGACGCTGCTGACGGTGGCTCTCGATGGCACCGTCCAGCTCTGGGATCTGACCGACCCCCGTCACCCGGTCAAGGGGGCCCGGCTGGGTACGGCCGACCGGCACACCGAGACCTTGATTCCCCGCTTCCAGAACTACGTCAGCGCCGACTCCGCGGGCGACCTGGCGGCCGTGCTGTCCGAGGACGGCCGGGTGCACCTCTGGCGGCTCTCCGGCGCGATGCGGGCCACGGAGGCCGGTTCCTTCCCCTATCCGGACACCCACGGAGTGACCACGGTCGCCGTGGTCCTGCCGGACGGGAAGACGGCCTTGGTTCTGACGCCGACCGGGTTCGACTGGTGGGATGTCCGCGACCCCGCGCACCCCGTCAAGCGGGGCGTCACACCGGTCGACTCAGCAACGATCTCGGCCAGGCGGCCCCCGGCGGCGGACCCGACGGCGACGTCGTCGCGTTCGAGCCCGCCGCCGGGACCTCCGGGGCGCAGATGCACCTGGTCAAGGTCCTGGGCGGGACACCGGTCACGTCATCCGCGCCCGAGGGGATGATCGGACCGCAACTGGCGCTGTCCGACGACAACCGGCTGCTGGCCACGACCGGTCCCAGCAACGACGCCCTGACCCTCTGGGACACGACCGACCCCGGACACCCGCGCCAGGTCGCCGACATGGCCACGCTCACCGGAGTCACCTCCGTCAGCATCAACCACAGCGCCACCATGATGGCCGTCACCAACGGCACCGCGATCGAGCTGTGGAACATCACCAGCCCCGCCCACCCGGTCCGGCTCGCCACCCTCACCCCGCCGGGCGACGCGGTCGACACCATCGCCTCGATGGGCTTCACCACGGACGGCAGGAAGCTGCTGATCCAGCGTGAGTACTCCGTGTCCTTCGTCGACACCGACCCCAGGGCAGTGGCCGCCCAGCTGTGCACGGTCACCGGCAACACCGTCACCGCGGCCCAATGGGGCACCTACGCGCCGGAATCAGCCTTCCGCAAGCCCTGCCCGTAGACGCCCGGAGCCGAGCGAGTCCAGTCCGGGCGCCGGAACCGGCCAGCGCACGGAACGGCAGGAACCCACCGGAACGCCGGCGGTATAGGGCGCCAGCCCCACACCGCGGGTGCGGCCGGAGTCCCGTGGTCTAGCGCGGGGAGGATGTCAACGACATCGCCATCCATGCCTCGGGTGCGCCGACCCAGCTCGGACCCGAAGGGTTCTACGGGGCCGGCGTAACCACGGAGGCCGAGCTGTGCGAGCTGACTGCGGCCGCGCTGCAAGCGGGCGCGGAGGTGCTGGCGGCGAAGTCACCGGTTCCGCTGGCAGCGGCTCGCAGCTGTTGCCCCGGCGAACGCATCCTCGTGGCGCACGTCAAAGCCGCAGCCCGTCGGTTGTCGCCGCCACCAAATGCCGGACCACCCACCCGCCCGTTCGCCTGTCCAACACCGTGGCCGAGCAGTGAGATGATCACGGCATGACCCCTCCTCGGCTCACCCACTCGCAGCTCGAGCGCGTCGTGGCCTCGCTGCGCGGACTGCGCGTCACGGGAGTCGAGTACGCCCTGATGACCGGCAGCGACGAGGATGGGCGCGAGCCGCTGACCTGGGACCGCGGCACATCCCACGAGCCGACCCACGGGTGCCGGCTCACCACGGACCTGGGAGTCCGGTTCACCTTCACCTGGGGGAACACCTTCGGCTGCTACGGCTTGGAGGTCTTCGAGCAACCCCTCGAGGCGTTCCTCACCAACATTGGCGAGCTATGGGGTCCAGTCGTCGTACCGGTTGCCAGCCATCCTCGCTGGCAGCAACTGCTGGGTCGGGAGATCGTCGGCACCGAGTTGGCGTGGGTCGACTGGGCCTCGGGAGGTGCGACACCGTGCTGGGTGCGCCTGGACCTCGGCCCCGATGCGATGCAGCGATCCACGCCGGAATCGGTATGGATCGCAGCCGGACGCTGGCAGGGTGACCGGTTCCAGTTCGCCACCGACGACGTGACGGTGATCTTCGATCGAGCCGAAGCCAGGCGCACGGCGATCATGAAGTAGTCCCGGCCACGCGGTAGTGAACTGGGGCAGTCCTGTTCCATCGGGACTTCCGCAGGCCACCCCGAGGGCGGCAGACAGCCGCTCTCCGCCCGCCCTTCCATGGGAGCCGGTGATCTGGGATGCGGGTCGCGCGTGAAGAACTGCGTCAGATTCGGACCGTCACCGGAGCTCGGAAGCCTCATCGTCGCTCTGTGCCTGATAGACAGTCACAATCGAGGCGACAGCGTCGACCTCGACCGGGCCCGAGATCCTCAGCCAGACCAGTTCGGGAAGATCCTCGGAACGGTCGAGACGGCCGACGGCTTCTGCAGGCCAGGGCAAGGGAATCTTCGGCAGGTGGATGAGGGAGATCCCGAAGATGGGCGAAGCTCCCAAGGCGGGTTCCCACGGGCGGACGGAGTAGAGATTGGACAGGGAGACGACCACATCGGGCTTCCAAGGTCCCTCTCGCAGCCACACGTCCAGCGCCTTGTCCTTGTTGTCCTCGTTGGACCGGTCCAACGTGATGCGTTCGATGAAGTAGCCGCCGCATGACCTCAACGTCAGCGCCGCGTTCGTGCATCGGTTCTTGAAGGCGTCGTTTGCCACGTGTTCGTCCACCACGGCTCGAGACTACGTGGGGCCGTCCACCGCGGAGCGCTCCGGGCACCTGGCCGACGTCGTCTCCGCCGCGGACGGCTGCGGCGAGACCGGTCGGAAGGGCGACCGTGGCGAAGCGTCTGAATGGTTGTCCGAGGGCTGGGTCATCGGCCTGTCGGTATTGCCTGCCGTCTTCATGATCGCCAACTGGCACCGGGCCGGATGGATCGGGTGCCGCTGGTGGCGGCCTACCGGCGCACGAACCTGACGCTGTGACAGCTTGCGCCTCTGTTCGGGCTGTCGAAGTCCGCGGCGGACCGCATCGTCGATCGCACCGGGCCACTCCTGGTGCTCGAGCAGCGGCATCGCTGCCGCCTTCAGGCTTTCGGTCGGGGCGACCACGGGGTGATCGGTCGCTCGGCGCGTTCACCGTCCACGATGAAGTCGAGTCGCTCGTTGAAGAACGCGACGAGGCCCTGGACGTGCGCGGCGTCGTGCCGGGGCTCCTGGTACGTCCAGCCGATGTCGGCCACGACGCGATCACCCGCCGCTGCTGACCAGTAGGACGCCTCGCCCTTGTAGGCGCACCAGGTGCGGGTGCTGCTGGGGGTGAGCTCGGCGCGGATGTCGTCTGCGGGCAGGTAGTAGCGGGTGGGCAGCATGGTCTCGAACAGCAGCGTGGGCCGGGACGACTCGGCCAGGACGTGGCCGTCCAGCTCCACGCGCACGTGACGGGAGCTGGGGATCACCTCGATGCGGTGGAACGGGTCGCGGGGGTGGGCCACGTTGAGCTCGTCCTCCTCGTACCAGGTGTCGAAGGCGCGGAAGTCCAGGACGACGTACCCGTCCAGGGCGGGGTCGGCGGGACGGAACGCGGCGCCCGCGAGCTGCCGCCGCCCGGCTCTGAGATCGGCCGCGCGGCCTTCGGCGCTGTGCACCGTGAACGGGACGGAGGGGTCGAGCACCGGCCGGGCGGACAGCTCGGGCATGCGCGCGCCGGTGCTGTCCGCCGTGTCCGTGGCGACCAGGCCGACCGGCGTCAGCTCCGCGGCGATGTCATCCGCAGGAACGGCATACGACGGCACGATCCGGCGCGGTTCCCACACCAGCACCGCCCTCGTGGTGTCCACGACCGTGCCGCCGTCCAGGACGGCGCGGATGCGCTTGTCGATCGGTTCGTACCGGAGCTCACCCAGCCCTGCGGCAAGCAAGCTGCGCATTCGCGTACTCATCACCGACTCCCTCCGCCCGCACATCTCCTGGCAAGATCCACTGTAGGTCCAAGCCGTCACACACATGTCCAGCCTCGCCCTCGACGCGCGAAACCGCAGCTCAGTTCAGGGGTAGGCCTGTCCGCGCCTCGGGATGTGCAACACCCTCCAAGAGTCGGCCGGCCCGGAGAACCGGGATGAGCCGTGGATGCCGGCGGGCGGTTCCATTCCTGCGGAAGGCCTGGGTCCTGAAAGCTACATCCGGTGATCCCGTAGATCTCCGCAGGTGAGCCAGGCGCCCATCGTGACGGAAGGTGGCGCCGTTGACGTCGGCCGACTCGCCGTCCGACCCTCGGGGCACGGTCGGCGGCCGGACCCACACCCGTCGCGATGCCCCGCCGGTAGCCCACCCGTCGAGACAGAACGGTCCACGCCCATGCGACCTCCATCGCGCACGTTACGCCTGCCCGTCTTCCTGGCCACCGCAGCCCTGCTGGCGGCCGGACCGCTGTGGAGTTCCGCGCCGACCGCCGGCGCGGCCACCTCCGGCGCGGCCACCTCCGCAACCACGGCCACGGTGAGCGTGAACGCAGCACAGTCCCTCGCCACCGTGCCGACCACCGCGATCGGCACCAACGCCTCGGTCTACGACAGCAAACTGACCGACGCCGCCGTACCGGGCCTGCTGAAGCAGGCCGGCGTCGGCCTGGTCCGCTTCCCGGGCGGCAGCTCGTCCGACAGCTACAACTGGAAGACCAACAGCGACCTCACCAACGGCACCCAGGCGGTCGACTTCGACCAGTACGCCACCATGCTCCAGCAGTCCGGCGCCCAGGGCATGGTGACGGTCAACTACGGCAGCGGAGACGTCATCGGCGCCGCCGAGTCCCCGGCCGAGACCGGCGCGCAGTTGGCCGCGGACTGGGTGCGGTACGCCAACATCACGCACGGTTACCACATCAAGTACTGGGAGATCGGCAACGAGATCTACGGCAACGGAACCTACGGCGCCGACTGGGAGACCGACAAGCACTGCTCCACCGGCGCGAACCCGGCCAACTGCGGGCCGGCGGTGTACGCGCAGAACGTCAAGGCGTACATCGCCGCGATGAAAGCCGTCGACCCCACCATCCAGGTGGGCGTCGTGCTCACCGCGCCCGGCAACTGGCCCGACGGCACGACCTCGGCGGGCAGCCCGCAGCCGTGGAACCAGACCGTGATGACGGCCCTGGCCGGGCAGATCGGGTTCGCCGACGTGCACTGGTACCCGCAGAACCCGAGCAGCGTCACCCCGCCCGGCCCCACGGACGCGGGACTGCTCGCCGACGCCGCACAGATCCCCACCATGGTGAGCACCTTGCGCTCACAGCTCGGCCAGTACGCCGGCAGCTCGTCGGTGCCGGTCATGGTGACCGAGACCAACTCCGTCTCGTCCAACCCCGGCAAGCAGACCGTCGGCCTGGTCAACGCCCTGTTCCTGCCGCAGGACTACCTGGGCTGGCTCGCAGGCGGCGTCTCGAGCGTGGACTGGTGGCAGATCCACAACGGGATCGTCACCACCGGTGACAACAGCTCCTCGCTCAACGGCACGGCCGCCTACGGCGACTACGGCATGCTCGCCGACGGAAGCTGCGCCGCCGTCGCGGGCGCCCAGCTGTGCGAGCCGGCGGCCGACACGCCCTTCCCGGCGTACAACGGCATGACGCTGCTCAGCCGCTTCGCGCACCCGGGCGACACCCTGGTCTCCGCCGGCTCCAGCCAGTCCCTGCTCCAGGCCTACAGCGTGAAGGCCGCCGACGGCTCGTTGCGCGTCCTGCTCGTGAACGACGATCCGGTCAACACCTACCAGGTGAGCCTGTCCTACGCGGGATTCACCCCCGCCTCCGGCGCGCCGACGGTCACCACGATGGCAGGAGCCGCCGCGACGCTGACCACCGCGAGCGCAGGCGCGGCGGGTTCGCAGACCGTCGCGCCGTACAGCGCGGTGCTCCTCTCCCTGCAACCGGGCGGCGCGGCGACGCCGCCGACCACCCCCGGCACGCCGACCGCCACGGGCGTCACCAGCACCTCGGTGAACCTCAGCTGGGCGCCGTCCACGAGCCAGACGGGCCTCGCGGGCTACCAGGTGGTGCAGGTGTCCGGCAGCACGGAGACCGTGGTCGCCTCACCGACCGGTGCGAGTGCCACGGTGAGCGCGCTCCAACCGAACACGGCGTACACCTTCGCCGTCTACGCGAAGGACACGGCGGGAGTCCGCTCGGCCCGCTCGGGCACCCTCACCGTCACCACGCCTGCGGCGACCGGCGGCGGCTGCAAGGTCGGATACTCGGTGAACGACTGGGGCAGCGGCTTCACCGCCACCCTCGTGCTCACCAACACCGGCAGCACGCCGGTCGACGGATGGACACTCTTCTTCGGCTGGCCCGGCAACCAGAAGCTGACCAACGGCTGGAACGCCACCTGGACCCAGTCGGGCAGCACGGTGACCGCGACGAGCCTCTCCTACAACGGCACGCTGGCACCGGGCGCGAGCACCACGGTCGGCTTCAACGCCTCGTACTCGGGGAGCAACCAGGCGCCTGGCGGCTTCACGCTGAACGGCGCCGCCTGCGGCTGAAGTGCGACAGGCGAGAGTGGTTGGAGATGCCGGGCGGTGTGTCCGCCGACGGCACACCGCCCGTGGTGCCCGGCCGCGCGGCGGAACATCAGGCACCGGCCCGGTGCCCGGCCCGTCCGGCCCCGGCGGATTGCCCGTACCGCAGGGCCGGACGCCGCTACCCTGACGAGCTGTGACCACCACCTACGCCTGGCATCCGAGTTGGCCCGCCCCGGCGGGCATTCCCGTCCGGCAGGTGTACGCCTGGATCGTCGACGACCGGGGCCGTGTGCTCCTGATCGAGATGCCCGGCGCGTGGAACCTCCCTGGAGGGACGCCGGAGGACACCGACGCCGACTGGCAGGCGACGGTCCGACGCGAGGCCCTTGAGGAAGCGGACGTGACCCTGCGGGACCTCGTCCCGCTGGGCTTCCAACTGGTCAGCGAGGACCAGCAGGCTTCGATCGCGCAACTGCGCGTCGTGGCCCGCGTCGATGAGTGGCTCGAGCAGACCCCTGACCCGGACAACGGGATCGTCTACCGGCGCGCCTGGGTGCCGCTGGCCGCCGCAGGACAGCGGCTGCGTTGGGGCCGCCCGGTGAGGCCCAGGCAGCCGCTGTCGCCCAGGTCGCGTACGAGGTCTACGGCCTGGGCGCCTACGAGCAGCTGGCCCGGCGGACCCGGAGCGTGGACGGCCCCGTGGAGCAGCAGGTGTAGCGGCGGCGAGTCGCGTCCGTCCGGTCCGCCGGACACTCCGACACCCTCATCGACACCGGTACGCTCGCCGCCGCACGCGGTCTCGGCCGCGCCGTCACCTGTCTCTGAGTCTTCGACCCGACAGTGCAGGGGGCGGCTCGCCGAGCAGGTGACCAGGGCCGTCTGCTCGTTCTGCCGGGCTCTTCCGGCTGCCTCGGGCTCCTGGTCCTCGGATCTCCGCCCGCCTCGTCGCGTGTGCGCCGGCGCACCGTCCGATCCCGACGACGCGAGCCGCCACGCGGCGCTGCCGTCGGCGTCGCCCGGCACTGCCGACCGCTACCAGGTGACCGGCAAGGTCACCAGCCCTCGCGAGCGGTAGGACGCAGCCCATTCCAGTTCCTCCGGCGGACGCGCCAGGGCGAGCCGTGGGAGGCGGGTCACGAGGGCCTCGATCGCCACGCTCGCCTCCAGACGCGCCAGCGCAGCGCCCAGGCAGTAGTGCAGGCCGTGGCCGAAGCCGAGGTGGCCGGCTCCTCCGCGGTCGGGACGGAACTCGGATGCCGCTGCGAACTGGTCTTCGTCCCGGTTGGCGGACACCAGCGACAGCCATACACGGTCGCCGGCCGCGATGACGTGGCCGTCGAACTCGATGTCCTCGCGTGCGAACCGCCGGGAGGCGAGCATCGAGGGGGTTTCCCACCGCAGCGCCTCGTCCAGGATCTGGTCCAGTGGCACGGTGCCCGACCGGAGGTCGTGGAGCACCGGCGGGTGAGTCAGCAGCGCGAGGAGCGTCGTGCCGAGGAGGTTCGCCGCGTTGTCGTAGCCGGCGAAGAGGAGCAGGAACGCCATCGCGACCAGTTCTCCCTCCGACAGGCGGTCCCCCTCGTCACGTGCGGCGATCATCTGGGAGAGCAGGTCGTCGCCCGGCGTGCCGGCGCGCTTGCCGGCGATGAGGTCGCGCAGGAAGGCGTGCATGCTCTTCAGGGCCTGGCGTGAGGCCACGGCGGCGTCCGGCGCGGGGGAGCGCAGCGTGTTGGTCCACTGCCGGAAGTCGGCCCGGTCGGCCTCCTCGATGCCGAGGACGTCACAGATCACGGACAGAGCCAGCGGCATGGCCAGCGCCGCCATCAGGTCGACGCTCTCCCGATCCTCCAGGGCCGCGAGGAGCTCGTCGACCCGTCGGACCACGACCGGGCGCATGGCCTCGATGCTGCGGGGCGTGAAGGCCTTCGACACCAGGCGCCGCAGCCGGGTGTGGTCGGGCGCGTCCGCGTTGAGCATGTGGGCGTCCAGCTCCGGCGGCATGGAGGCGCCGTGGTCGCCGACGGTCGAGGCGGTCGCCTTGTTCAGCGAGAGCCGGTCGTCGGCGAGCAGACGGCGTACGTCCTGGTAGTGCGTGACCAGCCAGACCGGGGCGCCGTCCGGGGTCGTGGTGCGCTGGATCGGGGCTGCGGCCCGAAGGGCGGCGTAGCCGGTGTGCGGGTCGTCGAGCAGAGCCGCGGTGAACAGCGACGGCATCGCAGGGGAGGGTGATGTGCGGGTCACGCGTCGGCCCACTCGCTCTCGAAGGTGCGGGACAGTGCGATCGGGATGATCGGCGAAGTGCGGTAGGCGTCGGCGACCTTCATGAGCCATGCCGCCTCGTCGTCGTCGCCTGCGCCGCCTTCGCCGCCGGGATCGATCAGCGGGCTCCCGTCCTCGCCGGGCACCTGCACCCCGGCCGCGCGCGCCCGCAGCGCGATGGCGAGCTGCGCGGCTTCGGCCACGGCGTCGGCGTCCTCACCGGTCAGGCCCTGGTCCTCGGCGAGCGACCGAGCGACGGCGGCGGTCTGGGCGGTGAAGAGCTGCCGCAGCTGCCACTGCGCGTCGCGGATCTCGGTGATCTGCCGGGCGAGGAGCAGGGCGATGTCGTCGAGGGTGTACTGCACCTCGGGGTCGTTCTTCGGCCGCAGGGCCACCCGTCCGTCGCGCACCTCGACGACCTGTGGGCCCGCCAGGCGCCACAGCCTTCCCGCCGTCCAGCGCGTGGTGCGCGGCGGGCTGTTGAACAGCACGAGGCCGGGCAGGGTGTCGGCGACGTCGCGCCAGAGCGGGTAGATGCGCTGATAGCGGCGGTAGGCCGCGGCCCGCTCGCGGGTGCGGGCGTACCCGGAACCCCAGGCCGGCATGGTGAATCCGAGGGAGAACAGGGCCGCGGCCACGCTGGCGCTCATCGGGGCGACGACGCTGCTGAAGGTGTGCATCGGGCTCGGGCCCACCTGGTCCCACACCATGTTGACGATCTTCGGGACGGAGTAGCCCTCGCCGAACACGGAGCCGACCGTCACGATCCGCAGGCCCCTGGCCAGCCAGGGGCGGTCCGACACGATCCGGGCGTACCGCCAGCACAGGATCCCCAGCATCGCCTGGCTCACGCAGAAAAGGAGCTGGTAGGAGATCAGGAAGACCGAGATGTACGGCGTGGCCTCGAAGTGCACGTCGAAGTCCATCGGGTGCTCCACGCCGTCGACGTGGCTCTGGCCGAGGAAGAAGAACGCCGTCATCACAGCGAGGGTGACCACGGAGTAGCTCACCAGAAGACGGTGTCGCAGGCGGATCTTGTCCTGGGCCGAGGACCAGCTCACCAGGAGCGCGACGAAGGCGGTCAGACAGACGGCGACGCTGATGTAGACGAGGAGCGTCGCGAAGTTCGCGATCCCCAGCACGTGGTCGATGCCCGTGTACACGGCGGGGGAGGCCAGCACGAACGGGGCGTCGTAGGTCGCGATGGCCAGGCACAGCAGCCGGAGTTCCCGGTTGCGCGGGTCCCGCACCAGGTCCCGCAGTTTGTAGACCAGCGCGCAGGTGTTGATCAGAGCGAGGACACCGTAGACGACGGTGAACAGCAGCATGTCGGTCAGTCCTGATTCCGTCGGGCGCTGCGCTCGAGGGCGGCGCCGAGATGCCAGGCCAGGTTCTCGGTCCCCCTGGACAGTTCGGGGCGTTGCGTCGGTGGGACCGCCGCCTGGCGTCCGGCGTGGAGGGGGAGAAGGCTGGCCACGGTCTCGGCCTCGCGTTCCTCCTCGGTGTCGTAGACCGTTCTGCCGAGCACGAGCCGGACCAGAGCGGGATCGAGGTTCGGCATGAGGAGCCGGGACATCTCGTCCGCGTCGGACTCGGTCGACTTGTGGCCGAGCACGATGTGGGCGAGCTCGTGCAGTTGGATGTGCTGCTGCTGCCGACGCGTCGTCTGCTCGGAATACATCACGTAGTCGGTGTGGTCCGTGGCCACCCACAACCCGCAAGGGCTGGCCGGGCGAGGAGCCATGGGCATCGGCACCATCTCGATGTTCCGGCCGCGGCGCGCCGCGATGCTTTCGGCCAGCGCCGGGATGGAGAACGGGCGCGGGACGTCGAGGCCGTCGACCAGGTCGGCGCAGGCGCGCCTCAGCTCCCTGTCGTTCAACTCCCGACCTCCCCATCTATGACCGGATCATGCCAAGATACGGACCTCATGTGACCCCCCGGGCGTCCGGCCCCAGCTCTCGCGAATCATGACGACCGGGCCGGAGCCTATCCCGGCCCGGCGCGCCCGACCCCGCCGGGCCCGCCGCGCCCCGTCAGCCAGAACCACCGCGCCCTACGACTTCTTCCGGCTGATCAAGTGCTCGATCATCGGTCTGATCGCCGACACGTCCTCGGGGTCGAGCTCGACCATGCGCATCGCGACCTGCCGGGCCCCGATGTCCCTCAAGGCGCTCAGCAGCTTGAGGTCCTCGGACACCCTGGCGGCGACCTCGTCGTCGAAGAAGAAGGCCGCGGGCACGCCGCTGGCGGTGGCGAACGACGTCAGCCGGGCCGTCAGGTGCGGCTGCCACTCGCCGCCGCGCAGCCGCACGATGTCGTCCTCCGTGAGATGGCCGCCCTGGCCCTGTACGAGCCTCGCCAGCTCCTTGTCGCCGTAGTTCCCCTCGAGATCACGGCGCTCCCTGATCGAGACCAGCAGCAACAGCCGGCCGAGCACCGCCTCCGGGTCGGCGGCGCCCGCGCCCGCGTCATCCGTCGTCGGCGCAGGCCGGTCGCCGCCCTGGTCCGGTTCGGCGAGGAAGTAGGTGATGTCGACCCCGTACACATGGGCCAGGGCTTCCAGGCTGTTGACGCTCGGGTTCGCCGTCTTCGCGTTGCGTAGGTTGAAGACGCCCTGGTGGCTGATGGTGGGTCCGCCGTGCTCGCGCGCGTAGGCATGGCTCGCCTCCGCGACGGCTGCGTAGTCGGTGGGACCGCCGCCGTCGGGATGGCCGGTCCGCATGAGGTAGTCGAGCCTCTCGGCCACGCGGGCCGCGAGTGAGGCGTCACCCACTCGATCAACTCCTTCAGACTCCACCGGATCCCCCCGCGCATCTACTCTACTTGACGAGAGATCAGCTCGCCTATGTCATCCATCTATTGGGCTTGACAAGAAGTCGGGGGAATCTGCACGATCGTGGACGTGCCGACCACCTGACGTGACGATGGGCCGCCGAACCGACGGATGCACCTGGTGGCGTGCCCTGGGACGGGACCACAGCGTGACGGGGGACCGAACCGTGGCCAATTCCGGTCGCGGACAGTGAAGTCGGCTTGCCCGGCGGAGAGCTCGCAAGGGGGTCCTTCCAGTCACCCCTGCCACGAGCGCCATCCGCATCGCTCCGGGCAGACGAAGGGCCGGGCCTTGTGTCCGGCTCCGCATATCCGTGGCGGACCAGGAGGTGCCGCGGCCGGGGGGCCGCACCGACTGGTCCGCCGCGGCATGCCGCCGCCCTGGGTGCCCAGCGCACCCGTCCGCCGAGCAGGGCGCGCGTGCCCGCGCCGCCGAGAGCCGTGCCGGCGGCTGGTGCTCGACTCACGCGGCCGCTACCGGCGCGCCGTCGGCGCAGCGCGGGTGAGCACGGCGGTCCGGACGATCTTGGCCACGACGGTGGGATGGAACAGTGTGCCGGGGGAGGCGCTCATGTTGATCACCCTGACGAACCGGGTCCACACCTTCGGGTCGTCGACCGCGGCGGCGAGCAGGCGGCGGTTGTACCAGTGCGAGATCCTGGCCGTAAGGGGCTGCTTCCGCTGGTCCCACATCAAGTCCGAGCTGCCGGACAAGGTCCAGGGCCCGCGCACGAGCCCGGCCACCCCACGCTGGAACGGACGACTCACACCGTCGAGGCCGCCGCCGCGGGAATGACGGGCACTCAGGCTGCGACGCAGCAGCTCGGCCTCCAACGCCGCGACGGTGAGGCCTTGTCCGTACACCGGGTTGAAGGCCGCGACGGCGTCCCCGACGACGACCAGCCGTTCAGGCCAGCCCCTCCCGCGGTGGTACTGGTTCCAGCGACTGTGCACGTGGGTGTAGCGATGGACACGCTCGGCCTCGGAACGCTCCGTGAGGTGGTCGGCCAGCCGAGGATTGCCCAACGAGCGGGCGAAGCCCAGGTAGCCGGCCGCGTCGACGGGAGGAGCCTGGTCCTTGTGGCCCAAGAGCGAGCAGGTCCAACGGTCGCCCTCCACGGCGACCAGAACACCGCCCCGCGCGATCCCGGGCGCGAAGGTCATCTGGTAGGCGACATCGAAGTCCGCCGTCCGCGTCCGGGGGAAGTTGAGCGAGGCGTAGGTGACACGCCCGTCCAGGACCCGCGGGGCCGGCACGACGACACCCAGGGCGCCGAGCCGCTCGTCCAGACCCCCCGCCCGACCTGAGGCGTCCACCACGAGGTCGGCGTCGAGCACGACCGACTCACCGCCGCCGCCGACGGGACGGTACCGGACACCCGTGACCGCACCCGCCCGGGCGGAGACCAGAGCCTCGCAGCGGACCGACGACAGCGCCACGACGCGCGGAGACTCGAGGACCCTGCGGCGCAGCGTGCGTTCCAGGGTGCCGCGGGTGAACGACTGAATGAGCACCCCGGTTTCGCAGCGCGGGGCGAAGCCGGTCGGCAGCAGGAAGTTGATGCGCTCGCCGTACTCGTAGACGGGCGCGCCCAGCCTGGCCAACTCAGCACGCAGGCCCGGAAAGAGCCCCTCGAGGACCTCGGCGCCTCTGGCGAGCATCGCGTGGGCATGATGACCCTGCGGAGTATGCGGATGGACGCCCGTCTCATCGGTCACTTCGTCCTGCTCCACCAGCACCACCTCGTCGAAGTGGTCGGCAAGAACCCGTGCGGCGACCAGGCCCGCGAAGCTCCCGCCCACGATCACCGCTCGACCCCAACGAACCCTGCCGCCCTCGCCCATCCGGACCTCAACATCCTGGCTCGACCGCACCCGACATGATCTTCGGCGTCATCCTTCCGTACCCGACTCGGTCCTGTCAGGGGCACGAATCGGCCGGTCGAAACTGATGCACGTGCGCGCGGGCGACGGCCCACCCGGTTCGGGAGAACCGTCGCCCCCGGCGCACGCGCCGGAGAACGCATGGCATCAGCGCAGGACGTCGGTGGTCCAGTGACGGGCGTCCGTGTCGAGCAGGGTGACGTCGGCGAGGGACATGAACCGCTTGACCCACGCCGCGTCACTCGGGACCGGCTCGGCGCGGTAGGCGAGCTCGCCCCCGAAGGTGCAGGCCTTGATCCCCGCGTGAATGGCGCAGTTCACGAGGCCGGAGAAGTTACTCGCGTCGTAGGCGTTCGCCGGGCCCACGAGCAGGCCGACGTCGTAGTTCCCCTTCTTGAAGCTCGCGGTGACCATCCACTTGGCGCCGCTGTCCGTCGTCGTCATCTGGATGTTGTCCACCGTGAGCCCCGACTCCGTGTTCGACACGTGGAAGGGCAGGGGGACCGACACCTCCCGAACGTCGAACCCGGCCGCGGTGCGCAGCAGGTCCCGCTTCGGGTCAGTCCCCGGCATGCTCCTGGCCTCCATCCTCACCCAGCGCCCGTCGGCGGCCTGCCACAGCAGGACCAGGGCGCGGTTCGGGCTGACCGGCTTGCTCGCGGTGATCCAGTACCCCGGGCGTCCGTTCACGTCCGGGGCAGAGGTGGCCGTCTTCGGGAGCACAGGGGAGCCCGTCTCGAAGGAGACCAGAACGTCCGCGACGGCAAGCGAGCTGTGCGGGTCGGGAACGTAGGCCCCGAAGTACTCCTGCCCGTTCCCCCGGGACCGGACGACCTTGGTGAACCCCGGAGGCAGCCAGCCGAAGCCGGCGGACAGGGTGAGCGGATCGTGCGGATCGACGGTGGGACGCGATGAGGTGACTTCCACCGGCAAGCTGGAGTCGGACCCTCCGACCCCGCCCACCAGCAGGCCGAGCACGGCGACCGCCACCAGCCCGGCCGCCGCAGCGGCTGTGGCTCCGCGCCGCCGCCGGATCCGGGCCCTCCCGTCATGGACGGCCCTGTTCACGTCCACCGTGCCCAGCGGGGCCGGGACGGGTGGGAGTTCCGCCAGCTCCCGGGCCAGAGAGTCCTGCTCGTACGACTGGTCAGTCACTGACCTGCACCTCCTTCGGCCATCGCCGGACTGCGTGGTTCGAGCACGCGGCGCAGCGCCTCCAGGCCGCGTGCCGTCTGGCTCTTGACGGTTCCGGTCGAGCAGTTGAGCGCCTCGGCGGTCTGCTCCACAGTGAGGTCCTCGTAGAAACGCAGCACCACCGTCGCGCGCTGACGCGGCGGAACCGCGGCAAGCGCTCGGCGCAGGTCGAGCCCCGCCTCCACGTCGAACTGCGGGGCCGCCCAGTCCTCCGCGGTCCGCATGAACCGCCACCGGCTGATGGAGCGTTGCTCCTTGAGGAAGGCGTTGACCAGCATCGTCCTGAGGTAGCCATCGGGGTTGTCCATCCTGCTCACCCGAGGCCAGTGGGTGTACAGCCTGGTGATCGTCGTCTGGGTGAGGTCGTCCGCACGATGCCAGTCACCGCACAGGACGAGCGCGACCTGCCGAAGCCAGGCCAGCTTGGCGCTGACGTACGCCGTGAAGTCCTCATCCCGATCGTTTCCTGTCACTCGGCCTCCTTTCCGCCTCCCTAATCCCCGGCGGGTCCGAATGGTTGCACGAGATCGGAGGCGTTCACCGAGCGCCCCGAGCACGGGCGCCGTGCCACCGCGGGCAGGAACCGCGAACAACGGGCCCCACCCGCCACCCCTCCTCGACCATCGCGGTGGAGATCAGCGGGCCCCACCGGCGAGCACCACGGCAAGGTCTTCCAGGACCGTGACGAACTCCACGGTCGGGATCTCCGCCACAAGGACCTTGCCCGCGTCCTCGGGATGCTTGATCAGGTGTTCCTCGCGCCAGAACTGAACAGTGAGCAGCAAGCGGTCCGCGTCGCGGAAGAGGTGAGCGATCACGTTGTCGGTCGTCGGCCCCCAGGTCAGGGCCCGGAAGCGGGTACGCAGCTCGTACTCTGCTTCGGTTTCGTCGTCGGTCCCGGCGTTGCGCAGGAGACGCCGGTGCGTGGACTGCGGGGACAAGCCGTCGAACGGCAGCGGGGAGCCCTGCCCCGTACGGAGCCAGGCGGCCGTGTCCAGCACGCCACGGCGAAACTGCCCGGCGAAGGCCATGTTGTCGTCGCAGGTCAGCCACTCTTCAGCAGCCCACAGGTCCACCCGACACAGTGCGTTGTCCCAGTCGCCGACCTCGGCGGCGAACCGGCGCTTGTCTCCGAGAAGTACGGTCACGTCGCTTCAGAGCCCGGCGACCATGTCGAGGAACCGGATCCGCCGGTCGAAGGCGTCGTGCTTGTACCAGAGGATGCTCACCTCGCCCGTGCCGGAGATCCACAGGACCGGGTCCGGGTGCTCGTTCGCGAGGACGGCCCCATAGCCCTCAAGGTCTGCGGACAGGTCCTCGATGAGCTCCTCGAGGTATTCCGTCGTCTCCTCGTCGACCTCGTCCTCGATCGACTCGAGGCACACATGGCGCAGAACATGGCTCATCGGCTGCACGAGGAGGACGCCCTCGAGGTCGGCGACCGGCACGCTGCTGCGGCCACCGTTCAACGGGTAGAAGCTGTCGAATGCCGCCCACGCGCGGATGCACTCCGGTGCGGGCCGCCCGTCGGGGAGAACCAGCTCACCGGCCAGCGGATGAGGTTCGGACTCCTCGTCGCTTCCGGAGGCCCGCAGCCGGGCCAGGACGGCTTCGATCTCGCTCTCGTCCGACATATGACGTCACCCCAACTCGAATTCCCGCCTCGACCGATCCCAGCAACCAGGGTCGAGGTCACCCCTGCTGCTACCGGATCTGACGCCGACCGGCCCCTTCCGCGCCAGCACCGTCCGCCGCCGTCCGGGGTGCGGGACTATACAGTCAGCCGCCACTGACAGAGACCGCCGGCATCGTTCGTCGCCCACGTGCCGGCGTGGACGGAATGAAATGTCGAGCTGTCGATGCCCGTGGGGTACACGACCTCTCCCAGGTATTCCAGGCGAAGGGCGTCGAAAGCGAGATGGCGGGCAGTCTTCCATTTTCTGTCAACCGTCTCCAGGAGAATTGTCTCCCGGTCGAGGTACTGGGCGTGGAGCGGCCACTCGTCGCTTTCGAGAAAATCGCTGTTCGGCCGGTGCGCGATCACGGACCTGCTGGAGAAGTCGTGGAGCATGAGCCCGTCCGAATCGCGCGGGAGGGTCACGTAGGTGGCACCGTCGGGATGAAGGTCGGCCAGGGCCCGCGACACGTCACCGTTGGTCACCACCTGCGGAGAGCCGTCATTGACACTGCCCCAGTAGATGCGTGAGCCGTCCTGACCCTCCCCGACATTCAGGCCCATGTGCACCCCGTCCGCATGGCGAAGCGTCACCGAGCCCGTGGCCTCGCACCCGAGCCACCTGCGCCCGATGATCTTGCCGGTCGTGGCGTCGATCACCCACCACTGGTCGCCCCAGCCCTCGGGCGCACTCCAGCTGCCACTGGGAGCCGCCGTCTCCACCTCCTGATCGTCTCCCCAGAGCCCGTCCTCCTCGTCGGAGTCCAGTTCGGTCTCGGGGACGGTGGCCCAGACGGTTTGTCCGTCCGCCGAGAATTCACACGAGCCGGAGTACGAATACCCGGTTCCCCAGGGGGCGTGTCGTACGGACCAGAGAACGTCGCCGTGCTCGTCGACGAGGCGTATGTCATCCTTCCCGCCGACGACGACGCGAGCCCCGTCCGGGCTGACGGCCAACGACGAGACCTGGCCTCCGAGGTCGTACTGCCGGACCGGAGCAAACTCCGAGTCGAGGAGCTTGAGCATGCCTCCCTCCTGCAGCTGCCATCCGCGACCGCCCTTGAGCCGGCTGAGTCCCGGCTGCGGCATCTGAACCTTCGTTACAAGCTCTGCCCTCATGGGAGCATTATTCAGGCCCACGAACACCCGGCTTCGACCCTGCGGTCATCGACGCGGCCCACCACACCGCCGGCTCGTCCGCGAAACCCCGGGCCGCGGTCCACGACACCACGAAGATCCCCTCCCGCCGACGCCCCTGCGTCACCGCCACACCCCGCATCGCCGGGAGGGTCACCTGAGGGGTCAGAGTGTTCGCAGGACGGTGAGTGGCTGGTCGGCGGTGGTGCCGGGGCCAGTGGTGTCCTGGTCCATTGCGATGAGGTCGGCGTTGACCTGGCTGGTGGGCCCGCTGTAGCTGACCACCCGGACGCGCAGGGTGAAGGTGCTGGTGGCGTCGTTGTCCAGACCTGCCGGGACCTGCAGGGTGGGGTTGGTGAGGGCCTGCCAGTGGCCGTGGGCGGTGGTGCCGATCCATTCGTCGATGGCCAGCCGAGTGGGGCCGGGCGGGGCGAGGCTCGCCTGGATGGTCAGCGGCTGGTCGATCCTGGCGCCGCTGTGGTTGGTCACGGTGAGCTTCTCGACGGCCGGGTGGCCGGGGGCCAGACGGGTGTCTCCGGCCAAGGCGGTGACGATGGGGCCGGTCTTCGCGGATCCGACGGCGTACCAGGTCATCTGCTTGTTGATGACGAAGGGGTTCTGGCCGAGGACGCCGACCTCGAAGCCGAGACCGCTGTCGTTGCGCGGCCAAGCCGTCGTCGCCCGCACCGCCGCCTTCCAGGTGTAGCTGGCGTGGGCGGGGATCGAGACGGGATGCGTCCAGCCGTCGGTCGTGGCCGGCAGCTTGGGGGCGCCGCCCACGGAGGTGAACGTGACGTCGGTGTCGTGCCGGCTCAAGGTCAGCGAGCCTTTGGGCCAGAAGCTGACAAGGCCGGTGAACTGTTCGGCGGCTCCGGTCGTGTTGGTGATCTTCATCAGGACGATCCCGGCCTGTCCGCCGGGCTTCAGGACCTGGTGCGGGTCGTCCGGGGTGAGGGTGAGCGCGAGAGCCGGCACAGGGGCAGGGGCGCGGAGTGACTTGTGGGGTCTGTGCGCGGGTGTCGATTCGACGTCGTCGCCGTGGTGGATGACCAGACCCGCGCCGATCACCACGCCGGCGAGTGCGGCAGCGCTGCCGACCTTCCAGACGCGGCGCCTGCCGCGGTCGCGGCGCCCGGCGGCGACCACCGAGCCGATGTCGACCCGGCACGGTGGGGCCGGATCCCCGGCCAGCGCACCGAGGGCCCGGGTCAGGAGCTCTTCTCGCTCGTCGATCATCGCCGGAGCCCTTCCGTCGCCGCAGTGTCAGTGGCGTACGCCGCAAGTGCCCGGCGCAGGGCGTCCAGCCCGCGCGAGGTCTGGCTCTTCACGTTCCCCACGGAACAGTCCAGCGCTTGTGCGGTCTGCTCCACACTCAGGTCGCAGTAGTAGCGCAACACCACCGTCGCTCGCTGTCTCGGCGGCAGAGCGGCCAGCGCCTCCCTTACGTCGAGGATCGCGACCAGGTCCGCCACCGGCAGCTCCCGCTCGGGAGGCGCCTGGAGCAGGACCCGCCGCCACGGCGAGCGCCGCTCCGCGAGGAAGGCGTTGACCAGCGTCGTGCGGGCGTAGCCGTCGGGATTGTCCATGCGGCTGACCCGCCCCCAGTGTCGGTAGAGCCGCGTCAGTGCGATCTGCGTCAGGTCGTCCGCCTGGTGCCAGTCCCCGCACAGCAGATATCCGATCCGCCGCAGCCACGTCACTCGCGCGGCCGCGAACTCGCAGAACTCGGCATCACCCTGGTGTTCCGTCACCGGTCCACCTCCCTTCACACCCGTCTAATGCGATGAAAGACGGAAGGGTTGCACACCGAACGGCGCCGGTCGCGTGTGACGAGCGCCACCAGTGGCTTCCGTATCGACGGCGTGGCCCATACGCTGGCCGGCGCCCGGTCCTAGCAGTGAGGCCCAATGATCATCTTGGCAGCAGTCGTGGTGCTGATCTGTGCGTGGTCGGGCACCGCGATGTTCCGCGCCGGTCGGCTCACCTGGCGGAACCTGCCGTGCCCGGCATGGCTGACCCGGCCGAACCCGGCGGTGAGCAAGGGGCTGCAGCAGGGCATCGTGCGTGCCCTGGTGCCGGAGGCCGTCTTCCTCTGGCTCGTCAGCTGCCTCATCCTCGCGGTCGACTTCCTCGGCCTCGCCGGGGAGTCAGCGAACAAGCACGGCTGGGGTACCACGGTCCTCATGATCTTCCTCGTGGCGATCCTGGTAGGAACCGCGGTGAGCGGCCTGCTGGTGGGCGTCATCGTGACGCTCAACCGGCCGCGTTTCCTCGTGCCGCCCCAATTCCGCGACCAGCTCGGCTCCTTGGCGGAGGATCGCCGAGAGCGCCGCAGAGCATAGACCGACCTGGCGTGCACGGGCAGCGCCATCAATTTCGAAGAACTGTCGGCAAGCCTCACTCGGCTCGAGGATCTGGCGGCGAGGGTCGGGCAGCTCAATCCGCCGCACGAGAGCGTCGCACCGGAATCACGGCGCATCCGACGGGACAGGCTGCGGCAGGAACGAGGCGCGCCAAACCCGGTCCCGCGCCCATGGATTAGCCCATGCCGGGCTGCATCCAGCTCGGGTTCCGTCCTGACCGACGCTGCTGACCCAGCCGGGCCGGTGCCTGCTCGGTGCTCGCGGTCATGCCCAGGGGCGGCGCGTCAGTCGCCGGTCGTGTCCAGGGAGTCCAGCCAAGCCACGGGATCGGTGACGCCTATCGCCGCGAGTTCGCGCCGCATCGCAGCGGCGATCTCGGTCAGCAGGTCGACCTGGGTTCCCGGCCCCTGGACGACCTTGAAGACGTCGACGACGATTATCAGCAGGTCGCTCTGCCATGGCCAACGAGCCACGCCGAGGTCATCCACGGAGAAGGCCTGGGCCACGGCGGGTGCGTCCGCGTAGCCGACGATCAGGGCAACGCTGCCCGGCACGGCCTCCACCCGGACGCCGTCCGGACGTCGGAACGACACGGGGTGGTCCCACTCCAACCGGCCCTGGTCCCGGTCGAGCCGCCACGGGCGCGGGAGGCTCTCGAGACCGTCGTGCACTACGAGCCTGTGCCTGAGGAGTTCGTTGTTGGCAAGCCGGGCGTGCATCACGGCAGCCCAGCGCAGATGAGGCAACGACCAGCCGCTCTCCGGGTCCGGGTACTGCCCCAGAACGCTGCCCCACTCGCGGCTCCAGGCCTTCTTTGGCGCCACCAGCTCCGTCCGCAGCGCTTCCGCCAGGTTGTCCAGTTTCTGAGCGGCACCTGGAGGCAACTCGCGCATGATCCGTGCCCACTGTCGCTCCAGTTCGGCGTCGGACGGCACGTCGCCCATCGTCATCCCCCGCTCCACAGGCGCCGGGCTCTCCTGGACCGGCCGCCGATGCGATTGTGCCCCTGCCCGACCGGCGTGTCAGTGATGAGGCACATTCAAGGTTTTCTCAGCCGGTGATCGCTAGCTGTATTCGCTCGGGCTGCGGGGCAGCATCCTGGCTGCCACCGGGTTGAACAGCGTCCGCAGCACGCTCGCCCCCAGCACAGCGCTGACCCTCGTCAGCGCCCCTACTGACCGGCACGGTTGTCTTCGCTGGGTGATGCGGCCTCGCCGCGGGTGACAGGTTCCTGACGTTGCGGGTTCTCACGCTGCGCCGGCGGCACGGTCGGCCGCGACGATGTAGACGGTGACGGCGGCCAGGAACGGCTCACGCGTGAGGCCGTCCAGCCACCGCTGCGCCACGGTCGCGGTGAGGTAGCCGGCGTCCACGGCCCGTTGGGCATTGCGCTGCAGCCCCAGCACCCGGTCTGCCTCGCGCGCGTCGCGCAGAACCGAGGTGACGGCCACGACGTCGCGGACCTGGAGCCCGGCCTGTTCCGCACGACGGGCGAGCTGACGTCCCATGAGGGCGTTGCGGACGATCCTGTCGACCAGGTGGCGTGTGTAGGCGCGCGAAGCCTCCAGGTCCGGGTGGTCGAAGACCAGGGACTCCCAGTCGGGTTCCGCCACGACCAGCCGGCCGCCCGGGCGCAGGACGCGGCATACCTCAGCCAGTACCCGGTCGGGGAACGCTCCGCAGGGCGCATATAGCCTCGGGGCCCCAGCCCTTGGTTGAGACTCGGTTCCCCCTGGGTGGGGCGGCCCAAATCCGCGGCCGGGGAGCCGAGAAGTTGCGATGCCTCGGCGAGAGCGAAACGAGCTTCGCGAACCCCGGCCGTGAGTCTGGAGTAGCTGGGCCAGTCGCTCTTCGTAGTGGCCGAACGGGCCGCCGTGAAGCTGCATGTCGTACGGGGTGTTGTTGCAGACGTAGCCGATATCGATGTCGAGGGAGCCGACATTGGGCTGCCCGCCGTCCTAGCCTCGATGTTTCGTGACGGTCCGTCGGTTTGCTCGGCGGGCCGTTTCGGCTGTTCGGGCTGGTCGTGGGCATGGCTGCGGCCCGGCTTGTCACGTCGGGTGGGCGCCGGGTTCCACTGCTCCGGGTGTGGTGCTGCTCGTCGGGGCGGGTGTTGTTGCTGGTCAGCCGGGGTCAGGTAGGGCCTGCAGTCGTTCGAACGCGGCGATGATGACCGGGATCCAGGGCCAGTGCCGGCCGAGTCGGAGCCAGCGTCGGCGGCCGGTGGTGACGAGCCGGGCGGCGGCGGAGAACAGCCGCAACCGCAGGCGCTTGGGCTCCCATCGGCGGGCTTCGCCGGTCAGGGTGAGCATCGGCATCCAGGCCAGCAGGTCCAGGGCGAGTTGGACGACCTCCAGCCAGACCTGGTTCTGGGCGGCGTGGTGCAGGGGCAGGTTCCGCAGGCCGGTGTCGCGGGCCGCCCGGATGCGGTCCTCGGCCCGCGCGCGCTGGCGGTGCCGTAGTTCCAGGGCCGCGGTCGCGGTGCCGGTGGTGTTCGTCGCGAAGCAGGTCAGCCGCATCCCCTCGGCGTCGGTGAACCGCAACTGGGCTCCGGGGTGGGGCCGTTCCTTGCGGACGATCAGCCGCATGCCCTTCGGCCAGCCCTTCAGGACGTCGCCTGCGATCTCGGCGACCCACGCGCCGTGGCGTATGTCGCCGCCGGGTTCGACGGCCGGGGTCCAGGCCGAGTCGGGAACCAGGAGAACGGCCTGGTGGACGGCGTCGGTGATGCCCATCCCGACCGAGTAGGACAGCCACCGCCCACGCCGGGTGAGCCAGTTCAGGAACTCGTGGGTGCCACCGGCGGAGTCGGTTCGGATCAGCGTGCGCCGTCCACGGCGGTACTTCTTCGGGAGCTGGGACAGTGCCTGGCGGGTGACAGTGATGTGGTCGGCAGCGGTGTTGCTGCCCGCGTTCCCGGGCCGCAGCAGACCCGCGACAGGCTCTCCCGACCCTTCGCGGCCGTGGTCGACGAACGCGACCAGGGGGTGGTGACCGAAGGTCTTCTTCCACGTTGCGGCGGCGTCCTGCTTCTCCGAATGGGCCAGGACCAGCACGCCGTCGATGTCCACGATCACCTCGCCGCCGAAGTCCGGCGCGGCGTTGCCGGCCAGCTTCCAGACTCGCTGGCGCACGTCGGACCGAGCCTGGCGGATGGCCTCCAGCGCGCGGGGACCCGCTGCGGCCAGGGCCTCAACCAGCCGGGACACCGTAGGGTCGGATGCCACCGGGCCGAACACGGCAGGCTCGGCCCGCAGCACGCCGATGTCCGACAGGCAGTCGCCACCGAACGCGACCGCCAGGGCGAGGTCGAGCAGGACCTTGCCGGGATCATGAACTGTGCGCGGCTTGCGCCACGGTGCGAGCGCCTTCGAAAGGCCGGCGTCCAGGCCGACCCGGCGGGCGGCCTCCACCAGCAGCACCCCGCCGGCCTGCGAGACCGCCCCCTCACCATCGCCCCGGACGCGGACACGCGGGTACAGCCCACTACGTTTGCTCACCTGGAGAGTTTCTTTCCTTGCAGCTGACAGGACCCTAGAGAAGTCCCATCGTTGCAGGTCAGCAGTGCTCTCCATTTACTTGATCAAGGATGGGACGGGATCGCTTCCGGCGACATCCCGCTAGAGCAGGCGCTTGGGCGTCGGCGACCAGGACGGCGGCAGTTCCACGTCCTCGTCATGGTCGATCAACAACGGAAAGCGGTCGTGCCACCACCTGCCTTGCACCGTCCACCGGCTTGCCCCGGGTACCTGTGGCATGGCCGGCCCCGTCGCCGCGCGGTAGCGGGCGTCACACTCATCGATCACGGTCTGACACAGCGTCCGCAACGCCGGGGTGAGCAGCGGACCGGCGTCGTGTAGCCAATCACGGCAACCCAGGTCGTTGTGGTACTCCCAGAGCCACGTCGTGTCGAAGCCCTCCTCGACACCGGTCACGAAGTCCTGCCACGACTTCATCTGTCGAAAGAGGCTCGGCGCGGCACCGGACGGGCTCGCGAGCCGCTGCTGGGCGTCCTCTGCGGACGCGTAGTCCTCGGCGGTGAGCTGGGATACGTCCATGCTGCACAGCGTTTCAGACAGTCTGTGTTGGCGTAACCCTCACCAGCAGGTGCAGAGCAGCAAGTCACAGCCGCAAGAAGCCAGAAGGGCATCGCGGCAGGTCAGCGACAAGGGCTGGCGTCCGGCCCTCACACCTCGTCCGACATTCATGAAAGCCCGAGGCTAGAAGCACCACTTGTTGCCGGGAATCGACTTGAACGCGAGCCGGCCCGGCTGGTTCATGGCACAGCCGCTCCAGGCGCGCGCGAACTCTCGCTCCCGAGTCGTTGGTGTCCAGTGCCGCGTTCACCCGTCCAGTCGTGTCCATGAGTGTCGCGCTTTTCCGTTCCCGCGACATAGGCACGTGAAGCGAGAGCGCAAGGCGTCGTGGACCCGCAAGGTACGCCGGCTCAGTCGGCCGGTCGGTGTCCTGCGGTCCGTCTGACGGCCTCCGCCACGTCGGCCGCGGGGCGAAGCGGTGGGAGCGGCAGGCGTCGCGAACCCTCACAACGGCGCGGTCGAGCAGGTCCGCCCGTGTCCACTGGTGTCCACTCGTGTCCTCCGGCGCTGTCTTCGCAGCATGGACACTTCACATTCCTGGCGGACAGGCACCCGACGGTGGATCATCGTCCAGGGCGATCCGCCGCACCGAGCACGATCAGCTGCCCGCCAAAGCCCCGTCGAGTAAACGCACCTGTCCGTGATTCCGGCGCGCCGGTGCCGACACGACTCGGGACAGCATGCTGCAGCGACTCGTCCTTGAAAGCGGGACGGTCCTGGGGGGCGGACACACAATGCCGAATTGGAGTAGGGACCTTGCATGCACTGCGGGCGCTCAAGCGCTGCGTCGCACGACCCGCGTCCGTCACGGTCGCGTTCTGTACCTTCGCGACCGTCGCCGCCGGCCTCCTCGTGGCGCCCAGCGCCCACGCCGATGGCGCCAACTGGTCTGCCTGGTCGGGCAACTGTTTCGGCTGGACCACCTGGGACGGCAATCACGTAACCGGCCATACCTGGGATCACGCTCATGACGACTGCGAGATCAGCATTGCGCAGTGGAAGTCCAACGAGTCCCCCGAATGGCCCGACGCCTTCAAGGCCGCAGACGCGTACGCGCCCAACACCGGCGCCGACACGCCCACCTGGTGGCACGGGTCGGCGAGCAGCGGCGACGTTCTGTACGACGCGGTGTGCGTGTGGGACCTCACGACGAGGTCCCCGATCGAATGCAGCCCGGACTACACGTAAGAGGAATGCTGGCCGGATCCCGATCGCGGATGACTGCGGCTCGCAGGGCAAGACCTGCCGTGACGGGATCCAGGGCGAGAACGCCGGCCAGGTGCCGGCATCCGGATCGCAGCCATCGATTCACTCCACCCCGACCATCGAGAGGACCATTATGCGTATTTTCACGCGAAGCAGGAAAGCTGCGGCAGCAAGGGTCATATGTGCCGTCGGACTCACCGCGGGCGCGCTGCTCTCGGCCGGCGGTAACGCTCAAGCGGCGACCACCTACTGGGGGAACACCGCGGCGTGCCGGGGCAACACCGCTCCCGGCGTCTACCCGTATGGAATTCAGCTCAACCCCTGCTTCGACTCCGTTCAGGAAACGAGCCGTTTCTGGGGAGGCGGCAGCGCCTATTCCCCAAGTACCGCCATCCATCTCTACACGCAGACGGGATGGAAGTACCTCGGCTCCAACGGAAGCCCGGTCCCGGGAGAGCCGAACTGGGACAGTTCGGTCTCCGACTGGGGCGACTTTCAGGGAAGCTTCGCCAAGGCCATCAACATCACCGACGAATTCGGCGAAGTCGTCACCCCTGGCTATTGCTACTACACCAAGATGTGGTTCACCGAGAGTGGCCACGTGTACGGTCCCGCCGAATCGCCTGGAGACTGCTTCCGGTGAGCTGCGTCCCCGATTCTGACGCGTCATCTCCCTGACGACACAGCCGACAAGGATCAGGTGTGTCAAGGACATCACCCAGGGGTCCGAATGCTGCTGCGGCGCACGGCCCCGACGGGCCCTTGACCGGCCCCTGAGCCGGCAAGCCTGAGGCCGTCTCGGGGTGTCCCAGCCTTGGACCTCGCCTGTCAACCTGCCTTGCTGAGTACTGGTCTGCCCCACTCGAGCGGAACCAAAGCCAACGAGTATGGAAGGCACATGAATTCGAAACTCGCCATAGTCGCCCGCACTGCTGCAGCCCTGGGGCCTCGCGACCGCCGGACTCGTGGGTCTGGGCGCCGGGGCCGCGCACGCCGACGAGCCCGTCTTCTGCTCACAGCCCTATCACAGCAACTTCGGGGCCCGGTACACGTTGTGCCTGCACTACGTCACCTGGGACCGCGCCTACGCCACTTGGGACGTCGACCAGGCGTTCGCCAGCACGGACGAGCGTTTCTACCTCCGCCTGGCGAGCGGGTGCGGCGACGTGTACGACATCAACTGGAACGACAGAAGCGACCAGGTCTGGGACATCAACTACTCGCCGACGTTCACCTGCAGTGCAGGCGACCTGACTTTCGAGGCGATCCTCCGGCCGCAGGAGAGCGGCAGCTGGTCCGGCCCTGAAGCCGACGCCGGCTGATACCAGGCCAGGCGCCATCTCTACGACGCGGTGGCGGTCTCGCCCGGTGGCACCGTCCTCGCTGATGGATCACTCCTGCTCGGTTGCGGCAGCGAGGTGACGGCGGCAGAGGTCGGCGAGCCAGCAGCATCTTCGCCCGCCTGGAACGGCACCGAAGTGGTGCTGCCCCGGGGCGGCGGCAGGGTGGGCCGTCCATGATCTCGCGCACGAGATCCGGACCTGAGAGCGGCGCGACCCGCTCCGCGCTTGCGCCGGTCACCTCGGCGACGACCTGGCTCGCTCGCAGCCCGGTCCAGGAAGAAGATCATCACACCGCATCAGAGCGACCAAGCCGATATGCATCGAAGGCACCGCCGCGAACCGCGGCGCAGGATGGTCCGGCGCGCGAAGGCGTGCCGGACCATCCTGGTGGCGATGACTCCACGGAGAGGCCTCTCACGAGGCCGACCCCAGGTGCTGACCTGGGCGGCGACCCGTGGGTCGCCGTTCGCGCGGTCAGGCCGGCGCAGCCCTGCCAGGCACTCGTGGCCTACCGGACGTTGTGGTAGTACACGAAGACCATCGAGCAGCGCTTGGACGCCGTGTGACCGGGCCGTTCTTCCCGGACTGGGAGTTCCGGACCCTCATGGCTTTCTCCCGGGACGAGGTCGCCGCCATCGCCGCAGCCTGGTACGACGTCATCGGTCCACACCTGCACGTCGAGGCGTGCGCCACGCCCAACTCGGACGTCGACCCGCTCGCCTACCTGCGGGCGCAAGGCGTGACCGTCTGATCCCTCACGCGGGCAGCACGAAGCCTCCGATTCCGGCGCACCGGGGGCTTTGCGCTGCCTTCGGCCCCGCTGGCTCAGTCGGCTCCGCACGCCGCAGAGGCAGAACGGATGGCCCGCCGGTCCGCGAAGACCCGCCAGCTGCGGTCGCCGCCGCTGTCGTCCACCAGCTTCGCACCCCAGTCGACGACCTGAGCGTGCGCTGCACGCCGCGGCATCACCAGGGCCGACGAGATTGCCTTCTACCTTGCCTTCGCACCGCTGGACGCGACCCTCGCGGACTTGGTCCAGATCGCTGGCTCGCGCGGCCTGGACCAGTACGAAGTGCGGCGCTTCGTGGGCTGGTACCGGCACATCACCCTCGCGATGCTCGCCCACGCATTCCTCGCGGTTATGGCAGCCCAGGAGCGCGAAAAGGGGGACGCGCTCGGGACACGCCCGATCTCGTGGATCTCACCCCGGCCGAGATTCGCCGTCTGCTGGCAACTCGGCCCCGCCACTATCCTGCGTCCCGCGACCGCACCTTGACCTGGTCCACCTGGCGCCGCCGCCAGAAGGCACACGCACGTCGCTGCCACTACATGCGGCGCGGCCGCTCGTTCGCGTGACATCCCGCGAACGCTCCTCCACCCCCGGCGCAGCCCCGCTTCACTCCTGACCGCCAGGCTGCTGACCAGGGAAAACGAAGAACTCTCACTGGAGTACTAGTCGGAGCCGAGCGCGATGGTGATCACGAAGGTGAGTACGCCCGCGACAGCGGCGCCGGTGAGGACCAGTTCGGCGAGAGCCGGAACGGTGTCCGTAGGGCCGATCAGCGGACGCAACGGTGCCCGCAGCGCTCCGGTGAGCGGAACGGCGAGAGCCGCCGCCGTGACGGCGTAGCGCACGGCTTGCGCGGGCCCGCGACGGCGGTCGTTCGGGCGCGGTACGGAGATCGCCAGCGCCGTGTTGCAGAGCATGGCGAAGGCGAAGAACCCGCCCGCGTGGACGCATGCGGCGGTGAACCAGAGCAGCGGGTCGGTCCAGCCCTCGCCGACGGCCTCCGCGGCGGCCAGCAGCGCGCCGCCGAGCCCGGCCGCCGCCCCGGCGAGGCCGACGATGTGCTGGCGGGTGAACCGCACGGTGGAGGCGAAGCGCTGATGCGTCACAGTTCGGTCCACTCGACGCGTCAACGGCGCTGGGAGAAGCACGGCCAGGTACCGGACCGTGGGCGCCAGATCGTCGAGCCAGTCACCCGCCACCGGACCGTCCCCGCGCCCGCCAGGGCCCGGCGGGAGGAGCCGGCGAGCTCGCAGGACGCGCGCGCCCGCCACGGCGGCCGCCGCTGTGGGGAGCACCAGGGATGCGACGACCCAGGGCGTCACGCTGCTCCACAGACTCCGGTCGGCGCGCAGGGCCACGGCCGTCCAGTCGGTGAGCGCGGTGGTCGCGATCAGTGCGGCGCACACGCCCCAGGCGCGCAGGAGCTGACCGATCCGGAAGCGCGGCTGCGGCTCGTCCTTTCGCAGCAGAAGAGACCGAGCGGCGGCGAGCGCCGCCAGGGCCGGGACCAGGAACAGGGTGAACGAGACCACGGCGTCGTAGGGGTCGTCCTGCCACGGGCTGCCCGCGCGCACTGCCCGGATGTGGGAGGTGACCTCGGCGAAGGCGGTGAATAGCACGGCCGCGGCGAGGGCGTCGCGGGCGGCCCGGCGGACCGCGGCCCGGGCGGGGTGGCCGGCGGGGAGCGTCACGTCGGCGGGCTGCGCGTCGGGACGGTTGGGCATGGCGGCATAGTACATGCCGCGTACTACACAGTGCGTAGTAATCTGAGTCCCTGCGTACGGAGGGAGGCGGTCGGCATGCAGGCCAACGACGCCCAGAGGCTGGTCCTTTGCGCCCTGGCCGACGGGCCGCTGCACGGCTATGCCGTGAACGCGGCCATTGAGCGGCTGGTCGGGGAGCGCCTCGGCCCCGGCAGCCTGTACGGTGCACTCACCCGGCTGGAGGCCAAGGGGCTTGTCGAGCCGGTCGAGGAATCGGGGCGGCAGCGCCCCGTGCGGCTGACTGCCGAGGGGCGGGCGGTGCTCGAACGGGAACTGCGGTCCATGGCCAAGGTGGCCGCCGCGGGGCTGCGCAGCTTGGGAGTGAGCTCCACATGAGCGTCGCCGACCGACTGGTGCGGCTCTACCCGCCCGCTTTCCGTGACCGCTGGGGCGAGGCCATGGCCGAGGAGGTGCGGGCGGCCGGCTGGCGCGGCTGGTCCGACGCACTGCGCGGCGCCGCCGACCTGTGGCTGCACCCGGTCCTCTGGCCCGTCGACCCCGGGCTCGTCGATGCCGGGCCCACTGACGTTCGCCGCGCCGACGCCCGCGACAGACGCTTCGGCCGGGCCGCGACACTCGGCGTGACGGTCGCACTGTTCACCGTGCTGCTCGGCCACGCAATCGGGGAGCAGGGTGCCCCCCTCGCCGACGCGCCGGGCGGACCCTGGCCGGCGCGCGCCTGTGCCGCCCTGCTGCTGCTCGGGCTCGGGCTCGCCGCGCCGCGCCCGAAACTCTCGGCGGGCGCGCTGGGCGTCCTGGCGGGTCGTGCCGCCCGTCGTCTGGGCGTTCCCGCGCTGCTCGGGGCTGGCGTGGTGGTGCTCGCGCGGGTCCACACGGGGCGAGCCGGGCTGTGGGAGCACCTGGCAGTCGCCTCCTGGTGGCTCGCCCTGGCCGCGGCCGCGGTCCAGACCGCTCGTGCGGTCTCGGACGTCGGCGGCGCCGTGCTCGTCCTGCCATCCGCTGCGAGCCTGCGCCTGGGCCTGTGGAGTCTGACCGCAGGCAGCCTGCTCACCGGGGCGGTGGCCCTCGCCGTTTGCTTTGGTCGTCCCCATCCCGACCGGATCGCCGTGGCGGCGGCCGGCTGCCTCGTCCTCCTGGCCGGCGCCTTGGCCGCGACCCTGCGCGATCTGAGGGTGATCTCCGGGAACTGACGTCGAGTACGCGAGCTCGCCCGTGGCTCCACCGCCCCAACCTGGATCGACGGGCCCTTCGGACACCCAGGAGCCGTTCGAGTACGGGCCGTGCCACGCGGCGTCGCAGCGGCGGAGGCTCGGTGTGGCCGTGCCGCCACTGGTAGCTCCCGGACCATGCCGGGCCCACCGCCTGCGGCGATGGGGACAACGAGCGCGATCTGCAGGACCTCGGCGTCGTCCGTCAGCGGCCAGATGACACTGACGGCAACGCGGCTTCCCAGCCGCACAGACCCAGGCTGACGCTGCAGAGCCAGCCCAGGGAGCGCATCTGCGTCCCGCGTCAGGAGAGAGTACCTCCAGCAGGGCCGCGAGGACGCTCACTATCATCGGTCTCACGCGTTGGCGGGGTGGTCGGCCCGCCAACCTCGCGATCCTCGGGGCGTGACGGTGCTCCCGGTGTCTCGAACCTCGGCCCGGACCCTGCCTGACCAGCGGCCTGCTCTTCGCCGACGCGGGGGTGACCAGCGCGGTCCTCGTGTCGGGGAAGCGGCCGCCCGAGGACTTCGGGATCATCCCCGCAGGTGCAGGGAGCAGATCAGCCACCCGAACAGCGCGGCCTACGTGAAGGGATCATCCCCGCGGGCGCGGGGAGCAGCGCTCGAACGTCCCGGTGAACGAGCCGACGCAGGGAGCATCCCCGCAGTCGCGGGAAGCAGTCGTCAGCCCACGTCGTGACGGGCCCGGGAACAAGGCACCCCGACGGACGCCCTGGCCAACGGCATGGGACCCTCCCCGCACTTGCCGGGAGCAGACGCGCTCGATGATGCGATATAGGCCACCTGGTTGGGACCATCCCTGCGAGCGCAGGGTGCAGCCGTCCCGGTTCGCCTGGTAGATGGCCTCCGGGTCTCCGGGAGATCATCCCCGTGGGCGCGGGGATGGTCCCGACTGGGAGCGCAAGAACCTGCGCATCCTGGTGTGCTCCCCGCACCCGCGGGGATGGTCCCTTCGAAGCGTTCATGTCCGCCGTGCTCAGCATCTGCTCCCCGCACCCGCGGGGATGGTCTGGGGCCTCCACCCAGCGCGGTGACACAGCCTGCGGCGGCTACTTCTTCCGAGCCTCGCGCCGGGAAGAGATCACGAAGACCACCGCAGCAATTCCGGTGGAGGCCACGATCAGAGCCACCGCAAGCCACGCAGGCATCGACATTCCTGCTCCGGCACGCGGGACGCTTGCAGCGATCAGCATGCCGCGATGATGCCACGGCCCCGCGCTGGCGAACCGGGCGGGGCCGTTGGCGTGCTCGTTGACAGGCTCAGATGTACAGATGCGTCCACGATCCGGCCGCGTGCGGGGCGCCAAGTTCCCTACGCGTGGCGGTGCGCGGTCCGGGGCCTTCGGGGCCGTATCGCTCAGAGTCGATCCATCAGCTCTCGCCCATCACTGTCTTGAGCCAGCCGATTGAGCCGCGACCGATGAGCTCGTCCGCCAGGCGCTTCGCGGACTCTGTCGTGAGCCGGCCGCGGCTGTTGTCGATCCACCGCTGCGCGTGCTCGTAGCCCTGCGCCTTGTACTCGATGCCCTGCAGCAGGCACTCCAGCTTGTCCGCGTCCCGCGCGCAGATCGCCTCCCGTGTCTGCCGGGCCTCATACTCGGCGACCACGTCCTGAATCGACTTCGCGAGCGCCGCGGGCATCCCGGCAGTCTGGTCGGCGGTCACGTGGACGGGGTCGGCCTCCTGGCCCAGGTACTTCTTCCCGAGGTGGTTCACGTCCCCAGTGCGGGACTCCTGGGAGTCGTGCCAGACCGCCATCAGCGCGGCGCGCGCCGGGTCAGCACCCTCTAGGCCTGCGATGACGGAGGCCAGCAGCGACGTGCGCCAGGAATGCTCGGCGACACTCTCTGGGTCACGGACTCCTGCCATCCACCAGCCCGTGCGGCGGGCGTTCTTGAGCGTGCCGGTCTCGAACAGGAAGTCCGCCACCTTGGACAGGTCTTCGGTCACCGTGAGCCCCTCTTCCGGCGCTCACCCAGGGGCGAGGCGCAGCGCGTACCTGACTCCTTCGAGCTCCCGGCCGGCCTGGGCCGAGATCTCCCCGCTATCCAACAGGATCTCCATGCGGTCGCGCAGGACCACGCGGTCGGTGGACTGCAGGAGGCCGGGGCGGGCGGCGATCAGCGCCCATAGGGTGTGGATATACAGCTCGCGGTAGCCAAAGCGCGGGTCAAGGCGGTCGACGAGGTGCTGCAGGAGCCGTCGGCCGGTCCAGTCGCCCGCCTGCCCGGTGGCGATGAATGAGTCGTCGAGTTGGATCGTGGAGGTCTCGCCGACCCAGTAGGCCCAGTAGTTGAGGTTCGCGGCCTCGCCGCGGTCGTCGCCGGCGACGGCAGTGCGGACGAACGAGGCAACCCGGTCGTGGTCGCCTTGGCGGGCGCCGATGGAGGCGACGGAGCGGGCGGTGAGCCAGTGCTGCAGCCAGTCGCCGGGCCGGGTCTCGTGTTCCTGGTGGGCGACCCAGCCGCCGGTGTCCGGGCTGCGATCGTAGCCCGCCAAGTAGAGCGCCTGGCGGCGGAGCAGGAACTGTTCGGGCTGGCGGGCCTGCTCGGCGGTGGTGCGCAGTGAGGCGAAGAACCTCGTCCTTTCCTGCTCGCCGAGAGTTGGGCCGCTGGGGACGGGGCCGCGGCGCGGCCGGACGGCCGGTGCTGCGGCTGCTTCCGGTGCGCGGCCGTGCAATGGCCAGGTGAGCATCTCCGCGAGGTCGCGCTGCATCACCCAGGCACCAAGCGGGCTCGCCTCAGTGGGCCGCTCCTCGAGGGCGGAGGTGAGGAGCACGTCGGCTTCCATGGCACGGTCGAGCGCGGTCACCAGATCGGCAGTCGCGCCTAAGTTCAGCAGGGTGTGCCGGTACATGAGCATCTGGCCGACCGACACGGCGGTGAGGGCCCTGCGGCCTGTCTCCCAGCCGGCGATCGTGTCGAGGGAGACGCTGAGGTGCTGTGCGAGCTGCTCTTGCGTGAGGGCGAGGTGTTCCCGGACAAGGCGCAGGACGTAGCCGCTGATCACTCCGCTGCGGGCACGCGGAAGGGAACCCTGACTGCCGGTCAGGGTTGGGCGGGGCTCGGGGGACATGTGTCGCCTTCGTACCGTCGCGCGGGCTCCGCAACTCGTACTGCGGGTCACTTCTGGCGGAGATCGCTGATTTCTACCGTCATACCTACGCATTTCAAGCCAGCAACTCAGCGTAGTGGAGGGCTGACCCGTGGAAACCACCGTTGCCGCGAACCAACCGCTTGCGGTCGCCCTGGCGAGGGCGCAGATCCTGGGCGAGTCGTGCGTCTCCTGCGGGAACCGGGCTGCCCTGTTGATTCCGGCCGGCCTGCAGCGTGTGGCCCGCAGGGTGGTCGCCGTGGTGAAGTGTGCGGCGTGCTGGAGTCAGCCGTGACGATTCCGGTGAAGGGCGTAGTGTCCGGTCCGCTGCCGCGGGCGTACTCGACTCCGGAGTGCCGGACTGGTGCCGACCGTTGGCCCGACCTGCATGAGATGTGCCACCACCCGGGTTACCAAGACCGAGTACTCGGCTGGGTGAAGGTGCCCTGCGCCTGCTCCTGTCACGTCGAACCAGGTGACGGTGAGTCGTCTCCGTGACGGCGACCCACGCGCACTCCGGAGCCTGCCGCGGCGAGACGCATCCACGGCTGCACCGTCTGTGTCCCGCGTGTTCACCCCGCGCGCTGGCGACGTCGTCCACAGCCATCAGGAGCCCTGCGGCTGCACCTGCTGGGTGCTGCGGGCGTCGCATACGGCGGGCTGAAGATAGGAATTGCGGGCGCCCAGGGCTTCGGCAATGACATCAGCACGATGATGAACGAAGCCAATTCCGGCTGGTCGACCGGAGCTGCATCCGATGCCGAGGACATGGATCTGGCATCAAAGGAGGGGGCAATTGCCAGCGATCTCGGCTAAAGGACAAAGCAGATCAAGGATGCGATCCATGCTGTCAAGGCCGGGAAGGGATGGCGTGGTATAGGTGGTAACAAGAATCCAGATATTCTCGTCGACCTCAAGACGGGCGAGGTCTACCCGCAGCTCCCGGACGGAAGTCCGGCAGAGGATAGCATTGGCAACCTGTTTGACCACCTTCCCGATGAGTAGGATGGCGCCATGAGCCAACTGACGGTTCTCGAAAATGATGATCGATGGATCCTTGGACTCCGCAATACGCGTATCAGTGCAGTTCGTCGCGGAGAGGTAACAACCATCGAGCTCGGTGCCGACGGCTGGATCAAGGTCGGAAACTCTGCAGTTGTTTCAGTCGGGGCGGTAACAGCTCCAAGGGCTCGTACTGAATCTCTCGCAGCGGTGTCTGAGGAGATTTTGGAGGATATTACTCGGTCGCGGATTCTGTCTGCAGTGGCCTTTAAGTCTGGCGCGCTTCGATTGGTCTTCGATTCGGGTATCCATTTGAACTCGCGAGCAGCCGGGCGTGGCTCGACGGTAGAGATCTCATTTCCGGGAGTATTTTCCTGGTCTTGCGAGGGAAACTCTTCGGCGGGCTAGGCTTGGCCCGGTGACGGATTGTCTGTGACAGGGAGTCCTCCGGATTTTCCGGCGGGCTCCCTGCAGCGTTGACCGTAGGCTCTCGTTCGCGCCGTTCCCGTGGATCCACAGCAGTGCGTCGCGGTGGTAGACGGCCTGTCGAGGGAGCCGCCGAGGATTCCCCGGATCTCGGCCTGGGTGCCGGTCGCTGGGAAGCTCGACCTCGGAGCGTGTCTGAAAGATGGTTGCGTCCTGGGAAATGGTGTACGGGTTTCCACCTGATCCGGGGGTTTGCTCCTGAATCGGTTGGGTGCCCGCATAGTTGAACGGCCATCGGCTGATCTTCGAGGTGTCTAAGCCCGAAGGAGACCAGCACGATGACCGCACCTGACAGTCTGCCCCTGCACGCCACGATTGAGGCGAACTTGGCCTCGGCGAGTCCCGATCTGCTGCGCGCGATGGTCAAGACGTTCGCCGACGCGCTCATGTCCGCGGAGGCCGACGCTCTCTGCAACGCCGAATACGGGCAGGTCAGCGACGAACGCGTCAACCACCGCAACGGCTACCGCCCGCGCGAGTGGGACACCCGCGCCGGCACCGTCGAGCTGGCCATCCCCAAACTGCGGTCGGGCTCCTACTTCCCCACCTGGCTGCTGGAACGCCGACGCCGGGCCGAGCAGGCCCTGATCTCGGTCGTCGCCACCGCCTACCTGCTCGGCGTCTCCACCCGCCGTGTCGAGAAGCTCGCCGAGACCCTGGGCGTCACCCAGCTGTCGAAGTCCCAGGTCAGCGAGATGGCCAAGCACCTGGACGGGCGGGTCGCGGAGTTCCGCAACCGCCCCCTGGACCAGGGGCCCTACACCTTCGTCTGGCTCGACGCGCTGACCCAGAAGGTCCGCGAGGGCGGCCGCGTGGTCAACATCGCATGCCTGGTCGCCGTCGGCGTCAACAACGAGGGCCAGCGCGAAGTCCTGGGCCTGGACGTCGCCACCGTCGAGGACGGAGCCGGCTGGACCGCATTCCTGCGGTCCCTGGTCGCCCGCGGCCTGGCCGGGGTGAAGCTGGTTGTCTCCGACGCCCACACAGGCCTGGTCGACGCCGTCGCCGGGGTCCTGCCCGGCGCGAGCTGGCAGCGCTGCCGCACCCACTACGCCCGCAACCTCCTGACTAAGGTCCCCAAATCGGCCCAGCCGTGGGTCGCCACACTGCTGCGGACCGTGTTCGAGCAGCCCGACGCCGACGCGGTCCATCAGCAGATGGGTCAGGTGATCGGCTCGCTGCACGAGAAGTTCCCCGCCGCGGCCGAGCACCTGGAGAACGCCCGCGAGGACCTGCTGGCGTTCGCCGCCTTCCCACGCACGGTCTGGAAGAGCATCTGGAGCAACAACCCGCAGGAACGGCTGAACAAGGAGATCCGCCGCCGCACCGACGTCGTCGGGATCTTCCCCGACCGAGCCTCCGTCATCAGGCTGGTCGGCGCTGTCCTGGCCGAGCAGAGCGACGAATGGGCCGAGCAACGGCGCTACATCGGGTCCGAGATCCTCGGCCGCTGCCGCCTCCACCCGATCGAGGGAGAACCCACCGACGACACCAACCCGACCGCCCTCACCGCCTAATCTGCAAAGAGATCACCGACTGGCCGTCGATACACCACGCCAGCGGACGTGACCTTGCTTCTAGGCACGGGTTTCTCGGTGGTGCTTGTTTGCTGTGGGGTCGGGGTCGGCCTTGCTCAGCAGGCTCGGCGGGGCTGGTGGTTGCCTGGTGCCCGTCCTGGAGTGGGTTTGTGCGGCCCGGTGGGTGGCCGCCTTGGCGGACATTTCCGCTGAGGCCGGCGTCGCCTGATGCGGGGTCGGTTCGGGGGGTGAGGCGGTGTCCGGTCCCGCTGCACGCGGGCGCGCTGCGCGACTCGGCCCGGCTCTGTGTGGGTGGCCGTGCCTCGGTTCGGGGCGTGTGTTCGGGTTCGGTGGTGGCTGCGGGGCTGTGGGTCGGTTGGTTTCGGGGATGGGTATCACCGGGTCGGGGTCGGTGGTGGCCGCCGGGTCCCTCTTGTGTGTGGTGGTGGCTGGTTTCTGCTGGGTCCTGCCGGTTCTTGTGGTGTGTGGTGTGCGTGTCGTGCCCCGGGGGTGGGCGCGGTGGGCCGGGGGCCGGCTGGGTCGCGAAGCCGCGTTGGAGCACTAGGGGGTGGCTTGGGGGTTGGCCGGTCAGTGGGTGGTGGGGGGTTTGGTGTGGAGGATGGCGCGGACCTGTTCGGCGGCGTGGAGCATGGTTTCGCTGATGAAGTCGCTGAAGCGGGCGATGTTTTCCAGGCGGGTGGCGGCGGGGGTGTCGGGTCCCAGGACGGGGATGCCTTGGCGGGCGGTGGTGGCGACCTGGGCGATGCCGTGTGCGGCGGCGATGGTGGATTGGTACCAGACGTCCTCGTCGACGAAGTAGCGCTCGCGGCGGCGTTCGTCGCGTTCGCGGCGGGTCAGGCCCTGTGCCTCCAGGAAGGTGATGGCCTTGGAGACGGACGCCGCGCTGATGTCGAGGCCGGTGGCCAGTTCGGCGGCGGTGACGCCGGTGTCGGCGGTCATCAGGCGGGTCAGGACCCGGGCGGTCATCCGGGGCAGGCCCTGGCCCATCAGCAGGGTGGTGAAGCTCTCCTCGTACTCCCGCAGCGCGACGTCGTCGCGTCCGCGCCCCGCCGGGCCCGGGCCGCGGGGTGCGGCCTGCTTGCGGCGGCGGGCGCGGTGTTCGGTGGCGCGGTGGGCGAGGTCGGCGCGGTAGGCGGTGGGGCCGCCGTTGCGTTCGACCTCGCGGGTGACGGTGGAGGTGGGGCGGTCCAGGCGGCGGGCGATTTCGGCGTAGGGGAGGTCGTCGGCCAGCCCTGAGGCGATCTGCTGGCGTTCCTGTGCGGTGAGTCGGCCTCCCGGCACCTGCGTCTCCCTCGTGTGAGCTGTCCTCTTCGCCGCCACCCTAGCGTTCACTCCACATCAATGCAACGAATCCCTCCTCCTGTCGTTGCGTTAGATCTAAGCTCGGTGCAACGAAATCCAGGCATTGACCTGTACTGAAGCTGATTTGGCGCAACAAGTGTGTTGCCGAAACCTAGAACGCAACGTAGCGTTCTCGACATCAGAAACAGCAACGCACACAGGAGAGCATGATGCAGAAGTTCCCCGCCACCGCCCCGGTCACCGCCGTCCTGGGCATCCCCTCCGGACGCGTCCACCTGATCGCCGCCGACCGCACCGACATCACCGTGGAGGTCCGCCCCGCCGACCCGTCCCGCAGCCGGGACGTGAAGGCCGCCGAGCAGGTCTCGGTCGCCCACACCGACGGCGTGCTGCGGATCAGCACCGCCGAGCCGAAGAACCAGCTGTTCGGCCCGTCCGGGTCGGTCCAGGTCACCGTGCAGCTGCCCGCCGGCTCCCACGTCCAGACCAAGGCCGACGCCTGTGAACTGCGCGTCGTCGGACGCCTGGGCGACCTGGTCTTCGAGGGCGCCTACCAGCACATCAAGGTCGACGAGGCCGCGAGCCTGCGCCTGACCGCCGTCGACGGGAACGTGGAGATCGGCCGGATCACCGGCCCGGCCCAGATCACCACCCACCGCGGCGACATCACCGTCGCCGAGGCCCACCGCGGCACCGTCGACCTGCGCACCCAGGACGGCCACGTCACCGTCGCCGCCGCCCCCGGCGTCTCCGCCTCCCTGAACGCCGGCACCGGCCACGGCCGTGTCAGCAACGCCCTGAAGAACGACGGCGCCACCGGGCTCACCATCCGCGCCACCACCCACCGCGGCGACATCACCGCCCACAGCCTGTGACCCGGAACGGGGCGGGGATCCCAACGCCGCACACCGGCCCAGAACCCCGCCCCGAGCGCCACGACACCATGCCCGACCCGATCCGCCGGAACCACCGCGCCCCTGCCCCCGCCCTGCCGACGGCCACACCCGGCCCGACCGTCCTGTCCCCGCCACACCCGGCGCGCGACGCGATACCGAAACCGACTCCACCAGCCCACGCGCGACCTCGGCGGCGGCGGGTCCGACCCGATCCGCCGGCTCCCGGTCACGAACCAGGCCCGGGCCGGGTCGACGCCGGTGCCGGCATACCGGCCGCGAGTGATCGAAACCCAGAGCAGCGCGGCTGCGGCACGCCGCGCCCAGCGCCCAGCGCCCGGCGGCATCCGCAGGCCTGCCGGGCGGCGTCATGGGTGTGGACGCTACGCCCGGTAGCCCGGGCCTTGAAGAGCCACGGCGCAGCGACCGCACACGGACCCGCCACCCCACACCGACCAACCCGAGCGCCGCGCCCCGACGGTCGCACGCCGCAACGCCACGTCGCCGACCACCCCACCCGGACCCACCAGCAGCCGGACACAACCCGACACCCCACCCACCCACGCCCGAACACCCCCGCGCCCTTCCGACCTCATCGCCCCCGCACGACAACCGCACGACAACCGCACGACAACCGCACGGCACCCGCACGGCACCCGCGCGTGCCGTGCGGAGAAAACAACACCCCTCTGTAGCATTTGAGTCAGGTGTAGCTTTTGAGGGCGGTGGGGGATGCGGGTAGAGATCGGCGGGGAGCGGTTCGACATCACGGACGATCTGGCCCGTGTGCTGGCCGGCGCGTTGCGCGGGGCTCCTGTGGCACCGCCCACGGCGACGGACTTCGACGAGTTGGTCGAGCTGGTCGCAGACCTCCAGCGCCTGAACGCCCGCCTGAGCACGGTGAAGGAGATCGCCCTGGCCCGCGCGGACACCTCCGGCCCCTACGCGAACCGGCGCACCCTCAGCACGGCCGCGGGCATCGCGCCGTCCCAGCTGAGCCGGGTCCTGGAGGGCCACGGCCTGCCGACGGACCGCCGCGGCGGGGGAGTCGACCTCGTGATCGCGTTCCGTACCGCCGACGACGGCATCCTGCACCTGGCCGCCGAGGACGACATCGTGGCGCTGCCGTCGTTCCCCCTTCCACCCACGCCACCGGCCACCGCGCCCGGCCTCGCGCATGGCACCGGCAACGGGTTCACCGGCCGTGAGCTGGAGTGCTACTACCGGCCCCGGGTACCGGTCTCGGCCGCCGCACTGGGACGCAGCGCCGGTTTCACGCTGCGGTGCGACTCGGCCGATCTGACGGCGTGCATGGCCGAACCGGTCTTCGACGCGCTCCACGGCGACCCGCGTGTGGATCCGACCCGCCCGAACGCACGCTGAAGGAGACGCCCGGTGCCAGAGGACCTCTTCGACTCGGTCGACGCGCTGCTGTCCGCGGTGAACTCCGGCGCGGTCCT